>CBDDKY010000001.1:0-41484 GCA_965230455.1 Gammaproteobacteria bacterium
AATGTACGCTGGAGCAACTATTTTAGCGGCCTTACTGTTGTGTTTCTAAAAGTTTCACCATACTTTTCAACTTCTCCAACTCCTGCTTGCGCAACTCTCTCAGCTTTATGGATAAATTGTAATATCTTTTATCCTTTTTTATCTCAACATAAGCTTTTTTTCCTCGCCCTTTTGCTTCCATACTGGCAGAAAACCCCCGATTTATTCCAGGTTTCAAGAATTCTGCTTTTGATTCCATATAAAATTCTGGCAGGATCCATTTGGCATCTACACTGACCACATCGCCTCTTGCCATTGCTATCCCGTCATAACCCGTAATTTGTATTTCTTCATTTTCGCTTTTCAAAAAATCAGTGACAGCACTTGATTGGGTATTTCCATTGGGCATTGACCAACTGAACGCTTTCTGTTTTTTCTTTAATTCACGCTCCAGATATTGCAAACGAGTTGTAAGTAAAACAGTCAACAGCCATGCTTTGTCGTTTGCTTGTGTATCGATGGTAAGTTTCTGGATCAGTACTGACAAAAAAGAGGGATGCCTTACTCCTTTTTTAAGACAAGTTGCTAGGAACATACTTTTAGACTTATCAGTCGCGTACCACTCTGTTTTACACAGATTCAGCGCAAGTGGTACAAGGGTCGTATTAAAACCGCACTCATCTCCCCAGGTAGTTTTCTCGCGGCAAACAACATTCACACAAATCTCCATAAGCTGGGAGCGCTTGTTTTTATCTGCGTCACCTTTCGCCAAGGCTATTGAAGCCTCCAAGCATACATTGCTGGACAGTCCTGACAGTAAGGGTGCATAAGCTGCAGATATATCCTCCCAATGAAAATGTTCAACAGCGTCTTTAAGCAAATCTAAGAGGCTATCTTTATGGCTGGCTAGTGACAAGCCCAAAATAAGCATCTTGCGAGCTGTATTAATCAAGCGTTGACATAAGTGACTATCATCAATTTTGATGGCTGTTTTCAGTAACGCTGCAAACATAACTCGTATTTGCTTAGACTGATTACCCCAAAAATAACACCTATCATTTTCACTGAGGCTCGACTTAAATTGTAGCAACGATGCCTTCAGTTCTTTATCAAACCGTTCCTGTAACCAATCACATTCTGGGTATTTTTGTCTATCTTGCACCATCAATGAAACTCTATGTGCTTGGAAAGCACTACTCTGAATATTATCTGAGTGTTTTGGGTAGGTTGGCATGATAAGCAGCAGATATCTAGCGTAGGTGGTCTCTTTTGTTGGCCCATAATTACCCATGAATCCTTCAATATCATCGTAACCTTCACCCCAAAAGTCTTCATCGATCTTATCAAAGCGAGTTGAGCTGACTTCCTTTCCACTTAAATCGTGGATCCAGTTAATAGTAAAACCATCAGCAGGTATTATTTGGCCTTGCGAGTCAAAGCAAAGATCACTACCAGGTTCGCTTGATTCTATTTCTTCCCAATGGATATCATCTTCATCATACTCACCATAATAACCACCCGATCCATCGCTGGTTACGGAATAGCTAACACGGTTAACCATAAAATGTAATTTTTGTTCCAAAGGCAAAACTTCATTAATTGCCAATAGTGCTTTCAACAGGTCTCTATCTTGTCCTTTCATTGCCGAGAAACCCAAGTTTGATAAAGATTGTTCCGTGTATTCATGCTGTAGCAAAATTGCATGTTGCTCTTTGCTTAACAAAGGAAAAACTGACGCCAGACTTTCTTTTGCTGAACCCAGTATTTGTCCGTGATAACCCGCACTCAACTGCTTTTCTTTTATTGGCTGAATGAGATTGTAAATAAGAACCAGTCGAGCGCCTTGTGTAATTTTTTCCACTTGGTGATGCACATCTGCATAGTGGGCTGCATAGTATATGCAAAATTCTGAGTCGGCTGCTTTAGTGCCAAAATCAAAGTCATACTCTTTATCAGCAAAGCGACAAGTCAACGAGCCCCCCTTGCATCGTGACGGCAGTTGGACAATTAAGGTGGCAAACATGCCCGGCACCTTTTCGGTATCTTGGTGAAGCTTGAAGTGGCCCCCTTCTCGATAGACTAATAGTTTAAATAATTCCGCCTCAACCTGAAAATCAATACCCATTTGTGTAGCGACAGAGCCGAGTAATTGCTTTATCTCTAATGGCCAATTTGGATTTAAAAGTTTGATATCTTGTGCCTCAAACTCGATGGAACGACGTACCTCTGTATCCAAAATAGTATCCAGGCCCTTTCCGAAGGGCGATCTCTCGCCCTCTGCACAGAGCCATTTAAGTTCTTCCTGATTAACGGGTAAAGAAATAGAGCGCCCTTTCACCTTTAAACCTGGCTGTGTAGGCAGATTAGAGCGCCCCCCAATACAGGGAATTGGTTCAACGGTTGAGAGTTCTCTGAGTTTATAAAGAAATTTTTTAATGTTTTGATTATTCACTTTCCAAGCCTCTTATACTTCATGTTACTGCCAATCGCGAGTAAGATATTCTAAGTCGGTAGCATCAGTTCTTGGCGTACAGCATGTCATGCATCAAGCTAACATCCATATCCAAACTTCAACAAAGTGATTATTTATTGGCTGGTGAGAATTATGACAGATTTGATTCAAAATGCAACCGGAATAAACCCATGCTGAACCTCCATGCAACTACTCAGTGACAGGATAAATCAAACATTATGCTGGGAAAAGCGTCGCGTAGATTTTATTCTATAATTTTTGACAGTTCTAATTTCTCATTAGAGAAAAAGCAACGTATTTTCTTCATTGGCGCCGTTAACTTTATATTTCAGTTCAACAACTCGGCCGTAGGTGAACGAGATTGTCTCCGGGTTTGGTGTCGCCTACGCGAGAAACCCAGCGCTTTTGCCTCGGGGGCTAGCCCTCGAGATTTCTCACGTTAAATGCTAAATGTTTTGGATTCATCTTGCAGCGCATTAATAGATAGCGATATCGTATTTATAGTGTTAACGATGAAATTCCTATAATCTTGCGCTCCTTTTTTTGTGAGCAGAAAGCCATCTAAGGCATTTGGCTTATTCTCTATAGAAGCTATCAGTTCATCAAGCAAAAACTTATCATAGATGATATCGGCTGAATGCATACTGATTAATTCTTTAGCTAACAAATATGAGCTTTCAATTTCTATTACAGCCTGAGATGTTAAATAGGCTAAAAAATCTTTGTAATTATTTGAACTAAATGTATTTTCTATTAGCACAGAAAAGCTAATTGGCGATTTGAAATTTTCGATATTCTTAATGGTATTCGATTCAAAAAGCTGTAGTGGAGGATTTTTAATAAATTTATCTAGCCTTGAGTTGATGCCACACCAACTTTTATCGGCGCCAACAGAAGACTCTCCAATCAGTAATTCTCGATAAAGATAAAAATCTTTACTATTTTTTTGAACCAAGCATTCAACTTCCGTTAGCTTTTCCCATTTATAATAAAACTCTTCTATAAATTCATCCATGCGACTGTCAGAGTGTTTTATGGCGAAGCAAATAAATGAATTTTTTTCTAATGTTGCACCTGGTCTTCTTAGAATTTTTTTTTGTTTTTCATTAAGCACAACTAATATAATTTGAGAAAATAATTTATTTAAAGAAATTTTTTTATTAAGCGTATTCTCCCAAGGCAACTGTTCAATCTCTTCAAAAACCTTACCGTCTGTTCCATAAAAATATTTTGTTAACATAGTATGCGGTAATTCTTGTGCTATCCATTCGCGCTCATCAAAATCATCTAAACTAAAAGCATCGCTGCTAAGTCCTGCAAGAATGTGTGCTGCACAATAACAAGCAACAGCATCACAACCTGAAGCCGTTGTATATTTTAACGTGGGATAATACTGCAGAATAATTAAATCAGAAATTTTTTCTATAAAGCCAAGTAGTTGATAATTCTTAAGTTTGTAGACCTTATCTCTTAAATCTTCATTATTAAAATAACTGAGCAATTTTATGAAACAACTATTATTACCATCCTCACTATTCTCATCAAAAACCTTATCGGTACTTAATGCCGTAAAGTAGGCATCATCAAATGGTAATGATAGCAAGCAAAATGTTTTAATTGTTTTATTATCATCATTAAAATCATAGTATTCATAATGATTTTTATCCGTCCCACAAAAAGAGTAAAGAAGATATTTATGTATACAGTAATGTATAAAACGTAGTATAGGATAAGCTTGACATAAAGCGACTATTTTCTTTTTAGTTATCAATACCTCAGGAAGAGTATTTTCATAATAATCTATATAACTATTTATACAGGCCAAGTTAGGTCTATCATAATGGTATGAAGACTTTAGTGCGGGCATTACTTTAACGATTTGACATGAAGAATAAGTATCGCTTAGACGTTTATAAGAGAGTTGGGCATCATTGTAAAAACAAAGATCCTCGTAAACTTTTTTAGAAAAACCCAGATAATCTTGAATTTTTTCTAAATAAGCATTTATAGACGCGTATAAAGCAGCGTTATATTTTTCAAGTACACCGATACAATCATAAGCTGATTTTTTCTTTTGCAAGATATCACCAATTTTTGATTGTCCTGAGTTATAGTTATCATCTGCTATAGCGTGAAGTATAAGAGAAGAACTGCTGTTGGCTTTAGGGTTTTGACTTTTAACGTTTACAAACTCACGCCACATGAGAAATAATTTACTCTCAAACGATAAAAGTTGTTCATTTGCATCTAAGACAGGAGGTTCGATCTCTCCCGTAAAAACATGAGCAATCCTAGCGCTACGTTTCTTATCTAAAAGTGCTTCCTTTATGCGTGATTTCTCATTTGACACAGGTTGAGCCACGCTTTTTAAATTTGCACTATCTATCAGCTGCAACCATTCAACGGGGCGCATGCCCAATAAATACCGAAGTAACCTTGCCGCCTGTAGCTGGTTTCTACTAGAGGATTCAGCAAGGTATAACGGTGTTCGGCCTGTGGTATTTTCTGCCGTAAGAAACTCTTTTACTTTTCTTGCATCACCATTGCTTTCTTGCACAATCAAACAATACAGTAAATAGAGTGCATGGGTTTCATTATTTGCAGCAGCCCAATGCACTAAGCTCCAATCACGGGTACTCTTTGTCTGTAATATACCACCACCTCCCTGCTCAAGCAAAAACTTAATCCCTCGCGTATAACCTAACCCAGCCGCAATAGCTATAACAGGGTGTGTATGATAGCCTGTATAATGTGGATGATGAAGTTTATTATCCGTTGACTTTATCCTGAAATTAAGAAGATTCAGTGTCAAATTGGGAACACTTTTAGAGTTATCATATAAATCCTGTAGACCTTGGTGTACTATCCTAGCAACGCGCGCTTTATCATATTCGATTATGATGTCCTCCACCTTTTTTCTAAATGTTTTTTCTATATCTGAAAATTTTTTCTTTTTTAGAAAAGAAGTCAGTTTACCTATTTTAATAGCTTTGGGAGCCATATATGGCACATCATGTCGCATCAATGTCCAATTGTCAGACCAAAAACCTGGTTTTTCGGTATACAATAAAAAGTAAATAGCGGATCCTTTTTCATGGGCACTTACTGCTTCTGCAGAAAATTTAGCATTTTCTTTTTTGCAAACTTCAAGGTAAATACCATGACTTGCGTTACTAATGGCTGTATCCATTTTTTTAAAATCATTTTTTAAGATCTCATAACGGCCTGGCCTAAGGTAAGGAGCTATCTCTCTTGGCGTGATACAAAGCATTTTATTTGTCTGAGAGAGCTTGGAGTCAATTTTATGAGACTCATTACGTTTGGTTTTAATAATTTTTGGACTAAAATCAGAGAAAAATTCTTTTGTACTAAGTAGTCTTTCACACAATTTATTAATTTCATTTGTCTCATCTAGCTTTTCTATATAGACCATAGCTGTATGCCAGAGTTTATTTATGGACTTATTATCTATTGAATCTAAGCCAATCTTTCCGGGAAACTTTGGCCTGAATAAATATCTATTTTCTACATCAATTGCTTCTTTTATTAAATTAGTTTTATTGTTAGCAGCATCAGAAAATTTACCTATTGCTGGTGTTATCCAGGGAAGCTTGCCTCGATTTAAAAAATACTTATGAATTCTACCAATACTTCGCTGTTCAGCCGAAGCGCCCGTCCCCAAATTTACCAACAGTACACTATCTTTACGCATACTCAATACATCAACGACATATTTATAGCCTATATAGGATGGTTCATTATTCTCTAGTCCACCATCATAAAAGCCAAGTTTTTGACCCACACCATCTTTTATTACCTTATTAGGGAAGTATGTAGGCGCAGCAGAGCTTGCACCACAGGCATCCCAAAGTTTTACGACACCAGTGGATATGGGAGCATTTGTATTAATAGTTCCTTCATGTATTTTATAAATACCTTCCTTGGTAAACACACAATCTGTTAAGTTTATAGCCCCACTCTCAGCGAGAGATTTTTCTTTATAAACACTTGTCAATAACAGGTTGCCATGCGTATCACTAAAATCATTATCGCCAAATGTATTCTTTAGGACGGCATCTATCCCGGTTCGCGGATATCGCGTTGTAACTAGAGATTTAACTGCCCAGGAGCGCGGAAATATAGCCCTGCGTTTATTCCCGCTGTATATTTTTACAATATCCTCAGCGCACAGTGGTTGTGTCATACTTAATGCGCTAGCGATAATACCCCCTGTTGATGTGCCAATCATCGTATCAAAACAGTCTTGCAAAGGATAATTCAGTCTTGACTCTAGCTCTCTGGAAACTATTGCCGGGATTAACCCTCTTATCCCCCCGCCATCAATCGCTAAGACCGCATGTTGTTCTTCACGCCGCTTTTCTTTTATTGAATTTTTTGTCGGTGAAGACGAGCTGTCTGCCAGACTCTGTTTTTTTATTTCTACCACTGGTGTTTGGCTTTCTTTCTCATCAATCATAACAGGATTTTTTTCGGTCAGTTTATCATCAATGGCAGCTTTGCAAGCTTCTTTTAGCTGATGAAATATTTTTCCTGCGCCTGTGGCTGTAAAATTAGAAAACAATGATGAAAATTCCCTGACCTTACGCTGAGCACTATTAATTACATCTTCTTCTATCAGGAGCATAATGCCATGGTTTATAAAACTTAAGATTTTAATAAAAGCAGGCTCACCAGCTAACGTAAAACCAAGCTCAGTAATTTTTTTACGATAGCGTTTCTCGATAAAACATAACAGCGTCCATATCTGATCAACGTCATTGGACGCTATGATGCGCTCACAGATTAACGATATTTCATTTATAAAAACCACATCATCATCAAAAAATAAAACCTCAAGTCGCATTAAGTTATAAAACAAAAATGAAACTTCTACATCCTCATGAGGAAGCTTATTGTTTATCTCTGGTGAAGTTGCTTGTTGTTTATTTAAATCTACGACCATTGGTATTTTGTAATCCACCATTTTGGCAATGAAAACAGGTAATAGATAGAACAAACCCCCTTCTTTAAAATTATAGCGATAATGCTGATTTGACCATGAATGAAAAAATTTAGGATTGACTTCGATAGTTGATCCTCGAAAAAAAGTTGCTAATTTATTTTCTTTGCTGACATAAAATGACTTATCAAATTTTTCATGATATGCCTTGCACTTTTCTTTAGAGATCTTAGGAAAAAAAGAATTCCTTGAAAAAGAAGATAGCTCATCTAGCCTATTCATCAATAGTTGTTGATAATTTTCAGCAATGGTATGAGGAAGGCCACGAATAGCCTTAATACTACGAATAAAAAAATCGCGTAGTGAGAGAAAATCCTCAAATAACATGTGCTCCATAAACACGCAATGCAGAATAGTAGCATTTTCGTATAGTGGATTATTTTTATCTGTTGTAAAACTTGATGCTGTGAAATCAATCTCTAAATCAAAAAAATCATTGATATTTCGCAATAAATTTTTTAGACCCGTGTTGTCAACCATTAACCCATTGATTTCACTTAAAATTTTATTATAGACTTGTTGATAGAAAACTCGCAACTCCTGCGCTTTTCCAGCTAGCGCTTTAAAATGTTTGTTAACATTTAGCAATCTATCTAAAATTTCGTAAACACCCTCATAGGTTCCATAGTCAATTTCAATTTGTAACTCTAGAAGCTCAACATTGCTTGCTTCTTCTATATGTAGCCGTAGCTTTTTTCCAGTAATGACGAATGTCATCAGGCATAATTTTTCTTCGAGCTTTTCTGTAAGAACATCGTAATAAAAATCAATATACTTCTCTTTTTCACTAAAATCGTAGTAATTTTTTATATCATTTATCACATCCACAAGCATATCTTTTTTCGTGTTAAAAACGTGCTTATTAAGCTTGCGATATTCTGAAGCAAAGCCCTTTATGCCACCATCAGACATTACATAATCAAAACCGAGTGTATTGATAAACAGCGAAGACAAACTATCACTATCGCCTTCTTGTAAAATGTTCTCAAGCACAAGATAATTAGTTACAATAAAATATTTTCCTTCATTATTTTCTATTTCTTCTTTTTTCATAACTTCCTCCAAGTGAATAAACGCACAATCTCGCCAAATGACGAACGGTTATATATGCCCGTAGCGTTTGAACCTAAATTCCGCAGTTGAAATCTACTGCGGAATTTAGGTTGAATGTCGGTTTTTAGTCATCCGCGACATATGTATCCTGCCTATTTTTCAGACAAGCCCGTTGCACGCTTGCGCCTCTAAAGCCCCAATACCAACATCATGCCTCTAACTTCCAAAGGCCTGATTAATAAAATCGCCACAAGTTGTAGCGCTAGCAGCACTAAGACGGGGGATAAATCTAAACCACCTATAGGCTTAATGATTCTACGCGCAGGCGCTAATAAGGGTTGGGTAATGGTGTGAATGATTTCAATGGCGGGATTATAATGTTGTGAGCCCACCCAGCTTAGAATGACTTGGATAATAATGCCATAGAAGAAAATATTAACCACATAACCCAATAGGTCACCGATACCCCAAAGCAACATACCTGGAATGTTACTGACGGATGCACCTTGGATCAGCGCAATGGCATTGAGCTTTAAGAGTTCAACCACTAAGGCTAAAACAATTGCAGCTATATTAAAACCAGCCAGCTTGGGAATGATTTTTCCGCAGGGCTTTAGAATGGGGTCTGTCATACGAATCAAGAATTGACATAATGGGTTATGATAATTTGCCCCTAAGCGTTGTAATAGAATGCGTAAAATGACTATCAGTAAATAAAAATCAAAAATAAAGTTAACCAGAAAGAGGCTGGCGGTTAACGTTGGGCTATTGTTCATCAGAGTTGTCCTCATGGGAAAAGGTGATAGCTAATTCTGCTGCGCGTGCTTTGGCCGCAGCGACGGCTTCTTCAATATGTGAATTTACTTGATGCTTATCTAGTTGCTCAATGCCGGCAGCGGTGGTGCCACCTGGCGATGTTACCTGCTGGCGTAACTCGGCAAGCGAACAGTTGGAATCTAGAGCCATACGTGCAGCGCCTAAGGCTGTCTGTAGGGTGAACAATTTGGCGCAGCCAGCTGACAAACCGAGCTCTTCGCCCGCTTTTTGCATGGCCTCCATCAGATAAAGGACATAAGCAGGCCCAGAGCCAGATAGTGCTGTTGCCGTATCTATGTGGGCTTCTTTATCCACCCATTGTATAACACCCACCGCACGCAATATGGATTCTGCTATGGCTTTTTGTGCTGTTGTAACTTGCTTATTTGCTAACAAAGCAGAAGCGCCACAGCCTACTAAGGCTGGCGTATTAGGCATGCTGCGTACAATGGCTATATTGCCACCCAACCAGTGGTTTAAACTTGCCAGCGTAATGCCTGCTGCAATGGAAATAATTAATGGGCGAGACGTTTGGCACTGCTGTGCTAATGTTTCAGCCAAGCCCTGCATGTGTTGTGGTTTTACCGACAGCACCCAAATATCACAGGCTGTGGCCACTTTTTTATTATCGTGATGGGCCTGTATGCCTAGCTGTGCTATTAAGGCATTAACCACCGTTTGATGAGGGTTACTGGCCCAAATACGTGTCGGGTCATAGCCATCTTTTAACAGCCCGCTGATGAGACTGCGCGCCATATTGCCTGCGCCAATAAAGCCGATACTAGGTTGTTGCATGCTAGAGAGTTCCTTGTACAAACATAATCAGCAAATTATATCAGTTTACAGCCACCGATGACATGCTGCGAGTGGTTGATTTTCCTGGAAAAATAGGTTAAAATAAGAGCAATAAATGGTCGTAACTTGGTAACCTTATGCCGCGTAAAATTGTCTCATTACAAGAATTTCGAGAGGAAAATCAGCACCTTCCGGCGGAAGGTTTATCTGAAGCCCCCCTGCTAGACCCCTTAGACTTTTCTGGCAATGTTCGTCCTTTACCCAGTAAAGCTTTGTTAGAAGAAGAAGATGATGACGACGACGATGGTGGTGGTTCCTTACGCGATCCGCTAGAAGAGGATATGCTGCGCGCTATTCTCTACAATGAGTTGCTCGAAGAGATGCGTGCCTTTGCTAAAATGGACGCTGTGGCTATAGACTTAGATAAGCTAGAACGTCGTCAGCAAGGGGAGTTGGGAGCTAATTTCTCTAAAACACACCCATTAGCGCATAAAGCACAATTTAGTGGCGTTTCTGAGAGTCAAGATAATCCTATTGTTTCGCTCAATGAAGAAGCAAGGGAAGAACATGCGGCTGAATTAAAATATCAACACGATCTTAAACTGTCGTTGCAGAATGTGCCTACACATAGCCATACCAGTACCCCTCGCCCAGGCTAGCAACTGCTAATCTTATCGCTACAACCTCATAAAGGAGCACTCAAACGTGATGACACTTGCCGATTGTATTCTATACGGAGGTTTGGAAGCGGTTGAGCGCGCTGTTGCAGCAGGTGCTGATGTCAACGAAGTGGATGAATATGGTTATACACCATTAATCGAAGCAGCTATTGTCCATAGTCTAGAAGTAACAGAATATCTTTTGGCTAAAGGGGCGCACATTAATGCTAAAGATATGACAGGTCGAACGGCGCTATTTTGGGCGGTAGATAATCATAACATTCCTTTGGTCAACTTATTAATTGCGCACGGCGCAGAAACTAATGTTTATACTCATGCCAGTCAGCCTTTGCTGGTTAATCCTCTACTGCGCAACCAGCCCACCTTAAAAAATATTCTTTATGAGAATAAAGCTAATCTTGACGTAGCAAAAGATTATATTAACACTAAATTATTAGGTCACCGTTTTCATCTAAAAGGTAAAATTTTTTTGCTCAACCACAAAAAACACTACATGAAACTAGATGTAGAAGGTTTTTTCTTAGAATTTACGCTTAATTTGGTACGACAATCGCTAGAACGTTTTGCGCATCATTTTGTTGCCAGCCAACTGCAAAGCTATCGTCCTTTATTGACAGAGTTAATAGATGCTTATCAGCGCGCAGCTTATTTGATTCGTTATCAACATTACACGTTAGATGAGCGGGCCAATGAAAAGCATATTGTCTCTCTATTGAACCATAAGTTAGTGCTTTTGCCCATTGCCTATGAGGGCCATGCAGTGACCTTTGTTAAATATGGGCATTATTGGGTAAAAATCGATAGAGGTGAAAACAGTCTGGCTCATGGAAGTATTAATATTTATAAAATTCGCGACATGTTTACCCTGTCAAAAAGTTTTTATTTTCATTTTCTTTATGAAAAACACGATGCACATTATGTGCATGAAGCGATTAACAAAACCTTATCTTTAAAACCGTTAATGCAAATTCCCATCAGTTCGCAAACTAGCGGTAATTGCTCGTGGGCTAATGTAGAAGCGGCTATGTCGGTGATGCTATTTCTTTTGTTGTTGGGTGAATCGCCGGCGCGGGAGGATGTAGCGGCCTGCGAAAAACAAGCGTTGGAGATTTATGCGCAATGGCAAGAGTGGGATAGAGATGATGCGTTGGATCAATGCATTGCGCAGTTTAATGAATATAAAGACAACGCGTATAAAGCCATGAAAGCAGTTATTCTAGGACAAGTCTTATTTCAAGCCTGTGATTATCATAACCTCAAAGATGTGCAGCGCGCTGAAAAGATATTGGCTGTTTTGACTCAGCCAGACTATCAATTTGTATTGGTGAAATTACTAGAACTTTACTGTAATGAAGGACGCACGCCATACAGCGATTTTCGGGTTAACCCCGACGGCGCGCGCTTTTTAACGTTATTAGATCACTGTGATATCGATTTAGATTCATTGCTGTAGAGCAACCAACCCTTGCAGTATGGTTAAAGCTTGATAAAGTTGGTAGTCTTCTCGTGCCAGCTCTATACCTTTTTTATGCTGTTCTTGTTTATCGCCGGCCTTTTGTTTGGCTTTATCACCCTGCCCATTGCCATTGCCTAAGTGTCCATCTAAATCGGCTTCTTTTAGAAATAACAGCATATCGTCCTCGCCCTCACCGGAAGCTTTGGGTAATTTGATTTCTTCTACTACTACATCAGGTGAAATACCTTTTGCTTGTATGGAACGGCCGGAAGGGGTGTAATAAAGCGCCGTTGTTAGCTTAACGCCCCGCTTGTTGTCTAGTGGGAGAATGGTTTGTACAGAGCCTTTACCAAAACTTTTGGTGCCCACTACAACGGCACGCTTATGATCTTGTAATGCGCCGGCCACAATCTCTGAAGCTGAAGCAGAGCCTTCATTAATAAGGACAACCATGGGTTTACCTAACATTAGGTCGCCTGGGTTGGCTTTAGCTTTAAAGTTTGAGCCAGGAATACGACCTTTAGTATAAACAATAAGACTTTCATTAGTCATTTTTTTGTTGCTGTCTAAAAAGCTATCAGATACGTCAATAGCTGCATCTAACAGCCCGCCAGGGTTGTTGCGCACATCAAGAACAATGCCCTGTAGATTTCCATCACTTTGTTTGCGAAGAGAAAGCACAGCTTCATTAACGGATTTGGCTGTTGGTGCTTGGAAATGGCTAACGCGCACATAGCCATAGCCGTTGCTTAACAGGCGGCTTTTGACGCTTTGAATGTGAATAATATCACGCTTCATGGTGATGGAGAGCGGTTTTTTCTCATTCTTTCGCAGAACAGTCAGATGAATGTCCGTGCCTTTTTTGCCGCGCATTTTTTTTACCGCATCGCGTAACGTCAAACCTTTTACTGGCCTACCATCGATTTTGACAACCAAGTCTCCTGCTTTAATCCCTGCACGAGCCGCTGGCGTGTCATCGATAGGGCTAATAACTTTAATAACGCCATGCTCCATCCCTACTTCAATACCCAAACCACCAAATTCGCCTGAGGTGCTTGCACGTAAATCACTAAAGTCATCTATATCTAGGTAACTAGAGTGTGGATCAAGTCCGGATAGCATGCCACGAATGGCATCCTCAAATAACTCATCATCCTTAACCGGCTCCACATAATAACTTTTAATCTGACCAATGGCAGTGCTAAACCGTTGTATTTCTTCTACAGGAATTTGTGATGAAGAGATTTGTTTTGCAGGAGAAACTGCATAAATTGTTTGATGCAACCCAAGAAATAGAAGACAAAAAGCCCAATAAGTGGCCATTTTTTTTGTTGCTATCATGAAATTTCTCGCAAGGGGTCATTGATTAGGTATAACGCTTTGCAGGAATTGTGCCCATTTCTGTGAGGGCAAGCTAACAATATACGCATAAATAAACGCTATGAATAGATTTTTTCAGCATTAACCCTATGCATTGTCCCTAAAAATATGGCACAATGGCCTCGGTTGACAGGTTTTATTGCTTGGTAATAGTCCTGAGTTCACAGACAGTAAGGATGAGCTTTCAGTGCGTTTCAGGGGTAAAATTGTTGCACCAATAAGGTTTGCGGTATAATTTCAACTACTTCTATGGGGGCTGTTGGCAGTTTGTTTTGCAGGCAAAGTTTGGTTCCTTTCTATTCAAGCTATAGTCTACAAATAAATTATTAACCGACCCTAAAGCTTTATCGAAGTTACTGGCATTTCAGGAAGAGCCTTGTATAGAATCAGGGTCCGCGAAAGACGGGTATTTGTCCCAAACAGGTTACTTGCTTTGGTGAAGTTGGAAGATAATAACGGATAAAAATGAGGACAAAGCATGTCACAAGTATTTCGCCTACTGGGACTGATTGCGGATGGGAGTTTTCACTCAGGTGAAGAGTTAGGGAAAACTCTAGGAATAACAAGAAGTGCTATTTGGAAGATTATTAAACAGCTGGCGCAGCGCGGTCTGGATATTTATTGTGTGCGGGGTCGAGGTTATCGATTGAGTGAGCCCGTAGAGCTACTGGACGAAAGTAAGATTCTCTCTTTACTCGAGCCCTCGGTTCGCCAGCAGTTAGGCCAGCTTGCCCTATTGCCCGAAGTCAATTCCACCAATCAATACCTATTAGAACAAGTGCCCAAAGGGCTACCTCCCCGTTCTATCTGCCTAGCAGAACATCAAACAGCCGCCAGAGGGCGCCGAGGACGTTCTTGGTTATCTGCTTTAGGACGGAATATTTACCTGTCTTTATCTTGGCATTTTCCCGCCGGAGCGGCTAGCCTTTCTGGTTTGAGCTTAGCTGTAGGAATTGCTGTATCTCGTGTGCTTAAGCAATTTCAATTGCCCGACATACAAATTAAATGGCCCAACGATGTGTTATGCCGTAAAAAGAAAATTGCAGGCATTCTCTTGGAAATTTGTGGTGATGCTGCAGGTCCTTGTGATGTGGTTATCGGTGTTGGCCTTAATGTTAATAATCCTCGCGATGGACACTTTGCACAAATCGACCAGCCTTGGACAGACATTAATCAAGTGATGGAAAAAAGGCAGCCTACACGACATCAATTAGTTTCCGCACTTATTGAACAACTTTTTGATGTGCTAGGAACTTTTGAGCAACAGGGTTTAGACGGTTTTAAAGAAGAGTGGCAAACTTTAGATATGTTAGACGGTGCACAAGTACAGTTGTGTTCTAGTGCGGAGCAATTTAAAGCTATTGCTCGTGGAATTGATGAGCAGGGCAGCTTACTGGTAGAACGCAGCGACCGCATTGTAGCCATTCGCGGCGGAGATATTAGCGTCAGGCCTTTATCAGAATCCGCTGTCGTCGCTTAGGGCCTGCTGACAATTCATCTTTTTGCCCAAATACTGCGTTCAACAACTCGGCCGCAAGCGACCGAGTTGTTGAAAAATCAATCTTCATTGAGCGGCCCCTTTGGCTGAAAACCGCTATTTGATCATAATGACATTTATTTGTCGCTCCCTATAAGCCAGGGTCGTCAATATTTTTTAGCTGACTCTTACCTCGGCGAGAGTTTTTTTACTTGCTATTTTTTTTTATTTACCTTAAAATTCTCACGCTGTTAAATTCTAAGCAGCTTTTTAAGCCGACATAGCTCAGTTGGTAGAGCAGCTGATTTGTAATCAGCGGGTCGTAGGTTCGAATCCTATTGTCGGCTCCATTTAAATCAATGGCTTACGAGCTTTTCCCTTCAAAGAATCGACTGCAAAATCTAAATCGACTGCAGAACGACTACACGATAAATATTTTTGAGTATCTTTTTATCTAGGGTTGTATTCTGCGCTATCAAAGTTTGGTGGTCTGTGTTGGCCGCACCCTGTTCGTCTGCATTGGACTTTTTTATTCACATCTTATTCCGCTTTTTTATCCGCTCTAACGTTTTTTATGCCTAATTTTTGTAAATAACGATTAATAAAGCACGATAGTTTTTATCCTAAATTAACAAGATGGCTCTAGCCCCCATCATGGGTGACTTATTTTTTGCCAACCTTTCGGTATCTTGATAGAATTTTGTGCTTATGGTTATTGGAATCCTTTATACAAATTAAAAAATATAGCTATACTAACAAAAGAGGTAAATTATGAACGATGTTACTGCACCAATTTCGAACAGAAAAACTCAAACTACCAACAAAGCAGTAGATGAAAGTTTAGACGCTTTCCTTGAAGCTTGGGATGCTGTTTATAAGGCAGAACTAGCAAAAATCGAACTTTTTGATAGGGAAAAAACATTAACCTACACAGATGCCCAAATCAAATATTTTGTGCAAATTTTTTACCATTCGCGCGGTCACTTTAAAGACTTTCTTTGGCATTTAGGTAACCATGCGCCTAATAAAGCCATTAAAGATATCGTGCTTAAAAATATTGAAGAAGAGTTTAGTGGAGATAATCCTTCGCATGAACAATTATACATCGACTTTGCTGAAAAAATGGGTGTTGATTTGTCAGAGACTATAGCAAAAAAAGCCCATTACCTTTCTACCATTCAAGAATTCAATGAAGGACACGTTCGTTGGCTTTCAGAGCATACTTGGGAATCTCAGTTTGCCGCTTTTTCAGCTTATGAACGTTTAGATGAAACAGACTATGAAGCACTTACAGGCCTTTTCCCTGAAGAACATATTTTCTTTGAAATACATCGTAAGGCCACTCATTTTGATAAAACGTATGAGCCATTGCTAAAAATATGGAGCCAAAACTCCAGTATTGTCTCAACTGCGTTTGAGTTTATTAAAACGACACAGCTAAAAATGTGGAAAGATTTATCGGATGCTATCTCTACCGTTTAATGCACAACTGTACTCTTCTAAAGCAAGAAACTTTTTCCTAAAAAGAACGGAAGGTTTTGAAAAACAAATCTTCCTGTTCGGGGTAATTTTCTTTATTAATTACCCCCTCTACTATCTCATTTGGGTCTACGCTGAAGCTCAAAGTTATGAAAATTTAGCTATACGATGTATCGCAAGTACACTGTGTTTGCCGCTCATCTTTGTGCGCTATTGGCCGAAAAAGCTACGTTCGTTTTTGCCTTTCTATTGGTATATTACAGTCACCTTTTGTTTACCATTTTTCTTTACCTTTATGACCATTATGAATCAAGGTACGGTCGTTTGGTTGCTTAATTTAGTGTTAGCATTATTATTGATTTTTATTTTATTGGACTTCATAAGTTTACTTTGCACCGTCTTTGTAGGTACGGTAGCTGCTTTTGCAGGGTTCTATTATCTATCACCCTCTCCCCTTGTATTTAATCCAGGCACAATTAATCTATCTGGCGCATTAGCAACTTTCATTGCGGCCTTAGTCGTTGGAGGTATCTTTGCTCGCAACCAAGAGAGCATTGTATCTGAAAAGCTAAGGAGACGCTCAGAGGCAGCCAATCAAGCAAAAACAGAGTTTATTGCAAATATGTCCCATGACATAAGGACACCCATCACAGGTATCATTGGTTTAGCACAGAGTTTGCTCCATGAAGTGCATTCAATAAGAAATCAGACCTTACAAAACTCTAATGCACCGCCTACAGGCAGTAATGTAGAGGCGACATTAAATAAGCTACTTACTTTGGTTGAAGGAAGTGCTCAGTCACTCATTGAAGCTACGGATGAGCTCTTGCAACTATCTAATGATGTTTTAGAAAGTATTGATTTGGACTCTGGTAGTCTAAAAGAGTAAGCGTCTCATCAACCCCATCTTTTAATCCCCGCTAACTTTATCCATACTATCCAGGTTCATTAACCACAGGAGAGAAATATGACAACAAAAACCTACAGCCCCGAACAACGCCAAGCTTTATTAGCAGCTCAAGCCGCCAGCGGCCTATCAAAACCTGCATTTTGTAAACAAGAGAATATCGGCTACTCTACGTTCAAAAATTGGGGGCGCCAAAAGCCAATCAATAGTAACAAAAAAATATTAACAAGCGACAATAAATTTCAGCCCATCAAACTATCTGCACCCACGCCACCCGCTATGCTGCGACTACGCAAACCCTGTGGCTTGCTTATCGAATTACCCTTGGATATTCCTCATCAGCAATTAAAATCTTTATTGACAGCATTAGAAATTTAGTCATGATAACGTTCAACGACAAACTAACTATTATGGTGGCCATGGCACCCATCGACATGCGCTGCTCCATCGATGGCTTAACCTTAAAAATAATTTCAACCTTTGAACAAACACCGCAGTCGCCAACGCTATTTTTATTTCATAACAAAAAAGGCGATAAAGTCAAAATGCTACTGTGGCACAAAAATGGTTTTATGATGCTGTATAAACGGCTAGAGCAAGGACGCTTTAAGTTTCCTCGGCACCACGACGACATTCTGAATATCAGTCATGCACAACTCTACGGTTTGCTAGCTGGTTTTGATTTCATGCGTATGGCCGATTATCCCGAGCTTGACTTTAGTCATTATTGTTAAAAAATAATAGGATTTCATGGGGGTATTTGGTATAATAACCCCATGAAATCAAAGACAAAAAAAGAAAAAACAACCAACGCCGCACTCTTGCAGCGCGTTCAATCGCTTGAAGAAAAACTTAAAAAATCTGACGAACAATTAAAAAAAATTGACGACAAATACCAGCGCCTACTTGAACATTATAACCTTCTAAAGCATTTTCGCTTTGCCCGTAAAACAGAAAAAAATAGCCAACAGTTGGGGCTGTTCGATGAAGCAGGGATTAGCTTAGAAACCGATAACCCGCCTGAAGAAGAAAAAACCGCTGCAACACCCAAACAAAATACCAAGTCTCAAAAACGTGGCAAACGTAAACCTTTGCCAGCAGATTTACCCCGTGAAGATATCGTCATTGATATCAGTGACGCAGAAAAACATTGTGATTGCTGTGGCAAACAACGCCCTTGTATTGGTGAAGAAATCAGTGAAAAATTAGATGTCGAACCACTCACGCTCAAAGTCATTTGCTACCGCCGCCCTAAATATGGCAATTGTTGTGAAGATAAAACAAATGGCCATGAAGGCGTGCTCACCGCCAAGTTGCCCAACCTTTTTTTACCCAAATCGATAGCAGCCCCAGGATTGGCCGCACAGATTATCACGTCAAAATTTGAAGACCACCTGCCACTCTATCGACAAACCGCCATTTGGAAACGTTACCACGTTGATTTAAGTCGCGCAACGCTTGGTAGGATTGTGATTAACAGCATGGCACACTGTCAGCCTTTGTATGAATTGCTCAAAGAAAAAATTCTCAATCAATCCTATACGCAAGTAGATGAAACCCCACTTAAGGTACTTAAGAAAAATAAACAAGCTTACATGTGGGTGTATGCCGCCGGCCCACCTGATAAAAGAACCATCGTTTTTGATTATCAGCCCTCACGTTCGGGCCAACACGCCAAGGATTTCTTGGAAGGCTTCAAGGGCCATGTGCAATGTGATGGCTACAGTGGTTATCATTGGCTAGCTAACAGCACCAACATGAGTCGCGGCGGTTGCATGGCGCACGCCCGGCGCAAATTCCATGACGTGTTAAAAATCAGCAAAGCCGAAGGACTGGCGCAACAAGCCATGGACATTATTGGCAGGCTGTACGACATTGAAAAAATAGCCAGAGAAAACGCATACAGCGAACAACAGCGTTACCAACTACGTCAAGAAAAAGCGCTGCCGATTATTGAAGAATTAAAAACCTTCTTGGACACAAACAAAGACAAAGTACCGCCACGTCATAAGCTAGGTGAAGCCTTTACCTACGCACTGAACCAATGGCAATATTTGGTTGCGTATTTAGATAACGGTGCTTATGAAATCGATAACAATGCCGTTGAAAATCTGATTAGACCCTTTGCCATTGGCCGTAAAAACTGGCTATTCCACGGTAGTGACGAAGGCGCCAAAGCCGGCGCCATGTGTTACAGCTTAATTGCCACCGCCAAAGCCCACGGCCTGGAACCCTTTGCTTATCTTAATTATGTCTTTAACCACATCACTCAATGCCAGAGCCGTGATGACATTGAAAAACTGCTACCGCACAACCTAACCACTGACATCATCACCCCAGTGGTCTCTAACAACTAATATTTAAAAGTTAAGACGGGGTTGTGAGGCGTTTACCTAAAAGATGAGCCAGAACTGTTTAATATTCGACAACTCATCAATCAAAATAAAAAGCTATTTCAGCCAATTGCTGAGAATAAACAATTAGCATTTAAAGTAAACATTGATAATAATGTCCCTGAGCATTTGATTGGGTTGCGAAATTATTTATACCGGACATTACTTAATTTAATAGCTAACGCCTTAAAATTTACTAAGGAAGGCTTTGTACAAATTGAAGTAAAATTGATTAAGAATGAAAATAATTTCTCACATATTCAGTTTACTGTAGCAGACTCTGGTATAGGCATTGCGCCTGATAAATTCGATGTAATTTTTGAACACTTTTCAAGACTAACACCTTCCTTCGAGGGTGTCTATAAAGGCTCAGGGTTAGGTCTATATGCTGTTCAGCAGTATGTGAAAAGCATGAGGGGGCGCATTAAGGTTGAAAGCGAAGAAAGTAAAGGCTCACAATTTATTTTAACTATTCCCTTTGAGTGCCCTATAAATCAGCCTGTTCAATCACAGCAGTCTACTACTGCCGTTGAAACAGCTGCGTCCATTTATGCTATTCCCACCGATGCAGTAGAGGATAATAGAGAACAAGTAACTGTTAAAAAAAGTGATGCAACTCATGTACTTCTTGTCGAAGATAGCAAGCTTGCAGCCACAGCAATGAAACTTGTTTTGACATCACTAAATTGCTGCATTGATTGGGCGGAGTCAGGGGCTCAGGCAGTTACACTGGCTAATAAAAAGCAGTATGATATTATCTTAATGGATATTGGATTACCTGACTTTAGTGGTATTGAAGCAACGCAAAGAATACGGCAGGCAGACCATTGCATGGCAAAAAACACACCGATTATTGCTTTAACAGGACATGGTGGTAACACGGGAATACATGAGCAGGCTTTAAAAGCAGGTATACAGGAGGTTTTGGTTAAACCCGCCAAGCTGGAACAATTAGCTAATTTATTGCAAAAATATGCCTACACGAAAAAATAAGACGCGCTATGAATTTTATTTTAAGCCAATTTCTTATCAGCATACATGATGAGCTGGAATAAAAGGTTCCTTGGAGCTTCTAGGTTCTGGCAACTATCTTTAAAAACCTCCAAAAGTTTAGGATAAGTTTCTAACCAACTTAAACCCACCAGGGGAACAATTCTCCCAACCAGTTTTTCATCGGGCAAATAGTCTTTGCAGTTAAGATACAAGGTTTAACATAAGAAGGCTAAAAACCTTTTGCGCTCCCGCTGGCGGCACGCTTATCCATAGCACCAGCAAGGCCGTGCTTGGACTCCCCTATCATGGCAACGCGTCCCCAACGCAACCCTCCAAAAGGAGAACCTAATGCAAAGGAATAGCCCATTTGGCTCAGCTCAGCGCGCACAGTTTGAGAAAACACCTCTGGCTCTATAAATACGCTATCAGGCATCCATTGCATATGAAAACGTGGCACATTAACCGCCTTAGCAATAGACAGATGATAATCTAACACATGAATAATGGCCTGCAATACTTGGGTAATAATGGTGGAACCACCGGCTGAACCCACAACAATCTTCACGTTGCCGGCTTTAGTCACAATGGTGGGCGTCATGGAGCTCAAGGGCCGCTTTCCCGGTTTAATGGCATTCTTATCGCTTTGAATCAGACCAAATAAATTAGGCGTGCTGGGTGTTAGCGTAAAATCATCCATTTCATTATTGAGAAAAAACCCCGTCTTGCCCGCCATGCGATAAGCACCAAAATAACCATTAATGGTATAAGTTACTGCTACCGCATTGCCTGCACCATCAATAATAGAGTAATGCGTAGTCTGCATTTTCTCGCCCGTCTGTTTGGCGGTAAAACCGATGCGAGAAGAATCACCGGCTTTATCTGGCTTGATTTGCGCAACAATGTTTTTAATATGTTGAGGGGATAATAACTTATCAATAGGGTTGTTAACAAAATCGGGATCGCCCAAATATTCATTCCTATCGGCATAGGCATAGCGCATCGCTTCTATCATGTAATGCGCACTTTTTGCTGTATGGAAACCCAACGTATTTAGAGGGTAATGCTGTAAGATGCCTAACATTTCGCAAAGCGTCACACCACCAGAGCTGGGAGGTGGCGCTGATATTATCTGGTAACCTCGGTATTGGCAGCTAATCGGCGTTAACCACTGCACCGTGTATTGCTTAAAGTCATCAAGAGACAATCGCCCACCTTGTGCATCGCTGGCCTTAACCAGCGCTTTTGCAATGGGGCCTTCATAAAAGGCTTTAGTACCACCTTGTTGAATTATTTTTAACGTTGCCGCTAAATCTTTCTGTACCAAACGCTCGCCTACGGTATAAGGCTTACTATGTTTTAAGAAAATAGCCGCCACATTAGGCTGTTGGGCAAATGTTTTTGCGCCTATTTTAAGTAACGCCACATCATGGGCATTAAGTTGATAGCCTTTATTGGCCAACTGAATTGCAGGCGCCATGACTTGTTTTAAGGAAAGCGTTCCATATTTTTTTAGCGCTTCATTCAAACCCATGACGGTACCAGGCACACCCACAGCAAGATAACCACGCTTGGTTTTTTTAGGATCCACGCCACCTTTACCATTGCTGTAATCACTTTGTTGAATGGCTAAAGGGGCGCGCTCCCGAAAGTTAAGAAAAGCAGTTTTACCATTAGCTAATTGAACAAGCATAAAACCACCGCCACCAATATTGCCACAACAAGGGTCAACCACGGCAAGCGCATACCCCACAGCAACCGCCGCATCCACAGCATTGCCGCCTGCTTTTAAGATGCTAACGCCCACGTCGGTGGCCAAATGCTGAGAGGTTACCACCATAGCATGCTGACTATTAGCGGTGAGCGTAGTAGAAGCTGGCGCGGCAAACACCGCGCTACTGAGAGATAGCATTAAAAACAACAAATAGCGCATGTTACGTAAGCCCTGAGAGGTTAATATTGTTTACTTAGCAGATCCCAGCGGTCTAATTCCATAACCTTCACCCAGGCAGCAATGAAATCTCGAACAAATTTCTCTTCCGCGCCATTTTCCGCATACACTTCTGCTTGGGCACGCAACTCAGCATTGGAACCAAAGACTAAATCCACACGTGAGGCAGACCACTTAAGCGCATTTGTGGCTCTATCGCGCCCTTCAAAGGCACTAGCCTCTTCAGATGTAGGCGCCCATTGGGTGGTCATATCCAATAAATTTACAAAAAAATCGTTACTCAATGTGGCCGTTTTTTTGGTGAAAACACCTTGCTTACTGCCCTTATGGTTGGCCCCCAAAACACGCAGGCCTCCCACCAACACCGTCATTTCTGGAGCAGTCAAGGTTAAAAGTTGAGCTCTATCAATGAGCAGTTCTTCTACGCTTACGCGCATGGCTTTCTGTTGATAATTACGAAAACCATCTACCACAGGTTCCAGTACTGCAAAAGAATCAACGTCCGTTTGTTCTGAGGTGGCGTCGGTACGCCCCGGTCTAAAAGGCACAGACATCGGATAGCCCGCATTTTTAGCTGCTACTTCCACAGCAGCGCAGCCTGCCAGTACAATTAAATCAGCTAAAGAAACAGGTTTTGAAAAACGCGTTTGGATACTCACCAAAACATCGAGCACTTTTTCTAATTGTGCCGGTTCATTCACCTCCCAATCTTTTTGTGGTGCAAGACGAATACGCGCACCATTAGCGCCTCCACGCCTATCAGAAGCACGGAAAGTAGACGCTGATGCCCAGGCTGTCGCAACCCACTTAGACAGACTTACGTCTGTATCGAGTATGGCTTGCTTTAATCGAGCAATGTCGTCTTCATTAATTAAGGCATGCGATATTTTGGGAATAGGGTCTTGCCAAATCATATCTTCGCTAGGTACTTCTTCACCTAAATAACACGCTTTAGGGCCCATGTCACGGTGAGTTAGCTTAAACCACGCCCGTGCAAAAGCATCGGCAAACTCATCGGGATTCGCATGAAAGCGACGTGCAATTTTTTCATAAACAGGGTCCATACGCATGGCCATATCCGCCGTTGTCATCATCAGTGGTTCACGTTTGGATGCATCATGTGCCGCCGGTGCATCACCCCCCTTAGACCCAGCTTTAGGCGTCCACTGCTGTGCACCGGCGGGGCTCTTCGTTAATTCCCACTCATAACCGAATAAAGCATCAAAATAACCCATGTCCCATTGCGTGGGATATTGAGTCCACGCGCCTTCTAAACCACTGGTAATAGCGTCACCACCCACACCTGAACCATAATCACTCAACCAACCCAAACCTTGTGCTTCCAAGGGTGCCGCTTCCGGTTCGGGCCCAACTAAAGCCGCATCGCCGGCACCATGACATTTGCCAAAGGTATGGCCACCGGCCGTTAGTGCCACGGTTTCTTCATCATTCATAGCCATGCGTGCGAAGGTCTCTCGAATATCTTTGGCCGAGGCCAGAGGATCCGGGTTACCATTGGGCCCTTCGGGGTTTACATAGATAAGCCCCATTTGTACCGCGGCCAGCGGATTTTCTAGCGCACGCTCGCCTTCATAACGTTTATCATCCAACCACGTCGTTTCCGCGCCCCAATAAATATCCTCTTCAGGTTGCCAAATATCTTCTCGCCCACCAGCAAAGCCCAAGGTTTTACAACCCATGCTCTCCAAAGCAACATTGCCAGTCAATATCAATAAATCCGCCCAAGAAATCTTGTTACCGTATTTTTGTTTAATGGGCCACAAAAGACGACGAGCTTTATCTAAATTGCCATTATCAGGCCAACTATTGGTAGGAGCAAAACGTTGCTCACCGCTTTTAGCGCCACCTCGTCCATCGGCAGTACGATAGGTCCCCGCTGCATGCCACGCCATGCGAATAAAAAAGGGGCCATAATGACCATAGTCTGCTGGCCAAAAATCTTGGGAGTCTGTCATTAACGCGGTCAAGTCTTTTTTCAGGCCTGCATAATCAAGGCTGTTGAATGCTTTTGCATAATCAAACCCCTTATCCATGGGATTAGACAAAGAAGAATGTTGACGCAAAATATGAATACGTAGCGAATTAGGCCACCAATGGCGAGAGGTGGTGCCGCCGCCAGCGGCATGCTTGGCGGGCGCTGCATTGAATGGACATTTGCTTGTCATGTTTAATTCCTTCTAATCAGTAAACGCTTAAAAATGTTCCGCCTGGGCACGCACCCAATGGCGCGCCATAAAGGCTGGAACAGGCTTTTTTAATAAATCATCTTTTTGTAAGAACTCAAACAACTCTTGATAGGTTTTGGACTCTGCGTAATTAACCCGGTGGTGGATATGCCCCGGCCCTAAATCGGTTAGGCTACTCACACCAACAGCACCCGCTAAATCTAACAGGCTTTCGATAGTGGCTTCATGAAATTTAGCCACACGCTTGCTCTTATCTTCCACCACAAGACCGCGCATTAGGCGCGGGTTCTGTGTAGCGACCCCAGCCGGACAACGGTTAGTATTACACGTACGCGCTTGCAAACAACCCACGGCCATCATCATCGCACGCGCGGAATTACATAAATCTGCACCTAAGGCTAACAAGGTCATCATATCCATCCCTGTGGCCACTTTACCGCTGGCAATAACGCGTATTTTATCGCGAACGCCAATACCCACCAAGGCGTTATTAACAAACACCAACCCTTCATGCAGTGGCTCGCCCACATAATCACTAAACTCTAAAGGAGCCGCTCCCGTGCCACCTTCTGCGCCATCGACGGTAATAAAGTCAGGCAAAATACCCGTCTTTAGCATGGCTTTACAAATCCCCAGGAATTCACTGCGAATCCCCACACACAGCTTAAAACCAATCGGTTTAAAACCTGATAATTCGCGCAAGCGAGACACAAAATAAAGTAATTCTTCTGGTGTAGAAAACTCGGGGTTGTGGGCTGGTGAAACACAATCTTCGCCCATGGAAATACCACGAATGTCGGCAATTTCTCGGGTGATTTTAGCCGCCGGCAAAATACCGCCATGAGCAGGCTTGGCACCTTGAGATAATTTGATTTCTATCATTTTCACCTGTTCGCGACTGGCCTTTTGGGCAAAAATTTCTGCATCAAAGCGCCCGTCTGCACCACGACAACCAAAATTCGCCGTACCCACTTGCCAAATCAAATCTCCGCCACCCGCTTGATGATAAGGACTTAAACCACCTTCACCAGTATTATGCGCAAAATCACCCAGCTTCGCGCCTTCATTTAACGCTAAAATGGCATTTTTACTCAAGGCACCATAGCTCATGGCAGAGATATTCAGTCGTGAAGCATGGTAAGGCTTTTTACAATCAGCGCCCCCTACCAACACACGACCCTCCTCTTCGGGCAATTGCGTAGGCGCCATGGAATGACGCAAAGACGTATAACCCGGCTCATGGATATCAGCCTGAGTTCCAAAAGGCAGACTGTCTAATTCATTTTTTGCGCGTGCATAAATCACGCTACGACTTTCACGATTAAAGGGGCGACCGCTTTGATCCGTATGAATAAAGTACTGTTGAATTTCAGGCCGAATGTATTCGAATAAAAAACGCAAATGCCCAATCAACGGATAGTTACGCAATATAGTGTGTTTGCGTTGAAAAAAATCGTAAATACCAACGGCAATGAGTAACAGAGCAAAGCCTAGTAAGAACAGTGCGCGATAATCATGAAAGGTGGCAAATAACGCCAACATGATAAAGACGGATAAAATTAAAAAAGCAAGACGAACCATAATGCGTGACTCTCCAAATAAGCGCAGTTAGCGCGGCTGAAAGTATTGTACTACTTCAAAGCCTACTGCTACAAATCCAATTCCCAACAAGGGTTGTAATAAAAGGTGAATGCCAGCGGCTAGCAATTGCCCATTGCGCAAGAGGGAAAAACTTTCGTAGGCATAAGAAGAGAAGGTGGTAAACCCACCTAGGACACCAATGATAAGAAACAAAGCCCAGAGTTCTGTCACGCCATGACGTAATTCCAACCACCCCATGAGCAAACCGATGAGCAAGCAGCCCAATAGATTAACAAAAAAGGTGCCATAAGGATACCACGGCGTCTGCAACCAGCGATAAATGCCTTGGCTCATGAGATAACGCAATAACGCCCCCACAAAACCACCTAGGCCAATAATCAATGAATGTTTAACCAACACAGAACACACCGTGTTTTCGCACCACCATAGAACTGAGGTTACGGGAAATTAGCTTGGCGTGCAAGTGATGGTGAGGAAAAGAAGAGCTTGTTAATAGACGGATAAATAAGAGAGGTTTCGCATTGGCAACAACGTAGTACTCACAGCGTAATAACGCTCATCCTGTAGATTTAGATTTGTCAAAGAGCAATGAGATGCTGTTTGCTATCCAGATATACAACAGATGCACCTTATTGCGTTACAGTTAATCATTTTGCTAGAATAACAATCAGTTTTAAGGTTGCTTACCCATTGTAAAAAATAGTGAGATTCTTCTCTGGCCGCTCAAAGGACGATGTAAACATGCCTGACCAAATTGATAGGTTTATCCGCGCCGCCGAAAAAGGCGATATTCCCACTCTCAGGGCTTGTTTGCAAGCCGGCATTGATATCAACGAAAAAGCTGGTTGGAGAGCAGCACCTGCGCTGCACTATGCTATTTGCAAAAAACAAATGGCTGCGGTTGAATTCTTATTGTCACAACCAGGCATTTCACTGGATTATAGGGATAGATGGGGATGGAGTTGCATACAATGGGCGGTGTTCACATCAACTCCGGATATTGTTCACTTACTCTTAGGAGCGGGAGGACAGTTTGCACAGGTACATTTTCAATATGCATATGAAGGGGCGTTAGCTCAACTACAAGCGTTGCCATCATTGGATAGCTTGCTCGTTGATAACCTGGGTTGTGGCCTGCTGCATTACGCGGCTGCCAATGGCCAATTGGAGACAGCCAAATGGTTGCTTGCTCACAATGCGCGCCCGAATGCACGAGATAACGGTGGTAATACTGCTTTGTTATCTGCAGCTTCCAATGGGCACTTGGATACCGTCAAGTGGTTGCTTGCTCACAAGGCGCGCCCGAATGCACGAGATAACGGTGGTAATAATGCTTTGTTATGTGCAGCTTCCAATGGGCACTTGGATACCATCAAGTGGTTGCTTGCTCACAGGGCTAATCCGTATGCACGAAATAACGGTGGTAATACTGCTTTGTTATGTGCAGCTTACAATGGGCACTTGGATACCGTCGAGTGGTTACTTGCTCACAATGCGCGCCCGTATGCACGAAATAACGGTGGTAATACTGCTTTGTTATGTGCAGCTTACAATGGGCACTTGGATACCGTCAAGTGGTTGCTTGCTCACAATGCGTGGCTGGGTGCACAAGATAACGGTGGTAAAAATGCGCTACTGCATGCAGCCGCCCAGGGACATGTGAGCATCGTCCAATGGCTATTAGTAACGTACCCTGTTAACCTAGGAAGACCGTTACCAGTAACTGACGTTTCCTCCTTTTTCACTTTTGTTTCGAGAATGGCTTATGAACAATACGACCCTACTATGAGACTCTCTAGAAACGACAACCGTGGCAATACTGCGCTGTTGCTTGCAGCCGCCAATGGTCAATTGGGTACTGTCAAGTTGTTACTAGAGAACGGTGCTAACCTTACTAAAAAAAACCACCGTGGTCATACCGCGCTGTTGCTTGCAGCCGGCAATGGTCAATTGGATACTGTCAAGTTGTTACTAGAGAACGGTGCTAACCTTACTGAAAAAGACCGCTTTGGCAATACTAATACTGCGCTGTTGCTTGCAGCCGCCAATGGTCAATTGGATACTGTCAAGTTGTTACTAGAGAACGGTGCTAGCCTTACTGAAAAAGACCGCTATGGCAATACTGCACTGTTGCTTGCAGCTATCAATGGTCACTCGGGTACTGTCAAGTGGTTACTAGAGAACGATGCCCCCTTCGATAAACAAACAAAACAAAGGATGGAGAGCCGCCATTCACAACTTCTATCAGTTATCCGCCAACCTTATGTCAAGCAAGTATTATCGTTACTCAACTCTCGCCCCATTCAAGCTCCTATGGGCCAAGGAGCATTACAAGCCATAGACTTTATAGTCCGCTGGCGGCGTGAAGGATTATTAGAAGGATTATTAAAGGCAAACTCAAACAAACTTGTACTATTAGACGCCTTGTATAATGCTATTGCAAAACGATTTGAAAATGACGTCTCATATGCAAACCATGACACCATTTCACAATTGATTGTCTATGCACAGCTAGCCAGTACGAAAACTCAATACTTGGCTATCCTCAACAGTTATTTCCATTACCTGAACAAGAGCGCCATCTTAACAACCACAAACCACTTAGGCTTATTTAACCTACTACGGTTAGCTAACCGTGGCACAGTCTGTTGGTTAACGGCTGAGGAGTTGGCAGGTGCCTTTAGACAAAAGCGTTATAGGAAAATGCTGCTTCCCATAGCTGAAGCAACTATCAATGCAGAAAAGCTGGCGGATTATTTAATGCTATGGATGGATGTATTGACAAGTTTCTACGACAGTGGCGTGGTATTAGACTTACAAAAAGATAGTAAGTGGGTAGAACAGGCATTAACGTCTCTTGAAACTGCCTTGAACAAATTAAATAAGCACGAACAAAAACCACTAAGGCCGCTGCTGACGTTTGCCCAACAAACTGCAAAACAGTTAGAAGTACTACACCGAGGTAAACATGCTCGTTCTGCATTTAACTATATACTAGCGTCTATTGGTAATGTAGGGCAAATAGTAACAACTGTGGGCTTCATTGTTAACGGTAATCCATTTGCTATTGGCGGACTGTTTTCACCCATCACCAACCTGGGTAAACAAATTGGGTTTAGTTTGCTAGAAGCAAAAAAACTACTGGGAGACTGCCTAAAGAAGAAGTCCTGGTGTGAACGTGCTCATGCCTACCGCCAATTAATAAAAGGCCAGGTATTGAGTTATTTATTGACGATATACAACCCTGAATCCATTGATACTGACTCAACCGATTGGCTTGATGAAATCAAAGACAGCTTGAAAGCGTGGTTAGGGCAATCAGGCTTCAAAGACCATGCAGCGGTGTGTTATACAACCACCACCTTGTTGGATGAAGTCATCCGTGCCTGTTATCACCTAACTATTCCCGGTATTGATGAACTAGTGAATGTATTATTTCAGGATGGCTTGATGGCTTATTTTCGAGTGGTTGGAGAGGAAGATAACAACAACATTATTGAAGTAGCGCTATTTTATGATAAGCACTTCAGACAAACTAACCATGCTGATACTAGTACAAATAACAGTGCAGCACAACTTACAACTGACGTCGCTGTCAAACCATGGGCGGTGAAAAATGACTTGACGCTATTAAGAAGCGCATATGATAAATTTAAAAAACACAACTCGCCGGGTTGGGAAAAGTTTGGATTTCCGTCAGAGCTCAGTAAGCCTGGCGTTAAATCTGATACACCTGCTGTACAAGATACCAGAGACTCTATTCAAAGCAACAGTCATCAGCAGCCCATTTCGCCCGCTCCCAACACTGATCCTCACTCTGCGTCCTATACGCCGATTATTCGTCTCACACCTGTAATGCAACAACGTAATGTGTTAGGCAATTTTACGGCAGAGGAACTCAGTGAATTACACAGCACAAGCGGTGACACACCATCCTATGGCAATTAACAATGCCATACCCAACGGCCGAAGATAATCCAGTTTTTCCTCGCCAAAGGTTACAAAATCTAGCCAGCTTTATGCGCCACAAATGCTTGCACATAAAACAGTGAATGAAATTTCGTTCAACGGACAAAGTTTCTTTCATTCAATTCTTGGGTTTTCCAGCAGTAATTCCCGCTGAGAATCTAAAGGCAAGGCCTATGTGTGCAGAGTCTATAGCTTCGTGGTTAAAACTTTCCTAGGATTTAATTTGGATTGCCGCGCTGCCGCTCGCAACGACGAATAAGAGGGGTTGTAAGCTACTGAGAGAGAGTGAATTTTTTCGGATGTGCTTGTGCATTCATCATTCCTTGTGAAAGCAAACCGTCTTGAGTAATAAACTCCTGAATCATTCGCTTATTTTTTGTGGTGAAGACACGACGACCGAATAATGAGCCTACGAGTACAGCATAACAGAAGCATTCCCTTTCACTGACTTACGCGCTCCTTTACTCGTCCTTGCGAGCGGCAGCGAAGCAATCCAGGGTGGTAGGCTGACTTATCCTATTTTTTTAAGTAAATGACAAATGGGTATGCCCTCTCTTGAACAAAGCAAGGCGCTATGTGTGCGGAGCCCATCGCTTCGTGGTTAAAACTTTCCTAGGATTTAATTTGGATTGCCGCGCTGCCGCTCGCAACGACGAATAAGAGGGGTTGTAAGCTACTGAGAGCGAGTGAATTTTTTCGGATGTGCTTGTGCGTTCATCATTCCTTGTGAAAGCAAACCGTCTTGAGTAATAAACTCCTGAATCATTCGCTTATTTTTTGTGGTGAAGACACGACGACCGAATAATGAGCCTACGAGTACAGCATAACAGAAGCATTCCCTTTCACTGACTTACGCGCTCCTTTACTCGTCCTTGCGAGCGGCAGCGAAGCAATCCAGGGTGGTAGGCTGACGTGTCGCTGTTTTTTTGATGCATGACGTATGGGTATGCCCTCTCTTGAACAAAGCAAGGCGCTGTGTGTGCAGAGCCCACCGCTTCGTGGTTAAAACTTTCCTAGGATTTAATTTGGATTGCCGCGCTGCCGCTCGCAAGGACGAATAAGAGGGGTTGTAAGCTACTGAGAGAGAGTGAATTTTTTCGGATGTGCTTGTGCATTCATCATTCCTTGTGAAAGCAAACCGTACTGAGTAATAAACTAACGGGTACACCATAAAAGAAGCATTCCCTTTCACTGGCTTACGCGCTTCCTTACTCGTCCTTGCGAGCGGCAGCGAGGCAATCCAGGGTGGTAGGCTGACTTATCCTATTTTTTTAAGTAAATGACAAATGGGTATGCCCTCTCTTGAACAAAGCAAGGCGCTATGTGTACAGAGCCCATCGCTTCGTGGTTTAAACTTTCCTAGGATTTAATTTGGATTGCCGCGCTGCCGCTCGCAACGACGAATAAGAGGGGTTGTAAGCTACTGAGAGCGAGTGAATTTTTTCAGATGTGCTTGTGCGTTCATCATTCCTTGTGAAAGCAAACCGTCTTGAGTAATAACCTCCTGAATCATTCGCTTATTTTTTGTGGTGAAGACACGACGACCGAATAATGAGCCTACGAGTACAGCATAACAGAAGCATTCCCTTTCACTGGCTTACGCGCTTCCTTACTCGTCCTTGCGAGCGGCAGCGAAGCAATCCAGGGTGGTAGGCTGACGTGTCGCTGTTTTTTTGATGCATGACGTATGGGTATGCCCTCTCTTGAACAAAGCAAGGCGCTATGTATGCAGAGCCCATTTCGCCCGCTCCCAACACTGATCCTCACTCTGCGTCCTATACGCCGATTATTCGTCTCACACCTGTAATGCAACAACGTAATGTGTTAGGCAATTTTACGGCAGAGGAACTCAGTGAATTACACAGCACAAGCGGTGACACACCATCCTATGGCAATTAACAATGCCATACCCAACGGCCGAAGATAATCCAGTTTTTCCTCGCCAAAAGTTACAAATGCTTGCACATAAAACAGTGAATGGACTTTCGTTCAACGGACAAAGTTTCTTTCATTCAATTCTTGGGAATTACTGGACCTAAACCAGAAAACACCGTCTCCTTATAATGCTTACAAAGCGTTGCAACCCCAAAGGCGAAACGTATATACTTCCCGCAGTTGAAAGCTCGGGGTATTGTTTGTTAGTATGATAACCTAAATTTTAGAGTTTAGGGGCTGGAAATTGTTCAAAGATGGCTGACAGACAGTCAACTAAAACCCGAGTTTTCAACTGCGGGAAGTATATACTAGGGCCTGTTGACAATTCATTTTTACGCTGCGCTTTGAACCTAACATCAGCAGTCAATGGCGCTTTTTGGGTGTAACAGATTGATTTAGATAAGGAAACTAAAAAGGGAAATAAGCAATGACTGCCACAGACATCCTGTCGCGAGGCTGACTAAGTCGCTGAAGATAAAGGATTTTTTCCATCTTTTTTGTGAAAGCGTATCACCCATACGGTGAATAAAAAAGATGGCAAAAAATCCTTTAGATTCGGTGAATTAGGCGGCCGCAGTCGATTTCAACGGCGGAATTTAGGTTTAACTGCTGATTTTAGGTTGAATAGAACGGGTGCAAAAATGAAGTCAACAGACGCTAACTTCTGACTATCACCCCCATTTGTCACGGATGTTCCAAGTATGCAACTAAAAGCCATCCTTCGTATTTTAGGCATTTTCTTAATGATTTTTAGCTTAGGGATGCTGCCACCTGATTTCATGGCCGTGTTTTATGGTGATGGGGCAGGGAGTGCTTTTTTCTCGGCTTTTTTGGTGACATTTTTTACCGGGCTTTTTTGTTGGCTGCCGGTACGGCTCAATCGACAAGAATTAAAAACCCGCGATGGTTTTTTAGTGGTGGCTTTATTCTGGAGTGTGTTGTGCCTTTTCGGCGCATTGCCTTTAATGCTGTCCAAACACCCACACTTAAGTTTTATTGATGCGCTGTTTGAGGCTACCTCGGGCTTTACCACCACGGGAACCACTGTGCTATCGGGCATCGATAAGCTACCCCATGCCATTCTTTATTATCGGCAACAATTACAATTTTTCGGTGGCATGGGGATCATCGTTTTAGCCGTGGCTATTTTGCCCATGCTAGGCATTGGGGGTATGCAATTATATCGTGCTGAAACGCCTGGCCCCATTAAGGATAGCAAGCTCACCCCACGTATTACCCAAACTGCCAAAACCCTCTGGTATATTTACCTTGGCTTGAATCTGGCCTGTACATTGGCCTATTGGGCTTCGGGCATGAGTTTTTTTGATGCTGTCTGTGAAAGCTTCAGCACCATTTCTACGGGTGGTTTTTCCACTCACGATACAAGCTTTGCTTTTTATCACAGTACAACCATTAATATGATAGCAACATTCTTTATGCTGTTGTCGGGGACAAATTTTGCCCTACACTTTAGTGCATTACAACAAAAAAGTATTCGACATTATTGGTCTGATTCAGAATTTAAAGCCTATATTATTTTGCTATTGTCCGCGAGCTTGCTTTGCACAGCTGTTTTGTTAGAGCATAATTTATACGCCAAAGTTAACCATGCCTTTGCTGCCTCATTATTTACTGTGGTCTCTCTGGCAACCACCACCGGTCTCGTCTCCGCTCCCTTCGATACCTGGCCTACTTTTCTGCCCATCCTTATTATGTTTATTGCTATTATCGGCGGCTGTGGTGCGTCTACCAGTGGCGGCGTCAAAGTCATCCGCGCTTTGCTTTTATTTAAACAAACCAAACGCGAAGTCAATCGTCTGGTACATCCTCGAGGCATTCACACCATAAAATTCAACGGCAATGTCTTACCGGAACACATCATCCAAGCCATGTGGGGGTTTATTGCCGTTTTTATTTTATTATTTATTATTCTATGGTTGATGCTATTAGGGGCAGGCTTGGATTTTACCACGGCCTTTGGCGCGCTGGCTGCCACCATTTCCAATGCTGGGGCTTCCATCGGCGATGTATCGGGCAGTTTTGAAGCTATCCCTGCTACAGCCAAAACCATATTAATCTTCGCCATGCTAGCAGGCCGTTTAGAGATTTTTACGTTATTGCTATTATTAACACCTACATACTGGAGGGGGTGAGCCCCGTTCCCACGAAGTGGGATAACAAAGCGCAGCTTTGTTAAGGGGCGAACGCGAGGACAGGATGTCCGAGCAGGGCTATCCAAGAATAACTACCCCCCGAAAGGATGTTTCCCACCTCCTACCTAAAACCTAAATTTCGCCCAAAGGCTACAAGCCGTTAGCAGTGCAAAAACGTCTCCTTACGCTCTTGCACTGATATTATAAGAGCCATAGGCTGTATATACTTCACCATCCAAACCCTGCTTTCTCCGAGTGTAATCGATAAGTTTACTCTTTTCGTTGGCGCTCTCGAAATTGGGCAATTTTGTTTGATAATCTTCTCGCTTAGCAATCTGTTCTTTTACGTTTTCCTGTTGCTTTAATTCTGCTGCGGCAACAGTTGCTAGATAATTGTCAAAAGCGGTTAATAGGTCATCTACCTGCTGACAATGCCGACCACCCTCTTTTTGTATAGGGGCAATTGCAGCTTTTACTGTCGCGGCAGGAATAAGCAAATGTTCCTCATTCCTATATTTTGCATAATCTAGTGCACTACCACTACTGACAAGAATATAATTTTCAATCTGTTTAATGAGAGAGAACATCTTGTCAACAAGAGGGCTACGTTTTTTCTGGGAAGACTGTGCTTCTTTTGCGCAGTTATCCATAAACGACACTAAATTTTGTAGTAGTGTACGGTTATCTTTATCTTTCTCTGCAATATCTAAAAAAGGCTTACTGAAATCCTTTGTTAAAATATCAGACAAATGTTCTATCAGGCGGTTGAAAACTCTGGCTGCATAGACGGGTTTCCTCTCAGCCTCAGAGATAGATGCTGCTGCCCAATCAATATGTGAGAACATCGTGAATATGAATTCCTCAACGTTAATGTTAGCGTTATCCATAAATGTTTTGAGTTGATTTTCTTTTGCTTTATCTTCTTCAAGCCGGGAAATACTATCCAGCTGGTTAAACTGTGACTTATTAAATTGTTTGATTGTTTTCACGCCAATATCCTTCACTTATGTGATGTTGATGTTAATTACTCGATAAATATAATTTTTTGCATATTTTATTGGATTTATAACGAATTAAATTTGCATAAAATCTAACAATAGGCAATGCCTTTAAACGCCGCAAACCAGTCGCAAAAGATTAGAGCCTGTTTACATTTCACTTATTCAAACTGCAACGTGAAAATAAATGGGCAACAGACCCTGAGCTCAAGTCATTTAAAAATAGCTAGCGAGTATATCTTTACTGGACAATAAAGTCAACATATGATTAAAAAAAGACATATCAAGCCATTAGCTCAACTTATGCCCTTTTAGTTTCAACTACACCAGGTAAGCGTCGTCTCTTTGACAGGGTTCTCGAAGGCCTTACCTTCTTCCTGAGATAAAAAATAGGCTTTTTTCAGCTGATAATACCACTTAGCCATCACATCGGCGTCATTAATCAACATCAAATTAGGGTCATGCTTTAAACCTTTTTGTTGCTTATGCACCACATCACGGTCTTGTCCCAAAAAGTGATGAATAAAGCGTTTTGCCACGGGTTTTAACAAATTAAACCAAGGCTTGGTCCAATAAAACATTTGCGTGACTTCGGTTTCTTTTTCTGTGATAGGAACCACCGTCGTCAACCCACAGACGGTTACTTTGGGTGATTGAATGTGTTCCACCCGGATACCAGGCAATTGGAAACGAATTTCCGTGGCAATCTCACCCCCTAAAATTTTATAGGCTTTAGAATTAGAAGAAGGCGAATGCTTCACCATGGTGAAACCTAAATGCGATGGGGCAAATTTTTTGCTTTTCTCGCGGATATGTTTAGGCGTTCGCCACCACCAGTTTTGATGCACAAAAGGCCCATGGGCGGGATCCATCAAACCGATAACGGCATGGTCAATGGCGCACTCAAAACGCTGCGTCACATGCACGCCAACATGCTCTGCCGTCACCCCAGGTAGCTCTACAATATCGGGCAAATTATCTGTTGTTACTTCAACATCATCGCGTGCCATGTATACCCAGATATTGCCCTGCACTTCACGACAAGGATAAGATTTTACGTTGATGCGAGAAGGGTCGAGCTTGCTGGACGTTGGCAGCGACGGAATCTCCACGCACGTCCCTTTACAATTAAAGCGCCAACCGTGATAACAGCATTGCACCGTTTCACCATCAAACCAACCTTCACTTAAAGGCACAGCGCGATGCGGGCAAACATCGCGCATGGCGAAAACGTCGCCTTTGGCATCACGCCCAATTAATAGAGGCTCACCCAATAAGGTTTTATGCTGTGTTTTACCGGGCTTCATCAAATGCCCGGGCATCGCCATATACCATGTATCTTTAATCCATCCAGGCAACTCTACAGACATTGTCTACTTTTCTCCAGCGGGTGTTGTCATGGCTTTAGCATTAACCGCCTCATCAAACTGCGTTTCCGTTAAATAACCCAAAGTTACACAGGCCGCTTTTAACGTGGTGCCTTCTTTATGAGCTTTTTTAGCGATATTTGCTGCTTTATCATAACCAATCACAGGATTTAAGGCCGTTACTAACATCAATGAGTTTTCCACATAATGTTGTACCTGAGATTCATTGACCGTCAACCCTTCCACACAGAATTCTCGGAAGCTTCTGCAAGCATCGGTTAAAAGCGTTGCTGAATGCAAGACATTAGCAATCATCATGGGCTTATACACATTAAGCTCAAAGTTACCCTGGGAACCGCCCACAGTCACCGCCATATCATTGCCCATGACTTGTGCACACACCATGGTCATGGCTTCACACTGCGTGGGATTAACCTTACCCGGCATAATGGAGGAACCTGGCTCATTCTCCGGCAACTGTAATTCACCCAACCCACAACGCGGCCCAGAGCCCAACCAACGCAAATCATTGGCAATTTTCATCATGGCACAAGCTAACGTCTTTAAGCTACCACTCAACGTCACGATGGCATCGTGGGCCGCTAATAAGGCAAATTTATTAGGTGCTGTTTTAAAAGGCAGCTGCGTTAACTGCGCAATTTGCTCGGCTACTTTTTCAGCAAATTCGGGATGCGTGTTTAAGCCTGTTCCGACTGCCGTCCCACCCAACGCTAAATAATATAAATCAGGCAAAGCCTGTTCCACATGCAGCATCGCGCTGTCTAATTGTGCCACGTAGCCAGAAAACTCTTGTCCAAACGTCAAGGGTACCGCATCTTGCAAATGCGTACGCCCAATTTTGACAATATTGTCAAAGGCCTGTTGTTTGGCATACAGTGCATCACGCAGGGCTTTAATGCTAGGCAGAAGGCTATCGGTAATTTTTTTCGCCGCTGCAATATGCATCGCCGTGGGAAAAGTATCATTAGAAGATTGTGACATGTTGACGTGGTCATTGGGATGTACTGGATCTTTGGAGCCGAGCTCACCACCAGCCATTTCAATGGCACGATTGGCAATCACTTCATTCACATTCATATTAGATTGCGTACCACTACCGGTTTGCCAAATGCGCAGCGGAAAATGCGCATCAAGTGTGCCCGCAATAACGTCATCGGCCGCGGACACCATCAGAGTCATTTTATCTTCCGGCAATTTGCCTAACGCACTGTTCACCATAGCGGCTGCTTTTTTCAATACACCAAAGGCATGAATAACCTCCAATGGCATAATATCTTGGCTGATATTAAAATGATGCAAAGAACGCTGCGTCTGCGCGCCCCAATATTTATCGGCGGGAACAGAAATCTCTCCCATACTGTCTTTTTCTATGCGCATATTAGAATACCTTTAGGCTACGGGGACTGTGATTCCAATTGTACGCCATTGTTAAGGGAGGAACAATGCGAGGGAATATAGTCCCCGCAGTTGAAAGTTCGGGAAATTATTTGTTAATGTGATAACATAAGTTTTATATTTTAGCGCCTGGATGTTAGTCAGATTTGGACAATTTTTACTGAAAAAACAAGGATTTTAGCTATTCTAAATGACAAGTTTTTTCAGTAAAAATTGTTCAAAGATGGCTGGCAGACAGACAGCTAAAACCCGAGGTTTCAACTGCGGGGACTATATACCCAATTGACATAAAAATGCTTGTTTGAGCATTTCATCTAATGAGTATATGAATACCCGCTACATAAATGCACTCAACAAACACAAGAATTATCATTTTAAATTAATAGGTTAGACCATTTTTATTATTGCGCCGCTAATAGAACCCCTATTAGCGGCGCAAATGATATTAAAAATTGACTTATTGCGCCGCTAATAGTATATTTATTGGCGGCGCAATAATCCCGAATAACACACCTATTGCGCCGCCAATAGAAACAATTGCGCAGATTGGTATTTCTTATGTCACTTAAAATCCTAGGACGAACAACAGAACAGCAGCAACTATCAACTTGGCTAACCTATAACAGGCCTGAGTTCATTGCCATTTATGGCAGGCGCCGCGTGGGCAAGACTTTTTTAATTAAACAATATTTCAGTGCACAGAAATGTCTGTTTTTTAGCGTCACGGGTTTACAAAACGGTAGTTTGCAAGATCAATTGGTTGTTTTCACACAAGAAATCAGCCGCGCCTTTTACCATGGCGCACCTATTCGCCCTGCGCGCAATTGGCTTGACGCTTTTCAATTATTATTCGATACGCTGGAAAAGCTTGCACAGAAAAAACAAAAAATTGTCCTTTTCTTTGATGAATTTCCTTGGATGGTAACCCATCGTTCAAAATTGCTGACCGCTTTGGAGTATTTCTGGAATCAACACTGGAGCTTAGACCCGAGAATAAAATTAATTATTTGTGGCTCTAGTGCTTCATGGATAATTAATAAAATCATCAATAATAAAGGAGGGTTACATAATCGCATTACAGGACAGCTACAGTTAATGCCCTTTAAGCTAAAAGACTGCCAAGCTTTTCTAAAAGGTAATGGCATTAATCTCAAGCAACAACAGGTACTGCAACTATATTTATTAACGGGTGGTATCCCCTATTATTTAGCCATGGCGCAAAAAGGTCTATCAGCAACACAATTGATTGATAAACTTGCCTTCCAAAAAAATAGCTTGTTGTTTACAGAATTTGATAATTTATTTGCATCACTCTTTTCAGACCCTGAACCTTACATAGAAATGATACGCGAAATTGCAAAACATCGGTATGGCATTAGTCAAGAGGCCTTAATAAAACAATTGAAAACCTCGCGAGGGGGACGCTTCAACCAGCGCTTAGCGGAATTAGAACAAGCGGGCTTTATCTTAAGTTTTCTGCCTCACTTTCATAAAAAGCGCGGTATTTACTATAAAGTCATCGATGAATATAGTTTATTTTATTTGCATTGGATTGAGCCTGTTCGAAAACGATTACAGAAAATAGCGCTAGACGGCAACTATTGGCAAAATCAACAAAATACACCCGCCTGGCACAGCTGGGCAGGGTATGCTTTTGAGGCCGTGTGCTACAAACATTTAAAGGAAATCCGCAGCGCACTAACTATCAACCCTAATGCTATTGCTAGCACCTGGCACTATTCAGCTAAAGCACAAGAGGGAGAGCAAGGTGCTCAAATTGATTTATTATTTGACCGCCTAGACGATGCGATAACCTTTTGTGAAATAAAATATACTGAAAAACCTTTCGTCATTGACAAGCAGTGTGCTCGCAATTTATTGGCTAAGCAGGAGATATTTAAACAAAAAACTAAAACAAAAAAACAGTTATTCATGGCGCTTATCAGCGCCAATGGTTTAAAAACTAATTTATACGCTGACGACCTCATCAGTGCCGTGGTGACGCTGACTGATTTATTTTCTAACGGATAATTATCCTAAATTCCGCAGTTGAAATCTACTGCGGAATTTAGAATCATGAGCATTTATCCTTCTTATATACCCGCAGCGTTTGAATTTTAGGTGTTGCATTAAGCTTACCATGGAGCACGCTATTCATTAATTTTACGCAATTTGCAGTAGAAAAGGGTAAAAGCAGCAATGAAATTCTAAGATGATTTCAGATTATAAGGGTTAAGAATCATCCTAAATTCCACAGTTGAAATCGTCGCGAGGCTGACTAAGTCTCTGAAGATAAAGGATTTTTTTCCATTTTTTTGTGAAAGCGTATCACCCATACGGTGAATAAAAAAAGATGGAAAAAAATCCTTTAGATTCGGTGAGTTAGGCGGCCGCAGTAGATTTCAACTGCGGAATTTAGGATCATATACATCCCTTCGATGCCCAATTCTGAGAACCAACACATTGACTACGTCATCTTCTATCTGACATATGAGCCTAACGTTTTCAATTCGGTAACGCCACAAACCGTGCTTGTCATAAGAGAGCGGCTTACCGAAGCGACGAGGGTCATCGTCAACAGCAATCCGCTCTCTTAGATACTTGAGAATTTTTTTTTGAATCGACTTATCGAGCTTTCTAAGTTCTTTTCTTGCTCTATCATCAAGCTCAACTGTCCAGGTCAATGTCATTCTCCAAATCATTTAATGACCAGCGTTTTGCTGGTTTCTCTAGCCGGTTCAAAGACAAGTAGATATCCTCTAATTCTTCCAGATGGCTTACTACAGCCTCTCTAACGTAATAAGTCTTTGTTCTACCTGTTTTTTTTGCTAAATTTTCAAGCCTTTTTTCAATCTCATTCGGTAATCTAATTGCTAACATCTGCAACTCCACTCCCAGCCTTTTCCATCCCTGATCTCTTCCTTATATACAGGTATATCCTGCACTTCCTGACATTCTGGCAAGGATGTTATGGATTGTGCTTAATAA
>CBDDKY010000002.1:0-854328 GCA_965230455.1 Gammaproteobacteria bacterium
AGTCCATAGTAACGAAAAATCTGGCAGAAGTTAAGGGTTTTATTGATAGCCAATTTGAGATGCAACTACACAGCAAGCAACGGCTCTCGCTGGGCAATGCGGTCATCGGCACGCTAGCAAGCGGCACGTTAATGGTCAGCCAAATGGGTGTGGGGCTGGCTAAAGTTAATGGCCTACTTCCCAAGCACGCCAAAAAACAAGTCGATAGACTATTATCCAATGAGCATATTAACAGCCAGCACTGCCAGGCCACGTTAGCAAAGTTATTGATTGGCGCCCGACAGCAAATCATTGTTGCCATGGACTGGACCGTATTTGCTAGAGATAAACAAATGACACTCACGTTTCGTTTAATAACCAAGCATGGCCGAGCAACGCCATTGCTTTGGCAAACCGTTAGCACCGATAATCTAAAGGGTAAAAAGACAAGTTATGTGTTTGCTTTGTTTGATAAGTTACGCCGCCTTGTTCCAGCGACGACCGAGGTTATTGTTTTAGCTGATAGAGAATTTGGCACATTAAATAACATGAAGAAATTAAAAGAAAGGCTCAATTTTGACTATATTTTAAGGATAAAACGCAACTTTACGGTGACAGACTCCAAAAAAGAAATAAAAAAATTAGCGTATCAGTGGCTTAATCAACAGGAGGCAACGTGCGTTGAAAGCGGTTATATCACCGTACAAGACTACCCGGTTGAAAAGATAGTTATTGCTAAAGAGCCAAAAATGAAAGACATTTGGTGTCTAGTTTGCAGTAAAAAAAATATCGCGACCCAAACGATTTTAACGTATTACGGAAAACGTTGGGGAACAGAAACCAGTTATCGTGATGAAAAAGATTTACAGTTTGGCATGGGATTAAAAAAGTCTCGCATAAAAAGTATTGAGCGCCGTGACAGACTGCTATTAATTAGTGCGATTGCTATCATTTTTTTGACGCTGTTAGGTGCTGCCAGTGAAGCTGTTGGCTTTGACCGATACATTAAAGCCAACACGCTAAAATGCCGAACTCATTCCCTTTTTACGCAAGGCAGAGTCGTCCTAGAGCTGCTACCCAATTTAGCCAAGCGCTGGAAAATCCCCATTATCCGAGCGTTCTTGGAACTCGTGAAAGGCATCAAATCGATTACTAGTGTTCAATACGTTATCTAAAATAATGGTATGGACTCGCCCCACTTATAACCATACACTCTATGGTTGACGGCATCTAGGTGCCAAAATAGTCAATATTACTTGATAAGTAGGAGAGTCCAATATGAATACTAACGTATTAGCTATAGATATAGCAAAAAATGTGTTTCAACTTTGCAGCGCTGACAAGCAAGGTAATCTGCTAAAAGAAAAAAAAGTAACCCGAGTTAAGCTATTGGAAGATATTGAAAGTTTACAACCAGAATGCATTGTCATGGAAGCCTGTGGCAGTGCGAATTATTGGGCGCGTGAACTATCGTGTCGGGGCTTCACTGTCAAGTTAATTGCTCCTCAATATGTGAAACCTTTCGTAAAAGGTAATAAAAATGACAAGCAAGATGCTAGAGCTATTGTTGAAGCAGCGCAACGCCCAACGATGAATTTTGTATCACCCAAAACGCTTGAGCAACAAGATATGCAAAGTCTATTACGTATTCGCGAAGGCCATGTTGAAATGCGTACGAAGACGTGTAACCAAATGAGAGGTCTACTTGCTGAATATGGAATTATAATACCGCAAGGTGTACATAAACTAAGAGCCGTGTTGCCCAGTATTTTTGATAAAGAAAAAGACAATGGATTAACATTTCAAATGAAGGAGTGGATTGAGATGCAATATAATACGCTGCTTGTATTCGATGAAAATATTGATAGATGTGATATTGATATTGCTCGGATGGCCAAGTCAAATGAAACATGCCAGCGTCTCATGAAAATAGAGGGTGTTGGTAGAATTAGCGCTGTTGCTGTTATTGCGGCTATTGGCAATGGTAGTGCGTTTAAAAATGGCCGGCACCTTTCTGCCTTTTTGGGATTAGTCCCAAGACAGCATTCTAGTGGTAATAAAGATAGACTGCTTGGAATTAGCAAACGTGGTGACAAGTATATTCGTACATTATTAATACATGGAGGTCGTTCTGTCGTTAGCCGTATCGGTAATAAAGAGGATGCACGTAGTTTATGGATTAAACGCATCAAAGATGAGCGTGGTCACAATAAAGCATCCGTAGCGGTTGCTAACAAAAATGCGCGAATTATATTGGCAATGCTAAAAAGTGGCGAAACCTATCGCCAGGTAGCTTAAGTAAACTAAAAAGATTTTAACAATCAGGAGTTGCGAAGATAATCATGTGATGAGAAATAGGTAAGACCATCGTTTGAGAGCCTTGCTCCCCTCAGGGATAACCCTTGAGTTAATCCGATAAAATGATTAGGCACAAACGAGCGCATATCCATCAGGGCACGAAGTAATAGGCTTCACAAAGATGCCGGATACATGAGCGCAGCTTACGACCTAAAAATTTATCATGTTTTATCTTTACAAACGGGGCGAGTCCATACATGGGGGGATTCTTAAGGTAGATTTCCAACGGAAATTGCTGTCTGAGCTGATAGCCTGTGGTTTTGCAGGAGACTGCCTGATAGAATAGGCGCTTGACCTTATGGCCGGAGTTTCTCATGTTAGGCTTCTTTAAAAGACGTCCCAAGGATGGTGTAGAAGAAAAAGATACGCAAGCGATTGCAGATGAACAGGCTGGTGAAAATTCAGCAGCATCTGCGCCTGATGAATTGATTGAACCTATTACCGAAATGGAAGTCCATGATGCTGAGTTAGCGTCTGAATTGGCTGCGGAGGCCATTTATAAAGAGGAAACCTTGCCGGAAGAAGATGAGCCGCCCACCCCGGAAGAGTTTGAGGCACCGGTGGCAGAGGAATCCGCATCTGCTAGTAAGGGATGGTTTGCCCGCCTTAAAGCTGGCCTAACACGCACACGTTCGCAATTGGCCGGTGGCTTGGGTCGGTTGATTCTGGGCAAAAAAGTTATTGATGCCGATTTAGTGGACGCCATTGAAACGCAGCTCTTATTGGCTGATGTGGGGATGGATGCCACGACAGAAATTATTGATGCTCTGTCTAAAGGCATTGCGCGTAAATCCCTTAAAGACCCCCAGGCCTTGCTGGAAGCCTTAAAACGACAGCTACAAAACCTGCTAGAACCTTGTCATGCTCCTTTGGCGATTTCTGGCAACAAAGATCCTTATGTCATTTTAGTGGTGGGTATTAATGGTGCGGGTAAAACCACAACAATTGGGAAATTAGCCAAAGGGTTACAGCAAAAAGGTCAGCGGGTCATGTTGGCGGCGGGCGATACCTTTAGAGCAGCAGCTGTGGAGCAGCTCAAGATTTGGGGTGAACGTAATGAGATTCCAGTGATTGCACAACAACAAGGTGCTGATAGTGCTTCTGTAATTTACGATGCCGTGGAATCAGCCACGGCTCGAGACGTGAATGTACTGATTGCTGATACCGCGGGTCGTTTGCATACGCAAAATAACCTCATGAAAGAGCTTGAAAAAGTAAAGCGCGTTATGCAAAAACAAAACGCACAAGCGCCCCATGAAGTATTATTAGTGTTGGATGCAGGTATTGGCCAAAACGCTCTAGAACAGGTGCGCCAGTTTCATGAGTCGGTGGGTGTCAGTGGTTTGGTGTTGACCAAGCTTGATGGCACAGCCAAAGGTGGGGTTATTTTTGCCATTGCCAAAGCCTATAACATCCCCATTCGCTTTATTGGGGTGGGAGAAGGCATTGATGATTTAAAGCCCTTTGAACCGACCGCTTTTATCGATGCTTTGTTCGATACAGAGGAGTAAATATGCAGCAATATCTAGACTTTTTACGACATATTCAAACAAAAGGCCTTAAAAAAGCCGATAGAACCGGCGTGGGGACACAAAGCGTGTTTGGTTATCAAATGCGGTTTGACTTACAGGAAGGTTTTCCTCTTGTCACCACGAAAAAGTTACATGTGCGTAGCATTATCTATGAGTTATTGTGGTTCTTAAAAGGGGACACTAACATAGGTTATTTGCAAGACAATAAAGTGCGTATCTGGAATGAATGGGCCGATGAAAAGGGTGATTTAGGCCCTGTTTACGGTAAACAATGGCGTGCTTGGAGCACGGCCGATGGGCGTAGTATTGACCAAATTAGCGATGTCATTGAGCGTATTAAAACAGATCCTAATTCCAGACGCCTATTAGTGTCTGCTTGGAATGTGGGTGAGCTGGACGCTATGCAATTAATGCCTTGCCATATGTTGTTTCAATTTTATGTGGCCAATGGACGTTTATCTTGCCTGTTGAATCAACGTTCCGCTGATGCCTTTTTGGGGGTGCCCTTTAATATCGCTTCCTATGCCCTGTTAACCCACATGGTGGCTCAGCAATGTGACTTAGATGTGGGGGAGTTTATTTGGAGTGGTGGCGATTGTCATATTTATGATAACCACCAAGAACAAGTGACTACGCAACTGACGAGAAAACCCTATCCTTTGCCTCAATTACGTTTTGCTCGCAAGCCCGATTCTATTTTTGACTACAGCTTTGAGGATATTCTTGTTGAAGGTTATCAGTGTGATGAAGCGATTAAGGGTGCTGTGGCTGTTTAAAGCATACCGGACATTTCTACTTTGGGTTGACACTAAAACAGCGGAATACACCTCATTGGCTAATGAATCCCCACAAAAATGGGTGATACGCTTTCACAAAAAAGACGGGGAAAAATCTTTTATCTTCAGCGAATTAGTCAGCCTTGCGACGATTTCAACTGCGGAATTTAGGATAACAAAACCTTATAAATCTTTTTATACCAACATCATGTACCGTTAAAAAGTAGCGGAACTTTAAAAGGTATCGTCAATCTAAATACTGTTCCTTTATTCTCAGTACTCTCAACTTCTATATCGCCCTCTAAATCGTTAGTAAACTTTTCGACTATATATAAACCTAAATCCGTGCCTGGATATCGTCCCGTATTAGACTCAAAGGCTCGAGAGAACTTTTGAAAAATTGTATGAATTTTATCAGCAGGAATTCCAATACCGGTATCTTTAATATCAATGATTAATATCCCTTCGCGCTGCTTTTTCATTTCAACCCCAACTTTCATTAGGATCTCACCTTCATTTGTAAATTTAACAGCATTTCCTAACAAATTAAGCACAATCCGACTCAGTCTAAATTTATCTGTGATGATATAGATTGGAACGTTCTCATCCACTATTAGCTCAAGCTGCACAGCTTTTGAAAAAGCCGCTGGCCTATTCAACTCGACAATGCCACTAACCAAATCTATTAAACTAAATTTACCCTTATACACTGGCTGTATTTCATCATCTAACTCACCAAACTCAACAGTTTCATTACATAAATCAAGTAGCTGCTCACTTGAATTAACAGCCATTTTTAATAACTTTTTTCTTTCTTTGTCTGGCTCGCTGTCCATCAAAACACGCATTAAACCATGTATACCCGCTGCTGGCGTCCTGATATCATGCTGCATATTACGTATAAACTGCTCTTTTAATAACTCTGCTTCTTTTTCATTCGTAACATTGATCGAAGACCCTATAATACCAATAATCTTACCTGTTTTATCTCGCAAAGGGGCCTTAATACTTTGATAAACTCTTTTTGTATTATTTTTTTCATATTGAGAAGATATTTTACCCGTTTCAATAATCTTTTTATTATGGTCCAATATATGTTTTGCTACATCATCTGTATAAAATTCATATGGCGACTTACCAATAATATCCCTAGTTTCTCCTATTTCTTTTAAACAAATATCATTTGCACCCAACACAACCCCATCAAGATCGTGCCAGTAAACCATTGTTGGTAATACAGGGGATACCATCTCAAGAGCATCCAATATGTCCATTTTCTCTACATGCTCTTTTGATTTAGTCTCCTTTAGCTCTTTAAGCACATTTTTTATTTCTGCCACATCTTTTAAAACAGCATCTAGCCCAGGACAATCTTCTGGAACAGAATCAGACAAATGTTTACCCATAATATTCCTTCAAACACTAAAATTCCTAATAAGTTTGAACCATAGCATAGCTTAAAGGGTAACTAAAGATCTTTCTAACTGCTGTTCTAAACCAACAAATTTATTAATGCCACTATCTTTTTCCAAAAAATCTATCATAAATTTTACTTCTGATTTTTCATAATCAGCAAAGTAAAAACTAACAGGGCTTGGATCATGGGGCTCGTATTTAAATGCATCTTTCTTTTTTAAAGGACAGCCTATATCATCAAGCATCGTTCTTATTGGGTTCTTTCCGGGTGATATAGATACACTATAACCATTTGCTTGACAGTATTTAAGTGCAACCAGTAGTATATCTCGCATGCGTACTCTTGGTTTACCTGGTCGCTTCAAGACGGCTGCTTTTGAAAATTCAACACACTTATTCTTATTTTCTGGCAAGTATGGCCAAATGATAGCACTGCTTTTATAGCCTTCTATTTCTAGTTTATTATTTTTATCAGCAAAAACTAATCTAGCACAACCTATAAGTGTTGAGGAGTCAAATGCACCAAACCAAACTGATGTATTAGTAAATCTATCCACTAAAATACGCCTATTGTTTCTTATTTCTACCCTTATATAGGAGGGATTATCAGGGAGAAAATACCAACCTAGTTGATTAATATAAATCTCATGCAATAAAGCACAAGCGTCTTCAATTAACTTATCGCTTTCTAGTTTTTTAATAGTTAACATTGATACTTCACTCCATTTATCTAAAATTTAGGATGCTCACATTACTATTCATGCTTTTATAATTATTTAAAATTACAGCTTAAAAAAATAAAAATCAGATGGCCTCAAAAATTCTTTTAAATCAAATCACCTTTATTGAAAAAGCTATTTCAGCAACCAGTAATTTACTAATTTACTAATTTATAATTTATCAAACACATGCAGGCCTTCAATGTCTGTATAGTGATTAAACACAAATCTATCAATTATTTTCTTATTTTTTTCCGCTGTTAACGGCTTATTAAGCCATCCATCAAAGTGGCACTCTTTTCCATCAAATATTTTATAGCTGTGCGCTGTTAAAGCGATAACTGGTGTCAGTTTTCCAATTTTTTCACTTTTTTCTAATTTATATATTTTATTTGAGAGATCACAGCCTGAAATATCAGGAAGCCCGATATCTAAGTAAATTAGGTCATATTTGCCAGGAGAAAAAATATCAAGCGCATTTTTTCCATCATGTGCAAGATCTAAACTCATATTTTCAGACTTAAAAATTATTTTTGTTATTTCTTGTATCATTAAATTATCTTCAACAGATAAAAATTTCAGCTTGCTAATTTCTTCATGCAATAAATTCTCTAAACCCATAACGTTAAAATTCCCTCATATCACCTTATAAGATTTTGTAAAAAAGTACGGTCTCAAGCAGAAATCGAATATATTTATATTTTGTTACTTAAGACAACATGCTACCATGACACAGCCTTTACTAAACTGAAAGCGGGTTGTTTAGAAATGCAGTGCGCTCATGGATAATAGAAAGGGCAATAGACGCAGTTTGTTAAATTGAAAAATAATCATAATTCACTCCATTTTATCTTTATTGATTAAAATATAGATAGAACTTTACAAGCACTCAAGACAACCAAGGCATACCATAACCGCAAATATAACAAATGTGAAGTCTTTACATAAAAATAATTAGCAGTTTTTTAGAAAAAATATCTAAACGTACTCATAATTAATGGAAAAAACTAAATAAGAGCTCATTAGCATATGTAACCTGAGTTCGACATAAGAACGGCTAAAACCTGCGATAAATCCAGGGGGACTGTGTTAAACCTAAATTCTGCAGTTGAAATCTACTAAATTCCGCCGCTGAAATCTACGGCGGGATTTAGGGTAAGGTTGAGTTCCGAATATCTGTTATAACTTACGTAGAATGGAGGAATAGTCAATATCTGTCTATACTGTGGCGCTCGTCAACTTGGATTCGACTATGTTTAGTGTGGGTTAGGTTTGTAGGCTCAGCAACATCCGTTGAAAACTTTCCCAGCGTTTAGGGTGTATTCTCTTTTCATCGGCAGCTTGTTCTAATGCACAGCCAGGCGTGTTAATGTGGGCGCAATTTCTAAACTGGCATTGGCCTTTTAATGTTTGTAATTCTCGAAAACCCCTTAAGACTTCGTCAGTAGTGAGATCTTCACAAGCAAAATCACGCACACCCGGAGAATCGATGAGGTGCCCACCCAGCGGAAAAGGATAAAGCTGTGCGGTGGTGGTGGTATGTTGACCTTTTTGATGCGCAGCAGAAATGGCGCCAATTTTAATATCAGGATTATTGAGCAATTTACCAAGCAGTGAGGATTTACCCACGCCAGATTGCCCCACAAAAATACTGCTGTGGCCTTTTAAGTGTTCATGCAAGTCCCTTAACCCTTGTTCTACAGGCAAGTTGGTTTCTAAAACATCATAACCAATTTCACTATAAATTGCTTTTAAATCAGAAAAATAACGTTCTTTTCCCCTTGGAATAATATCGGTTTTATTAATAATGAGACAAGGCTGAACTTTCAAGAGTTCGGCCGCCACGCAGTAGCGGTCTATAAGAATTTCTTTGGGTGCGGGCATGGGGGCAATGACGATATAGATAACATCGATATTAGCAGCAACGGGTTTTTTGTAGCCAGCAGGCGTAGTGCGGTAAAGGGTATTTTTTCTAGGATTAATGGCGCTAATAACAGGGTTGCCCTTGTCTGCTTGCGAGACAATAACATGATCCCCCACGACAACGGCACCCAGATTCTGACGCTGGTGGCAGCGTAATTGGTGTTGTGGGGACATTGCTACGCGCACACGCCGACCGTAGCTTGCCATCACCAAGCCTTGTTGTTCGGCGCTACTTTGCTCGCGTTTATGGGTTTGGCGGGTTGTAATGCGTTTGTGTTGTTGGTCGGTGAGCTTGCGGCGCGTCATCGTATCGTTTCATGGTGGTATCCGTTACAATGCAGTCTATCGTAAATTCATTCCTTTGGACATTATCATGAAAGCCTATTTGGTAGGTGGTGCTGTACGGGACAGCCTTTTGGGGCTGTCAGTCAAAGAAAAAGACTGGGTGGTGGTTGGAGAAAGCCCAGAGGCTTTGTTGTCGCAAGGCTATGTTGCTGTTGGAAAAGACTTCCCTGTTTTTTTGCACCCAAAGACCAAAGAAGAGTACGCACTGGCGCGCACCGAAAAGAAAATAGGCAAGGGTTACCATGGTTTCAAATGCCATGCTACGCCTGAGGTAACCCTAGAAGAAGACTTAGAACGGCGTGATTTGACCATTAACGCCATGGCGTTAAATGAAAAAAATGAGTTGGTAGACCCCTTTGGCGGACAGCAGGACTTGCAAAAAAAGCAGTTACGTCATGTTTCCACAGCCTTTGTGGAAGACCCCTTGCGAGTTTTGCGTGTGGCGCGCTTTTACGCGCGTTTTGCTCATTTGGGTTTTCAGATTGCTGAAGACACCCAAAGGCTTATGACAAATATGGTCAAGGCCGGAGAGCTTGCCCATTTAGTGCCTGAACGGGTTTGGAAAGAAATCCAAAAAGCATTGAGTGCAGAAAAACCCCAGTGTTTTTTTCAAGCGTTGCGTGATTGTGGCGGGCTGGCTGTGTTATTGCCGGAATTGGATAAGCTTTATGGCGTGCCACAAGATAAGGCATGGCACCCCGAAGTAGATACGGGAGTGCATACCCTCCTGGTTTTAGAACAGGCCGCGTTATTAAGCCCTGACCCTTGTGTGCGCTTTGCAGCCCTATTGCATGATTTGGGTAAAGGGCTGACTTCTCCCTCTCTATGGCCAAAGCACCCTGGCCATGAAGCGGCAAGCTTGCCGTTGGTTAAACAATTATGCCGACGTCTTCGCGTGCCGAAAGCCTATGAGGCTTTGGCGTTGTTAGCCGCACGTTGGCATGGGCAATGCCATAACATCTTAGCGCTGCCCAGTGAGCATGTGTTAGAACTGCTCGAGGCTGTAGATGCCTTTAGGCGTCCAGAACGTTTTGTGGATTTTTTATTGGTTTGCGAAGCTGATTCTCGTGGGCGTACTGGTTTTGAACAGCAGTCCTATCCACAACGTGCCTTTTTACAGCAGGCTTTGGCTACAGCCTGTGCTATAAAGGGTGCAAGCTTGAAGGCGCAAGATTTGCAAGGCCTTGAATTAGCCAGTGCACTACGCGAGAAGCGAGTTAAGGCTATTGCGACCTTGCCACGAGCTTAAGGTCTGTTGATAATTCATTTTCACGCTGCAACGGGAATTTAGGATAAAGCAGGTGAAAAATGACTCTTTCATATTTCGCCTGCAAAAATGACATGTCGGCAGCCCCCAGGTATGTATTTTGCAGCGATAGCGTTAGGTTGATGTAGCTGAGATGTTAGCACTTCATGAAAAAAGCCCTACATTTTTTACAGGTTAATCTTTTGATTTTATTGGCTACTATTGCTTTTCAACCAGCAATGGCTGCCATGAAAATTGTTACCATTCCTCTGCATTATCGTACTGCCGATACCATTATTCCTGTGGTGGAACCTTTTGTGGCCAAAGGCGGTACACTAACAGGCCAACAATTTACGCTGTTGTTGAAAAGTACCCCTGAGAATATCGCAGAAGTTCAAAAGATGGTAACAAGCTTAGATAAAGCGCCTAAGCAAATGCGCATTACTGTCCGACAGGGTGACAACACCACAGGTGGTACGGAGCATCGTATTGCGCAAACTAACGTCTATAGCACCCACCGTAAGCATGATGATGAAGGGATGCAACAGGTGTTGGTTGAAGATGGGCAACAGGCTTTTATCAGCGTGGGTGAATCCATTCCCACAGTACAAGTCTATCAAAACAACATAGCACAAACGGCATTAACTTATGATTATCAACAGGTTAACTCTGGTTATTGGATAAGCCCACGTTTATTGCCCGATGAGAAAGTACGCTTAACCATTTTGCGCCAGCATGACAGCCTTGGGCCGGGGAATAGTCATCGCATTCAGCAAGAGCGCTTGAAGACTGAAACCACCATCTCCTTGTCTCAATGGGTTAATTTAAGCACGATGGGCCAAAGGACTAACCGTGACCACCGTGATTTTATTTGGGAAACCAAGGGCCGCCAAGACAGCCAGCAAGCTATCTATATTAAGGTGGATGTTTTGTCCAATATTCCTTAATGCCTTGTTGAGATTTCCTGGAAGTTTTCGTATAATGCCCGGTCGCACTCTTCTGGTCGCGAGAAGAGGCCATAGAAAATAATTTTGGAGTCTATTATGTCTAATGAATTTGAATTAGCCGCAGAGCTACGTTCTGACACGGGGAAAGGTGCGAGCCGCCGCCTGCGTCATCAGGAATTAGTACCCGCTATCATGTATGGGGGTGGTGAGGATCCTGTCAATTTGACTTTTGAGCATCGCCACTTGGTTAAAGCCACGGAAAATGATGCCTTTTATTCTCATATTTTGACTATCAAGGTAGCGGACAAAAAGCAAAAAGTGGTTTTGAAAGACCTACAACGTCATCCCAGTAAACGCCGCATCATGCATTTAGATTTATTGCGTGTCAGCATGAAAGATACCATTACCATGCACGTACCCCTGCATTTTATCAATGAGGAAGAGGCGCCTGGCGTAAAAGAAGGTGGTATTGTCTCCCATAATATGGTTGATGTAGAAGTAAAATGCGCGGCCGGTAAACTGCCTGAAGCCATTGACGTGGATTTAAAAGATTTAGCCTTGGATAGCGCATTGCACTTGTCAGACTTAGTGTTGCCTAAGGGTGTAGAAATTGTCGCGTTAACTCATGGCGCTGACCATGATTTACCGGTTGCAACTATCCATTTGCCTCGCGCGGCTAAAGAAGATGAAGCGTTAGATGCAAAAGAAGCTGTAGCTCAAGCTGCCGCAGCTGAACCTGCATCAGATGCTGATACGTCTGCTGAAGGTGAAACGTCAGAAAAAGACGCTGAATAGGTCATTTCCTTTGGGGTGGGTCAAACAGCATTTGGCCCACGTTCTTTGCTTCGGGAATCTTTGCCATGGTTCGTCTTATGGTTGGCCTGGCTAATCCAGGATCTGAATATGAAAAAACCCGCCATAACGCGGGTGCTTGGCTGTTGGAACGCTTGGTGGCAGCTGCTGGCCAAACTTTTCGGCCAGATAATAAGCTAAAAGGTTTGTTCGCTAACGTTTCTCTAGGCGGAAAGCCTTGTTTTCTTCTCATTCCTACCACTTATATGAATCACAGTGGTCAATCTGTGCTTGCTGCTGCCCAATATTACAAAATCCCGCCAGAGGAAATTCTTATTGTTCACGATGAACTAGATTTGCCAGTGGGTACGGTTCGTTTGAAAAAAGCGGGTGGCCATGGCGGCCATAATGGTTTGAGAGATATTATTAGTCATCTTAGTTCAAAGGATTTTTTGCGCTTGCGTGTAGGTATTGGTCGCCCAAGAACCGGCCAACCGGTGGTTGATTATGTATTATCCCGTCCAGGACGTGCTGAGAGAGAACAGGTTGATAGCGCCATTGATGAGAGCATTGCAATTTTAGACAATGTTATTGATGGCAATTTACAAAAAGCAATGCAAGCCTTGCATACTGATACGCCCTAACACACTGTAGCTAAGGAGATAAAAATGCCTATTCAATGCGGTATTGTTGGTTTGCCTAATGTAGGTAAATCCACGCTGTTTAATTCATTAACCCAAGCAGGTATTGATGCGGCCAATTATCCTTTTTGTACCATTGAACCTAATGTTGGTGTGGTGACTATTCCTGATCCGCGTTTAGATGCCATTGCTGCACAAGTCAAGCCACAAAAATGTATTCCCACCACTATGGAATTTTTGGATATTGCCGGTCTGGTGGCGGGTGCTTCCAAGGGCGAGGGTTTAGGCAATAAATTTTTATCCAATATACGCGAAACCCATGCCATTGCGCATGTGGTGCGTTGTTTTAATGATGATGATGTGGTGCATGTGGCTGGCAAAGTGAACCCTTTGGATGACATGGGGGTGATTAATACGGAATTGATGTTAGCAGATTTAGACGCTGTTGAACGTGCCTTGTTGCGCGCAAAAAAAAACGCCAAAGCCTGTGATAAAGTGGCATTGGCTGAAAAAGCGTTATTAGAAAAGGTAAGAACGCATTTGGATGCAGAGCAACCCGTTAGAACGCTTTCCTTAGATGAACAAGAGCAAATATTGCTTAAGCGCTTTAATTTATTGACCGTAAAGCCTGTATTGTATATTGCCAATGTAGCAGAAGAAGGGTTTGATAATAATTCATTGTTGACCAGGGTAGAAGAACAAGCAAAAAAAGAGCAAGCGCTGTGTGTGCCTATTTGTGCGGCCATTGAAGCGGAAATTGCACAACTAGAGGATGAAGATAGGGTCGAATTTTTGGCAGAACTTGGCTTGGAAGAACCAGGCCTCAATCGCGTTATTCGTGCAAGCTATGCTTTACTGAATTTACACACGTATTTTACGGCTGGCCCTAAAGAGGTGCGTGCTTGGACTGTTCATAAGGGAGCCACAGCACCACAAGCCGCGAGCGTGATCCATACGGATTTTGAAAAAGGTTTTATCCGTGCTGAGGTGACGGCCTACGATGATTTTATGGCCTATGGCGGTGAGCAAGGGGCTAAAGAAGCCGGCAAGTGGCGTCTAGAAGGAAAAGAGTATATCGTTGCGGATGGTGATATCATGCATTTTCGCTTTAATGTTTAGGCTGTTAGCCTCCAAATGCGAGCTCAAAAATCTATAGCCCTAAATTCCGTCGTTGAAAATCTACTGCGGAATTTAGGATAATTCACCCGCGCTGGGTCTATCAGCACCTTGTGATTTTAACTCTTGGTGCAAGGACAGTAGTCGATGGGCTTCTTGATAGACATCTTCCAAGCCGCGTAAGTCATTTTTTGCTTTAACCTGTTCATGCAGCGTCTCGATAGCCTTCAGTAGGCTGGGTACGCCAAGATAACAAATGCCGCCTTTTAGGCGATGTAGCATTTGAGTTAATTGTGAAATGTTTTCACTGGCCACTATTCCCCGAAGCGCATTTATCTCTTGGGGGAGCGCGCTGCAAAAGGTATCTAACATGCCCCAAGCTTGCTGGCGAGTGAGGTTGTATCGTGCAGCAATGGAAAAATCAATGACTTTGCCTTCTTTACCGGCCTCAGTGGGTTTAGAGAGATGATTATTCACAAGAGTAGCAAACGTTTGGGCGGTGAGCGGTTTTGTCATTAAGCCAGAAAAGCCTGCTTGCCGAGCTTGTTGTTCTTTGTTGAAACTGTCATGTGCTGTTAGTGCGAAAATAGCCGTTTGATAATTTAAAGAAGTACTGTGTTGTGTGAGATATTGTGCGATAGAAAAACCTTGCCCATCAGGTAATTCTAGATCAGAGAGTACCACATCAAACTTTTCTTGCTCGAGTTGTTGCTTTGCGTTACGGATAGTATCTGCGACGGCAACGTTGTGCCCTGCTTGCTCTAATAGGCTGATGGCACCTGCGCGCGCTAGAGGTTCATCTTCAATCAGTAATATGTTAACGCTTTTTTCCGAGCCAACAGGTTTGGGTGGGGCTGGATGAACTGTAGCATCTGGGGCATAGCTATTTAGATTCGCTAAGATCTCATGTTGCGCAGAGGGTTTCTTAAATAGCAGTGTAATATAAAAATCTGATCCTTGTGGCGATGACTCAATATCGATATTGCCACCTAAATCATTCACAAAACGTTTTACTAAGCGTAATCCTAAGCCTAATTTACGTTCCGTGGTTTGGTTGGAGACACAGCCTACCGAAAACTCTTCCTGAAGGAATCGTAGTGGTTCCTTGGGAATTCCTGGGCCTGTATCACTGATCTGAAAACGTAACAGTACCACTCCATCTTCAGAAGCTAAGTGTTTAACTGAAACGTGAATAGAACCTTCTTCTGTAAATTTTAAAGCATTACCAACCAGATTAATCAGAATGCGCTTGAGGCGATAGTCGTCACCCTCGAGGATATCAGGCGTTTCCTCGTGGATGGTGGCACGCAGCACAATATTTTTTTGTTTCGCAAAGGCGGTATTGAGATTAATGACAGAATTAATTAACGCGGCAAGGGAAAACTTTTTATTGCAGATATTAATCTCTTGTAAGTTAACCTTGTTTAAATCGGTAACTTCAAGACAAAGCGTGTAAAGCTCTTTCGCGGCGTGATAGATAGTTTTAATGTTAGCGTTATTGGCGGGCTCATTATTATTTAATAGGTTAGAAAGACCACTGACAATACCATGGGCCGGCGTTCTTAAATCATGCTGCATATTCTCGATGAATTGTAGCTTAAGTTCATGTGCAGCTTGCACTTTTTCTGTGGCTTTTTGTAAGGCAATTTCTGCTTTTTTTTCGTTGGTAACATCTGAGGCAATGCCAATAAAGCAGTGCGAGTTTCCCGCTGTATCAAAGAGAGGGAAGCCGCGGTCTAGGATACAACGCACTTCGCCATTGGGGCGCACAATGCGGTAAGTTTTCTCGTAGCGGGGGTTGGTGCCTTGGTTTGCTAAGCATTTATGCATGGTGAGCAAAGGGTGCTGAAAAGTAGGTTCTTCTGGGTGCAGAAAGCTTGGCCATCTTTCGGGGGATTGATACAGCTCCTGGGGAGAGCGCCCCCAAATTGTTTCAAAGGCTTTACTGATAAAAGCAATGCTTGAAAAATCTGGACTACTGAGCCAATACACATCGTCGCTGTTCTCAGACAACTGAGAAATCAAGGCCCTTATTTCATCGAAGGGTAAATTTGTTTTGCTTAACGTCATGTTATTCATTGTCCTGCTGGCTTTTCGTCACCAATTCCCTGTGTTTTTTAGGCAAAGCGATTGTCATACTGTATAGGCAACCCGAATTCAATGTAAGAATGGTCAAAATCGGCAATAAATCAGGGATGCCACTAGGGAGGAGTATCAAAGCAAAAAGCACTTCTGAACGGCATGCTACTATGCTAACACAAACTGTAGCGAATAGATATGCTCAGCGTGAGTGATGGCCCAGCAATTGTATCTTAAGGTATAGCCTAGTGAGTTGATTGTTTTCTGAACGGGCAATAAAATGCCTCAAGCAGTCAAGATCATGGCTGTCAGAGGCGTGAAGTGGTAGTACGGTTAGCAATTGCACACAATAGTGCGCGAGAATCTTGGTACGCCACTTCACATATTATTAACAAGATCTCGAACAGTAGGTTGAACTTAAAGTTCGTATAACAATGTTGAGACACGTTAACAACAAGAGGAAGATAACGCGATGATAGAAAAAGATCAACTAGCCAGCGCTGAATATATTGGGGCAGATATATCAAAAGATAAAATTGATGTGTATTTTTCGATACAAGCGACCCATAAGACGATAAAAAACACAGAGGAAGGGATACGAAAATTTATCAAGACACTTGATAGAACAAGCCAGCCTTTAGTGGTTATGGAGTATACGGGCGGGTATGAAAAAGTCTTCTGTCAATTACTTGCACGGGCAGATATTGGCTTCCATGCCTCCTGTCCTAGCCGAGTATATCACTTTGCAAAACAAAAAGGGTATTTTGCAAAGACAGACTCACTTGATGCAGAAATTATTGCTCAATTTGGAGTTCAAGAAAAGCTTGAAGCGAATACACCAGCGAGCCGAGTTGAGATTGAGCTTAATGAACTATCGAGCAGACGCGGTCAGTTAGTAGATACATTAGTTGCTGAAAAAAACAGATTAAAATCACATTTATCTAAAGTAATAAGAAGCTCGATAAAACGCACGATTAAACAACTAGAAAGAGAAATCCTACTGATTGAAGAGAAGACAAAGGCACGTATAAAAAAGGATGAAAAGAAGCATGAAGTGTTTAAACGTCTACAAACATTCAAAGGGGTTGGAGAAAAAGTGGCCATGGGATTGGTCTCAGGATTGAATGAATTAGGGCGCTTAAGTCGCACAGAGATAGCGGCCTTAGTAGGAGTTGCGCCGAAAAACCACGATAGCGGGCGAAAGACAGGGAAGCGCAGAATTATGGGGGGGCGATTTACCATTAGGAAGCTACTGTATATGTCTGCGCTTGTTGCTATCAGACACAACCCTACGATGAAAACCTGTTATGAAAAACTCAAACAAAAAGGGAAAGCGTCAAAAGTGGCACTTGTTGCCGTGATGCGACGAATAATTATCACGTTGAATGCTATGTTACGTGATGAGGTTGATTACAAAGCGCCTTGTTTGAGTTAAGAGCTTTTGGTAAAGGATGGTCCGCCGATTTGTCCACAAGTCCACAAGCCAGGAGGTCTTTATTTAACCGTATAGGCTTGTGAACCCTGTGGTCAAATCGGCTAAAATTTTTACCATTGGGTGCCTGTTCAGACTTGACTTTCAAGACAGTAGATTCCCGCTGGCCTTAAGTGATTATAAATATCAATAAGTTACAGGTTTCTGGGTGAATATTTTTCGCAATCATTCTGCGGGAATGGCTTCCTGTTATTGATTTCGCCTGCGCGGTACACGCCCGCGCGGACGGCGATTTAAGGGGAGCGAGCGCGCGCTCCCCTTAAAAATCCCCACGCGATAGGTTGGCAATTCCCAGCGGGAATTACTGGTGATAGCCTGTCCTAAAAGTCTTCATTTTTCAGTGACATAACGACATTGCTGCCAGCTTGTATTTGTTGGCTTAAACTGTCTACTTGCGGTAAGAGTTTCTCCATAAAAAAGCGAGCTGTTATTCGTTTTTGCTGATAAAATTTTTCAGGTTTATCAAGTGCAGCTTCTGCCATTTGAGCCCACAAATAAGCCAGGCAGGTTAGCGCGGCGAGCCGCAAATAATCATTGGCGGCAGCACCTATGGTTGCTTTATGGGTTTGGGAGGCCGCTATAATCCATTGGCTGTTGTTCTCAAAGACACTCAGTGTGTGTTTTAAAGGGATAATGAAAGCTTGCATGTTTTCTGCTGGATGTTTTTCCACAAAACGTTGTAAGACTTGCGCGAATACTTTAGCCATTTTTCCCTGATCTTGTACTAATTTCCGCCCGGTTAAATCCATGGCTTGTACGCCATTGGTTCCCTCATAGATTTGTGCAATACGTGCATCGCGCACCAATTGCTCCATGCCCCACTCGGTAATATAGCCATGGCCTCCTAAAATTTGTACACCCAGATTAGTGGCTTCTGTGCCAATGTCTGTAAAAAAAGCTTTTGCAATGGGTGTTAAAAAAGTAATTAATGCTTGGGCATGTGTTTTTTCTTCAGCTTGCTGTGTATGTTGTGCAATATCTAATTGTTGAGCAATCCATAAGGCAAAAGCGCGCGAACCTTCTACATAGGCGCGTATGGTGAGTAGCATGCGACGGATATCGGGGTGCACAATGATAGGATCAGCTGGCCCTTGCGGATTAATTGCACCTTCAGGGGCGCGCCCTTGTAAACGCGTTTTTGCATAAGCGGCAGCATTTTGATAGGCCATATCAGCCAGTCCAATACCTTGAATACCAATAGCTAAACGTTCTGTATTCATGAGGGTAAACATATTTTTCATACCCTCGGACGCATTACCCACAACAAAACCCTTGGCATTATCAAAATTAATCACACAAGTGGATGAAGCTTTAATCCCCATTTTGTGTTCAATAGCACCACAAGTAACGCCATTGGTAGGGCCTAATGCGTTTGTTTCAGTGGGAAGAAATTTAGGCACCAAAAAAAGTCCCAGTGCTTTGGTGCCAGGTTTACTGTCATCGGCACGAGCCAGGACTAAATGTAGGATATTCTCGGCCAGGTCATGTTCGCCAGCGGTGATGAATATTTTTGAACCATTAATGCGATAGGTTCCATCTGGTTGCAAGGTGGCTTTGGTGCGCATCATGCCCAAGTCAGTACCACTGTGTGATTCTGTTAGGCACATGGTGCCCGTCCATTGGCCGCTGATAAGTTTAGGCAGATAAGTGGCTTGTAATTCAGGGGTTGCGTGAGTTTGTAATGCGCCGGCAGCCCCTGCCGTTAAGGATGGGTACAGGGAAAAAGAAACATTGCAGGCGCAATACATTTCTTCTAATAAAATGCCCAACATTTTAGGCAAGCCTTGACCACCAAAGTCAGGATTGGCCGTTACCGAAGCAAAGCCATAGTCTACAAAGGCTTGATAGGCTTCAGGAAACCCCTTAGGTGTTTTGACTTCTCCATTGTGGAAAAGGCAACCCTGGGCATCGCCGGATTGATTTAAGGGCAGTAATTCCTGTTGACAGAACGTGTTTCCTGCCTCTAGCATACTTTTCAGCAGTAGGATATCCATACCTTGAAACGCATCAAAACGCGATAACAGAGAATCGACAGAAAAGACAGATTCCAACAGGAATAACATATCTTGTAGAGGAGCATGATATTCAGGCATGGCATACGTCCTGTATTGCTTGCTAATGTTTATCAAGTGTAACAAACCCAAAAGCATGATAAAAGCTAGGCAGTAGATTCTTTCTACCGGGGAGCTTATTTTTTCGGTACAATGCCCTAGGGTCTGTTGAGTTCATTTTAAAAGGAGAGGACTTATTATGCTGCGTCATCGTGTCAGTTTATTATTAGGGATGTTTTGGCTCACATGTAGCACAGTTGTTTTGGCTGCTCCTACGCTAACGGCGCATTTCAATCGCCAATCCATTGCGCTGAATGAAACAGTACAGTTGACGCTAATTTTAGAGGGTAAGACCACTACCGCCTCGCCTAATTTTTCAGCCCTACAAAAAGACTTTGAGATTTTGGGGACGGCCAGTAGTAGTCAGGTGCGCATTACCAATGGTAAGTCCCAGTCTCAAACACAATGGCTTGTTTCATTGCTACCGAAGCACACAGGCCATATAGAGATTCCTGCTATTTCTTTAGAAGGACTGCATACTCAGCCGCTGGCTTTAACTATCTCGTCCACCGCTAATTCGCCCAACGCGGAGAAAGGGAAAGCTTTTTTTATTACAACAAGCTTAACCCCCAAGACGCCCTACGTACAAAGCCAAGTGATTTATCGCATCAAGATTTTTTATGCTTTAGCGCTACAGAGTGGTTCCTTGAGTGAGTTAAAGGTTAAAGATGCGGTGGTTAAGCGTTTAGGTAACGATACCACTTATGAAACGACACGGCAGGGTAAAACCTATAAAGTGATTGAGCGTCGCTATGCTATTTTTCCCCAGCAAAGTGGCAAGCTTATTATTAATCCGCAGGTATTTACAGGGCAAATCATTGATAATCATGCCATTAATTCTAGTGGGTTTGGGGGGATGTTTGGAAATAATATCAAGGCCATCCGTGATGTTGTGCCAGCGACCCATCTCATGGTAAAGCCTATTCCCAAAGCGGGTAAAAAAGCAAACAATTGGTTACCTGCGACAAAACTTTCTCTGAAAGAACATTGGTCTGCTGATCCTAAAACCTTTCAAGTGGGCATTCCCATTACGCGAACCATCAGCATAGATGCTCAAGGGGTTACAGGGGCACAATTGCCACAGCTATCGCCTAAAAAGCTAAAACATGCCAATGTGTACAGTGATCAACCCATCATCAAGACCGTAGATGCTGGTAGCGCGCTTGTGGGGCTGCGGCAAGAAAAAATAGCCATTGTGCCAACCAAGTCAGGTAAATTACACATTCCACCCATTGTGGTTCAATGGTGGAATACTAAAACACATCGATTAGAACAAGCCCGTTTGCCAGGGAAAACTTACCACGTTTCCAAAGGGCAAGCCCCACAAATCACGCCTCAATCTGCAATGGCTGTTTCAGGAACCTCGACTCATGAGGCTTTATTTTGGCCAGGGCTTACCGCACTTTTTTGCCTGTTATGGCTTGGAACGATGGGTAGTTGGTTTTTTTATGCAAATAGAAAAAAGCCCAGCACCCTCGCGCCCGATGAGCCTCCAACGGCTCAAAAAGTCTCTCGCCGAGATATTCGTCAAGCCTGTGAGGTAGGCGATGCAAGAGGCGCTAAAACCGCCATTCTGCAATGGGCAAGACAAACATTTCCAGACAAAAAAATTAATAATTTACAAGATATTAGTCAAATATTGCCTCATACCGAATTACAAGAGATCTTTAAGGCCTTAGACGAGGCTATCTACAGTCAACAAGCCAAGCCTTGGGATGGACAAGCTTGCTGGCTTGTGTTAAAAAAGCGCCTGAACAAATTGGCAACGTCGCAAGCAGCAAGGCCCGTGTTGCCCGAACTCTGATGAGGTTTACCCCATGAAACGGTATCTTTTAGGCTTTCTTTTGTTGACTGGCAGTGTTTTTGTAAACAGCGTGCTGGCTGCGCAATCTACTGCTGATAATACACAAAAAACAGCGGCTTATTTCCAACAAATTTCTTCTAATCCACTACAGTTACTGATGTTTTTAAAGCACATGCCTAAAGGAACAGATGCCCATATTCATTTGTGGGGAGCTGCCTATCCTGAGCATATCATTGAGGCAGCAAAGGGATTAGGCTTTTGTTTGAACCCCGCCGTCGATGCGGTTAATGGGCCTAATGCACAATGCACCAAGCAAAATAAGTTGGACGATGTGCACAAAAACACAGTAGTCTACAACAAGCTTATTGATGCGTGGTCTATGCGCAATGGCGCGTTAGGTACTTCACAAAGTCTACTGCATTTTTTTAATATTTTCTTCGAGCAATATCAGCTTATCCCTTTGATAAGAGCGGAATTAATTGCAGATGTTGTCAATCGCGCTGCGCGTCAGCATGAGAGTTATTTGGAGCTAATGTTGTCCACTGGAAACGGTAAGGCAGCAAGTATTGGGGCAAAAGTTCCTTGGAATGATGACTTAGGTTTATTAAGTCATACCCTTATGAAACAAGGGCTTAAGCCATTAATTGCCCAGGTTAATGCTCAAATTAATAAAGATGATGCTAAAGCCCATCAATTAATGGCATGTGACACCAGCCATCAGCAACCCGGTTGTGCTGTGACGTTGCGTTACCAACTGATCAGTATGAGGAATCTCCCCAAAAGCCAAGTATTTGCCCAGTTTTTAATGTTTTTTCATATTGCCAATGAGAACCCCAAGGCTGTTGGTATTAATCTGGTGCAAAAAGAAAATGGTTACTACGCTGTACAAGATTATGATGCACAGATGCAGATGATAGCCTACTTGCATCGCCAATTTCCTAAGGTCAAGATTGATTTGCATGCGGGCGAACTTGCGCCAAATTCAGTGCCTCCGGAAGCATTAACGCATCACATTCGCGATGCCATAAAGATAGCTCACGCTGAGCGTATTGGGCATGGTGTGGATATTGCCTATGAAGATGATGCGGCTGCTTTGTTAAATGAGATGGCTAAACAGCACATTTTGGTTGAGATAAATTTAACCAGCAACGCCGATATTTTGGGTATAACTGGGAAAAACCATCCATTGCCCTTGTATTTGCATCATGGGGTTCCTGTAGCCTTTGGTACAGATGATGAAGGGATTTTTCGCACAGACTTAACGCGAGAGATGCAGCGTGCTATTTTGACGTTCCATTTATCTTATGGCCAGCTTAAGACAATGATTCGTAACAGTTTGACCTATAGCTTTGTCGAAGGAAAAAGCTTATGGAAGAACCCTGATACCTTTGTGCCGGTTGCTGTTTGCTCGGAAGATACCTTGGGCGCGCAGTCACCTTCTGCCGACTGTGCTAAATTTGTTCAAAATAACCTCAAAGCACGCTTACAATGGCAATTGGAGCGTCAATGGTTACAATTCGAGGCGAGTATGGCGCGTCATTCATCTTAGGAGGACTGTTGTGCTGTCTTGTCGAGGGTTAGCTATTGCCCGGGAAGGCACAGTCTTGCAGGCGTCCATGTCTTTTGACCTTATGCCCGGTAGACTTTATGGTTTACTGGGCAGAAATGGCACAGGAAAAACCACGTTACTCCATACGTTAGCGGGATTAGTTTCGCCGCATTCTGGCGATATTTTTTTAAACAATCAAAATATTAAAAATATTTCCCCCATGGAGCTTTCGAGAAGCATGACTTTGATGTTTCAGGGCGAAAATGACAGTTTTCCCTGTGACTTAATGGAGTATGTTTTGACCAGTCGTTATCCCCATCTTGCCACATGGCAGTGCATAAGCGAGGCTGATAAAGCCATTGCTATCAATGCGCTAAAGCGAGTTGGACTGTGGGATATGCGTTATAAGAAGAGTCATCATTTATCCGGCGGACAGCGTCGACGCTTGTCTTTGGCCGCGGTACTCGCACAACAAACACCGGTTTTATTGTTAGATGAGCCTCTAGCAGCACTAGATCTACACCAACAATTGCAAATTCTTGATTTATTGAATGAAATAGCGAGAGAAAGCGCCATCAGCATCTTATTGAGTTTACATGATGTTAATTTAGCAGCACGGTATACGCAGGCCTTGATCTTTCTATTTCCAGAAGGCCAACACCGTGTGGGCGCTAAAGCCGAGTTACTACACCCTCAATGGCTGCAAGCGCTACTTGGAGAAGAAATGCTGTGCCAACAAGGTTTTTGGCTGCCAAGCAAGCTTAAACCTAAATTCCGCCGTTGAAATCTACTGCGGCCGCCTAACTCACCGAATCTAAAGGATTTTTTTTCAGCGACTTAGTCAGCCTCGCGACGATTTCTACTGCGGAATTTAGGTTAAACCCTAAGTGCCGCCGTTGAAAATGATGTTGAGCGCTATATGTCTTATGGTAGCAAAAAATATGCTTATGCAAAAATAAAATGTTAACAGACCCTAATCTAAATTTATTGATGCCATAGGGTAATACCTGCGCTAAGCACAAGCCCTCGTTTTATTGTAGAGCTGCAGCAGGCTTTTGTATAAACTTAAATTGCCCGCCAACATGCTGCGACTTTCTAGATAATCGTCAGAACCCTGCAAATCAGACACCATACCGCCCGCTTCTCTAACCATGAGAGCGCCGGCGGCCATATCCCAGGGGTTAAGACAGGTTTGCCAACAAGCATCGAAGCGTCCGGCGGCCACATAAGCCAAATCCAACGCAGCAGAGCCGCTACGGCGCATGATGCTGCCCTGGGTTAACAGGGCCTGTTGCATGGCCAAATGAGTAGCCAATTTTTCTTCCACTTCAAAGGGGTGTAAACCGGAAGCAAGCACACTACCGCCTAATTTTTTACGGTTAGATACACGCAGACGTTGGCGATCGCGTTGTGCGCCACTGCCGCGTAGGGCGGTGAACATTTCTTGGCGGATAGGGTCGTAAATCACGCCCAACCGTAATTTGTCATTTTCTTTCAGCGCAATGGATACGGCAAAATGTGGGATGCCATGGATAAAGTTGGTGGTACCGTCTAAGGGGTCGATAACCCATAAATGAGGTGATTTTCCTGCGGTATGGCCGCTTTCTTCAGACAAAATGCTATGGTCAGGATAAAGCTCTTGTAAGCGACTGATAATAAAGTCTTCGGAACGCTGGTCTACATCGGTTACAAAATTATTTGGGCTTTTTTCATGAATCTTCACTCTATCAAGACGGTCAAACCCAGACGCCACTAGGCTACCCGCTTTGTGGGCAATGGTCATGGCAGATTGTAGTATGGGATCCATGGCGTATTATCTCAGTGTGGGAAAAATGAATAGGGCGCCATTCTAACAAAACTTGCAAAATTTAGCCATTCTCTCAATAATCCTACAGCAATTCCCGCTGGGAATTGCCCACAAAGCGCCTGGGGATTTTCAAGGGGAGCAAGCGCAAGCTCCCCTTGAATCGCCGTCCGCGCAAACTTGGTTTGCGCAGGGTAAGCCCGTCTAAAAAAAGCATTGCTTTTTTTAGGGCGCACGCTCGAGCAAGGATGCTCGAGCCGGTGCTAACCAATAGAATGCGTTTCCAACAGGAAGCCATTCCCGCAAAATTATTGCGAAAAACAATTACTTGATAGGGCATAACATGTTGATATTTTTAACTATTTAAGGCCAGCGGGAATTGCTGATAATCCTAAATTCCGCCGTTGAAATCGTCGCGAGGCTGACTAAGTCGCTGAAGATAAAGGATTTTTTTTCATCTTTTTTGTGAAAGCGTATCACCCATACGGTGAATAAAAAAGATGAAAAAAAATCCTTTAGATTCGGTGAGTTAGGCGGCCGCAGTAGATTTCAACGGCGGAATTTAGGATAATAGATGCTGATTTTAGCGGTATGCGTTTTAGCCTTATGTATTCCAATATCCATATTATTCTGTCTAACACCTCTCATCCCGGCAATATTGGCGCCACGGCGCGCGCCATGAAGGTGATGAATTTGTCGCAGCTGAGTTTGGTTTTGCCAGCAAAATTCCCCCATGCAGAAGCCACAGCCATGGCTGCCGGAGCCGATGACATTTTAGCAGCAGCACAGGTAACCGATGATTTACAAACAGCTTTAAAAGATAAAACCCTGGTCATTGGCGCCAGTGCTCGTACCCGTGCGTTGCCCTGGCCGCTATTGGCTCCCAGAGAATGCGCCGAGAAAATTGTCGCAGAAGCCCATGATAGCCCGGTTGCTGTGTTATTTGGCTGTGAGCGCTCAGGGCTCAGCAATGAAGAACTAGCTCTGTGTGACTACCATGTTCACATTCCCACTAATTCCGATTATGCATCGCTGAACTTAGCCGCCGCTGTGCAAGTGCTCGCTTATGAAATTCATATGACCAAGCTAAAAGATATCCCCGACGAGGCCCCAGCCTATCTACCCGAAGGTGGCTATCCCTCACAAGAGGAGCAAGAACGCCTTTTCGAACATTTAGCTAACACCTTGGAAAAGGTAGGTTTTTTAGACCCTAAACACCCCAAATTATTGATGACACGCTTTCGCCGCCTATTTGCCCGCGCCCGCTTAGAACGCTTAGAAGTCAATATCTTACGCGGCTTTTTATCGGCCATTGATCAACAAACTCAAAAGCCTTAAAAGCTTACTTTTGTTCAATTATTAAGCTTTTCTTAAGGAAAGTGAGTTATTATGTTTCTTTTTGTTTGGTTAGGGTACGATTATGAATGGCACAAAAGGTTATAGTGATGAGATAAAGTTTTTTAAGCCACTTCAACAAAGGAAGGCTGGAGAACTGTCTATTAAAGCACTCAAGGTGCTCATTAATCAGGCTAATATTTCAAAGGAATTGGGCAGTTATTTAACAAAAAAGTTGGATGAAAAGTCAAGTGGCACATATATATCAGGACAGTTTTTAGCGGATATCCTTAAAAGTTTTGAAGAAATGCTAAGTAACCATGTTAAAGGTTACGGCATGGCCTCCAAAAATGAAGGCGGCGGTAGGAATTATCTTTTAAACAATAAATTTCCTTTTACTATAACCACATTAGTAAGTATTTGCTTGGTTCTTTTTCCTAAAAGCAAAGTTTGTCAATCTATTATTACTCCAGGTTCCACACTCCAGCCAAGAACGCTAAAGCAAATTGATACAAAAATACAAAGTAATATGTTTTTTGTGCTGCAGTTTCTTGCAAATGTGGCAATTAAAGAAAGCAAGCAGAGCGATGTACCGGCATTATCAACGGTAAATGTCAAAAAGCAGATTAACACATACTTTAATAAACATGGCATGAACCAGGCTACTTCACAGACAATGATAGAGTTAGAGGCTTATTTCAAATGCAACAACCTTGATAATGGAACTTATTTTGCGTTCGTTGAATATTTAATGACAAATCCCGGCGTGGAACCTACAGATAAATTACTTATTTGTTTAGACTTGGGTAAAGATTTAATTCCAGACAACTTTAACTTAGAGGAACTAAAATCTCGCGGGGAGCACAAAACGATACTTACAAACATCTTAGAGGATTATACAAAAATTTTCTCTGAAGACTATCAAGTTGACGGTACTCATAGCATTAATTAAGAGAGACCTTTTTGTTTTACGTTTAGTTTGGAGTTACAAATCAGCAAATGTCATTTTGTAACTCCAAATCCGCTATGCTTTTTGGAGTTCTAAATCGACATTTGTTGGTTTGCAACTCCAGAAGCGTGTGATAAAATGGAGTTCTAAATCGACATTTGTTGTTTTACAACTCCGGGGCAGGCATGGCAAGCAAAAAACCTTTTATTGGTAGGCAAGAGGAATTACAGACGTTAATTAAATTACAGCAAAAAAAAACGGCTTCTTTTGTCGTCATAAAAGGTCGTCGGCGTATTGGTAAGAGTCGACTGGTAGAAGAGTTTAGCCAGCACTTTGACCATTACTATAAATTTGAGGGATTGGCACCTGAAGATGGTATTAATTCTGCCGATCAATTATTGGCTTTTTGTCATCAAATCAGTCGACAGTTTGATGCGCCGATGGCGACCTACCATGAATGGGGAGATGCTTTTTGGGCTGTAGGTGAGCGTGTAAAAAAAGGTAAAATTTTATTATTTTTTGATGAGCTTTCCTGGATGAGCCAGAATGCAAAAACTTTTTTGGCACAATTAAAAAGTTTTTGGGACAATCACTTAAGCAAAAATCCACAACTGATTTTTATCGCATGTAGTTCAGCCTCTTCTTGGTTAGAAAAAAACTTACTAAGTTCTACAGGTTTTGTTGGGCGTATTTCATTAACGTTAACGTTACAAGAGCTATCCCTGGCGGATTGCCAGCAGTTTTGGCCCAAATATATTTCAATTTACGAAAAGTTAAAGGTGCTAGCGGTTACGGGTGGCGTTCCCCGCTATTTGGAGGAAGTCAACCCTAAAAGGAGCGCTGAAGATAATATCAAAGTACTTTGTTTTACCCATGGTTCTTTATTAGTGAATGAATTTTCACAAATTTTTTCCGGCTTATTTTTGCGGGATAGTCTGTTCTATGAAAAAATTGTCACCCTGCTTGCTGAAGGCGCTAAAGAGCAAACACAATTACAGCAATTAATTAATAAAACAGCGCCGAGCAAACAGCAAGGTCGTCTAGCTGAGTATCTTTGGGAGCTAGAAGAAGCAGGGTTTATACGGCGTGATTACAGTTGGAATATTGCTACAGGCGCGGATAATAAGCTTAGCCAATATCGACTAAAAGATAATTATTTGCGTTTTTATTTGAAATATATCAAAAAAAATCTGAATAAAATCAAACGGGGTATTTTTCAATTTAAATCCTTGGTTGCACTTCCACAATGGCATAGTATCATGGGTTTTCAATTTGAAAACCTCATTCTCAATAATCGCTTTTTAATTCATGAGGCGTTACAAATCGACGTTAATGAAATTGTCAATGCAAACCCCTTTTTTCAGCACAAAACTAGTCGTCAAAAAGGCTGTCAAGTAGATTATATGATTCAAACAAGCTTTAATAGCCTGTATGTTTGTGAAATTAAGTTTTGTAAGGATAAAATAAAGTCTACTATTATTGATGAAATGGAAACCAAATTAGCGCAGTTAAAGGTCCCACGAGGTTTCTCTTGTCGGCCAGTTTTAATTCATGTGAATGGCGTTGTCGATGAGGTGATAGAGAGCGACTTTTTTGCTGATGTTATTGATATAACAGCCCTATTATAGCACTTTCCTAAAAAAAGCCCCTTTCATCAAAGAATCATTCTTATCAGCAAGGTTGAAAAAATGACGTTTAGTTAGGGTCTGTTGACGATTCATTTTCACGCTATAATTTGAATAAAACGGGTGCAAATTTGCGTATATTTTCGTTATCCTAAATTCCGCAGTAGATTTCAACTGCGGAATTTAGGATTATATAGTTCACTTTTCCTTCAAATTTTGCTTGCAAAAATAAAATGTCAACAGACCCTAGGCTAACTAAGCTTTTTCATAACAACGTTGATAAGGGTTAGCCGAAGATGAAAGGGTTTTTTAGGAAAGTGCTGTAAGTTACGGTTAAGCGTGGATGTTTCTAGCATCCTTTTATGGTAAACTTTAGTCTACCCCATAGCCAGATACGCTCATCATGACAACCAAGGCTCCCGCTATTTACCTTGATTATGCGGCCACAACCCCGGTGGACCGGCGTGTGTTAGCGCCCATGTTGGATTGTTTGTCTGAAACCGGCGCCTTTGGTAATCCGGCGTCGAATCATCCCAAAGGGCGAGAGGCGCTAGCGATGGTTGAAAAGGCGCGAGCTGATGTGGCGTCATTGGTGGGGGCTTTACCGCGAGAAATTGTGTGGACCTCGGGGGCCACCGAGGCGGATAATTTAGCGTTATTGGGTGCGGCCATGGCCTATGAGTCCCGTGGTCGTCATATCATTACGGTGAAAATAGAGCATAAGGCTGTGTTGGATACTTGTGAGGCTTTGGCTAAGCGGGGCTTTGAGATTAGCTATTTAACCCCGGATGAGCAGGGGTTGGTTTCCGTGGAACAATTAATAGCAGCGTTGCGTCCTGAAACCTTACTCGTGTCTATGATGCACGTCAATAATGAAACGGGTGTCATTCAGGATATTGCGGCATTAGGTGCTGTTGTTAAAGCTCATGGTGCGCTTTTCCATGTGGATGCTGCACAAAGTGCGGGCAAATTGCCTATCAATTTGGCGCAATTGCCCGTGGATTATATGTCCTTTTCTGCGCATAAATTATATGGGCCCAAAGGTATAGGTGCACTGTATGTGCGACAAAAACCGCGTCGACGCTTGGTGGCACAGATGCATGGTGGTGGGCATGAGCGGGGTATGCGTTCGGGTACGTTGCCCACACAGCAAATTGTCGGGATGGGGGCGTGTTTTGCCTTGGCGGCACAGGAAATGGCGGCAGACATACCGCGCATAACAGGTTTGCGCGAGCAGCTTTGGCGGGGTATTAGGCACCTGCCCGGTATTCAGCTTAATGGCCATCTTGAGCAGCGCGTGGCGGGTATTTTAAATGTAAGTTTTGCTTACGTGGAAGGGGAAGCTTTATTAACTGCCTTGGAAGATTTATCTATTTCTTCAGGATCAGCGTGTACATCCACCGCCATTGCACCTTCCTATGTGTTGAGTGCCATGGGACAAAGCAATGTGTTGGCGCATAATGCCTTGCGACTAAGTTTAGGCCGTTTTACCACAGAGCAAGAAATTGACTATGCCATTGGGCGTATTACTACAGAAGTAGAGCGTTTGTTGGTATTATCGCCTTTATGGGATTTGGTGCAACAGGGTGTAGATTTAGGCGAATATGCATGGAGGAATCGATAGTACCATGCAAGATTTATTACCCACGCTGATTAAACAGCATTTTTTAGCGCCACAGTTTGTGGGTAGTTTTTCGTCGGCGCGTAACGCTATTCGTGTCATGTTGGGAGCCCCCAGTACTGGTGGTGTGGTACAGCTTGATGGTGTGGTGAAAAAGGGTGTTATCAACGAGCTTGTTTTTAAGGCCTATGGCTGCCCGTATACGATTGGGTTGATGTCCTGGGTGACGTCGCATTTGCAGGGGCAACCCGTAGAAAAAATTCATCAGCTTAATGCACAATTTTTAATGGAAACATTGATGTTGCCACGTGAAAAAGCACACTGCGCTTTATTGGCAGAAGATTTATTAGTACAATTCATTGGCTTAGCCAACGCGCAATGCGAGGAAACGTTATGACCGACAAATCCAATACTGGCGTGCAAAGCGCGCAGTCTTCTACGCTGAATGCACAGGCTGAATCTGTTACCGCAACTCCTGAAGCTACTGCACATCTTATCAAGCAGTGCAAAGCTGAACCTTGCTGTCTTGGGATTCGTTTCGGTGTGGATAATGAAGGTTGCTCAGGTTTAAAGTATCGTTTAGATTTTGCCACAGAAGAACAACATGGCGACCATGTTTTTCCTTTAAATGAAGATGTGGCTATTTATGTGGATGTAAAAAGCTTTGCTGCCGTAAAAGGTACGCGCATGCATTTACTGGTGGAAGGGCTTAATGAAAAAATTATTTTCCAAAACCCTCAGGCGGAAGATGCTTGTGGTTGTGGGGAGAGTTTTGCGGTGAAGCTCAAAGATACTAATGCCAAATGATTTCACTAGGGCGTGTCATCAATTACCCTTTTCTGCTGCAAGTTGCGTAAAATTAATTCAATTGCGCTGATTTTTCGTCAAAGAGCCCTGCTATTCTCCTCAAAAATGTACGCGATTGCTTCCAATTTCCACCATTTTCGCGGCGAAAAAGCAATTGATGACACGCCCTAGTTGGTTATAAACAAAAAATCAGACATTGAAAGCCGTGGCCTGATAGTTGGGTTGCTCCTCAGTGTCATTCACGAGCGGCTTTTCATCACTCTGAAGGTCTACAGGCGGATCGTAGGAGTACCTCTCCTCGAGGTTTTGCTTGAGTTGAAACGCTCCAGCACAAAGCGCACAAAGCAATAGCGGAGAGCCAAAAATCGCCAATTTAGCAACAGTCGGTAATCCACTCTCTATAACGGCATATATACCATAGCCTATCCCAGCCGTCCCACCAAGACAAACTACTCCAGAACTAACAACGCACACCGTCTCGCTAGCTGAGCATTTCTCATCTAGATCAAAATCATCATCAGCCATACATTTTCTCCTCAATTAACATTCTTTAGCATAAAAAAAGTTACAACCGGCTAAAAAAAACCAGACGTTGCAGGCCGGCAATATATCATGCCTTATTTTTGAAAGCAAATTGAAAGCTGGCTTTTCCCGTGAATCAATGCGCGCATCGTTTCCCACTATCCTCAGGCGCCCCAATAGCGTATAATGGAACGATTTGTAGACAGTAAACCTTTCAGTGGAGAACAACATGGCAATTGAGCGCACTTTATCCATCATTAAACCTGATGCAGTGGAAAAGAAATTAATCGGTCAAATCTTTAATCGTTTTGGTATGTCGGGTATGCGCATTATTGCTGCACGTTTCACCAAGCTATCTAAAGCAGAAGCGGAAGGCTTTTATGCTGAGCACAAAGAACGTCCTTTTTTCAACGACTTAGTTAAATTTATGACCTCAGGTCCTGTGATGATTTCTGTGCTTGAAGGTGAGGGTGCTGTGATGAGACACCGTGACTTGATGGGCGCCACTGACCCTGCTGAAGCTAAGGCCGGTACGTTGCGTGCTGATTATGCGGATTCGATCGAAGAAAATGCAGTACACGGTTCGGATAGTCTGGATTCTGCGGGGCGCGAAATCGCCTACTTCTTTGATGATGAAGCGCTACACAGCGGAGGCCGCGAGGCGTAATTAACCATGTCTGAGTCCGTAGTACGCACGAACATCCTAGGCTTTTCCCAAAAAGTTCTCGCGGAATACGTGGTTTCCTTAGGGGAGCCCGCCTATCGTGCTACGCAACTTTTACAGTGGGTTCATCAACGTGGCGTTACCGATTTTGCTGAAATGACTAATTTGAGTAAGTCATTGCGCCAGCGCTTGTTGGACAATGCAAGCATTGAGCCGCCGGAGGTTGTCAGTGAGCAAATTTCAACAGATGGCACCTGCAAGTGGCTTTTTAAGTTGCGTGATGGTAATTGTATCGAGACGGTTTTCATTCCCGAAGCAGGGCGAGGGACTTTATGTGTCTCTTCACAGGTAGGCTGCGCGCTGAACTGTCAATTTTGTTCTACGGCAACACAGGGCTTTAGCCGTAATCTCAGCACCGCTGAAATTATTGGCCAAGTCTGGTTGGCGAGGCGGCAGTTGTGGGCTGCACAACCTGACATCGAACGCCCTATTACTAACGTAGTTATGATGGGAATGGGTGAGCCTTTACTGAATGTCGACGCCGTGGTTGACGCCATGGATATGATGATGAGCGATTTTTGTTATGGTTTGTCTAAGCGTCGTGTCACACTGAGCACCTCGGGTGTTGTGCCCGCGATGAAACAGTTGCGCGATGTTTCGGGGGTGGCGTTAGCGGTATCTCTGCATGCCCCCAACGATGCCCTACGTAATCAGTTGGTTCCATTGAATAAAAAATATCCGCTTAAAGCGCTGCTGCCCGTGTGTCGCGATTATTTTAGCGATGAACCACGCCGTGTGGTAACGTTTGAGTATGTTATGCTGGACGGGGTAAACGATACCTTGGCGCATGCCGACGAATTGGCGACGTTATTAAGGGATGTTCCTTGCAAGGTTAACCTTATCCCCTTTAACGCTTATCCGGGTAGTCGTTACAGGTGTTCATCGAGGGCGCGTATCGATGCTTTTCGCGATAAATTAATGGCTCGCCACATCAATACTATCACGCGTAAAACCCGTGGTGATGATATTGATGCCGCCTGTGGGCAATTAGTGGGAGACTTTAAGGATAGAACGCGTCGTCATGAGCGCTATCGAAAAACCATTCCCATCATACAAGTTCCCTTGACGGCACAGGTCAGTGGGGCTGTTGACTAATGTTACAAGGAGAAATGATGAAAGGTGTACTCAAACTGATTGTTGTCCCTGTCGTCTTAATGGGTACTGCCGCGTGCAGTAGTCAGGTAAAGGAACAACCACAACAACCGCAAACTGTACAAGCGCGTGCGCAAGCGGCGGGCACTTCTAAGAATGTAGGGACGCCCGTTGCGCCTGCCGAGCCGCAAGTGGATTTGGCAAAGGCATCCAAATATAACGTACAGCTAGGTATTGCTTATTTGCAGCGCGGGCAAATTCAGCGTGCCAAGAGTAAGTTATTATTAGCACAAAAGCAACAGCCTGATTCGGCAACAGTGAGAAGCGCGCTAGGCTATTTTTATGAGGCTACCGGCGAGCAAAAATTAGCCGAGCAAAGCTATAAAGCGTCCGTGGATATGGCGCCGCATTCTGGCAATATGCTTAATAACTATGGCGCTTTTCTTTGCCGCGAGAAAAAATATAAGGACGCCGAGCGTTATTTTATGAAAGCGGTGAAGCAGGAAAGCTACGTGCATACCGCAGAAGCTTATGAAAATGCGGGGTTGTGTGCGCTTTTAGAACCTGACGTTAAAACGGCGCAACGTTATTTTAGCAAGGCATTGATGTACAATCCTAAACGGACCACATCACTTTATGAAATGGCCGCTATTTTGCACAATGATGGCCAAAATAAGCAAGCGGCACAGTATTTAAAACAGTTTAATGCCAATAGCGCACCCACCGCTTCATCGTTGTGGTTAGACATACAAATTCAAACGGCTCTCGGTAATAAAAACTCCGTGGCCAGTAACGCATTGTTGTTGAAGAATAAGTTTCCAAATTCAGATGCGTACAAACAGTATCAAACGTGGCAAGGAAAGCTCTCGTCATAGAAGGGGAAGAAAATCGTGAGTCAAGAAATGCAAGAAGAAAACGGCGTGCCCGTGGACCATGGTCCTGGTGCTATGCTAAGTCAAGCCCGGCATCAGGCGGGTTTGAGTACCATTGAAGTGTCAGAGAAATTATTTTTACCGGAATCTATCATCATTAACCTTGAAAGAGGCAATTACAGCCGTATTGTTAACCATACTTTTGTACGTGGTTATTTACGCAGTTATGCCAAGCTGATGAAAATTGATGCCGATGCAGTCATCGATGCCTTTAATGCCCTTGGACTTGAAGATACTTATGTCCCTATTCGTGTGGCGGCTGACAATGAGGCTCGTTTTGGTTTATCTCGTCCGCATCATATTATTTCTGAGAAGGGTATTCGTCGCCTGGGATATATCGTGGTGATTGGGGTCTTGGTGGCAGCCGGACTTTGGTGGCTGAATGAGGGGGGTGAAAGCATAGCAAAACAAAAGCAGTCTCTGTCTGTTAATAGCCAGGAAGCAGCATCAATACCCCCACAGTCTGTTGGCAAACCCGTGCCAAGCATAAAACAAGTCGCACCTAAACCGGTGCCACCGGCAGGAGCCGCTAAGGATAAGGTGCTATTAAAAAAGCCTAAGTCTTCTGCAGCGACGACAACAGTTGCCCCCGCTCGAGGCGAGAGTAAACCTGTTACCCAGGCGCCAGCGCCTAAGCAAAAACCGGCAATGAAGACAGCTACACGCAGTAAGACATCGGGTACAACGCAGCTGGCTGAGAATTTCAATTAAGGTTAACAAGTCCTAAGCTTTTTATAGGGGAAAACGTGTCTAAGCAATTCCAAGCCATTCGTGGTATGAATGACATTTTGCCAGCAGATATTGCGACTTGGCAACATGTTGAAGCGTTGTTTAGACAAATCATGTGGTCCTATGGCTATAATGAAATACGTTTTCCGGTGCTAGAAAATACGGGTCTTTTTAAGCGTTCGGTGGGAGAAGCTACTGATATTGTTGAAAAGGAAATGTATACCTTTGCCGACAACAATGGCGATTCCTTAAGCTTGCGTCCCGAAGGGACGGCGTGCTGTGTGCGTGCGGGCATTGAGCATGGTCTTTTATATAACCAAGTACAAAGGCTTTGGTATTTAGGCCCTATGTTTCGCCATGAGCGTCCACAAAAAGGTCGTTATCGTCAATTTTATCAATTGGGTGTAGAGGCCTTTGGTTTGTCAGGGCCAGACATTGATGCGGAGTTGATCTTATTATCGCAGCGTTTATGGCGTGAGTTAGGCATTAGCGGACAGTTGACCTTGGAGATTAATTCCCTGGGAACACTGGAGACAAGGCAACGCTATCGCAAGGCGTTAGTGGCCTATTTACATCAACATAAGCGTGCGCTTGATGCAGATTCCCTAAGACGCCTTGAGTCGAATCCGCTGCGTATTTTGGATAGCAAAAATCCAGAACTACACACTATCCTAAAAGATGCCCCGGCGTTGTTAGATTTTTTAAGTGCTGAAGAGCAAGCCTATTTCAATAAGTTGCAGGATTATCTTGTGGCAGCTGGTGTGGCCTATGAGATAAATCCACGCTTGGTGCGTGGTTTGGATTACTACAGCCAAACGGTTTTTGAATGGGTGACTGATGCGCTAGGTGCGCAAGGGACCGTTTGTGCCGGCGGACGTTATGATAGCTTGGTGGAAATGTTGGGCGGAAAACCAACGTCAGCCGTGGGTTTTGCTTTAGGGATGGAACGTTTAACTCTATTATTACAGTCACAAATAACCGCCCAGACAACGCCTGACGTTTATGTGATGGCGGGAGGCGGTGCTGTGTGTTTGATGTTCGTGGAGCGTTTGCGTGATGCTTTCCCTTGTTTGCGTTTTCTTGCACACTGTGGAGACGGTAGTACCAAGAGCCAATTTAAAAAAGCACAAAAGTCAGGTGCCTGCTTGGCGCTGTTGCCAGAAGGAGAAATAGCCGCGCCTCAAGTAACCGTTAGTTATTTGCAAGAGAAAAAACCACAAGCCACCATGACGCAAGCGCAAGTGATGAATTTATTGAAGGAAGTTTTCGAATGAGTGATTACCGTACCGATGAAGAACAGTGGGAGCTGGTAAAGCAATGGTGGAATCGTTATGGCAAGGCGTTACTGTTGGGTGTTTTGATAATTTCTGCCGGCGTCATGGGATGGCGTTATTGGCAACAACGCGAACACCGTGTTGCAGAAACGGCGTCCATTCATTATCAACAGGCATTAACCCGTGTGCAAGGAAAGCCGCTTAAAACGGCACAAGCCGAGCTTGAAGCGCTTAAAAAACAAGCTTCAGGCACCGTCTATGCAACGGTTGCCGCCTTATATTTGGCTAAGCAATATATTGCCGTGAATAACTTTTCTTCGGCCATTAAGGAATTAAGCTGGGCTTTGGATAAAGCGCCCGATGCGAGCTTTGCGCAAATTATTCGTCTGCGGTTGGCCCGTGTTTACATCGCTCAAGGTCATCCGAAAAAAGCCTTAAGCCTACTCAAAAAGATAGATGATAACGCGTTTGTACCCATGATACTGTCTGTAGAAGGCAATGCTTATTTGGCGTTAAAAGACAAAGAAAAAGCGCGCAAACGCTATGAACAGGCGTTAGCGAAGATGGGGCCAGAGACCCAGGGTCGGGCTTTATTGGAAATGCAGTATAACGATTTACGATGAAGCATGATTTTTACGCGCTATCAAGCTTGGATTAAGATTGGAAAAAATTGTGAAAATAATAAAAAACAGTAGAGTCATTTTTTCAGTGCTATCAGTACTATTGCTGAGCGCTTGTGCCGATAAAGATAACTTACCACCACCGCATGCGCTGGTGAATTTTAAGCCCACGTTGCAAACCACCAAGCTTTGGACAGTGCAGCCTGATAAATGGGCCACGGGTAAAGAGCAAGGCGTAGGTGAACAGTATTTATTTTTGCGTCCTGTAGTGATGCGGGGTGTTGTGTATTCTATTGATTACCGTGGGTATTTGACGGCAACGCGTGCGCGCGATGGTCATCGTTTGTGGCAAAAACAATTAGGTGTAAAAGTCAGCAGCGGCTTAACTAAAGGCGCAAATCAATTATTGTTGGCTACAACGTCTGGGGATATAATGGCCGTGGACTTACAAGGGCGCGTGCGTTGGCAAGCCTCGGTCGACAATAGTGTGATTGCACCCCTCAATGCGGGTCGCGGGCTTGTCTTAGCGAATACTATCGACGGTAAAGTTTTTGCGTTGAATAGCCAGACCGGTCAGCGTGAGTGGTCCTATAACAATGCGTCGCCTTTGCTTGTTTTGCGAGGGGGTTCCCAACCGCAAATCGCGGGTAACCGTGTGATTGTCGGGTTTGCGGATGGTTCGCTTTTAGCCTTGAGTTTGACCCAGGGTAAACGGTTATGGCAAACGACGGTAGCCACACCGGCGGGAGCAACACCTTTACAACAAATGGTCGATATCACCATGGCTCCCATCGTTTCCGGCAAACGCGTTTATGTTGCCAGCTATCAAGGGCAAATTGTTGCTTTAGACGTGGCGCGGGGGCGTGTGCTTTGGCATCGTGACATGTCGGCCTATACGGGTATGGCGCTTGGAACCCATGATTTGTTTGTCTCCGATGCAGAAAGTAACCTGTGGGCATTGAACCCGCGCAATGGCGCGGTAGATTGGAAGCAGCGTAATCTCTCTTGGCGCTTTATTACAGCCCCCGTCATCATGGGTAACTATTTAGTGGTCGCCGATGCTGAAGGTTATATTCACTGGATGCGACAAGAAAACGGTGAATTTGCCGCTCGCCAAACCTTGTCCGATGATTTTGGTAAACCCTCAGGTATTTATGCAGCTCCTGTGGTAGAAAATAAGGTTTTATATGCTTGGAGCCATAAAGGCTGGTTGGGGGCTTATGCTGTAGCGAACGGTGGGAAAAACTAATGTTACCCGTGATTGCCCTTGTTGGGCGCCCTAATGTAGGCAAATCCACCCTATTTAATCGTTTGACTAAGACGCGTGACGCCTTAGTGGCTAACTTACCCGGCTTAACGCGGGATAGGCAATACGGGCAGGGACAATTAGGCTCCAGGCCTTATATTGTGGTGGATACCGGTGGTATTGGCCATGATGAAATGGGTGTAGAGGGCGCGTTGGCAGCCCAAGCGCGCCAAGCCATCAACGAGGCCGATATTCTCTTGTTTTTGGTGGATGCGCGTCATGGTACCACGAGCGCTGATGAAACCATTGCCTCACAATTGCGCGCCATGGGTAAACCCTGTTATTTGGTGGCCAATAAGACCGATGGTCTCGATCCCGATGTGGCGGTTGCCGAGGCTTATCAGTTGGGTATGGGGGAGCCTTATCCTATTGCCGCAAGCCATGGCCGAGGGGTAACGCAACTTATCGACATGATTTTGGAAGACTTGGCGGAAGACCAGGCTGAAGACATTGTTATTCCCGCAGAAGAGCAGGGTATTAAGCTTGCCATCGTTGGGCGCCCTAATGTAGGCAAGTCTACCTTAGTCAATCGTATGTTAGGTGAAGATCGCGTGGTCGTTTTTGATGCGCCGGGTACTACTCGTGATAGCGTTTTTATTCCCATGGCGCATCAAGGGCAGCGTTACACCTTGATTGATACCGCCGGCGTGCGTCGTCGCGCTAAAGTGAAAGAAACTATCGAAAAGTTTTCGGTGATTAAGACGCTACAAGCCATTGAAGAAGCCCATGTGGTGATTTTAATACTCGATAGCCGTGAAAGTATTGTTGACCAAGATATTCATTTGTTAGGCAGTATCCTTAAAGCCGGTCGTGCGTTAGTGATTGCTTTTAATAAATGGGATGGCATGGATATGGAGGCTAAACAGCAAGCCAAAGCTGACCTAGCACGCAGACTTACTTTTTTAGATTTTGCCAAAACCCATTTTATATCAGCGTTACATGGTACCGGCGTGGGGGATTTATACCGTTCCGTTAAAGCCGCCTATGCATCAGCCACTAAAGAATTGTCTACTTCCGCGTTGACCGATACCTTATTAAAAGCGGTCCAAGCACACCAGCCGCCTTTAGTACAAGGGCGCCGAATAAAATTACGCTATGCCCATGCTGGAGGCAGTAATCCACCGCGGATTGTGATTCATGGTAATCAAGTGGAAAAAGTACCCGCCAGCTACGAGCGTTACTTGGAAAACACGTTCCGAAAAGCCTTCAAACTCAGCGGTACGCCTGTTTTCTTAGAGTTTCGCCAAGGCGATAACCCCTATGCTGGTCGTAAAAATAAGCTAACGCCCAGACAAGAGCAAAAGCGTAAGCGCCTGCAACAGTTTGTGCAGCGCAAGAAAAAATAGAGGCGAGAAGACGTACCCATTCTCCGTCTTCTGAAACCGAGCCAGCCGATAAGCCGGATTCTGTCTAGAACAGTCATTCATCTAGGATGCATGTCGCCATGCACCTCATGCGACACACCCGAATCCCGCGTGGGCCACGCCAACGGATTCCTATTTGGTCTTGCTCCCGGTGGGGTTTACCCTGCCACTGATGTTGCCACCAGCGCGGTGCGCTCTTACCGCACCATTTCACCCTTACCCAGCGAAAAGCTCGGCGGTATATTTTCTGTGGCACTTTCCGTAGGCTTGCGCCCCCCAGGCATTACCTGGCACCTTGCCCGATGGAGTCCGGACTTTCCTCTGCAGGGACAAGCCCTACAGCGACTGTTTAGCTGACTCGGCCGCTAGCATAGCGTATTTGTTTTTTAGTTGCAAGATAGGCTTATTCTCTCCAGTTGCACTTATCATCCTAAAATCAGCAGTTAAATCACGTTTTTGGTGATAACATCTTGATTCATCTAAGAAAACAAAAAAAGTCTCCATCACCAATAAGGTGTATTCCGCTTTTTTAGTTTCCTTATCTAAATCAATCTGTTACACCAAAAAGACGCGATTTACTGCCGATTTTAGGATCATTAGGGGCCTGCTGCAGTTTGAGCACTAGTGTTTTTAGTCGATGTCTCATCAACCGCTTTGGGCCTCATAGCTTCCATAGTATCTGACATGGTTTTAGCAATGTCTGCAGCCAGTTGCCCTAAGATGTCTTGTTCCGGCTGTTTCTCTGGCGTTGAAGCTTTTTTAGCTTGTGCTTGAAAAGCTGCAGTAGGTTTTCTTAGGTTACCTTTACTATGCTGTGTCTGTCTAGCAGTATTTGCGCTTTTAGGGTTAGTGTCAGCTGGAGTTTTTAATTGCTCAAGCTCTGCATTTAGTGCCTTTTCTAGCTGTTTAAATTGAGCGTCATTAAGCTTTTTAACATCCTCCATGAGCGTTTCATCGTTGCCCATAATTTTTTGTGCTAAACTATCTGTTTTGGGGAGTCCTTTTGTTTTCCCCTTTCTAATTTTCGGCAAATCTTTAATGAAATGCTCTAACAGTTGTATCTTTTGCGCCTGCCTATTTTCAGGCAATTCTGACAAGGTATTCTTCAAGTTTTTAGATGATTTGCCTTGAGCCTTTTGTTGTTTGGCGTGTTTTTGTCGTGCAGTCGCCTGTTTCTTGCGGGCTTTTTCGGTGACTATATCAACTTTGCATGTTGTATATTTTTGTTTTCCTTCAACATAGTCTCTGACTTTTTTATCTCGGGTACCCGGTACTTTTCCTCCGACTAGTCTCAATTTAAAACCTATATTATAGAAAAATCCAAAGGTACCGTTGAGGCGTTCTTGATGCTTGATATTAGCGAGTGCCTCATTTTTTGCTTCACTCAGAACTTTTTTAGCCTCTTGTGATAGTTCAGGCTGTTTACCCAACGCTTTTGAGGTTGTGTCTGGTTTTACGGCACTAAGTAAGCGATGACAGAACGTACTCATTTGCCGGTAGTCTTTGCAGGTGTTTAATGTTTGTCTTAATTTATTTGGATCATCCAGAGATTGAACCATGCCGGTTGCAATTTTTTGTTGGGTACTCTGCGTTGTTAATTTTTTAGCTATGGCTTGAGCACCTTGCTGCGCTTTTTTGATGGCAGGGGTAAAAACTTCTCCATCACCAAAAATACCTAGCTCGATATCTAATTTCTGTAGGCCACGATGCACGTTTTGTTGGACATTCCTGACTTGCTTTTGTTGCTTTTTCTCTGTAGAGGTGTCATTGACTTTCATGGATGTGAGCAACATAGCCAAGCGGTTTTGGTCTGTATAAGCAGCATTTTTATTGCCCAGTAACTCAAACATAGTAAAGCTTACTTGTCTACCAAGGGTTTCGGCTAGTTGTTTATCATCATAAATATGTAGCAGTGTCTCCATGTAAGTGGCTAATGCTGTTTTTTCCTTAGGAGGGCTCTTTAAGTAATCACTAATTGCTTTTCTTCCATCAATCGATACAAAACGTGGATTTCCTACAACAGTGCTTTCTTTAAATGCTTTAACATAAATTGGTATAAAATGTTGCCTGGCCTCAGGAGAGCTGATGTGATTAAAAATATCGTAATCAGCACCTAAGCTTCCTAGGCCTTTTACTAAAAATTCTAACTTTTTATTGGGCGTTCCATCTTTGTTAAAAGGGCTTAAAAAATTACCAAATTGTTTCTGTCCTTCTGGACTAAGCAGAAAGCCCATTAAACCCCTAAATTGCGTTGAGTTTTTATTTTCCCTATCAATTTTTAGCAGGTTTTCTAAGTAAAAATCCCAATGCTGTTGGATGGCAAACTTGGCAGCTGTTTGACTACATATTGAGAAGCCACTTTTGCCTAATTGCTCATCTAGTCTCCCAAAGATAAAATTAAGCAGTGTTGCTGGTTTTTGACAAGCTAAGATTTCTATTAATCTTTCGCAGAAATTCCGGGTTTCTGAGAGTTTGTGTTGCTTTTGATTGATACTAACTTTATGGTTTAAGACGTCATCTTGTGAAAATAGAGATTGAATGGTGGAGTAAGCTTGTTTAGAATCCAATGAATCCATTAAGTTATTAAAGCCAAGCGGTTCTTTAGAGCAGGCAATATGTTTTAGTTTTTTATTAATTTTTTGCTGTTCTTCGTATTTTAATTTTGCGTCATTCATGCCTTGCATGACAGCGTCACCACCACCAGCAATTTTTTTCTTGCCTTCTAATCGAAGTAGACGTACGTAATACTTTAAACCGATATCATTTTTTTTGTCAATCTCCATATTTTCAAGTATTTGAGTGGCATTGGCTGCATCAGCAGTTATGGCTGCCAGCATATCTTTGCCCCAAGGTTTCTCAGCTAAATCATCAAAGATGTCTTGTTGCTGGTCATACTTTTCATGCATATCCAAATTTAGCCATAGCTCCTGGCGCACACGTGTATGGAGGCCTTGGCGAATAACGGGTGGCAGGCTTTCTAAATTAAGTAATTCAATACGATTGCGAAGCCCTTCAGTTTTTACACCACTTTCTTTGCCAATAAAATCATCATAGCGTAAGTTTTCTTTACTGAATGTGTTGATGTAACTATCTTGACTTAATAAGAAAGCTATTAAATAGTTGCTTATTTCTTTCTCTACTGAAGTTGGATTTTTTTTAAAGTAACAGTTGTTTAAAAATTTCAGTAGATTTTCTTCATCGCCACTGAAATTTTGTTCTAGTAGACGATAAAATTTAGGAACACCTGCATCATCTTTTTCTAGCAATAGTTGTTGAGCAATGGCATCATCTTGGGTGACACGTGTTGTAAATTCATTCGTTGAATTGTGCCCAGCAAGATCTTCAAGTTGCATAACCTTTAATAGTAAAGATTGAGCCATGAAACGACCGGGTTGTTTTTCTTTACTGAGCAGGCGGTTTTTTATTTTAGTGATGATATCTGCATTTTGGTCGGCGTAGTTGGAGATGATTTTCTCCACAAATGCGCTGACCTGTGGGCTGGCATAGGGTGAACCCAGTTTATTGGTCATACTGAGGAGGTGCTGTTGTTTGCTATCGCTCAAATTAGGCTTATCTTCATGGATAACTTCCAGAAAAGCTTCGTGCAATAATGTATATTTATTTTCTCCTTGCGTAGTATCGCTATTAATCGTATTTTTTAAGGTATCAACCAGTTCTTCATAAGGTGTTGCATTTAGGTCGCCGCTATATTCATAGGTTATAATATGGTGAATTAATGATTTTAGCTGGACTTTATTCATCACACCTGCACGAATGAGCGACCAACTTAGCGCAGGATCAAACAATCGGCTGCTATCGATAGCACCGCTATCGCCAAGGTGTCCAACAAGATGCTTAGCTTTTTTATCAGCAAACAACGCTGTTCCATAGGCTAATCCTTTTTTGTTTAATTCTTTTTCGTCTAATTTGCCTTCTTCATTTAATACCCCTATTTCATTGCCGTGTTGATCATAAATCACCATGCCTACTTTAGGTTGAGCATATTGTTTGGTTTGGGCATTTTCTATCTGCTCTATTGTTTCGTGTGGCATATTATTGTCAATCCACTTTAAAATAAAGTTGTTGGCAATTTCTAGATCGCCACCACTGCAAAAACTTAAGATAAAGTCACCGAGACGTTTAGGAAGGATTCCCTCGGAGGTACCTTTTTCTAATTGGCTCTTGATAACTGCAGTAATAATTTCATTTGCATTAGCTTGTTGTTGTATTTTATTATATGATGCCAGATATTTTTCGTCTATTTCACCCTCTGATTTTAATAAATCGAGAGCCTCTTTGTTTTCCTGTTTATTTATTGACATGTACTCAGCAATTTCATACTGGTCTGCGAAATAAGCTTCTCTGTTAAAAGCCTTGTTATTTCTTTTCTCTTCTAGATAATTTTTTTTATTACTGAGATAAATGGAATAAACACTTCTATTGTATAAGTCTTGTTGAGTATACTGGCAATCGTCTTTGAGACGCTTCATCAGTTCCAGAATAACAGTGCCTGATTTATGTTGGCGTTGTGTTGTTAGGCGTTGCTTATGACCCTGTAGCAGTTCTTTTCTTCTCAATTTCTTATCTTCTTTGTTATCAATTTTTTCTAATACATGGCGCATATAGTTATTAAATGCGGTTTTTTCAGTCTGGTAGCGCTTCGCATTTAAATGTTTAGCGATGCGTTGGTAAATGTCACGTAAGTGCAAATAATCATCAGCATTAAAGTTTTCATCAGTAGGGATGATGTCAGGGCTTGCTAATATTTTCTGCAAGATTATTGCTTGATCTGTTATTTTCAAATCATCAATGTTTTTTGCTTTTGGATCAAAATCACTTAATGCTTTATTCTTAAGTAATGCTGTCGTATATTTTTTAATCTGTTCGTTAGTGAAACTCTGTTGTAGTTTGTTTTGCAACTCGGTATTGTCAGTTGCAACCACATACGCCATCATGCTGTCAAAGAAGCGCCAAGCTAATTCAGCTTGTGCAGGGTCTTTTGCTTGTGTCCAACTGGATAGGGTTGCAATGATCGTATCGAGGAAACTACTCTCAATGGTATCAAAGGGTAAGACTTGGTGATCAGCTGCATCTAGAGTCAGTTTGAGTATATGTTGTAGCGCCAGTCTATTTTCTACAACACCTATGTCTAAACCTCGATAAGAATTTAGAATGTCAATGAGGGTACTAGGTGTGGTTGTTGCGAGAAGGTCTGTAATTTCGCTATCAAGGTTAACTAAGTCAGGAATACTATCATTTTGGCAGCCTAGGAACTGCGTAAGAAGGATTTTAGCACTGTTTTTATTGCTAGTATTATTGAACTTTATTTGAAAAAGTTCAGTTTTTAATTGTTCTATCGCAGCATTATCAGTTTTTTCTTCCTTAATGGCTGTCATAACGGTTTTACAATTATATTGCTTAGCAAGGTTGTATAGGTTATGCTGGGCAATGATGTCAGTGATGCTGGCATCAGCAGCTTCACCCTTGAGTTGATATTTTTTTCTTAGCGCATCAGGGTTTAAATCCTCTTCTGTGGTAAAATGATAACCCTGTGGTAGTGATGTTGGGTGTAACTTTTCTTTTAATAATGTGATTTTTTCACTATACTCATGTTTCTCTTCACCTTGAAAAATCATACTAAGATCATTGAGTAGTTTTGCCGCGTCATCACTGACTAACAATTGTGCTTTATGTAGGACTGCTAGTTTTATTAATAGCTCTTGTCTTAGTTTTGGATCATTATTAATGGCGTTAATTATTTTTTCATGTGTGCCAATCTCTAGCCGATTAAATAATACAGGATTTCCCATAAGAGCTTTGGCTACACTGTCTGTTAACGTAACATGCTGTAGTGTGGTCTTTAATAATGTTTCTGCCTCAGCGGCAAACACTTGCATATTGTCGAAGTTTTCTATGCTATTAGCCATGGAATTTTGTATTATATCCTTGGTAAGTTCGGTATGCTTTTGGATTATATCTAGCAAGTTTTCTTTCATATAGACTGCAAATGCGCCATTGGGCTTCAGTTTATAGGTGTTTAGTGTCGTTAGATATGTAGTGATATTTTGCTGGCCTGTTATAAATAATGCTTCTACTGCCTCTCTGTTCTGTATGGAATCAATAAAAGCAGCCAAAGCATCAGTAGACTGTGATTGCATTAAATCGGAATTTAGAATGTCTTCTATTTCAGTACTGCCTAATTGATTAAGATAGGCTGCTGCTGACGTGCTATTATTAGCAAGACTTTGTAATAAAAGGTTTTTCCCAAAATCAGATTCTAATAAACTTATTTGCTTATCGCTGTTCGCATTTTTTAAGCTTAACTTTCCTTCTATAACTGCGGTGAGTAACTTGTCAATACTGTCTGTTTGATATTTACCGCGGCTAATTTTGGCGCTGATGGCATTAATGACGACAGGTTTAACTTTTGCAACTTTTGTATCTTTGGGTAGCGCTTTGAAAAGCTCCAACATAACATTTGCATCAGGTATCCAGCCTAATTGATATTGCTTGATGGTTTTATAAATTGCATCGAGGTTTGGTATTTCTGCTTCTGCAACTTCATCAATGAGATTGTATACAGCATCGGTAATCTCCACCTTTTCTTTATCGCTTAATTTATAAGCTTGTATTATTTCAGGTGAGAGATGTTGAAGAAATATTTCATCAGTTAGCATATCTAGCTTGGTCTCAGTATCCACGCTCTGAAAAATAACATCTACTATTTTTCGCAGTGTGGCTATATTTTCACTGTTGGCATTTTTATCATCAATCAAGTTGGCAAGCCTTATTTTTAATTCATGCAATACTTGTTTTGCATCTTCATGGATGCCCAATTGATTTTCGATTAGATAGCGGTATAGTTCAGGGTTGCTTTCATAGAGTTCAACAGTTAATATTTTTTCTGCGTGTATCACGTCAATGCTATGTAAGATATCATAGGCTTTGATGTCTGCGAGCTTTAAGATCTTTAATTGCCCGACAGCTGCTTCAAAGCGTGGATCATTTGATTCAATAAGCTTGTTAATCTCTCTTTGCTTTTCGACAAGCATGAAGTTGATGCCTAATTTTTTTGCCATGCTAGCGATGTTACTTTTAATTTTTTGATTGCCTGCTATTTTTTTATCTAATAATTCAAGTTCATGAAGCTCTACAATGGCGTGCTTGAGTCGGGTGAGCGGCTTTAAAAGATGTTCAATTTGAATTTCAGCAAACTTTATTGCTTCTTTGTTAGCTTGGTTTTGTTTTACCAGCCGTTTTTCTTCTTCTGATAAGGTACAGCCTTGCTGTTCTTTAAGCTCGGCGGCATCAATTAACGTGGTATCCAAATTTTTAGCGGCGGCAGCTTTAGCATTGGCTAATTGACGTTGATACTGCTTTGCATCGTTTACTATGTTATCTATATATTTGAAGCAGGTGTTTTTTGTGTTTTCATTGGCATTAGGACCGAAAAAGTATTTAAATGAGCCAATGGTACTTTTATCAATATATTTACCTAATATATCGTCAATGATGGCTTGTCTTGTTTCTATCGCTTTCGTTGGTTGAGCTGGCATTGTAGACCTCTTTAAAATAGAGCTTTTTCGATACTATTGACTTAAAAGGATACACCATGAGCATTAAGTAAACATTAGATAAATATTAAGTCAGTTAAGTTTTCTTGACTTTTCTTTAGATTGAAGAACCAATCTTCCTTTTTAATAAAAAAACTACAGAGCTTGTTGTTTTTTTTGATTTTTTTTTGTTTTTCTGGCTAGGTTGTTTCGTCGGTGAGCTTCCTAACCAACCCCTCAGTAGCGCTTTAGCTGCTATGGCGATATAATATTTCGTTGAAATATTTCCAGTGATGTGATCTATGTCCCACCAATCTGTCTTACTGCATGAAAGCGTAACGGCCCTCATAACCGATGCGGGAGGCTATTACGTGGATGGGACGTTTGGGCGTGGTGGGCATAGCCAAGCCATACTCAATGGACTCAATGAAAACGGTCGGTTATTGGCTATTGACAAAGACATCGAGGCTTGTGAGTATAGCGAACGCTACTTGGCTGCGGATGGGCGCTTTTCCATGGTGCATGGCGCTTTTTCTGAGCTGAAGTCTATTTGTGAGGCGCGTGGCTTATTGGGAAAGATAGCGGGTATTTTATTGGACTTGGGTGTTTCATCGCCGCAGCTGGATGAGCACGAGCGCGGCTTTAGCTTTTTGCGCGATGGTCCGCTGGATATGCGGATGGACAATACAAAAGGCTTGAGTGCGGCCACTTGGTTGGCGGAGGTCGATGAAAAAACCTTGGCGCGTGTTTTGCAAGAATACGGAGAAGAGCGCTTTGCTAAGCTTATCGCTCGGGCTATTGTCCAGCAGCGCAAAGCAACGCCTCTGGAAACTACCCATCAATTGGCCCAACTGATTACCGACGCTATTCCTTGTCGAGAAAAGCATAAGCATCCCGCCACGCGGAGCTTTCAAGCCATTCGTATTTTTATTAATGATGAGCTAGGGGATTTGCAGACCTTACTCGATGACAGCCTGGCCATTCTAAAACCGGGTGGGCGTTTATGTGTGATTAGTTTCCATTCCTTGGAAGATGCTATGGTGAAACGGTTTATTCGCTATCATGAGAGGGGAGGCGCTGTGCCCAGTAAACTGCCTTTACGCGAGTGTGAAATTCCACGTCCTCTAAAACAGCTGGGTAAAGCCATTCGCCCCTGCAAAGATGAAACGGCTGATAATGTGCGTGCGCGTAGCGCCATTCTCAGAGTTGCGGAGAGACAAGCATGAGTCGAAAGCCCAAAAAAAATCGCAGACAGTTGCCGGCTTCCTTATTTAATGGCAACCTTTTTCAAGCGTTGGCTAATCGTCAGGGGTTGTTGCTCATGCTGCTGGTGCTGCTATGCCTTGTGTCAGCCATCGGTGTTGTTTACGTTCGTGATGCCAATCGTCGTTTATTCACCCAATTGCAACTGTTGGAGAAAAAGCGGGATAGTTTGCATGTGGCGTGGGGACAGCTTTTATTAGAGGAAAGCACGTGGGCGACACAGGCGCGTATTCAGCGTATAGCCATTCAAAAACTCAACATGGAAGTGCCTTCTCCCGCCTCAATCATAATGGTTAAGCCGTGAAGAAAACACACAAGCATTATCGTTGGCGTTTTATCGTTGTTTTCGTTGTTGTTCTTTTAGGTTTTATGGTATTGCTTTGGCGTATGTTTGACTTGATGGTTGTCGAGCATCATTTTTTATTGCGACAAGGGGATGCTAGGACCATTCGTGTGGTAAAAGTGCCAGCTTATCGTGGGATGATCTTGGATAGGCAAGGTGAGCCTTTAGCCATTAGCACGCCTGTTTCTACCATTTGGATAAACCCTAAAGAATACCAGGCTACCTCAGAACAGTTTAATCAATTAGTCAAGCTGTTGGACCTTGACCCAAACCGCTTGCAAAGACGCCTAAAGCGTCTGGCTTCTCGTGAATTTATGTATGTACAGCGGCAAATTAATCCGCTGCTTGCTGATAAAGTGATGGCATTAGGTATTCCCGGGGTTCATCTTAAGCATGAATTTAAGCGCTATTACCCTGAAGGAGAGGTGACTTCACAAGTGGTGGGTTTTACCAATATTGATGATAAAGGTCAAGAGGGCCTTGAGTTGGAATACAATCATTGGTTGCATGGTGCATCGGGTAGCAAGCGTGTTTTGGTAGACCGCTATGGGCGCATTGTCTCTAATATTCAATTGATGACGTCAGCCCGCCCGGGACATAATTTGACCTTGAGCATTGATAGCCGTATTCAATATTTAGCTTATCGAACGTTGAAGCGCGCGGTTAACACCTTTAACGCTAAGTCGGGTACCGTTGTGGTTTTAGATGTCAAAACCGGTGAAATTCTTGCCATGGTGAATCAGCCGTCCTTTAATCCCAATGACAGGACGGGTAACGATGTGGCAGCCTATCGAAATCGCGCTGTGACGGATGTTTTTGAGCCAGGTTCGACACTGAAGGCGTTTAGTGTGGCTAACGCGCTATTGAGCGGAAAGTATCAACCTGACAGCAAAGTAGATACATCGCCAGGGTGGATGATGGTACAAGGTAACCGAGTGGATGACGAAAAGCGTAACTTAGGCATTATTGATTTGACCACCATTTTGCAACGCTCTTCCAATGTGGGGGTGACAAAGCTTACGTTATCATTACCACCTAAGAGCCTCCCCACGCTTTTGCATACCTTAGGGTTTGGTGAGCAAACTAACGTGAAGTTTCCCGGTGAAAGCCCAGGTTATTTTCCCTATGAACAGCGGTGGCAGCCCTTTGCCTTGGCGACCTTATCCTTTGGGTATGGTTTATCGGTGACAGCGTTACAATTAGCACAAGCCTACGGTGTCATTGCCGCTGATGGTATAAAGCGTCCCTTGACGCTATTAAAACGCAACAAACCTGCCAAGGAAGAATTAATTTTTTCGCCATCCGTGGCTAAAAACATGCAATTAATGCTAGAGAGCGTCGTGTCAGTGGGTGGAACAGCCACCCGCGCCCAAGTACCCGGTTATCGTGTGGCCGGTAAAACAGGAACGGTGCGCATTGTCGGGCCAAATGGCTATGAGAAAAATCATCATATTGGGCTTTTTGTGGGAATGGCGCCAGTGAGTCATCCACGCTTGGTCGTGGCCGTTGTTATTCGTGACCCGCGTGGTGGTGTGTATTATGGTGGTTTAGTGTCAGCACCTGTATTTTCTCGCGTGATGAGTGGGGCGTTGCGGCTGTTAGATGTGCCGCCCGATAACCTGCCTGCTGCAGTAAAGCGCTCAGGATAATAAAATGAAGTTAAAAACGTTATTACAGGGTATTGTCACCGATAGGATACACAACTGTGCCATTCAAGGTTTAACGCTGGATAGTCGCGAGGTTAAAGCGGGCTTCTTATTCATTGCCTTGCCGGGTGAACACGTAGACGGTCGTCATTATATAGCTGATGCAGCAGCAAAGGGAGCGGCGGCCATTCTGTATGAAGCACGTGGCCGTCCTGTTTTGCCTGAGCTTGCTATACCATGCATTAAAGTGGTGGACTTGGGTTACCATATGGCTAAAGTGGCGGCCCGCTTTTATGGGGAGCCAGCGGAGAAATTGCATAGCGTTGGAATAACCGGGACTAATGGCAAAAGTTCGTGCTGTCATTTTATTAATCAAGCATTAAGCTATTTGGGGCACCCTTGCGGTTTAATCGGCACGTTGGGGTATGGGTTTCTGACCAACTTGCAAAAACCCACCCACACCACGCCTGACGCGGTGACGTTGCAAAAGCAATTAGCAGCACTGGTGGCAGAGGGTGCAGAGTATGTAGCCATGGAGGTTTCTTCCCATGCGCTCTTACAACAACGTATTGCGCGTGTACCCTTAGAGATAGGCGTTTTTACTAATCTTTCCCAAGAGCACCAAGATTATCATTTAACCATGGATAATTATGCTTTCGCCAAAAGCCAGCTTTTTCAATCTTATGGTATGAAGTATGCGGTGATTAACTTGGATGACCCGCGTGCACAGTTTATGCTGCAAAGTCTGCCGTTGAAAATACAAGCCTATGGCTATACCTTAAATCCCCAGCGAGAAGCTCCTTTAGGTATTCCTAGTATTAGGGCCGTTAAGATGAGCTTTGTTGAGGGACTGTGGACTGTACAGGTTGACACCCCTTGGGGCGAACTTAGCGTTAAGAATCGTCTGATGGGTCAATTTAATCAAAGTAATTTATTGGCCGTTCTCACGGTGTTAGCTTTGTGGAATACCTCACTGAAGGATATTGCATTAGCCTGCGAACAATTAACAACCGTGCCAGGACGTATGGAAGCCTTAGGGGGAAGTGGGGCGCCTTTGGTGGTGATAGATTATGCGCATACACCCGATGCATTGGAAAATGCCTTGAAGGCGCTAAAACCGCATTGCCGAGGGCAATTGTTTTGTTTGTTTGGTTGTGGTGGCGCGCGCGATAAGGTGAAAAGACCTGAGATGGCACGTATTGCAGAGCGCTATGCGGATAAAATTTATGTGACCAATGATAATCCGCGCACAGAGTCGCCAGCAGCCATTGTACAAGATATTTTAGCGGGATTTTCCAAAGGAAAAGTGGCCACGGTTATTTACGATAGGAAAGTTGCTATCCAAACAGCGATTACTACTGCCTATTCAGGCGATGTCGTGTTGATTGCTGGCAAAGGGCATGAAAGCTATCAGCAAATAGGCCAAGAAAAAATTCCCTTCAGTGATAGAGATGTTGTTTATCAAATGTTAAACGATTAATGGAGATACTATGCAACTTTCACAAACGGCAGAACAATTAAAAGGCACGCTGAGCGGTCAAGACGTGGCTTGGACGGGGGTAACCCTAGACAGCCGTGCTGTTACACCGGGTTGTTTATTTGTGGCCACGTCAGGCCAACGCGTGGATGGGCATGACTACATTGAGGATGCAAAAGCACGTGGTGCGGTGGCGGCACTGGTAGAGCGTCCTGTAACGGTGGACTTTCCCACCATTGAAGTCAAAGATACGACAGCGGCTTTGGGTGCGTTGGCCGCTATTCATCGACAGCAGTTTACTATGCCTGTGGTGGCCATTACCGGCAGTGCGGGTAAAACCACCACCCGGGATATGATAGCAACGATTCTGCGGCGTTGCGGCCCCACCTTAAGCAGTATTAAATCCTTTAATAATCATTTGGGGTTGCCGCTGACCGTCTTGCACATGCAAGAGGAACATCAGTTTGCCGTCTTAGAGATGGGCGCCAATCATTTACATGAGATAGCTTATTTGACTAAAATTGCACAACCCGATGTAGCGTTAATTACCAATGCTCGCGGCATACACTTGTCAGGATTTGGTGATTTAGACGGTGTGGCTAAAGGCAAAGGGGAAATTTTCCAAGGCCTAAAACCCCAAGGGGTGGCTGTTTTAAATGCCGATGAGTCTTATTTTGACTATTGGAAAACCTTATTGAGTGGGCAACAACGGGTGTTAAGTTTTGGGCGCAATCCCGATGCTGATATTCGTGCTGAGCGTATTGCACTGTCCAGTGATGGCTGCCCTAAGTTTTTATTACACACACCCGCTGGCGAGGTGAGTATTACGTTGCCATTACTGGGGCTGCATCATGTCAACAATGCCTTGGCTGCTGCTGCTATTGCGCATATTTTTAATGTTGCGTTGACAGATATACAACAAGGCTTAGCGAGCCTTATGCCGGTTGCGGGTCGCTTAGAAAAAAAGCAAGGCCCACAAGGTGCGTTAATTATTGATGATAGTTACAATGCAAGCCCCACCTCTTTGCGCGCTGCGTTACAAGTATTAGCGCCTATGTCCGGTCGTAAAGTATTGGTCTTAGGTGACATGGGAGAATTAGGCGATGAGGCGCCTCATTATCATGAGCAAATGGGCATCGAAGCTCGTGAAGCTGGCGTATCTGCGCTTTATACCCTCGGTGATATGACACCCTATACGGTTGCAGCCTTTGGCGACAATGCCTACCATTTTGCCAACCACGATGCGCTGATTAAAGCGGTTCGCGAACATTTGTCACCAGACTCGGTGGTCTTGGTGAAAGGTTCGCGCTTTACGCATATGGAAAAAGTGGTGGAAAATTTAGAAGTGTGAGGCCAACACCCGTTTACACTTTATTCTCTCCGAACTTTGCTCGCGACAATGAAATGTAAACGGGCCCCAGGTTTATACTGTAGCTTGCAACAAATTATTTTCTTCAGCTTTAGTTATAACGTCTTTGAGATCCTCTATTAAGCAGCCAAACTGCCTAGCATTACTTTTTGAATTTGAAAATGTTAACTTAACAATCTTGTCTTGGCCATTTTTGCTGCAGGAACCATCGGACCCTACCATGCTTTGATGGTCTGCAAGTATCTCGTCAATAGCTTTTTCAAGGTCTCTCAAGTTGGCGCGGATGATTTTTATTTTTTTGCGCCCGGCTTTATCTTGCGATGTCTCAAAAATATTATCAAATAAGTTTTTGCTATCGTTTTGGGGCAGCTCTTTAGGTGATTGCAGAGAGATAATAGGTGGGGAGAAAAATTCATCGGTCTGTTCTTTCTCTTTGTTTTTCTTGTCGTTGATAAGATTAGCCGTATTGCTAATTAATGTGTTTGCAACGCTAGATGTGCCCTCAATGAGTTTGCCGGCCACCCCGGATGCGCTTTCGATAGCTGTTTTAACTAGGCTATCATTGGCTTCCCTGAGCTTTTCCAATGTGTCCTGTGCTTTTCCGAGCAGATTTCCATAAAACTCTAGACAGTTATTATAAAAGTCTACTTCTTTGCCAAACAAGATTTGACTGGTTTCATATGCATTTTTTGCGTTTTCATTGGCTTTAGCGGTTATATCAGAAAGCGTCTGTAAAAGTAAGTTAACGGCCTGGCGATTTTCATTCATTATAACTTTATAGAGTTTTACATATGATTCAGGCTTAGTTGTAAGTAATCCTTTGATGTCATCGAGCTGTTTCGCTTGTGCCTCGCGTATCTTTTCTATCTGGGTCATTATCTCTGTGGTTTTTTCTGAGATGAGTTGATTGCATTCATTTTTGATTTTATCTAAAAATTTTCTCTTTTGCTCTCCTGCCTTGGTTATGCTTAATGAGACTTCACGAGACACATTAGCCACTTCGCAAGCAAATCTTCCTATCATTTGCGTCATCAGTCTTTCATTATCCTGAGCTTTGTCAAGGTAGCTAAAAGTGCCTTTAACAACTGTGCCAAAGCAGCTAATTACTTCTGCGCCAATATAAAAGCCAGGGTTTGTTTTGGCTAAATGGACTGAAGCAATGCTCTTGCTTATCTCGCCCACGCCTGTATTGGCAACCTGTATTAAATTATCTTGGGACAGTTCGTTAGAGAGTGAAGGCAATAGTGTTGGGGATGTTAGTTGCTGTTCTGGGTTCATGCTGTTGCTCCATTTGTTTTTTTCTGAAAATAAACCAGCGATGGCGTCTGCAAGTGTCCCGGGGATATCGCTAATGCCTAATGTTACGATAGCTTTAGTAATATCTAGCCCGTTTGGACTGCATAAGCTAGCTAGCTCCTTATCTAAAATTTCAAACCACTCATTTGCTTTAAGCAATAGTTCTGTTAACGAAAGGCTATCCTGTTCAATGCGGGAGTTTTTTTGTATTAAGATGACTAAAGATAGCTTTATCAGCTTTACATATTGTGCTTTTATCTCCAGAGCATTATCATAGTTAGCATTATCGAGTTTCCATTGTAATTGCTTTATTTCGTAAATACAATTATCAAACTGATGTTTTAGATTTTTTTCTTTTCCCTGCATTAACTCATGGAATAAAAATAAAGCTATAGGGAGGGCAACTTTAGTTGTAGTAGCAAGGTATATGGATATTAATTTAGGTTGAGTAAAGCCTAATGTGCTTACCAAGCCAAAGCTCATAGCACTGCTTGCTGCAGTCATGGCAACATTGCTAATAGTCTGTAATGAATTTATCGTTGTGGAAAATAAATCAGAAAATGAATTTGATAAGACTTTAATGATTGCTCCTGAGAGCACATCAATGACATTATTTATCTGGCTTTGGTAGGGACTCTGTTTAGAGAAATGTGAGTGATATTCTTCACAACATTGGAAAAGCATTTTAGCAGAGATCCTAATGGATTGATGTTCCTTACTCTTATCGTTGAATAACGCTAGAATCTTTAAGTTTTCTATGTTGACTAATTTGTTGTTAATAATAAAGTTGTGCTTTTTTAATTGATCGCAAAAAACCTTAACCGAATCAGCACTTATGCTTATATTATTTTGCTTTACTATTAAATTAAAAACATCTTTAATGTTGAGCAACCTCTCCTCCACGTTTTTTAGGGTATTATCGATTTTTAATTCAAGTTTATCAAAAAAACGACTATCTATACATTTTATATCGAATAAGCCATTAGTGTTACTTATATTATGGTCAAACTCTCTTTGTAACATTGTTTGAAAGCTATTACTTGAATTTCTCTTTAGCAATAAGTCCGTGGCAACTACTCGGCGCAATATTGTCAGCCAGCTGCTTCGAGATTGTAAACGTTGGCGTATTTCTAGTTTAACTTGTTTTTCTATTAAAGACTTATGGCTGGCAATACCTGCTACTATCACTTGTTCTGCTGCTAATGCGGTAGAGATTTTGCCAACTTCTGCTGTGGATTTTAGTGCGCTTTCTGCTATTTTTAGGGCTCTTATAAGTTTATTAGCGGCTAAAATAGCAGTATCTGCTTCGGTAATTTTGCTGCCTGATTTTGCGAGCTTAGCAAGATGCCCGGCGTGGATGCCTTTAGCGATACCCGCTGTCATTAATGACATGCTATAAGCAAAAGTTTTTTCAAGCGTATAATTTACAATATCTAGAGACTCTCTATTATAGGCCATGCTAAGCACCTTAAAGATATCAAATGCCCCTTGCATAATCATATCAGCCCCGATAGAAGAACCTATACCTTCAGTTGCTACAACAAGAGCAATACCTCCCCCTATTTGTAAGACAGCCAACATAGATACTAGTTGGATACTAATCCAAGGTATAGGTTTATTCTCATTAATATGATAAAAGCAAAACAACCCCATTTGTTGACAAGTATGTTTAAAATTATTTGACAAATTAAGACGAGCTAGACCCTCAGATAAATTAGGTAGCTTAACGGTAAAATGCTGCTGTGCACGGTCAGCATTGTCTAACACTGCCATCATTTTTTCTTGTGTTGTTGGCAATGTTTTCAACTGATAGTGAGGATATTTGCTATCAATTAGCCATACTATGCGCACAAGTTCTTCGTGACGAATACGGCTAAATTTTAATAGAATACTGGCGTCTTCTTTAAAACCGCCCAGTAGTTTTTTAAATAAAACAGCACAATCCTTTTGTGTTATTTTGTTTATGCTAATTTTTATTATACAGTTGTCTTGCATGTCAGCAAGCGTTTTCGCAATGATTATAAGGCTTTGCAGGGTGATATTTTTTATTTTTACACCATTATTATCACTTTGTTTATGCTCATAGTTCCGCGTCGTGCAAGCAGGGGACGTTGAGTTTTCTTCATGAAGATATATGTTATGATTAAGTACTTCCGTTAAAAGTAACGATGGGTTTTTTGTTTTTATTTCAGACTTTAGTTGTTCGGCTATGCCTGAGGTTTTGAATAAAATATGTAGAGTGAAGCAATAATCCTTCTTTTCAGTAGCTGAACTAAGTAATGCTACTAGAATACTGTATGATTTAGTGTCTAGATTTTCTATTTCGATATCCACAGGAATTTCTGCTAAAGAATAGTCCCATAGAATGTCATTAGCCTCATGACCTATTTCTGTGGCTAAACGTCCGCAATAGGATACTCCTTTTTTTGCCTTACTGGCTGCTTTTTCAACATAGGTCAAAGATTGTAGTATTTGTTTTTTAGCTTTTTCCGAAACCTTTCCAATATTCGTGGTATAGTTGTCAACCTTTTCTTTGGGCGGTTGTTCTGATGCTAATTTTTCACTTGTTGCTTTATCAATTAATTGATTCTCTTTGTCACCAGCAATAAGTTTGCTTAGTTTGCCATAGCGATTTTCTGGTAATAAATTAATTAATGTTTTCAGCCACTCAGGAAGTGGTAGTTTTTGCTTGTTAGTGACTAATAGCGTTGCTTTGTCTAGCATTGGCATGGAGTTGATTATTTGATAGTGTTTTACTACATCTTTATGTGAACTTAATCCATGCATGGTTAGGCAGAAACTTTTTTTCACTTGTGCTTGCTGCTCTTTGGTGGCGCTAAGTGATTTTACTTGATCTCTGTTAAGGTTAGTGAAATAGCGTCGTTTTTTTCCGTCTATAATTTTTAAGTCTAAACTTTTTTGAGATTGTTTTATGTCCATTAAAAATTTATTTATTTCTGATAACAATTGTTGAAGAATGCTTTCCTCCTGTTTGATCTGCTCTATTAAATAAGATTTATCACTTTTATTACCATCATTCAAAAACATTAAAGCCGTCTGACAGGGGGGGATTATTTTTTCGCTTATCAGTTCAGCTGCAATAGTTAAGTTATCTACTGCTTTTTGTTTATAGGTATACCCTGTTTCATCATTAAAAGTAGATGAGATCAGCTGAGCGGCATTAATTGATTTTAAAAAGTTGGTGGCGTGATCTCCTGTATCAATAGCAACCCTGGTTAGTAAAGAGTACTGCATGTTCTTTAAAACAGCTGCAGCGCTATAATAATAAGCTAAGAAGTTGTTTGGGTCTAAAGCAATGGCTTTTTCATAACACTCAATAGCTTTTTTATTAAAGAACATTGCGTAATTTAAGCCAGGAAGATCCCGTGCCAAGAGATGGTTACCTAGCTGTAAGTAAAAATGACTATTGTTAATAAGGCCACGAGCATTTTCATTAATAGAGATATCACCATTTTTAGCTTTGGTCAGTATGTTTTCTTTAAATTCTTCAAATGAGATTTCATTATTGTTTGTATTGATAGTGTTCTGGTGGCAAATGCTATTTGCCTCTAGCCATAACCCCCAAGCTTCTTTCACACTTATATCTTTATAATATACCTCTTTAGCTATAAGCCATTCTGTTAGACGACTGCTCTTGCCAAGGATTTTTTCGCTTAAATTTCCAACATTCAATAATCCAGCTTGTGTTTGGTTGATAACATGTACTTCTTTAAAAAGCGTACAAAAATTATTAAATAGTTTATCTCGATCTTTTATTACTGGTAATTTATCTGCGATAGCAAATTTAACTTCTGTTTCTTCCTGTTGATTTCTTGCGCGAATAATTGCTGATAATGTGCGCGATTCAATGAGTGAAAAATTTTCTTGTGCATGGTGCCAGTGAATAATAGTTTGTATTGTTCCTAACTGACCATTGCGAGCAACGCGGCCTTCAAGCTGTTCTTGTGCTCGTAAGCTACTGGGGATATCAATGAGACATAAGTGCAATCTGCCCTTATCAACAACATTTGGAGCCAGCTTAATATTAGTTCCTCGTCCAGATAAATTTGTAGTAATGATAATTGTAAATTCTTCAAACTCATTTTCAATAAGCTGCCTATTGATTTCAGTGTTTTCTGCGTATAAATATAAATGCCCTTTAAAGAATTTTTCGACTTTTATTTTTTCGTGTATAAATTTTGCCATTGCTACAGAATTACAAATAACGAGAGAAACTCGTCCATTATAAGCTTCTAAAATTGCTGAATAACAGATGGCCTCATGCCATTGTTCATCTGTATTTACGATGATTTCAGGTAAACGGTATAATTGTTTTGGTTTGCTGGCAGGTATAGAGATAAAGTCTGTTTCAGAGTTACAGATGGCGTGCATTAATTGTTGTCCGCCGGACGTTGAGCCTAGGGTAGCAGTTAAGCCAAAAGCATATTGATAGCGATTTACTAATGCAATTATTGATAAAAAATTAGTGCTTAGCCCTAAAGGGGTTATAGGACAGCCTTCTTTTATCTGTAAGAATTGCATTAATCCTCCGCACCAGGTAGTATTATCCTCAAATATTCCAATATGTTGATTAATGGGAATGATTTTTTTCGTTAAATTTTCTTGTCGTACGTTATATTGATGATCTACGTGCATATCGTAGTAAGCTTGCAATGCGCTCTCAACCCAAATATATTTTTGTTGATTAAAGAAGTTAATAAGATGTTGGGGTAACTGCACAGGTACGGTAGCATATTCTGTATCTTCTGCTGGTGATGTTGTGATCGGACTTAATGTATTAACATACTGGATTAATTCTTGTTGTGTTTTATCTCTTTGATTGTAGCCGTTTTTAATATTTAATGCGCTCAAACGACGCCAAATAGCGATAAATACTAGTTTAAAACTGTCCATGCCAGGAAAATATTCGCTGATCATTGTTACTGTATCTAACCCATCAATAAGTTGATGATCAACTTCATCAAATAAAGAAATACGGTATTCTCGCCCTTGTCGAGTATTGAGTAAGCTAAACTCATCACGCAAAAGATCAAATGCAAATGTTGTATCTCCATAGACGATATTGCAACTGTAGCATGACTTGGCACCACGTTTATAGGTTGAGTCAATATTGCAGCTTACCGTTAAGTCTAATAAGGAATAAAAATTTTCAGAAAGTTTACTGTCCCTTAATGCTAACTCTGAGGAGCTTGTTATAATGTCAACGGCTTGATTGTGTAGTGCTAAGAGAGCTGCCCACAACATAAAGATTGTTGTTTTGCCTTCACCTGTTGGCACTTGCAAAAATCGATTTTGGCTTTTATTTTGATAAGCAGAGCAAAAAAGTAGTACTGACAACCATTGCATATCATTAGGGTGGTAACCAAAAGCAAGGAGACTGGCTCTTTTTATAATTGCAAGTTTGGTTGGTAGATCTTCAGTTATTAAGTAATCGTTATGAAAAGCCTTTTTTTGATAGTCTTTGCCCAGCTTTTAATATCATATGCTGACATGTCATGAATGGGTTTATTATTGATATTTTTTGTTCTATAAAAAATTTTTATTTTATCAATAACCTCTGAAAAAATAATCTTAGATTTCTCTGCGCATTTGTTTTTAGTAAACTCTTTACTGTCTGGGTTTATTTTTTCTGCTTCAGATAATAGCTCTGGCAAACTTTTATCAACGGGCACTCTAGGGTACTTTTCTATTTCGCGTGCTTTGAAATAGAAATTACTTGTGGATGATGCAATAGATTCATAAAATACTTGCTCTGATAGTTGATAGCAATAGCTTAGGGATATTTTTTTTATGGCAGTATGAAGTTCTTTAGTATTTGATGAGTTTATAGCACTTTTAAGATGTTTGTGTAATTTTTTAAAACTCCAGCCATTTTGAAGCAAAAAATAAATTTGCTCTAAAAAAATAGTATCGATAAAAGTAGATGAAGTAGGGTTGAAAAACGAGGAGAGTGTGGAGTGGTGATTTGCATTCTCTAATAAACATGCAAGAAGTGTTGATTTTACTGCTAAGAGAGGGTCGCAATCTTTCAGGTTGTTTTTCAATAAGTTAATTTTTTAAGGATAGACGGTGCGTTATTTTTAGTGATGTTTTCTTTGAGAATCAGATTAAGCAGTAACAGCCGGTTATCTTTATCTGGAAGCTCATTGAAAATCATTATTAATTGATTTGTTTCCCAAAATGTCCAGTTTAGTTTGTTGATGCGTTGCTGTAATGCGGTTGTGTTGAATTTTGATGGCGTTGAGCTATTTTCCTTGTCCAGTTGCATCACTATGATTTGATTAAAATAGTTGCTGCCTAAGCGTAGTAGATGAAATAAATTAAAGGAGACCTTTCTTTGCAGTTGTTCAGTCAAGAAAGTTAGCAATTCTGTAAGTTTAGGTAATGGTAATTGAAAAGAGCCTTGTTGTGAAATAAGTAGGCTTAGTAAGAGAGTATCTCGTTCTTCGCTATAATCGTCGTATTCAAGAGCCTCTTCTAGTTTGATAATGGCTTCCAAAAAATCTTTTTCTTCCTTTGGGTTGTTGTTTTTTAAAAGTTCTTCTTTCAATAATGCTTCAGTTATAAATCCTTTGCCATAGCTATTAAAAGCATAAATATTTTTTGTTATTTCTCCATGAATAAATTTATCGTTTGGTGCAACATGGCATGCTGCTAATAAGAGTAGAAAGTGGAAGTGTTGTTTGTCATTGAATTTTGAAATCTCTTCTCTGATGGCATTGTTAATTCCTAAGTCAGAAAAGATATGTAGGTTATTTTTTAAAGATAAAATTATTGTAGAACGATCACTATTGTATTTATTAAAGCAAGCAAAGAATAGCGCCTGATAATATAATTTTCTTATTTTATTGTTTTCTATTGGCAAGTGTTTATGTAGAGATATAATTTCATCGATAGTATAAGTATATGATTGCTTTGGCACGCGCAATATATAGTCAGTGCAGTATGAAATTCGGGTTTTAAATCTCTATAACTTGAAAGTTTTCTGTCATCAATGATGACAGCTCTTCTTTATAATAAGAAATATGCCTAAAGAATTTTTTACAAGCCTTTTCCATTTCTTCAAATTCTTCATAGTACTTATTGTACAGTACTTTTTTCTTAAAAAACTTCCATACTCGCTCTATTAAGTTTAAATTTGGTGAGTAGGCTGGTAAAAATATTAATTTAATCGCCATCGCCTCAGCTAAACTTTGTACCTCTGGAGATTGGTAATAACCTGCATTGTCACATATTAAATAAATATAACCTTTTGGCTGATGTTTCCGTAAAGATTCTAAAAAATCTTTTGTTGTTTCTTTATTTAAACGCTCCTCAAATCTAACAACCATATCTAAACTGTCTATATTAATCGCACCATTAATGTTTAAACGTCTTGGTTGTGGGTTTGACTTCATGACTATGCGCTCACCTTTTTTCATCCAGCCATGCGCAGGGACAGCATTGTGCTCAGGATGCGTTGCATCCATAAAATAAAGGCCATCTTCTTTATCTACAGTATTCTTGAGAGACTTATAAGCCTTAATAAATGCTTCTTGGGACTGTTTGTTCACCTTGTAGGGAATTTTCTCTGGTTTTTTATAAACAAAACCTAGCTCTTTCAATATCAAGCGCATACCGCTATCTGAATAGACAATATCAAACTCTTTGGCAACGTATAAAATAATATCAGATACACGTTGATAGGTTACTGATTCAAGATGTAAAAATAAAGCTTCTTTTTCCGAGCTTGTCATTTCTGACTGCCGTCCAGAATATTTACTTTTCAATAAACCATCCAGCCCCTCTTGCTTGTAATTATTATAATAACCCCGTATTGTATCTTCGCTTAAGAGTAAGGCTTCTCTTACTGCTGATATTTTCCAGCCACTACCTAGCAAATACACCGCTTTTAAGCGATCAGCTTCTTTACGTTTTTTACTACCTTGATGGCGAGATTTTAATTCGATTAATTCTCGTTCTGATAATTTATACTCTAGCACAACCATGTCCTAAATTTTTCTATTAGACTATTTTACTACAAAAACCCGAGGTTTCAACTGCGGGGACTATATAGTCCCCGCAGTTGAAACCTCGGGTCTTAGCTGTCTGTCTGCCAGCCATCTTTGAACAATTTTTACTGAAAAAACTTGTCATTTAGAATAGCTAAAATCCTCGTTTTTTCAGTAAAAATTGTCCAAATCTGACTAACATCCAGGCGCTAAAATATAAAACTTATGTTATCACATTAACAAATAATTTCCCGAACTTTCAACTGCGGGGACTATATCGAGTAAAAAGCTTAATGCGGCTAGTTTTCTGTTGGACTCGGTTGATGTGAGCATCAGCATTAATTTTTTGATAATTTTATTTTTATCTAACGCTTGTTCATCTTTTGCAGAAAATATTCCATCCCACCTAATGTGTTCCCGTAAAAACCCTAAATACCGATAATTGATATTTTCAGGTATTTGGTTTGATATTTTTTGCTGTATTTTGTTAATGTCATCATATTGGCAGCTGCTAATAGTATGTTGCCAAAGCTTTCGATAAAGTCTGATGATATTGCTATCTGAGTTGTGTGAATTGCTAGAAACATATATAAAAGCATTTGGTGATTTTTATTGGGTAAAGGAAGGGTTGCAGTCTCTATTAATCTCATCAATAGCATGCTAGATAAATTTGGGGGAATGTAAGCAACAACAGCTTCTATTGTTTCTTGTAGTGATTGCCTCTTGTTATCATTTTCTTCTATAAGAAATAAGTTGATTAAGGCCTCATAGTACTCATATGGGAAAAGATATGATTTGCTTTTCTCATGGTTAGGTTTTATAAGTTTTTTTATTGATGCTGAGTTTTGAGTTTTGAAGCTGTTTTTTAATTTTATAAGTTCTTTAAATTCTATAAAGTAGTTTGATTGCTGGCAGTTTTCAGCTATTTTTAAAGAAAAATCTCGAACACGCCTATCATGACAGAAAAGTAGGTAATCTTTGATGTAAACCCTGGCGTCTTTTAGCAACTCTGCAAGCTGAGATGTGCTTTTTTTGTGAAATAATTTGTTTATTATAGCAGCTATATCTTTATAGAACTTAGGGTTGGCCAAGTGTTTGAGTAATTGAGAAGCCAGTGTTGGAGGGAAATTTTCAACATTATTTATTCTGGTTAGTTGTTGTATGATAAATAGAGTGTTGGAATCTTTTGACTGAGGAAGAAGCGATGTGGTGAGTGTATGATAAACAGAATTATCTATTGCTTTGTCATTCAAATGGTTTATATAACTTTTTAGCGCTTCAAGGCGCACAGAAATTGATGACGTTAAGTCAGTGATTAAAGTTAGGTTCTCGTTTCTAGCTAATTGCAAACGCTGTTCTTTGTTAGTGCAGGCCAGCTTGATAACGGAATTTATTTTTTCTCTGATTTTAGTGTTGTAAAATTGATTGTGTAGCGTTAATAGTGCTTCCGTTAATTTTTCTAAGATGTCTTTTTCTGTGTTGGTAGATAGTTGCTGGATGCAAGAAGTGATTAATTTGCAAGCTGCAGAAATATCGGTTTCTGTTAAAAATTGTAGCTTGTCTGTGAGCTTTACTAAAATAATGCATGGAGCCTCCTGGTGGGTATTCTGGCTGCTTAATAGTTTATTTAGGAGCTCAAGTATTCTATAGGTATATTTACGCTTTGACAGTAGCTCAATAACTCTTGTTAGTTGATTGGCTTTTTTAATGGGGATGACTCTACAAACACACATTTCAACAATTGTCAGTAGTATCTCTGGATTTTTAACAGAGTCAATAGCATTTAATGCATAATAAAAAACGTCTTCGGAAATGACTTCCCCGATCTTTGCCTGCTCAATTAAAATGGATAGGGCTGTAATCGATAGATTGGATGGAGGCTGTTCTCTGACATATTCTTCATAAATAACACTCAACAGTGAGCTGGGGAAAATGCTTTTTTTGCAGGAAAGCAAGTAGCAGCATTCTAAAATATATTGTGTTATGCCATTAGTTTTAGTCTGTTGAGATGGCTGGATGCTGAATTTTAAGCTTATCTTATTGATGAGTTGTTTTTGAGCAGAAAAGTAGCGTTCAAAAATTGAATAGGCGCTTGCTGTCATATAGCCATATTTATTAATAAAGCGCTTTATTTCTTTAGCATAATCTGTCTTATTTTTTGCTTTCTCAAATTGACAAAGTAATTCATGGCTTAGTAGTGTGTGTGATGTCTGCGTTGTTTCTCTGTAAACTCGACTATCAAGTTTTTGAAATTTTCATCACGCATCTAGCATTTGAAGTGCTCCTATATCAGCACCACGCATATGTTTTACGGAACTTTTAAGTTGAAAAAGCTGAGAAATTTTATCCGTATATTTTTTAAACATAGCCTGTGGGTCTTCACTTGTGACAATTTCCTCTATAAAAGCAGTCAACGACTCCATCATGACTTTCTCTCGTAGCGATCCAACCGTAGCTGCTAGACCTTTGTTTTTATGCAAGTCCGTTTGATCCTGATGAAAATGGAGCGCATGGTCACTCAAGAGGCTGATTAACAATCCGTGCTCTGAGCCATCAACACCTCTTTGCATAGCCAGCTGGTTCCATCCTTCATAGGATTTCCAGTCTTGTATAAAAACCTCCACAAGCCAACGGAGCGAATAGGCTTTTATAATGTCAACGTCAAGCCAAGTTGCATCATTGGCAACTAGATAGCGATAATCTTCTTCACCTTCATATTTTAATGCAATAACGCGCAACCTTTTATTATGTGCCTTTACCTTAAATTTAGCAGCGCGATAAGTTATTTTCTTTTTATTAAAACGCAGTGTGATTTCTTCAGTTTTACCCTGGTAGTTTTCAAAAAACTTTTGTACCTGAATAAAGCGACCATTAACATTAATCAGTTGAGTTTTTTTAATCTGACTTAATACCTGGGCTTGTCCAGTAGCAGCGACAGCACCATCAAAAAATTCTTTGTTGCCATAAAAAGTATCTCCAATTACAGCTTTGATTTTTAAGTCACTAAAATTAGACGTAAAGTCACTAAGTGCCTCTATTGCCAATGATATTTTAGTTGGGTAATTTGGATTGCGCCCCGGCATTTTTGGCCGGTATTTTTTTTGTATACCCTTCTTTCTTAGTCGTTTATCTTCTTTACGCCATGCTGAAATATCTGGGTCTGGTTCATAAAATCTAAAACCAACAGGAATCGTTAACGTATCACTGACCAATAGTAAAAAAATAATGTTTTGGCCACTAAAAAAACCAGCATGCTTTTTGTCACGTATTTTATGCACCTTTGCAATTTCTGTTGTGTTTTTAGAGCGCTCACTATCTGTGTCATCAATCACAAGCACGCCTGATTTAATGCCATATCGTTCTATTAATTTAATAACGCTGGCTTTTAACAATAACTCCCACGCAATTCTTGCTTTTTTAAACATCCAACACATGGCTGCTGCACTATATTTTCCGCAACTAAATCGCTCAAATCGAGCCCAGCATAATGAATTAGTAATGATTAAGCCCAATATGACAAAGGATAACCAGTAACACTGTAGCTTGCTCAATTTCTGTTCTGGAGAATGCTGCTTGATAGCATCATTGAGTAATTCTACATAATCTTTTATGAATGGTAATCCTTCGCCTATAATCATCCCGTGTCGCACCCTGATATAAATTTGTGCGGAAAATAATACAGAATTCAGCCTACAGCGTCAAAAACTTGATAGTCGAGTGTAAAAACTCGTTAAAAATCGAGCTGATTGCGCTGCAATTTTTTGATTTGGGTTGTCTCTTAGGGTATTAATTAATACACTTCTAAGTTTGATATGCTGAAAATCTTTCTGGGTCTCAAAGAGGGAAGTATTGGCAAGTTGGTAGATTAAACACATTGCGTGATATAACGTTTTGTTTTCTTTGAAATTCCCTGAAGCCAAATGCTGTGCAAGCTTGTTAATAATATATTTCTTGTCTCCACTGGTTTGTATTGCTGAAAGTATATGCTTTGAGTTGAGTAGGTTTATAAAGTGGAGGGTGTGAAGCTCATTTGGAAGATCAATGATGGAAAATAATTTTTTAATATATATTATTGTCTGGCTGTTATCATTGCCGGCAAATTTGTTGATTAGTCTCCATAAGGTATTGGCTGTCGATACTTGCTTTATTATAGGAATTAAATTAATGAAGTGGATTATTGTTTCTTTGTTAAATTCTTTAAGGGTTGATGCGTTATTGTTTTTTTCTATAACTTCATCGAGGATAAATAGCAACTTGACTTTGACCTCTGGTATAGGCGTTAATTGGAATGCTTGTTGCAAATACTCTATATTATCATGAGTCAAGCCATGGTGGTGAACATGGTGTTGGATCAGCTCGACTATTTTTGCTGATTCTGAATCATTTCTGCTTGATAGTTTTATTATTTGAGTGATTGATTTTTCTCTTAACTTGAATCTACGCAAGCTATAAGAGGCTAAAATATTTATTACAGGATAAACTAAGTAGCCCTCGTCAAGCAGCGTGTAAAAGGTATTGATGTGTTTTTCTAATCCTTCAATGTCATTGGTGGAAATGACGCAACGAGCAAAGACCTCGAGACTGTCTATTGCAATTTTAGAGCTCTCGCTTAAGGTAAGCAATAATAAATTTTCTAGTTTAGATGCATTAATGGCGAGTAGTGTGCTGTGCTGTTTATGGTTGTTGCTGAAGGTGATTTGAGTTTTTCCAATTGCTCTTCCTATTAATGATAGTATTTGTAGGACAGTGCTCTTTTCGTTAGCGATTGTCAGTTTATCAAGTAGAACATTGATGGTCTCTATATTTATTTTGTGACCATTTTCTATCATTAGATGTATTAAGTAAAATATTTCGTTTTGATAAGTCTCACTGCCATCTTTTATTTGCATTAAAAATTTTAAGGCAAATTGAGATAAAATTCCTTTTTCTTCTGCTTCGGCAGATAAAAAAGAAAATTTTCGTGTTAGGTTAATAAAAATTTTGATAGAAATTTTTGTAAAGTGTGGATCAGCTGGTAAAATCCTTATACTTACGCTCAATAACTTCAAATGGTTGAGTGATATCGAACTGTCATGCTTAGTGTGTTGCTCAACAGCCTGTAAAAGGAGGTCTATTGTCTCACGTCCAGCAGTGCTCAGTGCTCAGTGAAAAGAACAATTCTCTTTGATTTTTTTCGCTGAGATGTTGCTGTTGGGTTTTTATATGGAAAAGTATAAGTTTGCTGGCTAAGCACTTGAGTTCATCCGTGCGTTGTTTAGCATTAATAATAACAAAGAGTTTGGCAATGTGTTTGTCATGCAAGACTCGGTTTCTTTCTTGCACATATTTGCTACATTCTAGAAGGCCAATTTTGCAGTCCGCATTATTTTCCTTTTCAAGTAAGTTAGAGAGACTATCAATATCTGTCGTTAATTTAGCTAAGATGATATTTGCTTCTTTGCGTACTAGGTCGCACTCAGTAAGTTTAACTAATTTTCCTAACAGTATTATATGATCTGATTTTAAAGGTGTTGCCTCTTTTTCGTTGCGACGATATAGATCATTGAGAAATAAAATGGCTTTACTGTTTAGGTTTGAACAGCATTCAATAAAACGCTTTTCTAATGCGTTGATATTTGTGTTACAGGTGGTAAAAGCATTGCTAAAGCGTAATAACATATATATGTTGATGGCTTTTTTTTGCAGTGTAATATAGTGGATGTTTGCTAAGGAATCTAGCAGAGCTCCATATAATTTTTCAAGGCTTTTAGAAATGGTAGAGGCGTGGCTCTTATTTTTAGCTACAGAAAAATCAAGTTGACCATTCTCAAGTGCGCATTCAATAATTTCTAAAAATATATACTTTTCCTGTGCTGATAGGCTTTTCCATCCCATTACTAAGTTTAGTAGAGCGGGTGATGTTAATAGCCGTTTTTTTTTAACTTTTTCTCGTACTGCTATTAGTTTCTGCCTCATGGTGAAGGAAGAAGACCATGCTAGGAGTGATTGGTTTGGGTAGCTTTTTTGAGTTTTTATTAGTAATGGTGGTATTTTAAAAGCTTCAATAGCTTCTGAAGTGGCTTTTGATAAGGCAAATGTTAAGATGTTTCGCTCAATTTCATTGAGTGGTTTACCAGGCTGTACTAATAGCTTTGCATGCATAATGCTAATAAACAGTGGTGATGGTTTATTATTTTTCTGACATAGTTGCGCTATTTTGCCCAAAAAAAGGCTGGTTTTTTCTTCGTCGACTGGAGAACCTTGGTGTTTTATGACGCAACAGCTAACGATGAGGAGTCCCATGAATAGTTCGTCACCATCCAGCGTTTGCAAGTGAACAATCACATTACTCAATTGTATACTGTTTAATGTACGTTCTTTGATACATACATATTGATAAAGCACTTCTAGCGCTAGGATTGGCAGTATTTCGTAATCAATGATAGGTGAAAATAAAGAACTTGTATATCGTTTACGTGTGTATTGGATACATCCGATGACGTAGTCTAATAGTCTATCACTGAGTCTGGCTTTAGATGTTGATACTGTTTGAAAAAGTTTTTTTAATTCACCTTGGGGAGTTAAGCGCCGAGAAAGTTTATTTTTCTTCGGTGGCTCAAGGGCGGAGAGCTCGTAGTCTATCACTCCAGCTGAAGTCATTGATGCGATAGTAGAAGAATTGATAGGTTGGGTTTCTACGCTGCTGGAGTCTTTTCTTTGTTCAGCCTGTTGTTCAAATAGCGAAAATTCGGCGGTAAACAGGTGTTCTTGCTCTTCATATTCATAAAATTGCTCTTCTGCAGTCGATTCAACAGTAACTGTTTTTTGCATGTAGATGCCTCCTTGTGTTTTTGGAAGAGGAGTTCGTTAAGCACACATGGACTTTAGATGTTACTCAGTATACCTTTTCTCCTGTTGAGCCGCGGTTGAAATCTGCTGCGGCCGCCTAACTCACCGAAAGGATTTTCGCCTTGCCACATAAGGAAGCCTTTGCCGTTTTGATATGTTAACATACTGTATTTCATCCTAACATACTCTTCATCACTTCAGTTTTAAGGCTTATCTTTATGTTACTTTGGTTAACGCAGCTTTTAGCATCTTTTTACCACCCGTTTAATGTTTTTCAATATTTGACGCTACGAGCGATTTTGGCTGCTTTGACGGCCTTAGGGTTTGCGCTTTTTTTGGGGCCCTGCATGATTCGACGTTTGGCTCACTACCAAATTGGCCAAACGGTCCGTGATGATGGGCCGCAAACGCACTTGAGTAAAGCCGGTACGCCGACCATGGGAGGCGCTTTAATTGTGGTGGCGGTTGCGCTGGCCACGTTGCTTTGGGGTAAACTTTCTAATGATGATGTGTGGGTTGTATTATTGGTCACCTTGGGGTTTGCTGCCATTGGCTGGGTGGATGATTATCAAAAATTGACATTAAAAAATTCTAAAGGCCTGCCGAGCAGGTGGAAATATTTCTGGCAGTCGCTCTTGGCCTTTATCGTGGCGATTTACCTATACTCCACCGCCACACTCCCTAGTCAGACGCAATTGGTTGTGCCCTTTTTTAAACACCTTCTCATTGATTTAGGTCCTTTTTATATTTTGCTAACCTATTTTGTGGTGGTGGGCAGTAGTAATGCGGTGAATTTAACCGATGGGTTGGATGGATTGGCAATTTTGCCCACGGTTTTAGTGGCCGGTGCGTTGGGTATTTTTGCTTATCTAACGGGCAATGTGAAGTTTGCTAATTATTTGGTGATTCCCTATGTGCCGGGCGTTGGAGAGGTGGCTGTTTTCTGTAGTGCGTTGGTTGGTGCAGGCTTGGGCTTTTTGTGGTTTAATACGTATCCCGCACAGGTTTTCATGGGCGATGTGGGATCCTTAGCTCTGGGTGCGGCTTTAGGTATTGTGGCCGTGATAGTGCGTCAAGAGCTCATCTTGCTATTGATGGGCGGTATTTTTGTGATGGAGACGGTGTCGGTTATTTTACAAGTACTGTCCTTTAAGTTAACAGGGAAACGCATTTTCCGCATGGCACCTTTGCATCACCATTTTGAACTCAAGGGGTGGCCTGAGCCTAAGGTTATTGTGCGCTTTTGGATTATTACAGTGATATTAGTGTTGATGGGGCTTGCTACACTGAAACTACGTTAGTGGCAAACTGATGCTAGGCTCTGTTGACAATTCAAGATTTTTGTTCAAAGACAGGGCGAATGGCGAGTCGAGCAGCGGAATGCATAAGTCATACTTGAGCTGCGGAGCTAGCCATTTAAAGTGAGAAATCTCGGGAGCGAACGGCCGAGTTGTTGAAACAGTAGTATTTGGATAAAAAGATGAATTCTCAACAGACCCTAAGTGATTCCACGCCTAAAAAAACTTACGCCATCGTTGGATTAGGGGCTACAGGGTTGTCCTGCGCACGTTTTTTAACCGCGCAACAGATACCCTTTTATGTGACGGACAGCCGAGAGGTACCGCCACAAGGGGAAGCGCTTAAACAGTTTGCGCCAGATACACCTTGTTCTTTTGGTGCTTTAGATGAGGGCCTCATTGATAAGGCTGATTGCTTTTTAATAAGCCCGGGATTGGCGCCCAGCACGCCTTTTTTGCAGCAGCTGAAACGTGCGGGTAAGCTTATGCTCAATGATGTGGCTTTGTTTGCAAATTATGCACAAGCCCCCCTGGTGGGTATTACCGGCTCCAATGGTAAAGGTACGGTAACCACATGGCTTGCTCATATGATTGCGCAGGCGGGTTTTACTGTTGAGATGGGAGGGAATATTGGTATTCCTGTCTTAGATTTACTGGCCAAACAACCACCGGATTTTTATGTGTTAGAGCTGTCGAGTTTTCAATTGGCCTACCTACATAAATTTCCTCTCAAGGCGGCAGCATTGTTAAATGTCTCGCCTGACCATCTAGATTATCATGGCAGCATGGCTGATTATTTGCAGGCCAAGCAGCGCATTTTCCAAAGGTGTGATCATGCTGTGCTTAATGGCGATGATGCTAGTTTACTGCCCAAAACCCTTAAAAAAGAACAGACAGTTTTTTTCTCCACCCACAAAAATTCGCAAGCGACCTATGGGCTCTTAGATACACCGCAAGGTTTATGCTTAGCGCGTGATAAAGCGCCTGTGTTATCTGTTGATGAATTGGCAGTTGTGGGGCCGCATAATTGGGCTAATGCCTTGGCAGCAATGGCATTGGCTGATGCCATTACATTGCCTGAGGAAGCCATTGTATCAGCATTGCGTAGCTTTCGAGGGCTTGCGCATCGTTGTGAATTGGTGATGTGTTTACGTGGGGTGGCTTGGTATAATGATTCCAAGGGAACTAACCTCAGTGCCGTGCAAGCCGCCATTGCGGGTGTAGGAGAAAAAATAACCGGTCGTGTTATTCTCATTGCCGGCGGACAGGCAAAAGGTGCGGAATTTACGCCGCTCGCAGAACCGGTGGCCCGTTGGGTTTGTCATGGTATTTTCATGGGAGAGGCGGCATCACAGCTACAGCAAACGCTGCAAGAGGCGACAACAACCCATCTTGTTGCGTCATTAGCGGATGCCGTGCAAAAAGCCCATGCGTTAGCACGCCCGGGTGATGCAGTGTTGTTATCGCCTGCTTGTGCCAGTTTTGATATGTTTTCCAGCTATGAAGAGCGGGGCCAAACGTTTGTAACGCTGGTTGAAGCGTTAGCGCGGAGTCTATAGAGGGTGTTTAAAAAATTTAATCCACAGACCGTTTATGATCGTTGGTTATTGGCCGCGGTCATTGCGATTATTTCCTTGGGCCTACTCATGGTGTCTTCAGCATCTATTGTCGTTTCCATGCAGAAATTTCACCAAGCTTTTCATTTTTTAACGCGGCAGTTAGTCTACTTGGCTTTAGGTCTGGTGGTGTCTTTGTGCGTTATCCGTATTCGTGCAGCGAGTTGGATGCGTTATGGTACGGCCCTATTATTCATCAGTTTATTATTGTTGATTTTGGTATTAGTGCCGGGCATTGGACGTGAAGTTAATGGCAGCTCGCGTTGGATTGGTTTGGGCCCCATTGGTTTCCAAGTCTCAGAAGTGGCGAAGTTTTGCGTCATCCTTTATTTGGCTGGTTATCTTGTGCGGCGTTCCGATGAAGTCAAGGAGCATGTCATTGGGTTTATCAAACCCATGGGCTTGCTGGGTATAGTGGCTTTCTTTTTGTTGTTGGAGCCTGATTTTGGTGCCGCCGTTGTTATTATGAGTACAGCGCTTGCGATGATGTTTTTGGCGGGCGTGCGTGTTAAACATTTTGTGATATTGGTAATTTTTGTGGGGCTGGCCTTGGCGGTGTTGGCTATTTCATCGCCTTACCGTTTGCAGCGCTTGACGACTTTTCTTAACCCTTGGGCTAATCAATTTAACAGTGGTTATCAATTAACCCAGTCGCTTATCGCCTTTGGCCGAGGGGGTGTGTTTGGCGTGGGGCTGGGTAACAGCGTGCAAAAATTATTTTACTTGCCTGAGGCTCATACAGACTTTTTGTTCGCGGTATTAGCGGAAGAGTTGGGGTTAGTGGGTGCTGTCTCGGTTATTTTGCTTTATGCGGTTGTTGTGATACGTGCTCTATTTATCAGTCGCATCGCCATTTGCCGAGACGCTTTCTTTGAAGCGTATGTCGCGGCAGGTTTTGGTTTATGGCTAGGCCTACAGGCCATTATCAACATTGGCGTTAATTCAGGCTTGTTACCCACCAAAGGGCTGACGCTGCCTTTAATGAGTTATGGGGGCAGTAGTATGGTGATAAATTGTGTGTTGTTGGCTATTTTGTTTCGTATTGATTATGAAAATCGTTGTCATGCCATGGGGATTCATCCAGAGCATCGTAGGGCCGCCAGATGAAAAAAGTTGTGATTACAGCGGGAGGTACAGGCGGTCATGTTTATCCGGGATTGGCTATTGCCAAACAGTTGATGGTGCAAGGCTACGATGTGGAATGGCTGGGAACGGCAGCAGGCCTTGAGGCTCGTGTAGTGCCTCAGGCTGGTATTCCTATTACCTATTTGGGTGTCAAACGTTTTCGTCGTAGCGGTAGACTTAATCAATTATTGTCGCCCTTTGCCTTGCTAGGGGCTATTTTTCAGGCGTTATTTTATCTGTTAAAGACGCGCCCGGCGTTAGTGGTGGGAATGGGAGGTTTTGTTGCCGGTCCCGCTGGAATTGCCGCGTGGTTGCTTAGAAAACCTTTATTAATCCATGAACAAAATGCTGTTGCTGGTTTTACCAATGTTTGTTTAGCTAAGATAGCTACCCGGGTGTTAAGCGCCTTTCCTGATGCGTTGCCCGCTAAATATTCACCGCAAGTGGTGGGTAATCCTGTTAGAGGCCCCATTGTGGATTTGCCTTCACCTGAACAACGAGGAACAGGCCAACATCAACCCAGGCGTCTATTGATTCTAGGGGGAAGCCTGGGTGCCAAAGCTGTTAATGAGCTGGTATTGGCTCTATGGCAGTCAGGAAAACTAACCAACCCTATAGAAATTTATCATCAAGCAGGCCCCAAACAAGAGGCTAGCATGCGAACGGCCTATGCGGCGGCGGGCATTAAAGCGCGTGTGGTAGGATTTATTGAAGATATGCCCGAGGCTTACGCTTGGGCCGACTTAGTCATTTGTCGTTCCGGAGCCTTGTCAGTTGCTGAAATTGCAGCAGCAGGAGTTGCAAGCCTACTGATTCCTTTTCCCTACGCTGTGGATGATCACCAGCGTATTAATGCAGAGTATTTAGCCAATCAAGGTGCCGCCATTTTGTGTGTGCAAAAGGATTTAACGGTGGAGTATCTTGCGGCAACCATTAACCCTTTACTAGAAGGCGATGCCTTAGCCACCATGGCGGATAAAGCTCGTGCTTTGGCTAAGCCTGATGCCATTCAGGTTATTGTTGGTTGTTGTGAGGAATTGCTGCTTTAGTTTATATTTTGTTGTTTTAGGGTACTTATAGTACCTTTAAAATGATAATATTAAACTTATTCTTGAATTAGTTTGAAATATGTCCTATCGTGGTACTATGAGTACCTTAAAACAAACTAAATTAAACCATCTTTTAAGTTCCACTCCAAAGGGGATAGTCTTACTGTCATCCTGGCTTAAAACTAATGGTTATAGTTCAGAGCTTATAAAGCGCTACAGAAATTCTGGCTGGCTGAAATCTATAGGTGTTGGAGCAAATATCCGAACAGGGGATATAGTTGATTGCTTTGGAGCATTATATGCCTTACAAAGGCAGGCTGACTCTAGTATTCATGTTGGAGCACGTAGCGCTCTTTCTATGCTTGGCAAGTCACACTATTTAGAGCTGAATGCAAAGAAAATTATTTTATTGGCGGCTAATAAGGATAGGCGTTTACCTACGTGGTTCACTAAGTTTAATTGGGGTGTGGATGTTGGGCTTCACTGTAGTGACTTTATGCCTTCTGATTTAGGATTAGTAGACTTTGCAGTTAGAGACTTTAGCATAAAAATATCTGGTGAAATTAGGGCATTTATGGAGTGTTTGCATTTGGTCCCAAATGATCAAGAGCTTTTGGAGTGCTATGAGCTAATGGAAGGAATGAATAATCTACACCCTGGTAAAATTCAAAAATTACTTTATAGTTGTCATTCTATTAAAGTTAAAAGACTATTTTTGTATCTTGCTGAAAAAGCGGGCCATGAGTGGTTCAATTACTTAGATTTATCAACCATAAATTTAGGTGCAGGAAAGCGTAAGATTATCGAACATGGTGTTTTGGATAAAAAATATAAAATAACAGTGCCAAAGTCTTGGAAGAAGAATGACTAAACAAAGCTATAAGCAACAAGTTGACTTGTTGTTAAAAGTGCTCCCCATTGTTGCAAAGGAAAAAGATTTTGCATTACACGGTGGGACAGCTATCAATTTATTTGTGCGCAATATGCCAAGGTTATCTATTGACATAGATCTCACTTACATCCCGATTGAACCTAGAAAAGAATCATTAGAAAAAATTTATCAGGCTTTAGAGCGGATAAGTGCAGACTTGATGCAAATCATTCCTGCAGTAAGAATTACCCATAAAACAGAGCTTGGTAAATTATTTATTTCTACTTCTGGTGCGGAAATAAAATTAGAAGTGAATTTAGTTAGTCGAGGAATATTGGGAGAAGCAAAAAAGCAAACCTTATCAGATAAAACATCAGAGGAGTATGAGGCATTTGTTGCAATGCAAGTTGTGCCAATGGGACAGCTATATGGAGGGAAAATTTGCGCAGCATTAGACAGACAGCATCCAAGGGATTTATTTGATATAAAGTATTTATTGGAAAATGAAGGTTTATCTAGAGATGTTATGCTTGGATTTCTCCTGGCACTTATCAGTAATGATCGACCCATATACGAGGTTTTGAATCCCAATTTGTTAGATCAACGAAAAGCAATGGATAATCAGTTTACTGGAATGACTTCTTATGATTTTTATTATACTGAATTTGAAGAAGTTAGGTCTAAATTGGTGACGTCAGTAAATAGAAATTTGCTCGACGAGGACAAGAGCTTTTTGATGAGTATAAGGCGTTTGCAACCTAAATGGGAGATTCATGATTTTGAAAGATTTCCTGCTGTTCGCTGGAAGCTGCAAAACTTAGAGAAGTTATATAATTCTAACTTCAAAAAGCATGAAGCACAGCTTCATTTATTGCAGCAGCATTTATGCTCAGCATGAATGAGAGGCTAAAAGCCTAGAACCCTACCCGCTCGTAGTACATAGATATACTCCCAGGGGCTTGTCTACAATGGCATATTGCGCGAGAATAAGAGTTTTTGTGATATATTGAACCTTCTGATATATTTTGCATATATTTTATTCACCCCCCCCGATAAAGAGAGCGCTATGAAAGACAGTCAGCGTGAGAAAACGCCACACCTTTGGCGTGTTCGCCGTATTCACCTCATTGGTATTGGTGGTTCTGGCATGAGTGGTATTGCTGAGGTCTTGCTTAATTTAGGTTATGAAGTTTCCGGTTCAGACTTAACCAATAGTGCTTCAGTACAACGTTTAAAAAAACGAGGTGCCAATGTTTTCATTGGGCATTCAGCAGATAATGTGGCGGCAGCTGATGTCGTTGTGGCTTCTTCGGCCATTAATCATGATAACCCTGAGGTGAGTGCCGCGAAAGTCGCGCATATTCCTGTGGTGCCTCGTGCTGAAATGCTGGCAGAATTAATGCGCTTTCAGCGAGGAATTGCGGTAGCGGGTACACATGGAAAAACCACGACCACCAGCCTTATTGCCAGCATGTTGGCTGAGGCGGATCTTGACCCCACCTTCGTCATTGGTGGGGTGCTCAATGGTGCGGGCGCCAATGCACGCTTGGGCAAGGGGCCTTTTTTTGTGGCTGAAGCTGATGAAAGCGATGCTTCTTTTTTACATTTACATCCTTTATTATCTGTGGTGACCAATATTGATGCTGATCATTTGTCCACCTATGACAATGATTTTGAAGCATTAAAGCAAACTTTCATCAGCTTTTTACAGAAATTGCCTTTTTATGGTTTGGCTATCTTGTGTGCGGACGACCCGGTCATACAGAGCATGATGGATGACATTGCGCGCCCCATTATTACCTATGGCTTGAGTGAGCATGCGGATGTTAGAGCCGTGGATGTGAGTCAAGAAGGTATGCAAAGTCTCTTTACCGTGCTTCGTCCAGAAAAACCTCCGTTGCCAGTGGTGCTTAATTTGCCGGGCACGCATAATGTGTTAAATGCGTTGGCAGCCATCACGGTGGTCCAAGAGTGTCAAGCTGGCAATGATGCTATTTTAAAGGCTTTGCGTCAGTTTGAAGGAATTGGCCGTCGTTGTCAGGTGCATGGCGAGTATGAAACGCCTATGGGCAGCATAATGCTTATTGATGATTATGGCCACCATCCGCGTGAAGTGTCAGCGACTTTACAAGCATTGCGTGCTGCTTATCCTTCACGGCGTTTGGTCATGGCTTACCAGCCGCATCGCTACACACGTACAGCAGCATTATTTGACGATTTTGTTAACGTGTTATCAGAAGTAGACGCACTTTTATTATTGCAAGTCTATTCAGCCGGCGAAATGCCCATTGTTGGCGCGGATAGCCAAGCACTTTGTTCTGGTATTCGCAAGCGTGGGCAGCTAGAGCCTATTTTTGTTGAGGCATTGAATGATTTGGGCGTGTTACTGCCTCGCGTACTGCAAGATAATGATATTTTGCTTTGTCAGGGAGCGGGAAGCATTGGAAGCCTGGCATCCAAGCTTGCTTCTGCTCAATTAGCTTTTACCGCAGAGGATAAAGCCTCGTGATTGAGTCTGATCCTAGCGTTCTTATTTCCATAGAAAAAGCGCTTGCTGTGGGTCTTTTAAAGGGTAAACTTTCTGTCAACCACCCCTTAAATAACCTTACGTCCTGGCGCGTCGGTGGCGCAGCAAAACTTTTCTATCAACCGCAAAGTATTGAGGATATTTCAGCATTACTGACTATTATTCCTGTGGATGAGCCGGTGTTGTGGTTAGGTTTGGGCAGTAATATTCTCATACGCGACGGTGGTTTTGAGGGGTTGGTCATTGCAACCTTAGGGCGTTTAAATACATTAACAGCTTTATCTGAGACAACGGTTAGGGCAGAAGCGGGCGTTTCTTGTGCGACGTTTGCTAGACAGTGCGCTCGTTGGGCCATGACGGGGTGTGAATTTTTAGCCACGGTGCCGGGTACTGTAGGTGGGGCTTTAAAAATGAACGCGGGCGCTTTCGGCGGAGAAACGTGGCAATATGTCAGCGCGGTGGAAACCCTTGACCGCAAGGGGCAAATCCACAAACGCACCCCTAAAGCCTATCAAATCACCTATCGGCAAGTGGATGGCCCGCTTGATGAGTGGTTTGTTGCCGGTCATTTTTGTTTAGAACCAGGCGATAAAACCGAAAGTTTGGCAAAAATTAGACAAATCACCCAACAACGTGCTCAAACACAGCCCACGGATTTGCCTAGTTGTGGTTCAGTGTTTCGTAATCCGCCAGATGACTATGCCGCACGGCTGATTGAAGAGACTGGGTTAAAAGGTTTTTCCTTAGGTGGGGCTTGTGTTTCCACTAAGCATGCTAATTTTATTATCAATGAGGGCTCGGCTACAGCGAGAGATATTGAGGATTTAATTGAGCGTGTGGCTGAGAAAGTTCACGCCGCTCATGGCATTCAACTTCAACAAGAAGTACACGTAGTGGGTAGGCCATGAAGCTACTCAAGAAATTCCATAAAAAGAAGCAACAAGCTACGGCCAAAGCCTCTGCAGCACCACGTATCATCAATTGGTCTAGGTGGAGCTTGTACCTTGTGGGGCTATTGCTATTATCTGCTGTCGTGTGGGGATATCAGCTCTTACATGATGCCAAACGTTTTCCCATTACGCGCATACGCGTTGTGGGCGGTGACAAGCATATGACGCGCTCACAGTTGCAACAGGCTATTTTGCCCTGGGTGCAAGATGGATTTTTTAATGTGAATGTGCGACGATTGCGACACGCGCTAAGTGATTTGCCTTGGGTAGCCGATGCTGAGGTTCAACGAGTTTGGCCCAGTGAAGTGGTGATTAAGGTTTATGAACAGAACGCTATTGCAACGTGGAATGGCCGCGCACTATTAAATGAGCAAGGAGAAGTTTTTACGCCAGACGTAGACAGTTTTCCATCAGGTTTAGTACAATTGCAAGGGCCTCGTTCTCAATCGCTAGAAGTTGTGCAAGCAATGCAACAAATGGATAAAATAATTTCAAAATTGGGTTTACATATTACACAACTCCAGTTAAGCTTGCGCCATTCGTGGAAAATTCATTTAAATAATGGCATGACCGTTATATTGGGCCAAAAAAATAGCTTGGAACGTTTGCAACGTTTTGTTAGGGTATACCCCAAATTATTTGCCAACGCGCCTCAAACTGTTGAGTATGTTGATTTGCGTTATTCTAACGGGATAGCGGTTAAGTGGCGTTGAAATAGGCGTTAGTGATAGGCTGAGTGCTGTCAACAAAAGGACCTCAAGAAATATGTCAAAAAAGACGGAAAAAAATTTAATTGTTGCCTTAGATATTGGTACTACCAAAATTGCAGCCATTGTCGGTGAAGTGACGCCAGATAATGAAATTGAAATTGTAGGTCTTGGCACGCATCCTTCTCATGGCCTTAAAAAAGGCGTTGTTGTTGATATTGAGAAAACGGTACAGTCCATTCAGCGTGCGGTGGAAGAAGCAGAACTTATAGCGGGTTGCCAGATTCATTCGGTATTTACGGGTATCGCAGGTAGTCATATTTTTAGCCGAAATTCTCATGGTATTGTTGCTATTCGAGACAGTGAAGTGACGCAAGCTGATGTGGAACGCGTTATTGATGCCGCTAAGGCGGTAGCCATGCCTGCGGACCAAAAAATTCTACACATCCTTCCCCAAGAATTTATTATTGATAACCAAGATGGCATTCGCGAGCCTGTGGGTATGTCTGGTGTGCGATTAGAATCAAAAGTACATTTGGTTACAGGTGCGGTGAGTGCTGCACAAAACATTATAAAATGTATCCGCCACTGTCACCTGGATGTCGAAGATATTATTCTAGAGCAACTAGCATCCAGCTATGCGGTTTTAAGTGATGACGAAAAGGAATTAGGTGTTTGTCTCATTGATATTGGCGGAGGCACCACAGATATTGCGATTTTTACCGATGGCGCTATTCGTCATACTGCCGTGATTCCTATTGCTGGCGACCATGTGACCAATGATATTGCTATTGCTTTGCGTACACCCACGCAACATGCTGAAGCCATTAAGCGTAAGTATGCTTGTGCGCTACCTGATTTACTCAAGACCGATGAAACCATTAAGCCTGATGAGACCTTTGAAATTCCAAGCCTAGCCGATAGGCCTGGGCAAAAATTAACCCGCAAAGCCTTGGCAGATGTGGTCGGCCCTCGTTATGATGAATTGTTTTCTTTGATTCAAAAAGAATTACGCCGTAGCAGCTTTGAGGATTTATTAACCGCGGGTGTGGTTTTGACCGGTGGAGCGGCGAAGGCTATGGGTGCAGATCAGTTAGCCGAAGCTATTTTTAGAGTGCCGGTGCGTATTGGTGTGCCGCAACAAATTAGTGGTCTGCCTGAAGTAATTGGCGACCCCGTTTATAGTACCGGCGTGGGTTTATTGCTTTATGGTAATAAACAACGTTATGGTGCGCAGTCTAATTTGGCACGCCCGGGTGTGCGTGGAGCATGGCGTCGTATGTGTAATTGGTTCCAAGGGAATTTTTAATATTATCGGCGGGATGCTTTTTAGCTCTTTTTATATGCAGGTTGGTCCGGTTAGTTTGATTTTCTTGGGCAATCTGCGATTTAGACTTTGTGAATTATCATAAACCCTATACACTTGTAGTAGAAACCTGTTCATTGAAATGTACGCCGCGCTAGTGGTTATCTGAGTAACGTTGGGCAGTTATACTAAAATCTTTGAAGGAGATGGGACATGTTTGAGTTAGCCGAGAGTCAGCGACAAAATGCTGTCATAAAAGTGATTGGTGTTGGCGGTGGCGGCGGTAATGCTATTGAGCATATGATGTCTGCTTCTATTGAAGGGGTTGACTTTATCGCCATGAATACCGATGCTCAAGCTTTAAAGAACTCCAGTGCGACCACTGTGTTGCAGTTAGGTGAGCAAATGACCAAAGGGCTGGGCGCTGGTGCCAACCCCGAAATCGGTCGGAATTCAGCATTAGAAGACAGAGACCGTGTAGAAGAATTGCTGCACGGTTCTGACATGGTTTTCATTACCGCCGGTATGGGAGGGGGCACAGGAACAGGGGCCGCACCGGTTATTGCAGAGATTGCTAAACAGTTGGGCGTGTTAACTGTTGCGATTGTGACTAAGCCTTTTTCCTTCGAAGGCAAGGTACGGGCGCGCGTTGCTGAAGAAGGCATCAAAGAGCTGGGCAAGCATGTCGACTCTCTGATTACCATTCCGAACAATAAATTGTTAACGGTATTAGGAAAAGGCACGTCTCTATTAAGTGCTTTTAAGGCGGCGAATGATGTCCTGCTTGGTGCGGTGCAAGGTATCGCAGAACTTATTACTCGTCCAGGCCTCATCAATGTGGATTTCGCTGATGTGCGCACGGTTATGTCTGAGATGGGCATGGCAATGATGGGTACGGGTAGTTGTTCGGGTGAGAATCGCGCTCGTGAAGCAGCAGAAGCTGCCATTGCAAGTCCGCTCTTGGAAGACATCAACCTATCGGGTGCCAAAGGTGTATTGATAAATATTACTGCAGGTCTAGATATGTCTATTGGTGAATTTGAAGAAGTGGGCGATGCCATTAAAGAATTCACTTCAGAAGGCGCCACCGTTGTGGTTGGTACGGTAATCGACCCTGAAATGAAAGATGATTTACGTGTTACTTTGATTGTAACCGGGCTGGGCAGTGAGCGTCGCGATGCCGCTCAGTTAGCCGAAAGCACAAGAAGAGATGGCACCCTGGATTACCAGCAGCTAGAACGTCCTACGGTGATTCGCAAGAGGGGTGGCGGCTTTCAGGAAGCTCAGCAACCACAACCAGCCGTGGTAAATGAAGGCAGTGACAGCCTGAATTACCTAGATATTCCGGCGTTTATTCGACGTAAAGACGAAATTTAAGGAAGTCGTCTCAAGCACTTATCTTAGAGCCAATTGATAAAGGGGGGAGATTTGGTCAGCAATTCCCGCTGGCCTTAAATGATTATAAATATCAATAAGTTACAGGTTTCTGGGTGAATATTTTTCGCAATTATTCTGCGGGAATGGCTTCCTGTTGGAAACGCATTCTATTGGTTAGCACCGGCTCGAGCATCCTTGCTCGAGCGTGCGCCCTAAAAAAAGCAATGCTTTTTTTAGACGGGCTTACCCTGCGCGGTACACGCCCGCGCGGACGGCGATTTAAGGGGAGCGAGCGCGCTCCCCTTAAAAATCCCCACGCGATAGGTTGGCAATTCCCAGCGGGAATTACTGAGATGGTTTTTCCCCTTGCCCCTTGTCAAACCAGCGCGTTTCGCGTAGAATTGGCCGAATTTCCTATAGAGTCTGTATTTATTTTTGGAGTACTTACACATGCATGCTGTAATTGTGACGGGTGGTAAGCAATATCGCATCAAGAAGGGCGATACCCTTAAGCTAGAAAGCTTAGCGGTAGCAGAAGGCCAGTCTGTTGATTTCGATAAAGTTTTGTTAGTGGGTGACGGGGAAGAGCTGCGTGTAGGCGCCCCTTACGTGGATGGTTGTAAAGTAACGGCTGATGTCGTTTCCCATGGCCGCCATAAAAAAATAAAAATCATCAAATTTAAGCGTCGTAAGCACCACATGAAAAGACAAGGACATCGACAAAATTTTACTGAAGTTCGTATTACGGACATTCAAGGTTAATACTCGTTTTACGCTGGAGTTAAATTAAAATGGCACATAAGAAAGCAGCAGGTAGTACTCGTAACGGCCGCGATTCAGAGTCGAAACGCTTGGGCGTTAAGCGCTATGGCGGTCAATTGGTAAAAGCAGGTGAGATTATCGTTCGTCAACGTGGCACTAAAAAACATGCTGGCACGAATGTAGGTATGGGTCGTGACCATACTTTATTTGCTTTGACTGATGGTTTTGTGAAATTTGCGGTGAAAGGTCCTAAAAACCGTACATTTGTTAGCATCGAATCCGCTGAGTCCTAAGCTCCTAAGCCTTTAGGACTTTATGATGTAACAGGTTATGTTGAAAAGGTTGCTTTTGAAGCAGCCTTTTTGTTTTCTTAGATGAATCAAGATGTTATCGCCAAAAGCGGAATTTAGGTTTAACTGCTGATTTTAGGATTATTGCCTCCAGGTTGTCGATACTCTCTAGAGTACCTCTTTTTCTATGAAATTTATTGATGAAGCTAAAGTAAAAGTGGCAGCAGGCCATGGTGGCAATGGTTGTTTAAGCTTTCGCCGTGAAAAATATGTTCCCAAGGGCGGCCCTGATGGCGGCGATGGTGGTGATGGCGGTAGCGTCTATTTTCGGGCGGAAGAAAGTCTCAATACCCTCATTGACTATCGTTTTGTACGTCATTATCAGGCAGAGCGCGGTGAAAATGGTTCGGGTAAGAATCGTACCGGGCACAGTGGTGAGGATTTAGTGTTGCCTGTTCCTGTGGGTACTGTCATTTATAACGATGAAACCAATGAATGCCTGGGGGATTTAACAGCTCACGGTCAGCGTCTCTGTGTGGCTAAAGGTGGGTTTCATGGCCTGGGTAATTTACGCTATAAGAGCAGCGTTAATCGCGCTCCTATGCAAACCACCCATGGTACGCTTGGAGAAGCCTTGCAATTGCGCCTGGAATTGCGCTTGTTAGCGGATGTGGGTTTGTTGGGGCTTCCGAATGCGGGTAAATCCACATTGATTACGGCTGTTTCCGCGGCACAACCTAAAATTGCTAATTACCCCTTCACTACCCTTAAACCGCACTTAGGCGTGGTGAGTATTGAAGCGCATCGTAGCTTTGTGATGGCTGATATTCCGGGGCTTATTGAAGGTGCGGCCCAAGGTGCAGGCTTGGGGGTAAGCTTTCTAAAGCATTTATCTCGAACCCGTTTATTGCTGCACGTGGTGGATGTTTTTCCCGTGGATGGCTCTGATCCTGTTCAATCTATTGGCTTAATTATCAATGAGTTAAAGCAATTTAGCGATACATTGTTAGAAAAGCCTCGTTGGCTGATTTTAAACAAAGTGGAACTTTTATCAGAAGAAGACTTAGCCGCCCTTTGTGAACGTATTAAAACAGAGCTTAATTGGGATGGCCCACTATGGAAAATTTCTGCGGCTAATCGCCAAGGAACGCATAGGCTTTGCTGTGCATTGATGGATGCTTTGCAGGCGGTGGGTGAGTAGACGGCGGTTGACCTAAAATCCTCACGCGATATGCTGGGGTTGGGCTGACGAGTTGGGCTAAACGCTTGACAATTTTTCCACAAACAGGCATAGTTGGCGGCTTAAACCTAAAATCCTCAGTTGAAATCGTCGCGAGGCCGACTTAGTTGCTGAAGATAAAAGATTTTTCTCAATATTTTTTGTGAAAGCGTATCACCCATACGGTGAATAAAAAATATTGAGAAAAATCCTTTAGATTCGGTGAGTTAGGCGGCCGCAGTAGATTTCAACTGAGGATTTTAGGTTAATTGGGAAGCCTCCCATTTTCCCCGCGGGGCTAAATTGATATCGATAATGATGGAGTTATACCTTGGCTAATTCAAGACAAGCACGTAAACGCGCAAAACAAGCCGAAAAGCGTCGTCAACACAACGCAAGTCGTCGTTCTATGATGCGTACCTACTTAAAGAAAACGCTGGCCGCTATTGCGAGTACAGATAAATCTGCGGCAGAAAGCAGTTTTAAAGAAGCCGTTTCCGTATTGGATCGTATGGTTAAGACTGGTATTATTCATAAGAATAAAGCCGCTCGTCATAAGTCTCGTTTGAGCGCACAGATTAAAGCACTTTAAGGCGTTACCTGAGTTCGACATAAGAACGTCTAAAACCTGTGATAAATCCAGGGGGACGGTGTTTAACCTAAATTCCGCAGTCGATTTCAACTGCGGAATTTAGGTTAAAAGCTCAAAAAAATACTCGCACTAGCGGTGCTAGTGCTGCGTTTTTTTTTGAGCTTTTGCCTTGTCCTCCTTAATTGTTGCTCATTACCCCGGCTTAGCAAGTTCGCTGTCCCTTTAGAAAATGCTGAGCTAAGGCTCCGTCACCCACCCGGAAGGCACCAGGAATCGCCTATGAGTCGTCAACTCTTAACGTCCACCTCCGTGGTTGCTTGTATGACTTTTTTATCGCGATTATTGGGGCTGGCGCGGGATATTATTATTGCGCATGTTTTTGGCGCTGAAGGTGCGACAGACGCCTTTTGGGTGGCTTTTAAAATCCCTAACTTTATGCGCCGCCTATTTGCCGAGGGCGCTTTTTCCCAAGCATTTGTGCCCGTATTAGCTGATTACCGCGAACAGTCCACTGAAGCCGAGCTAAAAATATTTATCGCCGGTCTTTTAGGGGTGTTTTCCAGTGTTCTGCTGTTGCTGGTGATGTTAGGGTTCTTGTGTGCACCCTTGATAGTGAGTTTGTTTGCGCCGGGCTTTCTCGCTTACCCTGAACGTTTTCATCTGACCGTTAAGATGCTGCGTCTGACCTTTCCTTATATCTTTTTTATTTCTCTAACCGCCCTTTATGCAGGCATACTCAATACCTATTCTCGTTTCGCCTTGCCTGCATTGACGCCTGTATTGCTGAACCTTGCACTCATAGCTGCTGCGATTTTTGGCGTGGCTTATTTTCATTTTCCCGTGATGGCGCTTGCCGTTGGCGTGTTGGTGGCTGGTGTTTTACAAATGCTCTTTCAAGGCTGTGCTGTTGGTGCCTTAGGTCTTTGGGTGTGGCCTCGCTGGGGGTGGCGACATTCAGGGGTTAGGCGTGTTTTAACGTTGATGTTGCCTGCTATTTTAGGGGTTTCTGTCGTGCAAATTGGCATCCTATTGGATACTATTTTTGCTTCCTTTTTACCTCAGGGGAGTATTTCGTGGCTTTATTACTCCGAGCGCTTAATGGGTTTTCCTTTGGGAATATTTGGTGTGGCCATTGCGACAGTGATTTTGCCGCAACTGGCAAAACAAAAATCCCGACAGGCAAAACAGGACTATGAAAAAACCCTAGATTGGGGGTTACGCTGTATTTTATTGATAGCGTTGCCTTCGGCCTTAGGTTTACTATTCTTGTCAGGCCCGCTATTGGCAACGCTCTTCCAGTCGGGCCGTTTTGATGCGCAAGACGTACTGATGGCCAGCAAAAGTCTTAAAGCTTATGCGCTGGGTTTACCTGCTTTCATGCTCATTAAAGTGTTGGCAGCAGGTTTCTATGGTCAACAAAACATTAAAACGCCAGTCAAAATAGCGGCTTTTGCCGTTTTCACTAATGTTATTTTTAATGCGCTATTGATTGTTCCTTTAGCCCATGCAGGTTTAGCGTTAGCCACAGGCATAGCCGCTTGTGTTAACGCTTTATTATTGGTGACTACTTTGTGTCGCAAAGGCTATTATACGCCGCAGCCTGGTTGGCTGCTGTTTAGTGTACGTTTAGTGTTGGCAACCATAGCATTAGCTGTGTTCCTTATTTTTGCCTGTAAGCCCATGGCGGCTTGGTTGCAAGGGGCTTGGTATGTGCATTTAGGGCACTTATTGTTGTTAGTGGGCATGGGCGTTTTGCTTTATTTGATGGTGCTATGGTTGAGTGGGCTGCGTTGGCGACATCTTAAGCTCTAGTAACACACCAAACGTCAATTCGGCTGCACCCAGCTTTTTTCAACGCATGGCATGCCGCATTAATGGTATGCCCTGTTGTCATGACATCATCCAATAGAGCAATATGTTGTCCGTGTAATGGCTTTGTGACTGAGAAGGCTTGCTTCACATTATGTTGGCGTGTTTTAAGGCGCAATCTGGCCTGTGCTTGGGTATCTTTAACCCGAGTCAGTAACTGGGCTTTTAAGGGCAGTTTTAGGCTGCGTGCCAAAGGCTTTGCTATTTCTAAAGCCTGGTTGTAGCCTCGTTGCCTCAACCGTTTTTTGTGCAAGGGAATAGGGATAAGGTATTGAGGAAGGGCCGCTTCTTTGTAGGCCTCTTCTAGCCAAGGCAGTAATAATTTTCCCAGTAATTTGGCCCGGTGTAATTGCCCGGCGAATTTTAATTCTCCAATAAGCGGCTGCAAGGGAGGGGCATAGTGAAAAGGTGTAACGACTTTTTCATAGAGCGGAGGATTTTTTTGGCAGGCGCCGCAGTGTCTTTGCGTATGGATAGCTAAAGGTTTTGCGCAGCTTATGCAGTGGGTTGTGAGTAAGGGTAAGCTTGCTTGGCAAGCGGTACACAAGTTTACTTTTTCTGTCGCAAAAGAGGTAGAGTTAGTAGTGTGTAAGGGAATACTGCAAATGTGACAGCAAGAGATCCACATGTTTCCAATGTTTTTTTTAAAAGTTGACAGCTTGCTTAATGTCGTTAAAATCATACGTCTTAGCTTTTACTTGAAATTAGGGGCTGTCTATAGAGCCGAATTGCTTTCATCTTAAAGGTATGATAATTTAAATGTTAACAAAATTCAAAAAAAGGAGGTAGTGATGTTGAGTCTTTCACTTTCTGCACCTTTGGCCAGTCGCTTTGGTTTTAATCAAAAAACGAGCCTTGGCCATCAAAGCCTGCTTGTGTTTGTGGGCAGTTTATTACTCGCGTTATCCGCCCAAGTGGTTATACCCATTGAACCCGTTAATGTCACGTTGCAAACCTTAGCCGTGCTTTATATTGGGATGTTGTATGGCGCACGTTTAGGTATGTTAACCGTATTGGCTTACTTGTTAGAAGGGTTGTTAGGTTTCCCCGTGTTTGCAGGTGGTGCTTCTGGCTTTTTAGCTTTCTTATCGCCAAGTGGTGGTTTTCTTGTTGGCTTTATTGCGATGGCTGGGGTGAGCGGTTTTCTTGTGCAACGAGGTTGGGGGCGGTATGCTACCTCAACGGCGCTTGCGGCTTTACTAGGTACTTGTTGCATGTATAGCATTGGCTTAATTCCGTTGGTGACGCTGTTTGGTTTTCATAAAGCTTTGGCTTATGGTGTTATGCCTTTTTGGGGTATAGACATTTTAAAGGCTTTGTTATTGGCTTTTTCTGTTCCTCTATTTTGGTGCAAGGTAAGAGATGTTTAATGTATCACGACACTAGGATTAAATAATTTGGCAGATGATGCGGCCACGCTAGAGCGCCTACAAGGTACTGTAGAGCGCCTAACGTTTCATAACCCTGAAAATGGTTTTTCGGTGCTTAAACTAAGCGTTAAGGGGCATAAATCCTTAGTGTCTGTGGTTGGGCATGCTTCTACCATTTCTGTGGGAGAGCATTTAGATTGCAAAGGCCAGTGGATAACGGACAAACGTCATGGCCTGCAGTTTAAAGCTGAAACGGTGGAAATTTTACTGCCCAATAGTCTAGCAGGTATCGAGAAGTATCTTGCTTCAGGCATGATAAAAGGCGTTGGACAACACTTTGCAAAAAAACTGGTGAAAGCTTTTGGTAAAGATGTTTTTCACGTTATTGATGAAGAACCTGAGCGTCTGCTTGCCTTAGAAGGTATTGGTAAAAAACGAGTTCAAGGTTTGATACAAGCTTGGAGTGGACAACGGGCTTTGCATAGTATCATGATTTTTTTACAGTCTCATGGACTAGGCAGTGCCCGTGCTTTTCGTATTTACAAAACCTATGGTAAGGAAGCCGTAGAAAAAATTCGTGAGAACCCCTATCGGCTGATTCTGGATATCCAAGGATTCGGGTTTACCCTTGTCGATGAGTTTGCTCTAAGGTTAGGTGTGGCAAAAGATGCATTAATTCGTGCGCAAGCAGGTGTTTGCTACGTATTACAAAGCATCTGTCGCCAGGGGCATTGTGCGTGCACGCTGGAACAGCTCATGGCACGTAGTCAGCAAATATTAAATTTGCCCGATGATTTGCTGCGAACAGCGCTACAAGACGAAATAAAAGCAAAGCGTGTTATTTTAGAAACCCTATCAACATCCGCCAACGTCCAGAGTCAACCCCCCAAGCCTAAACAACAGTATGTTTTTCCCGCTTTACTACATGAGGCTGAAGTGAGTGTTGCAGCGCATATTCAACGCCTGTTAGCCGCACCTTTCGAGCCCGTCATCAGTGATGATGGGCTTTTTGCTTGGCTAAAACAAAAAACCAAACTTACACTGTCTACCTCACAACAGGCGGCTGTAGAAATGATGATGGCTCATAAAGTGTTGATTTTAACGGGCGGGCCGGGTGTGGGGAAAACCACCGTTGTTAATAGTATTTTAAAGATTTTTCAACAACAAGGTTGCTCCATTATGCTTGCTGCGCCCACTGGCCGCGCTGCGAAGCGGCTCATGGAAACCACACAAATGGAAGCCAAAACCATTCATCGACTGTTAGGTTATGAGCCGGGGGTCGATAGGTTTCATTTTCAGGAAGGCAACCCTTTAGCGGTTGATTTTTTGGTGGTAGATGAAGCTTCAATGATAGACATTCAATTGATGCGGCATCTTTTGGCCGCATTACCTGATGAGACCTTATTGCTATTAGTCGGGGACTCAGAACAGCTACCTTCTGTGGGACCGGGTAATGTATTGTCAGACTTGATAAGCTCCGGCTGTATGCCCGTTGCTCGATTGACAGAAATTTTTCGTCAAAGCAGCCACTCTACTATTATTCTTAATGCTCACCGTATTAATGCAGGGCAATTACCTTTACCCAATGAAGCGGAAGGTGATTTTTTTACCTTGTATGTTTCGGAAGCCGAAGCCTTGCAAACGAAAATCATCAACTTAGTCAGCCAGCGCTTACCACAACATTACCATGTAGATCCTATTAAAGACATCCAAGTATTAACGCCCATGAATAAAGGCGCTTTGGGTACGCGGACGTTGAATGTGTTGTTGCAAGAGCGCCTTAATGGACAAAGCCAGCTCAAAATATCTCGTGCAGGTTCCACCTTTGCCGTGGGCGATAAGGTGATGCAAATCAGCAATAATTACGATAAGGAAGTCTACAATGGCGATATGGGTGTTGTCAGAACGTTAGATTTAGCCAATAGCACCATGAGTGTGCTTTTTGACAATAAAACGGTATCTTATAGTGTTAATGAGCTGGATGAAATTACCCTGGCTTATGCCATCAGTATCCATAAGAGCCAAGGCTCAGAGTATCCAGTGGTTGTTATTCCGTTAAGTACACAGCACTATGCCTTGTTAGCTAAAAATCTATTATATACGGCTGTAACGCGTGGTAAGTCTTTAGTTATATTGGTAGCGCAGAAGCGTGCTTTAGAATTAGCGGTGGACAATACTGACACGGTAAAACGTGTTACAGCATTGGATGTGCGTATCGCGGATGATGAATTGTCCTAAATTCCGCAGTAGATTTCAACGGCGGAGTTTAGGTTAAAGGCTCAAAAAAATACTCGCATTAGCGGTGCTAGTACGGCGCTTTTTTAGTTTCCTTATCTAATGATTTTAGGATAATAAACTAACGGGGACACCAAAAAAAATTCATGCGCCCTCAGTTGCTTGTTGTCCTTCTTATTCGTCCTCGTAAAACGGTACGGGTATCAGGTTTTACGCCGCGCCAAATAAAAAAACTTTCAGCGGCTTGTTCTACCAACATTCCCCAGCCCGTGGAACATGTGCGGGCGCCCTGTTGTTGGCCCCATTGCAAAAAGGGATTAGTTTCCTTGGAACTGTACATCACATCATAACAGCATCCGTTGGCTAAAATATTTTCTGGATAAAGAGGTGGGACTATCCCTTGGAGAGTGCTGGAGGTGCAATTGATAATAATGTCGAAAGCAAGCCCCTTTAGCTCTTCATAGTGATAAGCATTAAGGCGGGTTAAGCCATGGAATTGTTCAACCAATGCTTGTGCTTTGGCATAGGTTCGATTAGCGATACTGATTTCTTGCGCGCCGGCTAGTCCCAGCGGTAAAAGAATGCCACGAGCAGAGCCGCCAGCCCCTAAAATAAGCAATCGTTTACCATTGATGGATAGATTAAGATTATGGCTTAAATCTGTTAATAGGCCATGGCCATCGGTATTATCCCCATAAAGGCCTTGAGGCGTGATTGTCAAGGTGTTCACGGCGCCAGCAAGGCGTGCTCTTTCAGTGACATTGTCCGCAAGTTTAGTTGCCTGCTCTTTAAAGGGTACCGTGACGTTTAAACCTTGGCCACCTTGTTGAATAAAGCTTGTTACTGTTTCTGCAAAAGCATCTAACGGTGCTAAAAGCTTACGGTAGGTTATGGCTTGACCGGTTTGTTTGGCAAAAGCCTGATGAATGCGTGGAGATAGACTATGTTCCACGGGGTTTCCAACCACGGCGTATGAGTCCATATTATTGTCTCGCATCACGGATGTTAGGCACGCTTTCTGCTTGGACATTGCTGCGAAAAGGATTAATGTCCAAGCCACCGCGACGGGTATAGCGCGCAAATACGGTAAGCTTTTCAGGCTTGTAACGGATTAGAATATCTTGATAAAAGCGCTCTACACACTGCTCACTAAAATCATTTTCTTGGCGAAAAGAAACAGTATATTTTAGCAACCCCTCATGATGAATTCGGTGGCGGTTAATATGACGCGGAATGGGGAATAAAAAATTAGGCTCGTAGCCATCGATGTATTCTGTTGCTTTGCCTAAAGGCATTTCATCTAATGTATTATACATGGTTTTTAAAGGTATTGATTTTTTAAACGGCAATAATGGGCGGCGCTATAAGCCAGCCACTCTTTTTCTGCCTGGGTTAAGGGGCGAACTTTTTTAGCTGGGCTGCCTACCCAAAGATAGCCACCCTCTAAGGTTTTACCGGGAGGCACCAAGCTGCCTGCGCCGAGAAATACGCCTTCTTGTAAATGTGCACCATCCATGACGTTGGCACCCATCCCCAACAAACAGTAATCTTCAATAGTACAACCATGCAGAATCGCTTGATGGCCGATGGTGACATGGTTGCCAATGTTTAACGAAAAGCCGAGTGGATTCGCTTCGTGTTTATGGGTTACATGGAGAATGCTACCATCTTGTATGTTAGTGTGATGGCCAATATGAATGCTGTTTACATCACCGCGAATAACCGCCATGGGCCAGACAGAAGACTCGGCGCCTAAGCTCACGTCCCCGATAATCAGTGCTGTTTCATCCACATAAGTGTTTTCTGCTATACGAGGAAAAAGATCCTGAAACTTTCTTAACATGGGGCTTCCTACGTCATGGTGACTAATTCTTCAGCGCTGGTGGGGTGTATGGCAATGGTATTATCGAAGTCTGCTTTAGTGGCCCCCATTTTAATGGCCACAGCAAAACCTTGTAACATTTCATCAGCGCCCAGTCCGATAATATGGCAACCTAGGATTTTTTCCTCAGGACCCAAGACCACAAGTTTCATAGCGGTGCGGCCACTGTGACGGGTAAAGGCATTAAACATAGGTTTAAAAGCACTGGTATAGATTTTAATGTTTGTTTGTCCGTGTTGGGCAATGGCTTCTTGCTCCGATAAACCCACGGTGCCAATGGTCGGGTGCGAGAAAATAACCGTAGGGATGTTCGTGTGGTCTAATGCATTATTGCTCTGCTGGTTAAATAGGCGTTCAGCTAAGCGTCGCCCAGCGGCAATAGCCACGGGGGTTAATTGCGCATGGCCGGTGACATCGCCCACAGCATAAATGCCATCCACCGTGGTTTTTTGGTGGCTATCCACGGGAATAAACCCTTGCGCATCGGCTGCGATGCCCGTTTTTTCAAGGTGTAAATCTGCTGTAACGGGGTAGCGCCCGATAGCCCAAATAACCTCGTCAAAGCCTGTCAGGGTTTGACCATTCTTCAGGCACAGATTTAAACCGGCCGGTGTTTTAGTGAGTGATTTAGGGATACTGTTAGTGTGGCACGTTACGCCTTGGGCTTGCATGGCGCCCATGAGTTCTTCAGAGAGTATCGTATCGAACGAACGTAGGGCTGTGTTGTGACGTAAAACCAGGTGGGTTTCAGTGCCCAAATTGTGTAGGACACCGGCAATCTCCACAGCGATATATCCCGCGCCCACCACGGCCACACGTTTGGGTTGCGTTTTGAGTTCAAAAAAACCATCGGAGCTAATACCTAAAGCGGCGCCGGGAATATCTGGATAGCGCGGCTTGCCGCCACAGGCAAGCAAAATATTTTTGCCGCTGTAATGTGTATCATTCACCGACAAGATTTTTTTATCGACAAAAGCACCATGACCTTTTATCCAGTCAATGCCCATGTCTTGCAGACGTTTTTCATAGAGGCCGTTGAGGCGGGTAATATAGTTTTCACGGGAGGTTACCAACGCTGTCCAATCAAATTGCAAGTTTTGATAGGAAAACCCATAATCCTTCGCATCGCGTAAGTTTTCTGCCAAATGTGCTCCGTTCCACATAACTTTTTTAGGTACGCAGCCCACATTGACACACGTGCCGCCCAGGGCGGATTGTTCGATAATGGCACAGCGGGCGCCATGTTTAGCGGCTCTGACCGCAGTAGCCATACCGCCACTGCCGCCCCCCAGCACCAATAAATCAAACTCAGTAGACATAACCTAGCAACATCATAAAACGCACGTGTTGTGTATTTTGTCAGAAAGTGGACGAAATTGTAAGCCCTACTAAGCTCGGCAACTTTCCCTGCAAGTTTGGAAACAAAACTTAATTGCGTATATACTCCGAGATATGTTGATTCCTGTGATGAGAGTACTCGGTGGGTTTAAAAGCAATTGTTCCTAATAGAGAGAAAGCGTTATTTTTGGCGAAAAAACAGCTGCCAGAGCTGGTGTGGGATGCAGTAAACTTAGAGGGCATTCACTTTACACTGCCCGAGGTACAAACATTGCTAGACGGTATCACGGTAGGCGGCTATCGCCTCTCTGATCAACGTATCGCCTTAAACCAAGCCGCAGCCTGGCGCTTTTTATTTGATGCAGTTTATCATGGACAATTTGAGCTGACGAAAGGCTTTGTCTGTGCATTGCATGCCATTGCTGGAGAAGAAGAAGCCCTTGAGTGGGGGCAATTTCGTTCCGGTGCCGTGACTATCGCCGGGACTGATTATAAGCCGCCACAGGCGTCTGGCTTGGACGTTGCTTGGGAACAAATGCTAAGAGAGACCGAGGCCATAGCGGATGTCTATGACGCGGCTATTTTTCTATTTCTACAAATGGCGCGCCAGCAATTTTTTTACGACGTGAACAAGCGTATGGGTCGTTTTATGATGAATGGCCTGTTGCTTAGTCAAGGTTATCCTGCCATCAATTTGCCCGCCAAAAAACAACTAGAATTTAACCAATTAATGCTTGCCTTTTATGCCAGTAATGACCCTGCAGCGATGCAGCATTTTATGAAAAACTGCATAGAAGCCAAAGTGCTGGAAGCTATGGTGTAGCTATATAGTGAGCCGCCAGTAAAACGTGTTTGCCTTGTTAAAGTAGGTTAGCGATCAGCAATTCCCGCTGGGAATTGCCAACCTATCGCGTGGGGATTTTTAAGGGGAGCGCGCGCTCGCTCCCCTTGAATCGCCGTCCGCGCAAACCTGGTTTGCGCAGGCGAAATCAATAACAGGAAGCCATTCCCGCAAGATGATTGCGAAAAATATTTACCTGATCACTTGCAACTTATTGATATTTATGGTTATTTAAGGCCAGCGGGAATTGCTGGTTAGCGATGAACAAGGGAGAAGTGGCTGCAAGTAATTTCGCTGCGTTGTGAGGCGCGACCGTGAAGGGTCGCGCCGGTGCGGGAGGTTTTTAATGGGATAGTGTAGACGTCGCAAGAACTGGTTGCCACTCGCCACCTTGTTGTATTTTTTGAAGGGCATTATTAACGATGTCGGGATTGTTCTCGGTAAATTTCTTGGCATTAGTAGCGGCTACGTTGGGATTTGCTTGTTGTACGGCCTCTGCAATAGCTTTAATGAGAGGTTTATGGCCTGGTTTTCTTGTATGCTCTACTTGAGGATCCCGACCAGAAAGCACAAGATAAACTATTTGCCTATCCTTAGCCTCGGGCAAATTAAATAGTATTTGCGTTAAGTCTTTGATTGTAATGCTTAGTGTTTCCTTTATTGCATTTTTTAATTCGATGCTGTTTGCGGATGGATTTTGTTTTTTCCACGCTGCTATTCGCTGGTTCATTTTTTCTCGAATAGTTTTCATAGACTTTGAGTCTGGTGAGCTTTTAGAGTAATCCTCTGTGTTAAAGTATTTTTGACATGGTTCGTGCAAAATCTGTAGAGGCAATGCTATAACTGTTTTACGTGTAATTTTCACGGGCGAGTCAAAGTGTCTTATATCCAGAGTTTCGTTTTTTATTTTTTTTATCTCGAGATCCAACCACGCAGGAAGTTGAGCTACATAGGTGTTTATGAGCTGAGTTTTTTCTACCTCTTTAGAATTAATGAGTTGTTGAGCCATTGCTGTTCCCATTGTTTCGGCGCTCCTCTTAATGTAACTGCCGGCTAATATGTCACAAATACTCGGTAATGTTTCAGTGTCTTTTCCTAATGTAAAGCGACTCCCCAGAGAGACAGCGGTAGCCTCTAGGTCATCTTCGTCATAAACAACCGCTATGTTATCGCAATCAATACCGATACGGTAAGTGAGATTTTGTTTTACATTGGAGTCATTATTGAGTGCTTCTAGTAATTTTTTTAGAATCGTTAAAGCTAAAGATTCAGGTAAGTTATCAGTTTCTAATATGGTTTTAAGCGTCGTTGTTACTGTTGGCATAATAATATTTCCCCTTTTGATATATAACAATAAAGCTGCTGTACAATAACAAGCTTTCCTTAAGGGAAGCTTAAGGCGCGCGGATAAAATGTTGGGCGTTCAGGGGTGTTTTTGCCATAATCCTAAAATCCGCAGTCAAATCACGATTTTAGCAGTAACGTTTTGATTCATCTAGAAAAAAGAAAAAGCACTCCATCACCAATGAGGGTGAACCAGAACGATGTGCCAGTGGCACATCGCAGTCTGGTGAGCGCGAGGACAGGATGTCCGAGCTGGGACTGATAAGCACAAGAGCCTTGCGACAGGATGTCTGTCGCAGTCATTGCTTATTTCTCTTTTTAGTTTCCTTATCTAAACCAACCCGTTACGCTAAAAAGTCGCGATTGACTGAGGATTTTAGGATAATCAGCTGAGTTTGTACGTGTAGCGCGCTAACGCTAAAGTATTTGGACTTTATTTCGATATAAAAAGTATAGAACTCATGTCAGCAGGTGCTCACTCGCGCTAAGTATAAGTGTGACAGTAGATTTTTTGAATGATAACGCTTGGATTTTCTGCAAAATTAACGTTCTTTGTGATTGCCATTGTGATGTGCATTGGTGCACTTAACGTGTTGGCTGTTTATTTCTACAGTAAACAAAAGATGCAGGAAACGTTGGCCACAGAATTGCGCAATATTGTTAATGTAGGTAGCTTACAGTTAGATATGCGAGCCCATGAAAATATTTTTTATGCTGAAGACGGTATTGAAGGCTTAGATGATTTAAAACAGCTACAGCAACAGTTAGTCGCGATTATGTTTAAAAGTTCATTGCAAAGCGTACAGGGTGCTAGCCCTATTTATACCCTACGCAAATCCCATGATTTCATCAATAGCCAGACCTTAGATTTTGTTGTCATGTCGCATAAAAATAAGGCGGGTGATTTTTACACGGGTAATAGCATTCCCATTGAGCCTTTTCAGCAGCGAGCATTCCTTGGCAGAACCGCGACGACCGGGCTTTATCAAGATAAAGAAGGCACGTGGATTTCAGCAGCAGCACCATTACGAGATGCCTCAGGGCAAGTTATCGGTATTTTACAGGCCGACTATCATGTGGAGCAGTTTCAGGCGCAGTTGGGTGCTTTTTTACTAAAGCTTATAATAGCGACGTTGCTGATTAGCCTATTGGCAGCCTTGGCTGCTTTAGTGTGGGCACGACATTTTGTTAAAGCACCGTTAAACACGTTGAGTAATGCCATTGATAAAATTAGCCAGGGTGATTTAAAGCACCGTATTACACTTAAAGGTCATGATGAACTTAGCGCCTTTGGCAAAAATTTCAATAAAATGACGGCACTGTTAGATGCTGCACAACGCGAGCTTAAAATGCAAAATCAAAACTTAGAGCAAACCGTTGAAAAACGCACCAAAGCATTAGCAGAAAGTCTCAAAGTACAACAAGACAGCGAACAAAAATTATTAAAGCATGCAAAATTAGCCTCCATTGGTCAGTTGGCAGCGGGTGTTGCCCACGAAGTTAATAATCCCATGGCCTTTATCAGTGGCAACGTCTCTGCCTTAAAACGCTATTTGGATAATATTAAATCGATTTTAGTGGATTATGACAATTATGTGACTGTAACGCAAAAAAGCTTATTGCCCGATGAGCAAAAAGTGTTTGAACATTTGCAGCGACGTAAAGTCGCAACAAAGCTTGATTTTATTCTGTCAGATTTTGATTTGCTTATTGAGGATTCCATTGGCGGTGTAGAGCGGGTGACCAACATTGTGCAATCCTTGAAAAATTATTCGCGGGTAGACAGGCCTGAAAAAGAGAAAGCCAATATTAATGACTGTTTAGAATCCACCTTGCATATGGTATGGAGCCAACTTAAATCGCACTGTGTATTGCACAAAGATTTAAACGAATTACCCGAAATTAATTGTTATCCCGGTGAAATTAACCAAGTCTTTACTAATTTATTAGTCAATGCCGGCCAAGCTATAGAGAAAGAAGGTGAAATTACCGTGGCAACGCGCCATACCGCTAAAGAAATTATTGTAAAAATTTCCGATAATGGCACAGGTATCGAGAAAGAACACCTGGATAAATTATTCGATCCTTTCTTTACCACCAAACCCGTTGGTGTGGGTACGGGGCTTGGTTTGTCCATTTCCTATGGTATCATCGAAAAACATCAAGGCGATATTATTGTTAATAGTGAGGTGGGGCGAGGTACCACCTTTGAGGTCAGATTACCCTGTTCTTAGAGCGTGCCATCGATAGCCTTTAGGATAAATCACTTCCATAAATCGCCTCCCAAGACGAGAGGAAAAACACGGTTTTGTTATATCGTTCGGCTGCGTTAATCTAAATTCCGCAGTAGATTTCAACGGCGGAATTTAGGATGACAGGTCTTGGTCTGGAATACCATGGCCTTGGATAGCTCTTTGTTTGGCCTTCCTGGCCTTGCCTTTATCTTCAGCAACTAAGTCGGCCTCGCGACGATTTCAACTGAGGATTTTAGGGTTAAATAAAACTTACTTCACTATATCAACAGACTCTATTGGCCCGGTCCTCTACTATTGCTTGGTTGGGGCGCAGGTTTGGACTGGTAATCTGTAAGCTTATATGCGTTAAGAATATGTTGTAGATTATTCCTGGTTTGACTAGTGCTGGCGAGTTCTTGTGTGCCGCCACCATTGGTTAAGCGGCCATCAGGGTATAAACGCGCTGCCGTGTTATTGCTAAAGTTAATTTTATAATATGCAAGCGTTTGGTTTTCTACCACACTCTCGATGCTGCTAACCTTACAACGCTTGCTGTTAATATCAACGGTTTTTGCTAAAGTTGCAGAAACATCGGTTATACCAAAGTGACTTAACACACGAAAAATGTTTTCTCGGAGTGGGCTCTTTGCTAAGAGTGCAGCTGAGTTATCACCATTAGATAACCGGCCATTTTTGTATATACGCGCCGAAGCACCACTCTTGTAGTTTACTTTATAATACGCCCCCATATTAGCGACAGAATTAATTGTGTGTCGACCAAGTGGTAAAGGCGTAGCATTTGCAGTGGATGGCTGCGTGCGGGGTCGTTGTCTTGTCATATTGGGAAGCCGTGTATTCATTGAAAGAGTACTTGTTGGAGGCCTTCTTATTTGTGAGGGGCGTTTTATATTGTTTAGTTGGCGCGCGGAAACGCTATTTTGAGCGGTTGTCGCTGAGTTTTGGCTCATAGGCTTAGTGGGTACCCTGGGAGGAGGTGTTGGCATGGGGCGGTTTCCTCCAAATGCTTTGGGAGGAGGTGTTGGCATGGGGCGGTTTCCTCCAGATGCTTTGGGAGGAGGTGTTGGCATGGGGCGGTTTCCTCCAAATGCTTTGGGAGGAGGTGTTGGCATGGGGCGGTTTCCTCCAGATGCTTTGGGAGGAGGTGTTGGCATGGGGCGGTTTCCTCCAAATGCTTTGGGAGGAGGTGTTGGCATGGGGCGGTTTCCTCCAGATGCTTTGGGAGGAGGTGTTGGCATGGGGCGGTTTCCTCCGGATGCTTTGGGAGGAGGTGTTGGCATGGAGCTATTTCTGCTATTTGCAGATATAGCTCTTCTGCTGGGGGCATTGGCTTGAGAATGTTGTGTTGTTACTAAAACTTTGTTGCTCGGTGGTGCGATAATAGTATCAATAGGGTCTGTTGTGACAGTACTGTTGCCGATTTGGAGATTGGCCGCGGTAGTTGACACTGACATGTTTGAGTTTTGTTTTGCTGTAACACGCCCAGCAAAGTTTGCAGTGTTTGCATCGCCCAGAGCAATAGCGGCACCTTGCGACTTGTGAGTGAGGCTTTGAATCTCATTAACTATGGGCAAAGGAACCTCGAGCTTGCCGTTGGGGCTATTTTTAACCAGGGGAGCATGAAAATTAAGTAGCGAGAAGTTTTGTTGAGTATCTTGCTTTTCAATCGTGTAGAGAGCGCCGCGATGGCCCGATTTATGTGCAAGCGCAGGTGTTGTGCGAGCCACCTTAAATGCCTGTGGGTTGACCATAACGCTGGTGCCTGATTGTGTTCTACAGGTCGCTTGAAAGTAATCCCTTAAATCACCAACATTGATTAAGTGGCTACATCCTTGTCCTTGAAGTTCTTGTTGCAGCGCATTTTCTAGCGCAGTGAATGCTGACGTTCCAGGTTTCGGCACCTCTTGTAAGGCCAGGAGCTGCACGCCTCGCTGAAAACAGTCGACAATGTGCTGAGCCACCTTTTGCATTTGTTGGGCGTGATAGCTTTTGTCTAATCTAAAGGCATTGCGTCCCTGTATGCCAAGAGCTGTCTTTGCTTTGGGTGTAATGGGGCTACCAGGACACCAAATATTCCAAGTAGCCACCGTACCAATGCCAGGCAAGTTTGTGGCAAGCAGTGGATGGTCCGACACAGGCATACGCAATGCTGGATTATTGTTGTGTTGTATGGATATGGTAGGTACCGGGGGAAGATTCAAGGCCATGTGGATTACCCAATAATGTAAGTGTATAAGTGTATAATTGTCTAATCGTAGCACAGTTTTATTAAGTTAAACTTAAGCTTGGCTGAGGCCCGCCCAGTACCATTTTCTACCAGTGATTCCTACTAGCTTTAACCTGAATTCCGCCGTTGGAATCGGTGGCGGTCGTCTAACTCGCTGAATTTAAATAATTTTTCCTTCAGCGGCTTAGTCAGCCTTGTGACGATGAAAAAGCAATTGATGACATGCCCTAATGTCTGATAGCATCATGAATTGTTGGTTTGTTCATTGGTATTGGGCATGACTGAATTATTACTGGATCATCCTAAATTCCGCAGTTGAAATCGTCGCGAGGCTGACTAAGCCGCTGAAGATAAAGGATTTTTTTTCATCTTTTTTGTGAAGGCGTATCACCCATACGGTGAATAAAAAAGACGGAAAAAAATCCTTTAGATTCGGTGAGTTAGACGGCCGCAGTAGATTTCAACTGCGGAATTTAGGATCATTAAGGGTGCGCCATGTTTGCTGTTATTTACCGAAGTTATGTGCTTGCTGAAAAAGAGAAGCGCTATCAGCAAGCTTGGCATGTGGTGGCTGATTTTTTTGTATCCCATTGTGGGGCATTAGGATCTTGTTTGCATCGTGCTGAAGATGGCTTGTGGGTTGCTTACTCCCGTTGGCCGGACAAAGAAACCCGTGATCAAGTTTGGCCCGGCGAGGGTGAAATCAACACGCACTTACCGCTTGCTGTAAAAGAGGCTGTTCTGACCTTAAAAAGTTGTGTAAGCCCAGAGAATTCGTTGCCTGAAATTGCCATGACGGTGATGGATGATTTACTGCTGAGTGAGAAAAATTAATGAGTATAATAGCGGTTAGCGAAAAACCCATTGGCGTATTTGATTCGGGCATGGGAGGCTTAACGGTACTGCGTGCCTTAAAAGCCCACTTGCCCCATGAGTCTTTTGTTTATTTAGGCGATACAGCAAGGCTTCCTTACGGTACTAAAAGCCAGCAAACGGTCATTAATTATGCTTTAAAGATGACGGATATTTTATTATCCTATGACATAAAATTATTGGTGGTGGCTTGTAATACCGCAACCACGGCAGCGTTGCCCTTATTACAGAAAGTGCACCCAGAGCTGCCCGTGTTAGGTGTAGTTGACCCCGGCGTCAATGCAGCCGTTGCTGCAACGCCCAATCATCACTATGCCTTGCTGGCCACGGAAACAACCCTGAATTCTGAAGTCTACCAACAGAAAATTTATGCGAAAGACCCAGCCGCTTGCATCATCAGCCAAGCCTGTGGCTTATTTGTGGCTCTAGCGGAAGAAAATTCCATTGCTGATGACGTAGCACGCGCGGCGGTAAAAAAATACCTAAGCCCGTTACTGATGGCAACGCCTAAAATAGATAGCCTGATTTTGGGCTGCACACATTTCCCTGTGCTGATAGAAACTATCCGTGAATTTATTGGGCCAGATATCAATATCATCAATTCTGCAGAGGCCACAGCTTGGGCCGTGGAGGAAATATTGTTGCAAGCTGAACTCAGTCATAAAGCAAGCACGTCACAACAGCGGTTAAGCTTTTTGGTAACAGATTTACCGGAACGGTTTACGCGTGTGGGTGAAGTATTTTTAGGTGAAGTCATTGAGCAAGTGGACGTTGTCAGTGTCAAGCAGCATGGACTGAGTAAGTAATATGAAAATTGGCTTATTAAGTTATGGCTATACGGGGCATCATTTTGCGCAGTTGGCGCTGAGCAAAGGCCATAAGCTCTGGGGCACCAGCCGTGATGTAGGCGCATTACCTTATGATGTTCCCGCAGGTGTTGATCTGGTGTCTTTTGCAGAGAAGCCCATTGCTAATTGTTTGCAGGATACAGAAGGTTTATTACTTTCCATTCCGCCAGCAGCCCAAGGCGCTGATGCTCTGGTCATGCTGCGGCCTCTTATTTTACAACATAAACACAAGCTGCGCTGGCTGGTTTACTTATCCTCAACGGGCGTGTACGGTGACCACCAGGGAGCTTGGGTGGATGAAAGCTCGCCCTGTTATGCTAAAACGCTGCGGGCACGTAATAGGCTGGCTGCCGAGCAAGCCTGCCTGGCATTATATGAAGCCTATGGGCTTTCGGTGATGATATTTAGATTAGCCGGCATTTATGGGCCGGGGCGCAATGCGTTGGAACGTTTTAAAAAAGGTAAAAATACTTCTGTTTTCAAACCTGGCCAATATTTTTCCCGCATTCATGTCATGGATATTGCTGTGGCACTCTTACAGTCCCTTATCTCGCCCATGCCCGGCGAGATTTTTAATCTAGCCGATGATGTTCCTTGTGCTGCCCATGAAGTGGATGCCTTTGCCGCCCAGCTATTACAGCAAGAAGAACCCGCACTTATTCCCTATGAGCAAGCAAACCTTTCCCCCATGGCGCAAGAATTTTATGCCAGCAATCGCCGCGTTAGCAATAAAAAACTAAAGCATTATTGGCTACCAACGTTGCGTTATCCAAGCTATAAGGAAGGCTTGTTGGCCCTAGTTTGAACTTTTCATTAAACAGGGTAGCCCTGTTTCACCATGGCTATTCGTGTTACACTTTCGAGTATGAATGCTTTAGAGCGTAATGCCGCACAAAAAATCAATGACTTACTGGAACTTTTCCCGGTGGTGGTTATCTTAGGCGCTCGTCAGGTTGGCAAGACAACACTCTGCCGGCAGCTGCGGCCTCAGTGGAAATACATGGACTTGGAAAAGCCCAGTGTTTTTGAGCGCCTGTCTGAACACGGCGAATTTTTTTGTGAGCAGCATCCACAAGATGTTATTTTCGATGAAGCGCAATGCTACCCTGTGATATTTAATATATTGCGTGGTGTTATCGATGCTAAACGGCAGCAAAAGGGTCGTTATCTGATAACAGGTTCTAGTAGTCCTGAATTACTAAAACAAGCAACAGAGTCTTTGGCGGGACGTGTTGCCATCGTTGAGTTGGGCACATTAAAAGCTAATGAATATTACTTGCAGCCCTTAAGTGCTTTTTATCAATTATTTTCCAGTGTGCTTGATAAAAAAAATCTAGTGCAAGGCACGCCGCCGCTTGAACGCGAACAGGTACAACAAGTGTGGTTGCGTGGCGGTTATCCAGAACCCTCAACCCAAGCTAATGCCGAATACTATCAATTATGGATGGATAGTTATCGTGATACCTATGTACAACGTGATTTAGCACAACTATTCCCAACCCTTAATAAACAGGCGTACCAGCGTTTTCTAGCTATGCTATGTAAACTATCAGGCACCATTATTAATCGCTCTGATCTTGCGCGCGCCGTGGAAGTTAGTGAAGCGACCATTCGTAATTATTTACAAATTGCAGCTGGCACGTTTATATGGCGTAGTTTGCCAAGCTTTGAAAAAAATATCATAAAAAGTGTTATCAAAATGCCTAAAGGCCATATTCGTGATAGTGGGTTGTTGCATCATTTATTGCGTATCAGTGATATAGAGCAGCTCTACCAAAATCCCATCGTCGGCTGCTCCTTTGAGGGGTTTGTGATTGAAGAAATACTAAAAGGTTTAACGGCAACCAAAACGACTAATTGGCAAGCGCATTATTATCGTACGCGCAATGGTGCTAAAACTGATCTAATTTTGGAGGGAAATTTTGGTCTATTACCCATTGAAATTAAATATGGTAATAGCGTACAACGTCGTCAATTAAAAACCTTGGAAGATTTTGTTAAAGAGCAACAATTGCCTTTTGGTATGGTTATCAATCAAAGCAGCCACGTGGAATGGCTCACAGAGCAGATTGTGCAAATGCCAGTAGGCTGGTTATGAATCATATTCTTAAGCAAAAAAAAGCAACCAAGCTTGGCATTTTCAGTTGGTGCTTATTTGATTGGGCAAATTCCGCATTTCCCACAGTGATGACCACCTTTATCTTTGCCACCTATTTTACCAGCAGCGTTGCTGTCGATAAGCTGCAGGGTACTCGCCAATGGGCCGATGCAACAGCGCTGGCGGGGCTACTGATTGCGTTGCTGAGTCCTGTCAGTGGCGCTATTGCCGATTTGACCGGGCAGCGCAAACGCTGGCTAGCGTTATTTGTGCTCTTGGTGGCCTTGCCCTGTTTGGCCATGTGGTGGGTAAAGCCTGAGCACAGTGATGTGTATTTAGCCCTAGGATTAATGGTTATTGCAACCGTAGCCTTTGAAATGGGCTCGGTATTTTATAATGCCTTATTACCGCAAGTGGCACCTGCCTCACATTTGGGGCGTATTTCTGGTTGGGGCTGGGCGTTAGGTTATTTAGGTGGGCTTGCCTGTTTATTGTTATTGCTTGTAGGCTTTGTACAAAATCCTGTGCCGTGGTTAGGGTTAACTAAAAATGAGTTGCAGCAAATTCGTATCAGTGGGCCTGTGGTTGCTATTTGGTTTGTAGTCTTTGCACTACCGTTATTTTTATTTGTCAACGATAAAACAACTAACAATAAGCTTAAATTATTACAAGCAGCACAACAGGGTTTGAAAAAATTAGTCAACACCTTAAAAACCCTCCCACAACAAAAAGCCTTATTGCGTTTTTTAATCGCCCGCATGTTGTATATAGATGGCGTTAATACGCTATTTGCCTTTGGTGGTATTTATGCCGCGGGCACCATGGGTTTTACGATGACGCAAATCATTCTATTTGGTATATTAATGAATGTGGCGGCCGCTTTGGGTGCTTTTGTATTGGCTTGGTGTGATGATTGGCTGGGCTCTAAGCTGACCATAGTGGTTGCTCTGTTGGCTATTTTAGCCTTAGGCATTGGCATTATTTTAAGTCATAGCGTTATATTATTTTGGGTATTAACCTTAAGTTTAGGCTTGTTTTTAGGTCCCGCCCAGGCTGCCAGCCGCACATTAATGGCGCGCTTGACGCCCGTGGATAAACGCAATGCATATTTTGGTTTGTATGCACTGTCTGGTAAAGCCACCATGTTTATCAGCCCCTGGCTATTTGGTGTGATGACAGTAGGGTTTGGTTCGCAACGTGCGGGAATAGCCAGTATTTTAGTGTTTATCTCATTAGGTTTACTGATTTTATTGGGGGTGCAGTCTAAGACGGCATGAGGAGAGGATAATTAATACTGAGCTTGGTTGAGTATTAGGCTTTTGAGCTCACATTGGTAAATCATCGGTAAAGGATTTCTGTCTAACTCACAATTGTGGCTCAAAAGCAGGAAGGGTATTCCAGGACACAGGCAAACTATACCCAAAACCCAACCGAGCTTAGTAAAAATATTCACCATATTGCTGGGATAACTCACGAATATTGGCAAGATGTAGCTTTTCTCTGATATTGTTGAAATGAAACTCCACCGTTCTTTGAGAAATATTCAAGTGATTTGCAATGTATTTGCTGTCGTGGCCTAAATGAAATAGTTTCGCGCAATTAAATTCCCTAGAGGTTAAGTAAGCTGAGTGCTTTTCTGCCTCCAGGTAGTATTTTTTTATTTTAGGCAACGAGAGCGTATCAGTCTTTTCTGTATCCACTGGGTTAGCCAACGATAAATTTTCGATATAAAAGGGTTGGCTATAAGACTGTTGAATGATGTCATGGTTATTTTCTTTAAAAAAGAAAATAAATTCCTTTAGCTGATGAATATTCTTTCTGAGGTAATAATTGATGATAGGTTTTTGACAAGTAGTACCAAAATGATAGAAATCACACCAATGTTCATTGGGGTAGCAGAGCGTAATACCAAGGCTTGCTCCGATGCTTTCTGAGCTTCTTTGTAGTATGTCATCTGCAAAATCAGACCAAATAAAATAGGCAGGGGCGTACTGCAACGTAGTGGGTTGTTCGAAAGAGCCCTTAAGGAATAAGTTATTCTGAATATACTCCTTTGTCCAATCCGCTTGGTTTGATAAGTATACATATTTCCCACATTTGTAAGTCCTGACATACTTGAACAGGCTGATCCCTAAGAAGTTTTTGAGGGGCTTGCAGGTCTCTGCAATCAAAGGAGTCGATGATAATGCGATATGCTCAAAAGTAATATCCATTTAACAACCTATCAATAAACTAGTAGTGAATACGGGTTAAAATACTAGGTTATTGTGATTAAAATTTCAACTTGAAAAATATAGTTCAACTGCTCGCGGTATACATCATATACCTGAAACTGTTATAGGAAAGTTATAGTTATGAAGAAAGTTGGAATGTTAGACTTAACGCGTGGTTTTTCGGCTACTGCTGAGGCCACTACTACGATTGAAGAGGTTGTGGAACTTCGTTCCTTATTGTTCTTTTTTCAAGAGCGTGCCCAGCAACTTGAATCGCTACTTATTTTAGAAAGATCTATAAATAGTTGTTTAGAAAGTTGTCTAAAAAAAATACCAAAAAGCAATGTGGGGTATGTGGCACTGAGAAAGCAAGCGGCAAATAATTCGGGTAGTATAGCTTCTTCAGAGATTGATGGCTGAATTATTTGATGTTATAAAAATCACTGTGAGTAATACAGCAATTCCCGCTGGCCTTAGATAACCATAAATATCAATAAGTTGCAAGTGATTAGATAAATATTTTTCGCAATCATCTTGCGGGAATGGCTTCCTGTTATTGATTTCGCCTGCGCGGTACACGCCCGCGCGGACGGCGATTCAAGGGGAGCGAGCGCGCGCTCCCCTTAAAAATCCCCACGCGATAGGTTGGCAATTCCCAGCGGGAATTGCTGTGAGTAATATAAAAAATTAAATTTTATCAATGGGTTATAGTTGTTGTTGCTCGCGGCGATGAATGAAGTTGGCTTATAAATCTGAGCTCAAAAGTCTAGAATTCAGCTGCATTCAGCATAGGCTACCAGGTCACCAACCATCATCATAAAATCAATGCCTGGTTTTCGGCGGTACATTTTTTTTTGCTTGTTACAATAGTGTTATGACTTATTGTTTGGAGCAAGCTTCATGCAAAAAATATTACGAGAAAAATATTACCAAGCCCTTTTAGAGAGAAACAGCGAATACGAAGGGCTTTTTTACGTGGGCGTGAAAACAACGGGTGTGTTTTGTCGTCCAACGTGTCCTGCCCGCAAACCAAAATTTGCAAACTGTGAATTTTTTGCAACAGCAGAACAGGCATTGCTTGCTTCTTTCCGTCCTTGTAAACGCTGTAAGCCATTATCTTTGCCTGGAGAAGCATCTAAATTAGTGCAAATGCTTGTGGATGCTGTGGAGAAAAACCCTGAGAAGCGTTGGCGCGATGCGGACTTTAAGGCTTTGTCAGTGGATGCTTCTACGGTACGCCGGCAATTTAAGAAAAGATTTGGTATGACATTTGTTGCTTATGCACGCGCCAGGCGTATGGGAATTGCCATGAAGCATATCAGAGCGGGAGAAAGCATTATTGATGCTCAGTTGGCAATGGGCTATGAGTCCAGCAGTGGCTTTCGAGATGCCTTTTCTAACATTATGGGCGCAGCGCCTACGCAGGTACAACAAACAGTGATTTTAAAGGCAGCATGGGTGGATACGCGTCTTGGCCCCATGCTTGCTATTGCCGATGAAACGCATTTATTTTTATTAGAGTTTGTGGATAGACGTGGACTGGAACGCGAGGTGGAATGCTTAAGGGATAAAACAAAATCTGCCATTATGCCTGGCAGAACAGAACCCATTGTGCAAATAGAAAAAGAATTGGCGCTGTATTTTCAAGGTAAGCAGAATGTTTTCTTAACGCCTGTTAAATGGTTAGGCACACCTTTTCAGCACACAGTTTGGCAAACACTCATGCAGATACCCGCGGGTGAGACAAGATCTTATACCGATATTGCTCATGCCATTGGTAAGCCTTCTGCCTGCCGTGCAGTAGCTCGTGCTAATGGTGCGAACCAGTTGGCGCTTATTGTTCCTTGTCATCGTGTTATTACTGTTGATGGTAAATTGGGTGGCTACGGTGGTGGCGTGAGCCGCAAGGCATGGTTGCTTGAGCATGAAAAGTAGATGGATTAGCCGGAAGTAGGGCCGCTATCATTCATCAGTGTACCTTGATCCTAAAATCCTCAGTTGAAATCTACTGCGGCCGCCTAACTCACCGAATCTAAAGGATTTTTCTCAATATTTTTTATTCACCGTATGGGTGATACGCTTTCACAAAAAATATTGAGAAAAATCCTTTATCTTCAGCAACTAAGTCGGCCTCGCGACGATTTCAACTGAGGATTTTAGGTTGATGATAGACGATTTTCCAGCTCTCAGCCTCCAAGCGCCATAAAGTTGCGCGTCTAGTAATCCTTGTTTTTTGCTGTAATTGATAGGTGAGCAAATAAATATAAGGAGCAACTTCCTGGCAGCGGAAATCAGTTGTTTTCCATTGTTCTGTTTCCCAAGCATCAACAGGCTCTGTTGCATATCTTCCTAACAATAATGTTATAACTTCTTCGTGGTTATAACATTTACCTGAGGCACCCACTTCCCAGAAAGCGGTATACTGAGCTCGGTTGGGTTTTAGGGCAAAATCATTCAAATCTAATTGACATCTGGCGCTCAAAACAATAGCGTGCTCCATGGAAAGCTTAATGCAACACCTAAAACTCAAACGCTGCGGGTATATCTACTTCTGAGCGTTGTGCCTGGATGACCTTTCTGCCCGCGAACTTTTTTCTTTTTCTTATTGCGGCGTTATTTTGGGTTTGGTTTATTAAACCTATCACTGGAGGGTGGTTTGCTGCTGTTATTGCTGTTTTTGGGTAGGCGTTCTTCCAGTTCTTTAATCCTTGATTCAAGCTGTTCAATACAATCGAACAGCTTCAGTATGAGCTTATCTTTTTGATCTTCCGTGAGTTTTGATAAGTCTGGACGTTTCATCATCCGTGCATTATGCTAGCATTCTTCTTACATATCATTGATTTATTTAAATGCAGGCTGAATAGTTACAAAAGAAGCTCAACTAGAACTGCATATTTAAATTAACCACGAAGCCTGGGCGAAACCTTGCCCCTTTTTAGGGGGCAAATTCAAACTACCGCTATGCCGGTAGTACATGATTGGGAGCCCATGAAATTTAATCGCAAGGTAGCAGCAGAGCTTACAGCATAAGATAGATTTCGCGTTGGCAACACCATAGTATTCACAGCGTGATAACACACATCCTGTAGATTCAGGTTTATCAAAGAGCGATGAGATGCTGTTGGCTATTATTGCACCTCTGAAATGACAGTAAAGTGGTGAAATCAAAATATTTGATCTCACCGGAAAATTTATGCGGGAATATCACCAAAGCCTGGCCAGATTGTTTTAGATTGACTTAACGGCATCAAGTGCGAGACAAATGCTGCGCACACTTGACCCCGTCAGCCCAATCTTAAACCTAAAATCAGCAGTTAAATCACGTTTTTGGTGATAACATCTTGATTCATCTAAGAAAACAAAAAAAGTCTCCATCACCAATAAGGGTGAACCAGAACGATGTGCCAGTGGCACACCGCAGTCTGGTGAGCGCGAGGACAGGATGTCCGAGCTGGGACTGATAAGCACAAGAGCCTTGCGACAGGATGTCTGTCGCAGTCATTGCTTATTTCTCTTTTTAGTTTCCTTATCTAAATCAATCTACTACACCAAAAAGACGCGATTTACTGCCGATTTTAGGTTAAAGAACGGTCAACATGGCTTTGGTGGGACGAGTGTCTTTGATAAAAAAATAAAATTTACCAGCAGCTATTTTTTTTTGTTTTGAAAAATGGAATTTTGAATATTTTATAATATGCAAATATCGCAATAACTATGAATATCAACCCTGAAGTCAGGCTATATTTGTCGGGAAATAGCGCTATTATCGTGAAAAATAAGAAAGTGGCTAGGGTGATGTAAATCGTTGACGGCAAGCCTTGCAACCATACATTAAGTACTGCTCTGAAGCTTTTTATATTCTTATGGCAGAGGTAAATGCCGAGCAATTTAAAGGCCTGTGTAGAGATAAAACCAAATAACACGGCCATGATAAGCTTAAAAAACTTAAAATTACCCGGATACGGGGCGTAAAAAAGCACCAGGACAAATCCGGCGACTGTCACGCAAAGTGATAGAGTAGAGAGAAGGTTCTCTATATGGCTGCCATATTTGCTTTTGACCAGCTGTATTTCTTTATCCATAATCTCTACTTGCAATATTCTGACTTAACTTTACTTTGGTAAACGCCGTGGAGCATTTTATTCATTCTAATAGCATTGAGGTATTTCTGCATAGGCTTTTCAATTAAGAAATACAGCATGTCGAGGTCGTGTTTTTTCATCTCCAACCATATTTTAGGAAATTTGGCTTTTAATCTTTCGCTTGCCTGGGCAGATTTATAGATGGTGCCCTGTATCGATAGAATCAACCCCGCTTCTTTTATAAGCAGCTTAGGAATCCTTGTGAAAAAAGTTGTTTTCATCAGCTTATCGCTTATTTTCTTAGCAATTTCTTTCACAACAATAGCATTGACGGCAATCTTACCCCCGAGATATGCTACTTTCTTACCGGCAGCATTATTAATTTTACGCTTCGCACATTCCGGCAAGGTTTCATAATAATTTTTGAAAATAATTTCCACTGATCGCACAAGGGGGGTTCTATAGTCTCTAACGACATACTTAACCGTATGTTCTAGCAGCTTTAAAAGTCGCCAGTTCTGTGCCCATGCTTCTTCAAAAGGCTGGGAGCCGTCGAAACCAAGATCACGCCCCGTTCTTTCAATGCCATGCCATAATGTTTCGGGTAACGATATAATACCGTCGCCAATAGACTCTAATAAAGTTAACACTCGCATAATGTAGCCTCTTACATCTTGGTTGTTTTCTCTAAATCAAAACCAGCAATAATTGGGTTCTGAGCATTGTTACTCGAATCACGGGGCACAAACTTCATTTGCGCTTGCGTAAAATTCAGAAATAAGGTTTCCATTAGCATATCCGTCGATTTTGGCGAACTGCCGCTAATATCGTAATGATTCAATATAACGTTATTGAGTGTATACACCAGGTAAGGGTCACTATCCGTTGACGTTCGGCCTGGCTGGACGTGAATGTCGCGGTGCGTGCCAAAATCTAAAGACTCCAGCTGCATCCAGCCTTGATGGTTTTGTGCCGTGGCAGAACCATTTAAGCCATCAATTTTTATGTAAAATGACATAGTCTTATCTCCTGTTTAAAAACTAGATTTTACCTATAATATCACTGACTGGTTGATTTGCAACCAAGTAACACTCATCTTTTATGTCAGTAATATCATTTAGCCGTAACTCAGGACTTCGCTTGCAAAAATGAATTGTCAACAGCCCCTAAATTTAAGTCATAATATTTTTCACGAATTAAGGCTTGTACTTTTGCTTTAAGGGCATTAGGAGTTTTATTAACTGGAGTATTGCCAGTATTACCATGAACGACAAATTGCATACCTATCTCACGATATCGTTGTAGATAGCGCTCGACTGTACGTTTGGATTTGTTAAGCAATTTAGCTGCATTAGTAATCGATATTTTCTTTTCTGCTGCTTTAGCAATAACATCAATGGTTAATTGAGCTTTTGAATTGATCATAATCATCCTTACCGTCCTCAAATGCTTGCTGTAAGCATCTAAGAAACAGGTTTATTGAATGACCGTCAATTCGCCCTGGTAATTAGCGATTACGACAGAATCGCCTGGTAATTAAAGACCGACAAAATCGCTTGGTGTTAACACTTTTTTGTTGGAGAAGAAGGGACACACAGTAGTTTTCAAGGCGTTAAGGAAGTGATCGAACAAAAGGGATTGTTTTGTTCTCTCTACACGGATCGTGGCAGTCACTACTGGACGACTCCAACAGCTAATGGCAAGGTCGATAAGCAAAATCTAACGCAATTTGGGCGTGCTATGAAGCAACTAGGCATTGATATGCTCCCAGCCTATTCCCCGGAAGCTAGAGGCCGTAGTGAGCGCTTATTTGGAACGTTACAGCAACGCTTAACGAAAGATCTACAAGCAGAAGGCATTACTACAATGGAGGCGGCCAATCGATATTTGAAAGAGACGTATTGGGCTCAGCACAATAAGCGTTTTGGCGTCGCAGCCCAAGAAGTCGAGGGTGCGTTTGTTCCTTGGTTAGATCCAGGCATGAATCTGAATGACATGTTATGCATTCAAGAACAACGCACCGTCAACAAAGATAACACAGTTTCTTATCGCGGGAAAATGCTACAGATACCGAAGCAGCATTATCGCTATCATTTCAGTAAAGCAAAGGTTCGAGTACACGAATACCACGATAGTACGCTAGCAATTTTTCATGAATTTACTTAAATGCAGGCTGAATAGTTACGCAACCTTCTGCTTAGCTTTGGTTGTCACAAATTGTCAGCAAGTGGTGCTGTTAATTTCCAGTTGTTACTGCTTCTGATTCGGTCTTTATTTTACTTGATTTACGAGCCACTATTGTTAATAAAATAGAGCCGAAAATGCCTGCAAATAGTGAGCTTATTAGGATAGCCGCCTTTGAAAGTAGTAAAAAGTGTTCTTGCTTACCAAAGCTCAAATCTGAAATAAAAATAGACATGGTAAAGCCAATACCTGTTAACATGGCAACACTGAAGATATGGTAGAAGTTGGTGTTTTCAGGCAAAGTGCCCAGCCGAAACCACAATGCAGCCCGACTGAATAACAAAACACCCAATGGTTTTCCAATCACTAACCCTATGAGAATACCAAGCGACACCGGTTGTATGAACACATCGCCTAGTAGATGCAAATTCATCGGTATTCCCGCATTAACTAAAGCAAATAACGGCAAAACTAGCAAAGCAATGGGTAGTTCTAATTTGCTTTCCCAGCGTTGTAGTGGTGTTGTTGCTTCTTGAGCTACTTCTTGTACTTTTTCAAGGACAACATGCTGTTGTTGGTCTTCTAGTATGAGAGGATTTTTCTCTTTGCGTTTTTCAAAATAATTAAGTAGTTCTCTGGTTTTGCTGATAAAATGCTTAGGGCCTTTCTGAGGCCTAGCTGGGATCAAGAAAGCGACAAGAATACCAGAGACTGTCCCGTGAATACCCGCAGCTTCTAATGAAGCCCAGATCAGTACACCTATCGTAATATATACAAATGGCTTTCTAAAGCCCGCATAATTCATAAATAATAATACACCGCACAGAATCGAGGCTAAAAATAGCATGACTGTATTAAGGTGTGATGTATAGAAAATGGCAATGGCAAGTATCGCTCCGATGTCATCAATGATAGCCAATGCAGCCAAGAATGTGAAAAGACCTTTGGGTATTTTTTGTTTGAAACAGCTAAGTATACCCAGGGCAAATGCTGTGTCAGTTGCCATGGGGATTCCCCAGGCAAATTGTGTTGTGCTATTCATGTTTATTAACAAATATAGCCCGGCAGGTATAACCATACCACCCAGTCCAGCAAATAAAACAAATATGGCTCTTTTGTGATTGGTCAGCTCGCCAACTAAAAATTCACGTTTGATTTCAAGACCTACAAAGAAGAAGAACAGGGCCAATAAAACATCGTTGATCCAAAAACGCAGTGATTTTTCGAATACAAAGTGTGATAAATGAAAGCCAAGAGAGGTGTTTACAAATTTTTGGTATAAACCAGAGATAGTTGGAATGCTTGCCCAGGCGAGCGCCGTTATAGTGCATAAAAAAAGGAAAATACTCGCCGTTGCTTGGTTGTTAATGTATTCTTGGAATGGCGTTAATGCTGCTCTAACTTTTTTTTCCATTGACGTGTGATAGGCGTGTTCATCTTGCTCGCCTTTTGGTGGAGTAAAAATTTTTGAATTTCCCATTCATGCTTCCTCAAATTCCTATTTAGCTTGCATCAAGCATTTTCTATCTTTGCAACAAAATGGCCTCTTTTTGAGGCTTGCAGTAAGTTTCTTTGATGCCAAAACTTGATATTGCTAATGATACCACATATAGGATTGGCATAATTGTAAAAGCCAATGTAAAATTTTCCGGCTTTAAGTTATCGTTACCTACGCCGGTTGATAAGAAAATAAAATAACTGGCTAATGGTGGGATAAAAGCGCCAAATAAAGTAATGACACCGTTATTCAATCCCAGTGAAGTAGCCCGGGTGCTTAAATCTGAATGCTCAGCAATAGTTGCAAATCCAACATTCTGGCCAGAGGCGGCAACACCTAAGCAAAAGAATAAAAATGCATAAGCCCAATGTGAATGATGTAACGGGATGTAAGTGATAGCTGTTGTTGAAAATAAGCCAAGCAGCGCACAAAAAATCAAGGTTGGTTTTCGTCGTTTTGCAATGTCTGAGAATGCCCCTAACAGTGGGCATCCAATGGCATACCCTAGCCACGCCAAAGAAATAATGCTGGCTGCAACCCCTTGAGATAAGCCTTGTACTTGCAAATATTCCGTGCCCCAAATAGCACCTAATAGCGCTATAGAGACATAGATTGTGGCTGAGTATAATGCCACAGCCCAGGCTTGTTGATTTTTTGCAAGCCGTAGTAGCCGTGATTTTAATGGCTCTTCTTGTGTTAAGAAAATTAGGGCTTGTTTTCCGTCCCGTGGTTTATTTTTAACAAGAAATAAAATTAAAACAGCAAGGGCTATACCAAAGGCGCTAATTTCACTGAGCGTTGACCGCCAATCTTGGTGCGTCTTAGCCATTAAAGCGACTAATGGTCCACCTGCTAATAATGGCCCCATGGTGCCGATAAATTGTGAAGTCCCTGCAAAAAAGCCAAAGTATTTTTTGGGAAGCCACGTGACGGCTATCACGAGTAAGCAGACAAAAGCAAACGAAGAACCAAAGCCCATTAATAATCGGCTAATAAATGCAGTGATGAATCCATTTGAGTGAGCAAATAAAAAAGTGGAAACAACGCATACAAGGGTTGCAAACATCATGAGGATCTTAACCCCGAATTTGTCAGCTAATATGCCTACGGGCACTTGCATAACCCCGTAGGCAATATAATAAGCAGAGCCAATGATGGCGAAAGTTTCAGCATTAAGTTTTAAATCAGGAATGACTTGATGTGCAACACTACCAACGAAGGTGCGCAAAAAAAATTCGTAGAGGAAAAAGAGTGCTGCCAAGCCCCATATTATAAGGCCCAGTACAGAAATTGGAGATTGTTGTTGATGATTAGTCATGATTATTCGGCGCTAGATGATTGGAGGTTTTCAGTGCTTTTCTCTTTCCATTCTTCTAAATGACTGGCCGTATGTTGCATTTTGGGGAAAACAGCAAGTTGAAACAGTGCCTCACCTTCATGTACAAGGGGTAAGTTATTTTTGCCTACGATAATAGCTTCTTCGGGGCTGGTAACGGTCACGCTATCCGTTGCGCCAAAAGGATCATTAATGGTGCACAGCACCTCCCCTTTTTTAACATGCTGTCCTAGCTTATGTTTAGTGTGGCTGATTCCGCTGGTTGAGGCGCGTACCCAAATATTTTTTTCAGTAAAAAAACTTTTTAGGGTATCTTCTTTTTTGGTTGTATTATTCGGCAACATTTCAAGCTTGCGCATGATGTTGAGAATACCTTTTACGCCCACTTTGATTGCATGCTCATCGAAGCGCATAGCTTCACCAGCCTCATAGAGTAAAAAAGGCTTTTTCTTTTTAAAGGCTAAGGTACGCAACATACCTTTTTCACAGACTGTATTTGACATCACCGGTGCATTGAATGTTTCTGCTAGCATTTTTGCTTGCTCATCATCAAAGTTGACATAAATTTGTGGCAGATTGGTGTAGTTAATAAAACCAGTTTGCAGGTCGATACACGCATCAGCTTTGTTAAAAATTTCAGACGTGAATACATGTGCCATGCGGGCAGCATGTGTACCTGTTTTTGTGCCAGGGAAACAACGATCAAGATCTAGTCCACCTGGCAAATAACGTGAACGGTTGATTAAGCCATAAACGTTTAAGACAGGGATAGCAATCAAAGTACCCTGTAATCGTTTTAGGGTACCAACGTTCAATAAGCGATTAATGATTTCAGTACCATTGAGCTCATTGCCGTGCATAGCCGCTGTCACTAATAAGCAAGGTCCTGAGCGTTTGCCGTGTATCACCTTAATCGGCATATACAGCGGTGCGCAGCTGAATAATTCAGGTAAAGGGAGAGCTAATGATAAGCTTTCGCCTGGATGAATAATTTCATTACAGATTTGCAGTGTTGTATTTTTCATGTAGGTACCTAATAGTGGTCTTGTCTGTTCATGACGCGCTCGTTCATAAATTGCCCAACAGACACCTATGGCGTCAAAATGCTTTGCATTCTAAACACTTTTTTGATTTAATGCAACCCAAATTGCAAATAGCGCAGAGGTATAACATGTTAGGTAAACAAGATAAATGCGATATTTTACTGATAGCTCTCAGGAAAATTATCCGAGCAATTGATTTGCATTCAAAGCAATTGGTCACTAAGTACGGTTTGACCGGGCCTCAAATGATTGTTTTGAAGGTGATTTGCCAATCAGGTGAGCAATTGGTCAATAGTACGCAGTTAGCTCATGAAGTGAGCCTTAGCCAGGCGACCATCACATCGATACTCGATCGGCTTGTTGAAAAAAGATATATCAGGCGAGAAAAGTCGGACATTGATAAACGCAAGACTTATATTAAGCCCACGGATAGGGCCACTGCTGTTTTTGAACAAAACCCCACTTTGCTGCAAGAGGACTTTATAAAGCAATTTGATGGCTTAAAGGATTGGGAGCAAGATTTAATGATCGCTTCATTAGAGCGTATGGCAGATATGATGCATGCAAAGTCCATTGATGCAGCACCAGTACTTGCAAACGCCGAGCTATCTGAGCCTAAAATCCTCAGTTGAAATCGACTGCGGCCGCCTAACTCACCGAATCTAAAGGATTTTTCTCGATATTTTTTATTCACCGTATGGGTGATACGCTTTCACAAAAAATATCGAGAAAAATCCTTTATCTTCAGCAACTAAGTCGGCCTCGCGACGATTTCAACTGAGGATTTTAGGCTGATCCACCGTCATCTCAATAAACCTAAAATCGGCAGTTAAATCGCAAGGACGAATAAAAATTAACGTAACTAATTGATTTAAAATGATTTTTAGGATGCGTTCCGTATTACAGCGTACAACAACGCAGCTCAAACTCCACATCCTTGTGTGCATGTTCAGATGCACTATTAGGATTATCCGTATTATAAAAACGAATAGCAATACGGTGTTTGCTGCCGCTGATTTGCGGATAAATATGTGAAGATCCCAGCGTGATTTGGATAAGTTGGCAGGGCGTTTGTGTATTCAAGGCCTGCTGATAAAAGCCAGATTGGGCAATTTCTGTGCGTGAGGAGGTGCTTTCACGGGTTAATTTCAACATTAATGCAACGCCGCGCTTAATGGGCGCCAACAGGCTGGCCCAGGTTTGCAGGTGTTTTTGTTGCACTGCTAGAGGTTGGTTGAGCCAAAAGCGATAAGCGGGTGTATCAAAGGCACAATTATTACCATGCACATTAAGATGTTGGCGTAAGGTATTAAAGCGCTCATTTTGTCGAAAGGCTTTATTAATGCGGCTATTGGCGAATAATAGCTCGTCCACCACACTGTCGATACTGTCCAAAAAATGCCCTAAGCGTTTGGGATCCACCCCGGGGTTGCAAGCCATATGGGAGAGACTATTACCGTAGCGGCTGAGCGCTTTGGCGGTACTGGTGCCAAAATCACTACGCTCGAGGATATTGGCCGCATCCACCAGCGCGGATAAATAGGTAATACAGTCACGTCGCCGCTCACAAGGCGAACACTCTGCCATTTGTTGAAAAATATATTCCAAACGCAAGCATAGCCGCAACTGTTCGCACAGCGGTTGTTCGTAGGTGAAAGCCGTCAAGGTATCCATAAATGATATCCATGTTAAGAAGGGATAGCCTAACTGTTATTCTAGCAGAGTCTAGAAAAAACAGAGGCTTCGGGCGCACAAGGCTATTAAATGTGCATTTTTTTGTATTTTTGTTGCACAAAAGGGTGACATTCGGCGGGAAGTTGTGTACCATAGGCGAATATTTTTAAGTCATATGATAACCAGGGGTTGCTAGATGAACATGACACTACCAGAGCTTTCTAATGAAATTAAACTTGATGTCAAGGAGGAAACCTATACAACACAGAAAAAGCAGCAAATCGCAAAGGCGTTGCTGGAAGCGTTTCAGGCTTTTCATTCGAAGTATGTTGTATCTAAGAAGGCTTTAATTGAGAGAAAGCTTTCAATGCAAGAGCTTGCTAATGGCTTTTTTAATCCGAGCCTTGTTAATTACTTTTCGGATGGGACATTTTCTATCCCAGAGACTGCTTTTTTTACTGCCAAGCAGAATGAAGAAGTCATTTCTCTCGAAAAAAATCAAACAATGGCAGAGATACTAAGCTTGCTGATTGGTATTCCAAAAGCTAGCAGGGTGGTGGATATATTTCTGGTAAAGAATGTTGAACCAGAAAAAGCCTTTGCGGCGGCGATTAATCTGGTTGCTCCCGAAGAAGAAAGCAAAGAGGAAAGCAAAGAGGAAAGCGAAGAGAACATTGAAGAAGAAAGCAAAAAGGACAGTAAAAAACAAGGGACAAACGATGGTACTTCTGAGTTAGAAGAGGTATCTCTAACCAGATCAACACCTATGCCGACCTATCAGCAGTTATATTCATGTTATAAGCGCTATACTGACCATAAGATAATTGGTGGTTCAGACACGTTTAACATCTTTTTAATGAATTACCTTAATAAAGCAGGCGACGTGATTAAGCAGAATATATCATTGGATTGGGCAAGCTTCATAGGACAATTTCTGGAATCAAAGGATGTAGAGCAGAGTGACAAAGTCTTGGCGAGGTGGATTTTATCGGGGCGTGAGCTTGCTTTTTCACCTAAGTTGCATTTCCATAAGGCGTTATTGGCTGAGTTTCTAACGACTTTATCAACAGCTATCAGGGATCAAGGGGACTTTTCTAAGCTATCTAAAACTCTTAGCCTGTTATCCTACTCAAAATTAAAGCCCTTATTTGAACTTGGTGATTATAAGACTTGGATAATTTCTTCAGCAGAAACAGATAAGCTTAAGTTTGCTGATAGCTTTACCTTTGAGACTTTACGTAATCAGGAATGCTACAATCCTGCGAATGCGTTAACCTACAGGGACCTAGCGGCTGTTATGAAGTGGTCGGCGCGTCATGGCTCAAACTCTAATACGTTGGGGTTCTTCAGAGACGTTCTGACGCAAGCTCAGGACAACCAGAGCAATGCAGCGTTCTATGCCACTCAACTTACTATTGAGACTCTCAAAACATTTATGACGCAATTCTTTACGTCCTCATTGGTTCAAGCTGATGATAAATTGGCTTGTATGAAATTGCTTTTCGACCAAAAGGCTGTGGGTATTGAGGCCAAGCAGGGCGCTCACAAGACGGTGTTATTTGCTTTGTTTAAAAAGATTCATCAGCATTTTGACCATAAGGAGGCGCTTGAAGATTTGCAAGGTAGCCTAGAAGACAAGCACTTAAATAATGGAGTGGGTGGTGTAAAGAGCTGGAATTTTGATGCTAAACAGTGGCTTAACACTTGGAGAGGGCAACAACGGTCCACATCTCTTCAACAAAGCTAACGTCCTGAAGTGTGGATGCGGCCTTTAAAGTCCTTGTACTTTTCATGCAGTACTTTCACTTGTTGTTTAAGCTTGACTTCGTCCTGGTTATTGTCGATGACATCATCGGCAATGGCCAGGCGTCTTTCCCGGCTGGCTTGCGTTTTAATCATCGCCTTTGCCTGAGCTGTATTGATTCCCTCTCTTGCCTGCAGTCGCTCTAGCTGTAGTGCTGGCTCAATATCCACCACTAACACACGTTGAATTAAGGGATGCGGATAATTTTCTGCCAGTAGGGGAATATCGGCGATGCAATAGGGTGCGCGGCAAGCAAGAATGGCTTCTTGCATGGCGTCTCGAATGCGTGGGTGCAGCAGCGCTTCTAACCAGCGTCTCTCTTCGTCATGATTAAAAATACGCGCGCGTAGTGCGCGGCGGTTTAATTGTTGTTTATCATCTAACATGTCTGCACCAAAATGCGCCAGGATACTTGCCAAGGCATCACTCTTTGGTGCCACCACTTGGGCGGCAATGCGATCGGCATCCACCACGGTGATGCCCAGCTCGCGAAAATAACCACTGACCGTGGATTTGCCGCTGGCGATACCGCCGGTTAAGCCGACAGTAAAAGGGGGCGCAGGCTTCATGGGTTAGAGTCCTTGTGGCCAGTAGCGGGGGATTAATTGTGCACCCCAAGTGAGCGCAACCCAGCCCGCCAACGCTAAATAAGGCCCAAAGGCAATGGCCGTGCGACCATTAGCGCCACGAAAAACTATCAACAAAATACCAACCACCGCCCCTAACAGTGAGGATAATAAAATAATCAGCGGTAAAGTCTGCCAGCCTAGCCATGCACCCAATAGCGCTAAGAGTTTAAAGTCGCCATGGCCCATGCCATCACGCTTAGTCACCCATTTAAAGCCCGTGGCGATAAGGAATAACACTAAGTAACCCGCCACACAACCCCACACCGCATCGGACAAAGGCACAAACAATTGCTGCGTATTTACTAACAGTCCCAACCACAATAACGGTAAGGTAAAACTATCGGGCAACAGTTGATGTTCTAAATCAATAAAAAATAAAGTCAGTAATCCCCAGGTTAAGAGAATGGCCATGAGTGCTTTAAGGCTTACGCCAAAGTGCCACAGCAAAAACAAGCTTAACAGCATGGTGGATAATTCCATGAGTGGATAGCGCCAGGGAATGAGGGCTTGGCAATGGCCACATTTGCCGCGCAAATATAAAAAGCTCAACAGCGGAATATTGGCATACCAAGGAATCAAGCGTTGGCATTGTGGGCAATGGGAACGCGGCAAGGCTAAATGATAAACCTTTGGCAATTTGTCGGGTTCCGGGTATTCTTTTAAAAAATCCTGACACTGTTGGAACCATTGCCGTTTCATCATGCGCGGCAGGCGATGGATAATGACATTGAGAAAACTACCGATGGCAAGACTAAACAACGCCACCACTAAAAAGACAAACACGGGATATTGTTGTAAAAAAAGCGCGATGTTGGTGTGCATAGTTAAACCACAGAACCTAACTTGAAGATGGGTAAGTACATGGCGGCAATCAGCCCGCCAATAATAACACCCAATATAACCATGATAAGCGGTTCTAGCAAGCTGCTCATGCTGTCCACCGCGTTATCCACATCTTCTTCATAAGCGTCGGCCACTTTGCTCAGCATATCATCTAATGAACCGGACTCTTCACCAATGGCCACCATTTGGATAACCATGTTAGAAAAGAGTTTACTGCTGCTCATGGCCAGTTGTAGCTGTTGTCCTGTGGCCACATCATCGCGAATTTGGACAACCGCATCATGAAAAACAATATTGCCCACGGCACCGGAGACGGCTGTTAAGGCATCGGTCAAGGGTAAGCCTGCTGCAAAGGTGGTGGATAACGTTCTGGCATAACGAGCGACACAGGCTTTTTCTAAAATAGGTCCGATAACCGGAATTTTTAACATATAACGGTCGATAAGGTGTGCAAACTTGGTGGAGCGCCTGCGGCCTGCAACGAAAGCATAAACGCCGCCAGCAGCGGCTCCAAAAATAAGCCACCAATAGGATTGAAAAAAAGCCGAAATGTTTAGCACCAATTGTGTAAAGGCCGGCAGCTCTGCACCAAAGCCGTGAAATAACGATTCAAATTGTGGCACCACAAAAATCAACAAAATAGTGGTAACAATAAACGCTACCATCAGGACGGCTGTAGGGTAAAAGAGGGTTTTTTTAATTTTCCCTTTTAGAGTTTCAATTTTTTCACGATAGGTGGCGATACGTTTTAACATGGTGTCTAAGGAACCAGAGGTTTCTCCAGCAGCCACCAAACTACAATATAAATTATCAAAATACCGCGGATGCTTAGATAACGCATCGGCCAAGGTGGTGCCTGTTTCGATATCGGCTTTTATTTGAAAAATCATGTTCTGCATGCTGGCATTGGCATGACCACGCCCCACGATATCAAAAGCTTGTACCAACGGAATACCCGCCGACATCATGGTAGCTAATTGTCGGCTGAAAACCGCAATATCCGTGGAGGTGATTTTTTTCGGGCGTGGTGCAAATAAAGTAGACGGTTTTTTACCGACTTTTAAGGGGGTGATGCCCTGGCGGCGTAATTCAGCTTTGACCAGCGCGGTACTACCGCCACTCATCTCGCCACGGATTTTTGCGCCGCGTTTATTGGTGCCTTCCCACAGGAACAGCGCAAGTTTTTTGCTTAGTTTTGCTTTAGCCACGTTTAATCCCGTGTTACTCGGTTAACTTCTTCTAAACTGGTGAGGCCTTCGCTGACACGATTCAAGCCTGAGCGGCGTAAGGTTTGCAAACCTTGTTCTAGTGCTTTATCTAAAATATTCAGCGCGTTGCCGCCATCCATAATAATGCGCCCAATAGCATCAGTGACTTCTAAGACTTCATAAATCCCCAATCGTCCTTTATAACCATGCAGACAGTGTTCACAACCTGTAATATTAGGCCCAAAAACCTTAAGACCTTTGGTTTCATCTTCTGTAAAGCCTGCGGCAAGCAGCGCTTTTTCCGTTATAGTTTCTTCAACTTTACAAAGTTGGCAGAGACGTCTTGCTAAACGCTGGGCAATAATCAGGGTGACCGAGGTGGCAATATTAAAGGGCTCCACGCCCATATTCACCAGCCGCGTTAAGGTCTCTGGCGCACTGTTAGTGTGTAACGTGGATAAAACCAAATGGCCGGTTTGTGACGCTTTAATAGCAATTTCTGCCGTTTCTAAATCACGAATCTCCCCCAACATGATAATGTCAGGGTCTTGACGCAAAAAAGAACGCAATGCCGTGGAAAAGGTTAAACCAGTCTTTAAATTGACATGTACTTGATTGATGCCTGGGAGATTAATTTCCACGGGGTCTTCTACGGTTGAAATATTTTTATCCGTGGTATTCAGTATATTCAACGCCGTGTATAAAGAGACAGTTTTACCACTACCTGTGGGCCCTGTGACTAAAACCATGCCCTGAGGTTTATGAATGGCTTGGATAAATAATTCTTTTTGTGCGTCTTCATAACCTAAATGTTCAATGCCCAATTTTGCCGCGCTAGGATCTAATACACGAATAACTATTTTTTCTCCATATAAAGTGGGGCAAGTGCTGATCCGAAAATCGATGGTGCGATTTTTAGATAAAATCATTTTGAAGCGGCCGTCCTGAGGAATGCGTCGCTCAGAAATATCCAGCCGCGACATAATTTTTACCCGAGCGGCAATACGGCTGGCTAAATGTACAGGAGGCGTGGCAATTTCTTCTAAAATACCATCTTGGCGAAAACGCACACGAAAGCTTTTTTCATAGGGTTCAAAGTGAATATCAGAGGCATCACGATTGATAGCATCTAAAATAACTTTATTGACAAAGCGAACCACTGGCGCATCATCAACCTCGCCAGCATCCATATCTGTCTGTTCTTCTTCCTCATTGCTGATGTCTAAAGAATCAAGGTCGTCGTCATTTAGATCACCTAATTCAGCGCTAGCCTGTTTATTTAAAAAGTTTTCTAAGGCTGCGGACAGTTTGTCCTCCTCCACCAAGATAGTATGAGTATTGAGGCCGGTATGAAACTTAATGGTGTCTAAGGTTTTAAGGTCGGTGGGGTCGGAAACCGCAATATAAAGGCGATGCTGGCGTTGGCTTAAGGGTAAGACATGATGTTCACGAATCAATTGACTGCTTAACACATTCAGTGGAATCATTTCCTCATCATAGGCGCTTAAATCGAAGAGCGGCACACCAAAATCATGTGAGGCCGCATGGGCCAGTGCATAAGCTGAAATAATTTTATTCTCAACCAAATGTAAAACAAAGGGTGATTTTTCACGTTGTGATTCAAACACGGCTTTTTTAGCACTGCCTTCTTCCAATAAGCCGTCACTGACTAAACGTTTAGCCAGGCCCACTAAGGTGATTTGCTCGTAAGCTTCAGCGTTCATGTTCCCCTAACTTTTGCTGGATATTTTTATGTTGTATCAGACTTGCTTATGCACAAATTATGCCGTTTGAGTTACGGCGAGGATATTTTCTGAATTCATAAAAAAGCCCCAATGAGATGGGGCTTTTTTGAGGTTATAAGCTTTCAGTTTAGTCAGCATAACCTTTGGTTACCGCGCCACCGGTGGCTGCCCAATGTACCGCATTGCTGGCAAAGGTTGGTGTGAGGATATACGTGTCTCCCGCAACGATACCATTTTCTGCATTAGGGGTAACAGTAATAACACCGTTGGCAACCGCCAAGGTATCTACAAGGCCATCACTGTTCGAGGCGATGGCGGCGGGAATACCATTGCTGCCTGCGTTACAACCTGTCGCTGTACCTAAGTTAGAAATACAAACACTGACAGCCGCCGTATAAGGCGCTGTAGCTTGCACCACCTCACTAAAATAGGCTTTGCGCGTGTAATCCTGGTAAGCGGGAATGGCAATAGCTGCCAAGATACCCACAATGGCCACAACGATCATCAACTCAATTAAGGTAAAACCTTTTTGAGCTTGAGTTTTAATAGAGGGAATATTCATTGGCTTCTCCAAAAAATTCATTTATGATTTATTTTAGCATGTGTTTTATTTAATGCAAGCCCTGTGCCACTGAAAAAGCTAAACAATAAGGCCTGCAAAAAAATGGCAAAACTCTCTGAATTATAGTTTCTTTTTTAATAATGCACGAAAAATAAGAAAAAAAATTTAGCGATACAGGACCTTTTAGGTGACCTATTTGGTCACTTTGCGACAGAGAAGTATGGACGTTTAGTGCTGTAAAGAGTACGTTTTATTATTGTGAATAGCTAAATTTCTCCTTATAATTTAATGGCCCTCTAACGCCGGATTAGCTCAGTTGGTAGAGCAGTGCATTCGTAATGCAAAGGTCGGAGGTTCGACTCCTCTATCCGGCATCAATGAAATCAATAGGTTACGTTAAAACCCCGATGTCCCTCAACCGCCAAAATAAAAAATAGACCGCTATTGGACCGTAAATATAATGCATTGTTTTGCATAATTGTGTTTCTTTATGGTTATTTTTTTTAAGGGGGCTTTACCACGTACTAGAGTAGTTTCATTGATTTTCACCGATGAATGAATTCAGCGCCGAACATCAGCTTGAACACAAAGTAAACATGTGGTTTTTTGTTAGTGGTGAGTATTGTTACAAGCAAAAGTGATTCGTAATAAAATTATCAAGCGTTGTAAAAAGTTTTGTCGGTTGTTCCAATTGCAGCATATGTGCCGCATCAGCAATAATGCTAACCTGAGTCTTTGTGTGGGTTAGTTGTTTGGCAAGTTGCTCGGCACGTAATGGCGTATAGTAAGGGTCATACTCACCTGTAATGATAAGCGTAGGAGATAAAATAGAAGGTAGCAAGTGCTCTGCGTCATGCTGAATACAGGCTACGATTTGACGTTTTAAACTATTAGCTGTTTGCGGATGTGGGTTGCTAGCTTCATGCTGGATAATATTGGCAACAAAAACTGGATCTTTTAAGCTTTTTGCGCAGTAAAGTTTATCCATGACCGTGCGTATATTTTCTTTACTGTTGGTTGCAGTGCTTTCCAGTTTATTAGTATCAATCAGTTTGAGCCTTTCGTTTAAATAAATAATAGCTTCTGGTACTTGTTTAGCAGCAGTACTACACAGTATTAGGCTTTTAACGAGGGTTTGCAATTTAGCCGCCACATGTAATGCTATAAATCCTCCCATGGAATGCCCAATAATATGCACGGGCTTATGGCCGAGCCTTTGGATAAGCTCCATGGTATCCTCAGCAAGATCTTCAATTTGGTATTGTGCTGAGGCAACACTGCTTTCAGCAATATCTCTATTATCAAAACTAATGATTTTATATTTTTGAGCTAATTGTGGCTGTAGTTTTCACCAAATAGAGCGATCACGCGTAAGTCCTGCAATGAGTAAGCAAGTTTCCGCATCATCCTCTTGGTAGCTGGTCATGTTGTAATGTAGCGTTAAGCCCGTGCTGGTGGTAAAAGTTGGCATTTATGATGTCCTACAAAAAGAAATAATATGTTGTCGGATAAAATCAGCCTGTACTGTGCCATCTTTATTGCAAGCGATAAAAGGTTCTACAAAGGTGTTAAAACCCACATCAGCAACAAGGTCTTCAATCATCGCACGGCTAGAATACCAGCCATCGGTGATAATTCGTTTTTCTGCTTCATTTTGTAGGGTAAGTTGATAGTCGCCTTCTAGGGTTATTTTGCCTAAGATAGTTGAATTCTTCGCCACTGATGTTAGCAGTGTTGACAGTTTATCGCCGGTGAGTCGTAAATCAATATTGAGCTTTTCCATAAGCGATTTTGATATCTGTTGCCAATTATCATTAGCCTGTTGGTAGTAAGTAGGGTGCGGTTGGCTAGCTGATATTTCACTAAGTTTATAGTTGACAGTGCTGTTATCACATTCTTCAGAGAGAAAAACTCCGCCTGGGCTTAGCGCAGATAAAACAGTGTTTAAAAAGGCTTCACGCTTTAATAGAGGAATATGCACAATAAGCCAGCGACAATAAATAAAATCAAAAGGCTGCTGCGCGCTAAAAAAATCCCGAAGAGCTTTCGTGTCGGTAAAGTCAATTTGTTGGATATCTATATTAGCTTGATCGATGGGCTGGAAAGTTTTCATTATTTTGCTGGTATCAATATCTAAAGCGCTATAGTGTGCACCCTTATCGGCATGCTTTAAAATTTGCAGCGCTAGTTCGCCAGTACCAGGGCCTAACTCTAAAATACGTTTGCGCCCTGATAAATGAGATTTGATATAGCTTATCGAGTGAGGATTGTGTAGCTCGTTTAATTTTTTTAGTCTTGCAGCTTCGAGATTTATAGCTTGTGTGTCATACATATAGCTGCTTGTGCAAGGCGTTGGTTTGGGCATTATTTTTTCTTATGAGTTATAAACGTGAATGTGATTTTATTTGTGCTCTTTTAAGGGATTCATTCATAAGAGACTAGTTGCTACCAACTCACTGCTCTAACGCAAAAAATTTGGGGTTGATTTTTTATAGCTTAAGAGACTGCTTATTGGTGTTATTTCAAATTAAAATTATTGAGCACAAAGCTTTGAATTTTCTCTAAGGCCTGCTCTTTTTTATCCATAGCAACTAAGCCACAGTCATCAAAAGCAACAAATTCCACGTCAGCATTGTCTATTGCCTGGGCGGTCTTTTGGGCGGAGGAATATAAATGCAAAGGGTTAGTTGTATTGGTTAGATATAAAACTGGCGCCTGTATTTTTTTCAGCTTGTCCATAAGATTAAACTTTGTGAGCTCATTCCTTTTAAAGTATGAGCTGACTTTAGGGGTTAAAATACTCCGTGAAAGCCAAGCTTGAGGGATAGGGTTATTGGAGCATAAGGGAATACAGTTTTCAAAGTAAGCTTGCATGGTTTCTTCTGCTGGATCATAAAAGTATTCTTCAGCAATTTTTCGGATTTGGGGGCCGCCTTTTTCTTCATATTTATTCAAGATAGCATCAATATCTAAGAATGCTTCGGTATCATTTAAAATAATGCCTTGGGGCTCTTCGGGATAAAGACTAGCATAGAGTTGTGCCACCCAGCCACCCATAGAAACACCGTGAATAAAAGGCTTTTCGAGCCCTAAGACTTGACAGAATGAGTGGATATCTTCAGCCCACTGCTTTAAATTCCAGTTATTTGAGTTATTATCAATACTACGGCCATTACCACGTTGATCTATAAAAATAACCTGGGCAAATTCAGATGCTTGAGATAGGAAAGGAACATCATAATAGTTATGATCAACGCCTGGTCCACCATGAATAGCTACAATGGTAGGCTTTTGAACTGTTTCATTTTCTGTGAGAAAAGATTCACTACCATGTATCTCATAATAAAGTTTTATATCAGCTAATTGAGCGTAAGGCATGCTTTTTTCTCCGAAGTTATCATCTTGATATGAGTCAGTAAATAGGTTACCACATAACGAGGCGATAGTTAAAGTTTAATCTCTTTCATATTGTTAAATGCAGTGACTTTTAAACCAAATCCATCTCTAGACTTTAAGCATGAATAATCATCACCATTAATAATTTGACTGATGATGGCTGCTGTTAAAGGCTGCCCATTACTCGTTATGCAGCCTAAACCACTATGTGCAGAGTGGTTGTGGGTTTGTCCTTCTAAAATCACTAAGTGAGTTTCTGTGCCGCTTTGTTGTAATAAGCTTGTGGTCGCAATAGCATCGGTCAATAGGCATTCACATTCGCCAGCAATAATGGTTGTTGGAGGCATTCCCTTCATGGCGTTAGCAGAGTGGTAAAGAGGGGATAACTCAGGTTCCATGCCAGTATATCCATCAGGCAAATAATAGTCTTTCATTTGCATTAACGTATTAGCTTGTAGCATGCTATCAAGAGCTTGTTCTGGATAAATATCCTGTTGGGTTGTCTGCATGGATACATCATTCCAGGGGCTCATTAGTACAACTTGGGAAATATGTTTGACTAATTGTTTATGCTCGGAATGCAGCAGCTTTAATGTAGCATTCAAGGCAAGGTTGCCGCCTGAGCTATAGCCCACTAAAATCAAATTTTTACTGACGCCGTATTGCTTAGGATCCGTCAGTATTGCTTTAAGTAATGTGGTGATCTCAGTAATAGCGGTAGGTGCTTTAGTTTCAGGTGCTAATGAATAGTGGGGCAGAATACCGTGGCAGGTTGTTATAGCAGCAATATTCGCCATCAGTGATTTATGGACGTTTTCAAGCTCACAAACAAAACCACCACCATGAATGAATAGCACTGTAGTCGCTTTATCTGGTGAATCATCAGTTCTGTAAATACTAATGGGAATATTTTTAATGAATTCTTCTTTAAAACTATCAGCGGGGAGTTTGGCTGGATAAGTGAAAGCAGCCTCTCTATCCCAAGCGGTTACAGCTTCACGCAGTTCATTAATATTTAAAGGTTCATTAGTTGGCTCAGGTAATGTTGCGAATAGCACTGCAGTTGCTTTGTTAATCCTAGCGATTGTATTTGCTGGATGGATTTGAGTAAGCTTCATGTTTACCTCGTTTATTTTTTTATCACCGATATTGACGGTATTTTACGGGATAATCGTTAATTTTCCTATGGTATTTTTCTTTAAGCTTTTTTAGTATTGAAAATCTATTCGCATTATCTGTATATTTACAGTTATTTTAAAGTGCTAAATGGTGTTTTTGTGGATTCTATTTTCTTGACAATAATTCTTTGATTTGAGACTATAAGTTTTAGTTTTGGATTAAATATGGACAGGCTGTGTGACATGGGTTTACTAGCAAATAAAGTTGCCATCGTGACGGGAGGCCTTCAAGGTATTGGTAAGGCTATCTGTACACAATATGCGAAAGAGGGTGCTAGCGTTATTATTGTTAATAGTCACTATCCTGAAAAAGGCGTAGCTATTGCTCAGTCTATTCAGCAAGAAAGAGGACGTGCCAAAGCTATAGTCCCCGCAGTTGAAACCTCGGGTTTTTGTAGTAAAATAGTCTAATAGAAAAATTTAGGACATGGTTGTGCTAGAGTATAAATTATCAGAACGAGAATTAATCGAATTAAAATCTCGCCATCAAGGTAGTAAAAAACGTAAAGAAGCTGATCGCTTAAAAGCGGTGTATTTGCTAGGTAGTGGCTGGAAAATATCAGCAGTAAGAGAAGCCTTACTCTTAAGCGAAGATACAATACGGGGTTATTATAATAATTACAAGCAAGAGGGGCTGGATGGTTTATTGAAAAGTAAATATTCTGGACGGCAGTCAGAAATGACAAGCTCGGAAAAAGAAGCTTTATTTTTACATCTTGAATCAGTAACCTATCAACGTGTATCTGATATTATTTTATACGTTGCCAAAGAGTTTGATATTGTCTATTCAGATAGCGGTATGCGCTTGATATTGAAAGAGCTAGGTTTTGTTTATAAAAAACCAGAGAAAATTCCCTACAAGGTGAACAAACAGTCCCAAGAAGCATTTATTAAGGCTTATAAGTCTCTCAAGAATACTGTAGATAAAGAAGATGGCCTTTATTTTATGGATGCAACGCATCCTGAGCACAATGCTGTCCCTGCGCATGGCTGGATGAAAAAAGGTGAGCGCATAGTCATGAAGTCAAACCCACAACCAAGACGTTTAAACATTAATGGTGCGATTAATATAGACAGTTTAGATATGGTTGTTAGATTTGAGGAGCGTTTAAATAAAGAAACAACAAAAGATTTTTTAGAATCTTTACGGAAACATCAGCCAAAAGGTTATATTTATTTAATATGTGACAATGCAGGTTATTACCAATCTCCAGAGGTACAAAGTTTAGCTGAGGCGATGGCGATTAAATTAATATTTTTACCAGCCTACTCACCAAATTTAAACTTAATAGAGCGAGTATGGAAGTTTTTTAAGAAAAAAGTACTGTACAATAAGTACTATGAAGAATTTGAAGAAATGGAAAAGGCTTGTAAAAAATTCTTTAGGCATATTTCTTATTATAAAGAAGAGCTGTCATCATTGATGACAGAAAACTTTCAAGTTATAGAGATTTAAAACCCGAATTTCATACTGCACTGACTATATAGCAATTTCACTTCAAGATGCGAACACAGGTTTTTCTAAGATTTGAAAATTATCTGTTATTCTTGAACGCAATAATCTTTTCTTTTTGCCAATATGTCTAAAAAAATGTTTGATAGCCTCGGTAAAATCAGAAAATTTTTCATAATATTTATTGTAGGTAACTTGCTCATGCATAATCTTCCACAGTCGTTCTACTGGATTTAGATTGGGTGAATATGGCGGTAAATAATGTATGACTATCCCCAGCTCTTTAGCAAAATCCTGTACTAATCCACTACAATGGTAACCTGCATTATCCCAAATAATGTGCACTTTATAATTTCCAGGGTGATGTTTACGCAGCCGAAATAAAAAGGATTGTATGCTTTCTTCATTGATCTTGTCGGATTGCTCATAAACAACTTTGTGATTAGTTAAGCAGACTCCGCCCATAAAGTTTAAGCGGTATTGTCGAGCTGTTGTAGCAATCGGTTTACGCTCGCCTTTCATTATCCAACCATAAGCTAGCCTTGTTTGATGTTGTGGATGAACACTATCAACAAAGTAAATAGGCTCTTTTCTACCCGCTTTTTTCTTTAGTTTCTCATAATAGGTAATAAAATCTATTTGCTTAGTTTTATCTGCTTTAGCAGGAACTGCATTTGGTTTTTTATAACGAAAACCGTGCTGGTGTAACCACTTCGTCATGCCACTGATGGTGTATTTTTTATTAAAAGTTTTGCGTACATAAGCACAAATATCTTTTACATAGCGGTAAGTGTATTTTTTTAAATGTGATAAAAGTAACTGCGACTGCTCTTGGTTAAGTTGACTATTGCTGCCGCCATTTTCTGGCTTTAATTTAAATGTTTTAAAATAATCAGAAATATGCCGACGAATGGTTTCATCATCTAATAATAAAAGACGAGCAACTTCAGAGTAACTGTAGCCGTCATCGTAAGCTAATACAGCCTTGATTCGGTCGCAAGTCCGCTTGTCGCGCTCTTTTTTATGGCGCCGTTGCAGCTTTTCACGTTCTTGTGTTGTTAGCTTTCTATTCATAACGGTATTTGATCATATCCTGATGATTTATGCAACTTTTTTAAGTCAAATTCGCATCTTCAATGGCGAGTGCTATATACCCTGCGATGTTAGGGATGAAATGCAAATTACAGCTTTAGTTGAACAAGTTCTTAAAAAATATGGTCGTATCGACATCTTAGTCAATAATGCTGCGGTGGCTATTTTTAAACCCATGGAAGAACATAGCGCTGCAGATTGGCAAACGATAATGGATGTTAATGCTAAAGGGCCTTTTTTACTTTCACGTGCTGTAATTCCTGTGATGAAAAAGCAAGACTCAGGAAAAATTATTTTTATTGCCTCTAATATTACTCATCAAGGTTTTGGGCTGTTGAGCGCTTATGCAGCGTCAAAAGGTGCACTTATCGCATTAACCAAAACGATGGCGGTAGAGCTGGCTAAATATGGTATTAACGTTAATGCTATTTCACCGGGTAGCACGGATACACTGCAAAATGAGCGCTTTTTAACGGATCCAGCATTCATTGCATCCCTTAAAGAAAAAACAGCAACAGGAAAACCGATGCAACCAGCAGACATTGCAGGTAGTGCCGTGTTTTTAGCTTCAGATTTTTCAAATGCGATACATGGACAAAATATATTGGTGGACAATAGCTACTCTAACCCGCCTATGGAGATTGGCAGCTAAAATAGCAAAGCAGATGCCAGGGAGTGTTAACCAAAAAATTCTTTTTATTTTCGGGCGATGGAATTAAACTATTCAGAGATTTGTATTTTATAAGGAAACAAATTATGTTAAAAATTGGAATAGTAGATATTACAACGGTAGGTTCAGCAATTTGTCAGCGACAAATAGCCGAGTTAGGTGGGCCAGATGCAAACCATCCGGAGTTTTTTGTGCACTCTTTTCCTTTTTCAGCGTATAAGCCTGCAATTATTTTGGAGGACTGGGAAAAACTTGCAGAACTCATTCTGTCTTCTATAAACGTATTAGTCAAGGTTGGAGTTTCATTCGTAATTATTCCCTCTAATACCCCGCATTATGCCTATGATATTCTTTCAAAAAAGTCCCCCGTGCCTATCTTGGATATTACAGAAATCACTGCTGATGAGTGTCAGAGAAATAATTTACACAACGTAAATATATTGGGTACAAATGCAACGATGATGAGCGGGCTTTATTTAAAAAAATTAGAAGAAAGAGGGATCAATTTAGTTGTTCCTAGCAATACTGTTTGTACAGCTGTCCATGATTTTATTATGGATGAAATAATTCCAAATAGGGTTAGTGCAGCAACCAGAGAAAATGTACTTTCCCTATTAAAAGAAATTGAATGTGATGGTTACATCTTGGGATGTACGGAACTTCCAGAGGTTTACAGCACAGAAGATTTTGGCAAACCTGCAATTGATACAACGAGGCTGCTTGCTAAAGCTGCGTTTCAAACAGCTGTGTCAAAAAATAATGAAAATGTAGCTGAAAATTTTAATAGTGCTGTTTAAGTTATACAGTTATGCTGGCCCCAAATTTGAGACAGTGCAGGTGCTCAGTAAATAAGAAAGCAGCTACCATGTAGTTTAATAATGATGTTAGAGTAGCAGTAATAATTAATATTATTGGATGTAATGATGAGTTCAAAAAAACCAGGGAATCAATTCAATCAGAAAAATACAAATATTAGCTCAGCAGAAATGACTGCCTATTGGCGATCGGCTTATTCTAAACTGAGCGGCGATGATTTGAGTCACCGTTTGGCAAGTGAAGAAGGCATAAAAAAAGCAGAAGAGTTTGCACATCAGTATAACTATCCGTTTATCGCTAGAAAAGTCAGTGTAAGAGCAGGATTTTTTCTGAGGCAAACAGTTGCTTTATTAGAGTCAAAACAGTACGACGCTTGTGTTTCTTTTGCGTCTGGGTTTTCACTACTAACTTATTTTATTGCAAAAAGCATAAGCTCTTCGATAAACTTTATTGATATCGACTTACCAAGCATAATAGCTAAGCGAAATGAGCGACTGCTATCTATTTCAGACTTTTTTGATGAAAAGGTTTCTAAAAAGTTACAGACCAAAGTTTTAGACCTAGAATCAGCATATCAAAGCAACAAGAGTTTTCAAGAGCTATTTCCCAATTGTAGCTCCCCTATATTCTTAATTGAAGGCGTAATTTATTTTTTAAGTGATCCTTGTGTTAAATGGATATTTGAACAAATAGCCGCTTATGATAATGCGGCTGTTATCTTTGATTATTGGCCTGACAATATGCTAGAGCAGAATGCATGTTTTGAACGAGTATATAAAACCCTTGATCAAACAATTTTAGAGCAGACTAAAAGCTTTTGGTCAAAAGAGCAAAAAGAAAAATTAGCCAGCCAATTCTCAAGTATTACTGATACTTCAATACAAGATATAGAGGTGGCTTTTTCTGAAGAGTTAGCTGAGACACCACAGTTTAGCGATCCTGCTGACTTTTTTCCTGTTAGGATCTTAACGGCGGAGAAAACGGTTAAAAGCACTTAAATGTTTAGCCAGCTGTTTTGAAATCATTAATCGCTTTAAAAACATCATCATAAAAACTAGCCACATCATACATAAGCCAATGGCCAGCATTATCATACTGAATAACATCAATAGCATGCTTTTTCAGGAGAGCTAACTCTGCCTGATTTGCGCTTTTGGAGCCACATAAATAGATTCGCTTACAATTGAGGTTGACAAACTGAGAGGGCGTTTGATAACAGGATTTTGCCCAAATATATAGCGTCTCTGGGGAACAGGTTAAAATATGTTGATAATAGCTTTCGGGGACGTTTTCTTGTTGAACTTGCTTATGTACTTCAGCTTTTAATAGGCTATAAAACTCCTCAGCACGTTGGCATGTTAAGACTCTACTGCTAAACCGGACAGTGTCTGGGATTATAAATCCCTCGATGCTAATAAATAGTAGTAATTGTTGCTTTAATTTATCAGCAATTTTTTCACCAATGAGAGAAGCCATTGAATGAGTAATTAATATAATTTTTTTATTGGCAGATAGCATAGTTATAAGCTTTACAAGCTTATCTGCATGCTCTGTTATCGATTGACACGCTTTGTCAGCCATGGTGTTATTGCATCCAGGCAGATTTGGAATAATAATTTTATATTTTTTCAGTAGCTGTTCATGGTCAGCTATAGCATTAAAACTATCAGCAGTTTCGCCAAAGCCATGTAAAAAGTAAAGATGAATTTTGCTATCAGTACTGTTTGTCGTGACGGTAAGATTTTCGACGTTTATAGTTTGCATGACATTATATCAATTTGGCACTTTCAAAAAAATCACACCGCTGCATACGTTGATAATAATCCTCAATACGCTCATGCTGAGCAATAAGCTCACCCATGGCTAATTTCTTAATACGAAACAAAGCGGCAATGGCGGCGGCATCGGCCATTGTGAGTTTGTTATCAAATAGATAGGAGGATTCTTGTTGTTGCAGTAAACTATCTAACGTTAAAAGATAGTCAGCAATGGCTTGGTTTGCTGTATCAATTTCTTGTTGGGTAATTTTTCCCGTTGCCGCACGTTGTAAAAATTCACCACGCTTTTTATTGGGGTGGTTTTTTGCTGTTTGTTGTAGCTTTTCAAGATCTAAATTTGCTTTTGCCTCGGGCGCTAAAAACAATTTTACATAACTTAACGTACGCAGATGAGGGTCGTGTAAGCCTTCCTGTGAAAAACAAAACGCATGAATACGTTGACGTAATAATTCTGTTGGGCGCTGTTGGTCTGTTAAATAATGCTGCTCAAGATGGATCATAATATCCGTGCTGTTTGTGATGAGCTTGTTATAGTTTGTATCTTTCAGGCTTGGCACTGTGCCATTGGGGTTAATTTGACGATAATCGGAAGTAATATGTTCTTGCTTGCGTAAATCAACATGATGACTCTGCCAATCAATGGACATCGCCTGTAAAAATAAGCGTAGGATTTGCGAAGCATAGGAGCTGTCACAGTGGTAAAGTGTTAGCATAGTTTCTCTCTCATTCAATGCAAAGCGTTCATATGATGCTTGGATTCTCTTTTAAGTGAACTTTTAAATGGAGTTCCTATAATGCAGTGTCAATAACAGCACTAATTAAAGCTTCGGAGCTATCGACAATTATAACGTTTGAGCTTTTATCACTCAAGTTGTTTTCATTTAGTTTGGGGCTTAATTTTGCACACCCAAATAAAATACAGTCTGTTTTGTTAATTTTATACCTTGCCTGATGTATCGGCAAACTTCATTGATTGAATCATCGTTCACTGAACTAAATCCTTGTTTAATATATTTCTCTAATAAGGTTTGTTTTTTTTTAGTTAATGTAACTACTGACAGATTGGCTTCTTTTAGTGGCTTAGAGTAGAGCCCACTTTTTATTGTGCTATTTTAGACTAAAAGCATTACGTTATGTGCATTGTTAACTTTACATTTTTCAACACTAGCGTCAATCATACTCACTAGTTTTATACGTTTATTTAGCACTGTCCCTTTAATTTTTTCTTTTAGATGAGAGTCTGTGCGATGTACACTATTTGCAGCAATAAGACAAATTAGAATTTTATCATCAGGCACTTCATTTAGAATTTTTTCATCGACACTAATATACCCGTAGCATTTGAGTTTTAGTTTTTTTTTCAGGTTGTTTTTTATATTTTCTCCAGCAATCGTGCTAATTTTATATACGATTCTGATGTGTTTCATTATTTTTTGCTCCTAAATTCTAATAGTTATATCTTGGCAAATGCTGAATGCAATTGTATGGCTTTCTTGGCATATTTTATACTAAGCCATCAAAGGTTTTCGTTGTTTGTCATAGTCTGGTGGTGGAATAGTGCTGGGAAGTCCGTAAATATCCAAGGCCTGAGAGCTATAAGCATGTAAAATCACCGCATGAATTTTCTTGAGGTTACAAACTTTTTTAATCCATCGTTGCTGTGCTTCATCCCATAGACACACGACACTAACCACTGACATCATTTGATAAATCCACCGCAAGGTAGGGTTTTTAATCGGCTTACCCAATTGATTAGGAATAACAATGTCTTTTTCCTCTAAAGCCTTACGCAAACGGTTAGGCAGTTTTTTTCTAAATTTAAATATGTTAAACTTAGATTATTCCATAATATTCCCCTATCAATAGAAGCGTGTGATATCCTCAAAGAGGTTACCAAAAAAACTCAAAGGTGGACCACAAATATTATTGAAAGCTGACATAGAGGGGCTTAGCTGGACGGATAAAAACGGAGAGTTTGCAGCATGCATGGAAGATAGCTTGGAGGTATATACAAGATCCTATGACAAGAGGTTTTTAGTAATCTGCATAAATAAACAGCTGGTCCAACTGCTCAGTGAAAAGCAGCCGCCTCATACCTGCAACAAAAAATCATCCAAAGCAAGTGGATTATAAATACGAACCTGCAGAGACCGCTTCTTAAAGCGTTAACTTTAAATAGTTTGCAAGAAAAAAATTGGTAGAGCTATATTATTATGAAAAGGAATAATTAATGGATAAAAAAATAACTGAAGATTCTGAGAGAATGAGTAAGGTTAGAGAAGCTATAATGAGTGAAGTTAGAGAAGCTATAGTGAATGCCGATATAAAAAAACTCTATGCACTTGTTAATTCTTTTTATGAAAAAAATATTCAGCTGGAGTGTTTTGAAACAGACTGGGATTTAGTAGGGGCTTATAAAAGTTATAAAAAATCATCAGCATATATTAATAATAAAGAAAAAAAATACAATACTCTTAAGGTGGCTGGTGCTGATGCTGAGAATGTATTGGATGAGTTGTATCATTTTTTGAAAATAAAGAGAAATCAAAATGATTTATCTATACAAATAGAACAAGCTGAATTTGGCAGTGAACAACTGGAATGTATTTTTAGAAAAATATCAGAAAAAGCTAGAAATTTATATATTAATAATGCTACAGATGCTGAGCTTTTAGAATTATGTATAGAAATAAATTACGGAACTCATAATACAGTATATGCTATTTTAGATAGATTATTAGAAATTAATCAAAAAATTGATGCTTTATGTGACCACATACAATTGTTAACTAAATTTTATCAAGCAGTATATCGCTTACTTTTAAATGATTTAAATGAGTTAATAGATAAAAAAGAAGAACGTAGTATTTTACTAAAAACAATCAATGAGAAATTCAATATAGAAGTTGATTATACTGTTCCAAGTGCAAATGAGTATGAGGAAACAGATTTATGTAAAAAAACAAATTTGTTTCATTGTATAATATTAGAAAATTTTATTTTCAGCTCCTTGGCAAGTATAAGGTATTATTTTTTTGACTGTCTAGAGTTTATTTTTAAATTACCCGATGAAATTGCTATAGGCTATGTCTGTCGGCTGCAGAGTAAACTAGATGTTTTTTCTTGTTTAACTAACCCTTTATTTTCTAAAGGCTCTTTTCAACAGTGGACAGAATATCGAGATAGTATTAAAGAAATAAATATTACTAAACTTTTCCCATCAAATGAAGGAAAAAAACTAGTAAATTTTTTTCACCTATCAAATAAACAGATAGACTATTTGACATATAACACACATTTTTTTCGATTTTGGGTAGGTAATAATAAAATTGAAAACTCTGTATTAAAATCAATTATCTCAGAGTGGCAATCTAATGCAGTATGCTATTTTCTTCCTATTTTTATACACAGAATGATTGATTATAAAATCTCCACTGTTGTAAATATTAAACAATCTGAAATAAACAGTAATCTAGAAGAAAAAATTTCCTTAAAAAAAGAAAGAGGAGCGCATTTATTATATAACTTAGTACGTTGTCAAATACTATTTTATGATAACGATATAGCTTTAATAAATGAGCTATCTATATTGTGTTGTCATATGTTAGAAATGCAGAGTATGGATCAGAGCTATCTATTACTGTATATCCTAAAAGAACACTTTATTGAAAAGTTGTATAGATTAATTAACCTTACTGCTGTTAGTGCTAAAGTAAAAGATGATGTTTTGAAATTTATCAACTACTGTATATTGCAGTTAGTAGAAGAGGGGCACAGCCAAGAATCTAAAGAGATAGTAGAAGTTTTTGAACAGCTGTATTGCAATCTAGTCAATAATGCTCAGCAAGAAATATTTGAAAGTATAAAAAAACGTTTAGATTTTAATCAAAACGAAAAAGAAATTGAGTTAAGTGTAGTCGATGTCTCCGGGCATTCTGAGGAAAACCTTTTCATAAAAAATTCAAATAGAACTATGACAGGCCAGTATGCCAATGCATTTGAACAAGAGATTAGCTATAAAAATATTGAAATAAATTTCACAACAAAAAATACAAGTTTTATGGAATGCCTTGAGAATCAACATGCTATTTTATCTGTAAGTGGTGGAGGTATTCGAGGGTTAATACCAGCATTAGTAGCAGAAGAAATAGAGAAACGCGTTAGAGGCCCATTGCAGAATTACTTTGATACGATGATTGGTACCTCAACGGGAGGTATTATAGCAGCAGGACTAGCTAAAGAAAACCCTCTCAGTGCTAAAGAAATAGTGAATATATATCATGGTGACAAGCGAAATGTTATTTTTCCTCCTTCTTGCTTAATTAAAAATATTGCTCTCACTAAATACTCTCGTAATGGAATAGATAGCGTATTAAAAAGTGTCTTTAGAGAGAATGATTTTACTCATACAAAAACAGATTTACTTATGACAGCCTTTTATAGGAAAAAAGTTCCCAATATAATTACTAAAAAAAGAACAAAATGGTTTAAGCGGCCTTTCTATAAGGATAGCATGAACGTTTTTGAAGATTGTTTGTTCACTAATAATGGTATCTATGAGGTGGCTGATAACGCATGTGTTATGCCTATAAAGCCTTTTTTTCCTGATGTGGTTAAGCTTTGGGATGCCTGTGGCGCAACCTCAAGTGCACCTACTTATTTCCCCGATAAGAGAATAAAAGATAGCACTGGGTTTGTCTATCACTTTTATGATGGAGGATTGGGAAATAATGATCCTGCATATACTGGTTATGATTATGTAACCTCTATTAGAGGAGTTAAAAAGGATAATATCTTTTTAGTTAGCCTAGGTACAGGTATTCCACTTGCAAATCCTAGCGTTGGCTTGGCTGGAAATAACCACCTCAATAAAATAAATGCTGCTTGGGCAAAAGCGTTGATAGAGAAGTTATTTAATGCTGCTAATAATAAAGAGGAGCTGCTTAAGGCAGTCATACCTGAGGAAAAAAGATATTTATTGCAGACAAAATTTCCAGGTGATATTGAACTAGATGCAATAGATGAAAAGTCTATGAGCGAACTTTGGCGTATTGCCATGGAATATATTGAGCATAATACTGATACACTCAATAAACTAAGTGAAAAATTGCTGCGTGGTAAAGAAATTATTAGTGGTGCAGAGTTTGATTCTAATTATGTAGATGAACCTGAAGATGACTCCGACGATGTTCTACAACTGTCAGAGGACTTAAGTGAAGATAAAAAGATTTTCAGTGATGGGACACCAGATATTTCTCTTATTAGGAAAAATATAGGTGAGAGTAAATCATCGATAATCGAGGTGAAAACAAAAGCCAAGAGTAAAGAAATAAGATTAGCACCACTTGTTACAAGGGGTGAAATATACCCCTATTGTAAACCTGGCCGCTGCCAAGTATCGCCGAATGATTTTACTGTCATAGACAAAGCTATTATGAGGCACAATGCTGGTATTTATGTTGACGTCCTAGACCAAGGAGCTTCATTATCAAAAGCAGGATCTACAGCATATTCTAATAAAAAATCGGTTTATATTTTGAGATATACCCTCAAAAGCCGTACTAATAAGGAGTGGGTGCTAAGTTTATATCCCGATACGAAGCTTTCTTTTAATCAACTGAAATCATTATACAATCTCATTCAAGACAAATCTTTAGTAGAGATTAAGAATAATCATTTGGAAGAAATAAAGAAAATTATTTCTAATTTTCATACTGCTTGTATTAAAGATGAGGTTTATAAAGCATTAATAAAATATTATAAAAAGCATAGAGTTGTCCCTAAAATTGGTACTAATTTATTGAAATTTAAGCTTAATAGGATTGCTTCCAATCACCTACACTATCCTTTCTACACCGCCTATCATGCGCATCAGCCTATTTTTTATGCTGCTGCGATAGGACATGGGTTAGCATTAAAGTTTTTACATGAAATAGTAGGCGAATCACTAGAGATAAAAGGTGAGCGTAATTGGAGTTTACTCCATTGGGCTGCAGCAAATAATGAAACTGAAATTATTTACTATCTTTATCGTAAATGTATGGAAAAAAATAACTGTAGTTTTGATAAGTTAAAGGAATTTTTATTAGCAAAAAATTCAACTAGACGTACAGCATTATATCTCTCAGAGTCACCCGGTCGCCGACAGTTACAAGCAGCAGAACTTCTTCGATACCTTATGGGCATTATTCCTGTAGGTGCAGAGATAAAGACTATGTCTGATAATGCTAAGCTGCAAATATCGGCTCAGCCAGTTTCAAACAGTAAGTCCATTGCTCAAGAGAAACAATTAAATTTTCTGCGTGAACACCGACTAGAAAATTTTATTCATAGTGATTCAGAAGATATAAAGCTACCATACGTTGCTGTAGATCATGCTTTGTATAAAGCAGAAGTTAAATTATTCGACTTATGGGATAAACTTGTTTCGATACCAAGTAATACTAAAAGTAAGTCAACGTCTTCTCTACTTGTGAAAAGTGGAGAAAAAAAGGTGTCCAAGGCTGAGGTGGAAAAAAGTATTTCTTTTAGCTTGAGAGCTTATAATGCTGCTCTTTATAATCATTTAAATAAAAATATAAGAAAAATAGAAAATTGTTTGTATATTCTTAAATATTTTCTTTCTGAATGGTCTCGTTTCTGTTCACCAGAGATGATATTACGAACTTTTATGGGTAAAAGTCAGTTTAAGAATGAGATCGCTTATATGGCTAGAGTTTGTTTTTCTGCTGTAAAAAAAGTAAGTGAAGAAACTGTTCGACAGAGAATTACAAAGTATATAAAATTTTTTCATGAGAAATATAAAGATTTAATTATTAAAAAACAAGTTATTGCTTTGTGTGAAGTTCATCCTAATTTGCGTTTTATTCATTATGTGTTACAAAAGCAACTTAATAGTGTTTTTAGAATGCCTATGAAAGAATATATTGAAGCTAATTTGCTTTATCTGACTCTGTTTTTTCCTAATATTAAGTCTATTCCTGGTGAGTTTAAGAATACCGTAATATCTATTAATAATAAAAAGCTGTCAAAAATAGTGCAAAGCCTGTCAAGTTTTGACTTAAAAGCTAAAACTGTAGAATCTATAGCTGATGTTGTAATTCTAAAATATTATCCACTTTTCATTAAAACAACCTTTAAAGGCTGCGTTGATATCGCTGATTATTGTGCTGCACGCATAACTAGTTATCTTATTAATGAATATGAGTTTAATGCTGGAACAAAAAAACATTTGCCAGACTATGTGAGTGATAGCTTGCTAATGAAATGGAAAAAAAATAAATTACCTAGAGAGCTGATAAAAAATTTAAATAAAAAAAGTAAAATTACTTTAGATAATATTGTAGATGAAAGTTTATCTATCTTTGAATTGTTTTATCATAGTACTCTAGTTAATATAGAGGGTTCTTATCCTACTTTTTTCATACGATCATGTCTGAGTGAGGCTTCTCTAATCTGTTTTGCAGGAGAGAAAATGCAATCTTACTGGTATTTTCACCAATGGGAAAAAATGATAAAAGCAGGTTTTTTACCTTCTGCACATAAAGAATCTTTAACACTGTATAAAAGCTTATGCCTTAAAATAAGTTTTTCTAGTAATGATAGCGCTAACTTTTGGAATGAAGAAATAGATGAAGCCAATAAAAGTATAGATGTTTTTATCAAAAAAATAATTGATGATAAAGTTCCTATGCAATTATTGTTGCCAGATATTAGCAAGTGCGAAACATACACCTCAATGCCAGCATTAAATAATTCATCTTTAAATAATTTAGAAGAAACGAATAGTTACCAGGTGCCGATTAGCTTTAGTCAAGTAAAAAAAGAAAATAAGGAAAGTATTTCTTTGCAAACCAGAAAATTAGAAGTTGAGGTTGAAAAAACAACCGTTATCGAAGAAACCACAGGCGAAGACTCTCTAGTCCCAAAAACTAAGTTTGAGACCATAAATAATAAATCATTTGATTTAAAGTCTCAACTAAGCAATAAGCAGGAAGAGCCAAAAATAGAAATTTTTTTAGAAAAGGTATCTGAAGAACAAGCTAATAGTTTAATTGTAGATGAAAATAATCAAGAAATTAATGAAGGGCTGGGTATAATGCAAGACATAGATGACTCTAATTCTAGAGAAGCTAGTGAAAGCTATATACCTACTATTAGGTTTGGAGATACAAGTAATGCACTTGATAACTTTGAACTTGAGATACAGGAAATTACTTGCAATCTTTTATGATAGATTTTCGTTTAGTAGTTAACCTTAAAATAAGGCAATCGAAAATAGAGTTTACTTGCTGATTTTATTATTATATTCGTATGGCTAACATTAGCTTAGTGGCATAAAGCCTAAATAATCTATGCCATTGAATCTAAATTCTGCCGTTGAAATCTACTGCGGAATGTAGGCATAAGATATACAGCAGTTGCACTTATAACTCGAATTCATGTTGTGGCATTTTTATGAATTTAGCTTTGCTCTGCGTACGCTAAGGCTTCATCGATTTCTGTTTCATCAAAGACCTTAAACCTAAAATCAGCAGTTAAATCACGTTTTTGGCGATAACATCTTGATTCATCTAAGAAAACAAAAAAAGTCTCCATCACCAATGAGGTGTATTCCGCTTTTTTAGTTTCCTTATCTAAATCAATCTGTTACACCAAAAAAGCGCGATTTACTGCTGATTTTAGGTTAATGCCATGTTGAGTGAGTAGGGCTGCTGTAACGCCTTGTCCTGAGATAAGGCTTTTGCAGAAATGGCCATCATAGATTTGGTGTGTGCCACAGGAGGGGCTGCGGGCTTTTAACAACGCAACGGAAATATTATCCTAAAATCCTCAGTTGAAATCGACTGCGGCCGCCTAACTCACCGAATCTAAAGGATTTTTCTCGATATTTTTTATTCACCGTATGGGTGATACGCTTTCACAAAAAATATCGAGAAAAATCCTTTATCTTCAGCAACTAAGTCGGCCTCGCGACGATTTCAACTGAGGATTTTAGGATTATATTGTTGGGCTAGCGCTAGGGCTTGTTTGGCGCCGTTAACATACTCGGGTGTTACATCTTCCTGATGGATGGTTAAAATTTGCGCTTTGCCTTTTAAGACATCTTCTGCGCTAGTGGCTGGCTGAATTTCAGCCGGGCCTTTTTTTACCCAGGCTTGTAGTCGCGGATTATTCTGGAAATTATCTTTGGCATCGTAACGAACTTTTTGGCCGAGCAGGCAGGAGCTAACTAATAGGCGGTAGGTGTTATCTTTATCCATCATTATTCCTACGCTATGAGGTTTTAACAAGACGCTAAGTGCGTGCTGTGGCCTTACCGCTTTCTAGTTGATCCAGCATACGGCAAAGCAAGGCAATATTCTGTTGGGTTGGTTGAATATCCGTTCTTTCTGTCAAAAATTCTTTGACTGTTTTTATTTGAACTTCATCTGCATCGTAGGATAAATCTGAAAACTCCATCTTGTATCTCCAAGGGTGTAATACTGAGCAAGAAAATCTTTTCAAAGAGTCTGGAAATGTATCAGAATTTTTAGATAGATTAAACACTTTTTTTACGTAAGGAAAAAAACCAGGAAAAAATTGACCACTTGGCATCTCGGCCCAGTGTTTTTACCTGAAGTAGAGCTTTTTATACTATAGTTGCATTTATGGGTCATGATTTGCACCAAAGGAATGTTGTGGAAGCCGAAAAAATTGATACACTTTACCGGGAAGCACTCAAGTTCCACCTTGGGCATGATTTTTCAGCAGCCGAAAAAATTTATCACGAAATTCTTACTCTATTGCCCAAGCATTCCCAATCCAATTACATGTTAGGTTCCATGTACCTGGCCAATAAAGTCTTAGGTAAGGCAAAGTTACATCTACAGACAGCTTTTGATGCAGAGCCAGAAAATCCACTTTATCAATGTGCCTTGGGGCGTTATTTTAAATGCAAGCAAGAGTTTACGCAGGCAGAAAAATTTCTAGAACAGTCTATTGCCACAGAAGGCACACCGGTGGAAGCTTTTAATGAGTTAGCAACGCTATGGATTGATAAAAAAGAATACGATAAAGCGCTTGCTGTGCTGGAAAAAGGCTTAACCTTATTTCCGCAGGAGAGGGCATTCTTGTATAACAAGTCGGTTGTTTTTTCTCGGCAAAAGAAGTTTGCCATCACTATCGATATATTGCTTAGCTTATTGCCGCGCGAGGATATTGGTGTTTCACTTTATTTTCGCTTATTGAAGCTTTATTTAGATGCCCAAGATATAAAAAATGCGGTTAACATTTGTTTGTTGGGTGTTGATAAGTTTCCTGAAGATATTGTTATGTTAAATGAAACAGCGAAGCTTTATGAAGCGCAGCATAAGCTTAAAGAAGCGCTAGTTTTTTATAAAAAATCACTGGAAATAAAGCCAGACCAATATGATATTTGTAACAATATCGCAGGCGTTTATGCAGCCATTGGCAAAAATAAAGAAGCCATTGCCATGTATCAAAAGTCCATTGAACTTAATGATACCGATCCTCGCGTCATGAATAATTTTGCAAATTTATTAAAACGGTTGCACTATCATCGTGACGCCTATAATTATTTTGAAAAAGCATTGGCTCTGTCTGATGATCCTGCGCCTATTTATAATAATTTTGGTAGCTTATTATTAGAGATGGGACAGCAAGCACGCTCTTTAGCGTGCTTTGAAAAGGCAATGGCGCTTTTGCCTGAGCTACAAATGTCCGCCTCTAATTTTTTATTGGCCAGTAATTATTCTTGCGATGACCCAGAGGTTTCTTTTAAGTACCATAAAGATTGGGGGCAAAAAGCCCTGCAATATAAACGTGATGATAATTTTGTTTTACCGGAAAGAAAGCATAAAAAAATACGTATAGGGTTTTTGTCACCGGATTTTCGCAAGCATTCAGTCACCTATTTTTTAAAGCCTATTTTTCGGCATTGTCCTAAGGATGAATTTGAAATTTATGCTTACAGCGATGCACGTGTACTTGATGATGTGGCAAAAGCGTTGCAAAGTCACAGTGATCACTGGCAGTTTGTCTTTCAGCAAGATAATGATGACTTAATTGATACGCTGCGTGCTGATGAATTGGATATTTTGTTTGATTTGTCAGGCCATACGGCTAAAAATCGCCTGCTGATTTTTGTTAATAGGCTGGCTCCCATCCAAATCAATTATTTAGGTTATCCAAACACAACAGGGCTTACGAGTATGGATTACCGTATGGTGGATGATTTTACTGATCCACCGGGTAGTGAAAAATATGCAACAGAAACCTTATTGCGTTTGCCGAAGAGTTTTCTTTGTTACGATGCGTTACCCGATGCACCTAACATTGAGCCTTTACCTGCACTCTCTGCAGATAAAGTCACTTTCGGCAGCTTCAATAATTTAGCCAAGTTAACCCCAGCGGTGATAGCGGTTTGGGCACGCTTGATAAATCATGTGGAAAATAGTCACCTGTTTATTAAAGCCAAGCCGTTGGTGGATGATGTCACCAAAGAAACTTACATTGAATTATTTGAACAAGCGGGTTTGTCGAGAGAGCGCCTGACATTGATGGGTGCCATTCGTGAAACAGCAGGACACTTGGCAGCTTATCACCAAGTGGACATTGGCTTAGATACGTTTCCCTATCATGGTACAACCACCACCTGTGAAGCATTGTGGATGGGGGTACCGGTGGTGACATTAGCGGGAAATCGGCATGCTGCACGCGTGGGGGTGAGTTTGTTAACCCATGCGGGATTGCCTGAATGTATTGCAAACTCCGTAGAAGAATATATTGATATTGCAGCAAGGCTCGCGGGTGACATTAATGCCTTAGCCCAATTGCGTTTATCGCTGCGAGAGAAAATGAAAACATCTTCGCTAGTGGATCAACCCGCCTTTTGCTCAGCCTTTTTTAATCAGTTAAAAAAGCTAGCGGAGAACCTTTGAGGTTTGGTAGCGTTGAAATAAGCAAGACTTCCGCATGTTTTCTGCGTTTCCCTTTGGCTAGATTTGGAAAGCTTAAGCGTATAAACTTCCATTGTAAATCGGATAATTGTATCGCTAATAAATGTCTGGGGTTCGCCAAGCGGTGATAGTGATGCCTTTGTTTGGGACCAAAACTCAAAAAGACAGATTTAATGTGATATTGCCAGGCGAGACGACCATACCATAAAGGTATTTTACTATCCATAAATCGCACATCAGCAGGCCATAATCGTAAAATTAAAGAGGGCGCGTCTTTATGAGTGGGCAGCTTATAAAAGGTAATGGCTGGTCCTTGATTTTGATACAGTCTGGCAAGCAACGTAAATCGTGTGGGTGTATTGGGTTCTACCAGCCGTGTTAGGAAAGTTAAAAAGGAACGCGGTGGCATAATCTTCCAGCCCTGTAGCGTTAAGCTCAGTTTAATGTTGTCTAAGGTTGAAGCCCATTGAATGTCTAAAGGATGCCCTCGTTTTCCTAAACGAGTATTTTCAAAAGCCAAACTTGGTGAAGTCCACCAATCTTTACTCAAGCGTGATGTCTGCGTAGAAGCGGGCTTATATAAATTATGCAAATGCGTTGTTTTTTCTGCACAATAAAAGCCGGTTGTTAGCAACAGCGGCAAAAAGAAAACCAAGAGCATCGGTTTTTTCTGTAGATTATCGATGGGATGGCGATGATAAGCCATGGCAAAGCTTAGTGTGCCAATACCTCCCCAAAGTGATCCACCGATGACATCGGTGAGCCAATGGGCGCCTAAATATAAACGCGACAGAGCAATACAAATACCCAATAGCAGATACAAGCCAATAATAAGGCGCTGTTTTCCTTTCTGTAACCCCCGTGACATGATGACAGCAAAGGTACCAAATAATAGAAACGCCGCCGTGGTATGCCCGCTGGGGAAAGAAAATCCACTGAGTGGCTGGGTCAGACCGGCGGGGCGTGGAGAAGCGACCACATGCTTGATCAGTAAAGCTAAGGCTAAGGTTCCACCATTAACGCCCAGCCAATAAAAGGCAGTATGCCACTGCCGCTTATAAAGGAGATACAATGTCATGATGATAATGACCAAGAAGACGACTTTTTTATAAGCTAAAAATGACAAGGCAATGCTAAGGTGGGCAATAGAGGCGACATAAAAGCCACGCACTAGGTAATAGAGGCTTTCGTTAAGGGTATGTTGGCTGCCGGTTAAAGCAACAAACAGCGCTAATAACATAAAAGCGGCCAGTAAAAGCCCCAAGAATAATAGACGCGTTAGTTGAGCATGGCTTCGGGGGTCTTGTGGGTCTTGCAGGAGACCGGTGAAACCATGCCAATGGACGTTTTTGCGCAAAAATTTCCATTGTTTGTCCACGAGGCGTGAGCAAAGGTTATAGATGCCTTGGAAAATTCTTTTAAACAGCCAGCCCATACTCCACAGTATCAGCAACGCGAAGAATAAAACCCCCAGCACTTTTGTGGCGACAGCCGGTGGCATCTCGAGCGAGGCCGTGCCCAATAAAATACCGGGCAGCAAATAAAGCGGTGCCCAAGCAATGCCCGACGCAACATTGGTGATGAAAAATAGCCGCGGAGACATTTTCATGCTGCCGGCGACCAAGGGGATGATGGGGCGGATAGGGCCAATGAAGCGCCCTAGCAAAATACTCTTGCCACCATGGCGCTGAAAAAATTGTTCGCCTTTGGGTAACCAGCTGGGAAAACGTGAGAACGGCCAGCACTTATGGAGATCATTTTTCCAATAATAGCCAAGCCCATAACTGATGCCATCGCCGGCAATGGCGCCCAAGATAGCCCAAATAACTGTACTGGTAAAAGGAATGACGTGTGCACCGATGAGTGTACCAATGGCTGTCATAACCACAGTGCCTGGAACAATTAAGCCAATGAGGGCAATAGACTCAGATAGCGCAATAAGGAACGTGATGAATCCTGCCCAATGTGGGTGTAAGTGTAGCCAATGTAAGCTTTGTTTCAAAAGTTCCATGAATCAACTCAGCATGTCAATGGGGAATCCAAAGGCTGCAATGCCTCATACCCTAGGTGTTTAGATAATTGGTCGAGAAGCTGTGGCGTTATGGCCGCTATGGAAATGTTATCATGAAAGTGCTTCAGTTGCGTCATGGCCAATTGGCTAAATCCACAAGGGTTAATGTGTGAGAAAGGTGACAAGTCCATATCCACATTTAACGCTAAACCATGATAGGAGCGGCCCTTGTGGATGCGCAACCCTAAGGAACAAATTTTTGCATCATTTATATACACACCTGGCGCATCGGCGCGAGGGTAAGCGTCGATGGCTAAGTCCTTTAAGAAAGCCACGACCGCACTCTCAATGGCTGTGACAAAGGGCCTAACAGCAAGGCCTAATCGCTTAATGTCTAAAAGAAAGTAAACCACTAATTGCCCGGGGCCATGGTACGTGACTTGTCCGCCACGGTCTGTCTGGACCACGGGAATGCTACCGGCATTGAGAATATGTTCAGGTTTACCGTTTTGCCCTTGGGTGAAAACCGGCGAATGTTCAAGGCACCAAAGCTCATCCGGACAATGTTCAGTGCGATGATGGGTATAATGGTGCATTTTTTGCCAGATGGGCTCGTAGGGTTGTAGGCCTAAGTGGCGAATGCAAGCAGTCGGTTTTGAGGACATAAGTTAAACGCTAGGATAAACGCTAAAGAGCCATTATCCTAAATTCTAGGATTAAATTCTATAGCACCATGACCACACGCTCATGAGCGTGTAAAGCTTGATACATGGCATCAATCTGCGCTTTGCTGGTGGCGGTAAAGGTCACGGTAACCGCTTGATATTTGCCATCACGGCTCGGCCGCGAGTGGATTTCGGGCATACTGTGCGTTTCTAGGTGCTGTAACAGGGTGTCTAACACCAGGGTCTCAAACTCCTCGCAGGCCAGGCCCATGGCTTTGATGGGGAAGCGACAAGGAAAGGTTAAAAGTGTTTCACTCATGGGATTGAAGATCCATTGTTGGCACCGAAAGCCAAATTGTATCATTTTTATGCAGTCGGTACCAGTAGAGGCTAGTCGTTGGTCATTTTATGGATGGATAAACGCAGGCTATCGCTGGTGCGGCGCCACAATCCACCCAGAGGGTCTGCTTCATAAGCAACTAAGGGTGCAGAAGCAACAACTTTTCCACCCAAAGTGACTTTAAGGGAACCTACTTTTTGGTTCTTTTCAATAGGCGCTATTAACGGTGAATCTATGGTCAGCGTGGTTTTAAGATTTCTAGCTTGACCGGTCGGAAGGGTGATATACATATCTTGTTGAATACCCACATTAATTTTTTCTAATTTACCTTTCCAAACACGCGGTGTACTTAAGGTTTCATTGGCGCTGTAGAGTTTGTGATCTTCAAAGAAACGGAAGCCATAGGTTAGCAAGCGTTGGCTGTCTTCAGCGCGGGCATTATCAGAAGGTGTGCCCATAACCACCGAGAGTAAGCGCATATCATTTTGTTTTGCAGAGGCAACCAAGCAATAGCCAGCCGCTTTAGTATGCCCTGTTTTCATGCCATCGGCATATTTATAGCGCCACAACAAGCGGTTACGGTTAGGTTGGCGTATGCCATTATAAGTAAACCATTTTTGGCTGAAGTAGTGATAGTAGTCTGGAAATTCTCGGATAATGGCTGAAGCAATCTTCGAGACATCGCGAGGTGTGGTGAAATGTTGTGGATGTGGCATACCCGTGGCATCAGTGTAATGGGTATTGGTCATACCATGAGCCTGGGCTGTTTGATTCATTAGCGCCACAAAGGCGTCTTCACTGCCGGCCACATATTCTGCCATGGCAACAGTGGCATCGTTACCAGAGTCCACGGTAATACCTTGTAATAATTCATTAACCGGTACTTCAGTGCCTACGCGAATAAACATGCGAGAGCCGCCGGTTTTCCACGCTTTTTTGCTCACCCGGACTTTGTCATCCAAATGAATACGCCCTTCAGATAACGCCCTAAACATCAAATATAAGGAGGTAAGCTTGGTGAGGCTGGCGGGGGGACGACGCTCATCAGCATTTTTTTCTGCCAGCACTTTACCGGTTTTAGTGTCTATTAAAATAAATCCTTGTGCGTCGATGTTCGGTGCCGGTGGCACAGTAAAGCTTGGCTGATTCACTGTACCTGTGGTGGGCGTTGTATTGGGCTGTTGTGGTAACGCCCGATCTGGAATTGGCGTTGCATTGGTCGGCGCGCTGTCTAGAGCAACTACTTGATTAGAAAAGATAAAAAGGCTTGTAATCAACAGAGAACGGAGCAAAAAATTGGGTTTATTCATGATTAACTAAGACTGATGAGAGATGGTGCTTAGTCTAACGCTAAGTGTAGTGGGGTGCAACCGTATGTTAGCCCAAAGCGTTAATGTCCAGTTTCAACAACGTTAATATGTCCGCTTTATAAACCTAAATTCCGCCGTTGAAATCTAAATTCCCAGCGGGAATTTATGTTGACAGTTGATTATAATTTATATTAATGTAGAATATATTTTGATAAACATATGATAAAAAGGATTTCTTTTGGTGACATTTAAAAAGAGTCCTAATTTATGCAAAATCCTACAGAATATCTCCCCAACAGCATTGAAAGTGAGCAAATATCAGCACTGAGCAAGTCATCGTTAGAAAAACGGCAGCTGAGTGAAAAGATTAAAGCAAAAAGACGACCTGCTCGCAAAAAGCAGAAAGTCAGTTTAGTAGAGGCAGGGAGTGGTGAATCTTCTTGGGATAGTTTTCCAACTTCATTGCATGCTGGGGACTTAGATGAGGCGCTTGATAAGTCTACTTCTCTAGATATTTTGTTCTCTTACCCAAGTGGCCCAACCTCAACAGCTGAGACTGTGCTGGTGGAGAATTCAGAGGAGGTGCTTGATGAGTCTACTTCTCTAGATATTTTGTTTTCTTACCCAAGTGGCCCAACTTCAACAGCTGAGACTGTGCTGGTGGAGGATTCAGAGGAGGCGCTTGATGAGTCTACTTCTCTAGATATTTTGTTTTCTTACCCAAGTGGCCCAACTTCAACAGCTGAGACTGTGCTGGTGGAGGATTCAGAGGAGGCGCTTGATGAGCCTAATTCTCCCGATATTTTGCCTTCTTACCCAAGTGGCGTAACGCCGACAATTGAGATTGCGCTGGAGGAAGGCTCAGATGAGGCGCTTTTATCAGAGCCTTTTTTATGGCAATCGTGTCGCAGCAATGGCGATGAAGACCGAGATACGTCTGACATTTCCATAAAGCCATCTTCGACTCGTCCTACTCTCCTTGATATTTTTTGGAAGGCCCATGATGAGCGTCAAAAGGCCCGTGATGAATGTCAAAAGGATAAAGAAAATATCCCAAACAGTAATGGTGTGCCATCCGGAGCAAAGCAAGTACGCACGAAAACACTGAGGGAAAGTGTTGAGAGTTTTCAAGAGGTCATAGGAATGAAAAACTCACAAACCCCTAAAAAAAGAATAAATGGTATGGAAGAAACCGCTCTAAGTTGGGTAGGTGAAAAACCTAAACGCAAGTTAACGCCTAAACAGCAACAAGCAAAACGAGAAGCGGCTCGACATCTAGCAGCCCGCTTTTAGGTTTAAGATACAAGGTTTAACTGAATGCAGCAATTGTATCTTAAGGTACAATTGCTGAGCTAAATGTGTTCTAACGTTCGCCAATATAACGGGGCACCCCGCGTTTTTCTTCCGCAATATCATTGGCTAAGCTCCAATCTACCCGCCGCTGGGCCTGTGGACCTAAAGCAATGATAGCTTCTTCTAAGGTGGGTGGAATATGGCCATCGGTCGCCATGTCATCACTGAGTGGGCGATGGCTCTCCAGGAACAGTTGATTATCAGACCAACCAGCTTTGTGGATGTGGTTAATAATTCGTACGGGTGTGCCTTTATCAACTTTGAAAAATAAATCTTCAATATCAGAAGGGTACATGCGAATACACCCCGAACTTACTCGTTTGCCGACACTGCCGGGTGCATTGGTGCCATGAATTAAATAACCGGCAGCACTCAAACGTATGGCATGTTGGCCTAAAGGGTTATCAGGGCCCGGCGGTACGCGCTCAGGTAGTTCAATGCCTTTTGTCTCAAGCACATGCCAATAAATAGACTCAGGCACATGCCAGGTGGGATCTTCTTGCTTGCTGATAACTTTGGCCGTGGTTACCGGTGTGCGCCAACCGCGGCGACCAATACCGATGGGATAGGTATACACGGTGTCATTGGCTTTATCAAAGTAATAAAGACGTAATTCGGGTAAATTAATCACAATGCCTTCCCAAGGCACATTAGGCAGCAAAAACTGTAGGGGAATGGTCACCGAGGTTCCCGCTTTAAGGCGCCCTAAAGATAAATCTGGATTAGCTTCAGCCATTTCGTGGAAGCTAACGTTATAGCGATGTCCTAATTTTGTCAGGGTATCGCCAGGCTCGGCTGCAATCTGTAGATTCTCACCGATAATAGTATTGCCCTGCGAAGGAATGGGGTAGCTTAACATGGCAAAACTTTTACTATAACAAAGGCATAATAATAACGTTAAAGCAGCAGTAATAAATTTGCCCATTGTTTCTTCCCCTTAGCATACGACATCCTGATGTGTTAGCGGCTTTTGTGTGGAAAACTGAAGTGCAACTTTTTTGGTAGTATTTTCCCTAGGCAAAATAATAGGCTATTTTCCAAGACGAGGGGCTTTTTTGGGTAAAATTTAAACAAAAAGTATTATTTTGCTTGAATTTTATGCAAAAACTCCCTTTGCTGTACTAATAGACTGGTACACGCGGTCAACTTGCTGTATCATTGCCACTAGCCAAATCGGTCTCCGGTAAGTCCGATGCGGTTAGTGTGGTGAGGGTGTCGGTGCACTCTCTCCGCACGCTGTTGCTTATATTTTCCTCAACCCACTAAACCACTTTTAATTTTCATTGTTAGTCAGCTAATTCGTAAGCAAGCGCTAGGCCAATTTTTGTTCAGGATGATGAGTCGTCAATGCGAGTTAGGCATTTTTCTGTAGCGCGGCCAGGTGTTTTTCGCAAACCCCGTATTTTTTCCAGCCGCAAGGACCACAAGCCTTGTGAAACTTATCTAAAGTCATAAGCTCAGTTAGGCGCTGTTTAGCTTCTCCCCAGGTTAGCGTTTGTCCGGTCTCTAACTGTAGAATTTCTTGATGGGCCTTATCCAGGGTTTGGACCTTTGTTTCAGAAGCACATTGTGTGGCCTCATTCAGCGGGCAGGCTTGACAGACATCATCACTAACGCTTTCCACCACGGTAATGCTAAGCGCATCCCCGCCAGGGCCTTTCAGCTTTTTGACAATATTTAAATAATTTTTTACAAACCCCAGGGAATAGCCTTTGCCTTCGAAGCCAAGCGTGCAGAGAAAATGGTGGGGGCGAAATTTAATGCGCATAAAAAAAATAAAAAAATTTTTACGGATTCATAGAATAACATACTTTAAGCTTAAATACGTGAGTATTTCTAATGGAGAGTTAAGTTTTATTTAATTTTTATGGTTTAGTATGAGCTAGGACTTACGCATTGACAATATTCTGTTAAAATGCTTCCTTTTTGCAAGGAGGTGGGTATACTGCTCAAAAAGAAGCCATCAACGGCGCGTTATAACGAAGATATTTACATTTCCTATCTACTTAGCGACCCGCAATACACAAGTTGTACACGGCTGGGGGATATTATGGAAACTGTTTCGCACGATAGCGTAAACCGATTTTTAGCACGCGAACGATTTGAGCCAAAAGATTTATATGATGAAGAAAAAAATAAAATTGAGTTAACAGGCGGCGTACTCAGTGTTGATGATTCAGTGCTGGATAAGCCTTATAGTGACCCAAGCAAGGCTGTATTTATAGATTGGTTTTGGTCTGGGAAGCATAAGCGGTCTGTCAAAGGAATAAATTTAATAACGCTATTTTGCACTGATATAAAAGGTGTTTCTGTGCCGGTTAATTTCAGACTTGTTAATAAGAAAGTGGATAAAACTAAGAATGATTATTTTAAAGATATGCTGCTAGAGGTGCTGTCTTGGGGACTAAAGCCCGCCTGGGTAACTGGCGATAGCTGGTATTCAAGCTTGAACAATTTAAAGTTTATTCGTAAGCAAAACCTAAATTTCATGTTTGGGATTGAAAGCAACCGTGTCATTTCAGAAACGCGTGGTGAGTACATTCAAATACAAAAATTTGAAGGCTGGTCATCTGATGATTCTGCAACACTTTACTTAAAGGATTATGGCATGGTGAAGATATTTAGACAGATATACAAAAAATCATATCGCTATTATATCATGAGCACATTTGAGCGTACTAACCTGGAAAGTATCACGAAGGTTGATTTCACTAGAGTACATGATGCGCACTGGAATATAGAGAGATTTCATCGTGCCATTAAACAAGTGTGTAATGTTGAACGCTTTCAAGTACGTAACGAAAATCCTATAAAAAATCATATTTTTTGCGCCATAAAGGCTTATGTGAAGCTAGAATTTATGCGGTTAAACAAGGAAATTTCACATTGGTATCAGGTGAAGAAGGAATTATATGTCAAAGTCATTCGTGAATACATCAACGCCCAATCAAAAAATGATGCCGTTGTCAATGCGTAAGTCCTATGAGCTTGTTTTTATTTTTACATCAAAGGAACACTTATGCGCGAGACAACACTTGATAAACCCTATGAAATTGATATAACGCAGTCGGCTGATGCATTTCTAGAAGATGAGAAAAGTTTATTAAAAACGCTTTTAGATAATAAGGGTGTTGAATGTTACGACGGAAGGGAAAGAGTGTATCCACCTGGAATGATGAATAATGTTGATTATGTGGATTTACAATTAGAGTCTGCTAAACAAGGTATAAAGGTAACTGCACAGCATAAGCCGTTGATTTATAAAATTACCAGAGAGGGCGAAGCTACCTATATCCGCTTATCTCATCCGCTCATGCGTGTGCGCCGTAAAAATGAAGACAGTGGCTACTCTCATCATCATGCTGGGGATAGTGTTTATTCCATTCCATTGTTAGAGGACGAAATAGGTGAATCGGAAAATGCTAGCCTGTATAAAACCCATGAAAATAAATTTTACTTTTCTCAATCACGTTGGCGGAAGCCGGTTGTCTTTGCTATGGGCTCTCATAATAGAAACTACTATATGAAGCTTCTCAAAAATAATTCGTTAACGGAAAATGAAGGTGATATCTTGCAGGCTATTGACTATGGGAGGAAGTCTATTGGTGTGGCACTTAAAAGTGGCTGTGTAGAAAAAGCTCAGATGCTTCAAATAGAGTTTGTGGAAGGGAAAGACTTACTTAATAGGCGCTACTATTGGCAGGGATATAAAAACTTAGTAGACCCAACCGAAAAGAGCAATGCTGATTTGCCTTCGGGTTTGGTTATCCTCAACATAGCGAGAGACCTATTACAATTGGTAGAAGCCTTAAAAGCGAGAAGGATAAAACATTTAGATATTAAACCTGAGAATATTGTTATAAATAAAGAAGAGGAAATCATGACCATTGATTTTGGTCATGCACATAAACTGACAGAAAATGAGGAGACGCTTGAATTAAAAAAACAACGAGGAACGATGGACTATCTTGCGCCTGAATGTAGAAACATGGGTTACTTCGGCAATGAATATAGTCCCCGCAGTTGAAACCTCGGGTTTTAGCTGTCTGTCTGCCAGCCATCTTTGAACAATTTTTACTGAAAAAACTTGTCATTTAGAATAGCTAAAATCCTCGTTTTTTCAGTAAAAATTGTCCAAATCTGACTAACATCCAGGCGCTAAAATATAAAACTTATGTTATCACATTAACAAATAATTTCCCGAACTTTCAACTGCGGGGACTATATACCGATGCTACCACGCTGTATGCTGTTGCTAAAACTCTACGTGTTCTTGTTTCTCATGAGATGGTTCTTGAGACAAAAACGCAACAGCTCTCTTTGGAAGAGAGGTTTATTTTTGATGAAACCAGTCTACAAAAACGCAAGGAAGGTTTGACCAAGGAACAATCCAAAGCCTTTTTTGAGTTGATTTCACGTGGCGAGTCCCAATTTTCCGCAGCTCGTGGAGCTGATACGTTTATTGATGACTTTAATGCATTCATTAAAGACCTTGGACTTTTGCCTGTACAAAAAGCAGAGACATTAAGAAACTTACAAGAAAATGATATCATGGAAATCTATAAAGAGGTTGTTCCTGTTCGTCGTATTCTGCTAGGAAATCGTAAGCAGGCTTTAGGTATAAAGCGGAAAGAGTCAATAGATGATGAACAATGCCAAACATCTATAAACGGCTCTATGTTATCCTAAATTCCGCCGTTGAAATCCATTGCGGAATTTAGGATTATAGCCGTAAGCGTAATAATAACTGACAAATCTGGTCTTCAACGCGGCGGTACTTGCGCACTGATTGACTGGCGCCATTGACCAAAATTGAAAAGCTGACCAATTTATGGTTAAGAGTGACGGCATAACCGGATAAAGAGGTAATGCCCACCATGGTGCCGGTTTTAGCGAAAATACGGCCGCGGTCATTTTTGCCTTTGAGTCTATGCCTAAGCGTGCCATCGATACCGCTCACCGGTAGCGCATGCATAAATGCTTCATCAATTTTGGGGTCGTTACCCACGTCTGTTAATAATTGCGCCAGCAAATCCGGTGTAACTAGATTATAACGTGACAGTCCCGCCCCATCGATAAGTCGCGCATGTTTAAACTTTAAACCATAGCGACGCTGTAAAATATTCTTTACAGCCTGCGCTCCGCTGCGCCAGCTGCCCCGGCCATTAAAATAAACCTGCCCCATTTTCTTAAAGAATGCATCGGCGATAAGGTTGTCTGATTTTTTCAGCATCACTTTTAGCAGGACTGCAGCGGGCTTGGATTTATGGGTGGCTAAAAGATGCAATGGCTTTTTCGCTTTTTTGAGCGTAATAGTGCCCTGATAAGTGATATGTTCTTTTTTCAATAAATACATCAAGTAGGTTTTAGTGAATAGGTGAGGGTTCTTGATAGCAATCTGTAGGTGTTGGGGCTTTTGTTTTTGCTTTACACAGCCGCTTAAACGATAGAAATTATATTGGGTGACCTCCATGGATAAACCACATTTTTTCTTTTGAGAGGCGGTGGTGATGCCATTTTCAATAGCAATAAGTTGATTGTTTAAAGGACTTTTTACGATGGCGGGGTCGCCTACTTTTTTGCCAGGACGCACTTCAATAGTGCTACAATTGCGATTAATGTTATCGGCTACCACGGGCGCTGAAAAGCAGATATTGGTATCATCCCACATCCAGCCTGGACCTAAATCTGGGCTCTTAAAGGCATGAACGTCCATGAAAACATGGCCATTGATCTTATGGATGCCATGCTTTTTTACAGCGAGAACGAGTTTTTTCAAATCAGCGCGTCGCAAGGTGGGATCACCGCCAAATTGAAAATACACATCGCCATGCAAGGTGTTGTGAGTTATTTGCTCGGTACTGGCATATACATTGGTACGGAAGCGAAAGTCTTCGCCCAGATAGGCAAAGGCGGCAGCGGCGGTAAAAATTTTCATATTGCTGGCCGGCACGTAGTAGCGCCCAGCATTTTGGCTAGCAATAATTTTACCGGTTTGCGTGTTTTGTATGACCACGCCGATATTGGCGGTACGCCCATCATGTTGAAGAATGTAATTAATTTGTTGTGCGAGGGTGTTGTTGGCGGGGTGAGTGATATGTTGTCCTCCCGACAAACCCATGCCTAGAGAAAGTAATAAACCGATAAAAGGGAGTTTAAAGAGTAAGGTAATGTCCATATGTAACGCGGGGTGTCCATAAACGAGGCTTTCCTAAAAGCGTTTACCCATTGTAACACAGCTGGAGAGGCGACAAAATGTATTGAAGAGGTTGAATAATAGACAAATATACAAGTGAAAAAGTTTTTTTGCTTTTAAATTTGTTGATTGTTGTGCATAATGCTATCCGTGCACAATGGCCCAACAACCTAAAAGAGATAACGCCATGCAAGAAAAAGATTTAGACCCTTTGGTAGCGTTGGATCAGGTGCCTGATATGTCTTTTGCTTTAAAAGACGCTGAGGGATGCTACATATTTGTCAATAAAAGCATGAGGCAACAGTTTGGCTTTACCTCAAATGATCAGATGCGCGGCTATTCCAACAAAGAATTACTAACAGAGGTAACTGATGACGCTTTAACGACGCTAGCTTTGCAAGATGATGTGGTGTGTCGTGAGGAAAAGGCATTAGATATCCTTTATACATTTATGCTGCCTAATGGGCAGCTTGATATCTTTTCAGGGGGTAAGTCACCTCATTATAACGAAGAAGGGCATTGTATTGGTATTATCGGTAAATCGATGCGCCTTAGAAAAGGCCATTTGTGTAATTTAGGGAAGCTATTATTTTCAGACAGCTTACGGTTCTCTTCTAAAGCATCCCTTGCTTTTGATATTGTCGATGAGCCTGAGCAACATCATGGTCTGTCCACACGAGAATCAGAATGTTTGTTTTTTTTGTTACGAGGAAAAACCATGAAGGAAATAGGAAGTTATTTGAATATCTCAGCAAAAACTGTAGACTATTATTTACAGCAACTAAGGATTAAGTTTGATTGTCACACACGTTCTCAACTTGTGGATAAAGCTTTAGCCTGCGGCTTATTATTTTTTATTCCAAAATCATTAACCACACTTTATCCCCGAATTTAGAACCATCAATATAAAAAGGTGAAACGATGTTAGAGAAAGAGCTAGATCCTCTGATAGCGCTGGATCAAGTACCTACTTTGTTATTTGCCCTAAAAGATAAAGATGGGCGGTATGTATTTGCAAATAAAAGTATAAGAACACAGTTTAGGGTAGACTCCAATGACCAAGTGAGAGGATTGTTTAATAAAGATTTATTGCCAGCGTCTGTTGATGCTTCTCTAGGGCCGTTAGACTTACAAGATAGGGCTGTTTTGAGCAAGCAAGAAACAGCCGATGTCCTTTATGCCTTTAGAGAGTCAGGTAGTCGACTTAATATTTTCTTGGGCAGTAAAAGCCCTTATCGTGATAATGAAGGAAATTGTATAGGTATCATAGGCAAGTCTATGCTTATCAAAGAAGGACATTTACGCCGTTTAGGCATGTTGCTATTTTCAGATAGTCTACGGTTTTCTTCTAAGGCTTCGCTCGCTTTTGATTTGGTTGATGAGCCCTATCAGTGTAATGATCTGTCAAAGCGAGAATCAGAATGTTTATTTTTTCTTCTACGTGGCAAAACCATGAAAGAAATAGGTTGTTATTTAAATATCTCGGTAAAAACTGTGGATTATTATTTACAACAACTAAGAATTAAATTTGATTGTCATACCCGCTCTCAGCTTGTTGAAAAAGCCTTAGCCTGCGGGCTATTATTTTTTGTTCCTAAGTCATTAACCAATCTTTATCCCAAAATTTAATGTCAAAAAGCTTGTCGCAAAAATATTAGGTATTTTGCTGGGTCTCAATAGGCTTAAAGTTATTTATAGTGGTTTCTCACTGTTTTTTGATTAATTATAAAGGAAATAACGCTATGTTTAAGCAACAACCAGTAGACTCACGTCAATCAATAAAAGCGTTTCGGAGTATACTAACCCAATTAACCCAAAAAGATATCGAACATAATTTAAAACCCGTTAATCAGGAGCTAGCCGACAGTATACAGCCCCATCTTGAAAATGAAGTAAGGCTAAAGCTACAGCAGGCCCGGTTTATGTTATTGAGCAATATGTTAAGGTTTTATCTTGGCTATGATATTTTGCAGGAACAGCCAACCCCAGAGCTCTTAGATGCTATGCGGCTAAGTAATTTTTTTATTTTCGAAAAGCGCCATGAGCAGTGGTTCTTGCACTTTTATGATAGAGAAAATAATTATCAACAGCTACAAGTTGAGGGTGCGGGGAATTTGCTTATTTTGAATGGGGTTGATTTGTTGAGTAAGAGCACTAAAGCAGAAAGTATTTTAGTGAGCGCCATTAAAGCCATAGCAACATCACTGGGTGCTACTGTATCTAGCCTGCACTTAAAATCTTTAAGTGAAATAAAACAGCGTTGGGAAGATCAATTTAAGCAGTTGACTAACTTTTATGAGCAAGAGTTTATGAATATGGAAGAAAGTAGGCTTGAGAAAGAAAAGGATAAGCTTAAATACAGCAAAAAAAAGAAACAAATAGCATTGCAAAGCTATAAGGATAAGATAAATAGAGAAGTCTTTAATGACTTGAGTGAACAGGAAATAGCGCCTCCCCTTAGTAATGAGGAGGCAATAGGACGTTTAAATGCATTGAAGAAGAAAGAGCAAGAAAATTGTGAAGCTATAGATAAGTTGATTGCTCAAAAAACAGAGCGCACTATGGTTTATGGGAAAAAGCTGTCAGAACAAATTAAACTTTCTAAAAAAAGGTTTGATACCTACATGGAAGATATGGGTGAAGGAGAATTCACTAAAGAGCAAATTAATTTGTTAGCCTTAATTGATGAAAAAGAGATAAAATCAGTAGAAGAGATTGTTAAGAAGAAGGCAAGAAATGCACATATGGCTTTTGAGCGTTTGCCTCATGAAAAAAAAATTATGGCCTGTGATCAAGAATTACATAAAATAATACCGCGCACGTATTTGGCACGCGCTTGTGGGGAAGGTTTGATTGTAAGAGTAAAATTTCTATTAAAACGCGGGTATTTACTTAGCGTCAGAGATAATCGAGGCAACTATCCTATTCATCAAGCCATGCAATGTGGTGAAAAAGCAGTAGAACTGCTCGAGCTGTTAAAGCCTGAACCTGGTTTTTCTATCGAGCAACCGGGCAGATTTGGCAAAACACCTCTGCATGTGGCTGCTAAATATGGTAATCATGCCGCTGCTCAATGGTTATTACAGCATGGTGCAAAGCCTAATGTTTATGAAGTGGGCCCTTTTCAGGGAAATACACCTTTGCATCACGCTGTCTATTATGGCCATATAGATGTATTGCTTTTATTGTTAGGTTTAAGGGATATTAACCGGGCACCAAAAAATAAAACAGGGCTTACACCTTTGGCCGAGTCGCTATTAAGTCCTCATATTTCCGGTGAGTTATTGGATGTTATCTTTGATAAATTTGCTTATTATGGCTGTTGTCTCACGGTGGAAGATTGGAATATATTGGAAGATAAAGCCTATCAATTTAAAAATTGCAGCACGGAAAAACTACAAAAAATAGTATTTTGGTTAAGAAGGCAGCTGAAGTTTTTAGGAAATACCTCCAAATTTTTAATCATGCTAGAAACGCAACTAATTTTGCAGGAAAGTTTAGAAAATAAACTCAGTTTGATAAAAAGATTAGCGAATGAACAAGCCTCTCCTGAAAACAATAGCAGTCCTGTCTTTCAACGAAACAATCAAGCAAGCCTCGCTTCTATATCAGAAAATTTAAATACAGCCGCGAGCCAGTTAGAGGAGTCGGATAAGGTTGAAAAGAAAGAAGAAGTTCCTGCGATTACTTTAAGTTTCACAGAGTAAGCCTTATCATCTTAAATTCCGCAGTAGATTTCAACTGCGGAATTTAGGTTTAAACACAGTCCCCCTGGATTTATCGCAGGTTTTAGCCGTTCTTATGTCGAACTCAGGTTATGATCCTAAAATCCTCAGTTGAAATCTACTACGGCCGCCTAACTCACCGAATCTAAAGGATTTTTCTCAATATTTTTTATTCACCGTATGGGTGATACGCTTTCACAAAAAATATTGAGAAAAATCCTTTATCTTCAGCAATTAAGTCGGCCTCGCGACGATTTCAACTGAGGATTTTAGGATGATAGCAACTAAGCAAGCCAGTCAACAGGTGCTGCTTTCTTTTTTGCGACAATAGCGTAAAATATTGCGTTATTGATGGGCTGAACTAGGATAGCGACGCGATGCTAAGCGATATTTTCCAACAATTGCACCAAACAGAGGTGGTAGAGCCTTGGTTGCGGGAGGAAGTTGCGGCTCGCCTTGAGGAGCGTTTGTCTTTCATACGTATAGAACCTACTGAAATTTTATTGGTAAGTTTTAACGATGCTGCCATGCAGGCGCGTTTTGCCAAGCGTTATCCTAAGGCTACTATCACCATGGCCGATAGTGGGGCGTTGGCTGCGGGTGAGCCCTTAGCGGGCAAGTGGAGACACTTTGATTTAGTGATAGCGAATTTGGTCTTACCGTGGTGTGAAAACATGGCGGTTTTTTTTAAAACCTTGGCGGTAGCGTTAAAAACCGATGGTCTATTAATGTTTAGCAGTTTAGGCCCAGATACGTTACAGGGGTTGAATACGGCATTGGGGCGGCTATTTCGCACTGATGCGTCGCCTTTATTTCCCGATATGCATGATGTGGGTGACGTGATGCTGGCTGGGCCTTGGCTTGATCCGGTGGTAGACAGAGAAACGCTGCAAGCGCGTTATGGTAACTTGGCAACTTTATTAGAAGAAGTCTATGCTCAAGGTTTTGGTGCTTTTTGGCCTGGGGCTTTTGAAGCCCTGCAAGCGGCAGAGCAGCAAACGGCGTTACAGCGCTTTTATTTGCCTGACGAACAAGGCCACTATGGGCTAAGCTATGAATTAGTTTATGGGCATGCTTGGGCCACCGGTATTCAAAAACAACCTGGGGTTGTGACTGTGCCCATCGATAGTTTAAGGACAACACGCAAATCATGAGAACCCTTTTAAAGCGATTATTTTCCTTTAAGCAAGCGCCTTATTATCAAGGTCCGGTATCAGACCATTTTGATGGCGAGCGTTTTTTTAACCGTTTTAAACACCAGAAGCGCAAGCGTTTTGCCTTTTGGCGTTGGCAGCTTAGGCGTCATTCTGCACCGTGGCCACATGCTGTTGCTAACCACTATGAGGGAAAACCCAAGCGTCGGGTAGAAGGTGATAGCCTGCACATAACCTTTGTCAATCATGCCACGGTGCTGATTCAAACCCAGGGGTTGAATATTCTCACCGACCCTCTGTGGTCAGACAGAACTAGCCCTATTCCTTGGTTGGGTCCCAAACGGGTACGCAAACCTGGCGTGGCCTTTGAGGATTTGCCCCCTATCGATGTGGTATTGGTCAGTCATAATCATTATGACCACATGGATAAAGCAACGCTGTTACGGTTATGGCAGCGTGATAATCCTCATGTGATCACGCCTTTGGGCAATGATACCTTGCTTCATCGCTTCAACAAAAACATTCAAGTGACAGCGCTGGATTGGGGGGAAAATACAGCGATTACTGACACCGTTTCTATTCATGTTGAACAAACTCAGCATTGGTCTGCTCGTGGGTTGCGAGATAGAAATAAAGCATTATGGGCCGCCATGGTAATCGCCACGCCGCAAGGCACTATTTATTTTGCTGGGGATGCAGGCTACGGTAACGGAGAGCACTATAAAGAAACGGCAGAAAAACTAGGGCCTTTTCGCTTTGCCATGTTGCCTATTGGCGCCTATGCACCGCGTTGGTTTATGCGTTATGCGCATATGGATCCTGAAGAAGCTGTGCTGGCTTTTGGGGATTTAAAAGCGCAGTGGGCTATGCCCATTCATTATGGCACCTTTAAATTGTCCGATGAAGCGTTAGAGGCACCCTTAGAAGGCTTGGCTGAAGCACGAACTAAACTTGGTGTGTCTGCGGATAAATTTCGTGCGTTGGCAGAAGGAGAAACCTGGGAAGTGCCACTCAGTAAGTTGGTTCCGCCTGAAAATCTTTGATGGCTTGTTTAATGCCTTTGGCATCTAAGCCTGCCTGTGATAAAAGCGTTGCAGGTTCGCCATGAGGAATAAATTTATCAGCGATGCCTAAATTAAGAATTTGGACCTGCAAGTTTTGTTGAGCCAAATAATCATTGACGGCGCTACCCGCACCGCCGCGTAATACATTTTCTTCCAAGGTAACCAACAGAGAATATTGCTGTGCGAGAGAAGTCAGTAAGGCTTCATCCAAGGGTTTGACAAAACGCATATTCACCACCGTGGCATTTAAGCTTTCACCCACGTCTAAGGCTGCATTCAACAAACGACCAAAGGCTAAGAGCGCTATACCTTGGCCACGACGACGAATGTCAGCTTTGCCATAGGGAATGGTACTCATTGTTTCTTCAATAGCAACACCAGGTCCAGTACCTCGAGGGTAACGCACAGCACAAGGGCCTTCTAATAAAAATCCACTGTAGAGCATTTGCCGGCATTCATTTTCATCGGCAGGTGCCATGATAGTTAAATTAGGAATGGCGTTAAGATAGGATAAATCAAAATTACCTTGATGAGTGGCGCCATCACCGCCGACAATGCCTGCTCTGTCTAAGGCAAATAACACCGGTAAATTTTGTAGTGCTACATCGTGGATCAGTTGATCATAGGCACGTTGCAGGAAAGTGGAGTAAATAGCCACCACTGGCTTGTTGCCACCGCAAGCCAGGCCTGCGGCAAACGTCACCGCATGTTGCTCAGCAATAGCTACGTCAAAATAGCGCTCAGGGAATTGCTTGGAAAATTCTACCATGCCGGAACCCTCTCGCATAGCCGGCGTAATGGCCATGAGGCGGGGGTCTTGATGCGCCATATCACAAAGCCACTGCCCAAACACCTCAGAATAAGTTGGCGTGGTTTTTTGCGATTGGGTTGGCTTGGATGTATAAAAGCCTGGTTTTACCGCGTGATATTTAATCGGGTCAGTCTCAGCGGGCTGATAGCCTTTACCTTTCTGGGTGATGACGTGCAGTAATTGTGGGCCAGGTAAGTGTAAGACATTCTTCAATACACTCAGCAAGCCTGATAAGTCATGGCCATCCACTGGACCCAGATAATTAAAGCCTAAGGCTTCAAATAAGTTGCTGGGAGTAACCATGCCTTTCATTTGCGCTTCACCGCGTTTGGCCAAGGCTAAAATAGGCGGTATGTGGCTCAAGACCTTTTTGCTGCTTTCTTTTAAGGTGCTATAGAGGCGACTGGACATCAAGCGTGACAAATGCGTGGACAAGGCCCCGACATTTTCAGAAATAGACATGTTATTGTCGTTGAGAATCACTAACATATCCGCTTTAAGCGCGCCAGCATGATTTAACGCTTCAAAGGCCATGCCTGCAGTGATAGCACCGTCACCAATGACTGCCACCTGTTTTGTGGCAAGTCCTTGAGCTTTGGCCGCTATACTCATGCCCAATGCTGCACTGATGGAGGTGCTGGAATGTCCCACGCCGAAGGCATCAAACTCGCTTTCTTCCCGTGCCGGGAAAGGTGCTAAGCCATTAGTTTGGCGAATGGAGGCTAATTGTGTTTGGCGGCCCGTTAAGAGTTTATGTACGTAGGCTTGATGTCCCACATCCCAAATTAACGCATCGTCAGGTGTATTCAGCAGATAGTGTAAAGCAATGGTCAATTCCACTGTACCTAAACTGGAAGCAAAGTGACCACCGCATGCATTAAGCGATGCAATGAGATAACGCCGAATTTCCTCGGCCAACGGCGGCAGCGCAGCCTGTGACAATTGTCGTAGGTCTGCTGGGCTATTGATAGTGTCCAACAGGGGTGTTGAGGTCTCAAGCATAGCAAGTTATGGTCTAATCGATCAGGGGCAAATGATAGCATAAAGGAAGGATTTATGTGCAGGGCAAGAAAGGTTGCTTTTTGACCTGTTGTATCTTTTTGGTGTGGTGTGGTATAATTTTGCTCAATTTTTCAGAGTTTGGAGTAGTAACTAAGTTGTTTAAAAATAGTAAAAGCATGGGCGTGCCTGAAGAACTTTTCAAACAGTTTCTTAACTTGTGTTGGCGTTTACAACGTGGGCAGCGCTATCAGGACTTTTTGTATAATGGAACAGAGCCAACGGCATTGGGAAAGTTTATTATGGGGCGGGATCTACCAACAAAATATGCCTTTATTCTACTTCGCTTTACGCTGAAGAATAAAGATATGGAGACACATCGGCAAGTATGGGCTCTTTGCCCTATGCTTCGGGCTGCTGTAGCAGATTTAAAAGACTACGATGCTTTACTTATGTTATATAACCTTATCAAGCACAGCTCAGACGACATAGTCGCCTCTGTATTCAACTCAATGCGTCAGTTTAACCGTGGAGTCAAATATATCTCCATGGATGCTGCAGGTTGTCGTGGTGGGAAGGAAGGAAATGACTTACTCAGCCTGTTGGATTTGCTGAAATTTGCTATTGATAAAGACTACACAGGAACGGTCGACGTTATTCTTGATGTTTTTCAAGATCTATCGGCGTTGCAGCAGTTTATAAGCCAATATAACGATTACATAACAGAAGAATACTCTAATAGCATAAAGCAAAAGATTGGGAGTCTCTCTGCTGAAGATAAATTTGCTGGTCGTTCCGTTGCGCTAATTACAGATTGGTTAAGGGCAGACTACTATTCCAAAACAGACAATACGCCGCAAGTAGCAAACTCTTCCAATAACGATACTGCCTATGCGGAAGGCCCTGTGCCGATGGATATGTCTCTAATGGGAGGTCAATTAATTAGCGATACTGAAGCTATGGACATGCAAGCTCTTTTAGTGCGACTAACAGCGGATAATGCGGTTGACCAATTTGTGGAGGGACTCAGTCATTTCGACTGTTAACAGCGCTTGGCAAATCTCGTTCTTAAGCTGCTGTCGTTGTCTCTTTGCGCCATCAAGCCCCATCAACTGTGGATAAGTATTGCGTTCATTACGAATATCGCTACCTTGGGGCTTGCCGAGGTTTGCTGTTTGGCTCTCAACATCCAAGATATCATCTTGAATTTGAAAGGCTAGCCCCAGTTTTTTACCGATAGTTTTCAATTTTGCTTGTGTTGCTATGGGTGCATTGATAGCCAATGCCGGCAACACAAAGCACGCTTCCATGAGCGCGCCGGTTTTTTTGCTGTGTAAATCCTCTAGTGCAGCCAATGACAGGATTTTGCCGGCAGAACCCACATCGAGGGCTTGCCCTGCTACCATTCCAGCCATACCAATGGCCCGTCCCAAGTAATTTATCATGGCCAGCTGTGCGTTGGGCGTCAGTGCCTCATTGGGTGCCGCTAAAATCTCAAAAGCCAAGCTCTGTAAGCCGTCGCCCAGTAAAATAGCCGTTGCTTCATCGAAAGCTTTATGGCAGCTGGGTTGTCCGCGCCGAATATCATCATCATCCATGGCGGGCAAATCATCGTGAATTAACGAATAGGTATGAATAAGCTCTACAGCGACTGCCGCCGCATCTAGGGCTTTGGGCGAGCATTGTAAACATTCACCGACGGTATAGATAAGCGCGGGCCGTAGGCCTTTCCCCGGTTTTTTTAATACATAATGAAGTGCGGTATTGAGAGTGGCCGGAATCTCCGGATGAACAGACAAATGGGAGCCTAAGGCTGCTTTTAAGCGATTTTGGTAATGTATCAAAGGATTTTCTGTTGCTAGTTTTTCAGTCTGCTGTGTCATAGTCGCTTGGATGTTCTTCGTTGGCCAGGAGAATTTGTACCCGTTGTTCGGCTGCGCTGAGCGCTTGCTGGCAAGTGCGCGTTAATGCTACACCGCGTTCAAAGGCTTTTAATGCTTCTTCTAAGGGTAAGTCGCCTTGTTCCATGGTGGTGACTAAGGTTTCTAATTCCTGTAATGATTTCTCAAAATCCACGGCGTTGCATTGCTTATCTGACATGGTATCACACCCTGTTTAACTTAAAGTACAACAGTAAAGGATTTGTGTAGATAGGTCAATTATCCTAAAACCCTCAGTTGATCGATAAAAATCCTCTATCTTCAGCAACTAAGTCGGCCTCGCGACGATTTCAACTGAGGATTTTAGGATTATCAGCAGGCCCTGTTCTTTTCCTCGCAGTTAAGGTGCAAGGTTTCTCTTAAGCAATATAGTTTTGTGCCGATAAACAGGATGTAGGAAAGCGTCAATTTTAAGGGATAAACTGCTTCCCAGGAGTGTAGAAGATGGATTTAGCCACACTGATAGGTCTATTAGGAGCTATAGGGATTGTTGGGAGCGCCATTGTTTTAGGCGGAAATCCGCTCATGTTCGTCAATGTGCCATCATTGTTGATTGTATTGGGCGGTTCTTGCATGGTGGTAATGATAAAATTTGGGATTGGCCAGTATCTTAGCGCTATCAAAATTGCCATTAAGGCCTTTCTTTTCAAATTAGAAGGACCGGAAGAGCTTATTCAGCAATCGGTGGAATTGGCTGATGCAGCTCGTAAAGGCGGTTTATTGTCTCTGGAAGGGGTGGAAATCAAAAATGGTTTCATGAAAAAGGGCGTTCAGCTATTGGTGGATGGTATTGAAGCCGATGTGGTCCGAAAAATGCTCAATAAAGAAATGAATCTGACGGTGGAACGGCATGAAGTCGGGCAAAAAATCTTTAAGGCGATGGGAGATGTGGGGCCTGCCATGGGAATGATTGGGACCTTGATTGGTCTGGTGCAGATGCTTTCTACCATGGATGACCCTAAAACCATTGGTCCTTCGATGGCAGTGGCATTGTTGACGACGCTCTATGGGGCGATGCTGGCTACTATTATTGCACTGCCCATTGCCGATAAGTTGGAGTTGAGAAGCCAGGAAGAGCGCCGAGTGAAGTCCTTAGTCATAGATGCGTTATTAGGCATTCAGGCGGGGCAGAATCCTCGTGTTATTGAAGATATGCTAAAAACCTATTTACCAGGTTCCAAACGTGAATTGGGGGTGGCTGAAGAAGCGGGCTAATTCGTTTCTGAGGGAGAAAGCACATGGATGATGAAGAACAAGCACAAGCCAAAGGCGGTGATGGAGGTTTGCCTGCCTGGGTAATGACCTTTGCCGATTTAATGTCGCTGCTCATGTGTTTTTTCGTGTTATTATTGTCTTTTTCAGAAATGGATGTGGCTAAATTCAAGCAGTTAGCTGGTTCCATGAAACAGGCCTTTGGTGTGCAGCGTGAAGTAAAAGTGCGTGAAATTCCCAAAGGAACCAGCGTGATTGCCAAAGAGTTTAGTGCTGGAAAACCCGCACCAACGGTCCTTAATGAAGTTCGTCAAATTACCACAAAAGACAAATATCAGCATTTAGCCATCGATGCCGTGGGGACTGTAGATGGCGGAAAAGGAGCAGGTAAAGGTGGCAGTAAAGAAGGGCGTAATCCTGATTCTCTCATCAAGGACAAACGAACAGCTGCCAAAGCTAAAGCGGAGTCTGAAGCCCAGAAAAAAGCGCAGAAGAAAGCTTCTCAGTTGGCTAACGCGCTAAAACAAGAAATTCTGGCGGCCAATGTGGAAATAGAAACGCGCGGAAAAGTCATTGTTATTCGCATTTTAGAAAAAGGTGCTTTTCCGGCCGGTGCAGCCGAATTATCGCCGGATTTTACCCCGGTATTAGCCAGACTTCGTAAAGTATTATCAGATTTTCAAGGACAGATAACCGTGAGTGGTCATACGGATAATGTGCCTATTAGTACCAGTCGGTTTCGTTCTAATTGGGAACTTTCCACTGCCCGAGCTGTTTCTGTAGCCCATGAGCTGATGCTAGATGGCATTATTCCTGAGCGTAGATTTTCGGTTAATGGCTATGCCGATACCCGCCCTTTAGTCAGTAATGACTTTTTAGCAGATCGCGTTAAGAACCGGCGCGTTGAAATAGAAGTCGTGCACGGCGACCCTATTGCTAAAGCTATTGATAAAAGAAAACAATTTGAGCTTAAAACAGAGAACGTGATAACGCAACCCCTGCCTGGTGCTGACTCGGAAGGGTTCTTTCCTGCTATAGAACTAGAAAAACAACTCGATAACAATCCATCTTCTGTCCCAAAAGCCAGGGATTTTAGTGCATTGCCTCGGCAAAACTATTGAGGCATTTCAGCTTCATCTAAAAAAAATTCAACTTTTTTCAGAATAAGTCTTGACATTATCGTGTAGGAGTATAGAATTGCACGTCCTTGCCGCAGAAAGCGGTAAGCAGAGTTCCTTAACAACGAGAAAATAGACAATCTGTGTGGGCCCAAGGTTAAAGCTGTTTAGACAGTAAATTGGGACCACCGTCAAAGAGAAACCTAAAAAAACAGTCTTGCGTCATGTTTTTCAGCTAGAGAAGCCTGATGTAGAGATTAACTTAAGCAAACAGTGCAGACTGATTGCTTAGGGTCGAACTTAACAACATAAGAGTTTGATCCTGGCTCAGATTGAACGCTGGCGGTATGCTTAACACATGCAAGTCGAACGGTAACAGGCATTAACTTCGGTTATTGTGCTGACGAGTGGCGGACGGGTGAGTAACGCGTAGGAATCTAGCTTTTAGTGGGGGATAACTCCGGGAAACCGGAGCTAATACCGCATACGTTCTGCGGAAGAAAGGGTGGGACCGTTAGGCCACCTGCTGAAAGATGAGCCTGCGTCGGATTAGCTAGTTGGTGGGGTAAAGGCCTACCAAGGCGACGATCCGTAGCTGGTCTGAGAGGATGAGCAGCCACACTGGGACTGAGACACGGCCCAGACTCCTACGGGAGGCAGCAGTGGGGAATATTGGACAATGGGCGAAAGCCTGATCCAGCAATACCGCGTGTGTGAAGAAGGCCTGCGGGTTGTAAAGCACTTTCATTGGGGAAGAAGGGTTAAGAGTTAATAGCTTTTAGCATTGACGTTACCCAAAGAAGAAGCACCGGCTAACTCTGTGCCAGCAGCCGCGGTAATACAGAGGGTGCGAGCGTTAATCGGAATGACTGGGCGTAAAGCGCACGTAGGTGGATAATTAAGTCTTTTGTGAAAGCCCTAGGCTCAACCTGGGAAAGCCAAGAGAAACTGATTAACTAGAGTATGAGAGAGGGAAGCGGAATTTCCGGTGTAGCGGTGAAATGCGTAGATATCGGAAGGAACACCAGTGGCGAAGGCGGCTTTCTGGCTCAATACTGACACTGAGGAGCGAAAGCGTGGGTAGCAAACAGGATTAGATACCCTGGTAGTCCACGCTGTAAACGATGAGAACTAGATGTCAGGAACGTTTAAGTTTTTGGTATCGTAGCTAACGCGTTAAGTTCTCCGCCTGGGGAGTACGGCCGCAAGGTTAAAACTCAAAGGAATTGACGGGGGCCTGCACAAGCGGTGGAGCATGTGGTTTAATTCGATGCAACGCGAAGAACCTTACCTACCCTTGACATACTGGGAATTGGCTAGAGATAGCTGAGTGCCTTCGGGAATCTAGTTACAGGTGCTGCATGGCTGTCGTCAGCTCGTGTCGTGAGATGTTGGGTTAAGTCCCGTAACGAGCGCAACCCTTGTTCTTAGTTACCAGCACGTAATGGTGGGGACTCTAAGGAGACTGCCGGTGATAAACCGGAGGAAGGTGGGGACGATGTCAAGTCATCATGGCCCTTATGGGTAGGGCTACACACGTGCTACAATGGGTAAAGCAGAGGGGAGCGAAGCGGCGACGTGGAGCAAATCCCAGAAAGTTACTCTCAGTCCGGATTGGAGTCTGCAACTCGACTCCATGAAGTTGGAATCGCTAGTAATCGCGGATCAGCATGCCGCGGTGAATACGTTCACGGGCCTTGTACACACCGCCCGTCACACCATGGGAGTGGGCTGTACCAGAAGTAGGTAGACTAACCATTTGGGGGTCGCTTACCACGGTATGGTTCATGACTGGGGTGAAGTCGTAACAAGGTAGCCGTAGGGGAACCTGCGGCTGGATCACCTCCTTACAGAAAAGTTATTGCTAGTTATGCTAGAGAATAACCAATCTTTGGCGGTGGTTCTAACGGAGCTGTTGAGAGTTAGAGAATTTTGTTCAAAGACGAGGCAAATTGTTAGCAAGCGGAGGAGTGTATATTAATACATGATCAGCGGAGCTAATAATTTAACGAAGTATTTGGACAAAAAGATGACTTATCAATAGGTTCGTGACCTTGGGCCCACACAGATTGTTTTGCTAAAACTCTCGCTAAATTTGCGAGCAGTTTAATAAACTGGTTTTAACCATGGGTCTGTAGCTCAGCTTGGTTAGAGCGCACCCCTGATAAGGGTGAGGTCGGTGGTTCGAGTCCACCCAGACCCACCAGTTTGAATCGCTTTTTTATTTGTCTTTTTGGATGGATAAATTGCTCATTAAAAATTAGGACACAAAAACTACAAGCGTTAAGCTTGGAAACACGAGTACCGTTGTGCATACTGAGAAGTGTGTTCAAATGGGTTTCCAAGTAACGAAGTATGACGAAGAGAATAATTTCTAGTCTCTGGTTTAAAAGGGCCAGGGGGAACGTATATTGAATTATATGGTCAAGAAATTAAGCGCATACGGTGGATGCCTTGGCAGTAAGAGGCGATGAAAGACGTGTGAGCCTGCGAAAAGCTTTGGGGAGTTGGCAAAAGAACCTTGATCCAAAGATGTCTGAATGGGGAAACCCGGCGCGTATAGCGTCACGTTATAGTGAATACATAGCTATAACGAGCGAACGCGGGGAACTGAAACATCTAAGTACCCGTAGGAAAAGAAATCAATAGAGATCCTGTAAGTAGCGGTGAGCGAAAGCGGGTAAGTCCAGTTACATCAAGTTAGTTATCGGTAGTGGAATTGTCTGGGAAGTCAGACCGAAGAGGGTGAAAGTCCCGTACACGACATTGATAATTAGTGGGTAACGATGAGTAGGTCGGAACACGTGGAATTTTGACTGAAGAAGGGGGGCCCATCCTCCAAGACTAAATACTCCTTACTGACCGATAGTGAACCAGTACCGTGAGGGAAAGGCGAAAAGAACCCCGTTGAGGGGAGTGAAATAGACCCTGAAACCGTATGCGTACAAGCAGTGGGAGCTTATACGAACGACTGTATAGGTGACTGCGTACCTTTTGTATAATGGGTCAGCGACTTATCAATAGTAGCAAGCTTAACCGACTAGGGTAGGCGAAGGGAAACCGAGTCTGAATAGGGCGTTAGTTGCTGTTGGTAGACCCGAAACCGGGCGATCTATCCATGGCCAGGGTGAAGGTTAGGTAACACTGACTGGAGGCCCGAACCCACTAATGTTGAAAAATTAGGGGATGAGCTGTGGATCGGAGTGAAAGGCTAATCAAGCCCGGAGATAGCTGGTTCTCCTCGAAAGCTATTTAGGTAGCGCCTCATATATGACGACCTGGGGTAGAGCACTGTTTCGGCTAGGGGGCCATCTCGGCTTACCACCCCGATGCAAACTCCGAATACGGGTCAGTTTTAGTATGGGAGACACACGGTGGGTGCTAAGGTCCATCGTGGAGAGGGCAACAGCCCAGACCGTCAGCTAAGGTCCCGAAGTAACAGTTAAGTGGAAAACGAAGTGGGAAGGCCCAGACAGCCAGGAGGTTGGCTTAGAAGCAGCCATCCTTTAAAGAAAGCGTAATAGCTCACTGGTCGAGTCGGCCTGCGCGGAAGATATACCGGGGCTAAACTGTTCACCGAAGCTACGGAAGCGATAGTGCTTAGGCGCTATTGTTTGGTAGAGGAGCGTTCTGTAGGCTGAAGAAGGTAACTTGAGAAGGTTGCTGGAGGTATCAGAAGTGCGAATGCTGACATGAGTAACGATAATGTGGGTGAGAAACCCACACGCCGAAAGTCCAAGGTTTCCTGCGCAACGTTAATCGGAGGTTGCGACTGCTCGCAGGGAGTCGGCCCCTAAGGCGAGGCTGAAGAGCGTAGTCGATGGGAAACAGGTTAATATTCCTGTACTTTATATAACTGCGATGTGATGACGGAGAAGGCTATGCCAGCTTGCTGCTGGATATGCAGGTTGAAGTGTGTAGGCAGGTGACTTAGGTAAATCCGGGTTACTGTTAATGCTGAGGCACGAAAGGGAGCTCACGTAAAGTGAGTGAAGTGGCAGATGCCCGGCTTCCAGGAAAAGTCACTAAGCTTCAGGTTATATAGAACCGTACCCGAAACCGACACAGGTGGACAGGTAGAGCATACTAAGGCGCTTGAGAGAACTCGGGTGAAGGAACTAGGCAAAATGGTACCGTAACTTCGGGAGAAGGTACGCCTTTGTTGGTGAGGGTCCTAGCGGCTTAAGCTGACGGAGGCCACAGAAACTAGGTGGCTGCGACTGTTTACTAAAAACACAGCACTCTGCAAACTCGCAAGAGGAAGTATAGGGTGTGACGCCTGCCCGGTGCCGGAAGGTTAATTGATGATGTTATCTTCGGAGAAGCATTTGATCGAAGCCCCGGTAAACGGCGGCCGTAACTATAACGGTCCTAAGGTAGCGAAATTCCTTGTCGGGTAAGTTCCGACCTGCACGAATGGCGTAACGATGGCCACACTGTCTCCACCCGAGACTCAGTGAAATTGAAATTGCAGTTAAGATGCTGCATACCCGCGGCTAGACGGAAAGACCCCGTGAACCTTTACTACAGCTTTACACTGAATTTTGAGCAAGTTTGTGTAGGATAGGTGGGAGACTATGAACTGTTCTCGCTAGAGAGCAGGGAGTCATCCTTGAAATACCACCCTGACTTGTTTGAGGTTCTAACTCATGTCCCTGAACGGGACAGAGGACCGTGTATGGTGGGTAGTTTGACTGGGGCGGTCTCCTCCAAAAGAGTAACGGAGGAGCACAAAGGTACCCTCGGCGTGGTCGGAAATCACGCTATGAGTGCAAAAGCAAAAGGGTGCTTGACTGCGAGACGTACAAGTCGAGCAGGAACGAAAGTTGGTTTTAGTGATCCGGTGGTTCTGAATGGAAGGGCCATCGCTCAACGGATAAAAGGTACTCCGGGGATAACAGGCTGATACCGCCCAAGAGTTCATATCGACGGCGGTGTTTGGCACCTCGATGTCGGCTCATCACATCCTGGGGCTGAAGCAGGTCCCAAGGGTATGGCTGTTCGCCATTTAAAGTGGTACGCGAGCTGGGTTTAGAACGTCGTGAGACAGTTCGGTCCCTATCTACCGTGGGCGCAAGATATTTGAGAGGAGCTGCTCCTAGTACGAGAGGACCGGAGTGGACAAACCTCTGGTGTATCGGTTGTGACGCCAGTTGCATTGCCGAGTAGCTAAGTTTGGACGGGATAACCGCTGAAAGCATCTAAGCGGGAAGCCTCCCTCGAGATGAGATATCTCAAGAATGAAGATTCTCTGAAGGTTTGTTAGAGACGATGACGTTGATAGGCGGGGTGTGTAAGCGCAGTAATGTGTTGAGCTAACCCGTACTAATTGACCGTGAGTCTTGACCATATAGTTGAGTATATGTTGGGTTATTGTCGAGTTGTATTGAGAAATGAAGAAGTTTGTAGTTTTTGTGTTAATGATTTTCCTGGTGATCATAGCGAGTAGGTCCCACCTGACCCCATTTCGACCTCAGAAGTGAAACTACTCAGCGCCGATGATAGTGTGGGGTTTCCCCATGTGAAAGTAGGACATTACCAGGTTTTAATTTGGAAAGCCCGTAACATACGGGCTTTTTTTTTGCTTTTTTTAAGTAAATGGCGTTTTCCCTAGTTTTGCTTACCAAATTAGCATACAATCTTCTATTACCTTTTCGTAATGAGTTCTAATTGATGAGCGCGCCTGAAGAACCTACTGATGTAGTAAAGCCTAAACGTGGCATTTACTTGTTGCCCAATTTATTCACTACAGCCGCATTGTTTACCGGTTTTTATGCCATTGTCGCGGCGATGAAAGGGCTTTTTGGTTTGGCGGCGGTAGCCATTTTTATAGCCATGCTGCTGGATTCACTGGATGGGCGGGTGGCGCGTTTAACCAATACGCAAACAGAGTTTGGTAAAGAGTATGATAGCCTTTCGGATATTGTAAGCTTTGGTTTAGCCCCTTCTTTAGTGCTTTATAGTTGGTCGCTTTACAGTTTAGGCAAGTTAGGTTGGCTAGTGTCCTTTTTGTATACGGCAGCCGTTGCCCTACGCTTGGCGCGGTTTAATGTGCAAGCAGAGCATTTGGATAAACGTTACTTTCAAGGGTTGCCTTGTCCTGCGGCTGCTGGTGCATTGGCTGGGCTGGTGTGGTTTTGTGAAACCTATCAAATTATTGGTGTAGGCATTGCTGTGTTATGTGCGCTAGTGACCATTTCGCTCGCTTTACTGATGGTCAGTAATGTGCGTTTTTATAGCTTTAAAACCGTGGATTTTCGTGGGCGAGTGCCTTTTGTTTGGCTACTATTAGTGGTGTTTTTATTTGTGCTTATCGCCATGTCGCCGTCTAAGGTTTTATTTTTAATTTTCCTAGGTTACGCTTTATCAGGCCCGGTTTTAACGTTGTGGAATTTAAAACGTATTAAAAGCAGACGCCATAGTAAACCTTAAAAGGCAACACAACAAACCCTAAAGGCCAAGCACGACATTTAATACTCACAGTGATTGGTTTTTAGGGGCGGCGTGTTGTTTTAGGGCAACCGGAACGTATATGCAATACTTGAGGATTGCACTAAGACAACACAACAAACCCTAAAGACCAAGCACGAAGAGTATTTAGCACTCCGGGATGTGGACAGCCGTAGCCAATCCCCCCTTGGCGGTCTCTTTGTATTTGCTTTGCATATTCTTGCCCGTTTCAAACATTACTTTAATAACATCATCCAATGAAACTTTATGCTCAGTATTATTCTCCAGTAGCGCTAAGCGTGCAGAATTGACGGCTTGTACCGCACCCATGGCATTGCGTTCGATGCAAGGAATTTGTACGAGGCCTGCAATAGGATCGCAGGTGAGACCCAAATTATGCTCCATGGCCATTTCGGCAGCGGCTTCCACTTGATAGGGAGAGCCACCTAATATTTCAGCTAATGCGCCCGCGGCCATGGAGCAAGCAACGCCTATTTCTCCCTGGCAACCGACTTCTGCGGCAGAAATAGAAGCGCCTTTCTTGTAAAGGATAGCAATGGCAGCAGCTGTTAATAAAAAGGCTCTCTGCGCTTCATGGGTCGCGTTTTCACAAAAGAGGCGATAATAACGTAGGACTGAAGGGATAACGCCGGCAGCACCATTGGTTGGTGCCGTGACAACACGCCCACCTGCAGCATTTTCTTCATTGACGGCAATGGCGTAAAGGTTAAGCCAATTCATCATATCGCTTTTATCGGGTTGGCCTGTTACGTTTGCCTGTAGCTTGTTAAAAATGTCTGGCGCGCGTCGTTTGACTTTAAGGATGCCTGGTAATTGGCCTGTTTGTTGGCAGCCTCTGTCAATACAAATTTCCATCGTGGAAAGAATATTATCAATGGCCGTGTTAATCGCCTTTTCGTCACGCCAGGTTTTTTCGTTTGCCAGCATAATCTCACTAATGGAAAGCCCTGTTTCTTCGCAAATGGCGAGTAATTGTTTGGCGTTTTCAAAAGGGTGGGGAATGGCTGATTCAATGGTGTTGTCCATTGTTTGTGTAGCGCCTTCTTTTTCAATGAACCCGCCGCCAATGGAGTAATAAACTTCTGCATTTAAGCAGTTTTTTGCGGCATCGTGAACGCTAAATTCCATAGCGTTAGCGTGATAGGGTAATGTCTCCTTATAAAGAAAAGCTACATCTTCTTCAAAATCAAAAGTGATGGGTTTTCTTTGATTCAGTAGGAGTTTTTGTGTGTTAAGTATGTCTTCAAAGCGTGTAGTAACGTATTGAGGATCTACGGTAGCAGGGCTATAGCCTTCTAAGCCCAATACAACGGCCAAGTGTGTGCCATGTCCCTTGCCGGTTAGCGCCAATGAGCCATAGAGCTTTACTTTAATGGTTTGCGTCCGTGTCAAGACGTCGTCAGGGAGGCTGCTAATATACTCAGCGGCTGCGCGCATGGGGCCTACGGTGTGGGAGCTTGAAGGGCCTATGCCAATGGAAAATAAATCAAAAATACTGATGCTCATAGTGTAAAAGCCTCATAAAAAGCATTTTCTCATGCTACGTGGTTGTTTTATAAAAAGCAACGCACTGGTTGCGCTTTTGGTTATTTTTATGCTCTAATGAATACCTGCCTTTGGTTTAAATGAGCTGGCGAGGCTGAAATCTAAACAAAGTTTACCAGTGAAAATTATTAGGGCTTTTTGACAATTCAAGAATTTTGTTTAAAGACAAAGCGAATGGCTGGTCGAGCAGCGGAGCTAGCCATTCAACGCCTTATTTGGACGAAAAGATGAACTGTCAACAGACCCTACAACTATTTTATGTGATTTTAGGAGTTCTTTCATGAAAAGAAGCGTATTGGCTGTTTTGGTCTTGGGTTTATGTGTAACACAAGCCATGGCGGTACAAGGACAGGGATTAAAGACCCAACAACAAAAATTAAGCTATACCATGGGCTATGATTCAGGTTATAACTTGAGGCAAAATTTTAACGCGCAGTCTGTGAGCCTCGACCTTAATCTTGTTTTACAAGGTCTAAAAGATGGCTTGGCTAGTCAAAAGCCCAAGCTTACTCAAAAACAAATGGAAAGAACGCGGACGACTTTTCAAAAAGAAATGATAGCCAAGCGTGAAGCTAAATTTAAAGCCTCTGCTAAAAAGAACGCTGAAGTGGGCGCTAAATTCTTAGCCGCCAATAAGAATAAGCCGGGCGTTAAAACTTTAAAAGATGGCTTGCAATACAAAATCATCAAAGCCGGTAAAGGCCCTATACCCTCTAAAACAGATTTAGTGACAGTTAATTACGAAGGCAAGTTTGTTAATGGTAAAGTATTCGATAGTTCTCACGAACATGGCGGACCTGTGACCTTTGTTGCAAATAAAATGCTTCCCGGTTGGACCCAAGCCTTAATGAAAATGCCCGTGGGTTCTACGTGGGAACTTTATATTCCTGCTAAATTAGCCTACGGCAAGTATGGTATTGGCCCTATTGGTCCGAATGAAACGCTCATCTTCAAAGTAGATTTGTTAGCCATTAAAAATCCAATGGATTTACCTAAGCAACAGTAACGTATTTTATTTTCCAAAAGACTCTGCTTTCACCTAAGCAGAGTCTTCTTTTCGGTATTTAGCCGCTTCGTAACGGTGTCGGTGACTGCGCCATGAAAACTTCTCCTTCACTTTTCTCTGTATTGTGTAATTGCCGTATTTTCACGGTGGCTTTGTTAGGTTTCTTTTCTGGACTTCCCCTAGCCTTGACGGCGGGGACTTTACAAGCATGGCTTACGGTATCGGGTGTTGATATTGTAAATATCGGCATTTTGAGTTTAGTCGCCGTGCCCTATGTGTATAAATTTCTTTGGTCGCCCTTCATGGACCGATTCACGCCTCCTTATTTGGGGCGGCGGCGTGGCTGGATGCTGATTACGCAGCTTGGTTTATTGGGGTTACTCATCTTTATGGCATTGCAAGATCCCGGGGTTTCCCCTTGGTTTGTCGGGGGGATTGCTTTGATGGTAGCTTTTGTTTCAGCGTCACAAGACATTAGTATTGATGCTTATCGTACCGAACTGCTGCGGCCAGATGAGCTCGGTTTTGGTATGGGGATGTTTGTTTCTACCTATCGTTTGGCTAACGTTTTATCTTCGGGTGGCGCATTGATTTTAGCGGATCATTGGGGCTGGCGAGCAACGTATATCTTAATGGGACTTTTAATGGGCGTTGGTGCATTGGTATCTTATTTTGCGCCCGAACCTCAAGGACAAGCCAAGCCGCCGGTTTCGCTGTATTTAGCCATCGTGCGACCTTTTGCTGAGTTTTTGAAGCGAGACAAAGCCATTGCCATTTTAATTTTTATTATATTGTACAAATTGGGTGATGCTTTTTCCCTATCGTTGACGAGCGCCTTTTTATTGAACGGTGTGGGCTTTAGCTTATCGGAAGTAGGCGCGATTACTAAGATATTAGGTATGTTGGCCACCATAGTGGGAGCATTGGTCGCTGGTGTTTTTATGGTGCGGTTGGGTATTTTTCGGGCGCTCATGTACTTTGGAATCTTGCAGGCTATTTCTAATCTGATGTTTATGTGGTTGGCTGTTGCCGGTAAGAATATCCTATTGCTATGTATGACCATTGGTCTGGAAAATCTGTGCGCCGGTATGGGAACCGCTGCGTTTTTAGCTTTTTTAGTGAAATTGTGTGATAAACATTATACTGCAACCCAAATTGCGTTGTTTAGTGCTTTGGCAGCGGTGGGGCGTGTTTCTGTGGGGCCATTGTCTGGTGTCATCGTTGAGCATATGGGTTGGGTGCATTTTTATTTCTTCAGCTTTTTAGCAGGTTTGCCAGGTTTATTCGTATTAGGTTTTATTGCGGGTGTGATTGAGGTTGAGACGTGTGCGGTTGATGATGTTTTTCAAGACTAGGGCGTGTCATCAATTGCTTTTTTGCCGCGACAATTATGGAAATTGTGAGCAATTGCGTACATTTTTGAGGAGAATAGCAGGGCTCTTTGACGAAAAAATAAGCGCAATTGAACCAACTTTACGCCATTTGCAGCAGAAAAGGGTCATTGATGACACGCTCTAGATGGTTAATAGGTTTTTTGTTGCTATTGCCTGTGGTTGCTTATGGTTGGAATAGCACCGGGCATCGCTTGGTGGCGCAGATTGCTTATGATCAACTAACACCTAACGCGCGCCAGCAAATAAAGAGACTCGTCAAAAAAACTCATCGTAATCAAAAACCTGAGCAAGCTTTTGTTAATAGTGCTTCATGGCCTGACAGGATAATTTATAGTGATGATATCCACGCTTTTGATAGTTGGCATTATATCGCTCAACCTTGGGTCACAGGGGATAATAAGCCACCGCCCCTGGAGCAGCATAATGTGGTTTGGGCTATTTTGCAGGCTGAAGCAGTGTTAAGCAGTCACAAAGCGACTACTGACCAGAAAGCTATTTTCTTGCGATTTTTAGTACATTTTGTGGGCGATGTACATCAACCTTTGCATGCAATTGAGTTGTATAGTCGTCGTTTTCCCAACGGTGATGCGGGAGGTAACTTTTACAAACTTAACGCTAAGTCTAGGAACCTGCACGCCTTATGGGATAGCGGTGTGGGAGCATTTTCCCGTATCTCGGGTAAAACCTACCCTTCTTCACAAACGATCATGCTTGAGGCGAAACAACTGGAAAAAAATTATCCTTTTAAGCAATATTACAAGCAAGCACAACAATTATCTCCAGAGCAGTGGGCTAATGAAAGCTATACTTTAGCAAAGGAGTTTGTTTACCGTACCCCTTATGCTAAAAAACCAAGCAAACGTTATCGTAAGCGTGGTCAAGAACTTGCCAAGCAACGGGTAGCATTGGCTGGGTATCGTTTAGGGATGCTCCTCAACAGGCTATTTTCATGAGGTGTTGTGATGTCCAAGGTTTTAATTTTAGGTGCAGGCAAAATTGGTTCCCTCATTAGCGTGATGCTGGCTAATAGTGGGCATTATACGGTGCATGTGGGGGACAGGCAATTTGCAGGGGCTGATTATGAATATGCTGCAAAATGTGCTGAACCTATCCAATTTGTTATGCTAAACGCCAAAGATCAAGACGCGTTAAAAAACTATATTCAGTCTGAACAGATAGAAGCGGTGATTTCTTGTTTACCCTATTATTGTAATGTAACGGTGGCGAATGTGGCACAAAAAACAGGCATACACTACTTTGATTTAACAGAGGACACCAGCGTTTCAGCAGACATTGCCGTGCTTGCACAAGAGGCGAGAACGGCCTTTGTACCACAATGCGGATTAGCACCAGGGTTTATCAGTATCGTGGCCAATCATTTAATTGAAAGTTTTCAGCGTGTAGAAAGCGTTAATATGCGCGTAGGCGCCTTACCGTTAAATGTGAATAATGCCTTGCAATACTCGCTGACGTGGTCCACCGACGGTTTAATCAATGAATATGGTAATACCTGCTTTGGGATTGTTGATGGTAAAGAAGCCAGCTTGCGACCCTTGGAAGGCCTCGAACACATTCAAATTGATGGTTTATCTTATGAGGCTTTTAACACATCTGGGGGGTTGGGAACTTTAACACAAACCTTTGCAGGCTGTGTTAAGCAAATGAATTATAAAACTATGCGTTATCCAGGTCATTGTGAAAAAGTACGTTTATTAGTGGATGATTTAAAGCTGAATGAAGACCGTGCAACGCTTAAGAAAATCCTAGAGCATGCCATTCCTAAAACCCATCAAGATGTGGTTATTGTTTATGTGAGTGTGACGGGTTATAACGATAATGTTTTAATCGAAAAAAACTATCTGAAAAAACTCTACCCACAAGCAGTTGCCGGTCGGCAATGGTCAGCCATACAGTTGAGTACGGCGTCAGGCTTATGTGCAGTTTTAGATAGTGTTTTAGCAAAGCCTGCCGATTATGTCGGTTTGGTAAAACAAGAAATGATTCCTTTGGATACATTTCTTAGCAATGAGTTTGGCCAATACTACGGAGTGAGCGCGTGAATTTTTTACAGCAATTAAATTTAGCAACGGTTAATGCAGGTGCTTGTGATGGCAATGGCCATTGGAGCCTGCATCAAGGTGAAAGCATAGATTCTATTAATCCTGCCACTGAAGCCGTGCTTGGTCACGTTAATTTATGCAGTGCGGCAGATTATGAAAAAATTGTCGAGGAGGCTCATAAAGCAGCCGCGTGTTGGCGCAATGTTCCGGCACCTAAGCGAGGTGAATTAATACGTCGTTTAGGCAATGCATTGCGTGAGAAAAAAGATGCGCTAGGCTCTTTAGTGGCCATGGAAATGGGAAAATCTAAGCAAGAAGGCGATGGTGAAGTCCAAGAAATGATAGACATTGCCGATTTTGCAGTGGGGCAATCACGTATGCTATATGGTTTGTCTATGCATTCGGAACGATCTGCTCACCGCATGTATGAGCAATGGCATCCTTTAGGGGCTATCGGTGTGATATCCGCCTTTAATTTTCCTGTTGCAGTTTGGGCATGGAATGCGTTTATTGCAGTGATTTGTGGTAATACTGTGGTGTGGAAACCCTCCAGCAAAACACCCTTGTGTGCTATTGCGGTACAACACATGTGTAATGCGGTGATGCACGAAATGGGGTGCGAAGGCGTTTTTTCTTTTTTTATTCCTGAAGACCACCGCGTGACGGAACAATTTGTTAAGGATAAACGTTTGCCACTGATTTCTTTTACCGGCTCTACACGCACCGGTCGTGTTGTTGCCGAAAAAGTAGCAAGCCGTCTTGGGCGTTATTTGTTAGAATTAGGCGGCAATAATGCTGTTATTTTAGATAAAAATGCTAATGTATCGCTTGCTATTCCAGGGATTGTATTTGGGGCTGTGGGAACGGCCGGTCAACGTTGTACCACCACTCGGCGGCTTTTGGTGCCACGAGATAACTTAAATGCGGTGGCCAAACAATTGACGGCGGTCTATCAACAAATTACCATTGGTGATCCTCTGGATGAAAAAAATCTTATGGGACCTTTAGTAGATGCCCAAGCTGTTGAGCAATACTGTGCAGCTATAGCAGAATTAAAGTCCCTGGGCGCTGATATTTGTTATGGTGGCAATCCTATTGCAGGGACAGGCTTTTATGTTGAACCTACCTTGGTGATTGCTGATAATGCCTGGGATATTGTGCAACGCGAAACTTTTGCGCCTATTTTATATGTCATTCCTTATGATAATTTAGAAGATGCCATCGCGTTACAGAATGATGTGGCACAAGGTTTATCTTCAGCGATTTTTACTGACAGCTTACAATCGGCCGAGCAGTTTTTATCAGCCAAGGGTAGCGATTGTGGTATTGCCAATGTCAATATTGGCACCTCAGGTGCGGAAATCGGCGGTGCGTTTGGTGGAGAAAAAGAAACTGGTGGTGGTCGCGAGTCAGGCTCTGATGCTTGGAAAGCTTACATGCGTCGCCAAACAAATACCATTAACTGGGGTAGCGATTTGCCCTTAGCCCAGGGCATTAAATTTGAGATAAAAAGCTAGGGTCTGTTGATATTTCGTTTTCACGCTACAGTTTGAATAAAACGGGTTCAAACTTCGCTTGCAAAAATGAAATGTCAACAGACCCTAACGGCTCAGTCAGGGCTGTCCCATTAAAATTCCTGCATAAGAATGGTATTGAGTGTTTTTTCACCCCATCCAGCTTTCTTTTGCAGGCCCTTGAGGCTCATATCCTTTCGGAACTGGGGTTTGGCACCTCGGAGTAAATTTAAAACAACATGGCGAACCATCGCCATGTTTTCAGGCGCATTATCTTTTCGCACTCGTGATAAATCTTCTCCTATCGTGACATCTAAAACCCAATGCAAACTATTCTCTATAGCCCAATGACTACGTATGGCTTGTGCTAATTCTTTTGCATTCGCAGCCATACTGCTAATAAAATAACGTCGCTCTGTTGTCGTTTTTGCCCCCTGGTTGACCTGTGACTCCACCATGGCAACGGTTTTTATATCACACCAATCCTTCTTCTGTGTCAGCCAATCTAGTCGCTCACTTACATAACATAAACGCCGTTCAATACGTCCATGACCTTTATCACACTCTTCGTGTTGGTCTGTAATATTGTGCGGTTTGCCTTGACACAATTTTTCAACTTCACTCGATAAAAATAGAGTAATATCATCATGTAACGTACTGTGGTTCCCTTTCAAGGATAAAACATAATCCGCTTTTTTTTGGCGGATCTTTTTCGCAATTTTCTTCTGTGTACCCATTGCGTCGATACTTACAATGCAGCCTTCGAGAGCCAGTAAATCTAATAGTTTTGGGATAGCTGTGATTTCATTAGACTTTTCATTGACTTTTTCTTGCCCTAATACTAACTTGCTCGACGTGGCAAAAGCACTCACCATATGGATAGCTGATTGTCCTGCTGCAGCGTCAAAACTTTTTCTTAGACACTTGCCATCAATAGCAATGATTTCCTTTAACGCTGATTGAAAAGACTGAACCCAGGCAATGAAGCACGCTCTAAAAGCTTCTGGCTCTAAAGCTGACATGACCCTAGCGAAGGTGTTCTTTGATGGAATGCCTTGCTCAAAGGGCAGAAAGCGCCGAAGATAATCCAGTTTTTCCTCGCCAAACGTTACAAAATCTCGCCAGCTTTGTGCGCCACAAATGCTTGCGCATAAAACAGTGAGTAAAATTTCATTCAGCGGATAAAGTTTCTTTCGTTCAATTCTTGGGTCTTCTAGCTTATCAAAATGATAAAGAAAGGCGGGTTGCTTTGAGCTGGCCATCACTAACTCCTTGTTTTGTAAAGCAAGAAGTGTAATCCTTTAGTGAACTTTTACCAACCCCTCTTAGCATAATTTTAATGGGACAGCCCTGACGGCTCAGTACGCTTTTGATAAGTGTTGCTAAAATGCAATAGCCGGCTTTGGCTGATCCAATCATGCTGTCGCTGATTAGGGAAGAAGTTACGAAAGAGAATGCTGGAATTAGTCGCTCACTTGGATAAAGCGCTGGATGAGAGCCAAGCAAAGCAAAAAAATGCTAGAGGCGCTGGTTATTATTACTAAGTGAGTTGCATTATTCGACAGCATTAATGCTTTTAAGTAAACAGTACTAGGGCGTGTCAGAGAGTGTGAGAGTTTTCATCAACGATCCTTTTCTGCTTCAATGGCGTGCATTTTTTCGTCAAGTAGTTCAACTATTATCCTCAAAAATACACGCCATTGCTCTCAATTTCCACCCTGTTCGCGACGAAAAAGTCATTGATGACACGCCCTAACTATTGTTAGCAGGTGCACTGATGCCCGGCTTGTCTCCCCCACCTATCTTGCGTGCAGATTTAGTTGACCGAAAAAGTTGGTGGTACATGCTTTCAGTGAGGGATTCTAGCGCTATTTTATTAGGTTCAGCCAATGGATTTCCATCTTGAGTGATGTTTTGCAGGGCGGCTAATGCCGTGGTTTTTTCTCCAATATCAAAGTCGATGAGTTCCAGCAAAAGCTTGGTAGCAAAGCAGTTACCTAATTCACATTCTTGCAACAATATTGACTGGTTGGATGTTGTTTTTGCGTTGGGCCCGCTAGATAACCTATGGCGAGCGCCATTGTCTATCAAAAGCGCCACGATGCTGGCCGCATTATTTACATTTTGCTGATGTTTATCGCCTGGCATAGGGAATTTTGACCTACTGTTATAGCAGCTCAACGCTATTTTTAAGGCAGAAATATCCTGGGTTTGGTTGGGGTCAACTTTTTGTTCTACAAGCAAATAGTTAACAACGTCGACGGCGCTTTCTTGAATGGCGGCATGGAGTAAACTTTTCAGGCTCGTCGGTGGCTTTGGAATGAAATGTGCTAACGTTGGGTGGTTGTTAATGAGCCTTTTAAGCTCATCCAACTGGTTATCTTTAATATAAATCAAGCCTTTTTCTAGTTACTGCGTTATGGGTCTTTGGGGCATTAGTCTTACCGGTAGGTTAAATTATTCATTATATTACCAAACATTCACGCCGTGCTCAACTTTTTGAAGGGATAAAAAATAATCAGATAAATCCTTGAGCAAAGACATAACTCTCTGATAGATTAAGATTTTTTGCGAAACCACTTGATCAAGGAGAGAGTCATGTCCGAAGAAGAGTTTATCATTTCTGTGTATTGTTGGGTAGCTGCTATTTATGAGCAAATAGTTGGCAATATTAAATTAAGACCACGGGGTTTTCCCCCAAAACTCAGCGCTCCCGAGTTAATCACAATGGAATTGGTGGGTGAGTTTCTTGGAAAAGACAGTGACAAAGCGATTTGGTACTATTTCAAAACCCACTGGTCTCACTATTTTCCAACGCTGGGTTCTCGTAGCAATTTTGCAAAACAGTCTGCAAATTTGTGGCATGTTAAACAATTAATTCATCAGCACCTGCTGAGCACATTGCAACTAAAAAAAGTGTCCACGCATTTGATTGATGGTTTTCCTATACCTGTTTGTCATTACGCGAGGAGCAAACGTCATCGATTATTTAACACGACAGCAGCCTTTGGTTATTGTGCATCAAAAGACGAAAAGTACTATGGATTTAAGGGTAATTTGTTAACGACAGACGCGGGACTCATTGTTAATTTTACCTTAACGGCCGCGAATGTTGACGAGCGTACTTCATTATTTGATGTTATCGATGGCATTGAAAATAATTTATTAGGTGACATGGGATTTATTGGTGAAGACTTACAACAAGAGCTAGCTGAAAATTTTCATATTCACTTGCAAACACCCAAACGAAAAAATATGTTTGATGACCGAGACAAACAATTTCTAAAACATATGAAAGACAAACGTCGTCTTATTGAAACGGTTATTGGTCAACTTGTTGAGCGATTTTCAATAACAAAAATCAGAGCCCGAGACCTTTGGCATTTGACAAATCGTATAGGGAGAAAATTGCTGGCCCATACCGTCGCTGCCATTATAAACTTAAACAACAGGAATAAAACTATTCAATTTGATGGCCTTATTGGGGCGTAAAGTTGAGCACGGCGTAACATTCGTTTTTATCCAGGGCAAGATCATCTAAAAAGTATTGACAATCGATTGTAATAGGGATCAACAAACGGCAATTATTATGATCAAATAGCGGTTCACACCCCAAGGAGCCGCCCGATGAAGATTGATTTTTTAAGCCATTTCAATGAATTAGAAGATCCACGTACGCTGCGAGCCAGGGAGAGGCGCAGCCGAGGGCGAGTAGTCCGCGATAGCTGACGATTTTTTGAAGAGCGTAGCGAGTTTAAAAAATCTTTACGTCAGCGTAGAGTCATTTGAGAGACGGTCCGCAGTGTGCGTAGTACACGTAGGGCCGTTGACGAGGACGGTCGCGGCTTTATGGCGGTCGCGTTATGCGAGTTCATTTCGGGGTCACGATGGTCGAAATGTTTCTCGAGCATAGCGACTCACTTGTTGACCATATTCGTATGCTACTAATTATCCCGCCAAAATATTCGGTGAGTAATGTAGTGGGCCAGTTAAAAGGAAGGACAGCCAGTTATTTACGGAAAAAGTTTTCCTGGCTAAAGAAAGTATATTGGAAAGAAAATATAGTTTGGTCACCTGGCTATTTCGTATCAACGGTAGGCGTTGATGAAGTTATCATTCGGAATTATATACGGCATCAAGAACGCCAAGATTCAGGACAAGCGAAGCTTGACCTGTAGTAGAACCCCGTCGTGCTTGCACGGGGGAATCTATGCACCCATCTGCCTTGGTAGGATTTTCCTTATGGGCAAGCTCATCGTATACTAGGGGTTATTGTATGATTTTCCCTGGATAAACCATGACCAACCCATTGCTTGATTCTTGGACACTGCCGCCTTTCTCAGCTATCAAACCCGAACAGGTGGAGCCTGCTGTGGATGCCGTATTAGCGGAGTGCCGTGATACCGTCAACGCCTTACTGGCCCAGCCGGGTCCTTTCAGCTGGGATAATTTAATGGCGCCTTTAGAAGAGGTGGAAGACAAATTATCGCGCATTTGGTCGCCGGTACAGCATATGAATTCTGTGGTCAATGAAGGATCACTGAGAGAGGCTTATAATCGTTGTCTGCCTAAACTATCAGCATACAGCAGTGAAATGGGGCAGTTGCAGCCTTTGTTTGCAGCCATTGACTCTATCGCTCAGTCTCCAGCGTTTGCGCAATTATCCAAAGCGCAACAACAAGTTATCAATAATGCCTTGCGTGATTTTCGTCTGAGTGGGGTGGATTTGCCACCTGAACAACAAGCTCAGTATCGGCAGTTAAAACAAGAATTATCAACGCTTGCAACTAAGTTTGAAGAAAATATTTTAGATGTCACCCATGCGTGGCAGCATGTAGTGACCGACGCGGCGGAATTGGCTGGCTTGCCCGAGTATGCGGTTGAAGCGGCGCGCGAAGCTGCAAAGGCCAAGTCGTTGGATGGCTTTTTATTTAACTTAGAATTTCCAAGCTACTATCCGGTATTAACCTATGCCGATTCGGCATCATTGCGTGAGACTTTATACCGTGCTTATGTAACGCGGGCTTCTGATGCAGGGCCTCACGAGGCTAAATTTGATAATTCAACGGTCATGGAAGCCATCTTGACCAAGCGCCAACAATTAGCGCGGCTCCTGGGCTTCAAACATTATGCTGATTATTCCTTGGCAACCAAAATGGCTTCTTCTACCGAACAAGTGCTTAGCTTTCTTAATGATTTAGCTAAACGTTCTAAGCCCCAGGCAGAAAAAGAATGGGAGGCATTACGGGCTTTTGCCAAGGTGAAATATGGTGTTGATGCATTGAATCCTTGGGATATGAGCTACTACAGTGAAAAACAGCGTGCCCATTTATATGCTTTTTCTCAAGAAGACTTGCGACCTTATTTTTCTGAAGATAATGTGCTCAAGGGAATGTTTCAGGTGATCAAAAAGCTTTATGGCATGCGGGTAGAAGAGCTTAAGGGCGTTGATGTTTGGCATGAGCATGTGCGGTTTTTCTCTATTTACGATGAAACCAATACGCTGCGTGGGCAATTTTATTTAGACTTATACGCCAGAGCCCATAAGCGTGGTGGCGCTTGGATGGATGAATGTCGGGTGCGTCGTCGTCAGCAGAGTGGTGGGGTTGAGACCCCCGTAGCTTATTTGACCTGTAATTTCACGCCACCGACGGGTGATAGGCCTGCGCTATTCAGTCATGATGAGGTGGAAACCTTATTCCACGAGTTTGGCCATGGTTTGCATCATATGTTAACGCAGGTGGAAACGGCATCGGTGTCTGGCATTAATGGCGTGGCTTGGGATGCCGTGGAGTTGCCCAGTCAGCTGATGGAAAATTGGTGTTGGGAGCGTGAGGCCTTAGATGAGTTTGCAACCCATTATGAAACCGGTGAGTCTTTACCCGATGCGCTATATAAGAAAATGATAGCTGCGAAAAATTTCCATTCGGCTATGCAAATGCTAAGGCAGTTGGAATTCTCATTATTCGACTTTCGTTTACATGCCGAGTTTGATGTAGACAAGCCAGACTTTATTCAACGGTTATTGGACGAGGTGCGTCGTTTAGTGGCGGTTTTGCCCGCGCCAGCCTTTAATCGTTTTCAGCATAGCTTTTCCCATATTTTTGCGGGCGGTTATGCGGCCGGCTATTATAGCTATAAATGGGCTGAAGTGTTGTCTAGTGATGTGTTTGCCGTCTTTGAAGAACGCGGTGTGTTTGATGCGGAAACCGGGCGTGACTTTTTAAATAAATTACTGTCTCAGGGTGGCTCCGATGATGCGTTAGCGTTATTTGTAGATTTTCGTGGCCGTGAGCCTGAAATTGATGCCTTATTGCGGCATTCAGGCATTGGTTGAAAAGAATCAAAAGGCCCTCATCTATACTGCATGCACTTTAGCTAAGATACACTATTATGAAAAACCTGAATGCGCACGTTCCTCACTTAACCACTGCTTTAACCGGGCCGTTACACGACTTGGAGCGTCACATATTGATGCACCAGCTGGATATCGAGGCTTGGTTTCGTGAGCAGTGGCGCAATAATCCGCCACCGGTGCATTGTTCTGTTGATTTGCGTAATGCTGGCTTTAAGCTGGCGCCTATTGATACTAATCTATTTCCAGCCGGCTTTAATAATTTAAATCCAGATTTTATGGCGTTATGTACCCAAGCCGTCCAAAGTCACTTATCTAACCATTATCCTAATGTGGGTAAAATTTTATTAATCCCCGAAAATCATACTCGCAATTTATTTTATTTAGAAAGTTTATTTACGCTGTATCGAATTATTCAGCAAGCGGGTTATGACATTCATTTGGGTACACTCAATACAGAGGTCACAGAACCTACCAGCTTTACCACGCACAGTGGACAAGAAATTACTTTATCACCGGTGATTCGCCAGGGTGAGCGTTTAGGGTTGAAGGGTTTTGATCCGGATTTGATTTGGCTGAATAATGATTTATCCAATGGTGTGCCTGAGTTATTGCGGGCTGTAGAACAACCTATACGTCCCCCGTTGTTGTTAGGTTGGTCGTCGAGACTTAAGTCGGATCATTTTAGTTTTTATAAACAAGTCGCGGAAGAATTTGCCGAGCGTGTGGGTATTGACCCGTGGTTGATTAACCCGTTATTCCAAAGCTGTGGTGATGTGGATTTCATGCAGCGTGAAGGTGAAACTTGCTTGATGGTGAACACGGAAAAATTATTGCATGCCGTTAAAAAGAAATATGATGAATACGGGGTTGAGCAAGCGCCCTATGCCATTGTTAAAGCCGATGCCGGTACCTATGGCATGGGGGTGATGTCAGTAAAAAGTGCAGAAGAAATGCAGCGGCTTAACCGTAAACAACGCACCCGCATGGCTTCAGCCAAAGGTAGTCGGACTGTGGCACAAGTTATTATTCAAGAGGGGGTTTATACCTTTGAAACTTGGAAAAGCCCCGATAATATCGCCGAACCTGTAGTATATATGTTGGGACACCATGTGGTGGGTGGTTTTTATCGGGTGCATTCAGGGCGCGGGATTACTGACAACCTTAATGCGCCAGGCATGCATTTTGAGCATTTAGCTTTTGTAGAGTCTTGTATGTCGCCTGACAAGGCTTGTGAGCCCAGTGAATGCAGCAATCGCTTTTATGCCTATGGTGTAGTAGCACGTTTGGCCTTGCTGGCAGCTGCCCGGGAATTACAAGCGGCGGGAGTAGACCTATGAGTATCAAACTGGGGGTGGTGATGGACCCCATTGCATCTATTCACCCAGAAAAAGATAGCACCTTCGCTATGTTGCAGGCAGCACAACGGCGTGGTTGGTGTATTTATTATTTTGAGTTGGCTGATTTATTTGTGCAGGATGGTGTAGCCTATGGGTGCGCGCGCCCCTTGAGCATTGAGGGCACTCAGCTGCCCTTGGGGTCGCCTGACACCATGAAACTGGGCGAACTTGATGTCATGCTGATGCGTAAAGATCCACCCTTTGATATGAATTATGTTTATGCCACCTATATGTTAGAGCTGGCAGAAAGGGATGGCTGTTGGGTGGTCAATAAACCACAAAGCCTGCGGGATGCCAATGAAAAACTATTTACCAGCTATTTTCCTCAGTGTTGTCCTGACACGTTGGTGAGCCAAGACCCGGCTAAATTACGGAAATTTTGGCAAGTGCAGGGTGATATTATTGTAAAACCCTTAGATGGCATGGGCGGCCATAATATTTTTCGTATTCAGAAAGAGTCACCCAATGTGTCGGTTATTTTAGAAAATCTCACCAATAAATCACAAACGTTTATTATGGCGCAACGCTATATTCCAGAAATTACTCAGGGAGACAAACGCATTTTGCTTATCGATGGTGAGCCGGTGCCCTATGCCTTGGCGCGTATTCCGGCTCCTGGAGAAACCCGTGGTAATTTAGCGGCCGGTGGTGATTTCGAAGGACGTGAATTGACGGTGCGTGACCGTTGGATTTGTCAGCAAGTGGGGCCTGTGCTGCGTGAAAAAGGCCTGTTGTTTGTAGGCCTGGATATTATCGGTGACTATTTAACAGAAATCAATGTCACCAGCCCTACTTGTATCCGGCAGCTGGATGCTTTGTATGGGTTGGATATTGCCAGCCAGTTATTGGATGTTATCCAATCGCGGCTTTAAACCTAAAATAAGGGGACCGCTTAAAAGCGGGAACCTACTGTCTCGAAAGTCCAGTTTGAAAAGACGCCCAAGGGTAAAAATGTTAGCCGATTTGACCACAGGACTAACAAGCCTGCCGGTTGGTAGGGTCTTCACATTCCATTTGTTTAGCGTTATCTTATACCCAACACCTCTTCCACAGAGAGCAACGCTCACAACGCAGGAAAAAGAACATGACTCAACAATCCCATGAATGGCCCCAGCAGGTTGACAGCGTCAATAGACAAGAAGACACACAAATAATGGATGAGGAGATAGCGATAGCGAATATTGCTAAACTCAGTCATTCAAATTTGGTTGACAAAGCAACCTTGCAAAAACTAGCGGGTTTTGCCCAGCACCCTTCTCCTCGGGTGATGGCCCAATTGTTAACCACGTTGAGTGGTAAGTTCAATTCAAAGGGTGTTAATGACAAGTGGGTTTTTGCCGCCGTCGGTTTTGCCTTATGGACGAGTACGTTTAGCCGTGTTCAACATTTTGTTGATGGGCATATCTCTCTGCCGGTTAATCTATTGGGACAATTAGCCGACGCTGCAGACAAGCTACATAGGGGCAAAAGACCTGACTGGGATAGCTTGTACTTAAGCTTAGTTGCCATTAATGCGTGTATTAATGTGTTGCTTACAGCGGGTATTGGTCATATCGACAATGAACACTATGATAAAACCGCGAGAGTTTTAGAGGCAATCAAATCAATAGCGTGTATACCGCCCAGCGTTATTTTTTTATTGGAGCAAACGCAAACGCAATTAATTTGTCTTAGCCTGAATTCACCCAACGATAGTCAAAAAAGTAGTATCAAGAATGAAATGGGGAAAGCTTTTTTAAACATAGGATTAAGCGCGCTTTATTTGGGTACGGGGCTTGGCGAGTTGATTGTTGCAACCGGTGTTTCAACGGCATTTCCCCCGGCGGCGCCTGCTGCTGAGGCGGTTGCCATTGTTAGTTTTGGGTTACTAGCGGGATTGGCGGCTGAAAGAGCGTTTCAAGGGATTAAGAACATAAAGGCCATTAAGCAAAAAGTGGATGAAAGAGGGTATGTGGATAACTTATGGCTTGCCCTCAACATTAAGGATAACAAGCGCCATGAGAGTCCGCTTAATGTACTATTTGATGGGCATTTCCAGCGGATTATTGCGATGCTGGAAAATAGCCAGACGAATTCCTTACAGTTAAAGCAGTTACTGTTTGGACTTTTTCACGTCCTCAAGCAAGATAGGCTTGAAGAAACAAAGGTACAAGCGGTGTTTGAGGTGATAAAAGCCTACTATAAAGCACATCAGGGCGATGACAAGGCCAGTGTCGGGTTATTTCTATTGGAGCAGGTGCAACAACTTAGAATACACTATCAGACTAACCATGCTGGCGATGAACCTTTGTGCTTTACCCATTTTGTCATTGAGCTCGCAAATTTCATCCCTAACGACAAACTATCAACAGTGGGTAGCTACTTAAATAGTCAACCTCAAAACAATTGCTATTACGATATAGACTTTACCGTTGGCAGGCCGTCAGTACAAGGCAAAAGGGCTGATATTAATTATCCTGTTAAGCAAGATAGCGGTTTTATATCTTCTTCGTTAATGACCGTAGGGTTGAGCTCGCAACGAGCGGTCAATAAAATATGGCTTCATCAGAATGACGAGCAAGCCACAGCGTGTTGTGTTATCCCTGCCACCCCTGATGGTGACTGCGGGTTCATGGCCATTTCACGCTATCTGGATGTAATGGGTAAATTAAAACACATTGAAGACAAGCCTTTAACGAGAGCACGGTTTATCAACGATGTTAAAAAGATTTACGAAAATAGCAAAAGGACGGCGGATGAGAAAGCACTTATTGACGCGATTATCAAAGAAGATGGAGCGGATTCACTAGACGATTGGTGCCTTAAATTTACACCATCAACGATATATATGGGCAAGCCCCATCTGGAACTACTGTCTTATCTTTATGGTCTACGCTTTGAGGTTTTTTGTTTAGATAATGACACTCATCAATTTATTCCAGAGCCTTTATCTGAAAAAATTCAAGCAGACAGTTCTGCGTCATCAGCACAGGAGCCAACCACCGTTTATCTTGCTCACATTGTTGCGGGAGAGCGCACAGAAGCAAATCATCCTAATCATTTTGAAGGGATTGCTGTTGGCGAGCTGACAAAGGAGCAAAGCAATAAAATATCACGATGGCGTAGCGAGGCAGCTAACGAAGGGAAAAAAACGCATACCGTAGAAAAAAACACAACACAGGAAAGAAGAACATTGAAGAAGAACAAAAGAGAAGCCCCACCAATGACAATAACGGGAACAAGTGAAGTTTTGAGGAACAAAAATATTATTGGCACTCGATTTAATTTTTCTTTTCTCAACAATGCTGAAGAGGTCGTGACGCTTCATCGTGGCGTGACAGAAACCAATCGCGAAGATGATAAACAAAGAAAAAAAGACAAGAACCCTAAACAAACTAGATTATTAAATAAAACGGACACAGAAGTAGTCCACGGTGATAAGAGTATCATTGATACTGATTTTACTAATGTTACTGATCCAATCAATGGCCCTTTACCGGATTTTTCTGACGCGCGAAGACAGAAAAGCACTGATTCGACTCATTTGATAGCAATTGCTAGCTATAAACCTCTTCAAGATAGACAGTGGCATTATGAAATTACTCTCGATTATGAAGCGGTATCTTGGATGAGTAATACTGAAATAAATATACTCTCAAAAAAGTTTTTTAATGAAAAATTTTATTCTACACAACGCTCTAAGCAGCCGGAGGATATCGGTTATTACGACGCTAAGGAAACGCAAGTTGACCGCCTTGTCTTTCGATTTAAGCATGATAAAACAATCAAGACAGCAGTTGATGAAATCAATGCATTGGCCGCTAAATTACGTCAGCAAGTGGAGGCCAATACTTCCCCAAAGTCAACTGCCTTAATGAAGCACTAACGCAAGATGTTCCATTAAGGGATAAAGCAATCAGCAAAGACATAAACAACCTAACGGCTCATACCGTCAATTTTATTGAGAACTACAAACATTGTTCTCCAGCAATGTCTGGTGCTCTACCCGCTCAACGGGGAGAGGTCTCACCCCGTTTGCTACTGGAACAGACGTTGCTGGCGTTTTATCAAGACTATGACCGTGTACCTTATTTATTCCAAGATGAACCGCTGGCGTCACAACGGTGCTTTGAACTGGGTACAAACTACATACAGTTACACCTTGTTGAAAACCCAGCCAACAACGCGGCGCAAAATGAGCGTTCGGCATTTTCCCCCGTCAAACTAACACGCTGCGGTGAATGCACTGTTGCGACGCTGCTAAAGCCCATGCAGTGGCCGCGAGGGCCTACCATTGTATTTGGCCAGGCGGGTATGGGCAAGAGCACCTTAAGTCAATACATGGCTTATTTATGGAGCCAGCGCAACAGTATATCAGACTGTCCCGTTGGGTTGGCTGAGTGTGAGATAGTATTTTACCTACCATTGCGCTATTTAAAGCGCTACCGGCCATCTGAAGCCTTCAAGCCGGGTGCAATGACTGATGACATCCTGGCTGGGGTACTATTATTTCTCTTCAGGCAGCTTTATCCCCAAAAAACGCTCGAGGCAGAGCGAGGCGATAAACTCAGCGTCAGTATGTTAGCGACGCTAGTAAAGGAGCGCGCTGATAGCGTGTTGTTCATCGTGGATGGTTTAGATGAAATCACGACGGAATTAAAAGACAGTCAGGGCTTTCACCATCAGTTCGTGCGGTATCTACTGCTACAACCGCGTGTCATGCTGACCAGTCGACCCATCGTGATACAACCTAGTTTGTTACCCGTTAAACAACAAAAGGAAGACTGTCGTTGGTTGGAAGTGAAAGGCTTTCACGAAGATAGCATGAATGCTTACATTAGCGATTATTTTGGTCAACGTGGTGAGGACTTAGTAAGTAAAGGTGAGCAACTGCAATGCTACTTAAACAATAATGCCTTGTTGTTTGATATCTGCCATACGCCAATTAACTTGGCGTTATTATGTGTGGTTTGGGAAGAGGATAAGACATTATTGCAAGCACCACCCGGGCCCGATATAAAACCTGAAGTAAAGCAGGATAAAGACGTAACAACACCCTCATTTAATACCATTGATATTTATCAACGGTTATTACTGTTTTTACAGCGACGCTATGTCAAGCGCTCACTGGCCTTGCAACCGAATGCCGTGGATTGTATCAATAAATTTAATGAAAAAACCTTGGATGAACAACAGGCTTATATTCAGACCTATTGTGCGGATTTAATGGATTTTCTGATGGTGTTAGCAACCTATGGCATGACTCATGATGAGCTTGCTTTTTCTGGTGATACCCTGACGAATTTATTGGAACAGCAGGCGCCGTTATTGAGAAAATTTTATCAACGCTTACCTAGCGCTTATCAACACTCCCTAAAAAAGCAGCATGAGCCATTACCCGGTGAGCCGCCGGTTAGTAAGCATCGCTTACAGCAGATTGCCTTTTTACAGGGGTTACGGGAGTTTGGCTTATTGGCTTTTGCGAGCCCCGGGGGCAATTTAGCTGGTCAAGAGATATGGTTTTCTTTTTTGCATTTGAGTTTTCAAGAATATTTGGCGGCTCACCATCTTGTAGCACGACTGCGGCGTTGTCTTGAGGACAGGCGTGACCCCCAACAAGATAGCGCCATACGTTGGACGGTGGTGCGCTATAAATATGAGCCACGCTACCGTCGATTTTGGCAGTTTGTGATGGGTGAGGTATCACAAGATAACCTATTATTTGCTGCAATAGAGGCACTGCGGTGTGGTGTGTTACCCATCAAGCATTGGGGTGTACAAGATAGTGAGGCAAATGAGAGGATAGAGCAAGACTTAAAAAACTGTTGGCTCTCTGGTGTATCGGCACAGGCCGATAATGCGGTTAAACAAGCGTTAGCTATAGCGTTACGGCAGGATTTGAATCACCTCAACGTCAAGGTCCGTAAACAGGCATTAGAGCTCCTTGAAGCGCTACCGCCAGGATTTACGGACAACGCTGATATCCTCACGGGTTTATTAGAGCACCTCATAGAGCATGAAAGCGCCTCTCTGCAATGTGATATCCTCTGCGCAATAGCGCTCTTAGGCGCACCGCTGGCAACCCATGAGACGGTTATCAAGCGCGTCATCGCCGGGCTTGAGAGTGAGTATGAACACGTTCAAGAAGCTGCCCTGTGGGCAGTGAGTGACTTAGGCGCACCATTGGCAACCCATGAGGCGGTTATCACGGGTGTCATCGCTGGGCTTGCGAGTAATAATTCTGAGGTTCAAAGCAGTGCCCTGGGGGCAGTGGAGGTCTTAGGCGCGCCGTTGGCAACCCGTGAGGCGGTTATCATGGGTGTCATCGCCTGGCTTGAGAGTGAGCATGAGCACGTTCAATACACTGCCCTGCGGGCAGTGAAGGCCTTATTAGGTGCGCCATTAGCAATTCATGAGGCGGTTATCACGGGTATCATCGCCGGGCTTGCGAGTGACAATTGGGAGGTTCAATGCGTTGCCCTGGAAGCAGTGAGTGCCTTGAGGGCGCCGTTGGCAACCCGTGAAGCGGTTATCAAGGGCATTCTCGCAGGGCTTGAGAGTGACAATCCACTGGTTCGATGCACTGCCCTGAAAGCAGTGAAGGCCTTGAGGGCGCCGTTGGCAACTCATGAGGTGTTTATCACGGGTGTCATCGCCGTGCTTGCGAGTGACAAGTCGTGGGTTCAACGCACTGCCCTGGAGGTAGTGATAGCCTTAGGCGCGCCGTTGGCAACTCATGAGGCGGTTATCAAGCGCGTCATCGCCGGGCTTGAGAGTGACAATTCGCAAGTTCAACGCACTGCCCTGCAGGCAGTAGCAACCTTAGACGCACCGTTGGCAACCCAGGAAGCATTTATCAAGAGTCTCACCGCCGAGCTTGCGAGTGACAATTTGCGGGTTCAATGCGCTGCTTTGGAGGTAGTGCAAGCCTTGAGGGTGCCATTGGCAGCTCATGAGGCGGTTATCAAGGGCGTCATCGCCGGGCTTGCGAGCGACAATGCGCAGGTTCAATACACTGCTCTGCAGACAGTGAGTGCCTTGAGGGAGCCATTGGCAACCCATGAAGCATTTATCAAGCACATTATCGCCGGGCTTGAGAGTGAGGATAAGTACGTTCAAAAAAATGCCCTACGGGCAGTGGGGGCCTTAGGCCCACCGTTGGCAACTCATGAGGCGGTTATCACGGGTATCATCGCCGGGCTTGCGAGTGACGATTGGGAGGTTCAATGCGTTGCCCTGGAAGCAGTGAGTGCCTTGAGGGCGCCGTTGGTAACCCATGAAGCATTTATGAAGAGCATCATCGACGGGCTTACGAGTAGCGACTGGCAAGTTCAACAAGCTGCCCTGCGGGCAGTGGAGGTCTTGAGGGAGCTATTGGCAACTCATGCAGCGTTTATCAAGCGCATCATCATCGAACTTGCGAGTAACAATTGTCGGGTTCAACAAGCTGCCCTGGAGGTAGTGCAGTACTTAGGAGCGCCGTTGGCAACCCATGAGGCGGTTATCACGGGTATCATCGCAGGGCTTGCGAGTAAAAATCGGCGGGTTCAACGCACTGCCCTGAGGGTAGTGCAGATCTTAGGCGCGCCGTTGGCAACCCATGAGGCGGTTATCACGGGCGTCATCTCCGGGCTTGAGAGTGAGTATAAGTACGTTCAAAAAAATGCTCTGCAGGCAGTGAGTGCCTTAGGCACAGCGTTAGCAACCAATCAGAGGATCATCAACAGCCTATTAATCATGCTTGCAAGTGACAGCCGGAAGTGGCACCAAGGGCAGAACAAAGTTATTGCTACACTAGATGTCATACTAGGCTACTTATTCATGTTTGCAAGTGATAGCTGGGAGTTGCAACAATGGCAGAGCGAAATTGTTGCTGCACTAGATGCCATACTAGGCCACTCAGTGCTAAAATACTGTTTATCTCATGCAGAGTTGTCACAAGCCGCTCATCAATGGTCACCTAAAACAGTTATTCAGCGTTATTTATGCCAGACTAAAAAAAAATTTATGCTTTACCTAGAGAAGCATTCCTCATGTTACCTTGTATTAGACGGTGAGTATGTAGTAATACATTCAGTTCATTCGGTGCCTTTAACCCGCGAAGAATTCACCTTACTGTTATCACTGACTGATGGTCACAATCTGTTATTTCCAACCGCTCATGCACTTTCTGGGTACACTGTTGTGCGGCCAACAGAGGGTTCTAAAGACGCTTCAGAAAAAGTAGATAATGCTATTTATCACCGCTCTGTGTTTAAACCGAGTTCCACGGAAATAACCGCGAGTTTATGTGAAGCGGATAATGCGAAGTGTATCTTACCCGTGGAACAGGACAGCCATTATGACAACATCATACAGCCAGTAACGATAAAAAAATCAAATGTATTTAAAGATTTTTCACGGTACTTAACTTCTGCTGAAAAAACGCAACTTAAAGATGCCCTAACGGTTATTAATGAGTTGTTAGTAGATATGGATATCGGCGATGAAAGTGGAGATAAGGCTTCACTGATGAGACTTAGATCATCTCTGTTGAGTAAAGCAACTGATTTGGCTGAATTCGACATAAGCCAAGAAGGAGCAAAAGCTTACCTTGCATCTATAATACAGCAAACGGAAGAAATAGAAAAAGCCCAACAGGTACAAGCAACCTACTTTCGATAAAAATTAATGAGAGGCAAGGAAACGCTTACACCAAAAGCATAATAACGAAAAAACAAACAGACGTTAAGGATTTTATTGATGTACAGTTTGGTGCTTAGCTACATAACCTGAGTTCGACATAAGAAGGTGGTAAAACCCAGAGAAACCAAGGAGGACAAGGCAAAAGTTCAAAAAAACGCAGTACTAGCGCCGCTAATGCGAGTATTTTTTTGAGCTTTTACATTTGAACGCCGTCCCCCTGGATTTATCGCAGGTTTTAGCCGTTCTTATGTCGAACTCAGGTTAGTTAATAAGGTTAGCTATTGTTATGCGTTCACATCCGGATAGAGCATTATTGTTTATTTGTGATGCCCTCTCTTGCTTTTGGCTTTGGTAACAGCTGAAGATGGCGCCATAATTAGGCGGCTGCTGTTGGTTTAGGCTATAAGTTGTTTGCTGTGATAGCAGTGACATTTGCTGTAACTGATTGATGTAATAGGTGGGAAGCGTAGCTGTGTGTGTGACTTGAGTGCATTGTTGGTCATGGGAGCCTTGCAGTGGTGCGCCATAAATTTCTCGTGATGGTATGTGCTGCGGGTAGTTTTTCCCAAAGAGTCTATCCCAGTGGTGGTTGTATAAACAGGCAAATTTACTGAGGTTGTTGTTTTCTGATTGCATAAAGGTATTAATATCTAGAAGCGAATTGATTGTTTCGGCTGGACAGAAAGTTTTTAAATACCGATTAAACTTGCTTAACGTATTATAATCATCCGCGATAAGCAAATTGTTTTTGTTTCTAACATGGTTGAGGAAGTTGGTAAAGGAAAAATCATCTGAATAATAATAGGTTATGTGTTGTTTGTTTTTATCGACAACAGCTTTGAGAAGTAGCATGTAAAGCTTCAGAAAGTTTTTCTGTTTAACGCTCAGTTCTTCCGGGCGCTGTAGTGATAACCAGCCAAATAAATAAGCAATCAAAATAAGGGCTCCTGTAAAAGCAAGCAGTGGACTTTGTAAAAAAAATCAGCATCCTTGAATTCTCTTTTAATGGGTCAGCACAGAACAATAAAAAGTAAACATTAGGTTCTATTGTAATCTACTCTTTGAAATTGTCAATAAAATTCTCAAGTCAAATAAAGCATTATTCTAAATTCCGCCGTTGAAATCGTCGCTTTCAACCTCTCACTATTCCCTCAGCTTCTTCTCTAAATAATGAATATTCACCCCACCTTGAGCAAAGTTACCATCACGCACTAATTGTTGATGCAAAGGCACCGTCGTTTTAATCCCATCGATGATTAACTCATCTAAAGCATGGCGCATGCGGGCCATGGCGATTTCTCGAGTATTTCCGTAGGTAATGAGCTTGCCTATCATGGAGTCATAGTGTGGCGGGACTTTATAGCCGCTATAAATATGCGTATCCATGCGTACACCAGGCCCGCCGGGGGGGTGAAAAATGTTGATGGTGCCAGGCGAAGGGGTGAATTTATCAGGGTCTTCAGCATTGATACGGCATTCGATGGCGTGGCCGTGGATGTGGATATCTTCCTGGCTGTAGGCTAACGGTTCGCCACTGGCCACACGAATTTGTTCTTTGATAAGGTCTACGCCGGTTATCATTTCTGTGACAGGATGTTCTACTTGGATACGAGTATTCATTTCAATGAAATAAAACTCACCATTTTCGTACAAAAACTCAAAGGTGCCGGCGCCGCGGTATTGCATGCGTCGACAGGCTTCTACACAGCAGTTACCAATGGCTGCACGTTCATCGGGGGTAATGCCAGGAGCGGGGGCTTCTTCTAAGACTTTTTGGTGGCGGCGTTGTAGTGAACAATCGCGCTCGCCTAAATGAATGGCATTGCCTTGCCCATCGCCCAAGACTTGGATTTCAATGTGGCGTGGGTGTTCTAAAAATTTCTCCATATAGACCATGTCATTGTTGAAGGCCGCCGCTGCTTCCGAACGGGTTAACTGAATAGCATTGAGTAAGGCGGCTTCACTGTGTACCACGCGCATGCCGCGTCCGCCGCCACCGCCGGCGGCTTTAATAATAATGGGATAACCAATACCCCGGGCTAAGCTAATTGCTTGTTCGGGATCATCGCCAATGGGGCCATCGGAACCCGGCACACAAGGCACACCTGCTTTTTTCATCATGGCAATGGCGGAAACTTTATTACCCATGATACGAATAGTATCGGCGCGCGGGCCAATAAAGGTAAAGCCGCTTTCTTCTACGCGTTCTGCAAAATCGGCGTTTTCCGCTAAAAAACCATAACCCGGGTGAATGGCTGTTGCATCGGTAATTTCCGCTGCACTAATGATAGCCGGGATATTTAAATAGCTTTCTGTAGCCATGGCGGGACCAATGCAAACGGCTTCATCGGCAAGCCTGACGTGCATTAAATCTCGGTCAGCTGCTGAATGTACCGCAACAGTTTTAATGCCTTCTTCTTTACAGGCGCGTAATATCCGCAACGCAATTTCGCCGCGATTAGCAATAACGATTTTATTGAGCATGATGATGTGTTCCAGCAAAGGGGTTCTGTAGCGATGAATTATCCTCAATTCCGCCGTTGAAATCTACTGCGACCGCCGAACTCACCGAATCTAAAGGATTTTTTCCTCCAGGGGGGGCGCTTAGTTAGCCTCGCGACGATTTCAACGGCGGAATTTAGGATTATCAGGGTCTAATGCGTGTCGATAATCAATAATGGCTGCCCAAATTCCACCGGTGTGCCATTTTCTACCACAATAGCTTTAATGACGCCGGCCACATCAGATTCGATTTGATTAAACATTTTCATGGCTTCGACGATACAAAGCACATCGCCTTTTTCAACACGTTGCCCCACACTGACAAAAGCATCCGTTGTCGGTGAGGGAGAGGTATACATGGTGCCCACCATGGGGGAAGTGACGATATGGCCTGATAAAGGCGACTCTTCTTCTTGGGGGGCTGGGGCTGGTGCTTGCGCAGCCTTAGGAGCTTCTTGTGGTGTAGGCTCAGTTTTGGGCATATCTTGTTGTGGCTGATAAAAAACCTGTTGCGGTGCGGCTTGCGGTTGTGGCAACTTCCGCGTGATGCGCACGGAATCGTCGCCTTCTTTAATTTCAATTTCATTGACGCCAGTGTTATCAATGAGTTCAATAAGTTTTTTTACGGTTCTAATGTCCACGGGTTGTCCTCCTAAGCGTTACCATCTGCTTGCGTGTATGTTCGTTGTGTTAGCGATTGATCCACGGCCGATAAGGCCAATAAATAACTGTTTGCGCCAAAACCAGTAATCACGCCTTCAGCAATATCGGAAAAGTAAGACTGCTGGCGGAAAGCTTCTCTGGCATGCACGTTCGACAGGTGTACTTCAATAAAGGGGGTGTCTATGGCCAATAGCGCATCTCTGAGTGCAATACTGGTGTGCGTGAAGGCAGCTGGGTTAAAAATGATAAAAGTGATGGCGTTTGAGGGGGCTTGATGGATATGTGTTATTAGCTCACTCTCGCTATTGCTTTGTTGGCAAGTGACGTCATAACCCCACTGTTTACCTTGCTGTTGCAGGGCATTGTTAATGTCGTCTAAGCTCTCATGGCCGTATTGGCTGGGGTCGCGCGTGCCCAGTAGATTTAAATTGGGGCCGTGCAAAACAAGGATGTGTGGCATAAATAAGATGCTTTTAAATGTAACAGGTGGCCCATGATGCCGGATTTTTTTAGAAAAGTCTATAACGGCGCATTTTTTTCGATATTCGTTACTTATTGCCTACAGTTTCCAGCACAGTTTTCAGATGCTGTCTAAAGGTTGTGGGAGAAATGTCGCCAACTAATCGGCTGGTTGGTATTGCTTGGCCCTGCTTATCAAAGAAAATTAACGTGGGGGGCGCAAAAACCTTGAGATGGTGTTGGAGGGCTTTATCTTTTGCATCATTAGCGGTGACATCGGCTTTGAGCAAGGTGAAGGCTTTTAATTGGGGTTGGAAGTTAGGATTGTTGAAAATATGCTTTTCTATTTCTTGACAACTGACACACCAATCTGCATAAAAATCCAGTAACACCGGACGATTATTTTGTTGCGCCTGGGCCAGGGCGCGGTCCAAATCAGCAATGGTTTTAACGGGCTGGAAGGTGGCGACGGTTTTGGGGGCAGAGAAGCTGCCTGAACGTAACGGTTGCAGAATACTATTACTTCCTTGGGCGGCACCCACTAACAAAATTATGCCATAGGTCAGCAATATGACACTGATGCCTTGCCAAAAGCGGGGCCATCCCCAGGCTACATTGAGGCGAAATACGCCGAGATAAACAGACGTTATGACGAACAATGCACCCCACAGCACCAAGTTCAAAGGACCCGGTAGTATGCGTGCCAATAGCCAAATGGCCATGGCCACTAATAAAACCCCGAAGCCCCATTTGATGGTGTTCATCCAACGGCCTGCGTGAGGCAGTAATGCCCCTCCAAAGGTGCCAATCAGCAATAAGGGCAAACCCATGCCTAAGCCTAAGGCAAATAACGCAAAGGTGCCGAGCCAAACATCGCCAGTGTGGGCAATATACCCTAAGGCGCCCACAAGAGGGGCTGTGACACAGGGAGATAAGACTAAGGTGGCTAGCAGCCCCATGAGGGCGGCGTTTACATAAGAGCCGCCTTTGAGGGTTTGCTGCTTGGCTTGAAGCTTGTCTCGTAGGGTGGCTGGAAGCTGTAGGGTGTAGATATCAAATAACGACAGAGCCAGCAGAATGAGTACAGCTGCAGAAATTCCAATGGCCCAAGGCGTTTGCAGCATGGCTTGTAGGTTTTCACCCATCAAGCTTACAGCGGCTCCCGCGGCGGCATAGGTTATGGCGATGGTCAGTACGTAAGTGAGCGATAAACCAAAAGCGCGGCGGGTCTTAAGATTACAGCCTTGTCCTACGATAATGCTGGACAAAATAGGCACCATGGGCAGGACGCAGGGTGTGAAGCTCAGTAATAACCCAAAGCCTAAAAAGCCCAATAAAATCCAAAGCATTTTTCCTGTTTCCAGCACAGCTTGTGCTTTACCTTGCGCCGAGACGCTATTGGCTTGGTTGGTGTTGGTCATGGGTGCCAGGTTGCTAATAGTTGCTTCACTACCGACCAAATTTAGGTTAGCGGTAATCAGGCGTGTTTGTGGCGGATAACAAAAGCCCCAGACGGCGCAGCCTTGAAAGTCCACTTGCACACGTAGGGTTTGGTCTCCATCGGGTAAACTAAACGGTAGGGCAATGGTTAAGGGGCGCCCATAGACTTCATAGTTACCTAAAATATCATTACTCTTTTCAGCACCCGTGGGCAGAATTACGCGCCCCAAAGCGCCTTGTTTAGGTGATAATAATTTGAAAGTGAAGCGTTTTTTGTAGAGAAAATAGGAAGGCTGAATAGCCCAGTGTAGTTGTAACACATCGCCGGATTGTACTTTTGCACGTAAGGGAAAGGCGTTGTCTACCGGTATGGGGGTGGGTTCTGCCCAAGCTTGAGTATTCAGCAGAAGTAATCCCATGACCACGAACAGAGCGCAAAAGAGTTTTTTCATAGCACGTCAATTAGCCTAAGTGGTGAAATTTGTCCCAATGTTGTACAATGGACATAACTTGCAAAAGCCAAGCCTTATTTTGGCAGTGAATGGAGAAAATATCCAGTGAGAACCTCTCGATCATGGGTCGCCTATGTGCCCTTTATTTTTCTGCTGATGGAAATTATGGGCTTTATTGTCGTGGGTAAGGCTGTTGGCGTGTTTGTGACGTTGCTTCTGATTATCGCCACCACCTTGTTGGGAAGTTTTTTATTACGGCTAGAAGGGATTATACTGTTGATGAGCCTCAGGAGGACGCGTGATCCCCAAGGCCAAGAGCCTTTCGACGTGTTAGCGCTTGTGTTTAGTGGTTTTTTATTGCTGATTCCTGGGTTTATCACGGATTTTATAGGACTATTGGGTCTTATTCCGACAGTGAGACGTTTTTTCATTTGCGGACTACTACATGTTATGTCGGTCAAGTCCGACGTCGGTGTTACTTTGGAAGGAGAATACACGGTTAAAAGTAATGAGGGCAGCCCTTCAACTCTAAAAACTCCAGAAAAATAAGTCCCAGTCTATTGAAAATTAATATAATTTTTATTGTCTCTGCATAAATTTCTTGATTTCCCCTTTAAAAATTTCCTATATGCCCCATATAACATCTTACCAGCATTAGCAGTCTGATCCACAGCGTGTTAAAGTATGCTTTTGCTAGTTGAAGACAGTGTCAAATCTTACTTGAGGAGAAATTTGCATATGAATATTCGTCCATTGCACGATCGTGTTATCGTTCGTCGTTTAGAGGAAGAAACTACATCCCCCGGCGGGATTGTTATCCCTGATAATGCTAAAGAAAAGCCCATGCGTGGTGAAATCGTGGCTGTTGGTAATGGTCTGCGTTTAGATAATGGCGATACACGTGCTTTAGATGTCAACAAAGGCGACAAAGTATTATTTGGTAAATACGCGGGTACTGAAGTTAAAGTTAACAACGAAGAACTATTGGTTTTACGCGAAGAAGACATCATGGCTATTATCGAAGGCTAATCGGTCACTATTATTTTTGGAGGAAATTAAACAATGTCTGCAAAAGAACTTACTTTTTCTGATAATGCGCGTCAGCGTATGTTAAAAGGTGTGAACATCTTGGCTCAAGCCGTTAAAGCAACGCTAGGTCCTCGTGGTCGCAATGTCATTCTCGACAAATCGTTTGGTGCGCCAACCATCACAAAAGACGGTGTTTCTGTCGCAAAAGAAGTAGAATTAGAAGATAAATTTGAGAACATGGGTGCTCAAATGGTAAAGGAAGTTGCATCTCGCACTTCTGATAACGCCGGTGACGGTACAACAACCGCAACTGTTTTAGCACAAGGCATTTTACAAGAAGGCATGAAAGCGGTTGCTGCTGGCATGAATCCTATGGATTTAAAACGTGGTATCGATAAAGCAGTAAGCGCGGTTATCGATAATCTACACAAGCTATCTGTGGATTGTGCTGATGATAAAGCGATTGCTCAAGTGGGCAGTATTTCTGCTAATTCTGATAGCGCTGTGGGTGACATCATTGCTGAAGCCATGGGTAAAGTGGGTAAAGAAGGTGTTATCACGGTTGAGGAAGGTTCTGGCCTAAGCAACGAACTAGACGTTGTGGAAGGTATGCAATTTGACCGTGGTTATTTGTCGCCTTACTTTGTGACTAACCAGCAAAACATGACCGCTGAATTAGAGAATCCTTTCATCCTATTGGTTGATAAGAAAGTTTCTAACATCCGTGATTTGTTGACTGTTTTAGAAGCCGTTGCTAAAGCGGGTCGTTCTTTATTGTTATTGGCTGAAGATGTTGAAGGTGAAGCATTGGCAACCTTAGTGGTGAACAATATTCGCGGCATTGTCAAAGTTGCAGCCGTTAAAGCCCCTGGCTTTGGTGATCGTCGTAAAGCGATGATGGAAGATATTGCTATCTTAACCGGTGCGACAGTTATTTCTGAAGAAGTCGGTAAATCTTTAGAAGCAACGACGCTGGAAGATTTGGGTACGGCTAAACGCGTTGTCATCACTAAAGAAAACACAACTATCATTGATGGTTCTGGTGAACAAAGTGGAATCGAAGGGCGTATCACACAAATTCGCGCGCAAATCGAAGAAACATCTTCTGATTATGACCGTGAAAAATTACAGGAACGCTTGGCTAAGCTTGCCGGTGGTGTTGCTGTGGTTAAAGTAGGTGCTGCTACTGAAATGGAAATGAAAGAGAAGAAAGCACGTGTCGAGGATGCATTACATGCGACTCGCGCTGCAGTAGAAGAAGGTGTTGTACCGGGTGGCGGTGTCGCGCTTATTCGTGCTTCTACTTCATTAGACGGTTTGACCGGTGACAATGAAGACCAAAATATGGGTATTAACTTGTTGCGTCGTGCTTTGTCTGCGCCACTACGTCAAATTGTTAATAACGCAGGTGAAGAAGCGTCTGTTATTGTTGACCGTGTCGCTAAAGAGTCTGGTAACTTCGGTTACAATGCTTCTAGCGGTGAATTCGGTGACATGATTGCCATGGGCATTTTAGATCCAACTAAAGTAACCCGTACTGCATTGCAAAATGCAGCCTCTATCGCCGGCTTAATGATTACCACCGAGTGTATGATTGCTGAACTTCCTAAAGAAGATGATGCAGCAGGCGCTGGTGCTGCCGGTATGGGCGGCATGGGTGGCATGGGCGGAATGGGTGGTATGGGCGGCTTCTAAGCGCTTTTTCCACACAGACGACCTGTGTTAATTCTACGAAGGCGGGGCATGTTCCCCGCCTTTTTTATATACCCGTAGCGTTTGAGTTTTAGGTGTTGCATTAACCTAAAATCCTTCAAGCTCTAGGGCCTAATCTAGGTCTTAAATTACTATTCACCAAAATCTCCCATAAAACAAAGATGCCCTTAATTTGACAAGGCTTGTGTTTCTCTAGAGAATAGCGACCTATTATGATGTCCCTACTGAGTGAGTAGCCCGCTGTGCCTATACGCTTTAATTATCCCCTTATCGCTTTAACAACCGTGCTCATTGCCTTGGCTTTTTTAACCAATGCTGTCGCACCTTATTTCTCCTATGGCTCCTTTGGTGCTCAGCCTTATTATATTAAAGTAAGTCTTGCCATGTGGCATAGCCATAATTGGTTAGCTCTGCATACTTATGGTGGGTTGTATATGAGTAAGCCCCCCATGCAGTTTTGGCTAACCAATATAGTTTGGGCTATCTTTGGGCTTCATAACTGGGTGCTGCGGCTTTTACCCATGAGTTTTGCCATTGGTTGCTTATGGCTGCAGGTTAATATTTTTAAAGGCCTTTATTCTAAGTATGCTAAAAAAGCCTGGCTTTGTGCCTTAGTCGGTTTAGGCTTTTTCTATTTTCTGCATTACAGTGTTTATTACATGCAGGATGTAATAAATCTATTTTTTATTCTACTGGCTGTTTGGGGGTTAGTGATAGCGCGAGAACGTTTGTTTTGGGGCTTATTCCTTTTTGCGCTGGGGAATGGCCTAGGGTTTTTAACCAAGGGCCCGGTGGTTTTATTATTTACACTGCCACCAGCAATACTTTTACCTGTATGCTATGAAGGCCGCTCAGGAAAAGCTGTTGACTGTATGCGGTATTATGCAGGCATTCTCTTGTCGCTTATATGCAGTATTGCCATGTTGTCACTTTGGCTTGTACCATTTATTCAGCAGTATTATGGTGGCCATTACACGCGTTATTTCACAGAAATAGTTTTTCATCACAATTTATATAATACACCTGCGCCCTTTTATGCTTATGGGTCCGCTATTCTTTTGTTGTTACTACCGTGGTTGGTGTACCCTTATATGCTGCATATTATTACTAAGGTGCGTACCATAAGCTTTTCAGGTAATTCGCGTTGGCTTTTGTTAAGTGCGCTGCTTAGTTTTATCATACTGTGCGCCATACCCGCAAAAAGACTGCGTTATTTATTGCCCTTAGTGCCTTTTATTAGCCTTTGGCTAACCGCTTATTGCGTACAGATCGACGAGAAATTTTCATTGAATTATGGACGTCTGCTTTATCGTTTGCCTTTTTTGCTGTGTGGTTTGGCGGCTTTACTGTTGTGCCTGGCCAGTTTGTTTTTTTACCCCGGGTTAGCGACGCTACTAAAACTTAGCGTGAGTAAGCGTTGGTTTGCCAGCACAATGGGCGTGCTATGCTTAGGGTTTGCGGGGTTATGTTTCTATCGCCCTAGCAAGTTGACAAACTTTTTAGTGGCGCAATGCAGCAGTTTTGTATTGATGATGTTATTTTTTATTCTTGTTATATTGAAAAACTCAAGCGTTGCTTCGCATTTAACAAACCTTGATAATTGCTTGCAAGGCATAAACAGTCAGCACCACCCAATTGCATTTGCTCATACCACCAATGGTTATATGTATCGGCTTCCGGTGGAGGGCTCTTTATTAGATGGTAGAGAAATGTTGGGGGAAAAAGTATTACATGCCTGGCAGCAACAACACCCTCAGGGAGCCAGCGTTTATTTTCTTGGTAAACATGAAAAGTCACCCTGTGAAGTGCCTTATTGTGCGTTTCCTTCAGTGCGGCAGCACCGTTATGTGGTGTGCTTTAACCTAAAATCAGCAGTTAAATCTAAATTCCGCCGTTGAAATCGACTGCGGAATTTAGGTTGATGAAAGGAGCCTTTTTTAGGAAAGTGCTGTAACACGCGGGAATTGCTGCTTTTTTTTAAAATCAAGGTATGTTAGGATCGCTGTCCGTCTCTGTGGAAGGGATAGTTTTTTTAATCCTAAATTCCGCAGTTGAAATCGTCGCGAGGCTGACTAAGTCGCTGAAGATAAAGGATTTTTTTTCGTCTTTTTTGTGAAGGCGTATCACTCATACGGTGAATAAAAAAGACGAAAAAAAATCCTTTAGATTCGGTGAGTTAGACGGCCGCAGTAGATTTCAACTGCGGAATTTAGGTTAATAGAACGGATGAATTTCTATTGGACTTGGCCAACAGAAAAGGCTCCCCAGCTGTATTTGGGAAGCCGTGCTTGGAAAATAATAAGAAGGGCGGCCATGGAGTTTGGAGAGGAGCTGCCCCGTATTTTGTGGTGCTTTTATAGCATTTACAGTACCCCACCTTGTTACGAGCAGGGTGGGGTTTTTTATAGCTTGTTCAATCACCTTCTTACGTCGAACTCAGATTATTCAATAAGTTATCTTATCTCCACCTATTCTACTGACTTCTTTTATTTAAGATAGTTTACTAACGCATGATTTGTAGACTTCTTTTGTATTTTTATTATTTATCAAAGGGTTAGAGTTGTTTGTGGATAAAAAAAGGCAAATGGGTAGACTATTTTAAGAAATATCTCAAACAGCTTTGAGAAGGGGGCTGTAACGTCATAAGGCGGCTTGTTGGATTATCCTAAATTCCGCCGTTGAAATCTACTGCGGCCGCCTAACTCACCGAATCTAAAGGATTTTTTTCCCTCTTTTTTATTCACCGTATGGGTGATACGCCTTCACAAAAAAGACGGAAAAAAATCCTTTATCTTCAGCGACTTAGTCAGCCTCGCGACGATTTCAACGGCGGAATTTAGGATTATCCTAAGTTCTGCAGTTATTGGAAGTTCTGCCTGTTTTAGTAATCCCCAAAGCGTGTCTGTAGTGCTGCAATGGCGGCAGGGCCTGCAGTTTCTGTGCGTAAGATACGCGGCCCCATGCCAAGAATAATGGCGCAATGTGCTTTTGCAGCTTTTATTTCATGGGCTGAGAAGCCGCTTTCTGGACCCACAGCAAGGGTTAGTCTTTTTTTCTTAGGTGAGATGGCTGATAGCTTTTCCTCCCCTTCTGGAGCCAACAGATAAATCAGCTCGCGTTGTTGGGCTATCCATGTAGCAAAAGGCTGAGGTGCGCTGAGGGGCGGAATGCTTTGGCGGCCGCTCTGTTGACTGGCGCTGATGATGGTTTGTTGCCAGTGCTGTTGTTTTTTTCCCCATCTTTGTGCGTTGAATTTTATCTGAGTATTCTCAGTGATGAGAAGTTCAATGGCGTGCACCCCCAATTCCACCGCTTTTTGAATGCAATAATCCATACGGTCAGGCTTTGCCAAGCTTTGTGCCAGCGTTATGTGCAGCGGGGATTCTCGGTCTACGGCATGGAATTCATCAATGCTAATAGTGGCATTTTTACGTTTATCAATCTGCAAAAGCGTTGCGGTATATTCGCCGCCTTCGCCGTTAAACACGGTGAGAGTGCGGCCAACTTTTGTACGCAGGACGGTAATAAGATGGTGACTGTTGGTAGGGGATAAGCTTATCTCATCCCCTACGGTCAGTGCCGTTGGTTGGTATAGGCGAATGGCGTTATACATGAATAGAACTTATGCAAACTGCCGCGGTTAATAACGATAATGGTCTGGTTTAAAAGGACCTTGAACGCTGAGGCTTAAATAATCTGCTTGCTCTTGTGTCATGGTGGTTAATTTAGCATCTAATTTATCTAAATGTAAACGCGCCACTTCTTCATCCAAATGTTTAGGTAATACATGAATACCCAACTCATAGTGGTCTGCATGTTGCCAGAGCTCCATTTGGGCCAACACTTGGTTGGTGAAAGAATTAGACATGACAAAGCTTGCATGGCCTGTGGCACAGCCTAAGTTTACCAAGCGTCCTTCTGCAAGTAGAATTAACCGGTTACCACTGGGGAGGGTGATTTGGTCCACTTGCGGCTTGATATTTTCTTTAGGATAATCCGTTAGTGAGGCGATATTGATCTCAGAATCAAAGTGGCCAATGTTACAGACGATAGCATTATCGCGCATTTGTAATAAATGCTCATGGTCAATGACATGATAACCGCCGGTTGCAGTTACAAAAATATGCCCAACGCTGGCTGCTTCTTCCATGGTCACTACACGGAATCCTTCCATGGCCGCTTGTAGTGCGCAAATAGGGTCAATTTCGGTGATCCATACTTGTGCGCCTTGGTTGCGCAAGGCTTGAGCACAGCCTTTGCCCACGTCGCCGTAGCCTAAAACAATGGCTGTTTTGCCGGCTATCATGACGTCTGTTGCACGTTTGATGCCATCAATCAGTGATTCTCGACAGCCATAGAGGTTATCAAATTTAGACTTAGTGACTGCGTCGTTAACATTAATGGCCGGGACCTGTAGGTTTTTTTTCTTAAGGCGCTCATAGAGAATGCGAATACCTGTCGTGGTTTCTTCAGAAATACCTTTTACATCTTTTAATAACGCAGGAAATTTTTCGTGCATCAGATGGGTTAAGTCGCCACCATCGTCCAAAATCATATTGGGTCGCCAGTTATTAGGCCCTAAAATGGTTTGTTCGATACACCACCAAAACTCTTCTTCCGTTTCACCTTTCCAGGCAAAGACAGGCACACCGGTTTCGGCAATGGCCGCTGCTGCATGGTCTTGTGTGGAGAAAATATTACAGGAGGACCAACGTACTTCAGCGCCCAATGCCGTTAAGGTTTCAATGAGGACAGCTGTTTGGATAGTCATGTGTAAACAGCCGGCAATTTTTGCGCCTTTTAGGGGGTGCTTATCGGCATAGGTTTTACGCAGCGCCATTAGACCTGGCATTTCTGTCTCAGCAATAGCAATTTCTTTACGGCCCCATTGGGCCAAGGATAAGTCAGCGACTTTATAGTCTTCTGATAGTTCTACGGCAGTTTGTGTGCTCATTACTTTTCCTCAGTCATGTAATAATTGTTCAATACGGTCGGTTTTTTCCCAACTGAAGCCAGATTCATTGCGGCCAAAATGGCCATAGGCCGCCGTGGGTTTATAAATAGGTCGCAATAAATCTAGGTTGTCGGTAATACCGCACGGGGTCAAATCGAAGGTTCGGTTAATTCGTTGGATAATGTCGCCATCAGAAATTTTCCCCGTGCCAAAGGTATTAATGCTGATAGACGTTGGTTCTGCAATGCCAATAGCGTAGGAAATTTGTAGCTCAGCACGTTGCGCAAGCCCGGCGGCGACAATGTTTTTAGCCACATAGCGTGCCGCATAGGCAGCCGACCTATCTACCTTAGAGGGGTCCTTGCCAGAAAAACAGCCACCGCCATGCCTGGCCATGCCGCCATAGGTATCCACGATAATTTTGCGCCCAGTCAGTCCGCAATCACCCACGGGGCCACCAATGACAAACCGGCCAGTGGGATTAATGAAGTAGCGTGTATGCTTGTCCAGCCACTTTGCAGGCAGTACGGGCTTAATGATGGTTTCCATCACGGCTTCCACCAAGGTTTTCTGGGAAATATCTGGGGCATGCTGAGTAGATAAAACCACCGCATCAACACCCACCGGGCGGCCATCCTCATAGCGCATGGTCACCTGACTTTTTGCATCAGGGCGCAGCCAGGTCAGCTCTTTAGATTTGCGCAAGCTTGCTTGGCGTTGTACTAGGCGGTGCGCATAAGTAATAGGAGCTGGCATGAAAGTATCTGTCTCATCAGAAGCATAACCGAACATTAACCCTTGGTCGCCGGCACCCTGCAGAGCACCTTCTTGTTTGTCAACGCCTTGCGCAATATCAGGCGATTGTTTGCCAATGGCAGACATGACGGAACAGGAGGCCCAATCAAAGCCCATTTCTGAACTGTTATAGCCAATGTCTTTGATGGTGTTTCTCGCGATATCTTCTAGGTCTACCCAAGCATCGGTGGTGACTTCACCGCCAATTAAAACCATCCCCGTTTTGACGAAGGTTTCACAGGCAACACGGGCATGTTTATCTTCGGTAAGCATGGCATCCAGTACCGCGTCTGATATTTGATCGGCAATTTTATCGGGGTGGCCCTCTGAAACTGACTCAGAGGTGAAAAGCTGATAGTGTGACATAGCAACCTATTCTTCAGAAATGAAAAAATCAACCGCCATTGTACCATAAAAATAGAGGGCGTTTAACTGAACCATAGCGCTGAAATAGGTACAGCAAACAAATTTTCTCCAAAAGGCAGCGTCTTATGGCCAGTATAAAGTAATAGACCGATTTTGAAACGTTGGCCCGCGACGGTCTTGAAGCGATTTAATCCTTTGAAGTCTTTCACTGTCAGGGTGGAGCTTGCTTTTACTTCGATGGCAAAGCAATCGCCTCTGGCATTTTCCATAATACAATCCACCTCTACTTTGTCTTTATCTCGGTAGTGGTAGAAAGTGATGTCTTGCGCTAGCCAGGCAGATTGCTTATATAACTCATTGATAACAAAAGTTTCCAGCAATGAGCCTTGTTCTGTGGGATTTTGCATTAGATAGGTCTCATCAATATCTCTGATAGCGCAAGCCATGCCGGTGTCACACACATGCAACTTAGGTGTTTTGCTCAGTCGTTTTGATTGGTTAGAGTGCCAGGCAGGTAATTGTCGCAGTAAAAATAGATGTTCAATAAGTCGAATATACTTTTTGGTGGTGTCTTTGTTTAAATTAATTTTATTGCCAATTTCGCTAAAATTAATCAGTTTACTGGAAAAGTAAGCCGTTAATTTTAGTAGTTTTAGCATATTATCAGGTTGGTCAATATGCGTTAGCGCTTCCATGTCCTTTTGGATAAGTGAATGGATATATTGTTTATACCAGGCGCTGATACGATGTTTTTTTTGTCTTTGTAGCGGTTCAGGAAAGCAACCGGTGACAACACGGTTAATCAAGTAATCTTTACTGACAGTTTGTGATGCGATGGGGGTTTTTGTATGGAGTATGCTTGTTAAAAAAGTGGGTTTGCTGTCATTGATTTCACACTCTGATAATGGGCTTAGTAAGATAGTTTCTATTCGGCCAGCTAATGAATCAACAACACTGGGTAAAACCAAGGCATTGGCTGAGCCTGTCAATAAAAAGCGCCCAGGTTCGCGGTGATTATCTACGGATTGTTTGATAACCAGCAGTAATTCCGGTAGGCGCTGAATTTCATCGATGATAAGCATTTTATCTTGTCGTGAATGGATGAACTCAAGAGGATCCTGTCGAATTAAATCTCGCTGTGTTTGGACATCTAAATCCACAAATTCCCAGTTATCAGTGGTCATTGTTTTGGCAAGCGTTGTTTTACCACTTTGTCTTGCTCCCATGATAAATACAACAGGTGTATCTGAAAGAGCCTCTTTAATTTTTGTGCGGGCATAACGTTTATAGCGTGTTGTTTTAGTCATAATTTAGCAGCGTCTGATTTCTATTCTAGCAGCGTCTGATTTCTATTCTAGCAGCGTCTAATTTCTATTTCAAGAGCGTCTGATTTCTATTGATAGTCCGTCTAATGACTATTCTGCTATGCTTGTTTAAGGCTGAAAATTAAAAAAATCATTTATTTCAACCGCTTAGAACGAAGGGGGATTAAAAAGCTTAATGCAGCGAGTAAATAGAGTGGGATGATAAAAAAGGCCAAACGATACTCAGAAGCCGTAAAGTAATGCACCCCATTTTTTATATGACCTTGCCAAAATATGTCCAACAATTTGCCCACAAAAGGCTCCGTAAAAGCACCAAATACGGCATCGCCGGTGTTGATGAGGGCAACCATGGAGGCCGCTAAGCTAAGTGGGTTTAAATCCCGGCCCATGGCAAAACCCAACATAAAAGATCCTGTGCCGAGTCCAAATAGAAATAAGCCCAGGGCTAGGGTAACGGGATAATTAGGGGCATAAATAACAGTACAGGCTGCAACAAGTGCTAAAGTCGTTCCTGAAGCCATCATGGCATGTTTTGCATTGAATTTATCAGCGAGCATACCAAATAAGGGGCCACCAAAGGCAAGGCCTATGAATAATAATGAGGTATAGCTTGCGGCTTGGGCTTTTGACAGTTGATAAGCTTCCTCTAAAAAGGGATTGCCCCATAAGCCACCAAAGACAATGAGTGGTGAAAAGGCAAGACCACTATAACAGGTTAAATACCAGTTCTTGCTATTTTTCAATAAAGACCAAAAAGCTTTTAATCCTGGGGTTTCTTTATACTCAGCGTCATAATGATTGGCTTTGTCTCGCACCGTAACAAAGAAAACCAAAGCGATAAGTAACCCTAATAATCCACAGTAAAATAAACTATGTTGCCAACCGGTTTTATCGATTAATAAGGCCAAGGGCATTTCTCCAAATAATGCACCTAGCATCGCAGCTGTTGCTAATAGGCCACTAACAAAGGCAAAACGATTGGCTGAAAACCACATGGCGGCAATTTTCATATAACTTACCGTGGCAAAGGCCGCCCCTACGCCCATAAGTGCGCGCGCTATTTCGGCCTCCCAAAGTCTGTCTGCATAGGAAAAACCAAAGCCCCCTAAGGCGCTTATCATTAAAGCAAACCCTCCCAAATAGCGCGTGCTGAATTTATCCACCATAGGTCCGGCAAGAAATTGTGCTAACAAATAACTATAGAAGAAGGTTGCTGATAAGTTGCCAAGCCCTGCGCCATCCACATGAAAAGCTTGCATGATTTCTTTGGTCATCACGCTGGGAGAAACTTGTAAGATGTATTTATAAAATAGAAATAAAGCACCAGTGGCTAGCGCCCACCATGGGTAGTATTTTTGTTGGGTCAGGTTTTTCATCATAATCTCCTTGGGCGTGTCATCAATGACTTTTTCGCGACGAAAAAGTCATTGATGACACGCCCTAAATAAAAGGCAAAAAAAAACCCGCAGCTTTTGCAAGGTGCGGGTTTGGTTACATGAATTTTTTTAACCAATAGGCCCCCACCTCGGCATAGTAATGACAAGGATAATAATGCTGATTGGTAGAATGAGTGTGTTGTTCAAATTTATGAGTAAACCTTAAAAGTTATAAAGCCAGAAACAAAAAAGCCCGCGGTTTTTTCAAACAGCGGGCTTTGTGAAAAAGCTGATAATGGTAAGTTATCAACACATAAGACCGCCGCGTGCAGAAATCACAATATTTCTGACGTAAGAAATAATAAACTTAATTTCTTTGGACACTGGACGGTTCATGATATTGATACAAAAAACAATGGTTGGTTAATTTTAAGCCAGCGAGAATGGGTTTGTCAATAAGTACTTTGTCGTTAGGAAAAACCATGAAAATTGAAAGGTGATCTTTCAATTTTCATAAAAATATTTTTTTATTTTATTAATCAATGTGTTGGGTTGAAAAATTGTTTGCCTATTTTGCATCAGGTTACAGCAATTCCCGCTGGCCTTAAATGATTATAAATATCAATAAGTTACAGGTTGCTGGGTGAATATTTTTCGCAATCATTCTGCGGGAATGGCTTCCTGTTGGAAACGCATTCTATTGGTTAGCACCGGCTCGAGCATCCTTGCTCGAGCGTGCGCCCTAAAAAAAGCAATGCTTTTTTTAGACGGGCTTACCCTGCGCGGAATCAATCCGCGCGGACGGCGATTTACTCTGAAGACAAATTTCTTGCTGGCGTCCCTGCCGAAATTCCATAGCTTTTGGATAACCCTGCTCGGCCTTCCTAGCCTCGCGTTTGCCCTTCAGCAAAGTTATACTTTGCTGTCCCGCTTCGCGGGAACACGGCTCACCCTTGAACCTAAAATCCTCAGTTGAAATCGACTGCGGCCGCCTAACTCACCGAATCTAAAGGATTTTTCTCGATATTTTTTATTCACCGTATGGGTGATACGCTTTCACAAAAAATATCGAGAAAAATCCTTTATCTTCAGCAATTAAGTCGGCCTCGCAACGATTTCAACTGAGGATTTTAGGTTGAAAATCCCCAAGCGCTTTGTGAGCAATTCCCAGCGGGAACTGCTGTTGAAATTGTTAATAAATACGTGCTGCGGTATAATCGGTGCAATTTGGCTGCTTGCTTCGTGCAGCGTGTGCCGCGTAATGTATTGCAAAACATGGGGTTAGGGTGTGTTGAAAAAGAAAGCGCTATTGGCTTTGGAAGAGGGTAGCTTGTTTTATGGTACGGCCTTGGGGTTTTTGGGGTGTGCCGTGGGCGAGGTGGTTTTCAATACTGCCATGACCGGTTATCAAGAAATTCTCTCAGATCCTTCCTATGCTAAGCAGTTAGTGACCTTGACCTCGTCCCATGTGGGCAACGTGGGTACCAATAATGAAGATGATGAGGCAGCAACTCCTTGGGCTAAAGGTCTTATTGTTCGCGATGTTCCGCTTATTGTCAGTAATCATCGTGCCGAACTACCCTTGCATGATTATTTGGTACAGCATCAGTGCGTGGGTATTACCGACGTGGATACGCGGCGTTTAACCCGGCTTCTGCGGGATAAAGGTGCGTTGAGAGGCTGTATTGTGTCTGAGAGTTTGGACCCAGAAGCGGCTATTGCTAAAGCGCGCGCTTTTGGAGGGATGGAAGGTTTAGATTTGGCCCGTGAGGTTTCCAGCAGCACAACCTATACGTGGACCGAGGGGTTGTGGCAGGCGGGCATTGGCTATCCTAATATGCCAGTTGAGCGGTTGCCTTATCATGTGGTGGTTTATGATTTCGGCGTGAAGCGTAATATTCTACGTTGCCTGGTTGATGCCGGTTGTCGTTTAACGGTGGTGCCTGCACAAACATCGGCAGACGATGTTTTAGCGCTAAACCCTGACGGGGTTTTTCTTTCCAATGGGCCGGGCGACCCGGCAGCCTGTGGCTATGCTATTGAAGCCATTAAACGCTTGCTTGATGTGCGCATGCCTTTATTGGGTATTTGTTTGGGGCATCAGCTGCTAGCCTTAGCCTGTGGTGCCAGAACCTTAAAAATGAAATTTGGACATCACGGTGCTAACCATCCTGTGCAAGATATTAAAACGTCACAGGTCTCAATTACCAGCCAAAATCATGGTTTTGCGGTGGATGCGGAAAGCTTGCCCACAGCGCTTACGGCCACACACTATTCGCTATTTGATAAATCTCTGCAAGGTATTGCGCACCAAACGCTGCCTGCCTTTGGGTTTCAAGGACATCCAGAAGCAAGCCCAGGCCCCCATGACATGGCCTATTTATTTGAGAATTTTACTCACATGATAGCGGAAACGCTAAAAACTCGGACGAACAAAGTGTCTGTTTGTGAAACGCCCTAATCGTTTACCCTAAATAAGGTTACCCGCTATGCCAAAACGTACCGATTTAAAAAGCATATTAATTCTAGGTGCCGGCCCTATTGTGATTGGCCAGGCCTGCGAATTCGATTATTCGGGCACGCAAGCGGTCAAAGCGTTAAAAGAGGAGGGTTATCGGGTTATTTTGGTCAACGCCAATCCAGCGTCTATCATGACTGATGTAGTGATGGCTGATGCTACTTATGTGGAGCCTGTGGTTTGGCACGTGGTAGAAAAAATCATCGAAAAAGAGCGTCCCGATGCGATTTTGCCCACCATGGGTGGACAGACTGCATTAAATTGTGCGTTGGATTTAGCGCGCCATGGTGTGTTAGAAAAGTACCAAGTGGAAATGATTGGCGCTAAAGAAGAAGCTATCGAAAAAGCCGAAGACCGAGAAAAGTTTCGCGCGGCCATGGAAAAAATTGGTCTAGATATGCCGCATTCTGGTATTGCCCACAATTTGGATGAAGCGCTGGCGCTACAAAAAGAAGTGGGTTTTCCCGTTGTTATTCGGCCTTCTTTTACCATGGGGGGCACTGGCGGTGGTATTGCTTACAACCGCGAAGAATTTATAGATATCTGTGAGCGCGGTTTGGATTTATCGCCCAAACGTGAATTGCTGATTGATGAGGCTATTATTGGCTGGAAGGAATTCGAGCTGGAAATGGTGCGCGATAGTCAAGACAATTGTATCGTGGTGTGTAGTATCGAAAACCTCGACCCCATGGGGGTGCATACCGGGGATTCCATTACTGTAGCGCCTGCACAGACGTTAACCGACAAAGAATTTCAAATCATGCGTAATGCGGCTATCGCTATTTTGCGCGAAATTGGCGTTGATACTGGTGGCTCTAATGTGCAGTTTGGGGTATCACCAAAAGATGGCCGCCTGGTGGTCATTGAAATGAATCCGCGCGTTTCGCGTTCTTCAGCGCTGGCGTCTAAAGCCACGGGCTTTCCCATTGCTAAAATAGCGGCTAAGCTTGCGGTGGGTTTTAATTTAGATGAATTATCCAATGAAATTACCGGTGGTGCTATGCCGGCATCTTTTGAGCCCACCATCGATTACGTGGTCACTAAAATTCCGCGCTTTAACTTTGAGAAATTCCCGCAAACAGAAGCCAAGCTCACCACACAGATGAAGTCTGTGGGTGAAGCCATGGCCATGGGGCGCACCTTCCAAGAATCCTTACAAAAAGCGCTACGCAGTCTAGAGGTGGGCTTTGATGGTTTAACCGTCATGGTAGATCGTGATGACCCTGATCTGGACAATGTTCTCACTCAAGAATTAAACACGCCTAGTCCCGAGCGTTTGCTGTATATTGCCGATAGTTTTCGGCATGGTTTTGCGTTGGAAGCAGTTCAGCATTTAACGCATATTGACCCTTGGTTTTTGGTACAAATTCGTCAACTGGTGGAGGCAGAAGAAACCTTAAAAACCTCAAGCCTCATTAGTTTATCGGCAGAAACGCTGCGCGCTTATAAGCGTCAAGGTTTTGCTGATGCGCGTCTGGCCAGCTTGTTGGGGGTGAGCGAGCCTAATTTCCGCAATCGCCGCCGTTCGTTAGGTGTGCGTCCGGTTTATAAACGTGTGGATACCTGTGCGGCGGAATTTAACACTCAGACGGCTTATTTGTATTCGACTTATGAAGATGAATGCGAAGCAGATCCTTCGCATTTGCAGCCTAAAATTATGGTGTTGGGCGGTGGGCCGAATCGTATTGGCCAGGGAATTGAGTTTGATTGTTGTTGCGTGCATGCGGCCATGGCGCTGCGTGAAGATGGTTACCAGTGCATTATGGTTAATTGTAATCCTGAGACCGTCTCTACAGATTATGATATTTCTGACCGCCTGTATTTTGAGCCGTTGACGGTGGAGACTGTACTAGACATCGTGGATGTGGAGCAACCTCATGGCGTGATTGTGCATTATGGGGGGCAGACCCCTTTGAAGCTTGCGCAGCAGCTTGAAATGGCGGGTGTGCCTATCATCGGTACATCGCCCGATGCCATTGACCGTGCAGAAGATAGAGAACGTTTTCAACAAATGGTAAAGCGCCTTAATTTGGCACAACCACCTAATGGTATGGCAAAACACGTGGATGAGGCTATTCGCGTGGCGGCAGACATTGGTTATCCACTGGTGGCTAGGCCCTCTTATGTGTTGGGTGGGCGCGCCATGAAAATTATTCATGATGACAAAATGCTACGTCAATACATGGAATCCATGAGCGTGCTGAATCCCGATGTGCCTATTTTGTTGGATCATTTCATCAATGACGCTATTGAAGTGGATGTGGATGCCGTGTGTGACGGCCAAGAGGTTTATATTGGTGGTATTATGGAGCATATTGAGCAGGCGGGTATCCATTCAGGGGACTCTTCTTGTTCCATTCCACCTTACAGTTTATCGCCTGCCATTCAGGAGCATTTGAAGCAACAAATGGCCTTGATGGCGAAAGAATTAGGTGTGATTGGTTTAATTAATGCACAGTTTGCATTGCGTGGCGAAGAGATTTATATTCTAGAAGTCAATCCACGGGCTTCACGTACTGTGCCTTTCGTGTCTAAAGCGACGGGTGTTTCCTTGGCGAAAGTAGGAACCCGTTGTATGTTAGGGCAAACCTTGGCAGAACAAGCCATTAGCGCTACAGACACGTTGCGTCACTTTTCGGTGAAGGCGCCGGTGTTTCCTTTTGCGCGCTTTAGCAATGTAGATACCTTGTTAGGGCCGGAAATGAAGTCCACCGGGGAAGCCATGGGTATTGGTGCTGATTTTGGGGAAGCTTACGGTAAAGCCTTGCTGGGTTGCAGTATTGAGTTGCCCAGAAAAGGACGTTTATTTGTGAGTGTGCGTGATGCAGACAAGCCCCGTCTGCCGCCCATCATTAAACAATTTGTCCAGCTGGGTTTTGAGGTGGTTGCAACGGCAGGCACCGCCCACTATCTACAAGAAGCTGGAATTGTTTGTGAGCGGGTGAATAAAGTGTTGGAAGGGCGTCCTCACATTGTAGATATGATAAAAAACGATGAAATTGATTTTATCGTCAATACGACAGAAGGTCGGCAAACCATTTCAGATTCATACAGTATTCGTCGTAGTGCGCTACAACATAAAATAGCGTCAACCACGACCATTGCAGGTGCCAAAGCCACGTGCCTGGCGATGATGGCAGAATCTGATAGTACAGTGAATCGTTTACAGGATCTAATGCTGGAGAATTAAATTATGCAACGTGTACCGATGACGGCGAAAGGCGCCGAACAATTGCAAGAAGAACTAAAAGCGCTTAAACAGACTGAACGTCCCCGTGTGATTGCGGCTATTGCAGAAGCAAGAGCGCACGGCGACTTGAAGGAAAACGCAGAATATCATGCCGCCCGTGAGAAGCAAGGCTTTTTAGAAGGCCGTATTGCTGATATCGAGGGAAAATTGTCTAACGTACAAATTATCGATGTGACTAAAATCCCTAAAACAGGTCGCGTGGTATTTGGAGTGACGGTTACTTTATTAAATTGTAGCACTGACGAAACTATCACCTATCAAATTGTTGGTGATGATGAAGCGGATTTGAAAGCCGGCAAGATTTCCGTGAGTTCGCCCATTGCGCGTGCCGTTATCGGCAAAGAAGAAGGCGACGTGGTGGAAGTACAAGCACCCGGTGGCATTACCGAATACGAAGTTGAGTTGGTTGAGCATCGCTAATATGCTATTTCCAGAGCAAGACCAGCGCTTCCAATTTCCCGGCCCCGTGGGTGAGCTTACGGTCAGTGTGGAAATGCCGCGTGGCGCTCAGAAAAAAGGCATTGCCATTATTTGTCACCCGCATCCTCTTTACCAAGGCACCATGAACAATAAAGTAGTGACCACCTTGACGCGGGCCTATAAAGAGTTAGGCTGTGTGGCTATTCGCTTTAATTTCCGCGGTGTTGAGAAAAGTGAAGGCGAGTACGGCCATGGTAAAGGAGAGGCTGCTGATTTACAGGCCATTATAAAATGGGTGCGGGTACAGCAGCCCGCTATGCCGCTATTTTTAGCGGGGTTTTCCTTTGGGGCTTTTGTGGCAGCGCAACTTGCAGCCCAAGATTTCGTGCAGCATTTAGTGACGGTGGGGCCGGCAGTGGAAAATTTTGATTTTGCTACACTTCCAACTATTGCTTGTCCTTGGTGGGTGTTACAAGGGGCTGCTGATGAAGTGGTGAACGCTGAAGCTGTGTATGCCTTTGTCGAAAAACGTGTAGAGGCACCTGTGTTGCTTAAGTTTGAGGATTGTGGGCATTTTTTTCATGGACGATTGGTTGAGTTAAGGGAGCGAGTGATGGAAGTCATTGCACCGTCTATTTTAGAGGGCACGCTTTCGTGAGACCCGGGTTGGCTTACGAAAAAGCGCTTGAAGAAGAGGGATTTTATGCCGATGAAGGCCAAGCTCAAGTGGTTCGCGCCTTGGATGGCATCTATGACCGTCTCTTGCAACGCTATCAGCGTTCGCCCCTGCAAACGTTAAAGCGTCTTTTTTTTCCATGCCAACAAAAACCGACTCAAGGTTTGTATTTATGGGGTGACGTGGGGACGGGCAAAACCCATCTTATGGATTTATTTTTTTCTTGTTTGCCGTTTGCTGAGAAAAAACGTGTCCATTTTCATCAGTTCATGCGCGATATTCATCAGCAATTAACCCAGCGTCAAGGACAGCAAGATCCCTTAGACGCTATTGCCGTTGCTTTGGCTAAAGACTGTTATGTGCTGTGCTTTGATGAATTTTATGTATCAGATATTGGTGACGCCATGTTGTTGGCGGGCTTGTTAAAGGCTTTGTTTGAGCGTGGGGTGTGTTTGCTGGCCACCTCGAATGTGGAACCCAAAAAGCTCTATGAATACGGGTTGCAACGTGCGCGCTTTTTACCGGCCATTGATTTAATTGAATTGCACACGGCTGTTTTAAAAATCCCTGTCACGCGTGATTATCGTTTGCGTTTATTGGAACAAATGGATTTATATTATTATCCTCTAAATGATAACGCCACCACCCATTTAAAAAAAGCCTTTGAAAAGTTAGCCGTGGGTGATTCTGAAGAAAATACACGTATCACCATAGAAAATCGCCTGATTGATGTGGTGAAAGTTGCCCCAGAGGTGGTATGGTTTGATTTTATGGCTATTTGTCATATTCCGCGTTCGCAAATGGATTATTTAGAAATTGCGCGTTCCTTTCATACGGTGCTGGTCAGTGGTGTGCCGATAATACACGAGCTGCCTGTAGAAGAAGGGATGCAGAGAAATTTGATTCGTGCTTGGATTAATGTAGTGGATATTTTATATGATGCCCACGTTACCCTGATTGTGACTGCTGAGGCGGCTATCCCTGATATTTATCGGGGAGGCGCCTTAGCTTTTGAATACCAACGTACGTGCAGTCGTTTACTGGAAATGCAGTCCAAGGATTATTTGCACGCTCCCCATCAACCTCCAAAGGAATAAACCCATGACCGCTTCTTCTATGACAAAACAGCAACAAGCCGACATAAAACAACTGAGCGAAGACCTCATTGCCATGGCCAAACAAAAAGGTGCAACCCAAGCAGAAGTTTGGGCCAGTGCCGACGATGGCTATTCTGTCAGTGTGCGTTTGGGAGAAGTGGATACCGTTGAATATAATCGTGACAAAGGCTTGAGCGTTACGGTTTATTTTGACAAACGTAAGGGTTCTGCGTCCACCACGGATACCAGTCGTGAGGCCATTGAAGCAACGTTAGATGCCGCGTGCGATATCGCACGCTTCACCGCAGAAGATGCCTGCGCTGGATTGGCTGATGCACATCGGATGGCTGAGGGTGATGAACAGCTAAGTTTGTATCATCCGTGGGATTTATCGGTAGAGCAGGCTATTTTAACCGCTAAACATTGTGAGGCCCAAGCACGAGCCTATGATGCACGCATTAAGAATTCAGATGGCGCCGATGTTAGTACGCATAACAGCTACAGTGTTTACGCCAATAGCCATGGATTTATGGGTAGCTCTTTGAGCACACGCCATAGTATTAGCTGTATGATGATAGCCGAAGCCAAAGGCCAAATGCAGCGCGATTACAGTTATACCGTGGCGCGCGATCCTGCTGATTTGAAGAGTATTAGTTGCGTTGCACAAGAAGCGGCGGCGAATACCGTGGCACGATTAAATGGCAAACAGCTATCCACGCGCAAAGTGCCCGTTATTTTTCGTTATGATATTGCCACGGGTTTAATAGGGAGTTTCCTAAATGCTATCAGCGGAGGATCATTGTATCGTAAGTCGTCTTTTTTAGTTGATCACTTAGGTAAAGCAATTTTTAATCCAATGATGCAAATCCATGAAGATCCCCACGTACTAAAAGGACTGAGTAGCTGTGCTTTTGATGATGAAGGCGTAGAAACCAAGCCACGCCAATTGGTGCACGATGGAATTTTACAAGGCTATCTATTAAGCAGTTACTCTGCGCGGCGCTTAGGTATGGAAAGCACCGGTAATGCCGGCGGTGCACATAATATTTTTTTAAAAACCAGTGATCAAGATTTAACAGCGCTGTTAAAAACCATGGATACCGGCTTGTTGGTTACTGATGTGATGGGCCAAGGCGTTAATCTGGTCACTGGGAATTATTCGCGCGGGGCGTCTGGTTTTTGGGTAGAAAAGGGTGAAATACAATATCCCGTAGAAGAAATTACTATCGCCGGGAATTTAAAAGATATGTTCATGAATATCCAAGCAGTGGGCGCTGATATTAATCCTTGTAGCCATATTAAATCAGGTTCCTTATTAATTAGTGAGATGATGGTGGGAGGCCGTGCAGCATGAGCCAAGAAGATGAGCTGGATGATAAGCCTGAGAAAGAACGTGCCCGTGGCGAACGTATTAATAAAACCAATGTCAAACGTGAAATAGCTAAACTTCATGAAATGGCTAAGCAATTATTAAAATTAAAAGCGACGGAGCTTGCCATTTTTGACCTAGACGAGACACTTTTGCAAGCGATGAGTGCTTGGAAAAAAATGAAACGACAATCCTCAGCGCAAAAACGGCAATTGAAATATATTGTAGGCTTGTTGCGTCGCCATGAATTAAGCCTTGTTGAGGCAACGCTTACGCAGTATCAGCGTCAACGCGACACAAAAACGGTGGAATTCCATGCGCTTGAACGTTGGCGCAAGCGGCTGTTAACCGAGGGACGTCCTGCTTTAACGGCTTATTTAAATGAATGTCCTCAGGCGGACAGCCAAAAGTTACGTCAGCTTATCAGCAAAGCAAAGCGCGAAATGGAACAAGAAAAAGACTTAGGCGCCGCCCGGGCGTTGTTTCGTTATTTGCGTGATTGTCGTGCGTACTGAGTTATCCGTTTATTTCTCTAGCGCATGGTAAAAATTCGTATCTCAACAACTCGGTGGCCCGCTTCCGAGATTTCTCACGTTAAAACAATTTTTTATCATTAGCTACCTCACGAGCGGTGGCTTTGGTAATGGCATTGGTTTTAACCAGTTCTTGTAAATGCTGTTCCATGGTTTGCATGCCGTTACTGTGGCCTGTTTGAATAGCGGAATACATTTGTGCCACTTTGTCTTCTCGGATCAAATTACGGATAGCACCGTTACACACCATAATTTCATGTACGGGTGTTCTGCCTACGTCGACTTTTTTCAACAGTAATTGGGCAATAACGGCGTGCAAGGATTCCGATAACATGGAGCGCACCATGTTTTTTTCGCCACCGGGGAAAGAATCTACAATACGGGTGATGGTTTTAGCCGCAGAGGTGGTGTGCAGCGTGCCAAAAACCAAATGCCCGGTTTCGGCTGCCGTCATGGCAAGTCGCATGGTTTCTAAATCGCGCAATTCCCCAATGAGAATAATATCGGGGTCCTCACGCAAAGCCGAGCGTAATGCATTATTAAAACTGTGCGTATCACGATGCACTTCCCGTTGATTGATGAGGCATTTTTTACTTTTGTGTACAAATTCAATGGGGTCTTCGATGGTAATAATATGCTGGTAGCGTTTATTATTGATGTAATCCAGGATAGCAGCCAGGGTTGTACTTTTACCGGAGCCGGTGGGGCCTGTGACCAACACCAAGCCGCGCGGGGCATCGGCAATATGTTTAAAAATAGCGGGCATGCCTAAATCATCGAGGCTGACTACGTTGTTGGGAATGGTACGAAAAACGCCACTGGGCCCGCGGTTTTGATTAAATACATTAACACGAAAGCGGGCGAAATTAGGAATTTCAAAGGCAAAGTCGGTTTCAAGGTTCTCTTCAAACTGTTTACGATTATTATCGCTCATGATATCGTAGAGCAAATCCAGCACACTTTTTTTATCCATGCTGGGTAAATCAATGCGACGCAAATCCCCGTCCACACGCACCATGGGGGGCAGGCCTGCAGCAATATGCAGGTCAGATGCGTTGTTTTCCACGCTAAATTGTAAAAGGTCGGTCATGTCCATGGAAAAGCCTTGAGGAAACGAATGGATAGTCTAAAAAACATAGCAGTGAAATTAGCCGCTGTACAGTGCTCTATCGAGGAAGCTGCACAACAGGCTGCCATTTGTGCGGATAATATCCAGTTGGTGGCAGTAAGCAAGAAACAGCCCATTGCGGCGCTGGCAGCTGCTTATGCGGCAGGTCAGCGGCATTTTGGGGAAAACTATCTACAGGAAGCTTTGCCTAAAATAGAGGCCTTAGCGGCCTACCAAGACATCTCCTGGCATTTTATTGGTCATATTCAGCGTAATAAAACCCGCTGCTTGGCCGAGCACTTTCATTGGGTGCAAACCGTGTGTGATGAAGCGATAGCTCGACGGCTGCATGAGCAACGTCCGACGCCGTTACCGCCGTTGAATATTTGCTTACAGGTGAATGCTTATGGTGAAACCAATAAATCAGGCATGGCGCCAGAGCACGTGTTAGCATTGGCTGAGAAAATTGTGACAAATTATCCGCGCTTACGTTTACGCGGCTTAATGGCTATTCCGCCGAAAGAGGACAGCAATGAAAAACAATTAGCCAACTTCCACGTTTTACAACACTTATTTTTACAGCTGCAACAGCAAGGCTTAGCCTTGGATACGTTGTCTATGGGGATGAGCGCAGACTTGTCTGCCGCCGTCGCTGCCGGTAGTACGATGGTGCGGGTGGGTGCAAGCATATTTGGTCAGCGCTAGGGAAATTTAGGAATACTGGGCTCTAAGCCTTTAAAGTTTGCCTCGGGGTGATGTGCGTGGAGCGTATGTTCAATATCATCCACCCTTTCTTTTGGCACATCCACCATGAGCAAGATATGGCCTTGTTCGATGGTTTTGCTAAATTTAGCGAGCTCAGCATTGGGGGCGCTGATACCTATCATGCCGGCAGCCCAAGCGGAAATAAAGGCGCCAAAACCTGCCGTTACGGTTAGCATGCCGCCTAAAGGTACGGATAACCACGCATGGCCTATCATGCCTGCGATGAGCCCCAATAGCGCGCCGACACAAGCGCCTATCCAAATGGCGCGCAAAAAGTCATTGCGTTGCATAGCACTGGCCACGGGGAGGTCCTTCATATCTATATCGCCAGCCCCCACGGCATGCATGTGGTGAATGGGGATGCGTTTGAGCAGTAATTCATTCACCACGTTTTGAGCGCTTGCCACGCTGGGCAATACGTAATATAACCGGCGCTTCATGGTACACCTGAACATTGATCACAGCCATCACTACAGTATAGCTTACTTTTGGTTAAAAAATGAACTATATTGGGTTGTTTTTCCAAAGAAGAAACAAGAAAATTATTTAAAATCAAAAAACGTAACTATTCACCAAAAGCTCCCGCAAAAAAATATCCCTTTAAATCAACCACTAAGCTAACCTGAGCTCGACATAAGAAGGCGGTAAACCCCAGAGAAATCAAGGAGGACAAGGCAAAAGCTCAAAAAAAACGCAGTCAGGTTTTAGCCGTTCTTATTCAACGGCGGAATTTAGGATTATGCTTGCATACTGTTAAATACAATGTTATTAGTTGAGATTTCCAGTCCATGATTTTGCCTCTTCGTTTGGTTTGCACCTGAAGAGTAATCAATGACTTTTGATTCGCATATATACCCACAATGCGGCTGTGGGCAGTATACACCACAAAAAAACGTTTGTAGTATTTCACAGGAAACTTACATGCACGTAACGCTTCTCTACCTTCTTTGCGGTGTTTTAACCGGTTTTTTAGCTGGGCTGTTGGGCATTGGTGGTGGGAGTGTTTTAGTACCCTGCTTATTTTATCTCTTGCCGCTAGCGGGGATTGCGGCGGTGAATATTATGCATTTTGCTGTAGGTACCTCCATGGCGGTTATTGTTTTTACCTCTATTTCATCGCTGTGGGTGCACCAGAAACGCGGTGGGATTTTATGGGGTTTATTGAAATTTATGGCGCCAGCCATTATCCTTGGAACCGTGATAGGTGCTCTATTGGCTAGTTTTTTGCCAGGGTATGCCCTGAAAAGAGCTTTTGGCATTTTTATGTTTTACGTTTCGCTGCGGATGTTGTTGAATTGGGGCACATCAGTTGCACGTGAATTTCCCAAGCCCTCAGCCATTGTGGTTTGTAGCTTGGGTATGGGGGCTATTTGCAGCCTGTTAGGGATTGGTGGCGGCGCCTTGGTGGTGCCTTTTCTGAATCGCTACGCTGTGCCCATGCGTCGAGTGGTGGCAACGTCTGCTTTTTGTGGGCTTCCCATTGCCTTGGCAGGCTCGTTAAGCTATGTCATCATGGGCTGGCAGGCTACGCAAAGCACGCCACATGCGCTAGGTTATGTTTATTTGCCTGCCTTTATAGGTTTTACGCTGGGAAGTATCTCTTCAGCGCCTGTGGGTGCACGGCTAGCCCATCGTTTGCCCACACACGCGTTGCGGCGTATTTTTGCGATATTTTTGCTGATAGTTGGTCTTGATATGTTGATATGATCGACCAACGTCCATACCCTGAGGTTTTTGCTAATGCTCCACTACCCTAACATTAATCCCATTGCCCTGAAACTTGGGCCACTCAACATTCATTGGTATGGTTTAATGTATTTGTTGGGTATCGGCGGTGGTTGGTTGTTGCTGCGTTATCGCGCCAAGAAACCGGGGTTTCCTTGGTGCAATGAACAAATCGGTGACTTGGTATTTTATGCAGCCTTAGGCGTTATTCTCGGTGGGCGTCTAGGTTATATGTTTTTCTATGATTTCCCTCACTTTATTCATAATCCTCTTATCGTCTTTAAGGTTTGGGATGGTGGTATGTCATTTCATGGTGGTATGCTGGGTGTGATGTTTGCGCTTTGGTTGTATGCGCGCAAAATCAAACGCCATTTCTTCGATGTTTTAGATTTTGCAGCGCCCATTGTGCCTTTGGGGCTGGGAGCAGGGCGTTTAGGTAACTTTATTAACGGTGAATTATGGGGGCGTGTGACCCATATGCCTTGGGGTATGGTTTATCCACATGCGGGTCCTTTGCCTCGCCATCCCTCAGAACTGTATGAATTTTTTCTAGAAGGTGTGGTGTTATTTTTTGTACTATGGTTTTTTTCCATGAAGCCTAAGCCGCGTATGGCGGTATCGGGGTTGTTTGGTTTGCTCTACGGCAGTTTTCGGTTTTTTGTCGAGTTTTTCCGCCAACCGGACCCGCAACTGGGCTTTATCGCTTTTGGCTGGTTGACCATGGGGCAATTATTATCTTTACCAATGATAGTATTAGGCGCAGGCTTATTATGGTATGCTTTTGCTTATGCTAAGCCTCCCATATTACAAGAGGGTATGAGTCATGAGTAAAAAAACAGCGCTCTATCAAATGCATTTGGACGCCGGCGGCAAAATGGTTCCTTTTGCTGGCTGGGATATGCCCATTCATTACGGCTCACAAATGAATGAACACCATGCGGTTAGACAAAAGGCGGGAATGTTCGATGTGTCGCATATGACGGTGGTGGATATTAAAGGGCCTGCAGTACAAACCTTTTTACGTTATTTGTTGGCCAATGATATTGCCAAATTGAAAGGCCCAGGGCGTGCCCAGTATGGCTGTATGCTCAATGAGCAGGGCGGCATTATTGATGATTTAATCACTTATTATTTGTCTGAGACTCATTATCGGATGGTGGTTAATGCCGCGACGCGCGAGAAGGATCTCGCCTGGATAACAAGCAAAGCGCAGACGTTTGATGTCACGGTTGCAGAGCGTCAAGATTGTGCCATTATTGCCATCCAAGGCCCTGAGGCTTGTGCGTTAACAGGGCCACTGTTGCCTGAAAATTTGCAAGAAGCCGCGAGCGCTCTGAAAATGTTTCAAGTGGTTTTGCAAGATGATTGGATGGTGGCTCGTACAGGTTATACAGGTGAATCCGGTTATGAGGTAGTACTGCCGCAAGAGGCCGTCGTTGCTTTCTGGAAGTCTTTATTAGCGGTTGATGTGCAGCCCTGTGGTTTAGGTGCACGCGATACACTGCGTTTGGAAGCGGGTCTAAATTTATACGGGGCCGATATGGATGAAGCCATTTCGCCTTGGGAAGCCAATTTAGCCTGGACTGTAGCCTTAGAGCCTGTGACACGTGATTTTATTGGGCGTGAAGCTTTATTGGAACAACAGTCGGTCGGTGTGACTCAACAGTTGACCGGTATCCTGTTGCAGGACCGTGGTGTGCTCCGACAAGGGCAAAAAATTATGATAAATGGCGAACCGAAAGGCGCGCTCACCAGTGGAACTTTTTCTCCAACCTTGCAAAAGGCCGTAGGGTTTGCCCGCGTACCGCTGGGTGTTACTGAGGATTGCCAAGTAGAGATTCGCGGAAAATTATTAGCAGCACGGTTGGTTAAATTGCCTTTTGTGCGTCAAGGTAAGGTATTAATAGAAGATAATTAATAAGGCTCTGGGTTTTGGAGTCCTGTTTTATGACAGAGGTAGATGATGAGTAACTTCCCCACAAATTTAAAGTATACAAAAACCCACGAGTGGGTAAAAGAAGATGAACAGGGTAACTACGCGGTGGGTATTACCGACCATGCACAAAGCTTACTTGGTGAAATTGTTTATATTGAATTACCTGAGCCTGGCACGGAATTAAATCATTCTGATGAGTGTGGTGTGATAGAGTCGGTGAAGGCAGCTTCTGATCTCTATTTCCCTTTAAGTGGCGAGATCATTGAGGTCAATGCCGCGCTGTTTGATTCACCTGATTTAGTGAACTCTGATCCCTATGGGGAAGGCTGGTTGTTTCGCATTGAAATTCGCGATGAAAGCGAGCTGTCTACCTTATTGGGTGCAGAGCATTACAAAAAACACGTTGTTTCTGAAGCACATTAAGGGGGTCGTCGTTTATGCCTTTTATACCACACACGCCGGAAGATATAGAGGTCATGTTGGACACCATTGGTGTGGATGATGTGGAGACTTTATTTGATGAAATACCTGCTGATTTACGCTATTCGGGCTTTGAGCATATTCCTGTGGGGCTTTCTGAAATGAGCTTAACACGTCTTGCGAGGGAATTGGCTGAAAAAGATAAAGCAGGCCTTAACTTTATTGGCGCAGGTGCTTATGAGCATCATATTCCTGCGGCGGTGTGGCAGATTGCGGGGCGTGGAGAATTCTTAACAGCCTATACCCCTTATCAAGCAGAAGCGAGTCAAGGGACGTTGCAGCTTTTATACGAATATCAAACCATGATGGCAAATTTAACGGCTATGGAGACGTCTAACGCGTCTTTGTATGATGGCGCTTCAGCATTAGCTGAAGCCGTACTCATGGCAGCACGGCTTAATCGCAGAAATTCAACAGGCCGCATTTTATTGCCGCGTAGTTTAAATCCTCGTTATCGTGATGTGGTGACCACGATTGTGAATCAGCAAGGGCTGACGCTGATAGACATTCCTTTTGATAATAAAACAGGAAAAATAGACGAGCAAGCCTTAGAAAAGGCGGCGGCAACGCCTTTTGATGCCATGGTCATTCCGCAGCCGAATTTTTTTGGTGTTCTGGAAGATGTGGACGCCTTGACGAATTGGACGCATCAGCATAAAGCATTAGCCATTGCAGTGGTAAATCCTATCGCGCTTGCGTTGTTGGCGCCACCGGGGCAATGGGGTGATAAAGGTGTTGATATTGCTTGTGGTGAAGGCCAACCTCTAGGCATTCCTTTAGCGTCGGGTGGACCTTATTTTGGTTTTATGTGTTGTCAACAATCGCACGTAAGGCAAATGCCGGGACGTATTATTGGGCGTACCAAAGATTTAGATGGCAAAGAAGGTTTTGTTTTGACCTTGCAAGCGAGAGAGCAACATATTCGACGCGCTAAAGCCACCTCAAATATCTGCACCAACCAAGGTTTAGCCGTGACGGCGGCCACTATCTTTATGACGCTATTAGGTGGTGAAGGCTTAGCGCAGGTGGCTGGTCATTGTCATGACCGTCTTGTAACGTTGCAAGAAAAGTTGGCGACGTTGCAAGGTGTTAACACGTCTTTTGCTGCGCCGGCTTTTCATGAAATAGTCATACAATTCTCGCAGCCTGTAGCGCCTGTATTAGCACAGCTCGATGCTATGGGTATTCAGGGTGGTTTTGATTTACGTCATGATTATCCAGAACTAGGCCACGCGCTTTTAGTGTGTGTAACCGAAACCAAAACCGATGCTGATTTAGACCGCTTTTGTCAGGCGTTGCGTGAGGTGTTGGCAGTAAAAAAGTCTGAGCCTAAAGTAGGGGTTAATCCTATGATTGCTGAGGAGGTATGAGATGTTAATTTTTAAGAAAAGTCGTCCTGGTCGAAGAGCTGTAGCACAAGCACCTCAGGCGACGAATCTAAAGCAAAGTATTCCGGCCGCTATGCGTCGCTCGGCGTCAGCGCTTTTGCCGGAAGTATCAGAGCTACAAGCTGTGCGCCATTTCACTAAGCTTTCGCGCAAAAATTTTTCCATTGACACGCAGTTCTACCCCTTGGGTTCTTGTACCATGAAGTATAATCCACGTGGTGTGCATGCCTTAGCCTCTTTGTCTGGCTTTTTAGAGCGCCATCCTTTATCGCAAAACGAGCGTAGCCAAGGCTTTTTACAGTGCGCTTATGAACTACAGGAAATTCTGGGTGAGGTTACCGGTATGGATGCGGTGTCTCTTGCGCCCATGGCCGGTGCGCAGGGTGAATTTGCCGGTATGGCGATGATTAGAGCTTATCACGAAGCCCGTGGCGATACAGCGCGTACAGAAGTCATTGTACCTGATGCGGCTCATGGAACGAATCCTGCTTCAGCTATTATGTGTGGCTATAAAGTGAGAGAAGTGCCGACTCTGCGCAATGGAGACATGGATTTAGAAGCCTTGTCAGCCATGTTGGGGCCGCAAACAGCCGGCATTATGTTAACGAATCCATCTACCTTAGGCGTGTTTGAGCGCCAAATTAAAGAAGTTTCTCGCCGAGTACATGACGCCGGCGGTTTGTTGTATTACGATGGCGCTAACCTTAATGCTATTTTAGGTAAGGTGCGCCCCGGTGATATGGGGTTTGATGTGATTCACATGAATTTACATAAAACCTTTGCCACGCCGCACGGTGGGGGTGGACCGGGCTCTGGGCCTGTGGGCGTGGGTGCACGATTAAAACCTTACTTGCCTATTCCGTGTGCGACGAAAGAAAATAATCGCTACCGTTGGCTTACAGAAAAAGATTGCCCTGAAACCATTGGGCGTTTGTCAGCCTTTGGTTGTAATGCCGGAATTATTGTGCGCGCTTATTTGTATGCACGGTTATTGGGGCGTGAAGGTTTAACCCGTGTATCTGAGTTTGCGACCCTCAACGCTAATTATTTGATGAAGCGTTTAGCTGACGAAGGCTTTACGCTAGCTTATCCGGAGCGCCGCGCCAGCCATGAATTTATCGTCACGCTTGTTGAGGAAAGTAAAACCCTAGGGGTGAACACCATGGATTTTGCCAAAGGGTTGTTGGACTTTGATATGCATGCGCCTACGACTTATTTTCCCTTGGTGGTGCCCGAGTGCTTGCTTATTGAACCCACAGAAACAGAAACGAAGACAGAATTAGATGCCTTCGTGGATGCTATGGTTGCTGTGCGTGATATTGCTAGAAAAGACCCGGATAAACTGAGAGCAGGCCCCTACAAACAAGCAGCACGCCGTTTAGATGATGTGCGTGCAGCCAGGCAGTTGGATATTGTTTATCGAGCCAATGAACGTTAACGCGTAAGGCAACGATGCTTATTGCCATTTTCGTCTAGTAACGCTAAATTGTTCTAAGAGGGGAAATATAATTATTCTTTTAAAAATCAAGGAGTTGATCTGCCACCCTGTGGAGGGTGTGGCGTGTTTTGTAACAACCCCTGGGTAAAACTTTTCCGCAAATAAAACCCTAGAGGTAGGGTTTCTGTGGGTTCGCCGCTAGCATTATGGGCGATGCAGCGCTGTTTGCTATTAGCGGCTTTTGGGCGTAATTGTAAAACGGTACCAAAGCGGGCTGAAATAGTCTCAATATGTCCCATTAATATCATATCGGTTAATTCTTCCCAGTCTTGTTGTAATGCTTGCTCTTCGGCTGCAGAAGGGCGCCAGAGGAAAGCTTGGCCTAAACGTCTTTCGGCTAGGGGCTTCTGTCTAGCGCCTTCCATAGGGAACCACAACACACAAGAGAGCTTTTTTCTAAGCCAAGCATTTTCCCAGCACTCTATGCCTTCATGTTGCATAGGGGCTTTGCAGACATAGGTTGTTTCCAGTGGACATTGCTTTTCATCGAGGGGTAAGGTTTTTAATTCCACACCCAGCTGTGGGAAGTCTTGTTGTGCTTTTGCGCCGCCGGTGGCACCCAAGAGGGTTTCTAATAATTGCCCCACCCAGCCTTTTTGGTGATGTAAATTAGCGGGTATGGGCAAGGAAGCACGTTTAGCGGCTTCCGCAAAGCTCAGGCCTTTTAAGGCCTGAGCACGCTGTAAAAGGGTTGCAATAGATTCGGGAGGTTTAGTTTTTGTATTCAAGCTAATGATAATAAGTGGACTGTTGCAGATTGATGACATTTTCTAAGAAATCATAGCCTGAATGCAAGAGGCTTTGGTAAAAAGCTTTGGATTTTTCATGGGGCGTTTTGAATAAATCCACACAAGCTGCAGCATGTTGCGCATCTTGTTTAGCTTTTTTATGGGCATCGCCTTCGCCATCAAAGGTGTGGCTGGGGTTGATAAGTGTGTAACGTGCCAAATCAGGGTCATTGATGCCTTCTTGGTCATCATAGATATACACGGTGGGAGAATAAAGGCCAATAAATTCACAGCTACCCCAGCTGACTAAACTGGTATCAATAGTGTTCTCTTTCAACATGTTAAGCTTCCTTTTATGACTGAGACCTCACGCTATAAGCTTAGTTAATTTATGAATTTTCACCAGCTTTTTCAAGGCATTAGTCCAAAGCATGTTCAAGTAGCATTTTTGCAGAACATTTCAGCAAGGGGTGTTGCCAGTCTGGCCAAATTTCAGCCAGAGGCTCAAGGACAAAAAGCCGTTTATGCAATTGTGGGTGGGGTAGGGTTAATTTTTTTGAATTGATGACCTGAGAGTTTGCGCAAATAAAGTCCAAATCTAGGGTGCGAGGCCCCCAAACGTGGTCTGGATGGCGTTTGCGGCCAAAATCTTTTTCAATAGCCATTAGAATATCAATGACTTCATCAGGATTTTTGGTTGTTAAAATTCGACACACGCCGTTAAGATAATCGGGCTGAGGGGCAGAATTTTTCTCGGGCAGTAGCGCGTTGGTGGTTTTAAATGAAGATACGCTGTCCAGCGGGCCAAGGCGTTTTTCCAATGCCTGCAATGCCCCCTTGAAAGTTTGCGCAGGATGGCCTAAATTGGCGCCTAAGGCAATAACAATGGGTGAAGGTGTTAGTTGAATGGAAGACTCTCCCTATATGATTTTTTCGTGTGAACAGTGGCAACAATACAGTGCGAATACGCCGCTGACGTTGACGAAGCAAGAATTAGACGCGCTGCAAAGCTCCAATGATAAAGTCTCTTTAGAGCAAGTGCAACACATTTACTTACCCTTGTCTAGACTGCTAAATTTATATGTTAACTCGGCTCGCAGCCTGCACCAAGCCACCGATGAGTTTTTAGGGCATGGACAAAAGAAAACGCCCTACATTATCGGTATTGCCGGTAGCGTTGCCGTGGGAAAAAGTACCACAGCACGGCTTTTGCAGCGCTTGCTGCAACGCTGGCCTAGCAAGCCGCGTGTTGATTTAGTCACAACAGACGGTTTTCTTTTAACAAATGCTCAGTTAGAAAAACAGGGTATTGCAGCCAGAAAAGGTTTTCCTGAAAGTTATGACCAGCGTCGCCTGTTACAGTTTTTATTGGATTTAAAGTCGGGCAAAAAAGAGTTAAAAGTACCGCTTTATTCGCATTTAAGCTACGACATTATTCCAGACCAATTTCAAAGCGTTAACTATTCAGATATCGTTATTTTAGAAGGGTTGAATATTTTGCAGGCTGATAGCATAGAGGCAGCGTTGCCACGCTTATTTGTCTCAGACTTTTTTGATTTTTCCATTTATGTGCATGCAGAAGCAGACATTATCAAACATTGGTTTTTAGAACGTTTTCATTTGTTTTGTCAAACAGCTTTTAAAAATAAAGACTCTTTTTTTCATAGTTTTTCTGTCATGGGCGATGAAGAGGCTGATACATTTGCACGCCGAGTATGGCAGGAAATTAACGCGCTTAATCTTGAGGAGAATATCCTGCCTACCAAAAACCGTGCGCAACTTATTCTCACAAAAGGTAATAACCACAACGTGCAAGAAGTGTTGTTGCGCAAACTTTAACCTAAATTCCGCCGTTGGAATCGTAGCAATGCTGACTAACTCGCTGAAGATAAAGGATTTTTTCTATCTTTTTTGTGAAAGCGTATCACCCATACGGTGAATAAAAAAGACGGAAAAAAACTTTCAGATTCGGTGAGTTAGGCGGCCGCAGTCGATTGGTATGAGCGCTACTTTAATTGTATTAAGCGTTAATTCTCATGGAACGTGCACACGAAACCATGATTTCGTGTGCACGTCAATAGAGCGTGCACACGAAACCGCGATTTCGTGTGCACGCTTTTTAGCTGAATGAGAGATTGATTTTTGCACAGAGCTAGCCTACAGCACTTTGCTAAAAAAAAGCCCCTTTCACCAAAATCTCCCGCAAAATAAAAATATTCTTTTAAATCAATTGCTTTTAGTGGTGGTGGGGGGTTAAGGGGGAGAATGCAATTCTCTCCTGCCTGTGCCCCTTGGGTATGGGAACTCTAATGAGAGTTTCCTGCGTGGGCGAAATAAATGAGGAAAAAGAAGCTGTTGAGGGGCTTAATTGTTCTTTCCCGCACTCAATAATAACTCAAATAATTCATTATTAAGGTAGAGTAAGTCTTTCCCCACTTTGTGTTTGCTTAAGACCCCTAAGGCGATGAGCTCATTCAAATATTTGGTGGCAGTGTTGCGATGAATCTGTAATTCGCTTACTAAAAATTCAATCTTGGTATAGGGGTGTCGAAACAAATTATTAATAAGGTCTTGGCTGTAAATTTTGGGGCATTTTTCCCGAATAAGATGCTTATGGGCTTGCATGAGCTTTCTAATATTTCGAATTAAAGCTGTGGTTTGAATGGATGTCTGCTCAATACCCTCTAGCATAAACATCAACCAGTTTTCCCATGTGCCATCGATGCGTACAGCTTGGAGCTGTGTATAGTACTCCATTTTATTTTGATTGATATAGCGAGATAAGTACAACACAGGGACGTCTAATAAGCCTTGTTTGACCAAATAGAGGATATTTATAATACGCCCAGCTCTTCCATTGCCATCATAAAAGGGGTGAATGCTTTCAAATTGGTGGTGAATCACGGCCATTTTAGTTAACGGATCCCAATTACAAAAATCATCATTAATGAATCTTTCAAGGCTAGACATTAGAGAGATAATATCATTAACGTGTTGAGGGGGGGTATAGATGTCCTCACCCGTCGCATCATTTCTTAGGGTGGTTCCTGGCGTTTTTCTAAAGCCTGCTGAATTTTCGACGATAGTGGCTTGAATGGTTAATATATCATTGGTGGTAAGCAGGTGTCGTTGTTTAATCTTTTCATAACCCTTTCGCAGCGCTTCTGCATAGCTATGTACTTCTTTTGCAGCCTTAGAAACAAAAGATTTTGCGTTATTATCACTTTGATAGAGTTGATCATGTGTTGTAATAATATTCTCAATAGCAGAGCTGTCCTTTGCCTCTTGTAGAGATAAAGTGTCTATCAATATCGTTTGATTAGGTATTATCTCAACAACGCCTTTTAATTCTGCCAAGGCTTGATGAGCCTTACTTATTTTTCTTAATACGGATTTTGTCTCAATCTCACCTAGATTTAGCAAGTCAGGTATTTGATAAGTCACGGACCTTTCTCCTTCTCAATGGCTTTTAGCTTCCCATAAGCATCCAAAATACACTTTTCTGTGGTCTCCCAATCCATACAAGCATCGGTAATGGATACGCCGTATTTTAATTGTGACCTATCGGTGGGGACGTTTTGATTGCCGGCGTGTAAATGACTCTCGAGCATTAAGCCTTTAATGGATTGATTGCCTTCTAGAATTTGGTGAATACAATCATGCATGACTAAGGGTTGGAGATCGTGATTTTTGCGTGAATTACCATGAGAGCAATCCACCACAATGTTATGTTGCAATTGTGCGTTAGTGAGGGCTTGTTCGCACAGCGCAATATTAACGGAATCATAGTTAGGCTGTTGTCCGCCGCGTAACACAATATGGCCGGAGCTATTGCCGCGGGTTTGAATAACAGCCACTTGGCCTTGTTGATTAATGCCCAAAAAGGCGTGGGGGCTTTCAATGGATTTCAACGCGTTAATAGCCACCTGTAGGCTGCCGTCGGTACCATTTTTAATGCCTACTGGCATGGAGAGGCCGCTGGTCATTTCGCGGTGAGTTTGTGACTCCGTGGTACGTGCACCAATGGCAGACCAGGTGATTAAGTCCGATAAATATTGTGGCGTGATGGGATCTAACGCTTCGGTAGCCGTGGGTAATTGCATAGCAGCCAAATTGCGCAGCAGGGTGCGGGCTTTGTAAAGTCCTTCTTCAATGGCAAAAGAATCATCCAGATAAGGGTCGTTAATAAAGCCTTTCCAACCCACGGTGGTACGCGGTTTTTCAAAATAAACCCGCATGATAAGGAATAGTTTATCGGCCACACGTTCTGCCAGCGCTTTTAACTTTTCAGCGTATTCAAGCGCTGCTTTTTCATCGTGAATGGAACAGGGGCCGGTCACAATAAAGAGGCGATTGTCCTGGCTTTTGAGTATATTTTCTACTTGATGGCGTGCCTGTAATACAAAATCCACCAGTTCCGCGGTTAAGGGTAAATCTCTTTTGATTTCTTTCGGGGTCTTTAAAATAGTAGATTGATGGACGTTAACGTTGTGTAGAGGGTGATGAGCCATGGTGTTGAGTGTAAAATGCACAAAGGAATAAGTTTTGGTATTTTGCCAGGTAAGCGCACTACATTCAATGTTTATGCTCACCCGCGCTGAGTATACGTGTTATGATGGTGGTTAAGAGCAAGTTATTTTTTGAACACATGAGTGCTGTGCCTACCCTCCCACTATCCGAGGTCATTCACCTTTGGGCATTACCCTTGGAGAGCCTAAAACCTGGACTTGCGTTTTTTGAGCAACACCTCAAACCCCTAGAAAAACAGCAAGCAGCACGCTTTGTTAAAGCAGCAGACCGAGAACGCTTTATCCTTTGCCGAGGGGCCATGCGACTAATTTTAGGTTTTTATTTAAAGGTAACGCCGTTAAGTCTAGCGTTTCAAACGAATGAATACGGTAAACCTGAGCTATTGGATGCCAATGGTCGCCCTTTATTACAGTTTAATTTATCGCACTCAGGCCAACAGGGACTGCTTGCTGTAACACGTTCGTCTCCCCTAGGTGTGGATGTGGAACAGCTACAGCCATGTGCTGATTTTTTAGGGATAGCTGAACGCTTTTTTTCTGTTGAAGAGCGGGCAATGTTGGGGGCTTTGTCCACCAATGAACAAATGCAAGCTTTTTACCAACTATGGACATGCAAAGAGGCCTTCATCAAAGCCTTGGGCAAGGGTCTGTCCGTTGCCTTAAATAAGTTCTCCATTGTTTTGGGCGATAATCCTGCTGTAGCGTCCATTGCGCCTGAGATAAGCGTAGAGAAAAATTGGCAGCTTATTGTGTTTGAGCCAGCTGCAGGGTATGCTGGATCTTTAGCCTTTGCTAGCGAAAAAGCTTGGCCTTTAGAACATCACACCCTTTGTTTAGATAGTTTGGAGCAACTTTATGTCGCAAGATGATGCCTTACTGGCTTTGCGTGAACAAATCGACAGCGTCGATGAAGATATTCAAGCCTTAATCAATCAGCGCGCCGCATTGGCACAACAAGTAGGCAAAGCAAAAATGGCCGCAGGAGAGGGCTCTGTTTTTTATCGACCAGAGCGCGAGGCGCAATTATTACGGCGCGTGAAAGCGCGCAATGCCGGCCCACTCAGTGCTGAAGACATGGCTCGGGTATTCCGCAGCATTATGTCGGCGTGTTTGGCCTTAGAAGAGCCTTTGCGGGTGGCGTATTTGGGGCCTAATGGGACGTTTTCTCATGGTGCTGCCTTAAAACAGTTCGGGCCTTCCATGGAGTGTGCGCCCATGGATGCTATCGCAAAAATCTTTCGGGAAGTGGAAGCCAAAAGTGCCCACTATGGTATTGTGCCTATTGAAAATTCTACAGAAGGGGTGGTCAATCATACCCTGGATGTTTTTATTGATTCACCGCTGAAGATTTGTGGTGAGGTGGCTATGCCTATTCATCATCATTTGATGCGGCGTGGCGATGATACACAGCCTATTCAACGTATTTATTCCCACCAGCAAGCCTTAGCGCAATGCCGAGACTGGCTGGATATTAATATGCACGGCGTGGAAGAAATTGCGGTAAGTTCTACGGCCTATGCCGCCAAATTGGCTGCAGAAGAGCAAGGCGCAGCGGCCATTGCCAGTGAAATGGCCGCTGAACAGTATGACTTATATTGTGTACACAGCAATATTGAAGATAATTTAGAAAATGTCACGCGCTTTTTGGCATTGGGGCATGAAACGGTTCCTCCCAGTGGCTACGATAAAACCTCTTTGTTATTGATTATTCCGCATATCTCAGGCTCGTTGCTCAGAACCTTAAATCCCTTCGATGAGTATGGGATTAATATGACATTTATTGAAGTCAGGCCTTGTCGTCATAAAATGTGGGATTATGTGTTTTTCATTGATGTGGATGGTCACCAAGAAGATGAAGCCATGCAAAAAGCCTTAAACGCCCTAGAACAAAAAGCGGTGTTGATGAAAGTGCTAGGCTCTTATCCCAAGGCGGCGTTAGAGGGATGACAAAGCGTATTGCGATTATTGGTTTGGGTTTGTTAGGGGGGTCGTTGGCTCGTGCCCTGAAAACCTGTGCTGATGCCCCTTACGTCATTGGCTATGATATTGATAAGCAAACGTTGGCTTATGGCAAGCAACAGGGTTTTGTTGATGAAGCCACTACAGACTTAGCCTATAGCGTGTCTCAAGCAGACATAGTGGTGCTAGCCGTTGCGATGGCGGTTGTTCCATCACTGCTAGACACGCTAGTTCAGCATGTGAAACCGCCTACGACCCTAACGGATGTTGTTAGTATCAAAGGGGCGCTGTTGGATTGTATAAAAACGCAAGCACCGACACTCTTACCTCAATGGGTACTAGGACATCCAATGCGCGGCGCTGAACGCCAGGGTATTAAAGCTGCCGATGAAAATTTATTTGCTGGGGGTACGGTTATTTTAACGGCGGTGACTGAAACATCACCAGAACGTTTGGCGACTGTCAAAACACTGTGGGAAAGGCTCAATGCGCGTGTGATAGAAATGTCTCCCCAGCGGCATGATGAGATAATTGCTATGGTGAGTCATTTGCCGCACGCCTTGGCGTTTGCTTTTACATCAACCCTTAATCAGCAAGCAGACGTAGCGACTTATTTAGCGTGTAGTGGTGGAGGTTTTCGTGATTTCACTCGCATTGCAGGCAGTTCGCCAGCCTTATGGACGGATATACTCATCAATAATAAAGAGGCAATGCTTAGCCACTTGGAACAATTTACCAAGACGCTACAGGATCTATCCAAATATATTAAGGATAACAAACATCATGAGTTGCAAGAGATGCTGACTCAAGGCAAGCAAGCGAGAGATTTGTTGGAAAAATGCACATAAAAAAGAAGCCCAATATTCTAACCACCTATCCCATTGCGTCTAGCCGCGTATTCGCTATTGAAGGGGTGACCTTACAGTTTTCCAATGGTGAGCAGCGTGACTACGAACGCTTACATACCCGCGGCCAAGGAGCCGTCATGATTGCGGCTATTGATGATGAGGACCGTGTGTTGTTAATCCGTGAATATGCGGTGGGACTTGAGTCCTACGAGCTCGGTTTTCCCAAAGGTTTGGTAGAAAAAGGTGAAGATAAAGCCTTGGCAACCAATCGAGAAATGATGGAAGAAATTGGTGTAGGTGCACGGAAACTGACCTTTATGCGTCGTCTGGCCGCTTCGCCGGGATATTTATCCAGTGCTGTGGATTTTTATATGGCTCAGGATTTATACACCAAACATGCAAAAGGTGATGAGCCTGAGCCCTTAGAGATTGTGCCATGGCCCTTAAGTCAATTGGATGACTTATTAGCCGAGCCTGACGTGCGCGATGCACGGACGGTGGCGGGGATTTATCTACTAAAGCAGCATGTAACATGATGAAAGCTATGCTAGAGGCTGTGTGCGCTCTGGCTAAGGTAGCAGGCCAGCATATTCTTAAGGTGCGCCAAGGTGCCTTGGCTGTTGAGACAAAAGCAGATAAGACGCCGGTGACAGCGGCTGATAAGGCTTCGGCTGACTATTTAGTCGATGCGTTGCAAACCCTATATCCCGATATTCCCATTGTGTGCGAGGAAACGCCCAAACCTATGTTAAGCGAAGAAACTGCTTTTTGGTCAGTTGACCCTTTAGATGGTACGAAGGAGTTTATTGCTGGTCGTGATGAATTCACCGTGAATATTGCCTTGGTGCGTGCTGGCTATCCTGTTTTGGGGGTGATTTATGTGCCCATGCGCCGAGAGTGTTATTTTGCAGCAGAAGGCATAGGTGCTTTCAAACAGCATGAGGAGGCCGTTTGGCAACCCTTACAAACAATAGCGGTTGCTGGAGAGGGTGTTTTAAAAATAGTGAGCGGCCGCGGCTGTGCTCGTCAACAGTTGAATGCTTTTCTTGCTCAGCAGAGCAAATATGAATTGACTTATGTGGGCAGTGCTTTAAAATTTTGTTTGATTGCCCAGGGAACGGTGGATATTTATCCGCGTTGGGCCCCCACTTTTCAATGGGACACAGCTGCAGGGCAATGTTTGGTAGAACAAGCCGGTGGTGCCCTGTTAACACTCACGGGGGAGCGCTTTGCTTATCCTGTGGGTGATTTTTTAAATCCTTATTTTTATGCCATGGCCGATGCATCCATGGAACTGCCACAACCACTAAAGGGGAACAATAATGACACAACGGGTTAGAGTAGCCGTCACAGGGGCAGCAGGTCAAATTGGCTATGCCTTATTATTTCGTATTGCGTCGGGTCAAATGTTTGGTCCAGATGTAGACGTGGAGCTGAATTTATTAGAATTAGAAGCCGCTTTGCCCGCTCTGGAAGGCGTTGTTATGGAATTAGATGACTGTGCTTTCCCTTTATTAAAGCGTGTGCATTGCACCTCCAGCCTTGATTCTGCAATGGATGGGGTTAATTGGGCCTGTTTGGTGGGCGCGGTTCCCCGCAAAAAAGGGATGGAACGTGGTGACCTATTGAAAGTTAACGGTGGTATTTTTAAGCCACAGGGCGAAGCATTGAACAACTATGCGGCTGATGACGTGCGCGTACTTGTTGTGGGTAATCCTTGTAATACCAATTGCTTTATTGCGATGAACCACGCGAAAGACATCCCTAATGACCGTTTTTTTGCCATGACTATGTTGGATGAAAATCGTGCCCGTACGCAATTAGCGCAAAAAGCGGGTGTTGATATCACTGCTGTATCCAATATGACTATTTGGGGAAATCATTCTGCCACGCAATATCCTGATTTTTTTAATGCCCAAATCAATGGCCAGAGCGCAGCTGACGTTATAAATGACGAAGCGTGGTTAAAGGGTACCTTCATCGAAACGGTACAAAAGCGTGGTGCCGCTATTATTCAAGCCCGCGGTGCTTCCTCAGCGGCTTCTGCTGCCAATGCTATCGTGGATAATGTATATGCTTTAACCCATGATACGAAAGCCGGCGAGAGTTTTTCTGTTTGCCGCGCCTCGCAAGGCGAGTATGACGTGGATGAAGACTTATTGTTCTCTTTCCCTTGTCGCACCGAAGGCGGTCAATTGAACGTGATTAAGGGCTTAGCTCATAATGCGTTTGGTCAAGAACAATTCCAAATCACGCTGGATGAATTGCGCAGCGAACGTGAAACGGTTAAAGCCCTTGGGTTAGTTGACTAAGCTATTATCCTAAATTCCGCCGTTGGAGTCGGCTGCGGCCGCCTAACTCTCCAAATCTAAAGGATTTTCCCCGTCTTTTTTATTCACCGTGTGGGCGATACGCTTTCACAAAGAAGATGGGAAAAATCCTTTATCTTCAGCGACTTAGTCAGCCTCGCGACGATTTCAACGGCGGAACTTAGGATTATTGAATAAAACTCACCAGCTCCCAGCCCTCTAACATCAAGATAAATAAAGAAAAAATTAGATATTTCACCATTCCTTAGCGAGAAAGAAAAATCTTCTTTAAAAAAAGAATATATTTTTTTCACTTGTTAATATTTGTTTAATAATTACTCAGTAAAATGGCATTCATGGAATTGAGAAATTCATGCAAGAAGAAGCAAACAGATGAGTAAAAGTCGCGAGTAAGTAAAAAGCGGCATAAACAATAAAGGTGATAACATGGGTAAAGTAAATAGTTTAATTGCAAAATTTGAACACTTAAGCAATCAACACAGTGAAACCACAAAAAAAGTTGCGGCTAAACCAACACACAAGCGCCATAGTTCTAATGTTCAGGTTGCAGCGGCTGATCAGCGTACAGGGCGTTCTACTACTAGAGACGCTGCTGACAAGCAAAGAGCGCGTTCTGCTTCTCCTGCGCAACGTCGTCGCCCATTACCAGCAGTGACGTCAGCAATGAGAGCTGAAGCGGCTAAGCGTAAAGCGCAAGCAGTCCAGTCTCAGAGTCGTCCTCTGCCTAAGATTCCTGCAGAAACGAAAGCAACGCTTGAAAATGCGCGAGCACAGTTAGCTGATATGCAGGCGCGTTTAGCAACAATTAAACAAACGCAAGCCGCAGAAAGCCAGCAACTAGGCGTAACGGCAAATGCTACAGGTAAATCTACAGCTGTCGCAGCAAAATTAGCCGCATTAAAAGCCGCACAGGCAAAGCTTGCAGAACTGCGAGCTGCTAAAAATAGTTCAGCACATCGCGTGCCTACAGCTCCAAGCATGGATAATTATAAGGCTGCTGCAGCCGTTCCATCCAGTGCATTGACTGAAGATGCATTGCTAGAGGCCAAAGACTTATTAAAAGCCGCAGAAATGGTACAAGAAGCGGTGACTGTTGACGTTGCTTCTGAAGAAGTACAAGAAGCCGTGACTGTTGATGTTGCTACTGAAGAAGTAGCGCAAGAAGAAGTCACTGTGACTGAAACTGAGCAAACTAAAGCAGCAAGCAGCAAACCAGTAGATAAGTTTGACCCAAGGGCATTATTGAAGTCTGCTATGAGTAGCCGCCGTAATGCTATAGCCGATGACGATGAGTGGGATGACGAAGAAACAGTGGGCACTAAGGTTGAAACAGTTGCTGTCGTTAATAAGCTTGATAATCAACGTGTTAATAATTCAGCCTTTGCTCAGTTATTTGCACCAGAAGTGCGCCAACGTGCTTTAGATAAGCAGCAAAAAGCGTCTATCGTATCGGAAAATAGTGCATCTCAGGGCCCAGTGGAAAAAGCTGAAACTGTGAAAACAACTGAAACTATACCTACACCTCCACCGGTGCCTATGTTTGCAACTACTGCTGGAACGGTGAAGTCTAAAGCTGAATTAGCAGACCGAGGTGATCTTAATGCGGCAATTCGTGGCTTCAGTGGTGGATTAAAACATGTAGCAGCAAAAGCTGAAAGCAAGCAAAATACACCAGACCAGTTTAAATCCGCTGAACATATGTTGCAACGTGTGCAGCAGATGGTAGGATGATAGGACAAACTCAAATAAAAATGGCCCACACGCTGGGCCGTTTTTTTAGGGTGATTTATGCTAAATCTGCTTGATTTCGTCTAAGAGTCATCTTTTCTACTTGCTTGTAGCGCAGCCAATTGCTCAGGCGTACCAATATTCAATAAGACACCTTCATAACGTTCGCCAGTGACTTGTTTCGCTTTAATAGCCCGTTGCAAAAGCGGCCCAATAGGAAAAGTCCCCGGCTGACAACCAGCAAATAAGTTCGGATGATACACGCCAATCCCTGAAAAGGCGAGCTTAGGCGATTGGCTAAGGCACACTTGTTTATGTTTACCCAAATCAAAATCCCCTTGTGGATGCCAGGGTGGATTATCAATAAGTACTAAATGAGCGTGTTGGAGGTTGGTGTGGTTGACCAGTCTCTCATAAGGATAATCCGTCCATAAATCTGCGGCAGCAATGATGAAAGGTTCATGATTTAGCAAGGGCAAGGCTTGGAATAGACCACCGCCAGTACCCAAGAGGCTGTCTTCATGACTGTAATGAAGATTGACGCCACATTTTTCTCCGCTTCCTAACGCTTCCCTGATGCTATTAGCCAGGTGATGAGTATTAATGACGATATCTTGGATACCGGCTTGCTTTAAAGCTTCTAAATGGTAGACGATCAAAGGCTTATCATCGATAGTTAAAAGTGGTTTGGGCGTGGTCTTGGTTAAGGGTTGCATGCGTTCACCAAACCCGGCAGCGGTTAACATAGCTTTCATGATGATACTTTTCCTAATGCAGGTAATAAATGCGTTTGAGAAAATTCGCCCAAATTATGTAATGCTGGATAATCTTCACAGATCTCTAAGGCGTAATTTAGTGTTTGCGATAAATAAGTAAGGTAATGGGGGTTATTGTCACGATGATATTTTCTCGCAAAAATAAAGCAATTTTTTAAGTGGCGCTGCACACCGGCTAAATCAAAAAACTGCTTGAAGTCTTCAAAAGAAAAGTTGGGCATCCAAGCTGTTTTAGAAGCCGCTTGGTAATAATAATTTAGCCAACCATAGACGTGTTGCCGTGGCCAAACAATGTAGCAATCTTTGAGTAACGATACCACATCATAGCAACAAGGACCGAGCGAAGCATCTTGAAAATCTAACACACCTAAATGACCATTAGACAGCAGCATGAGGTTACGGGATTGAAAGTCACGATGCATAAAACACGGTGGCTGAGCGTCTAAGGCTTGAATAATAAAATTTTCTAAGTCTTTGAATAAAGCTTTGTGTGCCGCTGATAGTTTTAGCGCTAAATGCTTTTCTAAAAACCAAGTCTGCAGGTTAGCCCACTCTTGAGGGGCAATGTCTGTAGTGAAACGTTGAAACGTGGGTGGACAAGGACAGGCTTGTAAGGTTAGCAAGGTATCCAAGGCTTGCTGATAATAGGTATCAACCGTTGTTGCCGTTAGTACATTGAGTAAAAGTTTGTCACCAAAATCTTCCAGCAATAAAAAACCTTGTGTTTCATCTTGTGCCAAAATTTTTGGTACAACAATACCCTGCGCTGCTAATAAGCCACTAATGTGGATAAAAGGTCCAACATTTTCTTGCGGCGGTGGTGCATCCATGACAAGGCAGGATGATGGTTGATCAGCTGCTAGAAATTGCAAACGATAGTAGCGGCGAAAACTTGCATCGCCAGCCAATGCAGATATGGAAAAATTCTGATTAGGGAGGGTGTTTTTGAGCCAATTTTTTAATTTTTGTCTGCGGGATAACATGGTGCTTTTCTTTTGGGTGTGATAGCAATATTTTACAACAAGTTGAGAATTAAGGCGAGGGGAAGAAAACATATTTTAGCAGAATTATGAACATCATTTCTTGATTTATTTCTTGCAATAGTAAGAAAAACCGTAAAAATACGGATATGACTAGTTGAGCATTTGCGGTATTCTAGTCTGCATGAGTTAAGCATATAGCTTTGGTAAAATTCTCATGGGAAAGAATAGTCAAAAAAAAATAGTCAAAAAAATAGAAAAAATGTTAGCTATTAAAAATGAGCGACCCCGGGTCATTATTGAGGAGCTTAATAAGGCTATTCCATTTATTAATGCTATTGAAGATAAAAGTGAAGACGTTTGTGTTGCTATTGCTAAATTTTATAGTTGCCTTGCAGAGGAATACTTAAAAATATCCTATGTGGATTCGGCCTATGAGAATATACGGCATGCTTGTCAGGAACTGGGTTGTGTCTTCTTTTTGCATGATGATTATAAAGATTATCTAAGTAGGTTGAATGTTACAGAAGTTATAACGTCAGATATGCATGCTAAAGTTATTATGAGTTATGCGCGTATCTGTAATGAAAAAGGTGATAGGGATAAGGCTAAATATATTTTAGACTTTTGTTCATCTTACTCTGATTTGTCTAGGGTGCATTTAGCAGACGTCCTGTTTGATGATTTGTTAGAGTCATTTTTTGATACAGGGAATTTTTATGAGGAAGAAGCGAATAGAATCAATGTCTTATTGGATATGTCTATTGAAAATTTAAGCAAGAGTCGTGGAGCTGATGCTCGGGGTGCTTTGCTTTTTGCTTACAGGAAAAAAGCGGATTTAAGTTTTTTTTCTGGTAAGAATAATGAGGCTGTAAATTTGCTAAATAGTGCGATTGATTTAGAGTCGGGATCTTGTTATGCGCTCCATAGAATGGCGCAATTTCACTTGCAAGAGGGTGAGTATGATGCTTATTTTTCAGCTTTAAGTAAAATTTCTAAAAAAAACTCAAGTGTAAGACTGAGTGAAAAAGTGTCTGGCGATTTAAAGTTGCTAAAAAATTATTATGTTCGGGGCGCTGAACAAAGAAATAGTTACTTTGTTGGCCCATCAACCTGCTCTAGACTTTGCGCAAATGCGTCCTTAAATATTCCGCTGGGCAATGCGCTCTCTGCTTGGTCTCGTATTGATGGAGATTTTCATTATGAAGCTCGGCGGAAAAGTCTCCAAAAAACCATCAGTAGAGTATATCGTTCTGCTGTTTATAAGAAAGGGGATGCTCTTGTTGTTGTTCATCAATTTTTAAATGATGAGGATGAAAAAGACAAGGAGTTTTTGGTACAGAAAATAGGTTTAACGTGGTTTGAAAGTACCAAACCTTTATTGGAACATCTGCATCATGAATATGGGAGTTGTAACATTACCCATACAGGATATGGTTTTGGTGCAGCATTAGCTGAAGTATCTGCAGCCGGGTTCTCAAAACCGGCGATTACTTTTGAGAGTCCTGGTTATTTGGCGGTTGTAGATTTTCTGTCGACCCAAGGAGTTTTTCCAAAAACCTATAACAATAATATTTTAAGCTATGTCTCAAATTTTGATGAGGTTAAAAGGTTAGAAGGACATCTGGGTGAAGTTTTCAAAATCGAGCTGGTTAGTAGTACGCTTGATTGTCAGTCAAGAAAAAGAATAACAAAGCATGAAGACATGTTGAAAAGAATGATGCTCTCTTTTAACCCAAAAACAGATGATGCTTTCTTAAAAGAAAAAAGAGAAAGCAGAAAGGGGTTTCTTCCTGGGAAAAGCTTGGAAGAAAAAATTTTTCAATGCAAGAGTCCAGAACCTCTATCACGAGGTGGAGGAAGACGTATACCCAGCCCAGTCAGGAGGTGGCCAGAATTTAATTTTAATAATTCTAGCCTTAGAAATGTTTCATTTTATATTAATTATTATCATTCGGGAGAAAGAAAGATGCCAATAAGTAAACCAATACAACCCTTAACGAAATTAAGTACACTTGCTTTTAAAGGAGAGCAGGCTTATGCCTGGAATAGTAAAAAATTGGACGGTGGAAATGATAGCTTGTTTCAGGCGATTGCATCACAGACGCATATAATAAAACCAGATTTAAATCGCGAGCTGTTGATAGAAAATTTAAGAACGCTTGCTTCCCAGCAGGAAATAAGGGAGGCTTTTGCCAGGAGTATTCAAGATTTTTTCTATCTATCCTATGGGATGGCAGAGGGGCGGTTTTCCTGTCAGGAAGAAAACGCCTATAGAGAAGAAATAATGCAAGCTTCAGGTAATTTTTTAAAGTTACACCCTGAAGTGATGCAAATTTTTCATCAAATAAAAGCGCTGGAGAAAAAGCTGCATATTTTTGACTTGCAAGCGGACAGTGTGCATGAAAAACGTGAAGACTTGACGAAACGACATGCGGAGTTTTTACAGGAGTTGAAAAATTATTGTTCTTCAAAGGTTGTTTTTACAGAATATATTAACATGTATTTTGAGCAACTAAAAGGTCCGGTGCCTTTTTATCCCGATAGTTTTGGCAAACAAAATGCCACAAAGCAGCCGTTAGATATCATGGCCAAAATCTTAAATGTGCCTATTTTTGTTTGGCAGAAGGATTCTTCGGCAACTCTGCCTTATTGCCTTAATGAAAAAAAAGCAGGTAAAGCGGAAGCGGCAATTAATATTCACTATCAAGGTGAAGGTCGATTTAGTAGGGTTAGCTTGACATCCTATGCAGCTGAAAAGCAAAGCCAACAGGGCAAGCTGGACTTAGCTCAACTTAAAATGCCTTACGCCGAACCTTATGACACGGTGAATTCTCTATTGACCTATTATCAGAAAATTCCGCGAGAAAGAAGTGAAAATATAGCAAGGTCCCGTTTTCAGCAAACTATTCTTTTCCCTTTTATTAAGGAGTTGCCTATTACTGAGAAAAATTTAGATGTGCTGTTAGCCATAGCCATGCTGGAGGATGATTTAATGCGGGCTGTTGTCGAAAAAGTTTTTAGTAACACCAGGACAGATAAAAACCCTGATCCGGCGTTTAGCTATGAGCTATTAGTGAAAATATTATTTCATGCTTCACTGAGTAAGAATAATAATTTAACCAAGCCGACTATTATTAGTTTAGCTAAAAAGCTATGTCAGCATTTGTGCGATAATGCCCGGGATTTAGGCTCTACGCTAGACACAGGGAGTATTAATGCCACGCAAGGTTTAGCTTATGCTTTAGATTTGTTAGTAGAAATGCCTGTAGTGGGTAAGACGATTTGCGACACCATTGCAGCTATTATTGATAAGCAAACTAGCAATGCGCTCGCGCACCAACGCCAGTACCCCATGTATTTTGCGATGCTACAAAAGTCGGCTAAGCAGCATAAACGTCTGCAGCCCCAAGAAACGCCAGTGGAGATGCAAGAGCGGCATTTACTAGGTTTTAAGGCCCTAGGGAAAGGTGCTTCTTCTGCTGTAGAAGGCGTTGTTGCTGGTACAACGGGTGTTGGTTTATTGGCAGCTGCTATAGCCGCTTCTGTTGCAGGGTTGGGTGCACCAGTGCTTTTATTGCCAGGAGCTATTGTTAGTTTTATCACTAGTTCCACCTTGGCTGCTTTGTGCACCGCCGATGTGGTAAAGCAGTGCTATAAGGCTTATAGCTATTTTTCACCGTTATCAACGGGTTTAACAAGTGAGCTATTTGAGGCAAAAGCTGCAATGGACGCATCCAACCAGTTTTGGACAATATTATTACTCAGCTTTCAGCAGTATAAACTGAAGGAAAATATTACAGGCAAAGACAGATTGGCGGTAATTGCTTATTTAACAGATATGCTGTTAACGATGCCAACAACTCCTTCGGAAAGTCAATTAAAAGAAGTACTAGGCTATTTTAAAGCGTATTATGCTAACGATGGCAGCTATCCAACCGTCAATTGTTTTATTGTTGCTTCCATGTTGCGTTTACGGGAAGCAGGCTACGATGCAGTGCCCGCTCTAAATGTTTCCAAGCAAGATTCAAATAAGGTTAATCAACATCATCTTAGAGTTTATGAGCGTTTTTTCTCTGGCACAAATAAGAATACTCAGCAACCTTTAAACTATTATTGGAAAAATATTCGCAACCAGCAGCCCTCTAAGAAGGCTAGGGATAAATGGACGCTGAAATTGCAGACGGCCAATATTACCAAAGATGATGTGCGAAAAATGGCTGTTAGGCGAGCAAGCCTACAATGTACATTAGAATATTGTTTGAAGGCCCGGGATAAAGCGAATTCCTCTGCAGTAAGGACGGTTTCTTATCAAGATAAGGGCTGTTATGGTCGCTTAAAGTCACTATGGGGACAGTGTTTTCCCAATGATGAAGCGGTGTTTGCCTTAAGCATGCGGTACGATTCAGCGGTTAAGCAGCGTCAGTTGCACGATGAAGGAGCTAGGCTTTATAAAGCGTTACATGATGAGGTGCTTTCTTTCTTGCACACGGCTAAAAGTAAGTTTTCCGCTGAAGGACGTAAGCTTGCTTTATATTTAGAGACACTGTTGTTACCTTATAAGAAATCTAATAACAGTTATGCTGATATACAGCAGGGCATGGTTCATGTTGGGCCTGGAACGACCATCGAAGGGTGTGAGTTCAATGAGACTAGCGCACCTGTACCGATCAATGTGCAAACGATGGGCGATATACTGCAGCAGGCAAACGAAGCACGCCGTCATGATGAATTGGAGCGTCAAAGCCAGAGGCTACCCTATCGCCCATTGATGACAACAGCTGGTGAAGGATCGCGTATTACGAATACGGAGTTTAATCGTTTTAAGTTTTCTCCAGTCATCCGTACTCAGTCTGCTCCAGCAGTAGCTGCTGTTGTGGCCTCTTACTCTCCAAGGGATAATAATAAACCAGGCTACAAAATAGTCGTAGATTATGTGAAGCCGTATATGACCGCAGAGATTGCAGAGGGCTTGTCAGAGCATTTAATGAAAAATTATCAACTTCAGCAAATAAAGGACTCTCGTGTTTTTAATAGTCAAGGTTACATTGAGTCTATAGAATATGATTTTTCTGAAGATCATGTAAAAGCTTTAGTTGCTAAGCTCAATGAGCATGCAAAATTTGCTCATGCAACCCCAGCGCTGGAAAACGCTAGGAAGAGTTTGGTGCCTTAAGATGGCTGACAGATGTGAGACTGTTAACCCAAAGTAGAAATGTCCGGTATTGAGCAAAGTTAAAATATCCCTTTATTTCATAAAGCGGACATTTTAACTTTGCTCAATACCGGACATTAACGCTTTGGGCTAACAGAAATCTAAAGGTGCCCTTATATCAGAGAGTGCTTTAAGTAAACTGCTTTACTGTGTCTATCGGCAGATTAAAAAGAAGTGGTATCAACCCATGCATAATTGGGCACTTATTATTTCACAACTCAATATTTATTTTGAAGGACGACTTAAAATTGAATTGTGATTTCTCGCTGACACAGTTAGATGAATACTCTCAGTAAAACAGAAAGTATCGGGATGCGTTCGAGCTAAATTATATGCCGAGGCCTATTGCCGGACACCTGCTGCTTACAAACCATGGCCAACAAAGGGACTAATCCTCTTATCGCTATTCAAATAGCGCTTAATGGCGAAATTGATAAAATGGGGGGCGAGTAGTTACCTTTTTGCAACAACAAATAGCTCAGCTGAAAAACATATTGGAACAACTAAAAATAAGAGTCCCAAACAGGTCATGAGAGACTTTAATTATCATATTGACATTTGCTTCTTACAAATAATAGCAATGCCTTCCACTTCTACCGGTTTTTTATAAATAAATCGTTCAATAACTTTGTTATTTTTTTCTATCGTTAAAGGTTTATTAAGTAAAGCATCAAGACCATATGATTCATTATCAGCATCTAAATCAACATGAGCTGTTAAGGCAATAATAGGAACATAGTAACTACCCTTGCTTTCATTTTCCAATCGCCGGAAAATATTTGATAATGTATAACCAGACATATCAGGTAGACCAATATCTAGATAGATTAGATCATATTTCCCTGGGGAAAATAAGTTTAAAGCATCATTGCCATTACTCGCTACATCTAGCGACCATTCTCCTTTTGCAAATATCATTGCCATTATCTTTTGAGCAACTTCATTATCTTCTACACATAATACTTTTAAACCTTTTTTAGTCTTTTCCGTAAGATTATTTTTAGCTGCTGTTAAACTTGGGCTCTCAATATTTTCAGGCTCTTTGTTATAGATAGAAAGTTCATCCGACTCAGATATATCTAAAAATGAAATATCTACAGGAAGAACTACAGTAAATGAAGAGCCAACACCTTCTTCACTATCTAGTGTTATTTGTCCACCAATAGATGCAACAAGCTTGTCTACCATATAAAGCCCAATACCACTGCCTTCAAATTGACCTTGGTATGATGGTGTCAAGCGACTAAATTTTTCAAAAATAAATTTATGCTTATCTTTGGGGATCCCCGTACCACTGTCTTTAACGGTAATCTTAATCATTGCAATTTTATCCGTAGTTCGAGAGCCTAGTTTAAAATTAACACTCACATGCCCTGACTCCGTAAATTTAATGGCATTGCCTAGTAAGTTTAATAAAATCCTGTATATTGCTTCTTTGTGACCAAAAAGGTTGAGTGGTATGTTGTTATCATAGCTAACGTTAAAAGATAATTGTTTTGCTCTACAAGCAGACTGAAATAAAGATTGGACTTCTTCTTTTAGCGCCAATAAACTAAAGTTTTCTCGATGAAGCCCAGATACGCCACTTTCTTGCTTTATCAAGGTTAAGCAACTGCTAAAAAAGTTCATTACTTTTCGGCCAGAAGATAATATGTCTATTCCATACTCTTTATTTTTACCATCTAGGCGATCGACAAGTATTTCTGTCATTCCAATCAAACCTGATAAGGGTGTTTTTATATCGTGGCTCATATTGGATAGAAAATCGGTCTTAGCTTGATTTGCTTGTTCTGCAACTTCTTTTGCTCCTATAAGCTGCTTTTCCATTTCTTTTCTATCAGTGATATCTGTATAAATACCCAGAATGCCAATGGTGGTATTCTTTTCATCAAAAAGAGGAACTTTACTTGTTAATAGAACTTTTGTTGAACCATTAGGCTGAATTTGAAGCTCCTCTATATTCAGTTGCGCTTGGCCACTGTCCATAACAGACTTATCCGCATCTCTATATAAGTTACTATTTTCTTTACTCCAGGGTAGATCATAATCTGATTTGCCAACAATATCTTGAGGATTTTTTAAATTAGCTGTCTCAGCAAATAGGCGATTACACCCCATAAAGATCGAATCTCTGTTTTTCCAAAAAATATAATAGGGAATATTATCGAGCAGTTCTAACAAGAACTCCCTTTCTTGCCAGTAGCGATTATGCGATATATTCATAAAAAACCCTTTAAAAGTTATCAATCCATTAAAGCTAAAATTACACTGTAGCTGATAGTTGATCGTCATAGATAGACTGTCTTTTTTTAATTGCTGTCACAGTCTCACATACAGCTTGAGCATTATCAAGGCAATAAAAAAGCTTAATAGCTGGATTAACAATAAATCCAGGAGCTATTTCTTCAACACCATGATAATTACGAGAATGGAAGTCACTGTGTGGATCTAAAATATCCACACTGCCATCACTTTGTACAATACCAAATCTCAAACCTATAGGCCTTGAGTGTATTATATCTGGTATATATCGTGCAACTCCCTCAATAATACCCTTCATAAATTGATGTTTCTCTTGCAAAGAAACAATACCCGATAGTAATTGAGTCATTTTCAAGTTTGGTGTTAATTCATTTGAGCATTCAATGTTGCTCACTGGGGCATACGTCATCAAGGCTCGGCCATTACTTAAGTTTGATAGCATACAATGTGGGCCAATACAAAAGAACATTGAATGTTTATTTACTAAGGAGCTGGGTAGTTCAACTTCCAATAGCACTTTAAGTCTATTAGTACGTTTACTATGAGATGAACTTAACCCAAGCTCATTATTTAATAGTTCAATATTAGACCATGTAGAATTAACAACAATGTTGCTTGTGAATTTTTGTACAATTGTTTGAGGTGTAGTGTCTGGAAACAACGTCTTTGACAACACGGTATAGGATTTATCTTGCCCTTGAATATCATGATGAATAGCAGTTACTTCTGTATACTCATAAATGGTAAGATTTTTTGTATTATGCAGTTTATCAGAAATATAGCTTTCAAATTTTAACCAGTCTAGTAGATGCTCTGGCGTTTCTATACCGAGCACTACTTTAGACATATCTACATCATTTATATATTCTGAGGGTGATAAAATGCGGAAAAAATCATCAGCATTACCAAAGACTTCATTGGTGGGGTCAAGCTCAACAAGACGTCTATACTCTTGCTTTACTGCTTCATAAACAGACAGTATCTCTTGTACATTAAACAAACTATCTTTGGTAATAAAATAACGCCCATGTCTATGAGGGTGAGCCCAAGGATAGTCTTCACCAATACGAAACCCTGGAAACTCCTTGGCAAAGCTAATAGTTGCTCTTAGACAACGGAATGCTGTTTCTTTATCAGCATAGTGAAATCCCAGCCCCATACGTCCAGGTGTTTTGCTACTTGTTCCTGAAAAAAGTTTGTTTTTCTCTAATAAGGTTACTTGGTAACCTTGGTTTGCTAACTTTAAAGCTGATATACTACCTGCAACACCTCCACCAATAACAAGTATATCCGTTAGTTTAGCGTTTGCAGCAGGACAGTCAAAATATGAGAAAAAATTAGCCTTAGAAGAGCCCTTTTTGTGTAAAGACATAGCTACCATAGTCTACTCCATTTAGTATTTTACGTTATTTTCTAGCTGTTAATTTATTAAAAATATTAAAAATAGTATAATGAGAAAAAGCATCAACATTAGAAGCAATCGATGAGCATTGTATTGTTTCCCTGACTGATTAAAGTGAAGCAGGTTACAAAAACCTTACAATGCACGCTTAACTTGCTCCAAATATTTACACTTTTGCATTTTATGCTACTAACCTCTATCAATTCTTAAGAAAGTTACAACCATAAATTTATCTAGAAAAATAATCATTTAGATAAAACCCAAGCATTCAAGGCTTAAAATAACCTTAAATAGGATAAATGTGAAGCTTTTTCTTCGTACACGACAAAAAATATGTCATTCAACAAAGCCTGAAGACTCTGATTTTTGGGAGATAATGACTTATCAGCCAGGCTCTTCTCACGAAGAACAGTATATACAAACCGGATATTAATGCTTTGGGCTAACAGTCTATTGCGCAAGATATAGGGAGTTGCTTCATAACTGTGGGTAATGGGGATAAGGTGTTTTGAGTAACGAGCAGCACAGTGAATTCGCTTATAAGCACTCATCCGTAACTCTCTACTTTCACGGTAAACACACACCCGTTGACTCATAAGGATGGTAACCCCAAATGAGTCTATAAAACGAACTGAGCCTGTGGGTATGTGAGCAAGAAGCCTAAGCGTGTGAATAAGTTATTGGGCAATTTTGCCCATAGCTTATTCACACTGCCCGTAGGGCTTAGGCTGGCCCGTCAGGGCTTGTCCACACCCCTTAATTTAAAGGGTAAATGCAACTCTATGTCATCGATTTGTTCACCAACACCTGTTGCTCCTTTATTCCATACCGCGCGGTTTTCCGTCCACGTTGTGTGAATGTCCGTCATTGTTAAACTCCAGATAAAGTCTCCTTCTAAACGATTACCGCAATGAGCAACGGTATCTGCCTCCATAAATCCCGGTTTAGTTTCTTCCCATTGATTAGTTTTGATGGGGATTTGATTTTTGATGAGGCTGCCTGGCTTTGTACCACATAGCCCATGTTTGGGTTGTTTTACCTTGATGGGTTTTAAGAGACGGTCAATGGTAGCAGGGCTCATGCGCAACAGTCTGCTTTTTATCTCATCAGAGAGTGGCTTATCGTAATAAGGCAGCCAAAGTTCAAGGATGGCTTTAACCTAAAATCCTCAGTTGAAATCTACTGCGGCCGCCTAACTCACCGAATCTAAAGGATTTTTCTCAATATTTTTTATTCACCGTATGGGTGATACGCTTTCACAAAAAATATTGAGAAAAATCCTTTATCTTCAGCAACTAAGTCGGCCTCGCGACGATTTCAACTGAGGATTTTAGGTTTAAGCTTCTTGCTACATAGCTGGTCACAAGCAAACCAGATTTTCTGAAGGATCGGGCGATAAATCTGGGGGGCGTAGATGGGAGATGCTCCTCTTTTAGCGGAGGGCTTGTGAGAAGATTGGTTCAGTTTCCTGATCACATACTTTCGGTTCATTTGGGTGAGATCGTAAATTTCGTCAAGAAGCTGGCTTTTTCGTTGCGCGCTTGATTGCTTGTAGCGCTGACGTAATCTACCCCAATTGAGTCGTTTTTCTAAGGGTTTAGGCATCTGATGACTCCAATGGTTGGGTTACCTTCATTGTGAGTCAACGATGCAAATTTTACACAATCTAACTTTTCAACGGGTTACCTTTAATGTGAGTCAATTCGGTGTTGGGACTAAAAAAAGTAGATACTGATGAAGCGATTGTTTGAAACAGAGGCGGTTTTAGCACTAAAATACATGCGTTATGTGATGCATTAGGTGATCCTATTGGATTCCATGTAACAGGTGGACAGGCTCATGATTTAGAAAGTGCTGATGCACTTATTGGAAAAATTAATGCATCCTATTTTTTAGCCGATAGAGCCTATGATGCTCAAGCGCGCGTATTAAATAAATTAGATGAGAAAGATTGCAAAGCTGTTATTCCTTCTAAAATTTCAAGAAAAGAACAACGTGATTATGACAAAGCGATTTATCAATCACGTCATGTGATAGAAAGCTTTTTTGCTAAGTTAAAACAGTTTAGAGCCATCGCAATACGCTATGATAAAACGGCTAGAAACTTCCTTGGCGCCGTTCATATTTCTGCCACTTGTATATGGCTTAATTGATGGCGCGCCCTAGATGTTAGTAAATCTTTGTGATATAAGGTCGGAAGGATCTTTATTAGTTTTACTGATTGTTTTGTTGGAGAAGTGAGTTGGATAAAAATCTTATAAATAATTTTGGCAATATCAATTTTTTAAGTATTTTAGAGCAAGTTCCTGACACTTCATTTGCTCTAAAAGATAGAAGCAGGCGTTACTTATTTGCTAATAAAGAAATGAGGGAAGCTGTAGCTGTAGTGTCGTTAGAGCACATCATTGGTTATTCTAATGACGAACTATCTTCTTCTGTTGTTGAGGACTCTTTAGCTCTTTTTGATTCACAGGATGATTTTGTACTAAGAGAGAAAAAGAAAACAGATATTTTATCTGTCTTTACTTATTCTGGTGGTGAAAAGAAAATTTTTTTAGGTGGCAAAGCACCTTACCTAGATGAAACAGGTGATTGTATAGGAGTAATAAGTCAATCGACCCGTATCAACCAAGGACATTTATTTTCTTTGGGGCATGTTTTATTTTCAGATAGCTTACGATTTTTTTCTAAATCCTCACTGACATTTAATATTTCAGAGACACCCCGCCAGCATAATTTTTCTCCTCGAGAATCTGAATGTTTATTTTTTATTTTACGCGGCAAGACAATGAAAGAGATAGGCCGTTATTTAAATATCTCGGCAAAAACAGTTGATTATCACTTGCAACAGTTGAAGTCTAAATTTGATTGTCATACCCGTTCACAACTTATCGAGAAAGCATTGGTTAACGGTTTGCTATTTTTTATTCCTAAGTCATTAACAACAATTTACCCTCAAATCTAGCGCTAGAAAACATTTGTGCTTTTTTTCGGTAGGCATTTTGCTGGGTTTCCACTACGATTTAATTTATTTATAGTAACTTCCTGGTCAATATTTTAACTAATTAATTTTTGCGGAATTTAGGATTATTAGATAAATTTATAGACAAAAAAATACGGATATTATTGTTAGCAGAATTATTATAGAATCATATCTTATCAAGCTAACAACCGAACGGTAGCCATGGTATTCTTACTGATGCAACGTGTGTTTGAAGAATTATACCTAATTAATGTGAGTTTGCTTGGTTTTTATATCACTATTTATTGCCTTAAGTGGGTATAAAGCATTATTTGCAGTCAAAAGATTAAAAAAATGAGCAACAATAAGATTAAAAAAAGAACAGCTACTATTTCTCTCTTGGAGGATGGTACCCAGGGAGCTATTACGCGATGCACTCGGGTCATTAAGAATAAAAAACGTCTTAGGAAAAGTCATTATGAGATGGCTAAAGCTTACAGTGAACGAGGTTTGGCCTATTATAAAGCACGGCAATTCAACGATGCTTACGCTGACTTTCAACAAGCCTGTTACAAAGTAGGTTGTGAATTTATTACTACAAAGAAAACGAATGAGCTCTTAACACCAAAGAAAAAAGATTTAAAGAAGTGTAAAAGTGAATGCTTTCAGAATCATATTTTAAGATTTGCTAACATTTGTGATGAGCTGGGTCAACATGATCGCGCTATCCTTATTATTGAACTTATAGCCCCTCATTCTATTCCAGCCAAGGTTACGTTAGCTACACTATTATTTAACCAATTGCGCTCTAAACAATTTAATGAAAATAGTTATAATAAAGATAACCTAAAAAGAGTTGCTGATTTAATTACAACAACGATTAATGATCTGGAAAAAGATAAAAAGGAAAAAGATAAAAAAAAGCGCCGTACGGAACTACTAAAAAGACTCTATAAAAATCAAGGAGAGCTTGCTGTCTTTGAAGGTTGTTATTCTCAGGCCATTAGTTGTTTCGATGATGCCTTAAAGTTAGATCCAGGTTACTTATCAGCTTATCATTGCAAAGCACGAACATTGATGAAACAGGGGCGTTATGATGATGCTAAAGAAGTTTTGGGTGATGCTAAAAAGATAATTAATAATGAAAAATTATCGAAAAATTGGCAAGATAATCTGAATTTATTATCAATGAAAGAGCTGATTGAGCAAGACAACGCTCTTTTAAACCAGCGTTATAATGGTCCAACATGTAGTATAGATTTAGAAGGCTATCCAGGTCCAACGACTTGTGTAAAACTTTGTGCTCAATCACTCTTACACATGAGAATCCCTGATGAATATAAAAAATGGGAAAAATTACCAGAGAATATAAACAGTGATAAATTTAAAGGGACAATACCGGCCGGACAGCAGTACGAGATGGCAGAAAACTATTGGGTAAATGTTTATTGTTACAAGCGTACGCTTATCATTGTTCACCAACCTAAAAAAAAGCAGAGTGATTATGAATTAAATGGGAAGCAAAACAGCAAAAAGTTTATTTCCAATTGGAAAAAATATGCAAAACCTTTCATAGATTATTTAACTAAAGAGTACAATGAATATAGCATAGTACACACGGGATATTTCGAGGGAGCTGTGTTTGCTGAAATATCAGCTTTCTTTTTTGGTCAGCGTGCACTAACGTTTCAAAGTTTAGGTAATGAGCATATCATTAAAGAGTTAGAAGAGAATTGGGGTAATCTTATTGCTGGTGATTACTACAATTTATCTACTTACACAGTTGATTCGACTATAGTAGGTAGACTGGGTGGCTATCGCGGTGAAGTTTTTAAAATGAAAACATTATCTAGTACTCATGCTTATGAAAAAAATCATTATTGTTACTCCATGAGTGAGTTAGAAAATATCGCGCTGTCTTGCCTAGATGGCGGCTATCAATTGCCTATCAAATATGACGATGAACAACACCATCCCAAACCTTGGTGCCATGCTAAAAGTTGCCGTACTAAGAAAACAAGCGAGCCACTAAGCTATATTTCAAGTTCCAAGAGTGCGTACTCTATGGATTATTTACTATTCAAAAAAAATGAAAATCAATCGGATATAGATAGTACTTCTGATGAAGTGAGTGATAAGATTCTTCATGATAAACAACGGCATATGGCAGAGCGAATAAACTCTTTTTTATCGCCAGATAACCAAAGCGCTGTTCCTGAAAATTATCCTAAAGCATATAAAATACTAGAAAAGTCAGTTGGTTCACCATTTGAACCTTGCTTTCATATTGTTCGAGGAACCCCTGGAATAGGTAAAAAAACATTGGTTCGCTACTATCTGACTGAACATAAAAGTCATTATGATGAAGTACAGTTGCTATCTTGTAATACGATAGAGGATTTATTAAGTTCATTTCAATTTTTTGCAAATAAAAATAATATAGCTTATCAATTACCCTTAACATTATCAGATGTCATAGCATACATTAATGCCGGCCTCAATGAAAAAAAATCATTTCTATTGGTGTTATTTGATGTCATTGATTTTAGTGGATTAAAGGAGCTGTTTGAAAAAGTTCACTCTAGTAAATACCTGAGTTGCTTAATGACTACAGCGCGCAATGATACTCCTGAGTACATCAATGCTAAAATAACGTTTCAATATCTAAAACCTTGGTCAATAGAGGATGGTATTGATTTAATTGAAAAACAGCAGAGCAAAATAAAACTAAAAAGTCATGAGGAAGATGGCGAAGAAATTAAAAAAAATATTACTGTTGCTCTGGGTGGGATTCCTGCAGCCATTCATCAAGTCTATCACTACTGCAAGAGTAATAATATTAACCTTAAAGAGTTCTTAAAGAGGTCGGAGACCTTGGGCATTGTTTATCTATTGGTATCTTCCGAGTCTCAATATCGAGATAGAGGTTTTGTTGCTAGGACACTAGATTTAGTAAGTCACGCTTGTAATTTACAAGTTGGAGCTGAGTATATTCTATTATTTTGTAGTATCTTGAAAAAGACACCTATTAATAGCGAGGTGTTGAAAAGTTTAATCAATAGAGTTACTTCAGAAGATCATATTGATTATAAAAAATCAGTACTGTTCTTGAATGACATGTCTTTAGTTAGTTTAAATGATAACAAGGTGTCTGTTTCACAATTAACCGCTGATATAATTTTATATCATTATATTAACAATGAGCCTACACTAAAAATAAATCGTATTATTTTTATTTTGTTAGATTATTTGTTACCTAAGAATTTAATTGATTTGCAAGCAGAAAATATTAATGGCCTCATTGTTCCTGGGCTAATTAATAGTCTATTTCTTATGATTCAATTACTTTTATCTAACATCAATGATGCACTTGCATTAGACGTTAAAGCGCTAATTAGCCGATGTCAATCAATGAAAATTTCTGCTGTTTTGCCAGCGTTAATCAGTATTCTTACAGATCATCAACAGCTTTTAGAAGGTGTGGGCGGAGGAGTGATAGCAGACTGGTTAATGCTATTAACAGAGTTGAATGTGGCTTTTGCTCGTCTAAACAAGAAAGATAAAAAGAATAAAAGATTAAAAATGAATGAGTTATCTTTTAACTTTAACGATATGTTTAATAGTACAGGCTTGGAACTTTTGGATAACTTAGTAGAAAAGCTCCGAAAATTATTCAAACAATCTCAAAGACTATTAATAACTGATCCTGAAAGTGTTAAAGGATTAAATTCACCCCCCGTCGTTACGAGGAAAGGCATTTCTTCTGAGCCAGGCGTAGCGCCATCTAACCATTCTAGCCCAAAGTTTAATATCATTGTTAACAATACGTTTAATAATAATGGTAATGGGGCAATGTTTGCACCAAAAAAAGCAATAATCGATACCATGACAAATATCCAACATCAATATAACAACACATTACAAGGAAAAAATACGATGACTCAACAATTGACTGAAATGAATAAAAGATCTAATGATTCATTACTCGTGCTTTTAAATGAAACAAGCTATGCTTGGATGCGACACGCCACGCCGGGTGATGGTGACTGCTTTTTTCATGCAGTAGGATTAGATAGCGGTGACAACCCACTTAACAGACAGACTATGATAGAGGCGTTATTATCCAAGAGTAACAACGATGAAATTTGCCAGGTGGCTGCGTTGGATATTAAGGCTTTTTTATACGCAGCTTTTACTTATCAAACGATGGAGATAAAACCTGTTGACCCTTTTCATCGTGAGGCAGAGCAGAAGGTGGCAGAGCAACTATTAAAAAAATTCCCTGGGATTGCGCAAGGGTTTCGTCAAAAAGAGGAAGAAGAGAAAAAGCTATACCAAGCAATCGTAAATGCTAAGGAGTTATTAGGCGAAGCACAAACACAAGGTCTACTACATGAGGAGTTGCTAAGTCAACTAACGCAGCAAAATACACTACATCATAGTGAGGCGGCTAAGACACTTAAAAACAGCATGGATGCAGTGAGCCAATTGGAAAATGAGCTACGAGATTTATGTGCCACTCAGCCTATTTTTGAGGCTTATATTAAGCATTATTTTGGGACAGAAGAAAATCAAGCGCGAGGCTATTTTCCCTTTCTTCGTCCAACCCGTAGTGAAGCTGGCGATAATCTATTACGGCGCCAGCTTATGGATATTATCGCTGAGGAATGGGGCATACAAATTTGTATTTGGGTGCAAGATAGCCCCCATTGGCCACCGCAATGCCTTAATCCACAGGTTGCAACAAATAATAGTGATAATGTACGGCATATTTTCTATACTGATGGGCTTCATTTTGAGGGCGTGACTATGTCGCCTTACGTATTAAAAGCTTCTTCTGGTAAGATGGCAACAACAACTCTGTCATTACCTCAGGTTAAGTTGCCCTACCAAGAGCCCTATCAGAATATAAGGTGTTTAATCACTTATTTAAGCTATTTGAAAAATGATCCCAGTAATAGTGAAGAAATAGCGAGCATAAGAACAAATATCTTATTGCCTTTTATTACAACCGTTGGTTTTCATGCAGATAGCGTGTCGACGCTGTTAGCGCTGGTCTCGCTGGGCGATGAAATCCTAACCAAGGCTATTATTGATAAAGCATTTGCATTGTTGCCAACAAAGCAAGATACTGACCCGAGTCTGCGTTATCAATTTTTAGTGCAAATTCTGTTTTATCATGCGCTATCGACTAAGCCCATACTGAGTCATGAAACGTTAATTAGTTTAGCAAAACAACTTTGTGAACGTTTAGTAGAATTGCGTATAAATTTTGGAGATAGTCTACAAAAAACCAGTGTGCAGACGATGATGGGCCTCCATTATGCAATTGATTTATTGACACAATATCCAGGTGTTGGTGTTGTTGTTCATAAGCAGCTAAAAAAAGCGATTAGCGCGCAGAAACTAGATGTTAAAACGCAGCAGCGTCGCTATCCATTGTATTACTCGACAATAAAGCAGAGTAAAGATAACTTAAAGAAGCTGCAGCGTAAAGAAACGGTAAGTCAAACGCTTGAGCGTCAAAAAAAAGGGGTTACTGAACTATTTAAAGCGGGTGGTGCTGGGGTTGCTGGTGCAACAAGTTTTTTGAGTGGTAGTGGGTTGTTAGCGGCTGCTATTGCGGCTGCAGCGTTAGGAATGGGGGCGCCGTTGGTCATATTGCCTGGTGCTATTGTTGCATTTGGCTCAGGTGTTATTTTAGGCATTAAAGGCGGGGTAATGGCACTCAATCATTTATATAAGGGATATAATTTATTGTCACCCTTACCAGCAGCGCAGTCATTTTCCTCACGACCGATTATGCCATCGGCAACAATATCGAGTCAATATTGGGCTCTTTTACTAACAGCTTTAAGTGACTATCAATTAAAAGAAACACTCAGCGGCGAGGCAAGCTTGCCTGTTATTGGTTTCTTGACGGAGCTTCTTTTAGCGACACCGACAGAGTTGCCTGAAAAGCAATTAACTGAGATTATGAGTTATTATCAACACTATTATGACGTGTCTCACAAGGAATCTGTTGTTAATCGTTTCATTGTAGCGAGTATGCAGCGTTTATCCGAAGCAGGCCATGTTTTGTTTCCTAAACTAACTGCGACTGGAGAGAATAAACAACAGCTGAGCCATGACGCTTTGCTTGCTTATGAACATTGCTTATTAAAAGTTGATAACAATATCCAGGTTTATATCACTCAATATGGTGAATGCTTAAATAATAGGGCAAAGAAAAAAGAACTAAAGAACGCACTTAAAAAAGACAAATCGATAGGGATGACGCTCGATAACTTAGAACAACGTTACAAGAAACGCCAACAGTTACACACGGTCTTAACGGATTGTTTAAACCGTCAAGATAAAGGAATGGAGAACAGTTTAAACACACAAAAGTCTTCAGCAACGTTATTAACAGCTAATACAGCAATTAAAACAGCATGGAAAAAGACTTTTGGTCGAGATAAAGCTGTTTTTGAATTGTGCGAGAAATATGAGTCGACTTTAGCTAAAGCACAAGAAGAGAACCAAGCATTGAGCCTGGATAAAGGTGCTGCACTCTATTTAGAACTTGAAAGAAATGTTTTATCCTATATAGATAGCAAAAAAGCTCAATTTTCTAGTGTGGGAAAGCAGTTGGCCCTACAATTAAAAGCTATATTAATTATTTACAAACCGACACCGGAGGCTAAAATGAAAGAAGCAACAGAGGCGGGGACTCAAAAGGGCTCGCTTATGCAGGCAAGAATTTTTGAGGTTAAAGAACAAATAACCAATATCAAAGATAGAATTAACCATACTAAAGGATTAGGCAGCGAAGCAGCAAGAACACAGCTTCAGGTATTGAAAAATCGGTTGTTCATTGAAGAACAAAAAATAGCAAAGAATATCGTCATACCGCCCATGATTTCAGCAGATCACATAATTGTTAAAAAGGTAAAAAACATTGAGGTAGAAATTAACGCGATTGATAACGCATTATCTACCTTATTAGCGGAGAATAATAATTCGGATACATCGTATAACAATCCTATTATTGATTTGGATAATTTTACACAGCAAAAAAAGCACCAAGCAGCACACAGCAAGGAAAAGGCTAATATTGAAGTGGCGAGTTATGACATTAATGGTGATGACTACGATATCTCTATGAGCTATGCGGGAGGTCCTTGGTTAACGGCCAATGGAAACAATAACATTAAGAAACTGTCTGAAAAACTAAACAGTAGTTGTGCATTTTATGCAAGTGAGGCTGCAGATGCGGTTAAACTTAGGAAAGGGTTTATTGTTTGTAAGCGGTTTGAGTTTGATAAAGAGTCTTATGCTGAGAAATTGGTTGATGAGATAAACAAGTTTGCAAATAAGCTGTACAATGAATACATTGAAGCACAGCAAAATAATGAGACATCGTCTCCCCCAAAGTCACCGACCTCGGTGGGTCTTTAGTCAACCAGTCATCATCGAGGCTGATAACAGTAAAGCGTACTTCTCAGCAGGCAGAAATGCCTGTTGAGAAAATGAAAATCGAACAACTCATCAATATAGGCCGACAGCATAACGATTATCATATCTACACTATTGATGAAGATAAAGAGCTTTCGCCTATCGCATTAAGTAAAAAAATGCGACAACGATTAAAAGATGAAGTTGAAAATAAAGAGACACTTTATTTGGAGCTTGTTGATAAATCAGCAACTTATTACAGCTATTTTTTGGAAGAAAAAAAGATCCCAGCCCATAAAATTCAGCATAGCTATCGCGAGGTAGGTTTTGAGGTTTCTTATTGGGAAGAATATTCAACACCAAATCCAAGAGAAACGTTAATCAAAGCTATTATTTATATAGCGAGCGCTTATGAACTTATAGGGCAGCCTGTCACAAAAGTTGCTCAGCTATTTAATACTTACTTAGTGGCACTCCAACAGTTAGGGCGTGCGGAAAGTTTATTTAATACGCTGCTACACGACATGCTTTACCTAAATCATGTTGGAATTATTCATTTCCTTTTATCTAATAGTTGCACGGTTTGTCAGCGGTCTGTTGTTAATAAATTATCTGTCCCGAGACAAAAAACACCATTAATGCAGGCTGCTGAGAATGGTTCTTTTGAAATATTTCAATTATTACTGCGATGTCCAGACATTGAAATCTCACCGAGTGCCAATGATAAAGAAACGGTTTTACATACGGCTTGTCAGGCAGGTAGAGCAGATATTATTGGCTTGTTATTACAGCACTCAGAGGGTAAAAAGCTGATAAACACACTTCAGCAAACGGAAAATTGTTATTACAACTATGCGCCATTGCATCTTGTGGCAGAATTAGGTCATTTTGACATTGCCGAACAACTGATTGAAGCGGGTGCAGATTGTAATTTGCGGTTAAGCAATGTGCTGCAAGAGCACTATTTACCTTGGCAGTTATGTGTCAGGCGAGACAGTGCAACTGGTTCTATCGATGCGCTGATAGCGCGCGATAAACTGTGTATCTTACTATTAAAACATACAAGTCAGCAGGTTAATTATACAGAGCTGGCATTGCATGCAGGGAAAAATGCTTTAGTTAACACTTTTCATTATGCGGTAAGCTTTACCAGCGTTGTCTGGGATGATGTTGTTAGTCGAGAGTTATTGGATCACGCCTTTCACCAATTAGGGCTGTCTGAAGGGTATTGTAGCGCTGAGGTAAAGCAGTGCTATATTAATATTTTATCAGTTGTTATAGATAACGCCTCCAATGAAATACTATCAGCAACAATCAATGGCTATGATGGCAATGCCTTGCATAAAGCTGCACATCTAGGGTTGGATGGTTTAGTTGAAAAATTGCTAAAAAAATCAGAACTATCAGTCGCTGCACCAGGTAATGGAGATTATCCATTGTACCGTACCTGTCGGTATTCTAAAGATTCTATTGAAACAGTCAAAGCCATCATCACCTACGCACCAAAACAGCTTTTTGGAACCACTTGTTCTGGCGATACGCTCTTACATCTTACCATTAAGAGTAAAAGCAGTGGCATAATGAGTTACCTATTGAAGCAAGAAAAACACGATATATCAAGTTTGCTGAATAAACAAAATAATCAGGGCGAAACGTTCCTTCACTTGCTATTCTCACTGATTGATTTTTCAGTTGCACCACAAAATAAGGCCTGGCTAGATATTTTAATAGACTGTTTAGCACAGGGGCTTGATGTTACGCTAAAAGATAATCGAGGTTTGACGGCCATTGAACTTGCCTTAGAAAAAAATGATAGGCGTTCAGCTTTTTATTTGCAACTTAATATTCCAACAGATATAAAAAGTTTGGTCGTCGTTCCTATCTGCTTATATTGTACAGATAAAAAAACGCCCGAGGAAAGGAAAGCTGAGTTTTGTAGGACGTTAAGTGCAGTAAAACACCTAACTGCCAACGAAAGAAGACCATCTAGTACTACGGCTGAGACAATAAATATCGAACAACAAACAAACATAGCAAATCAGACAAACATTTATCCTACCCCCAGCGTCTCAACACCACAGGTAGCGGTATTAACCTCTTTGCTGCTGAAGCAATTACAGCAAAGGCTAGCAGGCATTTATCGACATTATGGCCGAGTGCCTCGGTTATTTGCTGACGATACGGAAGATTTTCAATTAACGACGGATTATATGCGGTTGAGCTTAATTAAGAAACCTTTTAAGCAGTTAAAAGAAGAGGATAAAGCGGATGGTAGTAAGCCAAAGACATCGCCTTTTGAGGAAGATTATCATTATTTTGGGATTACACGTAACGCTGAGTCTCAAAAACAAGTAGCCTTAGCCGATTTATTTAAAAAAAATGCTCAGGCCCGCGTAGGTGTTCAACGTGTAATTCTAATGGGGCGTGCTGGCATTGGCAAGAGTGTATTTAGTCAATACGTAGCTTACTTGTGGGGACAACATGTGGTGTCACTGAATAGCATACAATGTCCGGCTTGGTTGTCAGCCCATCAATTTTTATTTTACATTCCGTTACGTTATTTGAGTTTGTATGTCGAAGACCGTTTGAGTTGCCAAGGTGATGAGCTTCTGCGTCTTCCTATTTCTCTCAGTGATAAAACTCATGATCTTGTGGCTGAAGTGGTCTTGTTTATGCTAAAGGCACAAAACAACACCCAACTCCAGGCGGCTTGGCAGCAAACACTATTAACTCAGGTACAAATCAGTCAATTATTAAGCAAGCATAGTGCAAATATTTGCTGGGTGCTGGATGGCTTAGATGAAATCATTCACGAAGTAATGAACGTCAATAGCTTTTATCACGATTTATTAGGGTATTGGTTGTCTCAATCTCATGTATTGCTAACTTCTCGCCCCTTGCGTATTCCTGAGAGTTTACTAAGCCCGCGAGCGTTAGAGCAAGAATGTCAGTGGGTGGAAGCGTTGGGTTTTAATGATGAGGTCATGACACGCTATATTCAGCAATATGGGCAAACACAAGCAACAGTGACGTTGCCTAAAGAGAATATTCTACTGACATATTTCAAATCTAATCCCGTTCTATGGAGTCTTGGCCATATTCCCATTCAATTAGCGCTGTTGTGCGCCATGAAATACAGTGAGATTATATCCCCGTCGATATCAGCTAACTCTACTGAAACTACCCCAACACCGCTATCATTAAATACGATTGATATTTATCAAGATTTGTTACATTTCTTACAACGACGTTATATGAGAAAGTACTTGCATCTTTCATTGAATGATTTCAGAAACCAAGACCAGACAAGGCTTGTTCAGGAGCACACAGGGCTCTTGTTAGATGTCTTGTCAGAACTGGCAGCAAGACTGATGGCACAAGGTGATATTTTATTTACTGGTACCTTATTGGATGAGGTTTTACAAGCGAAACCTGAGAGGTTGCGTCAGTTTTATGAGAATTGGCCTGTCAAACAACGCCAACAATTTGAGCAAACCAACGAAAAACAATTAGCCCAACTATCAACAAAAGAGAGACACCAGTGGGCCGTTGAAGAAGCTTTGCACGCTTTAGGGTCATTACATATCACCACGATTCAAGCCCGCTTAAGCGATAGCAAAACGCAATTGTATTTTGTGCATTCAAGTTTTCGAGAGTATTTAGCCGCGTTACAGTTTGTTAAGCAAATACAGTACTGCCTTAATAACAAGCGTGATTCTTCGCAAAACAGAGCAATAAACCATTTTATGGCACGGTATAAATATAAACCGCGTTATCTACTATTCTGGCAATTTGTGGTAGGTGAAGCCTCACAAAACGAAGTTCTATTTAATGCACTACAGACACTGTGGTGTTCGATGTTGCTTTTGAATGCTAGAAAATTAGCATATTTCGAGGAACAAGATGAGCGCTTAAGGAAGCAATGGCTAGCGGGATTATCAGCTAGGCTCGCCCCAGGTATTCAAGAACGGTTGCTGGCGTGGGTAATCAGCGATATTAATCACCACTGTGCAAGCGTTTGCATAACAGCACTGCAAACGCTTGAGTACTTACCAACATGGATGGGAGAATTTGATGGTATTTGTGCTAGTTTATCACAGCGGATGAGAGATAAAAATAATGCTATTCGAGAGAATGCGTTAAGGGCTATGGCAGCCTTAGGCACTTCATGGGTGATGGACACGAGCATTGTTGACGCTTTGCTAACAATGCTTACGGATAAATATTATCCTATTCAAGTAGAGGCCCTGGAGGTGATTAGAGCCCGGAGTGAGCAATTAGTAACCGATACAAGAATTATCGATAGGGTGATAATAGGGTTTAGCGATAAAAATGGGCAAGATCGAGAGGTAGCATTGGCGCTGGTTGGAGCTTTGGGTACCTCATTGTTAAGTCATTCAAGGATTATTGCTGCATTACGGGTATCGCTTGGGAGTAACGATAAAGCTATTCAAGAGGATGCATTAAGGGTTATGACACTAGATACTTCATGGGTGAAGAACACGGACATTATTGACGCTCTGATGACAACGCTTGCGGATAAGGATTATTTTATTCGGAAAGCAGCCTGGGATGCGGTTAGAGCCTCGGGTGAGCGATTAGCGACAGACACAAGAATTATCGATAGAGTGGTAACAGGGCTTAGCGATAAAAGTGAGCAAGGCCAAGGAGTAGCGTTAGCGGGGATTGAAGCTTTAGGTTCTTTGTTGTTAACTCATTCAAGGGTTATTGACGCATTGTCGGCATCGCTTAGGAATAAAGATAAAGCTATTCAAAAGAATGCGTTAAGGGCTGTGGCAAGCTTAGGCCCTCAGTTGGCGATGAATGTGAAGATTGTTGATGCCCTGGTGCTATTGCTTGAGCATAAAGACTATTCTCTTAGAGCATTGGCTTGGCATACGGTTAGAGCCTTGGGTACACGACTGGCGGCAGACACAAGAGTTGTTGATGCCCTGGTGCTAGAGTTGGGGTATGAAAACGACGATATTCGAGAGAGGTACTTGTTTTCTTCGTGGGCTTATGAAAAAGAGGATATTCGAAAGATGGCCTGGATGACTGTTGAAGCGCTGGGTGTTTCATTGGCCGCGGATGCTAGAATTATTGACGCTGTGATAAAGCTTATGGATGAAGACTGGATTTTTCAAAAAACCGCTCGGAGGGTCTTTAGGGTCTTTAGGGTCTTGGGGCCCTCATTAGCGACGAATATGAAGATTATCGACGCTCTGCTGATAAGGCTTGCAAGTGAAGACCACGATGTTCGAGAGATGGTTTGGGAAATGCTTAGCGCTTTGGGCACGGCAGACTCGAGGGTTATCGATGTATTGTTGATAGAATTTGCAGATAAAAATATAAATAGTCGACGGCGTGCTTGGAGTAATTTTGAGGCATTGGCTTCCTCAGTAAAGATAACTCCAAGGATTATTAGCGCATTATTGGTGGGGCTTGCGGATAGCGATAAATATGTTCGAGAGAGCGTTTTTAGTAGCATTAAGGCAATGAGTGTCTCATTAACAGCGGAGCCGAAGATCATTGATGCGCTGTTAATAGAGTTTGTGAATAGAAAAAATTGGATCTCACCAGTAGTTTGGAAGATGTACAATGCCTTGGTTGCCAGTGTTTGGACAGCTTTGGCTCCTAGAAGGGACCCGTTTCAGGGGGGAATTTATGTTACTGCTGAGTGGTTTATGGCAGATGTAGATGATGTTGATGGTAAAGCGTGGGTTGATACGTTAGAAGCACTATGGGGATCTTCAGTATTACTACATTGCCTATCTCATCCGACGTTGTCGCAACCTAACCATAGAAAACAGCTACAGAGGGTTATTCAACATTATTTAATGCATACAACAATGCAATTTATACATTATCCAAATGTGGAATCCCCCTGTTTAATTGTGCTAGGATGGGATAGTTTGGTCAATGGAGTCTGTCATTCGCTCACAGCTCAACAAACGGCTTTGTTAGCGTCGGTGACTAAACCTGTTTCCTTCAGATGCATACCTTTGATTGCAGAGCCTGTATCGATGATGGAAAATATTGCATCGCTATCCTCTAGACGTTTAAAAACACCTAACGTTTCTCAATTATTAATAGATGCAGAGGCTGTAGCTGTTGATAGCTCTTTAATAAAAAACAGCTATACTGATATGAATCAAAATTTAAGTAAAGCAATTGAGGTGGAAAAAACAGAAGAAGTTATTGAATATACGCCACCTATTCATGATATGAGAAAAATAGAGGAAGAAAAAAAATCTTCAAATTTATGTAAGGATTTTTCCAGCTACTTAAATACCGCGGAAAAAAGTCAGTTACGAGCAGCCTTAAAAATGATTAGAGAATTATTAGCGCAAATGAATGAATGTGATGAAGGTGGTGATAGAGCCTCATTAATAAGGCTTGAGTTATCTCTAACTGATAAAGAAAATAATTTAGCCACATTAGAAATAAGTAAAAAAGGAGCAAAAGCTTATCTTAAATCGATAGTAGAACAAGTTGCCGAGATAGAGGCAACACAGAAAGCACAAGCCGCTTATTTTCGATAATTTGCATAGGTAATCCGTCAACAATTGATGACTCAAGCGCGGTGATTTTTTTATCGTGCTTTATCTTTCGCTAGAGAGCAGGGTTAACCCAACCGAGCTCAGTATAAGGCGTTTCACCGGAAGCTGAAACGCCTCTGCTAAAGGAGAGCGCTATAACTGCTCTTGTAAATAGGCCTTATCTCCCACGTTTTGCATAAGATTAAGTTGTGTTTCTAACCAATCCACATGCTCTTCCTCGGCGCGCAAAATTTCAGCCAGCAAGTCCCGGCTAGCGTAATCCTGAATATGTTCAGCATATTGTACGGCCGCTTTAAGGTCTGTTAGAGCTTTATGTTCGATGTTCAAATCACACTCAAACATTTCCCGAGGGTTCTCACCAATCATAATTTTGCCTAAATCTTGTAAATTGGGGAGGCCTTCTAAGAATAAGATGCGCTCAATGAGTTTTTCTGCATGCTTCATTTCATCAATGGATTCATGATATTCCTTCTCATAGAGTTTTTTATAGCCCCAATCTTTGAACATGTGTGCATGTAATGTGTATTGATTGATGGCTACCAATTCGTTACCAAGGATTTTATTTAGGTGTTCAATGATTTGTTTATCGCCTTTCATGAGGAGCCTTTAGAGTAGAGTTAACAGAGCTGACAGTGTAAAGCTTGTTTAATAATTGTCAAGGGGAAAATGGGATAAGTGATTGAAATAGAATGAGAATCAATTGCAATAATCCAGGTGCACTATTCAGTCGTGTTGCGCGAAGATTGGATCTGTTGCTGTAGAAGTTTTCGGCAATAAATGCCACATTTTCCGCATTGTGTTGCGACATCTAGCTGCTGATTGAGCTCGCGCATGGAACAAGCCCCTGATTTAACCGCTTTACGTATATCTCTATCTGAAACGCGTTTACAAACGCAAACTATCATAACGTTAACCTATTGCCTCATAACACGACGGATTATGCAAACTATAGGCCAAATGAGAATGATTGTCAATTGCACTTGAGAATCTATGTGATTAGACTGTATAACGACTTGATAAATCATATGGATAAGTGATGAATATTGCTCCAAAGATTGCCATTATCCTGTAATTGCGGTAATGTTCTCTTTTTTGTCCAATATACCCCTCTATCAGCAGCCGCAGAGGCTTGTGGATAGACCCTGAAATTTCTAGGAGAAACTTATGTCCATACTTGTTGGAAAAAAAGCCCCTGATTTTGAGGTGGCCGCCGTTAACGCTGAAGGCCAAATTATTGATAACTTCAAGCTGTCACAGGCTATCGATGGTAAATATGCCGTTATCTTTTTCTATCCTTTAGACTTTACCTTTGTGTGTCCATCAGAGTTGATTGCTTTTGATCACCGTATGGATGAATTTAGAAAGCGTAATGTAGAAGTTATCGGCGTATCCATTGACTCTCAATTTTCACACGTTGCATGGCGTAACACGCCTGTTGCAAAAGGTGGTATTGGTCCTGTGCAATACACGTTAGCAGCCGATGTAGGTCATCGTATTTGTGAGGCTTATGGGGTTGAACACCCTGAAGCGAAAGTTGCTTTTCGTGGCACTTTTATGATTGATGACAAAGGTATGGTGCGTTCGCAAATGGTAAATGACTTACCTATTGGTAGAAATGTCGATGAGTGCATACGCTTGATTGATGCCATTCAATTCTTTGAAGCCCACGGCGAAGTATGTCCTGCGGGTTGGAATAAAGGTGACAAAGGCATGAAAGCAAACACAGAAGGTGTTGCCAATTACCTTGCTGAACATGCCGAGAGATTATAAACGTTAACGGGTTTCGATAAGTGAAAAACAGCACCTCAGCGTGCTGTTTTTTTATGGGTTAACAAAAGAGCTTTTTTTGTTCTTTTGTTACCTCTTCTTGTGAATAACTTTTTTTCTTTGCGATAAACATCACAAAAGCCGTTCATTAATTGTCAACTTCTTAAAAAAAATAAAAGTTTTTTTTAAATAACAGTTGCAGTTTTTTTATTAGCGTCTTAAAATCTTCATGAGTCAGTCACGAACTTAGCGAATTTGAATTTACTAAGGTTTGCTGACAGGTAAGTTGTACATCCGAGTAAAAACTCCTTATCACTTGCAGTTGCAAAGCAAACCTTTAGCTTTGTCTAAGTATTTTGGATTCCCGATCGTACATTATTTAAATTTACCAAAACCTAAACAGTCACGTTTTATGTTGTGTAAAAATATCAAAGGAGATTTGATAGATATGAATAAGTTTAAAATTTCTGTATTAGCATTGGGATTAGCTGGTGCTGTTGCAAGTATGCCTGCTTTGGCTGCTGGTGAAGCAGGTTCTGCTAACTCTCGTCAAGATGTAGAGGCGCTGCAAGCGCGTCAAGCTAACATGGACTCATTGTTTAACCAAAACAACGACGCGTTAATCGACCAAGATCCCAGCTTAGGTTCTAGCTGGTGGAACCGTATTAAAATCAGCGGTATTTTGAACGTTGATGGCAGCTATTCTGATGCACGTATGAAAGATGGTTATGTTAACACAGGTACAATAACAAACTCTTCAGTATTGAATAGTTTTGCCAGTGGTGATCACAGTGAGTTTGATTTAGCTAACTCTGAAATCGACATCGATGCGCAAATTAACAACTTCACCCGTGCGCATGTCTCTCTTGCGCAGCGTGATGATAACGATCGTCAAGATGAATTAAACTCTGATGATCAAAACATGACACTGTTGGATGAAGCCTATGTAACCTTTGGTGACTTAACCAAATCACCGTTCATGGGTACAGTAGGTCGTCAATACGTACCTTTCGGTTACTACAAGCGTCATCAAATTACCCCAACGGTTGTCGCTGACTTATCTGAAACACAAGCAACGGCAGCTAAAGCGGGTTTTGTTGCAGGCAACTTCGTTGGATCTGTTTACGCCTTTAACGGTTTAGACCAACGTAATGCCTCTGGTGCAGGTGCGAGCCCTTTTGGTGTAACCTCTAGCCATAGTGACACTATTGGTAACGGTGGTGTGGACTTGAACTACGTGAAACAAGACCAAAACTTTGGTTATAACGTCGGTGCGGGTTACTTATACAACATGGCGGATGTTGATTTAATCAGTGATGTTATTACAGCTGCCGGTAATGCAGGTGGTGTTTCTGGTGTTGAAGGTTATAAAGACCAAGTAGACGCTGTTTCTGCACACGCGCGTATGAACATGGGACCTTTTGGTGCTGAAATCGATCACGTGAGTGCATTAGAATCCTTTAACACAAATGATGTACCTTGGGGTGCTCGGGGTAACAAGAGTGGAGCTAAACCATCTGCCACTAACCTGGAGATGGATTATAACTTCAAAACGAAAGGTCATGACTCAACAGCGATTGTAAGCTATCAGCGTACGTCTCAGGCGGTTGCGTTAGGTGAGCCGTTGAATCGTTACCTTGTTGGTTATAACGTAGGTATCCTCAAAAATACTGACCTTAAGTTCCAATACAAGCATGATCAAAACTACTCAGAAAGTGATGGTGCCGTTGCTGGTTCCGATGGTAGCTCCAACGAAGTAGACGCTCGTGTAGCGGTACGCTTCTAAACGGGCCCTAGTCTAAACGCTGCGGCGTGATGTATATCGTGCCGCAGTATTTAAGTGCCGACTTTTACAGATATTTATCCTGTCGTGATAAGATAAATATCTGAGGCAGCCTTAAAAAATATGTTTTTCAAAGCAACAGCTCGCATTGAAGTTTTACATAGACTGACTGTTTAAGCCCGCTCTAGAGTGGGCTTTTTTATTTGGCTAATCTTGCTAGTAATGACCTAATGATTTTGTCCATCGGTATCGAGTTGGAAAAATTCTAAATTTTTGGCAATATTTCTTGATTGCTCTAAGACAATATCACAAATAGTGCGGGTTTTTCCTACGGCCATATTGTTGTTCTTTAGCATACCATCCATTTTTTCAAGCGTTTTATACAGCTGAATAATCCCACAGGCTTGTCCTTGGCTATCTGAAGCAATATTGGTTATCATTTCATTAACCTGAGTAACAGCCCTTACAATTTCCTCAAGGGCTTCACCTGAGTCACTCACTAAGGTACTGCCATCAGCTACCTTTTTGACGCTGTCGGTGATAAGATTTTTAATTTGATGAGCAGAGCATGCGCTGCGTTGAGCTAACTCACGAACTTCGCTGGCCACAACAGCAAAACCACGTCCATGCTCACCGGCTCTAGCGGCTTCTACTGAAGCATTAAGGGCTAACATTTTTGTTTGAAAGGCAATATCATCGATGACATTAATAATATCAGAGATCTGTTTACTACTCGCATTGATAGCTTTCATGGCGATGATGGCATCATGAACAATATTAACGCCGACACTGGCATTCTCTTTAGCTTGTCCGGCAATGGTTTGTGCTTGTTTAGCATGTGCTGCATTATTTTGAACAATTTTTGATAGTTCATTAACGTTTACAACAGTCTGGCTTAACAGTGGATTGACCTGCTCCATTTTGCCTTGTAGACTACTATTTTCACAATCCAGCTCATAAGTGACCTCTTGTAAATTTTTATTCATGGTTCCAACACGAGCAACTATCATGGCGATATTTTGTGCGGTCAAATGGATTTTATGTTCTAACGGCAAGAAAGGTTTGGATAAATTGGGTGCTTCTTCTAGAAGAAGTTCTCCATCGGCTAAACACTCTAACGTATGATTTAGTGCAGAGATATTATTGTCTAAGGTAATAAGCAGGCGATTGACTGATTTTTTCGCAGCATGTTCTGTTTCTTTATACTGTAATTTACTAACATTTGTATTATTAATAAATTGTTGAATGGTGTTTTCTAATAGCTCACAGATTTTCGTATCATTATTGTTTTCAACAAGATGGCAAATATAGCCAAACTGCTGATTAAGCTCCATATATTGGCTGATTTGTATTTCATACTCTTGGCTGTGTAAAACCTCAGTTAATGAGCAGGTTTTTTCAGTAGAGAGTGCTTGCTGAATTTTTTCAATGATGATGGGAAGAAAGCCAAGTTTTTCCTCATCCATATTTAACATAGATTTAGCTGTTTCATTAATATAATCCATGGAAAAGTCTTTATTAAATAAGATAAAGCCATCATTACTCTTTTCTAGAATTTGTTTGAGCTTATTAATTTGTCTATGCAAATCTAAGGATTGATTTTTTTTCTGTTGTAATTGTTTATTAATACTACTGAGTACATGCTGATAGAAAGGCGTTGCCTCTTGAGTATTTGTAGATTCAATGATATTTGCCTTGCTTAAGGCAAATTTAAAGTTTTTTAAGGGTCGTTGAAAATGATGATAAATAAAATAAATACTGCTAATTAATAGTAGGCTAATCAATATAAATAAACCGATAGCATAAACAGTGAGTTCTGGAGAGAGGGCATTTATTTCTAAGGTCAGATAGGCGCTTGCTCCAAGGCCAGAGACGCTAAGCAAGCTAATGATTCCTGTTGGCAATAGGGTCATGCTCTTATGATAAAGAGAATGACCCCTTGTTTTATAAGTATTTTTTTTATTCACGCTCTACTAACCTAATTGCCATATTCTCACATAAGAGTTTATCGGCTGTATTTAGGTTAGCTTGAAAAGTGATGCAGTCCCCCTTAAGCATTCCCCATTGCCATTGAAAGTGATTGATTTCAAAGGACACTTTGTTTTGTGAGCGATTTTGGTGAATAGCTACATTTTATTTATTCAAACGGCAGCATGAAAACTAATTGTAAAAAGCCTCTAGCTAAATTAGACAATAAAATGACAGTATAGTTCATTTTATGTCAATTTTTTGGCCTTGAGGTCTTTCCCTGTAGTTTTTAATAGCCTGGTCGATAAAATAAATAGTAAAAGCGCGAAAAGGTAAAAATTTTGTGAAACGTTCAAGTGTGCTTATTCTACTTTGTTTGTATTGCCTTAGCAGTATGGCTGGCACAGAAAAAGAAAATCCAAGTAGTTTGGATGTTCGAGTCTTAATGGATGTTTCTAAAAGCTTAAAAAAAACTGATCCGCACCAACTCCGTGGTTCAAGCTTGCGATTGCTTTTGGATTTGCTACCCACAGATAGCTATGTTGGCGTTTGGGGTATGGATATTAAGCCTGTGAAAATTATTCCTTATGGTAAAGCGGGGGTGACCTGGAAAAGTAAAGCAGCCGCACTGCTTCAGGAAATGCCAAAGGGGGCCTCCTATACGAACATGGGGAAAGCCATGGAGAGCATGCTAAAGGATTGGTACGGAAAAAATAATAATCGAGAACGTATTATTATTGTGCTAACAGATGGTGCTGTACATGTGTCGAAAGAAGCAAAAATTAATAAAATTGCTAGAAATAATATTTTAAATATTATGCTAGATAGGCTTAGAAATTATAATGTGAAAGTCTATACCGTTGCACTTGGGGAGCGGTCGGATGAGGCGTTATTAAAAAACATAGCAGCTCAAACAGATGGTCTTTATCAAAAAGTTCCAGCAGCTGTGGGCTTACAAACTGCATTTTTCACTATTTTTGAGAGTTTACTTCCTTCTCAAAGGATTTTGCTTGAAAATAAAAAATTTATCGTGGACAAGTATGTTGATGGCATACGCATCTTAAGCTTTCGGAAGTTAAAAAAAGGTGGGGTGGCAATTAGAGCGCCCGATGGGAAAATTTTCAAAAAAACAGATAAAGAGCCAAACATTAATTGGGTGAGTGCTAGAAATTATACGATTATTACCATTAAAAATCCTGATTATGGTCAGTGGCAGCTTGTTGGAAACGTCTCTTCTCGTTCTAAGGTCTATGTTACCAGTGAATTGAAGTTGAAAACGACGTCAATCCCTAAAAATATTTTTCAATATGAAGAGATATTACTGCGTAGCAAACTTCAGTCAGATAAAGCACAAGAAGAAGGTGTGGAGATGAAATTGCTCAGAAAGCAAAAAAAAGGAGCAAGAACACAGGCAGTCTCATTAAAAGATAATGGGAAAGCCGGGGATTTAAAGGCAAAAGATAAAATTTACACAACCACGCTTTATTATAAAAGAAAGCTGGGTGTGAACAATGTTCAATTTCAGGCAAGGAGTAAATCTTTTTCTAGAGTATATAATCATACTGTTAATGTTTTTAGAGCCCCCTTTGATTTTGAGCGACTATCTCAGATGGATTCGTATCCAAAAACATTTCGTTTTTTGTTGAAAAAAAATGAAAATTTATTAACAAACTATGAGAGTGTGCAGTTTAAGATGCTTTTAAAACAAGGCAATAACGTTATAAGAGAGCGCATTGAACATTACCCTGGTGGGGAGGAGTGGATGATTACTTTGGCTGATTTAGAGCCTGAGCTAAATTATAGTGCTGAATTCACATTGGTAGGCAAGACCTTGACAGGAAGGGAGTTCACGTTGGCGTTACCTACTAAACACTTTACGGCTAAAATTGGCTCCATGGTTCAGCGCAAAGCTAAAAAAATTGTTCCAACTGAAACATCAGTAAAAAAAATAGTGAAACAAAAAGAACCGACAACATCTGAAGCGATTTTGTATGGGGAAGAAGGGGAAGGAAATTGGAAGCATGCTTTTTTATCCTCACTGGTTAGTATTTTTTTTATAAGTTTTTTTGTTGTTATTGTTGGGTTTGCTTTTAGCTGGAGAATTAAAAACAAAGTTCGAAAAATTAAGGAGCGCTTGTAACATGAGTGTGTTAATGATGATTCAACTGTCGGTTCTTTATAGTGCCGTGTTAGTTTTAGCTTTTGCTTTAGTTTTGATTCTTGTTAGCTATTTGATGCGAAAAAAAGAAGAGCTTAATGTTGTGAATAAACTTGCTGAAGAACTTGAAGAGAAATATGAGGCAAGAAAAGAAAATATTAAAACAATGCTACAGGATACTTGGGGGTATGAGAATGCTGAATTAGAAGAAAAAACCGACGTGTTATTTAAATCAGAACGTCGCTTTTATCGTGCAATGATTGAAATTTTTGCAGGAAGAAATATGGACGTTTTGAATAAGTTCCACCGTTATTTAAAGGGGCTTTTTTCGCCTTATGAGGCTCTATCTTATCAAAAGAAACAAGAAAATGTGGAAAAGCCTGAAGAAGCTGCCCAAGTTGATGTTAAAAAAGTCCACTCTACCACCACGGAAAATACAGTTGACTCAGAAGAGCAAAAGGCCCGAGAGGAAATTTTATCCTCTCGGGCAGAGGCGGCGGATGTGAATCACAGTGAGGAAGCGTTGCTGCATATTGTCTTTAAAAAATATGCAGCGCTATATGACAGGCCATGCGAGCCTGATCAAGTATTCACCCCCGGTCAGATACGCAAGGTGCTTGCCCAGATAGAAGATGATCCTAGTGCTATCGTGGCGACTGTTAAGAAAAATAAGCTTTATAAAAAATTAAGCGCCTCCCATGATGCCTTAGAAAAAGACTATGAAAAAAGCATGCGTGTACTCAACAGTGTTTTTAAAGAATACACAGCTGCTTTTGGTATTGATCATGGTAATAAGGACATATTATCCCTGGATGAGATTGTGGGCTTGATTGCTTTTGAGGATAAGGTAGAAGAGCCTGAAGTTACAGAAACGGCGGAAGAAGAGAAAGCTGAAGCTCCATCAGAAAAAGTGGTTGAAGAGGATGGTCATGTGGACGTGCGCATGGAACTACCGGAAGCAATGATGTCTGAGAGCGCTGAAGAAATTAAGGTGGATAAGGGTATTGAACAAAATCATGAAAAAATATCAGCTCTGGAGGCTGCCCAAACTAAAGTTAGCGCTGAAGAGGACGAAAACCAAGATAGGCGGGTTCTGTCTGTGGATGCAGTAGAGCAAGCTGTGCCAGCCGAGCAAAAATAGGGCGACGATAAGAAAAAGTTATTTTGTCTATAAAAAATAGAGGGTTAAGAGAATGGATACCAATATGCGGGTATTAATTGTGGATGATTTTTCCACTATGCGACGAATTTTGCGCAGCGTGTTAGAGGAAATCGGTTTCAATGAAATCGATGAAGCAGACAGCGGTTCTGCTGCCTTGTACAAGCTTAAAGAAAATAACTACGATATTATGCTTACGGATTGGAATATGCCCAATATGACAGGGTTAGAGCTATTAAGAACAGTTCGCTCCATCAACAAATTATCACAAATGCCCGTTTTTCTGGTAACAGCTGAAGCAAAAAAAGAACAAATTGTTGAGGCTGCAGAAGCGGGCGTGAATGGTTATATACTTAAGCCTTTTACCACCGATAATATGCGAGAAAAACTAACAAAAGTGTTAGGCTAATGGACGAGCCCAGGAGTGTTGCTGTTGAAGTAAATGAACGCTTAGCTTCTGTCATGAAGCTGACAGAAGTGGCTGTGACAGATACCTTGGATTTAGCTCAAGAGTTGCTTTATATTAATGAAGAAGCGCAAGCGCTGTTACAGAAAGCATCTGAGGGCGCGCTGCTTGAAAAGCAAAAGGAGCTTTTCCAATCGCTGGCGCGTAAGCAAAAACGTGTGACTACCCTGCTAAATAAGCTGATTTTAGTGCAATCGTTTCAGGATAACGTTGGCCAAATCACACAGCAAGCCATGGAACTAAACGCAAGCGGTTACCCTTCAGCCAATATTATGGCTAAAGGGATAGTTGTGCCTGATAAGCTAGAAGCCCAAGAGGATGTGGACGGCCTATTAAATCAGCATAAACAACAGCCCTAATATGTAAAAGCCAAAACTTAATCTGACAATCAGTAGTTGCCTTTTATGAATGGTAATCTTTCGCCAATAATCATCCCGTGTCGCATCCTGATATAAATTTGTGCGGAAAATAATACAGAATTCAGCCTACGGCGTCAAAAACTTGATAGTCGAGAAGAAACGCTTCGACCGCCCCAAGAGAGCGTATCAACGCGTAATGGATTGTGATGACATCAGCAAAGTGCCCCAAAAAGCAACTAAAGCGCCTACATGATGAATTAACCCCTTTTGAATTAAAGGCAGAGATAGAGAAAAAGCTCAAGAGACTGTTCAAGCATATTGAACTCAATCCATCTCCCAGGAAGAAATACTAAAGCGACAAGGCCTGTGGATATGTGGACAAGCCCTAACGGGCCAGCCTAAGCTCTACGGGCCGTATGAATAAGCTCTGGGCAAAATTGCCCAGGAACTATTCACACGCTTAGGCTTCTTGCCCACATACCTACAGGCTCAGTTGTCGTTTTATAGGCTTAGTTGGGGGTACCATCCTTATGAGTCAACGAATAGGCTAAATTTTGACTGTCCGGCTAAGTTGGGTTACCTTTTCCTATAAGTCAACGGGGTCCATCAAAGGTGCTACCATCCGTTCGCTCTCATCAAAACACTAGTAACCTGCTTCAACATACCTACTTGTTTTCAGATGGCTTCCGTCTAGTTCTTTTAAAAACTGCTCGTTTTGTTATTACGCACACAATGAAAAGCACGACAGCCAAGCTAATTAGAAAGACAGTTTTATAGGTCAGGTTTATACTAGTAACAAAAGCCACATACCCGCCGCCAAATAAAAAAACAGACCAAAAAGGCAGCTCTATCAAAGCTGAAATCCAACTTTCTTTATTTACCCAGAATGCAACTAGTTGTTTTATTAATTTCATCATTTCCTACCGAAGCCTAACCTGTAATCTCATTCTATTGAGCCTGATCACCTCTAGATAGGGCTGCATCGGCTTTTCGATTAAAAAGTAAATCATATCGAGATTTTTAGCACGAAGTTGCATATATAGTCCCCGCAGTTGAAACCTCGGGTTTTAGCTGTCTGTCTGCCAGCCATCTTTGAACAATTTTTACTGAAAAAACTTGTCATTTAGAATAGCTAAAATCCTCGTTTTTTCAGTAAAAATTGTCCAAATCTGACTAACATCCAGGCGCTAAAATATAAAACTTATGTTATCACATTAACAAATAATTTCCCGAACTTTCAACTGCGGGGACTATATATCCTCGGAAATTTGCTTTTCAAACGATCACTGGCTGCTCCGGCTTTATATAACAGTCCCTGCATGGCCACTATATTGAATTCCAACTTAACCAACTGTTTGATTAACATTTTCATGATTGTACTGTCAATTATTTTCTTGGACAAGCGATTAGCAACAAACTCACTTAATGCCACACTTGTAACAGTTTTGCTGGTAACTAAAATGCCTTTATGTTTCGCTGCATCAACAACTTTTTCCTTTTCTGCGCGCGGCAACGATTCATAAAAATGGTACAAAATAATCCGAACAGCTTTTTCTACTGGTGAATTATAATTTGAGATACCATAATTATAAATCTCTTTTAAAGCCTCATACGCTCGAATATCTTGCGCGCCAATTTTATCTTGCTCTTGCCCGTTCCAGAATTCCAGGCCTTGGCCGGTTCGTTTTATACCATCCCATAATGTTTCAGGCACAGAAACGACACCCTCGCCCAATGCTTCCAACACACTCATTGGTCTCATAGTATCTCCCTACATTTTGGCTGCTTTCTCTAAATCAAAGCCGGCAATAATCGGGTTCTTTTCGGTGTTGCTGGCATCACGGGGCACAAACTTCATTTGCGCTTGGGTAAAGTTCAGGTGCAACGTCTCCATTAACATATCCGTCGCCTTTGGTGAATGGCTGCTAATATCATAATGGCTCAGCATGACGTTACTTAAACGTGTATGCCAGATAGGGGGCGCCATTATGTGATGTGTGTGACAAGCGTGAATAATCGCCATGCCTAAAGAAGCTCCGGTACAGCTATGTACAAATAAATGCGGGCTGGATTCATCAATATGCTTAGTTACCACAAAGCCCCCCAACGTATGCCAAACTGATTTCGCGATCAGCGACGCGACCTGGCTGGACGTGAATAACGCGCTGCGTGCCGAAATCTAACGATTCGAGCTGCATCCAGCTTTGATGGTTTTGCTCAGTGACCGAGCCGATTAAGTTATCAATTTCCATGTAAAACGACATCAATATATCTCCTGATTAAAGATTAGCTTTTATCTAAATTCCGCAGTTGAAATCTACTGTCGCCGCCCTGACTGATCTCCTTATTTATATTTAAGATTTAAACAGAAGAAAACAAGCAAATTTGATATAAGCAGTTGATTTTATTAGAAAGGAAGATCATCATACCGGTCGATAAAAACCACCTACAAAGAGGTACGTGTGATGATCAAGCCCATAGTAACGAAAAATCTGGCAGAAGTTAAGGGTTTTATTGATAGCCAATTTGAGATGCAATTACACAGCAAGCAGCGGCTTTCACTCAGCAATGCTGTCATCGGTACGCTAACGAGCGGCACGTTAATAGTCAGCCAAATTATTGTCGCCATGGACTGGACCGTATTTGCTAAAGATAAACAAATCGTTTGATTACTAAGCATGGTCGGGCAACGCCGTTGCTCTGGCAAACCGTTAGCACCGATAATCCTAAAATCCTCAGTTGAAATCGTCGCGAGGTCGACTTAGTTGCTGAAGATAAAGGATTTTTCTCGATATTTTTTGTGAAAGCGTATCACCCATACGGTGAATAAAAAATATCGAGAAAAATCCTTTAGATTCGGTGAGTTAGGCGGCCGCAGTAGATTTCAACTGAGGATTTTAGGATAATCTAAAGGGCAAAAAGACAAGCTATGTGTTTGCTTTGTTTGATAAGTTACGCCGACTTGTTCCAACCACAACGGACGTGATTGTGTTAGCCGATAGAGAATTTGGCACATTAAATAACATGAAGAAATTAAAAGAAAGGCTCAATTTTGACTATATTTTAAGGATAAAACGCAACTTTACGGTGACAGACTCCAAGAAAGAAATAAAAAAATTAGCGTATCAGTGGCTTAACCGACAGGAGGCAACGTGTGTTGAAGCCGGTTATGTAACCGTACAAAACTACCCAGTTGAAAAGATAGTTATTGCTAAAGAGCCAAAAATGAAAGATATTTGCTGCCTAGTTTGCAGCAAAAAAAATATAGCGACTCAAACTATTTTGACGTATTACGGAAAGCGTTGGGGAACAGAAACCAGTTATCGTGATGAAAAAGATTTACAGTTTGGGATGGGGTTAAAAAAGTCCCACATAAAAAATATTGAGCGCCGTGACAGACTGCTATTAATTAGTGCGATTGCTATCATTTTTTTCACGCTGTTAGGTGCTGCCAGTGAAGCCGTTGGCTTTGACCGATATATTAAAGCCAACATGCTAAAATGCCGAACTCACTCCCTTTTTACTCAAGGCAGAGTCGTCTTAGAGCTGCTACCCAACTTAGCCAAGCGCTGGAAAATCCCCATTATCCGAGCGCTCTTGGAACTTGTGAAAGGCATCAAATCGATTACTAGTGTTCAATACGTTGTCTAAAATAATGGTATGGACTCGCCCCACTTATAACCATACACTCTATGGTTGACGGCATCTAGGTGCCAAAATAGTCAATATTACTTGATAAGTAGGAGAGTCCAATATGAATACTAACGTATTAGCTATAGATATAGCAAAAAATGTGTTTCAACTTTGCAGCGCTGACAAGCAAGGTAATCTGCTAAAAGAAAAAAAAGTAACCCGAGTTAAGCTATTGGAAGATATTGAAAGTTTACAACCAGAATGCATTGTCATGGAAGCCTGTGGCAGTGCGAATTATTGGGCGCGTGAACTATCGTGTCGGGGCTTCACTGTCAAGTTAATTGCTCCTCAATATGTGAAACCTTTCGTAAAAGGTAATAAAAATGACAAGCAAGATGCTAGAGCTATTGTTGAAGCAGCGCAACGCCCAACGATGAATTTTGTATCACCCAAAACGCTTGAGCAACAAGATATGCAAAGTCTATTACGTATTCGCGAAGGCCATGTTGAAATGCGTACGAAGACGTGTAACCAAATGAGAGGTCTACTTGCTGAATATGGAATTATAATACCGCAAGGTGTACATAAACTAAGAGCCGTGTTGCCCAGTATTTTTGATAAAGAAAAAGACAATGGATTAACATTTCAAATGAAGGAGTGGATTGAGATGCAATATAATACGCTGCTTGTATTCGATGAAAATATTGATAGATGTGATATTGATATTGCTCGGATGGCCAAGTCAAATGAAACATGCCAGCGTCTCATGAAAATAGAGGGTGTTGGTAGAATTAGCGCTGTTGCTGTTATTGCGGCTATTGGCAATGGTAGTGCGTTTAAAAATGGCCGGCACCTTTCTGCCTTTTTGGGATTAGTCCCAAGACAGCATTCTAGTGGTAATAAAGATAGACTGCTTGGAATTAGCAAACGTGGTGACAAGTATATTCGTACATTATTAATACATGGAGGTCGTTCTGTCGTTAGCCGTATCGGTAATAAAGAGGATGCACGTAGTTTATGGATTAAACGCATCAAAGATGAGCGTGGTCACAATAAAGCATCCGTAGCGGTTGCTAACAAAAATGCGCGAATTATATTGGCAATGCTAAAAAGTGGCGAAACCTATCGCCAGGTAGCTTAAGTAAACTAAAAAGATTTTAACAATCAGGAGTTGCGAAGATAATCATGTGATGAGAAATAGGTAAGACCATCGTTTGAGAGCCTTGCTCCCCTCAGGGATAACCCTTGAGTTAATCCGATAAAATGATTAGGCACAAACGAGCGCATATCCATCAGGGCACGAAGTAATAGGCTTCACAAAGATGCCGGATACATGAGCGCAGCTTACGACCTAAAAATTTATCATGTTTTATCTTTACAAACGGGGCGAGTCCATACATGAGGGGATTCTTAAGCTTTGTCATACATTCATGTCAGGTTCCTTTTGCATAGGCCAAGTTTGGATTGAAACGTGCTTTTTGACCTACAGTCCAGAGGATCCTACTACAATACCAAGAGGTTGGCAAATTATCACGCAGCTATATTAGCGATAAACGTAGTGCCTCATTACAACATTTTCACTATTCCTCATAGCGACAGTTAAGGCTTACTTCGCCGCATAGCATTAGCCACCGATTGGCTGTATATCTGCCCTATAGCTGCGCTGGCATGATGGTGTAAGGCTGTAGTTTCAACAACTCGGCCGTAGGCGAACGAGATTGTTTCCTGGTTTGATGTTGCCTACGCGGGAAACCCTATCACCTTTGCCTCGAGGCTAGCCCCCGAGATTTCTCATGTTAAACAGCTCGTGTAAATTATTACACTTAATAGGAAAACTGCAAATCCAATGATGGGTTGATACTTTCTTCTCAACCAATAAATTTTACCAAGGTAAACAGCATGGCTGATTTTAATAGAATTAATGATAAGCCCGATGAAATACTTAAGCTTGAGAGCGGACTTGCTTTTTTACCTTGAATAAAGAGATATTTTTACCTACAAATGCAATTAATTATGCCTTGCACTTTCCAAACAAGCCTTGTTAGAATGTCTAAGGCAACGTATTGCACGTAAATGAAAGCATTGTTTCCTTTTGTTTAAGTATTAAACAGATGTGAGGGGCAGTAAGGGGTTGGACGCTTGTTTGCATTCTCGTCAAGATTTGGCATAAATTCAGAAGCATTTTATGTGTTACCGTAAGGAGATAATATAATGAAAGATAGTAAGTTCGAAGATGAAGAATTATCTGAGGAAAAAATTCCCAGAGAGCATTCTTTTGCACTGGTGAACCAAGCTAATATACAGTGTAGCACCGAAATAGAAAGTGGTGCTATTAGTACGGTGCGTCGACAGTATGGAAGATGGTATCGAGATCCTAAGCCTAGCTATTATTACGATGCATTAGGATTTTCTGGTGGGCGGTTTCATTTTAATTGGAAAATATTGGCTGTAGAGGTGGGTATAGCTTTTTTTTTCAAGCGTTCAGTATATGATGTACAATGCATGTATCGTGCTATAACTGAGGTGCCGCGTTTTCTTGGTTTTACATCTTCTGTTTCTGGAGCTTTGACTTGCTCTGTTTTGAACATGTTGAGGGACAGGCTGGGGCAATTACAGGCTAGCCTCTTTCGCCTGGAAACAGACACTAGACGCTGTGAAAAAATAACGGATAACGTGGGAAATGCAGTAAAAACTTTGGAGGGAAAAAGTAATCCAAATCAGCAGCATACTAATGAAATACTGGCTGAAACGAATTCAGAGTCTAAACAGGCTGCTATGGACTTGCAGCGCAATCACCAGCAGCTCGTTCCAGAAGTTGATGTACTTAAAAAAAATTCAAGTGAAGCTACGGTAGCAGTGCAAAAGCTAAATGAGAAAAATAAAGTTGTCATAGAAAAATATAAAGTTGCTCTAGATGAACAAGCCTTTAAAATTAAAATAGTTAAGATAGAAGATAAGGTTGCTAGGTTGCAGGGTAAGCTTAAGCTGCTTGATCTAATGGAGATTAGTCAAGAACAACAAGAGAGTGTGACAGAACTATGTAAGCGGTTTTCTGAGCTTAAAAGCAAAATAAATAAAGCAATTGTAAAAATGGGTGATGTTCAAGGGAAACTCACAAAGAATTATAAGAAGTTAGTGGCACTTAAGTCAAAACAAGGGAATGACGATATAGAAAAGTCTGAAGAAGAATTGAAGGAAATAGAGAGTGATATTCAGAAAGCAAAAAAAAACATTGAAATCCTTGGGAATAACCTAGAAAAAGGATGGCTCTCTGGTTGTGAGAAGCTTTGTAAAGAATTTGAGGAATTATTTGTTGAGCTGAAGAAGTCTCTAAATTCTTCACGACTTCCTAAGCTTGAGTTTGGCCGAGATAGCGTTGAATCTGCTTCCTCTACAGTACAAAACATGAGCCCCAGATAGATACCTACAGTAGCTTAAGGGGTTCCAGTGGGGGGTTAAAAATAATAATCTACCAAGCGATAAGCTAAGTACAGTTTAAGGAGTGATAAGTTTGAGCATAGGTTTTTTGATGAAGTTAATTATATTGGGATGCCTGGGTTTATGCTGTGCAATTCCCAGTGTTATTCTCATTTGTTGTTGTTGCCGTAAGCTTTCGTGTTTTTCACGCTTTAATGGTTGTATGAGGTTTTTGTATGGCTCTAGAAATCATGAATTTAAATCAATAATTGATAAAGCTGAGCAAACAGTTGGGCATCTGGAGGCTTCAGTGAACACTAATGAGGGGCTATCTGATGATAATCTCAATTTAGCGAAAGATACAAAAAAAAGCATGCTCAATGTGCGCGATGTGATTAGTAGCAACTATAATCACTTGAATCAGCAGCTAAAGAATGCCTCTCAGGCAACAAACGATCTCTTAGATGATGTTAATACTGGCTTGATACAAGCTCAAGAGTACAATGATTTATTACCTGATAATTTTCTCGATGCCCTCTCTAATAGTGATGATGATATTAGTAGCGTTTCCTCTTTAGGCTCTTTGGGCTCTTTGGGTTCTTTGGGTTCTCTAGGAGCATCTAGTTGATATATGGCAGTATCTGTATTCCCAAGTGACCTGCATGGTAAACTACAATAGGGCAATGGGATTAAAGCCTTTGTGATCCAACTGATGGTTTCACAAATGGTTGCCATTAATCGAGTGCAAAAAATGTTATCCACCATGGTTGGTCATCGACTCTCTGAAGCGACCCTGCTCGGTTACATTTTACGCTTACATAGCGCTCTTTCAAGTTGGGAGCAGTCAGCAACAGAAAAATTATTAACACAACTTTGCCTGCACGTTGATGAAACCTCATTAAAAGTTGAACGAAAAAATCACTGGATCCACGTTCACTCTGCCGGTGACATCACATTAAACCTAAAATCCTCAGTTGAAATCGTCGCGAGGCCGACTTAGTTGCTGAAGATAAAGGATTTTTCTCAATATTTTTTGTGAAAGCGTATCACCCATACGGTGAATAAAAAATATTGAGAAAAATCCTTTAGATTCAGTGAGTTAGGTGGCCGCAGTAGATTTCAACTGAGGATTTTAGGTTAAAGCTTTTGCATAACAAACGTGGTCTTGAGGCGATGACTGATAATAAATTATCCCACGTGATGGTGGCGTATTAGTGCATGATTGTTGGGCTTCTTATTTATCCTACGACCATTGTCTCCATGGACTTTGTGGCTCGCATTTATTGCGCGAGTTAACTTTTATTATTGATAGTAATTATTATAAATGGGCAGTAAGGATGAAAGCACTCTTGCAAAAAACCTACAAGAAAATTACTGCAAATCCAACGATGGGTTGATACTTTCTTCTCAATCTAGCCAGTTTTTTATTTACTTCTTGATAGTGCTCTTTGCAACTGGCTAAGGCGATAGCGTTTTTGGGCGCCGTCAATGCTGATGGGCAAATGGTTTTGAATTAATAAATATAAGTGGTCTAGTAATTTTGACCTGTAATGTGTTCTCCACATTTTTAAAAGGCCACAAAAATGAGTATGAGATCAAAACTACTGTTTTATGCCAAGAAATTTTTATGGCCCTTTATGGATTCCATGGTCTTGACAAATTTTGCTAACTAACTGAACATAGCGGCTTTTTTTTTAGTAAGAACGCCAATAATGAATAGTAATACTTAGGATGTAATAGATGACGCACGGTGTTATGAATCGGTTCGTGCGATACGCTGGCCGGAAAAGATTTGTTGTACGGCTTGTCACAGTAGCAATGTTATCAAAAACAGTATAAATCAAAGGGAAGGTATAATGACTTATAATACGCAGGATTTAATGGTCGCGGCACAAAAAGGTGATTTAAATACGCTTAGAAACTGTTTGCAGGCGGGCGTTAATGTCAACGAAAAGACTAATGACGGTGATACTGCGCTGTTGTTGGCAGTAAAAAATGGCCATTATCAGATGGTGAGTGAGCTCTTAAATAGAGGCGCTAAGGTTGATGAGAGAGATAAGAGTGGTGATACCGCGCTGTTGCTGGCAGCAAAAAGTGGCTATGAGTCGACAGTGCGTGCTCTCTTAGGCAGCGGCGTTAAGATTGATGAAAGAGATGACAATGGCAACACTGCGCTGTTGCTGGCAGCAAAAAATGGCTATCATCAGACAGTGTATGATCTCTTAGGCAGCGGCGCTAAGGTTGATGAGAGCAATAAGAATGGTGATACCGCGCTGTTGCTGGCAGTAAAAAATGGCCATCAGCATATAGTGCATGAGCTTTTAAGCAGTGGCGCCAAGGTTGATAAGAGAGATAAGCATGGTGATACCGCGCTGTTGCTGGAAGCAAAAAATGGCCATGATCAGACAGTGTATGCTCTCTTAAACAGCGGCGCTAAGGTTGATGAGAGAGATAAGCATGGTGATACCGCGCTGTTGCTGGCAGTAAAAAATGGCCATAAGCGGATAATGTATTATCTCTTAAGTAAAGGCGCTAAGGTTGATGAGGGAGATAAAAATGGTGATACCGCGCTATTGCTGGCAGTAAAAAATGGCCATTATCAGATGGTGAGTGAGCTCTTAAATAGAGGCGCTAAGGTTGATGAGAGCAATAAGAATGGTGATACCGCGCTATTGCTGGCATTAAAAAATGGCCATCAGCAGACAGTGAATGAGCTCTTAAACAGAGGCGCTAAGGTTGATGAGAGCAATAAGGATGGTGATACCGCGCTATTGCTGGCAGTAAAAAATGGCCATCAGCAGACAGTGAATGAGCTCTTAAACAGAGGCGCTAAGGTTGATAAGAGCAATAAGCATGGTGATACCGCGCTATTGCTGGCAGTAAAAAATGGCTATGGTTTGATAGCGAATGATCTCTTAAGCAAAAGCGCTAATGTTAATAAGAGAGATAAGCATGGCGATACCGCGCTGTTGCTGGCAGCAAAAAATAGCCAATATTATCTAGTGGATGTTCTCTTAAACAAAGGCGCTAAGGTTGATGAGAAAAATAAGAATGGTGATACCGCGCTATTGTTGGCAGCAAAAAGTGGCCATGATCTGACAATGTCTACTCTCTTAAGAAGAGGTGCTAAGGTTGATGAGAGAAATAAGCATGGTGATACCGCGCTGTTGCTGGCAGTAAAAAATGGCCATGATCAGACAGTGTATCGTCTCTTAGGCAGGGGCGCTAAGGTCGATGAGAGAGATAAGCATGGTGATACCGCACTATTGCTAGCAGTAAAAAATGGCCATCAGCGGGTAGCGAGGACTCTCGCAGGCGGAGGCGCCAAGGTTGATGAGAGGGATGCATGGTGATACCGCACTATTGCTGGCAGTAAAGAATGGCCAACATCAGACAGTGGATGCTCTCGTAAGAAATGGCGCTAAGGTTAATGAGAAAAATAAGCATGGTGATACCGCGCTGTTGCTGGCAGCATCAAACGGTCATTTAGAAACTGTGCAGTATCTCTTAGAGAAAGGCGCTAAGGTTAATGAGAGAGATAAGCATGGTAATACCGCGCTGTTGCTAGCAGCAAAAAATGGTCATCAGCAGACAGTGTATGCTCTCTTAAGCAAAGGCACTAGGGTTGATGAGAGAAACGATAATGGTGATACCGCGCTGTTGCTGGCAGCAAAAAATGGCCATGGTTTGATAGTGAATGATCTCTTGTGCAAAGGTGCTAAGGTTGATGAAAAAGATAACAATGGCAATACCGCGCTGTTGCTGGCAGCATCAAACGGTCATTTAGAAACTATGCAGTATCTCTTAGAGAAAAGCGCTAAGGTTAATGAGAGAGATAAGTATGGTAATACCGCGTTGTTGCTAGCAGCAAAAAATGGCCATCAGCAGACAGTGTATGATCTCTTAAGCAAAGGCACTAAGGTTGGTGAGAGAAACGAGAATGGTGATACCGCGCTGTTGCTGGCAGCAAAAAATGGCCATGGTTTGATAGTGAATGATCTCTTGTGCAAAGGTGCTAAGGTTGATGAAAAAGATAACAATGGCAATACTGCGCTGTTGCTAGCAGTATCAAACGGTCATTTAGAAACTATGCAGTATCTCTTAGAGAAAGGCGCTAAGCTTGATGGAAGAGATAACAATGGCAATACCGCGCTGTTGCTGGCAGCATCGAACGGGGATTTAAAGGCCATGCAGTATCTCTTAGAGAAAGGCGCTAAGATTGATGAAAGAGATAACAATGGCAATACTGCGCTATTGCTAGCAGCAAAAAAGGGTCGTGCACAGACAGTAGAGTGTCTCTTAAACAAAGGCGCTAAGCTTGATGAAAAAGATAACAATGGCAATACCGCGCTGTTGCTGGCAGCATCGAACGGGGATTTAAAGGCCATGCAGTATCTCTTAGAAAAAGGCGCTAAGATTGATGAAAGAGATAACAATGGCAACACTGCGCTGTTACTGGCAGAAAAAAATGGTTATGAGACGTTAGGCCAATGGTTAGCAAAAAAGACAGATAAAGCTAGTTTTTTGTTAGCGGCAGAGACGGGAGATTTTGTTTTAATTAAAAAACTTTTGCAAAAATGGGAGCAGAGTGGACTCAATCTATTAGCCGTAAAGGATAAAAATGGTTATACGCCTTTATTGTTAGCAATAAAAAATTCCCATCAACCTATCATTACTTTTTTACTTGATAGGAGTGCCGAAGGCGAAGAAAAGTGCGCTAAAGGTTTGACAGCGCTGTATACAGCTATCACCGTGGGAGATATTGATGTAGTGCGCTATCTGCTGGGTAAAGGCGCTATGGTAAACGTAGTTGACGATGAAGGGGTGGCACTTTTAGTAAAGGCGATAGACATTGCTGGTGACAAAAATACAGCTGTTCATTGGGCAATAGTAGATGTGTTAATTGAAGGTGGCGCCACTTGCTCTGACTATAATTCTAACACAATAATAAAATTAATATGTGTCGCCGGTCATCATAAACAGTGGTCGCTGGTTTTATGGTTAGCCAATGAGGGGCAGCCCTATAATTATCATGAAACTTTGCCACTTACACTGGTTAGTAGATTTACTGAAAGTCCTGAGGTGTTAAGCCTGCTGTCTCTCGCTTTTAAGCATGAAGGTATCTTTACATACACACCAGCGCAAACAGAGGTGACGGCCAACCCTGAGGCAGTAAATCCAGTACGCTTGAACCCATATGCCAAAACTTTCTTTTGTACGTCAATCACAGGAGTGGCCCAGGAAAGTCGACATATTAGATTTACATTGTCAGATAACCAAAAAATTGATGAGCCAGCCTCATCTTATTTTACCAGTTTTTTAAATCGCCGCACAATCAGCCAGGGGGTAATGAACTCCCCTCCAAAAGATATAAAAGAATATCATTCCATCGACCATATATTTTTAGAGTATATTAACGATCCCGTGGTCGTTCAAAGACTGTTACAGTGGGGTTTTACCCCTTCTCCGGTGGTGTTAGATGCGGCGCTTTATCACGACGAGCAAGCAGTCTTAAAGCCGCTATCCGAATATCGTCTGCCCGTTTGTAGGGAAAGCCTTTGTCTTGCTTTGCGAACGCAAAAGGTAGACTTAGCCAAATGTCTACTGAATGCCGGGATTGCTCCTTATGAGACCTATGAAACAGATAAAGATATATTTTCATACACGATACTACAAAGAGACAACAAACTACGAATGCCTCTACTCTTTCAGGCATTTGAGCAAAAAAACATTGAGCTTGTTAGTTTGTTTTTAGGTGAACATAGTGTGTATGTTCATGAGTATAGAGCATTACAAGACTATTATGTACATGCCTTGCACTGTGGTGAAAAGGAGACTTGTGAACATATATTGCCTTATATTCTTGAGGCGGAATATTACTTTTTATATAAAAAAGAAGATACTCTCGATGCGCTTAAAACAGAGCAGCTTTTGCCTTTTAATAGCAACGATAATGGTTTTTCCGAAAACATAACTCAGTTACATCAACAATGGCAAAGCCCGCTTACAGAGAAAAAACATCTACTACCCCTATTAACAGCATGTTGGGTTGGTCTTTTTGTTGATGCACCTGATGAGCTTAACGTATCGACAAATTGTCTGATTGAGAAACTTAAACTTATTTTGGCTAGATCTACGACAGGTAAGCTGGGGCGATTACAGATAGATATTTTGTTTATCACAGAGATTATAAGTTATGCATCAAATAGCGATAATTTAAATCACAAGGCTTTTTTCGCCTATTGGTTGCCTCTTATCGCTGAGCGTTTGGTCTATCATCAATACCAGTTTAAAAAGTTAATAGCACTTTATGAATTTGCCTTAAATCATAAAAAAATAACAGAAAAAATGAATATGGCAAGTTTTACCAAGATATTAGCTTTACTCGATGGTTGTATTGCAGCTATCGAAGGTAAGACGGATGTAACGCTGGCAAGTTATTTAATGGCATTAAAACAAGCTATATCATTTTTGGGCCAGCAAGGGGTGGTGTTTGATAAATTGAGTGCATTGTTATTAAATGAAATGACACTTTGTTTTTCTCAAACAGCACAATTAACCCAAAAGGCATGGGATAAGGAATACAAGCCTCAACAGCTTGAAAAGCCTTTTTTAGATATAGCCAGTTTAGAGCCGCTCTCTGAAACGCTTGGGGATTTAATGATAGCAAGTGAGCATCAATCGCTAGCAACAACTGTTCAGTTAACAGCAAAATTTATTGTTGAAGCCAATGACCATTTCAATGAGGTCAGCCAGTTATCAGGACAAGTAGAAGCCTATAAGCCGATGGCCATGCTAGCCGGTAAATGTGAAGGCTTTTGGGGTGGCGTGGCAAAACTTGTAGGTGCGGGCCCTTCTTCTCATTGTGAGACATTAGAAGCCGTTGGTAAAGGATTAGATGGTATCGGAGAGGGACTAGATAAAGGATTTGATGCTATGGAAGAGTGTGTTAAAGGCATTGCTGACATGTCTGAAAAATGCTTTAATCAATTGCACCAACGTATTAACGAGTTGGATAGCATGGCAGAAAAAGCAACAGAGCAACTATCTAAGCGCTTAGCCTATCTTAATCAAGTTATTTATCAACGTACTGAGCAAGTTAAAAAAAATTTGCAATCCTTACATCTATCTAGTTCACAGAAGTTTAGTCAAATCCACGGATTGCTAGCTGTTACAAAGTATAAAAATGAAACCCTCTTAAAAATGACTAAACAGTTGGCAGGTCGCACAGACCAACAATTTTTTGAATTAATGGGTGACAGATATACGAAACTTAGCGATAGGATTAACCACCTTGCTTTTTTATTTTCGTCATCTAATACAACCTATCAGCGTCGAGCATTAAAATATCTTGAAACTACTTATTTACTGACGACAGAGCTTTGCTCGCAAGCAACGGTTGCCGGGCCACGAAAAGCACCGCGTAAAGCCTATTTACTGTGGGAAGCTATTGAAACACGTGGTTTAGCCTGTAATATTAATATGTTGGCCGCTTATGCTATGCAAGCACAGGTTGGACTGCCTGCTTTACAATCCCCTTTAGTGAATATTGAATTATGGTACCAAGGTATTGAGATGTATCAACGGGTACTGTTATTGCCAGAGACCAACTTTTCAAAAGCACAGCTCATACATCAAATTGACGAGATAAAAAATTGTGGGGTGGCTTATTTACAATTTATTGCTAACTTAGGACAATGTTTCGCGCTTTTTCATTATCTGCAAACAAGTTACCTTCGTAGCCTTGAGCATTTGTATGCACAGCTTTTGTCTCATTCATCTGATGAACACAGTGTGAGTTTAACTGATGCGGAGCGAGATGTTAATGCCGCGCTGGGTGTTTGGTTTAGTTACCTCATGTTAGCTTTTCCCAAACAGTTCTCAGTAGGTGAGACGCTGGCGATGTCTTTAGCTGGCCTACCCAATGCAGCAAATTTTAAAGTATGTTACCAGCAAAGTGCGAAGAGCGATCATGCTAGGCTGTTGCACAGTGTGTTACAGCAAAGCATGCTCGTGATGAAAGTGATTAAGACATTAGCTACTCATCCAGAAGAGAGAGCGGCGCTGTGTGATTGGGTGGCTGAGGGAATGGTATCTTTAGATAGATTGGCTTATTTGCAACGACTGGAGCATGCCTTTAATTTTAATCAACTCGATATAAAACCAGAAGCACCAGCAGGTATTGCCTATTGTCTTGCCCATGCCGAGCATCGACCAGAGAATTTGTTAAATCATGATAAATTACATTTTATGCCTTTATTGCTTAAAAAAGAGATGCTTATAGCCAGTAAAAATGAGCAAGCTGATTTGAGTGTGTTTTTTGCTGTGTTAAAAGATGATGCCTTATATCAGCTTGGTGCAGCACAAGCTTTATCTCAGATAATAAAATTTTCTGATGCAAAATCTAGTCAACGTTATTATCAAGGACAATTACTTCGCGTACTTAATAATCCTCCTGAATACAGGGGGTTTGATGAGATGGGGAATTTGGAACAACAAGGATTTAGAGAGGCTTGTGCAAGTATTTTAAGCGAGTGTAAGGGTAAATACAGCAATAAATTTGATAGTAACTGCATAGTGATTAATAAATTAAAAGAATTAGTTACGCACACCACTGAAACGCAAGATATTGATTTTTTAAATAACTTAATAGCAAATGAGAGCTTAATGGGGCATGGAGGCGGCTCCTGGCTTTTAACTCATATTCGAGAAGTAACATCTAAAGATTTTGCTTGGGTAACTGTAGCTGTAGCTGTGGCTCGCTATAGACAGAAATATTTAAATAATATGAGAAAGGATATACCGTTAATAACAGGTCATGCTTTTGAACATTCACCAGGTTATAATTCCTTTAGTTTTACCTGGAGGGGCGATATAGGTACACGTCAGCTTTTATTAGCTAGTGGTTACTGTATGCTTTTAAACGGCTATGGTTTGCCAATGTATCTTAATAATAACGTTAAAAATTGCTTAAGTAGTGACGCATATTTTTTTAATAAATCAAAAAATTACTCTAGAAATACTGGTTCTTTTAGCTTTTATGATAATCTTTTAAACAAATATACATATATCTTACACTTTGCCATTAGCACTGGTGATTTTTATTTGCTGCGCGGTCTTTTTGAAAAAGGGTTAGCAAATATTTACCATTTCCACAATGAAGATAATGTATCCTTTAATCAGTTGCGTAGTACTTTTTTAAATAGATATGATGAGAAAGGTTACATGCCTATTCATTATTTGGCATTTTTGCTGAAATATGACCAGGCAAAGCAATCGGCTGGTCCAGTGCAGCTTGATTTGCAAGGATGGTATTTTGACGGACATTGTAAAAAAAGAGATGTCGCTAATACATCTGAAACTAAACAGCAAGTTATTAGATTGTTTTTGCGGTATATGTTAGATCAAGGTGCTGATATACAGGCATTAACCAAAGGTTCAAAGGATATCATACAGCTTTGTAGCGAGCAAAATCTAGACATTATGCCAGTAGTGGTAGACTTATTATTATCTCGGCATAAAGGTATTACGGCATTTGATTATGTTAATTTACTGCCCGGGGATTCAATTCTTTCAAGCTATTGGCTTTCCGATAGTTTGTTGCGCTGGTTTCCTTTACTGGGCGATAACTATCAGCACGAAGAAGCCAGTGATGGGTCAATGGTATTACCAACGACTCATTCAAAAAAACTAATGCGACAAGCGCTACAAACATCATTGCGAGCAGCTCATCAAAAAAGTGCGTACATGACAGCCATGGATATTGATATGGCCATTGTGGAACAACTGCCACAGGTACAAAATCAATTCCTTTTTTTAAAAGAAAATTTTCAGCAATCCCAGGCATTGCTTAGCTTATGCAAAAATGCAAAAACTGTGCTTAAACAATTCAAACAGGAAGGTAAGGCGCTAACGGAAATCAAAGCCATGCAATTATTATTGCAAGGTGCTGAGCAAGAAGATACCGAGGCCTATCAGTTATTTTCAGCTTTCCTCTTGATGAATAACCAGTCGGGGAATATGCCTTCTAGACGAACTATTAACATCCTATTATTAGAAGCCTTTGGCCTAAAAAATACGGTTTGCTTTACCCTATACAGCGAGCTTAAAAAACTTAACAATAAGGCTATTGAGTCACACTGTGCGTCACGTGCTAATTTTATGTCCTGGATGTTAGATGCACTTAAAATAGCTGAATCCGATAAAAAAGCGTATAGGGATATAGTAATGCCTTTTCATCATTTGGCTAAAAACGGCAAAATTCCTAAACAAGCAGCTTGTGACTTATTACTGACGCATGCAGAAAAAGTATGGCCTGAAGTTATGAGTTATCATCATAAAGCTGTTAAACTTTTTGAAAAATTACAGGCATCTGAGAAGATGAGCACTGACTCTGGCCTTCTGCATGATACTTTGTCATCTGAGCTAGGGCTATGTTCTGATGAAGATGATACATTTTTTATTACTTTAGTTATGTCAAGTGTCTATCGTAAAAAGGTTGACACAAAAGAAAGTTTGCTTGAGATTATCGATAAATATAATAGAAAGGAGAGCGGTTTTCAATCAGCTTACATCAAATTTGTAAACATGCTTGAAACGACGCAGTCGAGTAAATTAAATTCTGAAGAGATAGCAACGCTTTTGCTCAAATGCTTTAATGCTGAGGACTCTTTGCTTCACAACTTTTACAAAGTCTTGAATAGCATAGCTTATGTTCTCATCGCTTTTGTTTTTTCCGGGCATCAAATCAAGGAGTCAGATTTTTTAGGCTTACCAAAGGACTACTGGGTCAATGTTATACTGCTGCTGATGGGTGTTGATAGACTTCCTGATTGTGAGGCTTATCAACAGCTTATGCAGGCTATGAAGGAATGGCCAGAAGAGGGTATTGAAGAAAATGTTGTATTCCAATGCGCCTTCAACTTATTAAATTTAATGCATACGCCTGTATGGGATTTACACCAACGATTTCAGCAGTTGCCAGCTGATGTCGATATTTATCAAGCCATTACCGCTTATAACAGTAATCTGCTTCGTACTGATTATTTACTAAAATTAATGGATTTTGAAAAAGCTGATTGGTATCCAAGTTATCAGAAAGCTATATTTTATTCGCAAAAATGGTGGGATATAAGAAAACATGTTTTAAAAAATAAAAGTAATCAAGAAACGACAGCAACAAAGTCACTTTTATCATTCAGCTTTATATTTGAAAGTCGAAGTCCTAGCAAACCAGTGCTTTCAGATTTAGAAAATTTTTGCAAGACTTTATTTGAGACGCTTATCAAAGAAAATAGTTTGCTTAAACAAGTTCACAGGCAAGCACAGCAGATAGTCCTATCGATAGCTGCATTAAACAACCTGAAGCTAACGAGTGATAACGCCATTGAGTATTTGCTAAATTTGGAGGGTCAGTTTGCTAAAGAGGCGGGCTTAAATATTGAAAAACGCATTGATAACAGTGCGCAATTGGTTTCTTCAGTACTGGAGGGTGATTTTTCAACAGTTTTTCAGCCTAGCACTTTTTCTTCACAGCAACATAAAGTAGATGCGCTTTCTTTAAAAATAAACGATATGCCTGAGCGCTCTATACCATCTTATACACAAATTATTGATAATGCATTTGTATCAAATTTTTCGGCGTTCGCCCCTAGCAAACTTCCGGGGTTATCAATGCCATCATTAAATTTATCAAAGCCTACAAACTTTGCTGATATAAAGATAGAACCAGCAAAGATTAATATTGATGCTACAACTTTTAACTTCCCCCAAATAAATACTCGTCTAAAAGATAGTTTTAGTATCGAAGTGAAAAATTTCAACTTTAACGGTATGGTGAATAATTTATTAAAAAGTCACGGTAATAATGCGCAAGATTTAGTAAGAAAAACCAATGCTAAAGTTTCACAGTTTTCTAATTTTATCCCGAGTACAACTCGAACAGCTAGAAATTTGCGCGGGTTCCAAAGCTTCTTAAATGATATGGATAAAGGCTTATCATCAGAAAATCTTTTTAATGCTGCATTAGATATTGATAATTGGAAAAAGGGCATCGATATAGCACAAAAAATGCCAGACTTTGTGAATGACCTTAGCAAAAATTTATTTGATGGTATGAAAGGCATGATAGAAGATGCCATGAAAGATATTATGGATGCCTTTAAGTTTGATGCTTCTAATTTTGGAGAAAAAGCAGGTGCATTAGTCGATGTTGCCGGTTTTATGATGAATACTTTTGGCGTACCGCCAAGAATTAATGAAGGCATAATGGATATTGCCAAAGGTGCAGTTACTATTGCCAATAGTATTATTTGTTATTCATCCATGTGCGCTAGTATGGGGCCTGTAGGGTTAACCCTGGCTATTGGCACCGCTGTCGTACAAATCACACGAGGGATATTAAAATTATGTGGGTTTGGTGGGCCTAGTGAAGCTGAGATGACGGAATCTGTGATGAAGCAGTTTACTGTTTTGGGTAAACATATCCAGGCTCGCTTTGAGCAACTTGGCAATATGCTAGTCGAGGTGCAAAAAGGCATGTTGGAAGGGTTTGAATCAACAGACAAACATCTGATTAATTTTGGTCAACGATTACAAGAGCATTTTGAGCATTTAAATAATCAAGTTGATACCATTACTAAAAATACACAAAAAGCATTTGGCCAAATTGATGATATGCTATTGAAGCTACATCAGGAGATTTCAGTGCAATTAGCACATATCGTTGGCAGTTTGTCAGACAGTAACTTGCAAACAGATACACTCTTGGAACGATTGGGTGCATTTGATGAGCGGCTAAATAATTTAGTGCTGGATATCAAAAAATATGATTACGAATTATTAAATCAACGTATTCTGCAGCTACGTCATATGCGTGATATCTCTGACGAAGCTTATGGGTATAGGATTAAAAAATATCGACTAGATATTATGAGCTGGGTAGAAAATCATATTGATGCCTTAATTTTATCGAATGATCCGACAAGTTTTGTGGATGCACAGCATTTATGGTCCACCTTAAGTACCAGTGATATCCAGTCACATATTAATTTATTACCTCAATTTCTTATAACTATAAAATCTAGCGAGTTTAAAGATTGGGAGTCATTGAAATTACTTAATAAATTACCTAATCCTGAACTATGGTGTTGTTGTGTTAGTTTGTATCGCAATTTATTGCTATCAGCAAGAGGCACCGTGCTATGGGATATTAATGAGGATTTAGCTATTTTATATAAGCAAGGAGAGAAGTTACAACAGTTTTTTAAATTTATCTCGATAAATAAAATAGCTATTATTAAGGCGCTTATTAAGCAATATAACGATAATTTGTCCCACGCCTTACGGGCGATAAGTCGGGGGGTTAAATTATCAAGTAGTCATAAAACACATGATTTGCTCGATAAAATAGACACTTTTAAACATTTGTTACAATTATTTTTACACTGGTTATTACCACTACGTGTTATGCTAGAGCCAAATTTTAGTGCGTTGCTTAAAGAAAAGTTATGGTCTGGTAAGGATATAGAGGCTTTTTGGAATTACGAGCATTTTGTTGCCACGAATGGATCTGTGTTTATTGCAGCGATAAAACGGTTGGCATGCGAGGCGATAGCGGACGTGGAGGTTTATGCGCTGAAACAGTTATTGTTGACGCAAGACTATGTCATTGACTTTGGGGTAGAGCGCTACTTTTTAGAAATTTATAGCTTAGATAGCCTATATGGACAGCAATCATTACCTGAGAACGATGTTATCAATCTGCGTATAGTAGAAGAATTAAAAACAAAATCACTTACCTCAGTGCCATTAGAAGCTAGCATTGATAAAAAAGGTATAAAAGATGCAAGTGTGTTTTTGCCAAAAGAACGAGCCAAAGAAGGTAAAAAGCCAGCAGAAAAATTAACAGTTGATTTGTTGGATAAAAAAATACTAAACAGCAGCGTTGATAACAGTCAGAAGACGGAAGAAAGCTCAACACATGGAACGGTGATAAAAATAGATAATGAAGTTATACAGCGTATTAATGTTAAAACTTGGCTAAGAGATGATAATATAAAAGGCCTACATAAAACGGAGGAAGACAAAATTACATGGAAACAACAAGTAAAGTTATTAATGCAAGTTGAAAAGAGGCTGTCTTTATCGGCAGAGCAAATAAATAGTTTAAAGGTTTATTTTAAATTTTGTCGAGATGAGTTTGTCGACAAAAGTCAAAATAATAATGTGTTTAGCCGCGCGTTACGTTTTACTCAGGATGCACTCAATTTAATTGAGACAAGTGAGATATCTAATGTTATTCGACAAGAGATGCCAAAAACTGAATTAACCAGGCTGCCTACTTTTCAGTAACGTGTGGAAACATTGATGGCAAACATGTGTTCATTCATGAGGCATGAGTCATGTGTGTGGTGTGATTAATGGCAACTATAACCACTTGAGTTAGGCGGCCGCAGTAGATTTCAACTGAGGATTTTAGGATAATGTCTTAGATAGAGTTAATACTGGCCTGATAGTAGCTCAAAAGTACAATGATTCATTATTTGTAAAGGTCAATATTTAATCTGGGTGCGCTACGAAGCGCCATATTACTAACGACTGAGTACCATGAAGCAAGAGCTTTATGATGTTGCTTTTCGGAAAAAGGTTTATCAAGGCGTGGATGAGTTGCAGCAAGATGTGGGTAACTGGTTACAGCAATATAATGAGTTTCCCCCGCATTCTGGCAAATACTGCTATGGTAAAACACCTTGGCAAACTTTTTTAGAGGCTAAACCGTTAGCACGTGAGAAACAGCTTGATACTTTATTTGAGCTGGCCGAGAATGTTGTATCACCAAACGGTGATACAACAGGCGCAGGCAGCATCGCGCTATCCGATGATGCGCATAAAAATCAAGACTCACAGAGCGCGACGCTTTTTGAGTATGAAAAATATCAACAGTTAACTGACAAGCAACCTGTCTGATAACGACTGATTGTCAGATTAAGTTTTGGCTTTTATACATTATAGCTATATCACTAGCATTCTCGCTGATACTGTTCAAAAAGGATAGCGCCTGTTCAACAAGCGCCAATACCTTTTTAAATGCACTATCACCCGTTATTTTTGTACTAAAGTCGTTGCGACATACCTCAAAATAAATAATTAAGCTTTTCATAGCCTCTGTTGATACATTTTTTCCTGCCTGAACTTGCTTAAATAGCGCAATCTTCTCATCCCAGCTCTTTCTATCATCGGGTGTCTTATGCAGTGCTTCTAACTCTTCCTGAGTCAGTGTACTAAACTTAACGTGCCATAACGTTCTATTTATTGGTACGGGCGGTTCATAAAGGGATTGTGGCCCTAGTAGGCTTTCTTCATCTCCATTATCGATTTCAATACTGGCTGAGGCACTTACTCCTGACGTGTCTATCATCTTTTCAATAGGCCAGCCCTGAGTTGCTCGATACTTAAGCTTTTCGATATGCTCATTTACTGAGGGTAAAAAGCACTGAAGATAATATCCGAAAAGCGCATTAGCGTGTTCTAATAACCACTCCAGGCCGGCCTCCCCATACGTAGCTAATATTTGTGGAACCCTCACAATCACTTCAGCCTCGTATTTATCTTCATCATAGTTTCTAAAAACAGCTGATAGTATATTGAAACATCCTCTACTGTAGTTACCACCGGCGTCACTCACCCTGCATTGTTGAGATAACAAACTTGGCTTTCTATTTCCCGTTGAATCGACTACTCTCTTAGTACGATGCTTTAAGTCATCGACTATTGCTTTATATCGAGCCTGAGTCTCCACATCATTTTGAGCATAAGGTATGCAACCATTCTTAAATACCTCATAAGCAATAAAATGGGTTAATTCATGGATTAAGGTACCACGATTTAATTCGACTGAACGCCCTTTTTGAGCGACATAGATGTTATTAAAATGATGCTCTCTAGCTTGGGTTGGATTACCAGCAGAATGTACAAATACGCCGCGAGTTGAAGGCTTTGCTGGCGGTAAAAAAGTGCCCATTTTTGCGTTTACATCGGCTGATGTTGCATCAAGGGTTAGATGAAACTGGTGTTTGGTATGAATAGAATCATAGTCATCATCGCTATCGTAATTATTAGGCTGCTGGCTTTTGGTGTGGCCCGAGGTATCATGAATACCCAACGTCGTCAGTTTCGCTAACTCTAATAACGGTAAAAGATAATTCTGCGGCTCATCAACAAATAAATTTTCTAATATCTTAAATGTCTCTCGTGAACTAAAGATATCATGGCCCGTGCCTACGGTTCTCACAAATCTGCACAGTATATCGTGAGGCTTACCTACCAATGTATCGAGTATTGTACTTAGCGTAGCCATTTGCTGCTGCAATTTCATCTCCTTGGTATAAAGCAAGTTTTTCATTGCTGCTTCATTGATGGGATGAATGATATTATTTGGCCCACTACGATGATTGGCGCCCATCAGAATGAGACGAGCAGCATTCTTAAAATAGCCTGACTCTAAGCTGAGCGTGAGTAGTGTCGCTGCACCACTACTTGTATTATATATATGATTAATATCACCATGCGTTGTAACAATTCGTAAAACTTCATCCCTATCAAGACGACGCATAGCTATCCTACAAAGTTTATGCATTCTAGTTTTATAGAGGGTTTTTGGATTTTTACTATAGTAATGAACAGCTTGTTTATAGTGTTCCCTCGCTTTCAGATAATCTTGTCTAATACCACTACCCACGTGATAGAGTAATCCTAGCTTATAATGACTATCTGCGTGATTAGGTAAATAAGCTATAGCTTGATTAAAACAAGCCCAAGCACGTAAATGAGTCTCATTCAATTTAGTGGTACCGCGCTGTTGCTCATACAGCTCACTGAGTAAGACCGTTGAAAAATATTGAGTGCCTTGGTCATAGCATCGTTGGGCAAATATTGACTGTGAACCTTGAAAGTATGTCGGATTAAGGCCAGGGTGCTCAACCATAAGCAGGTTAGTACCAATGTCTTCTAGGATTTTGCTGTCTACCGTATTACCTGCAACCGTCAATTCCTTCACACCCAGCCGGTACATGGCTAATCTACACAACTGAAGCATTTTAGTTTTATGTTGTGTTTTTGGTGCTTCACTATAGTAATGGGCAGCTTGTTTATAATGCTCCCTTGCTTTCAGGTAATCTTGTCTAACGCCACTACCGAAGTGATAGAGTAATCCTAGCCTATAATGGCTATCTGCATGTCCAGGTGAACAGGCTATAGCTTGATTAAAACAAGCCCAGGCATATAGATGCTGTTTATTGAGCGCAACCACACCGGGTTGCTTTTGATATAGTTCATTCAGCAATATCGTTGAGGAATGTTGAATGCCTAGGTCATACCATCGTTGGGCTAACACGGTTTGTGGGCCTTGAAAATCTTCCGGATTAAGATTAGAATTTTTAGACGTGATATAAATGGTGGCTGCATGTTCCAGGATTTCATTCTCTGTATTCTCATCCACAGCTGCTAATACATCATGGGCATGTGTTTTGGTACTATAAGATGAACTCTGAAATGCTTTGAAATGTTGTATTCTTTGCCACTCTGTAATAAACTTCTGGCGAGCAAATTCATAGCAAGCCTGTGATTTGATTAAGTCTACTGTATAACCATTAGTTCCCAAACGATAATTATCACCACGACGCTGCCATTTCCATGCAGGATAGGGTTGCTTTCCGTAGTTAGCTTCTGCTTTTTGATAGAGCAACAAAAACTTTTCTGTAAGCAAATTAACGGGTAGAGATGCTCTCAGGAAACTTGCCGCATACCCCTTTTCACATCTAACATGTCCAGATAAACGCATTAGGTCATTTGATAAATTATCATCTACTTCTGTCAATTGTGCACAGTTATTTAACAAAAATTGCCCCACTTTGATATTTCCATTTCTGGCCGCTACTATAAAAGCATCCAGAATTAATTGTTTGGACAAACCTGGCAACATAAATTTAAGTATATCAAGCCAAGAACATTTTGATACTAAACGCATAGCAAGAAACTTTCTACCACCGTAATAATACAATAGTGCTTTTTTCTTCTGCCATTGGGTGTTATTTTCTGACATGAACAAAGCACGGATATTTCTATTATCTATGTGGTTCATATAAGCATCATGTTTAAGTAGATATTGCGTAATTTCTAAATGGTCATTGCTGGCTGCACAAAAACGTGCCTTATTAACCTGGCTATCTTTTTCAACTGTAGAAAGGACCTGCTCCATAAGCCATTTCACTATCTCCAACTGACCATTTTCAGCCGCTAACAGTAATGGTGTCATGCCTTGACTATTTTCCTCTGAAGCACTCGCACCATTATCTAAAAGCCACCGTAACGTTTTCAGCTGACCACTGATTGCTGCCATCATCAATGGTGTATAGCCATGGCTATTTTTTGTATCTAAATTGACACTCTTTTCTAACAAAAACTTTAGTGTATCTAAACCACCATCGTGTACCGACGACAATAACGCAATATCATTGTAAAAATTTACCTCATCTAAGCGAACAGCATATTCCAATAGCCAATGCAGCATATATAGGTGATCATGCTGTAAAGCGATTAAAAATATACTTTTACTATTCTTGTCTTTATCATGCAAAGAAGCGCCTCTTTCCAGTAGCAGTTGTACAATCTCTAGCCGGCCCCTAGAAGCTGCAAGCAATAATGCTGTATTACCATCGTTGTCTTTTTCATTTAATGATGCACCCCTTTCAAGTAACCATTGCACAATCTCTATATTACCAAACTGTGCTGCACATAGTAGGGGAGTCTCACCAGACTGACTCTTTTCATCTAATGCTGCACCTCTTTCGACCAACCATTGCAGAATCTCTAAATTACCACAGTCTGCCGCAATTAGTAATGGGGTATAGTCGCCTACAGTTTTTTCTTCAAGTGAGGCACCGTTTGCTAATAACCATTGCGCTGCCTTGAATTGGCCATAAAAAATCGTATTGAGTAGCGGAGTAAAACTGTATTTATCTTTTTCTGCTATAGAAGCCCCATTGACTACTAACCATTGTATTGACTTCAGGTAGCCTCCACGAGCAGATAACAATAATGGTGTCTCTTCCTTAGTGTTCTTTTCGTCTATAGAAGAACCAACGCCAGCTAGCCATTGCATGATTTTTAAGTGACCATACTTTGCTGATAGTAATAATGGCGTATACCCAACTATATTTTTTCTATGAATATTGGCTCCATGCTTTACTAACCAACGCACAGTATTTAATTGGCCATTAGCAACTGCATAGTGCAATAAACCGTTACCCGAACTATCTACATAGGATAACCATTGCTTTTGTAAGCTGTTATATTCTCCTCGGTATGCCATCAAAAAACAGACATGCTTAAGCTCCAATCCAGCATCCAGAAGGCAATTAACAATATGTTTATTCCCCTCAATCATGGCTATTTCTAGATAATTGTATGCGATATTCTTCCGATAAGTAAGAGATATCTGCGGCTGCGCTAGTAAGTACTTGACAGCATTAGCTTGCTTATAACGGATGGCATAATATAATGCTGGTGCTTTTGCATGACCTCCAGCTTTGTTAATATCAACGCCGTTATCAACATACTGCTTTAATTTATCAACCTGTCCACGCGCTGCTGCATAAATAAAATCTTCAATACTGACTATCATACCGCTATTACTCCTTTTATTTTATTAGTTAGGGCGTGTCATCAGTTACCCTTTTCTGCTGCAAATGGCGTAAAGTCGGTTCAATTGCGCTTATTTTTTCGTCAAAGAGCCCTACTATTCTCCTCAAAAATGTACGCAATTGCTCCCAATTTCCACAATTTTCGCGGCGAAAAAGCAATTGATGACACGCCCTAATTGTTCGTTGCCAATAGGTCAATTAAATCCACTAGATGTCTCTAGACATCCTGCCAAGCACCACGTGTCAGCCGCTAACTCCTAACTACGCATCGACAATGGCTTTGTTTCCTAACTTCCTTAGTTTCTGTATTTTCTAAAATGCGGGAGGTACCGATAGCTCAGAGAAGCATGTATGAATTGTGTACGTCAATTTTCCTCAGTAAATGGTAATGCGACAGAGTCGCTTGGTAATTAGACCGACAGTTTGCCTTGGTAATGGCATTGTTACACCTAACACATTCAAGCCGTCAAATGCGTGCTCAAGAGGCTGCGAAAAGACAACGATAAGCTGGTAGCCAATTTATCAGAAACGCGTTCAAAAAAACTGGGTTCCACGGTATAATCGACCATGTGTTTGACTTTTATTTTGTCGCGCGCTACTTCACGAGGACTCGCAAAGCCATCGATTAAACCCTGCGCTAAAGCGGCATTACCCGTCCAAACTAAGCCTGAAAAAGTATCGGCATTAATTTTTAAGCGCGATCCGCGACCTGCTTTTACTTTATTGATAAATTGCTGATGTACGTCATCCACCATCCGTTGGGCTTCTTGGCGTTGCGCAGGTTTTAGCGGTGTAAAAGGGTCAAGAAAATCTTTGTTATGCCCGGCAATAATAACGCGTCGTTCTACACCTAATTTTTTCATGCTATCCACAAAACCAAAACCATTGAGAATAACACCGATAGAGCCTACCAGGCTGGCAGGATTGGCATAGATATCATCAGCCGCGGCAGCAACATAATAAGCACCTGAAGCACAAATATCAGTACAAACGGCATAAATTTTTATGTTGGGGTGTTTTTTACGCTGTCTTTTTATTTCATTATAGATTTCATCGGCCTGCACAGGGCTGCCACCGGGGCTATTGATGCGCAAAATGACGCCCTTAGTACCGGGACTGTCAAAGGCAGCCTTTAGGCTTTCAATAATGTCATCGGCGCTGCTTTTACTACCCGCAAAAATGGGGCCTTTGACATCAATGAGTGCGGCATGAGCTTTTTGCTCTGCCATCACTTTAGTAGGAGATTCAGGAGACAAGTAGAGGAATAACAGAAAAACCAAATAAGCGGCAATGAAAAGTTTAAAGAAAATTCCCCAGCGGCGCCGGCTGCGTTGCTCTTTAAGCGAGGCAAAGACTAGCTTTTCCAGGGTTTGTTTTTGCCATTTTTCATCATCAAGCATTGATATTTTCTCATAGTGACCACATGTAACAATTATAAAGAATTGCTAACGCTTTGAAAAGGAGCGCTTAAATGAATATTGATAAATTAACCAGTAAATTCCAGATGGCGTTGAGTGATGCCCAATCTTTGGCTGTAGGCCAGGATAATGCTGCCATAGAACCGCTACATGTGGTCAAAGCATTGTTAGACCAACAAGGTGGCACCATTCGGCACGTATTGACACAGGCCAACGTTAACGTTACCCAGCTGCGTTCCCAACTGGATGAAGCCATTGAGTACTTGCCGACCATTGAAAATAACGATGGGAACATACAGGTCTCCAGCGAGTTACAGCGTATTTTTAATCTCACGGATAAGCTATCGCAGCAACGCAACGATCACTATATTTCTAGCGAACTATTTTTACTGGCTTGCATGGACAGTAAAGGAGAAATTGCTAAAATTTTAAACAAAGTGGGGGCTAACAGAGAGGCCATAGAAAAGGCCATTGAAGCCATGCGCGGTGGGCAAAGTATTGATGATCCCCATGCCGAAGAACATCGGCAAGCCTTAGAGAAGTATACGGTAGATTTGACCGAAAAAGCAGAACAAGGAAAGTTAGACCCGGTCATTGGGCGTGATGATGAAATTCGCCGTACGGTACAAGTCTTACAACGGCGGACTAAAAATAATCCGGTATTGATTGGTGAGCCTGGTGTTGGTAAAACCGCCATTGTCGAAGGATTAGCGCAACGCATTATTAATGGTGAAGTGCCTGAGGGATTAAAAAACAAACGGTTATTAGCTTTAGATATGGGCGCTCTGATTGCGGGCGCTAAATTTCGAGGGGAGTTTGAAGAGCGTTTAAAAGGCGTGCTTAATGACTTATCTAAACAAGAAGGTCAAATTATCTTATTCATTGATGAATTGCACACTATGGTAGGCGCAGGCGCTGCAGAAGGAGCTATGGATGCGGGTAATATGCTCAAACCAGCTTTAGCCCGCGGCGAGCTTCATTGTGTGGGCGCTACAACGTTAGACGAATACCGCCAGTATATCGAAAAAGATGCAGCCCTAGAGCGACGTTTTCAAAAAGTGTTGGTTAACGAGCCCAGCGTGGAAGACACCATCGCTATTTTGCGTGGGATTAAAGAACGCTATGAGGTGCACCATGGTATCCAAATCAGTGACACAGCGATTGTCGCTGCAGCGACCTTATCGCACCGCTATATTACAGACCGTAATTTGCCCGATAAAGCTATCGACTTAATTGATGAAGCCAGCAGTCAAATTCGCATTGAAATTGATTCTAAACCAGAAGAAATGGATAAGCAGGAACGTCGTTTGATTCAATTGAAAATTGAACGGGAAGCCTTAAAAAAAGAAACAGACCCGGCATCTCAAAAACGCCTGCAACATATTGAGGAAGAAATTACGAAGCTTTCTAAACGTTATGCGGATTTAGAAGAGCTTTGGAAAGCAGAAAAAGCAGCCATGCAAGGCTCACAACATGTACAAACTCAATTAGAGCAGGCTAAGCAGGCGCTAGAAACCGCACGCAGAGCCGGCGATTTGGCCCGCATGTCTGAACTGCAATATGGTCGAATTCCAGAATTAGAAAAACAATTAGCGCAAGTAACCGATGAGCCTTCGCGAGAAAATCAATTACTTCGCAACAAAGTGACCGAAGAAGAAATTGCAGAGATTGTGTCAAAATGGACGCACATTCCTGTCGCTAAAATGTTAGAAGGTGAAAAAGAAAAATTATTACAAATGGAAGCCTTTCTCCATGAGCGGGTGGTTGGACAAACAGAAGCCGTGGATGCAGTATCCAATGCTATACGTCGTTCACGGGCAGGTATTGCTGCCGTTGGACGCCCTGTAGGGTCATTTTTATTTTTAGGACCTACCGGTGTGGGTAAAACAGAGCTTTGTAAGGCATTAGCAGAATTTCTCTTTGATACCGAAGAAGCCATGGTGCGCATTGATATGTCGGAGTTTATGGAAAAACATGCGGTGGCGCGTCTCATGGGAGCACCGCCGGGTTATGTGGGCTATGAGGAAGGCGGTTATCTAACCGAAGCAGTACGCCGTCGACCTTATTCGGTGATTTTATTTGATGAAGTGGAAAAAGCGCACTCCGATGTGTTTAATGTTTTATTACAGGTGTTAGATGACGGTCGCTTAACCGATGGGCAGGGTCGCACGGTAGATTTTCGTAACACAGTCATTGTGATGACGTCTAATTTAGGCTCGCAAATGATACAAGAATTATCCAGTGAACCTTACGAAGCCATTAAAGCTGCCGTGATGGACGTGGCAGGTAAAAATTTCAGGCCTGAATTCATTAACCGTATTGATGAATCGGTTGTTTTTCATGCGCTGGATAAATCTCAAATTCATCATATTGCAAAAATACAGCTCGATAATTTAGCCAGCCGTCTAGCAGCAAAAGAACTGCAATTAGAGATCAGCGAGGCGGCATTGAGTTGCCTTGGGGAACGCGGTTATGACCCGGTTTATGGCGCCAGGCCTTTGCGCCGAGTCATAGCACAATGCTTAGAAAATCCATTAGCGCAAAAAATGCTTGCCGGTGACTATGTTCCTGGTGCTGTTATTAAGGTGGACGCCAAAGATGGCGAGCTTTTATTTTTAGATGGAGCATAGCTTAACCTGAGTTCGACATAAGAAGGGCTAAAACCTGCGATAAATCCAGGGGGACTGTGTTAAACCTAAATTCCGCCGTTGAAGCGGTGCTAGTACAGCGTTTTTTTTTTGAGCTTTTGCCTTGTCCTCCTGGATTTCTCTGGGTTTTACCACCTTCTTATGTCGAGCCCAGGTTAGCTTATGTATTTAGCAGCATAGTTTTTTCACTATCCTCTTGTTGGGCAGGCTGGCGTCGAAAGCAAGTAAACGCTTTTTTTAGGAAAAATCCATAGCTAGATTGGGCGTTATCGCTAGTTGTTTGAATATGCTTTTTGGCCCGAAATGCAGCATGTAATGCTGGAGACAACACAAGCACGAAAGCTAACCCTGAGACTAAAATTTTTTGTTTGCTATCCCAGTCTAGCTCAATTTTAACCGGTTTGATTTCACATTCAGGGTTTGGTTCAGGGTATATGAACTCACAGCTTTTTGCTTTGGAACAAAAAGCGGTAGAAATGGCGTCATTATCAGGAAATGGTTCACCGGCAGGTTGAAGTGTCTCTACACATTTTTGATGATGGGGTGCTGTTGGTACTAGTTCTGCTGTTGTATAGTCATAGGGAGAGTAACCAGAACATTCTTCTATAATAATAACGTCATCCAGTATGGCGCCTGTTGGGTTAACACCAGCAAAATTTACCTCATAGCACTGAGTTCCAGTGGCATTACCTGAGATGTTGAAATTGTTTAAGGTAATGGAATCCAGATAAGTATTTGCCATATTGCCTGCAACATGACCCGTGAGTGTCAATATTTTTTGGCGCGTACTTAACGTTATATTTTGGATGTATGAGGACGCATGAAAACCTTCTATAGAAGACTGTGCATCTATATCCAGTTGATATAAGTCTTTATGAATACGTTGATTAACACTAGAATATAAGAGTCCTGGGAGAGTACTGTTTTTAAGTGATAAAGAAAAAGTATAATTGCCGGGATCGTAAGATTCTAAATAATTGTCGCCTTTAAAGTGGCTATCCTGCATAGTAAGATTAGCGTTACCGGTAGTGATGCTAAAGTAGGAGTTTTCTGGCATAGTAGTATTAACAATATTCACTAAAAGATTTCCTAGTAGAAGCTCTGATGGTGCGAATCTTATTACTTCCAATAGATGGAATTTAGAATTTGTTATGGTGATGTTGCCAATAGGTACGGCTAAAGCAACCCCAGGAATATTTACGGCATCTAAATGAATATCGCCTATAAATGCTCCAACAACAATAGATCCGCTATTAATATTTTTAAGTAAAGTGCCCGTTGAGTTGACACTGTAAAAATTGATAAAGGTTGGGCCTTGAAACATGGTATCCTTAAGTTTAAGATCAGCCATGTCAAAGTAAAAATGTTTAGAGACATCCCATGACTTAATGCCTTGATTGAAATTTAATCGGGATAAGTCTAAAGAATAAGTATATTGCGCACCGGTATCTCGGGTTGGATAAAAAAACCAATCAATATTACAGCGAGTTTTTAAAGAATATTCATCTCTGTCGCATTGGCTAGGGCAATTGTCCTCCATCCAGTCAGCAATGACAAAATTACCCTCTTCAACGTAGTTTGGATCTCTTTCAGAGATGGGTAACAATTGATGATATAACCGGCTCTCGCAATCATCGTCATCTTCTTCCAGTGAGGTGGTGTTTGTTGTTTCAAGGTGTGCACCCACCCTAGAAAAAATAATAGAGAAAATTAATAGCGGCAATAGTATGTCTGCAGAGAGTAAATTAAGTGCCATGAAGAGTAAATGTAAAAATAACTCTCCGGGAATATCTTCAGTAGAAAATACGGGTTTTAGTTGCTTTAAAAGCTCTTTTTCAGGCTTTACCGTTTCAGTATGAGCGTAGGGGGATTCATAGAGGGCCGCATATAAGCGTGGCAGCTCTTTCTTTAAGTCAAAATGCAGTGAAAATTTCTGATAATAGATTAAGCTTTTTTTCAAATTATCAATATGAGAAAACGCTAACGCTTTAGTCTCAGCTGTTCTTATTTGATTTTCCCAATATAAGACTTCTAAACGAACCTCTAAAAGCTTGTCATCTTTTTTCTTACTGTAAAAGTGTTCTGATAGATGTTTTTGTTTTTGAGCTATTTTAGCCTTAAGTGTTGTTATGAGTGTAGAGTTATTGCGGGATGGGATAGAAAACTCTAGATTTTTCAATAGAGTTTGATAGACTTGATCTAAGGCACCATAAGGTGCTTTACGGACTACCATAGGGTTTTCTTCTAAGAATGCCAAAGAGGCTTTATTGGGAAGTTCTTTAAGATCATAACCAAATTTATCAACCACATGATATAAGTGAGGATCGATTAAATCAACAAGCTTATTAAGTTCTTTAAGTTGAGCTTGCTCATAGTGTGCTACATTTTTTTGTGAAATACGAGGAAGCATCTGAATAATTTCATCCATACGCTTTATAAATGCTATTAGGATAGCATCGTTAACCCACTTCCATGTCATCATGCATTCTAAGAAGTCATAACCGAGCCTCTCAATTTCAGCGGCTTTAGCAGCATGCTTGCTGTCATAAAAATTTTCAACGTTTTCTTTTTTTACTTTTGACATGATAATAGTTTATTTATAAGTTGTTTTGATGATAATATATCGAATATTTTACGTTTGCTCAACAAAAAATAAACTTCTATTTTGCTGTTTTTTGAGAAGGCTATTATTTATTATTGTATTTGTCTAATTTTAGCTCAGTAATCTTCCCGATAGTATTTTTATGAAATCTGTTTAGCATGTTAACAAGTGAGAAATTTGCGGCCTGATTACTATGCATGGAAGGGGGTAGAGCTCCGTAATAAAAGAAGCAGTTAATGAAATGCTCTAAAGGGAAATGGGGTATGCCGAGCTCCATGTTGGGCGCAGAACTTATTTATTCATTTCTAAGAAATAGGTTGCAGTTATGCCAAAAAATGCAGAATCAAATAAAGAAGGTTTTGCCTCTATAGGAGCAAGCCTTGCCAGTATAAAAGCTAACTTAGCACAAGAGAAGGGTAAATGGATTACATTCTTAGTGGATATGCATGAGCTTTATAATTGTTTAATCGTTTTAGCTTCATCCATTCGCCGCCAAGATATAGATAAATGTTTTAATGCGGCTAGTATTATAGAAAAATCTGGGTTTGGGCTAATGGAAAAATACCCAGATTTAATAGCAGCAGTCTATCATATTTTAGATTCAAAAAATAATAAAATAACCAATCAAGTATTTTCTCCGCTCTTAATGCAGGCTATTGCCGAAGATATTGCTCATAAGACCATCCGATGTTTGGCAGAAGAAAATATTCCAGAGGACGATTTTAATAAAATCAAGCAGCTAGCTTCCTTAACACATAAATTACAGCTGCTTGATAAACACTGGATGAAGTCTGAAAGGTTAAGCTTGTTAGCTGAGCAATTAAAAAAAGAAGTGCCACTTTCTGATTTGAAAGACTTACCAAACAGTATAATCTCTCTTATAGAAAAAGCTCGAATTAAACGAGTAGACAATAACCAAATTTACCAAGCCGAACATGATAAAGCTATCATGTCTACAGTGCTTAATATCATAGAAGATAGCTACAATAAACCAACAGGATTTATTCAAGCAATTGAGAATCAAAAGATTGCTCAAGCTTATTTTATACTATCGACTATACCGGTTGTTAGGAATGATACTATTGTTGAGTCTCTATTTGATGAGAGCCTAAATGATTTAGATAAAGAAGAATTAACCAATAGTGAAATTAAAACATTTATAGCAAGATTGCATCCAAAAATAAAGAATATTATTTGCCCCTATTTTACCAAGAGGGGCGAGCTGGCACCAAAGAATTTTGATTATTTGCTAAGCAATTTGAGCTTGAATAATGAACAAAAAAGAATTTTATTTTTAAGTGCTGGCCGACGTTGGAAAGCGACCAAGGCAAGCTTCATATCACAGACACCAGAAGAGTATAGGCATGCTTATATGATACAGGCTTATAAGCCTTATAGCGAATCTTCTAATCCATACGCAAGAATGAAACTTGGCAATAGTCCCTTGCCAACAGACGCCTTACCTTTATTACCACATGCCTATGGCATGCTGCCAGAAAATGAATCTGTACATCAATTAATGGAACTATTAATAAATGAGGTTGGGCTATATGAGTCTTCTAATAGTAAATTTTGGTTGAAGCACTTTAAAACGGCGGCGGCTTTATTTATAGCAAGTTCAACCTTAACCTTTTATCCTACGTATGCTTTTTCTATACTTATTCTTAGTTTTTTACAGCGGTTAGTCGAATATTTAATAGCAAGCGATGACTTTTTTGACTTAAACCGAAGCAATAATATACTTATTTCTCTAGTAACTATCATTCCATTATTGATAAGCTCTTCTATATCAGCAGGATATTTAGTTAAGCAAAAATATAATTTATCTAAAGGTTATAGGTCTCCACAGCTTAAAATAGATAGCTCTTTAGATATCAATGGACTCATAAACGCAGCATACCCAGCGCCAAAAAATAATTTGAGTTTGTTTTATGCTGTTACCATGTCAATGCTATTTCCCCAGCTTAATAAAAAGGAAGATTTTCAGCATCAGTTTGTTAGTTTGTTTGGTGATGAAAATAAGAAAAAGGCTGAAGGCTGCCGTTCTATTTTATTAGCATATAAAATTCATTTGAAATATGATATGGCTTTGTGGGGTGGCGATGAATTTTCTTGCCTTAGTAAGTTGATTGAAGAGACCTTAATCAAAAAAATAGAAAATTTATGTATGGATAATAAGAGCCTGCTTGCAAATCACTTTAATTCTGAGGTTTTTTCTGAAGATGAAAAACCTAAGAATATCCATGACTATATAGAGAAGCTTTTAACTGGCGCTGTAAATCCCGGTAAATTCGAAATATTTATACTGAGTAAATTAACTCAACAGGCGATAAAAGTTATTTTTTCTGATGGAAATAGCTATGTGGAGGGAAATTCAGCAGGTTCTCAAGTAACCATTTTTGATGTTTCAGGCATTTCTGATAAATCTTATTATTTATATGCTGTAGATGAAACGAGAGAAAATTTCTCTGGTTTGATGAACTCTATGCAACAGTTTCAAGTGGGTAAAAATGTTTTAGATGGGGATAGGAAAGTTGGTGTGTCATCCTTCCATGTTGAAAATACAAAAGATTTTTATAAGAATTTTTTTAGTGCTGTTGTATTTAATTTAAGCATCCCTTCTTTGGTTGTTTGGGGGGCGAAATATGTTTATGGGCCTAGTATTGGACAAGATTCTTTCTCAGATGTGACTAATTCAGCTTTGAATTTAACATTTGCCTTTTCTTTGTTAAGCACACTCTTAACGCCGATAGGTCAGGGCTTTGATGAAATGGGTGAGGGTGTCGAAGAACACGCCACTCTTTCTATTGGGGGTGCTAGCAATCTTATTAAAGCACTTACCTCTCCCGTTTTGTTTATTTTAACACTTGCTTTCATTGAGTTTAACTATCGACGTGCGGCTGGAGAGGTTATTTATGATGAAAATAATCCTCCACCGTATACGTCAATGTTCAATCTGCTGATTTCAACCTCTGCCGCTATCTTTCCGATTATAATGTTTTTAATTTTATCGTGGCGACACGAAAGATTCTATGTATATAAAGAAAAGGAAAAAGAAGTCAATGCGGAATTAGAGAACTTAGAGCGCGCAGCTGTTTGTTATGAAAATAAGCCGGAAATAAAACTAAGAGATAATTTAGACTGTTTTCTTTCAGAAAATAATGAAATAAATAAAGTTGAGAGAGTCAGAGGTGTGTTTAAGGCTGACAAACGTTATGCTTATAATTGTAAAGAAACTACGCGTTATCAGCGAAGAATGTTTGTCTTTAAAACACCAGAAACAGTCATTGACTTCAGTTATAAATCAAGCACTGAAAGTAAGTGCTTTAGGTTGAATAAGAACGTTTATACTAAAGTAGTTGATGCGTTTAACGTAAAAGTTAAAAAAGTAAATAGCGGTCTCGCCAAAAAACAAATAGAAAATTTATTGATTGGAATGCTGATTAAAATAAATGAAGAGTCAGAGGATTTTTTTGAGGATTGTGATATTAGTAAGCTAGTATCCGTTCTATGTCTTGGTAAAGAAAAATCAGTGTTCTTACAGCGAATAGAGGACTATCTCAATACGTTGCTAGTCAAAAAAGCCTGCTCCTATTTAGGTATGTTTGGGGTGGTTTCGGATATTTTTATGAATCCTGAAGCATATAATAATCCTCTTGGTAAAAATAGTAATACCTTAGATATAGTTAAGTCGCTAATGCATCCATTCAAAGACATTTTAAAACTATCTGAGCATGACATTTTAAAGCATCAGACCTGGCAAGAGGAGTATAACAAAGGAATTCTATTAACCTACGCTAATATTTTTGAGAAGATTTTATCTTTGTGGATGTCTTGTGACGAAGATATAGCGACTATTTTTTCTGAAAGCGCACAAACGCTAAAAAATGGTCTTGCTGTAACATTGTCAATGGATAAGCTGTTAAATAAAACAATAAAGATAAAGGATGCTGCTGATAGCACCATTAAAGATTTCATTGAGTCAGAAATTAAAAGTAAAATTATCAGCACTCCTCTGGAAGAATATAAAGATGATATTGATATCTTTATTAGTCAGGAGGAGATTGAATCCTCTTTGGGATATAATGATACAGCTGAGTTGGGCTTAAATTAGTGGTGAGTTTTTAATTGTGAAGCATTTTAATGTAGAAAAAATAGCAAAAAATAGTAAGTATGATTTTGGGCAAGAGAATGCTGACGATTTGAAGGCATTATGGGAAGGATTGCTTAACTATTTGTTGGCCAGTAAAGCTCAGCATGTTGAATTTCAATATTGTATCTTTGAGGCTTTGACCCATTGCTATGAAGCAAGAATTTCTAAAAATAAAAATACTCAAGACTTGGATGGAAAGTCTTTAGATAAAATTCTTTATGATAAGATTACTGCTGAGACAGAAAGTGCTCAAGTAACCCTTTTTTGGGCGTGGGCGTTATTTAAATTATCTCTGAGAGCTGATACAGAGGCTTGGTGTTTTTTAACAAGAGCCACAACAAGGCGTGAGGAGGCCGCCGACACGAACAGTCAAGCTGCAGAGCCAATCAAGCAGCGATTACTTGTGGAGTCCATGAGTCGGCTCAATATTTATTATCAGTATTGGGCGAAAATCTCTAGCCCCTCATTGGCTCATCATACACTGCTGTTGGAGCAGTTTTCAGCACTTTTACAGCGAGCTAAAAAAACAGCTTGGACGCCTTTTGAATATACACTGTTCATGCGGCGACATGCCCAGCAGCTCGATGATTTATTGTTTTCTATAGAAAAGAAAATTTTAACAGAGCTAGAGGCGCCTAAACAAAATACTGAAGCGCTCTTGGAGGCTAGTAATTGTTTCTGTTGTATTTTTTACCAGCTATTGCAGCTGGAGAATGAGTTGGCTATTAATGATGATGCCGTAAAAAGGCTGCGAAATTTCCTTGCAAATGATTGGCTTAATTCTATTGGTGTTATTAATGTAGTCAGGCAAGAGATTTTTAGTGCAGAAAATATCGAAAAAATCATTGCTAAATACAGTGAAAACCAGCATGCTTGGATATTGTTGATGAGCGCAGGTAAAGCTTCTTTAATCTACGCAAGAAAAAATCAATTAATTTATTATAAAGAAGAAAATATTGAGCAAAGTATGCTTGCTGAAATTAATAATCTAATAGGTTTAGAAAAAGAAAATAATCCTGTTGTTTTCTGTAACAACTATGTCAATCTTCAAAAACTATTAAATGAGCAAGCTGTTTTTCCCGTATTAAATACTTACTTAAAGCTCTATATTTCAGCGGTTAACTTGAGGAGTTTTGTTATTAATGGTAAGGCGATGACAGAGCCTTTAGAGGAGCCATTAACTAGTTTGTATGTAGAAAGTAGTTTTGAGTACAAGAAGCAATTAATAAGACTGCGGGATGAATTTCGCCATAGTTATAAGGAAAATTTTTCTGAATTGACACAATTTTTTAGTGCAATCCATGCTTATACTTCTGGGGTTCTATCAATACTCTCAAGTATGCTAAATAGACTATCAAGCGCTATTCCTGATCCTATTAAAGCAGAAATTTCGATTTATTTGAAAGGTTCAGGGGCTTTAAAGCTATTTCACCTTGCCTCTGACTTGGATATTATATTTTTTTCTTCTGCAGATACGCCTGAAGCGGTTTTATATGCCAATATGCTAATGCAATTATTCCACCATGCGTTGATAGGTTTGGGTGAAGCATGGTTGTTTAGAGAGGGAGGCGCTTATGCTTTTGATGGATTAAGCTTGGATGTGGAAGATTTAACCCCGACTTTATTTACAGAAGAAAGTTTTTCAAGCTATATTGCTAATATTTTGGTGGACATTAAGAAAAATGGCTTTAAAACTGAAACGGGAATAACACCGGCGGATGCTTTTAGTTTTTTAAATTTTAAATGTTTGTGGACAAGCCATGGTAACATTGATGAGGCAATTTTAAGCTCTACGGTGCTACAGTCATTGGCATCTGAATGGATTGCAACGGTTGGATATATTTGCTCAGAAGCGGCTCTCCATAAGCTGGGCATGCTTCATAACGACCATCAACGTGATATTAAAGAAATCATATCTTCTTTAACCTTGGTTCTGCTTGGGGGAATTTATATAAAAGAAGGGTCCATTAATGTCGTTCCTGAGTTTAACCTGGAGAATTGTTTAGCAGCACTAAGCCCGTATTTGCCCAAAGTGACAGTAGAGCTTATTTTTAGAGTCTTAGCCTATTTTCATTCGCTTCGGCTTGATTGTCAATTTTCAGGAGATTTACGGCCGAAAATAGCAGGTATTTTTAACAATAATAAACAATTTGCTGATTTTTGGTTATTGTTTAAAGCATGTATTATAGAGCCTCTTAACAAAAGCTGGTCAAATTGGCCTTTGCATACAAAACATAGAAATACTTACTTTATAAAAAGCAAATTACAACTTGAAAAAAAATCTATTGATTTTGTGGAGAAAAAAGATGGACTTACTATTGCGCCTGCTGTTAAGCAGCAGATGGTTGATTCTTTGTTAGCAAACGCAAAGGATAAGTTTGTAAGATTAGTCCGCTTGTTTAAAATGCTAAATGCGTCTGAGTCAGTTTATTTGTTTTTTCAAGAGTTACTGTTAACGAGAGAGAACTATGGTGGTGAACATAAAGTATCCTATCAAAATTTTGCTCTCTTATGGTATAAAGTATGTGAAAACAACAACGCGCCTAATGCTTTACTTGATAACCTCAAAAGCATATCAAACGGCCAAGGAGTTTCTATTGATGAAATTAATAAAAGGTCCCATTTGTATGAAAGCTTGATGTCGCTTTCTGAAAGCAATTTCTTTGCTAAAGGTAAAAAAAATCTGTCTGCCAAGTTGCACTATATGCAAGAAAATAAAGCAGTTTCAGTTGATATATCCCAAGAGGTTATTCCTGAATTATTTACAAACAAAGGCCAGATCAAAGATGATGTTGAACGTCCGCTATTTTTCAACAAAGCTTATAAACATCGGCATGTAAGACATTTAAAGACGAAACTTGCTAATTTATTTTTTAAACAAGCTCCTGACTACGGGATTTTAGCCTATAGCGCTTACCTCTTAATTGAGCGAGTCGCTCGATTAAGAGGTGTTCCACCTATTTTAGGGGTTGTTGAGGTAACAGTAAAAAATAGAAAAACTTGTTATCCTGTTCTTGTTTCAGAGGCCGTAGCGGGGAAAACTTTAGAAACTGCATTAGAATTTGATAAAAATTTAAATTTAAATATAGAACAAGTAAGTCGATTATTTTTTGTCAGCCTTATTGTCTATTTTGCTGATGGATTTGCTAGAAATTTTATAAAGACAGAGAGTGGGAAAATTATTCCTGTAGATCTAGAGCAAGTATTTGGAAATGGTTTTGAGACTTCTAACAGCAAAGATAATTTGTCTGAAATTAATATAATTTATTGTTTAAATGCATTTCATCCTGGTGGAGCTATAGATAAAAATGGCTTTAGCAAGGCTACGCTGCAGCACTTTGCGGCTTTAGATATAGATAATATTCTTAACGCTTGGCTAAATGATATTGAAAAAGTTGATAAGCAATGGGCCCGGCTGCTAAATAAATATTACTTAAAAGCTGGCGCCATCGGGGATGAGCGTGATGGCTCACATCCTTTTGTGGGTAAATTATTTCTTCCACAAGGATTTATCACAAGAATATTACATCATTTAAACGCCATCAAAGAACTGTGTAGACAGGCTATCAATAAGAATGAAAAGTTAACCCCTAAAAGACTTATGCTTTCTTGCCGACACGCAAGTTTTGTTGATCGCTATTATAATAACAATACCATTATTAGTCCATTACAGCGCTTCTCAAACATATTTCATCGAATGGAGACCTCTTCATCAAAGGATTTTCTTCGTACAGCTTTTGGCACATCAAAGCTTACTAAGCTGGCAAGCAAGTCTGTTAGCGTTACATTGGCGAGGAATGAATTAAAGGTTTCACAGTTTACCGATAAAGATTCTGCTGGAACGTATATGTTGACAGGATCATCAAATTTAATGTGTGTGCAGCTTGATTTTTCAGGTTTAACGCCAAATGCGCAGGTTAACTTATTGCGTAGCTTCTCTTATCAGTGTTATGCTTATGAAAAAGTAAGCTTATTAAATTGTTCCCAATTATCAGATGCACATTTAACAGATTTTCTTAAATACAGTAAAAACTCTTTAAGAGAATTATATATTAAAGGGTCAAAGCTTTTGACGGATAAAATTTTTTACGAATTTTGTACATTTGATTCGTTAGAAAAACTATCCTTAATTGAATTTGAAGCAGTAAATTTTGCTGGATCAAAACAGGAAGTATTAAACTTTAAAAGTTTAAAGATGCTTAATATTTTCTCGTCTAAGCAGATGAGGATTATTGAGTTTTCAGCCAATGAAATAGAGGAAATTTCATTAAAAGACCTTTCAAGTCTGAAAATATTCCGACTGAAGTCAAGAAGAGAGTTTTTCCCCGACCATAATAAAAATCTAAAGATTGTTGCTATTGAACATGCAGAAAATTTGCAAGTTTTGAATCTTCATGTTAAAGATAATCTCTATTATCATTGTTATTTACAGGGTGTGTCAGTAAGAAATCCTTTGGCGGATTATCAAAACCCCCCAATTGCATTACACTGGGCCATTCAAAATGATTTGCTTAGTGCAGCTTTCCAATGTATTGAGAGAGAGGATGATATTTTTGCATCAGATGCCAATGGTGATACGCCTTTGATAATGGCTGTAAAGCAAAATCAGATTGAATTACTAATAAAATTAATTGAAGTGTCTGAACAAAATAACTCTTTAAATAATTACTTCGTGCAAAAAAATAGTGCGGGTAAAACTGCTTTAATCATTGCGCAGGAAAGAGGTTATCAAGACATAGAAAACTATTTACTGAAAGTACAAGAGAACATGTTGGGGGCTGGTTTTTTGAACTCACCATTAGTACTTATCCCTGGAGATAATAGTCGGAGAGATTCCTTGAATAGAATTAAGGTATCTGTTGAAAAATTCATACATTAAACAATCTGCAGCCTGTAGCATCAGTGCTACAGTTATTTTATAGTAGGAGTCATTATGCCAAAACCACAACCCACTTCCGCCGCTATTTTAAGAAGCCTTAATCCAAGTTTTATCGATGCAGAAAATAAATATTATTTTACGCTCCAACAAAATTTTGAAAAAGATAGTATTGAGCCCTATGAACTTATAAAAAATCAATATGAGATAGAGACCATATTTCTGTCCGCTTTGTTACATTCCATGGAGGCACGTTTGGGCTTTCCATTTACTATTAAGCTGGATTTAAAAAATGATGAACGCTCAAGTAGGTATTTTTTTGAGGAAAGGAGTCTTCCCTATAAGTGGCTATTAATTCATTTGGCAGAAGATAATGCCTGGCATGTTAGTTATGTAGATAGGGGTGTTGTTCAAAGCAAAAAGATAGAAAATATTCCTCTGGCATGCCAACTTTTTGCCTTAAAAAAACAAAGGAATGAAAAAAATATTAATTTTTATATTCAGAGCGAAAGTGACGTTGCTTATATGAAAAAACTTTTTTCTAGCATTGTCGTAAGTTGCAATATCTCAATGCCTGAGGAAAAAGCAATGAGTGATGAGCAGTGGAACGCGTATTTTTCTCACCAAGTAGCTATTCTATTATTTGACTGGATTGATAAGTATAAAAATGACTTGTATGGCAGTAATGAAATTAAAAAAGATTGTAGTTATCCTCGATATAAAAGCTTCCTGATTGAGAATGACTTTGTCGCCATGGTTAAATTCAACCTCTTTAAGCTACTTAACCAATTTACAGCTTATGATACTACCTGGGAAGAATTTAACAACGAATGGAGCGAGGGCGATGACAAGCATATCCTTGATGCGCTTAATCCTCATTTTGGCGATAATTTGTCGGACAGAATAACTAACTTTTTTGTTATCATTGAGAAAAAACTAGCTGATTACCCTTGCGAATTTTTTATAGAAGACAATGGAGATACACTTTCACGGCTATATTTTTCAAAGCGTGAGTTATTGATAAAAAATCATGATGCTTTTGAGGAAGCGTCAATTGCTATTCGAAAAGAAGGCAGTGAACTTGGCACTCGTGCCCAGCAAAAAATATCGAGCGCAAAAAAGCAATTGCTGCGTGCGGTTAAAGAAGTAAAAGTTTCACAACAACAAGAAAATATTATTGCTCAGCTTTCTAATATCGATAAAATTAACCTTCCTGAAACTCAAATACTCCCTGACGCAAAGACGCTAATCTTAAAGGCATTACTGCATAAAGATATGTTGACGATTGCTTGTTTGAAAGGAGACTTTGAGGGCGTGGTTGCTTTAACGACAAACCTTGATTATCAAATTACTATTAATGATCCAGAAAGCTTTGTTCCTATACATGCCGCTAAGACTCTGGAAGACAGTAGCGTTATGGTGAAAATTCTTGGTTATTTAAGCCAAAAATACCAATTACAGAAACTTAAGCCAAAAGATGTCCCTGAGTTTCCCGCGGGAAATTCCTCAGAATTGTTTCATATATTGCGTAGAATAGATTTAACAGCAACTCAACAGCAGGCTTACGAGATACTAAAAAGCACAATACCTGATGATGAAAAAAGAAGTGCTATAATTAAGCTTGCACAAACAATAGGGAAGCCCTTTCTTCCTATTGCTAAACTACGCTATTTATTACCGCCAGAAATTTTGTCAATTGCTTGTCTCAGAGGTGACTTAGACTTAGTAAATACTCTCTTAAGTTATGGCTGTTCACTCAATGAATTTACTTATTTTAATAATGGTTACTATTTTCCACTACACTGTGCTGCGATGGCGGAAGAAAATGCAGTAGAAATAATGAAAGTACTTAAAGAGCAGGAGGGCTTTAAAGTAGATCGATGGGGGATATTTTTCCGGACGCCCCTTCATTCAGCCGCTTATTATGGAAATGTTGAGGCATGTCAGTATCTGTATAATCATCTTCATGCCGACATGAATGCTTCGGAGTGGTATATTGTTAGAGGAAAAAACCTCCACCAAAACACACCTTTCCATATGGCTGTCATTGGTGGGGATTTGAGGACGGTAAAGTTTTTTATAGAGTGTGGGAGTGTTGAGAAATATCCTATCAATAAAGAAGGTTATACGCCTCTGCTGCAGGCTATGTTTAATCACGAATTTAATTCGGAAGGTTTAAGGCTGGTGCTAGCGCTGTTTAAGGATGCCGGCATTGTAGTTAGAGAGGAAGACTGGACAGTCTTATTGAACAATGTCGATAAGTTGCTTTCTCGCACTGATATAGATTGCCTTAGGGTTATTAGCGGTTTTTTAAAAGACTACCGTAACAAAGGAGCTGAAGATTGTAAGAATTTCTTCACAGCGCTAGATAAAAAATTACCCTATGATAATGCGCCTATGCTACTGATATCCCCATCTGGAAAGAATTCTAACGATGTGGTGTCTGTAAGTACGGGTGATTATGTGCCTGGATAAATTTAGCTGAATTTAGAGTTAAGGTCTGTTGACAATGATTTTCGCCAAGTTGTGGTGAGAAAAAATATACTCAGCTCGGTTGGGTTTAAAGGGGGCTTGTAAATGTGGGCTCAAAAATCTGATATCCACCCGAGCTGAGTCTAATCAACAGACCTTATTACTATGTAGAGAGGGCTTTCACTGCAGCCAATACGTCACTGATATGATTCTTCAATTTTACCTTGCGCCACTGGGCAATTAATGTACCGTCTTTATTGATGAGAAAAGTACTACGTTCAATGCCTTGGTATTTTTTACCGAACATGCTTTTATCTTTTAATACATCAAAAAGATGGCAAAGGGTTTCATCTTTATCGCTGATGAGTTCAAAGGGTAGTTGTAGCTTTGTTTTAAATTTTTCATGGGAAGCGAGGCTATCGCGTGAAACACCAAAAATAGTAGTACCGCCACAGGCTTGAAACTCACTAAGCGCTTCGGCAAAGTGTTTACTTTCTTGCGTGCAAATGGGTGTATTATCTTTAGGATAAAAATACAATACAAGGGGGCCCTGCAGAAAGTCAGTTAGGTTTCCTTGAGTATTGTTTGTGGCTGTTATTGTAAAATTGGGAACAGGGTTATTTAAGCTTATTTGTTGGTCTGTCATTTATTTCTTTTTATGGTTTGCTTAAGGATGTTTGAATTGTACCATGAAAAGTGGCCTGGCGACGATTTCAGCGGTGGAATTTAAAAAAGGGTGGCCTGGAGTTGGACCACCCTGGACTTGGTTGCTTGGATAGTCTTGTAAGAGGAGAAGGCCATTGCAGCCTTGTCTCACAAGACAAAGCCATTATACGATGTGCCGTTCTAAGCGTAAGTTTACAGCTTGGCAAAAGAGAGGCGCAAGGCGACTTTCCACCTGTAAACTTTGTTTTAAATCAATGAGTTAAATGGTTTTTGGTGGGGTTTTTGTTCATGGCTGAGGTTGATTGTCTCAAAGGTAGTAAGACCTTTAAGACATGTCTGATTTCTCGGGGGACTTATGTCGCTATTCTACGTTAAAGAAGTAACTGCCAAGTTTAATCCATCCTTCCTCTGGGCGGTGTAGTTTGTATTCTATTTCCCATTGGCCGCGTAATTGTGGGGGTAATTTGCCCTTAATGCTATAGCCTTTGACGGTATACCATTCGGCATAATCACCATTGACCATTTTATGTGTAGAGGGTTTGAACAGCCTGCCGTCGGGGCGATAAAAAGAAATTTGTTCTTTATCGCCTTCTTTAACGCCATAAATGCGTGCCCAGAAAATTATTTTGGGGTTTTCGTGGGGGAGCGTTTTAAGTCGGGGAGGGGTGTCTAGCACCTCTGCCAAGGGTAAGCCTGTCGGTGAAAGTCCCATATCAATGATGCCAATATTATAGTACGGGATGGGGGTTGCCCACAGCTTATGATAAAAAGGGTCTACCACTTTTCCTTGGTAACGCAGGCCCAAATGGACATGCGGGAAGTCTGCTTTGCCCGACGCCCCCATAAAGCCAATGGTTTCTCCTGCTGTTACTTCTTGGCCCTTTTTGACGGCGATGGAGCCTTTGCGCAAATGGCAATAGTGAGATTGCCAGTGCTGACCATGTTGAATGACTACTTTATTACCGCATTCTCTACCTTTGACGGTTTCATAGTGGCGACTGTCATTATCGGCAATCCCTTCTCGCGTAAAGACCACAGTTCCGGCTGCTGCAGCCAGTACGGCAATGGGCTTTGTGTAGATCAGATCATAGCTGGCCACGCCAATGTCAGTACCGCGGTGGCCATTGAAGGTCAGATGATCGCCCTTGAAGTTTTTAGCTTCTTCTGCCGGGACAACATCTACGTAGTTTTGGATATAACATTCTTTCGGAAAATCACAATCGGCGGGGAATAAAAAGGTCATTTTTTCCATGGCATGGGCGGCAGGGAGCGCTAGAAGTAATAGACTGATGAGTAAGAATGATTTGCTATTGGGGTTCATTTGGCCAATTTTTTGATATTACCTGTAGAGTAAACTCCAGACGCACAAATTATGCCAAATTAATCAGTAATTTCCAGCGGGAATTGCCGCAAGCTGATATACTTTACGCTTGAGTCACTATGGCTAACTAACGCTATGCTTGCTTTATATCCCGGTACGTTTGACCCTATTACCCGTGGTCATATAGATATTGTGGCGCGTGCTGCGCAGTTATTTGATGAGGTTGTTGTCGCTCTGGCAAAAGATTGCTATAAAAGCACCTATTTTTCAGTAGAAGAGCGGTTTAGTTTAGCGCAAGCTGAGTTAGCGCATCTGGAGAATGTGACGGTGGAAACCTATCAGGGTTTGACCGTTAATTTTGCAAAACAAAAGCAGGCTGATCTTTTGATTCGCGGGCTAAGAGGGCAGGTGGATGTGGATGCAGAGTTCCAGCTGGCGGGGGTTAATAAAGATTTAGCAGCAGACATAGAGACATGCTTTCTGAGAGCTAATCCTGCTTACGTGCACGTCTCTTCGTCTTGGGTGCGTCATGTTTTTGCTCTAGGCGGTGATGTTAGCGGCTGGGTTGGCCCCGCTGTGTTAGCTGCACTAGAGAAAAAACAGGCCCTTTAACCTAAAATCCTCAGTTGAAATCTACTGCGGCCGCCTAACTCACCGAATCTAAAGGATTTTTCTCAATATTTTTTATTCACCGTATGAGTGATACGCTTTCACAAAAAATATTGAGAAAAATCCTTTATCTTCAGCAACTAAGTCGGCCTCGCGACGATTTCAACTGAGGATTTTAGGTTTAAGGGATGTAATAAAAAGGATTAGGCAGCTTAAAGCCTTTATCTGCAAAACCACCCTTTAAATCACTTTCCTGGTCGCCCATGGTAATGACAATGTCATAGCCTTTTTGTTCGATGGCTTTTCTGGCGGCTGATTTGTAAGGAATAGCTGAATGCTTGTTATAATCACTAGGTTTCAATACTAAGCCATTCCAGTTTTTATAGCCGGCGAACAACAAGTTTTTCACCGTTGCTTGGCGTAGCTTTTCTCGACGACCGGTAATAAAAAACACAGCAACATTGTGGGCTTTAGCATAATTGTATAAGTGTAAGGTGCTTTGGATAGCAGGTTCCTTGGCTTGTCTTATATAGGCGTTAAAGCTTTTAATGGTGAAGCCAAAATTTTCTGCGAGAAAGTAGTGGTAACCACTTAGAGACGTTTCGTCGATATCTAGAACCATGGCGAGCTTTTTCTTATTGCCCGTTTGTTTATTTTCTGCAATGCGTTGAGCTAAATAAGTTTGTGCGTCTTTAGCCACTTGTGCTTGTTGGCGTTGATAGTCGCCAGAGTCGTGATATTGGATGAGTGCTTTTTTAGCTTCATAAAGGTTGGGGGGCGGTGATGCCCAAGCCCAAAGGCTAAGCGATACTAATAAGAGTGAGCTGAAAAAGCGGGACTTAATGTTCATAGAAAGACCTCAAGGTTGCAACCAAATGGAGTCCAATCATAAAAGGTTTTATTACTTTTTACTAGCATCAGCACGCTTCAAATAAATAAATAGCAGTAACGCTAGGCTAGCAAACAGCATAAAAATAGCCCCTAAGGGTGTTTGTGTTCGCATGTGCAAACCCGATACCGTGGCCGTCGTTATCACGGCACCTAGGGTTTGGAGCATGCCATAAAGCGAAGCCGCACTGCCGGCCATGTGAGGAAAGGGGGTAAAAGCACCGGCCATGGCATTGGCAAATACCAAGCGCATGCCTAAGATGGCAAGCACTACGGGTAAAACGATACAGGTGAGGTTAACAAAGCCTAATAAGCCTGTTATTAACAAGAGTGTACCGGACATGATAATACAGCCAAGACCCAAGTTTACCGTGTTGGCTGTACTCAAATAACGGATAACTCGTGTATTAACAAAGGAGCCGGAAATGATGGTGGCGGTGATAAACACCGTGAGCCAACCGTAGGCTGTTACTGAAAGTCCTAAGGTATTTTGCATTAAAAAGGGGCTCACCCCTAAATAGGCAAACATGCAGCCAAACGCTACACTGCTGCAGAGCGTGTAGGCGATAAAACAGCGGCTGCTGAGTAGTTGACGATAGTTATTGAGAAAATGACGGATATGCGTGGCTTTGCGATTTAATTGTGAATTGGTTTCTGGTAATAAGTAACAGACCATGAGGATATTGAGCAGCATTACAATCCCCGCCATGGCTAAATTAGGGCGAAAGCCAAAATGTACTTCCATAAAACTGCCGATGATGGGCGCTAAGCTTGGGGTAAACGCGTTGACCATGCTCAAATGTGAGGCTTTTTTAGATAATTCAGTACCACTAAAGGAATCACGTAAAATACTACGATACAGGGTAAAGCAGGCTGAAACTCCCAACCCTTGAATAGCACGTCCTACAAAAATCATCCAGAGGTTATCCATGGAAAGGGTCAAGAGCGTGCCCATCAATCCAATACCGGTACCGAGAAGAATAATTTTACGGCGTCCATAGCGATCGGAGAGTGGGCCATAAACGCTCTGTCCGCCTAACATCCCTAAGAAAAATAGCGTTACCATCCACTGCAGCACGCCAGCACTTACCTGAAAGTGTTGGCTCATGGCCGGTAAGGACGGCAAAATGGAGTCTGAGCAAAATAAGGCAGTAAATACTAAAAACACGATGGACAGTGTAAACACGGTATCATGGCGTGTGTTGAGTGTCGTTGTTAACGGGGCTGGCATAGCAGTTTTCCTTGTTTTTTAGCCTAAAATCAGCTTGTTAGCTCTATTTTAGGGCATTAACAGGTTTTAATATGAACACAGTATAACAATAATTGATTGATTGTTCAATTATTTTTTTGATAGAATTCGTTGCTTGGTTTACAATACGTTAATTGGGTATGTCGTGTGGTCAATTACATGTTTGCGGTTGTAGCTGCCAGGCGTTATGCGCTCGGCTTTAGATAAATGGATGAAACTTAATGCTTAAAGAAAATACACATCAAAGGCCTTCTGCTGATAAAACGCGCCGTGAGATTCTCAGTGCTGCGCAGCATTTGTTTGCGGAAAAAGGTTTTGCTGCGACATCCATCAGTGAGATTGCCAGAAGAGCAAAAGCTAATCAAAGCCTTATTTATCATCATTTTGGTAGCAAACAAGCACTATGGCATTCTGCTAAGCGTGCTTTGTTGGAAAAGTATATCGATTTAGATGATAGTGGAAGCTATGATGACCTTAATTTGCGAGATTTCTTGGATGCATTTATTGCGCGACGCTTTCAATTTTATGATGAAAATCCAGAGGTTGTGCGCATTGTGTCTTGGCAGCGCCTAGAGCCCAATCGCACCCAACTGCAAGGTACAGCAAACCATCCAGAGGTGCGCGCACGTTGGATAAAAAAGATAAAGCAACTACAAGTGCGGGGGGAAATAAAGCAGGAGTTGGACCCTGAGCTTACGATTATCATGCTGATGAATGCGGCTAATGGGTTTTTCTTCGACACTCACGCGATTGTTGCGAATGCAGCCCCCGATGAACAAAAGGCACTTAAAAAGCAGTATTTAGAGATGCTGTTGAGCACGTTGCTGTACGGTTTGTCTCCCAATGTCTGTCAGTGAGTAAGTTTGTGGACATGCATTTGCTGTGGCTAGGTTTATTAATTGGCTGGGGAGCGGCTATTCCCATTGGACCGGTTAATTTGGAAATTACCCGACGTCATTTAAACCATGGTATGGCTTGTGGTCTGTGTACGGGCTTAGGGGCCTGTAGCGCTGATTTAACCTATCTTTTTTTGTTAGCGCTGGGAGTCTTGGGTTTATTAAAACAGCCTGAGATCTTGCGAGGTGTGGGGCTGTTAGGGTCTTTGCTGTTATTATGGTTTGCTTATCAGGCACTTAAGAACAAGTCTGCTGAGTCCATTTCCTCTGTCGTTGCGGCTTCTTTGTTGAAAAATTGGAGCGAAGGTTATGGCATGACGCTCTTTAACCCCTATACCATTTTATTTTGGGCTTCGCTTTCTTCGCAAGTGGCCTTGATAAGCGCCGGTAGTGCTGGAGCTATTTGGCGCGTGAGCCTAGGCGTTTTGTTAGGAACCGTTAGTTGGGTTTTAGGCTTAAATGCTTGTTTATATTTAACAAAACATCGTATAACTCCAGGTATGATTGGGTTTTTAAATCGTTTGGGTGGCATTATTCTTCTGTTGTTCGCGCTGTTTGGCTTGTTCCGTGTTTTTGTACCCGCAGGCTTGTAGCTATTTCTTTTTAATTCCTTTAATATGGTCACCAATTTTCACCCAAGATTTTAAAGAGTCATATCATGAAAACCTGTGAGGAAAAAACACCAATGACAGTAGAACAGCACGTAAATTTGTCCACCGAAGTATTGGTAGAGAAATCCTTAGAAGCCAAAGAGTCTAAGCGTTGCGCCAATGGTGCGCTGGTGGTTTCCACAGGTTCTCGTACCGGACGCTCTCCCAATGACCGTTTCATCGTACAAGATGCCATGACACAAGATGCCGTGGATTGGAGTGCGCCTACCAATGTGCCGGTGAGTCCTGCTAGGTTTCAAGCGCTATGGAATAAAGTTGAGGCTTATCTTGCAAAACGTGAGACCTATGTCGCGCATTTGCGAGTGGGCGCTGATGATACCCATTATGTTCCAGTGAAAGTGGTTAATGAATTGGCTTGGCGTAATTTATTTGTGAAGAATCTATTTGTCCGCCCTAGTAATCCGGCCTTGGAAGCCGATAGTTGGACTTTGTTGAGCGCACCTCGTTTGCATGCAGACCCGCAAGAAGATGGCACGAATAGTGAAGCTGCTATCATGATTAATCTATCAGAGAAAAAAGTGCTGGTTTGTGGAACCTTGTACGCCGGTGAAATGAAAAAAGCGATGTTTTCTGTGCTGAATTTCATTTTGCCTGCCCAGGGTGTGTTACCCATGCATTGTGCTGCTAATGTCGGTAAAGAAAAAGACGTGACGTTGTTTTTTGGCTTGTCAGGAACAGGTAAGACTACATTATCTGCTGATACAGAACGTTATTTGATCGGTGATGATGAGCACGGTTGGAATGACGAAGGTATTTTCAACTTTGAAGGTGGTTGCTACGCCAAATGTATTAATTTGTCAGAAAAAAATGAGCCCGTTATCTGGAATGCCTTAAAAGACGGTGCCATTATGGAAAATGTGGTGACTAATGAGGCTGGTGAGCCTGACTATACTGATGATGCTCTGACGCAAAATACACGTGCCGCTTACCCGCGTGAGCATATTCCTTTGCGGGTGGAAGAGAACCGTGCAGGTCAGCCTAATGCGGTTATTTTCCTCTGCTGTGATTTGTACGGCGTTTTGCCTCCCGTGGCCAAGTTAAATAAAGAGCAAGCGGCCTATTACTTTCTAAGTGGTTATACCGCACTGGTGGGTAGTACTGAAGTAGGTCAGGCGCCTGGTGTTAAGCCTACCTTTAGCACGTGTTTTGGTGCCCCGTTTTTTCCGAGAGCTGCCAGCACCTATGCTGAACTTTTAATTGAACGCTTGAACTTTTCAGGGGCAGCAGTCTACCTCGTTAACACCGGTTGGTCTGGTGGTACTTATGGGCAGGGTGGTAAGCGCTTTCCCATTCCCGTGACGCGAGCGGTTATTCATGGCATTCAAAAAGGCCATCTTGATGAGCAACAGTGGATTGCGATGCCCGGTTTTGGTTTTCAAATCCCGACGGAACTGTCTGGGGTTGATGCCAATTTGCTGAATCCAGAAAACCTTTGGGCTGATAAGCAAGCTTTCCAAGCTAATCGTGACGTATTAATAGAAGCGTTCCAAGAGAACTTTAAACGCTTTGATGTCAGCGAGTCCATTTTATCTGCAGGTCCAGGGCAACAGCGCTAGGGCGTGTCACCAACTGCTTTTTCGCCGCGAGAATTGTGGAAATTGGGAGCAATTGCGTACATTTTTGAGGAGAATAGCAGGGCTCTTTGACGAAAAAATAAGCGCAATTGAACCAACTTTACGCCATTTGCAGCAGAAAAGGGTCATAAACCTAAAATCCTCAGTTGAAATCTACTGCGGCCGCCTAACTCACCGAGTCTAAAGGATTAATGACACGCCCTAGGGGGGCTGCAGAAACTAAAGCAAAAATGCGGACAGCTTGCTCGTTTGCGGTCGGGTTGTCCTGCGATTGATTTTAGGTTGAAAAAATGAAATACCAACAGACTCTGGCAGTGGAATAAAAATTCAGTAGATTCTTTGTAGGATAGTGGCAGCGAAAAATGAGCAGCAGAAAAATAGCCTGAAAATGAGGGAAAAACTCACGGGCATGCTGTATGAGCTTTTCACACGAAAAGGGAAGGCACCAACACCCCCTGCTCCGAAGCCTAACCAGATTAATTTGCAGGTTAGTCTGGCAACTAAAACATTTAGCCGACATGCCTGCGGGGTTAAAAAGAGGTTTTGCAAATTTAGTAGCCTAAGGCTACCGGTTTACACTGTCCTCTCAAACCCAATTGATCTCCGGCAAGATCAGGTCAGGTTGCGCGTTGGGGTATCGGTGCACCCTCCGCACGCTGTTGCTTGCAGTTTTGAGTTTCAAATTCTAGCATTGCACTGCAGCGGCACGAGAAAGTATGTACTTTTACTTGAAATGTGTCAAGCTTTTTTTGAAAAAACTACTCATCTTTTTTAAAATTCCTGTGATTTTAACCAGAGGGTAGACAAAAAAATAACCAAAAATGAACAGTTGAGAAAAAAATGATTGATTTTAAGGTGAGCGAGGGTGGTAAAAATGAAGCCAAATAGTAAGGTAGAGGGAAAATTATTACATGATACCGGTAAGGCTATCCATGATTATGCCATGATTACGTCAGGCGATAGGGTCTTGGTGTGCGTATCGGGAGGAAAAGACTCATTTACCATGCTTTCTTTGCTGAGAAAGCTGCAACTGCGTGCCCAACATAAGTTCGAATTATTGGCTTTCACCTTAGACCAAGGGCAGCCAGGCTGGCATGATGAGGCTTTAAACGATTGGATGGCCTCAAAGCAGATTCCCCATGTCATACTGAGCCGGGATACCTATTCTATCGTCAAAGAGAAAGTTCCAGAGGGTAAAACTTATTGTTCGCTTTGCTCTCGCCTCAGGCGTGGGATTATTTATCGTTATGCAGAAGAAAATGGTTTCAATAAAATTGCGTTGGGACATCATCGAGAAGATTTAAATGTAAGCTTATTGATGTCGATGTTTTATAATGGAACCCTATGTTCTATGCCACCTAAACTTTTATCAGATAATAAACGTCATATTGTGATTAGGCCCTTAGCTTATTGCCAGGAGCGCCACATTATTGAGTATGCGCAAGAGCAAGTCTTTCCTATTATTCCTTGTAATTTGTGCGGGACGCAGGAAAACTTAGCAAGAAAGCGCATTCATGGCTTGATTGAGCGTTTAGCAGAAGAGAACCCAAAAATTCCCATTAATATTCAGCGCGCCATGGGCAATATTAAGCCCAGTCAGCTGATGGACAGGGATTTGTGGGATTTTAAGGCCTTAGAGGCCCAAGATGGGGTTTTTGAGGAGCGTTAAAAGATACAAGAAGGATAAACCTAAAATCCTCAGTTGAAATCTACTGCGGCCGCCTAACTCACCGAATCTAAAGGGTTTTTCTCGATATTTTTTATTCACCGTATGGGTGATACGCTTTCACAAAAAATATCGAGAAAAATCCTTTATCTTCAGCAACTAAGTCGGCCTCGCGACGATTTCAACTGAGGATTTTAGGATAAAGAGGCATGCTCAGGAGCATTATAAGCTCCTGAGCGTTTGGCTAGGGCCTAAAGAATATAATTGCTTAAATCTTCATCGCTAGCAACATCAGCCAGTTGCTCGTTTACATATTGCTCATCAATGGTAACTTTTTCGCCGCTTTTGTCAGAGGCTTCATAGGATAAAGGCTCAAGCAGTCGCTCCATCATGGTATGGAGGCGACGTGCGCCGATGTTTTCTGTGGTTTCATTGATTTGGAAAGCAAGCTCAGCAATACGCCTAATGCCTTCTGGGGTAAATGCTAAGCTTACACCTTCTGTGCTCAAGAGTGCGACATATTGTTCTGTCAAAGAGGCATCAGGCTCTGTTAAGATGCGAGTAAAATCATCGGCTGTCAGCGCATTTAATTCCACGCGAATGGGCAGCCGGCCTTGCAGCTCTGGGATTAAGTCCGAGGGTTTCGATAGGTGAAAGGCGCCAGATGCAATGAAAAGGATGTGATCTGTTTTTATCATGCCGTAACGTGTGCTGACCGTGCAACCTTCTACTAACGGCAAAAGATCGCGCTGCACGCCTTCGCGAGAGACAGCACCTTGGCTGTTATCCTGACCTTTAGTGATTTTATCCAATTCGTCTAAGAAGATAATGCCGTGATTTTCTGCCACATGAATGGCTTGTTCTTTGATATCATCTTCGTTAATGAGTTTTCCAGCTTCTTCTTCAGCCAGTAATTTTAGCGCTTCTTTTACCATGACTTTGCGCTTTTTAGTGCGGCCTGAGCCAATATTTTCAAAAATGCCTTGTAACTGACTAGTCATTTCTTCCATACCGGGAGGAGACATGATTTCTATGCTTGAATTTCCTGCAGAAACATCCACTTCAATTTCAGTATCATCCATTTCGCCTTCGCGAATTTTCTTACGAAAAACTTGGCGCGCGGTGCCATCGGCTTTGGGTTTTTCATCGCCGCTGAACTCTCCGCGAGGTGGAGGCAGCAAAATATCAAGCACGCGGTCTTCGGCTGCATCTTGTGCACGTTGTTCTACTTTGAGCATTTCGGTTTCGCGCACCATTTTGATGGCTCTATCCACTAAGTCTCGAATAATAGAGTCCACATCGCGTCCCACGTAGCCCACTTCTGTGAATTTTGTAGCTTCTACTTTCACGAAGGGCGATTTGGCAAGACGCGCTAAGCGTCGCGCGATTTCAGTTTTACCCACCCCTGTGGGGCCTATCATCAAGATATTTTTCGGCGTAATCTCCGTGCGCATGGCTTCATCCAATTGTGAGCGACGCCAGCGATTACGCAAGGCGATAGCAACGGCACGTTTGGCCTCTGCTTGGCCGATGATATGTTTATCTAATTCATGGGTAATTTCTTTAGGAGTCATTAAGTCTGACATGGGCAGCTCTCTATACTATTTGTCACAAGTAAGCACTTCGATGGTGCGGTTATGATTGGTGTAAATGCAAATATCAGCAGCAATGGTTAGTGCTTTTTCCACAATGTTGGCAGCTGACATGTCGGTATTATCCAATAAGGCTTTGGCCGCTGATTGGGCAAAAGGTCCACCAGAGCCAATGGCAATAAGACTTTGTTCTGGTTCTATGACATCGCCATTACCGGTGATAATGAGGGAGGTAGACGTGTCGGCAACGGCTAACAGTGCTTCTAGGCGTCGCAACATACGGTCAGTTCGCCAATCTTTAGCTAATTCTACTGCGGCACGGGTAAGGTTGCCTTGGTGCTTTTCTAATTTTGCTTCAAAGCGCTCAAACAGTGTGAAGGCATCAGCAGTGCCGCCAGCAAAGCCTGCGATAATTTTGTCATGATATAGGCGTCTTACTTTGCGGGCATTCCCTTTCATGACGGTATTACCTAGTGACACTTGGCCATCGCCGCCGATGACAACGTTGCCGTTACGACGTACGGATAAAATGGTGGTTCCTCGAAACTGTTCCAAAATAAGCCTCTCTAAAGTTTTCGATAAAGGGAAAAAATATCGTTCAAAAAGCAATCAAAAGTATGAGCTACATTGTATAGATAGGGTTGATGGGGCAACCTTGATAAATTGTTGATGTGCTCTGGTTGATATATGGGGTGGGTTAGCAAAAATTCAATAGGGTTTAGGGAAATAATTCAATGATCCTAGGGCGGTCATCAATGACTTTTTCGTCGCAAACAGGGTAGAAATTGAGAGCACTTGCGTGTATTTTTGAGGATAATAGTTGAACGACTTGACGAAAAATGCATGCAATTGAATCAGTTTTACGCCATTTGCAGCAGAAAAGAGTCATTGATGACACGCCCTAAATTCCGCACTAGATGTCAACGGTGGAATTTAGGAGATGATAGGCAGGCGGGATATAAAAAAGGCTCCATGCCCTATTAGGTGTGGAGCCTTAGCTAAAGGCGCAATACGTTTTAGCCAGCCGGAGTCAACATAACGTCAACACGACGGTTGATAGCTTGACCTTTGCGAGAAGCATTGCTTGCGATAGGAGATTTTTCGCCCATTGCATCGGTAGTAATACGTTTAGCTTGTACACCGTGTGCTTCTAAGTAAGCCGCAACGTTTTGAACACGACGTTGTGACAAGTTTTGGTTGTATTGCATGTTACCAGGACTAGATGCATGACCTACCAAACGTACCATGTAAGTCGCTTGCGGTTTGTAGTGCTGAGAACCTGTGCTATCAATGTATCCTGCTTGATCAACAAAAGGAGACACTGTGTGTGCTTTCATGACTTTAGCCATAGCGGACAATGTTTGTTGATCTTGCGGTGTTAATTCTGCACTGGCATTAGCAAAGCGAATGGCGTGTGGTGGAACTAACAAGATGTTTTTCCCAATAGGTTTAACTTTGATGCCTTCGCCGTTAAAAGCGTGTGTTAAGACATCCATGTTATTGCCATTGACGTTAGGTGCGCTTACATTAACACCGTGGCTGTTAGCGTGAGGGCCTGTGTAGGGGTTTTGTTGCGAATTAGCAGAAGAACAACCCACTAGGCCGGCGGTAGCCGCTACTAATGCTGTTCCTACAAGTACGCGTTTTAATTTCGTCATTGTTTCATCTCCAGCTGTTAAAACGAAAATCAAGAGTTAAGGCGAAAAAATCTGCTAATAGTTCTGAGGTGAATCAAAACTGCTAGCTCAATACCATCTCTGGCAAGTGAATGTGCACAAGATTCATTCCGCCCATCTAACTATAATCTATTTTTCAGAAATATGCATCTTAAAAAGATAAAATTTACAAGCGGTTAGTTACTAGGATGTCATGATTTATTTTTTGTGCAGACTCTATGGTAAACTTGTGTTTCCTCTGCACAAATTTTTATAATGTTATCCTATGGAAAAGACTATCATACAAACTGATGCAGCGCCCGCTGCTATTGGGACTTATTCACAAGCCGTGCGCGTGGGACAAACGGTTTATTTATCAGGACAGATCCCATTACATCCAGAAACTATGCAGGTGATATCAGACGATATCGCAGAACAAATCGAACAAGTCTTTAAAAATGTAAAAGCCTTGTGCGAAGCATCAGGTGGAGATTTAGGCCATATCGTCAAACTCAATATTTATTTAACAGACTTGGGTTGCTTTGAGAAAGTGAATGAAAGCATGGCGCGGTTTTTTCAGCCACCTTATCCCGCCAGAGCCGCCGTGCAAGTGGCAGCACTTCCCAAGGGGGTGCAGGTGGAGATGGATGCCGTATTGGTTTTAGGGCCCGTTGACAATTCATCTTTTCGTCCAAATCCTGCGTTAAATTGCTAGCTCTGCGGCGTATGTATTACCGATACGTTTCGCTGCTCGGCTCGCCATTCGCCTTGTCTTTGAACAAAAATCTTGAATTATCCTAAATTCCGCAGTTGAAATCGTCGCGAGGCTGACTAAGTCGCTGAAGATAAAGGATTTTTTTCATCTTTTTTGTGAAAGCGTATCACCCATACGGTGAATAAAAAAGATGAAAAAAAATCCTTTAGATTCGGTGAGTTAGGCGGCCGCAGTAGATTTCAACTGCGGAATTTAGGATTATCAACGGGCCCTAGTGTAACGTCTGTCACCCGCAGGCAAATAATGCTAAAATCTCGTCCCAGACTTTACAAATGAGCGTGAGGATATCATGAGCGATAACATTATAACGGTCACCGATGGTGATTTCGAAGAAAGAGTATTGAAAGCCCAAGGGTTGGTTTTGGTTGATTTTTGGGCAGAGTGGTGTGGCCCCTGCAAAATGCTAGCACCTATTTTAGATGAAGTAGCCGACCACTATGCGGGCAACGTAGCCATTGCGAAGCTTAATGTGGATGAAAATACTGAAACAGCACCCAAATATGGCATTCGCGGTATCCCAACCTTACTCTTGTTTAAGGATGGTGCTGTTGAAGCCACGAAAGTAGGGGCTGTGTCTAAGTCAGATTTAATCGCCTTTATTGACGGTTATCTATAACCCGTAGCGTTTGAATTTTAGGTTTTTGAGCTGCCACCTGCCAACCACCTTTGAATGATTTTGCCCTAAAAAAACCGTCGGGTAGAATAGGGTCTGTTGACATGTCAACAGACCCTAATATCCAAGAGCTACACCAGGCCATTCTAGAATGTCTAGGGCAGCGCTACTAAACAGTTTATTCATAAACCTAAATTCCGCAGTCGATTTCAACGGCGGAATTTAGGATAAAACAAGTGCGGCATGTCGATTATATCAATATTCCCAGTTTTCATGAGCTAAAGGAGACCTATTCAAATCATCTCTGAAAGTTCTCCATTGGGGCATAATGCTATCCATATGAGCGATAAAGTTATCATTGTGTGTGCGCTCAAGAAAATGAACCATTTCATGGACAACAATATACTCAAGGCAATTAATTGGTTTCTTGATAAGCTCCAAATTAAGCCATATTCTTTTATGGCGGGGGTTACAGCTTCCCCATTTTGTTTTCATCCTTTTAATGCCGAAGGAATTCACCTGTAAGCTAGACTTAATTTCCCATTTTCGAACAATGCCCGGCAGTATTCTTTTCATTTCTTTACGGTACCAATCCGTAAGCAGTTTTTCACGATCCTCGAGTTCAGTGTCTCTATTGATAGTTAATACCAGCGTTTTTTTATTCCGGATTTCAATGAAGGGACGTTTTTCGGTCTCAGCAATGTCTAATAAATATCTGCGGCCAAGATAATAATGGCTTTCCCCAGTAATGAGCTCTCGGGCACTTTGGCGAGGTTGGTCTTCAAAAGATTTTATCTGACGCTTAATCCACCCGAATTTTGATATGACGGCTAATCTAACGGCCTCATCGTCAATAATTTCTGGCACAGCAATTCTGACCCATCCATTAGGCGGGTAGACAGCCAAGTGAAGATTCTTTATTTTTTTTCGGATAACTTTCACAGGCAGTTCATTGACAGTAATTGTGCTTTCATTAGTACTCATTTTGATTTTTCACCAGTTCAAGTATTTGTTTCGCGTCATAGTCAGTAACAACGCCCAGAACAGAACGAATAGCCAGTTCTATTTCGCGCTCTTTGAACCTATTTCCACGAAAGCCGTCCTTCTTGGTGGCTCTGACAATTTTATCCACCTCAAGGGCAAGGTTTTCATCCTTTCCTAAATTGTCATAGAGTGCTCTTTTGGCCACAGAATTTAGGGGGGTGGGATAAGAGCTGCTCGTTTCCGGTGTCGAAACTTTTCCCGACAAATCAATAATCTTTTTCAGATAATCCTTATACTTAAGCGCCTGCTCTTTACGTTTTTGAATGAGTGCATCAAGAAGCTCGGACATTTTTTCGTAGTATTTTGGGTTAACGGGTTGCTCATCAATAATGATTTTTCGAATGTTATTTTCGATAGTTTCCGCCACCGCTTCCTCGTTGTTACGAATTCCTTTAGGCAGTTCTTTGATTGCATCTTCTCTGCGCTCAACAATAAGCTGGATAAGGCTGAGATCATCGAAAGCAGATAGTGTTTGGCTTTCTTCTGCTCGGATGTATGAATCAATCAAATGGCGCATGGAAGGTTCGTAGACCTTCATGTCGATATAATCACCGCTGGCCATTTTAACTTCAGTTCGAACAGACTCATGGTGTTGAATCTCGGCCTTAATCTCTTCAATTTCTTCTGGAGAATAACCCGCATTAGCCATTTCATTGGCTAGCGCAGCATAGGCACGAATAAACGAGCCACTTTCCTTGTATAAAGCAAGCCTACGCGGTTCGTTGTCCTTCAACGCATCGTTGTCAGAGGTATCCTGTGCACAGAAATATTGAATATACGCAGCTGTATCTTTTGGTGTGGCAACATTTTCGCAAAGGGCTTTTACGGTTTCTCGTGTTTCGTCCAAACGTTCTCTCGCTTTGGTAAGGCGATCTTCAAGCAGGCCAGCAACATCTTCTTTGTCGTATTTATCAAATGCCCCGCAAGTATAATTCTGAATGGAGCTTTCCAAGCTGTTGAATAAATCCTTGTAGTCAATGATGTAGCCGTATTCTTTATCATCTCCATCCAAGCGGTTTACGCGACAAATAGCTTGGAAAAGGCCGTGAGCTTGCATCTTTTTATCAATATATAGATACGTGGCAGATGGCGCATCGAAGCCTGTAAGCAACTTATCAACGACGATGAGAAGTCGCATCTGGCCGGGCTCATTGACAAATTTTTCTTTCACCCTCGATTCAAATTCTTTTGCACGATTGACAGCCTGACTTACAGGTTTATCAAAGAAGTTCGCCAGCATTTTTCTGTAGATCTCGTACTGGTGCAGTCTTTCCGTATAACCTTCGCCGCTTTCCTCATCTTTAATGCCTTGTGGCGACGGCTTGTAGGAGGTCACAATAGCGCACTTACCGGCAAGGTTTGTCTTATCAAAGAGTTCATAAAATTTACACGCTTGATAGATACTGCCGGAGACCAAAATGGCATTTCCGCGCCCATTCGCAAGTCGGTCCCGTGTCTCCATGTCGAGCAAGATATCGCTTACGATTTTTTCCAACCGTGACCCCGAGCTGAGAACCTTTTGCATGGTTCCCCATTTCTTTTTCAATTGCGCCCGGGCAAAATCATTGAGGCCTTTTGTTTTCGCCTCAAACCACCGATCAATCTTGTCCTGAGAGGTAATATTCTGGTCAATATCACGCGCTTCATAACGCAAGTCGAGTACAACGCCATCTTTCACTGCTTCATCAAATTTGTAGGTATGAATGTAAGGCCCAAAAACTTCGAGACTGGTTTGCTTATCATCTTTAAGCAAAGGTGTGCCTGTAAAACCGATAAATAAGGCATTGGGCAAGATCTTCTTCATAGCCGTATGTAACTTGCCGGACTGCGTGCGGTGACACTCATCCACGAACACATAGATGTCACTCTTTGCCTCAAAGTTGGATATCATATTCTTCTGAATGTCAGCCAAGAATTTATCGACATCTTCATCAGATAATTCATCATTATCTGAGCCGCCAAATTTATGCACAAGCGAACACATCAGCCACTGATCGGTGCCATTCAGCGTATGAACAAGATCAGCGCCGCTGGTCGTGCGATAAATATCCTCATCGACACCGCGATAAACCTTCTCTATTTGCTCATCCAGTTCGGTACGGTCGGTAATAATCAGAACACGAGAGTCTTTAACGTTTTCACGTATCCATTTGGTGAGCCACACCATGGTCAGGCTTTTGCCTGAACCTTGTGTATGCCAGATTATCCCGCCTTGACGACGACGGATATAATCCTGCGCTTCTCTGATGCCGAAATATTGGTTCTGGCGGCAGATCTTTTTCACGCCCGCATCAAAAACGATAAAATCATGTATCAGCTCAAGCAAACGATGCTTCTCACACATCAGGGAGAGGTGTCGATCCAGCCTATAATCGCCAATGCCGCCGTCTTCTTTCCATTCAAGGTAATATTTTTCACTGGTTTCAATCGTGCCGTAGCGCAAACCTTGTGTATCATTTCCCGCCATGACTAACTGCATGGTAGTGAAGAATGGGCGGATGAAGTCTTTCCGCTGATTGAGTAAATTTTGGCGAATGCCTTCCGTCAGGCCAATGATGGAGCGTTTTAACTCCACCACAGCAACGGCTATACCGTTAAGATACAGCACCATATCCGGGCGTTTGGTATTGTTACCTTTGACGGCGACTTCCTCAGCAATTGCAAAAGCATTCTTTTCGGGTTCAGCCCAGTTGATAAGCCAAACAGTTTGGTTTTGTTTGCCAGCGCCTTCCTTTACCTTGATGCCATAGCGAAGCAGACGATAAACAGCCTTATTGGCGTCATAGAGGCTACGCCCATCGCCTAGTGCAGCAGCCTTATCTAGCTCACGCAAGGCGCGCTCAATCAACTTATCGCTGTAGCCTTGCTTTTGCAGGAATGCCTTTAACAGGCTTGGCTCAATGTTCTTATTGTCGCGGTTCTTCCAATCGCCCAGATAACTGTACCCAAGTTGATCCTTGAATAGCTTAACGATGCGGTTTTGTGTAACGCGCTCTATGGCTCCAACGTTACTCATCATTACTGTCCAAACTGTCTGGTGATTTAAGTGCTTTTTTCTCCTGCGAGGCAATACGACGCTCAAGCTTCTTGGTATCTTCTGCAGGCGGTAAAGATTCTGGCCGGATACCACGTTCAACTAGAGCTTTGCGAACAACCTGATTATTGGTGACATGCTCACCGGATATCTGCCCCTCAGTACACATATTATTTTCACGGGCGTTATGGATAGTAATTTCCGTCGCAAAATCTTTCGCTTTTAGGATAATGGTTGGCGCAAAATCGGCCAATGGGCGACTATTAGGCACTTTCCACTGTGCCTTCATCTGTTGGGTGCTTTTACCAAACAACGCGTGATCCCCGTTGCTGCGAATAATACCGAAATTGCGGTCTTGACCTGTTTGCTCGTATATGATCTCGGATAGTTCTTTTTCTGTTTGCGTCAGCTTTTTGCGCGCAGAAAGACGCTCTTGTTCCAAAATGCGCTGCTCAATCAGCTCAGCCCTACGGGTTTGTATGGCAAAATAAGTTTGAGCAAAGGCAATCTGCTCTTTCCTTGGATCGCCGTTCTGAGCAATGAGGTAGCAAGCGTAACGGGTGAGCATAACATCATCGATCTCTCGTTCACTCCCAGAGCCAAGCTTGACCATTTTGTTGACGTCAACAAAATGGTCTGAAACCGAATAGCCACTGATTTCACAAGATGTTTTTGCTTTACTGAGCACAACATTGAAATTTCGCCACTCTGCATACTCTAATAAATGCTGTAAATCCCGAGCCAACCAATACTCGATACCGGCTTCGTTGGTTTGAGTATGCAGTTCAAAATTATCTGTTAGTGTTGTAATGAGCGCTTTTTTCATGCCGCCTCCTGCTTTTTATCGGTTTTGATGAATTGTGTTTTGCCAGTCAAAAGTTCCTGCATCATGCCTGTTTTGAGGCTGCGGGCTTTGGCAAGACGTTGTTCGAGGGCATCGATTTCTATATCTATATCAAATAGTATTTGTGAAATTGCTTTTTGCTCTTCTGGTTTGGGAAGAGGAATGGGAATGGACGCCAGTGATTTAGCGTTGATATGAACAACAGCATCACCTTGTCCAAGGCTGGATTTTTGTTGAGCAATTTTGTCTGAGTTAAGTAGGTAACCTAAAAATTCTGCGTTGTCAGAGTGAGGAGACAAAATGATAATATCTCCCCCCGCATAAGCCTTTCCCTTATCTAAAAAGGATGCACACTTTCCAATTTCTTCTTTTGTTTCCCCCGAGCAGGCAAAGAGGATATCTCCATATTTTAGTTTTTTGCTATTTTTAGAAACTTCTTCAGAGATGAAAGAATAAAATCTACGGATTACATCGTGATGCTTCGTATAAAGCTCTCCGTAACGTACACATGGTAAGGTCCCGCTTTGAGCCTCATCCTTTTTGATCCCAGAACCTTTTGCAAAACCACCTATATTGCCAAGCTGTTTAATATCCCAATCCTCTGGAATAACGCCGATATCTGTTTGTTGATATTCAGTTGTCGATTCAAAACCCGGAAGGCGTTTTTTGCCTGTCAGGAGTTGCTGCATGACGGCGGTTTTCATGTCGCGCTTTTTGGCGATCAGCTGGGAAAGCGCTTCAATCAGCCCGTCCACATCTGACAGCGCTGCCGCAATCTGCTTTTGCTCCTCTGGTTTGGGAAGAGGAATCCTTGTACTATTGATCAGTCCAGTATTCAGATTCATCTGAGAGCCTGTCTGACCATATTTTGCCCAATCATTTTCTATGTTTGAAAGCGCATAATACATATATTCCTTATCCGCTTTTATCTGATCAAAAACTACGAATCCGTCATGAATACAGAGATTTTTGTGAGTAATGATCGGCCTACCCACGGTTGCACATATACTCATTACTAAATTTTGTTCAGCTACATATCGACTGTTTGCAATACCTGCCTCAGAAAGGTGTTGTGTTGTTTCTTTTAAATATTTTTTTGATTTACTCACATCTGAAATACGAAGCCAGCCAACGCTGGACTTATCATCAAACCATATCGGGCTGCTTATTGGTCTTGGAGAAGCTCCGCGTTGAATTTGTGCTAAGTCGCCCATAAATGGAGTATCCCAATCCTCTGGGATAACGCCGATGTCTGTTTGTTTATATCCTACCTTCATCTCTGCCATTACCAGCTTAACCCCATCTTTTTCAAATGCGCGTCCACACGAGCAGCATAGTCTGCAACCTGTTTGGTCAGTTCCGGCATAGGGTGGGCATAGCGTTCTTCAAGCGCTTTCACGCGATTGGCTAAAACCTGTGTGACACGTTCCACCTCAGCCGTCACATCAGCACTTAGGCGGTCAAACCATTTATTGATGACAACCAATTCCTTAATTTCATCAACATCCAGCTTGGCGTAATGCGATACGGTTTTCTTATCGAGTTCAAGCTGCCGCACCTTGATGTTAGAGGCCAGCGCACTTTCTTGTTCCAGCAGTTGTTGCGCTTGCTTCAGCACGACCATTTCATCCTCAAGGTCTTCATCGCCTTTGATTTCTTTCATGCGATCCTTGAGGCTGGTTTTGGTGAGCTTGCCTTTGTCATTTTTTGCCTCGATCAGCAGACCTTCCTCAATGCTGTGTTCTTCGGTGAGCTCTTCAATGGTTTGGGCAATGGTCTCACGCTGTACTTCTAACCCATCAATGGTTTGCTTTTCCTCCGCGAAATAGCGCTGCACAATTAAGGCCGGTGGGATAAGCTCAGCTTTGAATTTTTGCGCCTTTTTGCCTGTGCCGACAATGATGTCCGGTGTTTCTTTGACGTGTTTGTCCTTGCCTTTTTCATCAATGATCAGGCGTATTTGTGCCGCATCTTTCCAGCCAACACCTGCGATTTGATAAACATCATCCTGCATGCTATTCGTCCAGTAATTCATTAGATGCTGATACACGTCATATTTATCGATCAGTGGAATGTCCCCGAATGTAGACAGTAAGTCCTCTGACATTTCCCAGATCACATCCTTTGGCTTACACCCTTGTTCAAGTGATTTCAGATAGGGTTCGTACTTATCTTTCCAACCTGTCAGGGTTGCTTTGGCCTTTTTGGCGTATGCCTGATATTCAGCTGACTCCAGTATGGTGGATTTGACTTGCTCACTTGGCACGCGGGCAATGAGATAATCCGGACTGCCATGTTGTTTGAAGAGTGCTTCGCGGGTTGCTGTAAATACATTCCAATAACGCTGAAGCTCATCAACATCACGTTTTGGAATGCCACCCCTTAAATGCGCTGTTAAATCATGGATATCCGCTTCGTCACCGCTATCAATGTAGCGCGGTAGATTAAGGTTATAATCATTTTTTGGATCGGATATTTCCGAGATAAGTACTAAGCGGGAGAAACCTGCGATTTCTAACCCCTTATTGAAAACATCAACAATTTTATGAATGTCTTGGGAACGAAGGCGGTTTTTGTTGCCATCTTTGCTAAAGCCCTTGCTGGCATCAATCATAAAGATGCCTTTGCGGGACGCGGCATGTTCTTTATCCAACACAATAATACAGGCTGGAATACCTGTGCCGTAAAATAAGTTTGCAGGTAGGCCAATCACACCTTTGATATAACCACGTTTGACCACTTTCTTACGTAGGGTTGCCTCAGCGTTGCCACGGAACAATACGCCATGAGGAAGAATGACCGCACCCTTACCCGTGCTTTTCAGCGAGCGGACAATGTGTAGTAAAAAGGCATAGTCGCCATTCTTCGATGGGGGTACGCCATCATCAAAACGACCATATAAGTCAGTGATGGTCTTTTTCTTCTCGTCCTTGGCAAAGCCGTTTTGCCATGATTTGGTTGAGAATGGAGGGTTGGCGACCACAAAATCAAATGTTTTCAGCTCAGATGCAGAGGGTGCAAATGCTGGGGCAGATAGCGTGCTGCTGCCACCCGCTGCAATTTCAGCAGTCGGGTTGTCATGCAAGATCATGTTCATTTTTGCCAGTGCGGTGGTGGCAACATCTTTTTCCTGACCGTAAATAGACATACCGCTTGGCGATTCATCAGCGGCTTTCAACAACAATGAGCCAGAACCACATGTGGGGTCGTAAACTGTTTGGTCTTGCCGTGTTTCTTTACCGATACCGATGACTTTGGCCATGATACGGGAAACCTCGGCGGGTGTATAAAACTGTCCCTTGCTTTTACCGCTTTCTGTGGCGAAGTGGCGCATCAGATACTCATAGGCATCCCCGAGGAGGTCATCGCCTTCTGCGTGATTGCTACGGAAATCCAGATCATTAAAAATTGATACCAGCTTTGACAGCCGGTCTTGCATTTCTTTACCTTTGCCGAGCTTATCTTCATCATTGAAGTCGGCAACATCAATCACCCCCTTGAGACTATTGGCTTCGGCCAGTTTGCCGATAGCTTTATTAATTTTGTCACCGATCTCTTTATCGCCTTTGAGGGCAACCAAATCAGCGAAGCCGCCGCCTGCAGGAATTTCAATTAATGAGTTCGGCTTGCCTGCGTATTTGTCAGACACATATTTTACGAAGAGTAATGTCAGTACATAGTCTTTGTACTGTGAGGCATCCATCCCGCCACGCAGTTCGTCGCAACTTTTCCAGAGTGAGCTGTATAATGCTGATTTTTTAATTGCCACTGTTTTTGTCCTCGCCTTTTTGTTCTTGCTCACTGAATCTAGCGGTCTGTCTCGCTTTTGCGAAACCGCCACGTGCTTCCCACGTTGAACCTAAAATTCGCAGTCAAATCACGATTTTAGCAGTAACGTTTTGATTCATCTAGAAAAAAGAAAAAGCACTCCATCACCAATGAGGTGTATTCCGACTTTTTCTTTTTCCTATCTAAACCAACCCGTTACGCTACAAAGTCGCGATTGACTGAGGATTTTAGGTTGAAGCCCCGAACCTTACCCTCAGATGCAAATCCATAGGCCGTCTTCTTAGCAATCTTGAGGTAATCAGGCGAGCTCCTTCACGGTCATCATGAGATATGGCTTTACTGTCCTGCTCGGGATAGAGGGACTGAAAATAGTGGAAAATGGATGAATAATCAAGTAAGTTATCGAGGGAACCGCAATTCCCAGCGGGAATTGCTGATTTTGTTTCTGAAACATTGACACCTTCCTGAGGTTCTGATATATTTCCAGTCGTGCATCCCTGCACATCCTTTTCTTAATATCATTAAATAAACCTGTATAAGGCTCTTCAGCCCTATCAATCCACACATCTAAAGACAGAATACCTCTATGAATTTAACAGAATTAAAGAAAAAATCAGCTCACGAGTTGCTGGAGTTGGCTGTATCCATGGGCATGGAAAATCTAACCCGCTCCCGCAAACAGGATATTATTTTTGCACTCTTAAAATCCCATGCTCGTCAGGGCGAAGATATTTATGGTGATGGCGTGCTAGAAATCTTGCCTGATGGTTTTGGTTTCTTGCGTTCATCCAACAGCTCTTATTTAGCGGGCCCTGATGACATCTATGTATCTCCCAGTCAAATTCGCCGCTTTAGCCTGCGTACCGGTGATACCATTTCTGGGAAAATCAGACCGCCCAAGGAAAGCGAGCGTTATTTTGCTTTATTAAAAGTGGATAAAATTAATTTTGATGCACCTGAGAATGCAAAGTGTAAAGTTTTATTTGAAAATCTGACGCCGTTGTTTGCCACCGACAGGATGCTCATGGAGTTGGGTAACGGTAGCTCTGAGGATATTACCTCACGAATTATTGATTTGGTAGCGCCTTTTGGTAAGGGGCAACGGGGCTTGATCGTATCGCCACCTAAAGCGGGTAAGACCATGATCCTGCAGAATATCGCACACTCTGTCGCCACCAATTACCCTGATTCCAAGCTCATTGTCTTGTTGATTGATGAGCGCCCTGAAGAGGTAACGGAAATGGCGCGTTCTGTGCGCGGTGAAGTGGTTGCCAGTACGTTTGATGAGCCTGCCAGTCGTCATGTGCAAGTGGCTGAAATGGTCATTGAAAAGGCCAAGCGTTTGGTTGAGCATAAACATGACGTGGTTATTCTATTGGACTCTATCACGCGTTTAGCTCGTGCTTACAATACGGTTATTCCCTCTTCAGGTAAAGTATTAACCGGTGGTGTGGATGCTCATGCTCTGCATCGTCCTAAGCGTTTCTTTGGCGCGGCACGCAATATTGAAGAGGGTGGCAGTCTGACTATTCTTGCCACAGCCTTGGTAGATACCGGATCTAAAATGGATGAGGTTATCTTTGAGGAGTTCAAAGGTACCGGTAATATGGAGTTACACTTAGACCGTCGTATCGCTGAAAAACGTGTTTATCCTGCCATTAATATCAATCGTTCCGGTACGCGTCGTGAAGAGTTATTAATTTCGCCAGAAGAGCTGCAAAAAATATGGATACTGCGCAAGTTGGTGCATCCTATGGAAGAAGTAGCAACTATGGAATTTCTCATCGATAGGCTTAAAAACACCAAAACTAACGAAGACTTTTTTGAAGCCATGAAGCGACAATAGGGCTTAGCATGACTTATTTGGTTGAAGTCAAGCCTGGTCAAACCTTTTTTACTGTGGAGCTCGATGAGACGGTGGCTGATGCGGCTTTTCGGCAGGGCTTTGAGTTTCCCACCGAATGTTTTAGTGGCATGTGCGCTACCTGTCGCGGCAAAATTTTGTCAGGTCAAGTACGTTATGCCCATGAAATAACAGGATTAACCGCTGAAGAAATAGCTGCAGGCTATGCGTTGTTTTGTTCGGCTATGCCTGAGTCTGATTTGGTGATTGAGGTAGAAGATGTGTTGAGTCCTGCTCAAATGATACGGGTGCGCAAGATGGATGTTGCGTTAGCGCGTGTTGAACCCTTAACAACGACGATTACCAAGTTATGTTTAACGTCGCAACAGGGTGATATTCCTCATTTAGCCGGTCAATATTTGCAAGTGACTTTACCCTCGGGTCAGACCAAGCCTTATTCCATTGCCAATGCGCCGCTGGATTTAGACACGATTGAATTGCATATCAAACATACCTCTCATCATGGTTTTGCCAATCAACTATTAGAAACTGTGAAAAAAACCGGCGAGCTAGCGGTATCAGTGCCTCACGGCACTATGTATTTTCGCCAACAACCGCAGCGTCCTATTGTTATGATTGCCATGGGAACAGGTTTTGCACCTATGAAAGCCATGATAGAGCATGCGTTGGCTGATGGTTATGAGCAGCCTATTCATTTATATTGGGTAGTTAGCGCGGCGGAGGATTTTTATTTAGAAGACTTGCTGCAACGTTGGGATAAGCATGTACCGCAGTTTCATTTTCATCCTAGGGCAGGTGAACGCCATATTGCAGTGCAGGTTTTAGCTGAGCATCCTGGGATTGCTGATTATCACGTTTATGTGGCAGGTTCACAGGCCATGGTAGATGCTTGTTATGGCGCTTTTTTGTCAGAGGGCTTAGCCGCGCATTTCTTTTATAGCGACATTTTGCCCTCTCAGCCTAGGTTTTAAGAGGGCTTAAAGTCTGTAGGCGTTGGAGTGTTATTCGCATCAGCTTTTTGTGCCTCTTGTGCTTCATTCTTTTTTGTTTCTTCGAGAGGTTCAAGCATTTTTTGCTTAGGCGGCTCAATGGTTTTTTGAGGATTTTTACCGAGTAACACATCAAATAACTTGCTCATTCCTTTACCCGCGGTATTAATCACTTTGCTAGCAAAATTACGCAGCTCTTTGGGCGCTTCGTCTTTAAACGCTTGCCATTTTTCACTGGCGTGATTATCGAGGCGCTCCTGCATTTCGATACTTTTAGCACAAATGGCATCACCGGCTTTTTCTGCCAATAAAATTAGGGGGTTCAGCACAGTGTCTAACCCTTTTCCTACCAAGTCGGTAAAGGTAGTGGTATTTTTGGCCTTTGTTTCTAGCTTGCTGAGTGCGGCTTTAGCGTCGGTTTTATTCTGTGATGCTTCTATCTCTTTACCTGCTTCTTCAGAAACAGTGTTCAGCTGCTTAAGGCGCTGGTTAATTTCTGTAACGGCTGATACGGTTTCTTCTGTCGTAAGCGTTGGGTGCTTCTGCGCGGGGCGTTGATTGTCTATGCGTTGCTGGCTGCGTTTTTCTGCTTCTTCTAATGCAAGTTCTGCCTTCACTTTATCAACAATCTCTTCCACCTCTTCCTCAGGCGAGAGGGGGAAACGTTGTGTGGTCGTTTTGATTGTGGTGTTAGGTAGGCCACGCTGTTGCTGGCGCTGCTTGATTCTTTTTTCTTCTCGCTGAAGTTTCATTTCATTAGCAGTCATATGAATAAATTCATCAACCTCGCGCTCAAATTTGGCGTATTGGTTTGAAGGTGAAAACACGGGTGGAGTTTTTTTGCTTGTCTTTTTGTCGGCCATGATAATGTTGCTACAAATTACGTATGAAAGTTAAAAGATATTCTAGGGGATTGAGCTTAAGGAAAGCTTAAAGGCAGCTTAAAAAAGTCTTAAGAGTCTACCGAGGGTCGGGCTCGAACCGACACGGTGTTGCCACCACCAGATTTTGAATCTGGCGCGTCTACCAATTTCGCCACCCCGGCATGGGGCCGATTATAGCAAGAGAATACGGGTGACTGTCAACAGCCATTGTCTCTTAAGAGACAATGGCTGTTTATTGGCAATCTGCCTTATACTTATAATACAATGTGTTCACACTGTTTACAGCCCTGTTTTTATTCCCATGCGTGTTGCTGATTTTGACTTTCATTTGCCTGAAGACCTTATTGCTCGTTATCCCACCAAAGAGCGTACTGCCAGCCGTCTATTGCGTGTTCTGGGGAACACGGGAGATTTATTCCATGAGCACTTTATGGATGTGTTAGCGCATGTTCAAGCTGGGGATTTGATGGTGTTCAATGATACGCGCGTCATTCCTGCTCGACTGTTCGGGGAAAAATCCACGGGGGGCAAGGTAGAAATCTTAGTGGAGCGTATCGTTAGTGAGGCAGAGGCGTGGGTGCATTTGCGCGCTAATCGTGCCGTTAAGCCTGGCACGGAATTAGTGTTTGCTGGCGCGAAAGCCCAGGTGCAGACGCGTGATGATGCCTTGTTTTTATTGCACTTTTCCTTGGATACTTCATTGTTGGATTTTTTACAGCAACAGGGCGAAATGCCGTTGCCGCCTTATATGCAGCGTGCCCCAGAAGCCCTGGATGCTGAGCGTTACCAGACGGTTTATGGTAACAAAGATGGGGCGGTGGCCGCGCCCACGGCAGGTCTGCATTTTGATGAAGGGTTGTTACAAGCGCTGCGTGATAAAGGCGTGAAAATGGCTTTTGTGACCTTGCACGTGGGGGCAGGGACTTTTCAGCCCGTGCGGGTTGAGTGGCTAGCAGAGCATGTGATGCACTCAGAGTATATTGAGGTATCAGCAGAGGTTTGTGAAACCATTAAAGCCACCAAAGCAGAAGGTGGGCGGGTTATTGCCGTGGGTACTACGTCTATGCGTTGCTTAGAATCCGCCGCTTTGAGTGGAGAATTACAGCCTTTTCAAGGGGATACGGATATCTTTATTTATCCAGGCTTTGCGTTTCAGGTGGTGGATGTTTTAGTCACCAATTTTCATTTGCCGAAATCAACCTTGCTGATGTTGGTGTGTGCTTTTGTGGGCCAGGAGACATTGCTCAAGGCTTATCATGAAGCTGTTAAGCGATGTTATCGTTTTTTTAGTTATGGTGATGCCATGTGGCTGGAGAGAAAATTGTGAAGTTTGAGCTCAAACATGAAAGCGGCCAAGCGCGCCGTGGTGAGTTGCAGTTTGCGCGTGGGGCGGTGCAAACACCGGCTTTTATGCCTGTGGGGACTTATGGTAGCGTTAAAGCGATGCTGCCAGAGCAGGTGCGGGCTACAGGTGCGGAGATTATTTTAGGGAATACCTTTCATTTAATGTTGCGTCCTGGCACTGACATTATTCAGCCACATGGTGATTTGCATGACTTTATGGGATGGTCGGGCCCTATTTTAACGGATTCAGGTGGTTTTCAAGTATTTAGTTTGGGAGAGTTGCGTCAGCTAAAAGAAGAAGGTGTGACCTTTCGTTCGCCGGTTAATGGCGATAAAGTATTTTTATCGCCTGAAGTTTCTATGCAAGTGCAGCGGGAACTTGGTTCTGATATTGTAATGATTTTTGACGAATGTACGCCTTATCCGGCGGCGGAAAAAGATGCGCGCCTATCGATGGAATTATCTTTGCGTTGGGCCGCGCGCAGCAAAATAACGCATGCTGACAATCCAGCCGCTTTGTTCGGTATCGTGCAGGGGGGGATGTATACTGGTTTGCGTGAAGCATCCTTGCAAGGCTTAACGGATATTAGCTTTGACGGTTACGCCTTGGGTGGTTTATCGGTGGGTGAACCCAAAGAGGATATGCGGCGTATGTTAGATTTTACTGTACCATTAATGCCAAAAGATAAGCCGCGTTATTTGATGGGCGTGGGTACGCCAGAAGATTTAGTGGAGGGGGTGCTTCGCGGCATTGATATGTTTGATTGTGTTATGCCGACGCGTAATGCGCGCAACGGTCATCTGTTTACTCACTTTGGTGCGTTGCGATTGCGTAACAGCGCTAACCGGCGCGATACATCGCCCGTAGATCCTGCCTGTGATTGTTATACCTGTAAACATTATAGCCGTGCCTATCTGCACCATTTAGACCGTTGTGGTGAAATACAAGGTGCCATGTTAAATACCATTCATAATCTTCATTACTATCAATCACTCATGCAAAATTTGCGTTGTGCCATAGAACAAGGTACATTACAGAGCTTTGTTACAACGTTTTACGAACAACGAAGGGTTAACTTATGAGCATTTTAGATTTATTCATTTCCAAAGCTTATGCCGCAGGCACCGGTGGCGCATCAGCTGCCCAGAGTCCTTTGGGGTCTATCGTGTTTATGGTGGCAATCTTGGTCATCTTTTATTTCTTTCTGTTACGCCCTCAGCAAAAAAAGGCGAAAGAACACCGCAAATTAATTGATTCCATCGAAAAAGGTGATGAAGTGGTTACTGCGGGTGGTATTTTGGGGAAAGTGACCAAGGTGGGCGATAGCTTCCTAGATATCCTTGTATCAGAAGGTGTAGAAATTAAGGTGCAGCGTCCTTCTGTGTCTTCTGTTATGCCAAAAGGTACGATAAAGTCGCAGTAGCGTTTGTTTGATATATTGTCTGATAGGGCCTGTGCCGTGTTAGCGTTGGCCCTTATTAATCTCTCGCATCGTTAACGGATTCATTCATGCTAAACAAATACCCGTTGTGGAAATACTTGTTATTGTTGTTCATGCTTGTTGTCGGGCTTATTTATTCCCTGCCTAATTTGTATGGCGAGGACCCCTCGGTACAAATGGCGGGTGTGGGGTCGCAGAGGGTCGGTCATACTCAGTTGATGCAGGCTGAAGATGTGTTGCAACGACAAGGGATTACGCCGTCGTCCGCATCGCAAGAAGCCTCTAATTTGCTATTACTGCGATTTACTAACACGAGCGACCAGTTGAAGGCGCAACGTATTTTGCGCGCTAATTTTGATGATGACCATTACACGGTAGCCTTGAGTTTGGCTCCCGCTACGCCGACGTGGCTACAAGCGTTGGGCGCTTATCCCATGAAGCTTGGCCTTGATTTGCGTGGCGGTGTGCATATGTTGTTGGCGGTGGATGTTAATGATGTCGTTAAACGTCGTGTGCAGGGCGATGCGCGTATGCTGGTACAACGATTACGTGAACAGCGCATCCGTTATCGTGGCATGTCGGTGAATAAAGCGGGTGTTTTGCACTTAAGATTTGCTTCGCAGCAGGCTGTTGATAAAGCACAACCTATCATCCAAAAATACTTTCCTACGTATAGTGTCCAGCAACAAGCGGTGCATGGCGGTATTCGTTTATCCTTACAAATGACGCCTGCCGCCACGATTAATGCACGTAACTATGCCGTTAACCAAACCATGACCGTATTGCGTAAGCGGATTGATGAACTAGGCGTGAGTGAACCTGTGGTGCAACGTCAAGGTGCTTCCCGCATTAGCGTTGATTTACCCGGTGTACAAGACAGTGCGCGCGCTAAACAAATTTTAGGGGGAACGGCAACCTTAGAATTCCATTTGGTGGATACTACCAATGATGCCAGTGCCGCTGCGGCCAGCGGTAATTCGCCCGTAGGCTCAGCGCTCTACCATTATGAAGGACGTCCCATTCTACTGAATCGTCAGGTGATTTTATCGGGGACGGCTATTACAAATGCTTCGGCCAGTTTTGATCAGGCAGGCAAACCTTCCGTCAATATTCGTTTGGGCGGCGGGGGAGAAGCGCTGTTTAATCGTACCACAGCGGCTAATGTCGGCAAGCCCATGGCCATTATTTATGTGGAGACCAAGACCGTCAGCCATATGCGTCATGGCAAGCTGGTGTTGACCGCCAAAAAACGCAAAAAAGTGATTAATGTTGCTACTATTCAAAGTGCTTTGGGGAATAATTTCCAAATCACCGGATTGGGCGACCCGAGAGAGTCGCGTAACTTAGCCTTGTTATTACGCGCTGGTGCGTTGCCTGCCCCCATGAGCATCATTGAAGAAAGCACCGTGGGCCCTAGTTTAGGGAAAGCCAATATTGAACACGGTGTTCAGGCTGTTGTGTTGGGCTTTTTGGCCATTGTGGTGATTGTGGCCTTGTACTATGGCATTTTTGGTTTGTTGGCTGATGTGGCATTGTTTTTAAATCTGGTGTTATTAGTCGCGGCGTTATCACTGTTAGGGGCTACCTTAACGTTGCCCGGTATTGCCGGAATAGTCTTGACTGTGGGTATGGCCGTTGATGCCAACGTGCTTATTTTTGAGCGTATTCGTGAAGAACTCAGAAACGGTGTGTCGCCACAGGCTGCTATTCATGCCGGTTACGAAAAAGCCTTTATTACCATTGTGGATGCTAACGTGACCACGTTGTTGGTGGCGCTTATTTTATTTGCTTTGGGTAGCGGGGCCGTAAAAGGTTTTGCCGTAACGTTGATTCTAGGGCTTTTAATTTCTATGGTAACAGCTATTATGGGTACGCGCGCCATGGTCAATTTGTTTTATGGAAGCCGTATAATTAAGTGGGTGCCTGTAGGTATTAAACCTCTCAAATAGTTTAAGAGAAAAGTTATGGAATTTTTCAAACAAAACACCTCCATTGATTTTATGCGATTGCGTCTTATGGCGGCTATCGTTTCAATCATTCTATTTGCTCTATCGGCAATGGCCTTGTTGTTCAATGGATTAAATTGGGGGTTGGACTTTACTGGTGGAACTCAGCTGCAAGTGAAGTATGAAAAAACGGCACCTTTTGAAACCATTCGACAGTCTTTAGCGCAGGCAGGCTATAAAGAAGCCTTAGTACAAAGCTATGGTGATGATACCAATGCCATGATTAAGCTAGCTGCAAAAAAAGGCGAGAATAGCAAGAATTTAGCCCAGCAAGTGATGCAAGTGTTGCCGGGTGCGCAATTGGTCAGTGTGGAATTTATCGGCCCTGAAGTTGGCTCTGAATTGGCCACCAATGGCGCTTTGGCTTTGTTAGTGGCCTTATTGATTACTGCTGTCTATATTGCCATGCGTTTTGAGTATCGTTTTGCGGTGAGCGCATCGGTGGCGTTAATTCACGATCCGATTTTAATTTTGGGTGTGTTTTCTTTTTTACATATTACTTTTGATCTCACAGCGCTGGCTGCTGTGTTAACCATTCTGGGGTATTCTCTGAATGATACCATTGTCGTGTTTGACCGGGTGCGTGAAAATTTTCGTCGTATGCGCAAGGCCAATGCCTCGGAAGTCGTGAATGCGGCGGTTAACCAGACCTTATCACGGACTATTATTACCTCAGGATTGACGTTGGTTGCCGTGGTGGCCTTGTATTTGTTTGGCGGGGAAATGATACGTGGATTTTCTTTAGCGCTGATTATTGGTATTGTGGTTGGGACTTATTCGTCGATTTATGTGGCGGGTTCTTTGGCTGTAGCATTGGGCTTGAACCGTAAAGACTTTATTCCGACACCGAAAGCGGAGCTTGACGACAGACCGTAGAGGGTTTGCTTAAGCTATTCACTGCCTGCTGCTAATAGCTTGTAAGTGTGTTCGCTAATAACACCTTCAGCAAATTTTTCTTTAGCATCTTCGAGCATGGGACGACCGTGTGTTTTTAGCATTTCCCGGGTGTGTTGGGTGATGTCTTCTAAGTTCTTATCTAATAAAAGAGAGCGAACCTTTTCATCGAAAACGAGGTATTCTCGTAAGGCTATGCGCTTGCCATCTACCGTGGGTACTAATTTTTGCCAAATAACAAGGCGCATGGTTTCTAAAATATCCACCGCTCGCCCGCTGCGCTCTTCCATGGGAAAAGAGGTGACCAGTCGGCGCATGGTTTCGGCAACACCGTTACTGTGTAAAGTGGTGTAGACGGGGTGTCCTGTTAGAGCAGCTTCAATCACAGCGCTAATCGTTTCAGGGTCGCGGGCTTCCCCCACTAAGATAACCATAGGTTTGCGTCGCAAGGCATTACGCACACCGTCAGCAAAGGTTGGTAGGTGTCTTGGAATTTCTGATTGGCTGACGACGGCGCTGGGTTTTTCCAGTGTGTCGTAGACAAACTCAATGGGAGACTCGTAGGTTAAAATTTTGCGGTGACTGTCTGCACGTTCGGCAAGGTCTCGCATAATAGCAGCCAGCAAGGTGCTTTTCCCGGAACCCGTAGCACCGGTCACATAAACCACGCCCTGTAAAGGTGCAACTGCCTCCATAATTTCTGGTTCTAAGTTCAAATCAGTCAGCTGTGGTGGCTCGCTAGGGATGGTTCGCAGTGTGATTTGAATGCCGTCATGGCCTTGGACTTGGCAGGCAGTACCATTGATACGGTAACGTTGTCGTTCGGTGCGGCTTGGACGATATTCGTAATGGGTATCCACATCTTTACCACTGAGCAATTGGGCTGTGGCGTTGGCGCCGTAGATGCTATTGATCATGTCGCCGACTTCGGCATTTGAAAGTTTGCGCTTAGTGACTTTGTGCAAATGCCCATACACTTCAGCAAACACGGGTTCATCGGTTTGTATGGTGATATCTGACGCGCCTAGTTGATGACAGTGGGCCAAGAGTTCATCCATGGCGCGCTCATCAAAACGCGTGGGCTCATTTGGTAATAAGGGGTTGTTGCTGTTCATGGGTTGAGGCACCTTTGATATCTAAATTTGCTTGTTGCTGCAAGGGAGCAGCAGGGCCACCGTGGGTGCCTGCAATAGCAGGAGCCCATTGTCCAGAGTCTAAGTTAAGTTGTGGTAAGGCTGTGATACGCGTAACCGTATCGCCAAGGTTCATCTTATGTCCATCGCCAGTTATGCCCAGATTAGAGCTAGCAACAAAAGGTTGGCTAATCATGTTCTGTGTGACTAAACGGCGATAAAGAATGGCACCGGTAAAATCACGTTTTAAACGGCCTAAATTCTCATCGTAAATAGCATTGGCTTGTTTGATGCCTTGTCCCCAACCCAGGGTGACAAACTTTTTCCAGACTGTTTCCTCAGCAGGTGTCTTGGGTAATACCGAGGGCGGAGGCATAACAGGTTTAGGGAAGCTCATTAAGAGATATTGTCGCCAATTAGGTGCCGTGGATACAAAGTGTGCTTGGGAGACAACCGTATAGGATTTGTCAGCAACGCGAATGACCTGCGGGCCGGCTAGATTAAAGGTGTTATTGGCTTCCACCAACACGGGGGGCATGATGTTGTGGGGCAATAAGAGTTGGTTGAAATTAAAGATACTGTCCAAGTAATTAGTTTGGGCGTTGAGCATGGCATTAATTTGCTCAGATCGGTAGGCTAGGCCTGTTTGTGCGCCAACCGTCAATGCCATTTCTCTTAAACTACCATAGCGGACGTCACTGATGTTGGCCACACTACCGTCTTTGGGCGTAATAGGTTGCAGGTGCTGCAGCTGCTTTAGGGTATGTGCATTAGGCGTAATTTGCTTTGGTGGCGGCGTGTCGGAGCTGCAGCCTGATAGCAGCAGTAAACAAAACAGAATGGGCCCTAATTTTTTCATAGACAATTACGCCTGCTTATAGCGGAGCTCGATAGTGCGTGCATTGGGGAAAATCACGAGGTTAGCCCGTTGGCCGCACTGATAACCCGCATTGCGCAGCACGGTGCCCACCGGGACATTACGTTCGTGAATGGTAACAACAATAGGCGCAGCTGGTTTTTTGCCTAAGATAGATAGTTTGTAATGCGTGATTTGAGCAATTTTAGTGGCGAGGGGCTCTATGGGGCCTGTCCAATCAACAACGACCAATTGACCCATGCCATAGCGAGAAGGGTCGACAGGTTCAGGGATGTGGTTAACAGGTGAGCTTGCTTGACGAACCTCAGCGAGAACCACCAAGGACTGGCTGGCAGAAGCCGCGGCTTCTGCTAATTGTGCCTCAGCCTGATCCATGGGCTGTATGTGAACTTGTTCATCCATTGTGTCAGGTTTTGACGTGTTAGCACACCCTACCAAAGAAAGTACAGCCACAAGTATTATCAGCATTCTTGCTGTCATAGAAACACATTACTTTTCAGTGTAAATAAGTCATATCATTGAAACAAGATGTGGCGCTAAAGTCAAGATGCGCCATCGTACTTTTAATGTGGTACAGTAATTCCCGCTGGGAATTGCCAACCTATCGCGTGGGGATTTTTAAGGGTGAGCCGTGTTCCCGCGAAGCGGGACAGCAAAGTATAACTTTGCTGAAGGGCAAACGCGAGGCTAGGAAGGCCGAGCAGGGTTATCCAAAAGCGATGGAATTCCGGCAGGGACGCCAGCAAGAAATTTGTCTTCAGAGTAAATCGCCGTCCGCGCAAACCTGGTTTGCGCAGGCGAAATCAATAACAGGAAGCCATTCCCGCGAGATGATCGCGAAAAATATTTACCAAGCTGCTTTTAACCTTTTGATATTTATGGTTATTTAAAGCTGGCGGGAATTGCTGAATGTGGTATCATTAAGCTAATATATTTTTACCTTGGCAAGTAAGTATGGCTGGTCATATTCCCTCTACAGCCCATTGGCGTGATTCAGCGCGTAATGTGCGATTTTTTATCATTGATTATCGTGCAGCGTTTCCATTGGTGTTTTTTCTTTTGCATATACGGTTGTGGACTTTTGTTGTAGCTGTTATTGCAACCTTGTTTTTTGCACTGTTAGAGCGTTATGGCTTTACCGTTATTGTTTTCTTGCGTTGGTTTCGTGCTAGTTTGGCCGGTCAACGTCGTTATAAACAAGCATGGTGGCAAGAATGAGTGAACTCATCGTTAGAAAATGTTGCCAAATTGCAACAGAGCTAGAGGCTAATTTTTATCTGAACGATAAACCGGTTTCTTATCAAGACGTGTTTGCGCAAACAGCCTTGTTGCCCGCTATTGTGCGTCGAGCAGACCAGCTTTGCTCTTTATGCTTAGGCTATGGATTGGGCGTGACCTTTGATGAAGATAATAAGTCACGTTTAGGGGTGCGCGTAGTATTTGACGATAGCACACCCAATATTTTGCGCTTTTTATGTATCACCGATGTTTTGTGCGAACTCATTTATACGGCACCTAGTCGTGATAAGACTTCTTTGGATGAATTATTATATGACTGATACGATGGAAGCAGATTTACAGACAGTATGGCAGTTGGTGCATGGGCATCAGCATGCATTGGCAACTATGCTCACGCAAAAGCAAGAAGAAATGGAAAGCTCACAACAGCAGCCCGCTGGTTTTCAGCGTGCAGCAGCCAAGTTGCCAGCTGAGCAAGTAATTAATGTTTGTCAAGCAAATTTAGACGCTTTACAGCAATTAGCTGATAATATAAAAGAGGCCGAAAAACAGTACTATCAAGTTTATCCCAGTACAGAAGCGGCTCAACAGACCTTGACCCAGCAGTTAGCAAAATATATCGCAGAGGCTCACCAGCAAGGTGAATGGGAAGCGAGTCTGTTTTTTCGGGTATTGGGGCAGCGTTTGAATGGTTTACGCCAACGTTTACTCGGACAAGAAGACGAGGCAGCAGAAATAGGCATTGATTCACGGCCAAGATTGTCAGAAAAAGCACCTCTTTTAGAAAAGCCGGCGCCTGAAACCGCCACAGAGGTAGATGACGTCATGGCTGCATCTCCCAAGGAAGAGATGTCTCCTGAGTCTGCACTGGATGAGGAGGCTTTGGATGATGAGCCTGACTTGAGCAGTATGACTGATGAAGAAATTTTGGCGGCACATGCTGCCTTGGAAGAAGAACTGGCTGCGCCAGAAGCGATGGATATTGCCCTTGAAGATGGCATTGAGGTCTATGTGTTGCTGTACCAGTCAATAGGCGATGATCTAGAGCGTTGGGCTGACTGCCTTCAGGATATGAATACAAAAGGCCACCAGCGTCCGGTTTATTTATCCCAGGCTGACGTGGAAGCCTTTATTGATGCCCAAGAAGATACCAGCACTTATGCCTACATTATTGCCATGGTGCATTTGGATGATATCCAAGAGCAACAAGGTTCACTGAAAACCGATGATATGGGTTATGAATTATTGGTGCTAAAGGAAAAGAGCCTTTGGCCTAAAAATATTTCTGCTTTTTACCATGCGGGTAGACACTATGTATTGGCTGACGGGCAATTAACGCCAGTCTAAAATGGAAGAGGGTGTACTTAGCACTTGCAGTGTCTGTGCAAAAAGCATACACTTTAGAGATAAACGTAATTTACTGCCGATTGTAGGTTTAACTGGGGCGTGTCATCAATGACCCTTTTCTGCTGCAAATGGCGTAAAACTGATTCAATTGCATGCATTTTTCGTCAAGTAGCTCGACTATTATCTTCAAAAATACACGCAATTGCTCTCAATTTCCACCCTGTTCGCGGCGAAAAAGTCATGGATGACACGCTCTAACCTTTTGATTTTAAGGATTTAGGTGTATTTATGGCGCAGAATAATGAGCAGAAAGAGCCTTTCGTGGTCATAACGGAAGAGATGAGTGAAGCTGAGGCGAGAAAGTGTTTTCTGAACGCGTTGCGGACGCATCATCCTGATAAAAACCAAGGCGATGAGAAAGCCGCTGAAGCGCGCACTAAGCAAATAATGGGTGCTTATGATGCATTTAAAGCGGGGGGCTATGGGGGATATCGTCAACATATCGAGGCTCATGGCGTTAAACCTTCTGAAGCTGATACCCCAACTTCCTTTAATGTAGCGCAAGAGATTGTTCGCAAGCCTCAGAAAAGCGCCTTTAGTGAGCGCGCAATGCACAATAACCCAGATAAACCTAAAAAAGTCGTGCAGAAGATCGAAGTATCTACGGCAAAATTTAGGGTTAAGTTTAATGAAAATACACCAACCATTGACCGCATGGCATTTATTCTACAGTGTGCGCAAAATCCTTATAGAAACTTAGGTTTTAATATGGGCAAAGCTAAAGCGGGTGATACCCAGATTGCTGTAGTCGGTAAAAAACCGGTGGGCTCTATCACCTTTGGGGGGATTTTTACCAAGATTATTGATGTGGTGGCCGAGTTGGGTGGAAGTCTTTTTAATGCGCCAGGTAAGGAAGGAGAAGCATCTAAGGCCTTACCAGACAAGAGTCACCCCTTATTAGGCCCTGGAAAATCTTAGGGTTAGGTCTGCTGTTGACGCTTCATTTTTACAAGCAAAATTTGAAGGAATGGCGAGTAGATTTGTGTTTATTTTTATCCATTTTATTCAAATTGTAGCGTGAAAATGAAGCGTCAACAGACCCTAGTTTGCCTTTTGAGGCCATATGGGCGACAATGAGCCAGATTTTACGCTTTCGGAGCTTACCGTGAAAAAAGACATTGATTATAAAGCCATTAACGAAGATTTGGCTTCCTACCGCGTTCGACCTAATTTGAGTATTTTACAGACGATGGGCCTCATTATTGTGGGTGGCTCACTGATTACACTTTTGTATCAGTTACTGTAAGACGGTTTGCCTCCTTATAGAACCTGGGATCGACATAAGAAGGTGGTAAAACCCAGAGAAATCCAGGAGGACAAGGCAAAAGCTCAAAAAATTGGTTTTCTTATCTAAATCAATCTGTTACACCAAAAAGACGCGATTTACTGCCGATTTTAGGTTTAACAGCACCTTTATCGGCGGAAGGCGAAGGCCAAGCGTTTAAGGCTTTTGCCTGGCGTTTTGTGAATATCATTGTGCGTGCCTTGGTGGCCTTGGGGCGCAAACCGCGTTACAGTGAGATTGCGCGGTTTATTGTGGATATCGAACCACTGTTATGGGGTAAGCGTCTCATCAACCCCATCTTTTAATCCCCGCTAACTTTATCCATACTATCCAGGTTCATTAACCACAGGAGAGAAATATGACAACAAAAACCTACAGCCCCGAACAACGCCAAGCTTTATTAGCAGCTCAAGCCGCCAGCGGCCTATCAAAACCTGCATTTTGTAAACAAGAGAATATCGGCTACTCTACGTTCAAAAATTGGGGGCGCCAAAAGCCAATCAATAGTAACAAAAAAATATTAACAAGCGACAATAAATTTCAGCCCATCCAATTCTCTGCACCCACGCCACCCGCTATGCTGCGACTACGCAAACCCTGTGGCTTGCTTATCGAATTACCCTTGGATATTCCTCATCAGCAATTAAAATCTTTATTGACAGTATTAGAAATTTAGTCATGATAACGTTCAACGACAAACTAACTATTATGGTGGCCATGGCACCCGTCGATATGCGCTGCTCCATCGATGGCTTAACCTTAAAAATAATTTCAACCTTTGAACAAACACCGCAGTCGCCAACGCTATTTTTATTTCATAACAAAAAAGGCGATAAAGTCAAAATGCTACTGTGGCACAAAAATGGTTTTGTGATGCTGTATAAACGGCTAGAGCAAGGACGCTTTAAGTTTCCTCGGCACCACGACGACATTCTGAATATCAGTCATGCACAACTCTACGGTTTGCTAGCTGGTTTTGATTTCATGCGTATGGCCGATTATCCCGAGCTTGATTTTAGTCATTATTGTTAAAAAATAATAGGATTTCATGGGGGTATTTGGTATAATAACCCCATGAAATCAAAGACAAAAAAAGAAAAAACAACTACCGCCGCACTCTTGCAGCGCGTTCAATTATTGGAAGAAACAGTAAAGTCTTACGACAAAAAATTAAAACAATCCGATGACAAATACCAACGCCTACTTGAACATTATAACCTTCTAAAGCATTTTCGCTTTGCTCGTAAAACAGAAAAAAATAGCCAACAGTTAGGACTATTCGATGAAGCAGGGATTAGCTTAGAAACCGACAACCCGCCTGAAGACAAAAAAGCCGCTGCAACACCCAAACAAAATGCCAAACCCAAAAAACGAGGTAAGCGTAAACCATTACCTACGGATTTGCCCCGTGAAGATATCATCGTTGATGTCAGTGACGCAGAAAAGAATTGTGATTGCTGTGGCAAACAACGCCCCTGTCTTGGTGAAGAAACCACTGAAAAGTTAGACATTGAACCCATTAAGATTAAAGTCATTTGCTACCGCCGCCCTAAATATGGCAATTGTTGCGAAGATAAAACAAATGGCCATGAAGGCGTGCTCACCGCCAAGTTGCCCAACCTTTTTTTACCCAAATCGATAGCAGCCCCAGGATTGGCTGCACAGATTATCACGTCAAAATTTGAAGACCACCTGCCACTCTATCGACAAACCGCCATTTGGAAGCGTTATGGTATTGATTTAAGTCGTGCAACACTTGGACGAATTATCATTAACAGCATGGCCCACTGCCAACCTTTGTATGGCCTGCTGAAAGAAAAAATTCTCAATCAATCCTATACACAAGTGGATGAAACACCGTTAAAACTCGACTATCAAGTTTTTGACGCTGTAGGCTGAATTCTGTATTATTTTCCGCACAAATTTATATCAGGGTGCGACACGGGATGATTATAGGCGAAGGATTACCATTCATAAAAGATTATGTAGAATTACTCAATGATGCTATCAAGCAGCATTCTCCAGAACAGAAATTGAGCAAGCTACAGTGTTACTGGTTATCCTTTGTCATATTGGGCTTAATCATTACTAATTCATTATGCTGGGCTCGATTTGAGCGATTTAGTTGCGGAAAATATAGTGCAGCAGCCATGTGTTGGATGTTTAAAAAAGCAAGAATTGCGTGGGAGTTATTGTTAAAAGCCAGCGTTATTAAATTAATAGAACGATATGGCATTAAATCAGGCGTGCTTGTGATTGATGACACAGATAGTGAGCGCTCTAAAAACACAACAGAAATTGCAAAGGTGCATAAAATACGTGACAAAAAGCATGCTGGTTTTTTTAGTGGCCAAAACATTATTTTTTTACTATTGGTCAGTGATACGTTAACGATTCCTGTTGGTTTTAGATTTTATGAACCAGACCCAGATATTTCAGCATGGCGTAAAGAAGATAAACGACTAAGAAAGAAGGGTATACAAAAAAAATACCGGCCAAAAATGCCGGGGCGCAATCCAAATTACCCAACTAAAATATCATTGGCAATAGAGGCACTTAGTGACTTTACGTCTAATTTTAGTGACTTAAAAATCAAAGCTGTAATTGGAGATACTTTTTATGGCAACAAAGAATTTTTTGATGGTGCTGTCGCTGCTACTGGACAAGCCCAGGTATTAAGTCAGATTAAAAAAACTCAACTGATTAATGTTAATGGTCGCTTTATTCAGGTACAAAAGTTTTTTGAAAACTACCAGGGTAAAACTGAAGAAATCACACTGCGTTTTAATAAAAAGAAAATAACTTATCGCGCTGCTAGATTTAAGGTAAAGGCACATAATAAAAGGTTGCGCGTTATTGCATTAAAATATGAAGGTGAAGAAGATTATCGCTATCTAGTTGCCAATGATGCAACTTGGCTTGACGTTGACATTATAAAAGCCTATTCGCTCCGTTGGCTTGTGGAGGTTTTTATACAAGACTGGAAATCCTATGAAGGATGGAACCAGCTGGCTATGCAAAGAGGTGTTGATGGCTCAGAGCACGGATTGTTAATCAGCCTCTTGAGTGACCATGCGCTCCATTTTCATCAGGATCAAACGGACTTGCATAAAAACAAAGGTCTAGCAGCTACGGTTGGATCGCTACGAGAGAAAGTCATGATGGAGTCGTTGACTGCTTTTATAGAGGAAATTGTCACAAGTGAAGACCCACAGGCTATGTTTAAAAAATATACGGATAAAATTTCTCAGCTTTTTCAACTTAAAAGTTCCGTAAAACATATGCGTGGTGCTGATATAGGAGCACTTCAAATGCTAGATGCGTGATGAAAATTTCAAAAACTTGATAGTCGAGTTATATACTCCTTTGGCCTTAATAGCACCTTTCCAAGCAAAACTGATGCTAATATATATGGCAGGCCAACCCCTATCAACCCCTAAAAATACTCAGCCTCTTTATCTTGATTAGCCTACTAACAGCCTGCGCCAGCCAACAATCTACTGTCTAGGGTTATAGATTGTTGAATTCTTTGCTACTGATGTTAGGGCGTGTCATCAATTACCCTTTTCTGCTGCAAATTGCGTAAAGTTGGTTCGATTGTGCTTATTTTTTCGTCAAAGAGCCCTGCTATTCTCCTCAAAAATGTACGCAATTGCTCCCAATTTCCACAATTGTCGTGGCGAAAAAGCAATTGATGACACGCCCTAGTAGTGCTGACAATTTATTGCCGTGAATTGTAAATCAATATTGAGCTTATCCATTAATTTTTTTAATCTTGTGGCTTCAAGGTTTATAGCCTGTGTGTCATACATGTAGCTGCTTGCGAGTTGATACAATCTTTTTCACCCATTATCCTAAATTCCGCAGTTGAAATCGACTGCGGAATTTAGGATTGTCCAAAGTATGGGCAGCATGTGTTTATGTGGCATAAAAATCATAAAGCCGCTATCCAGCGACAATCATGGGATCCTCGCCATCGGTCAGCGCTTTTCTTGCAATAACAAATGCGTGAATTTGCTCCAACTCTGTATTCTTCAGGCGTCAGAATGATAAGCTTTGGAATATCTCTAGAGAGCAGTAATTCCAATGGCATTTTTGCGCAACACGGTTATTCTGTATTTTTAGTTGCCATTAGGATATAATATGAGGTCATTTCTACTGGAACTAGGATGTTTTGTTATGCCTTTTAAAGATTGTGTTGCTGTGTTAAGTGGTGCGGGCCGGCTACGAGGTATTGGGGCTTCTACGGCTATTCAACTTGCCAAAGAAGGGGCTAATATTCTGATAAATTGTGTAAAAAGTAAAGATCAAGCGGAATTGGTTCTTGAAAAGTGCCGAGGTTATGGCGTTGATGCTGAGCTTTATATGGGAGATGCTTCCCAACAAGAGATTTGTAAAGGAATGGCTACTTTTGCCAAGGAACGCTGGGGGCGAGCAGATTTTCTTGTTAACTGCATGGGCATGACAAAGCCAATGCCTTATTCACAGTTTGATAAGCTAACAAAGGATGACTTTGACGAGCAATTCTCCGTAAATGTGGTTGGACCATTTTTGATGATACAAGCTTTCGAACCGCTCTTAAAAGAATCAATAGATAGCGCCATTGTTAATATTTCTTCTCAGGCAGGTCAGACGGGCATTGGTAGTTCTTTGGTTTATGCAACCACCAAAGGCGCCCTTGACACCTTTAGTAAAGGAGCTGCAAAAGCGTTAGCCCCCACCAGGGTTAATGTAATCAGTCCTGGTATGGTAGATTCTGCTTGGTGGGATGAAAAGGTAAGCGGTGATGAGAGTAAATATAAAAAGTTAATGGAGAGTATGCGACAGGGAAATATTTTAGGACATGTTATTTCCCCTAAGGATGTGGCAGAAACGGTGGTTGCGACACTGCGAAATAGAGCGATGACAGGCCAGGTTATTACATTGAATGCCGGGTCTCATTTAGGTAAATTTGTTCCTGAGGAGCCTCCTAAAGCAGAATCTACAGAAAAATCTGCGCCGACTTCTTCTTTTTCTAATGCAAGATAAGTTAATGATATACGATGTTTGACTCCCCGGACTTAAACTCTACAAGTGCCCGCTTAAAATACCTTAGAGAAAAGGTATTAAAAGTGACGCGTGCCTATTTGAGTGATAAGTACGATTTATCGCCAGATACCTTAGCCGCTTGGGAAAATGGAAAAATAAAAATATCTGATAAAGGCATCAATCGTTGTATTGATATCTATAGACAAGAAAAGGTCATTGTCTCAAAAGTCTGGCTTATAAGTGGAGAAGGGCTCAGCCCCAAACTCTCTTTTGATTTGAATCGCTATTTTGATAATTTATCACCTGAAGAATCGCTGGAGATTTTAGATGATAGTATTTTTGTTGCGAAGGAAGTAGATTTTTTCCGCTCTTCTTCCAGTAATGCTGTAACCGCTATGCTAACGGATGATACAATGCTTCCTTTTTATGCGTGTGGTGATTATGTAGGGGGGCGTTTTCTATCGCAGGAAGCTATCGATAATTGCTTGGGTAGAGACTGTATCGTGAAAACCATAGAGCATGATGTTTTCATTCGTAGGCTCTATGGAGGAAATGAAAAGGGTGCTTATCATTTAGCGTGTTTAAATCCAGAAACTAAAACTATTCAACCCGTTTTATTCAACATATCTTTAGTAGCTGCAGCTCCTATTATTTGGCATAGGCGCGTGGTTGTCGATTAAATTTTAGTCGCTTATTGTACCGTTAAGTGCAGGCTCGATAAGCTGCGTTAAATCAGCAAAAACTCTTCTAAGAGCTACATGGTTATCAGCAATGAACCGATAGGCTTTAAAGTTTTTAAAGCCTGTCGCCATAGTTAAAAGAAGTTTATGCTGGGCTGTCTTTTTTGTTAAAACCACACCAGAATTCATGCCATAACGTTTGCGTTGGCGCATAACTTCTTTTCCTTCACTGCTTGATGGTTGAAGATCTTCAAAAGAAAATGTATTGGAAGGTGTTTTGAAGGAAGCGAGTCGTAATGGATCGTGTTTTGCTAAATTTAACTGGCAAAAAGTTTTTTGCCAATCTTTATTGGACATAAGAGAGGTGCTGCTTTTCGTTATTAAGTTTTGAATCCCTATTGCAAAATAATCAATAGGGTTTATTTGTAATGAATCAACATAGTCCTTAAAAATGCTGAGCAGCTCATCATTATTTAAGGGTTGGTACTGTCCTAACTCCATGATTTTTTTTCCTTTTTTAAATTCAAGCTTGTGGCTAAGGTCATTAGCGCTATCAAGGTCAAATAAATAGCCGGGGACATTGTAACATTTGTCTTACTTATGAGCAATATACTTAAGAAAGGCGCTAATCCACCCAATACCCCAAAGCCTATATTAAATGAAAAAGACAAGAGCGTATAACGTACTTCCTGAGGAGTAATTTCAGTTAATAAACCAGGGATAATAGCTGCATTAACAGCGGATAGCGCTGAAAATAATAGAATAGCAGCCGCATAGTTTGTTGAGTAAGCGACAATGGCAAACAGAGGAATAGTTAACACTGAAAAAAGAAAAGCGATGATAATATTTGCTCTTATTCCCCCCACTTTTTCGATAAAAAAACCAAAAATAGGTATTAAAATGATATGCGCAATGATAAAAAAAGAATTATGAAATAGTGATGCAACATTTGGAACACCTCTATATTTAGATAAAAATACAGGAAAGAAAATAAAAATAAAGTAATAGCTTGATGCGTGTAGGGCCATGAGGCCTATAATAAGCGTTGCTTTTTTCTTATGCTTTTTTAAGATAGCAAAAATAGGATTGGTGGTATTTTTCCTAAAATTAGGCGGCTCTTTAAGTTTTAAGCGCACGTAAAAGGTAAAGATGCCAAGTGGAATAGCCAAAAGGAAAAGTAGCCTCCAGCCATAAGTCACTAGGAAGTGTTCATTGCTTAAGGCATAAAGTATGGAGGTTGCCACTGATGCCAATAATATGCCTGTGCTGCCAGTACAGCTGCTAATGCTCCCCCAAAGATATTTGTGTATACTAGAGCTCTCACAAAGATACACCATATTACCGGTAAATTCGCCACCGAGTAAGATGCCTTGAATCAGTCTATTTACTATGAGTAGGACAACAGCAAGCGAGCCTGCAGTTGAGTAGGTTGGAATAAAAGCCATGGACAATGTTGTGAGCATCATGGCAATAGGAGTGATTTTTAATGCCACCATCCTTCCATGCTTATCACCAATGTACCCAAACAATAGAGAGCCTATAGGTCTCGCTGCATAACTCATTGCAAAAATAAGGTAAGTGATAACAAGAGCCGTTCCGCTAGTTTCAGGCGAGTGTGCAAAGAAAATTTTAGAGAAAATAGGCCCCAGAAAGCCATATAGTGCAAAATCCAACCATTCTAAAGAGCAGCCAAGGCTGCTTAACAGCTTGTATTTCAAAATATTTCCTTTTTTATCCATGACATTAAGTATTTTTATTGAAAAATACCAGTTTATTGGTATAATTATCCCTGCGTCTTATCTTTTTAGTTGTTGAAAACGTAAAGAGACTCAAGTCCAAGCGACTTGCGCATTGTACGTGATTAACGCTGAAAGTAAATGGCACTATGTTGAAATTGGCTTTGGAGCCAGCGCGCAGAGTAGGGCAAACACTGATGATTGGGGAAGACGCTTCTATCACAGTGACCCTAATAGGCATCAAAGGCAATCAGGCAAAGATAGGTATAGATGCATCAATGTCCACATCTGTTCATCGGGAAGAAGTCTATCGCCGAATTTTAGCAGGTGCAGATAAGCCTATAGCGGCTAATGAGGATGAAATGATACCAACCGAAATAGCCTAAAAAATCATCAATCTAATCAGGAGGATACTGTGTCAAAAAATACTGTTTATGCTTTAAAGGAACTGCATGCATCGGCTTTTGATTCATTGAATCAACTCGTCAATGACGTTGCTCTTAATTATGATGTTGGTAATAAGGATACGATTGTGCGGCAAAGCACACAAGATTTTGTTGCCATGGATAAATTGAAGCGCGTCATTAACAAAGTAGAAGCTAAAAAACTTAATATCTTAATGCTAGAAGATAATAAGCTGTGTACGGTAGTATTGCGTCGTTTATTAGAAGCCCATTGCCCGTGTGACATTACGGCCTGCGAGGAGGTTAAAAGCGCTATTGCAGAATTAGATAAACCCTATGATTTAATTTTTTCTGATTTGCACTTACCTGATGGTCATGGTTGTGACTTTATTAAAGCTTGTAAGGCATCAAAAGCAAATGCTAAAACGCCTGTTGTGGTTGCAACCTCAGAAGAGACAGAAGAAGCACTAGAGCCCGTTGTGTGTTTAGATGTTTTAGATATTATAGTTAAGCCTGTTATGCAGCCAGATATTGTTGCGGTAATGACACGTTATAGTGAGGCTTGTTAAACACTATATCCGTAGCGTTTGAGTTTTAGGTGTTGCATTAACCTAAATTCCGCAGTAGATTTCAACGGCAGAATTTAGGATTATGCATAAATTGATACCATTTCTTTTTAATTTGCTGATAGGTACAGTAGAGCAGCTTACTTAAATGCTCTCCGATGTAAAGGCCCCCCTGGCGTTGGTAAATTTAGATGAGTATTGCGAGAAAGTAGTTATTGATCAGTCTTTTTTTGTTGATTTTGTTTGAATTTAACCCAGTCTTTATCGTTATCCAGTATAAATAAACAGGCTTGCTGTATAAAGTGATCGCGATATTTTATATCAGCCCACTCACAATATGATAGAATTTCCTTACAAATATCGTGCCTTAGGCGTATACGCCAAGCTTCTTTAGTTGCATCGTTCCGGTCAGATCTGATCAAAGGCATTAAGTTGATTCCTATATTGCTGAATGACATAAAAACAGGCTAACAAAAGAGCCTTGATTTGTCAATAAAATTGAACTATTTGGCAAAAAAAAATAACTTTAAAGGCTAGAAAAATTAAAAATAAAGGCGTTAAGCTGGAAAATTATATTGTCAAATTTTTAATTAAATTTGACATAAATTTTTGCCAATGTTAGATTTGAAGGTGACAAGAAATGAGGGGGCAGACATACTTAAGTGGTTTTGCTAATTATCTAACCCCACTTCGTACAAAAAACAAACAAGACTTTAACCAGGTTGTTTAAGCTGAGCATAAGGGTGTGAAAATGAACAAACAGTGGGTTAAAAGAAAAAAAATCAAGTATTTATTATTATTGTTTTTGCTGATGCTTGTATGTGTTTCATTATTTTTACTGATGTCAGCAAACTTTATGTTTAGCACAATTGCTCCTGCAATTTTAATTGCGCTTGACATAATGCTAATTAGTACAGCATTTACTATGGCTTGTGTCAGTGTTTCACTTTTTTATTCAACGGGTAAAGTAAATAGTACTGATATAAAAAGTAATAAAAAAAGAGGAAAACATATTGATGAGTTAGCTAAAAGAAAAACGCTAGCGGCTCTTGCTGCTAAGCAAGGAAAAAATCATCGTGTAAAAGAAAATCAAAAAAATAGAGAAAAAAGTGTTGAACGCCGTTTCAAAAAATTACCAGCTAAAAAAGCTAAATGCTAAAAGTTCACCCAAATCAATTTTATATAAACGCTACCAGCAATTCCCGCTGGGAATTGCCAGCATAATCCTAAATTCCGCAGTTGAAATCTACAGCGGAATTTAGGATTATAACCTATTGATAGTTATAATTAGGGCGTGTCATCAATTACTTTTTCATCGTAGAAATTGAGAGCAATCGCGTGTATTTTTGAGGATAATAGGTCTGCTTGACAAAAAAAACACGCAATTGAATTAATTTTACGCAATTTGCAGCAGAAAGGGGTAATTGATGACACGCCCTAGTTAAAGCTTGCAGGAATGGCTGAAGCTATTGCGACCATTTTTTTAATACAAGTTTTTAATTTAAGTCATCACGTCCAATGAGCCAATTAGCATCAATCTCTAATTTTTGTGCTATTTTTTCCAATAATTCTTTACTTGGTCGCAAGTTTCCAGATAAGATAGCAAAGCTCATTTGTCTTTTTAACCCAAATAATGTGGCAAAAGCTTGGGCTCGTTTCATTCTTCCCATGGGCATGCCTATCTTATCTAATTGGCGATGTATGCGTTTAAAAAATACCTCATTCATCTACGGGGCCTCTGCACATATAGTGGCTTATAACGTTATGCTAATAATTTCTATGTAACTTTAGGATAGACAGTGTGTATAAGCATTATCTTGTTCATCCCAAGTAACACCATGGATACTTGTTTCTATGCCTGGATATTCCAAGCCAATTTTATTGAGTGTTAACAAAAACTCTAATAAACAGCGACTTTCTTTCGTTATGCGTTCTCCCGGTAATATTAAGGGAATACCGGGTGGATAAGGTAGGATCATTTCAGAGCATACTTCTCCTTCTAGCTTTTCTAAGGGGATTTTCTTTACCTTATTCTTTATAATATGTTGGCGCGCATGATAAGGCGTTAAGACCATTTCTGCTTGAGTTTCATAAGCACGATACATATGACCACATAAATCATGTTCAATATATAAGTTATGTATTTCTTCTGCTAGCTTTTGAATGGTATATTTGCGATAAAATCGAGGGGCTTCTTTATACAAATTAGGTAGGATTTTTTCAATTTTTTGGTTGTCATCAAACGCTCGCTTAAAGCTTGTTAATTCATTCAATAGTTTTAGACTTTTAGAACGATCTGAGCCAATACCAAATAAAAATAACAAACTGTAGGGGCCTGTTTTTTCAACTACGATACTTTGGTATTCTAAGTACTTGGCAATCAAGCAGGCGGGTATCCCAAACGCATCATAACTATTTTGTTTTAAACCCGGGGTGAGTAATGTTATTTTAATAGGGTCCAAGCTTAAATGTTCTACATCACCCTTAAATCCATGCCAAGCAGCGCCATTGTCTAGAGGAAAACAGCTGATTTCATCATTTAAAGAATCTGGCTGTAGGATATGATAAAACCATCCTGCTCTTTTGCTTTCATTTTCTTTTTGTAACCGTTCCACTTCACGTCTAAAGGTAAATGACTCTTGCAGGGCGTTGTTAATTAGTCGTTGACCATGGAGACCTCGCATCATTGCTGCTGCAGTTTCTGTTGATGCAACCATAGGGTAAAAAGGGGAAGTTGATGCATGCATCATATAACTATCGTTAAACGTTGATGGGTCAAAGTCTTTTCCTTTAACGTGGATTAAAGCAGATTGAGAAAATGCTGCTAGTAGTTTATGGGGGGAGTAAGTCTCATAAACTACTTTGTCGTTTAATGATTGACCACTCATTGCATGATGTTTTTGGTAAATAGGGCTAAAAGGCGCATAGGGGATCCAGGCTGCATCAAAATGTAAATTAGGAACGTTTAGTTCCTTTTTAATCAACTCGGTATCATAGAGCAGGCCATCGTAGGTTGAGTTTGTTAATACAGCATAAGTTGGTTCAGGTAAGCTTTGGTTAAGCGTTGCTGATAAAGCGTTAATTTTTTGCTTAATATGACTAGTTGAAAGTTGTTGGCGGCTTATACCACCAATAATACCGTACCAATTTCTACTCGGTGTAAAATAAATAGGATAGACATTGTTCATCATTAAAAAATGGGTAATAGATTTATGGCAATTTCTGTCAATTAAAACAGTAGCGCCATCATAAGCAACATGCATAGCAACCATTTTATTTGATGTGGAGCTCCCATTTGTCACAATATAGCAGTGTTCTGAGTCGTAAAGTTTGGCAATGTATTCTTCAGCTTGTTTGTGTTTACCGCTATGATCAAGTAGTGAGCCTAACTCTGAAACAGATACAGATATATCAGATTTAAAGATGTTGGGGCCATAAAAGTCGTAGAATAGTGCACCGAGCGGGGATTGTAGGAAAGCTGTTCCTCCTGCATGCCCAGGTGTACAGTAACTGTATTTGTTCTTTGTTGCATAGTCAAAGAGTGCTTTGGTAAAAGGAGGAATGAGTTCTTCAACATATTCAGCAATACTTGAAGCAATGCGATCATAAATAATATCTGCTTGTTCTGTTCTGTAATTAAAAAAGTGTAAGTTGAATTTAAGTGTTTTTAAGTCTACCTCTAGATAAGTATTTCTGTCTGTAAAAGCAAAAATAGGTAAGTCCAGATTCATACTTTGTATTTCATCGCATAACTCAAGCCCACCTGTCGCAAAGTCATAGAGAACCGTGCATATCCTAGGGTTTATTTCTAAGTGCTGTAAAACGGTTGCAAGTTGGTTTGAGCTAAAAACTTTGAAATCATGTTGAGACGCAAAAGTTTCTAATACTTCTTCAAAAATACTCTGTTTTAAATCGTCCCCGTGAGGCATAAAAGCTAAAACTGTTTTCATGGTCGTTCGCACCCACAAACAAATTAAACGGTAAAATAAATGCTTTTTTGCATTATTTATTTAAAGTTAACCCGCGAAAGGCGAAGCATCATACAATATTATTTTTACAATGAAAAGCACTAATTTTAGTGTTAGTGAATTCATAGGATAGCGTAGTGTTGAGCATTAAGCGGTCAATAAATGAACTGTAATGCCTCGCTAATTTTTTGTTTATTCAGGCTGGATTCTATGGCTAAAACTGAAAGAGTATGGTAAATTTTTGTTGTTAAGAGCAGAAGGCGGGGGCGGTATTGCCATTTTTTGGCTTAAAGTTTAATGGGATTGGTTCTAGGGAGCTGTGCTTTGTTATTACAACATGTTTTCATCAATGAGATATACCGCAACATTGTCAGAACAACAATAGTTTTTGTTGCTTTGTCATTGATATATTTTATCTGTCGGCTTTTGTTTGTTAAAAAAATAAATAGTCAGAGCCATCGCAATAGGGTAAAGAGCCGGTTATTCTATGGCGCCTGTTTTATTTTCCTATTTTTGATGGCACGTATTTGGGTTGAAGGATTCACGCATTTATTGGCTGTTTTAGGTTTAGTTTCGGCTGGTTTAGTGGTGACTAACAAAGAGAGCATTATGAATCTCGTTGGCTGGCTTGTCATTAATTGGCGCGACCTATTTTCAGAGGATGATTTAATTGAGATACTTCACTACAAAGGCTATGTTAAATCTTTTGGTATTTTATATTTCTCTATTTATGAAGTGTCGGATGAAAGTCAACAGCATATCACGGGGCGTGTTATTCGTATTCCTAATGGGTTAGTCGCCAATAATGCTCTGATTAATTTTTCTCAAACATCTAATTTATTAGAGCAAAAGCTTAAAATTATAATTTCACTGGAGAGTGATGTAGAACAATCAATTCAGACATTAACCTCTGTAGTTGATGATGTATTGGCGGCTTTTTATCACGAGAAAAGGCAATTCTCCATGGACTATTTACGTAGAAAGCATAAAGGACTGGCTGCACGTATTACGTTATCAACGTCTGTTAACCTACAATTAACGTATGACAAGTCAGCAGGTATTGAGTTAACGGCTAGTTATTATTGCTTTTCTGGAGACTCTAATCAGATTCAACAAAAAATATGGCAGAAAATTTTACAGGCTAGTAAAGAGGAGCGACTTAAACTGTTGTATTAATGAGTAGGGTCTGTTGACAATTCATTTTCACGCTATAATCTGAATAAAACGGGTGCAAGTTTGCGTATATAGCCAGCACAGTATGAAATTCGGGTTTTAAATATCTATAATTTGAAAGTTTTCTGTCAGCAATGATGACAGCTCTTCTTTATAATAAGAAATATGCCTAAAGAATTTTTTACAAGCCTTTTCCATTTCTTCAAATTCTTCATAGTACTTATTGTACAATACTTTTTTCTTAAAAAACTTCCATACTCGTTCTATTAAGTTTAAATTTGGTGAGTAGGCTGGTAAAAATATTAATTTAATCGCCATCGCCTCAGCTAAACTTTGTACCTCTGGAGATTGGTAATAACCTGCATTGTCACATATTAAATAAATATAACCTTTTGGTTGATGTTTCCGTAAAGATTCTAAAAAATCTTTTGTTGTTTCTTTAGTCAAACGTTCCTCAAACCTAACAACCATATCTAAACTGTCTATATTAATCGCACCATTAATGTTTAAACGTCTTGGTTGTGGGTTTGACTTCATGACTATGCGCTTACCTTTTTTCATCCAGCCATGCGCAGGGACAGCATTGTGCTCAGGATGCGTTGCGTCCATAAAATAAAGGCCATCTTCTTTATTTACAGTATTCTTGAGGGACTTATAAGCCTTAATAAATGCTTCTTGAGACTGTTTGTTCACCTTGTAGGGGATTTTCTCTGGTTTCTTATAAACAAAACCTAGCTCTTTCAATATCAAGCGCATGCCGCTATCTGAGTAGACGATATCAAACTCTTTAGCAACGTATAAAATAATATCAGATACACGCTGATAGGTTACTGATTCAAGATGTAAAAATAAAGCTTCTTTTTCTGAGCTTGTCATTTCTGACTGCCGTCCAGAATATTTACTTTTCAATAAACCATGCAGCCCCTCTTGCTTGTAGTTATTATAGTAACCTCGTATCGTATCTTCGCTTAAGAGTAAGGCTTCTCTTACTGCTGATATTTTCCAGCCGCTACCTAGCAAATACACCGCTTTTAAGCGATCGGCTTCTTTACGTTTTTTACTACCTTGATGGCGAGATTTTAATTCGATTAATTCTCGTTCTGATAATTTATACTCTAGCACAACCATGTCCTAAATTTTTCTATTAGACTATTTTACTACAAAAACCCGAGGTTTCAACTGCGGGGACTATATTTTCGTTATATAGTTCACTATACTGCCTCAAATAAACGCAAATTTGCCCTCCGTTCCTTCAAATTTCGCTTGCAAAAATGAATTGTCAACAGACCCTAGTTATTTATTTGAATCTGGTTTGCCTTGAAAGCAACTGATCCCAGGGTTAATTAATACACGATTGTTGAGTGCTTCCCTTCCCAGTAACATGCGATAGCGCAAGGGATCCCGATTAGATAGAGTGACTTCAATAGGCCATTTGTCTGGGCCTAGTTGCAATGTGGTTGTAATTACATAGCGTTGCTCTTTATGCCCATTAGAGCTGACAATAGCACGTTGGTCAATGACAGGTGCGTGGCAATGGATAACCAGTGTATCGTTGGTTTGTAGTGGATTAATGTCAAAGCTGACAAAATTATTGCCCTTTCGTGTGGTTAATTTGATATTAAACGCATGTAGCGCCGAAGTCTTGGCGCCTGTATCGATTTTAGCTTTGATAAGCGGAATACGCAGCTGAGGTAATGCACACCATTCACTGCGGCCAATGAGTAATTTATTGTTAATCATTTTGGTAACATTAGTCATTATTTTTTACTCACTTGCTTGTCAATAGCTATGGCTATCGTGCAAGTATTCAATATGTTCGGCGACCATGGCCACTTCATCAAAGCTTGCGATATGGAAAAGGGCTGCTCCTTCGTGGACCATAGGCAAATTATTGCGACCAATAATAATACCTGCAGAGGGGGAGCGCAACTCTTGTTCTTCTGTCCCTGTTGGGTTGCCTATTTTTGCTAGCAGTTCACCTTTATCAACGGCTTTGCCTAAGGTTTTATAACAATGTAAAAAGCCACTATGGGTCGCGCGTAGCCAGTAACTTGAGCGGACAAAAGCGGGAGTGAATTTTTTGGTAACTGTTTTTTTTATCCGTAGCATATGGAGTGTCTGCATGACATTTAAAATGCCATTAACCCCTGTTCTGATAGACATTTCATCAAAGCGTAAGGATTCTCCGGCTTCATACAGCAAAAAGGGGATATCGTGTTCACTGGCATACTCTCTTAATGAGCCATCACGCAATTTAGAGTGCAAGACCACCGGGACATTAAAAGCAGTTGCCAATTCTTTGGTGACTTGACAGTCAATATCAGTGCGTAGTTGCGGTAGATTTGAGCGGTGCAGTGACCCGGTATGTAAGTCAATAATATGCGTGGCCTTTGAAATGATTTCAGTGATGAGTAAATGCGCAAGTCTAGATGCTAAGGAGCCTTTTCCAGAGCCAGGAAAGGAACGATTAAGATCTCGCCTATCCATCAAATAACGCTCCTGATTTAAAAAGCCATAGACGTTGACAATAGGAATGGCAATTAAGGTGCCGGTTAATTTTTTCAGTGCTGATTTTTTTAATAAACGGCGAATGACTTCGGCACCATTGACTTCGTCACCATGGATAGTTGCGAGCACGCATAAAACAGGTCCTGGTTGTTGACCGTGAAAAATATGGACAGGCATGGATAGCGGTGTCCAATCATAGAGACTGGGCATGGGTAACATAATAGTACGTTGTTCGCCTGGATTAATTGTTTGTCCATTGATGATGAGAGGAGTATTTTTTGTCATGGCAATTAAACCTGATAGCGGCTTTTAGGGTTGATGGGTTTAGCATTTTTTTCAATATGTTCAATTATCATGCCGGCTATATTTTTGTTAGTTGCAGTTTCTATACCCTCAAGGCCTGGCGATGAATTAATCTCTAAAATAAGAGGTCCGCGCTTTGAGCGCAATAAATCAACACCAGCCATGCGTAGCCCCATGATTTTGGCTGCTTTAATGACAGTCTCGCGCTCTTTTTTAGTAATTTTAACCATCTCGGCACTGCCACCTTGGTGTATGTTGGCGCGAAATTCACCATCTTGTGCTTGGCGTTTCATGGAGGCAACCACCTTATCGCCGACCACAAAGCAGCGCAAGTCAGCACCGCCCGATTCTTCAATATACTCTTGCACAATAATATTGGCACTCAGCCCCATCAGCGTTTGGATAACACTTTCGGCCGCTTTCGTGGTTTCAGCCAGTACAACTCCAACACCTTGAGTGCCTTCCAAGAGCTTTATGATGAGTGGGGCGCCACCCACCAGCTTGATCAAATCGTCAATATCACTGGGCGCATGGGCAAACCCGGTGATGGGCATATCAATACCTTTCATTGCTAGTAGCTGTTGGGAGCGCAATTTATCTCGTGAGCGTGTGATAGCAATGGAGGGGTTAACAGAATAAGTTCCCATGGTTTCAAACTGTCGCACGATAGCTGTACCATAAAAAGTTCGCTTGGCACCGATACGTGGAATGATAGCATCATATAAATCTAATTTTTCGCCTTTATGATGAATAGAAGGTTTTTGTGCCGTAATGTTCATATAACAGCGCAAGTAGTCCACAATTTTGACATCATGTCCACGCTCAATAGCAGCCTCTTTGAGTCGACGAGTTGAATAAAGTGTTTCATTACGTGACAGAATGGCAATTTTCAAGGTAATACTCCCTGTAAGTAAGTTGCAGTGATGGTTTAGTTTACACTAACGTAGCTCCTCAGTGTAAGCCAAGTTCATTAAAGAGTAAATCTAGATTGCTGTATATCACTAAACCTGGCACTATAGGCGCTTATGAACTACTAAACGGCAAAGAGAAAAGAGTAATGAAAACGAGCGTGGTTAGTTGGTATGGCACATTAACACAAGCCTTTGATGGCGTGATTAAGCAACTGGTTGCCTTTATTCCACAACTCATTAGTGCGGCTATCGTACTTATCATTGGTTGGCTGCTAGCTTACATCTTGCGGATTTCTACCCGAAATTTAATCAATGGCTTTGATTCATTTTTTCAGCGATTAATAAAAGCCAATGGTGTTCAACGTGAAAGAATTCAACGTTCTTATGCGGCATTAATTAGTAATGTTATATTTTGGGCGGTGATGATTGTATCCATTGCTATTGCTGGCAACCTATTAGGTTGGCGGCTTTTTGCTAATTGGATGGACAGTATTATTAATTATTTGCCCAATGTTATTAGTGGTGCCTTTATTGTTTTAACAGGTTTTTTTCTAAGTGTGATGGCTAAAGCAAGTATCATCAGTGCAGCACACTCTGCTCAAGCAAAACAAGGCCCATTTTTGGCGCGGGTTGTTCAAGCTACGATTTTATTTATCGCCATTGTGATTGGTGTGGAGCAAATTGGCATTGATGTGGGGTTTCTCACTGATGCATTGATTGTTATTATCGGTGTATTGCTAGCGGGTGGAGCATTAGCCTTTGCATTGGGAGCTAAGACATTGATAGCTAATATTATTGGTGCACAATATTTGCGTAAACATTGTCGTGTTGGAGAAGTCGTGAGAATCAATAACAGTGAGGGATGCTTAGTTGAAATTACCCAAACTTCTATGGTACTGGATACAGAACATGGCCGAATTTTAATCCCTGCTAAGTATTTTCAAGAGCAGGCTGTATGCTTGTTGTCTGATGGGAATGATGGAAAACAAGAGAGTAAACGCGAAAAGCAGGATAATTTATCATGACAGACATAAAACGTGAGCTTTCTCTTGCTTTTATGCAGGCCCAGCCAGAGGCAGCGGCTGCCGTGTTAGAGCAGCAGTCTTTGATAAATGCTGCTGCATTACTCAATGAAATGCCTCACGATGAAGTGATGGGTGTGTTGAATAAAATGTTACCACAACACATAGCTAGACTTGGTAGTCATTTATCAGTAGATTGTTTTACGTATTTCCTATCAAAGATGACAGCCTTTAACGCTACTATCATTTTAAGATTTATTGAGCGTAGCGCGAGGAAAAAAATATTGGAATGCTTGCCGGCTAAATTTGCTTTAACCTGTAAGTTGTTATTAAGCTACGAGCAAGAAGTAGTGGGGGCATGGATGTCAACAGATTTTATAGCGCTATCTCATGATGCCACAATAAAAATGGCTCGTGTTCGTCTGTCCGCTATAAAAGAGGGGGCGACACCTGATGTATTATATATTATAAGTCGAGATAATAAGCTACAAGGTATTGTAAATAGCACTCGGCTTGCATGGGATAGGTCGGATAAACCGATCATATCCATTATGAAAAAAGATAGGGCAACGCTTTCTGCACGCACAACCATTATAACAGCCATGAGCCACCCTGTTTGGGAGCATAGTGATAGTGTTGTGTTAACTAATAAAAAGCAACAGGTGGTCGGTGTTTTACACCATGTTGAATTGCGTCGAGCATTAAGAACATTATCACCTCAAATGACCCAAACGGGGGACATGAGCTTGTTAGCTGGGCTTCAAAAGGCCTATGGCTATGGCCTTTTTAGTTTATTAAATACAGTGACTGAAGTCGTTAGTTCTCAAAAAGGAGGGTAATAATATGTCTATAAAAACTATGGCTGCCCTGGATGCATTAAACCGTACTTTTTTGTCACAATATCCGCAAGATGCTGCGCGTACTCTTGAAACATTGTCCTCAAAAGAAGTTGCGAGTATTTTAATTTCACAATCAGTAGACGTTATTTCAGCAGTATGGCAGCACTTATCACCGGGGCTCTCTGAACGTATTTTACTGTATTTCCCTAGTGAAATAGTTAAAGCTATTTTAAGCACTTTGGAGCCTGGTGACTGCGCTGCGTTGCTAAGCCGGCTGGAAAATAATAAGCAGCAGAAGTTTTTAGGACTTTTAGAAGGGGGGATGGCTAGTGATGTTAAAGAATTATTGGCTTATCCAGCCGATAGTGCTGGGTCAGTGATGGACCCTCACACAACGGCTTTTAATGCACAAATGACCGTTGAACAGGCATTGATGCAACTCCACTATCAAAAAATAAAAGATTTACAGTATTTATTTTTATTAGACGATACGAAGCGTCTTATTGGACAAGTGCCTGTACAGCGATTGGCGTTGGCAGATGGTGATGAAGTGCTTTCTTCGCTTGTCATGCCACTACAGGCCTGCGTCAATGCATTGGATCCAAGAAGTGAAGTTATTGATAAGCTAGAAAATCTTAAGATAGATCTGGTGCCTGTGATAGATGGTAGTGAAAAGTTAGTCGGTGTTATTCATGGTAGTGATTTGTTGGATTCGTTGAAAGATACATTAGCAACAGAAATGCTAACCATGGTTGGTGCTAGTAAAGATGAACGAGCATTATCATCCAGTTGGTTTGCGGTAAAAAAACGTTTGCCGTGGCTTATCATTAATCTGTTTACTGCTTTTTTTGCAGCAGCTGTAGTAGGAATGTTTGAGTCAACCATTGCAAAATATACAGCACTTGCTGTTTTACTCCCCATTGCAGCAGGACAATCAGGTAATACAGGAGCGCAGGCATTGGCTGTTACAATGAGAGGTTTAACTGTGCGCGAAATTACCATAAGGCATTGGTTGAAAGTACTTTACAAAGAAGCGATTGCCGCACTGGTTAATGGTATTGCAATTGCCATTACCTGTGGTATTGGTGTTTATTTTTGGAGTCGAAGTGTGGGGTTGGCATTAATTATTGCTTTAGCTATGATTGTGTCTATGCTTATAGCAGCTGTTTCTGGTGCATTGGTGCCGATTAGCTTAAAAAAACTTGGCCAAGATCCAGCACTATCGTCATCGATTATTTTAACGACAATTACCGATATAGCTGGGTTCATGTCATTTTTAGGTATTGCAACGATGCTTTCTGGTATGTTGGTAGGTTTAAAATAGTCTTGTGCCAGGGTTGTAGATGCTGGATATTTTATATAACTATACCCGTAGCGTTTGAGTTTTAGGTGTTGCATGAAGCTTTCCATGGAGCACGCTATTGTTTTGAGCGCCAGATGTCAATTAGATTTGAATGATTTTGCCCTAAAAAAAGAGGATGGTAGCTATTGTAAGTCTTAGTTTTGTTATAGTAGGTCCCAAGAGAGTAGAACCCCGGGCATAAGCCCAGGGTTCGCGGGCATGAGCGACCGTATAGCTATTGGTAAAACCAACCGCGTAGAATCCAGGTACTCTAGCCCAGCTCTCGATACGTTTGAATGGTTGCAAGGGACACATAAAGTGCTCCCGCTTACAATCGTAAACACCTTTAACTATCGAGAGGACTATGATGGTAGCATATAATAACTTCGTTGGCATTGATGTCGGTAAATTCAATTTTTTTGTTAACTTGCACGGCGCCCCCCCCGTTCATGAATACCCTAATGACATCAGTGGAATACAAGCATTTCTAACCGAATACTCTGCAAAACTCCAACAAGCTTTATGTGTGATAGAAACAACAGGTGGCTATGAAGCGCCCCTGCTCTTAACACTCTGTCAACAACACATAGCGGTTCATCGTGCCAATACACGCCATGTAAAAAGTTTTATTCGTTCCTATGGACACGGGGTAAAAACCGATGCATTGGATGCAAAAGCTCTGGCACGCTATGGCTATGAACGACATGAAACCCTGGCTTGTTATGAGCCGCCCAATGATACTCAAAGCGAACTCTATAATTTGGTCAGTCGCCAGCATGATTTAAAGCAAATGCGCACAGCTGAAAAAAATCGATTGAAAGCTCCTAATACAAGCAGTTTAATGCAAGCCAGTTGCTCGCGTATGATAGAGATGCTTACGAATGAAATTGAAGCCTTTGAAACGCGCATTAATGCGTTGATAGCCGATGATGAATTACTGACGTCTAAGAAGACGGCTATAGCAATTTCACTTCAAGATGCGAACACAGGTTTTTCTAAGATTTGAAAATTATCTGTTATTCTTGAACGCAATAATCTTTTCTTTTTGCCAATATGTCTAAAAAAATGTTTGATAGCCTCGGTAAAATCAGAAAATTTTTCATAATATTTATTGTAGGTAACTTGCTCATGCATAATCTTCCACAGTCGTTCTACTGGATTTAGATTGGGTGAATATGGCGGTAAATAATGTATGACTATCCCCAGCTCTTTAGCAAAATCCTGTACTAATCCACTACAATGGTAACCTGCATTATCCCAAATAATGTGCACTTTATAATTTCCAGGGTGATGTTTACGCAGCCGAAATAAAAAGGATTGTATGCTTTCTTCATTGATCTTGTCGGATTGCTCATAAACAACTTTGTGATTAGTTAAGCAGACTCCGCCCATAAAGTTTAAGCGGTATTGTCGAGCTGTTGTAGCAATCGGTTTACGCTCGCCTTTCATTATCCAACCATAAGCTAGCCTTGTTTGATGTTGTGGATGAACACTATCAACAAAGTAAATAGGCTCTTTTCTACCCGCTTTTTTCTTTAGTTTCTCATAATAGGTAATAAAATCTATTTGCTTAGTTTTATCTGCTTTAGCAGGAACTGCATTTGGTTTTTTATAACGAAAACCGTGCTGGTGTAACCACTTCGTCATGCCACTGATGGTGTATTTTTTATTAAAAGTTTTGCGTACATAAGCACAAATATCTTTTACATAGCGGTAAGTGTATTTTTTTAAATGTGATAAAAGTAACTGCGACTGCTCTTGGTTAAGTTGACTATTGCTGCCGCCATTTTCTGGCTTTAATTTAAATGTTTTAAAATAATCAGAAATATGCCGACGAATGGTTTCATCATCTAATAATAAAAGACGAGCAACTTCAGAGTAACTGTAGCCGTCATCGTAAGCTAATACAGCCTTGATTCGGTCGCAAGTCCGCTTGTCGCGCTCTTTTTTATGGCGCCGTTGCAGCTTTTCACGTTCTTGTGTTGTTAGCTTTCTATTCATAACGGTATTTGATCATATCCTGATGATTTATGCAACTTTTTTAAGTCAAATTCGCATCTTCAATGGCGAGTGCTATATACCCCTTTTATTCAACCCATATGGTTTATCTAAAATCAGAGAATATCTTATTTCTATAGAAATGTCCTGTAATATGTGAAAAGTCAACTTAAAAACATAGGCTGCCCACAAACCTTTATCTGACAGGATAGAATGCGCTAAGCCAAAATGCTACCAACAGCGATGAAGATGATGACGGCAATTTCAACAGTAAAGTCAGCAACGCCTTACTGACATTAAACATCAACATCGACACTGAAATCCACATTGATTACAACCCCACAGAAAGAAAAGTCTATGCCAGCCAACCCTTATCAAATCCTAAAAACACTCAGTCTCTTTATCTTGATTAGCCTACTAACAGCCTGCGCCAGCCAACAAACACCACCCACGGACACACCCTCTATGGCCGAGGTTTATCAGCAAGCGCTGGCCAATAATCATCAAGATAGCTTAGACCATGCACGCCAGCAGGTGAGTGGTATTTCGAAAGCGTCATCCGAAGGGAAAGCTCAAACCAATGCCCTCCAGCTAACGCCTAATCCTGAAATCACTATGACCGTGATGCCGCATTGGGCAGGTAAAGCAGGTATTGTTGTGCCTACCTATCAGATTCAGTTTACGCTCTATGAGTACCAAGGCTGATAGCATTCACTACAGGCAAAAAAAGTTTACTTTTGTATTTTTTCGAGTCGAACAGGCAGTAAAAAATCCTAGGCACTCAATAAGAGCTTGATTTTGCAACATACGATCCCAATATACAACGTTTGTTTTATAGCCAAACTTACTCTGGAATTGCTAAAAGGACAGTTTCTATTAATTGACTACAGGGATATGTGAATTTTGATTAAATATCATTATAAGGTACTCATATGGTAATCGAGCGCGGTATTGTCTTAGTTCCAAACAATGTGGAAGTAGACCCAAATAAAAACTTTCTTAGAATTCAGGGACCTTCGGGACCTAACACTAACCTACTAAAAAATGCTCTGCTCTATTTTGATAAGATAGCCTATGTAGAGACGAACCTTATCGCTACACCTTCGTCTGATATTGATTTTTTAGTAAACGAGAAGATTGCAAGAAAAGTGAATAGTCCTTTAAGTGGCTCTGGAGATATGGCTCTTTTGTATCTACAAGCGCAAGTTAAAGCTTTTAAAGAGCTAAATGCCCAAGAACCTGATACTTGGTCCATAGGGCAAATAGGAACAGAATTAAGCGAGCAAAGAACTCAAAAAGATGAAGTGAGTAAATTACAGCTTCTGGAGTTAAAGATAAATGAAATGCTTCCAACACCTAGACAGAACGTTTCACTTGAAGATATTTTACTATTTAAGGAAAATAGACATGCTGAATTTATGGATTTTAGGCATTACTTAGATAGTTTTTTAGATAACATTATAACGAGTAATAATTCTATTCGAGCAGAAAGTCAAAACATTTATCAGCTAAAGCAAAGCATTGAAAATCTGAGAAAAATAGCAAAAGAAAGTCAAATTATGTCTTTCAAAAATTCAGTCAAAATACTTTCAACTTTAGCACCATTAGGTGCTCTCATACTTCGAACACATATAGACCGAGCTGTAGCAGAAGTAATAGATTTTGGAATTGCTACAGTACCAATAGGTGAGGCTTTAATAAATATGTTACAAAGCTCCAGCTGCAAACATATATCTCCAGAGCTTAAATACTTATTTTATATGCATAAAGAACTACATTGAAATTTAAGGTGTTAACTTATGTCTGATTTTACTCCTTCATTAAAGCCTAATGCCAACTTGAAGACAAAGGGAAAAACTATAGCCTTTGGGCACCATATCCCCGATCAGACTTCAGTAAGGATAATTGAGACAGCTTTTGCAAATAATAGCTATTTTCAATTTGAGCGCTATTCTTTAGTTCTAGTTTTTTTAAGTCTGGCCGAAAGCTTTCAAGAAAAGTATCAAGCCTGCCTAGAGCATATAGAACCGGTCTTCTCTGAGAAGATCAATAGAAAGAAAGTCTATAGACTGGAAGGTGGTGAGTATGTTTGGAAATACTTTAGCCACTTCATAACCTCTTGTATTTTGTCACAGCAAGCTTTAGAGGCATATGTTAATCAACAATTGTCTGATTTTATTCCGGACGAACATGCTTTTAGTCATTTCTCTGCACTCACAAAAAAAAATAAAGCCGGTTTAGTTGAAAAGTTAAAAAAAAATTTTCTAAGAAAACCTGGCGTGACACTTGAAGATAAAGTCTTTCAAATCCTGCCATATTACTTTGAAAGAAAATTCAGGAGAAAAATTAACATAGCACACCATGAAAAAGCTATCATAAGAAGAGTCATAAAAACTAGAAACGAAGCTATACATGCCAAACCAGCTGATTTACGAACAGGATATGATTTCGAAAAAGGTAGAATAACAACAAACAAAGAATTTTGGGATAAAATCACTCCTGTTCTTGAGAAAACGATTACAAAAAAGCTGAAAGTTCAGTTTTGCCCGTATGAGAGTATAAAAAATTTTATAGACAAAATAGAGGAAATACGACGGATCATTTAAAGTTTCGTTCATATTGCCACAAACCCTAGTGTAATCAGGTAACACCTAAAGAAACACAATAAACTTTTCCTCCAGCCATTTTGCCCCATGCCTGAATCTAGCGTTTCTTCTCCTTCTATTTCTGCTTTACTCCCCTGGTACGATTACGATGATGAATCCTGCTGCTTTTTATTGGCCGATGGGCGTAGCATTGCCGGGGGGTTAGTGTTGTCGGATGTTGGGTGTGAGGCGAAGTCTGCGTCTTTTTTGGAATCCTTGCGTTTGAGTCTGCAAGGGATTTTTCAGGATGTGTTTGAGGGCTATCACGACCAAGAATCACCGTGGGTACTGCAATTTTACAGCTATCGGCGTGATGATTTATCGGGTTTGCGGAGGCAGGTGCGGCGTGGGATGAAGGCGGAGGCTTTAGGCTCTGCGTTTTCTTCGGATTTTATGTCACGTTTTGGCGCGCATTGCGATTGGATGACGGGGGCTTCGGGTGTGTTTGAGGATACACGCGTAACGGGTTTGCCTTTTCGTGGTGGTGTGCGTGAGACGGTGGTGGTGTTTTATCGGCGTTTGGGGGTTCGGGCTAAATTATCAGCGCATCGCTCGGTGTTGGATGATGTGGTGCGAGTGCGCCATGCGCTGTTGGTAAAGTTCGCTGAATCCGGTGTAGGTACACGGGTGTTGGTGGGCGCTTCCTTTCATGCATTTTTAGTGCGCTGGTTTAATCCTCGTCCTGCGGTTTGTGATGGCGATGTAGAGGCTTTATTGCGGGTGCAACCGTTTTTGCCTGTGTCGCAGCGACCCTTTGGCGTGGATTTAGCAGAAAGCGTTTTTTATAGTGCGCCTGTCAGCGATGTCTCGCAAGGGGTGTGGTTATTTGATGGCCTGCCCCATCGTTATCTGCCCTTAGTGGGTATGTCATCGTTGCCGGTAACAGGGCATGTGTTTTTACCGCGCTCCTTTGGCAGTAAAACCTATAGTTTGTTTGATACCTTGCCGGTGGGTGCAGTTTTTGCCATGACGGTGGTGATGCGTTCTCAAGTGGTGGTAAAAAAGCATTTGCAGGGGTTATTAAAGGGTACAGAGATTGCCAAGGGGGCTGAAGGTGCATTGGCTCGGTGGGATGCCGAGCGTGCGTTGCGCGTTATTGAAGAAGGCAATTATTTATTGCCTACGTGTATGGGTGTGTATCTGCGGGGTGAGGATAAACGCGATTTGGATATACAGACCTCACAGGTTTCATCCTTATTGACCAATCATGGTTTTCGGGTAGTGAAGGAAGATGACGATGTGGTGGGCTTGGATAATTACCTACGCTTTCTGCCCATGAATTATGACTATACTTTTGAGCGACGTTGGTTGACGCAATCACGGCATTTGTCCGCGGTATCCTTATCGAAGCTTCTGCCCTGTTATGGGCGTGACCGTGGTAGTGGCCATCCTGGCTTTATGGCCTTTAACCGCGGTGGTGAGCCTTTCTTGTTAGACCCCTTGGACCCACGGGATAAATCCAGTAATTCCCATCAATTGATATTGGGCACTACCGGAAGTGGCAAGTCGGCCTTGGCCATTTACCAAATGATGAGTGTCATGGCGTTGCGGCGTCCGCGCTTAATTGCCATTGATGCGGGCAATTCCTTTGAGCATTTAGCCTCACATTTTGAATCGCGAGATGTGCGTGTCTATCGGGTGAGTATTTCCCATGACTGGCAGGATACGGTGTCTTTGAATCCTTTTGCAGATAGTGAGCGTTTATTACAACAAGTCCGTGCGCACAAGGCACAGCAACGCTTCTTTCAGGAAAGCAGTGAGCGGCTGGCTTCTGAGCTTGCCGATTTAGACAAGCCTGACGCGAAGGATTCCGACACAAGCCCTCGAGATTTCATGGGCGAAATGGTCTTAGCTTGTAGTCTGATGATTACCGGCTGCGACCCCACGGAAAAGCCTATATCACGCGTGGATAAACGTTACATCATGGAAGCCTTGGTGATGGCCGCAGAGACAGCCGAGGCTTCCGATTTGGATGGCATGTTGCCTTCCGATGTGGCAGCCTCGTTTGTGGTATTGGCACAACGCTTTCAGACAACAGAGGATACCGAGGCGGCTTCTCGTGTTACCCACATGGCGCGCAGTATCGAAGTGTTTTGCCAAGACCCACTGACCGCCCGTTATTTTAACCAACGCGGTAAACCTTGGCCTGATGCTGACTTTACCTTGTTTGAATTAGGCTTATTCAAAGACAGTGATGAATACACTGCACAACGCACACTTGCTTTTGTCACCTTAATGAACCGTGCCGTATCCACGGCCGAATACTATCAACACCAGGATACACGCGATACCATCTTTGTGGGCGATGAGTGTCATTTGTTGTTACAGAATGTCTACAGTGCTGCAGCACTCACCCGTTGTTCTAAAATGTCGCGTAAGATTGGGTTGTGGTTATGGTTGTTATCCCAGAACATTGCCGATTTTAGCCGTCAATCGCGCAAGATGCTGTCCATGATAGAGTTTATCTTTTGCTTGTGGTTAAAGAAGGATGAAATCAATCAGCTCGCGGAACTCACCGCCTTATCCGAAGAAGACAAACTTCTCTTGCACGCCGTAAAAAAAGAGCCTGGCAAATACGTGGAAGGTGTGGTGCTCTCTGACAAAGTGCGGGCTTTGTTTCGTAATGTCCCCATGCGGTTGAGTTTGGCCTTGGCCATGACCGAAAAAGCTGAGAAAGCAGAGCTTGCGCAATTGGCTCAAGAGAAAGGCTGTTCCTTATTAGAGGCAATTTATCATCGGGAACAACAACTGTTGGGTAAGCCAACATGAAATATGCTGTTTCCTTAGTGTATTTGTTGTGTGGTTTTATGATTGGAGCAAAGCCTGTTACAGCAGCTCCCTTAAGTACGCTAGACGTTGTACAGGGCACCGTCAAAGCCTTACCCCATTGTATGCACTACCAAGTAGAAGGCCGTTGTCTCTGGAAAAAGAAAACCCATCGGCCGCCTTTTGTAAAATTTAAGCATACCTTGTTGGTCAGTGAATACTTGCCCGATATGGTGGTGTCGGTGTTTACGGATAAAGACACTAACCCCTGGGAATATCCAAACACCCTCATTGACCCCATGGCCTATGACATGGGTAATGACGCGATGCATCTTATGGGTGCACCGGATATCCAAGGTGGTAACGAGCATGCTAATAATAGCCTTGATACCAATGACCATTTTAAAGAAGTGGATGTGATTGGTGATCCGTTAGCGGGATTCTTTCAAGCGCCTTTTTTTATTGAGAGTCTCGTCACGCCTTATACGCCTTACTACGTCTCATTGGCCGACAGCCTGCAATGGCGTAATGCCACCTATGAAGTCATTTCCCACCCACAGGCCTTAATTCCTTTTTATGATGCTATTGGTTCGGTGAGCCACGGTAACTGGGGCACACTCTATCCGCGTATTGGTTTTTTGAATCAACCTATCGATGCCAAGGCCGCCGCTGTTATGGCCGAACGTGGCGTGAGTATTGTGACCGATAACGGTGGCACACATGTGCATGTGGCGGTGGGTGCGGGAAATAATGCCTGTGGGGAGCATTGTGATGTGGGCGAAATCAAAGTCAATGATACCGAGACCCAATGGCAAATGCTGTATCCCACTGTGGATGAGAGTTGCTCTGTGTTTGGCACGCAGCAGGGTGTACCGGGTTCGGCTTGGGATAATGAAGAGACACAGGCCGGTGGTGGTAATTATGTATGGAATTATTGGCGGCATTATGAGGGTTGTGTGCAACCTGGCGGCGGCTGGCATTTGGTGAATACTGTAGGAGGATAATGATGAAGTCTGTATTAACGCCTTTTCTGCTGATAAGTGTATTGGGCTGTGTGACACCTGCGTTGGCCGATGGCCAACTGATTCCCTCAGGCCCGGGTTTATTGTATTACCATATCGGCGGTGGTGAATCGCAGCCCGTGCCCTTGCGTAATGATACCACTACCATTCCTCTAACCGCGCAACAAGATGTGGGGCTTAATTATAATTGTGGTGTGTTTGATCCCACCTTGTCTATCAGTAATTCCATGAATGAATTAAGCGATAGCTTTATGGCTATGACCGATGAGGTGGTGCAGTCGGCAACGTCTGCTATTACCGAACTTCCCTTATATGTGGTGGCCCAAGCGGATTCCAATTTGTATAACTTAATGAATGATGGCTTAGTGGGGGCTGACAGTGATTTACAGGTTTCCACCAAAAGCTGTCAGGTGATGGAGCAAAACATTCAGCAAGGCCAAAATCCTTACAATGATTGGTTGAGTGTAGCGATGACCTCGGATTGGCAAAAGCAAATGCAGCAATCAGAAAGCGGCGATACCAATAGTCGCGATATTAATGAAGTCAGTGATACGGTTAATCAGGATAATGGCAAACAAGGTGTGCCTTGGGTGCAGGGACAAACCCATGAGGGCACGGTGTATGCTGGTGGCGATAATGAGCCCGCGATTCAAGTGGTACATGATACGGTGATTGCCGCCTACAACGTGGTGCTGCAAAACGGCAGAGCCTATGACGATACCAGCGCGCCCAGTAGCAATGGACAATCAGCACATTTAGTGTCTGTCTGGGCCAATCCTGTGGAGGCTGCCGATTGGGTAACTCATGTAGTGGGCGATGTGTCGGTTACCACCACGCAAAATGGCCAAAAGCAATCTACACCCGGGTTGGGGTTATTGCCCTATACCCAGCAAGAAGCCAAAGAAATTAATGATACGTTGACGCAACTAGTCAGTGGTGAGTTACCCATGACACTGGCGAATCTGCAAGCGGTCTCGCCTCCCGGCATTGGTATTAACAAAGCGACCATTCAACGCATTCAAACCTTATCGCCCTTAGCACAAGAAACCTTCATTGCCAGACTCTCCCAAGAAGCGGCCAGCAAAAAGATTATGCAAGAAGCCTTACTGGCACGACAACTGTTAAGCATTGGTCGGCAAATCCCGGTGGTTTATAATAATAAAGCCGCGCAACGTGATTTGGCTGCCGCGCAAAAAAAGTTAACCCAAGCCATTAAAGACTTTCAGTTCAACAATCAAATCAGCCAACAGTTTGTCAGCAGTCCTGTTTTACAGTTACTCAACAGCACGCAAGCACAGATGAATGCACACTTAACCTATCAGCCCAGCAGTAAGCCGCAGAAATTGGCCGATGGCGCGGTGTTTCCTTATTCAACGGAAAAGAGTGAAGGGAGCAACTAGTTGGGCGTTACGGGTTACCTTTCTCTGTATACGACAATGCTAGGCTGGCAAGTCTATAACAGCCTCTGGGCCATCATGATGGACACGGGGCTGGTGTTTTTACCCTTTATTGCGCTATTCCTACAAGCCACCATTCCTGCGTTCTTATCCATGGGCGCCAAGGATGCAGCGCTCATCAGCCTGCGACGTTTATTGGTGATGACCAGCAGTAGCTTAGTAGTGTTTGTTATTGCCGGCATTCCAAGCGTCACGCTTGAAAGCCGGGTGTTACATTTTCAGCCCGCTTGCGTGGATAATGCTACAGCGGCATCACCGGGTGATACGGGTACCACCTATGACAATGCCTTTGATGTCCCCACGGATGTAAAAGTCCCTATCCTCTGGTATCTCATCATGCAGTTTGCCAATGGGTTTACCGATGCCGCCAGCCAAAGCTTGGATTGTGCGCCCATTCAATACCGTGCCTTGCATAATCAATTGGACATGAGCCACATTCACGACCCACAATTACAACAGGAAGTAGGCCAATTTTATAACCAATGTTATGTACCGGCTTATGCTACGTATTTAGATACGGCCACCTGGTCTGAGAGTCAGCAAAACCAAATCCACAATACCTTACAACACTACGGCCAACAAGATGTAGGATGGCTGGGCTCACAGACCTTCTTAACGGTGGATGGTTTCTATAACCAACACAGTGCCAATACCCCGGTGCAAGGCTTTCCCTTTGATGCCAGCCGTGACATTGAAGAAGGCCAAACCGATAATCATTCCCCCTGGGGCATGCCCGATTGTGTCAGTTGGTGGAATGATGCTAATCACGGTTTATATCAACAGCTACTGGACGCTTTGCCGGTCACGGTCATGGATGAAATCAAAAATATGACCACCAACCAAGATGTCATTAAACAAGCGGCTGTCAAAGCGCTTATTCAAAACACCAGCAAGCAACAAGGCGGTCTTAAAGGCTATGAATCACTCACCGATAATCAATCGGGACATTGGTTCAGCCGTATCGGTGCTTATTTAGGGATTAGTTTAGAGAAGCTGACCTTTTATCCTAAGAACCAATTGCTGATTAATAGTCTGCCCATTATCCAGGCGATTTTGCTATTTGCCGTCTACAGCCTGCTCGCCATTCTGTTACCGTTCTCTAAATACAGTATTAAGTTTTGTACCACAGCAAGCTTCTTTTTATTCGCACTGACATTATGCCGTTTTCTCTGGCAGTTGGTGATGTGGTTGGATAACAGCCTCGTTCAAAGCATCTACGGCACCACGGGCACGGCCAACAGTTGGGAGACGTGGTTTAATTTGATTATTTCCCTGCTTTACATTGGCTTACCGTTATTACTGCTTAGCATGGGCGCCTGGGCCGGTATTGCGGTTGGGAACAGTCTAGAAGGCCTCATGGGTAAGATGGATGGCCAAAGCACACAAACTGGCGGCACCGCAGGTAATGCCATTAAAGGGAAGTTTTTGTGATAAAGAAAAAGACACGACAAGAAAATAGAAAATACAGAGCCGGGTGTTTTCTAATGCTAATGATTTTTTTATTCTTCGCCAAAAGCAGTTGGGGGAAAGCATTACATCGTCCCTTAGGCTTACCCCTTAATGCCCAGCAAGTGATTCAACAAGGCAATCCCAAGGGTAACATCATTATCGTGGAATTTGCCGACTGGCAATGCCCACATTGCCAGCAACAAGCGGCTATTCTCAAACAATTATTAAAAACTCATCACGATGTACAATTAATCATTGTTCCCATTGTAGCCTTCGGCACACCGTCATTGCTTAAAGACAGTTTCATCCTGGCGACCAAAAATTTACCTAAGGCTAATAAGCTGCAAACTAAACTCTGGCAACAACCACAAATAAGTTTCAATACGCTGTTACAACAAGCAGGCCTTACCAAGCAACAATACCAACAGACCATAAAGCAACAACACATCCTAAAAAAATTAAAGCAAAACCGACAACTCTTGCAACAATTACGCATCAACAAAATCCCACTGCTACTAATAGGCAAGCAAAACGATAAAACTCCACGCTACGTCTACAACAGCACCGTACCGTTCATTACTTTAAACCAAGCCATTAATCACTTAAATAAAATAAATCGAGACTAAACCATGCCACACACTTTAGAACGCCATCCCTTTATTCAACAAGCTATCCAAGACATCAAAGCAAGCCTTGCCATCAGCCAACAAAACTTCAATACACTCTATAGACCCATCATTAGTGCATTCTTAAATAAAGCTCAGCCCGAGCAAAGCAATGAATCTAACCCAATACCCAGTCCCAGCGTGAAATACGCCTTCCTGCGTAGTATCGCCAGTCTGCAAATCCGCCGAGGCATGATGCTACCGCCACACAGCGATGCTGAGACCTGTTATGCACAACAGGAAGCCTGGAGCTATGCGTTGTTTATTGCAGCACTGTGGAAAGATTATTTGCCTGATGACAAACTAATCAAAAAAATCATACCTAAAATGGGATTGAGCTGGCTGCAAGTTCATTCCGACATAAAAAAAACATTAAAACTTTATTTTCATACATTGCATGCTATAGATAACACCATGTTTCAACTCATTATTTATGCTGAGAAGAAACTTTCATAAAATGGAATCCGCAGTTAATTTTATCTACAAAAGCTAAAGCCAAGCATATCTTTTATGATTAGAAATTAATTTCTTGCCCCTCAAAATATTCATCAATATAGCGGTATATACTTCCCGCAGTTGAAAACTCGGGTTTTAGTTGACTGTCTGTCAGCCATCTTTGAACAATTTCCACGTAAAAAACTCGTCATTTAGAATAGCTAAAATCCTCGTTTTTTCCATGGAAATTGTCCAAATCTAACTAACATCCAGCCCCTAAAATCTAAAATTTAGGTTATCATACTAACAAACAATACCCCGAGCTTTCAACTGCGGGAAGTATATAGTCAGTGCAGTATGAAATTCGGGTTTTAAATCTCTATAACTTGAAAGTTTTCTGTCATCAATGATGACAGCTCTTCTTTATAATAAGAAATATGCCTAAAGAATTTTTTACAAGCCTTTTCCATTTCTTCAAATTCTTCATAGTACTTATTGTACAGTACTTTTTTCTTAAAAAACTTCCATACTCGCTCTATTAAGTTTAAATTTGGTGAGTAGGCTGGTAAAAATATTAATTTAATCGCCATCGCCTCAGCTAAACTTTGTACCTCTGGAGATTGGTAATAACCTGCATTGTCACATATTAAATAAATATAACCTTTTGGCTGATGTTTCCGTAAAGATTCTAAAAAATCTTTTGTTGTTTCTTTATTTAAACGCTCCTCAAATCTAACAACCATATCTAAACTGTCTATATTAATCGCACCATTAATGTTTAAACGTCTTGGTTGTGGGTTTGACTTCATGACTATGCGCTCACCTTTTTTCATCCAGCCATGCGCAGGGACAGCATTGTGCTCAGGATGCGTTGCATCCATAAAATAAAGGCCATCTTCTTTATCTACAGTATTCTTGAGAGACTTATAAGCCTTAATAAATGCTTCTTGGGACTGTTTGTTCACCTTGTAGGGAATTTTCTCTGGTTTTTTATAAACAAAACCCAGCTCTTTCAATATCAAGCGCATACCGCTATCTGAATAGACAATATCAAACTCTTTGGCAACGTATAAAATAATATCAGATACACGTTGATAGGTTACTGATTCAAGATGTAAAAATAAAGCTTCTTTTTCCGAGCTTGTCATTTCTGACTGCCGTCCAGAATATTTACTTTTCAATAAACCATCCAGCCCCTCTTGCTTGTAATTATTATAATAACCCCGTATTGTATCTTCGCTTAAGAGTAAGGCTTCTCTTACTGCTGATATTTTCCAGCCACTACCTAGCAAATACACCGCTTTTAAGCGATCAGCTTCTTTACGTTTTTTACTACCTTGATGGCAAGATTTTAATTCGATTAATTCTCGTTCTGATAATTTATACTCTAGCACAACCATGTCCTAAATTTTTCTATTAGACTATTTTACTACAAAAACCCGAGGTTTCAACTGCGGGGACTATATAGTATTAATATCGTCATTTAACTCAATGATACGAACGTTAAACTGTTTTGCATGCATGCCATAAGGCGAAGAAGGTTTTTTATCAAACTTATCATAAATATATCTTGTTGAAATGGATTCAATGCCATATTCAGAAAACTCTTCCGTTATTTTTTCCAACAGGGCTAGGCATTTGGTTTTATTTTTCCATTTTGTTAAATCAGCTTTTGATACTTTATCAAATAAATCATTAAGATTATGATTACCAAGACTCTTTGATGAATTCGTCTCAATTAAAAGTATTTTCATTAGCAATTCTATGGCATTGACATACAATAAAAACAAAGGAGCTAGAAATCTATCATTTCCAGCACTACCTTTAGTCTTCTTAATCGTTTCAATAAGCAGCGTCGCCGCAGACAAAAAACAATAAACCGTACTCAAGCTTGACTTCAAATTAGGTGCACTATAGGAAACTATTGATTCATCATCAACAAAGCCCTGATAAAAATAATCGCTCATATATTTCGTTTATTATATAGATGCTCTTTAAATGTAAGTATACAAAAATAACGGCATTTTGGAGAGGTGGCTATTATTTGTATTATAGGCGACTACTCTTACCAAGCTATTTTGGGCTAAAATCTGATTCACGCCATGTCTCCCAAAAATCATCCATTGCCTGCTGCAATGCAACATAAGTATTTTCTAGAGCTAATTCATCTTGTGGCTTTGTTTTGACCACTTCATGAAAAATTTTCAAAGCTTGCTCTAGCTGTGGTAACTTTAGATAACATACACCACCACGGACACGATGTAGTTCTGTACATAGTGCTTCAATATCATGACTCATATAAGCTGTTGATAGAGTAATTTTAGTGTTTTTTAAGTCCTCTACTAATTTTGCTAGCACGTTGTAGGCTAGCTTCGGGTCATCGCCCAGCATATGAACACAGGTATCCCAATCTATTATTGATGATAGAGTAGTGTCGTTAGCTTGAAAGGTGGCAAGCTCATCTTTATCACGCCGCTCTGCATTATCTAAATCAAACATATACTGTTGTAATATGGATTCTAATGCGGAAAATTGTGCTGGTTTAGTTAATACATCCTGCATACCTGCATTCAGTGCTTTTTGATGCATAACGGAGTCACTAGCATGTCCTGTAAGCGCAATGATAGGTATCTGTTTTCCTGGGGACTCTAGTTGTCTTATCTTTTTTGTCACTTCAAAGCCACTTAGATCAGGTAAACCAATATCCATAAAAATTAAATCATAATGATGTGCCTGGACTAGATTAAGTGCTTCATTACCATTACTCGCTGTTTCCACATGACAATGAAAGGGTTCTAAAGCCAGTGTAACAGCGATTGCCGCCAACTCATTATCTTCTACCACGAGAATACGGTGACTAGCTTCTACAGACCGCGGAGTAGGTTCACATTTAAAACTAGGCTTATCTTTAAAAGAATTAACAGGTTTTGAGGAATTTACAGGTTGTTTAACTTTAGCTGCATGGTCAGAAACTGTTAATGGTAAGGTCACTGTAAAACACGTCCCTTTATTCACTTCGCTACGCACATTAATATGGCCTTTCATTGCTTCCGTATAGCGTTTTACGGTATATAAACCCAAGCCAGCACCTTTATATAGCCCATCGTAAGAAGGTGTTAAGCGTGAAAAATGCTCAAAAATTGTATCAAACTTATCAGTAGGAATACCTACACCGCTATCTTCGACGTGCAGTTGTAAATTAACGACTTCACCAATAGAAGGTATAGTGGAAGGTTCATTGCACAATTCAGCAATAATTTTCACATGGCCTCCTTCTGTAAATTTTAAGGCATTACTGGTCAAATTTAATAAAATGCGATCCAGATAGACACGTATACCTTTAAAATAAACTGGAACATCGGGGTGAATGTTATAGATTAATTCGAGGTCTTTGTGAGTGGCCATGGGGCGGAGTAATTCAACGTTATGTTGAATTAAAAGTTCTAGCTCGAAAGTATCCTCATTATCTTCAAGCTTACCACTCTCCAAACGCACTACCTCAAGTATTTCATTGCATAATTGTAATAATTCATCGGTAGCATGCATTAAGTGTGAACCATCACGCTTAACAGTATCAATCATATGGTTGAGTGTTTTTGTGGTAGACAATTCCTCTTTCATTGTGACTGATGTTTGAGCTCTGTCGGCAGTATTTAACATGTCTTGGATCATGCCCAACATACCTGTGATGGGTGTACGCAAGTCATGACTCATATTGGCAATGAACTCTGATTTTGCTTTACTATTTGCCTCAGCTTTAATAGAGCGTCGTCTAATAGTTTCGATGACTTGTTTATTATGTGTGAAAATCACACCAATAACGATGGAAACTAAGTAGGTAATAAAAAAACCAAGATAATCAAAGTGTGCGGGAAAAAATTCATTCACGAAAAAAGAGGCGGCTAATACGCCAAAAAGTGAGCCTACCAAAAGTAACATAACAGCTATTGTCCATTCAACTAGCAATAACATGAAGAAAACGATGACAATAGTATTGGTTATCCATACTGCAGAGCCATGATTCATGATGAGCATGAATGTGAAAAAGAAAGGTAATGTGAAGGTTAAAGTGAGACACCAATAAATGGGCAAGTATTTTTTAAGTTGATTTGGCCATTTATTATGAAAAATAAGCAAACAGCACAATAACGTACATATAGCCCTTAATAGGAGATTCTCATAAGTTTCTGGAGACAAGTATAACCAAAATATGTAGTAAAAGGGAAAGTTAAAAATACCAAAAATCCCATAGGCTTTATATTGAGCACCTGTTTCATTAACTTTCCCCAAAATATATCCATATATTTTTTTTAGCATCAATTACTACTCATTAGTTATCGTTTCTGACAGTATTTGCCACATTTTTATTTGGTGTTCACCAATAAAACTAAACGCTTCTCTTACTTTAGCTTGATCTGAACGCCATATTTTAGCCAAGTTCTGGTATGTGTGTTCAAAATGATCTGCTTTATTGTGAATAATGAAAAAAATTAATCCACGGTCGGTAGCACCAAAACGGCGAGCTACATCTAGTAAGTTCGCGTAGTCAATATTATCTAAACGTTCGTAGGCTGAAAAAACAGCCCATTTTCCAGCCCAATCACTATTTTGCAGCCATTGTAAGTGTCTTAAATTGAATTCTCTAATAAAAGGGAGGTTATGCTTTTCTGTCAAAAATTCATCAGCAACTTCCAAGCCTAGTGATTTAGCAAATTCAAAATACAACTGCTCATGTGATGGAGAGTCGCCTCCAAATTCTTCTTCTATATTATGTAAAATCTTAGCTTTAGTTTCTTTATCTGGAGCGGTATTACCAAGCATCCATAAAAACTTATGAAAGTGTCCTCGAACATGATAGAAAGTTCTCACAAAAAATTCTTTTTGGCTGTCAGTATATTGAGAAGGCGTATTGCCATCAAAAAGAGGAATGCTATTAACCTTTTTTCTGTATTCAGCATCCCATTTTGCTAAGAATTGTTGCAGATTATCATCAGCTGAAGCTTGCAAAGCTTCAGCCATATCACGTGTTGAAGTATCGATCACAGCGTCCATTTAATTTTCCTCATTATTTTATTATAGGTTGTTTAGTGGAATGTATAGCTACCCCAAGCAAATATCAAGATAAAGATAAACTGCCTATATTTTATACATGCCTATTTTCTGCTTTTAAGAATCACTCCTCCGACAGCAGAGGAAACTTCAGCGATGATTATTTTACATAAAATTTGAATAATAAATAAGCAGGAAGTAAATACCTTCAGCATCCCTTAGATGGTGAATTTTTAAAGGGCTTTAAAGCAAGCAGGCGAAGATAACCTATTGTAAAAACTAAGGATTGTCAGTTTGGCTTTCTAGGGCAAACGAACAGAGTGCGGCCAACACAGACCACCAAACTTTGATAGTGAAGAATACAACCTAGGCCTTGGCAGTGCCCAACAAGGCTCTCCGGTAAGAAAGCCACAGGAGAAAGGTGGGTGGCTTTAAAACCCTGCCTCTATGGACAAACGGCCATAGAAGAACCATGACAAAATAAGGCATGTGTTGTATGATAGCTATCAGCCAAAGATATCTTGTGCGGATATCTGAGGTTAGTGTGGTGCGACATGAAGTCGATTAACTGATTGTCTTGAGCGGTAACACCGTTACAAGACCTACTATCCCGTTAGTAGTTTCCTACCCAGGCATGCGATTTTGGCAACGAAGTGGTGTGAAGCCCTGGGGACAATGAAACCACGAAGATTATTTCGTAGACGAGTTTTGTGAAAAATAAGTTGAATTCGCAAGTACCCATGCGATGCGGTGCTAGGAATGATGACAAGGTTAACATAACGTGAACTCTCGCAACCATCGTCACCGGAAAAAGCTTGAGGGTACCCAACGGCTTAGCTAAACAAGCAAAGAGTAAGGCTCGAGGTCTCACACTTACCTTGACACGGACAGTAAAGCTCTCGGTGGACAGGGAGAACCTAAATCATCAATGTCAGTTAATCGGAACATGGTAAGCCTGTTCATCTCCCGTCGGGAAAGCAAACCGTAAGGAATGCCTATAGGTGAGCAGGTAAAGGAGGATGGAAAAAGCGAAAGCAGTGTTGGTAATCACACTGATAGAGGTTGAGCGTGAAGCAATATCACCTTATTGCGAAAGCAGGCCCACTTCCATCTGGTTCTTTATCACAAGAACGCTCGTTAAACCGACCCTAGGAGGCACGCAGGATGGGAATGGCCAACAAGGCAATTGACGCGACCTCACACCCTATTGATTGGGAGCGCATCAACTGGCACCAGTCAAATAAACAGGTGCGTCGGCTCCAGGCACGTATTGTGAAGGCCCAACAGGAAAACAACACACGAAAGGTTCGTGCATTACAATTTATCCTAACACGTTCTCTCGCAGCGGCCAGTATAGCGGTGAGGAAAGTGACAGAAAATACAGGTAAACGAACGCCTGGCATTGACAAGCAAGTTTGGCGGACCAAAGGCCAAAAAACGAAAGCCGTATCCACAATACGGAAAGGTCAATACAAGGCAAAACCGTTAAGACGAGTTTACATACCAAAATCAAGCGATAAACAGAAGAAGCGACCGCTGGGGATCCCGTGTATGGATGATAGAGCGAGACAAGCTCTCCATCTACTTGCGCTAGATCCAGTAGCCGAGCACTACGCCGACCTGAATTCTTATGGGTTTCGCAAATATCGCTCAACCCATGATGCAATATCAGCGACACAATTGGTGACTGCACGCCGACACTCCTGTCAATGGGTGTTGGAAGGAGATATAAAAGGCTGCTTCGACAACATATCGCATGACTGGCTCTTGCGCAGAATACCCATGAATAAATGTGTCCTAGCACAATGGCTTAAGGCCGGTTTCATGGAGAAGAACCAACTCCAAGCAAGTGTTAAAGGTACACCACAAGGTGGCATCATCTCCCCAACGCTAGCGAATATGACGCTAGACGGACTGGAAGCACAACTAAAATTGCAGTTTCCTAGACAAAAAGTCCACGTGATAAGATATGCCGATGATTTCATCATTACTGGAAAAAGCGAAGCTTTTTTGAGAGATGCAATCAAGCCGGAGGTAGAAAAGTTTCTCGAGGTAAGGGGATTAAGCTTACGCTGCGAGCCAGGGAGAGGCGCAGCCGAGGGCGAGTAGTCCGCGATAGCTGACGATTTTTTGAAGAGCGTAGCGAGTTTAAAAAATCTTTACGTCAGCGTAGAGTCATTTGAGAGACGGTCCGCAGTGTGCGTAGTACACGTAGGGCCGTTGACGAGGACGGTCGCGGCTTTATGGCGGTCGCGTTATGCGAGTTCATTTCGGGGTCACGATGGCCGAAATGTTTCTCGAGCATAGCGACTCACTTGTCTCAAGAGAAAACAAAAATAACGCCTGTGAGTGAAGGGTTCGATTTTCTCGGCTTTCACATAAGAAAGTTAAACGGAAAATTAAAAGTGACACCATCGAAATCAAGCATTAAGGGCTTTAAAAGCAAAGTCAAAAGGCAGGTGCAACATTCAGGACATCTAGCACAAGAAGCTTTAATATCCAATCTCAATGCTGTTATCAGAGGTTGGGCAAATTATTATAGGTATGGAAATTCGTCACGTGTTTACAGTGATTTAGATCACTACCTGTGGAAATTAACATGGCAATGGGCCAAACGTCGACATCCTAAAAAAGGGCTTAAATGGGTTAAAAAGAAATACTTTAAAACCTCTTGGCGCTCAAACTGGGATTTCAGAGGAAAGACAAGGAAAGGTAAACCATTATCTCTGCTAAAGTGCTCACACACCCAGCTGGGATATCATACCAAGATCCGAGGAGACTCAAACCCCTACGATCCCCAAGATGTCGTCTATTTTACCCAACGCCATCAAAAATCCAAAGGCTCGATACAAAGTAGGACACTTCAAAAACTTTGGACAAAACAATCAGGAAGTTGTCCAATTTGTAGAGAGCCCATCACTATACGCTCAGGTTGGCATACTCATCACATTAAAAGGCGATGCGACGGTGGAAAGACAGAGACAACAAATCTAATCTTACTACATCCAGTATGTCACGAGCAGTGGCACGCAAGAGACTACGCTCGTTGGGCTGGGTTGCCGAGAGGTGACCTTAAAAGAGCTTGAGCTGTATGCAGTGAAAGTTGCACGTACAGTTCTTAGGGGAGAGGGTGTCAGTAATGTCGCCTTCTTACCCGACGCGGGAGTGTTGGTGCACTCTCCCCGCACGTCGCTTTTGCCCCTATCGAAGGCAAGAATCAACAAGGCCAGTATCTCTTATTTCCCCATTCACTGTCAACACAAAAACAGACCTCAAAATAAACACTTGGCAACCTGTTGTGGTGTGATGTTTAAAGATACTAAGGCTTGTTGGATGGGCATTTTTTTATCCATAAACATGAAGCAACACCTAATATTGCGCAATAGGCTGTGTGTTAAGAAAAAGAGCGTACCTTTACGTTTGCCTGGCAGGCAAACGCCATGATGCCATAATAGCTATTGTGGCATCCTCGTTGTGAATAAAAGCGCTCACGCTATTCTGGGGCAGAATAGCGTGTAGCATGAACAACACCCGGTGTGCTGAAAGCTAACACCGCTTAAGGCACAGGCGAACAAGAGGCTTCTTGCCAACCTTTACATTGAATAACTCAATGTAAAGCGTTCATCGTGTGTGCCGCGGCTTTTGTCACTGGGGGATTTATTCCGCAGTGACAAAAACGCAATGGCGCTTTTGTTATTTAATTTATCCCTTGGGCCACGGGGGCTGGCGCCATTGACGGACTTGCAAAAACTTCCTCCATCTGGGAGAAAGGCGCCAAATCGCCGTGGCCCAAGGCACCTTTTACAGGCTTTTTCGGTCAGTGATTTCGCGGGCTTTAGGCTAATCCTGCAACAGCTTTTGTCTTACCATTAAATCAACACAACTGAAGAGTCGGTGCAATCCCGATGAAACATTGTTGGGCTCAGCAATGTCTTGTGGGGCCACGTTGTTTTCGTTCCTGTGGCCGGACTGTGTTAAACACAGAGAAAACAAAACACGGTTGTAGGTATCCTATCTACAACGTTCTATTACTTTTAATAAAGGAGACACTATCGACAATCAACCAATAAGCTTTACGTGAATTTTTCTGTCTTAAGAAAATTCCCTCTTGGCGCTTTTGATACTCTTGGTATCCGGCTTATGTGTTAAGCACATCAGTCTGTGCGCTCTACTACGCTAAACCTATCACTTCATCGGAATTGTTAAGACAGACTATGTCACGAAAAGCCAAGCTCTTTGCGCAGTTTAAGCGGCAAATCGAAGGACGCACGTTTCGCTCACCGGTTTATCGCCAGCGTGCTATTAAGGTGATGAAACACAGTTTGCAGACATTGAGTCAACAAGGCCATTTACCCGCCAGGCTTGAACATTTGAATGATAATCATGTGGCTGTGCTTTTAGATATTTGGGCAAAAGAAGCATTACAAAAGAAAACTCTACAAAATCGTTTAAGCATACTGCGTTTATTGTTTCAGCTATCGCAAAATCCCAATCCTTTCCCAAAGGTGTATTTTTATCATGACCCGCAATCAGGAAAAGTCCGTGGCCAAATCTATCCATTACGTGCTGGGTCACGGTAAGCTGCTGGCCAAGCAAACTAAACGTGATTATAAGCATGTGTTGTTACAAGCCATGAGTAACTTGGATAAGGCAGGTTTTAGCTTACGCAAGCTCAATAGCCTAAAGCAGCGGCATATCAGTTGCCTTGTGACTATCTGGAAAGAAGAGAACCTCGCTACCCGTACCATTAAGAATCGCCTCAGCGCCTTAAGCTATGCTTGTGAAACCTTAGGCAAGCAAAATGTGGTGCGCACCTATAGAGACTACCTATCCACCAAAGAAAAATCCCAACAGAAAACTAAACCAACAGCATCCCGTAACCGCGCTATTGATACTATCAATCTGGAGAAAGTTAGTGACCCTTACATTAAAGCAAGCCTTACACTACAACAAGCTTTTGGCCTACGTCGGGAAGAGTGTTTGAAAATAAAACCCCAACAGGCTCATCAAGGCGATACCTTAGTCTTACAAGCCAGCTGGACCAAAGGCGGCATTGCCCGACATATTCCCATTATCAGTGATGCACAACGCCATGCGCTACAACACGCAAAAAATTTAGCCGGAAACCAGTCGCTTATCCCTCAGCACAAAACCTACATCCAACAACGCCAGCATTATGATAGTGTGGCCAAACAACAAGGCTTTAAAAATCTACACGGTTTACGTCATGCCTACGCGCAACGACGTTACGCCGAGCTTACTCAACAATTAAGCAAAGGCCACGGTTGGCAAGCCCCTATCAATGGCGGGCCAGCCAAAAAAGCACTTACTGCTCAACAAAAAATTATCGACCGCCAAGCCCGAAAAATACTTTCTAAAGAATTAGGCCATGGCAGACCCTATGTGACTAAAGTCTATCTAAACTAACCGAGTCTTAGTGTACTTATGCACACAGTGCTACTTTAAACTCAACCCAACACAACTGATGAATCGGTGTAATTCCGATGAAACGCTGAACCAACATACACAGCGTCTTGTGAAATGAGTGCTTGTCACTCAAACTCAGTCAATATTCTATGCCCAAGGGGATACTTATCCTCTTGGGATGTGTATTTCCCCTGGCATCATTAAGGAGAAAACACATGGAAAAAAGACAATCTACTGCAATGAGTCATCATCAACAAAGGCGTTATGCTTTGTTACCGATGACGCCTTATCAACGGATAGTGCCTTATATTTATCGCCATCCAGTACTGGTAAGACAATTATTGCGACAGATGCCTTTTGAGAAAATGGTACACATGCTCGATGAACAATACTGTGGATTATTTGATTCACAGCTGGATTTCATCATTAAGACGCAAGCAAGCTTCTTAGCAACATCAGCCATTACCGATGTTCGAGGCTGGGCTCAAGAAGCCTTTGCCTCAAGCTTTTGGAGTCTGTACGTTGAAAATGAAGGTTATCACGTTTTTACCCAGGAATAATTGATGAGCAACTAGCCTTACCACCCCGAGAGGGGTGGTAAGCATTAGGCATAGGTGGCTACCAGCTTCTCGGCGGCCAAACTCATTTGGTTTTTTTCTAGGTGCGCATAACGCTCGGTGACGCTGATGCTGGAGTGTGCTAAGAGTTTAGAGACAGTGTATAAACTGACTCCATTGAAAATCAGCTTACTGGCAAAGTCATGACGCATATCGTGCCAGCGAAAGTTGGTAATATCAGCATTAGCTAACACGCCACGCCAGGCTTTATTAACGTTATTCAAAGGTGTGTCTTTATCTTTGCCGGGGAAAATTAAGCTGTCAGATTTTCGTTGTTGGTACCATTGTTGTAACACGTTATAGGCAATTTGATTCAGTGGGAAGTGTTGTGCTTTGCCATTTTTATTAAGATAAGCGGGTACAAAGAAAGTGCGGTTGCTAAAATCAATAAACTCCCATTTAAGATTAAAGAGGGCGCCTTGACGTAATCCTGTATTCAAGGCCAATAAGACCAAAGGCTTTAAGTGATCGGCAAATTCATGTGTAGCAATAACTGGATAGAGCTTATAACCTCGCTCGCGCCGCCATTGGTTAGCAGATTCGCGTTCTTGGCGTAGTTTCGCTTCGCGTTCATTCAGCGCTTCCAGCAGACGCTTTGTTTCATCTTCAGATAAATAGCGTACCACATGGTGCTTGCCTGTTTTTAAAGGTTTAAGGCGGGCGAGGGGGTTTGCATCTATCAAGTTAATGTCAACAGCATGAGATAGACAAGCCCTCAATACAGCTGTTTTACGATTAAGCGTTTCCGAAAGCTTACGCTTTTGTTCAGGAGTTTGGTTTTTTTCTTTTTCAAGTGCTTGGCTGCGCCAGTCTATTAATAAGGCTGGGGTGATGTCTGTTAGTGCTAAGCCGCCTAAGAACGGAATGAAATCTTTGGTGAGCTTTGCATAGGTATCCTTTGCAGCCTTGCGCTCTGTGAATAGCCAAGGCTTATAAGTGGTTTCTAAATAGTGTTCAAATGTTAACTTTTCTTCCTTAGGTTTAGGTTTCCTGCCAATGTCCTCTCCCATTGTTGCTTTGGCGATTAATTCACGTGCGCGTTCTCGAGCTTGTTTTAAAGTCACAGTCCCCACCGTAGCGACATGGATACTTTTTTTACGTTCGTATTCACAACGATAGGTCATTTTACCGGACGGTTGAACACGTACCATGAATCCCATTAATTCAGTGTCACGGACCTCATAGCGTTTTTCTTTTGGTTGTAGTTTGGTGAGTAGGGCAGTGTTAATTTTAGTTTTCATACGCTAACTCCAAAAAGAGACGGCAAATAGACGGCAGTTGGAGTATATCCTAGCATAGCTTGGTGGTAGTGGGTAGACTTTGTGTTTTCGCTTAAGTAATTGTTTTTATTTTGTTTTTTGTCTTTTTGTCGATAAAAGAATATAGAAGAGTTCAAATAAAAACATTAATATTTCTGATTGTGATTCCGGTCGTCGTGGGTTCGAGTCCCATCGTTCACCCCAATTAAATCAATAGCTTACGAAATTTTTCTTAGCCTCCTCAAATCTCATTGCGGGAGATTTGCGGGACACAGTTTTCAAATTACCCTTTATTAAAGTCAAGGTCGGGGAACTTTTAGCGTTCCTACAAACTTTATTAGCTGCTTCTATTAGATTATTTGTAAACGCCTCACAACCCCGTCTTAACTTTTAAATATTAGTTGTTAGAGACCACTGGGGTGATGATGTCAGTGGTTAGGTTGTGCGGTAGCAGTTTTTCAATGTCATCACGGCTCTGGCATTGAGTGATGTGGTTAAAGACATAATTAAGATAAGCAAAGGGTTCCAGGCCGTGGGCTTTGGCGGTGGCAATTAAGCTGTAACACATGGCGCCGGCTTTGGCGCCTTCGTCACTACCGTGGAATAGCCAGTTTTTACGGCCAATGGCAAAGGGTCTAATCAGATTTTCAACGGCATTGTTATCGATTTCATAAGCACCGTTATCTAAATACGCAACCAAATATTGCCATTGGTTCAGTGCGTAGGTAAAGGCTTCACCTAGCTTATGACGTGGCGGTACTTTGTCTTTGTTTGTGTCCAAGAAGGTTTTTAATTCTTCAATAATCGGCAGCGCTTTTTCTTGACGTAGTTGGTAACGCTGTTGTTCGCTGTATGCGTTTTCTCTGGCTATTTTTTCAATGTCGTACAGCCTGCCAATAATGTCCATGGCTTGTTGCGCCAGTCCTTCGGCTTTGCTGATTTTTAACACGTCATGGAATTTGCGCCGGGCGTGCGCCATGCAACCGCCGCGACTCATGTTGGTGCTGTTAGCTAGCCAATGATAACCACTGTAGCCATCACATTGCACATGGCCCTTGAAGCCTTCCAAGAAATCCTTGGCGTGTTGGCCCGAACGTGAGGGCTGATAATCAAAAACGATGGTTCTTTTATCAGGTGGGCCGGCGGCATACACCCACATGTAAGCTTGTTTATTTTTCTTAAGTACCTTAAGTGGGGTTTCATCTACTTGCGTATAGGATTGATTGAGAATTTTTTCTTTGAGCAATTCATACAAAGGCTGACAGTGTGCCATGCTGTTAATCACAATCCTACCAAGCGTTGCGCGACTTAAATCAACGTGGTAACGTTTCCAAATGGCGGTTTGTCGATAGAGTGGCAGGTGGTCTTCAAATTTTGACGTGATAATCTGTGCGGCCAATCCTGGGGCTGCTATCGATTTGGGTAAAAAAAGGTTGGGCAACTTGGCGGTGAGCACGCCTTCATGGCCATTTGTTTTATCTTCACAACAATTGCCATATTTAGGGCGGCGGTAGCAAATGACTTTGAGCGTGAGTGGTTCGACATCTAATTTTTCACTGATTTCTTCACCAATACAAGGGCGTTGTTTGCCACAGCAATCACAATGTTTTTCTGCGTCACTGATATCAATGACGATATCTTCACGGGGTAAATCTGCTGGCAAAGGTTTACGTTTGCCACGTTTTTGAGACTTGGTATTTTGTTTGGGTGTTGCAGCGGTTTTTTCTTCTTCAGGCGGGTTATCGGTTTCTAAGCTAATCCCTGCTTCATCGAACAGCCCCAACTGTTGGCTATTTTTTTCTGTTTTACGGGCAAAGCGAAAATGCTTTAGAAGGTTATAATGTTCAAGTAGGCGCTGGTATTTGTCGTCAATTTTTTTTAATTGTTCGTCAGATTTTTTAAGTTTTTCTTCAAGCGATTGAACGCGCTGCAAGAGTGCGGCGTTGGTTGTTTTTTCTTTTTTTGTCTTTGATTTCATGGGGTTATTATACCAAATACCCCCATGAAATCCTATTATTTTTTAACAATAATGACTAAAGTCAAGCTCGGGATAATCGGCCATACGCATGAAATCAAAACCAGCTAGCAAACCGTAGAGTTGTGCATGACTGATATTCAGAATGTCGTCGTGGTGCCGAGGAAACTTAAAGCGTCCTTGCTCTAGCCGTTTATACAGCATCATAAAACCATTTTTGTGCCACAGTAGCATTTTGACTTTATCGCCTTTTTTGTTATGAAATAAAAATAGCGTTGGCGACTGCGGTGTTTGTTCAAAGGTTGAAATTATTTTTAAGGTTAAGCCATCGATGGAGCAGCGCATGTCGATGGGTGCCATGGCCACCATAATAGTTAGTTTGTCGTTGAACGTTATCATGACTAAATTTCTAATGCTGTCAATAAAGATTTTAATTGCTGATGAGGAATATCCAAGGGTAATTCGATAAGCAAGCCACAGGGTTTGCGTAGTCGCAGCATAGCGGGTGGCGTGGGTGCAGATAGTTTGATGGGCTGAAATTTATTGTCGCTTGTTAATATTTTTTTGTTACTATTGATTGGCTTTTGGCGCCCCCAATTTTTGAACGTAGAGTAGCCGATATTCTCTTGTTTACAAAATGCAGGTTTTGATAGGCCGCTGGCGGCTTGAGCTGCTAATAAAGCTTGGCGTTGTTCGGGGCTGTAGGTTTTTGTTGTCATATTTCTCTCCTGTGGTTAATGAACCTGGATAGTATGGATAAAGTTAGCGGGGATTAAAAGATGGGGTTGATGAGACGCTTACGTATGGTGGATACTATAATCTTTTAAAAGATGGGGTTGCTGAGACGCTTACTGTTGAATAGTGCATATCGTCAATTCATTGAGGATAATTCTAATGCGACCGCCTACGGTTTTCCAGCTGCGCTGAATAATCGCTCAACGACAAGGCGCTTACTTACGGCGTTGAACTCTCAGGAGCAGGTAGAATTGGAACAGATAGATAACTCTAGGGAGTCACCCATAAATTTAAGTGCATTACCATTGGGGGAAAGGGATCCCGTTGCTTAAATCCAGAAACTGACTAAACCAATCTTTTTTCAATGTGCCAAAGCGCGCGATGGAAACCCAATCTTCTGCTCCACAAACCACCCCACAAACCACCCCACAAACGGCAATCAGTAAAATATTTATCAATGGATGGGCTTTACGTCTGTCTAATCTTGGATCTATAACGTCTTGAAGGTGGGTAAATAAGCTATTATTCATACAGCATCTCTCCTTGGCTTAGAAAAAATGCTAATAAATCAGGTTATTAACCGACTGTCAATACTTTTTTAATGCAATCGCCCTGATCAAGCAAGCCATAAAAGACATCAAAGCCAGCATTGCCATCAGCCCTAATTATTTCTTTAAGCTCTACCAACCCATCATCAACAGTGTCTTACAAGTAAGAGTAATGCTTTTTTTCTGATTATTAATTTGGTGGAGAACAAACTGGATTATTAACAACCAATGCTTGTGTAGCCACTACTCAATGTATCGACTAAATATTTTCATGTTGCCCAGATCACTCCATAGCTCTTTATTTCCAACGATATAGAAATTTTGTTTTGCTCTAGAAATAGCAACATTTAGTAGGTTCACATTTGATGTGGCCCAAGTTCTTGCTCCATTTTGTGTTGAACTTGGAGCGCCCAATAGAAATATAACTGCTTCTGCTTCTCTGCCTTGAAATGTGTGCACAGTACCAATATTTTTCTTTATCCAATCGTCAGGATCTTTTATGCCTAGTGTGCTTAATTTTTTTATTTCTCTCCGCATACGTTGTGACATATTTTCTGCAACAACTCTAAATGGTGAAATAACGAATATTTTAGGGGCGCCATTGCTTTTCCTGATTCCTTTAAGAAGCATTTTAACCACATATTCTCCCTCTTCAGGACACCATTTTTCTTGCGCGCTGCCCTTAATATCAACCCAAGCAAACTTGGTTCCAAATAGTTTCGTAATTTTTGAATATTGCGGCCGAGTTGCTTGAACCATAAGGCCATTATATGCAAGAGTATTTGAAATTGTAAACATTGGATTTTCGCATCGTCTATGTACTAGTAGAGGAGATCCGATCTTCATCTCGCTTAAATCTCTAGGAACAATTGTCCCAAAACTATTAGCTTTGTCAGAAAGTGTTTGTACAGAAGCATCTGGTGCAGCCCATTGATAAGGATCAACGCGCATATATCTGGAAATTGTTTCAACTAAACTCGTAGGCAGTGTTACAACTGGCTCTATTTGAAGAGGATCACCTACGCTCAAAACCCGTTTTGCGCGGTATATTGCGCCAACCGCTGCTTGTGGAGTAGCCTGGCCAGCTTCATCTATTAAAAGCCAGCCAATACTATTTTGGGGTAATGAGCTTAGCATCCTTCCAACTGATGCAAAAGTTGTTGATATAACTGGAGTCAATAGAAATAGCGATGACCACAAATGAGGTAATAAGCTGCTATTATTTATAGATAGTTTTTTTCCACTTAAACAGTCGAAGAATAGACTTAAATTTTGTCTAAGCTGTTTTGATGCTACATCAATAAAGGCCTTATGTAATTTTACTGCAGCAATAAACAAGTTGTCACGTAATAATTGAGTATAATCTGTAAAGTTTGGAGAAAAAGTTTGTTGCTCAGCATGTTCTAACGACCAAAATTTTGTAGTTATAATCTTTTCACCACATATTGATGATGTTTTTTTAACTTCAGAAAGTAATAAAGCTCGTTGTGATTGGTATTCCGCTATTTTCGCATTAATATGGTCAAGGTCGTATTGTATTTTAGACAGCTCACTAGTTCCAAAGTTAAAATTATCTCTGGCTTCTTTTTCCCTTTCTAAAGAATTAGTTGTTTGGTTAAGTATTTGTGTATATTCACTTTTCCACCGTTGCCACTTTGACTTTAAAAATAATCTACTAAAAAAGCTGGGTTTGGTTATTTCTAGCCGGTGACAGCGCTCTTTGTTTTTACTAACTTCAATCGATTGTTGCTGCAGGCTAGTTTGGATAGTTACGTTTTTTTCCTTTTGTAATGAGGTTTGCTTTTTTAATTTCTCTTGCTCATCCAAAGAGGGTTGGATAGATAAGTCTAATTGTTCAATCTCTAATAAAATTTCATAGGTTTTTTGAGAAAGCATGATGGCATGCTCAACTTTTTCTAGTGCTTCTTTAAAAAAATCACGAGCTTTTTTCCATCGAATCTTCGCATCTTCCATTGATTTTGGAGGATCTTCTTCCGTAATAATTTTGGGTATAATCTTATTATTATCTTTATCAAGCTTTGGCTCAAATTGGTTGGTAATTGATAAAAAGTAGTTTCGCAGCCCTGAATCATAATCCCACCAAACTTTCTGGGTAAATTTATTTCTATTTGCAGAGTTTCCTAGTGTTGCAGCGGTTAGCCCCCAGGTTTTTTCATTATTATCTAATAGCGCATCACTAATCGTTTTAAAATATTGAAAATCATCAATATCTTCTGCTATTTGTGTTTTTAAAGGGAGCTCTTTACTAATATTCTCTACAGCCTTATTATTTGTCGATGAAACAAGAATTTCATGGCCTAGCAAGGACTCGTGTAAGCGGTAAATATGAATAAAAGCGCTTCCTAGTTTTTCAATACCTGAATGCTCAAAAGCATTATCTGTATTTTCAAAGGCATATAATGCTTTTGCCCGTTTAACTATAACTGAAGCTATTATATCTCTTAAAAGAGTTGTTTTTCCTGTTCCTGGTGGTCCATTTACTGAAAAAAGTCCATCATGCTTTAATTCTTTTTTAGCAAGGTTTACAGCTGTCTGTTGCAGCAAAACTAATGGATGACGGCCTTTACTTGGCCACTTGGCTTCAGGCATAAATTTGGGCTGTAGTACTGACTCTATCTGCTTTTTGTTTTTTAATATATTTGAAAAGCATTTAGGTTTTGTAATTCCAAGATATAAAGCTAGTGCCTTACCAATAGTTTCTTGTTCAATATCGTGCTTGGCTCGTTGTAAATCTTTTAAATAAAAGCTATTTAAAATAGGAGTTTCTGGCTCATCTCTGTTAGGATGCTGAACTAAGCGAGTAACAAAATAAGGTTGCGATGTGTCTTCCATAGGAATTTCACAGTTTTTTACAAGCCATTGAAAAGATTTTTTAATGTCTGAGAAGTAAATAGGCAGGGGGGTTCCATGCCTATCTTCTTTATAGATTAAACGAGATAGTTTAAGCTTTAATATTTCTTCTGCATTATCCCAAAACTTTAAGTTATATAGTTTGCCTTGTGCTGCTTGGGGATAGGCCCAGCTGAAGCTTGAAATAGCAAGCCCTGTATCTGGTATTGGAACGCCGTCTTTATCAAGTAAGACAGCAGCCATGGCTGAAAAGCCTCTCTGTGTTGTTTGTTCAAGACGTTTATCTTGATATATAGTTAAAAGTTTCTGTGTCGCTTTCTCCATGTTAATAGCGCCTAAATAGGCAACATAATAGACTTTCTCTTTAGGATTTGTTTTTTGTTTACTCTTCCAGGGTTCTTGATTTTCTCTAAGGTATATAATGGATCCTTGACTACCAATCCTAAGATCTTGTGGTTGTTTATACAGTTTAGGTGACAGAGCCTCCAATATGGTCCAAGTATCAAGAATATCTAAGGGTTTATTTTGAGCAGCTTGCTTTTCTTGCTTATTATCAATTGCGGATGGAAAAGAGTAAGAGCTATTTAAGACGTTATCCCAGTCAATTTTTTTTTCTTCTTGCGAGAGTTTTTGATTGCTTGCCAGATTTAAGTGTAAGTTATTGGCAGATGAAAGTTGGGGTGGCATTGAAGTTTCTGCATATCCTAAAACAGCTGCAAGATTGTTTTGAACAGTAGCTAATAATTTTCTTGCTCTTTGAGTAGACCGATATTCCAATTCCTCTTCGAGCTCTTCTAATATGCTAATATTATTTTTTCCTTCAATATAAATGACTTCAAGTTCACTAATACCATATTTGAAAAATTTTCGTTGTTCCATCTGAGCAGCAAAGTCCTGTAGATTAATTGTGAAAATATTTAAGTTGGTGCTTAAATATTTTCATAGGTTACTTGCTTATCAAGCAGGTATTCCAACTATATTTAGGCAGTATTTGAGCATTAATCCTATGTTTTTGCAAGGGTTCTTCACAAAATTTATACTATAAACATGCATGAGATAAAAATTGTGCAGCTATGATTATTATTCCAGTTCACGATGGTTAAATAGCCACAGAGACTCATTTCTTAATTGGAATATATTCGTAGTCTTAATGAACAGGCAAGCAACACCCTCGTGCGAGGTAAACAACCCGCACATCCAATAGTAATCAACGATGCTATACCCAACGGTCACTGCCGCGTTTTTGTATCTGAAAAAAGGTTTTGTGATCAAGGGATTAGGCGGGGTTTACTTGCTGGGTGTTGGTATTTGGTGGAATGAAGCCTAATGTCTTGATCACAAAAGAGTCACTTTGCTGCGGGTATTTATCCGCAGTCTACCATTTGGTAGGCTGAAATATTGAAGCCGGCCAGCTGGTAGGTTTTTGAGTCTGTGGATATTGGAAAATAAATCCACAAGCTCAAAAACCGCGTTTTCAACGCCTTAGTCTAAAAAGGCTAATCCATCCTTGCTACCATGCTCTTTACCATAACTGATGAGCCCGTGAAACTCTGGCGAAACTTGCAAAAGTCTTATGGTGGCCATTTTTGTTTTCGTTTCCGGCCAGACTGTATTTTACATACAGAGAAAACACACGCAGTCCATTGCTTTAATGGGTTTCATTAATTTTACCTAAGAGGAGAAACATCGACATTCAACTTAACTCTTACTTGCTAACTCTGGCGCAACTTTAGCGGTATAGGCATGATTATGACAGGCTAACATAATGGGAAAGGAGTCTATTAAGTAAACAGCATTATCATTTTTACTCACTTATTCTGCTTGTAAGTCGCCAATCAGCCTTCGAAAGGTTTCACTCAAGCGGTTGACCCGGTGAACGAATGCAGCATAACCCGGTAAATTAGGAAACCATTCCTGTAAATACTGAGTCGTAAAACGATGAAGTGATTTTATTTCTTGGTGGCCGCTTAAAACACCCCAAAGATAAACTGCCATTACTTCTTCATCCGCAAAGCGTTTAATGCCACCGTTGGTGAATCGCTGACAGTTTATCCACAAAGTGGATTCATAATGCTTGCATACTGTTAAATACAATGTTATTAACTGAGATTCCCAGTCCATGATTTTGTCTCTTCGTTTGGTTTGCACCTGAAGAGTAACCAATTTTTTGGGCTGGCTCTACCCCTAACCTCATAATGCTTTCGACTTTTGATTCACATATATAGTCAGTGCAGTATGAAATTCGGGTTTTAAATCTCTATAACTTGAAAGTTTTCTGTCATCAATGATGACAGCTCTTCTTTATAATAAGAAATATGCCTAAAGAATTTTTTACAAGCCTTTTCCATTTCTTCAAATTCTTCATAGTACTTATTGTACAGTACTTTTTTCTTAAAAAACTTCCATACTCGCTCTATTAAGTTTAAATTTGGTGAGTAGGCTGGTAAAAATATTAATTTAATCGCCATCGCCTCAGCTAAACTTTGTACCTCTGGAGATTGGTAATAACCTGCATTGTCACATATTAAATAAATATAACCTTTTGGCTGATGTTTCCGTAAAGATTCTAAAAAATCTTTTGTTGTTTCTTTATTTAAACGCTCCTCAAATCTAACAACCATATCTAAACTGTCTATATTAATCGCACCATTAATGTTTAAACGTCTTGGTTGTGGGTTTGACTTCATGACTATGCGCTCACCTTTTTTCATCCAGCCATGCGCAGGGACAGCATTGTGCTCAGGATGCGTTGCATCCATAAAATAAAGGCCATCTTCTTTATCTACAGTATTCTTGAGAGACTTATAAGCCTTAATAAATGCTTCTTGGGACTGTTTGTTCACCTTGTAGGGAATTTTCTCTGGTTTTTTATAAACAAAACCTAGCTCTTTCAATATCAAGCGCATACCGCTATCTGAATAGACAATATCAAACTCTTTGGCAACGTATAAAATAATATCAGATACACGTTGATAGGTTACTGATTCAAGATGTAAAAATAAAGCTTCTTTTTCCGAGCTTGTCATTTCTGACTGCCGTCCAGAATATTTACTTTTCAATAAACCATCCAGCCCCTCTTGCTTGTAATTATTATAATAACCCCGTATTGTATCTTCGCTTAAGAGTAAGGCTTCTCTTACTGCTGATATTTTCCAGCCACTACCTAGCAAATACACCGCTTTTAAGCGATCAGCTTCTTTACGTTTTTTACTACCTTGATGGCGAGATTTTAATTCGATTAATTCTCGTTCTGATAATTTATACTCTAGCACAACCATGTCCTAAATTTTTCTATTAGACTATTTTACTACAAAAACCCGAGGTTTCAACTGCGGGGACTATATAGCTACTTGTGCAAGGTGTTGGTTTGGGCATTATTTTTCCTTATGAGTTATAAACGTGAATGTGATTTTATTTATACTCTTTTAGGGGATTCATCTATAAGAGACTAGTTGCTACCCACTCACTGCTTTAACGCAAAAATGAATAGCTACAATAGTAGGCTATTTGAATAGCTCATTTTCTTTGAGAAAAGACTCACTACCAAGTATCTCGTAATAAAGTTTTATATCAGCTAATTGAGCGTAAGGCATTTTTTTCTCTCCTAAGTTATCATTTTTATATGATCCAATGAGTGGATTATCACATAATGAGGTGATATTTAGAGCTTAATCTCTTTCACACTATTAAACGCAGTGACTTTTAAACCAAATTCATCTTTAGACTTTAAGCATGAATAATCATCGCTATTAATAATTTGACTAATGATGACTGCTGTTAAAGATTGCCCATTACTCGTTATGCAGCCTAAACCACTATGTACAGAGTGGTTGTGGGTTTGTCCTTCTAAAATCACTAGATTAGTTTCTGAGCCACTTTGTTGTAATAAGTCTGTAGTTGCAATGGCATCGGTCAGTAGGCATTCACATTCGCCAGCAATAATGGTTGTTGAAGGCATTCCCTTCATAGCATTGGTAAAGAGGGGAAAGCTCAGGCTCCATGCCAGTATATCCATCCTAGCATAGAGACATTAGTATAGAAACTATATCCTAAAAATAATTTCTAAATTTATTCGATGCTATTCCTTGTTTTTTTAATATATTTTGTATCATAGTGCTCTCATAATTATCTATTACTGAATATCTAATGGGGTTTTCAGATAATAATTTTTTCTTCCAAGTTGAAATTTTATTTAAGCCTGTTAATAACCCTAATGGATAGTACTTTTCTATATGGTGCATACGCATAAAAAAAGGAGCATAAGCGATATCTAACATTCGTAGAGATTTATATTCGATTGAGATATCTATTGATGTTTGCAGTATATTTTCAAGTTTTTCTAGATCGTCAGTTAATTTTTGTTTAAATTGATTTAACTTTACCTCTGAAGTAGTTGTTAACAATTGATAATAATTAGTAATCAGGCTATCACAGAAATATATCCAGCTTTTATGCAGGGCTTTTTTGATTGCTTGTTCAGGATATAGTTTTTGTTGTGGGTATAAACCACTTTCAAGAATAAAGTCATTAATAATATGTGACTCAAAAATAACTAATTCATTAAAAATTAATACGGGAACCTTTCCAGTAGGAGTCAGTTTTAAAAACCAATCTGGCTTATTAGATAAATCAATATTAGTTTCATTAAACTGAATTTTTGCTAAGTTAAGTAAGATTCTTGTTCTTTGTACGTATGGGCAAGTAGATGTGCCTATTAATTTTATATCAAACATTTTTTAACCTTATTTTAAATATGTCTTTTTAATATTTTTATCTTTGACAAGCTTGAGTTCAACCGGTCAGTGCAACAATTCCCCGCGAGATTTCTTCCCGCTCAACAAGCATTAGCGATTTTGTATTGCGCTTACGTGGCACAGGGCTAACCCCCCCCCTCATTATCGGCCACAACATGAAATACTGAGTCAGCATGCTTCCTAAGCTCGCGTCCAATATCGCTGAGTGTGTATCCTTCCTTCCATCGCATCCAAATAAGCCCGATTTCGTGCAAGAAAAAACCTCGATAGTATCCCTTGGGCATTCATCATACTCCTGTAATTTTGGGTATATTATATGATGTTGCAACGACCTATTGAATCTGCCCTCACTTTTTTTAGCCCAGATATTTTTCATAAAAATCATTAATTAAGCTAAAAAATAGATTAGGTTGCTCAAGCCATACAAAATGACCACAATTTTCAACAATTTCAAATTGTAGGTTAGCGTTTTGCTTCTTAATTTCAGAACACGCCTCCGCCAGTAATTTAGGTGGATTTATCCAATCAGAGTCGCCAACCATAGCGAGTGTTGGAGCTTTAATTTTAGCTAATTTTTCAGTTGTAGCCATTTTTCGTAGAAATCCACCTGGTTTAAATCCATTATTAGTTACTGCTATATGGTAATCGTAGGGTTGATGGCTTGTAGGTCCCTCTACTGCATTTTGCGCTGGAGTTAGTGCAGACTCGCTATCATAGAAGTAAAGATTTTTAGTGGCTTGATAGTAATCACGGAAGTCCTGGGGATTCTCTATAGCCCCAGCGAATAGCTTTTGAACCCATCTCACTTGGGGCTTTGTCCCTTTCTCTTTTGCAATTTTTAAGGCGCAGTCGATAAATCGACCATCTGTTGCTCCGCCAACTGTAATTAAACCATCAAGTTGCTCTGGGTAATTTATTGCATATAAAAAAGCAGCCATTGCGCCATAGGAAGCACCCAGCAAGGTGAATTTACCGATTTTTAGGGTTTGGCGCAGCATTTCTATGTCATCAACATAATCATTTAGTGTACAATATTTGGCGTTAGAATATTCATCCTTGGGGTTTCTACCACAGCCTCGAGGGTCAAAAGCAATAATATGAAACTTTTCAGATAGTTCATCAATAATATTGCTGTATACAGTTGCATTCCCTCCCGGCCCTCCTGGTAACATTATGAGAGTAGGGAAGGTGCGCTGACCTTTTTCTTCTACATATAGTTTGGTTTTGGGAAGGTGCTTAAACTTAGGTAAGGAAATAAACATGCTGTCCTCGAGTCATATTATTTAATTAGTGCTCATATTGCAGAAAGTATTTAACAGTGTAAAGAGGTAAATATTGTGTATATTTTTAAGAAGGACACTGGCTAATAGTCTCATACATTGCTTTATGAGAGAAACTCATACTAAGCGCAAAATAGATGTCTTTTTTGCAGCTAATATAACTTCATTTTTGCTAAGACCGTTTTTGTCTGGGCGTTCTAACGCTAGCCCTGCAAGTATGCCAATATAACAGGCCTGCTTAGGGCCAAAGCGATTTACCGCAAATTGATTTTGCATAATGGTAAGAGGTGCTTCTATGTAAACTGTTTTATCTACGGAATCAATGTAGCCGATAGTGTTATCCATATTTTCATAAAGAATTCTGTAACGTATCCCCTTTGAAGAAAATAAGCATGAGAGATCCTTATAGTTTTATTCCTGCCGTTCATATTAATAATGGCGGTGACGGTATGAGCTAGCAATTTTCTCCCTATACGATTCGTCAAATGGCAAAGGTCTCGGGATCTGATTTTTGTTATTGAAAATCGCCCAACAAGTTGGCCAATTGTCATTACCAAGGCAAACTGTCGGTCTAATTACCAAGCGATTTTGTCACTTGCACTCTAGCACATAAAATTAAAATCAATCAAATTTTTTTTGCTGATTTGCCCTTGCTACTCTTAATGCTGCCGTATTCATGTTTTCACTCGACTATCAAGTTTTTGACGCCGTAGGTTGAACCCTGTATTATTTTTTGAACAAATTTATATCAGGGTGTGACAATGAAAAAAATCCTTTTTTTCAGCGGCTTAGTCAGGATCGCGACGATTTCAACTGCGAAGTTTAGGATTATAAGTCTACTGTTAATCTTGATAGCTTAATATCTCAATTATCGTGTTCTTCATCAAGTATGCGGATGTAGTTGCAGGAAAGTGCTGTAAGGTGCCGCGAATTATTAATCCTAAAGCCATACGGCTACTAGGGCCATTGTTGAAAATCCTGTAAGAATAAGGCTATAACTGTGGAAAGGCTTAAGCTGCGATGATTTATTGAGGGTATAAACAATGCCTAGATAGATTAATAAGCCTGCGGCAATGGCATTGAAAATAGGTTCAAAGATTGGGTAAGTATGTAGATAATGAATAGCATAGGACGCCGCTAGTACTCCGATGGGAAGCATTGCGCTGAAGAATAAAATAAGCCCTATACTGATTGTGAAGGATATTTCACTTTTATTAATGAGCGTAGTTAGCGAGAATGTGGCTGCAATTTTGTGTGATAAAATGGCCATGATAATCAAGAATAGCATGGGAAAAGACGTGACAACGCCCAATGAAATCCCCATCAATAAGCTATGAAAAGATAATACTAACGTGATGACTAAGCCAAATTGTTGGAAGTGGTGGCGTTTTATCTGATAGCTGCCTTGTTCAGTGATGAGTAATAGCAGAAAGATGCTACCAGCAATTAAAAAAGCAAAAGGATAGTGGTAATTTAAGAGGTGAAACTGCTCTGTTGCATTGTTTAACATGTGGATGAGGCCTGTTCCCAAGAATACTCCCGCAGCTAAGGCTTCTCCTCTTTGTGAGTTTTGTTGGTCGGCTGTTTTTTTTAAAAGCCCCCATAAACCCACGCCCAGGGTAATGAGGAAGATGCCGAGTCCAAGCAGTACTTTGGCAAGGTGGAGTGAAAGCGGCATTGCATGAACCTCATAAAATCAAATGCACCATGTGAGAGTAGTCCCCTCAACGCAGGCATCTTTATTTTCAATACTTTTATCTTTAACGCTAGCAAGCCCTATCGTTTTTTCAGCCTCTGAAAAAACAGTTGTAATGAGCCCAACGGGTTGGCCTTTTCCATTGGTTAAAGTGAGCCCTGGTTGAAGGTTCAGCTTTTTTGAACACTCAAACTTATATAAGTGCTGTTTAGGTTTTCCGCGATAGTGCATACGGGCGATAATCTCTTGACCGCAATAGCAGCCTTTATCAAAACTGATGGCGCCTATTTCAGGATAATTGAGGTCGTGTGGGGTTAGTTTGCCGTGTGTTTCAGGCAAAATATAACTTATTTGCTGTTCAATAGCTAAAGCCTGCCACTGTGTAGTCGGTGTTCTTTGGAAAGCTTGGCTTTCTAGGAGTATTTGCGCATCCTGCTTATTTTCAATCGGGAGCCAAAGAATGGCAGGATAGGCTTTTTCTTTAAACTGGATAAGGTTGGATTTAGAGGAAAATTTTTTACAGAGTAGAGCAGCGGCTTCCATTGAGAGTGCAAGTCCCCAATACTTTTCAGTTTCATCTGTTAAGGTTACTTTTGAGAAAAGAATGTACTTTTGCAAAGTGGCTTGTAGAGAGGCTATGATCCTTTTGGGCAAACTTAGGTAAAATGTTGTATTTTTTTTCCAGAGTTGGAAACTGGCTTCTACGCGTCCTTTGGGGTTGCATCGGGCTCCAAGTAGTAGCACCTCTGCATTAGCTTTTTTAACATCACAGGTTAACTGCCCCTGTAGGAAAGCTTCACTATCTTCGCCGGTTACAGTCAGCAGCCCCCACTCTTCCAGCGGGATGAAAAATTTGTTATTGAATATTTTATTCATTCTTTTGTGGTGATCAAAAACCTACTGTGGTATAATTGCTCATCATAGCATAGGATGAAAAAAAATGAACGATATTACCTCTAAACGCGTTTTATGGCACTGTCGCCGAGGAATGAAAGAACTAGATTTAATGCTTTTACCTTTTTGTGAAAATTGCTATGAAACCTTATCCCCTAAATTACAAGAAGATTTTCAGCGCTTGTTGGATTATAGCGACCCTGAATTATTTCAGTGGTTTTTAAAGGCACAAGAGCCTGATGACCCCGCTATGGCTGATATGGTTGAGCGAATTCATGCTTTCTTAAGCGATAGACAAGCTGCGACTAATCGTTAAGCCAGTGCCTTTGAGTTCAAAGTCGTCTAGGGCGTGTCATCAATTGCTTTTTCGCCGCGAAGATTGTGGAAGTCGTGAGCAATTGTTTAGATTTTTGAGGGGAATAGCAGGGCTCTTTGACGAAAAAATAAGCGCAATTGAACCAACTTTACGCAATTTGCAGCAGAAAAGGGTAATTGATGACACGCCCTAGTTTGCCTCAACGAGTTATGTGTTTAAAATGTTCTAAGCTGCTTTTTGCTTTTATTTCGTTTTTTTATCTTTTAGCCATCGCTATAATTTGGAGCTTGGCCTTTGCGTTGAGTTTAAAGTTATTGTTTAGTTTTTTGCTGATATTGAGCAATATGGTTTATCTTTGGCAAGAAACACGAGGTTCAAAGGCGATGACTAAATTGGTATACCAGGGTGTAGATGGAAGCTATTTACTTCATTTTATCAACGGTGAGGTAGTTTATCTAAACTTTTTCAAGGATTCATTTTATAGCCTGAATCTATTAATTTTAAATATGAAACGAGAAGATACAGATAAACACATATCGTTATGTTTATGTTTTGATAATTTTTGCGAGCCGAGTGACTTCCATTTTTTGCGCCTTCAGATGATGTATGCGCAGGGTGGATGAATGACTGGGGTCTGTTGATAATTCAAGATTTTTGTTCAAAAACAAGGCCAAGGGCTGGCGAGCAGGGGAATGTATACAGAATACCCTAGCCATTGAGCGCCGTATTTGAGCAAAAAGATGAATTGTCAACAGACCCTAGTCTTTTGCTTTGGGAGCATGTGGCATGCTTGTCATACGGCTATGTATACCATCTTTTAAGATATACTTATGGACGATAACGCCCAGTAAGTGGAGGCCAATAAAACTGAGTAGTGCCCAGCCAAGTATCTCGTGAATTTCATGTATAAAATGCGCAAAAGATTTGCTTTTCTCTAAACCTGGAAAGGGAAGAGTAACGAGTCCGAACCACTCAGGTGGGTAACCTGCAGCAGTAGACATGATCCAACCACTGAGTGGCATAGCAATAATCAGCAGGTACAGCATTACTCGGGTAATACGAGCAAGAGACGCTTGCCAATTTTGCATGGACGTGGGGTATTGTGGTTTTAGGTTTATGAGCGCCCACAAAAGGGTTAAGGTGCCTATGGCTAAGAAGGTTAAGCCAAAAGACTTATGGTAAAACATCAGGGTGGGGCGTACCGATTTTGGAAGAAAGTCACGGATATGTCCTAAGGCAAACTCCAAAAGTACAATCACAGCAAGTAGCGTATGTAGGACTTGATGAACATAGCCGTAGGCTTGGTGGGTATTGCGGGCTTTCATAAGATTCCTTCTTAGCCGTCTAGGTCATGGTCTAAATCATGTTTCAATTGCGCAATAGACTGAGCCTCGCCCAAGCCGCTCATAACATCTTTGCCTAGTTGTTTGCTGATGCTGGATAAAGCAAACAGACCGTAAATGACTCTTTGTCCTTCATGATTTGGGCAGTCTTTCACGACTAAGGCATTATGCTGTTTTAGTTCATGTAGTGTTTTAATAATATCGCCAACTTTAGCGTGGCGTAAGCTTTCTAGTGTAAAAGAAGCGAGGTTCTGTAGTGGCTGCATGAGCATTTTCGTTAAAATGTGCTCTCGCTTAATTTTCTTCTCACGGATAATATGTAAAGGTTTTTCACCCAGCGTATCTTCAGAGCTTAACAGTCCAACGGCATAGTCATTATCATTATGTACGAGAAGAACATGATGACGTGTATTTTTTAATTTATCCGATGCCTCATCAATAGGGGCCTTGTCGGAAATAAGTTGAGGGCGTGTAAACGAAAAATTGACCATAATGGTATCAACAGGGTCTTCCAAATGGACGACTTCTGGAAGATGCGGGGGATAAATGTATTGGCAAACGCTGTCTAAGGAAAGCGTTTTAATGGTTGCGTAATCTTTGTTCATGGACGTTGGGTTCCTCACTATTGCTGGGGCTTTTAATCTGGGAGTCTGGCTGTTATTTGCTCCTCAAAACGTAACGAAGACTGCACGATGGCATCTAAATCGTTGAACTGTGGTTGCCAATTAAGGATTTGCTTAAGTTTTGCTGGGTTGGCAATAAGTTCACTAGGGTCTCCAGGGCGTCGTGGCGCATCTTCAACCGTAATAGGCTTGTTTGAGAGTCTATTGATGCTTGCAATGATTTCTCTTACGCTATAACCATAGCCATAGCCACAGTTGAGAAGCTGACTTTCTCCGCCAGCGCGTAAATAATCTAAGGCGTTAATGTGGGCATGGGCTAAGTCGGTGACGTGGATATAGTCACGCACGCCTGTTCCATCTTTAGTGTTAAAGTCCGTGCCAAAGACCTTCAAGCTTGTTCGTTTACCACAAGCCACACCGGCGGCAACTTTAACTAAAGTTGTATTCTTGTCATTGTAGTTGCCTAAATGATTTTCGTGGTCGGCACCGGCTACGTTAAAATAACGCAAGATGGTATACCTCAGAGAAGAAGCGGCAGCTAAGTCCTTTAGCATTTGCTCACTCATTAGTTTTGAATAGCCATAAGGGTTAATCGGAGCGCAGGGTGTCTCCTCTGAAACCATATTTTCTGTAGGAGTGCCATAGACTGCGGCGGTGGATGAAAAAATAAAATGTCTAATATTGGCGCGTGCGCAACAGGATAAAAGGTTTTGGGTTTTGACTGTATTATTGTGGTAGTACTTTAAGGGATTTTCCACCGATTCCGGTACAATAGTGTGTGCTGCAAAGTGTATGACTGTATCCACTTGATATTGATGGAGCACATTGGATACTAGGTGAGTATCTCCTACGTCGCCGTGGATGAAAATATCTTCTGGGACCGCATGCTGACATCCGGTGGATAAATTATCAAGCACGATAACTTTCTCGCCTTTAGCACGAAGCTGTGATACAGTGTGAGAGCCAATATAACCGGCGCCACCTGTCACTAAAATATATTGGGACATAATTTATTCTCTCCCGCGCAGATAAAGCTTATCTGCTAGGTGTTGCACGCTCTGTGTAAATTTTTTCCCTAGAGAGCGTTTCATTGCGTATTCCAGTTGAAGTATTTGAGTATCTTCGTGGGCTTTTAGTAAATAGTCGTCGCTGGTATTAATTTCATCAATAAGACCTAACTCTTGAGCTTTAGTTCCGTACCAATGTTCGCCATTGCCTATTTTGTTTACATCTACGGAAGGGCGATTTGCAGTAATATGTGATTTAAAAAGTTGGTGTGTTTCTTCCAATTCTTCTTGAAATTTTTGGCGACCTTTGTCTGTATTTTCTCCAAATAGGGTTAGTGTTCGCTTATATTCACCTGCAGTGAGTAGTTCAAAATCTATATCGTGTTTTTTTAAAAAACGATTGAAGTTGGGCAGTTGTGCGATAACGCCTACAGAACCAATGATGGCAAAGGGTGCAGCGATGATTTTATTGGCAATGCAAGCCATGAGGTAGCCACCACTAGCAGCCACTTTATCGATGGCGATGGTTAGATTAATACCTTTATCTCGTATGCGTTTTAGTTGGGACGCCGCAAGGCCATAGCCGTGAACCATGCCGCCGGGACTTTCTAGGCATAAAAGCACTTCATCCTTGGGTGTTGCGATAGTCAGGAGTGCGGTGATTTCTTCGCGCAAGGAGGCCACTTGAGAAGCGCGTATATCGCCGTTGAATCGAATAACAAATAAACACTTTTTCTCTTCTTCTTGAGTTTTCTTTTTCTTTTTTTTATCTTGTTTTTGTGTGATTTTTAAAGCTTTCTTACTGAGAAGCTGTTTCTGTAGGGTTTCTTTCATTGCGTGATAATTATCGTTTAACTCGGTAATGACAAGTTTGCCGTTAGTTTTGAGTTTGCCTTTGGTGCTCATAGCAATTACGCCGGCAGTGATTATTAAAATGGCAATGACGATGGTCGCTGTTTCGAAAAAAAACAGTAAGAAATCAGCAAGATATTCCATAATGTTTGCAAACATGTTGTTACGTAACCCTGTTGTCAGTATATCAATATTCGATAGAGAATGGTATGATGAAAATTAAATTTGCTGAGGCTTGAAGTGAGTGTTGCTTTGAAGCCTGTGTTCACTATCTAGGATGTAAGAGGCTTTGCTTAAGGATGACTCTGAGTGTTCATAATTTGAGCTGTGAGCGAATGGAATCTCGTCTGTTTTGTGATTTAAGTTTTCAATTATCTCCGCAGCAGATACTTCATGTCCGTGGTCCTAATGGCAGTGGAAAAACAACTTTATTGAAAGTCATTTCGGGCCTTTTACGCCCTTCTGGTGGGGCAGTTTATTGGCAAGGCGTGCCTATTCATCGTGATTGGGAAACTTATCATAATGCGCTGCTCTATGTAGGGCATAAGCCGGGTCTTAAATCACGCTTAACGCCTGTAGAAAATTTGCGCTTTATGATGGGTATGCGAGAAGTTATTGACGAGACTGTGATAGTCGATGCGTTAATAAAGCTCGGTTTGCAGGCATTGTGCCATGAGCCGATAGAGCATTTATCGGCAGGCCAACAACGGCGGGTTGCATTGGCTTCTTTATTGCTCTCAAATACATCATTCTGGATATTGGATGAACCTTTCACCGCCATGGATAAGGAGGGAATTTCTTTGCTTGAAACGCTATTAGCTAAGCACTTGCAGCAGGGAGGGATGATTATGTTAACCTCTCATCAGCAATTAAAGCTCGGTAGTGTCGCTATTTGTCATTTGGATTTAGCATGAGAGAGCAAGAAATAGCATCAGTCTGCCAGCGGGAAGCAGTGCAGAATTTCCGAGCAGCGCACAGCTTTTGGGCCCTGTTAAAGCGAGATCTTTTACTCACCTACCGTTCTCCGCAAACATTGATTAATCCGCCGCTATTTTTTATTATGGTGGCCAGTTTATTTCCTTTAGCTGTTAGCCCAGCTCCAGCGCTGTTAGCCCAATTGGCGCCAGGTATTATATGGGTTGGTGCCTTATTAGCCACGTTGTTATCCTTAGATAATTTATTTCAAAGCGATCACAACGACGGAAGTTTGCAACAGCTTGTTTTATCACCAGCTTCTTTATCGTGGTTGTGCCTGGCCAAAGTTGTAGCCCATTGGCTAGTTAGTGGCTTTCCTTTGGTTTTGATTGCCCCGCTACTAGGGCTCTTGCTGCACTTATCCTATAATGGTGTGGTGGCTTTATGTTTGAGCCTTTTAATTGGAACACCACTGTTGAGTTTATTAGGCGCTATTGGAGCCGCTCTTATTGTGGGTTTAAGTGCCAAGGGTATTTTGCTGCCACTTTTAGTGCTCCCTTTGTATATTCCGCCGCTGATTTTTGCCACCAGCGCCGTGAGTGCTGCACAAGCAGGTTTGTCTATCAGTGGACAGCTAGCTTTTTTGGGTGCCTTATTGGTATTGGGATTGATTTTAATCCCTATTACTGTAGCTGCAGCTTTGCGTGTAGGAGTCAATGGATGAAACGGGTATGGCAATTTTTTCATAAGTTAACATCACCTAAGTATTTTTATTATCTGTCTGAAAAATGGTCACCATGGTTGGTGGGGCTTTGTTTTTTAGCGATGGGGTATGGGCTAATAGGTGGATTAGTATTAGCCCCTATGGATTATCAACAAGGTCAAGCTTACCGTCTTATCTACCTGCATGTGCCGAGTGCTTTCTTATCTATGATGGTTTATATGAGTATGGCGATGGCCGCAGCGGTTAGCTTGATATGGCAAGTAAAGTTGGCAGATGTGGTGGTTAAAGTAAGCGCACCCGTTGGCGCTAGTTTTACGTTTTTAGCTTTGTTTACTGGTTCCATCTGGGGGAAACCCATGTGGGGAACGTGGTGGGTTTGGGATGCGCGGCTAACCTCGGAATTGATATTGCTTTTTCTCTATCTTGGTTATATTGCCTTAGAGAATGCTATTCCTGATAAGCAGGTTGCCTCACGAGCAGGGGCTATTCTTGTTTTAGTGGGCGTGGTTAATATTCCCATTATTCATTATTCTGTGGATTGGTGGAATACATTGCATCAACCCGCAAGCCTTAGTAAATTTGCCAAACCCTCTATCGCACCTGCTATGCTTTATCCATTATTATCCATGATTGTGGCTTTTATTCTATTTTATTTTATTACTATGTTTATGCGAGCACGTTGTGAAATTTTAGACAGAGAAAGTAAAACACAATGGGTCAGGGAGATTATTAAAGAATGATGCACTGGGGTTCTTTAGAAAACTTTTTGCAAATGGGTGGCTATGCGCCTTATGTTTGGACTGGGTACGGCGTTACGCTATTGCTTTTTTTTGCAAATATAGTGATGCCTATTCATCGGCGCAAGCGGTTAATCAAGCGGTTAAAAGCGAGGGCCGGGCATGAAAGCATGTCGTAAGCAGCGGTTATATTTTATTTTGATGTTGATAGTGGGAGTGGGCGTTGCAACAGGGCTTGTTCTATATGCGCTGCAAAAAAACATAAACCTATTCTACACACCGTCTCAAATTGTCGAAGGTCAAGCGCCGCAGGGGCATTCTTTTCGAGTGGGTGGGCTTGTAGAAAAAGGTTCTATAAAGCGTAGTGAACGAGGCTTACAGGTAAGTTTTATCCTCACAGATAGCGCCCATGAAGTAACTGTGCAATATAAGGGCATTTTGCCGGACTTATTTCGTGAAGGGCAAGGCATTGTTGCTCAGGGTAAGCTTAATGCTGAGCATGTTTTTATGGCCGATCAAGTATTAGCAAAACATGATGAAAAATACATGCCTCCAGAAGTTGAGCATGCCATTACGCAAGCAGAAAAAAAAGCGATGGCTGGAGAAGCTAATTCGCAAACAACGCGTACAAATTAAGCATCCATATACCCGTAGCGTTTGAGTTTTAGGTGTTGCATGAAGCTTTCCATGGAGCACGCTATTGTTTTGAGCCCCCGAGGCAAAGGCGATGGGGTTTCCATACCCTGGGGGGCACAGGTACCCAAGGGGCACAGGCAGGGGAAAAATGCAATTTTCCCCTTTGGTAGCCTACGCGGGTTTCCCGCGTAGGCGAAATCAAACCAGGAGACAATCTCGGGAGCGAACGGCCGAGTTGTTGAACCTCTATTCTATATGGCAGTATTTATGAGACTTATTCCTGAACTTGGTAATTTAGCGTTAATATTGGCTTTTTGTTTGGCCTTATTGCAGGCAATTATTCCTCTCGTTGGTGCACAGAAAGGGTGGGTTCGTTGGATAAAGGCTGGAAGGCCCCTTACTTTTGGTCAGTTTATTTTTATGCTGATGGCTATCCTTTCTATGGAGTTTTCACTGATATTCAACGACTTTTCTGTTAAATATGTGGCTGAAAACTCTAATACACTGCTGCCTCTGATGTATCGTATTGCAGCATTATGGGGGGGACATGAAGGCTCTTTATTATTGTGGAGTTTTATTTTGAGTGTTTGGACATTAACTGTCGCTTATTTTAGTCGTAGTTTGCCTGATGAGATGGTGGCACGTGTTCTGGGTGTATTGGGTTTTATTTCGGTAGGTTTTTTGTTGTTTTTATTGGCAACCTCTAACCCTTTTGCACGTTTATTGCCTCAAATTCCCATTAATGGTCGTGACTTGAATCCCTTATTGCAAGATCCTGGATTAATTATTCATCCACCCATGCTGTATATGGGCTATGTTGGATTTTCAGTGGCCTTTGCTTTTGCCATTTCTGCGCTCATTGGTGGACGCTTAGATGCGGCATGGGCACGTTGGTCTAGGCCTTGGACGCTTGCTGCTTGGTGTTTTTTAACGCTAGGTATTGTTTTGGGCAGTTGGTGGGCTTACAGTGAGCTAGGCTGGGGAGGGTGGTGGTTTTGGGACCCTGTAGAGAATGCTTCCTTTTTGCCTTGGTTGGTGGGGACAGCACTATTGCATTCCTTGGCCGTGACTGAAAAACGCTCAGCGTTTAAAGGGTGGACAGTGTTGTTGGCCATTTGTGCGTTTGCTTTGTGCTTATTGGGTACTTTTTTAGTTCGCTCCGGTGTATTAACGTCTGTACATGCTTTTGCTAGTGATCCTGAGCGTGGTGTTTATATGCTGGTGTTTTTGTTATTGGTATTAGGAAGTTCTTTAACGTTGTATGCTATTAGAATGCCACGGGTGGTAAGCTATGGCAGTTTTCGACTTTTATCTAAAGAAACTCTACTGTTGGGTAATAATCTCCTATTAACCGTTGCGGCTTTTAGTGTTTTATTAGGCACGCTCTATCCTTTGCTACTAGATGGCTTGCGTTTGGGTAAAATCTCTGTGGGGCCACCTTATTTTAATGCGGTTTTTATTCCCATGATGGTGCCGTTATTATTTTTAATGGGCATTGGGCCCAATAGTCAATGGAGCCAACAAAAGCCTGGAGAGTTACTCAAAAAATTATATCTGGTAGCAGCTCTTAGCTTGTCATTAGGTATTTTATTGCCTCTGCTTATTACAGGTAGTCTGAAAAGTTATGTCGTGTTAAGTGTTATTTTAGCGCTATGGATAATCTTATCTCAACTTCAATATCTTTTGGTTGCAGCTTCTCGCGCTAAACAAGGGTGGCGAAAATTACCTCGAAGTCATTACGGCATGGTATTGGCACACACAGGCGTTGCTATTACGTTGTTAGGTATTGCATTAACATCTGCCTATAGTATTGAACGAGATATTCGCATGGCACCGGGAAATCATGTGCAGTTAGGTAAGTATGAATTTACTTTCCTTAATACACAGCTCATTTCAGGGCCTAATTACAAAGGGACCTTAGCTGATTTTGCAGTAACAAAAGACAATAAAACAGTTACAACCATGCAAGCAGAAAAGCGTATTTATACTGTTTCTGGTATGCCGATGACGGAAGCTTCCATTGATATTGGTTTGTTTCGTGATTTATATATCGCATTGGGCGAGCCTTTAACCAATAATGCTTGGGCGATTCGGCTTTATGAGAAGCCTTTTGTTCGTTGGATTTGGGGTGGTGGTTTATTAATGATGCTAGGCGGTGCGTTAGCGGCTACTGACAGGCGTTATAGAAAAAAAAGAATGGGACATTAACAATGAGAAGTAAATTATCTTTGCTGAAGTATTTTTTGCCTGTGTTTCTGTTGGGTGTTTTGGGCGCTTTTCTTTGGATGGGTATTGGCAAAGATACAAAGAAAGTGCCTTCGCCTCTCATTGGAAAAGCATTCCCAGATTTTAATTTGCCTTCGCTAGAAAATCCAATGCTTCGAGTGACAGAAAAAGATATTAAAGGCCATGTTGCCCTTATCAATGTGTGGGCAACATGGTGTATTACTTGTCATTCTGAACATCCATACTTGATGGACATCGCAGAAAATACTCATGTTCCCATTTATGGTGTAGATTATAAAGACAACCGTGCCTCAGCAAAGGCTTGGCTAAAAAAATATGGCAACCCTTATAAGAAAGTAATTTTTGATGAGAAGGGGCTCTTTGCTATTGATTTAGGTGTTTATGGAACTCCAGAAACTTATCTTGTCGATAGCAAGGGAATTATTCGTTACAAATATATAGGGGCTATCAACCATAAGGTTTGGAGTAACGAAATATACCCTATTATTAAAAGGCTAAAGCAAGGATAATTCCATGAGAAAAATATTGATGCTATTGGTTTTGATGATTTTTTCTACTCAAGCGCTAACAGCAAGCAAAGACATGTATCCTTTTTTCTCTAAAAAGAAAAAAACACAATTCCAAGAGCTTACTTTTGAATTGCGTTGCCTTGTCTGCCAAAATGAAAATTTGGCCGATTCGAATGCGGATTTAGCCAAAGATCTACGTTTACAAGTCTATAAGATGGTTCAAGCGGGTAAAACCAAAAAAGAAATTATTGATTATATGGTATCCCGTTATGGAGACTTTGTTTTATTTAAGCCCCCTTTAAAAGAACGAACGTATATTTTATGGTTTCTTCCTTTTATCTTAGTTTTTGTTGGGTTGTTTTCGTTAATTTTAATCATTAAAAAACAAAGGCAATCTATAACGCTTGTTGAAATAACACCCGAGCAAGAAGAAAAGATTAATAATTTATTAAAAGAGGGTAAATAAGTGTTGTTATTTTCTATAGGCGCTATTTTGTTAGTCTTATTAGCACTTGCTTTTGCGTTATATCCTTTATTAAAAAAAGACACGGAGCTGGGGCTAGAGCATGGTGCAGTGCTTCTAGACATACACAGAGAGAAGCTTGAGAGCTTGGAAGGTAAGTTTAAGCAAGGAGAAATTAAACAAGCAGATTTCAGCCAGCAAAAGAAAGAATTGATGTTAACACTCTTAGCCGATAATCATGAAGTTGGTAAAACCTACTCTAATAGTCCTATTGATAAAGGTCTAATAGGGGCAATTATTATAATTATTCCTCTGTTAGCTGCGGCTCTCTATTCTCAATGGGGAGATTTAAGTGGCTATCTACAATGGACGAGCCTCAAGCAAACAAAAGTAGTTGCAACGAAAATATTGCAATCTCCAGGAGGTGCCGAAAAGGTTTTAGCTAAATTAGAAAAAGCAGTTGAAGAACATCCAAAGGACGCAAAAGGCTGGTATTTGCTGGGTCGGCTGAATGCTTCCCTAGGTCATGCGCAAGCGGCAATAAAAGCTTTTGAAACAGCAAACAGTTTAAGACCTAATGATGTAAAAATACTCCATGCTTATCTTCAAGCTTTATTTAATCAATATCATCAAAAGCTACCTCCGAAAGGCAAGAAAATAGCGGAAAAGTTATTAAGGTTGAATAAAAGTGACCCTGTGCCTCTTACGCTTTTAGCTTTGGATGCGTATTCGAGACAAAACTATAAAAAAGCTATTGACTACTGGGAAGTCTTATTGCCACTTTTTTCAGAGGGCAGTGAAAGCCAAAAGATTCTTTTAGACTCTATTGCTAAAGCGCGCAAAAAAATGAAAATGTCGGGTGCAAGCTAGGGCGTGCCCACTCACACTGAGCCTAAATCAGGCTTCTCCAGCCTAAAGAAGATTGCCATCTAGGCTATCTAACCTTGCCACCCAAAGGCTAATTTTCGTATAACTTACTGAAAAATAAACAATAAATATTTTGGCATTAAGCTTGCTTTAGCTCTTACTGTAAACAGCATGGAGCAGATTAGTGAGTATTAGTTTAGATAAAGTCTTTGGGATACACGCAAAAGCATTAAGCTTTCGTGCAGAGCGAGCAGAAGTATTAGCGCAAAATTTAGCAAACGCTGAAACGCCAGGCTATAAAGCAAGAGATTTAGATTTTTCTAAGGCGCTATCAGACATTCAAAGCCAAACAGGTTTAATGCAAAGGCATCAAAAACATTTAAGTAGCCCTGGTTATCAAAGCGGTGCTGAAGTTATCTATCGTGAAATAGAGCAAGAGCGCTTTGATCAAAATACGGTGGATACACAAGTGGAATATGCGGAGTACAGTAAAAATGCCTTGCAGTACCAAAGTAGCCTTCAATTTTTGAAAGGAAACATTAAATCCGTATTAACCGCAATTAGAGGGCAATAATATGTCATTATTTAGTATTTTTGATATTGCAGGCTCAGGGATGAGTGCGCATTCAGTTCGCTTGAATACAGTTGCCAGCAATATTAGTAACGCTGAAAGTGCAGCGGGAAATGCAAATGATGTTTATCGTGCAAGGCAGGCTGTTTTTAAGGCAGGTTCCTCTGATGACTTTGGAAATTTTCTAGGAAAAGCGGTTAAAGGCGTAGAAGTAACAGAAGTTGTCGAGAGTCAAAAGCCTGCGCGAAGTCGTTTTCAACCAGAGCACGCATTAGCTGATGAAAATGGTTTTGTTTATTATCCAAATGTAAATATTATGGAAGAAATGGCAAATATGATTTCTGCTTCTCGCACCTATCAATCAAATATACAGGTACTACAAACAGCAAAAAACATGATGCTAAAAACTCTGCAATTAGGACAGTAAAGGAATAGAGGTTTATTATGAGCATTGATAATATTGGTGGCGTTGACTTAAAGTCATTAGGGATATCTGCACCAACTGCTGAGAAAAAAGATGAGTTAGGGCAAGCGGATTTCTTGGAGTTGTTGGTTGCCCAGCTAAAACATCAAGATCCCATGAGTCCTCAAGAAAATGGGGAATTCTTAGGGCAGATGGCGCAGTTTGGAACGGTTGATGGTATACAAACCTTGCAAGAGTCTTTTGAAGGGTTGAATGCTGCCCTACAATCTAACCAAGCATTACAAGCTTCTTCTTTAGTAGGACGTTCTGTTCAAGTGCCTTCAAATTTTGGCACTATTTCACAAACAGGTACTTTATCTGGCAGTGTTAAGTTGCCTGGAAGCACCTCAGATTTAAGTATTAGCATTGTAGATGCAACGGGTGCTTTAGTCAGAAAGATTGACATGGGTACACAGGCTGCAGGTGATGTAGCTTTTACTTGGGATGGCCTTAATCATCAAGGAGAACATGTGCCTGCAGGTCAATATCATGTGAAAGCAGAAGGCTTTCAAGATGGGCAAAGCGCTGCATTCTCAACCCTAATTTCAGCCAATGTTAATAGCGTTACCATTGGGCAAAGTGAGAAATTAATGCTGAGTCTAGAGGGCTTAGGCGCTATTGATTTTTCACAAGTAGAGAAAATTAACTAACCTGAGCTCGACATAAGAAGGAGGTAAAACCCAGAGAAATCCAGGAGGACAAGGCAAAAGCTCAAAAAAAACGCAGTACTAGCACTGCTAATGCGAGTATTTTTTTGAGCTTTTAACACAGTCCCCCTGGATTTATCGCAGGTTTTAGTCGTTCTTATGTCGAACTCAGGTTAACTAGGATTTTGAAAGATTTTTATCTAAGGAGAGAGTAACTATGCCTTTTAATATTGCACTCAGTGGATTACAAGCCGCTTCTGGTGAATTACAAATTGTTGGGAACAACGTTGCCAATGCTTCGACCACAGGTTTTAAGCGTTCCCGTGGTGACTTTGCGGATGTTTATGCCTCAAGCGCTTTGGGAACAGGCTCTACAGCCATTGGTACCGGGGTGAGACTGTCTAGCGTTAGTCAACAATTTACGCAGGGGACTGTTAGCTTTACTGATAATAATTTGGATTTAGCCATTAATGGTGAAGGCTTTTTTAGATTAAATGATGCTGGTAGTATTGTTTATAGTCGTGCAGGGACCTTTGGCGTTGATAATGAGGGCTATGTTGTTAATACATCCAATCAACGTTTAACAGGATTTCTAGCCGATGATAGTGGAACTATTACCGGTGAACAGGGCGATTTGCAAATTAGTACGGCTAATTTAACACCGAAATCTACAGCAACCATGAACGCTTCATTAAATTTAGACTCCAGTGCCGAGGTGCCTGCTGCTACTTGGGTTGGAACGCCAACCTTCGGTGGTACTCCGCCAGCCTCTAATACTTATAATGATGCAACGGCAACAACTATTTACGATAGCTTAGGGAATAGTCATGTTTTATCAACTTATTACATTAAAACAGCGACGCCTAATACGTGGGATGTGCGTTTTCAAATAGATGGTGTTGATGTTGATTCTGCGGGTGCTACCGCTCCTTTTACACAAGTATTTAACGCTAATGGTAGTTTTGATGCTTCTTCTTCAGAAAATATAACGTTAAGTTGGAACCCATTAGATGAAAATGGAAACGCAAATGGTGCGACGTCTCCTCAAGCAACGGTTATTGATATCACCAACTCCACACAATTTGGCAGCCCTTTTGCAGTACAAGCCATGACACAAGATGGTTTTACCACGGGGCGTCTTAATAGTTTGGAGGTGGATGCGGGTGGTGTTGTGTTTGGACGCTACAGTAATGGGCAATCAAGAGCATTAGGACAAGCAGTACTGGCCAACTTTAGTAACAGTCAAGGTTTACAACCAACAGGTGATACCAGCTGGGCAGAGACTTTTTCTTCAGGGGTTGCCCTCGTGGGGGCGCCGGGTACGGCAAGCCTAGGACTTATTCAGTCGGGTGCCTTAGAAGATTCGAATGTGGCTTTAACAGATGAACTTGTCCAACTTATTGTTGCACAACGAAACTTTCAAGCCAATGCTCAAACGATTAGAACAGCTGACGCCGTAACACAAACCATTATCAACTTAAGATAAGGTAGAGTAGTGTATGGATAGCTTAATTTATATTGCCATGAGCGGCGCAAAGCAAACAACGCTTGCTCAAAGTATTCACGCTAATAATTTAGCCAATGCAAAAACCACAGGTTTTAAAGCAGATTTGGAGTATTTTGAGTCAGTTTCAGCAGGGGGGAGCTTTGATTCGCGGGTTTTCCCTGTTTCTGGAAAAGCGAGCACAGACTTTTCAGGTGGTAGCATTATGACAACAGGTAGAGAGCTTGATGTTGCTGTAGACGGTGATGGCTGGATTGCAGTCCAGGATAATAATGGTAAAGAGGCCTATACACGTGCAGGCAATCTTCGCCTTACAGAAACAGGGCAGCTTATCACGGGTTCTGGGCAGCCGGTTTTAGGTAATGGCGGCCCCATTGTTATTCCTCCTGCTGAGAAAATTGAGATTGGTATTGATGGGACTATTAATATTCGAGGGGTTGGGCAGGCCGCAACGACACTTGCAACTGTTGATCGTATTAAATTGGTAAGGCCTGATCATGCTGATTTACAGAAAGGGGAAGATGGCTTGATACATCATAAAGACCCCGATACAGATCTGGTACCAGATGCCTCTGTACATTTGGTTTCTGGCGCATTAGAGTCTAGCAATGTTAATCCTGTCAATGAGCTCACTAGCATTTTGTCGCTAGCCAGACAGTTTGAGATGCAAGTGAAAATGATGAAATCAGCGGAAGATAATGATGCCCAAGCGGCACAGATTATGCAGTTAGTTGTATAGGGAAAAATGGAGTAAAAGAAAATGCACCCAGCACTATGGATCAGTAAAACCGGTTTAGACGCACAACAAACGGATATTAGCGTTATTTCCAATAACTTAGCTAATGTTAATACCGTTGGTTATAAAAAAAGCCGGGCTGTATTTGAAGACTTGCTTTATCAGACCGTCAGGCAGCCAGGTGGACAGTCTTCACAGGATACGACTATTCCTACAGGCATGATGTTAGGCACAGGTGTAAAAACGGTTGCAACACAGAAAATATTCAGCGAAGGCAGCGTGCTTCAAACCAATAACCCTTTAGATATGGCCATTAATGGTGCTGGCTTTTTTCAAGTTTTAACACCAGATGGAACGCTCGCTTATACACGTTCTGGAGCGCTACAATTAGATGCACAAGGGCAGCTGGTTACCTCAAACGGTTATACGGTACAGCCGGCTATTACTATTCCACAAGGTTCTCAAAGTGTCACTGTCGGTTCTGATGGGATTGTTTCTGTTATTGCTGCAGGCAGCACAACAGCCACCCAAGTGGGCAGTATTCAATTAGCAGGCTTTATTAACCCTGCAGGTTTACAGCCGATTGGGGAAAACTTATTTAGGGAAACCACAGCTAGTGGTGGCGCTCAAACAGGAACGCCAGGTCAAAATGGTTTAGGTACTGTTAATCAAGGGGCACTGGAAGCTTCTAATGTAAATGTGGTGGAAGAGTTAGTCGATTTAATAGAAACACAACGGGCTTATGAAATGAACTCTAAAGCGATTTCAACCGTCGATGATATGCTGCAATTTGTCAGTCAATCGCTTTGATAATAGATAAATAGGTGAAAGGGATGAGCTTTCGATATACTTTACTTTGTTTATTGTATTTCCCACTAGTTGGGTGTTCGCTCTTCTCACCGCCCGTTAAACCCGATGACCCGGCATTTGCACCGGTAGAACCTTATGCTCCTCCTCCTTTACGTGAAGGGACAGGCGCTATTTATCAATCAGGACATGAAATTAGCCTATATCAAGATATCAAAGCAAGACGAATAGGAGATACCTTAACGATTGCGCTTAATGAAAAAACGAATGCAAGCAAAGCAGCAAATACAAACACATCAAAATCAGCAGAAGTAGATGTTGAAAACCCTACAATTTTTGGCGTGGGAACACAATTTAACTTACCTAATGAGCTTCCTTTAGCCGGTAACCAGGATAATAATTTTTCCTTTGGATTGAAGTCTTCAAGCTCTATGGATGGTAAAGGTTCCAGTGATCAAAATAATCTACTGACGGGTACAATCACTGTTACAGTCACAAAAGTATTAGCCAATGGAAATTTAGTGGTTCGTGGTGAGAAATGGGTGCATATCAATCAGGGGGATGAATATATTCGTCTGACAGGGATTGTAAGACCGGTAGATATTGGGCCTAATAATACAGTGGATTCTAATTTGGTTGCTAATGCAAGGCTTTCTTACGGTGGTACTGGACAGGTACAAGAGTCTAACGTGGCTGGTTGGCTAGGGCGTTTCTTTGGCGGTGCTGTCGGGGGGATTTTCCCCTTCTAATGGAGCCTAGAGTGAAATAGAAAGATGAAAAAAATTTTAATTTACATCATTTGTTTTCAGCTAATCGCCGCACCTATCAGTTATGGTGCGCAGCGTATTAAAGATATTGCATCTTTAGCAGGTGTACGTGCTAATCAACTTATTGGCTATGGGTTAATTGTAGGTCTTGATGGTACAGGAGATCAAACAGGACAAACAGAGTTTACCGTACAAAGTTTTAGAAGCATGTTAAAACAATTTGGAATAAGTGTCCCCGAAGGTGTGAATATCCAACCTAAAAATATTGCAGCAGTGGCTTTAAGTGCAGAGTTGCCTGCCTTTGCAAAACCTGGTCAAACCATTGATGTCACTGTATCATCTATTGGTAATGCTAAAAGTCTGCGAGGTGGTTCTTTGCTCTTAGCGCCTTTAAAAGGTGCCGACGGGCGCATTTATGCTATGGCTCAAGGAAATATTGTTGTAGGTGGTTTTGGTGCCGATGGGAGTGATGGCTCTAGTATTACCGTAAATGTACCCAGTGTTGGTCGTATTCCTAATGGTGCGATAGTGGAAAGAGCTGTTCCATCTCCTTTTAGCAAAAATCAAGATTTAGTTTTTAATTTAAATCGATCGGATTTTACCACAGCAAAGCGGGTTGCCGATGCCATTAATAAAATGATTGGTCAAGGTGTTGCTCAACCTGTGGATTCCACTTCTATTCGTGTAAAAGCGCCTGCTGGGAAAAGTCAGCGCGTTAATTATGTTGCAGTGCTTGAAAATATCTTAGTTCAACAAGGAGAGTCCTCAGCAAAAGTTGTGGTTAATTCACGCACTGGGACTATCGTTATAGGCAAGCATGTTGTTGTAACTCCAGCTATTGTAACGCATGGTAATTTAAGTGTAACCATTACTGAAGATCCTTTCGTCAGTCAGCCTAATGCTTTTGCTACCGGTACGACTGAGGTTGTTCAACATTCTAATGTTTCAGTAAAAGAAGAACAAAGTAGAGCTTTTTTATTGCAGCCAGGTACTTCTTTGCAAGATATTGTTCGAGCAGTTAATGAAGTGGGAGCTGCTCCCAGCGATTTAATGGCAATATTAGAAGCACTTAAAGAGGCAGGAGCTTTGCAAGCTAATTTAGTTGCTATTTAATATGGGCTATAAATATGAATAATCCTATAGATACAGCAAAAATATATACAGATTTTCAGGGCTTTTCAGAGTTGCGACAGCAAGTCAGTATGAAAGATGAAAAAGCATTGCAAAAAGTAGCAGAGCAATTTGAAGCAATTTTTATTCACATGGCATTAAAGTCAATGCGTGACGCTAATAGAGCGTTTGAGAGCGAACTTTTTAGCAGTAATCAATCAGAATTCTATCAGTCTATGTATGATCAACAGTTAACCTTAAGCCTTTCCAGTGGGAATGGTCTAGGGCTTGCTGAAATGTTAGTGAGACAACTATCTCCAGAATATCAATCTAAGGATTCACCTGATGAAGATAAAAAAAATCTTATTATTAATAGAACTGAGCATAGTAAAGAGAATACAAAAGAAATAGCACCAGTGAGGCAAGAACCTACTATTAAAGCAACCCCAGTCCCTGAAGCATCTCATCAAAAACTAGAAGTGCCAAGAGAAGGTAAAATACAATATAGCTCTCCCAGTGAGTTTGTTAGCGATATGATACATTATGCTAAAGAAGCTGCAGAGTTATTGGGTGTAAGTCCTAAATTTCTTGTTGCCCAAGCTGCTCTTGAAACTGGTTGGGGGCGTTCTATCATGAAAAAAGCAGATGGTAGCAGCAGTTACAACCTCTTTGGTATTAAAGCAGATAGAAGTTGGAATAAAGAAAAAGTAAATGTGCAGACATTAGAATATCGCGACAATACCCCAAGAAAAGAAATGGCAAATTTTAGAAGTTATCAGTCTTTTGCTGAAAGCTTCATGGACTATGTTAATTTTCTAACGAGTAATCCAAGATATAAAAATGCTCTGGAGCAAAGAGCTATTCCAGGTAAGTTTGCAGAAGGCTTGCAAAATGCGGGTTATGCAACAGATCCTAAATATGCCGATAAAATTCAAAAAATATATAAGAGTGATATCATCGAAAATGCTGCAAGAAAGGCAGGGATAGAGTAATGAGTAATATATTAAACTTAGGTATCAATGGATTACTAGCTTTTCAACGCGCTATTTCTACCACAAGTCACAATATCACAAATGTCAATACAGAAGGCTATAGCCGGCAAGAGGTTAAATTCTCTACACGAGAATCTATATCTTTTGGCGCAGGCTATTTTGGTAATGGCGTTTCAACAGAAGGGGCAAGGCGTGTTGTTGATAGCTTTATTTCAGAGCAAATTAGAGACTATAGTGCTTCACACGGTGAATTAAGTAGTTATTTATCCCATGCTTTACGCGTTGATACCTTATTATCAGATTCTAGTACAGGAGTTTCTGGTAGTATTCAGGATTTTTATTCATCAGTACAGGCTGTTGTTGATGAGCCTTCTTATTTACCTGCTAGAGAAATATTACTCAGCAACAGCAAAATATTGGTTGATAGATTTCACAGCTTAGATAACCAATTACGCCAAGAAATCAGTAGTGTCAACACAGAAATGTCTATTATCAGTAATCAAGTAACATCACTAGCAAAAAGCATTGCTCAATTAAACTCTTCTATTGCAGGTGTTGCTGAGGCACCGCCTGACTTATTAGATCAGAGAGATATTCTTTTAAAAGAATTATCAGGATTGGTTAATATTATTACCACAGACCAAGAAGATGGTTCTAAAAATGTATTAATTGGTAGTGGGCAAAGTTTAGTGCTAGGGGGAGAATACAGCAATTTAAATGTTGCTAATATAGATACGGATGAATTTGATTTAGTGTTTGATACGCCAAATGGGCAAATTAAAATAACAGAAGATATAACCTCAGGAGAGTTAGGTGGCCTATTGCGTTTTAAACGAGAAGTCTTAGATCAAGCGGTGAATAATGTGGGGCTTATGGCCATATCCATGGCATCTCAAATTAATGAGCAACATCAGCTAGGCATGGACCTAAACAATAATTTAGGGGGATTTTTCTTCTCAGATATTAATTCAACAGCAGCCATGGCTGAGCGAGTAACGCCGAGTAGCTTAAATACAGGAAGCGGGAGCTTAAGTGTTGCTATTGATAATGTTGCAGACTTATTACCAACAAGCTATCGATTAAATGTTATTTCAGGTTCAAATTATGAACTGACTCGCGAAAGTGATAACTCCATTGTTTCAACGGGCTCTTTAGCAAGCTTGCCAGTCAATATTAATGTTGATGGTTTTACTATAAATGTAGCTTCTGGAACATTTAATGCGGGTGATAGCTACGAGGTTTTCCCTGTGAGTAGCGGTGCTAGAGATGTATCACTTGCTGCTACGAATATAACCGCTTTTGCTATTGCGTCACCTATACGAACAGAGAGTAGCATTAATAATTCAGGGACAGGGAGTATTAGTGCAGGAGTCATATCAGATGTATCAAATTCGGCATTTACAACGACACCAGGCGCTTTATCCCCCCCTGTTAGAATAGAATTTCTTACAGCTACTACCTATCAAGTATTAAATGATATAACAGGAGCAGTACTCGATGCGGGCCCTTTAACTTATGATCCTTCAGTTAAAAATGCTATTTTTCCCACCAGTGGTGGATATGATCCGGGATATCAGGTTGAAATAGATGGGGCTCCAGAAGCTGGAGATATTTTTAGCATTGAATACAATACAGGCGGTATTAATGATAATAGAAATGGGACGTTATTAGCAGAAACACAAATCGCAAAGGTACTAAAATCAGGTACGGCATCTTTTCAAGAGTTCTATGGGCAATTGATTGCAGAAGTAGGAACCAGTACAAATCAAGCAAGTATAAATCATGAAGCGACTAAAGGTCTCTTAGAGCAAAGTGAAGCACGCAGAGATAGTATATCAGGCGTCAATTTAGATCAAGAAGCTGCTGATTTACTCAAATATCAACAAGCCTATCAAGCCAGTGCCCGAGTGGTTAGTGTGGCTCAAGAGTTAATGGCTGTTTTATTTAATGCATTAGGCGGTTAAGATGAGAATTTCGACTTCACAATTTTTAACACAAGGCGTTAATGGAATTTTAGACTTGCAAAGCAGCGTCAATTTGGCACGTGTCCAATTGACAGAAGGAACAAAAATTATAAATCCCTCTGATGACCCTGTAGGTGCGAGTAAAATAATTATTTTGGAACAAGAAATTCATATTACCAATCAATACCAGGAAAATATAGCTTCTGTTGAGAGAAATTTAGCTTTGGAAGAAACAGCAATATCTAACTTTAAAAATTCATTGGGGCGGGTGCGAGAATTAGTGTTACAAGGAAATAATGCGACTCTGAGCGTAATTGAACGAAGAAGCATTGCTGTAGAAGTGCGAGAACGTTTAGCAGAGATGGTAAGCCTTGCTAATACTAAAAGTGGAACAGGCGGTTATTTGTTTGCAGGCTATCAAAGTGCAACAACACCTTTTACACAAGATGCAGCGGGTAATTATGCTTATAATGGAGATGAAGGCCAGCGTTTAATAAAAATAGGCTCGAGTACCAATGTTGTAGATAATGACTCAGGGAAAGCATTGTTCATGGCTATCGCCGCTGACCCCAATACGTATAAGGTAAATTCAGATCAGACAAATACAGGAGGTGCACTCGTTGCGACTTCGAAAATATCAGATCCTGATGCCTGGAAAGCATCAGTTCCAGAAACGTATACCATCTCTTTTAATGCATTAAATCCAGGCAGTAATTTTGACGTTTATGCAGATTCTGCTCCTGGAGTACCCTTGCCAGGTTTTGATGATGTTACATTTACGAGCGGAGATAAAATTTTAGTTTCTGGTGTTGAGCTGCAAATCAGTGGAACGCCTGATCCTGGTGATACTTTTCATGTATCTTCTGTTAATCAACAAGATATCTTTACCAGCATTGATAAAATTGCGAATGCTTTCGAAAGTTTTGGTGATAGTGAAATAGATGTCGCTCGTTTAAATTTTGAAGCAACCATTGCTTTAAATAACTTAGATAAAGCGCAAGATCATCTTTCTGTCTTTCAAGCAAAAATTGGAACCAGAATGAATGTTGCAGAGAGTCAAGAAAATGTAAACTTGGATTTTCTGCAATTAACAGAACAAACACTTTCTACTGTACGTGATTTAGATATGGTAGAAGCTATCACAAGACTTAATAGTCAAACTATAGCGCTTCAAGCTGCTCAACAAGCTTATTCCCGCGTGCAAGGATTGAGTTTGTTTAATTTCTTATAGAGCTCCCTCAGCATAAAATAGACTCTTTTCAATCAGATATTACTGAGAGAGTTAATGTATAAGTAATACTTGAGTCGCAGATCTAGCAATTTAATGCCGTATTTAGACAAAAAGATGAATCGTCAACAGATCTCAACATCTATGGACTAAAACCTAAACTGTAGTAAAATATAAAATAAGACTATTCGCTGAAAACCAAAGTGTGCTCACTATCTTATTGATTTAAATATAAAAAATAACGCCTCGTTTATTTCTATTTCCTAAGTCAAAATTACTTAAGTTTCGAATTCTTTCGCCGCTAACATTTATGGAGGCGGTGAATATGTGATTTTTTAGGTATATCCGCCATGAATAAATACTGCAGACCTAAGATGAAGGAAAGCAGTTTTAAGGAGAATAAGACAATGGCTGTATTTGTAAATACTAATATTGCATCGATTAGTGCGCAAAATAATTTGGCTAAAAGCAGTGATATGCTGGGAACATCATTAGAACGTTTATGCTTGAGGATTAACAGTGCAAAAGATGATGCGGCAGGTCTTGCTATTTCTAGTCGTTTTACGTCACAGATCAATGGTATGGATCAAGCGATAAGGAATTCCAATGATGGTATCTCTTTATTACAAACTGCTGAAAGTTCTTTAGGTAATATTACGGATATGTTACAGCGTATTCGTGATTTGGCTGTGCAATCAGGGAATGATACAAACTCGGCTTCAGACAGAGCCAGTCTGCAAAAAGAAGTTGCACAATTAGCATCTCAAATTAATGATATTGCTGCAAATACGCAGTTTGGTGCTGGTAACTTTTTGATGAATGGTAGTTTTACGGCGAAGAACTTGCAAGTAGGTGCTTTTGGTGGTGAAACCTTAAGTTTCAGTATCAGTAATTCTAGAGCAACGCACATTGGTTCGAATACCGTTGCTTCTACGTCAGGTGCTGGGCGCATGAATGAAGCAGTTGCTGCAGCCGGTGATATATCAGGCGCTGCCAGTGTTGTTTTAGCCGGGGAAGATTTAACTATCTCTGGTAATAACGGTACTACAACGCTAGATATTGCTGCAGGAGATATGGCCAGTGAAATTGCTTCAGCCGTTAATGGCGCAACTTCAAGTACCGGCGTTAGTGCTACGGCTGTGACTTATGCCAAAATAGATAATGTTTCTGCTGCAGGAACGTTCTCTTTTAATCTGTATGGTGCGAGAGACTCTTCAGGTAATGATGTGGCTGCGTCTATTTCTGCTGCTGTGACAACAGGTGATTTAACAGCACTTTCAGATGCTATTAATGCTAAAGCTGCAACCACGGGTATTACTGCTGAGTTATCCGCAGATAAAGCTAGTATTACCATGAAAAGTGCCAGTGGTGATGATATTGTTGTTGAAAACGTGCTCGATGGCGGTACCGCAACATTTGATCTAACGGGTCTCGGCGCTGATGGTACGACAGAAAGTGGTTCAGGTCGTACGCTAGGGGCTCTTACTACAACAGATACTAGTCGGGTTGCAGGTAATTTGAGTTTTTCATCTAACTCAAGCTTCTCTGTGACTTCTGGTGCTGCCGGTGGTATGTTCGCCAACACAAATGCTAATAATAGCGCGTTATCTAATGTAGCTTCTGTTGATATTAGTACATTTGCTGGTGCAACCAATGCAATATCCGTTGTGGATGGCGCTATTTCTAGTATTAACGAACAGCGTGCAGATTTAGGTGCTATCACCAATCGCTTAGAACAAGTTGTTAAGAATTTAACATCGACTTCTGAGAATGTATCAGCTGCTCGTTCTAGAACTATGGATGCTGACTTTGCAAAAGAAACGGCAACATTAACCAAAGCACAAATTTTCCAACAAGCCGGTGCTGCCATGCTTGCCCAAGCGAATGCTACAGGTCAGCTAGCGCTAAGCTTACTCGGATAAAGCGTGTTTTAAACTAAGTATCAACATCCAGGGCCAAAGGCCCTGGATGTTGTTTTGCCATTAAATGAGGCCATGTTCCAGAATAGAGAAATAGCATAGCAAAAGGTAGAGGTGATGATGGAAATCGATAAAAGCCTACCTCAGCCGCTAAAGTTAAAGGAATTGACCCAGGTTAAGGTGGTTGATGTAAGTCCTGATAAAAATTCGGATAAAAATTCAGAAAATAGTAGAGAGAAAGATGCACAATTTAATGAATTATTAGAAGCGTATAGGGTTGGAAGCTTTAATGAAGAGAATGTAGATGAAAGTTGCTTAGGCTATATTATCAATGACTTAAATAGGCATGCCCAAGCTGTTAAGAGAGAATTGAAATTTAGTATTAGTAAAAGCTCCAAAGAGCTATCTGTTGAGATTTTAGATAGGGATACCAATAAATTAGTTAGGCAAATGTCGCCAGAAGAAATTGCCGAATTACATAATCAAATGTGTAATTTTAGTGAAAATTTAGCCCACGGGAATGGTTTTTTCTTGAAAATCAAACTATGAATAAAGTGATTTTTCTGGCATAAAAGTTGCCTATTAAAATCAAAGCTTATTAGGAGAAAGTTATGGCAGGAATTATTGCTTCTGGTGCAGGATCCGGCCTTGATATTAGTAGTATTATCTCACAGCTAGTGGAAGCTGAAGCCGCACCTAAACAATTTCTCTTAGATAGCAAAGAAGTCAGTTTGCAGACAGAATTATCTGCCGTGGGCAGTTTAAATTCTGCGCTGACTGAATTTCAATCTGCACTGACTGGATTAAAGGATACTGATAGTTTTAATTCGCGTATTGCCGTTTCGGAAGCAACTTCTGTTTTCTCGGCCGTGGCTGAGAGTACAGCCATAGAAACCAGTTATGAAGTGGAAGTGGTGCGGTTAGCCCAAGCACATAAGTTAAGCTCAGATTTTTTTACAGATAGTAGTACAGTCGTAGGTACAGGGACTTTAGACATCGAAGTGGGTGGAAGTTCTTTCTCAATTGCTATTGATAGTGACAATGATGAATTGGGCGAAATAAGAGATGCTATTAATAATGCGAGTAACAATACAGGAGTCTCAGCAAGCATTATTAGTGCAGATGGTGGTAGCAAGCTTATTTTAACTTCTGATAAAACAGGTGTGAGCGAGGCTATTAAAGTCACGGTAACCGATGATGATGGTAACCATACAGATACCAATGGTTTATCGCAATTAGTTTATGATGTTAGTGGAGGAACGACAAATCTTGCTGAGATAGATGCCGCGATTGATGCGCAAATAAAAATTGATGGGCAAACGGTTACAAGCTCCTCCAATATTTTCAAAGATGTCATTACAGGCGTTGATATTACGGCTGTCAGTGTTTCAGAAACAGTCGGGGAAACTAAAACGCTAAGCGTTTCAACCAATACAGGCAGTATTTCATCTTTAGTAGAAGGTTTTGTTGATAAGTATAATACCTATATGGATAGTCTCAGAGGACTTTCTAGTTTTGATAGTGAGACAGGCGTAGCAGGGCCTTTGCTAGGAGATGCTTCTTTGTTTGCCGTCGAAAATCAAATTAAGCGAGAACTGAGTAGTACCTCCTCTGATTTTACAAAGAAATTAAAGTCTTTGGTAGATTTTGGTATTACAACTACTAGTACAGGTGATTTGAGTATTGATAATACGAAGTTACAAGCCGCGCTAAAAGATGCGCCTGATGAGCTTGCTGATTTTTTTGCAGATCAATCTACAGGTTTAGCTATTCGAATAGACAATGTTATCGCTAACTATGTTGACTCAACAACAGGATCTCTAAGTAGTCGTACAACAAGCCTGCAAGATAGGATTGATGATATTTCAGATGATAGATTAGAGCTGAATCGGGATTTATTTGAATACGAGACACGTTTAAGAGAAGAGTTTGGTGCTTTAGATATTTTATTGTCACAGTTGCAGGCAACGGGTACTTATTTAACGGAGCAATTCGCTAACTTGCCTGGTTTTACAAAAAGTAGCGGTTAATTAAATTTATTTGCATTAAGGCAATTGACAAGGAAGTGAGGAATCTATGCTTAATCAGACTAAGATGAAGGAATATCAAAAAAGTGGCTTGTCAGAGGTTATTACAGAAGCTAATCCTCATCGGCTTATACAAATGCTTTTGGAGGCAGCTATTGAAAAATTGCTAATAGCCAAAGGCTGCATGGAGAGGAATGAATTTGAAGGAAAAGGACTACATATTAGCTGGACAATCGATATCATCAATGGGTTAAGCATTAGCATAGATAAAGAAAACGGTGGTGATATTGCAGAGAAACTATCTGATTTATATGATTATATTAAAAAGCAGCTTTTACTGGCTAATGTTGAAAATAATATTGATAAAATTGTAGGTGCAATTGACTTATTGCGTGAAATAAAAGTAGGTTGGGATGCCATAGCCTCGGATGTAACCCAGCAAGAAGCTTCTTCTGACTCCTGATGAGCACAGATAAAGTGAATAAAGACGCAGTAAATGTTTGGGAAGAAATTTTATCAGCAACGAATTTAATGTTAGATGCGGCAAAATTAAAACAATGGGGAAAAGTAGGTCAATTTTCATTGTTACAGCACAAGTTGCTGAGAAGCTATTGTCAATTAAATTTTAATACTAATGAAAAAAATGAGTTGGAAGAAAATCTTTCTTTACTTAAAAAGATTAATGAAAGAATAATGGAGGTAGGAGAAAGTGAATCTCGCGATTTGTCAAAAAAGCTCCAAAAGTTAAAAAAAACGAAAGAGATGCAGCAGGCCTACCAAAAAAATAGCTAGAGGTTGAAATTAAACTCCAGTCGTTCAAAATTTGCGCATATTTTGGGCTTTATCCTTAATACCCCTTTAAGAATCCTACTATTATTTGACTTAACCCCACTTTAAGTACTTTAATTATATAAAATCGTTTTGCTTGATAGACGAGTTTTCCATCCTGTTCTCAAAAGATAAAAGGTGTTTGCAGATGCGACGAGAGTATAAAATCTTATTGATCGATAATAATATTGAGCGGCGTGAGAATTTATCGGTCATATTTGACTTTTTAGGTGAAGAAATTATCGTTTCTAATAGCACGGAAGGAGAAGTGCTGAGCCTGGCAGATGGCTTGCTGTGTATCATCTTGGGAGACGTGGGCTGTGATGAGGCATTTAAGGCATACTGTGATTTGCTTTACAAAAATGGTTCTAAAACGCCTATTTTGTTAGTAGATGGCCTTTATTCTGAGCTTACAATGGGCAAAGAGCAGCAGCAATTGATTATTCCTGGGCGTATTAAAATGCCGGCAAAATATGAACAAGTGCTAGAAATTGTTCATCAATGTCAAATTTGGCATGAAAATGATTTAGAAGAGAGAAATCAAGGTTCAACTCGTCCTATTGCTCTATTTAGGAGTCTTGTTGGTAGTAGTAGTACTATCAGACAGGTTCGACAATTAATGGAGCAAGTTGTTGGTAGCGATGTTACCGTCCTTATTACAGGAGAGTCAGGAACAGGTAAGGAAGTGGTTGCTAGGAATTTGCATTATCATTCACCTCGCCGAGAAAAGCCTTTTGTTCCAGTTAACTGTGGAGCTATTCCTGCAGAACTTTTAGAGAGTGAACTTTTTGGGCATGAAAAGGGTGCATTTACAGGAGCAATTTCTGCTCGGCAAGGTCGCTTTGAGCTGGCTCAAGGAGGAACTATTTTTCTTGATGAAATTGGTGATATGCCGCTCGCTATGCAAGTAAAACTATTACGTGTTTTACAAGAGAGATCCTTTGAGCGTGTTGGCAGTAACAAAAGTATAGAGGCGAATATTCGTATTATTGCTGCTACACACAGAGATTTAGAAGCAGCCATTAGTAAAGGAGATTTTCGCGAAGACTTATATTACCGTTTAAATGTTTATCCTATCGAAATGCCAGCACTTCGTGCCCGCTCAGAAGATATCCCCCTGCTTATTAATGAGCTGATGGCTAGGCTTGAAAGCCAAAATAGAGATACGTTTCGACTTTTACCCAAAGCAATTAAAGCACTTTGTCAGTATCCTTGGCCAGGTAATGTCCGAGAGTTGGCAAACTTAGTAGAACGTCTTGCTATTCTTTATCCTAATGGTATTGTTGATGCCAATAATTTACCGAAGAAGTTTAAAACTAACGAAATGCAAGCAGAAGAAGTACAAGAAGAAAAAGAAATACTTTTCGCAGATGTCTCTGCCATGCCAAGTGGTGGAATAGACTTAAAAGAACATATGATAAAGACAGAACTTAGTCTTATACGTCATGCGCTTGAAGAGTCTGGGGGCGTTGTAGCAAGGGCCGCAAATTTTTTGAATATGAGAAGAACAACGCTTGTTGAAAAAATGAAAAAATATGGTATGCAAAAAGATAATATTCGCCAAGAGTAATTATCAAGTCTTTTAGCAGCAGTACCTTTCTTATACAGTTTATACGTTGTATATATTTCGTCATGAAACTGTCACTTTAGCATTATATGTTTATAACCAATTGAAAATAAAGTAAATATTTTTTGGCTTGCTATTTGCTTTTGTTTCAATACTAAACATTTTCATAGTGAAAATTTATATGCTTAATGGAGCCCATGAGGCTAAATCTTGTATGAGTAAAGAAGCTGATATCGAAAATACTTTTCATAAGAGAGAAGAAGCTTCTACTGCTACAGTGATTACAAAATCAGCATGGTACAAGGCAATTGATAGTTTAATAGATTTATTGCCTGTTGGTGTGCTTGTATTGGATAAGCATGGATATGTTAGAAAATCAAATGAGTTGGCTCATACACTGCTTAATGAGCCGTTATTAGGGATATCTTGGATAAGTGTTATAGAAAGAGATTTTTCTCCCCAATCTGATGATGGTCACGAAGTTTCTTTACTGAGTGGTAAGCGTGTAAAAGTTGCTACAGCCTCATTAGGCGCTACACATGGACAGCTCATATTATTAACGGATCTTAGTGAAACGCGAGCTTTACAGGATAAGTTAAATCATCAACAGCGCTTAATTGAGATGGGAAAAATGACAGCTTCTTTAGCCCATCAAATAAGAACACCTCTATCCTCAGCGCTTCTTTATGCAAGAGGGCTACAAAAATTGGAAGGGTTCTCAGACAAACAAGAAATATTCATTGATAAAATTATTGACCAACTTTATCAACTAGAAAGCCAAGTTAAAAACATGTTAAATTTTTCAAAAAAAGAGAAAGAATCCTTTGGTTGGGTGCTGTTAGAGGACTTGTTTTTGGAAGTTGAGAAGTCCTTTTTTGATTGCAGCAAGAATAAAACAAGTGATTTTCTGTGTTTTAAAATACAAGAAAAACCTATGATTTTTTGTAATAAAAATTTGATATTAGGAGCTATCTGTAATCTTATAAATAATGCTATGGAAGCTGTTTGTTTTTCAAAAGAAATTATTGTCTCTGTTGAGCGTGGTCAGGCAGATGAAATTATTATTTCAGTTATAGATGAAGGTGACGGTATAGATAGTGAGAGAGCAAAATATATCTTTAATCCTTTTTTTTCAACGAAGGAAAATGGAACAGGCTTAGGTTTGTCTGTTGTTAAAGCTGTTATTGAGCAACACGAGTATGAGATTTTTTTAAAAACGAAGCTTGGTTGTGGAAGCAGATTTTCTATAATTATTCCGCATCAACATAACAAGAGAGTTTGATATAATGAATAATGTTCTAATTGTAGAAGATGATAAATCTCTACGAGAAGCAATTAAAGATACACTTAGCATAGAGGGATTCAATGCGCTGGCAGTTGATTCTGGAGAGTCCGCGCTTTCTTTGCTAAATGATAAAAAAATAAGTCTAATTATTAGTGATATCAATATGAAAGGCATGAGTGGAATAGAGCTGTTAAGGATAGCAAAAAACAAGCATCCCAATTTGCCATTTATCATGATGACAGCTTTTTCTGATATCAAAGATGCTGTTTCAGCAATGCAATTAGGTGCATCAGATTATATGACTAAACCATTTGAGCCTGAAATTTTAATTGCTAAGATTAAACAGTTTTATCCAGATGCAGCCCACTCTTCTTCTCCTATAGCGGAAGATCCCTCCAGTAAAGCGTTGCTAGGGTTAGCCGAAAAAGTGGCTTCTTCAGACGCAACCGTGTTGATAACAGGCCACAGTGGAACGGGGAAAGAAGTATTAGCTAAGTATATTCATGATCATTCAAAACGTAAAGAAAAAAATTTTATTGCTATAAATTGTGCGGCAATTCCTGAGAATATGCTGGAGTCTACACTATTTGGCTATGAAAAAGGTGCTTTTACAGGTGCTGTTCAGTCAATGCCAGGAAAGTTTGAATTGGCAGATGGTGGGACTATTTTGTTAGATGAAATTTCTGAAATGGGACTTAATCTACAAGCAAAGCTATTAAGAGTTCTTCAAGAAAGAGAAGTGGAAAGATTGGGAGGAAAGAAAATAATAAACTTAGATGTAAGAGTGATTGCAACGTCAAATAGAAATATTAGGCAAGAAGTAGCAGAAGGGAAATTTAGAGAAGATTTATATTATCGATTAAATGTTTTCCCCTTGTCTTGGTTGCCGCTATGTGAAAGAAAAAAAGATATTATTCCTTTAGCTGAGCACCTTGTTGCCAAGCACTCAACAAAATTAGGCACAGCCGTGCCACTTCTTACAAAAGAAGCGAAAGAAAAAATATTAAAGTATAGCTGGCCAGGAAATGGTCGTGAAGTTGATAATGTAATGCAGCGAGCTATTATTTTGTCTAATAAGAAAGAGATATTTCCAGATGATATTTATGTTGATTTTGACTCTTCTTCAATAAACAAAAAATCCTCATTAGTAAGTGATTTGGAAAATAAAGAATTTGAGCTTATTCTAGAGGTATTAGAAGATAAAAACTGGGATAGGAAAATGGCTTCTGAAACATTAGGAATTAGTCAAAGGACTTTAAGATATAAGTTAGCGAAAATGAGAGAAAGTGGAATAACGATTCCTCAAAGTTAATTTATAAGGAGTTATATTTATGAATAATATAGATGCAACAAAACTGTTAGAGCAAATGCGTCACATGAAAATTGTGGCAACAGATACTGCAAGTGATTCTCTTGATAAGGTAGGCAAGGGAAATTTTTCTGAGATGTTTAAAAACGCTATTAATGAAGTGAATGAGCTTCAGTCAAATGCCGGAGATTTAAAAGCAAAATTTGAACTTGGCGACTCTAATGTAAGTCTTGCTGATGTAATGATTGCTTCTCAAAAATCAGGCGTTGCATTCCAGGCAACAGTTCATGTCAGAAATAAACTAATCGATGCTTATAAAGAAATCATGAATATGAGCGTTTAAAACTGAGAAGTTTGATCTAAGTGTAGCGGAATAAGGCATTATTATGGCTTTAATTAATGCAGAAAATACAGTATCTACCATGCAAGGGTTTTCTAGTCTACCTATTCTAAGGCAGGTAGGTTTATTGATTGCTTTTTCTGCAAGTATTGCTATTGGTGTTTCTGTAGTACTTTGGTCTCAGAAACCAATAATGACACCATTGTATAGCAGTATTGATACTAAAGATGCTGGCATTATTGGTGATACATTGCGACAATTTGGTATTAAGCATGACATAGATCCAAGGACTGGTAGTATTTTGGTAGATGATAGTAAAGTTCATGAAGCGAGGATGAAGCTTGCAATGCAAGGAATTCCACAGAATAATACTAACGGTTTTGACATGCTAAAACAAGAGCAAGGATTTTCCACCAGTCAATTTATTGAGTCAGCACGTTACAAGCATGCATTAGAGACTGAATTGGCGAGAACTATTTCAGGGTTTAGAAATATTAAAAGTGCTAGAGTTCACCTTGCAATACCCAAACAATCAGTTTTTATTCGAAGTCAAAAAAAACCATCAGCTTCTGTATTTATAGATTTATATTCTGGTGTAGAGCTTTCCAAGGATAGAATTGGAGCTATTATAAATTTAATAGCCTCCAGTGTACCTGGATTAGATACAGATAATGTAACCTTAGTAGATAAGCAGGGTAGGCTTTTATCCAATAGTGACGCTGATGGTTCGGCAGATCTTTCTAAGCATTTGACATACAAGGAAAATTTAGAGAAAAAATATCTAAAACAAATTAATGATATTTTAATTCCTCTGCTTGGTGAAGCAAACTTTAGAGCTCAGGTTTCAACAGAAGTTGATTTTACCTCTGATGAGAAAACCTCAGAGCTTTTTAATCCAAAAAATCAAGCGCTAAGAAGTGAACATGTTGTTGACGAAGGACAGAGCGGAACAGAAAAAGCATCAGGCGTTCCTGGTGCTGATGCACAGACACCTAATGCTGCAGAGAGTGAAGTTAAAAGTAAAGAAAAAATAAATACTAAAAAGAAAGCAGTTCGAAACTATGAGTTGGATAGAACAATTAGTCATATTAAAAAGTTTCCAGGTAAAGTAAATAGACTCTCAGTTGCTGTTGTCGTTAATGATAAAGTTAATGTAAATGAAAAAACGGGCAAAGTGACAAGAACACAACGTAATGAAGAAGAGCTTAATAAGATTAAAGAGTTAATCACTAATGCTATTGGCATTAGTGGTAAACGAGGGGATAGTGTTTCAGTTTTAAATGTCCCTTTCTTAGATCCTGAAAAAATTGAAGCATTACCAGATACAGCAATATGGGAAAAACCATGGTTTAGCAGTGTGATTAAACAAATTTTAGGAGCCTTATTTGTTTTGATACTTGTTTTTATGGTTATTAAACCTATGTTTAAGAACCTTTCACAGCAAGGTAAGAAGACTGCGGAGCTTTTCCCCACAGGTGCAGGTGTTGCTACACCAGTGCAAGGAATTGGCTCTCCTCAATTAGGTGGAATTCAAGCTCCTAATGTGCCTGGGATTGGAGGTGCTGACTCTTTAAGTTTAGGGGGGCCTGCACAAAATTATCAACAGCATTTAGGGCGAGTCCAAGATGTTATCTCTGAAGACCCTAAACGGGTAGCGCAAGTAATGAAAGATTGGGTGGAAAGTGATCAAGGATAAGATGAGAGGTTGAGTGATGAGTGGCACAGAAAAAGCAGCTATTTTACTATTAGGTGTAGGCGAAGATACTGCATCAAAGATATTAAAATATTTAGAACCAAAAGAAGTTCAAAATATTGGATCTGCAATGAAAGAACTTGCTGAAATTAAGCAAGAGCAAGTTTTGGATGTCTTTCAAGATTTAATGAATTCAGTTGGCATAAAAACAAGTCTTGGTTATGAGTCAAAAGAGTATTTAAAAAGAAGCTTATCTAAAGCGGTAGGGGAAGACAAAGCAAATGGCTTGATCGATAGGCTAAATACGGGTGAGCCGGCAACAGGCTTAGATTCTCTAAAATGGATGGATGCATTTTCTATCTATGAATTAATTAGATATGAGCACCCTCAAATAATAACTACTGTTCTCAGTTATTTAGATGGCGATCATGCGGCAGAAATTCTAAAATATCTGCCTGAAGAAAAAAGAACTGATATCTTACTAAGAATGGCCTCTTTGGAATCTATACAGCCAGGAGCTATTGATGAATTAAATCTTGTTTTGGAAAAACAATTTAAAGGTCAAAAAAGTAAAAAGTCATCGAATATTGGCGGCATTAAATCAGTAGCCGATATTATAAATTTCTTAGATAAGGAAGATGAAGAGAAAATAATGGATTCAATGAAAGAAATTGATGAGTCTCTGATGGGACAAATTAAAGACCTCATGTTTATTTTTGATAACCTTTTAAGTGTTGATGATAGAGGTATTCAAGCTTTATTAAGAGATGTTTCTTCAGATGATTTATTGTTATCTCTGAAAGGTGCTGATGAACCTATAAAAGAGAAGTTCTTTAAAAATATGTCAAAAAGAGCTGCTGATTTAATGAAAGATGATTTAGAAGCTAAGGGCCCTGTTAGGTTGAGCGAAGTAGAAGCCGCGCAAAAAGCTGTGCTTGCTGTTGCTGTTCGTATGGCAGAAGAAGGCGAAATTTCTCTTGGTGCAGGTGCTGGAGAGGAAATGGTTTAATATGGATAAGATGGTTACTAATATTATCACATCAAATGATACTACTCAAAATGTAAGGCGTTGGAGTTTTCCAGAAATGAATAATCCTGAGTTAGGCAGGACAGCTGTGAAATCAACAGAGAGTAAGAGTGGTTATAAAGAAGGGTATGCAGAAGGGTTTAAAAAAGGAAGTGAAGATGCAGATCAATCTTTCCAAGCCATTAAAAGCCAATTTATAGCTTTAATGAATGGTTTAACGAATCCAAGCAATGAATTAATGAACCAAATAGAAGAAGAACTTTTAGAACTAGTAATTTGCTTAAGTAAATCCGTTATAAAAAAAGAAGTCTCACAAGATTCCTCAGAGCTTTTAAATATTATTAAAGATGCAAAAAAAATTGTACCATCTCATGAAATGAAGGTTTCTGTTTATCTAAATCCTCTTGATGTAGACTTAATAAAGCAGAAATTTTCTTCTGATTCCTCCGTAGCAACTTGGAATTTAATAGCTGACGAGGGAATGCTACAAGGTGGTTGTAGAATATCAACAAGCTCAGTTCAAATAGACGGTTCCATAGAGTCAAGGTTATCTGCTGTGATGGCGCAGCTTTTTGATTGAAGGAAAAAATATGACAACATCTTCTTGCTTTAATCAAAGGTTTGTGAGATTTAGAGAGAAAATAAAGCCTATCGAAAGCTCAATTATTGAAGGAAAGCTAACGAGGATTGTCGGTTTAACTTTAGAAGCAGTAGGATGCAATGCCCCCATAGGAAGTCATTGTTTGATTGTAGCAGATAACGGGGTTAGTGTTGAGGCTGAAGTTGTTGGATTTTCAGATGAGAAAACTTACCTGATGCCAACCAGTCATGTGACTGGTTTAACTCCTGGAGCAAAAGTGATATCTACGGGTGACTCTCAGCAAGTAGGAGTGGGAGATAATTTGTTAGGACGTATTATTGGTGCATCAGGTGAAGCTTTAGATGGAAAAGCTCCTGTAATTTATGACTCGACAATGCCGTTATATCCAGAGCCCATTAATCCACTAAACCGAAACCCCATTAATACTCCTTTGGATGTTGGCGTAAGAAGTATTAATGGCATACTAGCGCTAGGACGAGGGCAGCGTATTGGCTTATTTGCAGGAAGTGGTATTGGGAAAAGTATGCTACTTGGCATGATGACAAAATATACCGAAGCAGATATTGTTGTAGTTGCTTTAATTGGTGAACGAGGGCGTGAAGTAAAAGAATTTATCGAGGATATTCTAGGTCAAGAAGGTTTGAAAAAATCAATTGTAATAGCTGTTCCAGCAGATAATTCACCCTTAATGAGAATAAGAGGATCTTTAAGTGCCACAAGTATAGCAGAATATTTTCGTGATAAAGGAGAAAACGTACTTCTTTTAATGGATTCTTTAACTCGTTTTGCTCAAGCTCAGCGTGAAATAGCTTTAGCTATTGGAGAGCCTCCTGCAACTAAAGGATATCCTCCTTCTGTTTTTTCAAAATTACCCCAATTGATTGAGAGAACAGGTAATGGATTAAAAGGAAAAGGATCAATTACCGCTGTTTATACGGTATTAGCAGAAGGTGATGATCAGCAAGATCCTATCGTTGATTGCGCCAGGGCCGTTTTAGATGGGCATATTGTGCTTGCTAGAAAATTAGCGGAAGCAGGGCATTATCCTGCGATTGATATTGAAGCTTCCATTAGTAGAGTAATGCCTAATATTGTAGATGCAGAGCAAATGAAGCTTGTTTTAAAATTAAAAAGCCTTTATGCCAAATATAATGAGAGTCAGGAGCTTTTACAACTGGGTGCTTATACGCCTGGTTCTGACCCAAATTTAGATATGGCTATTTCGTTGATGCCAAAAATTAATAATTATTTGACTCAAGAAATAAGCGCAAATATTAATTTCTCCGTGGCATTTGAAGAATTGAAAAAAATATTTACATAGTAGGTGTTAATATTGGATGGAATACAAAGGATTAAAAGAGTTGTTTCTCACTATGAAAAAGAAGAAGAAAAATCTCATCGGAATCTTATTCAGCTGAAAGAGTGTCTTGATATGTCTAAACAGCAGCTTCAGCAAATTTTAGTCTATCGTGATGAATATAAAAAATCAATGGATGAAATGCTTAAAGATGTAGTGGGTCCTGGAAAACTATATGCATATAACTTGTTCATTAATAAGATTAATTTAGCGGTTTCACAGCAGGAGAAAAAAATAGCTGAAGATGAAATTAAGTATAAACATTCTTTTGATAATTGGTTGGTTATTAAGCGAAAATGTAAAGTTTTAGAAAAAATGGTCGATAAGAAACTTCAGAGGATTAAATTTTCTTCTGAGAAAAATGAACAAAAATTACTGGATGAACTTTCAAGCCTGAAAAAATTAACATTTAACTCAATGGGGAGTGGATGAAATGGGAATAGTATCTAAAATTTCAGAAGATGGATCAAACCTAACTATAGCGGTAGAAGGTCGGTTTGATTTTAGTTCACATTCTATATTTAGAGACTCTTATAAAAAATATGAAGAATTACCAAAAAACTGCACTATTGATTTGTCAGATACAACTTATTTAGATAGTTCAGCCTTGGGAATGCTTTTGCTTTTTCGTGATTATGCGGGCGATGCTGCTAATTTGATTATTACAAATCCTTCACCACAAGTTAAAAAAATACTGGATATAGCAAATTTTGGTCGAATATTTGTTATATCAGAAACACACTGATAATGGGTTGGCTATGGAAAATCATTTGCATTCTGCAATGCTTCTTTCAAGTGAAGAGCAAACTGTTGATAAAGTTAAAGCTCTCCTGTTAACTGAAGGGTTTGAGGCTGATCATGTTAAAATTTTACCTTCTGTAGAGGATGGTTTTTTTTATGAGAGCTGTCCAGATCTTGTTTTTATTGATGTGAAAAAAGAAGAGGTATCTTCCACTGTAGATTTTGTAAAAAAAATGAAGGAGAGTATAGGGGGGAAATTCATTCCTGCTATATTAATTGTTGATAAAGAGTTTGATTTTGATTCAGATGTGACGGCGCCTTATATTGATGACTATATAGAGAAGCCTTTTTCTGATTTTTTTTTGAGAGCAAAATTTTCTTCTTTCAAGAAGCTATTAAGTCTTTATAATGATTTCAATGAGCAAAAGGAGAAATTGAACTATTATAAGGAAGTAATTAGTACGGAAGAGAAAGTTGCGGTTAAGGTGTTTAATAATATACTCAAGGAAAGCTATTTAACGTCTAAAAAAATAAAATATATTCTCTCGCCGCTTTCGACATTTAATGGTGATATGTTGTTGGCAGCGGAAAGACCGACGGGGGAATTTTGTGTAATGCTTGGCGATTTTACAGGCCATGGTCTGCCTGCAGCTATTGGCGCGATGCCTGTTGCTCAAGCTTTTTATTCCATGATTAAAAAAGGTCTTGATTGCAGTGATATTTTGCTGGAAGTGAATTCAAAGCTAAAAGAATTTTTACCTGTGGGAATATTTTGTTCTGCTGCTTTTATAGAAATAGATAACAAGAGCCAATATGCAACTGTTTGGAATGGTGGTTTGCCGGATGGTATTGTTTGTAATAGAGGCGCAAATGTTATTGGCTGTATAAAATCAAAAAATTTACCTTTAGGGATTTTATCTTCTCACGATTTTAAAAACACAGTGAGAAAAGATATCTTAGAGAAAATTAAGTTAAATTATGGAGATAGAATATATCTTTTTTCAGATGGTATTATTGAGTCAGAGAATAATCAAGGTATCATGTATGGGGAAGAAAATTTATTAAAAGTTTTTTCTGCAGCAGAAACGGCTAGCGTTGTTTTTAGTAGAATCCAAGAGAACTTATTAAGTTTCGTTGGTAATAAAGCTCAAGCTGATGATATTACGTTGCTAGAATTAAACCCTTTTCAAATAGATTAACCTATTTTTAAGAAATGGCATAAAACTTGCTGATTAAGAAAATGATAATTTCTAATAGTTTTCTTTTATGGAGATATGCCATGGATATATTAGGCCCGTTAACTCAGGTTCAAGATACGCCGGTCAATGCAGATTTGAATATATCCGCTCAATCATTGGAAAACCTCGAACCTATTGATTTAAAAAATGCTTTTTCTAAAAATTTGCAAGAACAAACTCAACACTTAGAGCTAGAAAAAGAAGTTTTGTCTCCAGAAATTACCGAAGCTGTCAATTTTTCATCTATTTTTCAGGGAGAAACTACTATAGATGCAGAAAGCTCTACTGATTTAACAAGCTTAGAAAATTTGCCGATTTCTTTGCCCGGCAAAAATTTGCCGCAAGAGTATTCCTCTCCAGAAGTTCCTAAGAGCCAGGACTTGAGGAATACTAGCAGCCAGCTAGACGCAGAGATAGCTGAGAAAGAGCCCCCGTTGCAATTGGCTATTGCGGTATCACAACGGGTTCTTGATGAAAAAGGGGCAGAAAAGGCTCCAACGCCTTCTGTTTCTATGCCTAATACACATAGGGAAAACAAGCCCTCTATTAATGTTGAACCTGTTCTGCTGAAGACGGAGCTTGGTGACAAAACCATAATGGTTAGCAAACTAGAACCTGTTACTCAAGAGTTTCAGCCACTGAGCTTGCAAGAAAAGCCAAAAACTATGCTTTCTGATACTGTTAAACCTGTTACATTAGATGTAAGAACGATTGAGATAGCTCAAGAACCAGTGAAAGCTGTGCTTCCTGAAAGTAAGCCTGAATTGGTAAGTACAACTCAGCAGGTATTGCATTTTTCAAGCTCTTCACCGGCAACTCATCGTGTAGCCATTGAATCACATCAGTTATCGGTCCCTGTGCAAAATGCACAATGGGGAGAAGCTTTGACAGAAAAAGTTACCTTTTTAGCAAATCAGAAAGTACAAGTAGCAGAAATAGAATTAGATCCTCCTGAGCTTGGCCGAATTGAAATTAAGATTAATATAACTCAGGAACAAACTAACATAAAATTTGTGAGTAATAATCATTTAGTTCGTGATGCTGTGGAGCAAGCTTTTCCTCGTCTGAAATTGGATTTGGCAGAAAATGGTTTTTCGCAAGTTAATGTTGATATTTCCGATAAATCATTTAAGCGGGAAGCCCAGACTCATCAAGAAGCTGTCGAAGGCAATCTTAGTGGAGAAAACGAATCTGGGATTGAGCGTCATGAAAATGCCTCTGTGCTCATCTCAAGAAGAGACGGTAGTGGATTTATCGATTTTTATGCTTGATATAAGAAACTCGCTTTTCTGCGGCCTGAATGAGTAAAATTATCCCGACATTGATTCAACCTAAAATCCTCAGTTGAAATCGACTGCGGCCGCCTAACTCACCGAATCTAAAGGATTTTTCTCGATATTTTTTATTCACCGTATGGGTGATACGCTTTCACAAAAAATATCGAGAAAAATCCTTTATCTTCAGCAACTAAGTCGGCCTCGCAACGATTTCAACTGAGGATTTTAGGTTCAAAGGTATGGAGAGCTAAGCTCTACCTCGACCGCAAGCGGTCGAGATAAGCTTGATGGAGGTTAATGGGTAGGTACGCCATGGGCATGATGTGCTTTATGCATGGCAGAGGTGCATTGAGTAGAAAAACGTGTTTTATTCTCATGCATACATTCCATCATGGCTCTTTTATTGCCTTTATCAGCGCTGCAATATTTCATGATATCTGCTTTACAGCTATTCATAACTTGTTTATGAACGGCCATATGTGATTGACAAGCTTGACTAAAATGAGCCTTATTGGTATGAATACATTGCTTAAATGCTTTTTTATCGCCTAATTTGTCGCTACAATATTTTTGAAAATCTTGATGGCAAACACCGTTACCGTGTTGGTGCAGGGCGAATGCAGAACTAGAGAACAAAAAGAGGGCAAAAAGGCTGAGCACACATTGAGCTAGCTTCTTCATAGATTTCTCCTTAATTTAATTTCTGTTTAATTATGATTCACTTGTTAAGAAAGTCAATATATTTTCTTTAAATTTTGTAGTCTAGGTTTAGTCAATGTCTTATTTTATCTATATTTTAGAATGTGTTAATGATGCTTTATATACGGGCTATACCGTGGATATGAGACGGCGCTATCTTAGCCACCTAAGGGGCTCAGCGAGCTGCAAATACACGCGTAGCTTCCCACCCAAGCGCCTAGCTGCTTGTTGGGAGATTCGGGGAGAATTAGGATTAGTTCTACAGATAGAACGCCAGATAAAATGCTATAAGCGGGTAGTAAAATTAGCGCTGATTGAAAAACCTGAGGCACTAAAGCAAAAGCTCATGGAGAGTAAGCTTGATATAAGTTCAGCTACTTTTTTGCCGGTTCCCTTGCAACGAGAGCCACTTTGGGATGAAGGTCAGCGATGACTCTGTATAGGCTTTTCGCAGTATAGAGTCCCCACCGTTAAAATTCCCGAGTTTTCAACGGTGGGGATTACAGATTAGTCCTGCTTGCTGTAGTCGCGGCGTGCAGGGCCTGTGTACAGTTGCCTCGGACGACCAATGCGAAAATCAGGACTGCTAAGCATTTCATTCCAGTGTGCAACCCAACCTACAGTCCGCGCTAAAGCAAAGATAACAGTAAACATATTGGTAGGGATTCCTAATGCACTTAAGGTAATGCCAGAGTAAAAGTCAACATTAGGGTACAAACCTCTTTCCACAAAGTAGGTGTCTTCTGTAGCAATTTTCTCTAATGCCATGGCTAGCTTGAAGATAGGGTCGTCATGAGCCCCAACTGCTTCCAAGACTTCGTGACAGGTTTCTCGCATCACTGTTGCACGAGGATCGTAGCTCTTGTAAACACGGTGCCCAAATCCCATTAGGCGGAATGGATCTTCTTTATCCTTAGCGCGTTTAATGTACTTATCTATTTGAGAGACATCACCAATTTCATGCAACATTTTTAGAGCAGCCTCATTAGCACCACCATGAGCAGGTCCCCATAGTGCTACAATACCCGCTGAGATACAAGCATAAGGATTAGCGCCTGTAGAACCGGCAAGACGAACCGTGGAAGTTGATGCATTTTGCTCATGATCGGCATGAAGTGTAAAAATTCTGTCCATTGCCCGCACTAAAATTGGGTTGATGGAGATAGTTTGGCTTGGAACACTAAACATCATGTGGAGAAAATTTTCCGCATAACTCATATCATTTTGGGGGTAAACAAAAGGTTGGCCAATGGAATATTTGTAGCACATAGCGGCAAGTGTTGGCATCTTAGCAACCAAGCGAACGGCAGCATTCATCCTGTCTTCTTCACTTTTGACATCGAGTGCTTCATGATAGAAGGCAGAAAGAGCGCCTACTACACCAACCATGATAGCCATGGGATGGGCGTCTCGACGAAAACCTCGGAATAAGTAGGTTAGCTGCTCGTGGACCATGGTATGGACAGTAACGTTGTGATCAAAGGCCTTTTTTTGCTCTTTAGTTGGCAATTCACCGTTAAGAAGGAGATAACAAACTTCAAGAAAGTCTGCTTGGGCCGCTAATTGTTCAATAGGGTATCCACGGTAGAGTAAGATACCCTTAGCACCATCAATAAACGTGATCTTAGATTCGCAGGCTGCTGTAGAAACAAAGCCAGAGTCGTAAGTGAAAATACCATGTTTGCTTAGTTGATTGATGTCAACGACATCTTGGCCAAGTGTCCCTGCGCGTCTAGGTAATGCAAGGGTTTCATCATTGAGTTGTAGCTTGATAGTTGCTTTATCAGCCATGCGTGTTCCTCATCGTTTGCGTTAATTATACAGTTTACGGTAATCGAGATTAAGATATATACCACGAACGGTTGGGTTTTAGGGGGGGCAACAACTCGGCCGTTCGCTCCCGAGATTTCTCACTTTAAAATCCAACTGTCTGCAGTATATACTATAGCAATATCCTAAAATTATCCAATGCTAATCTGATAAGAGCAGTGGATGTTGGCGTCATTTGTATTCCCCTTTTTTTGAGAGTATAATTTCGCCGTATGCCGATTTTTTCTTCGCTCTTGTCAGTTGGTTCCTGTGAATGGCTGTTGTGCCTGCTAGAGGCTAGTCTGATTAGAATGTAAGTCGCTACCTACTAACTGATTAACTCTTGGGGAATTTAGACATCGTGAAATCAGAACGTCCTGTGAACCTCAACTTACTTGCTTTTCATTTTCCTGTGACAGCCATTACTTCGATACTGCATCGTATCACGGGAGTTATTTTAGCCATTGCTATTCCTTTTTTGCTTTATGTCCTAGAGCTTTCTTTAGGAAGTCAGACAAGTTTCCAGAAACTTAAGGATTGCTTGACGTCTCCGGTGGGCGCCTTCTTTGCTTGGGTGGTTGTTTCTGCATTATCTTTTCACCTGGTAGCGGGTATTAAGCACTTGATAATGGATCTAGGTATCGGCGAGTCCTTGTGTGGTGCACGCTTAGGGGCAAAGTTAGTATTGTTCATTTCTTTTATTCTTATTATTTTCACGGGCGTCATACTATGGTAAACAGTGTAACGAGTTGCAGTCGCAATGGGCTGCGTGATTGGTTAATTCAGCGTGTTTCGGCTGTTATCCTAGCGACCTATGCGTTGTTTTTGGCTTATTTTTTTCTCACACATTCTCCGCTAACCTACGATCAGTGGCAGGGTTTATTCTCTCATGAGTCCTTTAAAGTTTTTAGCGCATTGGCGTTATTTGCTTTGTTAGGCCATGTTTGGGTTGGTTTGTGGACAGTGTTCACTGATTATGTTAACTGTTCCTGTTTGAGATTATGTTTACAAGTGCTTATGGTACTTGGTCTTTTTATTTGTCTTATTTGGGGCGTAGCCCTCGTTTGGAGTGTCTAGGTTCATGCAAATACCTGTCAAAAAATTTGATGCTGTAATCATCGGTGCTGGTGGCGCTGGTATGCGGGCAAGTCTTCAGCTTGCTGCTGCTGGTAAAAGAGTTGCTGTTGTTTCTAAAGTTTTTCCTACGCGTTCTCATACAGTTTCTGCTCAAGGTGGGATTACCTGTGCGTTAGGTAATAGCCATGAAGACGATTGGCGTTGGCATATGTATGATACTGTTAAAGGTTCCGACTATATTGGTGACCAAGACTGTATCGAGTACATGTGTAAAACTGGTCCTCAGGTCGTCTATGAGTTAGAGCATATGGGATTGCCGTTCTCACGCTTTGAGAATGGTCGTATTTATCAGCGTCCTTTTGGTGGGCAGTCTCGACAGTTTGGTGGTGAACAGGCAGCAAGAACCTGCGCTGCAGCCGATAGAACGGGCCATGCTTTGCTTCATACCCTCTATCAGCAGAACCTTGCTGCTAAAGCACACTTTTTTAACGAATGGTATGCACTAAATTTAGTCAAGTCACAAGATGGTAATATCTCAGGTGTTGTTGCCTTAGATATGGAGACTGGTGCTAAAGTGATGATGGAAGCACGAGCTGTTATTTTGGCAACCGGTGGTGCAGGCCGTATTTTTCAATCTACAACTAATGCTTATATCAATACTGGTGATGGTGTGGGAATGGTTTCACGGGCTGGCTTCCCACTGCAAGACATGGAAATGTGGCAGTTTCACCCCACAGGCATAGCCGGCGCCGGTGTGCTTGTAACGGAAGGTTGTCGCGGTGAAGGAGGCTATCTCATTAATAAAAATGGTGAGCGCTTTATGGAACGTTATGCACCTAACGCCAAAGATTTGGCTTCTCGTGATGTAGTAGCACGTGCTATGGCCCTAGAACTTCGTGAAGGTAACGGCTTTGATCCTGATGGTGTCGATCACGTTAAGCTTAAACTTGATCATTTAGGTGCCGACTTAATTAAGTCACGTCTACCCGGTATTCGTGAGCTTTCCATGACCTTTGCGCATGTTGACCCTATTAAAGCGCCTATTCCTGTTGTTCCTACTTGTCATTATATGATGGGGGGTATTCCTACTAATGTACATGGTCAAGTATTGACTAAAGATGCACAGGGCCAAGATGCAACGGTAGAAGGTTTGTATGCCGTAGGTGAATGTGCCTGTGTATCAGTTCACGGGGCAAATCGTTTGGGTGGAAACTCTTTGCTGGATCTTGTTGTTTTTGGCCGTGCAGCGGGTCTTCATGTGGAAGCAAGTTGGGAACAAGGTTTAAGCTTTAGATCCTATGATTCCGATGACCTTGAGCAGGCTTTGGCGCCTGTTATCCGTTGGGAAAATACTTCCAAAGGGGAGAGTGTCAGCCAGATTCGTGATGAATTACAAAGAACAATGCAAAATCACTTCGGGGTCTTCAGAACTGAAGATGTTATGCAGGAAGGGCTAACAAAGCTGAATGCTCTCAATGAGCGTTTAAAGTCAGCGGCGCTTACAGACAGTAGTTTAGTGTTTAACACCGCAAAAATAGAAGCGCTGGAGTTAGAAAACTTAATGATAACAGCGCGAGCCACCGCATTAACGGCAATTACCCGCACAGAAAGTCGAGGCGCACACAGTCGGGAAGATTTTCCTAAGCGCGATGATGCTAATTGGATTAAGCATTTACTTTATATGTCTGATCATAGCATTGATAGTCGAGCAGTGAATATGCAGCCTAAAGAAGTTAACGCTTTTCCACCTAAAGAGCGGGTTTATTAAGGGAGACGGTTATTATGAGTAACACGATGAAATTTTTGATTTACCGTTTTGACCCTGAGAAAGAGCAAACGCCTCGCATGCAAGAGTATGAGCTTGAAATGGCTAGCGGAATGCTGTTAACGGCTTTATGCCGTTTAAAAGATGAGCAGGATGAGACATTAGCTTTTCGTCGTTCTTGCCGTGAAGGCGTATGTGGCTCTGATGGTATGAATATCAATGGTAAAAATGGGTTAGCCTGTATTACGCCATTGAGCAGCTTAAAGTCACCTATCGTTATTCGTCCATTGCCAGGCATGCCGGTGGTGCGCGATTTGGTGGTTGATTTAGGACAGTTCTATAAACAATATGAGCGCGGTGAGCCTTATCTGCAAAATGATGAGCCACCACCAGCCAAAGAGCGTCTTCAGTCTCCAGAAGAGCGGGCTAAATTAGATGGTCTCTACGAATGTATATTGTGTGCCTGCTGTTCTAGTTCTTGTCCTTCTTATTGGTGGAATCCTGATAAATTCATGGGGCCTGCGGCGCTGCTTCAGTCTTACCGTTTTCTCATTGACAGTCGTGATACTAAGACGAAAGAGCGGATGGAAAAACTGGAAGACTCTTATAGTCTTTTCCGTTGCAGAGGCATCATGAATTGTGTTCATGTTTGTCCAAAGGGATTGAACCCGACAAAAGCCATTGGTAAGATTCGAGGCCTGTTGCTAAAAGAACTTGTTTAAGGTTTAACCTAGAGGTTCTCCTGCAGGTGGCTAAGATGCTCGTTTTTTTTACAGCTCGGTGTTCATCAAAGCCTCTGTCTTGACTTAAATTTGAACGTTTACTAAAATCTGACTCCCCGTAGGCTTTAAGGTTATTGTTGCCTGCTGGACACTTGAAGAGGGCACCACGTATGGACAGAGACGATATGCAAGCTTTATGGGAGCACTCAGGCCTCAGCGGCGGTAGTCTCTCCTACCTAGAAGGTATGTATGAGGCGTATTTGCAAGATCCTCAATCCGTAGAACCGGCTTGGAAACAATATTTTGATACCTTTATTAAGCAGAATGCTAAAGATCAAATTGATGTTCCCTATGCGCCTATTCGTGAGCATTATCTACAAATGGGTAAACGTCCTAGAGGTAGTGTTGTGGTTGCTGTCTCTTCCTCGGAGGAGCAAAAGCTTTCTCATATTAATCAGTATATCACTGCCTATCGAGCCCATGGGCACCATATCGCCCAATTGGATCCGTTGAATTTGCGAGAAGTTCGCTCGGTTCCTGATTTAGATTTATCATTTCACCAGCTATCTTCTGCAGATTTAGATAAAACCTTTGCCTTTGATACTAAACTTTGTAATGGTAAAGGAACCTTGAGGCAGCTTCAGTCGGCCTTACAAAAGGTTTATGGCAATGCGTTGGGTGTGGAGTATTTGCACATATCCAATGTAGAAGAGGTTTCTTGGTTAACAGACCGCTTAGAAAACGCTAAACATCAACAAGCCTTCGATGTTTCTAGAAAACAGCATATCCTAGGAAAGCTCACGGCTGCTGAGGGCTTAGAGAAGTATTTAGCCTCCAAATATGTGGGACAAAAACGTTTTGGATTAGAAGGTGGTGAGAGCTTTATTCCCATGTTGGATGAGATTGTGCATCGTGCTGGAGCCCAGGGTGTTAAGGAAACTGTAGTGGGCATGGCACATCGTGGCCGTCTTAATGTATTGGTTAATATTTTAGGAAAATCGCCGGCTGAACTTTTCGCTGAATTCGAAGGCAAGTTTAAAAATATCGAAGAATCGATGACCGGGGACGTGAAATATCATTTAGGTTTTTCTTCAGATATCAAGACCCCCGGTGGGAATATGCATTTGGCGTTATCTTTCAATCCTTCGCATTTGGAGATTATTTCGCCTGTGGTGGAAGGTTCTGTACGAGCAAGACAACAGCGCCGCAATGATAAAATGCGTTCTCAAGTGTTGCCTATTATGGTCCATGGTGATTCTGCTATTGCAGGCCAAGGTGTGGTGATGGAAACGTTTAATATGTCTCAAGCGCGTGGTTATACTACGGGAGGGACCATCCATATTGTCTTGAATAATCAGGTTGGTTTTACCACCAGTAATCCTTTGGATACGCGTTCTACGTTGTATTGCACCGATATTGCAAAAGTCGTCCAAGCGCCTGTTTTCCATGTAAATGGTGACTGTCCAGAATCTGTTGTTTGGGCGACGCAAATAGCGTTGGATTATCGCATGAAGTTTGGCAAAGATGTGGTCTTAGATTTAGTTTGTTATCGTCGCCATGGCCATAATGAAAGTGATGAGCCTTCTGGCACCCAACCTATCATGTACCGCACCATCAAAAAACACCCAACCACACGTAAATTATATGCTGATAAGCTAGTGGCAGCATCTGTTCTTGACGAAGCTGCAGCTAAATCCATGGTAGATGAATATCGTAAGACCTTGGATGAGGGCAAGTGTGTTTTAGAGGTTTGTACGAAGAATAAACTCAATGAATTTGCTGTAGACTGGCAGCCTTACTTGGGCCATGATTGGCGAACTAAAGCAGCAACTGGCGTAAAGCTCTCTGTTATTAAGTCCATAGCTGGGCAATTAGAAACATTGCCAGCAGGTTTTGTATTGCAAGCCCAAGTTAAGAAGGCTATGAAAGATAGAGCAGCTATTACCCAGGGCGAGCATGAGATGAATTGGGGCTATGCTGAGACGATGGCTTATGCCACGCTTTTACACGAAGGCTTCCCTGTGCGTTTATCGGGACAAGACTCAGGGCGGGGTACTTTCTCCCACCGCCATGCGGCTCTTCATCACCATGAAACGGGTGAAGTTTATACGCCGTTAAAGCGATTAGGTAAAGTACCTACAGACTTTACAGTTATTGATTCCGTTTTGTCCGAAGAGGCTGTACTTGCCTTTGAATATGGTTATGCCACAGCAGATCCTGAAAGTTTAGTTATCTGGGAAGCACAGTTTGGTGATTTTGCCAATGGTGCTCAGGTGGTTATTGATCAATTTATTAGTTCAGGCTATCAGAAATGGGGGCGCCTATGTGGGCTTGTCATGTTCTTACCTCATGGTTACGAAGGGCAGGGACCTGAGCATTCATCGGCAAGGCTAGAGCGTTATTTGCAGCTGTGTGCACAGCACAATATGCAAGTCTGTATGCCGACAACGCCGGCGCAGATTTTCCATTTATTGCGCCGCCAAATGATACGTCCTTGGCGCATGCCTTTAGTGGTTATGACACCGAAAAGTCTGTTACGTCATCCTATGGCAACCTCTCCTTTGATTGACTTAGAGAAAGGTAAGTTTCACGATGTAATTCCTGAAATAGAGCCAAAAATAGTTAAACCCTCCAAAGCCCGCAAAGTGGTTTTGTGTAGTGGAAAGGTCTATTATGAATTATTACAGCGCCGTCGTGAGCGTGAGCTTACTGATGTGGCTGTTATTCGTATTGAGCAATTATACCCGTTCCCTGAGAAAGAACTGAAAGCAGAATTAAAGAAATATACCCATGCTGAAACGGTGGTTTGGTGCCAAGAAGAACCGATGAATCAAGGTGCTTGGCATTGTACACGCCATCGTATTGTTGTCTGTTTGCAACCAAAACAAACGTTAGAATATGCGGGCCGTGTGGCTTCGGCTTCTCCAGCGGCTGGTATGAAAGCTCTACATGATTATAAGCAAAATAAATTAGTGGAAGATGCATTGAAATAATGCCGATGTATCTGTCTGAACATAAACGTTGTCTCCGAATGATTGGAAGGAAAAAGAATGTCTATAGAAGTGAAGGTCCCCGTTCTACCAGAATCTGTTGCGGATGCGACAGTTTTAACGTGGCATAAGAAGGTTGGCGATGCTGTGGCACGTGATGAAAATATCGTTGACATTGAAACCGATAAAGTAGTGTTGGAAGTGCCGGCTGCTGAAGACGGTGTTATTAAAGAAATTCTTGAAAATGAAGGCAGTACCGTTATTGCCAATCAAATACTTGGTGTATTAGAAGCAGGAGCAGCACCGGCTGCAACTAAAGGGCAAGTGTCTGACACGGCGGCTGCTTCAGAGTCTGGTAAGTCAGTAGGAAGTCATGCAAACCTTTCGCCTTCGGCTAGACGTGCAGCGGGAGAAACGGGTGCAGACGTTAATGGCATGAATGGCTCCGGACGTGATGGTCGCATCACTAAGCAAGATATTTTGCAGTCTTCTAAAGCTCAACCATCAACAAACAGTGTGCCTGTGGTGGCAGGAGAACGTACTGAAACACGGGTACCCATGTCGCGTCTGCGTGCGCGCGTCGCTGAACGTTTATTAGGTGCTCAACAAGAAACAGCGATGTTGAGTACCTTTAATGAAGTAAATTTACAAGCCGTCATGGACTTAAGGACGCGTTATAAAGATAAGTTTGAGAAAACCCATGGTGTTAAATTGGGTTTTATGTCTTTGTTTACTCGAGCTGCCGTAGAAGCGCTGAAACGTTTTCCTGACGTGAATGCCTCTATTGATGGCAAAGATATTATTTATCATGGTTACCAAGATGTCGGTATTGCTGTTTCTACTGAGAGGGGCTTAGTGGTTCCTATTTTGCGCGATGTGGATAGTATGTCCTTAGCAGATATTGAATTACAAATTGGTGACTTTGCACAGCGTGCACGTCAGGGGCAAATCACCATGGAAGAAATGACTGGCGGTACATTTACCATTACCAATGGTGGTGTTTTTGGTTCTTTATTATCGACGCCTATCTTAAATGCGCCGCAAAGTGCTATTTTGGGCATGCATAAGATAGAAAAGCGTCCTGTGGTGGAAAATGACGAGATTGTTATCCGTCCTATGATGTATTTAGCACTAACTTACGACCATAGGATTATTGATGGCAAGCAATCGGTAGGGTTTTTGGTCACTATCAAAGAATTACTAGAAGATCCTGCTAGATTATTATTAGGGATCTAGATTTCACCAATAGCACTTGTTTTAAAAGGGCTGTTGAGGTTTTGCTGTCAAGGAAGACAGCAAGTAATACTAAGCTAAGATAGGGCGTTCAAGATAAACGTGTCTATCTCCATTAGATGGAAATAATCATGAATTTACATGAATATCAAGCGAAACAGTTGTTTTCAGAGTTTGGAATTAGCGTTCCAAAGGGCGAGGTCGCTTGGAATGCTGAAGAAGCTGTGGCTATTGCTGATAAATTAGAGAGCAGCCGTTGGGTGGTTAAAGCTCAAGTTCACGCAGGTGGACGTGGTAAAGCCGGTGGCGTTAAATTGGTTTCAAGCAAAGATGAAGTCGCTGAAGCTGCGAAAGCGATGTTAGGCACCCGTTTGGTAACTTACCAAACGGATGCTAATGGTCAGCCTGTTAGCCAAGTGTTGATTGAAGAAACCTGTAATATTGGGCGTGAGCTTTATGTAGGTGCTGTTGTTGACCGTGCTGAGCGCCGTGTTGTGTTCATGGTATCAACAGAAGGTGGTGTAGAAATTGAAGAAGTTGCTGCTAAATCCCCTGAAAAAATCCTCAGAGCTATTGTTGATCCCTTAGTAGGCTTACAGCCTTCGCAATGTCGTGAATTAGCTTTTGGGTTGGCGTTGGAAGGCGACCAAATCAAACAATTTACTAAATTGATGCTGGGCTTAGCAAAAATGTTTATTGATTGCGATTTGAGTCTCTTAGAAGTTAACCCCTTAGTTGTAACGGCTGAAGGCCAGCTTATTTGTTTAGATGGTAAAATTAATATCGATGCCAATGCCTTGTATCGTCAACCTAAATTACGTGCTATGCGCGATACTTCTCAAGAAGATGAGCGTGAAAACCGTGCCCATGATTGGGAGCTTAACTATATACCGTTGGATGGTGATATCGGTTGTATGGTGAATGGCGCTGGACTTGCCATGGCTACCATGGACTTGGTGAAATTACATGGGGGTAATCCTGCTAATTTCTTAGACGTGGGTGGCGGTGCAACGAAAGAGCGCGTAACCGAAGCCTTTAAGATCATTCTGTCAGATAGCAATGTTAAGGCTGTTTTGGTCAATATTTTTGGTGGTATTGTACGTTGTGATTTAATTGCTGATGGTATTATTGGTGCAGTGGAAGAAGTGGGTGTTTCTGTGCCCGTGGTTGTCCGTTTAGAAGGCAATAACGCTGAACTAGGTTCTAAGAAGCTCGATGAAAGCGGCTTAAATATTATCGCAGCAACCAGCTTAACAGATGCTGCGCAACAAGTGGTTAAAGCCGTGGAGGATAAATAAATGAGCGTATTAATTAATAAAGATACCAAGGTTATTTGCCAGGGCTTTACTGGTAAGCAAGGCACCTTTCACTCTGAGCAAGCCATTGCTTATGGCACCAATATGGTCGGTGGAGTTACACCGGGCAAAGGTGGCCAAGAGCATTTGGGTTTGCCCGTTTTTAACACGGTAGAAGAAGCCATTAACGCGACAGGGGCTGATGCCAGCGTCATTTACGTACCGGCTGCTTTCTGTAAAGACTCTATTATTGAAGCGGCTAATGCAGGCATTAAATTAATTGTTTGTATTACAGAAGGTATTCCAACTTTAGACATGTTAGCGGTCAAACGTTATCTTGAGACTAATGCTCCAACTGTACGTTTAATTGGCCCTAACTGTCCAGGTATTATTACACCCGGTGAGTGTAAGATTGGTATCATGCCCGGTCATATTCATATGCCAGGTAAAGTGGGTATTGTGTCACGCTCAGGTACGCTAACCTATGAAGCGGTTAAGCAAACGACCGATGCAGGCTTTGGTCAAAGCACCTGTATTGGTATTGGCGGTGATCCTATTCCTGGCACAAGCCATATCGATGCTTTAGCTTTATTTGAAAAAGACCCGCAAACAGAAGCCATTATTATGGTGGGTGAGATTGGTGGAACCGCTGAAGAAGAAGCCGCTGAATTCATTAAAGATAATGTTACTAAGCCTGTTGTTGCCTATATTGCCGGTGTGACAGCGCCTCCAGGCAAACGCATGGGACATGCAGGTGCTATTATCTCCGGTGGTAAAGGTACTGCAGAAGAAAAGTTTGCAGCGCTTGAAGCCGCTGGTGTGAAAACCGTTAAGTCACCTGCGGATTTGGCTGCAGCCTTATCTGAAATTACCGGTTGGTAATCGCGAACCCCTCCTATTATCCGGCTTCCGAATGTTTTGGAAGTCGGACCTCTATCATAAGCCCACTAAAGTTACCGCCATTTCAAATAGTCAGCCTCATAAGATTATAACCTATTGATATAAAAGCAAAAAAAATAACGCTACGGTTGATGAACACTTTTTGCTATGCTTTGCATCCTTTTAATAAAAATAAAGACTTACAGAGCTTTACTGATCTAGTGAGTTACCGAATATTAAGGATTAATCATGCAAAAGAAAAGTGAGTTACAGGTTAAAAATGATGAGAAAAAATTAGCACTTCTTGGTGAAATAGCAAAATATTTTAAATACTTTTCGTTTGAAGAAACTAAAGAGGATAGTGATTTTTGGAATAACCTTGAGATTAATGAGAGCCTTCGTAAGCGTGCAGTCAATTATTTTTTATCACGAGCGAAGAATAAAATTATAACTCGCTTAGCTAAGCTTTTCCCTAGAGCAGAAATCATTAGCTTGAAAAATAAATTAGGCGAAGAGCGTCTTAATGTTAGGGAAGATGAGTTAGCCTATTTATTGCGTTTTTTACTCTCTAAATTGCCCCCTGCGGAACTTCTCCAAAGAGACTTTAATCAATTAAAGCAAGTTTCTAAAAAATCTTATGCTGGCTTAGCTTTTCTTATAGAATCAGTTGCAAATAAAAACTCTCCGACTGATGAGACTAAGCTTAAATTGTTGTTGCTTATTGTCGGTGTCTTACAGTTTTTTGAAAAAAATAAAGGAGAGGATGACTGCGAAAATATTTCTAAGGTCTATGATGCAGTTATAAGAAAATTTGAATTCAACAAGAGTAATTCAAATGAGATTTTGACAGAGTTTGCACAAGGGTTATTTTTATTGGAGCTTTTTCAGCTTTGTACAGTTTATGATGTTAATGAAAATAATTTTTTAAAAAAATTAGAACAGTTTTTGCTTGATATAAAGTTTCCTTTTTCAGAGAGTGTCCTGGAAAAGCTTTTTTATTATCAAAATATTTTTCAAAATTTATATCGCCAAGCTTTGTTTCCTTTAAGTGAAGAGTCGGAAGATGCTGCTTATTTAGAGATGTTTTCTTTGATTTTTTCTGATTATTTTTTTATTTTCCCTGAGTGGAAGGCGCTCGCTGAAACGGTAAATAAAGTGTCTAGTCTAACGCAGAAACGCAAACACCCAGAAGGTGGCTTTAAAGAAATAGGTAATACGCTTAAAAAACCTTATACTTCAACGATGGTTATTAGCGAGCTTAATAGGCAAAAGGGAAACGTAGAAAAAGAAGGGGAGACCTCTAAGGCTGGCGGCTTAGAGGAGCAAGAAAATATAAAGCCATTGCCGAATTTTAATAGCACAGCTCAAGATAATAGTTTGCATGAAGACAAATATTTGACTCCAGACTTACCAAAACCAAAGCCAATATCAATATAACTGCTGATTTTAGGTTTAACCTGAGTTCGACATAAGTTGGTAGCCTACGCGGGCTTTCCGCGTAGACGAAATCAAACCGAGAGACAATTTCAGGCGCGAACGGCCGAGTTGTTGAAAAATTCAGGTTTATTACTATCGTCTTTTAAAGGGCAGATAATGCGCTTCCCACATGCGAGCCTGCACCAATTCTTCTGAAACATCATCAGGTGTAGTGCGGGCAACGCCTTCGCGGCGTGCTTGATTAACCACTGCAATGGCAATATGGCGCGCTGCTTCCTTGGCTTTTTCAAGGGAGGGGAGCAGTGGAGCATGCGGGTCTTTATGGATGGGGGCAAATTCAGCTAATGCCACACAGGCCGCCCATAGCATTTCTTCGGTTAAGCTTTGGGCTTGTGCGGCAACCACACCTAAACCAATACCCGGGAAAACCAGAGCATTATTACACTGGCCTACGGGAATGGATTTACCGTTAAAAACCATGGGGTCAAAGGGGCTACCGGTGGCGATGAGCGCTTTTCCTTTGGTCCAATTCATCAGGTCTTGCGGTGTGGCTTCGCATTGTTCCGTGGGATTAGATAAAGGGAGTATAATAGGGTGCTCAATACCGCTTGCCATGGCTTCAATGATGGGTTGGCTGAAGGCACCTGTTTGTGCGGAGCAGCCAATTAAAATACTGGGCCTGACTTGATTGATAACCTCTGCTAAGCCGATGTTATTGGACACATGCCAGCTGGAAACTTCGCTTATGGCTCTTGCATAAGGGCGTTGGGCTTCGGTGAGTTCTGATAAATTTTCTGTTAATAAACCAGGTCTATCTAACAGCCAAAAACAAGCGCGAGCTTCTTTGGACGACATGCCTTCATGGATCATGGCGGCACAAATTTGGTCGGCAATACCGGTGCCTGCGGTTCCCGCCCCAAATATGACGATGCGTTGTTCTTTTAGACTGGATTTAGCTGCTTTAACAGCAGCCAGAATAGCCGCGACAGTGACCACACCGGTGCCTTGCATATCATCATTAAAGGTACAGACTTCATTGCGAAAGCGCTCTAAATTGCGCCTCGCATTAGTGCGGCCAAAATCTTCCCAGTGTAAAAAAACATTGGGAAATTTACGTTTGACGGCTGTGACAAATTTTTCAATAAACTTATCATAGTCTTTCCCTGTGATGCGTTTGTGGCGCAGCCCTAAATACATAGGATCATCTAGTAAAGCCTGATTATTAGTACCCACATCTAATAAAATGGGGAGAGTATTAATGGGGTTAATGCCGCCACATAGCCCATAAACCATAAGCTTGGCTACAGGGATATCCATACCGCCAATACCTTGGTCTCCAATGCCCAGCACGCCCTCACCATCGGTTACGACAAGGATGTCAATATCCGGGTTAGAACGATTATCTAAAATTTTATCGATGCGATTGATGTCAGTGTAGTTGATGTAGAGTCCGCGTGGGGTTCGAAACTCTTGGCTAAATTGTTTGACGGCTGTGCCCACAATGGGTGTATAAATGACGGGAATCATTTCTTGTAAGTGCTGGCTTACCAATGCATAAAATAGCACTTGATTGCTGTCGTGTAAGTTGCCAAGGTAGATGTTTCTTTGTAAATTGGTCTGGTAGCTGCTGAATTGCTGATAGGCGCGGGAAATTTGTTCTTCAATGGTTTCTATTTGAGCCGGCAATTTGCCGAGTAAATTAAATTTTTCCCGCTCTTCTTCGCTAAATGCTGTGCCTTTGTTAAGCTGGGGTGTCATAAGTAGAGCCTTGCCCGAAACAGACGTTTCAAGCCATTTTTTTTTCTCGCGTGCATCATAACAAAATTTAATATCAAGCATTTAAGGGTTCTCAGTGATTATATTACTTTCATTATAACCTAGAGACTGTTGACAATTCATCTTTTTGCCCAAATACTGCAGCAAAACCAAAGAAAAGTTAAAGGATTGATAGAATGTTAAAAAATCACTGTCCCATAACGCCGGCTATCATTGAATATGTAAAAGATAACGGCGTACAAGAAGTGCCTGCAGCAAAAATTTTGCGAGAGCTGACTGCCGAAATGCCGACTTACATGATGCAAACTTTTCCAGAACAAGCGCAGTTTTTGGCGTGGCTAGTCAAAACATTGGAAGTAAAGCAGGTTCTAGAAGTAGGTACGTTTACAGGCTATAGTGCTTTGCATATGGCGATGTCCTTGCCGGAGGATGGGCATTTAATTGCCTGTGATATGAGCGAAGAATGGACTAAAATTGCCTTGGATTTTTGGGGGAGAGCAAAAATTGCTCATAAAATCACCTTAAAATTAGGTGATGCGACACAAACACTGCAGATTTTGTTACAAGAAAAAGGCGAAGGCTTTTTTGATTTTGCTTTTATTGATGCAGACAAAATACACTATGACAATTATTATGAGCTTTGCTTACAGCTAGTACGGCAAGGCGGAACTTTGGTTATCGATAATACATTGTTTAAGGGATTGGTGACCGATGAAACCTGTCAGGAGCCTGCAGTGCGTGCCATTCGTGCATTAAATGCTAAAATTAAAGATGATGAGAGAGTTTATCCTGTTATGTTACCCATGGCAGATGGCATAACCCTAATAAGGAAATCCTAATCATGAAATTAGCCACCTTGAAAAATGGTACGCGCGATGGACAGCTGCTAGTTGTTGATCGTTTGCTCACGCAGATGAAAGCGGTGCCTGACATTGTGAAAACCCTTCAAGATGCGTTAGACGATTGGTCGGTCATTATGCCTGAACTTGAAAGAGAATATCGTGCGCTAAATGAAGGGGCGCTTGAAGATTGTGTGTCTTACGATGCCAGCAAACTCATGTCGCCTTTGCCAAGGGCTTATCAATGGGCTGATGGCAGCGCTTATGTAAATCATGTGGAATTAGCTCGTAAAGCACGCGGTGCTGAAATGCCAGAAAGCTTTTGGACATCTCCTTTAATGTATCAAGGCGGTTCTGATGCCTTTATTGGGCCTTGTGATCCCATTATAGCGCAAGACGAAGCTTATGGTATTGATTTAGAAGGAGAAATTGCCGTTATCACTGGTGATGTGCCCATGGGGGTAACCCCTGAGCGTGCCAGTAATAGTATCCGTCTTTTTATGTTGGTCAATGATGTATCCTTAAGAAATTTGGTGCCTGATGAGCTTGCTAAAGGGTTTGGCTTTTTTCAAAGTAAACCTGCCTGTAGCTTTTCGCCGCTTGCCATTACGCCGGATGAGCTAGGTACAGCCTGGGATGGCGAAAAAATTCATTTACCCTTGCAAGTTTTTGTCAACGAAAAATGTCTGGGCCGCCCTCATGCAGGCACAGATATGGTATTTGATTTTCGAGAACTAATCGCCCATGCAGCGAAAACTCGTCAGTTATCAGCGGGGACTATTATTGGTTCGGGTACGGTTTCTAATAAAGAGACGAGCACAGGTTCTGCTTGCTTGGCCGAGCAGCGGATGCTAGAAAAAATTGCGGAAGGTGAAGCGAAAACGTCTTTTTTACATTTCGGTGATAGGGTTCGTATTGAAATGCTAACTGAGGCGGGAGAAAGCCTTTTTGGTGCTATTGAGCAAGAAGTCAAAAAGGCTTAAGAGCTGTGGCTAAAGCACTAATCGCGAGGCTTAGTATCAGTACCTGCTTGGCTGTCCTCATCATTTGAGCTTGTTGCTGTGGTTTCCTCTGGAACTTCGGGCGCATTCATGGCGAGCTCTTCCTCTTTTGCGCGCTCTGTTGTCGCCTCTTTAGGTGGCAAATCCATGATATCTTCATTTTCTATGTGTCCAGGTACGTAAATGCCTTCTTCGTCGTTGCTATAGATGCCTTGTTTGGTCCAGGGCAAATCACGATAAACAGGGCGGTTTGAGAGTTCAAAAATAGGATATTTAATAATCTCAAAATAAGGGGAATAATCAAAGTCGCTGGGTGTGGTTAATTTAGGGTTGCGTGGAATGAGTTTAACCCCATTGCCTCCTTTTGCAGGTTTTACTAAAGGTAACACTGGAAATTTAACAGCACCAAAGGCTTCAGCAATAAGGGCCGAGCAAATTTGACGGGTAGGGGTGCCTGCACTGTATTCAAACAACGTGGAGCGCCAGCGGCGTGGCAAAAAGCTCCACGGAAACAAAAAACGTGCTAGATCTAGAATATGGCGTATGTCATATTCAATACCTAAACGGCCAATAGAGTAGCCCATAACATGCTGTGCATCTTGCCTGGAAATACCCTTGGGGCGACAAATGCGAATATGGTCTTGTTGATAGGCTGTGAGTGGTACGATAACGGTGCCTTTACCTAACATACTTTCAATAAGCAGCTGTGCATCATCTTCTACATCGTCAGGTAGATTTGCAATAACACGTTTGCGCAGTATGGGGTTTTCAATATCATGTAGGCGGCCAATGTAAAGGGCCGCATGAGACCAACAGCTTTGGCTGACAAGCTTGATAACTTCACTGACACGACTACGTCCCTCGATAAGCAAAACATCGCAAGGACGAATTTCATAACGAATCCGCTCAAAGTCACAGACAGGAATTTCTTTGGCTGGCTTATCTTTTGCCATCCAGTCAATGACTTTTTTAGTGAAGCGTTCTGATAATGATGTACTCATGTCTCGTATTATTCTCCTGCACGGTCCGTGAGTGTATGAGGACTTACGTAAGTTGTCTATTTAGCCTCATTTGTAACCTCGGTCAACGTAAGCGTCGAGCGTAGGTTATGTATAAATTTAACCTTTAATAAAAAGGCAACCTTCTCTATTTTAGACAGTTTTAACTGTCAACGTCAAAGTATTTACTGTGTGGCTAACTCTTTCGCAACGCCAAGGTATGTTAAAGGCGTTAGTTGTTTTAGACGCTCCTTTTCTATGCCGGGCAAACTCAAACTGTCAATGAAAGCGTGGCAACTGGCTTTATCAATGCGCTGGCCTCGCGTAAATGCTTTTAATGTTTCATAAGGGTTAGGAATACCATAGCGTCGCATTACCGTTTGGATGGCTTCAGCTAAAAGAGCCCAGTTATCTTCTAAGTCGGCCTGAATTCTTGCCGTATCAATATCCAGTTTGCTTAAACCTTTGGCGGCTGATTGATAGGCAAGAAAGCTGTGGGCAATACCCACGCCTAAATTACGCAAAACAGTAGAGTCCGTTAAGTCTCGTTGCCAGCGGGATAGAGGTAATTTCTTGGCAAAAAATTCGAATAAGGCATTAGCAAGGCCTAAATTTCCTTCGGCATTCTCAAAATCAATAGGGTTGACTTTATGAGGCATGGTGGAAGAGCCTACTTCATGCGCAATAATTTTTTGCTTGAAGTATCCCAGAGAGATATATCCCCAAACATCACGGCTAAAGTCCAACAAAATAGTGTTAAATCGGCCAAGGCATTGTAAATATTCAGCAAGAAAATCATGGGGCTCTATTTGCGTAGTATGAGCGTTATAGGTCAGTCCTAAGGACTTTATAAACTTATGCGCAAGCGCCTGCCAGTCAATTTTCGGGTAGGCCACATAATGGGCATTAAAGTTACCCACAGCGCCATTAATTTTGCCTAAAATTTCAACTTTTTCAAATTGTTCATATTGACGTTGTAATCGATGCTTTACGTTGGCAATTTCTTTGCCGACGGTAGTGGGCGTTGCATCTTGTCCGTGGGTGCGGGCAATCATAGGGATATCCGCATAGCTGCGGGATTTTTCATCAAGCGCTTTGAGGAAGCTGTGCATTTCTGGTAGTAAGACCTCTTTTCTGGCATCGGCTAGCATTAAGGCATAGGCTAGATTATTGATATCTTCTGAGGTACAAGCAAAGTGGATGAATTCACCTAAGGCGCTTAAGGTTTCTTCTTGAGCAAATAGTGCTTTTAGATAATATTCTACTGCCTTAACGTCATGGTTGGTGGTTTTTTCTAAGGCCTTAATTTGTTCTGCTTGCTGCAAATCGAAGTTTGCGATGATATCCTCTAAAAACGTGTTGGTTTCGGTGGGAAGTTTGGGAACTTCGGTTATCTGAGAACAATTGGCCAAATGTTGAAACCAGCGTATCTCTACAATGACCCTGTATTTAAACAGGGCAAACTCACTGAAGATAGGCTGTAACGCTGCGGTTTTATGTGCATAGCGACCATCCATGGGAGAGATGGCTGTAAGAGAGTGATATTCCATAGTTAACGCATTGAATTAAAAAGTTTAAGTTAGGCCCTGCAAGCCATAATGGGTTATTATATCTTAAATAGCGTTATATCGACATACTCTATGTCATAAATGGACAGATTTTAAGGGATTTTAATTATGTTGGAAGCTTACCTACGCCCGACCTACCAACGCGTGTTTCTTCAACCTATTGCCTCTTGCTTAAATACCTATATGCCAAGCCCGAATTATGTGACGCTATTAGCGGGTATTACAGGTATTTTTTGTTCTTTAGCTTTAGCATTAAGTTTAAGCTGGACTGCTTTGTTTTTTTTAGTTTTTTCTGGTTTTTTTGATACCTTGGATGGCACCTTGGCGCGTTTGAGGGATGAACAGTCTTCCTGGGGGTGTATCGTTGATATTACCTGTGACCGTTTTGTGGAATTTTGTGTCCTTTTTGGGCTTTATTTGCAAGCACCGAGTCGAGCCATTTGGTTGATATTCATGTTGGGAAGTATCCTATTGTGTGTGACTGTATTTTTATTGACGGCCGCTTTTACAGAAAAAACGGGCGAGAAGAGCCTGAACTATAGTCTGAGTTTTTTCGATAGACCAGAAGCTTTTGTTATTTTTGCGGCTATGATAATTTGGCCTCAAGCCTTTGTGGTTTTAGCCGTAATTTTTTTATGTTGTATTTTATTCACCACCGTAGTGCGCCTCAAGCAACTACAGGCGCAGATTGGTTTTTGTGGTATCCTGTAAAAAGGACGTTAATTTTTCAAGGAGCATGAACGACAATGAAATATCCCTATTTAGGCTATGGTTTGGGGTTGCGCTCTGATTATTTTCAACAGATATTATCTGAAAAGCCAGCTATCGATTGGTTTGAAATTATTTCAGAAAATTTTATGTTGGAGGGTGGGCGCCCACTTTATTATCTGGATAAAATACGCCAAGACTATCCAATGGCTATGCATGGTGTTTCTCTGTCAGTAGGCAGTAGTGAGCCTTTAAATCAAGACTATTTGAAGCAACTTAAAGTCTTGGTGGATAGAGTGGAGCCAGCTTGGGTATCCGATCATCTCTGTTGGACAGGTCTAGGGGGAACTAATCTTCATGATTTATTACCCTTGCCTTACACAGAAGAAGCCATCGACGTGGTGGTGGAGAATGTCAAAAAGGTTCAAGACTTTCTTGGGCGACGGATTTTATTAGAGAATGTATCCAGTTATATCACTTATAAAGCATCCGTTATGACAGAGTGGGAATTTATTAACGCTATTGTAGAGCGAGCCGATTGCTTATTGCTTTTAGATATTAACAATATTTATGTCAGTGCTTTTAATCACCGATTTGACCCCAAAACTTACTTGGAAGCCATGCTTGTTGAGCGTGTGCAGCAATTTCATTTGGCGGGCCATTTACATTTAGGGACGCATATCATAGATACGCATGATCACCCAGTGATTCCAGAGGTTTGGGATTTATATGCTTTGGCAGTTAAGCGGTTTGGTGCAGTTTCAACTATGATAGAAAGAGATGCTGAAATGCCGCCTTGGGAAACGCTTATGGCAGAATTACAGCAAGCAAAAAGCTTGGCAGAGCCGTTGCTGCGTGAAAAGGAAGCGGTTTGATGACTGAAAAGTTAGCTGAACTTCAACAAGAATTTTCTGATTATATTTTGGACGGCAACGAGACTTTTTTTGACAGCGTTCAAAAGGCGCCTGGGCAAGAGCAGAGTTTTTTAAGCGTTTATGGTGATGGCTATTATTATCGTCTCATCGAAGTGTTGGGCTTAGATTTTTTGCGTTTACAGCAATATTTAGGGGATGAAGCGTTTTTTGAGATGGCAAAGGCTTATATCACTCGCTATCCCTCACAAAGTCCCTCTGTGCGTTATGTGGGACAAAATTTACCCACTTTTCTACAAAGTCCCCCCTATAGTGACAACCCAATATTAGCTGAAATTGCTTTATTTGATTGGATGTTTGAAGGTCGCTTGGATGCATCCGATGGCCCCGTATTAACAATTGCGGACTTAAAAGCTATTCCGCCTGAAAGCTGGTCTGAGATGTGTATTGTGCCACATCCTTCCTTAGCCCGCGCGGATTTTTACCATAACACACGCCTTATCTGGGAGGCGTTAGACAGGGGTGAGGCCGTCCCTCCCGCCCGTTGTAAATCAGAGCCCGCGGTATGTTATTTTTGGCGGTATGAATTAACCCCTTATTATTGTCAACTCAATGTGCAGGATACCGCTATGATGGAAGCCTTACAAGCAGGACACTCCTTTGGACAGGTATGCGAATTATTAGGAGAATATTTATCAGTGGCGGAAGTGGCTCCTTATGCGGTGGGTAAGCTACAACAATGGATAAGTGATGGACTATTATCCAGAGTCCAGACTTCGTCTATTAAGGCTTCTTAGGGTAAGGTTAGGTTTCATTAAGTAAATTTACCTCGGCTTCTTTATCTAGCTCTACTTGTTCTATTTTTTCAAATCGACTACTTATCTTTTTGGCTGAAATGTTGATATTGCTGACATCGTCGTTGGCTTGTTGGATATGTTTGGCCAACTGGTTCATGCGGCTCTCAAAACGTGTAAAATCTTTAGCCAGCGCGCCTAAATGTTTTTGAATAATATGTACTTGCTTTCTGGTGGCCGCATCTTTGAGTACCGCTCGAGCTGTGGTGAGAATAGCCATCATGGTGGTGGGAGAGACTAACCATACGCTGGCACGCTGAGCTGTTTCCACTAAATCAGGGTAGTTGGCATGAATCTCAGCAAAAATCGCTTCTGCGGGAATAAACATCATAGCGCCTTCAGCGGTTTCATCTTGGATAATGTATTTTTCGCTAATGTCTTGGATATGCTTTTTGAGATCTTGGCGAAATTGTTTTTGCGCAGTTTGTTTTTCTTGTAAGGTTGCTCCACGATTAGTAAGCCGGCGATAGTTTTCTAAGGGGAATTTAGCATCAATGGCAATATTACCCGTGGGTTTGGGTAGTAGCAGTAAACAATCAATCCGTTTTCCGTTGCTTAAAGTATGCTGCATAGAAAAGTGAGGCGCGGGTAATACATTATGTACTAAGACTGAGAGCTGGATCTCACCAAAGGCGCCACGTGCTTGTTTATCAGAAAGAATTTCTTGCAAATCAACCACATTGCTGGAAAGTTCAGTGATTTTTTTCTGTGCTTCATCGATGAGTGCTAGACGTTTAATGACATCAGTGAAGATGGCATTGGTTTTTTCAAAGCCTTCTGTTAAGCGTTTGTCCACTTGTCCTGAGATTTCTTTTAGACGGTTATCGGTGTTTTGCGTTAGGCTTTCTAGGCGTTGGGATAGGCTATGGGTTTGTTGTTCTAGTGTGCTGCTTATTTGTTGACGCACATCTGCCATATTTTGCTGTAGGCTATTCTGTAGGGTCTGTAGCGTTTTTAGTAGATGTTCATCCAGTGTTTTTTGTTGGGCCAAAAAGGCTTTTTCTAGGTGTTGCTGGTTTTTCTCATGCTGTCGCTGCTGTTCATTTTCTAGCGACTGGAAACGCAGTTGCAGGAATTCCCGTTGGTCGGTGAGTTTTTCAGCAAGTTTATCCATCGTTTCACGGAGAGTTTGCTGTGAGCGATATTTAATTAAGCTGATAAGTTGTAGCGTGCCTAAAATAGTAAGCAAGGTAATGATTAAGAAAGATACTAGAGGTTGCATAGCAGTGGCCTAAATGATGTGTGGTCTTTGACATTAAGTGCTGTAAGATGTTTTAGGGTACCTAAAGCTTGGGCACTTCACAAGTTTTGCATGCCGATATAGCCCAGCAATTGTATCTTAAGGCATAGCTGTCAACCCAAAGTAGAAATGTCCGGTATTGAGCAAAGTTAAAATGTCCGGTGGTAGCTAATTGTACACAGCTAAATTGCACCACTTATGCACAAGTACACAAGCCAGTAGAGCCTTTCTCGTTAGCTCTGATAGGCTTGTGTACCCTGTGTATAAGTGGCGCTACCTCTTCAAGTAATAACAGACGAATGCGATTTCTTCGAAGAAACGGCGGGATATTTTTTCCAGGGATGCTCGGCCTTTGGCTTTCTTGTTTGATTTGAGTAAGTCGCTTCTTTGCGCGTGGCAATAGGAGCAGGGCGATTAGCTTTATCCATCGTTGTGTAGTTTAATACCCTATCCTGATAGATTAATGTTACTTGCTCTCGCCTCTCACAGACTGTCACCGCAGCGCCCCGCATGCGATACGAGGGTTTATTCATTTGAACTTGGTATAGGGTATTTTTATAGCTAATCTGCAGCTGTTTTGATAGCTTGCGCTGATGCTGTTCTGAGAATATCAGCCCAAGTGTTGAATCATCAGGCAATGATTTGCGGTGAGCATCTTCAGGACACGCGGCAACTTTACCAAAGCGATAGTTGTAATCTTGGATAAATTCCGGTAAAAATGCATTGGCGGTGGATATATCTGAGATGTTGCGCAAGCGCATTTCTTTGATGAGTCGGTCTTGTAAGGTTCCATTCATCTTTTCCACCCGCCCTTTGGCCTGTGGTGAGTTTGCACACATTAGCTTAATCCCTAGTTCTCGCATCGCTCGACCAAATTGCGTTTCGCCGCTGCCTGACTGAGCTTCCTTGGCGTTAACGCGGAAAACACCAAACTTATCGCTGTAGTAGCTTTGTGGGCGACCATGTGCCCTTAAATGCTGCTCACAGGCTTTGAAATAGGCTTCGGTCGTTTCCTGCTCTGAAAAATGTAATGCCAGGATAAGACCGGTGGCGTCGTCGACGAAGACAATCAAACAACAATGTGGCGCACGTCCTTCAAACCAGTCATGAGGAGAGCCGTCGATTTGAACCAGCTCGCCTTTAGCAGCTCGCCTGGCACGAGACTGATGGATTTTTACAGGTTTTGCTCGTTTACCTTTCCATCGACCATGCTTCATCATAAATTGCCGTAACCATTCAACAGAGAAGCTTAAGCCATGCTGTTCTGTTAATTTTTCATGGGCAAAGGTGGGTTTAAAGTCAGGGTAGTGCTCTTCAAGTAGTTTCAATACGTTATCCTGTATCTCTTCGGATATGCGGTTATTACTAGGCTGTCCTCCTCTATCCTTCAGGGCTAAGACTGATGGCCCTGATTGCTGATACTGGCGTTGGAGTCGTCGAAGGTGGCGAGTTGTTAAACCCAGTTGTGCCGCTCCCTCACGCTGGCTTAAAACGCCTGCTGTTATCTTTTCTATCACTTCTACTCTTGCCAGCCCCTGCTCGTTCATTCGGTAATACCTCCTGCTCATCTCTATGCCCCTTTATTTCATAAAGCGGACATTTTAACTTTGCTGAAACCGGACATTAACGCTTTGGGCTAACAGTATCTTAAGGCATAGCTTGTTTTGGTCGACTTTTTTTGTTTCACTGTGATACACTAGCGACCCTAATTTGAAGCGACTTTTATATCTCATTATGAAGCAAAAAACCGAATCCGTTGTCTTGAAATGGAGCAAAATGATAACTCCTCAAGTGAAACATTTGGCCGTCGAGAAAGTCAGCGGTGAGCCACTGGACTTTATTGCAGGCCAATTTATTAGTGTTCATTTTGAGCACCAAGGACAACAACTTAAGCGTAGCTATAGTGTAGCTACCGTGCCAGGTACCAGTAACCTCATTGAGTTTGCCATCGCACCCGTAGAAGGAGGGGCGGCCACCGAGCTGTTTTTTAATATGAAAGAGGGAGACAGCGTTGAGTTGAGTGGTCCTTATGGGCGCTTTTATTTGCGCGATGAAGATAGACCTGGGCGCTATATATTAGTCGCTACGGGGACAGGGGTTGTGCCTTATTTGTGTATGTTGCCGGCGCTGGAGAAACGTCTTCTTGAGGATGAAAACCTAGAGATTGAACTGTTCTTAGGGGTGCAAAAGCCAGAAGATCTTTTATATGGTGATGAATTTATTGCCATGGCAGAGCGTTTTGAGCGTTTTCATTTTCATGCCTGTTATAGCCGAGAATATCCCGAGAAGCCTAAACTTCATGAGAAGGAAGGGCGTGTGCTTGCACATTTTGATAGCCTTACGCTTAATGCCGACACGGATATTGTTTACCTGTGTGGTAATCCTGATATGGTGGATGATGCCTTTATCTATTTCAAAGAACAAGGCTTTACACCCCGCAGTATTCGCCGAGAAAAATATATTTCTTCAAAATAGGTTAGACCATGACGTTAAAAGACCGTTTTATTAATAAAAGTTTCATTACCAACCTGTTGGCAGCATTGGTAGCTATCCTAGGTTATTATCTACAAAATCCACATCTTTTACCGATTGGATTTTATGCCTTGTCTGGTGCTTTGACCAATTGGCTTGCTGTTTTTATGCTGTTTGAAAAGGTGCCTTTGCTTTATGGTTCTGGCGTTATTCCCAATCGCTTTAAGGAATTTAAAGTAGGGATTAAAAATCTTATTATGAGTCAGTTTTTTACAGAGACAAATATTACGCGATTTTTTCAAGATAGTACGGACTCTACCATTAGCCATATTGATTTAAATCCTATTTTGGATGGTTTGGATTATGAGCATATTTTTCAAGGCTTGGTGACAGCCATCATGGAGTCTTCCTTTGGTTCTATGCTGAGTATGGTGGGTGGGGCTGCAGCTTTGGAGCCGTTGAAAGAGCCTATGACTTTGAAAATCAGAAGCATGTTGCTCTCCATTAGCGAAACAGAGCATTTCAATAAGGCGCTGGCTGACCAAATCTCCTTCTTTCACCCAGAAAAAGTCATTGAAAAAGTAGAACAAATTGTGGAGCAGCGTTTAGAGGAATTAACCCCGCAAATGGTCAAAATGATAATTCAAAATATGATTCGTCAACATTTAGGCTGGCTCGTGGTTTGGGGCGGTATTTTTGGTGGGCTTATCGGCTTTGTTGTGAGCTTTATACCCAATTAACGTGAAGATGCTCATTAGATGAATGCTCAAACAAGCATCTTTACCATTAACCTAAAATCCTCAGTTGAAATCTACTGCGGCCGCCTAACTCACCAAATCTAAAGGATTTTTCTCAATATTTTTTCAGCAATTCCCGCCGGTCTTAAATAACCATAAATATCAATAAGTTGCAAGTGGTTAGGTAAATATTTTTCGCAATCATCTTGCGGGAATGGCTTCCTGTTGGAAACGCGTTCTATTGGTTAGCACCGGCTCGAGCATCCTTGCTCGAGCGTGCGCCCTAAAAAAAGCAATGCTTTTTTTAGACGGGCTTACCCTGCGCGGTACACGCCCGCGCGGACGGCGATTCAAGGGGAGCGGGCGCGCGCTCCCCTTAAAAATCCCCACGCGATAGGCTGGCAATCCCTAGCGGGAATCTACTGTCTTGAAAGTCAAGTCTGAACAGGCACCCAATGGTAAAAATTTTAGCCGATTTGACCACAGGGTTCACAAGCCTATACGGTTAAATAAAGACCTCCTGGCTTGTGGACTTGTGGACAAATCGGCGGACCATCCTTTACCAAAAGCTCTTAACTCAAACAAGGCGCTTTGTAATCAACCTCATCACGTAACATAGCATTCAACGTGATAATTATTCGTCGCATCACGGCAACAAGTGCCACTTTTGACGCTTTCCCTTTTTGTTTGAGTTTTTCATAACAGGTTTTCATCGTAGGGTTGTGTCTGATAGCAACAAGCGCAGACATATACAGTAGCTTCCTAATGGTAAATCGCCCCCCCATAATTCTGCGCTTCCCTGTCTTTCGCCCGCTATCGTGGTTTTTCGGCGCAACTCCTACTAAGGCCGCTATCTCTGTGCGACTTAAGCGCCCTAATTCATTCAATCCTGGCACCAATCCCATGGCCACTTTTTCACCAACCCCTTTGAATGTTTGTAGACGTTTAAACACTTCATGCTTCTTTTCATCCTTTTTTATACGTGCCTTTGTCTTCTCTTCAATCAGTAGGATTTCTCTTTCTAGTTGTTTAATCGTGCGTTTTATCGAGCTTCTTATTACTTTAGATAAATGTGATTTTAATCTGTTTTTTTCAGCAACTAATGTATCTACTAACTGCCCGCGTCTGCTCGATAGTTCATTAAGCTCAATCTCAACTCGGCTCGCTGGTGTATTCGCTTCAAGCTTTTCTTGAACTCCAAATTGAGCAATAATTTCTGCATCAAGTGAGTCTGTCTTTGCAAAATACCCTTTTTGTTTTGCAAAGTGATATACTCGGCTAGGACAGGAGGCATGGAAGCCAATATCTGCCCGTGCAAGTAATTGACAGAAGACTTTTTCATACCCGCCCGTATACTCCATAACCACTAAAGGCTGGCTTGTTCTATCAAGTGTCTTGATAAATTTTCGTATCCCTTCCTCTGTGTTTTTTATCGTCTTATGGGTCGCTTGTATCGAAAAATACACATCAATTTTATCTTTTGATATATCTGCCCCAATATATTCAGCGCTGGCTAGTTGATCTTTTTCTATCATCGCGTTATCTTCCTCTTGTTGTTAACGTGTCTCAACATTGTTATACGAACTTTAAGTTCAACCTACTGTTCGAGATCTTGTTAATAATATGTGAAGTGGCGTACCAAGATTCTCGCGCACTATTGTGTGCAATTGCTAACCGTACTACCACTTCACGCCTCTGACAGCCATGATCTTGACTGCTTGAGGCATTTTATTGCCCGTTCAGAAAACAATCAACTCACTAGGCTATACCTTAAGATACAATTGCTGATATTTTTTATTCACCGTATGGGTGATACGCTTTCACAAAAAATATTGAGAAAAATCCTTTATCTTCAGCAACTAAGTCGGCCTCGCGACGATTTCAACTGAGGATTTTAGGATTAATTGGGTATATCTAGGGCATGTAAGTATCTTTCAATGGCGGTGAGCTGGGCATCGGGGTCTGTTAACGCGTTAAATTGTTTCCTGAAATTTGTAGAGTCGGGTTGTTCTTTACAGTACCAACCCACATGTTTGCGCGCGATTCTCACGCCGGAATATTCCCCGTAAAATTTATATAAATGCCTTAAATGCTCCGTGAGAATGTTTCTGATTTCTTCGGGCGTCGGTGTTGGTAATTCTTCATTAGTGGCTAAAAAATGGGCCACTTGTTGGAAAATCCATGGATTACCTTGAGCACTTCGCCCTAGCATAACAGCATCTGCCTTGGTGTATTGTAGAACTGCTTTGGCTTTTTTGGGGCTGGTAATGTCGCCATTGGCAATAATGGGAATATTTATATGCGCCTTAATGCTCGCAGTGGTGTCGTATTCAGCTACACCTTGATAGCGACAAGCGCGCGTTCGCCCATGTACCGCTAAAGCTTGAATGCCTTCGTTTTCTGCGATTTTAGCAATACGTAGCCCATTTTTGTTTTGTGGGTCCCAGCCTGTGCGTATTTTTAAGGTGACGGGGATATTAACGGCATTAACCACCGAGGTGAGAATGTCTGCCACCAGTTTTTCATCCTTAAGCAGCGCAGAGCCAGCGGCTTTGTTACAAACGGTTTTAGCCGGACAACCCATATTAATATCAATGAGTTGTGCGCCTAAATCAGCATTAAATTTTGCCGCATCTGCCAGCATAGCGGCATCGCCGCCTGCAATTTGAATGGCTCGAAGGCCGGCTTCTTCTAAATGAACCCTACGGCGTTGAGTTTTGAGCGTATGGCGTAGTTGTGGGTTGGCACTCACCATTTCGGAGACCACCATGCCAGCGCCTAATCGATGGCAAAGGCTTCTAAAGGGTAAATCAGTCACGCCGGCCATGGGGGCTAAAATAACATTGTTTTTCAGTTGGTAAGGGCCGATATGCATAAGGTTAGCATTTTTAGTTGAATTTGCTTGGATTGCTGAGTAATATAGCCTTCATAAAAATAGATGCCGGGTAAAGGCTTTTATCCTATCTTTGAGGAGCTTCTCAATGTTCCACGGTTCTTTAGTCGCTATTGTAACACCCATGACGTCTGCTGGCGATGTGGATTGGTCTTGTTATGACAAGTTGTTGGATTTTCACCTTGAAAAAGGGACTGATGGTATTGTCGTGGCCGGTAGCTCTGGGGAGGCTGCAATGCTTACCGCTGATGAATGGAGGAAGCTTGTTCGTTGCACGATAGAAAAGGTTGCAGGCAGGATTCCCGTGGTGGTTGGCGCCAGTAAAAGTGGGACGCAAGCTACTTGTTCTCTGGCGCAAGAGGTGATGTCTTTGGGCGCTGATGCCTGTTTAATTATGGCTCCCCCTTATGTAAAGCCGACACAAGAAGGGCTATACCAGCATTTTTCTTATATTGCTAAGGAAGTTCCCCTCCCGTTGATTTTGTATAATGTGCCAGGAAGAACGGCTTCAGATATTCAATTAGAGACGGTGGTACGTCTTGCTGACGTGCCTAATATTGTGGCTATCAAAGAGTGCACAGGGGATTTAGGACGCACACGGGATATTCTGACGGCTTGTGGAGACAAGCTGGATGTATTGAGCGGAGAAGATGCGTTGAACAAGGATATTATTTTGGCTGGAGGCAACGGTTGTATCTCTGTGGTGGCTAATTTATTTCCCGACGTGATGAGCAAGCTTTGTAAAGCCGCTCTCGATGGAGATGAGGCCGTAGCGTCTTCCTTGCATCGGCGTTTGGCACCTTTAATTGATGTGTTATTTTTAGAAGCTAACCCTATTCCTGTTAAATGGGCCGCTTTGCGATTAGGCTTGATTCCAGAGGGCATTCGCTTGCCGCTGACTCCCTTATCAGCGGCTTTTCACCAGTCTGTAGAAGAGGCATTAGAAAATGTTCGTTAGAGGTTTGCAGCTAATTAGTCTACTTCTTTTGGGTTTTTCACTGACTGCTTGTGGCCTTTTTGGTATTCATAAACGACAAGACGACTATTTGCAGGCTAAGACAGAGCCTGCATTAAAAATACCTAAAGGGGTTACTTTAACGGCAGGACAGCAGCGTTACGCGCTCCCTGAGGTGCATAATAAGTATTCTAATTCGCCCATTTCTGAACTGCCGCCAGGTAGTCTGGCCGCGCGTAAGGCGGGTATTGATTATGGGTTGCCGGAACAGCCACAAGGCCCGCGTTACCAGTTAACGCAATCTGCTAATAAATTCCCTGTGCTTTTAATTAATGAGCCTTATAAAAAAGCTTGGGTCTCAGTGGGGCGCGCTTTACGGACTGCCCATTATGAAGTGGTGCGAGAAGATACTTATGTACACTCTTATTTTGTTCTAACGCCTGCAGAGCAAAAACGCCCTGTCACAGAGGAGCCGCCGCTATATCGTGTTTTATTAACTTCTTCACATAATAAAACTCGCGTAGCCGTTAGAGATGAATTTAATAAGGACGTTTCTTCAAGTGTTGCCACAGACATATTAAAGGATATTGAGCTACAGTTGCCTTCTAAACCTACCGTTCAACCAAGCCACTATAGTGCTTCAAACTTTGAGAAATAGACTATGATAGAAAAACGTGATGAACTTTATGCCGGTAAAGCTAAGTCTGTTTATAAAACAGATGATGAACGTTACCTTATTTTGAATTTCAGAGATGATATTTCTGCTTTTAACAGTGAAAAAACTGCCACCTTATCTCGAAAAGGGTTGGTAAATAATCAATTCAATGCCTTCATCATGGAAAAGCTAGAAGCAGGTGGCGTACCAACACATCATGAACGTCTGTTATCTGCTAATGAATCCTTAGTAAAGCACTTGGATATGCTTCCTGTAGAATGTGTGGTACGTAATATTGCTGCTGGTAGTATTTGTCGACGTTTAGGGCTTGAAGAGGGCATGACGCTGGACATGCCTTTGTTTGAATTCTTCTATAAAGATGATGACTTGGGTGATCCGATGATTAATGATCACCATATCTTAGCCTTTGGCTGGGGTACGCAGGCGGACATTGATAAAATGAAAGCATTAACCTTGCAGGTTAATGAAATTTTAACGCCGTTATTTGCCAAACATGGTATGTTGCTTGTGGATTACAAATTAGAGTTTGGTCGCTCTGGCGGTAAGCTATATCTTGGTGATGAGTTTACACCAGACGGTTGTCGTCTTTGGGACAGTGAAACCCGCGAAAAGTTAGATAAAGACCGTTTTCGGAGTGACTTAGGTGACGTGGTTGAAACTTACCAAGCCGTAGCCCGCCGTATGGGGCTTTCTATTAAAGAGACGCTGTAAGCTTTTCATTAGCTCAAGTTGCTTGGGATATTAAACATGATAGAGTTGCCTCACAAGTCCGCTATTGCTGCTTTTGATGTTGATGTACAGAGAACATTTACGCCACTTTGCCCACAGGAATTGCCTGTTGAGGGAGCCGATCAATTAGCACAGCCTTTAAATGCACAGGCCGAGTTAGCTCAATATCGTGTGGGCTCTAAAGACGCCCACTCTCTAAAAGCCAAATGGATAGCCGATGAGTCTCATCCACAACTTTCCCCGGTTGATGGGGAAAATATGGATGTGCGCTGGGTGCCTCATGCTATCGTAGGGACATCAGGCTTTGACCTGATTCCGGGGATGCCTGCTGTGACGCACTATGATTTTTTTGTCTGGAAAGGCATCGAATTAGACATGCATCCTTATGGCGCTTGCTACCATGATTTTGCTGAAAAGCTAAGCACGGGTGTTATTGAATTTTTAAAGTTTCGCCATGTTGAATTAGTCTTGGTAGGCGGCTTAGTAACGGACCACTGTGTTAAAGCAACAGCACTGCAGTTAAGGCGAGCAAGCTTTGACGTGCTGGTTAATTTGAGTGCTTGTGTCGGAATCTCTCCTGAAACGACCGATGCTGCCATTAATGAAATGAAAAGCCAAGGTATTGAGATTGTCGCTGATTTGTCTCAATTATCACCCTAGGAGGGACTGATGGTTATAACGTCTTTGCTGGATACAGATCTTTATAAATTTTCCATGATGCAAGCCGTGTTGCACCAGTTTCCTGGTAGCATGGTGGAGTATCGTTTTAAATGTCGTAATGCCAATAGGGATTTGCGACCTTATGCTGAAGAAATTCGGCAAGAGATTCAGGGTTATTGTGAGCTTGTATTTTCAGAAGAAGAGCTTGACTATCTGAGTAATTTTAGCTTTTTTAAGGCGGACTTTATTCAATTCTTGCGTATATTTCGCTTGAATCCTGATTATATAGAGGTCGTGGCAGAAGATAATTTTGATATCATTATCAAAGGCCCTTGGTTACATACTATTTTATTCGAAGTGCCTGTACTTGCTATTATTAGCGAAGTTTACACGCGTAATAAATACCCAAATTTTGATTTATCACCGGCAAAGACTATTCTTGCCGAAAAATTACAGTTAGTGGAAGCCAGTGTTCAAGATTCGCGCTTTAAATTTGCAGATTACGGTACGCGACGGCGTTTTTCCAAGGCTTGGCAGTTTCAGGTGGATGAATTGTTGCGGGATAAGTTGCCAACGCATTTTGCGGGTACCAGTAATGTGTTATCTGCCAAACAATTAAACATCAAAGCGATGGGAACCATGGCCCATGAGTACTTACAAGCCTGTCAGTCATTGGGACCACGGCTTATTTATAGTCAACGCTTTGCCTTCGAGAAATGGGCGCAAGAATATCGTGGCGAACTGGGTATTGCTTTGTCTGATGTTTATGGGATAGATGCTTTCCTGAATGATTTTGATTTATACTTTTGTAAGCTGTTTGATGGTGCGCGCCATGATTCTGGCGATCCCATTCGTTGGGGAAATAAACTTCTTGAGCATTATCAAACCATGCGCGTAGACCCACGGACGAAAACCTTGGTTTTTAGTGATGCCTTAACGTTTCCAAAAGCCATAGAAATTTTTCATCACTTTAAAGAAAAAGTGAATATTGCCTTTGGTATTGGGACCAACTTGACTAATGACTGTGGTGTGGAGCCATTGCAGATTGTTATCAAGATGGTGGAATGTAATGGCCAGCCTGTGGCAAAAGTGAGCGACGAACCGGGTAAGACCATGTGTCGTGATCCTTCCTATTTAGCCTACTTAAAGGAAGTATTTGGCTTGGATGCTGATTCAACCTAAATTCCGCAGTTGAAATCTACTGCGGCCGCCTAACTCACCGAATCTAAAGGATTTTTTTCAGCGGCTTAGTCAGCCTCGCGACGATTTCAACTGCGGAATTTAGGTTCAACCCACAACGTTCGTGGTGAAAAAGCAATGGATGACACGCCTTAGCTATACTTGAGAGTCTTATATATTTGCTCAATGCAGAATTCAGTATAAGCGGCTTTTTCTTTTTTTGTTTTTAAAAGTGGGGCGCCATCTATGCCGATATGACTTATTTGTCCTAAAAAATGGCTAACAGCATAATTTATAGGCATGTGAGGAGATAGCTCCTGTTTGTCTTGGTAAGCTTGAAAAGCTTTCATCCAACGATTTGCTTCATCAGAGAAGGGTGAAGCTTGCCGCATACTCTCTGGCATTTCTAAACGTTGCCAGCTAATTATTTTTAACATCTCTGTATTATCACGGTAAAAACTAAGTAAATTATAAGCCAACTGTTTAATAAATGCTTGAAAAGGTAGATCAGTACTCGGAAGGGTACATTGTTTACGGTTGGCCTCTTGTACAATAGTGGCTTTGACAGCCTGCCAAAGGCTTAATTTATTACCAAAATGGTGAAATAAAAGGCTATGATTGACATCTGCCGTTTTGGCAATACTTCCCATGGATGAGCCTGAAAAGCCAGACTGCACAAAAGACTGACGTGCCGCTTTTAGAATTTTTTCTTTTGTTTTCATTTGGTTAAAGTTTAATATATGTTGACATATTATCGTGTACTCTACCATTTGTTGACTGATTGGTCAATAAGTGGTAGAGTGTGCTGAAATTTGAGATAAAACTTTTCATGGTATTTATATGAACAAAGGCCTTGGCTTTTTAGTGATTATTTTGCTGTTGGCTTGTAGTACGCAAATAGCGTCTGATATTTATACGCCTTCATTGATTACGATTGCCCATCAGCTAGTTGGTGCTAACTTAGAGCTTGCACAAAGCAGTGTTTTTATTTTCTTGGTGGGTGTCTCTATCAGCCAATTAATCGCTGGCCCTGTATCTGAACGCGTAGGGCGCAAAAAACCTATGCTTATGGGGCTTATTATCATGGCTGTGGGTAGTATCATGGCAATGAGTGCTACGCATATGAGTCAGTTGATTCTCGCTCGCTTGATCCAAGGTTTGGGCGCTGGGGCTTTGGCTGCACTATGGCGAGCTGTTTTCAGGGACAGCATGTCAGGTGAAATGTTGGCTAAATATAGTTCCTTCATTTCAATTTTCATGATAGTTGCGCTTTCAGCAGCACCGGCTTTAGGTGGATATTTTGAATCGATTAGTTGGCGTTGTAGCTTTTTATTTATGCTTCTCTATGGGCTTATGTGCCTAATGGTTTTAAAGTTTGCCTATCAAGAAGAGAGGGTATCAAGCCCAAAAGCATCGCTTAAATTATCAGTAGTTTTGCAAACCTATGGGCGATTATTAAAGAGTCGCTTGTTCATGGGAATTACCTGTTGTACTTTTCTGACCTATGGCGCTGTCTTTGCTTGGGTGGTGGTGGCACCTGCTTTATTAATGCATGAATTAAATGTATCCGCGGTGAGATTTGGGTGGATCATGGCATTTATGGGAGCTGTGGCTTATGGGCTAGCGGCTTTCTGTAATGGCGTTTATGTTAAGCGTTTAGGTATGCCTTCGCTTATGCGTTTAGGCTGGGGCTTGGCTGCTTGTTCCGCATGCTTACTGTTATTAACCCATTTCTTTTGGGGGCTGAGCGTTGTGGGGCTTATGGTGCCCATTTTTATTTTTTATTTTGCCACAACGCTTATTTGGTCTAATGCGTTTTCTACGGCTTTTACGCCTTTTGGTGATATTGCCGGCTATGCAGGCTCGTTGTATGGTTTTATGCAACTCATTGGGGGAGCTATAATGGGGGCATTGGTTACTCATGTATCAAAACCATCTCAATTAACCTTGGCTGCCATTATTTTAATAGCGGCAGTTTTGGCATTTGGTCTTTATCAGTTTGTGGTATTTCCAGTCTTAAAACCATCCCAGCAGGCTAAGTAATCCTGTTGGCGGAATGGGGCATTGAGTGCCCAGCTGGTTAATTGCCAGAGTTTGGAACTTTCTAGCATGAAAGCTAAACCTTGATTGAGATACTCGGGTGTTAAATGAGCATTAAGGGCTTGTTGATAAGTTGAGTTATCAGGCCCATGTGCTGTCATGCAGTTATGTAAACAGCTGCCACCTGCTCTAAATTGTCCTGATTTCCCTTCATATTTTCCTCGAATCAGCCCCATATATTCACTCATAATATTGCGATGGAAATAAGGTGGGCGGAAGGTATTATCTGCTACTTGCCAACGAGGTGGAAAGATAACAACATCTGTATTAGGCATGTCAGCATCGGCAGAGGGTGAGGTCAATAGTGTAAAAATACTTGGATCTGGATGGTCATAAGTGACCGTATTAATCGCATTGAAGCGATTGAGTGCATATTTGTAGGGTGCATAATTGCCTTGCCAGGCAACAACATCTAAAGGAGAGCGCGCCAGTGAGGCTTCCCATAACTGTCCATTGAATTTACTGAGCAAGCGATAATTGCCGAGCTTCTCTTCATAGTGAGCACGTGGATAGAGAAAATCTTTAGGATGAGCTAAGCCATTAGCGCCAATAACACCTAATTCAGGCAATTGAAATGGGCTGTGATAATTTTCACAAATATATCCACGTGCTTGTTGATTTTTTAAGGTGACGCTGAATTTTATTCCTCTAGGAATCACTAGAATTTCTTCAGGCTCTACTTCCAGTTTGCCCATTTCAGTTTCAAAGAATAGCTTGCCCGTTTGTGGGATAATTAAAAACTCACCATCTGAGTTATAAAAGAACACTTTATTCATGGATTGATTGCAGTTGTAAAGGTGAATAGCTGCATGTGGATTGACAGCAAAAGTAGCCATGCCCTCAATGAAATTAGCCTCGTGTTTCCAAGCTGGCATGGGATCCCAGCGCATGGGTGTTGGGGGTGTTTGAGATCGTTCTGTGGGGTAGTGGGCTAAATAAGGGTGAGTTTTGGGTTTAAATTCAGTGGTGCAAACGCTGGGGTGTATGCGATATAGCCAGGTGCGTAAATTGCGATGACGGTTTGCAACAAAAGCACTGCCGCTAAGCTGCTCTGCGTACAAATTATGCGCAACCTGTTGCGGGGAGTTACCTCTAATCGGCAACGTATTGGGCTTCGCTTCAGAGTAAAATTCATTGCCAAAACCTCGTAAATACGTTAACGTAGCAACCTTGTCCATTTTCTGTTCCTTTAATTCACGTGCTAGCTTATTAAAGCGTTTAGGGCTCTTATTTTAATCATAGCAAAGTGTGTTCAGTATATGTCTAACTTAATGAATTATTTTACCTTTTTTCTTCTACTGTTAATTATTCCAGCGATAGGGGCACAGCCTGTATCTCAAACTCAGTCAAGCACTAACGTAAGTTTAGAATATCAACAAGCATTATTGAAATTGCAGCAGAATCAGCTTCGGCTTCAGCAACAGTTGCTGCAAGTAAAGCAGCAAGAGGCTTGGTTAAAAAAATATCAGACAGATTTTTCTCAAGCAAAAAAGTTGCTACAGCTAAGCTGGCGAAAAGCTGAAAAGAAAAAGGTGCCAAAACAGGCTTTTATCGCAGGGTATGCTTTTGGGGCGCCGCTTCATTTTTGTCAAGTGGTTTATGGTGCCGATATTCAGCCAGGCCAACAAACAGCAACGGGGTGCTTAATTTCTTATGCTGGAACTGCTGAAGTTCTTCCTGACTATCGAATTCTAACGGCAAAGATAGCTTTATTTTGGAAGCCATTTTATTACATGCAGCGCTATTCTCACCCTTTTTCTCGATCTAGTTTTTCCTCTACCCATCAATATGGGTTATTGCCTGTTGTAGGGGGGCATGAGAGAGGGCACGACATTAATTTATGCCGTGGTATTTATCATAACCGTATACACTTAGGTAAGGTTGTTTCAGGCGCTTGTAATATTGCATCGGAAAATAAAGAAATAGCTCTCCATGTTTTTGAAGTGCTGTTTAAGAAAAATTCCTTTGCTTCAATGCCATAATTGATCTTGTGAAAAGAATATCCATTCCTCTGTTAATCCTTCTACTGGCTTTAGGTTCTGCTTTAGGCGCCTTGTCAGTGGATTTATATTTGCCTTCCATGCCAAGTATGATCCTTTCTTTTCATACAACAAAAGCGTTAATTCAGCAGACCATGAGTTACAATTTAGTAGGATTTGGCATAGGACAACTTTTTGTTGGGCCGCTTCTAGAGCGTTTTGGTCGTCGTCCTCTTTTTCTATGGATGCTGGGTATTTATTTAATAGCCTGTTTGTTGTGTATTCTTGCAATTAATATACATTTTTTAATTGTAGTGCGTTGTGTTCAAGCATTGGGAGCTTGTGGGCCCAGTGTTGCAGCCGTTGCTATTGTTCGAGACTTATTTCCTTCACGCCAAGCAGCAAAAGCATTGAGCATTATTATGATGGTGGTGGGATTTTCTCCGGTGTTTGCTCCGGTCATTGGAGGCTATTTGGCGCTGTGGTTTAGCTGGAAAGCAGCTTTTATTTTATTGATGTTACTTGCTTTTATCGTTTTGCTTGCGGCTTTCTTTCTGTTGCCGGAAACGCATAAAGACCTAGATGTTGATGCCCTGCGATTTTCTAAACTGTGGAGAAGTTTTGCAACGTTATTTTCTCATCGACAGTATCGCTGTTATGTGATTATTAATGCCGTGGAGTTTTCGTGCCTCGCAGGTTTTGTTACCGCATCACCTTTTCTTATTATGGAAAAAATAGGCTTGAATTCTCATGAGTTTGGTTATGCTTTTGCAGTGAATGCTTTTGCTTTTATGTTAGGTGCTTTTATTGTTTCTCGCTTAACATTGAAAGTACCTTTATTGAATTTAGTTAAATGGGGCTTGGTTTTGTCAAGTATTGGTAGTTTAGGTATGTTAGTTTTTGGCTTTTTATTTTCTCTATCGCTGTGGTCGCTATTGCCTGCAATGATGTTAGTCACTTTAGGGCTTGCCATTGTGATGCCAAGCACCTTAGCGTTAGCGATGGCGCCTTTTGCTGAAATAGCAGGTATGGCATCAGCCTTAGCAGGCTTCTTGCGTTTTTCTATTTCTGGTGGAGTAAGCATTTTGACAAGCTATTTTTATAGTGAAACGCAGCGTCCATTAGCTTGGCTTTTGTGTGCTTTAGTGGCTATAGCGCTGATTCACTTTTTTTGGAGTCAATACAACATGGAGCAGGGAAATGCTGAGTGAGATTGAACTTTCTCCTTTGTTGGATTTTTTATCTTGTGAGACGCCTGAATGTTGGGTAGAGAAAGCCTTAGAAGAACAAAGTCTACTGTTGATTGACCATGCCAATTGTGAAAAGAAGGCAGCCGGAACTGCACTAAACCTAATGTTTCGATATGTTGATAAGTCAGCCTTGTTAAAAAAAATGTCGCAGCTGGCACGGGAAGAGCTTTTGCATTTTGAAAAAGTACTAGAAATCATGGAGGCTCGCCACATTAACTATGTACATTTAAAAGCGGGTTGTTATGCAGAGAGTCTACGGCGACACATCAGAAAAAATGAACCCGATAGACTGGTGGATTTGTTGATTTTAGGGGGTATTATTGAAGCTCGTTCTTGTGAGCGCTTTGCAAAACTTGCCCCACATTTAGACCCTGTTTTGAAAAAGTTTTACCTTTCTTTATTAAAATCTGAAGCCAGACATTTCGAAGACTATATTTCTTTGGCTAGAGAGTATGCCCAAGGGGCTATCGATGGACGTATCGAATTTTTGATAGCGCAAGAAGGGCTTTTAATTAATGCACCTGATGATAACTTTAGATTTCATTCAGGTGTTCCTTTATAGTATTTAATGAGTAAAAATCCTCCAGTATTACTTTATGCTTCGCTGTATAGATCAATACATTGCCTCGCTCATGATGCCAATCATTTAAAACATAACGATGCGAGGGCTTATCTTGCAAGTTGAAATGATGTTCTTGTTTGTGGTGAATGTGTCCATGAATAAGGGTATCCACCTGAAAGTGCAACATTGCTTCATCAACACTGGGTTTATGGACATCCATAAGCACGGAAGGTTTTGCTTGTGAGTATTGCTGACTGCGTTTCCGCATCCTATTGGCTAATAATCGGCGAATCCAGAAGGGTATCATAAGAAAGTAATGAGCAAAGCGGGGAGAGCGAACTTTTTTACGGAAAGCTTGGTATTTACTATCTTTAGTGCAAAGTGAGTCCCCATGCATTAATAAAATTTTCTTGCCATAAAGGCTGACAGAACTGGGGTCTTTTAAAAGTTGGCAACTTGTTTGCTCACAAAAGCGAGAACCGATTAAAAAATCACGATTGCCATGCATGATATAAATGGGCAAGCCTTTTTCTGTTAAAGCTTTCAGCGCATTGATGACTTTGTGGTGATAAATATCTTGAGTGTCATCACCAATCCAGACTTCAAATAAATCTCCCAGGATATAGAGGGCATCTGCTTTAGGTGCAACTTCAGTTAAAAATTGAAAAAAGAGACGAGAGACGCCATGATGAGATGGCGCCTTATCTAAGTGCAAGTCTGATATGAATAGCGTAGCCATAGACTACTCTACAAGTTCTACTCGTTCAATGATAACGTCTTTCGCTGGCACATCTTGGTGTCCGTGACGGCTAGTAGTTTCTACTCCTTTGATGGCATCTACAGTTTCCATGCCTTCAATCACTTCACCAAAAACACAGTAACCCCAGCCATCCACTGTTTTGCGTTGAAAATCCAAGAAAGGATTATCCACAACATTGATAAAAAACTGGGAGGAAGCAGAATGGGGGTCCGAGGTGCGAGCCATGGCAAGCGTACCACGCTTATTGCTTAACTCATTATCGGCTTCATTCTCGATGGGGTCGTGAGCATTTTTATGCTCCATTCCAGCAGTAAAGCCACCGCCTTGTATCATAAAATTTCCAATGACACGATGAAATAGTGTGCCGTCGAAAAAACCTTCTTTAGCATAGCGCATGAAGTTTTTTGCAGTTTTAGGAGCTTTATCAAAATCTAGGGCGATTTTAATAGGGCCATGATTGGTGTGAAGTACTAACATATTACATCAACTATTTAGATAAAAAGGTGGTGAGATTATACCCTATTTAGGCAGGAGCGGTTAGTTTTTCCGTAAGAGTTTCAAAAATTGATTCCCAATCTCCAGGCTTGGGTTGGCGAAATAAAGTTAAAGATGGATACCAAGGGCTATCGCTGCGTTCTATAAGCCAGCGCCATTCAGCATTATAGGGCAGTAATAGCCATGCTTTTTTACCCAAAGCACCAGCAAGATGAATGATAGACGTGTCAACGGAAATGATTAAGTCTACTTCTTGCATAATCGCTGCTGTATCACTGAAATCTGTAATATGAGAGGTTAAGCTCTTTAGCCGTTTAGGATTTGGGAGCCGTGCTTGTTCCCAAGCAGGTTTTCCTACTTGAAGGCTGTAAAATTCAATGTTGGAGATGTTTAATAATTTATCAAATTGTAGCAAGGGGCAGGAGCGATTTTTGTCATTAGTGTGTTTCTCAGAACCTGCCCAGGCAATACCGACTTTTAGTTTGGTGCTATCGGGTAAATACTTTTTTGATGTTAGGCTTGGATAGATATAAGGGATTTCACAGGGAATGGTTTCCAGGCTTGTCTCAAAGATGTAAGGTAAGCTCATGAGAGAAATTTGTAGGTCATGCGCTTGGTAGTTTTCTTCTACCATAACGCATCTATCGACGCCTTTTACACTGCTTAATAACTTGATTAATACACGGGGACATTCAAGAATGAGCTTTTGGCAGCGCTGCTTCACCATTGGAAGATAGCGTACAAATTGGAGATTATCCCCAAAGCCTTGTTCCGCATGTATGAGTAGTGTTTGCTTGCTAAGATGCTCTCCTTGCCAGCGTGGCTGTCGATGTCGATGCTTGGGAATAATGTCCAGCTTAAGTCGATGCTCATACTCTTTAAATCCTTCAAGAAGATGTCCTTGTGCTAAATAAATAAAGGCTCGAGCCGTACGGATGCTTGAGTTTTCGGGCTCTTTCTCTAGCCAGGTATCATAGATAGCTAAAGCTTGTTTAAATGCTGATAAGTGGGAAAATAACATCCCTAATTCAGCTCGACTGGCCTTATCTTCAGGAGCTGCCAACGCTTTTTGAGCTAGCGCTAATGCCATTTCATCATTTCTCAAAAGGTGCTGACATTTGCCTGCCAAGGTTAACAGCCTGGCGTTATTGGAGTGACTTTTGAAGAGGGGGGTGAGTAATTGATAGGCTTTTTCAGGTTGCCCTGCTTTAAGCAAGGCTATACTTTGCTCAAGAAATTTATTAAAGGCATATTTGTCCAAAATAGTGTCGCCACCTATTTCAATTCACTCATAATTTAGAGATAATACAAAAATGTATGGCTGTAAAGCACATTTTGATTATTATGACACATCTCACGGTAAAATCTCGTTTTTGTCCGAGCCCAACAGGCTATATCCACTTAGGCAATATGCGTACCGCCCTTTTTAGCGCACTGTGCGCTGCTCATGCCAAGGGCAGTTTTATTTTGCGTATGGAAGATACAGACCCCGAGCGTTCTAAACAAATTTTTGTTGAAGCTTTGCAGGAGGATCTCCAATGGATGCAGCTGTTCTGGCAAGAAGGCCCAGGTATTGGGGGAGATTTTGGGCCTTATTTTCAGTCACAGCGTCAGTCCATTTATGATGATTATTACATAGAACTTGAGAAAAAAAATCTAGTATATCCTTGTTTTTGTAGTGAAGATCAGCTCGCTTTGCGCCGTAAAGTTCAACGAGCAGCAGGGCAGGCGCCTCGTTATGCTGGTACTTGTCGTGGGCTTTTGCCAGAAGAGGTGGAAAGGAAATTGGCCGAGGGTTTAAAACCCACCTTGCGTTTTCGCATGCCTGGGGATGAGAAAGTTACTTTTCAGGATATTGTTCGTGGTGAGCAGTCTTTTAATACGAGTGATTTAGGCGATTTAATTATTCGGCGAGCTGATGGTACAGCGCCCTTTATGTTTTGTAATGCTATCGACGATGCTTTAATGGGTGTTAATTATGTCTTGAGAGGGGAGGATCATCTAACCAATACGCCTCGGCAAATACTTATCTTAAAGGCATTAAATCTCCCTATTCCAACCTATGCCCACATCTCCATGATAGTGGGGCAAGATGGAACACCTTTGTCCAAGCGTCATGGCAGCTATTCCGCTCAGGAGCTTCGCAAAGAAGGTTATTTACCATTGGCTGTGCTTAATTATTTAGCAAGGCTTGGGCACTATTATTCAGAAACTCATTTAATGTCTTGGGATGCTTTAGCTGAATCTTTTAAGCTTTCATCGTTAAGTAAAGCCCCTGCTAAATTTGATATTGTACAGCTGAAGCATTGGCAAAAAGAAGCAGTGCAAGCATTGTCCGTGGACGAGTTTTGGGCTTGGGTGGGCGAAGAAGTTGCTTTCGTGGTGCCTAAAGAAAAGCAGACGTTATTTGCTGAGATGGCTATTGCCAATATTACTTTTCCAGAAGAAGCTAAATTTTGGGCAGTGCTGCTTTTTAAAGAGACAAATATACCGTTGGAAGAGCATATGGAGCCTCTTAAAGCCGCAGGAGCTCGTTTTTTCCAATCTGCCTTAGACGCATTAGCTTCTTATGGTAATGATTTTCAATTGATTGCTAAACATTGTAAAGAAAACTGTCAAGTTAAAGGCAAAGCCCTATTCCAACCGCTACGACTGGTAAGTACAGGACAATTACATGGGCCTGAGATGTCAATATTATTTTCCTTGCTTGGCAAAGAGATGCTTTTAAAGCGCTTTACTCATGCTTTACAGTTATTAGGGGATGTAGCGTTATGATAACTATTTACAACACACTTACCCAGGAAAAAGAACCACTTCAGCCAATTAATCCTGGTGAGATTCGCATGTATGTGTGTGGAAATACGGTCTATGATTATAGCCATATTGGTCATGCTCGGACTATGGTAGCTTTTGACGCTATTCGACGCTATTTGATTTACCGAGGTTTCAAGGTGACTTATGTGCGCAATATCACTGATATTGACGATAAAATCATTCAGCGTGCTAATGAAAATCAAGAAGCTTTTTCTGAGCTAGCCGCGCGCTTTATTACCGCAGAACAAGAAGATATAAAAGCCTTAAATATTTTGCCTGCTGACGTAGCGCCAAGGGCAACAAGTCATATTGGTGAAATCATTAGTATGATTCAACAGCTGCTTAAGCGTGGTTATGCCTATGTGGGCAAAAATGGTGATGTTTTTTATGATGTGAGCCGTTTTGAATCCTATGGGCAATTAGGCAAGAAAAACTTAGAAAAGCTCAGAGCGGGTGCACGTGTAGAGGTAAGTGATGCAAAGCTTGACCCCTTAGATTTTGTTTTATGGAAGCAGGCAAAACCTGGAGAGCCTAGCTGGGATTCTCCTTGGGGAGAAGGGCGGCCTGGTTGGCATATTGAGTGTTCAGCTATGTCAACGTACTGCTTAGGGGAACACATTGATATCCATGCTGGTGGTGCTGACTTAACCTTTCCTCACCATGAAAATGAAATTGCACAAACCGAAGGTGCGACAGGTAAGAAATTTGTTAATGTTTGGATGCATGCTGGATTTTTGCAAATTAACAAAGAGAAGATGTCAAAATCCTTGGGGAATTTTTTTACTATCCGTGAAGTCTTAGAAGAGCATGATGCAGAGGTTTTACGATTTTTCTTGCTTTCTAGCCATTACCGTAGCCAATTAAATTATTCTGTAGACTCCCTGGACTTAGCTAAAGAAGGCTTGAGCCGTTTTTATCTTGCCTTGCGAAATGTGCCCGAGACTGAGCTTGTTGAGAGTGAGGAATTCGCTGAAATTATTCAGCGTTTCCATCAAGCCATGGATGATGACTTTAATACTCCTGAAGCATTGGCGGTGATGTTTGAAGTCGCCAAAGAAGTCAACATTGCCAAGGAAAGTGAGAATAAAGTATTAATATTGCAATTTTCTGCTTTACTACGTAAATTAGGGAGAATATTAGGCTTATTAGAGCGTCCCGCTGAAGATTTTTTGCGTGCTGATTTATCCATGGATGTGGCAGATATTGAGATGCTTATCGTAGAGCGAAACCTCGCACGTGCGAACAAGGATTGGGCTCGCTCAGATGAAATTCGAGATCAATTAGCAGAGCAGGGTATTTTGCTAGAGGACAAAGCAGGAGAGACCAGCTGGCGTAGCAGTGGAAAAAAAACTAGGGGCTGTTGATATTTTCTTCCGCGCTATTGAACCTAAAGTCAGCAGTTAAGCCTAAATTCCGCCGTTGAAATCGTCGCGAGACTGACTAAGTCGCTGAAAAAAAATCCTTTAGATTCGGTGAGTTAGGCGGCCGCAGTAGATTTCAACGGCGGAATTTAGGCTAAATCATGTTTTTGGCGATAACATTTTGATTCATCTAAGAAAACAAAAAAAGTCTCCATCACCAATAAGGGTGAACCAGAACGATGTGCCAGTGGCACATCGCAGTCTGGTGAGCGCGAGGACAGGATGTCCGAGCTGGGACTGATAAGAACAAGAGCCTTGCGACAGGATGTCTGTGGCAGTCATTGCTTATTTCCCTTTTTAGTTTCCTTATCTAAATCAATCTGTTACACCAAAAAGACGCGATTTACTGCCGATTTTAGGTTGAAGTGAGAAATCTCGGGAGCGAATGGCTGAGTTGTTGGAACGTTAGCCTGAAAATAAATTGTTAACGGAGCCTGAGGCTTTTATAAGCCTACAATACCAGTGATGGCAGAGTAGCTTAGTTGTAAAAGCGGGTTCATTATTTTTCCTAGAATACCCAATAGAATAAGAGCTAACAGAATGAAAAAACCATAAGGTTCAATTTTATACATAAGATACTGAAGCTTTTTGGATAAAAAAGGCTGAATAACATGAGCCCCATCTAGGGGCGGGATAGGTAATAAATTCAAAATCATGAGAATTGAATTTATGAGAATGCCCGCTTGTCCCATATAAGTAAGTGGAATACTGAGCATGGAAATGGCGTGATTTTGGTCCAAAAAGAGGCTTAGCTTAAGTAAGATAGCCCAGATGATAGCCATGCATAAGTTAGCAGCAGGGCCTGCTAAGGCAACCAGAGCCATATCTCTGTCTGGCTTTTTTAGATTACTCCAGGTAATGGGCACAGGTTTTGCCCACCCAAAAATAAAGCCTCCCACTAGTAAGAGTAAACCCGGGACAATCAATGTACCCATGAGATCTATATGTTTAAGAGGATTTAAGGTTAAGCGGCCCAGCATTTTAGCCGTGGGATCACCAAGCTTAAAGGCGATAAAACCGTGGGCGACCTCATGAACAGTGATGGCAAAAATAACGGGAAGCGCCCAAGTGACAATTTTTTGTACGAGATTTAGTTGTTCCATAGTCTTAGAATAGGTTTTTAATTTTCTGACAGTCGTGTGAACTTACACCTAAAATCCGCAGTCAAATCACGATTTTAGCAGTAACGTTTTGATTCATCTAGAAAAAAGAAAAAGCACTCCATCACCAATGAGGGTGAACCAGAACGATGTGCCAGTGGCACATCGCAGTCTGGTGAGCGCGAGGACAGGATGTCCGAGCTGGGACTGATAAGCACAAGAGCCTTGCGACAGGATGTCTGTCGCAGTCATTGCTTATTTCTCTTTTCTTTTTCCTATCTAAACCAACCCGTTACGCTAAAAAGTCGCGATTGACTGAGGATTTTAGGTTAAAAGTACACTGAGTATTATCCTTATATCTAAATTCTGCAAGTTAATTTAACTTATTGATAATGATAGTTTTTTAACCTAAATTCCGCAGTTGAAATCTACTGCGGCTGTTCGTTCCCGAGTGTTCCCTGAGTTGATTTCGCTTACGCGGGAAACCTGCGTTGACGGTGACCATCGGGGAAAATTGCATTTTTCCCTTGCCTGTGCCCCTTGGGTACCTGTGCCCCCTTGGGTATGAAAACCTCATCGCCTTTGCCCAGGGGCTAGCCCTCGAGATTTCTCACTTTAAAATAGAAGATCAGCCGATGGAAGCCATCTTGCTGTCGTCAAGCAGGTTTGCTTGAAGTTTGCAAATGCGAGCTAATTGCTCAGGCTCATTAAATATTCGTCCCATCATAATGGCACCTTGAATATTCCCAACGGTATCAAGTCCTAAGCGTTTCGCTGCCTTCTCACCGTACTTTCCTTTCAGTAAATGTCCAATGGAATCTGTCCACTCTTTGAAGAATTTGCGAATAAGCGTAGAGAATTCCGGGATAACATCCATGACCTCTAGAGCAAAGTTGGCTAGAAGAAATCCCCCTGTTTGTTTTGCGAGGAATTTTTCTAGGGCTGCTGTTAAATTATTTAAACGCTCTAATTCAGGTTTTTCTTCTTCATAGGCAAGGCTAAAAATATCACGGGTAAATTCATCACTGATAGTTTTAATAATGGCTATTGCCAGCGCCTTTTTGCTAGGGATATGATGGTAAATGCTAGCTTTGCTTAGATTGCAAGCTTTAGCAATATCTGAAATAGAAGTGTTATGGTAGCCACGAGTTCTGAATAAGAATCCAGCTTTTTCAATTAGTTCGGCAAATGTAATTTTATGCATAGACATTTTTCTTACCTAAATTACTCATTTAAAATACCATAGCGACCTAAAGGCCGTTGACAATCTATCTTTTTGCAAAGTTAAGACAAATTCGCATGAGCACAGTTATACAATCTACGGGCCTTTGCCCAGCATGGTTCCTAAGGTATAACATTTTCTGCATGAGCGCAAAGGAAAAAAGAAATTTTTTTCAATAAAATCATGGCGTAGCAGATGATTTGTTTATAAATAGTCTACATTTTCATAATGATAAGCAATTTATCTTGCTCGCGTTAGTTGAAGTCTACATTATTGTTAAGTTAGGCCGGAATTAGAATATTTTCCCCGTTGGTCACCGTCAAGGCGGGTTTCCTGCCTAGGCGGTCGCAGTAGATTTCTACTGAGGATTTTAGGATTATTTAAGGCCGGCGGGAATCTACCGTGTTTAAAATCAAGTGCCGCCAAGCTAATTGAGTATATAACTCAATCGTGTTAGGGGGAAGGGGCTATTCTAGCGCGAATATACTTCATTACCTTCCACGCTTTATTGATAGCTACTAGGTAAAGCAAGAAGCAAACTAAGAAAGCATAAAACATTATCCATTCAGGAAGATTCAACACGTCAGCAAGGATACCGATAAAGCCTAGTAAGCCAGCAAATGCACTCATCACTAAGGTGGTTTGTTGGGCACTAAGACCTGCTAATAAAAAAATATGATGAAGGTGCTCTCTATCGGCGGTAAAAGGTGAGAGCCCTTTTCGTATTCGCCGAAACATGACGGTGAGTGTGTCAAAAATAGGTAGGGCTAAAATCCATAAGTAGGTGACGGGAAGAATGCGATTTTGCTCATATTGCGATAGATGAATGGCAAACCAGGCGATGGTAAATCCTAAAAAAGTACTCCCTGCATCTCCTAGGAAAATTTGTCGACACGTTTTATGCCGCCTGGGGAAATTAAAGATTAAAAAAGCAGCGATAGCCGCTAGAAAAATAAGGATGACGAGGGCATAAGCCCATAGCCTCAAGTGCAAGCTCACCAAGAGAAAGAGGAAAAATTCTATGCTAATAAGGCTTCCGGCTAATCCGTCAATACCGTCAGACATATTAGTAGCATTAATCATACCTACCATGGCGATAACAGTAATGGGGATACCCCAATAGCCTAGGCTAAGGGGACCAAAACCCAAGAAGTCACCTAGCTTATCGAGATAAACTCCTGACCACAGCGTAACCAAAGTGGCAGCAAATAACTGTATTCCTAAGCGTAATGAGGGGGAAATTTCATGCATGTCATCGGCAACACCGGCAAGTAATAAAAGTAAGTTAGCTGCAAATAATGCTCGAAATGCTTTTAAAGGGATGTGCGTGAGCAAAAGCCCAAAACTTATGCCGAGTAATATAGCTATTCCTCCCACCAATGCAATGCGGCCTTGATGGCATTTTCGGTGATTGGCCTCATCCACTAAACCAATTTTTTGTGCAATTGGTTCAGCAATTAGAATACTCACTATTGTTATAAAGAAGGTAGAAAGTGGTCCAATATAGTTCATAATTTTATTTAAGCTAAAAAAGGGTCTATCGCCTATTTGTAGGCTATTTAAACAGCACTTGAATGCGAAGTCATCCTTTTGACGCTTTACTGGGGGAAAATCCGTTAACCCGCTTTTAATAAAGTTTGAAGTCGGTTTAATGCATCAAGAAGTACTTCATCGGCAATGGCAAAAGAAAAGCGTAGGCATCCTGCGCTGCCAAAAGCCGTGCCTGGAACTACCGCTAAACCTGCCTCATTCAATAAATGTTCTGCAAACTCAATATCATCGCTGATATGTGGGTGTTGTGCAATAATAGCGGCTACATTGGGAAAACTATAAAAGGTTCCATCGCTGGGCAATACTTGAACGCCATTGATACAAGACAAGCCTTCATAAATGAGTTGATGGCGTCGTTTAAAGACGGCAAGCATTTCTTTAACGCAGTCTTGGTTGGTAGTCAGTGCGGCGGTTGCTGCTACTTGAGCAATGGCATTGGGACTAGAGGTACTTTGTGATTGTATTTTCTTCATGGCGGCAATGAGTGGAGCAGGGCCTGCAGCATAGCCAATACGCCAACCCGTCATGGCATAGGCCTTGGATACTCCGTTAAATACGACAGTTCGTTCCTTTAGCTCAGGGCAAACATTTAAGATATTGGTGAAAGGTAGCTGTTTCCATAAAATATGCTCATACATATCATCAGTAGCAATGAATACGGAAGGATTTTGTAGCAAAACATCAGCTAATGCCTTCAGCTCCTCAGCGCTGTAAGCAATGCCAGAGGGATTTGAAGGGCTATTTAGAATGAGTAAGCGTGTTTTTGCAGTAATAGATTTGGCTAATTGTTCGGGGGTTATTTTATAGTGTTGTTCTATGTTTGTAGGTACGGTAACGGGGATACCTTCTGCCAGCAAAACCATATCTGGATATGACACCCAATAAGGGGCAGGGATGATAACTTCATCACAGGGATTGATAAAGGCTTGTAACAGATTGTAAATACATTGCTTAGCGCCATTGCTGGCAAGTATATTATTGGGTTGATAAGTAAGTTGATTATCCCGCTGAAATTTTTCGATAATGGCTTCTTTCAGGCTCGGTGTGCCATCAACGGCGGTATAGCGCGTAGCCCCATCTTGAATAGCTTTAATACCAGCTTCTTTGATATGATCTGGGGTGTCAAGATCAGGCTCTCCCACGCCTAAGTTGATAATGTTTTTGCCTTGCGCTTTAAGCTCCATGGCGCGTTGAGAAACGGCAAGTGTTGGAGATGGTTTGACTTTGGTAACACGATTCGAGAGTTGAGTGCTCATAGGAATCCTTAGATTTACGATGATTTCATCTATTTTAACTCAAAAGATGAGGCTAAGAAAAATTATATGACAAAACCCTTCAAGTTAGAAACAAGTTATACGCCAGCGGGGGATCAACCAAAAGCCATTGCTGAGTTGGTTGAGGGTTTAAATAGTGGTCTTATGCATCAATCTTTACTAGGCGTTACAGGTTCTGGTAAAACTTTTACCATTGCGCATGTATTGCAAACCGTTCAACGGCCTTGTTTGATATTGGCTCCTAATAAAACGTTAGCCGCACAGCTTTATGGTGAAATGAAAGCGTTTTTTCCAAATAATGCAGTTGAATATTTTGTCTCTTATTATGATTATTATCAACCTGAGGCTTATGTAGCTAGCTCTGATACGTTTATTGAAAAAGATGCTTCTGTTAATGAGCATATTGAGCAGATGCGTCTGTCAGCCACCAAGGCGCTTCTAGAGCGGCGTGATGTTATTATTGTTGGAACTGTCTCTGCTATTTATGGTTTAGGTGACCCTGATATGTATCTTAGTATGATGCTGCATGTTACGGTGGGTACGCAAATTGACCAACGTAATGTTTTAAGACGCCTTGCAGAATTGCAGTACACGCGTAATGATATGGCGTTTCAGAGAGGGACTTACCGTGTCAGAGGGGATGTCATTGATATTTATCCGGCTGATTCCGATAAACAAGCTGTGCGTATACAATTATTCGATGATGAAGTCGATAGGATTGATGCTTTTGATCCTTTGACCGGTGAGATACTACAGAAGTTAAACCGCGTTAGTATTTATCCAAAAACGCATTACGCTACGCCGAGGCAGCGTGTTCTAGATACCATCGATGCTGCTAAAGAAGAGCTACAAGATAGACTGCGCTTTTTTGAAAAAGAGAACAAACTTGTAGAGGCGCAGCGCTTAGAGCAAAGAGTGCAGTATGATATTGAAATGATGCTGGAGTTAGGCTACTGCTCAGGTGTAGAGAATTACTCACGCTATTTATCAGGTCGTGCAGCAGGAGAGCCGCCTCCCACGCTGTTGGATTATTTGCCCAAGGATGCACTGGTGGTTATTGATGAGTCGCATGTAACCATCCCTCAGCTAGGAGGTATGTATCGAGGCGATAGAGCGCGTAAGGAAAGTTTGGTGCAGTATGGCTTTAGGCTACCTTCTGCTTTGGATAATAGACCGCTGCAATTTGATGAATTTGAGACTCGCGTTAGTCAGCGAATTTATGTATCAGCAACCCCTGGCAAGTATGAAAAAGAATGCTCTGATAGTGTCGTAGAGCAGGTTATCAGGCCAACAGGCTTATTGGACCCTTCTGTAGATATTCGTCCTGTTGCAACGCAAGTAGATGATTTGCTGTCGGAAATAAATAAGCGGGTTGCGCTGAATGAGCGAGTTTTAGTGACTACGTTAACTAAAAAATTAGCAGAAGATCTTTCCGAATACCTAAGTGAGCATGGGGTTAAGGTCCGTTATTTGCATTCTGATGTAAATACCGTAGAGCGCGTAGAAATTATTCGTTCATTGCGGTTGGGCATTTTTGATGTTTTGGTTGGCATTAACTTGTTGCGTGAAGGTCTGGATATGCCAGAGGTTTCTCTGGTTGCTATCTTGGATGCGGATAAGGAAGGTTTTTTGCGCTCAGAATCTTCGCTTATTCAAACTATTGGTCGGGCCGCTCGCCACTTAAAAGGCCAGGCGATTTTGTATGCGGATAAAATGACAGGTTCGATGGAGCAAGCATTGCAGGAAACTACGCGGCGGCGCGAACTCCAAGAAAAATATAACCAAGAGCATGGCATTACACCTAAAAGCGTGGAAAAAAATATTCGCGATATCATGGGAGAAGTTTATGCCACAGAAAACACGAAAAAAGGCAGTAAAAATAATCAGAAATTAAATCAAGTTAAAGCAACTTATGAGATTTTAACTCCAGCGCAACTGGGTAAAGCATTGAAAGAGTTAGAGCAAAAAATGTATGAACATGCAAAAAACCTTCAATTCGAAGAAGCGGCGGCCTTGCGGGATGAGATAAAGGTTTTGCGAGATACGGCACTTGGACCGGGACTCTCTGGAAGGGAATAAATGGATAAAGCAAGTAAGATTTATGTGGCGGGACATCGGGGTTTAGTAGGAAGCGCTTTATGCCGTGAGCTCAACAAACAAGGCTTTACGAATTTGGTTTATAGAACTCATGAGGAGTTAGACCTATTAGATCAAAAAAGGGTGCGCGATTTTTTTTGTACAGAAAAGCCAGAATACGTATTGCTAGCCGCTGCTAAAGTGGGCGGTATTTATGCGAATAAGACCTATCCTGCAGAATTCATCTATGAGAATTTAATGATTCAAAATCATGTGATTGAAGCCTCTTATTTACATGATGTGAAAGGATTGTTATTTCTTGGTAGCTCCTGTATTTATCCACGAGATTGTCCTCAACCCATCAAAGAGAGTTCATTCTTGACAGGTCCCTTAGAAAAAACCAACGAGGCTTACGCTGTTGCTAAAATTGCAGGAGTTAAGTTATGTCAAAGTTACAATCAACAGTATAAAACAAACTATTTGTCGGTAATGCCTACGAATCTCTATGGCCTGGGTGATAATTACGATGCCAATAACTCTCATGTATTGCCCGCCATGATTCGCAAATGTCATGAAGCCAAGCTGCGAGGAGACCCAGTCTTAACGCTATGGGGGACAGGGAAACCGCGTCGGGAGTTGCTTTATGCCGATGATATGGCTAACGCTTGTGTTCTTTTGATGCAAACGCAAAGTACGCCTTCATTGGTTAATATTGGCTCAGGAGAAGACATGACTGTTCAATCTCTAGCCTTTAAGGTAAAATCTGTGGTTGGCTATGAGGGAGAGCTCCGTTGGGATAACAGTATGCCTGATGGAACACCTCGCAAAGTATTGGATGTTTCTTATCTAACAGGGCTTGGTTGGAAGCCAGCCATGGATTTAATGACAGGTATTAAGCGGGCTTATGAGGATTTTTTAAGCCGCTACCGAGCAACTTGAGAGGTTTTGTGGCACATCCTCACGCGAGAAAACTACTTTATGTAGTCAACAAAACAGCTTATTTTTGTTCCCATCGTCTATCGCTAGCAAAAGCAGCTCAAGCCGAAGGCTATGAAGTTCATGTGGCTGCACCTGAAAAAGAAGGAAGCGAGCAACTACTATCAGAAGGCATGTATTTTCATGAATTGCCTTTGGTACGCAAAAGCTTAAGTTTGTGGCAGGAATGGAAAACGCTTAGGGCTATTTTCAAATTATATAAGAAATTGAAACCAGATTTAGTGCAGAATATTACCATTAAACCCGTTTTATATGGGGGTATTGTTGCGCGTTTTTTTCCCATCCCAGCAAGAGTTAGCTTGATTCCCGGCTTAGGTTATGTGTTTAGCGCAAGCAGCCACAAAGCGCGAATTTTGCAGTTTGCACTGCGTTTTTTTTATCCCATTGCTTTAAACCATGGCAATCATCGGGTGATTGTACAAAATCCTGACGATAAAGCAACTTTGCTGCAAGGCAAGATGGTTAAGCCTCAGTATGTTTGTGTTATTCTTGGCTCTGGCGTTGATTTAAAGCAATTTACTGTAACACCTTTACCTGAGAAGCCAGTTGTCACGCTTGCAGCGCGCCTTGTTAAAGAGAAAGGAATTTATGAATTTATAGCAGCGGCAAAAGCTATGCAACAATTGGGAATTGAGGCAAAATTTTTGCTGGTGGGGGATAGCGATGAAGGGAATTATTCAGCAATTCCAAGCGCAGAGCTTAAAGCTTGGCATCAATCCGGTTTAATTGAATGGCATCCTTGGCGTCGTGATATGGATGTTATTTTGCAGCAGACACAAATTTTTTGTTTTCCTAGTTATTTTGCTGAAGGTGTGCCCAAAGTTTTATTGGAGGCAGCAGCGTCCGGACGTCCTATCATTACATTAGATAAACCAGGCTGTCGCGAAGTGGTAAAACAGGGCGAAAATGGTTATCTAGTAACAGAAGGTAATCAAGCAGAGCTTAATCAAAGGCTTAAATCTCTCCTTGAGGATCCTGAGCGCTGTAGAACCATGGGGCTCGCCGGGCGAAAACGCTGTGAGGCTTTATTCTCGTTAGAAAAAATTAACCATGAAACATTGGCGTTATACGCCATGCTTAGTGTGAGGGAACAATAGGCTTCGCTGAATTCGTTGCCCTAATAAGTAGAGAGGCTGTGCACTTAGAAATAATATCATCCAATCAGTCAACAAGTGGTGTCGTAATGCCGTTCCATAGGTTGTTGTTCCCAATGACCAAATAAAAGTATTAGATAGATATAGCAACAATAAAAAGATGTTAGATGTTCTTTGCTTTTTGTTCCAGTAAACCTCATAGAGGGCAAGCATAAAAAAGCAGGTTCTTAAAAAGGTATACCCGGCAAGAATAAAATATTTTAGATTATAGATTTCCCAAGGAAAGGGTTTAAACAAATAGGTAAGCCATATTTTTAAGAGGGCTAGAGTAGCTTGTGTTAGGGTTATGAGGGGATAGTTTTGGTAATAGGAGGTTTCTGAGAGCTCCTTACCGCCTATCGTATAAACACTAGAGCGATAGAGCCTGATATAGCGCAGTGCTTTTTTTATCAACTCAATTGGATGTAATAGATTGCTATCCTTAGCGGCAACCAGGGTAATTGCCACTGCAGCCAGGAGGAAAAACAGGATTAGCATTTTGGACTTTTTAGAACAAGCAGCGGGATAACAGCAAATACTCAAGAGAAAAAATACAGCAAAGAATAGCAGCCCTCCACTGTGTAATGCAGCGAAACAGGCGATGGCCGCAAAAGCGCCTGGCAAAAATAGAACCTTCTTAAATTTATAAAAACATAACATGTAATAGCTAGCGGCTAGCAGGAAACTGAGTTGATAGGCTTCGCGTAGTGTAGTTGAAGTCCACAGCAATGTATTGGGATTAAAAGAGAATAAAAGCGCAACCCATATCAATAAGTGCTTTTTTTCAGTTAAGCTTAGCAACTTTATGAGGCAGACAAGGGAAAAGCTGAAGGCTAGCAGAGATAACATGGAGCCAAAAAACTGAGAGTTTTCTCCCGTTATTCGATAGGCTAATGCTAAGAAAGTCATATAGATGTGAACGGCTGAGGTAACGCTTTGGTGTCCAAGGGCAGTAAAATAAGTTGCTGTCATCTGAAAGGTATGGGCGTCTTTTTTATCACCAGGAATTATTGTAACGATATACTGATTAATATAAATAATTAGTATATGGGCAGCAATGATTGCTATTATGGCCCAAGATGCCCTTGGTGTTTCTTGTACCTCTTGGAGTGTAATAAGCAAAATGAAAGCAAGGGTGCTAGTCAAGCAGCCAAGCCATAAGTTTGGTTGGACATAAACCATAATGACCAATAAGAGTAGAAAAAGGAAACTTGCTTTATGGGTGCTAATAGAAAAGGGACGTTTTTTTAGAATCATTATGCATGCTTAATGTGTCAATAGACCTCAATGGCCGTAAAATGATCGATACCAATTCACAAAGGCGCTAATTCCTTTATCAATAGGGGTCGTGGGGGCGTAGCCCACGGCGTTGTGAAGCCGTGTCGTATCTGCATAGGTTGCAGGTACATCACCGGCTTGCATGGGAAGGAGTTGTTTTTTTGCCTCTTTACCTAAGGCTTTTTCCAAAACTGAAATAAAATCAATAAGTTTAATAGGTTGGTGGTTGCCAATATTATAGATAGCGTAAGGGGCGTAACTGGTAGCTGGCGTCGGAGATGTCGCTGACCAATGATTATCCGGGGTCGCAGGCCTATCGAGAACTTTAATGATACCTAGGACTACATCATCGATATAGGTGAAATCTCGTTGCATATTGCCGTTGTTGTAAACAGGAATAGGTTCGTCTGCGATAATTTGTTGAGTAAATTTAAATAAAGCCATATCAGGACGGCCCCAAGGACCGTAGACTGTAAAGAATCGTAAGCCTGAGCAGGGTAGGCCATACAAGTGAGCATAGGTATGGGCCATCAGTTCATTGGATTTTTTTGTGGCAGCATAAAGTGAGACTGGATGATCCACAGCGTGATCTTCGGAGAAAGGTTGGCGTTCATTGGCGCCATAGACAGAACTTGAAGAAGCATAAACTAAGTGTTGAATGTTGTAGTGTCGACAACATTCTAATATATGGCCAAAGCCAACTAAATTGCTTTTAATATAAGCATTTGGATTTTCGAGTGAATAGCGAACACCGGCTTGTGCAGCCATGTGAACAACTTGTTTGATATCTTCTCCTGAAAATAAGTCTTTAAGTGCTTTCTCGTCTGCTATGTCCATGTTAAAGAATTCAAACTTAGGGGAGGCGCTGAGGTGTTTTAAGCGAGCCTTTTTAAGCGTGACGTCATAGTAATTATTTAGATTATCAAGGCCAATGACTTCTTGCTCACGCGCTAATAAAGCGTGAGAAATAGCGGCGCCGATGAATCCTGCGGCACCTGTGACAAGTATTTTTTGCATCCTATGGGCCTGCGTTAGTTAATAGTTTGGTTATTATCTGCTAAGGCATTATAATGGAGAAGTTTCAAATTTGCACCTTCTGGGGTGTCGTTTGGTGTTTGGGCGTCCAACCTAAGGCTTGGATGATTTTCTGTGCGTTTGTAATAAGGTTTCCATGAAAGTTGTAATTTTTGGTGCAGGCTATGTAGGCTTGGTAACAGGCGCTTGCCTTGCGAAAATCGGCCATAGTGTTTGCTGCATAGACATCGATGAGCAGCGTATTGTCGAACTCAATAAAGGCAATTCCCCCATTTATGAGCCTGGCTTATCGGAATTATTGCAAGAGATGATAACGCTGGGGCGTTTACATTTTACGGTAAATAATCCACGAGCTATAGAAGCAGCTGATATCGCTTTCATCGCTGTAGGTACGCCACCTCATGAAGATGGTTCAGCGGATTTATCCCACGTGTTAGCTGTGGCCAAGACCCTTGGAGAAGTGCTTGAAAAAAATCTTTTAGTGGTCAATAAATCCACAGTTCCTGTTGGAACTGCTCAGAAGGTCCATCAAACGATTAAACAAGAATTAGATAGGCGTGGTGTTTCCTTTACTGCGGAGGTTGCATCTAACCCTGAGTTTTTAAAAGAGGGTGCAGCCATTGTTGATTTTATGGAGCCTAGCCGTATTGTTATTGGTATTGAAAGCTCGCAGGCTGAATCTTTGCTCCGCACGCTTTACCAACCGCTTATTTCTGAAGGTTATCCGCTCATTACCATGGATCTCGCTTCTGCCGAATTAACTAAATATGCCGCTAATGCTATGCTTGCTACAAAAATTAGCCTTATGAATGAAATGAGCCAGTTGGCTGATTATTACCATGCTGATATTGAACAGGTAAGAAAGGCTATTGGTAGTGACCCTCGAATTGGTCCCCATTTTATTCAAGCAGGCTGCGGGTTTGGAGGCTCTTGTTTCCCTAAAGATGTGAAAGCATTACAAGCTATGTCTTTTGAAGCTAGTCTGCCTGGGCATGTATTAAAAGCGGTTGCAGCGACCAATGAGCTCCAGAAGCAGAGTTTATTTGCAAAGCTATCAGAATACTTTAACCATCAATTGGCCGGCTTAACGATTAGCATTTGGGGATTGGCATTTAAGCCAAATACTGATGACATTCGCGAAGCATCGAGTTTGGTGCTTATTAAAGCCTTACTTAAAGCCGGTGTTAAGGTGCAAGCTTATGATCCTATTGTAGGGGATGCCGTTGCCCAGAGTATGCAAGCCGAACCCCTCTATCAAGCTTTTTCTTCCTCCTATGCTGCTTTACAAGGTGCAAATGCGCTTGTTTTAGTAACAGAGTGGGACGAGTTTAGACGGCCTGATTTTCAGCGCATGAAAGAGGCGCTGAAGCAACCTTTTATAGTAGATGGCCGTAATATCTATGATCCAGTGGCACTTAGAGCCGCGGGTTTTGATTATGTTGCCTTTGGGCGGACTCACATTAAGGGAGTACAATGAAGAAACCATTAAGAAAAGCCATTTTCCCTGTCGCAGGTATGGGGACACGGTTTTTGCCTGCTACAAAAGCGAATCCCAAGGAAATGCTCCCCATAGTAGATAAGCCATTGATTCAGTATGCTGTTGAAGAAGCATTGGCCGTTGGTATTAACCAGTTAATTTTTATCACCAGCAGTAGCAAACGCTCTATTGAAGATCACTTCGATAAAAACTTTGAGCTGGAAACTAAATTAGCACAGTCAGGGAAACATCAACTGTTAGAACTTGTGCGCAGTATTATTCCAAATGGTGTAAATTGTACCTACATTCGGCAGCCGGAGACGTTAGGTTTAGGGCATGCACTTTTATGTGCTAAATCCTTGGTTCATGAGGAGGATGTGGCTGTCTTACTCGCCGATGATTTAATTGACGGGGGTGAAAGCTCTTGCTTAAAGCAAATGCTAGAGCTGCATGAGCAGACGCAGAGCAGCGTTATTGCTGTTGAGCATATTGCCTCTCAAGATACGGAGAAATATGGTGTCGTAGATCTAGTACCTGGTAGTAAAACGCGGATTCAAGGAATTGTAGAAAAGCCTAAACCAGAAGATGCTCCTTCTCAATTGGCTGTTGCAGGGCGCTATATACTTAGCCATCGTATTTTTGAGTGCTTGGAAAGAACCAAGCCTGGTCGTGGGGGTGAAATTCAATTAACTGATGCTATTGCTGACTTGTTAATTTATGAGGCTGTTGATGCATTGCCTTTTCAAGGTGTTCGTTATGATTGTGGGAGCAAGTTGGGTTATTTGAAAGCAACTTACGCCTATGGCCTGAAACATCCTGAGGTTGGTGAAGCCTTTGGAGAATATTTAACATGAGAAGTTTTGGCCGTTTGTGGTCAAGTTATTGAATTTATTTTGTATTTTACTAGGGCGTATCATCAATTACTTTTTCGTCGTGAAAATTGAGAGCAATTGCGAGTATTTTTTGAGCTTTTAACACAGTCCCCCTGGATTTATCGCAGGTTTTAGCCGTTCTTATGTCGAACTCAGGTTGCTAGGAAGTTAAGCACTATAATCCTAAAATCAGCAGTTAAATCAGGTTTTGGGCGATAACATCTTGATTCATCTAAGAAAACAAAAAAAGTCTCCATCATCAATAAGGGTGAACCAGAACAATGTGCCAGTGGCACATTGTTCTGGTGAGCGCGAGGACAGGATGTCCGAGCTGGGACTGATAAAAACAAGAGCCTTGCGACAGGATGTCTGTGGCAGTCATTGCTTATTTCCCTTTTTACTTTCCTTATCTAAATCAATCTGTTACACCAAAAAAACGCGATTTACTGCTGATTTTAGGATTATCCTAAATTCCGCAGTTGAAATCGTCGCGAGGCTGACTAAGTCGCTGAAGATAAAGGATTTTTTTCCGTCTTTTTTGTGAAGGCGTATCACCCATACGGTGAATAAAAAAGACGGAAAAAAATCCTTTAGATTCGGTGAGTTAGACGGCCGCAGTAGATTTCAACTACGGAATTTAGGATTATGGTAATTTCTGCTATTTTTGCTGAATAGCATCTATGTTACGGATTATGAATGAACTTTAAGCCCTTTCCACCATAATCGGTTTCTCGTTGCGCCAGCTCTAAATCAGCCTGAGTCATTTCCTCAACCAATTTAGGGAAGCTGCAACTTGACCGCCAGCCAATTTTCTTTTGTGCTTTGCTTGCGTCACCCAATAAAGACTGTACTTCTGCAGGGCGAAAATAGCGTGGGTTAATTTTGATGATGGTTTGTCCACGTTTGAGTTCTTCATGATAAGAAAAGCGGCTTTTATCCATTTCAGCAATTTTACCTACTTCATGAATACCTTTTCCTTCCCAGGCAAGGGTTATTCCTAGTGTTTTTGCACTGGCATTCACAAAATCTCGAACCGAATGCTGTTCGCCTGTTGCAATGACATAATCATCGGGTGTATCTTGCTGGAGCATTAGCCATTGCATTTCCACATAATCACGGGCGTGGCCCCAATCACGCAGGGCATCTAAATTACCCAAGTAAAACTCTTTTTGTAAGCCCACTGTAATGCGAGCCAAAGCGCGGGTAATTTTACGGGTGACAAAAGTCTCTCCCCGGTAAGGACTTTCATGATTAAATAAAATACCATTTGATGCATGCATACCATAGGCTTCGCGATAGTTGACAGTAATCCAATAAGCATAAAGTTTTGCAACGCCATAGGGAGAGCGAGGATAAAAAGGGGTATTTTCATTTTGAGGGGTTTCACGCACAAGTCCGTATAGTTCAGAAGTAGAAGCTTGATAAAAGCGAGCGCTTTTTTCTAGTCCTAAAGAACGCATAGCTTCTAAGAGTCTTAATGTGCCTAACGCATCAGAATTAGCGGTATATTCCGGTTCTTCAAAAGAAACCGCTACATGACTTTGGGCGGCTAAATTATAAATTTCATGAGGCTGAACTTTCGCCATGATACGCTGCAAGCTTGAACTATCGGTAAGATCGCCATGGTGTAAATAAAAAGGTAGTCCCTCATATTTAGCCGCCATAAAAAGGTGATCGATTCTATCCGTATGCAATAAAGATACACGTCTTTTAATACCATGTACAGTATAACCTTTTTTGAGTAAAAACTCGGCAAGGTAAGCGCCATCTTGGCCTGTAACACCGGTAATTAATGCTATTTTGCGAGGAGAACTGTTCATAGAAAAGGCTTTTTGCGTTTATCCTACCTTTCAGGATAGCTCAATTTTAAGAAGAAGGGTGAAGATTAGTGGATTCTGTTGAGTGCTCTGAGCCAAGGCATGGGAAAATGCCGTTGTGTAATAATGCTTATTCCAATAAAGTAAAATGTATAGGTGGCAAGTGTTGCAAGGGCTGCACCTAGCATACCCAAGTGATAAATAAGGATAAACGCTAGCAAGATATGAATAATAACCATGGATAAGGTGAGCACAGCTAGGGTGCTGGTTTTATGTAAGTGTATTAGGTAATTAGTTAGTAGGGTTCCTGCACAAAAAATAGCACTGCTGGCTGTAATCCAAGGTATAATAATCGCTGAAGCTTGATAGCCTTTAGGCAAGAAATAAGTAACATAGGTTAAGCCCAGTAAACTAATCAAAAAGGCCAAAACAATGATGAGCCCCATAAAAAGGTAAGTATATGCGACAATTTTTGCCTTTTTCTCAGTTGTTGCATTATTAATATTTTTAAAAAACCAGGGCGCAAATAAATTACTCAATGGTATATTTAATACCAAGACGATTCTGCCAATACTGGCAGCAATAGAATAGATGCCGACTTCATGGGCTCCCTTTAAAAAACTTAGGATAAACCTGTCACTATACCCAATAACGGCCATGCCCAATCCTTGCAGCACCAGGGGTAAAATAATGGGAAGGGCTTGTTTTATCTCCTTAGTGCTAATAGCTATTAGCTCGCTTTTTTCTCGCAAGAGATGATAGATGCCCCAAGCGCAGCTTACCAAGAAGCCGATAAGCATTCCATAAACCAAGCTGGTCCAATTCTTATTAATAGTATAAAGGAGCAATAGGCTAATTATAATTTTAACAAGTGCAGTTCCAGAGGTTAAAGCTGCATAGAGCCAAGCCTTTTCCTCTAGGCGATAGCGTTCAGACAGCACATCTTGTATATTTTGTCCCAGTGAAGCAACAGGAAGTAAAAATAGGATAGGCGTTGGAATAGTAAACCAGTGGGCTTTAAAGAGGCTAACTACGTAGATTAAAAGAAATAATAAGATTGCACTTAATATGTCTAGCAGCAATGCATTAAAGATAAGAGGGTAGCGTTCTTTTTCAGTGCGTTTATAAAAGCAGCTGGCAATATAGGTGGGTAGACTTAAACTGGTAATAGGAGTCAGCAACGTAATAAAAGATAAAAATAAACTCCAAAGACCATACTGCTTTGGGGATAGAATTGTAGTGAATAAAGGGAGCGCTAAAAAGGGCAGACCTCTTTGAAAAAGCGTGTTAGACAAATAAATGCTTAATTGTCCTAGCTTATGCTTCGGCAATGAATCTGTAAGCTTGCTAAGATTCATGGGCATGAACATTAGGAAGGTTTTTCGCTGCGGGTACTGTCGGTTGCCAGGCGATAATGGCTTGCCCTTTAAAAAGTTCTTTCGCTTTAGCAATGACCTCGGGAGAATGAAGAGCTGCAATGAGTTTTTTAAAGAGCGGGTTGTTTTTATCCTTTTGGCGAACCACCAGTAAATTAGCGTAGGACGGCGCAGGGGATTCTGAGAATAAAGGTTTCTCATTATCCAATAGGCCAGAAGAAATAGCATAATTGGTGTTAATGACTGCTAAGCTGACTTGAGAGAGAACGCGCGGTAGCTGAGCTGCAGCTAAGCATGTAAATTGTAAATGATAAGGGTTGGAAATAATATCTCTTGGCGTTGCCTCAGTCTTTGTATGCAAGTCTAAGCCGATTAAATGCGCTTTCTGTAACAAGAGTAATGCTCGTGCTTCATTGCTTGGATCATTAGGAATAGCAACGTCGGCATTTTGGGAAATATTGTTGAGTGAGGTTAGCTGTTTAGAGTAAATCCCCATGGGGTAGATAAACATGTTAGCAATGGCTGTAATAGGATAGTGATGGGCTTTTTTTGAAGCTTGTAAATAAGCTTCATGCTGGAACATGTTAGCGTCAATATTGCCTTGCGCAAGGGCTGCATTCGGTAAATTATAGTCATGAAAAGGAATAATATGAACATTCAGACCATAAGCTGTTAAGGCAATTTTTTTAGCTGTTTCCATCAAAGCTGTTTCTGGGCCTGAAATGGTGCCTACGTTTAGCGTATTTTTCGTATCGGATTTAGAGCAAGCCGCCAAAGAAAATAGTAATAGTCCCATGAGCAAAAAAAACATACTTTTGTTTGCTTGAGAAGCATTAAAGTACAAGGAAAGTGCGTTTGTAAAATGTTTCATGAAGGTCTCTTAACAATGAATAAATCTTCTAGCTACTTTATCGCCCAGTAGTTGGATGAGTTGTACCAGCGCTAATAAAATTAAAACAGTGACAAGCATAACACTCGGATGGAAGCGTTCATAGCCATAGCGAATAGCGAAATCCCCTAAGCCACCGCCGCCGACGGTGCCAGCCATGGCTGAGTAACCCACCAGTACGATAAAGGTATTAGTGATAGCGCGAATACAACTAGGCAGAGCTTCTGGTAAAAGAATATAGCGCATGATTTGAAAAGGTGTGGCACCCATGGCAATTCCTGTTTCCACAAGCGCAGGTGAGACTTCATTGAATGCAGCTTCGATAAGCCGTCCCATAAAAGGGATAGCACCGACACTTAGGGGAACGATAGCGGCTGTTGTGCCAATAAAAGTTCCAACCAGCAGTGTAGTCAAAGGAATAACCGCAATAAGCAAAATAATGAAGGGAATAGAGCGAAACGTATTGGTTAAAAGCCCTAGCATTTTATGTAGCCAAGGAAGAGGGCATAAACCTTTCTCTTGAGTTAGGTATAAAGCAGCGCCTAAGGGTAGACCAACCAGTAAAGCGATAGAGGTTCCCGCTACTACCATGTAGAGGGTTTGCCACAGTGCATTAAGGAGTCCTGTCAGTGTTAGCCACATAACCTATTGTCTCCCATCTTAATTGTTTTTGTGATAAAAAAGTCTCAATAGCCTTAGGAACTGCTGTGTGATTAAGTATTTCAATGAGCATATTGCCGAGAAGACTTTTTTGAATGTATTGAATATTTGCTTGTAATATGTTGATAGATAAAGAAAAATCACTAATTAGATCGTGAACAATAGGTTCTTTGGTCGCGTCCCCATGAAAGTAAATACGCAGAATACAGTTAGCATCATGGGTTGGAGCGCTCAGTAGTTTATCTCTAAAAGCCTCTGGCAATGGTTGTATTAAGGCAGTTTGTACAACTTTTTTAGCTAAGGATGTTTTGGGTGCTTCGAAAAAAGGTAATAACTTTTGCTTTTCTATGATTTGTCCTTTATCCAATAACATAACGGTGTCGCAGATTTGTTTTACAACGTTTATTTCGTGCGTAATAAGCACAATAGTAAGATTTAAGCGTTGATTGAGTGATTTTAATAAAGCTAAGATACCGGCTGTGCTTTCAGGATCAAGAGCGGAGGTCGCTTCATCACAGAGTAAAACCGTAGGATTACTCGCTAAAGCTCTTGCAATGGCAATACGTTGTTTTTGGCCACCGCTGAGTTGGCTTGGATAAGCTTGCTCTTTTTCTGTCAGGCCTACTAGATTTAACAACTCCAGAACACGAGCGTGAATTTTATCGTGTGGATGGTTAATAATTTTCAATGCCAGCGCTATGTTTTGAAAGACATTTTTAGACTCAATGAGATTAAAGTGCTGAAAAATCATGCCTATTTGGTGGCGTGCTTGCCGAAGCGCTGCAGGCGATAGCGTAGTTAGCTCATGACTATTTATGAAAACTTTTCCTTCGGTAGGAGGCTCTAATAGATTTATGCAACGCAATAGTGTACTCTTCCCCGCGCCACTTTCTCCGATGATCCCAACTATTTCTCCGGCTTGAACAGCTAAGTTTATGTGGGAGAGAACGGTTGTATGTCCAAAGCTTTTGGTAATATTTTCTAGTTTAATCATGATGTTGCTGGGGCGTTATGTAGAAAAGCACAGTAACCAATTACGATCAGGGTAAGGGGCTAATTCTGCCATAGTGATGCTGTTTTTACCAGCATCAAGATAATTTCCACAACGAAAAGCAATGAATGGCGCGTTCTAGTTCTGGCTAACTTATTGAAGCATAAAGGTTTCAAACTCTAAGTCTTCAAAATCTTTGTTTAAAATAAACATCCCAATGGTAATCGCGACTAAGAGTGACAGCGCAAATCCATAGCCAAAAAAGTAAGGGCCTAGCCGAATACTTAGCTGGGTGAAGAGTAGGTTTAAAACCGCAAAGACTGCTGTAATAATTAGGGCATGTTTTCGCTTATCTAAATAAAAGAAAATATTGAGTAATCCCAGCAATACCACTTGCAGCCCAGCGGCGACAACATCAATGTTAAGTAAATGAATATAGACATCGGGAATACCTAATAAGTTTAACAGCTTAGGCCCTAACATGAACGTTATCAAAATAGCAATAGATTGAATCTTAATAATCTCAGAGATACCTTGGCGTGCAACTAAAACCATATTGCTATGCAGTTCAGTGATATAGGATAAAGACCCGCCGTCTAGAATAGCGGAGTAGAATTTTTGGTAATTCTCTACAAAGTCAGTCTCCATTCTAACTAGAAATACAGCCATACCAGGGATAATAGATAAATAGGCAAGAAAAATAGGCAAGTCATAAATTAATGAGGCACGCAGTGGGCCAATAATGGTTTGGCTGGTAGCCGTATTAAACCAAAAAGTATACTTATCTACCCAAAGACCTAGATTATAAAATAAGCCAATAAAGACAAGGGATACAAACATGCCCTTACCAAATAAAAAGTCCAAGCTGATGAGTTTTTTTGAGGGGTATTGTTGCACAACTGTAAATAGCAAGCCAATAAGTAAAACAAGATGACCCACGAAAAAGCCTGTTAGCATGCCTTCTAAGCCATGAGGGCGCATGACTAAGCCCACAAAAATCATAATGGCGTAACCTACGAAAAAAACAGCAACAATGGTCGTGTATTTCTTTAAACTAGAGAGTAATACGGAAGATAGCCAAATATTGCAGAGCACCGTAAAAGATAAAACCATGAGAATTTTATAACTAATACTTTGATAAGGAAAATATAGCCACAGCACTAAGCTGCTTAAGAACATGGCAATGAGCGTGGTAAGGCAGAGCAGACCAATAAAATTAGGCAAAATAGCGCGGTGATTTTTAATATAAACTTGGTCGGAAATATAACGGGTAAAAGATAATTGCACGATACCGGTTAAAATAAGGCTTGAAGAAATTAAGTAAGTTGCTGATGTTTGAAACTGAATAATTAACGTGGTAGGAATAACGGTTCCTATACTTAAGAGCCCGAGAATCAGCATAGCTAAAATGGAGATAACCCATGGGCCAGAGCTAATGAGCCCCGCATAGGTATAGGCGCGGACGGTACCAAAATAGGAGTCTTGATAAAAAAGTTTACGTAATTCAAAACCTATGCCGGCCATTAGACTTTCTCCTTATTTTTTTCTAGCGCCTGCTCATAGATAGTTTTATAGGCATTAAACATTTTTTGTTTATTGTAGTATTTCTCAACTCGCGCGATGGCAGTTGCTTGCGCTTTGTACCACCTTTCAGGATTTTGTAATAATGCAAGAGAAGCTTCAGCTAGCAGCTTGGGGTTGGCTAAACTCACGACATCGCCAGCAGTGCCCAGCGCTTCATCATCTGGATTAGCCCCAAAAATTAATGCTCTACAGCTTCCAACATCGGTTGTAACAGAGGGGATGCCAGCAGCAAAGCCTTCTAAGACCACCAATGGCATTCCTTCGCTGATGGAGCTTAATACTAATAAACCTACTTTTTTGAGTATTTCTTTTGAATTTTGCAGGCCAAGAAACTTAACATTTTTAGAGAGTCCGAGGCTTTCACTTAAGTGTAAGCATTCCACCACATATTCTTTATCTTCATCAAGAGGGCCAACTATCCAGCCTTCAGCTTCTGGCATCGCGTTGACGACCGTTCTCATCATGCGAATAAAGGTTTTTATATCCTTAATAGAAACAACACGCCCTAATAGACATAATACTGGTGGAATAGATGCCGCAGGAGAGCGGCGGGCTTTTTTAAACTCCTCTACACTGATTCCATTGGGGATGACTCTTGTCTTTTCTGCGGGGGCACCATCTGCGATTTGTTGTTGCTTTGCAAACTCAAAAAGAGAGACAATAGGCTCTGCAACTTGATAACAAAGCAAACCAATATTTGAAAAAAAACGTACCAATAATTTTTGTAAATAGTTATATTCCACATCACCAGCTCCCACCGATGTAAATTCTTGATGAGCTAAATGACTTTTTAAGAGATCAATACGTCTTTCTTTTGTATAAATTCCATGCTCACTTAAAATCAGAGGGCTATTTTGAGCCTTTGCTGCCAGCGCACCTAAGTAACCCGCATAACCGGTAGAAACAGCATGAAAAACCTTAGCTTTTGGTAGCCCATGAACGATATTAGCGATGTGCCAAATGGGCAGGTGCATGTTTCGAATGGTCCAGAAATATTCAATAAAAGAGGGCTCCAACGAATGATCTTCGTAGGTTTTTTTAATATAATCCCAGGATTCTTTACTATAAAGAAACTGAGAAAAGCTAACGCCTTTTTTGGGGTTTAGACAAAAATTAACATCAAAAACATCTGGATGTACTTCTTCGGTATGTTTCATGCGAAACCAGTCATGCATTTCCTTGACTGTTTTACAGGCAGAACTGCTAGTTTTTTGTAGTTTTACATTTGGGAGTTCTTTAGAAGAAAATAAAAACTTTGTTTCTAAATGAATAAAATTTTCAGGAAATGTATAGTGTATCTTTTTATATTCTTCGGGGTGGCTACCTAAAAATACAGCTCCAAATGTATACTCAGGATAAGCAGCTAGCATTTGGGCTACCCAAGTGGATACACCGCCAGGAACATAAGGATAAGTTCCCTCTAGTAGAAACATAATATCAACAGAATCAGCTTTAGGTAAATTTTTATTTAACATGTTGGGCACCAAAATTTCACGATAGCACTAAAGTTAGCAATATCAACGAGTTCAGGATGTAGTGTTAATATTTCCCGTAATTTTTTCCAGTTTCGTTGATGGAAGTAAATTTCTGCTAGATAGGGTACTGTTTTACTAGGAGGAACATTAAGTGACTGTGCTTTTTGTAGTGCATCCATGGCCTCAAGAAAGTCATGTTGTGCTAGCTTGATTTTTGCAATGAGCAGATAAAGTGAAGGATCTTGCTTTTCAAGTTTTAATGCTTTTTGAGCATATTGATAAGCAGCTGTTAAATTATAATTAAGCATATCAGCCTGTGATAATTCATGATAAGCCAATTCCCAAGATAAAAGCGCTAATTTTTTGTAAAAAGGCCCATTTGCGCGAGAGTTTGGCTTTTTTTGCACTTGATGACGTAGCGCAAAAATTTCCTTGGAAATTTCTTTTTCCTTAGCGTCTAAAAGACTAAAGGCCAAAAGGCGTAGTTCGTCTTCTTCGTCGTATAAGGTATCTCGTATAATTTTTCCTTTACGTTTTCCTGGAATAGAATTGATAGCGAGTAAGGCATCAATTTTTTCAGTGATTTTTGTGGGTTTAACTTTTAGCTTGGAATAAGCACCACCTTCACCATATTTTGTGCTCTCAAAGTGCATTTCTTGTTCGTAAGTAGGGACTTTGATTTGATTGATGGGGAGTGTCTTCTTTTGTGTGAGCATTTGCAAGGATTTTTCTCCCCAAAAGAGCAGCTCAACCATGCCTATCAACGGCAAAAATAAGGTAAGTAATGATAGCAGTGAAAAACTGAAGCGTTTGCGTCTTAGAAAGCTAGAAGGAAGGTGTTTCTTAACCCAAAGGACAGTGAATGCCGCGGCTATCACATGTAAACTTACCCCTAAGACTACGCGTAATGGTAGAGGTATTTGTAGGAAAAAAATAGTAAAGGCAAGTACGTCGGCAGAAGCAACAAGCACACTGATAACTTTAGGTTTCATTTTTTATATCCAGTAGGTTATCTAGCACGGTTACTGGGTCGTTGCCGCTCAGTAGTTGAGAATGCGCATAAATAGCTTTTGTATTAAGCGCTAAACCATAAATTTCCTTTAGCCAATCACTTTTTCTCTCTAAGAAACCTTCAATAGCCAGTTGGCCTGCAAAAGGCATGAGTGTGACGAGTATTTCCTTACCGCCTGCTTGATGATGCCAAGCATAGTCAAGGCCGCGAATCTGTTGAAAGTGCTGAGAGATAAGGCTGTCTGTATATTTATTGGGAGAAATAATAAACGCAATCAGCGCGCTATCAAAATCAAATTTCTTTTTGATTTCCATGAGTTTGGTAAGTTCGGCAGCAAACTCTGGAGGGCAACTTGGATAAATCTCATTAATATATTTGGCTTGCTTAATCGCCCAAATATCATTAACGAAATAATTAATCAGTAAAGATAGTACTTGCAACGTTTCATGCTGGAACGCTAAGAATGGCATCTCTTTAATAAGCACTATACCCATCACTTTCCCATCTTGGCGGACCATTGGAGCGCAAGCTAAATAGTCTGTTTTTTGCTGGCCACTTAGTTGATTGAGGGTATAGTAGCAGGGTTCATGCTTTTCTATGGCATTAATGACTAAAGGGTCGTCTTTGTTGAGTGTTATTTCTAGGCCTGTTTCAGCAATGGCAATATCATCTAGTATACCATGTTGCATTAAAAAGATGGCGGCATTATCAATGGAGCAATATTGCACGAGTAATTGTAAAAAGCGATTAGCTATGCTGGGCGTCAATTCTCCTTGATGCTTGGTTAAGATGGTTCGAAGCTCTAATAATGCGCTACGCAGAGTCGTGGGTTTGGCAATTAGGTTTTGTTCCAAACGGTCATGAGAAATTTTGGCAATGTAGTACATTTTTGTTAGTTGGTCGAGACGTTGTTCAGCATGATCTTTGTGTTGTGTTGCTTGCCGTACACGATTGCTCCAAAGTGTGCTGAATTCAGCACAAATCATTGTCAGGATGACGCCTCCTAGGAAATAAAATTTTATACCTAAGTCTACAGTGTCTCTGTGATGTACTTCTAAAAAATAGGCTGTAACAATAATCATTGTAGAGAAGAGTGCAGGTCCCATTCCATAACGTAGCCCAATTAATACGGACGCAATCCATATCCAAGGAAAAGATGCATTAAGAAAAAATGGGTCAGCTGGGGAAAAATAAATACCAGCTAGAATGGCAAGCACTGTAATCAAAAGGCTTTCAATCCATCCCCAAAGTGGGCTTTTTAAGCGGTTTTTAAACCAATGCATAGGATACTCCAATATCCACTATTTAAAGAAGACAATCTTGAGAGCGAAGAGCTAAGTTGTTGAAAGTAGCATGAGAGGCTGATGGTCGCTTGGGGCGCTCAACAGCCTCTTATCTAAACTAGGCTACTCTCAAACTCTTTAAGGATTTCATCATTAAAGACTGTGCAACATCGCTGACTGAGTTATGGCTATTACCCGTATCACTGGCAACAGCACTCCAAATAATTTTGTTTGTTTTTAAATTAATTAAATCTAGCGTAACACCAACGACAGGCTCTCCATCGAGTCCTGCTTTATAGCGCCACTCATTGACAGTACCTGTTAGAGCATACATTGAGCCACGGCGTTTTGCTTGTTTTAATGCATATTTGATTTTGGCCTGTTTATGCTGATCAGGCAGTAAACTTTTAGATTTAATGTGTGGATTATAATAAGTGACATACTTTATTCCGCGAGCTCTCAGTAAACCAGCGCTGATGGAAGCCGCTTGTTCGCCAGCTCGTGGCGTCTCCGTGTTATTTACAAAAGGAATAACAGCCCATTTTGCATTGTTTGACACTTGAGGTGAGGGGGTATGATCCACCGTCGCACACCCAGCAAGCGTGAGAGTTAAGACTGAGAAAAATAAAGCTAATAGTTTTTTCATGAAAGATAAGCTCCTATATTAAAAATAATAACGATAACGTATGGCAACGAGTCTGTCAGTTTGACTAACACCGCCGCTATTTAGACTTTGATCAGCAGACAAGGTTAATTTATCACGCCCAAAAACGCTTCCTCCAATACCGAGGTTAAGGCTATAACCTGTGTAAGAAACGGTATCATAAAAAAAGCTGCCAGAGGCGAAAGGTCGCCAAGCATGTGTGTAAACATCTCGAGAGCCCTCACCGATTTCCCAACCAAGCGTGTATTGATTAGAACTTTCAGGGACATAAAAATTAGCCGTGGGGCTTTGCCCTGCAGGAATCAGTGTGAGCGCATCTCCCGAAGGGTTATTATCTGTATTGTATTGGTAAAGGCTGGTGCCTACGGTGACCCTGATATCTGGATACCCAAACCGAACTTGATAGGCATACTGGCCACTAAAAATAAAGCCATTGCCCAACTGGTTACGCTCTTGGTCGTAGTAACGATTGCCTTCAAACTGCGTATCTAGCTGATTTCTGTCATCTACTTGGTAACTTAAGTCGATACTTGCGACATCCTTAGCACCACCCACAAAAAGTGCTGAACTTTCATCCGCCTCTTGATTATAACCAAGTTTCATAATACTGGTTAATTGATTTGTCCATCGGTAGGTATTCGTAATATGAGCCGTGACAAAATTATCTAACGCTTCTCTATAACCTATACCAATGATAGTATTGCCTCTTGTTTGCTGAAACTGTGTATTTAAGCCATAGGTTTGGTCAGTTGCAGGGACGTTAGTAATGTCGGTGGCGTCTGTGCTATGTTGAGGTCGTATTTTGAGATAAGGCATTAGGGTAATACCCGGTGTTACTTTTTTTGCCGCTTTTAAAAGAGTTTCAAAACCTAAAATACTACCGTTTTGGATGAAACGTTCACCTAAGTCAATGTAATTGGCCTGGGCTAACATGAGTTCATGCATGCTATCTCGCGCTTCACCGGATAAAGGTTCGTTGTCAATAGCTTGATAAGCATGATAGGCAGCTAAACGACCATTGTTAAGTTGTTGTTCTGCCTCTGCTCGGTCACTGTGCTCTATTTGGTCTCCATGCCTGTCAAGTGTTTCTTGCATAGGTTGATGAAAATTATTCATTTGCTGAATATTGAGTGTAATAAAAGGGGGTAAGTCGACGATAGAGGATTGATAAACATTATAGAGCTCATTGGCTAAATTATCGTAAGCTTCATTAACACTCCAGGTCAACAACAGTATACCAGAATCTGTGTTGTGCAAGGGTTGAGCGATTTTGCTCATGGCAACATCAACTAAGTCGCCATTGTCTAGCTCAGCAGCAACACGCGCATATAAATCCGCGTCTTCTTGATTGAAGGCCGTAGGGTTTGTTTCCAGCAAGTTTTGCAATTGCTTTAAAACATAGCGACGAATGGTATAGGCTTCACGTGCTAAATCAGAAAGCTCTATATTATCGGCATAATTTAGTAACCAAAGATAGTCACTTTGTTTTTTAGGCCATTGGTAATCTAGAATAGCTTGTGCTTGTTCAGGCTCTTTAATTTGAAGAAAACCTGTAGCAAAGGGGTCCATTAGGATATTTTCTTGAGGGATTAGATGCTTCCAACGGTTTAGATAGGTACGTAGAGAAAACTCATCTTGCAGGTCAATAAGCATCCATAAATAATCCGCCTTATATTGTGCCATGCTGGGGTAGTGATCGATGGCGGTGAGGATGGCTCTTTCTGCCTTAGCTCGTTCGCCTAGTTGAAGCCACATTTGAGCTATTCCAGGCCAAAATGAGCTGGAGCCACTTAACTCTTTTTGTGTTTTAGGTGATAAGGCTAAGTAATTATCTCTCAAGCTTTCCCATTCACCCAATTGAGAAGCCAGATTTAACATGTAAATAAAGAAGTTAGTTTGGCTAAAGCGAACCCAGCCTTCTTCGGCTAAGCTATAGGCTTGTCGGGGGTTGCGATTGCTCATCAGTTCAATAAGCCGATAATAATCATCGACGCTGGCTTGTCCCTGTCCGTAGAGGGTTAGTGATGCTGCGAGTGCTTGGGGGTTGTCTTGCATAAGCCAAGCCAAATCACTAAGGGTGCGCCAATAAACGATATCATCGGGCTTTGCAACGGACTCTGTTTTTACTAGCGTACTTAGAGCATCTTTTAATTTATTTTGATTGTAAAGCACGGTGGCTTGTTTAAGGGCTGAGTCAGGCGTTGTCCCGTATTGTTTATCGATATTTTTTAAGGTGGCTAGCTCTTCATTGGGATTGTTCATATTATGATAGAGCTTAGCCAATAAATCTAAATAGAATTTATCAGGATAGCGTTTATTGGCGGCCTTTAAGAGAGGAATGGCCTGCTCTGGCGTTCCTTGTAACTCATACATATCAACCAATAGACGCCAAGCATCTTTATCGTTAGGGGAAGTTTCCAATTTAGTGAGTTGCGCTAAAATAACCTTTGGGTAATCGTGTAGTTGAACACCCGCGAGGGTCATGTGTTTAATAGCTTCTGCTCGAATTTTTGGGTCTGGAGACTGCTTAAGCAGGTAAGTCCATTGTTTTAAAGATTCTCTGGGGTGTTGGCTCCATAACGCACTACGGGCTAATCTTTCTCTCCATTTTAAATCTTTTGGAAAATTAGCAACGGCCGTTTTTGCTACTTGGTAGGCATCTTGAACATTTCTATTGCCAAGAAAGACTTGATAGCTGAGTAGATACAGTTCATGATTCTTCTCTTGGGCATCTGAATGAATTTTTCTGGGAAGTAGAGGAGGTGCCATGTTGGCAATGGGCGTTGGTGTGCTTTGGCTTGGAAATTGTTTTTTTGCAAGTGGCGTTGAAGAAGCTGGGGTGCTCTCAGCTGATGCTGTAGGCGAAAACAAGAGCAGAGCTCCTCCTAAAAAAGAGGCTCGTAGTAACTGAGTATATGAGAGCAATCTCGACTTATTCATGGCGTTCATGTGAGCTGTCTGGTTTCGTATTCTGAGTAACTTCTAATGCTTGTTTAATATAACCTTCTGCAAGATCAGGCTGGTTAGCAGCTAATGCCAGGCGCGATAAATATAAAAGTGTTTTGCGATTGCCAAAAGTAGGCTCATAATAGTCTTCTGCTAAGAGAAGTGCTTCTTCTAATTGATTACCTGCTTGTAGGCTTTTAATGGCACTAAGATAAAGCAAATTTTTATCCTTATTTGAGCGCGACAAGGACATTGCCGTTAGATAAAATTCTGCACTACGTTGATATTTCCCAATACCCATGGATGCTTTTGCTGCAACCATCAGCCATTGAACATTTTTAACGGGAAAGCGATTCAACATGAGCTCATATAAACTCACGGCTAAAGCGGGGTTATTAATGGCTAATGCATCTTTGGCCATGAGTTCGAGATGATTAGCACTGAATGGCTGATTTTTTAATTGATTAATAGCGATGACCAGTTCTTTCTCCAGTTGTTCACGCACGACAGAATTAGGTTTGGCCGCAAAAGTACGTTTCCTCAGTATTTCATATTGTAGCCAAGCAATATTGCGTTGTACATATGAAGGCTGATGATGAGAGTCAATGGGTGCTAAGGTACGTTCAGCACGAATGAATCTATCCAAGCCTACTTGCTGCTGAGCTAACAATAGGCGTAGATTTAAGTCTGCAGGATAAACACGCAAAAGGTTTTGTAAGTATGTGACTGTTACCATATTAGATTTGCTTTGTTGGCCTATGCTAACTCTTAGCGATTGTTGAGGAAATAAAACCACAAGAATAAAAAGCACACCCACGATAAAAGTAACTATCATCGGAGGTGAGGCAAAGTATTCTCGCCGGATATCTTTGACTTTAACAACTAACTTGGAGCGCATCGCTGGTCCTAGTGTTTAAAGCATAATAAGTATTGCCCGATGGCATTGCTTTTCCTTTTAAGGGTCTATTATTTGACAATAGTTGACAACTTTTCATATTAGCTAAGGTGAAGTGTAACTTCATGTGCCCTTGTAACGTCAAGGAAAAGTCACCGTTTTCGCCACGAGAAAAATGCTTAACTCGTCCATTACTGCTGACGAGATAGGGTATCTTAGGCGGTGCCTTTTGTAACTGTAAGTAACTTTGTTTCTTTGGGCCTAGGTGAACGTACCAGTCTTTACCGTAAACGTTGTAGCCAATAACATTTTGGCTGTGCTTTAGATCAGGATAGCCTAGTTTTTGAGATAAGCGAAACTCTTTTAATTCCCCTCGAGTATGGATGAGCCAACCTTTTTTGAATTGAGCAATATTGAGTTGATTAAAATCAAGCACAATGTTGACATACTCTGAAACAAAAAGGTCTAAGGTGTCTTGTTGTATCGCCCAGTCATAAACATAGCGCAGCGCTGCGAGCGATGCTTTCTTGGAGCCTGAGTAAAAGTGATAATAAATATCAATAGGCTTAAGACGCAGAGGTTTATTGGTTAATTTAAAGGTTTGTACAACCGTTCGATAGCCATAATAAGGGCCTGTCCAGTCATTAGTATAGACATTTTCATTTTGGTTTGGCGCATAAATTTGAAAAAACTTACCTTTTTGTATACCAAGGGGGGCAACAGCGGTTAATGTATTGTTGTGCGTTGTCATGACGGTATCGCCACCGTTCATATTGGCTACCTTATCTTTATAAGTAAGAGCAACTGCTGCAGGCGAAGGATTAGTATCACCAGTCCATAGAAAGACCTTACAGTGTTTGCCTTTGGGGGCAAGCATTTTATTAATGTAATTGATAGAGCCTGTGATATCTGTTGCTAAATTAAATCGATAGTCGGGGATAGGGAGACTATAGTCGCGCCCATTATGACCTGCTTCTACACTGCGCCAATCAAAGGGGTGGGAATAACTGTGTGAGGCGATTTCTACCCAAGGCAGTTGAAAAATCTTCTTGGCAATGTTGATAAGTTTTGGTGATAGTTCTGGGTAGAGGCCGTTGTCAGCAACTTCACCTGTCACCACGGAAACAGTGGTTGGGATAGGGTATTTTTTTAGAATGGCTTGAAAGATTTCATCAATAGAATACATTTTTGCATCCCATTCCGTGGTGTTTGCTGAGCCATCGCCATCAATATGGGCCATAAGTAACCTCAAACCATTCTCCGTTGTTGTATCAGGAATGGGTATGGTTGGCAGACGCAGTGCTTGTTGCAAGAAGGCAAAGGGATTAACAACCCAACGGTTGGCGCCATCAGGTAAAGTAATTAACGCATAGGGAAAGAGCACATATCCTCCCCAAGGCGTGATAGCTGCCATATCAGTTTGTTTGCCCTCACTATAGTTAAGGGCAACCAAAGGCGAACCTTTCTTTAAGGATAACTCATAACTGCTGGATGGAGTTGGGCGCACCTTGGCCTCATAATTAAAAATGGGTGCTATTTTTGCCAGGCTGTTTTGCGTTTGGGGGGCTTGTACTGTCGGTGTATCAATACCAAAAGGCGCTAAATTTTTTCGGTTGACAGGAAAACCAAAGTAATTAAAAAAGGCAACATGCATTCCTTGCTTTATTTGTTTTTGTAGCCAAGTTGCTAAGTGCTGTTTGACGCCTGCTGTATCAGAAGAAACCCACACAACGATACCCGCATAGCGACCTGTTAAAATAGTCTTAGGTAGAGGCTGATGAACATCATGGAATTCTGGTACATAACCCATGTAGTTTAAGGGAGCGGCTATAAATAGGAAGGGAGAGGTGTCTTTTAGATATTCACCTTCTTTGCTATCATAAATGATCATGACTTTTCTTGGCTCGGTAACAATATTACCAACGCCGATGCTGTGTAAGTGATTAGTAGTGACCCAAGGGATATAGCCGTCCGCCTGGATTTTTTTAGCAGTCTGGATAGCCTTTCGGCGTTTGTTAGCCGGTAAGTAATCAATGACAACCACAGGTAAACCATAGCCTTTTGCTTTTTCAAGTTCTTTGTTAAGCCATTCTCTATCTTGTTTCGAGACGGTTTCATATTTTTTCTGGGTTGGGTTCCAACGCTCATAAAGTGATTCAGCAGCGAGCCCATAAACTAATTGGTGAACACTAGGTAAAATTTCAAAGCCACGGTTAAAAATCAATTTTGCTTTAGGGTAACGCTTTTTAATGGCTTGGATTAACAGTATGAGGCCTTGTTCTTGGTGCATTTTTTCTGCAGGTGTCTTGGCCACAAGCTGATAAGTATCCAGCGTATCAAGGAAAAAACCTTGATAGCCTTTTTTCCATAAGGGGGTTACAACGTTATCAAGGAAAAAAGTGCGCCATTGAGGGTTAGCAACATCTACAATATCACTGTCCCACGCATTATTACGGCCAATGAACCATGCTGGTTTCATGTCTTTGTAGTGCGGTTCGTAGTGATTCATCTCTCCAATATTAAGATAAGCAAAGGCTTGACTGTGCGCTGTGCGAAATTTTTTAGGATCAAAAGAGGGGTAGGGTTCCACAACGACGACCTGATAGGCGTGAAGTAAGTCAACAGGAACATCTTCGCCATAGTAAAAAGCAATACTTTTTAATGGGGCAGCAAAGGCGTAGATTGGAAAAAACAATAAAAAAAGACAGAGATGTTTTGTTAGTTTATTCATTGAGCTGAATTCCATTTCAACAGCGTCAAAAGTAGCAGTATACCGACTAATAGAGAAAATGGCTAGTCGTTGTGGGTGGTGCTTTTTGCTGTTACAATCTTAGGCCGCTTTATCCAAGCCGTGCCATTATTGGAGGTGTCATACATGTCGGTTGTTAAAATTTTACAATACCCTGATTTGCGGCTGAAACGAAGAGGCCAAGATGTACAAGCGTTCTCGGAAGAAGTCAAGCAAATTATTGCCGATATGTTTGAAACCAATTATGCAGCTGATAACTGTGCAGCGCTTGCTGCAACGCAGCTTGATTTTGATAATCCCTATAATATTACAGTTATCGACTTATCCGCTGAAAAAAATGAACCTATATGTTTAGTGAACCCAGAAATTTATCATCGCGAAGGTGAACAATATGAGTATGAAGGCTGTATGTCTGTGGGGGACTCTACGGATAATCGTGCTTATGAGAAAGTAAAACGAGCGATGTACATTAAAGTCCGAGCGCTAAATGAAAAGGGCGAAGTTATTGATAGGGAAGCTGAGGGTTATTTAGCAAAATGTATTCAGCACGAAGTTGATCATTTACAGGGTAAGTTGTTCATTGATCATCTATCGAAGCTAAAGCGTGAGAGATTATTGAGTAAGCTTGCTAAGAATCGAAAGCGCTCGCAGCGCTAGTGCTGACGCTACTGTGGTTCAGCATCAATGATATAATCAAAAGAACCTACCCCTTTCAACAAAGCCAGGCCGCGGTTAAACGCTCTGAGCTTTTCTTGGGCATTTGGAACGCTTGTGGAAAAGCACACGTAAACATCTTTATTTTCTAGAGAAGGCCCCATGAAAGTAAGACCGGCGATTTCTGGATGGTGTCTCATTAGGTAATTGGCGACAAAGATATCACTCATAGCAAGATCGACTTTCCCATTTTTTAAGTTTTGCAAGTTTTTGTAGTCATTATTAGCGTATATTTTATTGAGAAAGCTTATTTGATCAAAGGTTTTTGTATTTTTGTAACCGCGGACTACACCAAAGCGGTAAGCGCTCAATGCACGGAAAGCAGTTAATTGATGTTCTGCGGGATCTTTAATTGTGTATTGAATAGGAGAGTTAGTGCGTTTATAAAGCCCAATGGGGCCTGCAAAAATGGGGGCTGAACAGTCAGTATTTTTATCGTCTCGCCTATCATAGGAAGGAAAATAAGCATCTGCATGATTTTTGGATAGGTTAATAGCTTTACTCCAAGGCATATAGGTAATACTTGTTTTATAACCGACAGCTTGAAAGGCTTGAGAGACAATACGATAAACATAGCCTTGGCTTTGGAGCTCTTTTGTGACGTAGGGCGGCCATTCGCTAGTGACAAGTTTTACCTGCTTAGCAGGTGCGGCCTGTAAATAGAGGCAAGGAAAGAGTAACAGTAGACAAAAAATACTTCGATGCATGAGGAATAGTTTACCACCTATCGTTAGGTTTAAGTAGGGTCTGTTGACCATTCATCTTTTTATTCAACCGACAACGCGGTCGCAAACGAGCAAGATTGTCTCCAGGTTTGATGTCGCGTAGGCGACCAACGGGGAAAATGGCACGTCTCCCCTGCCTGTGCCCCTGGGTATGGAAACCCCAGCATCTTTGCCTCGGGGGCTAGCCCCCGAGATTTCTCACTTTAAATAGAGAAAATTGTTGCCAATCTACGCCGGCTATCATTCCACCAAAACCGACTAAGAAGCAAGCCCCAAAAAGTACCCAAGAGGGGGTAGTAAGCCCAAATAATACCAGCAAGAACACAGAAAGAATAGGGTTGCCATAGGAAAGAATCGTTAGGAGCTTAAAGTCACCTTTTTTAACGCCAAAATCCCAGAAGAAATAGGCCAAGCCTTGAGTTGTCAGCCCCATAAGTAGCATAATGCCTAGCTGTGTATAAGAGGGGGCAACTGTTGTTTCCAGACTAAAGTGGGTGACCAATGAAAAGATCATACCAAACCCACAATACATGCCTATCATCTCGGCAGGCGTCTCACAATAATAGCGAGCGACCAACGTGTATACGCTCCAGACCAATGCATCGGCAAAAGCGAACATATAGCCCAAGTAATACTTGGAGGAAAAATTCTGTAAGCCTTGGCCTTTAGTGATTAACCAATATACACCTAAAAAACCGAGAACGCCTGAGAGCAAGTGCTTTAGCGTTAATTTCTCTTTGGGAAGTAGGGTAGCAAGCAGAATGACTGTAATAGGCCACAAATAATTGATAAGGTCTGCTTGTGCTACAGGCGCATGTTTAAAAGCAAGGACATAGAGGGCATCGTTTCCATATACGCCGAGCATGCCGACTATCCAGAGAATAAGCGGTTGCTTTATTTTGTGCCAGCTTTGTGTATAAGTGAGTAAGAATGCGGCGAGTATAAAGCTAATTGAGAAGGCGATTGATAGTATTTCGAAGGTAGGGATATTAGTGAGTTGAGCCGTAAAGACTGCACCCATAGCCCAAAATAATAGACTACAATAGCCTATAGAAGTAGCCCAGTTGGCTTTTGTAAACATGGAACTTTCATCCAGTTACTGGCGTTTGGGTAAGCATTGTACTGGAATATTGTTAGAAAGTATATCAACCTGAGTTTAGCGCAAGGAAGGAGCTCGCTATGAAAAGAAAACAAACACCATTTTTTCTTAAAGGCCTTGTATGGCCTTTAGCCTTACTCACCTTGTTAGGCTTCATCCCATTAGAGGCTTCTGCAGCTTCAATGAGCCAAGCAAGCCATTGCCCCGCAATGGGAGGCGTTAGGTATTATGATGGGATTTTTAAAGCCAATACCGTATCGGGGAATAAAAATATCCATTGGCAATCGCTACAAGTTTTTCCAGAGGAATTACTGGTTGTATCCAGCTTTCAGCAAGCTAAGTTAACAGATTGTCAACAAGGAAGCTGCCAGGTAGTTTGCACTTATAACATAGAGGGTAATCGTGAAGTTTCTTTGAGTTTGATAAAAAATCAATTTTACACAAAAGCGAAAAAAAGAAATGCTTGGGCACAAAACAGCTGTTCCGCTGCTTTGGCTAAATCTTGTGTTTTCCAGCTAGCCTCGGTAGACTGAGCCTATGGAGTTAGGCTTAAAAGTGGGAAATCTCGGGGGCTAGCCCCCAAGGCAAAGGCGCGGTTTCCATACCCAAGGGGGCACAGGCAGGGGAGACATGCCATTTCCCGCGTAGACGACATCACACCCGGAGACAATCTCGTTCGCCTACGGCCGAGTTGTTGAAACTTGCCCACAGCGCGGTTTGTAACTAAAAGGCTTATCGATGAGACGTATTAGTATTTATCTGTTTTGTTTATTTTTAGGGGGCATTTTTGGAATGAATAACCTTGCTCAAGCAGCCTCACAGAAACAGTATGCTATTTTTGCGGGCGGTTGTTTTTGGTGTATGCAACCCCCCTTTGATAAGTTGCCTGGTGTCATATCGACTACTGCGGGCTACATTGGCGGCTCAGAGCCTGCCCCCACGTATGAACAGGTTGCTTCGGGATTAACCCAATACGTAGAAGCGATAAAAGTCGTTTACTCTCCTTCTCAACTGACTTATAAAGACTTATTAGCTGTCTTCTGGCGAAATATTGATCCAACCGTTAAGAATCGCCAGTTTTGTGATGTGGGTACTCAATACAGAAGCGCTATTTTTTATGCAACTCCGGAGCAAAAACGGCAAGCGTTACAGTCACGTCAGGCTCTTATTAAATCAGGGCGTTTCCCTAACGTCTTTACCGAGATTATTCAGGCAGGTACTTTTTATCCAGCAGAAGATTATCATCAAGAGTACTATAAAAAAAATCCTGTGCGTTATAAATTTTATCGGTATCGCTGTGGCAGAGATGAACGTCTTGAACGTCTTTGGGGAAAAAGTCCTAATCCAACCTAAAATTAATCGTCAATAGAAGCTAAAGGAAATTTAGAATGAAAGCAGCAGAATTATTAGTCAGATGTTTAGAGAATGAAGGTGTTGAATATATCTTTGGTATTCCTGGAGAGGAAAATTTGGATTTGATGGACGCCTTACTTGATACCTCCATCAAATTTATTACAACGCGACATGAGCAAGGTGCAGCTTTTATGGCTGATGTGTTTGGGCGTTTAACAGGGAAAGCAGGCGTTTGTTTGGCAACATTGGGACCCGGCGCTACCAATTTAATTACCGGCGTTGCTGATGCGCAATTAGATATGGCTCCACTTGTGGCTATTGCGGGGCAAGCAGCAACAACGCGTCTCCATAAAGAAAGCCATCAAGTGCTAAATTTGGTTGAAATGTTTAAGCCTATTTCAAAATACAGCACGCAGGTATTAGAAGCTTCTGTGATCCCTGAAATAGTGCGTAAAGCCTTTAAGCTTTCTCAGGCAGAAAAGCCTGGCGTAAGCTTTATTGATTTACCTGAGAATATAGCTGCCCACGAATTAGAAGCAAGTGCGCCTTTAAAAGTACAAAGCTCCATGGTGCCTTTACCTCCCTTAGAAAAAGTTAATCAAGCGGTGAGTTTAATAAGTCAGGCTAAAAATCCAATCATTATGGCGGGTAATGGGGTTGTTCGCTCAAAAGCATCTAAGGCTTTACAAGCATTTGCCACGCAATTAAATATTCCTGTAGCAACAACCTTTATGGCAAAAGGTAGTATGCCTTTTTCTGACGCCTTAAGCCTAGGAACAGTGGGTTTACAGGCCCATGATTATGTTTCTTGTGGGTTTGATAAGGCAGATCTTATCATTTGTATCGGGTTCGACATGGTAGAGTACCACCCTTATTTGTGGCATCCCAACAAAGATAAAAAAATCCTCCATATTTCAGAGGAGGCCGCTGAGGTTGATGAATATTATATTTTAGAGTGCGGTGTAATAGGTGATATTTCTAGCGGCTTAAAGCAAATTTCAGCTAATTTGCAATACAAAAGTAAAGCAAGCGTAGAAAATTTACGGACTATTATTGTCGAAGAAATGGAAGAATACGCCCAAGATAATGCTTTTCCGGTCAAACCACAAAGAATTGTTTGGGATTTGCGCCAAGCCTTGAACCACGATGCTATCGTATTGTCCGATGTTGGAGCACATAAGATGTGGATGGCTAGAATGTATCAAGCTGAACAGCCAAATACCTGTATTATTTCCAATGGCTTCGCCTCCATGGGGATCAGTGTGCCTGGCGCCATTGCTGCTAAGCTTGTGCATCCGGACAGAGTAGCATTAGCTGTTTGTGGTGACGCGGGCTTTATGATGAATTGTCAGGAAATAGAAACAGCCATGCGTATTGGTACGCCTATTATTGTTTTAATTTGGAGCGACGCTAAGTACGGACTAATAAAATGGAAGCAAGATATCCATTTTGGTCGTGAAAGCCATATTGCTTTTACAAATCCTGATTTTGTTAAGCTGGCTGAGAGCTTTGGAGCTAAGGGCTATCGAATTGAAAAAGCAGAAGATTTGCTACCCACCTTGCAGCAGGCCATTACTGATAATACGGTTGTTATTATAGACTGTCCCGTGGATTATGCTGAAAATATGAAATTGACAAAAAAGTTAGGCGCTAACGTCTGCATGAATTAGAGTGAAACGATGACACATTTCAAATTACTTGTTCCCAATGCCATGCCTGAAGGACAATTAGCCGTCCATGCAGCGTTTGATGAGCAGCCCATTGCCACGATTGATTATGCAGGATATGCTGCTGTTGAGAGAGCTTTAGCAACGGCGCATGAGACTTTTCAGCAGCGAGATAAATGGCTAAAGCCCTTTGTGAGGGTCGCTATTCTTGAAAAAGCGTTGAAGGAAATGCAAGCGCAAGCTGAATTCTTGGCCCTAGAGGCGGCACGAGAGGGGGGCAAACCTTTACGTGACTCGCGTGTAGAAATACATAGAGCTATTGATGGTGTGCGCTCATGTATAGAAGGTCTGCGCACCAATCAAGGTGACGTGATTCCCATGGGGGTCACGCCAGCGTCTGATAAACGCGTAGCATTTACACGCAAAGAGCCTATTGGGCCTGTTGTTGCTGTCAGTGCTTTTAACCATCCTTTGAACCTAATTATTCATCAAGTAGCACCAGCTATTGCTACAGGTTGCCCGGTTATCATCAAGCCTGCGACAGATACGCCACTTTCTTGTATGCGGTTGGTGGAAATTTTTTATCAAGCTGGTTTGCCAGTGGAGTGGTGTCAAGCTTTAGTGGTTAAAGACAGGGATGTAGCCACAAAGCTGGTTATAGATGAGCGCGTCGCTTTTTTTAGCTTTATTGGTAGTGCATCGGTTGGTTGGAAGTTGCGTTCGCAATTAGCACCGGGTACTCGTTGTGCTTTAGAGCATGGCGGCGTTGCGCCAGTGATTGTTGCTAAAGATGCTTGCCTCGATAAAGTGGTGCCTGCCTTAACAAAAGGAGGCTTTTACCACTCAGGACAAGTTTGTGTTTCTGTTCAACGAGTATTTGTCCATCAATCGCTTTTACAGGCATTAGCACAGGCTATGCAGAAGTCTGCACAAAATTTAGTCGTAGGTGATCCTACCCAAGAAACGACGGATTTGGGGCCTTTGATTCGTTGTAAAGAAGTTGATAGAGTTGAAGCTTGGGTGGATGAAGCTGTGGCCCAAGGAGCGACATTGCTTTTGGGAGGAAAAAGAATTTCAAACACCTGTTATATGCCAACGCTATTACTGAACCCTCCTTTGGATGCCAAAGTCAGTCAAGCGGAAATTTTTGGTCCTGTTATTTGTCTTTATGGTTATGAGGAAATGCAGGAAGCTCTTAATAAGAGCAATGCATTGCCTGTCGCTTTTCAGGCGGCTATTTTTACAGAATCTGTTGATGAAGCGCTTTATGCCTATTCTCGCCTTAATGCATCAGCTGTTATGCTAAATGATCATACAGCTTTTCGAGCTGATTGGATGCCTTTTGCGGGACTGCGCCACTCCGGGCTTGGGGTGGGAGGTATTCCCTATACCATGCATGATATGCAGGTGGATAAGCTTTTGGTTTTGCATTCAGAAAGTATTTCCTAACCTGGGCTCGACATCAGGGCAACCGACTCTAAATTGCATTACAAATAAGCTTAGTTCTGAATTTATCATCGAGGGCAGCCATACTGCGCTTACGTTTAACGCTCGCTTTTAAGCTTGTGTCGCGTTTAATGATGTTGAGCGCCATATGTCTTATAATGGCATAATTCTCTGGCGACGCTGCTGTTCTGATCCGTGAGCCATCTTCACCAAAGGTAACGTCTAACGTCCAGTGCAAAGAGTTTTCTACCCGCCAATGTTTGCGAATAATCGGCATCATTGATTTGGCATCGGGTACACAGGATGAAATATAAAAGCGTGTATCTTGTGTGTTGTGTGTTTTCATCTGACGTTGAGTTTTCACCATTATAATGCTGGTTAACTTTTTCCATTTACCTGTGTCTCTAAAGCAGCCCGATTGTTTGGCGATAGGAACAGCCCAGACTTGTCGGTGTTCAATGCGTCCGTGTCCTTTATCGCTTTCTTCATAGAAATCAACATCCACCCCTTTAAAATCAGACTCTAACGCACTTTCAAAAAAAGATTTAACATCAGCATGTAGGTTTCCTTGATTACCTTTTAACGCCAAAACATAATCAGATTTCTTTTTTATAATTTGTTCTGCAATCCCTTTTTGGCATCCCATGGCATCAATCGTTACGATACACCCTTTTAATGCTAATGAATTTAAAAGTTCTGGAATGGCTGTGATTTCATTACTCTTTTCCGTCGTTTTTTCCTGTCCTAAGACAATACCATTAGCACAACTCCAAGCACTAACCATGTGAATGGGGGACTTTGATGACGCTTTATCATAACTACGGCGCACCGTTTTGCCATCAATGGCGACAATATCCCCGGCCGTTGCTGCCGTGACGGTCTCTATCCAGTTGATAAAGCATTGCTGAAATTGTTTCGTATCTAACCGTCTCATAACACGGGCAATTGTGTCGTCAACGGGGATCCCGTTCTCGTAAGGCAGAAATTGCCGCAACCAATCCAGCTTTAAATCGCCAAAATCCTTGATAGCTTTCCAGCCATCACAGCCCGATACAGCCGCGCTGACAACTAAAAAGACGATTTCTATTAACGGGTAGGCTTTGGTTCGTTCAATACGTGGGTCTTCTAATTCATTGAAATGGCTTAAAAAATCAATCTTCATCGGGCGGCTCCTTGGGGTGTGAACCGCTATTTGATCATAATAATTGCCGTTTGTCGATCCCTATTACAATCGATTGTCAATACTTTTTAGATGATCTTGCCCTGGGCTCGACATAAGAAGGTGGTAAAACCCAGGGAAATCCAGGAGGACAAGGCAAAAGCTCAAAAAAACGCAGTACTAGCGCCGCTAATGCGAGTATTTTTTTAAGCTTTTAACGCCGTCCCCCTGGATTTATCGCAGGTTTTAGCCGTTTTTATGGCGAACTCAGGTTTTCTAATAATCACAGCAATTCCCGCTGGCCTTAAATGATTATAAATATCAATAAGTTACAGGTTTCTGGGTGAATATTTTTCGCAATCATTCTGCGGGAATGGCTTCCTGTTGGAAACGCATTCTATTGGTTAGCACCGGCTCGAGCATCCTTGCTCGAGCGTGCGCCCTAAAAAAAGCAATGCTTTTTTAGACGGGCTTACCCTGCGCGGTACACGCCCGCGCGGACGGCGATTTAAGGGGAGCGAGCGCGCGCTCCCCTTAAAAATCCCCACGCGATAGGTTGGCAATTCCCAGCGGGAATTACTGGAGAATTGTTAATCATTTTGCTATTTCAAGCACTTTCCTCTAGAATGATGTTACTTTATTGGCCATGAACCTGGAGTGCTTGATGGATTCTGATGCCAAATCTCACCCTACATTTGCCGTTCCTATCGCTCATGTGACCGTAGGAGGAGGCGCACCCGTTGTTGTGCAATCTATGACCGATACGGACACAGAGGATGCTGCCGCTACGGTTAGGCAAATTATTCAATTGGCTAGAGCTGGCTCAGAGCTAGTCCGTATTACTGTTAATACTGAAAAGGCAGCTCAACAGGTAGCTTTTATACGTGACCAATTGCGCCAGCAAGGTGTTGATGTACCATTAATTGGAGATTTTCACTACAATGGTCATCGTCTATTGACAGCCTATCCTGAATGCGCCCAGGCTTTAGCAAAATACCGTATTAATCCCGGCAATGTTGGTTTTGGCGAAAAGCGCGACAAGCAGTTTGCTGAAATAATCGATGTTGCACTTAAATACGATAAGCCAGTGCGTATTGGAGTCAACTGGGGAAGTTTAGACCAAGTATTAGTAACGCGATTGATGGATGAAAACAGCCTCTTAGCTAATCCAAAACCGGCTAATGTTGTTATTGAGGAAGCTTTGGTTCAGTCTGCTTTACTGAGTGCCACTTATGCAGAACAGTTAGGGATGTCGCCTCAGAGACTTATTCTATCCTGCAAAGTCAGTGGGGTACAAACGTTGATTCGAGTCTACCGAGCTTTGGCTGCTCGTTGTAACTACGCGTTACATCTAGGGCTAACAGAGGCCGGTATGGGAAGCAAAGGTATTGTAGCTTCTTCTATTGCCATGGGAACTTTATTACAACAGGGAATAGGAGATACCTTACGAACTTCTTTAACCCCTGAGCCCGGTGGGGATAGACGTCGTGAGGTCATTGTTTCTCAACAAATATTACAAACCATGGGGCTAAGGTCTTTTCATCCCCAGGTATCTTCTTGTCCAGGTTGTGGGCGCACCACCAGTACTTTTTATCGAAAATTAGCCAGCAATATTGAAACGTATCTGCAAGAGCAAATGCCTATTTGGAAGGCCAAGTATCCCGGCGTGGCATCTTTATCATTAGCTATCATGGGATGTATTGTCAACGGTCCTGGGGAAAGCAAGCATGCTAACATAGGCATTAGCTTGCCTGGAACTGGCGAACAACCTGCTGCTCCGATTTTTGTTGATGGAAAGAAATTTACCACCTTACGCGGTGATAATATTTTTAATGAATTTAAAGTCATCGTTGAAAATTATGTGGCTGAAAAATACTCACCCATTTCTGAAGCCCAAATGTCTCTAACGCCCCCTAATAGGAATACAAGCCATGCCTGCTAATGTAGAAAGCAATGAGCGGCCTGATTTTGACAAGCCTCTGCAGTTAATCGCAGATTACGTAATGAGCTATCAGCCAAAGAGTCAAGAAGCATTGACTACAGCTCGTTACTGTTTAATGGATACCCTGGGTTGTGCAATGCTTGCGTTGCGATATCCAGAATGTACAAAACTATTAGGCCCCGTGGTGCCTGGAACCTATGTGCCTCAAGGTGTGCGAGTCCCTGGGACACAATTTCAGCTAGATCCCATTGAAGCTGCGTTTAATATCGGCGCTATGCTACGCTGGCTGGATTTTAATGATACGTGGCTTGCTGCAGAGTGGGGGCATCCTTCTGATAATTTAGGTGGTATTCTCGCTGTAACCGATTACCTTAGCCGCTTGCGAGTGACGCAAGGTAAAATGCCGCTGTTGATGCGAGACGTGCTGTTTGCCATGATAAAAGCCCATGAAATTCAAGGCATATTGGCGCTGGAAAATAGCTTTAATCGTGTTGGTCTAGATCATGTAATTTTAGTAAAAGTGGCAACAACGGCTGTTGTGACAACGTTGTTAGGTGGTAATCGTCAGCAAGTCCTTAATGCACTTTCTCATGCTTGGCTGGACGGACAAAGTTTACGCACTTATCGACATGCACCTAACGCTGGCTCTCGTAAATCTTGGGCTGCGGGTGATGCCACAGCGCGTGCTGTACGTTTAGCCTTATTTGCCATGAAAGGAGAAATGGGTTATCCCAGTGCGCTTAGTGCAAAAACTTGGGGGTTTTGCGATGTCTCTTTTCAGGGTAACTCTTTGAAATTTCAAAGAGAATTTTCATCTTATGTGATGGAAAATATTCTCTTTAAGCTTTCCTACCCTGCGGAATTTCATGCTCAGACTGCAGTAGAGTGTGCAGTTCAGTTGCATGCCAAGCTTGTGGGTAGATTCGATGCTGTTAATCGAATAGTTTTGACGACCCACGAATCAGCTATTCGCATTATTAGCAAAACAGGGCCTTTACATAATCCAGCCGATAGAGATCACTGCTTGCAATATATGGTTGCTGTTGCGCTATTGCATGGAGACCTGCGTGCAGACAATTATGAAGCTCAATTTGCTGCAGACCCACGCATTGATAGCTTACGAAAAAAAATGGAAGTGCAAGAGCATGAAGGGTTTACAAAAGATTATCATGACCCTAATAAGCGTTCTATTGCCAATAGCATTACTATTTACCTTACCGATGGTCGTAAAATAGGCCCGGTTACGGTAGAGTATCCCATTGGGCATCGTCGTCGACGTTCTGAAGGCATCCCGGTCTTGGTTAATAAATTTCAGCAGAATGTGTTAACCCGCTTTCCGAAAGGACAAGCTAATGAAATTATAGCTTTATGTGAAGCTGAGGATGCTTTATTGAGTAAACCCGTTCATGAGTTTATGGATTTATGGTGCATTTAATGAAAAAGAATGTATTGTTTGCATTGGCTATGTGCATGCTATTAGCCACCCAGTCGCCTTTGGCAAAAGCTGTAGCTGCTGCAACGCAGCCCAGTTCAACGTCTCCTTTGTTTGCAGAAGAGGCCAAGCTTAATGCGACACGTTATACTTATGGTCAAATGTCGCCCATTATTAAGCCCGCGACCCAATTGGCCGCAAAGCCAGTCCCCCCTGCAACTCGTAAAATTGCCTCAAAAACCATTGCTCCACCAGCCATTTATTATGGCCCCACTAAAAAAACGGATCACCTTTACCGCATTGCCCTTAAAACAAGGCCTTCATCTCACCTTAGCGTTGAGCAAACGATGCTTGCTATTTTTGATGCTAACCCCAATGCTTTTAGGCAGCATAATATCAACGGGCTAAAACCAGGTGTTCAATTAGTCATTCCATCAGCAGCGCAAATGAACACCCTTTCCAAGCGGGATGCTTTATTAGCTATCCAGGAGCAGAATTCAGCCTGGTCTCGAGGACACAAAAAAGCCTAATACACTCTTTTTTATCAGCCATTCCCACTAGGGCGTGTCATCAATTACCCTTTTCTGCTGTAAATGGCGTAAAGTTGGTTCAATTGCGCTTGTTTTTTCGTCAAAGAACCCTGCTATTCTCCTCAAAAATGTACGCAATTGCTCCCAATTTCCACAATTTTCGCGGCGAAAAAGCAATTGATAACACGCCCTATTTAAGGTAAACGTCTCACGAACCCATCTTAACTTTTCGAATATTAATTGTTAGAGACCGCTGGGGTGATGATGTCGGTGGTTAGATTGTGTGGCAGCAGTTTTTCAATGTCATCACGGCTCTGGCATTGAGCGATGTGGTTAAAGACATAATTAAGATAAGCAAAGGGTTCCAGGCCGTGGGCTTTGGCGGTGGCAATTAAGCTGTAACACATGGCGCCGGCTTTGGCGCCTTCGTCACTACCGTGGAATAGCCAGTTTTTACGGCCAATGGCAAAGGGTCTAATCAGATTTTCAACGGCATTGTTATCGATTTCATAAGCACCGTTATCTAAATACGCAACCAAATATTGCCATTGGTTCAGTGCGTAGGTAAAGGCTTCACCTAGCTTATGACGTGGCGGTACTTTGTCTTTGTTTGTGTCCAAGAAGGTTTTTAATTCTTCAATAATCGGCAGCGCTTTTTCTTGACGTAGTTGGTAACGCTGTTGTTCGCTGTATGCGTTTTCTCTGGCTATTTTTTCAATGTCGTATAACCTGCCAATAATATCCACGGCTTGTTGTGCCAGTCCTTCGGTTTTGCTGATTTTTAACACGTCATGGAATTTGCGCCGTGCATGGGCCATGCAACCACCACGACTTATGCCGGGGCTATCGGCTAGCCAATGATAACCGCTGTAACCATCACATTGCACATGCCCCTTGAAGCCCTCCAAGAAGTCTTTTGCATGTTGGCCCGAGCGTGAGGGCTGATAATCAAAAACGATAGTTTTTTTGTCGGGTGGGCCGGCAGCATATACCCACATGTAGGCTTGTTTGCTTTTCTTAAGTACTTTTAACGGTGTTTCATCCACTTGTGTATAGGATTGATTGAGAATTTTTCCTTTCAGCAGGCCATACAAAGGTTGGCAGTGGGCCATGCTGTTAATGATAATTCGTCCAAGTGTTGCACGACTTAAATCAATACCATAACGCTTCCAAATGGCGGTTTGTCGATAGAGTGGCAGGTGGTCTTCAAATTTTGACGTGATAATCTGTGCGGCCAATCCTGGGGCTGCAATCGATTTAGGTAAAAAAAGATTGGGCAACTTGGCGGTGAGCACGCCTTCATGGCCATTTGTTTTATCTTCGCAACAATTGCCATATTTAGGGCGGCGGTAGCAAATGACTTTAATCTTAATGGGTTCAATGTCTAACTTTTCAGTGGTTTCTTCACCAAGACAGGGGCGTTGTTTGCCACAGCAATCACAATTCTTTTCTGCGTCACTGACATCAACGATGATATCTTCACGGGGCAAATCCGTAGGTAATGGTTTACGCTTACCTCGTTTTTTGGGTTTGGCATTTTGTTTGGGTGTTGCAGCGGCTTTTTTGTCTTCAGGCGGGTTGTCGGTTTCTAAGCTAATCCCTGCTTCATCGAATAGTCCTAACTGTTGGCTATTTTTTTCTGTTTTACGGGCAAAGCGAAAATGCTTTAGAAGGTTATAATGTTCAAGTAGGCGCTGGTATTTGTCGTCAATTTTTTTTAATTGTTCGTCAGATTTTTTAAGTTTTTCTTCAAGCGATTGAACGCGCTGCAAGAGTGCGGCGTTGGTTGTTTTTTCTTTTTTTGTCTTTGATTTCATGGGGTTATTATACCAAATACCCCCATGAAATCCTATTATTTTTTAACAATAATGACTAAAGTCAAGCTCGGGATAATCGGCCATACGCATGAAATCAAAACCAGCTAGCAAACCGTAGAGTTGTGCATGACTGATATTCAGAATGTCGTCGTGGTGCCGAGGAAACTTAAAGCGTCCTTGCTCTAGCCGTTTATACAGCATCACAAAACCATTTTTGTGCCACAGTAGCATTTTGACTTTATCGCCTTTTTTGTTATGAAATAAAAATAGCGTTGGCGACTGCGGTGTTTGTTCAAAGGTTGAAATTATTTTTAAGGTTAAGCCATCGATGGAGCAGCGCATGTCGATGGGTGCCATGGCCACCATAATAGTTAGTTTGTCGTTGAACGTTATCATGACTAAATTTCTAATGCTGTCAATAAAGATTTTAATTGCTGATGAGGAATATCCAAGGGTAATTCGATAAGCAAGCCACAGGGTTTGCGTAACCGCAGCATAGCGGGTGGCGTGGGTGCAGATAGTTTGATGGGCTGAAATTTATTGTTGCTTGTTAATATTTTTTTGTTACTATTGGTCGGCTTGCGTCGACCCCAGTTTTTAAAGGTAGAGTAACGAATATTTTCCCGTTTACAAAAAGCAGGTTTTGACAGGCCGCTGGCAGCTTGAGCGGTCAGTAAGGCTTGGCGTTGCTCTTGGGTGTAAGTTTTTGTGGTCATGTTTTTTTCTCCAATTATTATTAACTAATCAGAGAAGTATGGTGGATACTATAATCTTTTAAAAGATGGGGTTGATGAGACGCTTACTATTTAAGTAATCTTTAACCTAAAATCAGCAGTAAATCGCGTCTTTTTGGTGTAACAGATTGATTTAGATAAGGAAACTGAAAAAGAGAAATAAGCAATGACTGCGACAGACATCCTGTCGCAAGGCTCTTGTGCTTATCAGTCCCAGCTCGGACATCCTGTCCTCGCGCTCACCAGACTGCGATGTGCCACTGGCACATCGTTCTGCTTCACCCTTATTGGTGATGGAGACTTTTTTTGTTTTCTTAGATGAATCAAGATGTTATCGCCAAAAACGTGATTTAACTGCTGATTTTAGGTTTAATCCCCACGCTATAGGCTGGCAGTTTCCAACGGGCATTGCTGCTTTTTTATGAAGCTGCTGATTTTAGGTTAAAACATTTGGCGTTTGATGCCTCGTTTCGCCAGAATAGTAGTTGCAATTTCTTCAATAGAGCGCGTAGTGGTATTAAGGTAGTCAATATTTGCCTTCCTAAAAAGTGCTTCGGCCTCTTGTACCTCATAATGACATTGTCGCATAGCGGCATAAGGGCTATTAGCTCGTCTTTCAGTACGGATGGAGTGCAAACGTTCAGGTTCAATAGTAAGGCCAAATAGTTTTTCGTGATGATTGCAAAGTGAGGCTGGAAGCTTAAGCTTGCCCATGTCTTCCTCGGTAATAGGATAGTTAGCGGCGTATACTCCAAATTGCAAGGCTAAATAAAGGCAAGTGGGGGTTTTACCGCAACGCGAAACACCCAGCAATATGATATCAGCCTCATGATAATTTTGGGCGCCAACGCCATCATCATTACTAAGCGCATAATTAACAGCATCTATGCGAAGCTTATAGGTTTCATAATTGTCCATACTATGAGAACGACCCACCGTATAGGAGGAACTTACTTGAAGCTCGGCTTCTAAAGGGCCAATGAAAGTGTTGAATAAGTCAATGAGCATGCCGTGGCTTTTCATGAACAGTTGGCGAATATCTGGATTGACAATGGAAGTGAATAAAAGCGGTTTTGCTTGGTCGACCAGATAAGCTTTTTCAATTTTTTCAATAAGTTGTTTTGCTTTTTCCAGGGTATCAATAAAAGGATAAGCAAAATGCCTGAAAGCTAAACCCTCAAACTGAGTAAGTAGACTATGGCCCAGGGCTTCAGCTGTGATGCCTGTGCGATCAGAAATAAAAAAAACAGTACGCTTTTTAGTCATAAGGATAAAATAAATCAGGAATTAAATGACTATTTTAGAGGTAGTGGAGTATAGAGGCAACGAAGAATTTATGACATAATCAAGCTCAATTTGTTGCATTTACCCCAGTTAGAGAGGCCACTTATGACAATAGAACAGCAGGTCCTATGGTTAGATAAATTAACGCTTGCCGACATTGAGCAGGTGGGAGGCAAAAATGCCTCATTGGGCGAGATGATTACTCACCTATCAACAGCAGGTGTTCAAGTGCCCAATGGTTTTGCAACAACAGCTTATGCCTATTTGCAATTTTTGGAGCAAAATAACTTAGTAACACGAATTAATGAAGCGCTTTCTGGCCTAGACATTAATGATGTTCAAGCATTAGCTAAGATTGGCGCCTCTATTCGACAATGGGTTTTAGATGCACCGCTTCTTCCTGAATTAGAACTAGCTGTGCGAGAGAGTTGGCGTGAATTAAGTGGGGATATAGCTGGCTTTGCGGTGGCTGTTCGTTCATCTGCAACAGCTGAAGATTTGCCCGATGCCTCTTTTGCAGGTCAGCAAGAGACTTACTTGAATGTATCGGGCATAGAAAATGTGCTCCAATCCATCAAACGCGTATATGCGTCCCTGTTCACCGATAGAGCTATCGCTTATCGTGAGCATCATGGCTATCCTCACAATCAAGTTGCTTTGTCTGTGGGCATCCAAAAAATGGTTCGCAGCGATCTTGGCAAAAGCGGTGTAATGTTTACCCTAGATACAGAAACAGGTTTTAATGATGTGGTTTTCATTACTGCTTCTTATGGTTTGGGGGAGATGATTGTACAAGGAGCAGTGAATCCTGATGAATTTTATGTGCATAAGCCAACCTTGCAAAAAAATAAATTTTCCATACTGCGCAAGACGTTAGGCGGAAAACATCAGAAAATGGTTTATGATAATGATGCTTCAGATTTCGTGAAAACAGTGTCTGTTGAGGATATTGAGCGTACGCTATATTCTCTCACCGATGAACAAATTCAAGCGCTAGCCAAACAAGCACTTCTGATTGAAACTCACTACCAGCGCCCAATGGATATTGAATGGGCTTTAGATGGTGTTGATGGGCAACTATATATCGTTCAAGCACGTCCTGAAACAGTACAAAGCCGTACCAATATGCAAGTGTTAGAGCGCTATGAGCTTAAAGAAAAAGGGGCATGCCTAGTACAAGGGCGTAGCGTTGGTCAGCGTATTGGGCAGGGGAAGGCCCGCGTCATTAAACATCTGGCGGATATGAATACTTTGGAAGAGGGTGATGTCTTGGTTACCGACATGACAGATCCTGATTGGGAGCCTGTTATGAAGCGTGCTACTGCGATTGTCACCAATAGAGGTGGGCGTACTTGCCATGCTGCTATTATCGCGCGAGAGCTGGGTATCCCTGCCGTTGTTGGCTGTGGAGATGCGACCGCTCTTATTGACGATCATGCACCTATAACTGTCAGTTGTGCAGAAGGGGATACTGGTATGATTTATGATGGACTGGTGCCTTTTGAGTTACATAAAACAGACCTGGAAAATATGCCAACTATTCCCTTCAAGATCATGCTAAATGTAGGGAACCCTGATAAAGCTTTTACGTTCCAAGCCTTACCCAATGCGGGGGTTGGGTTAGCCCGGCTGGAATTTATTATTAATAAAATGATAGGTATACATCCCCATGCTTTATTAAATTTTGATGAGCTTGATGAAGGCTTACGCACTGAAATCACTCATAAAATTAGAGCTTATGCTAGTCCAGTTGACTACTATGTTTCACGCTTACGTGAAGGTATTGCCACATTAGCGGCTGCATTTTATCCAAAGCCTGTTATCGTTCGTTTATCTGATTTTAAGTCTAATGAATATGCAAACCTATTAGGGGGGCAAGGTTATGAACCTCGCGAAGAAAACCCCATGCTGGGTTTTCGAGGAGCTGCACGTTATGTGGATAGCCATTTTCGCGAGTGCTTTGACCTTGAATGCGAAGCAATTAAGCAAGTTCGCAATGAGATGGGCTTGACTAATGTAGAGGTGATGGTGCCTTTTGTCAGAACGACGAGTGAAGCCGAAGCTGTGATTAAGGTATTGGCTGAAAATGGGTTAGAGCGCGGTAAAGATGGTTTAAAGCTCATTATGATGTGTGAATTACCTTCTAATGCGCTGATGGCAGAGGCGTTTCTTGAATATTTTGATGGATTTTCTATTGGCTCTAATGACCTGACACAGTTAACCTTAGGGCTAGATAGAGACTCTTCATTGGTTGCAGATCACTTTGACGAACGCAACCCAGCTGTTAAAACTTTATTACATCAAGCGATTAGGGCTTGTAAGAAGGCTCAAAAATATGTGGGAATCTGTGGTCAAGGCCCTTCGGATCACAGTGACTTTGCTCACTGGTTAATGAAAGAGGGGATTGATAGCATTTCCTTAAATCCAGATTCTGTGATAGAGACCTGGTTGCTGCTATCCAAAGGTTAAAAGCTATGAAAACAAAGCTAATATTTCCTTGGCGGGTTTACGGGTCGCTTTATTGCAGCTGATGACTCTTTTTACTTCAAGTTCATGTATTTTAGCTTTTCTATAAATAGTTTGAATAAAATCTGTGTTATGATTGGAAATGATAACCGGAATACTAGCAGCGGATAGCTCTCCTGCCCACTCAGCTAAGCGTATTTGTTCAGCTTCTCCAAAAGAATAAGGGCTGTATTGCGTGAATTTAGCTGTCTTACTTAGAGGCACGTAGGGTGGGTCGCAATAAATAACATCTCCTGGTTGAGCCTGTTTAATAATTGTTTCAAAATGAGCGGCTTTAAACGTTACGCCTTGCGCTTTTTTATGGAATTGCTGCATTTCTTTGCTAGGAAAATAGGGGGGATTATAACGTCCAAAAGGAACGTTGAATTCGCCTGACTTATTGTAGCGGCAAAGGCCATTAAAGCAATGCCGATTAAGATAAATAAACAAGAGAGCGCGTTCTTTTTTATTATTACTTTGATTGAATCGTTCACGGATATCATAAAAGGCTTCGGGACAATTGTACTGTGGCTGAAACCATTTTTGTGCTTCTGTGATGAATTTATCGCCCGTTTTTTTTAATTGTAAATAGATTTCAATTAAGTCCTTGTTGATGTCTGACAATAGATACTGTTGAAAATTTGTGTTCAAGAAAAGAGCACCAGTGCCAAGGAAAGGCTCAATTAAACGCTTACCCGAAGGGAGGATTTGCTTTATCTTACAAACCAACTGATGTTTATTACCAGGCCACTTTAAGAAAGGGCGAAGGGAAGTATTTGCTTTCATTGACTGCTTATTTTAGATACTCTCGCCAAGATTATAACCTAACTGCGGTTACTGAGGAAAATATGTTTTGCAATAATGTTGCGAGAATCTGCTTAACTCGAATTAATAAGCTATCATATAAGTCACTTCTCTCGCAGCCTTCCTGCAAAACAAATACTTGGTCACTCAACGTTGCTCTCCCAGTATTTTTATTGGCTAGTTATACCCGTAGCGTTTGAATTTTAGGTTTTTGAGCAGTCATCTGCCAGCCACCTTTGGATGACATCTAACGCTCAAAATAATATCATGGTTTGTGGTGGGCTTAGTGTAACACCTAAAACTCAAACGCTATGGGTATAGTAAGTTCAATTACTATATAATTTCTTTACAAAGACTCATTAGTCTCATGCTCTGTTATTAGTTTTTCAAAAGTAATCAAACAATGAATAAAACACCTAATGTTACCGCTGGTTGGCTCGACACCCAATCGTTCTTGCAAAAACTCTTTAGCAATTAAATAATCTACTTGTTGCTCTGCCAGCCTATCATTTGACTCCATCACTGCTCACCTCGATTTTTATTTATCATATCAGCCAATTTTTAACGCAAACAAATATATAAGTATACTAACACAATCAATATCAACTTAAAAAGACATAAATCAAATATAAATATACAAAAACATTCAGTATGTACCTAATATCAATTGTATTTTAATTTATATTGCTAACTCAACTTTTTTATGTTTAAATATCTCGCTACATTCAGGTATTAAGTTAATAGTTACTTGCTACAGTATTAGATAAAAATTTCAGCTGTAAAAGGAGCAGGAACCCCGTGTCAAAGGTCATAAATTTAGTTGATAAAACCAAATCAGAAAGTTTGATCGATGTGCTCAATAAATTGATGGCAGATAATCAGCTAACCATTACCCAACTTAGTAAAAATACTAAATTAGCTACCACAACCATAAAGAGGATGCTAACTATTCCAGACTCCAATCCCACTATGGCTTCACTTAATAAGATCGCAAAGTTTTTTAGCATTACACCGGATCAACTAACAGGTTCCGCACCACTAAGTACACCACATCATGAGTACTCCCCAGATTTTAGTCAGTGGCAAACAATACCAATTATTTCACTTGCGCAAGCTGCCAAGTGGCCAGAGAATATTGATGAAATGGAAAACTCAACTGATAATAGCTATGTGCTGACTGATATAAAAAGTAACGAAGAGATGTTTGCCATCGTTGCGGAAAATGAGAGTTTAGAGCCAAGATTTTCTGACGGCACTATTTTAATATTTGATCCAACACGTTCTCCCAAAAATAAAGACTTTATATTGCTACTGGCTGGCCAAGAAAAGCTGCCACAGTTTAGGCAGGTATTGACGGATGGTTCGGAGCTATATGCTAAAGTTATTAACCCTGAGTTAGCTATAGGGTCGCCTATGAAAATTACGCCTGAATTTAGAATACTGGGCGTCTTGGTTCAAGCAAAATCTACTTACCTATAGCTGACACCTCTCCATTATCTTCGACCAAACAGCTCTATAACATCAGCGGATTTTTTTGCTGGCTTCATTAGTCTATTAAAGGGGTTTAATGATACGGTTTCTTCATAAACGTCAACCTTATCTAATCTCTTTAATAGTACAACCAGCAAACTAGCTGGATATACGGCTAATAGAGAAAAACTAAATTTAAATACAAACATATTAGTAAATAACTTAATACCTGTATTAATGCCTTCAATGGGTGCTAACGCAATCGTCACAATAATTGCGGTTAATACAAATTCTCCTATCGCACTAGAAAGCAAACTTCTTGCGGTAAAAAAACGACCTCTCATAATCAATTTTGTTTTACCTATAATTTGAGTATTTAAAATCATGCCTGTTAATACCGCAGCTAAATTAGAAATAAAGACTAACCAGGAAGAGCCAAAAATTAATTGGTAGGCATTAACACCGTGCCAAGTTGATGGATATGGTAATAAATTTACAATGATAGGAATTACACTATAAAATGCCTGAGCAAACAAAGAAACGACTATAGTTCTTCGTGCCAATGTGGGACCATAGACCTCTGAAATAACGTCACTAATAGCAAAGGTCGCAGGAAAAACAAAAATGCCCCCTGGTTCTAGGAAATTACCTACTTGAATAAGCCTATACGCAACAGCCTGCGCTGTCACCATAAGCGTCGCGTACATAACCGATAGCCATAAGTAATATTTAAACTGTTGTTGTACCTTTATTTCATTCATGTGTCTTTAGTACGTGTATATTATTAGATACTTTGGCGGGTGATTCTGTTAATTCAAAAAATCTTTCGCGTTGATAAAGCAAATATATTCTTGCAAAATCATCTTTGCTCAATAGCGATAGGGTTTTTCTATCATGTTTGATAAAATACTCAGCGCTACCGCAAATAATTTTGCCTTGATCGAGCAATAAAATTTTAAAGATGCCTCGTTCACTACTAGGTGCATCAAGGGGATAGCTCTCGATATAGGCTAGAGGTCGATTAAGCTCAAATACGTACTGCCGTTCGATCTGTAATCGCTGCTGTGCTGATAACCCCGAAAAATATTTGTCGTTGTCTATAATTTCCTTTGTTGTCAGCTTTATTGCTGTCGGCATACGTTTAGCTTTAAGTGAGAAAGTAGCCATTTTTGTCAAAGAATCTGTTGACTTACCAACAATGCGCAACGGATAAGACGAAAAAGCTTCACGATGCGCTCTTTTTAACATACCCATTAATCGCGTGAAAAAATGCATGTCAACATTCCTGTTAGTAGACCCATTCTTGTACTCTATACTAGCAATAAAGCTAAACAAAGAAACCCGATTACTCTGAAAATTTCTGGTCTATTATGGCCAAACAGATCCTAAAAATCAAATATAAAAGTTCGTCAAAAGACCTTATAAGGTGAAAATTTATCGTGATTACCACTTATTAATACTTTCTGAGCATTTCCACATCGTTATGACCTTCAAAAGTACAGGCTACTAAGTCTGAAATATTGCCGTAACTCTGGATATCTCCTAATTGCTTATAAAGCATTTCTGCCCTATCTATGTCCAGCACTGGCACTGTATTAGCCAAAAACTTTTCTTTTACATCTGTCGCGGTCATTAGATTTTTGGGGCTTCCTTTGGGGTGTCGTAAGCGCTGTGAAAACTGTTGTCCCCTATGAGCTGTCACCTTAACTATACAGCCATTCTCATCAGGAAAATATTTGTCGACTTCTGCATCTTGATATACTGCTATTTTTTTTGCTAGTGTAATAACGGCAGGATCAGCCAACGCAGCATCAGTATAAGATCGCATGCCAGGCGCTCCTCTTATTAAAGCCATGGCAAGAGTAAAACTTGTACTAAATTGTGCGCCGAGAGCATCTTTAGGTACGATAATTTTTCCAGCATGAGAAATAGAAAAACGACTCATGCCGACGTTTACTTCTTTGATAGCTCTGTCAGATAAGTTATGCTTTTTGCAAATAGATAAAAATGCTTCAATAGCAGGGTGGATAAGATAGCAACAATTATAAGGCTTGAACATTAAAGTTGATAAAAGGTATCTATTAATGGTAGCAGACTCTTCATTTATGCCATCAAATAACCGCTCAGGCACAGCCTTTCCTCTCCCAAATACAGCCCATAATCCTTTTTCACCTTCAATAATGTCAGCAGGCCCCGTGAGTCCTTCCTTTGCAAGTAATGCGGCATTCACTCCTGCTTGTGCGCCTAGCGCAGTATGGATACGTTTTACCTGCCCACCAGTCAGCGTATATTGAACTAAAGCACCACTATAGCTACCACAAATACCAAGCGCATTAAGTAACTGTTGTTTATTTAAACCTAACAACAAACCAACAGCAATAGCAGCACCAAAAGGCCCAATAGTAGGCGGCGTATGATGTCCCCCTTCTATACAAGCAGGACACAATGAATGTGCTAACCTCAACATAACTTCCATACCGATGATGGTAGCTTTCATAACCTCTTTGCCAGATAGACTTAGATCCTCTCCCATAGCAATGCATGCAGGGATGATAACACTACCCGGGTGCGTCTGTGCAGACTGATGGCTATCATCAAAATCTTGAGCATGGGCAAAGGTAGAGTTTACAAAGGCAGCATCTTTTGGCGATATTTTATCGCCATAACCAGTTACAGAACTCTTCCCGTTACTTCTATGACGGATAGTTGAGCGACAAACAGCTTGGCTCCAAGGAAACTCTTTGCCTGCTATTTGCAAACCGTATTGATCGATAAGGGCTTGCTTTCCAACTTCTAGCACTGAATTTGGTATACTATCTTTACAAAAAACACTAACAGCATAATCAACCAAACGTCCCGCAACTGTTTTATTTTTTATATTTACAACAGACTTCATAAGCAACCAACTCCTTATTATTAAAATAAAATGTAACTATTCACCAAAAGCGCTGAATAGTTGCAATAAAATAATACTTACAAGTGCTAAAACTAAGCAAGCCAAAATAAGCTATTGAAATACATAGCATCACTAGAGTATCAGCATTGTAAGTTAAAATACAGCGTAGTTGCAGAAAAACAGTAATTCCCACTGGGAATCTGTCTCAATATATTCAGCGCTGGCTAGTTGATCTTTTTCTATCATCGCGTTATCTTCCTCTTGTTGTTAACGTGTCTCAACATTGTTATACAAACTTTAAGTTCAACCTACTGTTCGAGATCTTGTTAATAATATGTGAAGTGGCGTACCAAGATTCTCGCGCACTATTGTGTGCAATTGCTAACCGTACTACCACTTCACGCCTCTGACAGCCATGATCTTGACTGCTTGAGGCATTTTATTGCCCGTTCAGAAAACAATCAACTCACTAGGCTATACCTTAAGATACAATTGCTTTATATTTTTGTAATAACTTTCCAAGAGGAAAAAGTAATGCTACTTGTCCCGAGTAACTCTCAATGGTTGGAAGAGGTGCTTTCTAATTTTGATGCATTTTTATTAGACCATGCTTCTTGTGAGAAAAAAGCCTCTTCCATGGCTATGTCAATGATTTCCCACTATCCAGATAGAGTGGCTATTCTTAATGATTTGGTTAACTTGGCTCTGGAAGAGCTGTCGCATTTTCGTCAAGTCGTTAAGCTTATTTTGGCGCGAGGGCTGATACTCCAAAAAGATAATAAAGACTATTATATCAACAAGTTAAACAAAGAAGTTCGCAAGCAACGTGAAGAATATTTTTTGGATAGATTGCTTTTGGGGAGTATTGTAGAAGCGCGAGGGCACGAGAGATTTAGCTTAATTGCTAATGCGCTGCCTGTAGGAGAGCTTAAAACCTTCTATGATAGTATTGCTCGCTCCGAGGGGAGGCATTTTGAGTTGTTTTTGAGTTGGGCTGCTCATTATTTTCAACCTGACATTATTGAGAAGCGTCTCCAGGAACTTCTACAAATAGAAGCCAACGTACTAGAGGACTTACCTCTGCGTGCAGCCTTGCATTGACAATAATATGAAGCAATGCACCTCATCAAAGTATTTAAATAGCTATGCCGCCATTGAGGCTTCTGAGCTGATAAATTTTCCCAAGCTTTATGCGCACGTCTTGGTGGTACCAGCTTATAATGAGCCTATAGGTTTTCTCAAACACTTCAGCACAATTGTTTCCCATCCTCAGAAATCCTTGGTTGTAGTTGTCTTAAATTATCCAGAATGTGCGTCTGCGCTGGCTGTAAATCAGTATAAAGATTGCTTAGCTTTTATTGATAAGCATTTTTTCTGTCTTTGGAAACAGAAAAACCTTTCTTTATGGCAGACAACAATGCAACTGGATATATTGCTCATTGAAAAGCCAAATTTGCTTAAAAAACATGCCGTTGGCGTTGCTCGAAAGATAGGCGCTGACGTTGCATTAGCCTTGCAAATGCAAAAAAAAATAGTGAGCCCTTGGATACATACTAGCGACGCTGATGTTATATTTCCAAAAGACTATTTCCTCAGGGTTCGCCTCTTAAAACCAACAAGTTATGCGGCACTGCTTTATCCTTTTTCCCATCAAGCGGTTGATTCTAGCTTGCTTTTGCCTATGCAGCTTTATGAAACTGCGCTGTACTACTATGTTGCTGGACTTAAATGGGCTGACTCGCCCTATGCTTTTCATAGTATTGGGAGCACAATTGTTCTCAACAAAGAAGCTTACGGCAAGGTAAGAGGCTATCCGGCACGTGCGGCAGGAGAGGATTTCTATTTACTGAATAAGCTGGCAAAAATTAATAAGATTAAGCAGTTAGGTGGTCTTCCGCTAAGCGTTCAAGGGCGCTTATCGGATAGGGTGCCTTTTGGAACGGGTGTGGCTTTACAAAAAATAAGCAATTATCAAAAGCCCCTGGAAGAATATTTATTCTATGCGCCTGAACTCTTTTTTTGTTTACGGCTTTTTTTAGATACATTACGGCGGCTTGATTGTGTATGTGACTGGCCATTTTTGTCTAAGAAGCTACATGCAACCTCTCCTACTTACGGAGGTTTCCTTATTAACGTACTGATTAAATTAGGGTTTCCAGATTTTTTTGCTAAGGCAACATTGCAGTCATCTGAGGTGAGTATTCTACACAGGCATGTAACTATTTGGCTGGACGGCTTTAGGACCCTTAAATGTTTACACCATCTGCGTGATGGCTATTTTCCATCAATTAATCTTACAAGTTTACAGCATAGGTTGAAGCAGGGGCCTTTTTGGCAAATAACTCTACCTTATTTTGCTCATAAGGTTGGCAATTACCTAGACGCAGGCTACAATGCCTCCAATCTTTCACTGCCCTTAAATGATTCTTATGACCGCCGCATTACTTGATGGTAAAAATGTAGCCCTTGAGCTAAAACAAAGAATAGCTAAAGGCGTCCAACGGCGTCTGGATCAATCGCTTCCGCCTCCTGGTTTGGCAGTCATTTTGGTGGGAGACTCCGCTGCCTCCAAGATTTATGTGGCGCATAAGCGGAAAGCTTGTCAAACTGTGGGGATAGCTTCTTTTGCTTATGATTTACCAGAAGAGACATCCCAAAAGGAGCTTTTCGCGTTAATAGATAAGTTGAATGATGATAGCAATGTGCATGGTATTTTGATACAGATGCCTCTTCCTGCACATATTGATAGGCATGCGCTTGTGGAACGTATCCACACGGAAAAAGATGTTGACGGTTTTCATCCTTACAATCTAGGACGTTTAGCCCAGCGTCGTCCTCTGCTACGTCCTTGCACTCCTTTTGGCATTATTACGCTGTTTGAGCACTATGAACTTCCGATTAGAGGTATGAGTGCGACAGTAGTAGGCGCTTCTAATATTGTTGGACGCCCTATGACCTATGAGCTACTGTTAGCAGGTTGTACAACAACAACTTGTCATCGTTTTACCCAAGACTTGCGTCAGCATATTGAGCAGGCGGATTTGCTGGTGGTGGCGGTGGGAAAACGGGATATCATAAAACCCGAGTGGATTAAGTCAGGTGCCATTGTTGTGGATGTGGGCCAACATCGCTTGCCGACAGGAAAAATCACTGGAGATTTAGATTTCGAAAAGGCTAAGAAAAGGGCAGCTTGGATAACGCCTGTGCCAGGAGGCGTGGGCCCAATGACGGTTGCCAGCTTGCTTTGGAATACTTTATTTGCTGCCAATCATTTTAAAGTAAGTTAACTGAAGAACTCTATTTTGCTCTCTATTTTGTGCAGGAAAATTTTTCTAACAGTGCTAAATTTAAAATATGAGCAGGGTGTTTATGCCGTTGGAAAGGGTAATCTTCAAGATAAACTGTGTAAATCTCAGCCACGGCTAAGGTATCTATCTCCTTCGGTATGCAGGCTTGTTGCTCTCCCAGTTGATATCCATGTTGAAACCCATGAAGATAACTTAAACAGCTTTGTGCATTAAAAATAGTCAAGAGATCTGTTGGTTTTTTTTCCTTCAGGATGATGATTGCTGAACGACATTGAAGGAACAAGGTGCTGGCATCCATTTGAGCAATAGCAAAACTCTTACTCGCTAGTACTAGAAAACATCCCAAACAAACCCATTTAAACTGCATAGTATTCTGATTTTAATAAGAATAATTTTATTATTTCTTTAACGGCTAATGTTGTAAAAACTTAAAAAGCTGCCTTATTGATAGCTTTTGAGGAAATTTTCTGAACTTGGTGGCTTTTTGGGCTTCACAAGCTTGTTATATAAGGGTTATAATGCCGAACGTTTTATGCGAAAGTGGCGGAATTGGTAGACGCGCTGGATTTAGGTTCCAGTGGGGCGACCCGTGAGAGTTCGAGTCTCTCCTTTCGCACCATCTCTAAATAGAAAGCAATAGCCAGATAGCAGGAGCCGGTATCTTGGCTAATTGAGCAGGTTTCCTCGTTATCCCCAATGCTAACCGTAGACATTAAGAGGTGCTAAAGCACAAATAGTTGGTTGCGTGATAACGCACGAAAAATCAACCCAATTTTGAGAGGATTTAGGATGCAAATTTCTGTAGAACACACAGGCAAATTTGAGTGCCGCATGACGGTTACTCTACCCACTGAGAATGTGGATAAAAAAATAAGCGAACGCCTTGAAAAAATACAAAAAAATGCGCGTATTGATGGTTTTCGTCCTGGTAAAGTGCCTTTGCGTGTTTTGAAGTCGCACTATGGGCAGAGTGTCAAGGAAGAAGTCTTCAGCGACATGGTTAATACAAGTTTTTATGACGCGCTTCATCAAGAAAATTTATCGCCTGTCACTTCTCCTAAGTTTGATGCTGACGATCTTGAAAAGGACGGGAAATTGGAATACAGCGTCAGTTTTGATGTGCTTCCTCCCATTACCTTAGCTGATTTTTCGACAGCGGAAATTCAACGTATTTCAGCAGAAGTTATGGACACAGATATTGAGGAAATGCTCGAGAAATTGCGCAAGCAAAATAAAACCTATGTTCCAGTGAAGCGTGCTGCTCAAATAGGAGACAGATTGCTTATTGATTTTGTTGGCAAAATAGGCGATGAGCCTTTTGACGGTGGTAGCGCAGAAGATTTTTCCTTAGAACTTGGAGAAGGTAAGTTACTGGCAGACTTCGAGAACGCGCTTGTTAATGCCGAGACAGATCAAAAGCTTGATTTTCCTGTGAGTTTTCCTGAAGACTATGGCGTTGAAGATTTAAAAGGCAAAGAGGCTACATTTTTTGTAACCGTTCACGAAGTAGAAGAAGTGTCTTTACCGGCCTTAGATGATGAGTTTGCTGTTGAAATGGGTTCTGAAAACCTCCAAACCTTGCGCGATGAACTAAAGAATAATATGACGCGCGAATTAAAGCGTAAAGTTAAAGATAAAAACAAGCAGGCCGCTTTTGACGCTTTGGTAAAGTTGAATCCATTAGAACTTCCTGAGGGTATGATTGAAGAAGAAACGAAGCGAATGCAAGAGGAAATGTTCAAGAATCTTTCTCAGGGCAGGAATAATGTTAAGCTAGACTTTCTGCCTGCTGAAATCTTTAGAAAGCCTGCAACTAACCGCTTATTAACAGGCGTATTACTTTCTGAAGTCATTAAACTGGAAAATTTAAACCCTGATGATGATAAAATTCGTGAAATGATTGAGGAAATCGCAGGGGCTTATCAACACCCACAAGAAGTGGTGGATTGGTACTATCAAGATAAAACGCGTCTCTCTGAGATAAAAAACCTTGCGCTTGAGGATATGACAGTAGACTTTTTGTTGGGAAAAGCTAAAGTTTTAGAAAAGCATCTGAGTTACCAGGAAGCAATGGCTGAATCTTCGAATGAGCCATCTGAAGCAGAAGAAAACTCAGTGCAGCAAGACGCCAAAGGAAGCGAATAAGCTTTGGGGCCTAAAGAGTTATTATAATATAAGGTGATTTAGTCTATGGACAGTATACAAAATGCGCTAGTGCCTATTGTGGTTGAGCAAACTCCTAGAGGTGAGCGCTCTTACGATATCTATTCCCGCCTTCTAAAAGACAGGGTTGTGTTTTTCGTGGGTGAGGTTGAAGATCACATGGCGAACTTGATTATTGCTCAATTATTATTTTTGGAAGCTGAAAATCCAGATAAAGATATTTCGCTCTATATTAACTCCCCTGGGGGCTCTGTCTCTGCAGGTATGGCCATTTATGACACCATGCAATTTATTAAACCTGATGTGAGTACTATGTGTGTTGGAATGGCAGCAAGCATGGGTGCTGTATTATTGACTGCTGGAGCAGAAGGCAAGCGTTATTGCCTGCCTCACTCTAGAATTATGATTCACCAACCCCTGGGAGGGTTTCGTGGACAAGCTACCGATATTCAAATACACGCCAGAGAAGCTCAACTAGCTCGTGAAACGTTGAATACTGTCTTATCTAACCATACAGGTAAAGATAAAAAGCAAATCCATGAGGATACAGAAAGAGACAACTTTATGAGCGCTCAAGAGGCTAAGGATTATGGCCTCATTGATCAAGTGCTTGATAAACGATTGGGCTCAATCGAGCACATAAAAAGTGAGTGACTCTAGAGGGATGTAAGTAACCCTTTGATTTAAATTTATTTTTCCGGCCGGCACAAGCCGGTCTCTCATTTGAATTGGCGCCATTACTTGCCTGAGTTATTCATTTCCACGTTGCGGTTTGAATAAAGCTGGTTCAAATTAAAAACGTTGAACTGTGCTTACAAACATGAAGACCGGTAGACCTTAGCTGCATGAAAAATAGTCATTTTTTTTATTTTTCTTAGAAAAACACGACTAAGGTATTGAAAAAATCACCATAACGACCGATATTATACCTATAGCATGGCATAACATAATTTTATTCCCTCAGGGCTGGGTATATTAATAATGAGGGTTACCATCCTATGGTTTTTATTTAGACTGCTAGCCCATCTCATTAATAGAGGTATTGAATGACAGATAGTTTTAATGGAGATGACAATGGCGAGAATACGCTGCATTGCTCCTTTTGTGGCAAGAGCCAGCATGAGGTTCGAAAACTGATTGCTGGGCCTTCAGTCTATGTCTGCGATGAATGTGTTGCGCTTTGTAATGATATTATTCGAGAAGAGGTTGAAGAAGATGTTACTCCTGAAAGGGGGAAAACTTATTTACCAAAACCTAAAGAAATTCATGATGTTTTAGATGAGTATGTCATTGGACAACGTCAGGCTAAAAAAGTTCTTTCTGTTGCTGTTTATAATCATTACAAGCGTCTTAAAGATCAAAACCTTGATGACGATGAAACAGAGCTTAACAAAAGTAATATTTTGCTCATCGGTCCAACGGGGAGCGGCAAGACGCTTTTAGCTGAGACGCTGGCTCGCGTTCTCAACGTTCCTTTCACTATAGCAGATGCCACGACACTCACAGAAGCTGGTTATGTTGGTGAAGATGTTGAAAATATCATTCAGAAACTATTACAGAAATGTGATTATGATGTAGAAAAAGCACAGACAGGTATTGTCTACATCGATGAAATTGATAAAATTTCGCGAAAGGCTGACAATCCTTCCATTACTCGTGATGTTTCTGGTGAAGGGGTGCAGCAGGCTCTTTTGAAGCTTATTGAAGGCACGGTGGCCTCTATCCCCCCTCAAGGTGGTCGTAAACACCCACAACAAGAATTTTTACAAGTAGACACTTCTAGCATTTTGTTTGTTTGTGGAGGGGCCTTTGCAGGCTTAGAAAAGGTGATTCGCCATCGTTCAGAAAAATCTGGGATAGGCTTTTCCGCCGAAATTCGTAGTAAAGACGAGAAAAAACCTGTTGGTGAATTACTTTCAACGTTAGAACCAGAAGATTTGGTCCAGTATGGTTTAATTCCTGAGTTTGTCGGGCGTTTGCCTGTTTTTGCAACGCTAGATGAGCTTAAAGAGGATGCTTTAATTAGGATATTGACTGAGCCTAAAAATGCTTTAACAAAACAATATAAGAAGCTTTTTAAAATGGAAGGTGTGGATATTGAATTTAGGCATAAAGCGTTACAAATGGTTGCTCAAAAAGCAATGAACAGGAAAACGGGGGCTAGGGGACTGCGTTCTATTCTTGAACATCTGCTTTTAGACATTATGTATGAACTGCCTTCTCTTGAAAATGTAGAAAAAGTGGTTATTGATGAGTCTGTTATCAACGGGGAAGGAGAACCTTTACTCATCTATGATGCATCCAAAAAAATAGAGAAAACAGCTGAGTAAGTTTGTATACCCAATTAACGTGAAGATGCTCATTAGCTGGAATACTCAAACAAGCATCTTCACGTTAACTGGGTATATAGTCCCCGCAGTTGAAAGTTCGGGAAATTATTTGTTAATGTGATAACATAAGTTTTATATTTTAGCGCCTGGATGTTAGTCAGATTTGGACAATTTTTACTGAAAAAACGAGGATTTTAGCTATTCTAAATGACAAGTTTTTTCAGTAAAAATTGTTCAAAGATGGCTGGCAGACAGACAGCTAAAACCCGAGGTTTCAACTGCGGGGACTATATACTCCGATTTAAGGATGAATAGAATTTTAAGGGGCGCTGCCATGTAGAAGTCGTCTGCAGAAAGCCCATTATACTGGTTTTAAACTGCTATATTTCAATAGCAAAGAGGGAAATCTTAATGAGTGAACAACAAATAATGACATTAGAAGAAAATATCAACATTCCAGTTTTACCATTACGAGATGTTGTGGTTTATCCTCATATGGTGATCCCTCTTTTTGTAGGACGCGAAAAATCTATTAATGCTTTGGAAAAAGCAGTTAACACTGATAAAAAAATATTATTGGTGGCTCAGCGTAATGCGACAGAAGATGATCCAACACAAGAAGACTTATTTTCTGTTGGTACCGTAGGTACTATATTGCAACTGCTAAAGCTACCCGATGCAACGGTTAAAGTACTTGTAGAAGGCTCTCAGCGAGGTGTTATTACTCAAATGCATTTAGCTGAAGATGCCTCTCTAAATGCTCAAATTGACATTTTTGATGTGCCTGAAATGGAGTCTCGTGAGGCTGAAGTTTTGAGTCGTTCGCTTATGTCGCAATTTGAAAGTTATGTGAAGCTTAACAAGAAAGTTCCCCCTGAAATTTTGACTTCTTTGGCGGGCATTACAGAGCCGAGCCGCTTAGCAGATACCATTGCCGCTCATATGGCCTTGAAGATTGGTGATAAACAAGCCATTTTAGAGATTCTATCTGTTAAGGAGCGCATTGAAAGGCTCATGGCCTTAATGGAAACAGAAATTGATTTACTCCAAGTTGAGAAAAAAATTCGCAACAATGTCAAAAAGCAAATGGAGAAAAGTCAGCGTGAGTACTATTTGAATGAGCAAAAGAAAGCGATTGAAAAAGAGCTAGGTGAGCTTGAAGGGGTACCCAATGAGTTAGAAGATTTGACCAATAAAATTGAGTCTTCTGGTATGTCTAAAGAGGCTAAAACTAAAGCCATGGCAGAGCTCCACAAATTAAAACTCATGTCGCCCATGTCTGCAGAAGCAACAGTATCCCGTAATTATCTCGATTGGATCGTTAATATCCCCTGGAAAAAACGTAGTAAAGTCAATAAAAACCTATTAAAGGCGGAAGAGGTTTTAGAAGCAGAACATTATGGTCTCGAAGAAGTCAAAGAAAGAATTCTTGAGTATTTAGCTGTACATCAACGTGTTAAAAAATTAAGAGGTCCCGTTTTGTGCTTAGTAGGACCACCTGGGGTCGGTAAAACCTCGCTGGGAGAGTCCATCGCTCATGCTACAGGACGTCCCTTTGTACGTATGGCGCTAGGTGGAGTTCGTGATGAAGCTGAAATTCGTGGCCACCGCCGAACCTACATTGGTTCTATGCCGGGTAAAATTCTTCAAAAAATGTCTAAGGCAGGCGTGAGAAACCCCTTATTCTTATTGGATGAAGTGGATAAAATGGCTATGGATTTCCGCGGAGATCCTGCCTCTGCATTGCTTGAGGTTTTAGATCCTGAGCAAAATCATACTTTTAATGATCATTATCTTGAAGTGGATTATGATTTATCAGATGTTATGTTTGTTGCTACCGCTAATTCCCTGAATATTCCAGGCCCCCTCTTGGATCGTATGGAAGTTATTCGTATTCCAGGCTACACGGAAGATGAAAAACTCAATATAAGCACTCGCCATTTGTTGCCGAAACAGTTGGAATTACATGGTTTAACCAATGAAAATCTTCAACTCACGGATGCGACCATATTGGATATGATCCGCTATTACACGCGCGAAGCAGGTGTTCGTAATATGGAAAGAGAAATATCTAAGATTTCACGTAAGATTGTTCGAGAAATTTTGCTAAAGAGTACAAAGAGAACCTCGGCGAAAAAGAAGAAAGCGTCTAGTGCTGAATCTGCTGAAGAGAAATTTTTACTTAACCCCGAAGATATAGAGAAATATTTGGGGGTTAAACGTTTTCGTTTTGGTTTGGCAGAAGAGCATGATCAGATTGGCCAAGTCAATGGCTTAGGCTGGACTGAAGTCGGTGGAGAACTTTTAAGTATTGAAGCTGCAATAGTTCAGGGCAAAGGGAAAGCTGTATTCACAGGTCGCCTGGGCGATGTGATGCAGGAATCTATTAAAGCGGCTATGACCGTTGTGCGAAGTAGGGGGCGCTCGCTGGGTCTTGCCACTGATTTCTATGAAAAGAATGATATACATATCCATGCACCCGAAGGCGCTATTCCTAAAGATGGGCCTAGCGCTGGTATTGGAATGTGTACGGCTTTGGTTTCAGCACTTACAAAGGTACCAGTTAGAGCGGATGTAGCGATGACCGGTGAAATTACCTTAAGAGGAGAAGTTTTGCCTATCGGTGGTCTGAAAGAAAAATTATTAGCAGCTCATAGGGGTGGAATTCGCACAGTCATTATTCCAGAAGAAAATCGTAGAAACTTGAAAGATATTCCTGAAAATATTTTAACGGATCTGGATGTTCGTCCTGTTCGTTGGATTGATGAAGTATTAGCGTTGGCATTGCAATACATGCCAGAGCCACTCGTTGAAGAAGAAGCTTCAGCGCCTTTAAAATCTAAGAAAACTCGCGCACCCAAGGCGAATAAAGGGAAAGGGGCAGCAACGCATTAAAGCTAAATTTTGCAGTGAGAATACATCATTAATTTTCATGCAAACTTTTATTGTCGAACTTGTTCCTCTTTAACCTAAATTCCGCAAGTAGATTTCAACTGGAATTTAGGTTTAAACTTGACACCTCGGGCGCCTATTGGTATAAATTGCCATTGGATTTGGCGCTAGGGATTTCATCGTCTGCTTATTGCAGTTATTATTATATTGTCGACTTATTATGTCGATATTTTGCTTTTAATCTCAGATAAAGGAAACCTTATGAATAAACAAGAATTAGTCGACGTTATGGCCAAGGCTGCTGATATTTCTAGAGCAGCTGCAGGCAAAGCTTTAGATGCTTTTACCAGTGCTATCGGCGAAAATTTATCCGAAGGTAAGCAAGTCGCTTTAATCGGCTTCGGAACTTTTTCTGTAAGAGAACGGGCTGCTCGTCAAGGTCGTAATCCTCAAACAGGAGAAACAATACAAATTCGCGCGGCTAAAATTCCAAGCTTTAAAGCTGGAAAGAAATTAAAAGATGCCGTTCAACATTTAGAGGAAGCTGTAGATTAATTTTGAGCTTTTCTTGAGCTAGATTATTAACTTAATAGTGCTAGCAAAGTTAAATTTATCGAAAATTTGCAACTTATGGAGATCATGAAAGTAAAAAAGACTAAGAAAATTTAAGAGTAGTGAATTTATTTGCTAAATTTTCAAAAATGTTCTTGTCAAACCTGTCAAATTCCGGTAAATTTATGACCCTAGGTTTCGGGTGCTTAGCTCAGCTGGGAGAGCATCGCCCTTACAAGGCGAGGGTCGGGGGTTCGATCCCCTCAGCACCCACCAAAACGTAGGAGTGGTAGTTCAGTTGGTTAGAATACCGGCCTGTCACGCCGGGGGTCGCGGGTTCGAATCCCGTCCACTCCGCCATTAGACCTGTAAAGAGCGCCCGTAAGGGCGTTTTTTATGTGTGGTTATCTTTTCTTCTATTCTATTCCCTTAAGGTATTAGCTATGCTGCAAAATATACGTGATAAATCACAAGGTTGGATTGCTTGGGCTATCATCATCGCAATTAGTTTAACATTTGCACTTTGGGGAATTCACAATTACGTGGCGGGCGGCGTAGCTCGTGAAGCAGCCATTGCTAAGGTCAATGGCCACCAGATTAGCTCTCAAGCTCTGAAAAGGGCTTATGAACGGTTATTAGCCAAAGAGAAGGGCAGTTCAGTCCTGACGAAGGAAGCCCAACAATTGTTAAGGCAGCAAGCTCTCCAGCAGTTGATCACTTCTTTGACCTTGACAGATGCGGCACAAGCAGAGGGCTTTCGAGTTAGTATTCAACAGTTGGATGCTTTGCTTGAAAAGATGCCAAGTTTTCAAGAGGGGGGCAAATTCTCAAAGGCAAAATTTGAACAAGTTCTGAGTCGCTTTATGTACTCTGAACATTCTTTTGTGCAAGATTTAAACGATAGCGTTTTAATGGATCAAGCTCATGGCAGTATTGTGAATACTGCTTTTATCTTACCAGCTGAATCTAGCTCATTATTAAGTTTGTTGGCTCAAAGTCGGACTTTTAATTACCTCAACATTTCAAAGCAGCTTTTTCTTGCAAAAACAAGCGTGCATTCAACAGAAGTAAAGCAATACTACGAAGCACATCAACAGCGTTACCAGATGCCAGAAAAGGTTAGTGTTGCTTATATTATGATTTCAGCCAAGGATTTGGCAAAAACCATTTATATTTCCCCTGGAGCAATAAAAAGCTATTATCAAGCTCATATAGCCACCTTTAGCACTAAGCCGCAGTGGAAGGTGTCACATATTCTTATTGCTGTTTCACCTAAAGCAGGGCCTGAAGGAGAGAAGAAGGCAAAATTAAAGATTGATGCAGTAGAAACTGCTATAAAGAAAGGTGGAAATTTTTCCAGATTAGCTAAGCAATTTTCTACAGATGTATTGACAGCTAAAAAAGGTGGTTCTCTAGGGTGGATTGATGAGAACTCAATAGGTGGTTTTTTTCAAAAAACAGTAGAAACCTTGCAGGTTGGGCAAGTCTCCACTCCCGTTAGGACACGATATGGTTATGAGATTATCAAACTGGACGCTAAGCGACCAGCTAAAGCTTCGCCACTCGCAAAGGTTCGTCATAAGATTGCTGATATCCTTAAGCAGCAAGCTTTACAAAAAGCTTTCTCAAAAGCCAATGAGATGCTAACTAATTTGACCTATGAAAACCCAGGCTCTTTAAAACCTGCGGCAAAAGCACTTAACTTGCCTATTCAAACAACAACGTTATTTACACGACAAGGATTACCTTCTGGTTTAGCGAGTCATAAAGCGGTAATTCAGGCCGCTTTCAGTGATGATGCGCTCTTAGATGGAAATAACAGTAGCTTAATTCAAATAGATGCATCGACGATGTTAGTTTTGCGGGTTAAAAAACACGAGATGCCAAAAATTAAGCCGCTCGCGAAGGTGAGATCAACAATCAGCCAATACTTAAAGGAAGAAAAAGCTAAAGAGCAAACAAAAGCCTTTGCTGAAAAGCTCTTAAGGCAATTGAGAAAAGGCGCTGACGTTAGGCAATATTTATCTTCTTATCATTTAGCTTGGTTTAACGTGGTGAAAGCAAAGCGCACGATGAAAAATATAAATACAGTAATTCTTGACGCAGCCTTTAGTATGCCTAAGCCTTTGAAGAAAACAGAGTTTCAAATAGCTCAACTACCTTCTGGTAATTATGTCATTATTGCACTTAAAAAAGTGTCTCCTGGCAATGTGCCAGGCAAAGAAAATTTGGCGAAAACACACTTTGAGCAAACTAAAGGGGCTATGGAGTACTCATTCTATATGCAAAGTCATCTTAAGTCCGCAAAAGTTAAACTTTATAACAAGAATGCTTAATCCTAAATTCCGCAGTTGAAATCGTCGCGAGGCTGACTAAGTCGCTGAAGATAAAGGATTTTTTTCCATCTTTTTTGTGAAAGCGTATCACCCATACGGTGAATAAAAAAGATGGAAAAAAATCCTTTAGATTCGGTGAGTTAGGCGGCCGCAGTAGATTTCAACTGCGGAATTTAGGTTAATATTTAAAGTGAGACATCTCGGGGGCTAGCCCCCGAGGCAAAGGCGATGGGGTTTCCATACCCTGGGGGGCACAGGTACCCAAGGGGGCACAGGCAGAGGAAAAATGCAATTTTCCCCCTTTGGGAGCCTATGCGGGTTTCCCGCGTAGGCGAAATCAAACTAGGAGACAATCTCGTTCGCCTACGGCCGAGTTGTTGAAGCGGAAGCAGCATTCCCGCTAGAACTGTTAGGGCATGTCATCACGCTAATTGGGTATATACTTAAGAGTACGGGTGAAATGACATCACTGTCGCCAAAAAAGTTTACAAATGAGAAAATATATACTTTATCTTGTTTTATGCTTTCTATTCGCGAGCCTGACAGCTTGCAATAGCCAGGCAAAAAATTCTCCACATGCGAAGGAAAAAAAAGGAGAGGTGGTTGCCTACTCCTCTTTTAGTGAACGGCCTAAAACCTTAGACCCCGCACGCTCTTACGCTTCTAATGAAGTGATGTTCACAGGCCAAATTTATGAGTCCCCCTTACAATATCATTATTTACGCCGTCCTTATACATTAATAGCTAATTTAGCAACAAAAGTCCCAAGCCCTATTTATTATGATAAACAATTTAACGTTATTTCAGATGAAAATAGCTCAAAAAAAATTGCTTACAGTGTTTACGATATTGAAATAAAGCCAGGTGTTTACTATCAGCCTCATCCTGCCTTTGCAAAAGAAGCGGGAAAGTTTCATTACCATAATTTATCACAAGAAGACATCAACAAAAAATATACGTTGTCAGATTTCTCTCAAAATGGGACGCGTGAATTAAAAGCAGAAGATTTTGTCTATCAAATAAAACGCTTAGCCCATCCTGAACTAAATTCACCTATTTTAGGATTGATGAGCGAATATATTTTAGGGCTAGATGATTATGCTGCTTCTCTAAAAGTTAAGGCGCTTAATAAAAACCATTTTTTAGATTTACGTCAATTTCCTCTGGAAGGGGTTAGTGTTTTAGGGCCATATCGTTACAAGATCACGCTTAAAGGAAAATATCCTCAATTTTCATATTGGTTAGCAATGCCCTTTTTCTCTCCAATGCCTTGGGAGGTTGAGGCCTTTTATAGTCAACCCGGTTTTAAAAAAAAGAATATTACGCTAGATTGGTATCCTGTGGGGACAGGCCCCTACATGCTCGTAGAAAATAATCCTAATCGTAGAATGATTTTGGAGAAAAATCCTAATTATCGTCAGGAATTTTATCCATCGGAAGGAGAAAAAGAAGACTTTTTATCAGGTGCTTTAGAGCGTGCCGGCCAACCATTACCTTTTGTTGATAAATTTATTTTTAGCTTAGAAAAAGAAAGCATTCCAAGGTGGAATAAATTTTTACAAGGCTATTATGATTTTTCTATGGTTTCAGGGGATAGTTTTGACCAAGCTATTAGAGTAGGGGAGCAGGGCGAAATTGATTTAACGGAAGAAATGAAGGAGAAAAATATACATTTACATTCCTCTACAGAGCCGATTCTTTATTACATGGGTTTTAATATGTTAGATGATGTTGTTGGAGGGCGCTCTGAGAAGGCTAGAAAGCTTAGGCAAGCGATTTCCATTGCTGTAGATTTTGACGAATACATCACCATATTTAGAAATGGTCATGGTGTGGCTGCTCAAGGGCCTATTCCACCAGGAATTTTTGGATATCAGAAAGGAAAAGAAGGTATTAATCCTTATAATTATCATTGGAAAAATGCTCATCCTCAGCGTATTCCTATAGATTATGCAAAAAAATTATTAGCGGAGGCGGGTTATCCAAATGGGCATGACCCTAAAACCAATAAGCCGTTAGTTTTAAATTATGATGTGGCCATTACAGCAGGGCCTGATGAAAAGGCGCAATTAGTTTGGATTCGGCAACAATTTAAAAAGCTCGGAATTGATTTAAATATTCGAGCTACGCAATATAATCGATTTCAAGATAAAGTAAGGCGGGGAGATGTTGAGATTTTCTTTTTTGGCTGGGGCGCTGATTATCCTGACCCGGAGAATTTCCTGTTTTTATTCTATGGGCCTAACTCAAGAGTCCTTCATGGTGGTGAAAATACCAGCAACTATAGAAATGAAGCTTACGATGCACTTTTTGATAAAATGAAAAGCATACCAAACTCTAAAGAACGACAAGCAATTATTGATGAGATGATTGAAATATTAAGACATGACGCTCCTTTTATTTGGGGCTTTCATCCCAAAAATTTCATGCTTCAGCATGATTGGAATGGCATAGGAAAGCCCAATAGTATTGCTAACAATCTATTAAAATATCGTTATCTTGATAGTGAATTACGTACAGAAAAGCAGCTTGATTGGAATAAGCCTATTTTTTGGCCTTTGTACTTATTAATATTTTTGTTTATTTTAGTTCTTTTGCCCTTGGCCTTTTTTTACTGGCGTAGCGAAAATAAAAAAGGAAAAGCAGAAAGGTGATTAAATATATATTAAGGAGATTTCTATACGCACTTCCTGTAATTCTAGGGGTGAACCTTATTACTTTTTTCCTTTTCTTTATGGTTAATACGCCTGATGATATGGCAAGAGTTCATTTAGGAACAAAGCACGTAAAACAAGCAGATATTAAGCAGTGGAAAAAAAAACACGGGTATGATAAGCCTTTATTTTATAATGAAAATAAATCTGGACTTTCTGCTTTTTCAGATACGTTGTTTTTTAAAAAATCCTTAGAGTTATTGGTTTTTAACTTTGGCTCTTCAGATTCAGGGCGCGATATCATTTATGACATCAAACAAAGAATGTGGCCTAGTTTTTATATTGCATTACCAATATTGCTTGTTGGTTTATTGAGCAATATTACCTTTGCTTTAATTATGGTTTTTTTTAGAGCAACTTACCTTGATTTTATGGGTATGATTATTTGTGTCATTATGATGTCAATTTCCAGTTTATTTTTTATTATTGGAGGGCAGTATTTGATTGGTAAGTTATTACAATTAGTGCCTATTTCAGGTTATATTACTGGTATTAATAGCTTGAAGTTTTTAGTGTTACCTATCTTAGTGGGCGTGGTTAGTGGAATGGGGGCAGGCATTCGATGGTATAGAACGTTGTTTATGGAAGAAATCAATAAAGACTATGCTCGTACAGCGAGAGCGAAAGGGCTTAGTGAACTAAGGGTTTTATTTAAGCATATATTAAAAAATGGAATGATACCTATCCTTACGGGTGTGGTTGTTATCATTCCTAGTTTGTTTTTAGGGAGTTTGCTACTAGAATCCTTTTTTGGAATACCTGGGCTTGGTAGCTATACTATTGATGCAATAGGGCAACAAGATTTTGCAATTGTCAGGTCGATGGTCTTCCTTGGCTCTATTTTATATATTGTTGGCTTAATTCTAACTGATATTTCATATACATTGGTAGATCCTCGTATCCGCTTAAACGAGTAAAGTAGAAAGGGAGAGAGTTGCATTCTCCCCCTTAAGAACCCCCCATTGCCATTGGAAGTGGTTGGTTTAAAAAGATATTTTTGTTTTGTGGGAGATTTTGGTGAATATAGTCCCCGCAGTTGAAAGTTCGGGAAATTATTTGTTAATGTGATAACATAAGTTTTATATTTTAGCGCCTGGATGTTAGTCAGATTTGGACAATTTTTACTGAAAAAACGAGGATTTTAGCTATTCTAAATGACAAGTTTTTTCAGTAAAAATTGTTCAAAGATGGCTGGCAGACAGACAGCTAAAACCCGAGGTTTCAACTGCGGGGACTATATACCCGTAGCGTTTGAGTTTAAGGAGAAATTAAAATAGCTATTTTCGATAATATTCACATGGTTTTTCTATGGACTGATGTGCTAGTCTATTTGTTAATCTTGGGTATACTAGGAATAACCATTTTATCTTTTCGTTATGAGTATTTGCGAGCTCCTTGGCGGAAAGTGGCATCACGCCCACTGGCAGTAGCGTCTGCTATTATTTTATGTTTTTATATCATTGTCGCTGTATTAGATTCCATTCACTATAAATCTGAATCACCTCATCAAGCAACTTCTCAGCAGGCGTTGTATTCAAATAAAATTAGAAGTTTTTTGGATTATCTGCTCAGCCCATTGGGACAAGAGTCTGAATTAAGTTACTCCGCACCTTTTGCAAAAACAGCTTATAGCAAGATTTCACAAATAGATTCTTCTGGTAATTTGTCAAGGGTTTATCCAAAACTAAAATATATTACTGTTAATAATAGTACAACTCAAAAAGCACAAATTGCTCAAATTATTTTTAAAGCAAGCATAAAGACTCTATTGATTTGGGCCTTTATTGTTGTAGCCACGCTTTTATTTTTATCGTATAGGCATAAGAAAAATATATTTCTTAGCGTTTTAAGAGGGAAAACTTTGATTGCTTGGCGAAGTATTTTTATAAGTTTTGGTATTTTATTATGGCTGACGTGGGTGGCTATTTCCTTAAGCGAGTATTATCATATTTTAGGCACGGATAAGGTTGGCGAAGATATTTTTTATCAAGCAATAAAAAGTATAAGGACAGGGTTGATTATTGGTTCATTAACCACGCTTATTACTTTGCCTTTTGCCATTCTTTTAGGGATGATGGCTGGTTATTTTCGAGGATGGGTCGATGACGTCATTCAATATCTTTATACGACATTAAGTTCTATTCCAGGTGTATTGCTTATTGCCGCGGCTATTTTATCCTTACAAGTTTTTATTAGTAATCACCCACAATTATTTTCTACCATGACTGAAAGAGCTGATGCACGATTATTAGCATTGTGCTTTATTCTTGGTATAACCAGTTGGACTAGCTTATGCCGTGTGTTGCGAGCTGAAACCTTAAAGCTTAGAGAGATGGACTATATATCTGCAGCAAAAGTATTAGGCACAAGCCAATTTAAAATTTTATTACGACATATATTTCCTAATCTCATGCACATTGTTGTCATTACTATTGTGCTTGATTTTAGTATGTTAGTTTTAGCTGAAGCTGTTTTATCTTATGTTGGGGTTGGGGTTGATCCTATTACCATGAGTTGGGGAAATATGATAAACGGTGCGCGATTGGAGTTGGCTCGAGAGCCTATTGTTTGGTGGCCTTTATTAGCTGCATTTCTTTTTATGTTTAGTCTAGTGCTTTCAGCAAATTTATTTGCTGATGCTGTTCGAGATGCTTTCGACCCTCGTACAGCCCATCATTAAAAAGATTTTGTTTTTGGAAAAACAACAATTGCATCACTGACAGGAGTAAAGTTTGGTAAATCTAAGTATAATTCTCCGATATGTGCATAAAGTTGACTAGAATGTCCGCCATCTAAGTTTAATGCATTAATGCAATTTAAGCCTGCTTCTTTATACGGTTTCTGTATAGCTTTTGCTAATTCAGTGGTGGTTACTACTGTACCTTCTGTAATCATCATCAAGATATTGCCTTGGGAATCAATACATAAAGCTGAACGTTGATCAGCGTCTCCTTTTAGTTTTGGAATTTTTCCATCGACTAATAAACGAGGACCTGCCTGTACTGCAAAACTTGGCAAAGCTTTCATTTTCTTTTCATTAATTTTATATTGTTTTTGAGAAACAATATGCGCTTTATTATTGTTAATATAAAAGACACCCCACCAGCTTGTGCTCTTTAAAGGAGCTAATATCTGGCTATTCTGAATGCGAAGCCCCAAGGGTTTTGCTTCAGGTGTAAAAAAGCCACCATTAATGGCCAAGGTTGAATCTAATTTTTTAGCAAACTGGCTAACAAATGTTCTATTTTTTCTAAACTCTTTAGCTAATGCTAGTTTTAATTGGTAATCCATGGGATTAATACGGAAGGCATGTAAAGTGCCACCTGCTGGAAGAGCAAGCTGAGTATAGCTTAAGCCTTGAGTTAATGATTGCCACTGTGTGCTATGCGCAAAGGCAAAGCATGGACATAGCAAGTAAGTAAGAAAAAGTATCCGTGTTATCATAAGCTATACTTGTAAAGGGAGTTAGGCATTAAAGAGGAGCGCCTATAGGGCTCTTTACACTGCCGTAATGATAGCATAGATTATCCTACGCATCTAAAAAATAGGCAGCAATTCTCGCTGGGGATTGCCAACTTATCGCGTGGGGATTTTTAAGGGTGAGCCGTGTTCCCGCGAAGCGGGACAGCAAAGTATAACTTTGCTGAAGGGCAAACGCGAGGCTAGGAAGGCCGAGCAGGGTTATCCAAAAGCGATGGAATTCCGGCAGGGACGCCAGCAAGAAATTTGTTTTCAGAGTAAATCGCCGTCCGCGCGGATTGATTCCGCGCAGGGTAAGCCCGTCTAAAAAAAGCATTGCTTTTTTTAGGGCGCACGCTCGAGCAAGGGTGCTAACCAATAGAACGCGTTTCCAACAGGAAGCCATTCCCGCAAGATGATTGCGAAAAATATTTACCTAATCACTTGCAACCTATTGATATTTATGGTTATTTAAGGCCGGCGGGAATTGCTGAAAAATAGATGCTCCCTGCATACATAATAAAAGATAAACCTAAGAAAATATTCAATTTGAGCCGATTTCATGACAAATAATCCCTTACTCTCAGTCAAAAATTTACATGTTACGGTTGAGCAATATCAAACGCATCAAACGCTTCTTAAAGGGGCTCAGCTGACGATTAATGCTGGAGAAACATTGGGATTATTAGGTGAATCAGGGTGTGGGAAGTCCTTAGCATCTTTGGCAATTATGCGATTATTGCCTAATGCTGCAAGCATTGAAGAACCCAGCGAAATTTTTTTTAACGATAAGGATTTACTTGCGTTGCCAGAACGAGAAATGCGGGCTATTCGTGGGCGTCGTATTGCAATGATCTTTCAAGAACCGATGACAGCTCTTAATCCTGTGATGACAGTGGGGGAGCAAATTACTGAAGTCATTCATTGCCACTTTTCTTATAGCAAAAAGGAGGTGCGTGAAAAAGTTTTAAATGCTTTAGATGCTGTTGGCTTAAAGAATATTAAACAATGCTATCAACAATATCCCCATCAATTATCAGGAGGCATGAAGCAGCGTGTCATGCTAGCCATGGCCATTGCAGCTGAGCCTGAGCTTCTAATTGCTGATGAGCCAACGACTGCCCTCGACGTTACTCTTCAATCACAAATTCTAACCTTATTATCAGATTTGCAGTCAAAAACAGGCATGGGGATGCTGTTTATTAGCCATGATGTTGCTGTTCTTAAGGATATCGCAGATAGCATTTCAGTTATGTATTCTGGGCATGTTATTGAGGAAGCGTCTGCTAAACAGTTTTTCCAAGGGCCTTTGCACCCCTATAGTCAGGCTCTACTCAACGCTTTGCCTAGCATCAAAGATAGAGGAAAGCGCTTAACGAATATTTCTGGAGAAGTCCCTAAATTAAATCAGGCTACTATGAAGCGCTGTCGCTTCTTGACACGCTGTCCTTATGCTAAAGAGGTTTGTAAAAATACGCTTCCTGGGTGGAAAATTTCCAAGCACGATCATCGTGTGCGTTGTTTATTACCGATAGATTTTAAAGAAAGAGCCAGTCAGCAACAAGAGCTTGTTCAAAAAACATGCGATATATCAAAAAAGAAGGCTATGGAAACTATTCTTAGCGTTGAGAATCTGAAAGTAAGTTTTCGGGAGAGTAATTTTTTTAGGCCACGTTCTCATTATGCGGTTAACGGCATCAGCTTTTCTGTAAATGCAGGAGAGACTCTGGCTTTAGTTGGGGAATCAGGCTGCGGCAAAAGTACTACAGCAAAAGCCTTGTTAGGTTTACTACCTATAAGCCATGGCGATATTTACTATGCAGGTAGCCTGCTTTTGAAACGCAAGGAATTATGCCAAGAGATTCAACTTATTTTTCAAGATCCTTTTTCGGCTATGAACCCGAGGATGATGATAGCGGAAGTGCTAAGTGAAGGTTTACAAGCCCATGGAGTAAGCTACACAAAAAAAACACTCAATGTGTTATTAGAGCAAGTTGGGCTGCCAAGTACAAGTCTTTATCGTTATCCACACGAGTTTTCTGGTGGACAACGACAGAGAATTTGTATTGCAAGAGCTTTGGCCTTATCTCCGAAGCTTTTAATTTTAGATGAACCAACCAGCGCTTTAGATATTTCAATCCAAGCTCAAGTGTTAAACTTACTAAAACAGTTACAAAAAGACAGGGGACTGGCCTACTTATTTATTACTCATGATATATCCGTTGTTGCTTATATGGCTGATAAGGTTGCTGTCATGCGGGATGGAGAAATCGTTGAGCAGGGCGACGTAAGAGCTATTCTACAAAGCCCTCAGTCTCAATATACACAAACACTGATCAGCTCAGTTCCTCATTTAGTGCTGGATGGTTTGAAGACGTCTTAGGCTCTTGTCTTATGTGTCCATAAGCTTAGCTTCTGGCCAGGATGCAGGAATGCTGTCCGCTTCAGATGATTCCAGTGATAAATCTGCGTTTCTTTAACCTGGTAATGATGAGCAATAGACCAAATACTTTCACCAGGCTTGACTGTATGGTAAATATGACGAGTCTTGGGTATAAACTGGGCCGTGTCCACGCGATGCTTTTGAGAAGCAATTAGGTATTGATGAGCGGCTGAACTAGAAGCTGGAATAAGCAATATTTGACCGATTTTTATCCTGTTAGCGTGTAGCTTATTAATTTCTTTGATGATTTTGATTGAGATGCCATAGTGGTGGGCAATTTTATAGAGACTATCCCCGGGTTTGATCGAGTAGCGACGCCAGCTAACACGTTTGCTTTTAGGTAACTTAGCTAGGCCTTCCTTAAACTTAGAAGCTTTATCGGCAGGCAGAACTAAACGATAGGGGCCCTTCGGGGCTGTGGCCCAATGATTGAAGCCAGGGTTAAGTGTATAAAGCTCTTTTAGAGAGATATGGGCAAGTTTGGCTGCATGAGCTAAGTCAATTTGTGACTGAAGGGGAACAACGGCAATCAATGGGTGATTGGGAATGGGGGGCAACTTGATATGGTAGGTAGAAGGGTTGCTAATAATAATAGCCAGAGCAAGCAATTTGGGCACATAATTTTGAGTTTCTTGCGGTAAATGCAAGTCCCAAAAATCAGTAGAGAGGTGATGTTTCTTATTATATCTCATAGAGTGCTGAATAGTACCTTCACCTGAGTCATAGGCTGCAATAGCCAGAATCCAATTATGGTTAAAGAACTTATCTAAATAAGCTAAGTAAGTTAAGGCGGCATCGGTAGAATCTACTAGGTCACGCCGGCCATCATACCACCAGTTTTCCCGCAAATTAAAAACAGAGGCTGTGACAGGCATAAATTGCCAAAGCCCTGCTGCGCCTCGCGAGGAATAAGCAAAAGGATTATAGGCGCTCTCGATAATAGGAAGTAGGGCAAGCTCAGGAGGGAGCTTATGCTCTTGTGTTTGTTTATAAATGTAATAGAGGTAAGGCCTTGATTTAATGGCAACTTTGTAAAGATATGCTTTATGTTCTTGGTACCAATGAATTTGTTTTAAGACATCTGGATTTGTCGTCAGTTTTTCAGATAGGGTAAAACGCTGGCTCATCTCAGGCCACAGATTTTGAGATTGAGTTTCTTTTATTCTAGCTGCTTTAGTGGGTTGGCGAGTGCTCTGTTGGGAGACGCAACCAGAAAAAAATAGAGAAAAAAAGAAAACAAGCAGGCGCAACCGGCCAGAGTATATTACATTTTTCATGCCTGTCATAATACGGATCCATTGCTTTAGGGTCAAGGTTTTATTGAGCTTTACAGTAGCATTCATTTACTTCTATCCTCTGCAAAGTCTATAATAGAGAATGTGTATATTTTATCCGCTCCTTAGCATTCAACATGAATGATTTTTATCAAAATTTAACGAGTTGGTATGAGACGCCGCAAGGAAGTTGTTTAAAATATGAGCTAATGAATGCTTTTCAGAATATTTGGAGGGATTACCGAGGAAAAACAGCAATCCAAGTAGAAGGTCCCTGTCCGCTTCTCTGGTTTAAGAACGCTACATTCAACCATTATTTCCATTTTACTCAGCATGCTATCCCCCAAACGCCAAACTCTATTCAGGTAGCGCTAAAAGCTCTTCCTCTTTTGGAAGGCAGTGTGGACCTATTGCTTTTCCCCCATACTTTTGAATATTGTAACGAAATTGAGTCCCTCCTAGCGGAAGCGGCAGGCGTGCTCACTGGGGAGGGACGTTTGATTATTATGGGGTTTAATCCTTATGGACTATGGGGCCTTCATAAGCTTATGCAACCTAAAAAAGGCGTTGTGCCTTGGGATGCTTCTTTTCAAAGTCCTTATTATTTGAAGAAAATTCTCAAAGCAAATCACTTGGTTGTTGAGCAAGATTTAAGGTTTTTTTATCGCCCCCCCTTTCAAGATCCGTTCTTTCTAAAGAAATGGCGATTTATTGAGCATGTTGGAGCACTTTGTTGGCCTACTTTCAGTGGGATTTATTTTTTGATAGCTAAAAAAGAGAAAATTTGCGCTACGCCTATAAAACTAACTTGGAAGACGTGTCGCCAAGTTTTAGTAACCAGCGAACTACCCTAAATTTAGGAACTAAAATGAAAGACGTTGAAATATTCACAGATGGAGCCTGCCGAGGAAATCCTGGTATTGGAGGCTGGGGAGTGCTTTTGCGCTTTGAAGGGAAAGAGAAACACTTATTAGGAGCTGAGCAAGAAACAACCAATAACCGTATGGAGCTTCAAGCTGCCATTGAGGCTTTAAAAGCGTTAAAATACCCTTGCCAAGTCGATTTAACGACCGATTCACAATATGTACGCAAAGGGGTGACAGAATGGTTAGCGAGCTGGAAGCAACGTCAATGGAAAACAGCCAGCCGTAAGGCTGTAAAAAATAAAGATTTATGGCAACTGCTAGATACGTTAACTCAAAAACATAGCATTAATTGGCACTGGGTTAAAGGACATAGTGGGCACCGTGAAAATGAGATCGCTGATAACTTAGCTAACCAGGCTATTGACCAACTTTTAGCTTCCCAAGGAAAGTGATATGAGGCAAATTGCGCTAGATACCGAAACAACAGGCTTAGATCCTCGGCAGGGTCATCGTGTTATTGAAATAGGTTGTGTTGAGTTAAAGGATAGACGCTTCACTGAACGAAACTTTCATGCTTATCTTAATCCAAAACGTGAGATTGAAGCGGAAGCAGTTGCCGTTCATGGTTTAACGGAAGAGTTTCTAGCCGATAAACCGCTTTTTTCTGAGGTTATGGATGAGTTTTGGGACTTTATCAAAGGGGCTGAGTTAATTATTCATAACGCCGCTTTTGATGTAAACTTTCTTAATCACGAGTTTAAATTACAACGTTACCCTATTGAAAAAATTGAAAAGCACTGTTCTATCATTGATACACTTCTTTTAGCGAGAAAAAAGCATCCAGGGCAAAAAAATAATCTTGATGCATTATGTAAGCGTTATTACATTGATAATAGTAATAGGACACTACATGGTGCTTTGCTTGATTCGGAGCTATTGGCCCAGGTCTACTTATCCATGACAGGAGGGCAGAGTAGCCTTTTCGATCAAGAACCTGCTGCTTCTGTACTGGTATCAAGTCCTATTAAAAAAGATTCGTTGGCAAAAATCACTGCATTAGAGAAAAAAACACAAGAGCATTCTATTGAACTTCCCGTGATATACGCGACTGCCGATGAACGAGAAGCGCATGAAAAAAGACTAGAGACGTTAGGAAGAGATGCTTTATGGCAGGAGGAAGAAAGTAAAGAGCAACATGACTAGTGCACGTTGCTCTTTAGACTTTATCCTTAGTGACCTGATGCCATTTTTATGCTCTGGCTAAATAAGTCGTGATTTAACCAAATATGCACAAAAATTGAAGCCGCATAACCTAAGGCAATGGCCCATGCCCATTTTATATGGCTAAAGAAGGTATAAAAACCTCGAGCCTGCCCCATTAAGGCAACACCTGCCGCTGAGCCAATCGATAGCATGCTACCACCAACACCTGCCGTTAACGTTACTAAGAGCCATTGTCCTTGAGACATATCTGGAAGCATTGTTAACACAGCAAACATAACAGGAATATTATCGATGATCGCCGATAAAATACCCACGAGAATGTTAGCAGGAGTTGCCGAATGTATGGCTGAAAGATTTGCGCCTAATTGTGTATAGAATGTGTGAGAGAGGAGTTGTAAATAACCTATGGTCGCTAATCCACCAACACAAAGAATAATCCCATAGAAAAAAAGTAAGGTATCCCATTCAGCGTTCTGTATATTTCGGAATATATCAAAGCCTGGAACTTCTTCACCATGAGCAAGCTCAGATCTAAATCCTGTCTCTTTAATTTTTAGATAGAAGGCAAAGATTTTCAGGTAAGCTAAACCTGTCATCATACCAACAACGGGTGGTAAATGAACAAATTGATGAAGGCTTACTGTCGTTGCAATAGTTAGAAGAAATAAAGTAACAATCCGTTTTGCCCCAATTTTCATTTTCACTTCGTCTGTTGAAGGATTTGGTTGAATGTTAGGAACAGCAAAGTGCATTAATGCGGCAGGGATTATATAGTTTACAACAGATGGCACGAATAAATAGAGGAATTCATGGAAAGGTAAAATACCTTTTTGCCAAACCATCAATGTTGTAATATCTCCAAATGGGCTAAAAGCTCCACCAGCATTAGCTGCAACAACAATGTTAATACAACCGATAGCAATAAATTTGGGGTTATCCATACCCACTGCCATGACCACGGCACACATTAAAAGAGCAGTGGTTAAATTATCAGCAATAGGTGAAATAAAGAAAGAGAGTATGCCGGTAATCCAAAATAGCTTTCTGTAGCTAAAACCACGACGTACTAGCCAAACACGTAGCGCTTCAAAAACATTTCGCTCTATCATCGCATTGACGTATGTCATAGCCACTAAGAGGAATAAGAAGAGTTCAGCGTACTCCAGAATATTATGGCGAACAGCGGAGGCAACATCTGCCTTGATGTTATGCATTTGAGCCATGCTGGCGACCATTATCCAGATAATGCCAGCAGCTAAAACAACAGGCTTTGATTTCCGCATATCGATAAATTCTTCGCCCATGACAAAAATATAAGCAATGACAAAAATAGCAATAGCTAGAAATCCCATTAGTGTGTTAGTTAGATGAAGATTAAGTGGAGTGTTACCCCCACTCGCTGCAAAAACCAAATTAGGGCTTAGCAGTAGCAGGAAAGAGAGGAAGATAGAGTTGAGCTTTGACAATGGAATCTCCTTATCATCGTCGTGAAAGTATCGTGGAAATCACGATGAGTATTGATAGTTTGTGCCGTTAATCTATGCTTAGCGCAGGTGAAGTTTAGGGCGGAATAGGAATACCACCTTCAAAGGTTAATCACCCCTAAAACTTACTTATATTGAGCATAAGCACCCCTTTCAGTGCCTTAGGTTCAAATAAATACAGCTCTGAAACCTAAAACCTGCCTTATAATAAAGGGAGAGAGAAAAGCTTTCAAGTGCTTTTCAAAAAAGTGTTAGCCCAAAGCGTTAATGTCCGGTTTCAGCAAAGTTAAAATGTCCGCTTTATGAAATAAAGGGGCATAGAGATGAGCAGGAGGTATTACCGAATGAACGAGCAGGGGCTGGCAAGAGTAGAAGTGATAGAAAAGATAACAGCAGGCGTTTTAAGCCAGCGTGAGGGAGCGGCACAACTGGGTTTAACAACTCGCCACCTTCGACGACTCCAACGCCAGTATCAGCAATCAGGGCCATCAGTCTTAGCCCTGAAGGATAGAGGAGGACAGCCTAGTAATAACCGCATATCCGAAGAGATACAGGATAACGTATTGAAACTACTTGAAGAGCACTACCCTGACTTTAAACCCACCTTTGCCCATGAAAAATTAACAGAACAGCATGGCTTAAGCTTCTCTGTTGAATGGTTACGGCAATTTATGATGAAGCATGGTCGATGGAAAGGTAAACGAGCAAAACCTGTAAAAATCCATCAGTCTCGTGCCAGGCGAGCTGCTAAAGGCGAGCTGGTTCAAATCGACGGCTCTCCTCATGACTGGTTTGAAGGACGTGCGCCACATTGTTGTTTGATTGTCTTCGTCGACGACGCCACCGGTCTTATCCTGGCATTACATTTTTCAGAGCAGGAAACGACCGAAGCCTATTTCAAAGCCTGTGAGCAGCATTTAAGGGCACATGGTCGCCCACAAAGCTACTACAGCGATAAGTTTGGTGTTTTCCGCGTTAACGCCAAGGAAGCTCAGTCAGGCAGCGGCGAAACGCAATTTGGTCGAGCGATGCGAGAACTAGGGATTAAGCTAATGTGTGCAAACTCACCACAGGCCAAAGGGCGGGTGGAAAAGATGAATGGAACCTTACAAGACCGACTCATCAAAGAAATGCGCTTGCGCAACATCTCAGATATATCCACCGCCAATGCATTTTTACCGGAATTTATCCAAGATTACAACTATCGCTTTGGTAAAGTTGCCGCGTGTCCTGAAGATGCTCACCGCAAATCATTGCCTGATGATTCAACACTTGGGCTGATATTCTCAGAACAGCATCAGCGCAAGCTATCAAAACAGCTGCAGATTAGCTATAAAAATACCCTATACCAAGTTCAAATGAATAAACCCTCGTATCGCATGCGGGGCGCTGCGGTGACAGTCTGTGAGAGGCGAGAGCAAGTAACATTAATCTATCAGGATAGGGTATTAAACTACACAACGATGGATAAAGCTAATCGCCCTGCTCCTATTGCCACGCGCAAAGAAGCGACTTACTCAAATCAAACAAGAAAGCCAAAGGCCGAGCATCCCTGGAAACTCGACTATCAAGTTTTTGACGCTGTAGGCTGAATTCTGTATTATTTTCCGCACAAATTTATATCAGGGTGCGACACGGGATGATTATAGGCGAAGGATTACCATTCATAAAAGATTATGTAGAATTACTCAATGATGCTATCAAGCAGCATTCTCCAGAACAGAAATTGAGCAAGCTACAGTGTTACTGGTTATCCTTTGTCATATTGGGCTTAATCATTACTAATTCATTATGCTGGGCTCGATTTGAGCGATTTAGTTGCGGAAAATATAGTGCAGCAGCCATGTGTTGGATGTTTAAAAAAGCAAGAATTGCGTGGGAGTTATTGTTAAAAGCCAGCGTTATTAAATTAATAGAACGATATGGCATTAAATCAGGCGTGCTTGTGATTGATGACACAGATAGTGAGCGCTCTAAAAACACAACAGAAATTGCAAAGGTGCATAAAATACGTGACAAAAAGCATGCTGGTTTTTTTAGTGGCCAAAACATTATTTTTTTACTATTGGTCAGTGATACGTTAACGATTCCTGTTGGTTTTAGATTTTATGAACCAGACCCAGATATTTCAGCATGGCGTAAAGAAGATAAACGACTAAGAAAGAAGGGTATACAAAAAAAATACCGGCCAAAAATGCCGGGGCGCAATCCAAATTACCCAACTAAAATATCATTGGCAATAGAGGCACTTAGTGACTTTACGTCTAATTTTAGTGACTTAAAAATCAAAGCTGTAATTGGAGATACTTTTTATGGCAACAAAGAATTTTTTGATGGTGCTGTCGCTGCTACTGGACAAGCCCAGGTATTAAGTCAGATTAAAAAAACTCAACTGATTAATGTTAATGGTCGCTTTATTCAGGTACAAAAGTTTTTTGAAAACTACCAGGGTAAAACTGAAGAAATCACACTGCGTTTTAATAAAAAGAAAATAACTTATCGCGCTGCTAAATTTAAGGTAAAGGCACATAATAAAAGGTTGCGCGTTATTGCATTAAAATATGAAGGTGAAGAAGATTATCGCTATCTAGTTGCCAATGATGCAACTTGGCTTGACGTTGACATTATAAAAGCCTATTCGCTCCGTTGGCTTGTGGAGGTTTTTATACAAGACTGGAAATCCTATGAAGGATGGAACCAGCTGGCTATGCAAAGAGGTGTTGATGGCTCAGAGCACGGATTGTTAATCAGCCTCTTGAGTGACCATGCGCTCCATTTTCATCAGGATCAAACGGACTTGCATAAAAACAAAGGTCTAGCAGCTACAGTTGGATCGCTACGAGAGAAAGTCATGATGGAGTCGTTGACTGCTTTTATAGAGGAAATTGTCACAAGTGAAGACCCACAGGCTATGTTTAAAAAATATACGGATAAAATTTCTCAGCTTTTTCAACTTAAAAGTTCCGTAAAACATATGCGTGGTGCTGATATAGGAGCACTTCAAATGCTAGATGCGTGATGAAAATTTCAAAAACTTGATAGTCGAGTGGAAAAAATATCCCGCCGTTTCTTCGAAGAAATCGCATTCGTCTGTTATTACTTGAAGAGGTAGCGCCACTTATACACAGGGTACACAAGCCTATCAGAGCTAACGAGAAAGGCTCTACTGGCTTGTGTACTTGTGCATAAGTGGTGCAATTTAGCTGTGTACAATTAGCTACCACCGGACATTTTAACTTTGCTCAATACCGGACATTTCTACTTTGGGTTGACAGGGATAGCTTATATTTAAGCAGGGCTGTCCCATTAAAATTATGCTAAGAGGGGTTGGTAAAAGTTCACTAAAGGATTACACTTCTTGCTTTACAAAACAAGGAGTTAGTGATGGCCAGCTCAAAGCAACCCGCCTTTCTTTATCATTTTGATAAGCTAGAAGACCCAAGAATTGAACGAAAGAAACTTTATCCGCTGAATGAAATTTTACTCACTGTTTTATGCGCAAGCATTTGTGGCGCACAAAGCTGGCGAGATTTTGTAACGTTTGGCGAGGAAAAACTGGATTATCTTCGGCGCTTTCTGCCCTTTGAGCAAGGCATTCCATCAAAGAACACCTTCGCTAGGGTCATGTCAGCTTTAGAGCCAGAAGCTTTTAGAGCGTGCTTCATTGCCTGGGTTCAGTCTTTTCAATCAGCGTTAAAGGAAATCATTGCTATTGATGGCAAGTGTCTAAGAAAAAGTTTTGACGCTGCAGCAGGACAATCAGCTATCCATATGGTGAGTGCTTTTGCCACGTCGAGCAAGTTAGTATTAGGGCAAGAAAAAGTCAATGAAAAGTCTAATGAAATCACAGCTATCCCAAAACTATTAGATTTACTGGCTCTCGAAGGCTGCATTGTAAGTATCGACGCAATGGGTATACAGAAGAAAATTGCGAAAAAGATCCGCCAAAAAAAAGCGGATTATGTTTTATCCTTGAAAGGGAACCACAGTACGTTACATGATGATATTACTCTATTTTTATCGAGTGAAGTTGAAAAGTTGTGTCAAGGCAAACCGCACAATATTACAGACCAACACAAAGAGTGTGATAAAGGTCATGGACGTATTGAACGGCGTTTATGTTATGTAAGTGAGCGACTAGATTGGCTGACACAGAAGAAAGATTGGTGTGATATAAAAACCGTTGCCATGGTGGAGTCACAGGTCAACCAGGGGGCAAAAACGACAACAGAGCGACGTTATTTTATTAGCAGTATGGCCGCGAATGCAAAAGAATTAGCACAAGCCATACGCAGTCATTGGGCTATAGAGAATAGTTTGCATTGGGTTTTAGATGTCACGATAGGAGAAGATTTATCACGAGTGCGAAAAGATAATGCGCCTGAAAACATGGCGATGGTTCGCCATGTTGTTTTAAATTTACTCCGAGGTGCCAAACCCCAGTTCCGAAAGGATATGAGCCTCAAGGGCCTGCAAAAGAAAGCTGGATGGGGTGAAAAAACACTCAATACCATTCTTATGCAGGAATTTTCATGGGACAGCCCTGTATATTTAAGTTAGGTAGGGCTGTTGACAATTCATTTTCACGCTGCAATTTGAATTATCAACAGCCCCTACTGAGAGAGCCTAAATGCTTTGTTCAAAGCTGTTATTCTTTTTTTATATAGAATCAACCATGTTGGGTGGGCTGACATAAGCGGCGAGAAGTTTCGTTCATTTTCATGCTAAGCCACACTCAAGGATAATATGCCTTCCATATCAAAAGAGTTATCATTTGAAGCAACCTGTGTAAAATCAAATCTACCCAATAGGGGGGTTGCGGCGGAACCACCAAATCTGCTCAATCTGAGATTTGACTAGAGCATTGTTTCTAATTTTTGCTCCAAAATAGCGATTATTTCGTCTAAATAAACATCATACTTTCTGTTTTTGAAGTTGTATTTTCCAGTGAACGAAATGTGCCTCCAAGCAACCGGTGATATTTTACCAATAATATTTTTGGCAACTTTTTCCCCATTTTTTACACAAAGCTTCTCATACAGATTATTCAGTAATATGGCATTGTATGCAATGATCACGCTAGCGACCAAGCGAGAAGACTCGGCACACATTAAATTATCAGCAATTTTTCTACCTTTAAATACGCCGCTGTAAATTTTTCGAATCACATTTTGAAGCTGATGGTAAGCCTCAGTCCTGTTCCTGGCGACTCTTACCCACCTTCTAAGCTGCATGTTATCAATCATATTTAACACGTGTGTACTTTTGAAGATCTTATTATACTCCCAGAGCGCCGCCCTAAGTCTTGAATATCGCTTGTGTGAAGACAATTTCCTAATAATAACACTCTGTGTGTTTTCTTGCATGATCAGCGATAGTAATACTTGCAAAATACCGCGTTTTTGAGATTCAATCAATGGCCGCTTAATTTTTTCAGACGGTTTAATTAACCCAGAGTAGTTTTCAGGAGCATCTGCAGAATAAAGCTTATCTGCTTCAGCTCTAATATTCTTGATGCTTGGTATAAATCCAACGTTAATAACATCCAGCGCAATAAAATTGAGTTGATTAATTGAATGATTATCACCAGTTACCAAATCAATACCAACATTCGTTTCATTATTATAAACCAAATCATATAGATGGTGACTTTCATGCTCGTTCAAGCCAATCACTTTGGCGTTAACTGGTATATAGTCAGTGCAGTATGAAATTCGGGTTTTAAATCTCTATAACTTGAAAGTTTTCTGTCATCAATGATGACAGCTCTTCTTTATAATAAGAAATATGCCTAAAGAATTTTTTACAAGCCTTTTCCATTTCTTCAAATTCTTCATAGTACTTATTGTACAGTACTTTTTTCTTAAAAAACTTCCATACTCGCTCTATTAAGTTTAAATTTGGTGAGTAGGCTGGTAAAAATATTAATTTAATCGCCATCGCCTCAGCTAAACTTTGTACCTCTGGAGATTGGTAATAACCTGCATTGTCACATATTAAATAAATATAACCTTTTGGCTGATGTTTCCGTAAAGATTCTAAAAAATCTTTTGTTGTTTCTTTATTTAAACGCTCCTCAAATCTAACAACCATATCTAAACTGTCTATATTAATCGCACCATTAATGTTTAAACGTCTTGGTTGTGGGTTTGACTTCATGACTATGCGCTCACCTTTTTTCATCCAGCCATGCGCAGGGACAGCATTGTGCTCAGGATGCGTTGCATCCATAAAATAAAGGCCATCTTCTTTATCTACAGTATTCTTGAGAGACTTATAAGCCTTAATAAATGCTTCTTGGGACTGTTTGTTCACCTTGTAGGGAATTTTCTCTGGTTTTTTATAAACAAAACCTAGCTCTTTCAATATCAAGCGCATACCGCTATCTGAATAGACAATATCAAACTCTTTGGCAACGTATAAAATAATATCAGATACACGTTGATAGGTTACTGATTCAAGATGTAAAAATAAAGCTTCTTTTTCCGAGCTTGTCATTTCTGACTGCCGTCCAGAATATTTACTTTTCAATAAACCATCCAGCCCCTCTTGCTTGTAATTATTATAATAACCCCGTATTGTATCTTCGCTTAAGAGTAAGGCTTCTCTTACTGCTGATATTTTCCAGCCACTACCTAGCAAATACACCGCTTTTAAGCGATCAGCTTCTTTACGTTTTTTACTACCTTGATGGCGAGATTTTAATTCGATTAATTCTCGTTCTGATAATTTATACTCTAGCACAACCATGTCCTAAATTTTTCTATTAGACTATTTTACTACAAAAACCCGAGGTTTCAACTGCGGGGACTATATAGTCAGCACAGTATGAAATTCGGGTTTTAAATATCTATAATTTGAAAGTTTTCTGTCAGCAATGATGACAGCTCTTCTTTATAATAAGAAATATGCCTAAAGAATTTTTTACAAGCCTTTTCCATTTCTTCAAATTCTTCATAGTACTTATTGTACAATACTTTTTTCTTAAAAAACTTCCATACTCGTTCTATTAAGTTTAAATTTGGTGAGTAGGCTGGTAAAAATATTAATTTAATCGCCATCGCCTCAGCTAAACTTTGTACCTCTGGAGATTGGTAATAACCTGCATTGTCACATATTAAATAAATATAACCTTTTGGTTGATGTTTCCGTAAAGATTCTAAAAAATCTTTTGTTGTTTCTTTAGTCAAACGTTCCTCAAACCTAACAACCATATCTAAACTGTCTATATTAATCGCACCATTAATGTTTAAACGTCTTGGTTGTGGGTTTGACTTCATGACTATGCGCTTACCTTTTTTCATCCAACCATGCGCAGGGACAGCATTGTGCTCAGGATGCGTTGCGTCCATAAAATAAAGGCCATCTTCTTTATTTACAGTATTCTTGAGGGACTTATAAGCCTTAATAAATGCTTCTTGAGACTGTTTGTTCAGCTTGTAGGGGATTTTCTCTGGTTTCTTATAAACAAAACCTAGCTCTTTCAATATCAAGCGCATGCCGCTATCTGAGTAGACGATATCAAACTCTTTAGCAACGTATAAAATAATATCAGATACACGCTGATAGGTTACTGATTCAAGATGTAAAAATAAAGCTTCTTTTTCTGAGCTTGTCATTTCTGACTGCCGTCCAGAATATTTACTTTTCAATAAACCATGCAGCCCCTCTTGCTTGTAGTTATTATAGTAACCTCGTATCGTATCTTCGCTTAAGAGTAAGGCTTCTCTTACTGCTGATATTTTCCAGCCGCTACCTAGCAAATACACCGCTTTTAAGCGATCGGCTTCTTTACGTTTTTTACTACCTTGATGGCGAGATTTTAATTCGATTAATTCTCGTTCTGATAATTTATACTCTAGCACAACCATGTCCTAAATTTTTCTATTAGACTATTTTACTACAAAAACCCGAGGTTTCAACTGCGGGGACTATACTAGTGCCGTCCGCGGCTCTTTGTTTTCTGCTTTTATACTTAATGTGACTGAAGGCAGACCATAAATCAGATCTGTCGCCTATAAATTTAAAAATATCAGCAATTTCAGTAGAGATAAGACCACTAAAGAAAGAATTTTTATTGTCACTATCACCCGTCTCATACAACAAGCTCCAAATAGTTTCATCTTTGATACTCTCGGTTTTTATACCGTTATTTTCACCGGATGCAATTCTAGTGCTTGTTGTTTTCCAAGCCGCTGTTAGCGTTTCTAACGCTTCATCCAACCGTTCATCACAATAGATTGGTAGCTTGTCATAGCCAAATTTTTTGGCAATTTCTTCCGCCTGATCTACCACTTCATCGGCAACTAAGTCATGGTCCAGGCTGCAATATGATATACTCTCATTACAAAATAATCGGCCTCGCTCCAGTTGATGATGCATTTTCTTGTAAAGGTAAAACTCAAGACGATATGGATCAATATACTCATCTGTTGGATTGCTTTTAAGGTATGGGGAATATTTTTTGTTAATAGTAAGACCAAGATCGTCAGAAAATTTTATATCAGCAGGGCTTCTATCATTGCTATAATGTCGCTTCAAAATATTCATTAAGTTTACCAGCTCACCTTTCGGTTGATAAAATTCGAAATTTACTGCCAACAAAATCGGTCTGAAATAAAGCGATAACATTCTTGAAGATGCTGAAAAAAAATCCCATTTCGCAGATTCTTTGTCAAAAGAGTTGCCTTCCATAAATTCAGCCAACACTGAAAACTTTTCTTGAGGCAAAATAGCAAAGGCTTCTTTACTTAATGTCTCATAGTTGGTATTTGGCTCATGCTTTTCAAAAGCAAACCATTTCAAAAAAGCCGACAATTTTGGGAATTGAGCAACCACCTCAGAGCCGTGCAACATCGCTTGAGTATCAGCATAGGCTTTACTATCTGCAATGACTGATGCCATGTTGGCTGTAAAACTTGTGATCAAATTATCCATGAACTGTTGATATCGATGATAGACAAAGCAAATAACGTATAGCCATTGTTGGTGTTTTTTAATTTTTCTTAATCGATGGATCGGATATCGCTCTGCAAGCGTTGCATAATAACGAACGGCGTTTTTAGCCAGCTTTAGCATTGGTATAAATTTTTTTAAAAATTGGTATAAGTCTTCTAGTAGCAAGACCTTTTCAACTTCGCGTTTAATGGCAGTGTATTGAAAGTTTTTCTGATCTGATCGTATTAAACCGAGCTTACTAATACCATCATCATTTTTAATTATATCACTTAGCTGCTGCTTAATTTCTGTTGGCAATGTAGCAATAATCTCATTTAAACGTTTGTTTTCTTCAGATGAGCACCGAGTAAATAAATCTTGTAAAGTTCGATAGCTCGGGAGAATAATTCTGTGTTTTTCAAAGTATCCTAGTAGCTCTCTTAGCGTATCATCACCTTTAGGAAAGTAGCGCATCAGCTGAATAGTGTGTGCTTCGATCTTTGGTAACAGCATCGTACTCCATTGCTCGTATCCTTCAAGTCTAAGAATGTCAAGTTTTTGCTTCACGCTAGTATTGCGGGCAATTTTGCCTGCCATCAGTTCAAGATCAGATTCAAAATACATTGAAACAACGTAAGCAAAATCAGTTTCAACGTCTTCAAACTGAAAATCATAGAATTGCTTACCGGCTCTGAAATACCCAAGCTGTAATATGAAGTAAATTCGCGATTTTTTGTTTCGATAAGTATTGATAGCTGTATAATCAGCCTCGCTCAGTGTGAAAAAATATTGGCGTTGTTCGTCATTCAACCTTGGCCGAGTATAAAGTTCTTCAATTTCCGCCGGTGATAGCAAAGCAAATCTATTTTTATCCATTTGATAACCTTAGCTGCTTGATTCTTTGACATACTTATAAAGTGTTGGCTTAGAGATACCTGTCATTTCACAGATTTGACTAATTGAATGTTTTTTCTCTTTGTACAGAACAACAGCGAGCTGCCGCTTGTCTTTTTTCAACTTTTTAGGACGACCACCCTGACGACCACGAGAGCGTGCTGCTTCTAATCCTGCGCGAGTGCGTTCACGAATCAGATTGCGCTCAAATTCAGATAATGCGCCAAAGATGTGAAAAATTAATTTACCGGATGAACTGTTAGTATCAATGGTTTCCTGAAGGCTTTTAAAGCTGATCCCCTGCTCATCAAGTTCATTCACCCATTCGATAAGATGCCGGAGTGTCCGCCCTAGGCGATCGAGTCGCCACACGACAAGGGTGTCACCTTTTCGCAATAACTCTTTTACTTTGGATAGACCGGGTCGATCGGCAACAGAACCACTGACCTCATCGGTAATAATTTTTTCGCAGCCTTCTTTTTTGAGCGCATCAACCTGCAAATCTAAATTTTGTTCTAGTGTTGAAATTCGTGCATATCCAATCTTCATGGTATCCATTTCCGTTAATAAACTCTATTGCTGCATTGTAAAGTTTACATTGATTATTTGCCAGCATTTATTTACTATGTAAGCCAAGGTAACTCGTTGTTAATTCAGAGTGATTAATAACGGTAAATTAAACGTAGGTTTTCTTTACTAATTAGTTCAAAAAAATAATCTTACTTAAATCAAAAGGTGTATTATGTTTTATCAGAAAGCTACAAGCGCTGATCTTCAGGGTATTTTAGATTTACAACATAAAAATTTCATAGGTAATTTAACTGATGCTAAAAAGAAAAATGGATTTCTTTCCGTCAAATTTACAAGAGAGCAATTTGAGATAATGAATAATGAGACAGGAATTGTTGTTTGCAAAAAGGAAAATGTTGTTTATGGATATCTTTGTACGTCATCGCCAGAATTTAATAAGTCATTTGAATTACCTGCCGCTATGATTGCGTTGTATCCACAACTTAGATTTAAACAAAGATATTTAGATGAATATTATTCTTTAGTAGCCGGACCTTGGTGTATTGAACAGAATAGCAGAGGAAAAGGTATATTCATTAACATGTGGAATGCTTTGAGTAAAATTTTACCAAAAAATATTGAGCTAATCACTACCTTTATATCAGCTCACAACACAAGGTCACTATCTGCTGCAAAAAAAACTGGAATGGAAGAAGTGACAGCCTTTGAGTTTAAGGAAAAAGAATTCTGCTTACTCGCTAAAATTAATAATTAAGAGCATTTATAATGGCAATGCTTAGGTATAAGAAGATGGCGTACTCTGATGGAATACCAGATTGAGCAGATTTGGTGGTTCCGCCGCAAAACCCCAATTAGGCCATTACTTAAAACAAATAAACGGCCCAGCCTTAGGCGTCTATCAAATCGAACCCGCCACCCATGAAGACCTCTGGCTTAATTATCTCGATTACCGGGAAGAATTGGCCACCACAGTCAGAAATCTCGCTAGCCAACAAAATGTCGGTATCCCCGTTGATAATGAATTAATTACCAATCTCGCTTATGCTACAGCCATAGCACGATTGATTTATTACCGCGTCCCAGAAGCTATGCCAAGCGATCCCAATGATATCGAAGCCTTAGCGCGTTATTACAAACAGTATTACAATACGCCAGAGGGAAAGGCTACGGAGCAGGAGTTTATGGATAATTATCAGCACCATATTGGTTAAAATTCATATTGATTTAACTTTTTCTTGGGCTAGATTAGCGGGTTGTTAAATAGGCAGCAAAGTGAGTGAGAGAAAGTTGATTAAAAGTAATATTATTTACAAATATAGATAGATAGCAGAAATTCTGTTACCATAATCTGGTAAGCTTGTTTTATACAATTGGAATGTTAAGTTGCTTGGCGCAATCAATAATAAAACTCAGAAAACTAGCTTTTTCTTACGTTGATTTAATATTGGCGTCAGTGTGTGGCTTATGTAGTATGTAGACTCTAAAGAAGAAAAAAATGGAGCATAATATGAAAGATAATACAGAAAAAAAAGGCCTGTCTCGCAAAAGTAAGATAACTTTGGGCACTGGCGGTTTTGGAGCGGCAGGTTTTGCCAGTATAGGGGGCGTAATAGGTGGAGTATTCGGTGGTCCTGTTGGTGCCGTTATAGGGGCATCGGCTGGTGGCGCATTAGGAGGAGTGGCTGGTGGAATGACTGGCAACGCTATCGCTGAATTTCTAGAGGAGCTTGAAAAGAAATCACAAGCTAATGGAGATGAGATTAAGAAATTAATTCGTATGCTTGATAAAAACCAAGATGTTGTTAACAACACTAGTAATAAATTGGCAGATGGTAACGAGAAACTTTCTCGATGTAACCAAGTTGGCGTAGAGCTTAAAACTGAAATAATGGAGGATATTGCAGGGGTTGATGCAAAAAAAAATGAAGTTATTAAAGCTATTGACTTAACTAAAGAAGAGTTCGAAAATAAGCAGAAAGAGTATGTAGCACTTGTTGATGAAATGGAAAAAAAATGGAAACAAAAGTTTATGATAGCCGATGAGCGGATAAGCAATGACGGAGTATTGCTAAAACTTTACGGTAAACAATGCATGAAGGACAGGGAGATATTCGAAAAGGTTGATTTGTTGTTTGGTTACACAGAGACTATGGAAAAAATTCTATCGTTTGTTTGTGAACAATCAGAAGAACAGCAGAGTCTTATTCGCGAGTATTCTGAATTGAACCATAAATTAAATTCAATGCAATATGATGCTTATGCTTTATTGCGTGAAAATGATAATCAGATGTCAGTGCTTAGAAATTGTCATAAAGATCTTGTCAAAAATAGAGGTGACCGCGAAGAATTGGAGTCTAAAGTAAATGAAACAAAATTAAAAATAGAAGCTAACGGAAGAGAGCACGAAATTTTAACAAGAAATATCAATAAGTTTGGGGCAAAGATTAATAAATGGCGCAGGAAAAATAATATTGTTTTAGAGAACTTATGTGAAGTTAAAAATAGAAAAGATATCCCAGACTCATTTTCTCTGCCCCTCCCTGAATTTTGCTTGGTTCCAAAAGGCAAGAGGGCAGTTAATTCCAGTTCTCATGCGTCTCACCTTTTGAGTAGAATGATGTCTAATTAAACTTTTTATTCTTGGTATTTTTTAGCTTAAAGTGATAAATTTAGCAACTCTTTGTGTAGTTTGTAATTGTTAATATTTTTATGAGTTGCGTTTTGCGATTAAAAAAGTTGAGCTGTAAGTTGGCAACTTAACGTTCATGGATAAAGTGAGGATTTGTAAGTATGGATTATGTGTATTTATTTTTAAAATTAATTGCGCTGGGAGTGGTGGTTGCATGTTGTGTGGCTCCCATAGTCGTTTGTTGCTGTGGAATTGGGACTGCTGCTGGAGCTGGTTTTGCTCTAAAGAGAGTTTCAACTTTTTCGTTAGCTAATTTTTTTACTAAAATAGTTGGCCCTTTTAATGGGAAAAATTCCCAAAAAGTTGTGTCCGAGAAATTAGAAGAAATCAGCGATAAATCAATGGATAATTTTGATTTAGCAGAAAGGAATGAGGAGTTGATAATAGAAAATAAACAGGAATTAGATAATGCAGCCAAAGAGTGGAGTAATTACAGAGGCATGTCTAATTTGCTATGCAGGGATACGAAGCAAAAAATCATGGAGTTCAAGGAAGAGGTTCATTCTGAGAAGTGTGCTAGTCAAATTAAAGAAAATCATGAAAAAAACATTAGCGACGTTAAGCCTGTGAGTGTTATTAATAATGCACAAAACGAGCGACCGGGAGCTTTTATACGGAGAGGTTACTTTTCGGAACCTATCATCTGGTCAGACAGTGATGATGAATATGACGATGATAATGAATATGACGGTCAAGATCCTGCACCTGCATACGGACTTAGATAATTACTTTATGAGTAGCTAGGTTTAACAGGTGCAGATTGAAATTTGCTCAAGCTAAAAAGCCCTGATAAAACGGGGCTTTTTATTTAGCGTAAAATATAAAATAAGAGTCATGCCTGACAACAACGATACCATTGTAACAATCACCGTGGTGCTGATTGCTATGCTGATTTTTTATCTCCACAGCGATAATCAGAGCACCGATGATGCGATGAGTGAGGTGATTTTCTTTGTGTTGGGGAGTTTTTATGGGCAGAAGAAAAAATAGAAATAGCTCTCAAAAGAGCGGTTGACAACAGAAAGGTAAAAGGGGTGGGCTGACATAAGCGGCGAGAAGTTTCGTTCATTTTCATGCTAAGCCACACTCAAGGATAATATGCCTTCCATATAAAAAGAGTTATCATTTGAAGCAACCTGTGTAAAATCAAATCTACCCAATAGGTTAACGTGCTGCCAACACAACACAGATCCCGTTCTGATGATGTCTACAAGTTCTTTACGCTCAGTTTCATCTGTCAGGTTTGTAAGTAATTGCGATAGGTATAAGTAATTCCATAGCACAATAGCATTTTGAATAAGCACTTGACAAGCAGTAATGATTGTCTGTTCTTCAGGTGTTGGTTTTTGAAATTCACCACTATTATCAAAAAATATTGCTCGCCCAAACTTGTTTGATAGTTCAATACGATTAAGCTGTTTTTCTATTCGTTGTCGAAGATTAACGTCGTCATAGTACTGCAAAATAAATAATGTTTTAATGATTCGACCAAATTCCTTAAGCGCTTTATATAGTGGATTCTCTCTAGCATATGAGCTTAAACGAGTAAATAGTTGTGAAGCTGTTTCACGTTTTAGTAATATCGTTGCCATAAACCTCAAGATGTCATCCCAATGTTTTTTAATGAGTTTCACATCAATAGTAGGAGCATAGGCAGTTTCCATGAAATGACTGGTGCCAAATAATACTTCTGTGAATCCATGTGTATCTGTTGAATGAATACTCGACTTAACAACATCATTAGATAACAGTCCATCGATGACATACGCCGCTTCACGTTCCGAAGCACTGAAAACATTAGAATAGAATAATGTCTGACGCTCATCGATAAACGTATAAACACTGACGCCTTTATCTTTACCAAAATATTTAAATGAGTAGTTTGCTATTAGTGATTCAATAGCAACACCTACTTTTCTGCCATCGCTACTTGTATGATTATTTCCTTGCTCACGCACAAATACACTTGGCAAGGCTAGTCTATGAATCATTGCAATGATCTCATTGTTAGCCGCCGTTAGATTTTTTTGTGTAAAATACCATTGAACAGTATTTTTCAATGTATTTTCAAGAACCCCTTCAGATGTATGGGCAAGCTTCTCCACTCCGATATTACAGCCTTGTGCTATAAGGCCTGCAAAAAATGTGGAATATGAGGGCTTACTTTTAGTGTGCTTAATACCATAATGCTCAAAACAGTCACTAAATTTCGTCACATCATTAACATCAGTTAGAATCTGAAGAAGAGGAATGTAATTGACCTGCTCTAATAAGGTTGTTATATGCTTCTCTTGTACGTCCGATACGGGTGGTGTTCTAACCGTTATTTTGCCGTTAATGTCAACCGTAAGGTAAGGATTTTGGTTATTATTGACACGTTGATTCACATGAGAGTAACGAGCTTCAACATGAGTTTTGAGCTCGTTAATCACTAGATCCACATTGCTAAACTGCAATAGATTGGCATTTCCTAACAACGAATTTTTAGATTTTGACCACTCATCAAGGCTGATTAAATATTCACTAATTGCTTTATACCGATTCGAGTATTTGAGGTTAAGGTCACCACTTTTTATGCCATCACACACTGCAATGAATAATAGAGCTTTATACAGTGATGGTCTAAATTTCCCTTTGTTATCGTTAATTGCTATTTTGTCACTGCTGGATAAAAAATTGATAGGAGCTTGATGGGATATATTTCCTGCTTTCATTTTGAAATTGTCAATTGCATCTAAAAGATTAGCATCAGAAGCATCTTTATCAAAAATGAGCACTTGTAGGAGCTTAGACACTCTTTTCTGTAATTTTATTGAGTCTTGTTCAAGTATCTGGTAATACTGGTTATCATTATCTAGCTCATCAAGTGCGATATCTGAAGCGTCTATTTCAGTGACTTTTTGATCGTCATATTTTTCGTCGTATGTCATTAATAGATCTTGAATAGAAGTTAGCTTTTCATCACTTGATAATGCTGTATCCCCCATGATGGATTTTATACTTAACCTAAATTGCTTATCATCCAACCTGACTTCTCTGAGTAGATTAATTGATTCTTTCTGCTTTGGCCTAAGAAAGTTTTCTATTTCTTTAAAATCTCTTGATGCTTTGCTTTTTGCTGATTGGACACATTTTAACAGTGTATCAACCAAGGCATCTTGATGGTTGTAGTACTGGTTTTCTAAAAATAATAGTAAATGAAAATATCTTTTCCCTGATAAAGAGAATTGTTTTACCTGCGATAACTTGGCTTTTTTCATCCAATTTGCATAGTACAATCTAGCATCTCGTGTTAGGTTCAATTTTGATATCACGGGTTCTAGTTCAATAAAGCAAGATTGTAGTTGAGCAAACAACTCTAAGCTGGCTTGTATGGCTTTAGGCCTTATTGACTGATTACTATATTTTAAGCGATTAAATAATGATGGTTTTTTATCATCACTTTCCAGAAGGTTGTCTAAGATTACTTTTTTCGACCTAGTCAATAAGCGATTTGTTCGGCTAATGAGTGCATTTTCAAAACTTCGAAAACCTTCGGTAATACGCTCAGCAAGTGTGTGATATGTTGGGATCTCGATATTTTCTTCGTGTAGCCAAGCTAAGGTTCGAATGAATATCGTCTTTGGGGATACATGTTCAGTAATGATTTCTCGAATATATCTATTGACACGAGCTGTTACATCATCGGCGTCGAAAGCATGACATTTGCAAAGCGCTAAAATTGTCTTCTGGTGGTCAATTGGTATCTTTTTCTTATACTTGCTAAGGTCAATTGCATCTTTATCAATACCAAGTAAATTCGTGACAAAATCTATGTCAGCTTTGTCAAACCTGTCGGTCAAATAAAAGCGTTGCGTTGCTACAAAGTGACCAAACTGTAGCATAAATCCTACTTTATTAGTGGGAGTTCGCAAGCGACTGATTGCCTTATCCACATCGGGTCTTAATGTAAAACACTGCTGACGTAGACCGGCATTTAGTTGTTGAGGGTAGTCAAACCGCTTCTGTTCTTGCGCATTTAAAATTGCTAACAGCATTACTGATCCTTAGACTTTTTATTATCCGCATTCGTCTGAGACAATGATAGTGTGCGAGTCTGTTCATGTCTATCCGCTTGCCCAACATGACGATAGTGCATCGTTGTTGCTATGTTGCTGTGACCGGCATTCTTCTGTGCGACTTTTAGCGAAGCGCCGTTATCTAGCAAATAGGTCACGTAACTATGACGCAACCAATGTGCCGAGGCCGCATGAAGTTTTGATGCCTTGTGAGGTGATGCAAACTCATAAACATCTGCACCTAGACCAAAGGCCCACTTTAGTATTTGATCTATTCGGCGCGTACTAATGGGACTCTTTAAGTTGTTAGATGGTATTAAGGGTGTCGATTCACTAAACTTGGGCAGTGGGGAATGTAGGCCAATGGCTGTTCTAAAATAAATGAGTGCATCAAGTAGTTCGTCCGGCACTGGCACTTCACGCAACTTACTCCCTTTACCAATAATGCGAAGAAACCATTCGTTTTCTCGTAATATAAAATCCCCCATTTTGTGATGACTGGCTTCAGCAATTCTTAGTCCAGTATAAAACAACAATAAAATGATATAGTGTGCTCTTAAAACGCGGAACTTCGTTTCCTCTGAGTCTACGGGATATGCTAGTAGCGCTTTTAGCACAACTTTAATTTCATCTAATTCTAAATACCGATCAATAATGGTAGGCGCGTTAGCTTTAGATTTCTTACGTCGACGATCCGTTGCCATAGGGTTACCGAGGAAATATTGACCTTGCACTAGGTAATTGAAAAGCGCATCAATAACTGCCATGCTTTTATTAACGCTAGTGTCTGATAGTGGTTTGTAAAATACTCGCCATTTACTGTTTAAGCTTCCATCTTTATTAACTCTGGGTGCTTTACTACCACACCAAACTTGTGTTGGCACTGGATTTTTAAGAAACGTTTGATAGGTAATCAGATCATCACGTTTTAAATTAGCAATGCTGATTTTATGCTTGTGTTGACACCAAAGAAATAGTCGCTCTAATTCCTTAGCATAGACTCGCAAGGTGCTTTTAGGTTCTTGAAACTCTCGTAAGAAAGCCAGGGCTGCACCTAAATCATCATCAGCTCCAATGAGATTATCTCCCGAGGCACGGTTGTAATCGTTGGTACTAGTAACATGATGATGTTCAATAACGCTTGCCCAAGGATTTTCTAACGTTATAAACAGGGGACTAATTCCTCCCATTACTCTGTCTCATGTTCAACTAGCCAAGGCGAAAATCCGATAGGGCGTTTACTTTTGGGATCCGGTGGCTGCATCAGCTGGCGAATAGCCTCAAAGACGATCTTAAATTGATCATCATATTTTTGCTCAAGCAAATCTAATTGCTGCTTCATTTGTTTATTGGATTCAAGTAATCTTCTTATCTTTACAAAAGCGCGCATAATTTCTACATTTACGGCTCGTTGACTACGCAAGACACTGGATAGCATGGCGACACCTTGTTCAGTGAAGGCATAGGGCAAATAACGTCGACCACCACGGCCAGCTGTATTTGAGATCACATTTTGTGATCTCAAAAATTCCTCTTCTTTATCAGATAGTTGGAACATGAAATCATCTGGGAAGCGCCCGATATTACGTTTGACAGCCTGTATCAACGCTCGAGTTTCAACGCCATACAGTTTAGCCAAATGTACATCTAGCATTACTTTTTCATCGCGAAGCCAGATGATATATTGTTCAACGAGCGCGACTTTATCGATGGATTGAGCTGGTTCTGGCATGGGGTATCCTATCCTTACAAAACTTAACCAAGATAGCACCAGTTTACCACAAAGATACTCTTCTGAGAATAGTTCTTCTATGAAATGTTAGATCAATTGGGTGCCACTCTTCCTAATGAACGAAATTTCCCGCCGCTTATGTCAGCCCACCCTAATCACCAATAGGATTTATGCTTTAAAATTAAGCATATAATGTTATTTTGCGCACTAAATTTAATCCACCCGCAGCAGCGATAAACTCAGCGCTGCTGGTTTCCTTATAGTTCTTTACAAGCCGTTTGATCACCTGAAAAACAATAGGATAGATGTTTTGTGCAATGTGAATTTTATTGGCTATGCAATTTGCGCGACGGTTTTTTGGACTACGCCATACAAAGGATCGTCTTCTCGGAAAGCGCTTTGCGGTTATCTGGGGTCTCAGCAACCTATTGAGCCTTTGACTTTACTCGACAATTTATAGACGCGAGTTCAACAACTCGGCCGTAGGCGAAGGAGATTGTCTCCTGGTTTGATTTCGCCTACGCGGGAAACCCGCGAGGCTCCCAAAGGGGAAAATTGCATTTTTCCCCTACCTGTGCCCCCTTGGGTACCTGTGCCTCTTGGGTATGGAAACCCCATCGCCTTTGCCTCGGGGGCTAGCCCCCGAGATTTCTCACTTTAAAAAGAAATTCTAGCACAAAAATGGTTTTCACTTGATAGCTGGCCAGAAGATATTTTACGACTCAACAGTTTCTAGTTTAATCACATGGAATGCGGGCTCTTCATAAGGATGTGTTTTTTTCAAGGTTTGAATAATAGCTTTAAGATCTAACTTATTGCAAATTAATTCTAATTTTATTTCATCAACATTCTCCACATTTCCTCGAGAGCCTAAGGTCGGATTGCTACCCATAAGAGGGCGAAACTGCCCTTTTCCTTGTGTTTCCCAAGCACATTGATCATAATTTTCATACTTGCCTGCACCTGCATCAAACAGTGCTTTTTTTACCCTCTCCACTGAATTTAAGGGAATATAAACGGATAATAAATAACTCATGATTAAGATGCCTATTTTAATTTTCTATTTAAAAAGAATGTGCTATTTTCAAGTGATTAATTGAAGACTACGAGAGATCACGCCAAGCCTGTAGACCACTTTTCATAACTGTTTTTGATTTTTCTTTTTCACAAGGGGGGGCAGCATTGATTTTTTTCGGAAATAAATAAACAGCTTGCTCCTGTTTAGGATGGTTGCTATTGTTATCAAGCCTAAAGGTTAATCGATAGAACGTCCCACCCTGTTTCAGCTTTTTCTTTGACTCAACATATAAGCACTCTGAGCTTCTTAATTTCTCAGAGACATAGCTAATTATAAAATCTCCATAGGGTGTTTGGCAAGAATTTTTTCTCCACCATGCTTGAGCTTTTTCTGCGTAGTAATTGTTGCCTTGTAAAGCTTCTTCACATTTTCTATTCAAAGGGTACTTTATCTTCTTGATGAAAGAAAATAATAATATTTCATTGTTTCTTTGCTTTTGATATTGATTGACTGATTTTATTTCTATTAAGCTAATATCAAGCATTATATAGCTTAATAAGCTTATAGCTAAGATAAAGAATAGTACGCTTGATAATATAAACCCCTTATTTTTCATTGAAGTCGTTGTCTTAAAGAAACATCCAGAGGGAATGCTTTATAGAGAAGTTTATTATCATTATTATAATTTCTGCCGTTGAAAAAATAAGTATGATTGAACGTTTTTATCTGTTGTATAGAATTAAACAATAAGTTAATTTTTAAAAAATTTACATCTTCCCAGTTTTTTATGCTAAATTTTTTTTCACTTGCTGTTGATTTTATTTCTTCGCTATTCTTTTGTGAAAAATAAGTTATTTTCATATTGCTTACGCCATCTACGAGTTCAGTGTTTCTTTGTTTAATATCTTTTACTTCTAACATGCTAATGCGATGACCTAATTTACTTTTTTCTTCACTTTCAGCAATGTAAAAAATATATTCTTGTAGACGGGCTAAGGTGGAAGGCAACTCAATATTTTTATTAATAATTTTATTGAATTTTATTTCTTCAATATCTCCTTGGAAATAGATATTAATAATTTGTAATACTTGAGTCACTAAACAGTCTGTTAAAACAACCTCATCCCCAACTTCTAGTGTGTTATTTTTGTTGATTAAAAGCGCATTTAAGCTCTTTATTTTTTTTACATCAAACAAAGGTTGTTCTGCAAACTTCACTTGAAAGGCATCTGTGTTTCCCTTTACTTCTTTAGGAAGCTTTGTATTTGTGCTTTTTAATCCTTGAAAAGCATTATCCAGGCTTCTGTGACTACATCCTGTAAAGCCTGCCATATGAATAGCTTTTTCTAGAAAATAACTAGCAATACGTTGGTTGTTTTGTATCGTCGCTAAGGCTATTTGTGTTTGCAAACTGCTCTGATAGCTAATATAAAGCTTAATTGCCCCTGCTAATAAAACAGCACTCATAAGTAATGCAATAGACAGCTCGATTAAACTAAAACCCAAAAAGTTGTTGTAGGCAGTATTGTTCTTTTTTAGCATCGCAATTATTAATGGGATGTAGATTATTTTTTGCTCGCCAAGAAATCTGTATTACTGAATTTCTTGGCGATTTTTTTATAAATGTAACAGAGGCACCAGGTAAATATTTTTCCAAAGAGTCCGGGTATTTTGCTAAATTTTCATTCTCTTGTATATGAAGGTATTCTGCCTGATTAGCGATTATTCGATTAGCTATTGTTAGTTGCAGTGCTTCTGTGTTGATGGCTAATGCGCGCACCAAGACTGTATAAGAAAGCAATACTGCTGTGCTGAGCATGAGTAAAGCAACTAAAACTTCAATAAGGCTAAAAGCCTTATGAGTTGATAATTTTTTCCAGTTCATCCCAACGACTGTAAGCTGTTTCTAGTGAATTTTTTACTTTCTCAAGATCGTCTAAAAATCTGTTTGTTTCTGATTTTTCTTTTTCATAAAAGCCAGGCTCTGCTATTGTTTTTTCTAGCTCTACTTGTTTTTCTTCTAATTTAAGGATGAGTTTAGGTAAGTTGGTAAGTTCTTTCTGTTGCTCATAGGTATAGTTTTTAGAAGGAGCTTTGTTTTTTGTGTTTTCTTTTTTAGCTTTATTTATTTTTTCAACAGAGGTTTCATGATGGCTTTGATATCCGCCTATATATTCTTGTATTTTACCAGCACCCTCAAATACCCAGCTGGTGGTTATAACGTTATCCAAAAATTCTCTGTCGTGAGAGATAAGCAAAAGAGTCCCTTTGTACTTTACCAGCAGATCTTCTAGTAGTTCTATAGTTTCAATATCTAAGTCATTAGTAGGTTCATCCATAACTAAAAAATTAAAAGATTTACTGAAAAGGCGTGCCAATAATAAGCGATTGCACTCACCACCTGATAAGGAACTTACTCGTGTATTTGCGCGTTCAGGCGTGAATAAAAAGTCTTGTAAATAACTAATGACATGGCGTGGTTGTTCGTTAAGCGTAATATATTCACGTCCTTCGGCCAGATTTTCTAGAACACTTTTATCCCAATCAAGATTTTTTCTAAGCTGATCAAAATAGGCTACTTCTATACGAGGACTATGTTGTATATTCCCTGATTGAGGTTTAAGCTTTTTGAGTAGTAGTTCAACAAGGGTTGTTTTCCCACAACCATTAGGGCCTAAAAGACCAATTTTATCACCTTTAGCAATTTGAAAAGAAAAACCTTTAACAATAGGCGTTTCGTTATAACAATAATTTATATCTTTTCCCCACAAAATCAATGCACTAGACTTTTCTTCAGCAGTAAGCTGAAACTTCACATGGCCTTGTTGAGTTCGTTGATTGGCTTTTTCTGCCCGAAGCGTTTTTAATGCCCTGACTCTTCCCTCATTGCGGGTACGTCTGGCTTTGATACCCTGACGAATCCATTCTTCTTCTTTAGCAAGTTTCTTGTTAAAAAGAGAGCGCTCTCTTGCTTCTATTTCTAGAAAATGTTCTCTATCTTTCAAGTAACGATCATAGCCACCTGAATATTGGAGAATCTTTCCTCTATCTAGTTCAATAATTTTAGTGGCTAATTTTCTTAAAAAAGCCCTATCGTGGGTAACAAATAAAATTGTTGCATTAAATGCTAGAAGTTGCTCTTCTAACCAGCGAATGGTTTCTAAATCTAAGTGGTTGGTTGGCTCATCCAGCAATAGTAAGTTGGGTTCTTGGACCAATGCTTGAGCAAGATTAACGCGGCGTAGCCAACCGCCTGAAAGTTCACATAATTTATTTTCCCCATTGATGGATAGGCGAGAAAGCGTGCTTTCAATTTTTTGATGTAGATTCCAGCCATTTTGAGCATCAATTTTCTGCTGAATTATTTCTAATGATTGATAAACTTTATTACTCTGCTCTGTTGTTAGTAGTTTAGTCAGATGGTGGTAATCTGCTAAAAGTTTTCCAAGGTCCTTTAAGCCGGCAGTCACGTAATCATATACAGTTTTGTCTGTTGCCTCGGGAAGGTTTTGAGCTAATGTAGCAATTTTAAGCGAAGGTGCTAGCCAAAGTTCACCATCATCAGGTTGTAGCAGACCCTGAATTACTTTTAATAAAGAAGATTTTCCAGAACCGTTACGTCCCAGTAAGCAAATGCGCTCTCCGATTTTAATCTCGACGTTAACATTGTCTAAAAGTTTGTCCACACCTAAGGCTAAATTTAGGTTGTCAAAGCGAAGAATAGTTTGGCTCATTAAATTAATTTAAACTTTATTATTATATGCAAATTATACCATTGTTTGCATATAAAGCAAGCTTTCTATAAAATGTTCTGAGAATTTATTTAATGAGTAAAAAAGTGATACCCCCTCTACTTGTTTCTGCTATCGAAAGCATTATTTTTCCTCCCGGTATTAATATTATCTTATTTCTAGTGGCTATCATGTTTTGGCATAGATGTAGAAAAATTGCCATATTTTTAGTCATGCTAAGCTCTCTATCGCTTTATTTGCTGAGCACCCCATTTTTTAGCAAACTGCTAGTTTTACCCTTAGAAAAAGCATTTCCTCCGCTAAGTTTAAGCAAGTTGAGACAAGAAAAAGCACAGGCTATTGTTGTCCTGGGTGGTGGTGAAAAATACGCACCAGAATATAAAGCCTATATTCCCAGTAATGCTTCTTCAGCACGTCTTGACTATGCAGTATACCTACATGAAAAAAGCCGTCTACCTATTCTCTTAAGCGGTGGCGCTGTTCTTGATGATCCCCGCTCGGAAGCTTCAATAATGAACAAACGTTTAGTAGCACTAGCTGGGTTTTCCTCGACTTGGCTGGATAAGCACTCGATAAATACTTCTCAAAATGCTCGTGACACAAAAGTTTTATTAAGCAAGAAAGGTGTTAATAAAATTATTCTTGTGACCTCAGCCTACCACATGAGGCGAGCAATGTACGCCTTTCGTAAAGAAGGTATTTCTGTAATAGCTGCACCGACTGATTATCACTCAGGAAAAGGCTATCAATTTACATTACAACAGTTTATGATTTATCCAAGCTCTTTGAGAGTAAGCCATTTGGCTCTACATGAGTATATAGCTGAGCTTTGGTATAAATTTTTAGCTATTTTTTAAGCGTAGAAAAGGATACAAGCGGTGATATTCTCCACAAATCCTGGGCTTTTAAAGTTGACTCCTTATCAACCAGGTAAACCCATTGATGAGCTTAAGCGAGAATTAGGTCTAGACAATATTATTAAACTTGCCAGTAATGAAAATCCCTTAGGCCCCAGCCCTCGAGCTTTAGAGTGTTTTCAGCAAGCAGGCATTAAAATGCATCTTTATCCTGATGCTAATGCCTATGATTTAAAGCAAGCCTTAGCCAAACACTTGCCTTGTCAAGAAAATCAGTTGACCATTGATTCCGGCTTGGAAAGCCTTATCCATACAATCACCAGTACATTTGCAGAGCCTGGTGATGAAATTATCTATTCAAAATATGCCTTTGCCCTGTATGCTATTGCAGCGCATATTTCAGGAGCGACGCCTATTGAAGTACCTGCTCGCCAGTGGGGGCATGATCTATCGGCGATGCTTGATGCTATTTCGCCAAAGACTAAACTTATTTTCCTTGCAAACCCCAATAATCCAACGGGCACTTATGTAGCCAAAGAAGATTTTAATGATTTCATCGCCAAAGTGCCTGAAAATGTGATTGTTATTTGTGATGAAGCCTATTTTGAATATATGCATCAAGCTGATTATCCTATCACCTTACCTTTATTGGAAAAATATCCTAATCTGATGATTTTAAGGACTTTTTCTAAAATTTATGGTTTAGCAGGACTTCGAGTTGGATATTCTATTGCTTCAAAGGAGATAACCGCCCTTCTTCATCGACGCCGCTTTCCTTTTTCTGTTAATATGGTGGCTCAAATGGCTGCAACCCTGGCTCTTTCTGATAGGGAGCATAGCGCTAAAACTAAGGCACTGACTATTACAGAACAGCAACGTTATCTTACCTTTTGCCAGACAAATGGCTTAGATTACACTGGACGCGCAGGTAACTTTCTGACGATTAATGTTAAGCGTGATGCGAATGCCGTGTTCCAGGCTTTATTAAAGCGAGGATTTATTGTTAGGCCATTACAAGGATATGGGATGCCTCAGCATATTCGAATTTCTATAGGGCTGATGCAACAAAATATTTTATTTTTAGAGGCACTGTTTAAGGAATTATCTTTGTGAAACAAAGTAAGTACTCTGCTAAAAAAGTCGATACCAAAGGCTTCGCTCAATATACTGCTGAGGAAAATCAAATATGGGAACGCCTATATGCGCGACAAATGGATATAGTTGATTTCCGTGCTTGTGACGAATATTTGAATGGCATAAAATTACTTGATTTGCCAAGCCATAAAATACCACAGTGTCCTGATATCTCAAAGGCTTTAAAAAAAGCAACCGGCTGGACAGTGGAGCCTGTAGCTGCCCTTATCTCGCATAATAAATTTTTTAAATTATTGTCTGAAAAGAGGTTTCCTGCTGCAACCTTTATTCGCAGTATTGAGGAACTGGATTATTTAGAAGAGCCTGATATTTTTCATGAAATTTTTGGGCATTGTCCTATGTTGACTAACCAAGCCTATGCGGACTTTACAGAAAGCTATGGAAAAAGGGCTTTAGCAGCACCAGAAGAAGATAGAATTATGTACCTGCGGCTTTATTGGTTTACAGTAGAGTTTGGATTGATCCAAACAGCTAAAGGATTAAAAATTTATGGCGGTGGAATTCTGTCGTCAAAAGAGGAAACCTTATATGCATTAGAAAGTGAAACGCCCAAGCGAGAGCCTTTTGATTTGATTTCTATCTTACGGACACCTTATAAAATTAACATTCTTCAGCCCATCTATTATGTTTTGCAAAACTACGAACAATTTTACGATATTATGAGCAGTGATATCCCTCTTCTTATTAAAGAAGCTCGAAAACTAGGGATGTTTCCCCCTCTATACTGAAGGTATTAACTTTCGGTCAATGATTTGCTCTCATTTTGACATGAACGTTAAGCTTTAGCCCTCAGATGTAAAGTTAAAGCCCAATTTTTCAATGATGGGGCTACATATTAGCTCCAAATTACAAAGGTGATTACTATGGAAAATTTAAAAGAACAACATTGTATACCTTGTGAAGGTGGTGTCCCTGCTTTAAAGGAGGAAGAAATTGCAGCATTAATGCAAGAGCTCCCTCATTGGGCGCTTAATGAATCTGAGACCCAAATTTCTAGGGATGTAACATTTAAAGGTTTTTATAAAGCAATGGCCTTTCTGAATGCTGTGGCTTGGATTGCAAATGAAGAAGGCCATCACCCTGATATGAGCGTAGGGTTTGGTTATTGTAAGGTTACCTTTACTACACATGCGGCGAAAGGCCTAACGCAGAATGACTTTATTTGTGCTGCTAAGGTAGATGCTTTATTAAAAAGCAATAGCTGAAATGGTATGTAGCAGGGCTGTCCCATTAAAAATAACAAAATCTTATAGAGTATCAAGTGGTTACCCCAGCAGGGTTAAGTTTCAAAACTATTGTAACTGTTTGTTTTTAAATGAAAATATTATTTTAATGGGACAGCCCTGTGGTGTGTAGTCCCCACCGTTGAAAACTCGGGAAGTTATTTGTTAATCTGAAGCGCCTTTCTCGGGGGCTAGCCCCGAGATTTCTCACTTTAAAACTCAGCACTTTTAGGCACCCTCGGGAATGGAATAACATCTCTTACGTTATTCATTCCTGTGATGTAGCTGATTAAGCGCTCAAACCCTAAACCAAAGCCACCATGTGGCACACTGCCGTAGCGACGTAAGTCTCTATACCAGTCGTATTGTTGTTTATCGATACCCATTTCATCCAGACGTTTATCTAAAACATCAAGACGTTCTTCGCGTTGGCTTCCACCGATAATTTCGCCAATCCCTGGTGCTAAAATATCCATAGCAGCAACGGTTTTATTATCATCATTGACACGCATATAAAAGCCTTTTATCTCTTTAGGGTAGTTACAAAGCACGACAGGCTTCTTACAATACTCTTCGGCTAAAAAGCGCTCATGCTCTGTTTGTAGATCTAAGCCCCAGCTCACAGGAAAATCAAACTGTTTACTGCTGGTCTCTAGAATTTTAATGGCTTCTGAGTAATCTAATCGGGCAAAGTTATTATCAATAATATGGGTTAATCGTTCAATGCAGTGTTTATCTACTCGTAAAGCAAAGAAGTCCATATCATCTTGGCGTTTTTCTAGAACATAGCGAAAAACATATCGCAACATGGCTTCAGCTAAATGAGCAACAGCATTTAAGTCAGCAAATGCAATTTCAGGTTCAACCATCCAAAATTCAGCTAGGTGTCTCGACGTATTCGAGTTTTCTGCACGGAAGGTTGGGCCAAAGGTATAGACTTTTGACATGGCTAAACAAAAAGCTTCGACATTAAGTTGTCCCGAAACTGTTAAAAAGGTTTCTCGCCCAAAAAAGTCTTGCTGAAAATCCACCTCTCCTTGAGGGTTTCTTGGCAAGTTGGCAAGATCTAAGGTACTAACTCGGAATAATTCTCCAGCGCCTTCGCAATCATTAGATGTGATAATAGGCGTATTAATCCAGTGAAAGCCGTGTTCATCAAAAAATCGATGTATTGCCTGTGCTACGCAGTGGCGGATTCGCGTTACGGCTCCGATTACATTAGTACGAGGCCGCAGATGTGCCACTTCTCTAAGGTACTCAAAGCTATGACGCTTAGGTTGCATGGGATAAGTTTCAGGGTCTTCAACGGCGCCAATTAAACGAAAAGCAGTGGCCTGGATTTCAAAGGCTTGTCCTTTCGCTGGTGATGCGGTGAGCGTACCATCAACGCTGATAGAAGCACCTGTGGTTGCTTTTAGGACATCCTGCGCGTAATTAGCTAAGGTATTGGGGACAACTATTTGTATAGCATCAAAGCAACTGCCATCATGCAAACTGACAAAGGAAAAACCTGCTTTGGAGTCACGACGCGTTCGCACCCAGCCTTGAACAGAAACGGTAGTTTCCGGTTTAACCTTAGCACTGAGAAGCTCGTTGATAGCATACATTGACATTTTCCCCTTATCATATTATGTTTTGAATCATTCTTACAAGCATCTGTTGCCTTGAGACATTAAGGCAATATAGCCCATGGAAAAATAAGCAAAAAATGCGAACTTTTCTTTTTTATGATATCGAATCTACAGGCCTGAATGTGGCTTTTGATCAAGTGCTGCAATTTGCAGCTATTCGGACCGACGAAAGCTTCCAGATATTAAAACGCTATGAAATACTTGTCAAACTAAGACCTGACGTTATCCCCTCTCCTCATGCTCTTATTGTGCACCATATTGGTGTTAAAAGCACCGAGAGAGGCATAAATGAGTTAGAAGCTATTCAAGAAATTCATAGTTTACTTAATGAGCCTGGTACTATCAGCTTAGGATACAATACATTAAATTTTGATGATGAATTTCTACGCTTTGCCTTTTATCATAACTTATTGTCTCCTTATAGTCATCAATTTGCTAACCAATGCGGTCGTATGGATTTATTTCCACTTACCTTAGCTTTTTGGCTTTATAACCCCTCGATACTTGAACCCTGGCCTACTATTGATGGAAAGATAAGTTTGAAGTTAGAGAATTTAAATGCCTGTCATCAGTTAGCAAAAGGTCCTGCTCATGACGCAATGGTTGATGTTGAAGCGACATTAAACTTGGCTAAAAAGCTATCAGTTTCTACTGAAATGTGGAAGTATTTGCTGGGCTATTTTGATAAAAATTTAGAACAGCAACGGTTCTTTCAACTTCCAATCGCATTTGTCAGCACATTAATGACACATCGGGAAGGGATTATGTTGAATAGCCGCTTCGGCTACAAGAAGAATATGCAGGCCCCAGTATTGCAGCTAGGGCAGCATAAACACTATAAAAATCAATCTTTATGGCTAATTTTAGATCAAAAATTACCCGAAGATCCCAGTGAGGCATGGGTTATTAAGAAAAAGCCCGTGGATGGACTCTTTATTCTTCCTCCCAAAGCACGCTATCTCTCTCATATCGATGAAGCTCGGCAAAAGCAAGCAGAAGAAAATAGACGTAGACTACAAGAAGACCCAAACTTTTTGACCAGATTAGTAGAATATCATCAAGAAGCAAAATATCCTATTATTCCTGACTTAGATATCGATGCAGCGCTTTATCAGCAGTCATTCTTTACCCAGACGGACTTGTCAGCGTTTAGAAAATTCCATCAGGCTTCTCCTGTTGATAAACTTGCTCAAGCTTATCAGTTTTCAAACCCTGATTTTACCGAGATGGCTATTCGTTTGCTGGGACGGCATTACCCTGAGGTTCTATCTGAAGAAGAAAGGCAAGTCTTTAAAGCATATCTTGCTAAAATTAAAGGAACAACGGAGCGCTTGGATCATAGGGGTAAAGCGCATTTAACTCCATTGGCTGCACTCGAAGATATTAAGTCATTAGAAAAGCAAGATCTCAGTGGCGAACAAGCTAATTTACTGCGAGAATTAAAAGAGTACTTACAAACGGCTTTTGGGCCTTATTAATGAATATACATCAAGTTGCATTTCGATTTTTGCCTGATGAAGATAGATTGCTATTACTCATTAACTCCCATGACAAACAGGAGTTATCCTTTTTGCTTACGCGGCGCTTTGTTAAGTTGCTTTGGCCCATACTGGTTGATGCATTAGGGGATACACCTGATATTCAACGGCAAACGAGCTCAGTGGCCAAGCAAGCCATGCTAGATTTTAAGAATGAGCATATTATGTCTAAAACGAAACAAGGCAAATCTTTTAAACACACTAAAGATCCAGAGAACCAACCTCTCGGTCCAGCACAGGGCTGTCCCATTAAAATTATGCTAAGAGGGGTTGGTAAAAGTTCACTAAAGGATTACACTTCTTGCTTTACAAAACAAGGAGTTAGTGATGGCCAGCTCAAAGCAACCCGCCTTTCTTTATCATTTTGATAAGCTAGAAGACCCAAGAATTGAACGAAAGAAACTTTATCCGCTGAATGAAATTTTACTCACTGTTTTATGCGCAAGCATTTGTGGCGCACAAAGCTGGCGAGATTTTGTAACGTTTGGCGAGGAAAAACTGGATTATCTTCGGCGCTTTCTGCCCTTTGAGCAAGGCATTCCATCAAAGAACACCTTCGCTAGGGTCATGTCAGCTTTAGAGCCAGAAGCTTTTAGAGCGTGCTTCATTGCCTGGGTTCAGTCTTTTCAATCAGCGTTAAAGGAAATCATTGCTATTGATGGCAAGTGTCTAAGAAAAAGTTTTGACGCTGCAGCAGGACAATCAGCTATCCATATGGTGAGTGCTTTTGCCACGTCGAGCAAGTTAGTATTAGGGCAAGAAAAAGTCAATGAAAAGTCTAATGAAATCACAGCTATCCCAAAACTATTAGATTTACTGGCTCTCGAAGGCTGCATTGTAAGTATCGACGCAATGGGTACACAGAAGAAAATTGCGAAAAAGATCCGCCAAAAAAAAGCGGATTATGTTTTATCCTTGAAAGGGAACCACAGTACGTTACATGATGATATTACTCTATTTTTATCGAGTGAAGTTGAAAAATTGTGTCAAGGCAAACCGCACAATATTACAGACCAACACGAAGAGTGTGATAAAGGTCATGGACGTATTGAACGGCGTTTATGTTATGTAAGTGAGCGACTAGATTGGCTGACACAGAAGAAGGATTGGTGTGATATAAAAACCGTTGCCATGGTGGAGTCACAGGTCAACCAGGGGGCAAAAACGACAACAGAGCGACGTTATTTTATTAGCAGTATGGCTGCGAATGCAAAAGAATTAGCACAAGCCATACGTAGTCATTGGGCTATAGAGAATAGTTTGCATTGGGTTTTAGATGTCACGATAGGAGAAGATTTATCACGAGTGCGAAAAGATAATGCGCCTGAAAACATGGCGATGGTTCGCCATGTTGTTTTAAATTTACTCCGAGGTGCCAAACCCCAGTTCCGAAAGGATATGAGCCTCAAGGGCCTGCAAAAGAAAGCTGGATGGGGTGAAAAAACACTCAATACCATTCTTATGCAGGAATTTTAATGGGACAGCCCTGCGGTCCAGCAGCACTCCTGTTGACACAAATTAAAATAAAAAAACAACCTGAAACCAACTTATCTCTGTTAGGTATCTATGCTGCAGATGGAAAAGGGCTTGATATTGAGTTTAAAAGCCATTTGTTACACTATATTTATAGTGCTCTAATTAAAGTCATCGGGCAAACTGATTGGAGCTTGAAACTAACACCTTCGCAGAATATAGCAAACTCTAAAAATTCTCATTAGGGTCTGTTGAGCCTTCATTTTTGCAAGCGACATTTAACCTCCTAAATTTAGTGGACAGCCTGATAAGAAGCCACTTTTTGCTCAAGTAATGAAAGCAGAAGAGCCTCGTCAGGTATTATGCAAGGATGATAATCCAATGCTAAAATTAGTTTACTAAACGTGCTTAACTTCAAGTCGTCCTGCTCACCTTTGCGCAATCTATGAATAATTGATGGTGATAAATGTGTCTCCGCTGCCAGAGAGCGGATGCTCTTGTGCTGGGACGCCATAGTTTCTTTCAAAAATTGAGAAAAACACACCTGTTGAGTATAGCAGTATGGGGAAGTTAATAGAAATAAAGGGGTATTAGACTCTTTTAGTATCTTGCTCATCAAAATATCCACCAGACATGCTTGTATTAATTTATAATAAAAGCAATAGTGCAAGCTGTCAATATACCTTATACCTAAAATCCTCAGTTGAAATCGTCGCGAGGCCGACTTAGTTGCTGAAGATAAAGGATTTTTCTCGATATTTTTTGTGAAAGCGTATCACCCATACGGTGAATAAAAAATATCAGCAATTCCCGCTGGGGATTGCCAACCTATCGCGTGGGGATTTTTAAGGGGAGCGCGCGCCCGCTCCCCTTGAATCGCCGTCCGCGCGGGCGTGTACCGCGCAGGGTAAGCCCGTCTAAAAAAAGCATTGCTTTTTTTAGGGCGCACGCTCGAGCAAGGATGCTCGAGCCGGTGCTAACCAATAGAACGCGTTTCCAACAGGAAGCCATTCCCGCAAGATGATTGCGAAAAATATTTACCTAACCACTTGCAACTTATTGATATTTATGGTTATTTAAGACCGGCGGGAATTGCTGAAAAAATATCGAGAAAAATCCTTTAGATTCGGTGAGTTAGGCGGCCGCAGTCGATTTCAACTGAGGATTTTAGGTTATAACAAAGGGGATTTAACGTGAGAAATCTCGGAGGCTAGCCCTCGAGTTTCCAACGGGAAAAATGCAATTTTCCCCGTTGATCAGCAAACAGCCAAGTTGTTGAAAAATGGACAGCACTTTTGAAAATTCTCTACAATAGGAAGCCCTTGAAGCACTTCAGCAAGGTGACTATGCAACTGCATTATGCGCTTTTACTGATGCACGTCAAACTCAGGTCAACTTTACATATACATACCACCATTTACATGTATGCATTGCCCTGTTATGTATTGTGCCGCAGGAGACGCTAAAAATGCCACGGTAGCTGCAATATCTTCAGGGGTACCAAGTGCACCAGCAGGAATTTTTTCCATTAACTTATTACGGTGCTCCTCAGGAATAGCATCAGTCATATCTGACTTGATAAATCCAGGTGCGACGGCATTAACGGTTACATGCCGCATTGCGATTTCTTGCGCTAAAGATTTTGAGAAACCCAACAGAGCCGCTTTGGTTGCTGCATAATTAGCCTGGCCTAAATTACCTGTTGCAGCTACAAGTGAGCTCAAATTAATAATACGCCCCCAACGTTTTTTAACCATGGATTTAAGATAGAGCTTAGTCATATAAAATATTGAATTTAGATTTGTATTCATAACATCTAACCATTCATCATCTTTCATTCTAAGCATGATGTTGTCTCGAGTAATGGCTGCATTGTTAACTAAAATATCAGGGAAGCTATCTTCAGCCTTTAATATAGAAGCTACATGCTCAATAGCATCTTTGTCGCTAACATTTAAAACAAGTCCCTTCCCTTCAATGCCTGCCGCTTCCAGGCGTGCAGAAATATTATCTGCACCTTGTTCAGTAGTGGCTGTTCCTATAACTTTAGCGCCCTGTTTACCTAGGGTCATAGCAATAGCTTGTCCGATGCCCCGGGAAGCTCCAGATACTAATGCTGTTTTTTCAGCGAGTGAAAACGATAACATATTTTTCTCCTAAATTTTCTCCAATGCCTCTGTTAGCATCTGAGGGTTATTAATCGGTAAGGTTGGTAAGTCAGGGGTGATGCGCTTACTTAATCCGGTTAGCACTTTCCCTGGGCCACATTCTATAGCTAAATCGACAGATTTCTCTGCCAGAAAATTAATGGTTTCAACCCAGCGCACTGGGTTTGTAAGTTGTTGAACTAAAGCATCTTTAATGGCTTCTGGCGAATTTATTGCTTGTACATTTACATTATGAAGAACAGGCAGGTTGGGCGATGTAATATCTACTTTCTCGAGGTAAAGCATAAGCCCTTGAGCTGCAGATTGCATCAATGGTGTATGAGAAGGCACGCTGACCGGTAACGCTTTTGTAAGCTTCGCACCTGCAACTTTCATTGCATCCATTGCCTTTAGCACAGCTGCTTTATGGCCTGCAATGACTGTTTGTCCGTGAGCATTGTAATTGGCTGGGACAACAACTGAAGCTTCATTATTAAGCTCCTTACAAATTTGCTCTATGGTAAGTTCATCCAATCCGATAATAGCGGCCATGCCGCCTACGCCTTCTGAGACAGCGGCTTGCATTAAGCGCCCACGCTCAGCAACTAGCGCAACAGCATCTGGAAAGGCAATTGCTCCCGCGCATACTAATGCACTGTATTCTCCTAAACTATGGCCTGCCATGACGGTTGGCATAGGTCCTTTCTCTAACTGCCAACGTTCCCAATGCGCAACACTAGCGACCAGTAAGGCTGGCTGAGTATAAGTGGTCTGATTTAATTTATTTTCCGGGTTATTTGCCACCAATTCAGCAAGGTCGTAGCCTAATACTTCAGAGGCCTCAGTAACGAGCGCTTTAGTCTCAGGGTGCTCAAGGATTGGTTGGAGCATTGTTGAGGACTGAGAACCCTGCCCAGGAAATATAAAAGCCATAGTTAGACTAGACATTTAAAAACTCCTTTATTTTTAAGATCAACCCCTAGCAGCAAAAACGAGAGGGTTGTGAATGAAAAATAACGCAATATGGCAATGAATTATTAGGGCCTGTTGACATTTCATTTTTGCAAGCGAAATTTGAAGGAACGGAAGGCAAATTTGCGTTTATTTGAGGCAGTATAGTGAACTATATAGCGAAAATATACGCAAACTTGCACCCGTTTTATTCAAATTGTAGCGTGAAAATGAATTGTCAACAGACCCTAACAGGCCCTAATATTTCAGTAATACAGAACCCCAAGCAATACCACCACCAAAGCTTTCAAGTAGGCAAACATCTCCGCGTTTAATGCGTCCATCACGTATGCCAGCATCCATTGCTAAGGGGATAGAAGCTGTTGATGTATTACCATGTTTATCAATAGTAACTAAAACACGCTCCATAGGGAGGTTTAATTTTTTTGCGATGGCATTAATAATTCGCAAATTAGCTTGATGCGGCACAAGCCAATCGACTGCTGAACGTACCATATTATTTGCACTGAGCGTCTCATCTACAATATTACCTAACTCGGTTACAGCAAACTTAAAAACTTCATTGCCTTTCATTTTAATATAGCGAGATTCTTTAGCCTCAACGTCTTTCGGCAGTAAAGGCAGATTAGGCGCATAGAGAATGTCTTGATAAGTACCATCAGCATGTAAATGTGTCGAATAAACTCCAGGCTCATCAGAAGCAGATAAGACAAAGGCTCCTGCACCATCACCAAAAAGGACACAGGTGCTTCTATCTTCCCAATCTGTAATGCGTGATAGCGTTTCACTCCCAATAATGAGTACATTATTGGCCATGCCTGATTTGATGGCATTGTCAGCAATACCCAATGCATAGCTAAAGCCAGCACAAGCAGCTGAAATATCAAATGCTGGGCAGCCAACACGTGCAACATCCGGTTGGATCATACAAGCCAAACTGGGAAAAATTCTATCTGGTGTGGCTGAGCCAACAATAAGCAAATCAATGTCATTTTTGGATAGATTAGCTGCTTCTAGTGCTTTCAACCCCGCTTCTTTTGCCATAGACGCGGCGGTTTCGTGGCTAGCGGCAATGCGACGTTCTTTGATACCTGTTCGTTCCACGATCCACTTATTATTGGTATCAACTATTTTTTCTAAATCAGAGTTGGTTAACACCTTTTCTGGCAAATAACTGCCAGTGCCTAATAGTTTGGAATATATCATAAGTTTTCCTATTGATAAGGGGAAATAGCTGTGAGTTTATATCTGAAGTATAAAGAACAGGGCTATAAATCAATCTAAAGCTAGCAGCGATCCTTAGGGCTTGCAACAACTCGGCCGTAGGCGAACAAGATTGTCTCCGGGTTTGATGTCGCCTACGCGGGAAAATGGCATGTCTCCCTGGGCGCTAGCCCCCGAGATTTCTCACGTTAAAGGAGCGTCAAAACCGCATCAGAACTTTTAAGTTGAAGGCTGCTCTGATTCTTCCCCTAGCACTTCTGCAACCCGCTTTTTAATAAGCTGGGGCACATTATGTTGAACCTCGCGAATAGCTTCTTCAATAGCGGTGGCAAAAGCTAATCGATTAGCACTACCATGGCTTTTAATCACAATGCCATTAAGGCCAATAAAACTTGCGCCATTATATCGAGCGGGATCTACTCGCTTTCCAACACGTTTAAGTACATGAAGTGCGGCAAGGCCAGAAAGTTTTGTCAGCCAATTATGAAAAAATGATTGCTTAATATAGAACAATATAAGCTTTGCTAAGCCTTCACTGGTTTTAAGGGCGACATTCCCGACAAAGCCATCACAAACCACGACATCAACATTACCCTTGAAAATATCATCACCTTCAACGTAACCGATATAATTAAGGTCAGTAGAGTTAGAAAGTAGCTCAGCAACCTCTTTTACTTGCTCATTACCTTTTATTTCTTCTTCGCCAATATTGAGCAAGCCTAATCTGGGATGAGAATTATTTGTAATAGCTGAACTCACAGCAGATCCCATTACAGCAAATTGAAACAAGGATTCCGGACTGGAGTCCACGTTGGCTCCTAAGTCTAAAACGCGCACCGTGGGCCCTGTCATTGTGGGCAGTTCAGCGATAATAGCAGGCCTTGCAACCCCAGGTAATGTCTTTAGTACAAATTTTGCAGTAGCCATCAATGCGCCGGTGTTGCCCGCGCTAACACAAGCCTGCGCAACTCCCTCTTTCACAAGATTTATCGCAATCCGCATGGAAGAATCTTTCTTTCCCCGAAGTGCCTGAGACGGCAATTCATCCATGGTAACTATTTCTGAAGCATGTTTTATCTTCAGTCTTGGGCCAAGCGCTGCATTTTGTTTCTTTAGGCACCTATGAATGACATTCTCTTGCCCAACTAATATGAGATGCAAAGCTGGGTTTGTTTTTAACGCGTCCAACGCGGCAGGAACAACGACAGAAGGACCGTCGTCGCCACCCATGGCATCCAGTGCAATTGTAAAGTTATTCAAAATAAACTATTCCTCATCAGCATCAGAAATAGCTTCTACCTCGATGACTTTGCGACCTTTATAGTAACCATTAGGCGCTACATGATGACGTAAATGAGTAACCCCTGTTAAGGGATCTACGCTCAAAGTCGGGTTACTTAAACTGTCATGGGAACGACGCATATCTCGTTTAGAGCGAGTTTTACGGTTTTGTTGTACAGCCATGATATCTCCTACAATTTATCAAAATTCTTTAACTGATGGCTAATTATTTTACCTGAATTTGATGCAAAACCTACGATAAATTGAAAGTGCGCATCGAACTTAGGCTACCAAGTTGGACATTCTACCATTATTTAACAAGTTTTTACCAGGTTTGAAGGTAATCAAATAGAGTTTCTGATACTATCTTGCTAGAAATAGCCTATCAAAGCACCGTTAAGGTGCATTAGTCATTACATTTTGCAGCAAAAAAAGTGGTTAATGATTCATTTTAGCAAAGAAAAAACTAAAACCACCCTTTTATTCAATAGGTTAAAGTTTTTTTCTCAATTGTTTGAGAGTATTGTCTAATTCTTGACTTAAAGGGGCCGTGAGCACCAGCTCTTTTTTTGTAACTGGGTGCAAAAAGGCTAGCTGGGAAGCATGCAAAAATAGTCGCTTTAGGCCATAGGCTTTCATACTACTATTAAAGGTATCGTCACCGTACTTTTCATCTCCGGCTAAAGGATGCCCTAAGTGGGCGGCATGAACGCGAATCTGGTGGGTTCGTCCCGTGATCAAGTGAGCCTGTAACAAACTTCCTTCAGGGTAAATATGCTCACATGTAAAAAGCGTTTTTGAAGGCTTACCTTGGCTGCTGACAATCACTATTCGTTCCCCAGAGGCTCTGACTCTCCGCTGCAATGGTACATCCACCTTTAGCTGTTTGGAGTAAGGCCATTTGCCCTTAACAAAGAGATGATAGTATTTTGTAAACTGGCCTTGGCGCATACCTGCATGCAATAACCTTAGGGGGCTGCGCTTTTTTGCAATGAGTAAACATCCCGAAGTCCCTTTATCCAGGCGATGAACTAACTCCAGAGTTTGATGTTTGGTATAGGCATGGCGCAAATTTTCAATTAATCCGCCCTCTTCTCCAGAACCTCCATGAACAGGGACTCCAGAAGGTTTATTAATGGCTAATAGGTATTCATCTTCAAAAAGAATATTATTTTGTAATTGCTCAATAAGGCCCTTTTTAATTATTGGCTGAGATGGTTGTTTTTCTTGTAAAGGAGGAATTCTGATGTCATCGCCTTCTTGAAGCTTATATTCTGCTTTAATTCGCTTCCCATTGACACGAACTTCTCCTTTTCTGATGCTTCTGTAGATCCTACTTTTAGGTACACCCTGTAGGGTTTTAAATAAAAAATTGTCAAGCCGTTGTTCTACAGCATTTTCAGAAACATGAAGGTGGCGTACGCTTGTCTTTTTTTCCATGAAATTTTTACTAACCTATTGAAAATCTGAGCTATTTTTGCTCAAAAACGTTGTATTGTCAAGGGAGGGAATAGAAATGAGCAATAAAAACAAATAGTTATGCTTGCAACTCCCAGCGAGAACTGCTGATTAAAGCATATATACATTTACATTGCTTCATTTTCTTTAAACTGCTATAGTTCACGGGACTGTGGCCTTTTTGTTGGTTTAGCTCCTCAAAAAAATAAAAGGATGATGCCGCTAAGGCCCTAAATAAAGAGATAGTTGCCAAATTTTTGCTGATTTTTCTTAGGGTCTGTTGACAATTAATTTTCACGATACAATTTTCGCTTACAAAAATGAAATTCAACAGACCCTAATGCTTAATCAGGCTGATGCTTTAAACTCGGCCCCATTTAATGTTGGCCCACCTTGTCTTTGGTAACTGACTTTTCGACAGCCGCTATAAATGCGGGTTGTTACTGATTTTTTAAATTGCTTTAACTTAAGTGATAACGGACACCTATAGTTAAGCGACTAACGCTGCAAAATTTTGCCCAGAGGCAAGACGGTTTGTTAGCCGCTTAGACTTATCAGCCCTCTGCTCAACATAAGCGTTGAGCAAAGGCTCTGATTAAAGCCCGCTCTCAATATCCTTGTTCAAAAACAAGAGAGTTTACCGGTAGCTGTGGCATAATTTACTTGAACGTTTTATGCTCAAAAAGTGTTTTAGTTCTAGAGTAAGACAAATACTTAGAAAAAATGATAGGGGATGCTTGAGCTCACGTTACCCTATTAAGTCAACATCACAAGAGTGTTTTGTTCCTAATTATAGTGTGTCTTTTATCCTGTTTAAGCCCTAAAATGATAAGCAGGAAATTATGAATAGAATGTTAATCAATGCTACTCACCAAGATGAGTATCGCATTGCTTTGGTGGATGGTCAAAAACTGTATGATTTGGACATCCAATTACCTGGAAAAGAACAAAAAAAGGCCAATATTTATAAAGGCCGGATCACGCGCATTGAACCCAGTCTTGCGGCTGTTTTTGTTGATTATGGCAGCGAAAGACATGGCTTTTTGCCACTAAAAGAAATTTCAAAAGAGTACTTTGCCGACATACCGGCTTCTGAGAATGCTCAACCTTCCATTAGGCAGCTTCTCCAAGAAGGCCAAGAGCTCATTGTTCAAATAAATAAAGAAGAACGTGGGAATAAAGGAGCTGCCCTCTCCACCTTTATTAGCTTAGCTGGTTGTTATTTGGTACTGATGCCCAATAATCCTCGGGCAGGTGGTATTTCGCGTCGCATAGAAGGCGAGTCTCGGAATGAATTACGAGAAACTATCGCAAAATTATCATTGCCTGACGATATGGGCGTTATTGTTCGTACAGCAGGTGTAGGTAAAAGCGAAGAAGAACTTCAGTGGGACTTGAGTATTTTACTACAACATTGGGCTGCTATTAAAAAAGTTTCTGACTCACGTTCTGCCCCTTTCCTTATTCATCAAGAAAGTGATGTCATTAATCGTGCCCTAAGGGATTACCTTAGAAAAGATATCTCAGAAATCCTCATCGACTCTCCTGAGATTTTTGAGAAAGTACAAAAGCATCTTGAGCAAATTCGCCCAGATTTCGTTAATCGTGTCAAGCTGCATACTTTAGAAACACCTTTATTTAGCCATTTCCAGATTGAACATAAGATAGAAAGCGCTTTCCAGCGTGAATTACGCCTACCGTCGGGAGGCTCTTTAGTGATTGATCACACTGAAGCTCTTGTTTCTATTGATGTGAATTCATCTAAAGCGACAAAAGCACAGAACATTGAAGATACCGCTTTAAATACAAATCTTGAAGCCGCCGATGAGATAGCGCGTCAATTGCGTTTACGCGATATTGGCGGACTGGTGGTTATTGATTTTATTGATATGACGCCTGTTCGTAATCAGCGAGAGGTGGAAAACCGTCTTCGTGATGCGACTCGTTCTGATAGAGCACGGGTCCAAATTAGTCGTATTTCACGATTTGGGCTTTTAGAAATGTCTCGACAACGTTTGCGGCCGTCTTTAGGCGAGTCTCATTTATTACCTTGTCCTCGCTGTAGTGGTCAAGGCTTTATTCGACATATTGAATCCATGGCATTATCTATTTTGCGTGTTGTGCAAGAAGAAGCCATAAAACAATCGCGCCACTCCCAAGAAAAGACGTACCGCTATCACGTCCATCTTCCCTTGGATGTTGCCACTTTTCTATTAAATGAAAAACGTGTTAACTTATTTCAGCTTGAAGAAAATTACGATATTTCCATCGTTATCATTCCAACCCAACATTTGGAGAGCCCTAACTATAAAATTGAAAAAGTAGTGATGGAGGATGAAGACACCTCAGGAGTAACTGGAACAGCAAAGGCAAGTTATAAACTTAAGGAAGCACCCGAGCTTGATGCAAATAGCAGCTCTCATGCAACAAGACCCCCTCAAACACAAGAGCAACCAGCTATTGATAGGTCTGAATTTCATATTCCAAGACCTAATCGCACTAATAATATGTCAAAATTTATTAAGCGCGTCTTTTCTGGTTTCTTCAATCCCGAGGAAACCTCTGGACTTCAAACGTCTAAAACAGCAGGTGAAGAAAAACCTCAAGCAGCTAAGCCTAAAGACACTCGCACTACATCAGATTCAAGAGAAGGAAAGCGTCGACAGCAACAACGACGAGGAAATAGACAGCGTGCCCCTCAGCAAGAAGCAAAGTCAGAAAAGTCTCAAGAGAATAAACAGCGGAAAACAACGGCTCAATCAGCTCCAAGTTCCCAAGACCGCTCAGGAAAACGCCATACCCCTTCAGAGCAGCAGCGAAATACATCGCAACAGGATGGCAATAAACGGCGTCGTCAAAACAATAACCCTCGGGGAAACCGCCGCAAGTCACCCTCGTCAGCTACAATAACAAAAGAAGTAAAACCTTCTGTAGAAGAGCATGGTGATACAAGTAGTAAAAAAATTCCGCCGCAGGAGTCTGCTTTGCCGGTTGAAAAGCCAAAAAAACAAGGTTCACCCCAGGTGGCTAAAGCGAAACCGATAAATCAAGTTGAAAAAACAATGATAGAAAAGGTGGAAAAAGAAACAAAATCAATAAAACCTGCCGTAGCCTCTGAAGAAAAAGCGCCTATTCCTTCCATACAAGAGAAGAAGCCGACATCGCCTGAACCACGGCTTGAAGGCCCTAAAGCAATAAAAATTGGTGCTGACTCTTTTCAGGAAAATATGCCTGGTATTTATCGTATTGCATCTGCGGAAGATAAAAAGGCGCAAGCGGATGGCAATACAGAAAATGATAAGAAACAAAAAAATAACGATACAAAAAACTCAAAAACAGAGGAAATGTGATTCGTTGCTAAGCCTCGGAGTGTTCGCAGCACTTCGAGGCTTTTGACTATAAAGGCTTGAAAAAATGTTTATTGAAGCCCCTTGGAGCTCCCGTCTTAGTACAGAAAGCTTATCTACCTCTCTAAGAGACTGGTTGCAATACCCCGATTCTCTAACTCAAGCGTTAAAAAAGCTCTCTTCTTCTTATAGAATAAGACTTTTGAGCCAAGATTGGAATGAAATAACTCGAACTGAAAAAGTATTTTTAAAAGATGATAGTAAACGCTATATGGTACGTGAAATAGAGCAATGGTGTGGCGATAAAATGCTGGTGGCTGCGAGAAGCATTTTTCCAGAGAATAGCATTGATAGCCCTAAACATCCGCTTCGCTATTTAGGCTGTACATCTTTAGGGGACTATTTATTTCAAAATGCATCTATTGCCCCGAAGTCCTTTGAATTTTCATTACAATACCCTCAAAATTTTTTATACCAGCGTTTTATAGGCTGTTTCGAAAAACCCTTGGAGATGCTTTACGCGCGGCGTCGCCTTTTCTTTATGCACAAAAATCCTATCTTGATTATGGAAATCTTCCCTCCCGAGATGCCTAACTTACCATGAACTTCTCTCCAAAGCGCTTAACGCTTCCTTACTATAAAAATAGTGCTTATTTGTTTAATAAGCTTGTTGATTTGCCGTGGAGTATTTATATTGATAGCTGTTTTGTCGAAAGTCAGTTTGGGCGGTATGATATTTTGACGGCAGACCCTTATGTTAAATTTATTAATACAGACCAGTGTACATTGATTGAAACGAGAAAGGATAAATTCTTTTCTGATTCTGATCCTTTTTATTTAATCCAAGAATATTTAGGGACACCAATTTCTTTTTGGGATGATTTGCCTTTTCAAGGCGGTGCCATGGGGTATTGGGGATATGACCTTAAATCTCAACTTGAATACTTGCCACACCGCTCCCCTTCTGTATTAGGCCTCCCTAACATGGCTATCGGGTTGTATGATTGGAGTATTATCGTTGATCATGATAAGCAATTGACATCCCTGATTTCTTTAGGGCTTGATAGCAAGACGGAAATTTATTGGAAATGGCTTAGCCAGTTAGAGGCTTCTGAAGGGAATTATCAAAAACCAACATTGCTCACCCCTTTTCAATCAAATATTCAATACCAAGAATATGAAACAACCTTTAATCAAATTATGCATCATATTGCGGTAGGTGACTGCTACCAAGTGAATTTGACACAGCGCTTTAGCGCCAGATGTCAGGGTAATGCTTGGAACACTTATCAATGCCTGCGCCAAAATAACCCAGCGCCCTATGCTTGCTATTTTAATCTACTCTCTGCAACGGTATTAAGTTTTTCTCCTGAACTTTTCTTGTCATTAGACTCAAAAAAAAATGTTATCACTAAGCCCATTAAAGGAACCATTGCTCGAGGAAGAACAATAGAAGAAGACTATTCCCTACAGGCTTCACTAAAGGCAAGCGAGAAAGACAAAGCTGAAAACCTAATGATTGTCGATTTATTGCGTAATGACTTAAGTCGAGTCTGCGAACCTGGAACAATCAAGACCCGTGATTTATTTAGTCTAGAAAGTTATCCAGCTGTTCACCATATGGTTAGTACCATTGAGGCAAGTTTAGCTGCGAATAAAACAGCCATTGATTTGCTTCGTTACTGTTTTCCAGGTGGTTCTATTACGGGTGCCCCTAAAATACGGGCCATGGAACTTATTGGTAAACTAGAGCCAGAGCGTCGAGGTGTTTATTGTGGTAGCCTCGGCTATGTCAGTTTTGATGGAAGCATGAAGACAAATATCTGTATTAGGACGTTGGTTTGGCTAGATAGTTTTCTTCATTGCTGGGCTGGTGGTGGTATTGTGGCTGATTCAAAAGTGGAGGCGGAATATAAGGAGGCCTTACTTAAGCTTAATAAGATTTTTAGCGCATTTAAGGGCTGCTGAGCATTTATTGTTATATTGCTGCAAAGGAGTTGCCATAAGCTTTTCGAAGCAATGGTATAATAGCGAGCAATAGCAACGCTGCACTAAATGCAATGACAACCATATAGCCATAAGCCGATAAATACAGCTGCAATGCATCTTTGCGAAGCAAGTGTTGCAGGCTATTGGAGCTTGTTAGCATACCAATTTTTGCTGCAATATAATTAGCAAAAGCAGAAGCTAGCACCCAAGCTCCCATAAATAGACCAATCACACGTTTTGGAACCAGTGAGGAAAGCATTGCTAAACCTATAGGCCCAATAAAAAGCTCACCGGCGGCCATCAATAGGTAACTAAAATTAATCCAGGCCATGTTTTGATTAAGGTGTGTTGGGGTATAGTGTATAGATAGCACCATAATAACGAAAGAAAACCCCATGATAAGCAAGGCAACAAAAAATTTGAACTCATACCTCAGGTTAATAGAGTGCTTTTGTAAAGTTCGCCACAGTGTTGTGTATAACGGCGTTAAAAGAACGATCGCTAAAGGCTCAACCGCTTGGAAAGCTCCTGTTGGAATAATTTGCCCAGCAATTTTTCTATCGACAAACTGATCCGTAAATAGATTCATGGCGCCACCACTCTGTTGGAGTAACGCCATGAAAATCACATAAAATAAGGTGAGCATAATAACAATAAGCATATTATTACGCTCTTTTTTAGGACTGCGCAATGCAATGGTTAATAAAACTGCAAAGGTAAGAGAACCTACAACATCTAGAATCATTCCAACACCTTTAGGGTTATTCAATGCGTAAAAAACAGCATAAATACCTGCTATGCAAATCAAAGCCGTTAACAACTTTAAGACATTGTTCGAAGTTTGAGGGGCTGTAATACTAGAGGCGCTAAAATGCTTTTTCCCAATATAACAGGTCAACATGCCAACAATCATACCAATACCTGCAAGACTAAAAGCAATGTGATATCCAAAGCTCTTTGCAACATACGCGCAGACAATGGGCGCAATGATGGTGCCTAAATTACTGCCCATATAAGCAATAGTAAAACCATTATCTCGAAGTTCAGGGCAGTTTTCGTAGAGCTGTCCCACCATGGTAGAAATACTTGGCTTAAAAAGGCCCGTGCCAACAATAATGAAAGCAAGACCTAAATAGAAGTAATGGTGCGTAGGTTCAGGAATGGCCATAATAAAATGGCCCAGGGTGATAAGTAGTGCACCATAAAGCACAGCAGAATAACAACCAAACACTTTATCAGCAATGAAGCCACCAATGGCGGGTGTTGTATAAACTAGAGCGCCGTAAGCACCATAAATAGTGTATACATACTTCTCTGGGACATGGAAGGTTTTACTCATATAGAGAATAAGCAGAGCAGCAAAACCATAGTAGCTAAAGCGCTCCCATAATTCCGTTAAAAATAAAAAAACAATCCCCTTAGGATGTTTTTTATCACAGGGTTTATTGCTTAATTGATAATTACAACGGGAAAGATAATGCATAACTTACCAAGTCTTTATTAAAACTGCACTATTTTAAGTGAGCAGCAGGCGCTGATTCTAATACAATATCTACACAGATACAATCTTACCAGCAATTCCGCAGGGCAAGATCATCTAAAAAGTATTGACAATCGATTGTAATAGAGATCGACAAACGGCAATTATTATGATCAAATAGCGGTTCACACCCCAAGGAGCCGCCCGATGAAGATTGATTTTTTAAGCCATTTCAATGAATTAGAAGACCCACGTATTGAACGAACCAAAGCCTACCCGTTAATAGAAATCGTCTTTTTAGTTGTCAGCGCGGCTGTATCGGGCTGTGATGGCTGGAAAGCTATCAAGGATTTTGGCGATTTAAAGCTGGATTGGTTGCGGCAATTTCTGCCTTACGAGAACGGGATCCCCGTTGACGACACAATTGCCCGTGTTATGAGACGGTTAGATACGAAACAATTTCAGCAATGCTTTATCAACTGGATAGAGGCCGTCACGGCAGCAACGGCCGGGGATATTGTCGCCATTGATGGCAAAACGGTGCGCCGTAGTTATGATAAAGCGTCATCAAAGTCCCCCATTCACATGGTTAGTGCTTGGAGTTGTGCTAATGGTATTGTCTTAGGACAGGAAAAAACGACGGAAAAGAGTAATGAAATCACAGCCATTCCAGAACTTTTAAATTCATTAGCATTAAAAGGGTGTATCGTAACGATTGATGCCATGGGATGTCAAAAAGGGATTGCAGAACAAATTATAAAAAAGAAATCTGATTATGTTTTGGCGTTAAAAGGTAATCAAGGAAACCTGCATGCTGATGTTAAGTCTTTTTTTGAAAGTGCGTTAGAGCCTGATTTTAAAGGGGTGGATGTTGATTTCCATGAAGAAAGCGATAAAGGACACGGACGCATTGAACACCGACAAGTCTGGGCTGTTTCTATCACCAAACAATCGGGCTGTTTTAGAGACACAGATAAATGGAAAAAGCTAACCAGCATTATAATGGTGAAAACTCAACGTCAGATGAAAACACACAGCACACAAGATACACGCTTTTATATTTCATCCTGTGTACCCGATGCCAAATCAATGATGCCGATTATTCGCAAACATTGGCGGGTAGAAAACTCTTTGCACTGGACGTTAGACGTTACCTTTGGTGAAGATGGCTCACGGATCAGAACAGCAGCGTCGCCAGAGAATTATGCCATTATAAGACATATAGCGCTCAACATCATTAAACGTGACACAAGCTTAAAGGCGAGCGTTAAACGTAAGCGCAGTATGGCTGCCCTCGATGATAAATTCAGAACTAAGCTTATTTGTAATGCAATTTAGAGTCGGTTGCCCTGAGCAATTCCGGCTGTAAATATGCTATGCTACTTCATAATGAGAAGAGATAGGCCTTTTGCTATGCATAATAAGATCATACATTTAGTAACGCTAGACATCTGGGGGAACTATCAGAAGAAGAAAAAAATTCCCTGCAAGAAAGACTTTATTCACTGTTGCCTTCCTCCACAGACTTTAGATGTGGCTGAAACCTACTATGCTGCGGAAGAGCATTTGTTGGCGCTTGTTATCGATTGTCACGCGCTTGAGAGTGAACTTCGCTATGAATTTAACCACGAAAAAAACGCACTTTTCCCCCATGTCTATGGTTCCATTAACTTTTCAGCTATTGAGGCGGCTTTAGATCTTCCTCTGGATGAAACAGGCAAACACAAATTACCCCCTTTTATCATTGAGCTTGCAGAAGAAGTATTAACCGTTAAGAGCTAAGTTGAGGGATTGTTTTCTAAAAATGAGCGTATGGTTGCCAAGTCAGCTTCTGTGTCAACGCCAGGCATGCTATTTTCGCAGGCTATGTCGATGTGGATGGCATGCCCGTGCCACAAGACCCGTAATTGTTCGAGAGATTCTAGCTTTTCCAAAGGAGAAGGCGTCCAGCGTACATATTTTCTAATAAAACCAACGCGATAAGCATACAAGCCAATGTGGCGATAATGAAGCCCTTCTGAGAAAGCCTGCTCAGATTTTATCCAAGGAATGGGTGAGCGGCTAAAATACAAGGCCTGTCGTTCTTTATTAAAAACGACTTTTACTTGGTTGGGGTCAGCTAAGTCATTAACCAATGCTATGGGCTCACATAACGTTGCCATGGATGCTTTTGAGGCAGTGCTAAGATTTTCTGCTACTTGTGTGATAAGAGAAGGAGGAATAGCAGGTTCGTCACCTTGTACATTGACCAGAATGTCGTCATCATTATACTCTAGTGAATCAACTGCTTCTGCAATTCTCTCTGTGCCTGAGCTGTGCGTTGGGCAGGTTAAGCAAACAGTGGCGCCAAAAGATTCTGCTGCCCTTTGAATTGCTTCATGATCCGTTGCAATGACAACAGAGAGCGCACCACTGGCCATTGCTCGCTCATAGACATGTTGCAACATGGGTTTGCCAGCAATATCCTTTAACAATTTTCTCGGTAACCGCGTGGATTCAAAGCGAGCGGGTATAATAATATGAAACGGTGTCATTGTAGTTCATCCTCTCTGAGAGGTCGTGCTTCCTCAGCTATCATAACGGGAATGGCATCCCTAATTGGATAAGCGAGCTTATCTACTTTGCACCACAACTCTTGCAAATGACTTTCATACAATAAATTCCCTTTGCAGACGGGACAAACTAAGATTTCTAATAGTTGATTATTCATAGTACAATAGGAACATCTTATAAACTGATAATCGGCTATTTTACAGCCAACTAAGAATAAAAGTCACCCCTTATGCCCCTACCGTTTAATACCGCTCCTATTCATCCAAGCTGGCGGCCTACTTTTACAGCAGCACTGCAAAAATTGCCAGCAGACTATATTACTTTATTGGAGGAAAATCCTGCTGGGTGGCTACCAGGGCCCATGAATATTTTCAATGCATTTTGTCTGCCTATAGATAGGGTAAAATATATTCTCATGGGTGAATCCCCTTATCCCCGCCCTGCTTCTGCCAATGGCTTTGCTTTTTGGGATGCCGCTGTTTCTCAGTTATGGTCTGAGACAGGGTTATCTAAACCTGTTAATCGAGCAACTTCTTTACGAAATTTTATAAAAATGCTATTGGTAGCAGCCAACCAACTTAAAGAAAATGAGTGCTCACAAGAGGCTATTGCACGTTTACCGAAAAAGAACTTGGTCTTAACTATTGAGCAATTGTTCAATAATTTGATGAGCAATGGCTTTTTATTATTAAATGCAAGCCTTGTTTTATCTCAAACTTTGGTTAAAAAAGAAGCAAAAATGTGGTTACCCTTTTTAGACTCAATTTTGAAGGGGCTTGGAAATAAAGGCATTACGTTACTGCTATTTGGCAAAATTGCAAAAAATATTGAAGATCTTCCTGTTGCAGCTTCTTTTAAGCAACTTCACGCTGAGCACCCTTATAATATTTCTTTTATCAATAACCCTGATGTGTTAAATTTCTTTCGCCCTTTTCACTTACTTGCTGCATAGGATAATCTCATGGCGGATAAAATCCCTTTTAACCAATATGCCCCTAAGTATTGGCCTACCTGGATTTTAATGGGGTTCTTGCGCCTCCTGGCTTTTTTGCCTTACAGTCAGTTATTACGGGTGGGCCGAGGTTTAGGCAGTGGTTTCTACTACGTAGCAACATATCGTCGCCATATAACAGAAGTTAATTTGAAACTATGTTTTCCTGAGCTATCGGATAGTGAAAGGCAACGACTTGCCAAGCAGAGCTTTCAGCAAATGGGTATGGGGGTCATGGACTCCGTTTATAGCTGGTGGGGCAACCCAAAGCACTTGGAAAATAAAATATCTTTTTATGGCCTAGAGCACTATGAGAACGCAAAACAAAAAGGGCAAGGTATTATAGCCTTTAGTGCTCACTTTGCTTCCTTAGAAATGGCGGGGCGCTTGGCAGGCAAACAATTTCAATTAAGCCCTGTATTTCGCCATCACCGCAACCCCGTTTATAATAGAATTGTTAATAACGCTCGACGAAATTATGCGAGAAAAATTATAGATCGTAATGACTTACGCACTATTTGCCGTGAGTTAAAAGCCAAAAAGGTTGTCTGGTATGCACCAGATCAAGACTTTGGGGCAACACGCAGTGTTTTTGCTCCCTTCTTTGGCATCGAAACAGCTACCTTGAAGGGCACAACACGGTTAGCAAAATTAACTCATGCTACTGTTTTACCAGCATTTTTTTTCCGTGATGAGAAGGATCCAACTCAACATTATGCTGTTTGTTTACCACCACTTGATAATTTTCCTTCAGGTGACGACGTGTTAGATGCCACACGTTGCAATGCCTGCATTGAAGAAATTGTGCGCCAACACCCCTCTCAATATCTCTGGATGCATAGGCGCTTTAAGACACGCCCCCCTGGTCAACAAAGTCCCTACCTTAAAAAGCGTAAGAAATTGCGTCGTTTCTGGAAGGAACTTTTTAAAGGCATTAAAAAAGGCTAGGGTCTGTTGACAATTCATTTTCACGCTGCAAAAATTTCGCTTGCAAGAATAAAATGTCAACAAGCCCTACGGAAAGAAGCCTTGCAGGCTTTAATTTGCTCTTTTTCTAACATAGTCCATACTTGTACTCATATAGCAGGTATATCAAAATAGCATGAATAAGGATAGTTTCAAGAAATTGAGTACCCCCTCCTCCTTCTTTGGTGTTATCAAGTCAGGCCTACTGCATTTTGCTTTCAGGTACACTGTTGGATTTTTCATGTTCATTGCGATGCTGGGTATTGCTGGGGCTATTTTACACACAGTACATCAGCAAAAAGCCTTATTAAAAACTTTTTCACAACAAGCAACAAAAACACCGTACACCTTTAAAGTTCCTGCTGAACTCTCACTTAAAGATGAAATTTTCCTGAAGTTTAATTATGCAAGTGCCAATAAACTTATCCAAATTTTTCAACGAGCTCAAAGTGCCTTAGAGCAAAGCTTGATCATTTTGTTAATGCTTTTTGCTGGTATCTTGAGTGTGTTATTTTTTATCACACAGAAATTAAAGGCAAGAGAATTTAAAGCAGTGCGGGATGCCAAGGCTACGCTGGAGACAAATATTTCACTACAAAAGCAAGTAAATAAAAAAGAAAGAGCCGCACAGCTACTGCATGAGCTTAGTATCAAACAGAAGCATCTTGCCACGCACGATACACTGACGGGCCTTCCTAATCGACAACTATTTGAGGATAGATTGAAACAAGCTATTTCTATCAGTGAACGTTATGATAAATCTTTTGCACTTTTATTTCTTGACCTTGATGGGTTTAAAAATATCAACGATAGCTTGGGACATGATTATGGTGATAACATTTTAATAGAAACAAGTAAACGTTTAGAAACGTGCTTGCGTGCTACCGATACCTTGGCTCGTATCGGAGGTGATGAATTTACGGTTATCGTTACTAACTTGGCAAACCCCAAATTTGCAGCGACTGTTGCAAAAAAAATGATGAAAATACTTTCAACCCCTTTTGAGGTAAAGCAACAACAATTATTTATCACAACTAGCATTGGCATTAGCATTTATCCTCTTGACAGTAAAAATGCGACTGCTTTAATCAAACATGCTGATACAGCCATGTATCATGCTAAAGATAGTGGCCGCAACATTTATCGATACTATACAGAAGAAATGAATACAGCGGCTTTGCGTCAATTAACGTTATCGACCGATTTGCATTATGCTCTAGATAATCAAGAACTATTTTTAACATTTCAGCCTCAAATTAATGCTTATACCAATCAATTAATTGGCGTTGAAAGTTTAATTCGCTGGGAACACCCTAATTTAGGCTTAATTTCACCGGCAGAATTTATTCCTTTAGCAGAAAATAATGGCATGATTGGAGCTATAGGTCTTTGGGTCTTTGAGCAGACTTGTCTGCAGGGGAAAAAATGGATAGCTCAAGGTTTTAAGCATATATTGCTTTCCATTAATGTATCAGCTCGCCAATTTAATGAGGCTTCTTTTCTACCAAGTCTTAAAGAGATCATAAAACGAACCAATATATCCCCAAGGTATTTGGATATTGAGATTACGGAAAGCACGTTGGTCTCCGATCATCAACAAACTATAGAGGTTATTCAAGAACTTAGAGCAATGGGAATGAAAATTTCTATTGATGATTTTGGAACAGGTTATGCCTCACTTAGTTATCTGAAGAACTTTCCTTTTGATATTTTGAAAATTGATCGTTCCTTTATTCAGGAAATATCTGAAAGCACTTCCACTAAAAACATTGTACAAGCCATTATTGCTATTGCTAAAAGCTTGCAAGTGGAAATTATCGCAGAAGGTGTTGAACACGCTGAAGAAAAAGACATTCTTTTAGCGTCTGGTTGCCAGATTATGCAAGGGTATTACTTTAGCAGACCCATCACAGCACAAGCTTGTGATGTATTTTTAAAGGCCTATCAATAGGAGAGTAGCAAATGCCTTATGTAACGCGAGATGAGAACAATAGTATTGTGGCTCTTTTTAAAGAATCACAGTTTGAAGAGCAAGAGTATCTCCCTGAAAATGCTGTTGAGGTCAGGAATTTTATAGGTTTAAATGAGAATGTTCATCTAGAAACTAGTGATCTTGGCATGGCTCGTGTTTTAGAAGATCTTATCGACTTACTCATTAGCAAGCACGTTATTATGCTCACTGAACTACCCATAGATGCCCAATCTAAATTGCTCAAGCGCCAAAAAACACGCCAAGGCTTAAGCAATGGTGATTTATTATTTTAAAGCTCATATGAATTCAGGTAGAATAGTGAACAAATAACTTAATCAGCCTCCTTTTATGCCAAAATTTTTTGCACTTCTTACATCAAGCTTGTTTTGCGGACTTTTTCTGTTCTCTGGTAAAAGCTTAGCTCAGGCCGCTCATACCCAGATGGATACGAAAGAGGCTCTTTATATTGATTTGCCTTATGGCTGGCATATTGATGAACAAAAAAAATCTTCCACGATGTTGCGTGCTCAATATTTACCCAATGGACAAACAGGCAAAACCTGGCAAAATATGATAACCATCAATATTTTTTATGGGCTTAGCTCCACAGGTTTAGAAACTTTTTCAAATAAACTTATACAAGTTAGTAAAAAAAATTGCCATACCTTACAAGCAAAAAAGAAACCTTTAGTCTTGAGTAATAATCATTTAACTCAACAAATAACGCTAAACTGTCCTCAGAATAATCAAAATCAAGGCTATGTTAAGTCAGTAAAGGTTATACAAGGTAAGCAAAACCTCTATGTTATACAAAGGCTTTGGCAGGGATATAGTTTTGCAGGTAAGAGTTCCCCTGTCACTACGATTACAAAAAATCTATGGGGTAGTTATCTAAACAATGTGAAAGTTTGCCAGGCTTCAAAAACAAAAAGTAATTGCCCTAGTATTCTGAAAGAGTCTGCTCTGTTAGGCCCCAATACTCAGGTATATAGTGAGCGTACGCTGAAAGCACGATACTAGAGCGTGTCATTAATGACTTTTTCATTGCGAAAATTGTGGAAATTGAGAGCAGTTGCGTGTATTTTCAGCAGAAAGGGTCATTAATGACACGCCCTAAATTAGGCTGCCCTCGCATGAGGCGAGGGGCAAGCCACAAAGATAGGCTTTTAGCAGGCCTTGGCTACAGGTTGAGGCGCTACAAAGCTTGGTTGAAAGCGTTCACCGTAACGCTCTGCCAACTCTTTTTGCTGCACAGAAAAATCATCTCCTAAGCTCCTCGCATATTGTATAGGACCGCCTCGAAAGGGGGCGAAGCCTGTACCAAAAATCATACCAGCATCTAACAAATCTGCGTCTGCCACCACCCCTTCTTGTAAGCAAGCATAAGATTCATTGAGCATGCGATAAATAAGGCGATTAGCAATATCTGAGGCCTGTTTAAATTCTGCTTTCGCTTTATTGGGTTTACCTTTTTTATAATTGTAAAACCCTTTACCTGTTTTACGCCCTAAATGGCCAGCATCTACTAATGTCTTTAGTTTTTCAGGTACTACACCTCCAAGGTGAGTCGTGAGCTTTTCAGCAACGGACAAGCACACATCTAAGCCGACAGTATCAGAAAGTTCAATAGGTCCCATGGGCATGCCAAAATCCACAGCAGCTTTGTCAATAACGCTGCTTGGAATACCTTCTTCCATTAATGACATCGCTTCTAATAAATAAGGCATTAGCACACGATTGACTAAAAAGCCGGGTGAACTTTTGACCACGAGAGGAAGCTTGCTAATTTGATGTACAAATGCAAGTGCATCATTCAACGTTGATTCCTTAGCGATATCATTCTTTACTACTTCAACCAATGGCATCATCGCCACAGGATTAAAAAAGTGGATGCCAATTAAGCGTTCAGGTTGCGTTAATACGCTGGAAATTTCTGAGAGTGGAATGCTCGACGTATTGGTTCCTAAAATTGCCTGAGGTTTAGCCTTAGCTTCCAAGGACTTAAAAAGGGCTTGTTTAGCCTCGAGGTTTTCAACAATAGCTTCAATAATAACATCTGCAGAGCTAACACCTCGAGCAGAAGGGTCTGGCGTCAATCTATCCATAGCTTCTTGAATAAGTCTTGGTTTCTTTAATTTTTTCTTAAAAAGCTGATAAGCTCTAGCTACAGCTGGGGCAATGAATTTGGGTTCCCTGTCTTGCAATGTTACCTGTAGACCTTGCAGAGCACACCACGCTGCAATGTCTCCACCCATCACGCCAGCACCAATAACGTGCACGTGCTTTGCTCTAAAGCTTACTGATTTCGCTTGAGATTTCAAACGCTCACGAAGGAAAAATGCTCTAACCAATTGTTGCGCTGTATCTGAAAAGAATAATTTTCCAATGGAGTTAGCTTCGCCTAACAGGGCGTCATCAAATAAAACGCCATACTTTGCCCAATTGTCAACCTGAGCAAAAGGTGCCGGGTAATGTTGTTTTTTAACTTTTTTGGCAATTTGTTTACGAAAGAGCTTTGCCAATAGCGGACGAACCAAGTGGTTATTTGTTAACTGTTGAAATTTAGTTGCTTTATGGGCGGGAAACTCTCCCAAGGCATAACGCGTTGCTACTTGCTTTAGCAGGCGTCCTGGCACAGCTGCATCCACGAAGCCTATTTTTTGTGCAGCCTTAGCACTTACTGTACGCCCTGTTAGAATTAAATTCATGGCCTGGGGCGCACCAATTAGATGAGGTAAACGAACACTCCCTCCCCAGCCAGGATGAATACCCAGTAATACTTCAGGCAGGCCCAAGCGCGTTTTGCTTGTGTCTTCTGCAATGCGATAACGACAAGCTAAAGCTAGCTCCAAGCCGCCACCTAAACAGAAGCCTTGGATCATGGCCACAGTGGAAATTTTTAATGCCGCAAGGTCATTAAAAATCCGTTGCCCATCTCTAATTAATTCAACAGCCTCTTCAGAGGTTTCTAAGTGGGTAAACTGTTCAATGTCAGCGCCTGCAATGAAACCATTTTTTTTTGCTGATGAAATAATTAAGCCAACAACGTCAGTAGATTGAGCCAGTTGTTTAACAATTGCTTCCAGCTCAGAGAGAACGGCTTTATTTAGCGTATTTGTAGAGCTTTCTGCTTTATCAAGAATTAACCAAGCAATTTTTGCCGCATCTATAGACAACCGCCAATGCTTATAGCTCGTGATATCCATCTTCATGCTGCTTCTCCTGTTGTTATGGCTTCAGGGCAAAGTTGAGAGATTCGTTCTAGTAACATGGCTCCTCCTTGTCCTCCCCCAATACAGAGGGTTGCTATCCCTTTCTGTGCACTGTTTCTTTGCAGCACATGCAATAAATGTAAGATTATACGCGCACCACTAGCGCCAATGGGGTGGCCTAATGCAATCGCCCCACCATCAATATTGACAGTCTCTCTATCTATTTTCCCAAGCGCTTCATGTAGGCCTAATTCCTCATGGCAGTATGCCTTGTCATCCCATGCAGCAAAACATCCCAATACCTGGGCGGCAAAGGCCTCATTAAGCTCCCAATAATCAATATCCTGTAATTTTAATTTTTGTCTTTTTAAAATAGGCACAACAGCATGAGCCGGGCCTAAACCCATCTGTTTGGGCTCACAGCCAGACCACTGCGTGTCAAGAATTTTGCCCATGACAGGAAGTTGATATTTCCTGACGGCTTCAGCGCTTGCTAGGAGTAGTAGACTGGCCCCATCTGTCACTTGTGAACTATTACCTGCTGTAATATTTCCATACTTTTTGTCAAAAAATGGTTTCAGTGTTGAAAGCTTTTCTGTAGACGAGTCAGCTCGAACTCCGTCATCCCTTTCATGAAAGCCTCCGTTGTGATCGTAAAGCGTAATGATTTCAGGGTAATATCCTCGCTCTTGTGCTTGCGCTAAACGATGGTGACTATTAACAGAGAATTTATCCATCTGCTCTCGGGTAATACCAAAACGATAGGCAACTTCTTCTGCTGTTTGCCCCATAGAATAGCCAATTTGATGATCCGTTAAGCCTCGTAGTAAGGCAATAACAGGCAAGAAAAAGCGTGGTTTAAACTTAGACAGGGTTTTGAGTTTGGCTAGAAAGCCTTTCGCACCATACCATTTGGCTAACCAATCAACCATGCCTGCATTAAAGAGTAATGGCGCCTGGCTCATTGCTTCTGTTCCGCCCGCTAAAATTAAATTATATCGCCCACAGGCAATATCTTTTGCTGCATTATCAATAGCTTCCATGCCTGAGGCACAATTACGTTGAACAGTCCAAGCTGGTACTTTTTTACCACAGCCTAATCGAAGTGAAATAATCCTTGCGATATTTGCTTCATCAGCACTGGGTAACACGCTACCAATAATCACTTCATCCAAGTCAGTGGGAGAAAAAGGTTGGCGTGACAATAACTCTTTGCCTACAAGCACGGCTAAGTCTGAGGCAGAAAATAAACCTGGTTTCCCTCGTGCTTTCAAAAAAGGCGTCCTAGCACCATCAACTATATAGACTTCTCTATTCATATTTTATCCTCTCTAGCATGGCTCACACAAAAGTATTCTAGCATAATTTTGTTGAATAACCTGAGCATGATATAAGAAGCAGCAACTCCCGCTGGGAATTGCTGAGAGTTTTGTTAAAATAAGATACAAACATTAGAGGAAAACGCTATGCCGACCCCAAAAAAAAATCTCGTAATTCTAGCAACAGGTGGAACTATTGCCTCTACTTCCCACAGTATCACAGGTGATGTTTATGGAACCGCAGATATTACCATTGATACGCTTCTTAACTTAATTCCTGACGTTGACTCTTATGCCAATATTAAAACAGAGCAGTTAGCGCAAATTGACAGTAGCGAGGTAACGTGTGAACTTTGGCTAACCTTAGCTCAGCGTTGCCATGAATTATTAAAGGGGGACAGCGTCGATGGTATTATCATTACTCATGGAACCGATACCATTGAAGAAACAGCCTTTTTCTTAAATTTAGTGGTTCCCACCAAAAAGCCTATCGTTTTAACAGGTGCCATGAGGCCCGCACAGTCATTGAGTGCTGACGGTGTCCGTAACCTTCTAAATGCGATTGTACTGGCTAGCCATCCCTTAAGCCGCGCCAAAGGCGTATTAATCACCCTCAATGATCAAATAGACAGTGCTCGTCATGTGACCAAAACCAATGTTAGTAGCTCTGATAGCTTTCGTTCCATTGAATTAGGGTTACTGGGATATATCAGTGATATGTCGGCCTATTTTTATAATCAGCCAGCTCATTTACATACATATAAGAGTGCTTTTAGCATTGAGGATATAACAACTTTACCCAAAGTTGATATTGTCTATGGGTACGCTGATAATGATCCCATTGTTGTTGATGCTTTAGTAAAAAATAGAGCCAAAGGAATTATCAGTGCTGGGCTTGGCCGAGGGCATCAACCTCCAGCTATGATGGAGGCTCTAATACGTGCGAGAAAAGCAGGCGTTCATATTGTCAAAGCATCACGTACCAACGCTGGCATTATTTTGCCTAACAACAAGAATACGGCGCATGGTTTCATTGCAGCAAATAATTTAAATGCTCAAAAAGCAAGAATTCTTTTAGCGGTTGCTCTCACACAAACAGATGACATTGAAACTATCCAAGGGTATTTCTTTGAACACTAGAAACCGTCTTAGCCTTTGGCAAATAAGACTAACAAACCACGTTATCCTTTCTAAATTAGATGAAATTTCGCTAAATAACTGTAATTCTTAGCATTCATGAAGTTATCCACTATTTCTGTGGATAACTTTGTGGAAAACACGTCAACATCTTGCTAAACCTACCGTCATCACTACAGTTTTACGCCTTGTTCAAAATATGTACTTATGTAACATTTCCTTTATAATCAATAAGTTAAAAAACAAAGTGAAAGTATGTATTTATTAATTTTAGGATGAACAGTGAATGCGAAAAATCTAATTAACAATGTGAACAACTAAGAAGAAAAAGCAGAAAAAGCTTCCCGTGTCAGTAAGATATCTTGAAAAAAGAAGCGTTACAGGGCAAAAACCCATGAAAAGGCTTATTTTTAGAAAAATGATGAAATAACTAGCCGAACCCCCTAAAATAAGACATGCTCTATTCTCTCGCTGATGATTATGTTTGCACAACTCTTTAAACAATCCCACCAAGCCTCAGTTATTATTGCACCCAATAATCGCCTGGCAGCGTTTATCAAAGAAAGTTATTGGGAGTATCTAAAAACTGAACATTCAGTACGCCCCCCACATTTCTTGCCCATATTTTCTATAAGCGCCTGGCTTGAAAGCCTTTGGCAGCAAACCTATGCCGAGAAGCTGCTTCTAAGTGAAACTCATGAACTATTTACTTGGGAAAAAATTATTTCTGCTCAGACGGAAAAAGAGCTTTTACATGTTAAAGCTATCTTACAGGATGTTCGTAGTGCTTGGAATTTATTACATCAGTGGCAAATTCCTCTGGAAACCCTGGAGTCCTTCCCTCAACAAGATGTACAAATGTTTTACAGGTGGGCTCAAGCGATGAATCTTTACTTGCAAACTAACGCCTACCTTTCTAGAGCACAATTGCCTGCTACCCTGCTTCAGCAGACTTTACCTCTGCTTGAAAAAAAGGAATTTATCTTTGTTAACGTAGATGAACTTCCTCCTGTCCAACAGGCACTAATACGCTGTCTTGTAGAGCAAGGACATAAGGTTTCTAAGTTTGAAACTCAAGTTACAAAAAAAAGCTCACATTGCATTAGCTTTACTACCCAAGATCAAGAACTAAGCACTATGGCTTATTGGGCCAAACTTGAACATCAAAAAGCGCCTGATGCTCGAATTGGATGCATCGTGGCAGGGTTAGATAGTATTCGAGGCAAAGTAGAAACTCTCTTCACACAATACTGCCAATCTGACGCAAAAGAAATGCTATTTAACCTTTCTGGTGGCAAACCACTAGCCACTTTTCCTATTATCCGCATTGCGTTGTTATTACTAGATGCCCATAAAAATACCTGGACACATTTAGAAGTGGGCACTCTGCTGCGCACGCCTTTTATTGCCAGCGGGGAAAGTGAACAAGTTGCCCGTCAGTATTTAAATAAAGCGCTTCATGAAAAAGGTCACGCCAGCTATAGTCTTACTGAATTGCTTTACTTGGCCAATCAAAGAGGCCTTTGCCCAGACTTTATGGCTATTTGTAAAAAATTGCAGCAACTTAAATCACCCAAATGCCAAAGGGCCCATAAGTGGGTACAGTTTATTCAACATTATTTAAAAGAAGCTGGTTGGCCTGGAGAGCGAACACTTAACAGTGCAGAATATCAACAGGTAAAGCGCTGGCATCATTTTTTAGACACGTTAGTTGATTTAGATTTGTGTGCAAAGTCTTTTACATGGCGTGAGTTTAAAGCAGCGCTTTATTTTTATTGCCAACGCCACCTTTTTCAAATAGATACTTCTGCTGCTCCTATACAAGTTTTGGGTACTCTAGAAGCAGCAGGCTTGCCTTTTGACAAAGTTTGGTTTGCTGGGATGCAAGATAAAAATTGGCCCCCTACTGCACAACCCAACCCTTTCCTGCCCATTTCGCTGCAACAAAAACACCAAATGCCTCATGCTGATGCAGAACGAGAACTAAATTATAGTCAACAACTGCTAAATCGTGTTGGAAAAAATACACCCATTTTATTTTGCAGCTATGCTGCTAATGATGAGGGGCAACTATCAAACCCAAGTCCACTACTAAAAGATATGCCGCAGCAAACAGCAGCCTGCTTAGCATTGCCTTCGCCGCCGAATCATTGGGAACTGCTTTATCAAACCCGCATGCTAGAACCCTATTCTGAAACATCGACTGTACCGATGCTAGCCAATGAAACTCGGTGTGCTGACTCAAGCTTATTAAGTATGCAGGCACAATGCCCCTTTAAAGCCTTTGCTCATCATCGTTTGCATGCGATTGAGCCTCCACCTTTCTCTCCTGGCTTAAATCCGCAACAACGGGGAAAATTAGTACACCGTGCGCTTGAGTTATTTTTTGGAAACATCAAAAGTCAACGCAGTTTAATAGACAAAAAAGATGATGAATTACAGCTAATTATAGAAGAATCATCAAGTGAAGCTTTAAATATAGTTCCTCAGCAACCTCCTGTTTTTTTAGAGCTGGAGCAACGGCGTTTAGCTGCCTTGCTACAACAATGGGTACTTTTTGAAAGACAGCGTTCCCCTTTTAAAATTAGTGCACTAGAGAAAAAACAGACTTGTGAATTTGCAGGGCTAAATTTTACCCTACGTTTAGATCGTGTCGATGAAGAATTAGACGGTAGCTATACCATCATCGATTATAAAACAGGCGAGGTTAATATAAGGGCTTGGTTTGGCGAACGGCCAGAAGATACGCAATTGCCTCTCTATGCCCTGACAACCCAGCTAGATGTAACAGGGCTTGTTTTGGCCAAATTGAAGAGCGGTAAGCTTGATTTTTCAGGTATTAGCCTTGAAGCTAACATTCCTGGCTGCTATCCCTTAGAAAAAATTGAGAAAGGATATTTTGCTAACTGGGCTGATATGCAAAATTTTTGGCGAATAGCGTTGAATAAATTAGCCACCGAATTTTTGAGTGGAGAGGCTTCAGTAAGCCCCAAAAATAAGCAAGTTTGTCAATATTGTAAATTCCCCTCATTATGTAGGATTTATGAAAGGAGCTTGCCATAATGCTCAAAGATGCAAAAGAACGTCAAAAAGCTCTTTCTTCAAAGCATTCCTTTATTGTGCAAGCGCCTGCCGGCTCAGGAAAAACCTCGCTACTCATACAACGTTATTTAACTTTATTAGGAGAAGCTGTTGATAATCCTGAAGAAATTCTAGCTATTACTTTTACAAAAAAAGCAGCAGCTGAAATGAGAAAGCGTATTACAGATGCATTAAATCACGCAGCAGAAAATCCCACCTTGCTTGCAGAAGATGAGCCTCACCAACAAAAAACACATCAATTGGCATTGAATGTCTTAGCCCGCGCTAAAGCTTGTTGTTGGAATTTACTAGAAAATCCTAGCCGCCTGCGCATTAAAACCATTGATGCCTTTTGCCAGTATTTAACGCAACGCATGCCAACATTGTCCCGCTTTGCAGGAAAAATGGAGATTAATATAGAACCCAATCTCACTCTTTATGAAAAAGCAGCATTAAACCTATTAAGCCAACTTGAGCAAGAAACACCTTGGAGTAAGGACATCGCACAACTGCTTTTACATTTGGATAATAATTATCAATATGCATTGAGTTTGCTGAAAAATATGCTGTCACATAGAGATCAATGGTTGCCTTTGTTAACGCAAAAGCAAGACGAGTCTTTATTACGTCAATATCTAGAGAAAACCTTAGAAAGCCTAGCAAAACAAACATTAAGTGCATTAGAGTCCAATATGCCTTCTTCTCTGAGAGAGGAAATCTTTCCATTGCTACTATTTGCAAGCGAACATGCGCCCGCTAATAACCCAAACCTTAACGTTTGGAAAGCGCAGGCTTGCTTTCCTGAGTTTTCTGTAGCTAACTTATCGCTTTGGCAGGGAATGGCTGCTTTGCTATTAACAAAACAGGATAGCTGGCGCAAAAGCGTGGATAAGCGTTGCGGTTTTCCAGCTAAGGATCAAGCAGAAAGTAGTGTAGAAAAAACACAGTGGGCTCTTGCAAAAAAAGCTATGCAGGAGCTTCTTAGCTCACTTTTTGGTAAAGAAACGCTGCGCCATGCTCTCATAAGGCTCACTAAACTTCCTCCTCCTTTTTATACGGATAATCAGTGGGAGATTTTAGCAGCACTCATCAGGTTATTACCGGTTTTGGCGGCAGAGCTTACGCTGTGTTTTCAACAACAGCAAGAAGTAGATTTTATCGAAGTTGCTGGAGCTGCGTTAACGGCTTTAGGCGATGAAGAGACCCCGACTGACTTAGCTCTTTCTTTAGACTATAGCATCAAGCATATCCTAATGGATGAATTTCAAGATACTTCCATTACCCAGTTTCAGTTGTTAAAGCGTCTTACTTTAGGTTGGGAGCCTGAAGATGATAGAACGCTGTTCATTGTTGGTGATCCCATGCAATCTATTTATCGTTTTCGTCAAGCAGATGTAAGTCTTTTTTTACAGGTCAAATCCCAAGGCATTAACCAAATTTCTTTAACTCCTTTAACGCTAAGCACTAATTTCCGTTCTTCGCCCTCCTTAATTCACTGGTTTAATGAGAGTTTTCGCTACATATTTGCTCCAGAAAATGATCCTGAGATTGGCGCAATTAGCTATGCTGAAGCTTCCTCCCCCAAAAAATTGATGATAAAAAAAACAGATGTACAGGTTTATCCTTTTCCTTATCAGGAAGAGGATGAAAGTATTCATGTGTTAGACTGTATTAAAGCTATTCAAATAAAAGAGCCCAAAGCACGAATTGCCATATTAGTCCAAGCACGCACACACGTAGAGTCACTTTTACCTGCACTCAGAAAGGCCTCCATTGACTACCAGGCGACAGAAATTGAAAGTCTTTTTCAAACCAGTACCATTCAAGACTTATTGGCATTAACTCGCGCATTATTAAACCTTACAGATAGGACAGCCTGGCTATCTGTCTTACGAGCTCCCTGGTGTGGGTTTACCCTAAAAGATTTATTACAGTTAAGCCATCTCTCAAAAGATGAACTTATTTGGGAAGCGCTGCAAGCAAAATATTATACAGATAAACTTTCTAGCGACGCCAGACAACGGCTCTGGCGGCTTGTACCTATTTTTGAAAAGGCTTGGCACTGCCGACAGCGATTGCCTATTAGTCGCTGGGTAGAAGAGGTTTGGTTACAACTAGGCGGGCCTGCTTGCGTAAGAAACATTGATGCCCTTGAAGATGCTAAAGTATTTTTTGAGCTATTAGATCAATGTGATTATGGCTATGATATCAGCGATTTTACGCTTTTTTTAAATAAATTACAGAAATGCTATAGCAGTGCCTATTCTGCGAAGGAACAAGCCGTTCAAATTATGACCATCCATAAAGCAAAAGGATTAGAGTTTGATCACATTATTTTACCCGGTCTATACCGCAGCAAAAATAATCGAGACTCTCATTTATTGCGTTGGTATATAAGTAATCAAGCACGTTTTGCGCTTGCCCCCATCCGAGCTAATCAGGACGAAGAACAAGATCCCATCTATGCCTATTTAAAATACCTAGATACTCAATTTAATGAACAAGAAGAAAAGCGTCTGCTCTACGTCGCTGTTACCCGAGCAAAGAAAAAGCTTCACTTATTAGCCGGTTACAAAGAAAAAGAGCAAGGTTCTCCGCTTCCCCCGACTAAAGGTAGCCTGTTGGGGCTTTTATGGCCTCATATTCAATTGCCTCCCGCAACCTCAGCAATAAAAACGACAGCGCTCGAATCAATGTCAACTGAAATAATGCGATTGACGTCTTCATGGCAACCACCAGGCGATATGATACCAGCAATGACAAAAATAAGCCCACAGCCCCATCCTGAACCAGAAGATAGCTATTGGCAATCCTTTGGAACGGCTATGCACCGCATGCTGGAATATGTTGCTCATCACAAAGTGGGTTTAGATAAAAAAGCGCTGGACGTTTTGCTTCTAACGTCTGGAATTAAAAATCATTTATTGAAGAGTGCCTCCGAACAATTCGAGGAAATCTTCCTTAAAATTTCTCATTGCCCTATTGCTCAATGGATATTTTCCTCTTCACACCAATACACTTGGACAGAATACCCTATTACCTTTCGAGCAGAAAATGAGCTAAAAACTGTTGTTTTAGATAGGGCTTTTATTGATGCAGAAGGGACTCGTTGGATAGTTGATTACAAAACCACACAAGAACAACCAGAGAATCTCTCTACTTTTCTTGCAAAACAAGCGCACTTGTATCAAGATCAATTGAAATCATACTATCTGGCTATGGAATCATTGGAAAGGCGCCCAACACGCATGGGGCTTTATTTTCCACAGTTATGTGTCTGGCAAGAAATTAAATGTTGAGTTATATCATATGGGTGTAGACTTCACGAACAAACTGGTTATTGGCATTTCCTCACGGGCTTTATTTGATTTAGATGAAAGTCATCGTATTTATGAGCAAGATGGTATCGAAGCTTACGGCTGCTATCAGCGTGAGCGGGAAAATGATATTTTAGAGCCAGGTGTTGCTTTTCCTCTCGTCAGAAAACTGTTAGCACTGCAAAACAAAGATACGCAAGAACCCTTAGTGGAAATTATTTTACTTTCCAGAAATAGTGCTGATACAGGGTTAAGGGTCTTTAACAGTATCCACGCTCATGAACTTAATATCACTCGAGCGGCTTTTACCAATGGCGTTAGCCCTTATCGTTATGTTGCTGCATTTGGTGCTCATCTTTTTTTATCAGCGCATCCAGAGGATGTCCAGCAAGCATTAGAAAATCAATGTGCCGCAGCAACTATTTGTGATTTTGAGGGCGGCAATGCCCACGATGGCGAGCTAAGGATCGCTTTTGATGGTGATGCAGTGTTATTTTCAGATGAAGCTGAACGTGTATACCAGGAACAAAGTCTTTCAGCTTTTCAAAATAATGAGACTCAGGCTGCTAATATTCCTCTTTCACCGGGTCCATTTAAGGGCGTTTTGCAGGCATTACAGGTTATCCAACAACAGTTTTCTATCGAAGAATGCCCTATTCGTACCGCACTTGTCACTGCACGTAATGCACCGGCGCATGAACGCGTTATACGTACACTGAGAGCCTGGGATATCCGAATTGATGAAGCCTTGTTCCTAGGTGGCCTGGATAAAGGAGAGTTTCTAAAGGCTTTTGGCGCTGATTTTTACTTTGATGATCAAGCAAAACATTGCCAAAATACGAGCAAGCATGTGCCTACAGGTCATGTACCCTACGGTGTTGTTAACACATCTGCTAATGTGCTCTTAAAATAAAGAATAACTATGTCTATAATTTGTACTCACTTATTAAGTCTTTTCAGCCTGTTAGGCCTACTTTCTGCTGTCCTCTATTTGCCAGCCCTGCCACACCTAAGTTTATTAATACGAACAACCCAACTCCATGCATTATCTACACTGTTTGCCTGGTTACTGGGAGCGCTGATTAGCTTACTGTTCATTAAGCAAGCCTTTAGGATAGTTACACCAACCCGGTGCCTCTTTATTGCTAGCATTATTTTTGTTGTGAGTAATTTTTTGTGCACATTTCCTCTAACTTTTCCCCTATTTGTGCTTGCGCGGGGACTCCAAGGACTAGGGGCTGGCATTTTTTTCTATCTCAGCATCGCCCAGCAGGAACAAACAAATACGCCAAATAGTCATGCATTAATTTTCGCCTTTACAGCGCTCATGTCATTATTGTTGGGTGGTTTCACTTACAAATGGTTTGGCTGGAAAGCTAATTTTTATCTTTTAGCTTTTCTTGGTCTATTGCTAAGCAGCTTGACCCTTAGCAGCCCTCAAATAGCCACCCCGCTTAAGAAGAAATTAAAACGGCCTACAACAGTAATACTTTTTTTACTAAGCTATACGCTCTTCATAACAGGCTTAGTACTTTTTCTAATCACTTCTCCGCTAATACTTATCAATAGCTTCAACTTCCCTCCCTTTTATGTGGGGCTTGCGACTCTCATTATTTTCTCAGGCTTACATACCGCATTACCTTTAGCCTCTATATTGATAGAGCGCACCGGTGAAGAAAAAATTCTTATTCTCGGTATTTGCTTTATTGCTGCATCCAGCAGCGTGTTAATTAGTTTAGCCATTAATTCAGAAGAAACTGTTTTTGCGTTTATTTTGCCCATGTTGCTTTACGGATTTGGAGCAGGTTTTGCCATAAAACCCTATTTGCTACAACTGCCCCATGAAAAATTTAGCATTTGCTTTCTTACATTGCTGTTTTCAACCATTATGCTATTAGGGCTTATGGGGGCAAGCGTGCTCAGCCTATTTAATGTTGCTGTAGCCATCGGAGGTTGCGGAATCATGGGGTTGATTGCTTATTTACTTAAAACAGTTATAAAGAATTAGGGTCTGTTGACCATTCATCTTTTTGTCCAACCGACAACGCGGTCGCAAAGGAGTGAGATTATCTCCTGGTTTGATTTCGCCTACGTGGGAAACCCCAGCGCCTTTGCCTTGGGGGCTAGCTGGCAACTCCCAGCAAGCATTGCTGCTAAATGCCCAGCAATTCCCGCTGGCCTTAAATAACCATAAATATCAATAAGTTGCAAGTGATTAGGTAAATATTTTTCGCAATCATCTTGCGGGAATGGCTTCCTGTTGGAAACGCGTTCTATTGGTTAGCACCGGCTCGAGCATCCTTGCTCGAGCGTGCGCCCTAAAAAAAGCAATGCTTTTTTTAGACGGGCTTACCCTGCGCGGTACACGCCCGCGCGGACGGCGATTCAAGGGGAGCGCGCGCCCGCTCCCCTTAAAAATCCCCACGCGATAGGTTGGCAATCCCCAGCAAGAATTGCTGCTAAAAGCCTATTTTCTAGTCAATAGGGGCCGCTTTTACTGCATCGCTAATTAGTTGAGGGCCTTTATAAATTAAGCCAGTATATAATTGAATCAATTGAGCGCCTGCTAAAAATTTCTCCTTCGCATCTTCCGCTGAAACAATGCCCCCCACCGCAATGATGGGCAACTTACCTTGCAGCACTTCGAAGAGCCAGGCAACAGTTTCTGTGCTTTTAGCCGCAATGGGCTTTCCGCTTAACCCACCCGGCTTATTAGCCAATGGAGAAGATTCTACACCTTGGCGGCTATTGCTGGTATTAGTTGCTATAACGCCATCGATCTCGTATTTTAATAAAGTTGAACCTAAGTCTTGTACTTCTTCTTTAGATAAATCTGGCGCTACTTTTATCACTAAAGGCACATAATGACCATGTAACGCCGATAAGCGTTGTTGTTGGGTTTTTAACGCATCCAACAAAGCTATTAAGTGAGTTTGTATCTGTAGGTCACGCAGGTTTGCTGTATTGGGTGAGGATATATTGATGACAATATAACTTGCATAGGGAAAAACTTGTTGGTAACAAAATAAATAGTCGTCAACAGCCTTTTCGTTAGGTGTTTGAGCATTTTTCCCAATATTGATGCCAAGTACACCATGATACTTGGCCCTTTTTACCTGTTCTACAAGATAGGCAACGCCTTTATTGTTAAATCCCATGCGATTGATAATGGCTTGTGCTTCAGGCAAACGAAATAGGCGCGGCTTAGGGTGTCCGTTCTGAGGTCTAGGCGTTACAGTTCCCACTTCTAAAAAGCCAAAACCTAACTTACTTAACGCATTAATATGATCAGCATTTTTATCCAAGCCCGCCGCTAGACCTACCGGATTGGGAAAAGTTAGGCCCATGAGGGTTACAGGTTTAGAATGAACGTTAGGGGCCAAGGGTGTCAACAACCGCATGGCATCTAGCTTGTCTAGCACGTTAAGGCTGAAGGCATGGGATTTTTCTGCTTCTAATCGAAATACGAAGGGGCGAAAAAAATTATATAACATGAAACAGCCTTTAGTTGTGGATTACACACGCTTGAGCGGACACGCACATCATCGCATTTCCCCCAGGTTGAAAGTCAAAAGAGACTTGTTTGAGTTCAATGCTATAATTTTCTTGTTGCAACTGCGATATAACAGGGCCTAACAAAGGAGAAATCTCCCCGCGTGCATCCAAAAGTGGAAAAATGCGTACTTCTCTAGCAACTCGACAGAGTGCTTTAATAGGTTGCAACAGAAATTCTTTGCTCGCTTTAGGCTCAGCTGAAAGATTAAACAGTGAATAGCTAGAAAGCGCAATATCAAATTGCCCAGTTTCAAATGGCAAAGCGAGAGGTTCGGCTGCTATATAACGCCCTACTTGCTGACCTTCTTCAAAATCAGCGAAGAAAAGTTCCAAGGCCTTTTGCCAAGCCTCCTCTAAGGCCTGATAGTTCTCAAAAAAACGCCAGGAAAACTGGTCTTTGAAACATGCTATTTCTTCCATTGCCAATTTAAAATGTCGCAGGCTTTTCTCTTTTAGCTCGGTATAGGAATTGACATAGAAAGGATCAACGGCGGTTACAGCGTGCTGGCTTGCTGCAAGCTCGGCTGCCAATGAGCTAGAGCCTGCTCTATAGTGGAGAATGCTTGCACAAGGTTTCAGGTCCAACAAATTAAACATAGCCTGATATTCTGCTAGAGTGTGACTCCAATAGTGTGTGTATTGTAGCGATTTTGCCATATCCAATACCTCTCAGTGGTTGAAGATGTCATGGGAGCAGCATAACGCATTTACGTTATTCTAGTCCAATTATCCTAAATGCCGCCGTTGAAATCGACTGCGGTCGCCTAACTTACCGATGCTAAAGGATTTTTTCCTATATTTTTATTCACCCTATTGGGTAATATGCCTTCATAAAAAAGACAGAAAAAAATTGCCTGTTTATCCGTCGATTATCAAACTCTTCTTTTCCTCGCCGTTAAGAGACAAGGATTAGTTGATGTAGCTTGCTGCGGGGAAAAACTGTGCTAAAATTAACCAAAGCGTGTGTATTAACTACTCTAGATGCGTGACATCATGAAATATAAGAATGCCTTAAAAATCAATTTAGTGATAGTTTTATTGTTATCCATGAATGCCTCAAGTTATGCTTCTCTTCGGCAAGAACAGGCTGACTGGGCATTTCAAGAGGCAATAAAACAAGCTAAAGCTCAGCTTGAGACGACTTACCCAGTATCAACGCTGGCTTCTGTGCCTTTCAGAACCGATTTTTCCTGGATAAAAACAGAAGCAGGTCTTTATCTATGGTCAGATACTTAAGAATCCCCTCATGTATGGACTCGCCCCGTTTGTAAAGATAAAACATGATAAATTTTTAGGTCGTAAGCTGCGCTCATGTATCCGGCATCTTTGTGAAGCCTATTACTTCGTGCCCTGATGGATATGCGCTCGTTTGTGCCTAATCATTTTATCGGATTAACTCAAGGGTTATCCCTGAGGGGAGCAAGGCTCTCAAACGATGGTCTTACCTATTTCTCATCACATGATTATCTTCGCAACTCCTGATTGTTAAAATCTTTTTAGTTTACTTAAGCTACCTGGCGATAGGTTTCGCCACTTTTTAGCATTGCCAATATAATTCGCGCATTTTTGTTAGCAACCGCTACGGATGCTTTATTGTGACCACGCTCATCTTTGATGCGTTTAATCCATAAACTACGTGCATCCTCTTTATTACCGATACGGCTAACGACAGAACGACCTCCATGTATTAATAATGTACGAATATACTTGTCACCACGTTTGCTAATTCCAAGCAGTCTATCTTTATTACCACTAGAATGCTGTCTTGGGACTAATCCCAAAAAGGCAGAAAGGTGCCGGCCATTTTTAAACGCACTACCATTGCCAATAGCCGCAATAACAGCAACAGCGCTAATTCTACCAACACCCTCTATTTTCATGAGACGCTGGCATGTTTCATTTGACTTGGCCATCCGAGCAATATCAATATCACATCTATCAATATTTTCATCGAATACAAGCAGCGTATTATATTGCATCTCAATCCACTCCTTCATTTGAAATGTTAATCCATTGTCTTTTTCTTTATCAAAAATACTGGGCAACACGGCTCTTAGTTTATGTACACCTTGCGGTATTATAATTCCATATTCAGCAAGTAGACCTCTCATTTGGTTACACGTCTTCGTACGCATTTCAACATGGCCTTCGCGAATACGTAATAGACTTTGCATATCTTGTTGCTCAAGCGTTTTGGGTGATACAAAATTCATCGTTGGGCGTTGCGCTGCTTCAACAATAGCTCTAGCATCTTGCTTGTCATTTTTATTACCTTTTACGAAAGGTTTCACATATTGAGGAGCAATTAACTTGACAGTGAAGCCCCGACACGATAGTTCACGCGCCCAATAATTCGCACTGCCACAGGCTTCCATGACAATGCATTCTGGTTGTAAACTTTCAATATCTTCCAATAGCTTAACTCGGGTTACTTTTTTTTCTTTTAGCAGATTACCTTGCTTGTCAGCGCTGCAAAGTTGAAACACATTTTTTGCTATATCTATAGCTAATACGTTAGTATTCATATTGGACTCTCCTACTTATCAAGTAATATTGACTATTTTGGCACCTAGATGCCGTCAACCATAGAGTGTATGGTTATAAGTGGGGCGAGTCCATACCATTATTTTAGATAACGTATTGAACACTAGTAATCGATTTGATGCCTTTCACGAGTTCCAAGAACGCTCGGATAATGGGGATTTTCCAGCGCTTGGCTAAATTGGGTAGCAGCTCTAGGACGACTCTGCCTTGCGTAAAAAGGGAATGAGTTCGGCATTTTAGCGTGTTGGCTTTAATGTATCGGTCAAAGCCAACAGCTTCACTGGCAGCACCTAACAGCGTCAAAAAAATGATAGCAATCGCACTAATTAATAGCAGTCTGTCACGGCGCTCAATACTTTTTATGCGAGACTTTTTTAATCCCATGCCAAACTGTAAATCTTTTTCATCACGATAACTGGTTTCTGTTCCCCAACGTTTTCCGTAATACGTTAAAATCGTTTGGGTCGCGATATTTTTTTTACTGCAAACTAGACACCAAATGTCTTTCATTTTTGGCTCTTTAGCAATAACTATCTTTTCAACCGGGTAGTCTTGTACGGTGATATAACCGCTTTCAACGCACGTTGCCTCCTGTTGATTAAGCCACTGATACGCTAATTTTTTTATTTCTTTTTTGGAGTCTGTCACCGTAAAGTTGCGTTTTATCCTTAAAATATAGTCAAAATTGAGCCTTTCTTTTAATTTCTTCATGTTATTTAATGTGCCAAATTCTCTATCAGCTAAAACAATAACCTCGGTCGTCGCTGGAACAAGGCGGCGTAACTTATCAAACAAAGCAAACACATAACTTGTCTTTTTACCCTTTAGATTATCGGTGCTAACGGTTTGCCAAAGCAATGGCGTTGCTCGGCCATGCTTGGTTATTAAACGAAACGTGAGTGTCATTTGTTTATCTCTAGCAAATACGGTCCAGTCCATGGCAACAATGATTTGCTGTCGGGCGCCAATCAATAACTTTGCTAACGTGGCCTGGCAGTGCTGGCTGTTAATATGCTCATTGGATAATAGTCTATCGACTTGTTTTTTGGCGTGCTTGGGAAGTAGGCCATTAACTTTAGCCAGCCCCACACCCATTTGGCTGACCATTAACGTGCCGCTTGCTAGCGTGCCGATGACCGCATTGCCCAGCGAGAGCCGTTGCTTGCTGTGTAGTTGCATCTCAAATTGGCTATCAATAAAACCCTTAACTTCTGCCAGATTTTTCGTTACTATGGACTTGATCATCATACGTACCTCTTTGTAGGTGGTTTTTAGCAACCGGTATGATGATCTTCTTTATCAATAAAATCAACCGCTTATGTCAAATTTATTTATTCCGCGTTGTTTAATCCTTAAACATAAATGAGGGGATCAGTAAGGGTCAGATAGACTAAGGCAAGCTAAGGAGCAAAATGCCCCCCATCCTCTTGATTTAGAAAATAAACAAGCTCCCATTGTTCATTAGAACTTCCTAAAATACCATTCAGTTGATTGCAGGTTTTGCTTTTTAGCGCTTAACGGGGTATCTTTGCTAGACTGAACTGAGTTCTACGCAATAAGGATATGTTGGCATGAATTTTGGCTTAGATAGTACCCTTCAATTACTACAAGATACCGTCCATCAATTTTCTCAACAGCACATAGCACCGCTTGCAGCTAGTATCGATGCTTCTAATGAATTCCCCCGCCACCTCTGGTCAAAATTGGGAGAGCTTGGTTTATTGGGTATCACCGCAGAAGAAACCTATGGCGGTGCAAATATGGGCTATCTTGCTCATGTCTTAGCCATGGAGGCCATTAGTCGAGCCTCGGCCAGTGTAGGCCTGAGCTATGCGGCACATTCTAATTTGTGTATTAATCAACTTAATCGCAATGCTTCATCTATGCAAAAAAAACGCTACTTACCTCCTCTCATCGCCGGAGAACATTTGGGTGCATTAGCCATGAGTGAGCCTAATGCAGGCTCAGATGTCATCAGCATGAGCTTGCATGCCAAGCCAAAAGGTGAACACTTTCTTTTAAACGGTACGAAGATGTGGATTACGAATGGTTGCGATGCCGATACCCTCATCGTTTATGCAAAGACCCGACAAGATGCAGGCTCTCACGGTATTACAGCATTCATTGTCGAGAAAGACTTTCCTGGATTTTTTGCTGCACAAAAATTAGATAAACTTGGTATGAGAGGCTCTGATACCTGCGAGCTTGTTTTTCAAGACTGTTTAGTTCCCGTGGAAAACATTCTAGGTGAGCTTAATCAAGGCGCACAAGTACTCATGAGTGGTTTAGATTATGAACGAGTGATTTTGGCTGCAGGCCCATTAGGCATTATGCAGAACTGTATGGATATTGTGCTTCCCTATATTCACGAGCGAAAACAATTTAACCAACCTATCGGTGAGTTTCAATTAATGCAAGGCAAACTTGCCGATATGTATACTCGAATGAATGCCTGTCGCGCTTATGTATACGCTGTAGCTTCTGCATGTGACCGAGCTGAAACTTCTCGTAAAGATGCTGCTGCTGCCATCTTATTTGCCTCGGAAACTGCCACACAAATAGCCCTTGAAGCTATTCAATGCCTTGGGGGAAACGGTTATGTAAAAGAGTACCCTGCTGAGCGCCTCTTAAGGGATGCGAAACTCTACGAGATTGGCGCCGGCACTTCAGAAATTCGCCGCATGCTCATTGGACGAGAGCTATTCAACGAAACACTATGAGCTAATTTTATGCAAGATCCTGTTGTTATTACCGCTGCCACTCGAACGCCCCACGGCTGTTTCCAGGGCAACCTAAAATCCTTAAGCGCTCCTGAATTAGGGGGTACTGCCATTGCCGCAGCTTTGCAAAAAAGCCAGCTAAAGGCTAACGAAATAGATGAAGTCATCCTAGGCTGTGTACTATCTGCCGGACAAGGACAAGCCCCTGCTCGCCAAGCGGCATTGTCGGCTCATTTGGCTTTGCATACATCTTGCACCACCATTAATAAAATGTGCGGTTCCGGCATGAAGGCTGTTATGCTCGCTCACGATCTAATCTGTGCGAACAGCATTGACATAGCTATTGCTGGTGGTATGGAAAGCATGACACAAGCCCCTTATTTATTGCCTAAAGCGCGAGAAGGCTATCGTATCGGTCATCATCAACTGATAGACCACCTTTTTTTAGATGGCCTTGAGGATGCTTATGAAAAAGGCCGCTTAATGGGCTCTTTTGCAGAAGACACGGCCAAAGCTTTTGGGCTAAGCCGAGAACTGCAAGATGAATTTGCCATTACATCTTTAAAGCGAGCCCAACAAGCCACACGAGAAGGTCTTTTTACAACTGAAATTGCCCCCATTACTGTTGTGAATAAAAAAGAAACAATAGAAATAATGGCAGACGAACTGCTGCAACGGGCACATATTGAAAAAATCCCCCATTTGAAACCTGTTTTTGATCCTCACGGCACTGTTACAGCTGCCAATGCCAGCGGAATTGCAGATGGTGCTTCAACGTTAGTACTTATGCGCGCCTCGAAAGCCCGTGAAAAAAGGTTAATGCCCTTGGCGCGGATTGTGGCACATACAACCTATTCACAAGAACCTAAAGACTTTACAACGGCTCCTATTTACGCCATTGAGAAACTCATGCGGCACATTAACTGGAAAGCAAAAGATGTTGATTTTTTTGAGATTAATGAAGCCTTTGCTGTAGTTGCATTGGCCGCAATGCAACGCTTGAATCTTTCAGCCTCGCAACTGAACGTTCATGGTGGGGCTTGCGCCTTAGGGCATCCTATCGGTGCCTCAGGCGCTCGAATTCTCACTACACTGATCCATAGCTTAAAGCACCACAAAAAGAAACGAGGTATTGCAGCACTTTGTATCGGCGGCGGCGAAGCAACAGCGATGGCTATTGAAACGTTATAAGGATATTTTTGTTTTATGAGAGATATTGGTGAATATAGTCCCCGCAGTTGAAAGTTCGGGAAATTATTTGTTAATGTGATAACATAAGTTTTATATTTTAGCGCCTGGATGTTAGTCAGATTTGGACAATTTTTACTGAAAAAACGAGGATTTTAGCTATTCTAAATGACAAGTTTTTTCAGTAAAAATTGTTCAAAGATGGCTGGCAGACAGACAGCTAAAACCCGAGGTTTCAACTGCGGGGACTATAGTTACATGAGGACAAAATAAATGCCAAGCATAGGCACTACTGTGGATAGAAACCAAAAAGAATTTCAAGACAATCAAACAACGATGCAGGGATTGCTGGATGTATTAAACAGCAAACTAAAAGTTATTTCAAAAGGCGGTTCAGATAAAGCTCGACAACGCCATCAAAGTAGAAATAAATTGCTTGTGCGCCAACGCATTGAACAACTATTGGACCCTGCCTCTGCTTTTCTCGAATTTTCTCAATTTGCAGGCTATGAACTCTACCCGGATGAAACAATTCCTGCTGCTGGTTTAATCACTGGAATGGGGCAAGTAGCAAATACGCTCTGCGTGATTGTCGCCAATGACGCTACCGTTAAAGGTGGAACTTATTATCCCATTACCGTAAAGAAACATTTACGCGCACAACGCATTGCCGAACAAAATCATTTGCCGTGCCTTTATCTTGTAGATTCTGGTGGCGCCTATTTACCAATGCAAGCTGATGTATTTCCTGATGAACAACATTTTGGCCGTATCTTTTTTAATCAGGCCAAAATGTCCAGTCAAAATATTCCACAAATTGGCGTTGTTATGGGTTCTTGCACTGCAGGAGGTGCTTATGTGCCTGCCATGGCGGATATAAGCATTATCGTAAAAAACCAAGGCACTATCTTTTTAGCCGGCCCCCCCTTGGTGAAAGCTGCAACGGGTGAAGTTATTTCAGCCGAAGAATTAGGGGGAGCGGATGTGCACTGTACGCTCTCAGGCGTCTGCGATTATCTTGCTGATAATGATGAGCAAGCTCTAATCTTTGCACGAAAGGCTATTTCTCAACTAAATCGCCCTTCAGCCCCTAACCCTGCACAGCCACCACAACCACCGAAATATCCTATTGAAGATATTTATGGCATTATTCCCAGTAGTCCTCGCCAGCAATATGATGTTCGAGAAATTATTGCCCGGATTGTGGATAGCTCTGAGTTGGATGAGTTTAAGGCTTATTATGGTAAAACATTAGTTTGTGGTTTTGCGCATATTCATGGCTATCAAGTTGGGGTTTTGGCTAACAATGGCGTTTTATTTTCTGACTCTGCGCTCAAAGGCAATCATTTTATTCAGCTCTGTTGCCAACGCAAAATCCCTTTAATCTTTTTGCAAAATATCACCGGTTTTATGGTAGGCGCAAAATACGAAAGAGAAGGTATTGCAAAAAATGGTGCAAAACTGGTCACAGCCGTTGCTTGCGCTGAAGTTCCCAAACTAACCGTTATTATTGGCGGTAGTTTTGGTGCTGGAAATTATGGTATGTGTGGGCGAGCTTATGACCCTCGCTTTCTGTGGATGTGGCCTAATGCGCGCATTTCCGTTATGGGTGGTGAGCAAGCCGCTAATGTGATGGCAGAAGTAACGACAGAAAAACTCAAAAAACAAGATAAATCCATCAACACAAAAGCATTAGACTCACTTAAAACCACTATACGTGAAAAATACGAGACGGAAGGTTCTCCCTATTACGCCAGTGCCCGTCTTTGGGATGATGGTATCATCGATCCCAAAGATACTCGTCAAGTGCTTGCTTTAGGCCTTAGTGCAGCACTTCACTCCCCTATTTTCCCAACGACGTTTGGCATTTTTAGAATGTAGGAAAAAGCATGACTTACTTAACTATAGAAAGAAAGCAGCCCAAAGTAATAGAAGTCACATTGGATAGGCCGCACAAGCACAATGCCTTTGATGAAAAATTAATTGCAGAATTAACTGATACTTTACAGGAGGTTAAAAGAGATGCCTCATGTCAAGTATTAGTATTAAGTGCCAAAGGGAAAAGTTTTTCAGCGGGTGCTGATCTGCATTGGATGAAACGAATGATAAACTACACAGCCGATGAAAATCTTAAAGATGCTGAAGCATTGGCTAATCTGCTTCTCACCTTAAAACAACTTCCTCAAGTGACGCTCGCTAAAATACAGGGTTCAGCCTTTGGGGGCGGAATTGGATTAATTGCTTGCTGTGATTTGGCCATAAGCATAGATACCGCTAGCTTTTGTTTTTCTGAAGTTAAATTGGGTTTAATTCCTGCTGTTATTAGCCCTTTTGTTCTGGCCGCTATAGGCGTTCGTCAAACTAATCGTTATTTCCTAACAGCTGAACCTTTTTCTGCTGAAAAAGCGTTGCAAATGGGATTGATACATGAACTTGCAACGGGTGATGGGCTTGAGGAGCGATGTGAAGAAATGGTTAATCAATTGCTTCTTAACAGCCCCAATGCTATGCACGCCGCCAAAACACTTGTGCAAGAAATAACCACAGCGCCGATTAATGAAAATTTATTGGGCGAAATGGCTGTTCGCATTGCAAAACTGCGGACCTCCCCGGAGGGACAAGCAGGATTAAAGGCCTTTTTAGAAAAACTGACCCCTCATTGGATACAAGAACAGGATTAACTCGTGACAGCACTTTTTGAAAAAGTTTTAGTGGCCAATCGTGGTGAGATTGCTTGCCGAATTATCAAGACGTTGCAACAGCTAGCAATTAGCGCTGTTGCTGTTTACTCTGATGCCGATGAAACAGCATTGCACGTCAAACAAGCTGATGAAGCCTACCATTTAGGGCCCTCGCCGGCTATAGATAGTTATCTCAATCAAGAGAAACTACTGTGTATTGCAGAAGAAGCAAAGGTTGATGCCATACACCCAGGATATGGGTTTTTATCAGAAAATGCCAGTTTTGCTTATGCCTGTGAAAAAGCGGGTTTTATTTTTATTGGCCCTTCCGCTAAAAATATTGAACAAATGGCCTGTAAGAGCACTTCCAAACACATTATGTCTAAGCATAATATCCCTATTTTACCGGGTTATCATGGCTCTTCTCAACACATAAAGCATCTCGCTAAAAAAGCACAAGAAATAGGTTTCCCCCTTTTGATTAAACCCGTTATGGGGGGCGGTGGAAAAGGTATGCATCGTGTGGAAAATGCACAAGAGCTGCAAGCAGCACTCTATACGGCACAGCGAGAAGCGAAAGCAAGTTTTGCTAATTCAACGTTACTGTTGGAAAAATTTTTATCCAATGCCCGCCATATCGAAGTTCAGATTTTTTCTGATAGCCATGGTAATTGTGTACACCTATTTGAACGTGACTGTTCTATTCAACGTCGTCACCAAAAAATTATTGAAGAAGCACAAGCACCCTCATTGTCTGATGCGCTACGAGCGAGATTAGGCAAAACCGCTATTGATGTTGCGCGCGCCATTGATTATCAAGGAGCTGGGACTGTTGAATTTCTATTAGATGAGTCTGGAGAGTTTTTTTTCATGGAAATGAATACGAGGCTACAAGTAGAACATCCTGTTACAGAATTCATCACAGGGCAAGATTTAGTCGCTTGGCAAATCCAAGTCGCTTCAGGTGCTCCTCTCCCTTGCTCACAAGCAAAGATAAGGTCTCAAGGCCACGCTATCGAAGCTCGTATCTATGCCGAAGATCCGAGCTTCAACTTTTTACCCGCTACCGGTAAAATTTTCCATTTACAATGGCCTGCTGCTGAGAAGCACCTCAGAGTAGACAGCGGTTTACTGGAGGGAGATGAGATTACGATTTACTATGATCCTATGCTCGCTAAAATAATTGCTTGGGGTGAGACTCGGCTAGAAGCTACCAAACGTCTTACACGTGCATTAGCGCGATGTGAGCTATTAGGCGTTAAAACTAATATCCCCTTCTTAATACATCTGCTCAAAGAAAAGGCTTTTCTAGAGGGCAATTACCATACGCATTGGCTACCGAGCCTGCCAGAAAAAAATCAGCCTAAGGTCCTTCCACCTCCGGTGCTTGCTGGTGCTTGCCTCTACGAATTGCAAAAAAACCTCAACCCGCTATCACCTTGGTTTTCCTCGCCCTGTTGGCGATTAGGGCTTGCAAGCAAGCGTCTTTTTAAATTCAACAATGAGCAAAACCTCATTGAGGTTGAACTATCGAAAACACACAACTCTTCGGGATTTACATTAAGTTATCAGGGTAACCACTTTTTCATAAAAGAGAATTTTATGAAAAAAGATACAGAGGCTATGCTGAACATTGAAGGCCAACAACATAAGGTTACTATTCTGACTGAGGAACAGAGCCTATGGATAAACTATCAAGAAGACTATTTTTTACTAACGCCTGTTCGTCATGTAGTCGCACCTTACGGCACTAGTGCAGAAGGTGCATCTCTAAAAGCACCCATGACAGGAACAGTTACAGCTATTCATTACGCGGCAGAAAATGAAATACAGCAGGGAAACTGCATTCTTGTTTTAGAAGCCATGAAAATGGAGCATCATATTAAGGCACCTAAGAATGGTAAAGTCATTGCCATTCACTATAAGGTGGGAGACCTAGTGGAAGCTGGGAGTTCTCTGCTTGATTTTGAAGCATCCTAGGACGTCACTTTGAAATCTACTGCGGCCGCCTAACTCACCGAATCTAAAGGATTTAGTCAGCCTCGCGATGATTTCAACGGCGGAATTTAGGATTAACGGCTTTCTATCATTACAAATGCCCGCGGTTCAGGACCTATATATTCTGCATTGGGGCGAATCAATTTATTATTTGCACGTTGCTCTATCACATGAGCAGCCCAACCGGCAACGCGGGAGAAAACAAATAAAGGGGTAAACATGGCTGTAGGCACACCGCAGAGGTGATAAGCTGAAGCACTATAGAAATCTAAATTAGGGAAAAGCTTCTTTTCTTCCCACATAACAGACTCGATACGCTCAGAAACTCTATAAAGACGTTCATTGCCTTCGGATTCAGCCAGCTTTTTTGACCAGGCTTTAATAATAACAGAACGCGGATCAGAGTCGGTGTATACACGGTGTCCAAATCCCATAATTAAAGCTTTTTCTGCAAGCATTGCTTTGAGACCCTTCTCTGCCTCATCAGGCGTATCAAAGCACTCAATTAAAGCCATGGCCTCTTCATTGGCCCCCCCATGCAATGGGCCTCTCAGCGTACCAATGGCTGCTGTAATGGTTGAATAAAAGTCTGAACGAGTTGCTGCTGTGACGCGTGCTGCGAATGTGGAAGCATTAAATTCATGTTCAGCATAAAGAATCAAAGAAACATCTACAGCCCGTCGATAAAGCTCTGAAGGTGGTTTGCCATGCAACAATGTCAAAAAATGCGTTGCTAAATCCAAAGCATCGGTGTGTGTATCAATGCGTTTTCCGGTACGGTTGTAATGATGCCAATAAATTAAGGCTGATGGGAAAAAACTGATTAATCTGTCTGCAATTTCATATTGCGATGCGGAGGTTTCATCGGGCTCCAAGGTGCCTAACAAAGAGCAAGCGCAGCGAAGCACATCCATGGGATGGGCACTGCTTGGAATGCTTTCCAGCATGTTTTTGATTTCCCCAGGGAGCTGGCGCAACGTCTGCAGCTTAGAGCGATAGTTAGCAAGCGCCATGGTATTAGGCAGTTTTCCATAAATCAGCAAATAGGCTACTTCTTCAAAACCAGCATGCTCAGCTAAATCCTCAATAGCATAGCCTCGGTAAGTTAAACCTTTACCTGACTTGCCCACGGTTGAGATGGCTGTTTGTCCTGCAACAACGCCGGCTAAACCTCTTGTTTTTTGTCCTGACATATTATCCTCCCCTTTACAGAACCTGAAGTATAGCTAGCATACTGCCCTTTTTCTACAAGGTTTGCAATGCTTCAGTAAAATTCCCGCTGGGAATTGCCACCCTATCGCTTGGGGATTTTCAGGCTAGCGGGAATGGCTGGCAATGCTTGCCAGGGTTGTTGATAAATGCTAAGTTCACTCAAAGCTAAAAGGCAACTGGAATGAAGCTTCTTCTTTCTCGCCGAAACGAACCCCAATTCCTATCAAACGCACAGCTTGTTTTTGTCGTTCCCAGGCTTCTTTGAGCAAGGAAGAAAATACATCCAATTGAAGACTGATATGCATTTGCTCCGCTGTTGTTTGCTCAAAATTACTAAACTTTACTTTTACAAATACCCCTCGGATTTTTCGTTGTCCAGCTTTCTGGGCTAACCGCGTTGTAAGCTTGTTAAACAACGTCATCATTTCATTTAAACAAAGGGAAAAATCTTTTAAATCTTCAGCAAAAGTTCTTTCAACGCTCAAAGATTTAGAGAGTCGTTGAGTTTTTACAGGACGCTCATCCTCTCCTCGAGCATAAGCGTATAATTTTTCACCAAAACATCCAAACTGCTCTTTTAAGCGCTGAAGGCCATGCTTTTGCAGTTGTTCACAGCTTTCGATCCCTATGCGCTTTAATTTTTCGGCTGTCACAGGCCCAACGCCGTGGATTTTTTTCACAGGCAATTCTTTTATAAAAGGGGCGACGGCTTCAGGTGGAATAACGAATTGTCCGTTAGGCTTCTTCCAATCACTGGCTACTTTAGCTAAAAACTTATTGGGCGCTACACCTGCTGAGGCAGCTAAGTGCAGTTGTTCCCAGATACGCGCTCGAATAGCTTCAGCAATCCATGTAGCACTTCCAGCATGCTCCGTACAGGCACTAACATCCAAATAAGCCTCATCTAGAGAAAGCGGCTCTACTAAGTCGGTATATTGATAAAAAATTTCTCGAATATCCTGAGAGACTTGACGATATTTTTCCATATTTGTAGGTAACAATATGAGCTTCGGGCATTGGCGGAGCGCTAAATAGGTGGGCATCGCGGAGTGCAGCCCATATTGGCGTGCTTCATAATTACACGTAGACAAAACCCCCCGTTTATCGGCTTGTCCACCCACTGCAATAGGGAGCCCTTGGAGCTCGGGGTTATCACGCATTTCTATGGCTGCATAAAAGCAATCCATATCAATATGTATAATTTTACGTACCATAGTAGATAGGTTATCATAGGCTCTGTATTATTTATAGAACAAAGCAGTAATTCCCGCTGGGAATTGCCAACCTATCGCGTGGGGATTTTTAAGGGGAGCGCGCGCTCGCTCCCCTTGAATCGCCGTCCGCGCGGATTGATTCCGCGCAGGGTAAGCCCGTCTAAAAAAAGCATTGCTTTTTTTAGGGCGCACGCTCGAGCAAGGATGCTCGAGCCGGTGCTAACCAATAGAACGCGTTTCCAATAGGAAGCCATTCCCGCAAGATGATTGCGAAAAATATTTACCAAACTGCTTGTAACTTGTTGATATTTTTGGTTATTTAAAGCTAGCGGGAATTGCTGAGAACAAAGTGAGAAAAAAATGCCTTCTTTTGACATCGTCTCTGAAGTAGATATTCAAGAAGCTCGCAATGCTGTAGATCAAGCCAGTCGTGAAATTGGCACACGCTTTGATTTTAAAGGGGTGAATGCACAGTACGAACTTAAAGACACTAATATTCTTCTTAGCTCCGAATCAGACTTCCAAGTTAAACAAATGCTGGATATTCTGCAGAATAAATTTATCAAGCGTGGTCTTGAGGTTACTGCCATGGATATAGGTGAAATAGAAACCAACCTGAGTGAAGCACGTCTTACCATTGGCGTTATCCAAGGCATTGATACAGAACTCGCCAAAAAAATTGTTAAATTAATCAAAGGCAGTAAGCTTAAAGTTCAAGCAAGTATTCAAGGTGAAAAAATTCGGGTCACGGGCAAAAAACGTGATGATTTACAAGAAACGATTGCTTTTGTAAAAGAGCAAAAATTATCCATACCGCTACAATTTTCTAACTTTCGTGATTAAATTCCATAGCATTGAAAAGTACCGGAAATGGTGGGTTTTAGCTATTGTAACCGGTGCTTTATCCATGGTTTTTATGGACCAAACTGCCGTTTCCATCGCCCTTCCTCAAATACAAAAAGATTTAAACGCTTCTTCAACATCACTTCATTGGATGATCAATGCCTATTTAGTTACCTTAAGCATTTTTATTATTTTGGGTGGAAAGCTCGGTGATGCGCTGGGACAACGCCGCACTTTTTTGGCAGGACTATGGATATTTACTCTAGCTTCGCTCGCTTGCGCCTTGGCAGGAGCTCCTTCTTGGATTATCATCAGTCGCGCTTTGCAAGGTCTAGGTGGTGCTTTGATGATACCTTCCTTAGGCGTGCTTGTCATCAATGCGTTCCCTGAACAAGAACGAGGGAGGGCCATCGGTATTTATGTAGGTATTGCCGCTTGTTTTCTTAGTATTGGGCCACTACTGGGGGGCTTTGTAACAGAACACCTAAGCTGGCGATGGGTATTTTGGATTAATTTACCCATGGCACTTATTTGTCTTAGTCTAACAATACCGATTATTCCCCTCATTATTCATGAGCAAAAACCCTTTAAATTAGATTGGCTTGGTTTTATTCTGCAGGCGCTAGGCCTTTTTTCTTTTATCTTAGCCTTGATGCAGTCAGCTGTTATCGGTTGGCTTTCTCTCGAAACCCTGGCTTTACTTGCTTTTGCAGTTTTAGCGCTGTGTCTTTTTATTTGGGTTGAAAGTCAAGCACTTTCGCCTTTAGTTCCATTGAGTTTATTTAAACAACCTTATTTTACGAGTAGTATTTTAGTACTCATTACTATGCAGTCTGTTTTTATTTCCACCATCTTTTGGGGAATTTTTTTTCAAATTGCTATGGGTAATTCTCCTACAAATGCAGGTCTTATGCTACTGCCAGCTTTACTACCCATGCCTCTGATGGCTTATGTGGCAGGCTCAATAAGAGACAAGCATGGCGCCCGTCGGCCTGTTTTGCTGGGGATTATTTTGGTCATTATCAGTACATTTTGGATGGCAATCTCTGCGCAATGGATAAACTATGTGTATATGCTTCCTGGCATTATTTTGTTTGGAATCAGTGCACCACTGGTTGTCTCTAACTGCATGTCCACTGCTTTATCTATTGCCCCTCCTCAATACAGAGGAAGCGCTTCAGGAATAGCTAATGCCGCCCGTCAACTAGGGGCTTCTCTGGGTGTTGCTTTAGTTGGTTCAACCTTAACCAGTATTTACTTAACTAATATACGCAAACAATTACCGCTAAGTGTACAAAAGCATCACTTAAAACCTGAGCAATTACTTGCTTTAATACAGCGCAAGCAAACTATACAACGCTACCCCAAACATTTCTCTCCTGGCCTTATAAAAGCACTACACCATTCAGCACAATTGGCCTATACTAAGGGCTTTAGTATGGGCATGCTCGCTACTATGGCTCTCGCTGTTTTAGGGCTTTGGGCAGCTCGAAAGCTACCCAATACCACTTTGCTAAACCCTTAGACGATTATGTTTTATACCTTTGAAATCCTTGGAACCATTGTTTTTGCTTTAAGCGGCGCTTTAACAGCTTCACGCAAACGTTTCGATCTCAGTGGTGTTACCCTCATTGCTTTTGCTGTGGGTAATGGTGGTGGTACTATCCGTGACCTTTTATTAGGCAATACGCCTGTTTTTTGGATACAAGATATTAATTATATTATTGTTTCTATTCTAACAGGTATTGTTGGATTCTATATCGCGGAATATATACACGTACGACGCAAAGCCCTACTTATTGCTGATGCTCTCGGTTTAGGTATTTTTGCCATTGCTGGTGCAAAAATAGCCATGGGACAAGGCTACTATGGACCTATTGCTGCAATCATGGGCTGCATCACCGCTGTGGGCGGTGGCGTTATTCGTGATATTTTATGTGATGAAATCCCCATGATTTTGCATAGAGAACTTTACGCTATTGCAGCCATTATGGGTTCTGGGGCATTTGTCATCTTATATCACTTAGGTGTTAATTCATTTTTTAATGCCAGCATTTGCGTGATGCTTGTTTTCTTCGCGCGCATTGCCGCCCTAACTTGGGAAATTAATTTGCCTAAACTTCGTGACATATGGAAAGAGGCTCAAAAATCAGAAGATTAGTAGGGTCTGCTGACATTTCATTTTCGCCCGTTTCATTCAAACTGCAGCATGAAAATGAATTGTCGACAACCCCTAAGGCCTTAACTCAAATAGCACCTTACCACCTCCTTCCCTCATCTCAACCCAAGAGGAAAGCTCAAACCGTAGAGCACAAAGAGTGCTAGTTGCAAAATCATTGATAGAGGTATTAACCAAGGCATTCGCTAAATAAGTAATACCCGGGTTATGCCCTACAAGAAAGACATGGCGATGCTTTTCATCTATATGCTGTACAATATCTAACAATGTGTTGAGTGAGGCGTTGTACACATTTTTTTCATGTTCGATAGCTGTCTCATCATACCCTAAACCATGTGCAATAATTTCACAGGTCTCTTTAGCCCTCGCTGCGGGACTAGCGATCATCAAGTCTGGCTTAATGACGTACTGCTTAAGTTCGTCTGCAACTTGGCGATTTTGAACTCTACCTTCATCTAACAAAACTCTAGCAAAATCATTTTTTGCTGCTTTTGGTTGCTCTGTTTTGCCATGGCGCATCAAATATAAGCACCTTGTTATTGCATCCATTTGATCACATCCTTAGCAAAATAATTAATAATACAGTCAGCACCAGCTCGTTTAATGGCAAGTAATGACTCTATAGCCGTCTGTTTTTCATCTAACCAGCCTTTTTCATGAGCCGCTTTAATCATAGCGTATTCCCCACTGACTTGGTAAGCCGCCAAAGGAACTTCTGGAGCGCGTTGTTTTATCTGATAAATGATGTCTAAATAGCTTTGTGCAGGCTTTACCATAATAATATCGGCTCCTTCTGCTATATCCTGACTTGCTTCACCTAAAGCCTCTTTCGAGCGCGCTGGGTCCATTTGGTAGCCATGACGGCTGCCAAATTGCGGTGTTGACTCTGCTGCTTCACGAAAAGCACCATAAAAAGCAGAACAATATTTTACTGCATAGCTCATGATGGGCATGTTCCTAAAGCCATTCTCATCCAGTGCTATGCGCATGGTTTTAATCATACCATCCATCATGCCACTGGGTGCTAACATATCTGCACCGGCTTCTGCGAAAGCAATTGCCTGCTGCCCCAATAGGGTTAGGGTTGCATCATTGTCTACTTCACCTTTTTGATTAATAATGCCGCAATGGCCATGGAGTGTATATTCACAAAAACAGTTATCGGTTATCACCAACAGCTCCGGGGCAATATCTTTAATCAGCTTAATAGCTTGCTGAATGATACCCGAAGGCTGACAGGAAACAGCACCAGAGGCATCTTTATCTTTAGGAATACCGAATAATATGACAGCAGGAATATTCAGTGCTACAACATCATGAATCTCATCAGCCAAGTGATCCAAAGATAGCTGATAATGTCCTGGCATTGAACTAATAGGGTTTTTGATGTCTTTACCTTCCTTAATAAATAGGGGGAGAATAAAGTCACCAGGTGAAAGCTCTACATCTCGCACTAATCGACGAAAATTATTACTTTGCCGTAAACGCCTTAAACGTACTTGAGGAAATTGCATATATTTTACCCTACTAAGTTCGAATACCTCTACCTTGAGCTAACAAATACCACGCTGTCGCTAACGCTGACAGCGTTATCCCAAGGATAAAACTAAATGCCACATAAATATTAACGTCACTAATGCCGAGCATGCCGTCACGGAAGGCATTTACCATGTAAAGAATGGGGTTGAATTTAGACAGATGCTGCCAAAACGATGGCAAAAGATTAACGGAATAAAAGACACCACCCAAATAAGTCAAAGGCGTTAAGATAAATGTAGGTACTATCATAACATCATCAAATTTCCTTGCGTAAATGCCATTGATTAAACCCAGCAAAGAAAAAAGTATCGAGGATAAAAGAACAACACTAATCATAAGTATATAATTATGAATACTTAAGTGCGCAAAGAAAGAAGCCAGCGTGGTTACAATTAAGCCTATCCCTAATCCACGGAATACACCACCGGAAATAAAGCCTAGTACCAAAACAAGGCTTGGGACGGGTGCAACTAACATTTCCTCGATGCTCCGCTGATATTTATTGGTAAAAAAAGAAGAAGCTACATTTGAAAACGAATTCGTAATGACCGTCATCATGATCAAGCCTGGCGTAATAAATTGCATGTATGCAAAACCATCAACTTTACGAACTTGAGAGCCAATAAGGCTGCCAAATATAATAAAATAAAGCATGGTTGTGATGATAGGCGGCAGAAAAGTTTGCGTCCATATGCGTAAAATTCGGATAATTTCTTTTCTGGCGATGGTCAGATACGCTGTTTTATAAAGTGAATAATTCATGGAACAGGCATCTCCTGGTTGACTAAATTCAAAAATAACTCCTCCAGGCGATTAGTCTTATTACGCATGCTTAATACATCAATTCCTTGTTGTGATAGCTCAGCGTAAAGGTCATTAACAGATTGATTTTTATGGATTTCAACATATAAAGTCGTTGGGTCATGTAAGCAACTGCAAAAACCAGCTAGCGCAGGGTTCTCATACAAAGGCTCTTTAAGATATAGGATGAAAGTTTCCATGTGTAACTTATCTAGTAACGTCCGCATAGCGGTGTGCGCGACGATTTCACCCGCGTCAATAATAGCAATATTTTTACAGAGATTTTCCGCCTCTTCTAAATAATGGGTTGTAAGAATGATGGTGGTTCCTTGTTTATTAATTTCTCGGATAAATTCCCACATAGAACGCCTTAATTCAATATCAACGCCTGCGGTAGGCTCATCTAAAATCAAAAGCTTAGGTTCATGAATTAAGCCCCGTGCAATCATCAAGCGACGTTTCATTCCTCCAGAAAGCGACATGGCTTGTGCGTGACGTTTCTCCCATAGACCCAAGGCTTTCAGATAACTTTCTGCTTTAGGTAGAGCTTTTTGTGGTGGAATACCATAATAGCCTGCTTGATTAAGCACGATTTGCAACACATTTTCAAACACATTGAAATTAAACTCTTGAGGCACTAAGCCCAGTAGTTTTCTCGCTTCTGTATGCTGTTTATCAATATCGTAACCAAAAATGCTGACTGTGCCTGCCGTCTTCTTGACCAAAGCACTAATAATACCGATGGTTGTAGATTTTCCTGCTCCATTAGGGCCTAATAAGGCAAAAAAATCCCCTTCTTTGACATCAAAGGTAATACCTTTTAATGCTTGCGTTCCCGAAGCATAGATTTTTTGCAGATTATTAATTGCTAAGGCGGAAGCTTTATTCTTGTTCAAGGACTGTTATCCCTCCCATGTAAGGTTGCAGGGCATCGGGTATATGGATATTACCTTTACTATCTTGGTAATTTTCCATTACAGCAATCAAAGCGCGGCCTACAGCAACACCCGAGCCATTGAGTGTGTGCAATAATTTTATATCCCCAGCCTTGTCTCGGTAACGAGCCTGCATGCGGCGTGCTTGAAAATCAGTGCAATTGCTACACGAAGATATTTCGCGATAAGCTTGTTGGCCTGGTAACCAAACTTCGATGTCATAAGTTTTAGTTGCTGAAAAGCCCAAATCTCCTCCACAAAGATTAACCACCCGATAAGGCAACTCAAGCTTTTTCAAAATATTTTCAGCATGTTTAATGAGTTCTTCCAAGGCATCAAAGGAGCTCTCGGGTTTAACGACTTGCACTAACTCCACTTTATCAAATTGGTGTTGGCGTATCATCCCTTTAGTATCTTTACCGTAAGAGCCTGCTTCTCGACGAAAACAAGGGGTATGAGCGACGAGTTTAATGGGGAGGTTTTTAGCCTCTAACACCATATCGCGCACGGTGTTTGTTAAGGATACTTCTGAGGTTGGAATCAAGTGCTGCTGCATTTCGCCATCAAAAGAATAAAAATCATCAGCAAATTTAGGCAGCTGACCTGTACCATAAAGACATTCTGTGCGAACTAAATAAGGCAAGTAAACTTCTTCATAACCGTGTTCCCTGCTATGCACATCTAACATGAATTGCCCCAGTGCGCGATGCAAACGAGCAATATGTTGTCTTAATAATACAAAGCGAGAACCTGCTAGCTTAGCGGCGGTGACAAAATCCATTTGATGACCAAGCCTTTCCCCCAGGGCGACGTGATCTTTGGGAGCAAAATCAAACTGTTTCGGTTCTCCCCAACGACGAACTTCTTCATTATCGAGTTCATTTTTTCCTTCAGGGACAGAAGCATGCGGCAAATTAGGCAGTAATTCATAAATGGACTTGAGGTCTGTTTGCACATCATTAAGTTTTATCTCAGCCTCTTTTAGTTGCTCTCCTAATGCCTCCACCTCTTTTAGTAAAGGTTGAATATCCCCTCCCTGGCTTTTAACTTGACCAATATGTTTTGAACGTTGGTTACGCTTATTCTGTAAGTCTTGTGTTTCAATCTGAATGGCTTTACGCTCTGCTTCCAATGCATTAATGTTATCTGTATCTACTATTACACCTTTAAAGCGAAGCTGCTCAGCTACTTCCGGTAAAGTGTTTCGCAGCTGTTTAGGATCTAACATGTAAGTTCTCTCTTTTTTGTTATTAAATAACCTGAGTTCGACAACTCGGCCGTTCGCTCCCGAGATTGTCTCCTGGTTTGATTTCGCCTACGCGGGAAACCCGCGTAGGCGACCAAAGGGGAAAATTGCATTTTTCCCCTGCCTGTGCCCCCTTGGGTACCTGTGCCCCCCAGGGTATGGAAACCCCATGCCTTTGCCTCGGGGGCTAGCCCCCGAAATTTCTCACTTTAAACAGTTTATCTCTTATTCAAAACACGCTTGTTAGACTTACTTATAAACTAGGGCGTGTCATCAATGACCTTTTTCTGCTGCAAATGGCGTAAAACTGATTCAATTGCATGCATTTTTTCGCCAAGTAGCTTGACTATTATCCTCAAAAATACACGCAATTGCTCTCAATTTCCACCATTTTTGCGATGAAAAAGTCATTGATGACACGCCCTAATAATAACAAGCTAAGTGTGATACTCATTAATGACATCCACATCTTTGGGGACAGTTAACTGAAACAAAGAACTCTTCAATGGGATGTTGAGCTTTACTTTTGAAAACATAAATAATGTCTGCTGCCCTAAATCATCGAGCACAAGCATCTTATAAATTTTTCCCTGCTTAAAATAAATAGATATGTGTTTAAATAGGGGGTTATTTTCTTTGGGGGTTAACTGGAATGCTTTTCCTTCATTTGTACTGCTCTCGTTGATCTGGAATTGTTTGCTTAATTGTTGGACTTTTCCTGATAAAAGTAAGGCTGGAGAAATTTTTTGCGCGTTCTTATCCAATTTTCGCAATGTCACTTGCTCCAGATCTACATCATAAATGGTTACTTTATCACCATTGACAATGACTTCTTGTTTATTTGGCTTTTGCACTGCCCAACGAAATTTACCAGGGCGCTGTATCATCATTAAACCACTTGAATTTTGTAGGGTTAACCCTGTAGCATTCATGATGGTTTGTTTAAAAGTTGCTTGCATAGTCTGAGAACCATTAAGTAAGCGCGTCAAATTTGAGCCAGGTGTTGAAGCCATACTTGGCAAAGCAAATATCAGTAAGATAACACTACAAAAAAAGCCTTTAACTATTTGTTTCATAAAGAAATACCTTTTTAGTCTTTAGGTGGCGGTGGTGCTAAAACTTCTCGGCTACCATTGGATTCCATAGGGCCAACCACCCCACTAGTCTCCATCTGTTCAACTAAGCGAGCAGCCCGGTTATAACCAATTTTTAAGCGTCGCTGCACGCTTGAAATAGAAGCGCGACGTGTTTCTGTAACAATTTTGACAGCTTCATCGTATAAAGGATCACCTTCGCCCTCTGAGTCAGAGCCTCCATCTTGCCCAGAGCCTACTCCTAATGGAGCCGTAATAGAATCAATATAGTTTGGTTCACCTCGAGAATGTAAATCTTTGACTACACTATGAACTTCCTCATCAGCTACATAAGCACCATGCAGTCGTACAGGAACTCCTGTTCCTGGAGGCAAATACAGCATATCACCGTGCCCTAGTAATTGTTCAGCCCCAGCTTGATCAATAACCGTTCTAGAGTCAATTTTTGAAGAAACTTGAAAAGCGATACGTGTTGGGACATTAGCTTTAATCAGTCCGGTAATAACATCTACGGATGGACGCTGTGTTGCCAGAATTAAATGGATACCCGCTGCTCGCGCTTTTTGAGCGATACGCGCAATGAGTTGTTCAACTTTCTTCCCAACCACCATCATCATATCAGCAAATTCGTCAATGACGATAACAATACAAGGCAAGGGCTCTAAGGTTGCAGGTTGTGTATCACCCGGTTGTGGCTGCCATAAAGGGTCAGTAAGTGGATGACCTTTACCAATGGCTTCTTTAACTTTCTTATTGAAGGAGGCAAGACTACGAACACCTAATGCCGCCATAAGCTTGTAGCGTCTTTCCATCTCTACCACAGACCAACGCAAAGCATTAGCAGCCTCTTTCATGTCCGTAACCACGGGAGTTAAAAGATGAGGAATTCCTTCATAGATAGCAAGCTCTAACATCTTTGGATCAATCAAAATCAGTCGGACTTCATCAGGGGTAGCCTTATAGAGTAAGCTTAATAGCATGGCATTAACACCCACAGACTTACCTGAACCTGTTGTGCCTGCCACTAATAAATGAGGCATTTTGGCTAAGTCTACCACGACAGGGTACCCAGCAATATCTTTTCCTAATGCCATACTTAAGACAGACGGGGACTGTTCATATTGTTTTGATGCAATGACTTCGCTTAATCGAACAATTTCTCTATCTTCATTGGGGATTTCCACCCCCACGACATTTTTACCTGGAATAACGTCAACCACCCGAACACTCACCACGGATAAAGAGCGCGCTAAATCTTTAGCGAGCCCTGACAATTTGCTTACTTTAGTGCCAGGAGCTAATGATAGTTCAAACCGAGTAATGACAGGGCCGGGGTTTACCGCAACAACCTCTACTTTAAGTCCAAAATCTAGTAGGCGGTTTTCAACATCCTCAGATAGCTTCTCAAGGTAGGCTGCAGAGTAGCCTTTTTTCGTAGAATCTGTTGGCACCTCTAGTAAATTGATATCAGGTAAGCCTTCAGCCGTCCCTTTGAAAATAACTTTCTCGTTACTCATAGGTGCTGCTTTAGCGCTTTCGTCAGCCGCGGGGGAAAGTAGAGGCTTAGGCTTTCTTATGGGTAGTTCTCGCTTTTTATGTGGAAAGCGGGGAGAATCCTCCTTTAAAGAAGCGCTTTTTTCTCTAGGGATATTGCTTTTCCTAAAAATGCCGCGTATTTCAAATTTTTGTAGCACTTTCTTCCAAGTCTTTAGCGCATAGGCTGCTGAAATAAGTACACTATAGCCTAGAGCATCCATCGTCCCCAACCAAGAAAGGCCTGTAAAGAGGGTAACCCCACTTAAAAGCAGAGCTAACAACAATAAGGAGGTCCCCCAAGTATTAAAGGCGGGTTCCAGACCTGGGCCTAAAAGCTCGCCAAGTATTCCTCCTGCACTAAAAGGCAGTTGGTGTGCATTGCTTTGTAAGTGTAAGCTTGCAAGACCACTGCAACTCAAGAGTATCAGTAAAAAACCAAAGGTGCGTAAGACAAAAACAGGCCAATAAAAGTCTTTATCAATTTTTCGCCGAATAAATAGGCTCCATGCACCATAAAAAAGCAGTAAAGGAAATAAATAAGCGGGATAACCAAAGATATACAGGATAAGATCAGCGAACCAAGCGCCGGCTTTTCCGCTAGCATTAAGTACTGTTTGGCCAGAGCCAGTCTTAGACCAACCAGGGTCGGTTTGATGATAAGTTGCTAAAGCAATAAGTAAAAAAGCTGCTATGCTCCCTGTTACAATCAAAATCACCTCTTTCAAACGATGTTGAAAATTGATAGATAAAGGTTTTCGTCCTGCTTTTTTCTTAATGGTGGCTTGTTTCAATGTAATCTCTGTTCTGGGTGGTTATAGTGAATTGGGTTCACCATAATTGGAAAGCTCCAAAGCGTTAAGATGGAAACGCTCTTGATTCTAGCAAATTTCCCCTCCACCTGTAAAAAAATAATTTCCCTTTCATCTGTAAAAAAATTTAGTATAATTCTTTAAACTCCGCGATGCTTTATAGCTTAGCCCCCATTACTCAGGATTCACGAGAACAATGTCAAACACAAAACACTGCCGCTTACTTATCTTAGGGTCAGGGCCTGCTGGTTATTCAGCTGCCGTCTATGCCGCACGTGCAAACTTAAACCCTGTCTTATTGACGGGTATGGAACAAGGTGGACAATTAACCACAACGACTGATGTCGACAATTGGCCTGGTGATGTAAAAGGCCTCCAGGGGCCTGACTTAATGCAGCGCATGAAAGAGCATGCATTACACTTCGATACAGAAATTGTCGTTGATTATATTACTAAGACGGATTTAAACCAGCGCCCTTTTCGTTTAAAGGGAGAAAATCAAGACTATACTTGCGATGCACTAATTATAGCCACGGGTGCCTCAGCGATGTACTTGGGTCTTCCCTCCGAAGAAGCCTTCAAAGGAAAAGGCGTTTCTGCTTGTGCTACTTGTGATGGTTTTTTCTATCGCAATAAAAAAGTGGCGGTGGTTGGTGGTGGCAATACAGCTGTAGAAGAAGCACTTTATTTATCCAATATTGCTGCAGAAGTCACTATCATACATCGCCGGAATCAATTCCGTGCTGAAAAAATCCTAGCTAACCGGCTCATCGAGAAATCAAAAGCAGGAAATATCAATATCTTATGGGATACTGTGTTGGATGAAGTACTAGGCGATGAAATGGGCGTTACCGGTTTATCAGTTAGGCATGTGCTTGATAATACGATGAAAAAGCTTGAGGTTGATGGCGTCTTTATTGCTATTGGTCACTCCCCGAATACACAAATTTTTGCAGGGCAACTTGCCATGGATAATGGTTATATTCTCATTAATTCAGGCCTTACCGGTGATGCTACAGCCACTAGCATACCTGGCGTATTTGCAGCCGGCGATGTTTCTGACCAAATTTACCGCCAAGCTATTACTTCAGCAGGAGCTGGCTGTATGGCTGCCTTAGATGCTGAAAAATTCCTAGATGCTCAATAGCGTTTAGCTTGATCAACAGGCAGGGCTGTCCCATTAAAAATAACAAAACCTTATAGTAGCAAGAGATCACCTCAGCAGGGTTAAGTTTCAAAACTGTTGTAACTGTTTGTTTTTAATTAAAAATATTATTTTAATAGGACAGCCCTGGATCAACAGGCCTTTTGTTGTTCTTTTGCCTTGCTTTATAGTATAATCCTGCCTCGCGCCAGATTGGCAGTCATTTGAATTTTGGAGACGTATATGCCCAAAGAAGATCATATTGAAATGGTCGGAACAGTTATCGATAGCTTGCCGAATACCACTTTTAGGGTTGAACTGGATAATGGTCACAAGATAACAGCTCATATCTCAGGGCGCATGAGAAAACATTATATCAGAATTCTAACCGGTGATAGAGTAACTGTAGAACTCACGCCTTACGACTTAACACGCGGGCGGATTATCTATCGCGGAGAGAAAACTGGAGGCGAAAAAGCCGGCAGCTAAATGCCCTCTCTTCGCCTAGGACTGAACTGTTTTCTTTTTGCCTTGATATTTAAAATCTAATCGATTTTTCTTAACGCTAATTTTTACCGTTCCGCCGTCTGTGAGTGCCCCAAATAATATTTCATTAGCGAGTGGTTTTTTTAGCTCATTTTCAATAAGGCGTTCCATGGGGCGTGCTCCCATGAATTTATCAAACCCGTGCTCAGCAAGCCATACCCTCGCCGAGTCTTCAACTTTTAATCTGACTTTTTTCTGTTCTAATTGTACTTCCATCTCTACTAAAAACTTATCTACGACATAGCTTGTTATTTGTGGGTCTAATTGTTTAAATTGGATGATACCATCTAGACGATTACGAAACTCTGGAGGAAACGTTTTAGCAATGATATTTTTCCCATCACTAGAGTGATCTTGATCATTAAAACCAATGGCTTTGCGCGCTAAAGCTTCTGCTCCCGCATTACTCGTCATGATAACTATCATATGACGGAAATCTGTTTTACGACCATTGTTATCTGTTAATGTGCCATAATCCATGATTTGTAAAAGGATATTAAAAATATCTGGGTGTGCTTTTTCTACCTCATCCAATAGTAAAACGGCATGTGGAGTTTTTGCTACAGCATCTGTCAAAAGGCCCCCTTGATCATACCCTACATATCCTGGTGGTGCCCCGATCAAGCGCGATACTGTATGCTGCTCCATATACTCTGACATATCAAAGCGCAATAGTTCAACACCCATAATTTTTGCGAGTTGCTTCGTCACTTCTGTTTTACCGACACCGGTTGGTCCTGCAAACAAAAAGGAACCCACTGGCTTTTTATTGTCTCTTAATCCTGAACGAGATAGTTTAATTGCACTACTCAATGATTCTATAGCCTCATCTTGACCATAAACAACGAGTTTTAAATCCTTTTCTAAATGGCGTAAACGTTCTTTGTCAGAGGCTGAAACAGTTTGTTCAGGGATTCTCGCCATTTTTGCAATGACATTTTCTACTTCACGAGGCCCAATAATTTTTTTACGTTTGGAGGGCGGCAGTAGGTTTTGATAGGCCCCTGCTTCATCTACGATATCAATAGCTTTGTCTGGCAAAAATCGCTCGGGAATAAAGCGCGCCGACAGTTCAGCGGCTGCCTTTAACGCCTTGATGGAATATTTTACACCATGATGTCTCTCAAAACGGGTTTTTAAGCCTCGCAAAATAGCGATGGACTCATCAACGCTTGCCTCAGAAATATCAACCTTCTGAAAGCGACGCGCTAAGGCATGGTCTTTTTCAAAAATACCTCGGTATTCTTGATAAGTTGTGGCACCAATACAGCGCAAATTTCCACTCGCTAACATAGGCTTAATGAGGTTTGCAGCATCCATAACACCACCTGATGCAGCCCCTGCGCCAATGATGGTATGGATCTCATCAATAAATAAAATAGCATCTGGTGTATCTCGCAACTCTTGCATAAGTGCTTTCAAACGTTTCTCAAAATCACCACGGTATTTTGTTCCAGCCAAAAGCCCGCCCATATCCAGGGAGAATACGGTACTGTTCGCTATGACTTCAGGCACTTCCTTGTTTACAAGACGATAGGCTAAACCTTCGGCAATAGCTGTTTTACCAACACCAGCCTCACCCACTAAAAGTGGATTATTTTTACGGCGGCGGCAGACTACTTGTATGGTACGTTCTAATTCTGATTCTCGCCCAATCAGTGGGTCAATTTTTCCTTTTTGCGCCAATATATTTAAATTAACCGTATAAGCTTCTAACGCACTTTTCCCTCCGGTTTCTGTGGCTTCGACAATATCATCTTCTTGGATATTGTCTTTACTGTCTTCTTCATCTTCAGGTTGCATCTTGGCAATACCATGAGAAATATAGTTCATAATATCCAAGCGGCTCACTGACTGTTCACGAAGTAAATAAACGGCTTGTGTATCTTGCTCACCAAAAATGGCAACCAAAACATTAGCCCCTGTTACTTCTACTTTTCCTGCAGATTGAACATGGAATAATGCACGCTGTAAAACGCGCTGAAACCCTAAAGTGGGTTGAGTTTCACGCCCTTCTTCTAAAGCATCAAAAGGAAGAATGGGTGTTGTTTGCTCTATATAATGGCTTAACTCATCATGTAGACCTTCTAACTCTACACCACACTCCATAAGTGCCGATTGAGCAGAAGAATTATTCAATAATGCCAACAATAAATGCTCTACAGTCATAAATTCATGACGCTTCGCCTTTGCTTCTAGAAAAGCAGCATTTAGGGTTTCTTCTAGTTCAGTGTTTAGCATGTTAGGCCTCACAAATTTAATACTCAGATTCAAGTTCCATCACACATAACAAAGGAAAATCATGCCCATTTGCATATGCATTGACAAGGCTTACTTTGGTTTCAGCAATTTCATATGAGAACACACCACACGTTCCCTTACCCAAATAATGTACTTCCAACATTGTACTAACAGCCTTCTCTAACTGCATATTAAAAAATCGTTGTAAGACATCAATTACAAAATCCATCGGTGTATAGTCATCATTAATCAACATGACTCGATACATAGGCGGCGGAGCCACCTGAGATTTTTTTAACGACTCTACCGATAAATCTCTTGCCTTATCCACCTGCAATTTATTTGCCATAAATCTCAGTCCAATTTCCTTAAGCCCTATTTGCTCAAAGTTAAAACTGAAGAACTTAACTTTAAGTATAAGCAAAATTTGAGAAAAAGTGCTAAAAAGACAAGTCTTAATAGGCATTAACAGGCTGATTTTTAATATGAAATGGAAAATAAATACACTATTTTCTTAGAAGAAGAATACCTTGGGGAAAGGTGGTCTACGAAAACTTACGTTATAAAAAACGACAAAGAATTGGCGGAGAGTTTAAAATTTAAATTAATGAAAACCAAATAGCAGAGACGCTGATAAACAAGCAGTCAAGCTCCATAAAATAAAGCGCATGGAGCTTGAATCACTAGAACTAACTGGCGTTACATATTATCAATAATAGCCTTTCCAAAAGCAGAACAACTTAAGAGCGTTGCATTCTCCATTAAACGTGCAAAGTCATAGGTAACTGTTTTATTGGCAATAGCACCTTCCACTCCCTTAATGATGGCATCAGCAGCCTCAACCCAACCTAGGTGGCGTAACATCATTTCAGCGGACAAAATTAGCGAGCCTGGATTGACTTTATCTTGGCCGGCATATTTAGGTGCTGTACCATGCGTGGCTTCAAACATAGCAATGCCATCACCTAAATTAGCACCTGGCGCAATGCCTATGCCGCCCACTTGTGCAGCTAGAGCATCAGAAATGTAATCACCGTTCAAGTTTAACGTGGCTATGACGTTGTATTCAGCGGGACGCAATAAAATTTGTTGCAAAAAGGCATCAGCAATCGCATCATTGATGATTATTTCCTTGCCAGTTTCGGGATGCTGAATAACATGCCAAGGGCCTCCATCTAGTGGTCTTGCGCCAAAATTTTCCCGCGCTTCTTGATAACCCCAGTCTCTAAAGGCGCCTTCGGTAAACTTCATAATGTTACCTTTGTGCACAAGCGTTACAGAATCGCGATGATTATCGATAGCGTACTGAATAGCTTGTTTGACCAAACGCCGTGTCCCTTCCTCAGAGACTGGTTTAATACCAATGCCACAGTGCTCTGGAAAACGAATTTGTTTAACGCCCATTTCTTGCTGGAGAAATGTAACGACTTTCTCACATTCAGGCGTGTCAGCTTGCCACTCAATGCCGGCATAGATGTCCTCTGAGTTCTCCCTAAAAATCACCATGTCAATAGCTTCAGGAGCTTTTAGTGGCGTGGGCGTACCTTGGTAATAACGTACAGGTCTCAAACAGGTATACAAGTCTAAGTGCTGTCTAATCGCGACATTTAAGGAGCGAATTCCGCCTCCCACAGGCGTAGTTAAAGGTCCTTTAATCGCTACCACATAATCTTTATTGGCTTGCAACGTTTCTTTGGGTAGCCATTGGCCATCGCCATAGATATCAACCGCTTTCTCTCCGGCATAAATTTCCATCCAAGCAATAGCACGCTCACCATTGTAAGCTTTTTCTACAGCTGCATCGACCACCTGGCGCATCGCCGGCGTTACATCAGCGCCGATGCCATCCCCTTCTATAAATGGGATAATAGGATTATTGGGAACCTCCAATATACCGTCTTTAGTCACTTGAATTTTTTCACCCTCGACCGGAACCTGAATTTTTTGGTAGCTCATTACGTAACCTCTGTGTTTTGCATAGTAGTTTAGGGGCATATCCACTTTTTGGCATGAAAGCAGATATGTTAGGGCCTCTTGGCAGTTTATTGTCGCAAACGAAGCTTAGAAAACAGACCCAAGCTTAACCTACTGATTTATAAAATGATACTAAAAGGAGACAATCCATCAGGTGCTATCATAATGAAGTTTTCCATCAGGAACAAGCCCCCTTCACCCCATTAACTTGAGGTTGCTTGTCAACAGACCCTAGGGCGTGTCATCAATGACCCTTTATCTGCCGCAAATGGCGTAAAATGATTCAGTGGCGTGTACTTTTTCCTCAAGTAGAGCAACTATTATCCTCAGAAATCAGCAATTCCCGTGGGAATTGCTGCTCAAAAATACACGCCATTGTTCTCAATTTCCACCCTGTTCACGACGAAAAAGTCATTGATAACATACCCTAGTTAATCCTAAAATCCTCAGTTGAAATCTACTGCGGCCGCCTAACTCACCGAATCTAAAGGATTTTTCTCAATATTTTTTATTCACCGTATGGGTGATACGCTTTCACAAAAAATATTGAGAAAAATCCTTTATCTTTAGCAACTAAGTCGGCCTCGCGACGATTTCAACTGAGGATTTTAGGTTAATTGAGCATCTATTTCTTAAGGTTTTGTTAAGCTAACTACTGTACAATTTTTGGATACTTGGGGTTCAGCTCAGTTTGTGGCTATCGTGCAATCAACATTTTTAAAAAGAGAAATTACCTGCTTCACGGCTGGCCTAAATAAACAAAAAAACAGCTATTCTATACCAGCGCTCTGTAGCTTTTTCTTTGTCAGTTTGTCCTATTTGGTTACACCTTTTTTACATTATATTCATCACCCTCCAGGCTATCTCTTTGATTTTGCAACACCAGAACTACTAGGTGTCAACATATTCTTAGCTATTGTCTTAGGTCATCTTGCTCGCGGGCTTGTCAAGTTAGACCCGCTCCTGAAAGGCGGCCGTTTAGCAACCATCGCGCTTATGCTTGCTTACATTAAAACTTTTGTTTTTGTGTGTCTATTGTGTAGCACATCACTACAAGGCTACCCTTATTTACACCAGCTCTATCAAACACTGCTTAAAGCAACATAGGAATTGCTGTTAAAGCGGTTTATCAAAGACCACTTAATGAGGTAGAATAAGCCTGGTTCAACTAGACTTAAGGCAAGTCCTTTTATGTCCGCAGCTTCTTCAAAATACGTCATTGTTGGTATGTCTGGTGGTGTTGACTCCTCCGTTGCGGCATTACTACTTCTCCAGCAAGGCTACCATGTGGAAGGCCTTTTCATGAAAAACTGGGAAGAAGACGATACAGAAAGTTTTTGCTCGGCTACACAAGATATCGCCGATGCACAATCTGTTTGTGATAGTTTGGGTATTAAGTTACATCTTGTTAATTTTGCAGCGGAATATTGGGATAGCGTCTTTGAGTATTTCCTTGAAGCGTATAAGGCTGGACGCACACCAAACCCAGATATTTTATGCAACAAAGAAATTAAATTTAAAGCTTTTCTTGAATACGCTCAGCATCTGGGAGCTGATGCCATTGCAACTGGCCACTATGCACGCTGTCAACCCTCAGAAACTGGCGTACAACTTTTAAAAGGCCTCGACACACAAAAAGACCAAAGCTACTTTCTCTATGCCCTGAACCAGCATCAGCTGGCTAATAGTCTCATGCCTATCGGTGAATTAGAAAAAGAGCAAGTACGCCTAATGGCCAAAAAAGCAGGGTTTACTAACCATTCTAAAAAAGACAGCACAGGTATTTGTTTCATTGGTGAGCGAAAATTTAAACAATTTTTACAACATTACCTTCCAGCTCAACCAGGCAATATTGAAACCTTAGATGGTAAAGTTCTTGGGCAGCACGATGGGCTCATGTTTCATACTATCGGTCAAAGGCAAGGTCTAAATATTGGCGGTCGCTCTGATGCAAAGCCATCACCCTGGTATGTACTAAAAAAAGACTTATCTCGAAATGTGCTCATTGTTGGGCAAGGCAATGAGCACCCTGCTCTTTTTGCCAAAGCCCTTCGCTGCCACCACGTTCATTGGATCTCAGAAATTCCTCCAGCAGACATCAATGTCGGTGAGGCTAAAATTCGCTACCGTCAAGCCGCTCAGCCTTGTGATATCCACGTTGATGAAAATGATGAAAGCCACTTATCTGTTACATTCCAAGAACCTCAACGCGCTATTACCCCTGGCCAAGCCATTGTGTTTTATCAGGGAGAACAGTGCCTAGGGGGAGCTACTATCACTGAGGCTTGCGATGGCTGATTACCCTTCCATTACCTTAGCGCTAGCAGGTATTATTCAAGCAACAGCGTTAGTACATGATATTGCAGAGCATGGAGAGCTTGATGAAAAATATTTCCAAGCCAGCATCAACAGCATTCTTTCTCTTAACAGTAAGAGTATTCGCTCCATTTATGGGAACGAATCAAACCTTACTTATGGGCTGGAACGCTTAATAGAAATGGTGGACTGCTTTGAAAAGACTAGCCGTTATAAATTACAACGGCGCTATTTCATTTCTTTATTGCAGTTAGAAAGCAAGCTTAAAAGTAACGCTCCCAAACTTGCATTATTGCGCAGGCGATTAGAACACGCCATTAGGCAAGCTGACTATTTTCATCCCACTCATCCACAAACCATTGCAGGCCTTGCTCAAATTTATTATGACACTGTGGGTGATTTCAGTTTACGTATTAAAGTCGTGGGGAAAAAGCAGCACCTTACCGAAACCAGTGCCATTGATAGAATTCGTGCCTTGCTATTAGCCGGACTACGCGCTACAGTACTTTGGAGGCAAGTAGGCGGCAGCCCTTGGCAGCTACTCTTTCAACAACAAAAGTTAAAACAGCAAGCCCGGACATTGCTCAGTCTGAACGCGACGTAAGCATGTTTTCGCGGTTCTTGCATTCAACTCAAACTTACAAGGAAAGTAATGACATTACCCAAACAGGTAAAAATTGTTGAGGTTGGTCCTCGTGACGGCCTGCAAAATGAATCTAAGCGTCTAGATACATCCATAAAGATACAGCTGATCGATAGATTATCGGAAACGGGTCTTGCAGTCATTGAATCTGGTAGCTTTGTTTCTCCCAAGTGGCTTCCACAATTAGCCGATGCCGCTGATGTTTTTCAAGGCATTAATAAATTTAAAGGAATAACTTACCCCTTCCTTACTCCTAACATGAAGGGCCTAGAACGCGCCATAGCAGCCGGTGTATCAGAAGTTGCTGTTTTTGTCGCCGCATCTGAGACCTTTTCTAAGAAAAATATCAACACAGATATAGCAAACAGCTTAAAGCAGGCCGAGCTTGTTATTGGACAAGCAAAAAGCAATGGTATGAAAGTTCGGGCTTATATTTCCTGTGTGCTGGGTTGCCCCTATGAAGGCGATGTGAGCATGGATAAAGTTGCCTCCATTGCACAACACTTATCTAAGTACGGCTGTTATGAAATTTCCTTAGGCGATACTATTGGCGTAGGCTCCCCTCTCAACGTACAAACCCTACTAGAAAAAGTCACCCAAGTTGTCCCACGGCTTCAGCTTGCTGTACATTTCCATGATACTTATGGGCAAGCGCTAGTCAATGTGTTTGCTGCCTTGCAATATGGCATAACCACCATTGATAGTGCCATCTCAGGTTTGGGGGGATGTCCTTATGCTAAGGGGGCCAGCGGGAACCTGGCTACAGAAGACCTTCTATACCTGTTAAATAACTTAAAAATAAATACAAGCGTTAATTTAGATAAATTAATAGACGTTAGCTGGTTTATCGCCAACGCGTTAGGTAAAAAACCCCTATCAAGAGTCTCCTTAGCTAAAGCACGTTAGGAATCTAGTATGCAGCCAGTGACCTTCAAAGATTTAATGCTAAACGATATCAATGAACATGAGGCTAGAAGGCTACTACCGTTGATTAATAGCTGTTTGCAGCAGGATTCCCCTGAAAAACGTTGGCAATATGCAACTCATCACATTTTATCTAAGCAGCAATCCTTTAACCTGCATTTTTTCCTTTATACCATTATTTATGGTTCGTTAAACTCGATTTCTTTCCCGGCATGGTTTCCTTCCGAGCAAATAATAGCACAGGCTAATTTGACTAAGCTCTTGCAGGCACAGAGTTGTGCAAACTATCAAGCACTTCACCAGTGGTCTTTGAAGAAGCCCGACGAGTTTTGGGCAAAAATGATTTCTACATTGTCTATCATTTTTAAAAAGCCTTATGAGCACATTTGTTCCCTTGAAGAAGGCGTAACCACCCCTTATTGGTTACCCGGTGCACGCTTTAATATTGTGGATAGTTGCTTTCAAGGAGAAAATGATGCCACGGCCATTGTCTACCAAGCGCCTGGCGAAAATATAGCCTATCTCTCTTATGCTGAACTCGAGCGCTTAACCAACCGTGTTGCTAATAGCCTTAAGCTATTAAACCTCAGCAAGGGTGATGCTGTGGCGATTAATATGAACATGACAAAAGAAGCCGTAGCTATTTATCTTGGCATCATTAAAGCCGGATTTTGTGCCGTTGGTATCGCAGAGAGTTTTGCTGCTGGAGAAATTCAAACCCGTTTTGAAATAGCAACAGTAAAGGCTATTTTCTGCCACGATATACTGCAACGCCAGGGAAAACAGCTTCCCCTTTATGAGAAAATCTGCCTAGCGCAAGCTCCAAAGGCCATTGTCGTTCCTATCAAGACAGCATTACAGGTTCAACTACGCCCCCAAGATACGACATGGCAAGATTTTTTAGTACCAAACGATGAATTTACCTCCGTATCCTGTCGGGCTGAAACGTTTTGTAATATTTTATTTTCTTCAGGCACCACAAGCACGCCTAAAGCCATTCCCTGGACGCACACAACACCGTTAAAAACCGCTACCGATGCGCACCTCTACCAAAATGTGAAGCCAGGTGATGTGCTTGCTTGGCCTACTAGCTTAGGTTGGATGATGGGGCCTTGGCTCGTTTTTGCAGCACTACTTAATCGAGCAAGCATCGCTTTGTTCTATGATGCGCCTCATCAAACAAGCTTTGGCCAATTTATAGAAAATAGTAATACTACCCTATTAGGCGTTGTACCAAGCTTAGTCAGCGCGTGGCGACAGGCTAAAAGTATGGAGCCTTATGACTGGTCCTCTATTAAAGTATTTAGCTCCACTGGGGAATGCTCTAACCCAGAAGATATGCTCTACCTTATGTACTTGGGAAATTACAAGCCTATCATTGAGTATTGTGGCGGCACTGAAATTGGTGGTGCTTATATCACGAGTACCGTGCTAACGCCTAACCTCCCATCGATATTTACAGTACCTACTTTAGGCCTGGATTTTTATATTATGGATGAAAAAGGACGCCCATCTACAGAGGGTGAAACGGCTTTATTGCCCCCGAGCATCGGCTTGTCAAATTGGCTGCTCAATAAAGACCACCATGCCGCCTATTATAAAGATATGCCTGCCCATCCGGATGGACGTGTTTTACGCTATCATGGTGATGTTTATCGACAGCTCGACTATGGTTATCGCGCCATGGGGCGCGCAGATGATACCATGAATTTGGGTGGTATCAAGATCAGTAGCGCGCTTATTGAGTCCGCCCTCTTAAAGCTACCCAACGTCAACGAAGTCGCAGCAATTTCTATCACCTCTCCTGAAGGTGGGCCAGAAAAACTTTGTGTTTATATCGTGTTAAATGAAAAATCCACAGCAACCGTAGACTCACTCAAACAAGCAGCGCAGACATTAATTAACACACATGTAAATCCTTTATTTAAACTACACGCTTTATTGCTAATAGAGGCACTACCCAGAACTGCCTCTAATAAAGTTATGCGGCGACAGTTAAGAAATTTGGCTATAAAGGGAATTGTAAACAAACCCTAAGCTGTTACAATAAAAGGTAGATTACTCAGGCCTGTTTATAGTTCACTTTCGCACTGTAGTTTGAATAGGCATGGCCCAAATCATCGGTCACTTGCATTAAATAACTCACTATGTTGTCTCAAATAACCGATGATTTGTTCTCATGCTCTCCAAGCGCCACCGGCAAAAATGAATTGCCACAAGCCTTTAGGAACTCTCTCATCAGTTTAATCGTTCTTCCAAACAAATAAGGTTATATTATGACCACAGGCTCTGATATTCATCACGCCAAACACATCAATTTTGCAGCAAGAATTTTTATCGGTATGATAGCTGGAATTTTGGTAGGTTCCTTGCTCAGAATAGGGCTTTTCCCTCATGTGGCAGGTGCTGAACAATACATTCTAGATGGCATTCTCAAAGCAGGTGCTGATATTTTTATCACGTTAATGAAGATGATGGTAGTCCCTATTGTTTTTGTTTCTATTGTCTGCGGGGTTTGCAGTCTGGGGGATCCCACAAAATTGGGCCGATTAGGTCTAAAGACGCTACTGCTTTATCTCCTCACAACAGCTATCGCTATTACGCTTGGATTAACGGTTGCTAACTTGCTTAATGTGGGGGGCTCTCATGAAATGCGAACGGATGCAGTGTTTGCAGCTAGTAATATACCCTCCGTCAAAGATACGCTCTTGAATATATTTCCATCTAACCCGGTAAAAGCCATTGCTGATGGTAATATGCTCCAAATTATTGTTTTCTCACTAATGATAGGCGCAGGTATTGCGCTAACCGGCGAAAAAGGCAAACCGGTTGCACAATTTTTTCAGAGCTTCAATGCCGTATTGATGCGTTTAATTATGTTATTAGTTAATATCGCACCTTATGGTGTATTTTGTCTCTTAGCTGCACTATTTGCTAAACAAGGCTTTGGCATGATTCTTACGCTATTAGCTTACTTTTGTACTGTGCTTTTAGTATTATGTATACACGTTATTTTTACTAATTCGCTGCTGCTACGTTTTATTGCGAATTTAAACCCTTGGATATTTTTCAAAAAAATGTACCCTGCTATGCTCTTTGCTTTTAGTACAACCAGCAGTAATGTTTCCATCCCTATCACACTATCCACCGTAGAAAAAAAATTAGGCGTTAATAACTCAGTCGCTTCTTTTATCGTACCCTTGGGCGCCACTGTTAATATGGATGGTACAGCCATTATGCAAGGAGTAGCCACTGTTTTTATTGCACACACCTATGGCGTAAGCATTAGTCTTTCAGGATATATTTTAGTCGTCCTCACCGCCACATTAGCGTCAATCGGCACCGCAGGTATTCCTGGTGGCTCAGGACTCATTATGTTAACCATGGTCCTACAACAAGTGGGCTTACCCGTAGGAGGTATTGCACTGGTTTTAGGTGTTGACCGCTTCTTGGAGATGGTGCGCACAGCTGTTAATATTACGGGTGACTCTGCTATATCCTGTGTGGTAGGGAAGACAGAAAAAGAGTTAGACGAAGGTATTTATTTAGATCCTAATGCTGCTGAAGAAGAGACCGTCGATGAAATTACAAATAGTCAAAAAGAAAGGGGGATAGACTAAGCATGCAATCGCCTAGCTTACAGTATGCTATCTTGGTAACCGCGCCCCCCTTTAGCAGTCAAGGCGGTGTTTCTGCTATTGAGTTTTGTCGTGCTGCTCTAGCCTCCGGCCACCAGATTTTACAAGTGTTTTTCCATGGTGATGCAAGCTGGCATGCTAACACGGCTTTGCTGTCGCCAAGCGATGAATACAATACTTTTGATGCTTGGAAGCAATTAGCAACACAATATCCAGTACCTCTTTATGTTTGCCCCACCTCTGCCTTACGCCGAGGGGTTTTAGACCAAGAAATAGCCGCGCAATATCATAAAACAGCCATTTTGGATGCGCCTTTTGTTATAGCAGGACTTGCTCAATTTATGGATGCTTGCAAGAAAGCCCATAGAGTTATTAGCTTTGGTGGTCAATGAGGAAGTCATGTTATTTATTATCAAACACCCTCCTCATGGGACAGGCCAAGCTCAAGAAATACAAGACATGTTACTTGCAAGTGGTTCCTTAGCCATAAAGACAACGCTTTTATTCATCCATGAGGGTGTACTACAACTTTTAAAAAATCAATCACCAAAAGCTGCACACCGTAAACCCATAGCAAACGCTTGGGATGCCTTAGATCTATATGATATTACAGAAATTTATGTCTGTGTTGACTCTATGAAAGGTTATGGGCTTATAGCGCAAGACTTATGCATTGCCGCTAAACCTGTTAATAAAGTAGAGATTCGTCAGTTACTGCTTCAGCAAGAGATAATCCTTTAAATTATGTTACACCTCTTCAATAAAAATTACCCTCTCGATAGTTATCTTAAGCTCATACAGGCTCAAGATGAACTTATCCTAATGGAAAATGGGGTAAACTTATTACTTTCTCCCAAGCTTCATACTGTCGTGGGGAAAATATATGTGTTGGAATCTGATTTGAAAGCGCGAGGGCTACAAGATAAGCTTTTAAAATCAATTAAACCTATTGATTTTGCTGAATTTGTTTACCTAACTACGCAACACAAACAAATTTACCAATGGTAATTTTACTCCACTCACGAGCAGCTTATGTTATCTGTTTACGGTAAAGTAATTGCAACAGACCCTCAAGGGTATCTTCTAGACTCAGCAGCATGGTCCATAGACGTCGCTAATCTCATTGCCACAGAAGAAGACATCCAGCTAACTGATGCGCATTGGGAAATCATTTATGCCATGCAAGCTTTTTATAAAGCTTTTCAAAAGTCACCTGCGATGCGTCCTTTTATCAATTATTTACGCCGTAAACTGAGTGAAGAAAAAGGGCAAACACTCTATCTCTATAAATTATTTCCTAATGGCGCCAAGCAAGTCAGCAAAATTGCTGGGTTGCCTAAACCTGACCATTGTTTGTAGTTAACCTGAGTTCGACATAAGAACGACTAAAACCTGCGATAAATCCAGGGGCGGAATTTAGGCTAAAAGCTCAAAAAAATACTCGGATTAGCGGTGCTAGTACTGCGTTTTTTGAACTTTTGCCTTGTCTTCCTGGATTTCTCTGGGTTTTACCACCTTCTTATGTCAAACTCAGGTTAGTTATTTCTTTTTTCAAAATACCCGCCAATAAAATTAAGCTTAATAAGTTGGGTAGTGCCATAAAAATATTAGCAATATCTGCTAAATTCCAAACTAAATGCAAGGGAATAACGGCCCCGACGATAAGCATCAAAATAAACAGCAATCGATAGGCTAATAAAAACTTATCTCCTACCAGGTACTGAACACAGCGGTCGCCATAGTAGGACCAAGTAATAATGGAAGTATACGCGAAGAAAACAAGCCCAATTCCAACAATCAGGGCGCCCAGATTTGACGCGCCTAAGGGCTGCAGGCCGTGGTTAAAAGCATACGCGGACAGTGCTGCTCCTGTTAGTCCTTCGGCAGCAGGCCCTCCCCAGGCATTAGTGACAATAATAACTAATGCTGTCATTGTACATACAACAATTGTATCAATAAAAGGGCCGAGCATAGCCACCAAACCTTGCGTCATTGGTGCGTTAGTTCTGGCTGTAGCATGAACAATAGCCGCCGACCCAAGCCCCGCTTCATTAGAAAATACACCACGTGCCACTCCATAGCGTAAGGCCATTCCTAAAGCCCCTGCTCCTGCCGCATGGGGATTTAAGGCCAAATTAAAAATAAGAAAAAAAGCATGGGGTAATAATTTTATGTGGAGAATAAGAATAACCAGCGTTGCACTCACATAAAAAAAGGCCATAAAAGGCACAATGAAGGTTGCTGTTTGCGCAATGCGATGAATGCCCCCAATAATTACAACCCCGACCAACATCGCTAGAATTAACCCAATAAGCCAATCGTACTGAGCAATAGGAGGGAAGAGAAAGCCTAAGCCACCCATAATAGAATTGGCTTGGACAGTATTACCAATTCCGAAAGAAGCAATAATCGTAAACAAAGCATAGAAAGCCCCTAATTTAGGCGCATTTAGTCCTTTTTTTAAGGTGTACATGGGGCCGCCTGACACATGGCCATTCTTATCAACTTCGCGATATTTTACCGCCAACATACAACTTGAAAACTTAGTCACCATGCCCACAATAGCGGTAACCCACATCCAGAATACAGCGCCAGGTCCCCCTAAGGCAATGGCGGTGGCAACACCTGCAATATTCCCTGTACCAATGGTTCCTGACAAAGCCGCACAGAGGGCCTGAAAAGGACTGGTCTCGCCAACCTTTTGGGGTTGCTTTTTAAATAAAAAGCCACAGGCGCGCCAAAAATAACGAATCTGCAAAAACCTCAGTCTTATGGTCAAATATAAGCCTGTTCCGACCAGGAGTACAATAGAGGGAATACCCCAAGCATATTGACTGATGTGATTAGTAATAATAATAAGCTTAGAGAGGGAAACATCCATGCTGCCTAATTCCTATGATATGAGGCTCAAAGGATTATCTTCAGCTATAATAAAGTGAAAGTCAACGTTCCACAGGCGCTCAGTATGAGAGCAGAATTTACCGCTAATAATGCGGAGAACCTTACTCAAACAGCAATAAATAGCGCGCTAAAAAAACAACAAGAAGGCCAGTACAAAGAAGCCTTGAGTATCTATGACGAAGCACTATGCATAAATCCAGACGATATTAATTTGCTTTCTCAAAAAGCCCATGCCCTTAGAAAGCTTCAACGCTATGGCGCAGCCATTGAAACCTATTTGTGTGCCTTAAAAGTCAAACCTAATAATGCGGAGCTTTTGTACAATTTAGCAAATATTTATAGTCTGCAAGGAAATTTAGAAAAAGCCTGTAGCTATTATGAAAAAGCCATTCACTTTCAGCCTGAGCTATACCCGGCTCACTTCAATTTAGGTAACTTGGAGTTCAAGAGGAATCAATTACATAGCGCGCTAAGCCACTACGCAAAAGTAACCGAGTTGGCCCCTAACTTCTCTGAAGCCCATCATCAACTTGGTAACGTTTATCGTGCGTTAAAAGAGTGGGAAAACGCTATTGCGAGTCAACAAACAGCTATTGCCATACAGCCAGACTTTGCCGACGCCTATTTTAGCCTGGCACAAATCCAACTAGAACAAGGCAACCTAGCAACAGCTATGCAAACACTAAATTCAGCCATTAAACTCAATCCCGCTGAATTAGAATGGCAAGCACTGAAAGGGTTTTTGCTAAGCCAACAAGGGCGAATAACCCAAGCTGAAGCTATATTAGGTACTGTTCATCAACTTAACCCAACGCTTAATGGGGTAGCCGGTGCTTTAAAAGGGCTCTCTTCAAGGACTGCTAACGAAGAGCCCACCTTTACCATCAATACCGATAAGCACAATGAGCCAACACTTCAGCATTTATTGAAGGAAGCTGAAATAGCTTATCAACATCACGACTATGAAAAAGCCACGATGTTTTTTCATCAGCTAAGCACCCACCTACCCGATAATTTCCAAGTCTTATTTAAGCTTGGCTGCGCTTACCAAAAATTGGGCAATCGTATAAAAGCATTAAAACACTTTCGACAAGCCTTACAGCTAGATGCCGGGCATGCAGCAACGCATGCCAATCTCGCTTATAGTTATCTTAGCTTAGGAGAAATTACGCAAGCCATCGCACATGCTAATCAAGCTATTAAATTGGATGATAGCTGTCTAGATGCTTATTTAAGCCTAGGTAACGCTTATTTTGCAGAAGGCCGATTAGAGGAAAGTCAGTCGGCCTATCGCAATGTATTGAGGTTGGCGCCTAAGCATCATTTTGCTCACTCTGCGTTGTTGAACTGCCTAAATTATGATCCAACTCAAACTCAAGAAGGTTTAGGCAATGCTCACTCTCGATTTGATAAGCTATACCGTTCTATAAATGCTTCTGAAAATCAAGAGTGGCCGCATGCCAAAAATCCTCAACGAAAGCTTCATGTAGCTTATCTGTGTCCCAGCCAGTCAAATACATTTATAAAAGGCTTTCTGGAACATAATGTTACTTTACATAATGCCGAACAATTTGAAATCTTTATCTACGCTTATGAAACGACTTTTCTCACGGAACTAGAACATATCCACCACGTTAATCTCAGGCAATTATCCGATGAAGCTCTTAAAAATGCTATACAAGAAGAATCTATCGACCTCATTATTGATTTAGCAGGACAATTGCCTGGTAATAAAGCCTACCTTTTAGCTAACAGGCTAGCGCCTGTACAAATAAGTTATTTAGGCTACCCGAATACCAGTGGACTTACCGCGATGGATTATCTCATTGCAGATGATCATATTTTTAAGGCCAAAAACCCTATCGGCTATACAGAAAAAATTCTCACGCTTCCTGAAACATTTTTTACCTATATGCCTCCCATTAACCTGATGGCTTTAAGTGGGCCACCGCTACAAGACAAGCAACATATCACCTTTGGGCATGCTCCTCATCTCAGTGCCTTGAATAAAGATACTTTTTCATTATGGGGGCGCATATTAACACAACTACCTCAGGCAAAACTTTCACTGCTCTCTCCAGTCTTTAGAGATAGTATTAGCAGAAATTTACTTAAACAAAAAATAGAGCAATGTGGAGTTGCTGCAGAACAACTCCAATTAAGCGCCCCTCAATTTATGGATGAAGGAAAACAACAATTTTATCAATCCATCGACATTTTTTTGGGTACAACCCCCTATCAATCTGCCGAACCTATCTGTGAAGCGCTCTTAAGCGGTGTACCCGTTATTATTCTGGAAAAGGAGCTTTACTGCTCGCGTATTGGCTGCTCAATTCTTCATAATGTACAACATCCAGAGTTTATTGCAAAAAATGAAAAACACTATCAACAAATAGCACTTGAGTTAGCGCATGACCAGACGAGACTTGCTTTGCTAAGAAAAACGCTGCGAAAAAATTTACTCAGCTCTTCTATTTGTCAGCCGCAAACCTTAATGACACATTTAGAAAGCTTATATCGCGAAGCTTGGCAACGCTTCTGTCTTGAATCCTGACAGGCACTGAGAACAAAGTATGCAGCTATTCCCGCCAGCCTTATTGATTCCCTCATTTGTTATGTTAACGTAAATCAGCAAAATTTGTCATACGCTCACAGTAATAGCCTAGGCTCGTTTGGTAGTGCTTGCATACAATTCTTGGGTCTTCCAGCTTAGCAAAATGATAAAGAAAGGCGGGTTGTTTTGGTTTGGCCATCACTAACTCCTTGTTTTGTAAAACAAGAAGTGTAATCGCTTCGTAAACGTTTACCAACCCCTTTTAGCATAATTTTAATGGGACAGCCCTGCAATGGGAATGGCTGCAAATTGTGAATATTTGCTGATTATGTTAGCATTTCGCGCAAAACCACAAGCCCAATCGGTTAACTATGTTTTTGCTTATTCTCATCAGCCTACTCGGTTATTGTTTGCTAATTAATCGTGCATTCAAACTAGCCAGTGCCCATACACCTATTGTTGTAATCCCTCTCCTCTCCCTTACACTTTATGCCGGTGCGCTACTTAATGCGCTAGAGTCCACGAGCCAATTTTGCTGGATCCTTGGGATAATAGCATTTTCCGCAATCTTAGTGCACAGTTGTTTTCTAAGAAAACTTCGCCAGCTTGTTGCAGAAAATATACCGCTCTGTCTATTTAGCCTCGTCTATCTATTGCTTCTTATTGGCTATACTAATGTTCATTTTAAATATGATAATGTTTTAGATTTCTCTGGATTAGCACTCAAAGTTCTCTTCCATACCAATGCTCTTCCTACTGCACAAACCCCTATGTCTTATAAAGACTATACGTTGGTTTGTAGCTTATTCCAATATTTTTTCCTTAATATTTATGGGCATTACTCTGAAACTTATGCTTTACTTGCGCAAGGGATTTTCATATTCTCAGGGCTATTTTCAGTCATGCAATTTAAAGGCTGGAAGCGTCAATGGCTCAGCTTAATGCTATTAGCATTGGGGATATTGACATTTAGAAGTAATGCGCTCCATAACATCTATGTAGATGTTGCCGTTTCCTGCTATTTTGCCGGCATTTTATTAACAGCCCACTATTTAAAAAACAATCCCTATCGCTTATTGATTATCTTACCGGCTTTAGCAATGCTACCCCAAATAAAACAAATCGGCATTTTCTTTGCTGTGTTGATTATTATTTATCTAGCACTTGAGTCTTTAACTTTGCTCTGGAAACAAAAAGATAATAAAGTGCAACATTGGCGCGCGCTGTTGATTGCTTTATTCATCCTGCCAACAGCCGTTTATTTCAGTCATTTTTCTTGGGTTCAACACTATCAACGTCTTGGTATAACAAAAACATTTCAAACTAAAAAAATTAAAGCAGATGTAATAAATGGCATTGCGACACTAGATTTAAATTCAGAAAAGCAAACGGTTATCAAACACTTTTGGCATACTTTTTTTTTCCAAGGTAAAAAAATAACTCATATTCACCTGCCTGTTTCAGTTTATTTTTTGCTTTTAATTCTCGCTTTATCAGTCGCCTGGCGCCTAGCAAAAAAAGACTCGTTGGAGCAGTGGCGATATTTATTATTAGGAGTCACCTTAACTATAGGCTTTTTAGCTTACTCCTTGGGCTTATTAGGACTGTATCTCTACTCGTCTTTCTATCCCGATGAAGTGGTCAGACTTGCCTCCATGGGCCGTTACTTATCTATTTATTTACTCGGTTTTTTACTCATACTTATTGGGATTTTTTGTCAATACTTACCAGACTTAAATAATTCCTGGGGAAAAAAAGTAGGCATTCTTTCTATAGTAGGCTTTGTGCTGCTTATTGCTGTCTCACCACCCCGCGGCTATGCACGTCGCGTTGCCTATCCTTATGTCTTGTCAGAGAAAATAAAGCGCTACCTTCCAGATACGGCAAGCAATATTCTTGTGGTTGACAGAGGTAATAAAACAACCTTTATGGTTTTTTCCTACGAACTTTACCCTAACGTTATTTATCTGGCAGGCCATCACTTACTATACTCACCAAGGCCACCTCAACGACAATTATTGAAAGAAGAGTTAGCTAAAGTGGACTATGTCTTACTCGTGAAAACAGATCAGGCATTCTGGCAAGCTTATGGCTCCATACTGCCTATACAGCACCCGTTTTATGAGGCACACTTTTTACAAGTTATTAAAACACCTCAGGCTAAGCTGTCCTTTAAAAAATTATTTTAACCTAAAATCCTCAGTTGAAATCGACTGCGGCCGCCTAACTCACCGAATCTAAAGGATTTTTCTCAATATTTTTTATTCACCGTATGGGTGATACGCTTTCACAAAAAATATTGAGAAAAATCCTTTATCTTCAGCAACTAAGTCGGCCTCGCGACGATTTCAACTGAGGATTTTAGGTTAAAGGAGTCACGGAAAAATAAATCAAAGTAATTCTGAGTGGTATGCTTGGCAATAGTTTCAAGGGCTTCTCCTCGAAGCTCAGCTAAAAACTCTGCTACATATGGCACATAGGCTGGTTCATTTTTTTTCCCGCGCAAAGGAACAGGCGCAAGATAGGGAGAATCCGTTTCAATAAGCATCCTGTCTAAGGGCATTCGTTTAGCGACATCCTGTAGAGCTGTTGCGTTTTTAAAGGTAACAATCCCTGAAAAAGAAATATAAAACCCTAGCGCCATGGCTTGTTCAGCCATCTCCCAGGTTTCAGTAAAGCAATGCATGACACCACCAACTTTTTCAGCATGCTCTTCCTTCATGAGTGTGATGGTATCCTCTCGCGCATCTCTGGTATGAATAATGAGTGGCTTATTCGTCGCAATAGCAGTTTGGATGTGCCGACGAAAGCGAAGCTGCTGGGCTTCTTTTTCTCCTTCCAGGCGGAAATAATCTAAACCTGTTTCACCAATAGCTACAACCTTTGGGTGATTTGCCAACTCAATCAGTTCGGCAGCTGAAGGTTCAGTATCGACAGCTTCATTGGGATGCACACCTAGCGAGGCATGAATATTATCATAAGCTTCTGCAATTTGTAGCACTTGCGGAAAGTTCACTAAGGTAATACAAACACAGAGCATATGCTTTACTTGTTTGGCATAAGCAGCTTGAATAGCGCCATCTAATTTCCCCTCGTAAGGCGTTAAATCCAAACAGTCTAAATGACAATGCGAGTCTACAAACGTTAACATCTTGTACCTTTTCTGCAATTTAAAGTTACATAACCTAAGCTCCACATAAGAAGGTAGTAAAACCCAGAGAAATCCAGGAGGACGAGGCAAAAGCTCAAAAAAAACACAGTACTAGCACCACTAATGCGAGTATTTTTTTGAGCTTTTAACGCTGCCCCCCTGAATTTATCGCAGGTTTTAGCCGTTCTTATGTCAAACTCAGGTTACATAGTATCCGTACTGCGATCAGAATTCAAAGCCCCACCTAAATAGGTTTCAATACGGTCTCTTAATTTATGAGCCTCATCGTGCATAAACTGTAAACCTATCCCAGCTTTCCTCCCTCCCTGTGCACCAGAAGGCGTATGCCAAATTACCCGCCCTTTAATGGGGTATTTATCAGTATCATCCATTAATTTTAATAATGCTAAAACTTCTGTTCCTAACTTATATTCTTTATTGGTAGGAATAAATAAGCAGCCTTGCTTAACAAAGGGCATATAAGCTTCGTACAATACCTCTTTGCAATCAATGACAAGGTTTAACATGCCTTGTTCTGTCTCAGTAACACGCATATGCAGCTCCATTCTTTATAAGGCCTTAACCCCGGGTCAAAAAAATACAGCTAACCCACTGTTAAGAGATTACTCCAGTCTAAGAGTATAGTCTCTAATAAGAGTTGATGATTTAAACTCACCTGGTTGACAAGCTGGCTCCGCAGTTCGTACCACTTAGTTAACAGTTCATAAGCTGGCAATATTGCTAGCGTCTGAGCCACATTTTTTATCATCTCCAGTTTATCTTGATTTTGCCAATACTGACAAGAAACCCCTTGCGCTGACTTTAATAGGTCAGAAAGCAACCCTACTAGAATCTCCAAACAAACAGACACATCTTTAGCGAAATATTTTTCAGCCAAGGTTAGCATGTCTACACTGCTTAAATTAAAAGCAGCGTTTAAAAACTGTTCGCGAGATTTAAGAAAACCGCTTTCATGCAATTGAAGCGCTAATAATGGTGCATCCTGCGATAAATTTAAAAGTAAATTCCAATCAACAGGTTTAGCAACTTTTTTCTTTAACCAATCAAGGGCTAACTGGCGCTGGGGGGAAATGAAGCTTAAACATTGGCAGCGGCTTCTTAGTGTATCAGGCAATAATGAGGCCTCCTCGGTCACAAGGAAAATAAGCGTATTCTTACCGGGTTCTTCTAACAACTTTAATAGTGCATTGGCAGCATTCAGTGTTAATTTATGGGCAGGCTCAATAATGACCAAACGATAGCCTCGCTGGCTGGATGATTGAGATAGTTTTTCGCTTAACACTCGAATTTGATCAATTTTTATCCCGGTGCTTTTTTGCTCAAGAGATAATCTATAGAAATCAGGGTGAGCGCCTTGTTCAAATAACAGACATCCCTTGCAAGCACCACAAGGTTGCGAGGGCAAAGGTTGTTGGCAAAATAAATAATGGCAAACGCCACTGGCATAATCCGCTTTGCCTAAGCCTTTTCTTCCCTCACACAATAATGCATGAGGTAGACGCCTCTGGCTAATAATAGTTAGCAGACTCTGCCAGAGAGTGCTTTGCCAAGGGTAAAGAGAGAAACCCATAGCCTTACTGATTCCTCATTAACTTATCTAAAATTTTCACTAAAGCCCGCTGCACAGAGGCTAAATCTTGATTAGCATCAACTACATGGTAGCGTAAAGGGTCTTGAGCGGCCATTTCCTGATAACAGGTATAAATTCTTTGAAAAAATGCTCTATCTTCTACTTCAAACCGATCCCATTTTTTACGCGCCGCAATACGACTCAGACTAACGTCTAAAGGCGCAAGTAGCAAAATAGTTGCTGCAGGCTTAAAATCACCCTGGATCCACTCCTCTAATGCTTCAATTTTCTCAAATGGAACACCTCTACCAGCGCCTTGGTAAGCAAATGAAGAGTCAGTAAAACGGTCACAAATAACCCATTGCCCTCGAGAAAGTGCAGGTTTGATGACATGTTTTAAATGTTGGGCTCTTGCCGCAAATGCTAATAATAGCTCTGTTTCAGGTGCTATTTCTTCTTGTTCATTAACATGTAAAAATAACTGGCGAATTCGTTCAGCAAAAGGCGTCCCGCCAGGTTCTCGTGTCACCAAATAGGGAAGATCGTTTTTTTGTAAATGAGTTTGAATGAATTTAATACAGGTAGATTTCCCCACACCTTCCATGCCTTCGATGGTAATAAGTTTCATAAGGCTACTACACTATTGTGTTTGATAACTGAATAAGATGATACTCTAAGTTCCACAGTTTTAGCTAGTCTTATCACTGGGGATACCTCATTTTTTCACCTATTCTTAGGTTTATATTAGATACTAAATTCGGAATAACTATTCATTAAAATCTCCCACAAAAAATATCCTTTTAAATCAATCACTTTCAATGGAAATGGGGCTTAAGGTTTAGTCGGTTGAGGCTCCTTTTCTTTTTTGGTAGGTTGTAACAGGTATTTTTTAATGGCTATGCGATGAGCTTTTAAGCTATCTGAAAAATAGTGTCCCCCATCCCCTTTGGCAACAAAATATAAATAATGGCCTACTGTATCTGGGTGAAAGGCCGCTTGGAGGGAATCCTCGCCAGGCATAGCGATAGGGGTAGGTGGTAAACCATAATAGCGATAAGTATTGAAAGGACTTTCAATCCTAAGATTTTTCTTTGTTAAGTTCCCATCATATTGTAAGCCTAACGCATAAACCACTGTCGAATCTATTTGCAGCTTCATTTTTCTTTTTAAGCGCCTTAATATCACTGCAGCTATCTTGTCTTTTTCAGGGGCTAAAGCTGTCTCTTTTTCAATAAGTGATGCAACAATTAAACCTTGATAAGGGGAAGCATAAGGCAAATGTGGGCTGCGGTGCTTCCAAGCGCTGGTTAGTCGTTCTATCATGTGGCGATATGCTTCTTTTAGAATGGCTAAATCTGTTGTTTCTCGCGTAAAAAAATAGGTGTCTGGAAAAAAGCGGCCTTCTGGACTTTCTCCTGGGTAGCCTAAACGAACCATAATTTCCTTATCAGACAAACCGTTCAGAGTATGCTTTAAAGCAGGATTAGAAGTTAAATGCGCCTTAAGTTCTCTAAAGGTCCAACCCTCAACCACGGTAAAACTGTGCTGAAGTACCTCACCACGAGTAATTTTTTTGAGTAAGCCAGGAGGGGTAGTGGTATTTTTTACTTCATACTCGCCTGCTCGTATGCGTTGAGCTTGCCCACTACGCCGAACATAAATCTCAAATAAATTGGGATATTTTAAAATATCTTCTCGAGCCAACTGTAGCGAAAGCTTCCTTACCGTAGTCCCTGGTTTTATTATAAAGGTTTGAGAGGCTGGCTTAGAAAATAATGGGGTTGTTAGGAAACGCTGCCACTGCGTATAAACAAACATTGAAACCAGGAGAACTCCAAGCATGAAGACAAGCAAAAATAACCTTACCGCATATTTCCTTAAAAAAACCAATAGCATTCCATTCAGTAGCTTCATCCCATTGACTCTAAAGCCGATAGCGCTTGTTGTAAAGAACGAGTAACAGGACCCACAGACCAGCTTTTAACAAGGTGGCCTGCTTTTAATAATCTCTTAATCGGCCAAATCCCAAAAATACTGTTACAGCAAAAAGCCTCATCGCAGCTCATCATAAAATCAACATCCCAACAATTAACACAAGCCTCTAAAGCTTCTCTATCACAAAGGCTAAGCAAATAGCGCCTTGTTATACCAGCTATCCCCCCCCGCTCCAAAGAGGGTGTAATAAGTTTTCTTCCTTGAACCATAAACAGATTACTGGACGTTCCAGAAATTACATGTCCATTTATGTCCTGCATTATCCCTTCAGCACACCCCATGGCATCAACTTCTTGGCGCGCAAGAATTTGCGGAAGGCGATTAAGGGTCTTTAAACCCGCCAAGCTTACATCTAAAGGAGACAGCGTCTTACACAATAAAACATCGATACCTTCTAAAGCAAAGGAAGGAGAATAATCAGGCCAAGGCAGAACCGTCAATAAGCGCGTTGGTTTGGAGGAAATTCGCATAGCATAGCCACGCTCTCCCTGCCCGCGCGTAAGTATAATTTTAAATATCGCTCGTTCGATATTGCCTGGGGAGCAGGCAGATAATTTATCAAATTCTTCTAGCAATAAGGCCTCAGAAGGCAAAGGAAGCGATAAACGCTGGCAACCTAGCTTTAAACGCTCATAATGTAAAGGCCATTGTAACAGCTTCCCTCTTACGACGAGTAGGGTCTCAAAGAGGCCATCTCCATAGGTAAAGCCACGATCAAAAGGCGAAATTGAGTTAACAAACTCACCATTAATAAGCAATGCCAAGCGCTAACTCTCCCCTGATAGCTTGCCGGGAGATGCGATTCATCACCCTATCTTGTGGAACAATACACTTAATTGCCTACAAATCCCGCACTCTTTGCGATACCAAACTGCAATTTATGAAGCAGTTTAATGCTTAATATTTTTTGAATAATAGCGCACCATTGGTCCCGCCGAACCCAAAAGCATTCGACATAACTGAATTAATGGGCATCTCTCTGGCATGGTGTGGCACAAAGTCTAAATCACAACCCTCATCAGGGTTATCAAGGTTAATGGTGGGCGGAGCTACTTGATCACGAATAGCAAGAATACTAAAAATAGCTTCAACTGCCCCAGCAGCCCCTAATAAATGGCCTGTCATAGATTTCGTAGAGCTTACCGCTAAGTTAGCTGCATGAGAGCCAAATGCTTGTTTAATTGCCATGGCTTCATTCTTATCGCCTGCTGGTGTAGAAGTACCATGAGCATTAACATACTGAATTTCTTCTGGAGCCATTTGTGCATCTTTCAATGCGTTTTTCATGGCTAAAACAGGTCCATCGATATTGGGCATAGTAAAATGATAAGCATCACCACTGGCAGCAAAACCTGCTAGCTCTGCATAGATCTTGGCGCCACGGCGTTTGGCATGTTCTAGTTCTTCAAGCACCAGTGTGCCCGCACCTTCGCCTAATACAAAACCATCCCTACCCTTATCCCAAGGCCTACTTGCTTTTTGAGGCTCTTCATTACGGCGAGATAATGCTCTCATCGCGGCAAATCCTGAGACACCTAAGTGACTGGTAGCCATCTCTGAACCACCCGCAATCATTACATCTGCATCACCATAAGCGATAGTTCGCGCCGCCATACCGATATTATGCGCTCCTGTCGTACAAGCCGTCACGATGGCAATATTCGGGCCTTGGAACCCATAAGCGATAGAAACATAGCCTGAGATCATATTAATAATCGCAGCTGGAATAAAAAATGGCGACACTTTACGAGGCCCGCCGTCCAAAAATGTGTGGTGGCTTTTCTCAATTAATGGTAGACCACCAATTCCTGAGCCAATAGCCACACCGACCCGTGTTCTATCAACGTGCTCCGGGTCTAAGCCAGCATCAGTAACAGATTGTTTAGCTGCTGCCATACCATACTGTATAAAAGTATCAATTTTACGGACTTCCTTGGCAGAAATATAGGGTGAAGGATCAAAGTTTTCAATGGAGGCACATATCTTTGTAGGAAAAGCAGAAGCATCAAAATGCTCAATCATGCCCACTCCAGACTGTCCCGCAAGAATAGCAGACCAAGTATCTTGAACGTTTAAGCCAAGAGGCGTAACAGCCCCTACACCCGTTACAACTACACGTCGCTTTTGCACCCAATATCTCCTTTTTTACCGCAACAAAAAAAGGCCAGCTAAAATGAATTTTAACTGGCCATCAGCAAATCACATCTAATAATTACTACTAGCCAATATGTGATCCAATATATTCTATCGCATCTTGGATAGTAACTAATTTCTCTGCATCTTCATCGGGAATTTCTGTTTCAAATTCCTCTTCTAATGCCATCACTAACTCCACAGTGTCTAGTGAATCAGCGCCAAGATCATCAACAAAAGAAGCGTCAGGCCGAATATCTTCCATCTTGACACCAAGCTGTTCCACAACTATTTTTTTTACGCGTTCTTCAAAACTCATGGACATGTTTTTTGATTCCTCTTTTTAATTGTATAAGTTTTAGTCTAAAATCCCAAGATTGGACCCAGTATACCATATTCGAAACAGTGGGCAAAATCTAATCCTGTTAAATCAGGGCAAGATCATCTAAAAAGTATTGACAATCGATTGTAATAGGGATCGACAAACGGCAATTATTATGATCAAATAGCGGTTCACACCCCAAGGAGCCGCCCGATGAAGATTGATTTTTTAAGCCATTTCAATGAATTAGAAGACCCACGTATTGAACGAACCAAAGCCTACCCGTTAATAGAAATCGTCTTTTTAGTTGTCAGCGCGGCTGTATCGGGCTGTGATGGCTGGAAAGCTATCAAGGATTTTGGCGATTTAAAGCTGGATTGGTTGCGGCAATTTCTGCCTTACGAGAACGGGATCCCCGTTGACGACACAATTGCCCGTGTTATGAGACGGTTAGATACGAAACAATTTCAGCAATGCTTTATCAACTGGATAGAGACCGTCACGGCAGCAACGGCCGGGGATATTGTCGCCATTGATGGCAAAACGGTGCGCCGTAGTTATGATAAAGCGTCATCAAAGTCCCCCATTCACATGGTTAGTGCTTGGAGTTGTGCTAATGGTATTGTCTTAGGACAGGAAAAAACGACGGAAAAGAGTAATGAAATCACAGCCATTCCAGAACTTTTAAATTCATTAGCATTAAAAGGGTGTATCGTAACGATTGATGCCATGGGATGCCAAAAAGGGATTGCAGAACAAATTATAAAAAAGAAATCTGATTATGTTTTGGCGTTAAAAGGTAATCAAGGAAACCTACATGCTGATGTTAAATCTTTTTTTGAAAGTGCGTTAGAGTCTGATTTTAAAGGGGTGGATGTTGATTTCTATGAAGAAAGCGATAAAGGACACGGACGCATTGAACACCGACAAGTCTGGGCTGTTCCTATCGCCAAACAATCGGGCTGCTTTAGAGACACAGGTAAATGGAAAAAGTTAACCAGCATTATAATGGTGAAAACTCAACGTCAGATGAAAACACACAACACACAAGATACACGCTTTTATATTTCATCCTGTGTACCCGATGCCAAATCAATGATGCCGATTATTCGCAAACATTGGCGGGTAGAAAACTCTTTGCACTGGACGTTAGACGTTACCTTTGGTGAAGATGGCTCACGGATCAGAACAGCAGCGTCGCCAGAGAATTATGCCATTATAAGACATATGGCGCTCAACATCATTAAACGCGACACAAGCTTAAAAGCGAGCGTTAAACGTAAGCGCAGTATGGCTGCCCTCGATGATAAATTCAGAACTAAGCTTATTTGTAATGCAATTTAGAGTCGGTTGCCCTGCCTGTTAAATGCTAAATACATTGCGCTGCTTGAATGCTTTTTGGCGGTTTAAAGATGATTGAATGCCCCTTTCTGCCGTGCACGAAGAATATTTCTACAAGAGTATTGACATGCGCATCAACTTCAAGATATCATGCGCTCCATTCCCCGATAGCTCAGTTGGTAGAGCAGCTGACTGTTAATCAGCTTGTCGGTGGTTCGAGTCCACCTCGGGGAGCCAACCTCTTTTAAAGAATATGCACCTACGTCCCTTATTTCTACACGATGAAACAGAAGCAACCTTGCCAAGGAATCTTACGTGTTGAACGCCATCCCTTCTGCCCTTCGTGGGATTTTCTTCCTTACATTGCTGAGTTTGAACACCATTCTCGCCGTTATAATTTTAACCCTGACAGCGTTTTTGCGTCTCTTTTTCCCCAAAAGATATCAGAAAATTTTTCATCATTTTATGCATAAACTGCCAATTTATTGGAGTCAGCTTAATGCATGTATTATAAAGCGCTGTATTCCCACTCGCTGGCACACTTCTGAACTTCCAAGCCTAGAGCCTGAAGGTTGGTACCTTCTTATCGCTAATCATCAAAGCTGGTTAGACATCATTGTCCTGCAGCAGATCTTCCATAAAAAAATCCCCATGTTGAAATTTTTTGTGAAATCACAACTAAGATGGGTACCTTTTATTGGTTTAGCCTGCATGCTGCTGGATTTCCCCTATATGAAACGCTACAGCAAAGAATATTTGAGGAAACACCCTGAAAAGCATGATAAAGATTTAGCTACAACGAGGAAGGCATGTGAGAAATTTAAACGCCAGCCTATTACCATTATTAACTTTCCCGAAGGAAGTCGCTTTACAGAAAAAAAGCGAAAGAGCAAAAATTCGGCTTTTAATCACTTGTTACCGCCTAAAGCTGGCGGCATTGCCTTTGTTTTAGGTAGCATGGGAGATTCTTTTCAGTATATGTTGGATGTTACCATTGCTTATCCTGAGGGGCGCCCCACTTTTTGGATGTTCGCAAAAGGATTGGTGCCAACAATTCATATTCATGTAGAAGCTATAACTATCACTGATAAATTGAAAGGCGACTATATAAACGATGATACCTTTAAGAAGAGCTTCCAGGATTGGTTAAACACACGCTGGTTAAAAAAAGACAAACGGTTATCAGATTTATACTCCCACTGAACCACTGTAAATTGCCAACACGCCCTAACTTACGCTAGAATGAAGTAAAGGTAAGCATACGAAAAATTTGTTTTTTTAGGACACACCCATGAGAGTATTATTAGTCGAAGATGATGAACTATTAGGCGATGGCGTTAAGGCCGGCCTGTCGCACTATGGCTACACCGTGGACTGGCTAAAAGATGGGCATCTTGCTGAGCAAGTCTTACGAGACGAATCCTTTGACCTAGTGGTTCTGGATCTTGGCCTACCAAGAGTCTCTGGCTTAGAAATTCTGCAAAGCTTGCGTGCCTCAGGCTCTAACATTCCTGTTTTAATATTGACAGCTCGAGATACTGTTGAAGACAGAGTGAAAGGCTTGGATTACGGAGCTGATGATTATTTGGCCAAGCCATTTGATCTAGATGAGTTATCTGCCCGTCTAAGGGCGCTACAACGTCGTAGTGGCTCCATTGAATCAAGCCCCATCATAGTCTATGGTAATATTACCTTAGACCCTGCCTCTCACTTGGTTACCGTTGATGGCAACCCTGTTAACATTCCGCGACGCGAATTCGCACTCTTACAAAAACTATTACAAAATGCTGGCCGCGTATTATCTCGTGAGCAATTAGCCCAAAGCCTTTATGGTTGGGATGAGGAAGTGGACAGCAATGCCCTAGAGGTCCACATTCATAACTTGCGAAAGAAGCTTGGAAACTTTATCCGCACCATCCGTGGCGTAGGGTATATGGCTGAAAAGCTTTAATTTCATATGACACCATCTATTCGCAAATTTTTACTATTTAACCTATTGCTAACGGTTACCCTCAGCACCTCGCTCACAGCCATTGGAAATTTGTTCCTAGATCATAAAGATATCGAACGGCAATTAGACTCCCAACTTATCCAATCTGCTTTGGCCATACAAGCTTTTATTGAGGTAAAGCACACCAAAAACTATATATCTGAATTAAAAAAACAGGTTAAATCTATTCATACATCCGCTAGAAATTTTTTTAATGAAGCAGGTATTGGCTCTTACAATAAATGGTTAAAAACCTCAGTGCAATTTCAATTGCTCTCCCCCGAGAAAAAAATCCTCATCAGCACACCTGAATTACCTGACACGCCTATTCTCATTAATAAAACAGGCTTAAGTAAGCAAGTCCTTGCAAATCACCCTTGGCGAGTTTTTGCTCTCACTGTATCTAAAAATCATTATCAAATTATTGTTGCGCAGCGCTACGATACGTGGGGAAAATTAGAACAGAAAATAACACAGGATGATATTTACATTGCGCTTTTGACTTACCCGCTTCTAGGTTTACTCATCTGGATTATCGTTGGTAAGGGATTAAACCCACTTCGCCGCATTGCTAGTGAAGTTTCTCACCGGGCACCCACCTATTTGGAGCCTGTAGACATAAAATCAGTTCCACTAGAGATAAAGCCACTTATCGATGAACTTAATCGTTTATTTTCTCGCCTACAAGAAGCTTTTGACAGAGAGAAGCGCTTTGCTGGCGATGCTGCCCACGAACTAAAAACCCCACTTGCAGCACTTAAAACACAAGCAGAAGTAGCGCTACGCACAAACTCCCCCCTCGAGCGCAAATTAGCCCTTGAGCACGTAATTGCTGGTGTTAATCGCAGTACTCATATTGTGCAGCAACTATTGACTCTTAGTCGATTGGTCCCAGAAGCCAGTTTAGACAATATTGAACCACTTCACTTGCCTAGCATTATCAAAGAAACAGTAGCCCAACTCGTACCCAATGCACTAGAAAAAAACATTGAAATTGAATTTGTTTGCAATACTAAACACCCTTTTATTGATGGAAGCGCAACAGCACTGAACATTCTAGCGCGCAACCTTATTGATAATGCCATCCGTTATACGCCAGAGAATGGAACTGTCAAAGTCAAAGTAGAAAGAACACCAGAGCATGTCATACTTACCGTCACAGATAATGGTCCTGGTATTCCTGAAGAATTACGCGATCGTGTCTTTGAACGCTTCTTTAGAATTTTAGGAAACAAGAGTCCTGGCAGTGGCCTGGGCTTATCTATTGTTCAGCAAATTTCAGGTCTACATGGCGCCAGGTTAAAACTGAGCTCCGGCGAAAACAACCAGGGCCTTAGTGTTGAGGTAGCTTTCCCTACCACTTAGCCATTCGTTTACTTTTTGGTATTGTCGCAACGTCAAAAGTATTGACGACAGCCCTTAAACCCGTGAAGAGCTTACCCAGCTTTATCATTCCCTTGTAAAGTTTGCTTCAAGCAGAACCTTGGCAAGCCTATGTTTTGAGTATATAATACGCACTCTCTACATACACCTTAATAAATGCATTTATACTGCAAACGGTTGAGTTTTAGGCTTGGTTTACATTTGCCTCAGAGTTCCCTTTCTACTGTTAAGTCGCAGATATGAGTTAGCTAAATATCGTTTAGAGATGGTTTATAAATGCAAGCTTAACAGTCTATAACTCAACCGTTTGTAGTATGAATATTGTTGCTATCAAAGGGAGACCCCACCACTGTGATTAAATGTCAACGATTCTTTACCCGTTTTGCAAGCGTGGCTGCACTTTTTCTATTAGCAGGCTGTCAACATGCTGTTATCCTTAATCCAAAAGGCTTAATTGCCACTAGTGAAAAAAATCTAATGCTAGCGGCGCTAGGGCTGATGATGTTGATTGTTATTCCCGTTATCCTTCTAACTTTATTCATTGCAAGACGCTATCGTGCCTCAAATACTACAGCAAAATATACTCCCAACTGGGCTCATAGTAACGCGCTCGAGGCGCTTTGGTGGGCTATTCCTATGGTTATTATTGTGATATTAGGCACCATCACGTGGATAAGTACGCATCGCCTAGACCCTTATCGCCCTTTAGCTAATGAAAAAACCAGACCGTTAACTATCGAGGCTGTAGCTTTACAGTGGCGCTGGTTGTTCATTTATCCCGAACAAAAAATTGCAACTATCGACTATGTGCAATTTCCAGTCAATCGTCCGGTAAATTTCCTCATAACAGCAGATGCCCCCATGAACTCTTTCCAAATTCCTCAGCTCGGTGGCCAAATCTACGCTATGGCAGGCATGCAAACCAAACTGCACCTCATCGCCAATGAAAAAGGTAACTATCAAGGCCGTTCAGTGAGTTTTAGTGGCGATGGCTTTTCCGGTATGAAGTTCGTTGCACACGTTGATACCAACGAACAATTTAGTCGCTGGGTTAAAAAAGTTAAGCATTCATCAGACAGTTTAACCCTGGCGGGCTATGAAAAATTAGACAAACCCACAAAGGATGCATCTGTGCATTATTTTTCAAGTATTGATAGGACGCTTTATGCTTATATTTTGAATAAGTATAAAGCCCCTCAACCTGTGGCTTTAAATAAAAGTACTGCTCATAGCCTACAACAGCAGCGTATGACAAAACAGTCGAAAAGTTAATCAAATTTTGTTTTTTAATGGGTCTGTCTTTACAGACCCCTTGAACAAATTTAAAAACCAAGGGGCTCTTTTTAGATAGTTCCATCAGTCTTGTACCTATAAATCTTTAAACAAAGGTCATAGAAAAATGCTAGAACATTTACTTATGGGAAAGCTAACCCTAGCAGCTATTCCTTATCAAAACCCTATCATCATGGGGGCAACAGCTTTCATGGGGCTCTGTGCTGCTTTAGTCCTAGGCTCCCTATTCTATTTTAAACGCTGGAGATGGCTATGGACTGAGTGGCTAACCTCAGTAGACCATAAAAAAATAGGCATTATGTACCTAATCCTCGCAGGCGTTATGTTATTACGAGGTTTTACCGACGCTATTATGATGCGAACCCAACAAGCCATCTCTGTAGGTAGCAATATGGGCTATCTACCACCCTCGCATTTTGACCAAATCTTCACAGCTCATGGTGTCATTATGATTTTTTTTATGGCCATGGCGTTTATTTTTGGCTTAGTGAATATCATTGTGCCCGAACAAATTGGCGCGCGTGATGTTGCCTATCCATTTTTAAATTCGTTAAGCTTTTGGCTAACTGTTGCAGGGGCTGCACTTATTAACGTCTCACTGTTTATTGGAGACTTTGCAGCTACGGGTTGGCTTGCCTACCCACCACTGTCTGAAATCAGTTACAGTCCTGGTGTTGGGGTGGACTACTACCTTTGGGCTTTAACCTTATCAGGTATAGGGACTTTGATAGGCGGTATTAATATTTTTGCTACCATCATTAAGATGCGCTGTCCCGGCATGACACTCATGAGAATGCCACTTTTCACTTGGTCTGTACTTTGCAGCATGGTTTTAATCATTGCCTCCTTCCCCATACTTAATGCCACACTGGGCATGCTTTTCTTAGACAGATTTTTCGGCATGCATTTCTTTACTAATACCGCCGGCGGCAACCCCATGATGTATATTAATCTCATCTGGGCTTGGGGCCATCCTGAGGTGTATATTTTACTGTTGCCCGTGTTTGGTATTTTTTCAGAAGTCGTCTCAACCTTCAGTAAGAAAACGCTTTTTGGTTACACGGCGATGGTTTGGGCAACCGCGGCAATTTCTATCTTGTCTTTTAGTGTTTGGTTACATCACTTTTTTACTATGGGTGCAGGCCCTGATGTCAATGCCTTCTTTGGCATTGCAACTATGATAATCTCCGTGCCTACGGGCGTTAAAATTTTTAACTGGCTTGCAACCATGTACCGTGGACGCATTACTTTCAGCTTGCCCATGATGTGGACCATTGCTTTCTTAGTGACTTTCACCGTTGGTGGCATGACAGGCGTTCTTATGGCTGTTCCTGCTGTTGACTTTGAGATGCATAACAGCGTTTTCCTTGTAGCTCACTTCCACAATACCATTATTGGTGGCGTAGTATTCGGTATTTTTGCCGGTTTAACTTACTGGTGGCCTAAAATCTTTGGCTTTAAGCTTAATGAAAAACTAGGCAAATATGCCTTTTGGTGCTGGTTTATAGGTTTTTATCTTGCCTTTATGCCCCTGTACTTTCTTGGCTTCATGGGAATGACGCGCCGTTTAAGTCATTATTCTGTAGCCAGTGGCTTCCACCCTTACCTGGTTGTTGCTGCTATGGGAGCGGGACTCATTTTCTGTGGTATCCTTTTTCAGGTAGCACAGGTTATTGTTAGCATTAAAAATCGTGAGGCATATCGTGACATGACGGGGGATCCTTGGGATGGTAGAACACTAGAATGGTCTATGCCTTCTCCTCCTCCTTTCTATAACTTTGCTAACACACCTAGCGTAAATGGGCTCGATGCTTTTTGGGCTGAAAAACAAAAAGAAACAAATACTGAGGCTAAGCCTCAGTATGCTCCCATTCATATGCCAAAGAATACTTCTCTTGGCTTTATTTCTGCTATGTTCAGCCTTGTATTTGGTTTCGCTATGGTATGGGACATGGGGCTACTTGCCGCTATAGCAGGATGTGCCTCTATTGCTTGTATTATTATTCGTGTTTTTGACTTTAACATCGACTACTATGTGCAAGTTCCAGAAATTGAAGCTATTGAATCAGCTTATGCTGCTTCTCAGTCTCACTCATCGAAAGGTAGTATATAAAAAATGACAGCAACGACTTTAGATAACCTTACCCACTCGACTGATGCAGTAGAGCATCATGCCGAAGTCGATCATAAAGCCCTCTTCGGCTTTTGGATTTTCGTTCTGAGTGATTTCATTGTATTTGCCAGTTTGTTTGCCACTTATGCCGTCTTGCATAATAATACCTTTGGTGACATCGGCATTCATCAAGTAGCAGCACTCCCACAAATACTCACGCAATCACTTGTATTTATAACGAGTAGTTTTGCTTATGGGCTCGCTATTCTCGCCATGAAGCGAAAGCAAGCTAATAAACTTAGCTTATGGCTAGGTGTAAGCTTTCTTTTAGGTCTCATTTTTCTTTCTATGGAGTATCAACAGTTTAGTTATTTGCTTACTCATGGCCATAGTTGGAAAACCAGTGCCTTTCTTTCTTCCTACTTTACTTTGCTCGGCTTGCAATTCATCCATGTCGCCGTTGGGCTACTCTGGATGCTTATTCTTATGATCCAGTTTTCTAAGAAAGGCTTAATCCCAGCCATGCAGACACGTTTTGCCTGCCTCGGCATATTTTGGGACTTCTTAGTTATTGTCTGGTTTTTTATACTTGCTATTGTCTATCTTATGGGAGCTGTTTAACAATGTCTTCAAAACATAATTCTTTATTAAATGCTGCATCAGAAGCAATACCCGCCACCCCCAAGGCCTTTCCCTATGTGTTTGGTTTTTTGTTCTCTAGCATAACCATAATAGGAAGCTTTTGGGCCGTTCAACATCATGTATTAAGTCCACAAGGACTTTATGTAACAGTAGGGCTTTTAGCCTTCGCACAATTTTTTGTACATACCCTCTGTTTTCTACGCAATAATTTGTCGCAAAAAAATGCTTCCTGGAATACTATTTCTTTGCTTTTTACGTTAATAATTATCAGTATTGTCATCGTAGGCTCATTATGGATCATGTATAACCTAAATCAAAATATGCTTCCTTAAAACTCAAGCCTCACAATTTAGCTCGTGGGGCTTTTCTTTTTTAACCATTCCCGCTAGCTTGGTTATTGGTTTCACCTCTGCGCGGACCAAGTCCGCCTGGGGAATTGTTGGCCTTTTTTATTAGGGTCTGTTGACATTTCATTCTTGCAAGCGAAAGTTGAAGGAACGAGGGACAAATTTGTGTTTATTTGAGGCAGCATAGTGAACTATGTCACGAAAATACACGCAAATTTGCACCCGTTTTATTCAAATTGCAGCGTGAAAATGAATTGTCAACAGACTCTAATCTTCGCTAAACCTTCTTCTTTCTGTTATCCTTATTGGTAACGCTATATTAATAAATGTTTCCTATGTCCCGTTGGCTTCTTGGTCTCCTTTTACTCGTTTTTGCACCCTTTGCGGCGGCTTCTTCTTTTCATACGATGATTGTTTTTGGCGACAGCCTATCTGATGATGGTAATTTAAGTGCAGAAACACAAGGCAAGCTACCGCAGTCGCCCTACTATTTAGGACACTTTAGCAACGGTCCTGTTTGGGTTGAGTATTTAGCTCATGAGTTACATATTCTGCCATACCGCACCCTTAATTATGCTTTTGGTGGTGCAAAAACCTTTGGCTTAAAGCCACCCGGGTTATTAGCACAAGTTGATCTGTATAAGCTGCATCACTTCTTTCCAAGCAAAGATGCCCTCTTTATTATTTGGATTGGTGGTGATAATTATCTACATATTAAGCACAGTCTTTCTAAGCAAACCATTAATAAAATGACCGACAAAGCCATTAATGATATTCAGTTTGCCATTGATGAGTTGCATTGGTTGGGCGCCAAAACGTTCTTGGTCGTTAATCTCCCTAATCTAAGCCAAACACCGCTTGCAAACCTTATTGATAAAAAAAGAGGTGACTCTGAGTATTCTGAAAATCTGGCTCGCCTCACCCAAGCACATAATAAAAAACTCTTAGTTGCCATTAACAAATTGAAAACCGATAAAAGCTTGACTATTTTATTTTTAGATGCAAATAAGTACTTCCAAGCGGTACGCAACAACCCTAAAAAATACGGTTTTAAAAATGCAACAGCCCGCTGCTTTACTGGCGGCTTTCAAGGTAAGCCAGGAACTACCTGCAATAACCCGCAGGCTTATCTCTTCTGGGATGTCATTCATCCGACAACTGCTGCACACCAGGCCATTGCACAAATGGCCTTGCAACTAATTCGCCAAGCAACACTAAATTTACAGCGTCAAAAAAAACACGTTCCCCTTCTCTTTGAAGGCCTTTTTCATGGACTATTTGCAAACTGATACTATCTGCCAATTATGCACCTCTCTTTTGTTCTCAGGGCTGTCCCATTAAAATTCCTGCATAAGAATGGTATTGAGTGTTTTTTCACCCCATCCAGCTTTCTTTTGCAGGCCCTTGAGGCTCATATCCTTTCGGAACTGGGGTTTGGCACCTCGGAGTAAATTTAAAACAACATGGCGAACCATCGCCATGTTTTCAGGCGCATTATCTTTTCGCACTCGTGATAAATCTTCTCCTATCGTGACATCTAAAACCCAATGCAAACTATTCTCTATAGCCCAATGACTACGTATGGCTTGTGCTAATTCTTTTGCATTCGCAGCCATACTGCTAATAAAATAACGTCGCTCTGTTGTCGTTTTTGCCCCCTGGTTGACCTGTGACTCCACCATGGCAACGGTTTTTATATCACACCAATCCTTCTTCTGTGTCAGCCAATCTAGTCGCTCACTTACATAACATAAACGCCGTTCAATACGTCCATGACCTTTATCACACTCTTCGTGTTGGTCTGTAATATTGTGCGGTTTGCCTTGACACAATTTTTCAACTTCACTCGATAAAAATAGAGTAATATCATCATGTAACGTACTGTGGTTCCCTTTCAAGGATAAAACATAATCCGCTTTTTTTTGGCGGATCTTTTTCGCAATTTTCTTCTGTGTACCCATTGCGTCGATACTTACAATGCAGCCTTCGAGAGCCAGTAAATCTAATAGTTTTGGGATAGCTGTGATTTCATTAGACTTTTCATTGACTTTTTCTTGCCCTAATACTAACTTGCTCGACGTGGCAAAAGCACTCACCATATGGATAGCTGATTGTCCTGCTGCAGCGTCAAAACTTTTTCTTAGACACTTGCCATCAATAGCAATGATTTCCTTTAACGCTGATTGAAAAGACTGAACCCAGGCAATGAAGCACGCTCTAAAAGCTTCTGGCTCTAAAGCTGACATGACCCTAGCGAAGGTGTTCTTTGATGGAATGCCTTGCTCAAAGGGCAGAAAGCGCCGAAGATAATCCAGTTTTTCCTCGCCAAACGTTACAAAATCTCGCCAGCTTTGTGCGCCACAAATGCTTGCGCATAAAACAGTGAGTAAAATTTCATTCAGCGGATAAAGTTTCTTTCGTTCAATTCTTGGGTCTTCTAGCTTATCAAAATGATAAAGAAAGGCGGGTTGCTTTGAGCTGGCCATCACTAACTCCTTGTTTTGTAAAGCAAGAAGTGTAATCCTTTAGTGAACTTTTACCAACCCCTCTTAGCATAATTTTAATGGGACAGCCCTGCTTTTGTTCTCTTAAAAGCTTGAATTAGCCCTTTATTTATGCAAAAATTATTCGTTTTTAAGTAGACAATATACCCGTAGCGTTTGAGTTTTAGGTGTTGCATGAAGCTTTCCATGGAGAACGCTATTGTTTTGAGCGCCAGATGTCAATTAGATTTGAATGATTTTGCCCTAAAAAAAGAGGATGGTAGCTATTCTACCCGACGATTTTTTTAGGGCAAAATCATTCAAAGGTAGTTGGCAGATGGCAGCTCAAAAACCTAAAACTCAAACGCTACGGGTATATATAGTCCCCATACCTGTAAACTCGCCAAGTTATTTGTTAATGCAATAACATAAATTTTAGATTTTAATTCCTGGATAACAGACAACTAAAATCCGAGATTTCAACGGCGGAATTTAGGATAATTGAGCAAAGCCCTCATCTCTTCAATTCTATGGTTGCCCAATAAAATGAACAATTCTCCCCGCTTATTAAAAGTAGAGCCTAAATTTTTAGGATTTTTAATGCTCTCTTATGCCATGGTAATGGTATTGGCAAATTGGTTTGATCCACGATTAGTTTCTCTTGGAGGCTTTGTTACTGATGCGGGAACGCTTATTTTCCCTCTAACTTTTTTGCTTTCTGATATTATTACGGAGGTTTATGGTTACCGACACGCGCGGCGTACTATCTGGATAGGATTCTTATTTAATGCAATTTTTATTCTTTATGGTCAGATAGTTATCCACTTACCTGGCCCAAGTTATGCTCATCAAAATAAATTATTTAGTGAACTTCTAGGCTTTGACACGCGAATTATCTTTGCCTCAGCTATCAGTTATTTATGTTCAGAACCTATTAATTCACTCCTAATGGCAAAATTAAAGCTACAGTTTCAAGGACGTTACATATCCTTGCGATTTCTATCTTCCACCTTTTTTGCTTCAGGTTTAGATAGCTGCATTTTCAGCCTACTGGCATTTTATGGTCAGATACCTTCTCATGGATTAGTTTCATTAATACTGACAATGTGGATCATCAAAGTAAGTATTGAGCTATTGGGTTTACCCATATCTATTAGGCTAACTAAATTTTTCAAAATAGCCGAGCAAGTTGATATGTATGATGAGCAAACACAATTTAATCTTTTTGCATTAGAAGCTGATTATAAGGCTGACGATAACCGCTATAAAGAAGTATAGAAAAAGAAGTTGGTCGGGACGGCAGGATTTGAACCTGCGACCACTTGCACCCCATACAAGTGCGCTACCAGACTGCGCTACGCCCCGAATAAGAAGCGATATCATAGCGCGTATTTGCCAAAAAATCCAGCAAAAGAGCACTCGAACCAGCAATTCCCGCTGAGAATTGCCAGCTATCGCGTGGGAATTTTTAACGGTTAGTCCTGTTACCATAAAGCGATACAGCAACGTATCACGTTGCTGAAGGACAAACAAGTGAGTCGCTATGCTCGAGAAACATTTCGGCCATCGTGACCCCGAAATGAACTCGCATAACGCGACCGCCATAAAGCCGCGACCGTCCTCGTCAACGGCCCTACGTGTACTACGCACACTGCGGACCGTCTCTCAAATGACTCTACGCTGACGTAAAGATTTTTTAAACTCGCTACGCTCTTCAAAAAATCGTCAGCTATCGCGGACTACTCGCCCTCGGCTGCGCCTCTCCCTGGCTCGCAGCGGGCGAGGCCAAGAGGGCCGAGCAGGGGTTATCTAAAAGCTGCGGCGTTCCAGCGGGGATGCTCGAGCCGATGCTAACAAATAGAGTGCTTTTCCAAAACAAAGCTATTCCCGCAACATGCTCCCAAATTCCACAGTTGAAATCAACAGCGGCCGCCCAACTCAGCGAATCTAAAGGATTTTTTCCTGTATTTTTTATTTACCGTATGGGTGATACGCCTCCACAACAAAGACGGAAAAAATTCCTTTATTTTCAGTGACTTAACAAGCATCGTGACGATTTCAACTGCGGAATTTAGGATAATAAGTTAAAGCTAGCGGTAATTGCTGGCGCTTGAAACACGAAAAACACTTCCCCCAGAAGCTCCAGAAGATATTGTTACATTTCAAGCTACGTTGCGACAATATCTTCTGAAGAAGCCAAATAAAGCTAAGAATTTACCCGACGGTTAGGCTAGGTGTCAACTTATCTAATAGCTTATTGCTGATGCCAGGAACTTTTGCAAGATCTGCAACAGTTTCAAAAGGCTGCTTTTTTCGATAGCTGATAATAGCCTCTGCTTTTCGCTCGCCAATACCGCTTAAGCCTTCTAGCGTAGCTTCGTTAGCCGTATTAATGTTAACAAGCCGTTGAGTTGATCCTCCTTTTTCTGCTGAAGTTCCCCAAGCAAGCGAGCCCACGCATAAAAGTAATAGTGCACAAAAAGAAATTAGCTTTTTCATTGATATTCCTTAAGTTGATTATTAGTTGAAATTTAATTATATTTTGCATTTAATCTTTTTGCAAGTTTTACTTTTGCAAAATTTAATTAAATGAAGGTCTATTGACATTTTTTTATCCTCTGAGGTATTATTGGCACTGGGTTCCCTGACCTTGAACATTGACTTACCTACCTTGTCATGCAGATTCTTTGATCTCGGATACACTTCGGTATGGGTCACGAAGGCAGGGGGCCTTTCTAAATTACAGTGTCTAGGCACTCAGGTTTAAAGTGAGAAATCTCGGGGGCTAGCCCCCGAGGCAAAGGCGATGGGGTTTCCCGCGTAGGCGAAATCAAACCAAGAGACAATCTCGGTCGCTTGCGGCCGAGTTGTTGAGCGGCCTCCCCAGATAAGAAAAAGATTGCCTGTTTATCCGTCGATTATCAAGCTCTTCTTTTCCTCCCTGTTAAGATACAAGGTTTAACACCGTCCCCCTGGATTTATCGCAGGTTTTAGCCGTTCTTATGTCGAACTCAGGTTAGTAGCGTTCCTAAAGTTCAGCTTCAATTTGTGCAAGCACCTGTTGAGGATTAGATGCTTTAGTAATGGCTCTACCGATAACAAGATAGTCAGCACCAGCCCTTACCGCTTGCTTAGGTGTTGCCACACGCACTTGATCGTCATGCTTAACATTTACCGGCCGGATGCCTGGTGTAATAATGAGGAAGCCCTCGGGCATATTTTTCCGTAACTGGGCAACCTCTAAGGGAGATGAAATCACACCATCTAGGCCAGAACTTGCTGCCATAGCGGCATAATGAATAACCTGCTCTGAAATAGAACGTTTAATACCTTGCTGCAACAAATCTGCTTCTGTAAAGCTTGTTAAAACTGTCACGCCTAAAAGTAAGGGCGGCTGGTTAGTAAATGTATCTATTGCTTCACGTGCGGCACGCATCATCGCTGTACCACCGGTAACATGTAATGTTAGCATCCATACACCAAGATTCGCGGCGGCAGCACAAGCTTTCGCTACAGTATTGGGAATGTCGTGAAACTTTAAATCCAGAAAGACACGGAAATTCGTCGCTAAAGCTTGAACGAAAGAAGGACCTTCGCGTAAAAACAACTCTTTACCCACCTTCACTGCATGTTTTGCAGAGTCTAATTGAGCAACAAGCTCAAGAGCTTCCTTTCCGTTAGCGTAATCTAAAGCGACAATAATAGGCGAACTATTAGTATGATTATTCATAGAGATAACCTTTGGGTTTATTTAGCTTGCTTACACTTGGGTTGAAAACGCAAACAACGCGCCTTACGAGAAAAATATGAAGGCGCAAAAACCAGCAAAGTCAGCAAAACACCAAGCAATAATGTATAGAATAGTAAGAGAGAAAGAGGTAAATGTAGGGTGCCTAAATAATAATCTAAATCAACTGGTTTGCTATTTAACAAAGCAAAACCTGCTGTCAACGAGAGGAGTAGAAGTAAAAATATCCAACTGATTATACGCATCATTTCATTTCAACAGCGAGTTAATTAGCATCGTCAGGATGATTAAGTTTCTTTCTTAGCTCCTTGCCCGCTTTAAAATGGGGAACATGCTTACCTGGTAAAGTCACAGAAGCACCGGTTTTTGGGTTACGCCCAATTCTAGGAGCCCTATAGTGTAAGGAAAAACTGCCAAAACCTCGTACTTCTACGCGCCCACCACTAACTAACTCATCTGCGATGATTTCCAATAGCATATTTGCCGCTTGAGTGATATCCTCATGAGAAAGTTGTAACGTGCTATTGGCCAAACGCTCAATGAATTCAGATTTTGTCATTAATTAGCTCCTTCGTAAAAAATAGTAAGCGGGTTTGGAAGATTGAAGAAAAATAGGGTCTATTCATAAACAATGTGTCGCAATAGACCCTATCTTTTACAAATAAAGCTTAGTCTTCATCTTTCGAGATTTTTCCCTTTAATAAATCGCCTAAAGTATTTGATACTTTATTTTCTGAGCGACTTAAGTCTTCCATCACCTCAGCTTCTTCATCAGCATCTTTAGCTTTGATAGAAAGTGTCAATAGTTGATTTTTCTTGTCCATACCAACAACTTTAGCCTCTACGTCACCACCTACTTGAAAGTGGTGAGAGATATCTTCCACTCGGTCACGGCTGATTTCATTGATGCGAATATAACCATCAACACCTTCAGCCAACTGTACCTTCATCCCTTTTGCATCTATTTCAGTAATTTTTGCTACAACAACTTTACCTTTTTCAAAACCTTCTTGCTCAAAAGGATTCCCTTCTAATTGCTTAACGCCTAAAGCGATACGTTCGCGATCAGCATCTACAGAAAGCACAACAGCTTCAATTTCATCGCCTTTCTTGTAGTCACGAATAACGTCTTCGCCATTATCACCCCAAGAAATATCTGAGAGATGGACTAAGCCATCGATATTGCCATCCAAGCCAATGAAAATACCAAAATCAGTGATAGACTTAATTTTACCTTTAACTTTATTGCCTTTACTGTGTGTAGCTGAGAAGGCTTCCCATGGGTTAGCAATACATTGCTTAATACCCAAAGAGATACGACGGCGCTCAGGATCAATTTCCAAAACCATAACTTCAACTTCATCACCCATAGAAACAATCTTACTAGGATGCACATTTTTATTAGTCCAATCCATTTCGGAAACATGGACTAAACCTTCGACGCCTGTCTGTAATTCTACAAAACAACCATAATCCGTTAAATTAGTTACTTTACCTTTCAAACGTGAATTCTCTGGGTAACGCCCTGCGATATCAGCCCAAGGATCATCGCCCAACTGCTTAAGCCCTAATGAGACACGGTTGCGTTCGCGATCAAAGCGTAAAATCTTAACCATAATTTCATCAGCAACATTTAAAATCTCGCTTGGGTGCTTAATACGTTTCCAAGACATATCGGTAATATGCAATAGTCCATCCACACCACCTAAATCGATAAAGGCACCATAATCGGTTAAATTCTTAACGACACCTTTAACTTCTTGGCCTTCTTCTAATTTCTTCAGTAATTCATCACGTTCAGCCTGAGTCTCGGCTTCAATGACCGAACGACGAGAAACAACTACATTGTTTCTTTTCGGGTCAATTTTGATAACTTTAAATTCAAGCTCTTTACCTTCCAGGTAAGTGGTATCACGCACAGGACGCACATCCACTAACGAACCCGGCAAGAATGCACGGATATTGTGCAGCTCTACGGTAAAACCACCTTTTACTTTACCGCTGATTAAACCAAATACGGTAGCATTCTCTTCATGGGCTTTAGTTAATTCAATCCAAGCTTCTGCACGTTTTGCTTTTTCACGGGATAAACGAGTCTCTCCAAAGCCATCTTCAACAGCATCCAGAGCTACTGCAACTTCGTCACCAATGTTAATATCAACTTGGCCTTGTGAATTACGGAACTGCTCCGCAGGGATAATGCCTTCTGTTTTAAGACCTGCATTAACCACGATAAAATCAGGTTCAATGCTAACCACTGTGCCTGTAACAATAGCGCCTGGACGCATATCTATATTTTTTAAGCTTTCTTCTAAAAGTTGTTCAAAATTTTCCATCAAACACCTATCTCTTTGATATCAAAGATTTTTATTTATTCAGTACACTAAAGTTAAGGGCTAGGTACCTACAGATTTATCTTTCCTCTTAAAAAGCTTTGCTAGCCTCACTGCTTAATTTAAAAGGATTTCGGAAACAATTGCCTGACCTCTCGTTCAACGCGTTCATAAACTTCCCGGGTAGAAAGCTTAGTCGTATCAATAACCTTTGCGTCATTAGCTGGGCGCAAAGGAGAAACCGAGCGATGTCTATCGCGATCATCTCGCTGACGGATGTCAGTCAAAATTTTTGCCAGACTAACACAATTTCCTTTCTCTTTCAACTGGTTATAACGACGATTTGCGCGCTCTTCCGGCGTGGCATCGAAGAAAAACTTTAGGCTTGCGTTAGGAAAAACGACAGTCCCCATATCCCGTCCATCCGTTACAAGCCCTGGAAATTTTTGAAAGTCGCGTTGGCGCTGTAGTAATGCAGCCCTAACTGACTGAAAAGCAGCCACTTTTGAAGCATCTGAGGCGCAAGCTTCTGTACGGATAGTTTCACTCACCTCTTTCTCAGCCAATAAAATGTGTAGATGATAATTTTCATCAAGCAAAAAATTCACTTTAAGTGCAGGCACTAACGCTTCTAAAGCTTGTTCATCCTGCAAAGAAATTGCCTGCTCATTAGCATACAGCGCAAAAACACGGTACAAAGAACCACTATCTAAAAAATGCCACTGCAAACGCTTAGCTAAACGCTGGCCAATGGTTCCTTTTCCACAGCCACTAGGACCATCTATCGTTATAACAGGAGCAACTGTCATCGTTATGAAACTTCCTCTAGCAGAAAACCAGCTTGCCGGGCTAAAGCAACAAAATTAGGGAAAGATGTAGCAACATTTTCACAGTCATCAATAACAAGCGAGCCTTCAGCTACTTGCCCTGCAATACTAAAAGCCATCGCAATCCGATGGTCACCATGACTATGAATACGCCCAGACGTAAATCTACCGCCTCTTATGGATAAACCATCTTCATAAAGCACAACGTCAATGCCTAAAGATTTTAAGCCATCGGCCATAACCGCCAAACGATCACTTTCTTTAACGCGCAACTCCTTGGCACCGCGTAAAGTGGTTACCCCTTCAGCCATAGCTGCCGCAATAAAAATAGCAGGAAACTCATCAATGGCTAATGAGATACTGGCCTCTGGAATGTTTATCCCGCTCAATGAGGCAGATTTGACGCGGATATCAGCAATAGGTTCAACAGCATTTTCTTGCTGATTAAATACCTGAATATCCGCCCCCATTAAACGTAGAATATCGATAACACCAATGCGTGTTGGATTGATACCAATGCCTTTCAAGGTAATATCCGACCCCGGAATAATACTTGCAGCTACGATAAAAAAAGCTGCCGATGATAAATCGCCGGGCACAAAAATATTGCTGGCTAATAGCGCCTGACCTTCAGGTAAAAAAATTGTCGCACCTTTTCGACTGATATCACAGGAAAAAAGCCTCAACATCCGCTCTGTATGATCGCGAGTGAGTACTGGTTCTACTATTTGTGTGTTACCTTTCGCATAAAGACCAGCCAATAATAAACAAGACTTTACTTGTGCGCTAGGAATAGGTAATTCATAATGGATTGCTCGCAGGCCTTGAGTATCTTCAATATATAATGGAGGGTGCCCATCAGTAGATTTTATGGAAGCCCCCATTTCCAGCAATGGATTTATGATGCGCTTCATGGGTCGCTTAGATAGAGAACTGTCACCTTGCAACGTTGCAGCAAAGTGTTGCCCCACCAACAACCCAGCTAACAAGCGCATGGACGTTCCTGAGTTACCTAAGTTTAAAGCACTTTTTGGGGCCTTTAAACCATGAAGCCCAACACCATGAATCAAAAGGTTATTGCTTTTTTCTTCAATGTTAACACCCATATCTCGGAAAGCTTTTAAGGTTGCCAAGGTGTCTTGCCCTTGTAAAAAACCCTTGATTTCTGAAATGCCTTCGGCAATGGCTGCAAACATAATTGCACGGTGAGAAATAGACTTATCGCCAGGGACTTGAAGTTCGCCGGTTAAAGTCGCCCCAGGTTGGGTATGATAACTAAGTTTATTCATTATTCAGCAATGCCCGCCGGTCTTAAATAGTTAAAAATATCAACATGTTATGCCCTGTCAAGTAATTGTTTTTCGCAATAATTTTGCGGGAATGGCTTCCTGTTGGAAACGCATTCCATTGGTTAGCACCGGCTCGAGCATCCTTGCTCGAGCGTGCGCCCTAAAAAAAGCAATGCTTTTTTTAGACGGGCTTACCCTGCACAAACCAGGTTTGCGCGGACGGCGATTTACTCTGAAGACAAATTTCTTACTGGCGTCCCTGCCGGAATTCCATCGCTTTTGGATAACCCTGCTCGGCCTTCCTAGCCTCGCGTTTGCCCTTCAGCAAAGCTATACTTTGCTGTCCCGCTTCGCGGGAACACGGCTCACCCTTAAACCTAAATTCCCCACGCGATAGGTTGGCAATCCCCAGCGGGAACTGTTGTTCATTATTGATTTTTCTTGCAAAATTCTTCCATAAAAGAACACAGTTTTTCAGCACCAGACAAAGGCATTGCATTATACATACTCGCCCGCACACCCCCTACTAAACGATGCCCTTTTAAATTTAATAACCCAAAAGCTTCAGCCTCGTGAAGAAATTGCTCTGTTAAAGCTTCTGTTGGTAGGTTAAAAGGAATATTCATTAAGGAGCGATAGCGAGGATTCACTGATGAGCGATAAAACCCATCACTTTTCTCTAGGCTTTCATATACACATTTAGCTTTTTCCTGATTACGCTTGTGCAAAACAGAAACACCTCCCTGCTCCGTCACCCAATCAAGCATTAAACCCGCCATATAAATCGCAAAAACTGGTGAGGTATTATAAGCCGAGCTAGCCTTAGCTTGTACATCATAGTTTAAAAGCGTTGGCGTAAACGCTAATGCCTGACCTAGCAAACTACGTCGAATTATAGTAATGGCCATACCGGCATGAGCAATATTTTTTTGTGCGCCAGCGTAAATAACGCCGTAACGAGAAACATCAATAGGCCTAGATAAAATATCCGACGTCATATCTACAGCCACCGGCACATCACCTGTATTAGGCAACTCTTCAAAAAAAAGGCCTTCTATGGTTTCATTGCTGGTGTAGTGGAAATAAGCTGCCTCAGGATTTAACTGCCAGCTAGCCATATCAGTTTCCTCTAAAGCAATGACATTAACGTGAGTATAACGTTTTGCTTCTGCAATAGCTTTTTTAGACCAGACTCCCGTATCTAAGTAATCAGCGCTACTGCGCGTACCTAATAAATTCATTGGAACAGCTGAAAATTGAGAGCTAGCGCTCCCTGTCAAAAATAGAACGGCGTAGCTTTCAGGAATGCTTAATAAATTTCTTAATTTTTTTTCCGTGCTGGACATCAACTGCTTTACTAGAGGAGTGCGGTGGCCAACCTCCATAACAGACATACCTGTGCCCTGCCAATCCAATAACTCTGCCTGAGCCTTCAATAATACAGGCTCTGGTAGCATTGCCGGACCTGCACCAAAGTTATAAGGTCGCTGCATGTAACTAGTCCTCTTCTGGGGTCGTGTCTTCGCTTTCATCGGAAGATTCAGAGGCGGTTTCTAAACTTTCGTCGGCAATTTCATCAATGCGCTGAATGCCAACCAAACGCTCACCAGCACCACTTAAGTTAATTAATTTAACGCCCATTGCATTGCGACCAACTTTTGAAATCTCGCCAACACGCGTACGAACTAAAACACCTCTATCAGTAATAAGCATCACTTCGTCTTCAGGAAAAACTTGGGTAGCACCAATAACAGAGCCATTACGTTCATTAACCTGAATGGAAATAACGCCTTGTACACCTCTCCCAGAAACACGATACTCACTGATGCATGTACGTTTTCCATAACCTTTCTCTGTGGCAGCCAAGATACTCCCACCTTCTTTAGCAATAACGAGGGATATGACTGACTGACTTTCTTTTAGCCTAATACCTCTAACACCTCGCGCTGTACGCCCCATGGGACGTACCTCTGATTCGTTAAACCGCACCACTTTTCCAGCATCAGAGAATAACATCACATCTTGTGAGCCGTCGGTGAGGGCCGCCCCAATAAGGTGATCATCTTCAGGGAGGTCCACCGCAATAATGCCACTCTGCCTTGGACGAGAAAATTGCGACAAACTCACTTTTTTCACCGTCCCCTGACTGGTGGCCATAAACACATTATTAGCATCACTATATTCTCTTACGGGTAATATAGCGGTAATATACTCTTTCTCTTTAAGCGGCAATAAGTTAACAATAGGTTTGCCTCGCGAGTTACGCCCTGCTTGCGGTAACTGATAGGTTTTAAGCCAGTACACTTTACCTAAATCCGAAAAACACAAAATAGTATCGTGGGTATTTGCAATGAGCAGGTGTTGAATAAAATCTTCTTCCTTTACGTTGGTCGCACTCTTGCCACGCCCACCTCGGCGTTGGGCTTGATAGGTATCCATGGCTTGTGTTTTCACGTAGCCCTGTTGAGAAAGAGTAACAACTAAATCTTCTTCAGTAATTAAATCTTCAGCGGTCAAATCAACTTCTGATGACGTGATTTCTGTGCGTCGCTTATCTGCAAATTCCTTAACAACAGCGTTTAATTCTTCCTTAATCACAGCCAACAAACGCGCTGGGCTAGAAAGAATTTCCATAAGATCTTTGATAAGGTCCAGAATTTTCTCATATTCTTCGATGATTTTATCTTGCTCTAGGCCCGTTAAACGATGCAGACGTAAATCTAGGATAGCCTGGGCTTGTGTAGGCGATAATTTATAGTTGCCATCAATAAAACCATACGCCGTTGGCAAACCTTCTGGACGGCACATATCTTGACCACCCCTTTCTAGCATTTGTAAAACAGCACCAGGTTTCCAAGCACGAGTCAATAACTCAGTCTTAGCAACAGCTGGATTTGGCGATCCTTTAATGAGGGCAATCACTTCGTCAATGTTATTCAGCGCAATACCTAAGCCTTCTAAGATATGGCCACGATCCGTTGCTTTACGTAACTCAAACAATGTTCTGCGCGTTACCACTTCTTTACGATGGCGAATAAAGGCTTCCAATACTTGTTTTAGATTTAATAGCTTAGGCTGGCCATTATCAAGCGCCACCATGTTAATACCAAAAACAGTCTGTAGCTGAGTCTGCGCATATAAATTATTAAGAGTAACCTCACTACGTTCTCCACGGCGAAGCTCAATAACAACACGCATACCATCTTTATCTGACTCATCGCGCAGTGCAGTAATACCCTCTATTTTCTTTGTCTTAACGAGTTCAGCAATTTTTTCAACCAAACGCGCTTTGTTAACTTGATAGGGAAGTTCTGTAACGACAATGCTTTCTTTGGTTTGTTTAGCATCTGTTTCTATGTGTGTTTTGGATCGCACATAAATGCGCCCACGACCTGTACGATAGGCTCTCACAATGCCTGCGCGGCCGCTGATAATGCCGGCGGTAGGAAAATCTGGTCCCGGAAGATGCTCCATGAGAGTATCGATTGAAATAGTGGGGTCATCGAGTAGTGCAAGCGTCGCATCAACAACTTCCCTCAAATTATGCGGAGGAATGTTTGTTGCCATTCCCACAGCAATACCTGATGAGCCATTGACTAATAAGTTAGGAGCCCTACTCGGCAATACAGTAGGCGCGAATTCTGTCTCGTCATAGTTGGGTGCAAAATCAACGGTTTCTTTTTCCAAATCAGCCAGTAAAGCATGGGCAAATTTTGTCATTCTAACTTCGGTGTATCGCATAGCCGCAGCAGAATCACCATCCACAGAACCAAAGTTCCCTTGGCCGTCTACCAATAAGTAGCGCAAGGAAAAGGGTTGTGCCATACGGACAATCGTATCGTAAACAGCCGTATCACCGTGAGGATGATATTTACCGATAACATCCCCTACCACACGTGCAGATTTTTTATAGGCTTTATTCCAATCGTTTTTTAACTCATGCATGGCGTAGAGTACACGCCGGTGCACAGGCTTCAAACCATCCCTAACGTCTGGCAAAGCACGCCCAACGATAACACTCATCGCATAATCTAAGTAAGACTGCTTTAGCTCTTCCTCGATGTTGATATGCTGGATTTCTTTGCCAAGTTCAGCCATAGCTTTACCTTTTCCAATACACTAGATAAATTAAGCTCAAAAAATGAGCGACTCTTTGAGAAATAAGGCTAAAGTCTAACATAAATAGCTCAAAAACTCATCTTTCTTTGACGGCGCAACCTCATAAAAATCCTTTTTCGCTTAAGATATAGACATGCTATACTGCGGGCTCAGTATTTGCTCAACATTGTATTGACTATGTCCACGATGAATGCCTGCCCTGACGAAGTAATTAAGTTTGATAAGCTAGCCTCTCAATGGTGGGATCCAGCCGGCCCACTAAAAACCCTGCATGATATTAATCCGTTACGATTAGACTTCGTAAAAAAGCAAATAAATATTTCAGGTCAAAAGCTCCTCGATGTTGGCTGTGGTGGTGGGATTTTGAGTGAAAGCCTGGCAAAAGCGGGGGCACAGGTGACGGGTATTGATCTTTCCGCTGCTGCTCTGCATGCTGCGAATACTCACCAACAGGATTTGGATATTAACTACAAAGAAACCAGCGTGGAAGCGTTAGCCCTGCAAGAACCGGCTTCTTTTTCTGTAATAACGTGTATGGAACTCCTGGAACACGTGCCTTCACCTGCCTCCATCATAGAAGCCTGCGCCACCTTGCTTAGACCCGGGGGCATGCTACTGGTTTCAACACTTAACCGTCATCCTAAAGCCTATTTATTGGGTATACTGGCTGCAGAGTATGTTGTGGGCATTGTCCCTAAGGGTACTCATGATTATGAAAAATTTATTCGTCCCAGTGAACTGACCCAATGGGGTAGAGACGCTTCCCTTAACGTGAAAAATATTACCGGAATGCGCTATAATCCTCTTTCCCAAACCTATCGGCTCAGCCATGATATTCAAGTCAATTACTTCATGGCATTACAAAAAGAGAACCTGGTGTGATACAAGGATTCTTATTTGATCTTGATGGAACGCTGGTGGATACTGCCCCTGATCTCATTGGTGCCCTAAATGAAATGTGCCAAGACCTTGGCCACCCTCTACCTGCTTACAATGAAATTAGAGGCGTTATTTCTCTGGGCGCCAAAGCCCTCGTCGAAGCCACTTTCCCAGAAATGGACTTAGATATTAATGAGTTGAAAGAGCAATTTTTGGAAAAATATGCACAGAATATCTGTAACAAAACCCATATTTTTCAAGGTGTGACACATATGCTAGCAACACTTAAGCGCAAAGCAATACCTTGGGGCATCGTCACTAACAAAGCAACACGCTTTGCGAGACCTATTGTTGAAAAATTGGGCCTACTCTCTCAAACTCACTGTCTTATTTATGGTGATACACTACCCCAAGCAAAGCCAAGGCCTGAACCACTCTTAGTGGCATGTCAGCAGCTTAGTTTATTACCCCAACATGTGATGTTTGTTGGCGATGCGCTTACTGACATAGAGGCGGCGAAGGCTGCAGGCACACAAAGCACGGTGGCTCTCTATGGCTATATTCCTCAACATGCAACGCCCGAGACTTGGATGGCTGACAGATACATTCAAAAGCCTGAAGAAACTTTGGCCATCCTAGAAAATTAAGCTTGGTGGGTTACTGCTTCATGCAACAAGTCCATTTGCCCCTGTATTGCATTATTGAGCGCAGAAAACCAATCATCATAAACCTCCCAAACATTGGCGCTGTTACCAATAACTTTTGAGTGGTTATAATCGATACTGTAGTGCTTGCTATCGTAAACAATCGTTGCAACAGCCTGCTGACGTCCCTCTTTCCGCGTGGCAATAATAATACCAGGATTAGCTGCATCCATTCTCCATCCAGCCGCTTTACCGCCGTTCATAATGGCTAATGTTATTTGGTCATTAGAAGCTTGCGCATTCTTATAGTTAGCCGTTGGTTCGTGATGGGCATTAATAGTTGCATGATAACAACCTGATAGAAAGAATACGGAAATGACAATAAGGATATACTTTAGCGAAGACATTGGGTTCCTTGTGGGCTGAGTGCTAGTCTTTGATCTTCATTATACAGGCAGGGAAGGGCTCCTGCTAGCAAAAGGCAGTTGAAATCAGGGCTGTCCCATTAAAATTATGCTAAGAGGGGTTGGTAAAAGTTCACTAAAGGATTACACTTCTTGCTTTACAAAACAAGGAGTTAGTGATGGCCAGCTCAAAGCAACCCGCCTTTCTTTATCATTTTGATAAGCTAGAAGACCCAAGAATTGAACGAAAGAAACTTTATCCGCTGAATGAAATTTTACTCACTGTTTTATGCGCAAGCATTTGTGGCGCACAAAGCTGGCGAGATTTTGTAACGTTTGGCGAGGAAAAACTGGATTATCTTCGGCGCTTTCTGCCCTTTGAGCAAGGCATTCCATCAAAGAACACCTTCGCTAGGGTCATGTCAGCTTTAGAGCCAGAAGCTTTTAGAGCGTGCTTCATTGCCTGGGTTCAGTCTTTTCAATCAGCGTTAAAGGAAATCATTGCTATTGATGGCAAGTGTCTAAGAAAAAGTTTTGACGCTGCAGCAGGACAATCAGCTATCCATATGGTGAGTGCTTTTGCCACGTCGAGCAAGTTAGTATTAGGGCAAGAAAAAGTCAATGAAAAGTCTAATGAAATCACAGCTATCCCAAAACTATTAGATTTACTGGCTCTCGAAGGCTGCATTGTAAGTATCGACGCAATGGGTACACAGAAGAAAATTGCGAAAAAGATCCGCCAAAAAAAAGCGGATTATGTTTTATCCTTGAAAGGGAACCACAGTACGTTACATCAAGTGAGTCGCTATGCTCGAGAAACATTTCGGCCATCGTGACCCCGAAATGAACTCGCATAACGCGACCGCCATAAAGCCGCGACCGTCCTCGTCAACGGCCCTACGTGTACTACGCACACTGCGGACCGTCTCTCAAATGACTCTACGCTGACGTAAAGATTTTTTAAACTCGCTACGCTCTTCAAAAAATCGTCAGCTATCGCGGACTACTCGCCCTCGGCTGCGCCTCTCCCTGGCTCGCAGCGGATGATATTACTCTATTTTTATCGAGTGAAGTTGAAAAATTGTGTCAAGGCAAACCGCACAATATTACAGACCAACACGAAGAGTGTGATAAAGGTCATGGACGTATTGAACGGCGTTTATGTTATGTAAGTGAGCGACTAGATTGGCTGACACAGAAGAAGGATTGGTGTGATATAAAAACCGTTGCCATGGTGGAGTCACAGGTCAACCAGGGGGCAAAAACGACAACAGAGCGACGTTATTTTATTAGCAGTATGGCTGCGAATGCAAAAGAATTAGCACAAGCCATACGTAGTCATTGGGCTATAGAGAATAGTTTGCATTGGGTTTTAGATGTCACGATAGGAGAAGATTTATCACGAGTGCGAAAAGATAATGCGCCTGAAAACATGGCGATGGTTCGCCATGTTGTTTTAAATTTACTCCGAGGTGCCAAACCCCAGTTCCGAAAGGATATGAGCCTCAAGGGCCTGCAAAAGAAAGCTGGATGGGGTGAAAAAACACTCAATACCATTCTTATGCAGGAATTTTAATGGGACAGCCCTGCAGTTGAAATTTTTCAGGATAATAAACTTGTGTTAAGTACAGGCCATAAGGCGGTGCTGTCACACCTGCTTTTCTTCTGTCTTGAGCCTCAAGGGCTTCCTGAGCCCAACTAACCGATTTTAAACCAGCCCCGATGGGTAACAGAACACCAGCTAAATTACGAACCATATGATGAAGAAAAGCATTCGCTTTGATATCTAGTATCACCAGTTCCCCCTCTCGCGCGACGGTAAAGTGTTCAATACAACGAATGGCTGTTTTAGCCTGACAGGCACTACTGCGTAACGAGGTAAAATCATGCTTGCCTAAAAAAACATTCGCGGCTGTTTGCATTAACGGCGCATCAAGTGGACGACAATACCACGTCATATGATGGCGTGAGATAGCTGAACGTACAGGATGATTATAAATCACATAGCGATAGCGCCTAGCAGTCGCTGAAAAGCGCGCATGAAACTCATCAAGTACAGGTTGAACCCAGCGAATAGCAATATCAGGCGGCAAATTGGCATTGGTTCCCATGAGCCAAGCCCGCTCAGAGCGTATGACGTCGGTCTCAAAGTGAACAATTTGACCATAGGCATGCACACAGGCATCTGTGCGACCTGCGCAAATAGTCTGAACAGGATGGGCAGCTACGCGAGTAATGGCTGATTCTAAGGCGGCTTGCACCGTAGATAAACCGGCTTGAGATTGCCACCCGTGGTATGCATACCCATTATACTCCACTCCCATAGCAATCTTCATACTTATGCAACCAAAATTTCAGCAAACCACACGCTAAAGACGGCCGGTATGGCTTGAGCTTGATAAAATATTTAATAACGTCCGTGCTTCAACAACCTGAGACTCACTGCCTTCAGACAGCACTTCATTTAGTATCTCTTGAGCACCTTCTACATCACTCATATCAATAAAAGCCCGCGCCAAATCAAGCTTCGTTGCGACTAAATTACCTCCAGCCACAGCGGCATATTCATCTTCATTAAGTGTTTTCTCCGCTTGCTGAGGATGCTCAGCCTCCTCATTGCTTTGGCTATTGATAACAAAAGCTTTATCAGAGGTATCAAGCGTAATGCTGTTTTCTGGTATGACAATTTCCTCACCTTCATTAAGCCTATCCGGGTCTGAAAAAAGCACTGTCTCCAGCTCTTCTACTTGCTCATTGAGATCTGCCTCATCAACACTAAGCACATTAGCTTCATCTATGCCATCTGAATCTGGCTTGCTTGCAGGTGCATCGCCTGACAATTTAAAGGCCAATAATGGCTCTTCTTCTGTTGAAGCTGATGGTGGGTGAGAGGCTACTCCGCCATCAGTCGTAGGCTCTGAAGCATACCAGGTTGTTTGTCGTAAATTCTGCACCTGAGACCAACAGTCTCCTCCTTTTTGCTGAAAAGAAGCGGGCATTTTTTCACAACAAGCATCAAACTGCTCCAAGTCTTTTTGCGTTGCATAGACTTCAAGCAGCTTAAGCCAATAGGCAAATTGATTCGGCCTTTTCTCTAACGCTTTCAGGAGCGTTCTCTCTGCTTGAGTGTAATGCTGATAAGTTAAGAAAATACCTGCTTCCTCCAAGGGATCATCCTCATGGCGAGCCATGGAAGACTCCAAAGGCTCATCGACCTCATCTTTCGCCAAGTCTATTTCCGTTAAAGATTCAGCAGGTTTTGATTCACGCTCTTGGTCCATGTTAGGATTTTCTGAGGCCTGCGGTTCTACAGGTCCCTCTACAGAATCTGCTTGTTCTTCATTAAGTGTAACGCTATCATCTGAAGGTGGCATAAAAGAAACCTCACCTGCATCAGTCTCGTGAACTGCTTGCTCGCGCCGGCGCCACCACCAGAAAAAACCCAGCAATGCCATCACAACTAAGCCGAGTAAAATAACTAAGTTCAGCCAATGATTCTTGGAGCTTCTGTCCAAGGCTACAGCCTGCCCTCCACTTGCCATCGTAGCTAGAGAAGTCTTGTTACCTGTCGCTGTAACAGAGGCTTGTTTATCAGCAAACATTGCTTCTAATTTTTCCAAACGAGAAGATTGTGCCTTCAAGAGATTCTTTAATTTGCTATTATCAGAGCTTAGTTGAGTCAATTGTTTATTCAGTTGCTGATTTTGAGTCTCCAAAGACTTTATGCGTTGCTCTGCCAATAATAACTCTTGCTGAATAGTTTTGGGATTCACATCTCCATTGGCCGTAGCATTTGAGGCTTCTGAAAGCTTAGTTTGAGGTGCTGTTAAGGTAATAAATTTTGGCACATAAGGCTCGCTTGAGGCTTTCCGTGCAACCGGTGTTTTCTGAGTAGATCTAACCGCCTTCTCTTTTGATGTTGACTTATTCAAAGCAACAGGTTCGTGAGAAGGTTTACTGCGTTCTTCAGACCAACGTTGATTCTGTAACTTAATAGTTTCATAAGCTTTACGAGCAGGAATAGCGCCTATCTCTTGCAGCGTGGGAATTTTCAGCACGTAGCCGGCCATTAAATGGTTTACATTATCCTTGGCAAAGGCTTCCGGATTTGCACCAAGAATAGCAAGCATTGTTTGTTCAATGGTCACAGAACTGGCTGGCTTGACTTCTAAGGCTATACGATAAAGATCATCTGACTTCTTAGTAGGACCATACGTGATACCTTCTTTGAAATTAAATGCAGACCTAGAGGCTTCTGCTGCTTGACGCTGAATAGGCTTACGAAGATTAGCAACTGGCGCAGGATCTAAAAGCACTGTATATTCACGGTACACTTGCCCACCTGGCCAAGTTGCCTCTATAAGAAAATGCAGATAAGGCTCTATAACCGGCGCTGCTGTACTGACTAAAATGACAGGCTTACCCTGTTGATTAGTTGCAACACGAAAACGCAATTTAGTAAGAAAATAAGGACGTTCAATACCCGCTGATTGAAAAGTGCTATCCGAAGCCAATTTTGCATGGATTTCATCCATGGGGGTACCACGCAATGCAATAAGCTTAATGTCGGCTTTTAAGGGTTGATTAAGGGCTGAGTCTAGTTTTATATCGCCTAAACCCAATGCCATGACCTGTAGGCTAAAAAATGTCGAGGCCGCTATAAAAAATATTGATAAAGCACGATGCAAGTTCACCATCCCCTTGATGTATACACAGATCCGCACTCTGTTTAAAAGCGCACAGAACCGATCATCCACTACTTCAATCCAGTATACAACAGCGTTAGGGAAAACTAAACTACTAAGCTAAATTCGAGGTAAAAGCGCTCAAACGTCCAAACGTTTCAATACATCAGCGACTTTTATGCTGATGAAGTGACCAGGGCGTGTCACCAATGACCCTTTTCTGCTGCAAATGGCGTAAAACTGATTTAATAGCGCACATATTTTCGTCAAGTTGTTAGGGCCTAGCGTATACACGTTGGCACAGTAGCAACAAAAGGCGCTGGGGACTCCAGGGCTTCTTCCTCATGCGGCATTAACTTTGCCTGCTTTTCTGCAAGAAGCGGAGAAAATTTGTCTTTTAATAAGCACAAAAGATTATTATCCGCTTTGATGTATACTCTATGGCCATTAGCATCAGCAAAGAACTGCTTTAGCAATGTCTCTATTTGAAGTAGCTCATTTTCGCTATGGCGAGGCTCCATTAGCAGCCTGCCTTCCTCAATGAAATCAGCTCCCGGGGCTCGTGTATAAGCTTTACACAGATTTAAATCAGGGCAAAAGATAAGGAGGCTCGAGGCGGCCTTATTATTCTTAGAGAAAGAAGTGCCGCAATAAAGAGCACCCTCCTTTTTAGAGCCAGAGAAACTTAATTCAGACATAGTAACTATTTTCCGATAAACATCCAATTAATAGAGGCTTTCACTTAAACCTAAAAAGCGCAATTTACTGCTGATTTTAGGTTAAAACTTAAGGCAAAAAATTTAGGCCCTATTGACCATTCAAGATTTTTGTTCAAAGACAAGGCGAATGGTTTACGAGCAGCGGAGCTAGCCATTCAACGCCGTATTTGGACGAAAAGATGAATTGTTGACAAGTCCTAAGCAGCCTTCTCGTTAATTGTTTTCAACGTATAAGATAAACATCTCGCGCTGAATATAATTGACTCTATTGTAAACTAAAAATCTTAAGGAAAGCTTAGCGAGTCATCTTCAATGCCCGCTAAATATTCCCAAAGAAAGTGCCTTCTCAGCAATTTGTAGCGCATTGGTAGCCGCCCCTTTGCGCACATTATCAGCAACAACCCAAAGATTTAATCCTGAGTCGCATGAAATATCTTCACGAATACGGCCAACAAAAACCTCATCGTGGCCTGTAGCATCTTCACTAGGGGTTGGATAAGCGCCATCTTGGTGTTCATCGATCACTCGTACACCCGGTGCTTTCGCTAATAACTCACGCGCGGCCTTCGCTGTTATTTTCTGCTCAGTTTCAATATGAATGGCTTCAGAGTGCCCATAAAAAACAGGCACACGCACAGCTGTAGGATTCACTTTAATTGTCTCATCGCTAAAGATTTTCTGCGTTTCCCATACCATTTTCATTTCTTCTCGCGTATAACCATTTTCTTGAAAAGTATCAATGTGAGGAAGCACGTTAAAGGCGATGCGCTTAGGATAAACTATTGACTGGGCCTCTTTAGCGGAAAGTAAGTCTGCTGTTTGTTTGGCTAACTCTTCCACAGCAGAACGCCCCGTACCCGCAACTGCTTGATAAGTCGCAACATTAATACGTTTAATGCCCACAGCATCATAAATGGGTTTTACAGCAACCAGCATCTGTATGGTAGAACAATTAGGGTTGGCAATAATGCCGCGTGCTTTATACTGCTTGATAGCCTCTGGATTGATCTCTGGTATGACGAGAGGTACATCAGCTTCGTAACGAAAATGTGAGGTGTTATCAATAACTAAGCAACCAGCCGCTGCCGCTTTAGGGGCATATTGCGCTGATACAGCTCCCCCAGCAGAGAAAAAGGCAACATCCACGCTGGAAAAATTAAACTCAGCCAAATTTTCTACCCTTACACGTCCCCCAGGATAGGCCAGCACTCGCCCATGCGAGGCCTCGCTAGCCAAGGCATATAAATTATCAATGGGAAACTTTCGCTCATGTAACAAGGTTAATAAAGTCTCTCCCACTACTCCAGTGGCTCCAACGATAGCAACATTAAGTTTAGTTTTCATGATGTACTCCTTGGGAGTTTATGGACAAGTGCTCGCTATTCTGGGCACGCTGTCTTAATACGTGATCCATCACGACTAAAGCCAATTGCGCCTCAACAATAGGTACGGCTCTAATCCCGACACAGGGGTCATGCCGTCCTGTTGTAACAACATCAACCGCATCACCTTGTTGATTAATACTTTTACCTGGCTTTAAAATACTAGAGGTGGGCTTTAAAGCAACACTCACTGTGATAGCTTGCCCTGTTGAAATACCCCCTAATACGCCACCAGCATTATTACTCAAAAAACCTTCAGGCGTGATTTCATCACGATGCTCACTGCCTTTTTGCTCAACAGAAGCAAAGCCAGCCCCAATCTCAACGCCCTTAACGGCATTAATGCTCATCATCGCTTTAGCAATATCCGCATCTAAACGGTCAAATACAGGTTCACCCAACCCAGCAGGAACACCTGAAACCTCCGCTTTTATGCAAGCGCCAATAGAGTTTCCTTCTTTACGTAACACTTGAATATAGTCTTCTAATAATTTGATTTTAGATGGGTCTGATGCGAAAAAAGGATTTCGGTTTACAAAATCCCACTGCAGCTCATCCATGACAATGGGACCAAGCTGAGCTAAATAGGCTCGTATTACAATCCCATACCTTTCTTGTAAATATTTCCTAGCGATAGCGCCAGCGGCCACCCACATAGCTGTGCCTCGAGCAGAAGCTCGACCACCGCCACGATAATCATAATGTCCATATTTATGATAATAAGCATATTCAGCATGTCCTGGGCGAAATTGCTCACGAATTTTAGCGTAGTCCTTGGTGCGCTGATCTATGTTTTTAATCAACAACCCTATGGGCGTTCCCGTGGTTTTTCCCTCAAATACACCCGATAAAATACTCACCTCATCAGGTTCACGACGCTGTGTGGTAAATTTAGAGCTTCCAGGGCGACGCCTATCTAAATCAGGCTGTATGTCAGACTCTGCTAAAGAAAGACCTGCCGGGCAGCCATCAATGATACAGCCTAAAGCAATGCCATGACTTTCCCCAAAGGTTGTTACGGTGAATAATTTACCTATACTATTACCTGCCATTAGAAGCATGCCTCCAAATCTTGAGCGGTAAGCAAAAGTACACCATCACCGCCTCGCTCAAAGCTCAACCATAAAAAAGGGACTTCCGGAAACTGTTCTTGTAGTGCTATAGCACTATTACCCACCTCCATAATGAGGATACCATGAGGGCTAAGGTAATTTTTTGCCTGCTGCAAAATAGGAATGGCCAAATCTAAACCATCTTCTCCGGCTTCCAGCCCTAACGTAGGTTCATGCTCAAATTCAGGCGACAAATTTTGCATATCTTCAGCGTCTACGTAAGGAGGGTTAGTAACGATAATGTCGTAGCGTTGCCCCGCAAGAGGCGTAAATAAATTCCCTTGTTTCAAATGAACCCTGTCCTCCAAATGATGCTTAGATACATTGATGGCAGCCACATCCAAAGCCTGTTGCGATAGGTCTACAGCATCTACTTCAGCTTCAGGAAAGTAATGCGCACAAGCAATGGCAATACAAGCGCTTCCCGTACATAAGTCCAGGATATAATTGACCTTTTCCCCATCAACCCAAGGTTGAAAATGATCTGCTATCAGTTCAGCAATGGGGGAACGAGGTACCAAGACGCGCTCATCCACAAAAAATTCTAGTCCTCCAAACCAAGCCTGATTGGTTAAATAACTGACAGGAATGCGCTGGTGAATTCGCCGTTGCAAAAGCTCAAAAATCGCTTCTTTTTCTTCTGGTAAAAGGCGAGCATCCAAGACGCTCACGGGAGAATCCAGAGGTAAATGTAAACAATGAAAAGTCAGCTGTAGGGCTTCATCCCAAGCATTATCACATCCATGAGCATACACTAAGCGATGTTGCTGAAAGCTTGTCGCTCCCCAGCGGATAAAATCCCTAACGCTCAATAAATGTGTCTCTATATCCTCAAGCAACGCATTGTTCATTATTGGTAATTTTCTGTAGAATGATGCAAGCGGCTATTGTAAGGGAAAAGGCATTACCATGTCGAACGATGATAATAATGAAGATGAAAGGTCACTACTGCAAAAGGCAATGCACGGCGTAAAACCTCTGGTCAAACAAAATCGTGTCACACCTGCGCCCCGTAGCGTGAAGCCCTTCAAGAAAAAACCCTCACCGCCCCCCTCACTTTTGCCGAGCAACATCCGTTTTTCAGACGCCAAGCTTGCCCCTCAGGTAGAAAAAGAAACAATGATATCCTACCAAACCCCAGACCTTCCGCAAAAAAAAATGAAGCAGCTAAGCAAAGGGCAGCTAAGCTATGAAGCAACACTGGATTTACACGGCTTTACCCTAAAGCAGGCCCGAGCGCAATTAGAGAATTTTCTGTGTCAGGCCCTTAGAAAAAACTGCCGCGTTTTGCACATCATTCATGGCAAAGGCTATGGCAGTCAAGAGAAATTTCCTCCGTTAAAAAATCAGCTTAACCAATGGCTACGTCAATGTGAACATATCCTTGCATTTTGTTCAGCAAAACCTGTAGATGGTGGCGCAGGAGCTGTCTATGTTCTACTTAAACCTAAAAGACAAAAAGCTGATTAATGCTTGGGGTCTGTTGACAATTCATTTTCACGCTGCAATTTGAATAAAACGGGTGCAAATTTGCGTGTATTTTCGTTACATAGTTCACTATGCTGCCTCAAATAAACACAAATTTGTCCCTCGTTCCTTCAAATTTCGCTTGCAAGAATGAAATGTCAACAGACCCTATTAAGCTACGTTCGACATGGTTCAAATTTACTGGAATAATCTTCTTAGACTTGAAAAATTTTAATCAATTGAAAACCTTTGGCTTTTACTTATTTCCTCTAGAATCTTTGTAACTTTTATGCTCTAATAGCGCAAACTGGTCTTGGAGATTTATTTGTGTCACAAAAAACCATCATCATCGGGATTTCAGGTGCCTCAGGTTCTGGAAAAAGTCTATTAGCTAACACCATCGTCGAAGAGCTCGGTTCTAACCGCGTTATCGTCATCCCCCAAGACTCTTATTATCGGCATCGACCTGATCTATCTTTCTCTGAGCGGGAAAAAATCAATTATGACCACCCCGATTCCATGGATTTAGACTTGCTCTATGCTCATTTACAAGCTCTGCACCAAGGCCATTCCATTGAATTGCCGCAATATGATCATTCAGAACATGCCCGTCGCAAAAAAACCGTAACCATTAGCAACCACTCTATTATCGTTCTAGAAGGTATTCTGCTATTTGTAGAAGAACGCCTACGTAAATTTATGGATATTCGACTCTTCATGGATACGCCTTTAGATATTTGCCTGATGCGACGCTTAAGACGAGACATCATGATGCGCAAGCGTAGCGTTGAATCTGTATTAGAGCAATATGAAAGTACTGTTCGTCCTATGTATTTGCAATTTATTGAGCCAACCAAGCGATATGCTGATATTATTGTACCTCGCGGCGGTGAAAATCGTATTGCTGTAGATCTGTTGAAGGCACAAATGCGCGAGCTTTTAAATAAATAAAATAGGTAACTATTCGGCTGTTTTTGCTGAATAGTTACTAAAATAACACGTCAGCAGTTCCCGTTGCAGTTTGAATAAAGGGCCAACAGACCCTAGTCTTGTATTTCTAATGACTCCAAAAGCTCAAATAAACTCTCTTCTGTCAAAATATCAACATCTAACGCTTGGGCTTTTTTGAGCTTAGAGCCCGCAGATTTTCCGGCCACCAAGAAGCTAGTCTTTTTAGAGACACTTCCACTTACTTTTGCACCAAGATTTTCCAAATTCTCCTTAAGTTCCTGACGAGGGATTTGTAGGGTTCCAGTCAAGACAATCGTTTTTCCTGAGAGCGGCTTTGGCTTTGTTGTGTGAGCCGATAGGTCTTCCCATTGAATGCCCTCAGCCAATAAGGCATTAATCGTATTTTGATTACGAACTTGTTCAAAAAACGCTTTAATGTGGCCGGAAACCACTGTTCCTACATCAGGCACATTTTGCAGCGCTTCTTCAGAGGCCATCATAATATTATTTAAACTGCCAAAATGATTGGCTAGAGAACGCGCTGTGGCTTGCCCCACTTCCCGGATACCTAACGCATATAAAAAGCGTGCAAGCGTTGTTGTTTTTGAGGTTTCTAACGCTTGTAATAGATTATCAGCAGACTTCTCTCCCATGCGCTCTAAAGCCGCCCACTGCTCTCTAGTTACTTTAAAAACATCTGCTAACTCATTGATTAAAGAGTTTTCTACGGCTTGCTCAATTAATTTATCGCCTAAACCATCGATATCTAAAGCGCGGCGAGAAGCAAAATGTTTGAGGGCTTCTTTCCGTTGTGCTGCACACCCTAAGCCGCCCGTACAACGTGCTATTGCCTCCCCTTCAGACTTAATAATACGAGAACCGCAAACAGGGCAGGCTGTAGGTAAAATTACAGCGTCGGTACCCTGGGGGCGCAACTCGCTTACCACACTTAATACTTCTGGAATAACATCGCCCGCCCGACGAATGATGACCGTATCACCTACGCGGACATCTTTACGATTTACTTCATCCATATTGTGCAAGGTTGCATTACTGACCGTGACGCCAGCGACAAAAATAGGTGCTAAACGTGCCACGGGCGTAATAGCTCCCGTACGGCCTACTTGGAACTCAATAGCTTCCACCTGCGTGCGCGCTTCTTCTGCTGGGAACTTACGAGCAATGGCCCAACGTGGCGCACGTGAAACAAAACCTAGCGCTGCTTGCTGAGCAAAATTGTCTACTTTGAAAACAATGCCATCAATATCATAAGGTAAATTTAGTCGCTTCTCCGCCATTTCTTCATAATAAGCTAGACAACCTTCTACACCTTGGACCACACGCAACTCATCACACACGGGCAATCCCCATGTTTTAAGTGCAACCAATACCTCATGGTGGGATTCTGGCAATATCTCGGAAGAGGTCACCCCCACGGCGTAACAATACATGGATAAAGGCCGAGTCGCAGTTATACGAGCATCCAGCTGGCGTAAGCTTCCTGCAGCTGCATTTCTAGGGTTCGCAAAAAGCTTTTCATCTCGAGCTTTTGCTTTTTTATTTAACCTCTGAAAATGAGTCTTGCTAATAAAAACTTCACCACGCACCTCCAGGCGCTCCGGCCAACCCTTAGCTTTTAATGTGAGGGGCAGCGTTCGTATAGTGCGAATATTTTGTGTCACATTCTCACCAAACCGCCCATCACCACGTGTTGCAGCCCTAACAAGCACACCGTCTTCATAAAGTACGCTAATAGCAACACCGTCCAGTTTTGGCTCACAGGCAAACTGCACGCTCTGTTCAGTCGTAAAAGCTAAGCGCTCTCGAATACGATGATTAAAAGCAAGTACTTCATCATCGGAAAATGCATTATCTAAGGAAAGCATTGGTAATTCGTGCTTGACGGTCTCAAAACCTGCTAAGGGCGGTGCACCGACTCGCTGCGTTGGTGAATCATTAGTAAGCAATTGAGGATATTGTGCCTCTTGCTGTTGAAGCTCTCTAAATAGACTGTCATACTCTGCATCAGAAATACGCGGGTCATCTAATACATAGTAGGCACAATTATGAGCTTCTATTTGTTTTTTAAGTTCTTTATTTCGCTCAACAATATCTGAAGGAATATCCATAGCTTGGCACGCCTTAATTGACTAATTTACGCTTGATGTTGAAGAATCACTCGCCAATAAGTCTATAAGGCTTCTTCTAGTTCAAGACTGTAAGGTTGCAACTCTCTACGAAACTCCGTAACACGAGCAGGCGATAAAAGTGTCCGTCCTTCTCTAATATCACCACCCAAGTCTTCGGCCATTTGTTGAACCGTTTGCAGCATCAATTCAAATACCTGCAGAGGTTTCATCACACTATCTAAAGGCATTTGCATAAAGAATGTTAAACCAGGGCAAGAAAAACCACCAATATTGGACATATCAAACGTTCCAGGTTCCATCAATGTTGCAACACTAAATAAGGTAGGCCCTTGTCCGCTGATTTCTTCGTGACGATGAAAAATATTCATCTTACCGTAACGCATGCCAGAAGACAGTAAAGCCTGTAACAGTTCATACCCCATATAAGGGCGCTGCTTTTCAGCCACTAGGTTGAGGACTAATAATCGTTCTGGCTGAGCTTTGACGCGAGAATAAGAAGGAGAATGAGAAGGAGAATCTGGCTCTACTGTGTCGTTAATAGAACTGGCATTAAGATCAGGCTCATAGTCATAACCATGGGCTTTGGGGAAGCTTTCGGCATCAAACTCACTAAAAAGCGGATCATCTAAAGCATCCAGTGCCGGCTCGCCCATATTGGGTTCTTTTTTATTGGCGTCAATTTTCTTAAAATTTCCAACTTGGGGCTGTTTAGACGGCCTTGCCCTTTTTTTGCTGCGACGAAAAATATCATAACCTACCGCCATCAGAAAAAAAGCAACAACAATGATAATCCAATAATAATTATTCATTTTTTCCCCTCTAAACCGTTGCCATAGCCGCGGCTTCTTCTACATCTACAGTAACTAATCTTGAAACACCCGGCTCACTCATGGTAACCCCCATTAATTGCTCTGCAATTTCCATGGCAGGTTTATTATGGCTGATAAAAATAAACTGCAAATTATCAGACATTTCCTTCAACAAGCGGCTATAACGACCAACATTGGTATCATCTAAAGGTGCATCCACCTCATCTAACATACAAAAAGGCGCCGGGTTTAACTGAAAGATGGCAAAAACAAGAGCAACCGCTGTTAAAGCTTTTTCCCCCCCCGACAGCAAATGAATGGTGCTATTGCGTTTTCCTGGAGGGCGAGCCATTACACTCATGCCAGTATCCAACAAATCATCACCCGTCAGTTCAAGATAGGCACTCCCACCGCCGAAAATTTTGGGAAACAACTGTTTAAAATAATTATTAACTGTCTCGTAGGTTTCTTTAAATCGATGACGTGTTTCCTTATCGATTTTTGCAATAGCTTCTTCTAATGTATTCAGCGCTTTCTCTAAATCCTCTTGTTGAGTGTCATAGTATTCACTACGCGCTTGCGCTTCAGCATATTCATCAATAGCCGCCAAATTAATAGGCCCTAAGCGGTTGATGCGGGAAGCAATTCGTTCCAACTCTACTTCCCAAGTCTGGATAGAAGCTTCTTCTGGCATGTTGGCTAGTACGGCTGCTAAATCAGACTCCATGGCTTGCAACTGCTCTTCAATGTTGGTTCGACGTACCTCCATGGCTTGACGCGCTAACAGAGCTTTTTGCACCTCACCTTGTATATTTTCACGCTCTTTTTCTTTTTCATGTCGCTGTTTATCTTGCTGGCGCAGCCCCTGCTCCACTTGATCTAAACGCTCCCTAACCCCCTGCATTTTTTCTTCTATTTGTAAGCGCGTCTCAAGATAAGCGTCTAATTGTTCTTGCTGCTCATCAAAGGGAGCTGTAACAGTGATCAAGCTTTCTTTCATTTGTTGATATCTGTCTTCGAGACCTATCTGTTGCTTATCCAGCCTTTCTAAATTATGACTGAGTGATTGCAATTGTGCCTGCTTTGTTTTTAGAGATAAAGCTAATTCATGGGCTTGGTTGCTGCCGACACGATAGGCCTGGCGCGCTGTGTCCAATTGTTCCCGACATACATCTCGCTGCTTTTGTAGAGCTTCACGCTTTTCTGCATCCTCTTCCATAGCCGACATAGCAGCTTGCCAATGGCCTTTCGCAGTCTGCAACTCGTCTTGATATGTATAAATTTGCTCCATATTTTCTTCAATTTCTTGCGTCAGCGCCTCTTCTCGTTGTCTTAACTGTGCGACTCGTTCCTGTTTGACTTGTAATTGTGCACTCAAGTCGGCAAGACTTGCATTACTTTCCTTTAGGGAGATGTCCGCTTGTTCTTTTTCATTTTCAAGAGATTGTAAAGCGTCTTGCCCTTGTGCCAGGCTCTCCTGCAAGGTCTCTACTTGAGAGCTCAGTTGGGTTAATGCTTTGTTGAGTTGTTTGAGCTCTTCTTCTCGCTGCAAAATGCCGACATGGACATTATCTTCCCGCGCCATTCTTAACCAGTTAGCCCCAAACCAGACTCCCTCAGGTATGATGACTGATTCATGGGGTAAGAGAGTAACACGCAACGTTAAAGCTTCATCTAATGTTTCTGCAAGATAAACATTCGCCAAGAATGCATCAACAGGTACATCTGACGTTACCTTAGAGGCTAAGGTTGCTCGCGGCCTGTCAGCCTGCCCTGCATGATTGCCTTGGGTTTCCCAAAAAGTAACAGCCCCTTGAGAAAGCCCAGATAATTTTTCACAAAACGCATCGACGCTTTCCACGCAAATAGCTTCTAAATAATCACCCAATACCGTTTCTACAGCTTTTTGCCATGGCCCTTCAGCTTGAAGGCTTTGCGCTAATCTCGGAGCATTGGTTAATGAATTACCTTCTAACCATTCTAATAAGGGTTCATCATTTCCGCCCAGTGCTGCTTGCTGCAAGGCCTCTAAAGAGGCATGACGGCCACGCCGTTGTTGTAGCAGACTTCGAGCTTCATCCAGGGCCAGAGCTATATCTGCATTTTTGCTACGTTGTTCTTTGAGCGAATAGGAAAAGGACTCCATCGTCTGCTGTAATGTTTCTTGACGTTCACTTTCTTCCTGACATGCGTCGCTAAGCTGTAGTATTGTTTGATCAAACTCTGATAATTCAAAACGTTCCAGCTCACTCTTCAGTCTAGAGATTCTATCTTGACTGCGCTGAATTTGCTGTTCCACATGACGAATTTTAGTCTGCTCCACTTGAGCCTGTTGCGAAGAGGTGGCTGCTGCTTCATTGAATGTATCCCAGCGCCCTTGCCAGGTTTGCATAACAGTTTCCGCTTCCTCTAACGCTGCTTGCGAAACTTCAGCTTCGCTGTTTAAACGAGAGACTTCAGGTGCTAAAGCGCTTACCTCTTGCCCCAAGCGCTCAAGCGCCGCCTTATCGCTTTCCCGGTGATCTACAAGTTCAGCTAAGGCTTTAGCTGTTTGCTCAATATCCTCTCCTAATTGTATTTCACGCTCACGACCATGCTGTAAGCGTTGCTCAATACGACTAATATCACCACCAACGGTATAGAAAGCTGATTGGATTGTTTGAAACTCATCACCCAGCGCTGTCTGCAACTCACGTTGCGACTCCAAGGTTGCATCTAAATGGTAGATATCCGTTACAATGGCTTCTTGCTGCAACTGCCGAGCATTAATAAGCGTTTGCTGCTGCTCAAAATCATGATCAATGCGTTGCCAATTGAGCGCAGCTAGCTGAGCTTTGTAAAGTGCTTCTTTCGCCTTATACTCCTTATAGCGTTCAGCATCATTAGACTGCCGGCGTAATTTATTAAGTTGCTTAGTTAATTCTTCACGGAGAGACGCCAATTTCTCTAAATTGTCGCGCGTGTGACGCATACGATTTTCTGTCTCACGACGCCTCTCTTTATACTTGGATATGCCTGCGGCTTCTTCCAAATATATACGCAATTCCTCAGGCTTTGCTTCAATTAAACGAGAAATGGTACCTTGGCCAATGATGGCATAACTACGAGGCCCTAAACCCGTTCCTAAAAAAATACCGGTGATATCGCGACGACGGCATTTCGTACCATTGAGATAGTAGGAGGATTGCCCATCACGCTTTACTTCACGCCGAATAGAAATTTCGCTATACGCACCATATTCTCCCCCCAATGAGCCATCGCTATTATCGAAGCCAAGCTCTACAGAAGCCATCCCCAACGGGCTCCTACCATGCGCTCCATTAAAGATAACATCAGCCATCGACTCACCACGCAAATACTTTGCCGATGACTCCCCCATAACCCAACGCACGGCATCAATAACATTAGATTTACCACAACCATTAGGCCCTACGATACCTGTTAGATTTTTAGGGAGTTTGAGTGTTGTAGGTTCCACAAAAGATTTGAAACCCGCTAATTTTATGTACGACAAACGCATAGATGATGACTTACTCAATGAAAATTTGAGAGAAACTAGGATCTTAAGGTTTCTGAAGAAACAACATATCTTGCCAACAGACCTTAAGAGCGCTAAACCAAACAGGCTTTATGAGACCCCCATTATAACACATTTACTTTTGTGAGAAACTTTCTCTTCTCTATGGAAGCTTTGACGAATTAAAAATAGGCAAGCCTCCCAAAATTGATTGATATACCCAATTAGCTTCAAGCTGCTCGGGTATAATGCAGCTTAACTATAGAAAAACAATACTTCATTCTCTATAATTCACTGAACAGAAATGCCCAACGTTTGAGGTACATCTATGCTCAAGAAAACTACAAATGGCTTGCATTATCTATGGAAAGGCTTCGAGATGCTGCCTCAACAAGGGCTGCGCGCTTATGTGCTTATCCCTCTCGTTATTAATACGCTTTTATTCAGTATTTTCTTAGGCGTTGCTGGTTACTTTTTTGATGAGCTTGTACATTGGATTACCAGTTTTCTACCCAGTTGGCTAGCTTGGCTTGGCTTTTTGTTATGGGGCATCTTTGCCCTAAGCCTGGGTTTAGCGGTTTTTTATACTTTTATGTTATTAGCTAACCTCGTTGCTGCCCCTTTCAATAGCTTCTTATCCGCTAAAGTACAAAGCTTAGTAACAGAAAGCTCTCCCTCTTTAGAGGAGTCTTGGCAAAGTTTGCTGGCCGAAATTCCCCGTACGCTCAAAAGGGAACTACAGAAATTAGCCTATACATTGCCTCGCCTGCTACTATTATTTCTATTATTTTTCATTCCGGTCATCCAGCTTATCGCTCCTTTTGCTTGGTTTATTTTTAATGCCTGGATGTTTTCTGTACAATATGTGGACTACCCTGCCGACAATGATAAACTCCCTTTTGACCAATTTATAAAACAAATGAAAACTCATAAGTTAATCAATTTATCCTTTGGCAGCGGCATCGCCCTTCTGGCTTTTATCCCCATTGTTAATTTCCTACTTATTCCCGCGGCGGTTATTGGTGCTACGCTGATGTGGGTCGATAATTATAAACCTAACCCCGCAAATCGCTAGGCAACACTAAAACAGGGTGGCATAAAATTTGCACAATCCTTAGCATGAAATGGGCTAGATGCACATAGGATAACGTCATGAATGGCAAATTTAGTGGGCTACAGCTTATGGGTGTGGCTCTAGCATGTGCTTTCTTTACAATAGCCAAAGCCGCTGATCATCAAGCTATTGAACAGCTATCCCAGGGTGCTAAAAGCTTTTTAGCCGAAAAAATTGGCCCTATGCGCTCAAACCATCAATTGAAAATTCGCGTTGGAAAAATCGATAGCCGCTTGCGCTTGCATAAGTGCGGCCAAGCTATTGATTATTTTATCCCCGCTGGCCGACAAGCTATTAATACCTCTACCCTTGGGGCACGTTGTGAATTTCCAAAGCCATGGTCACTCTATCTGCCTGTCACTATTAGCATTTATACGCCAGTGCTGGTTGCTGCTCACCCTATTGGACGCGGCGTTCCGCTGCAACAAGATGACGTAAAGCTTGTTGACTATGATCTCAAGCGCCTACCTAACGGTTATTATCAAGATGTAGCGCCTATCGTAGGCAAAATTACTACGGCTCCCATCGTTGCAGGAAAAGCTCTTACGCCTAAAATGGTTAAAAATCAGCAAATTATAAAACGAGGAAATCGGGTGACTATTGTTGCTACTATTAAGTCAGTACGTGTTTCCATGCATGGAATAGCCTTGGCTAATGGCAGCTTGGGAGAAACCATTAAAGTGAAAAACATTGATTCAAGAAAGATCATTCAAGCTCAAATTAGCGGGCCTAATGAAGTAAAAATTCAACTATAACGGTTTAATTATCAAATGGTTACTATGAAAATAACAAATTACTGCAAAAAATTACTAAAGTTTTCACTCCATAGGACGCTAAGTAGCCTATCTTATGGAAAAACAGGAGGTTACACATGAGCATTAATCCAACGGGACATTCATTAAATCACTTAAATCTAGGTCCCCAAAAAGCCAAAGACACCCAAGAGAATGAGCTTGGTCAACGCGAACAGCAACATCAAGTGGAAAAAAATAGAGCAGAGTTACAGCTAAGCTCAACACTTCAGGACATTGCCCATCGCATCGACAATACACCTGATATTGATCAAAAAAAGATCGATAAAATAAAGACTGCGCTTGCCAACGGTGAGTATGATATCGACCCCGCGCGCATTGCAGAAAAGTTTTTAGATTTTGAAACGCAGTTACCCTAATGGAACCAGGACTTAGGAAAAATGGATGATTTAACAGTAAATAATTTATTAGCACAGCTCAGCGAACAACTCACGCTAAGCCAACAATTATTAGCATGTCTGAATGAGGAAAATAAAATACTTATTCAAGGTAGCCCCGAGGCCATAGAAGCAGTGGCCATACAGAAAGCAAAACTTGCTGAAGACGTCGAGCAACAACAACAAAATATCGCGAGCACTCTCAATATCATAGGGGCAACTGCTGTTAAAACGTTTATCGAAAATTACGAGGGTGAGGCAAAAAGCACACTCAAAGAAAAAGCCCAAGCTTTAGAAACTACAGCTTATGAGTGCTTCAAACAAAATGCCATCAATAGCAAAATCATTTATTGCAATCAGGAAAGCCACCAGCATTTACTCGCCCTACTCTTTGGTAGAGAAAGTACGCCGTTGCTATACAATAGTGAGGGCAAAAGCCAATCTTTCCAGGGTTCCCAAGGACATTCACAGGTTTAAAGGGAGGATAAAATCATGCTTAAAAAATTTTTTCAAGACACTAAGGAAGACTCCATCAAGACTCTTGCCATACAAAAGCACTTAAAGTCTTTGCTGCGACAGCGGCAAGTCCTCTCTCTCAACAGCCAACAAGAAAATATCCAGCATTCCGTACGCATACAGATTATTGATGAGCAAAAGCAAGAATTACTCTTAAAGCAATTTAACCCCTGCACGGCTGATGCTTTTCAGGAAGGAGATAGATTAACTGCGCGCTGTTATGTTCAGGGACAAGGCCTTTCTTTTAATTGTGGTTATCTACAACTGGAAGAAAATACACAAGGCGTCTATCACCGCGTCTCCTTCCCACAGCGAATTGACATACACCAACGGCGCAATGCCTTTCGTGTCAGCATACCTAAACAGCATATTCACTCTATTTCTTTCCGCCATGAAGAAATTCAGCTGGCCCGAGGGCACTTGGTGGATATATCGCTATCAGGCATACAGGCCCAGTTTCCCCCTTCTGTCTGCGTAAAAATTGGTTCAAAAATCGAAGGTTGCAAACTTCAGCTTCTCGATGGCACGCCTATTTCATGTGACTTAGAAGTTAGGCATAGTTACCGTGATTCAGAAGCAAACTGTACTCGTATCGGTGCACGTTTTATGGAATTAGAGCCCAGCAATGAAAGACAGCTGAGCAAATTTGTTGCTTCTTTACAACGCAATCTCTGCCGCCATGGAAGGTTTGCCCAATAACCTTTTTCCAAATAATCAAAGCACTAAATCAATTTTAGCGAGTGTTTATTTGAGCGTTTAGCACCATCCTTCTAAAATCAGCAGTAAATCGCGTCTTTCTTGTGTAACAAATTGATTTATACAAGGAAATTTAAAGTGAGGCATCTCGGGGGCTAGCCCCCGAGGCAAAGGCGATGGGGTTTCCATACCCTGGGGGGCACAGGTACCCAAGAGGCCGCCACAGGCAGGGGAAAAATGCAATTTTCCCCTTTGGGAGCCTACGCGGGTTTCCCGCGTAGGCGAAATCAAACCAGGAGACAATCTCGGGAGCGAACGGCCGAGTTGTTGAAATTCCGCCGTTGAAATTGTTGCGAGGCTGACTAAGTTGCCGAAAAAAATCCTTTAGATTCGGTGAGTTGGGCGGCCGCAGTAGATTTCAACGGCGGAATTTAGGCTTAACTGCTGATTTTAGATTTAAGATATAAGGTTTAATTTATCGTAGATTTTAATCGTTCTTATACCGAGTCCAGATTGTTCTATTAAAAAAGTTGAATTTCTACCCCTAATGACTGTAGAATCTTGGCCATTCGTGCGATTTCATTAACCTTAATGTTCTTTTGCTCTCATTTTGATATAGAACTTACCATACGGATAAAGAGTTCATGACTGATTTTAGCCTTTCCATCGTTGTCCCCATGTATAATGAATCAGATAATGTCAAAAAGCTAATAAATGAAATTGCTCAGTCTGTACCAGAAAATGTAGACTATGAAATTATTGTGGTTGATGATGGTAGTAAAGATGACACAGTTGGGCAATTACGTGCTCAACAAAAAGAAATCAAGACCTTGCGTATCCTGGAGCATACCCATAATGCGGGACAAAGTGCAGCGCTTATCTCTGGCGTTAAGCATGCCCATCATGCTGTGATTGTAACTCTAGATGGCGACGGCCAAAATGATCCCAACGATATAACAGAGCTGTGTAAACTCTATTTGGCAAACCAAGAAAAAAATACCAATAAGCCACTTGTTGTGTTAGGCAATCGAAGAAAGCGTTATGATACCCCATTTCGTCGCTTATCCTCCCGTATAGCTAATATCGTACGCCGTTATTTTTTAAAGGATAACTGCATTGACACCGGCTGCAGTCTAAAACTTTTTCCTAAAGACTTGTTTTTGAGTTTGCCTTACTTTAATCACATGCATCGCTTTTTACCTGCTCTTTTTATTCGAGCCAATGCGACTATCATGAACGTCCCAGTCAATCATCGCCCGCGCCATGCTGGCGTCTCAAAATATGGGCTGAATAACCGTTTATGGTGTGGGATTGTTGACTTGATGGGTGTCAGCTGGCTAATGCGCCGTAATTGTTCAGTATCAGTTAAACAGCCTCATGATAAAATTTAATATTCCTACTTTTTGGCTTATCATTGGCTTTGTGGGGCAAGGTCTTTTTTGCCTGCGCATGCTCGTTCAATGGCTTAGCAGCGAACGCAAAAAACAAAGCGTTATTCCCGTCATTTATTGGTATTTTAGCTTAGCTGGCAGTATTGCATTGCTCTCCTACGCAATACACCGCAAAGACCCCGTCTTTATTCTAGGACAATCCATGGGGCTTCTTGTTTACTTGCGAAATTTGCACCTTATTAGCCTCCATAAAAGAGCCTCAGACACATGAGAACGTCTCTCTCTTTCAAGTCTACCCATTTAGGCTTTTGGCTTATTAGTTTATCCATGTTAACCTGGGTATCTATTAGTAGCCACCCTTTATTGCCCGTAGAAGAAACACGATACCTATCCGTGGCTTGGGATATGTGGTTTCGCCATCATTTTTTGCTTCCCAGCTTGAACGGTGTCCCTTACAGCGATAAACCTCCTTTACTTTTTTGGCTTATACATCTGGGTTGGTCCATCTTTGGTGTGAACTCTTATTGGCCAAGAGTGCTACCCGCCCTTTTCTCGCTTGCCAATCTTTGCCTGACCCTTCCTGTGGCGAGAAAACTCTACCCCCAGGAAAAACAATTGCCTTGGCAAAGTGCCACGGTACTTCTAGGGCTCGGACTTTGGTTTGCTTTTTCCATGCTTATCATGTTTGACCTTTTATTGAGTTTTTTCGTTTTGCTGGGCGTTTATGGATTATTGCTTATTGCCAAGGGAAGACGAAAAGGTATTTTACTAACAGGGTTGGCCATTGGTTTTGGCATTCTTAGTAAAGGGCCTGTTATGCTGTTGCATCTGGCTTTTATCGTATTGTTTTATCCATGGTGGTCAAAGCATGGCAATATGACCAGTTTAAAAAAATGGTACGGTTACTTTGCCTTGAGCTTGATTTTTGGTAGCCTTATCGCATTGAGCTGGGCTATTCCTACCGCTTTAATCGGTGGGCCTGCCTATAGTCAAAAGATATTTTTATCCCAAACCCTAGGACGCTTACACCATGCTTCAGCACACGGCCACCCTTTTTGGTGGTACTTTCCTCGCTTGCTGTTTATCGCTTTTCCATGGGTTATTCTGCCTCGACTTTGGAAAATCTTATTCCAAACCCGTAGACTCCCTCAAGATTCAAGCGCTCGACTTCTCATAAGCTGGATAGTGCCGACTTTTCTTGTGTTTTGTTTTATTAGTGGCAAACAAACCCATTATTTGCTGCCCTTATTTCCGGGCATAGCCATTGGAATCGTTTACCTGCTAAGAAATGCCTCCCCCTTTTCGCCAAAGTCCTTAAGCATTTTTATTATCTTTTTGTTAGTTTCTGGCTTAGCCTTGCTCAGCACAGCACTTTTCTCCAATTTTTTTCCAACAACATTAGCACATATAACACAATATATTCACGGCTGGTGGGGAGTTATCTTACTTGGATTGGCAGGACTGCTTTGTCTACAAAAACCACTCCCTGTCAAAACACTGTTTTTAGTTTTGCCTGCTATGACCAGCATTATCGTTATGATAAGCCTGCTGGCCATCTCTCCCTATTTGAACAAATTTTATAATTTAGCCCCCGTCGCCAAAAAAATTCACGCTATTCAAGCCTCAGGAGCATCCGTGTATAGTATTAATACTATACATGGCAATTATAACTATCTAGGAAGGCTGCGAGTCCCGCTCATTCCAAATGAGAGAACAACACCCAAGCAATGGGCTAAAAAGCATCCAGATGGCTGGTTAGTTTACATTACCACCCCCCATGAAACCATCGTAAAACCAGAGTATGAGTATCCCTTTCGTTCCCGGGTTGTCCGACTATGGCAAGCAAAAACTTATTTACGTAATCCTTATGCGGAATAAAGCTTATTTTCATCTTTTGAGACTTCGATGATATAATAACCTGAACTTTTGAAGAATTTATTGCCATATAATGCCCCGGTGGCACAGCTGGATAGCGCGGTCCCCTCCTAAGGGACAGGTCGCAGGTTCGAATCCTGCCCGGGGCGCCAATTAAATCAAAGGGTTACAATAATATAAAATGGGCACATTTTAGCTCCAAGTGCGACAATCATTTTTATATTGCTGTATAAACAGTTCATTAGTAGGACTTACGCATTGACAACAGCATCATTTTTTGATGGAGCGTTGATGTATTCACGAATGACGTTGACATACAACTCCTTCTTCACCTGATACCAATGTAAAATTTCCTTGTTTAACCGCATAAATTCTAGCTTCACATAAGCCTTTATAGCGCAAAAAATATGATTCATTATATGTAAAAGTGTCATTACCAAGGAAAACTGACCTGGCTACACTAACCTGAACAAAAAAGTTAGACTATAACGAAGTTCAGAAGAATAAATTATGACCAACCGTACAGTTACCCGTAAACGTCTCACGAACCCATCTTAACTTTTCGAATATTAATTGTTAGAGACCGCTGGGGTGATGATGTCGGTGGTTAGATTGTGTGGCAGCAGTTTTTCAATGTCATCACGGCTCTGGCATTGAGCGATGTGGTTAAAGACATAATTAAGATAAGCAAAGGGTTCCAGGCCGTGGGCTTTGGCGGTGGCAATTAAGCTGTAACACATGGCGCCGGCTTTGGCGCCTTCGTCACTACCGTGGAATAGCCAGTTTTTTCGGCCAATGGCAAAGGGTCTAATAAGGTTTTCCACGATATTGTTATCGATTTCATAAGCACCGTTATCTAAATACGCAACCAAATATTGCCATTGGTTCAGTGCGTAGGTAAAGGCTTCACCTAGCTTATGACGTGGCGGTACTTTGTCTTTGTTTGTGTCCAAGAAGGTTTTTAATTCTTCAATAATCGGCAGCGCTTTTTCTTGACGTAGTTGGTAACGCTGTTGTTCGCTGTATGCGTTTTCTCTGGCTATTTTTTCAATGTCGTACAGCCTGCCAATAATGTCCATGGCTTGTTGCGCCAGTCCTTCGGCTTTGCTGATTTTTAACACGTCATGGAATTTGCGCCGGGCGTGCGCCATGCAACCGCCGCGACTCATGTTGGTGCTGTTAGCTAGCCAATGATAACCGCTGTAACCATCACATTGCACATGGCCCTTGAAGCCTTCCAAGAAATCCTTGGCGTGTTGGCCCGAACGTGAGGGCTGATAATCAAAAACGATGGTTCTTTTATCAGGTGGGCCGGCGGCATACACCCACATGTAAGCTTGTTTATTTTTCTTAAGTATCTTAAGTGGGGTTTCATCTACTTGCGTATAGGATTGATTGAGAATTTTTTCTTTGAGCAATTCATACAAAGGCTGACAGTGTGCCATGCTATTAATCACAATCCTACCAAGCGTTGCGCGACTTAAATCAACGTGGTAACGTTTCCAAATGGCGGTTTGTCGATAGAGTGGCAGGTGGTCTTCAAATTTTGACGTGATAATCTGTGCGGCCAATCCTGGGGCTGCAATCGATTTAGGTAAAAAAAGATTGGGCAACTTGGCGGTGAGCACGCCTTCATGGCCATTTGTTTTATCTTCGCAACAATTGCCATATTTAGGGCGGCGGTAGCAAATGACTTTAATCTTAATGGGTTCAATGTCTAACTTTTCAGTGGTTTCTTCACCAAGACAGGGGCGTTGTTTGCCACAGCAATCACAATTCTTTTCTGCGTCACTGACATCAACGATGATATCTTCACGGGGCAAATCCGTAGGTAATGGTTTACGCTTACCTCGTTTTTTGGGTTTGGCATTTTGTTTGGGTGTTGCAGCGGCTTTTTTGTCTTCAGGCGGGTTGTCGGTTTCTAAGCTAATCCCTGCTTCATCGAATAGTCCTAACTGTTGGCTATTTTTTTCTGTTTTACGGGCAAAGCGAAAATGCTTTAGAAGGTTATAATGTTCAAGTAGGCGCTGGTATTTGTCGTCAATTTTTTTTAATTGTTCGTCAGATTTTTTAAGTTTTTCTTCAAGCGATTGAACGCGCTGCAAGAGTGCGGCGTTGGTTGTTTTTTCTTTTTTTGTCTTTGATTTCATGGGGTTATTATACCAAATACCCCCATGAAATCCTATTATTTTTTAACAATAATGACTAAAGTCAAGCTCGGGATAATCGGCCATACGCATGAAATCAAAACCAGCTAGCAAACCGTAGAGTTGTGCATGACTGATATTCAGAATGTCGTCGTGGTGCCGAGGAAACTTAAAGCGTCCTTGCTCTAGCCGTTTATACAGCATCACAAAACCATTTTTGTGCCACAGTAGCATTTTGACTTTATCGCCTTTTTTGTTATGAAATAAAAATAGCGTTGGCGACTGCGGTGTTTGTTCAAAGGTTGAAATTATTTTTAAGGTTAAGCCATCGATGGAGCAGCGCATGTCGATGGGTGCCATGGCCACCATAATAGTTAGTTTGTCGTTGAACGTTATCATGACTAAATTTCTAATGCTGTCAATAAAGATTTTAATTGCTGATGAGGAATATCCAAGGGTAATTCGATAAGCAAGCCACAGGGTTTGCGTAACCGCAGCATAGCGGGTGGCGTGGGTGCAGATAGTTTGATGGGCTGAAATTTATTGTTGCTTGTTAATATTTTTTTGTTACTATTGGTCGGCTTGCGTCGACCCCAGTTTTTAAAGGTAGAGTAACGAATATTTTCCCGTTTACAAAAAGCAGGTTTTGACAGGCCGCTGGCAGCTTGAGCGGTCAGTAAGGCTTGGCGTTGCTCTTGGGTGTAAGTTTTTGTGGTCATGTTTTTTTCTCCAATTATTAACTCATCAGAGAAGTATGGTGGATACTATAATCTTTTAAAAGATGGGGTTGCTGAGACGCTTACAGTTACCCATTACCCAGAAGAATTCAAAAAATCATCAGCTCAATCAGCTGTAGAATCCAAACAGAAAATAGACGAAGTCCTCAAGAATTAGGCGTTCACTACACCACATTACGAGGCTGGGTAAAAAAATATTACCCGGCTAAGTCCTCATCTAACCAAATTACCCGCTCTGACTCTCAGGCAGAAATTAAACGCCTTAAAAAAGCCCTGCCCCTTAAAGAAAGCGTTTCTGAGAGCTTTTGGGGCACATTAAGAACAGAATCATGTACTACCGGCATAGCCGGTAGTTTGAATTTGCCCCCTAAAAGGGGGCAAGGTTTCGCCCAGGCTCCATGGTTAATTTAACCTAAAATCCTCAGTTGAAATCTACTGCGGCCGCCTAACTCACCGAATCTAAAGGATTTTTCTCAATATTTTTTATTCACCGTATGGGTGATACGCTTTCACAAAAAATATCGAGAAAAATCCTTTATCTTCAGCAACTAAGTCGGCCTCGCGACGATTTCAACTGAGGATTTTAGGTTTAAATATGCAATTCTAGTTGAGCTTCTTTTTTATCATAAGCCTCTTGGTTACGAATATACTCCCTAATAATATGCTCATCATAACCTGTCGTACTAACACAGTAACCTCGCGACCAAAAGCTCAAGCCACGAAAATTCCTTTGACGCACATATTTTTGATTGATCAGGATTGTTGATTTCCCTTTCAACTTCCCTATAGCATGTGCCACACTCAATTTCGGAGGAATTGATAATAACATATGCACATGATCTTTCATTACATGTCCTTCCTCCAAAATCATTTCATAACGCGAACATAATTCTGTCAATATCACCCCTAAATCTCGCCGTAAAGCACCAAACATTGCTTTTCTTCGGTATTTTGGTACGATGACAATATGGTATCGACAATACCATTTTACATGAGACTGGCTTTTCCATTCTCTCATCACATAGTTCTCCTCTTCATTTAAAAGCCTGGGCAGGCTTGAAGAGGAGATACTATTTCTTAAAAATCTGCAACTCCGTGAACGGTAAAACCTTTTTTACTCACACCGCCACAGGCGGTGGCTTAGCGGGAGAGTTAATACATCCTACTAGCTTTAACCTAAATTCCGCAGTTGAAATCTACTGCGGAATTTAGGTTTAAAACCAGAGACAAAACTAAGAGCGCTATTTTTAAATATATAGTCCCCGCAGTTGAAACCTCGGGTTTTTGTAGTAAAATAGTCTAATAGAAAAATTTAGGACATGGTTGTGCTAGAGTATAAATTATCAGAACGAGAATTAATCGAATTAAAATCTCGCCATCAAGGTAGTAAAAAACGTAAAGAAGCTGATCGCTTAAAAGCGGTGTATTTGCTAGGTAGTGGCTGGAAAATATCAGCAGTAAGAGAAGCCTTACTCTTAAGCGAAGATACAATACGGGGTTATTATAATAATTACAAGCAAGAGGGGCTGGATGGTTTATTGAAAAGTAAATATTCTGGACGGCAGTCAGAAATGACAAGCTCGGAAAAAGAAGCTTTATTTTTACATCTTGAATCAGTAACCTATCAACGTGTATCTGATATTATTTTATACGTTGCCAAAGAGTTTGATATTGTCTATTCAGATAGCGGTATGCGCTTGATATTGAAAGAGCTAGGTTTTGTTTATAAAAAACCAGAGAAAATTCCCTACAAGGTGAACAAACAGTCCCAAGAAGCATTTATTAAGGCTTATAAGTCTCTCAAGAATACTGTAGATAAAGAAGATGGCCTTTATTTTATGGATGCAACGCATCCTGAGCACAATGCTGTCCCTGCGCATGGCTGGATGAAAAAAGGTGAGCGCATAGTCATGAAGTCAAACCCACAACCAAGACGTTTAAACATTAATGGTGCGATTAATATAGACAGTTTAGATATGGTTGTTAGATTTGAGGAGCGTTTAAATAAAGAAACAACAAAAGATTTTTTAGAATCTTTACGGAAACATCAGCCAAAAGGTTATATTTATTTAATATGTGACAATGCAGGTTATTACCAATCTCCAGAGGTACAAAGTTTAGCTGAGGCGATGGCGATTAAATTAATATTTTTACCAGCCTACTCACCAAATTTAAACTTAATAGAGCGAGTATGGAAGTTTTTTAAGAAAAAAGTACTGTACAATAAGTACTATGAAGAATTTGAAGAAATGGAAAAGGCTTGTAAAAAATTCTTTAGGCATATTTCTTATTATAAAGAAGAGCTGTCATCATTGATGACAGAAAACTTTCAAGTTATAGAGATTTAAAACCCGAATTTCATACTGCACTGACTATTATACCAAATACCCCCATGAAATCCTATTATTTTTTAACAATAATGACTAAAGTCAAGCTCGGGATAATCGGCCATACGCATGAAATCAAAACCAGCTAGCAAACCGTAGAGTTGTGCATGACTGATATTCAGAATGTCGTCGTGGTGCCGAGGAAACTTAAAGCGTCCTTGCTCTAGCCGTTTATACAGCATCACAAAACCATTTTTGTGCCACAGTAGCATTTTGACTTTATCGCCTTTTTTGTTATGAAATAAAAATAGCGTTGGCGACTGCGGTGTTTGTTCAAAGGTTGAAATTATTTTTAAGGTTAAGCCATCGATGGAGCAGCGCATATCGACGGGTGCCATGGCCACCATAATAGTTAGTTTGTCGTTGAACGTTATCATGACTAAATTTCTAATGCTGTCAATAAAGATTTTAATTGCTGATGAGGAATATCCAAGGGTAATTCGATAAGCAAGCCACAGGGTTTGCGTAACCGCAGCATAGCGGGTGGCGTGGGTGCAGATAGTTTGATGGGCTGAAATTTATTGTTGCTTGTTAATATTTTTTTGTTACTATTGGTCGGCTTGCGTCGACCCCAGTTTTTAAAGGTAGAGTAACGAATATTTTCCCGTTTACAAAAAGCAGGTTTTGACAGGCCGCTGGCAGCTTGAGCGGTCAGTAAGGCTTGGCGTTGCTCTTGGGTGTAAGTTTTTGTGGTCATGTTTTTTTCTCCAATTATTAACTAATCAGAGAAGTATGGTGGATACTATAATCTTTTAAAAGATGGGGTTGCTGAGACGCTTACTGCTGCACTATATTTTCCGCAACTAAATCGCTCAAATCGAGCCCAGCATAATGAATGAGTAATGATTAAGCCCAATATGACAAAGGATAACCAGTAACAATGATAACAACCTGAAAATATTGGTGTTTTTAAGCGAAAGAAGACGAGAAACTATGAGAATAGCTGAGACTGATTTAGACTCCTAAGGGACAGGTCGCAGGTTCGAATCCTGCCCGGAGCGCATTTTTTAGACATGCCAGCCAATAAAAAAGGGAAAACATGTGAAATGCCTTCCCTTTCTAGCTAAGCACGATTATTTAGAGGTAGAACAAGAACCGTGTGCTTTACAGCCTCCAGCCCCTTTACAGCTGCTCATGCCTTTGCAGGCATTTTCAGCGCTCATGCTTGCGGTCGATGCATGGGCTGATGTTGACGCAGAAGACTTATCCCCGCTGGACGCACAACCAGCAGCGAATAACAACGCCGCCGTTGCTGCAACAGCAACCCCTGTTTTTCCAATTCTTTTATCCATTCTTAGAGTCCTTTTATTGATTAATAGTAATTAGCTTCCTGATAAAAGCAAAGCCTACCACCTTAATTAAAGGTGATCCGGCTATATTTTCAAGCAAATTTTGCTCCAGCTCTATACTTTAGAACAAAAGTTTACAAGTGAAATTTTATCCACCCGACTATTTCTTCCGCCATTAATTGAGGGTTAGACTCTTGTACATAATGTAAGCCATCCCCCAAATCAGCTAAGCGTAAATTCGGCAAATGATCTGAGGCCCATCGCACAGTATCCATGGTTGTAATAAAGCCTGGTGTAGCATAAAGCATTAACTTTGGAATAGGAGATTCCTGTAGTTTCTTAGAATAGGCGTCTATCAATGCAAAAACAGGTGTTTCACCTTGCCCCTTGGGCAATTCTTGAAAATATTGCCATAGGGGTTGGCGGCTTTCTTCGGTCAAAAAAGGCGCCGCATAAGCGTCTTTCTCTTCCTTTGTCAGGGTCCTGAGTATGCCTGCGGGCAAAGCCCGCTCAATAAAATAATTTTCTTGGCAAATAGCTTGCTTGGCTTTATCAACGCTTTCAAATTCAATGGCATATAGCTCTTTAACCGGTAAAGAAAGCATATCCCAGCCTGCTACAGGGCGGATATGGGATTCATAAAAAGCAATTCCTTTTACATTTTTAGGATGTTTCATGGCATAATCAAAGCCAATAACAGAGCCCCAGCCATGCAATACCATAACAAAATCTTGTAAGCCTAAGGCTTCAATAAAAGCATTGAGGTACTCAATATGTTCAAAAGTTGTATACTCAATAAGAGGTTTATCAGATTTCCCCATACCTATTAGGTCGAGCGCAATACAACGCCCCTCTGAAGCAATGCTTGGAATTACATTGCGCCATAAATAATTGGACGTGGGCATTCCATGCAAAAATAGGATGGGAGTACCCTCTCCTTGTTCCACATAATGCATTTTTCTACCTAAAACATCGGCGTAATGAGAAACAAACGGGAAATTAGCCGATAAGGCTTGTGCTTCCTCGTACATGATGTACTCCTAATTCTGTTATCCAAGCGCAACCATGGCTTGTTTATATACTGAGCTCGGATGGGTTTTAAGTATAGTTTACATTTGCTCTGTAATACCTTTCCTATCTTTGAGCCACAGTTGTGAGTTAGATTTAAAGTGACAAATCTCGGGGGCTAGCCCCCAAGGCGAAGGCCATGGGGTTTCCATACCCTTTAGCAACAAACCCTATGCTATCTTTCTTGTTTCAGCACTTTTATCATCACCATTAGAACCTTCCTCTAAATCTTGTGCTGTAGCCTGTGCGATATCCATTAACTCCCTGACTGCAACAGCGAACATAGTATATGCTACTCCACTGGTGCTGCGCAAATCGGCTAACATATGCTGCCAACGCTCAATAAGACTTTTATGCATGGTTAGCCAAGCGGTAATTTTTTCGCCTTGGTTATGAGCTGTCTGAGATGCTATCAATATTCCTGTACAAATATTGCGCTGCTGCATATCTAAATCATCGCGTAGTGCGGCACGTGCTAAGGCTTCCCAGTGATCTTCCACGGGATGGTTGGTGATTAAATCTCTAAACCAACCTAACTCTAGTTCAGCACCCAACTCAAAGTAAATTTTGGCAAAAGATTCTAGAGGAATACTGGCTTGTTTTGCTGCATCAATAATATCTAAAGCAGAGAACATAGCACGCATAGTTGCAATTTCTTCAGCAAAAGCTTCAGGAACACCATCATTAAGTAATGTATCACGGGTGGCTGTAAATTTCTCCAGCTCCACCCCGAGCAAAAGAGTCGGGAGCGCTTGCCTCAATTGCTCAACTTCTTTTATGAAGTAATCAATTCCACTACCAATACTTGTATATCGGCGACGATTACGTAATATCCAGCGTGTGGCACGTCGGACCAAGCGATTAATGCTGACCAATATTTTTATTTGTGTATCAGCAGAAATTTTCTTATCTAATTCTTTAACCGTCTGCCAAATTTTCCTGATATGAAAAATTTCTTCGATAACATAATAACAACGAACAATAGAAGAAATAGGAGCTCCCGTTTCTTCGTAAAGGCGCTGCACAAAAGTCACACCCATATTGTTAATCATACGATTACTCAATTGCGTTGCAATAATTTCGCGTCGCAAACTATGTTGCTGCATGGCTTCATAACATTGGCTGTGCAAGGCTTTGGGGAAAGCACACATTAAACTAACGGCCAGAAATTCATCCTCAGGTACATCAGAATTTAAAATTTCTTCTTTAACAATATTTTTTGTATACGCTAATAAAACAGAAAACTCTGGTCGTGTTAGCCCTTTTCCTGTCGCTTTCCTGTCATTAATGCTTGCATCATCCGGTAAAAATTCTAAATCACGGTTCAACCTACCTTGCTGCTCTAACTCTTGGATATAACGACGCAACAAATCAATATTTTCAGCGGCATGCGCCTCGGCCATACTGATAGATAACGCTTGATAATAATTATGCTCCAGGACAAGCTGCGCCACATCATTTGTCATTTGCGCTAATAATTCATTGCGTTTTTTCTCTGTCATATCGCCTGAGTTAACAACCCTATTGAGCAAAATTTTGATGTTAACTTCATGATCAGAGCAATCCACACCCGCCGAATTATCGATAGCATCTGTGTTAACTGCACCACCATTTAATGCATATTCAACACGCGCAGACTGTGTTAGGCCTAGGTTACCTCCTTCACCAATCACTTTTGCCCTAACTTCTTTAGCATTAATGCGGATAGCGTCATTACCTCTATCGCCTGCTTGAGTATGCAGCTCATGAGTGGCTTTAATGAATGTACCAATCCCGCCGTTCCATAAAAGATCTACCGGCGCTTTTAAGATGGCACGAATTAAATCATTAGGTACAATAAAATCTTGCGTTAAATCTAGCAACGATTTAATTTCAGGCGTTAATTTGATGGACTTCGCGGCACGGCTAAAGACCCCAGCTCCTTTAGACAATAATGCATTGTCATAGTCATCCCAACCAGAACGAGGCAAGGCAAACAGGCGTTGCCGCTCTTTGTAGCTAACCGTAGGATCAGGATCAGGGTCTATAAAAATATGTAAATGGTTAAAAGCTGCTACCAATTTCGTTTGCTCTGACAATAACATGCCATTACCAAACACATCTCCCGCCATGTCACCAATACCCACGGCCGTAAAAGGCTCACTTTGAATTTCTTTGCCTAACTCTAAAAAGTGGCGTTTTACAGACTCCCAAGCACCTCGTGCTGTGATACCCATTTTCTTATGGTCATACCCTGTGCTACCACCTGACGCAAAAGCATCACCCATCCAAAAATCACGCGTCACTGATATTTCGTTAGCAATATCAGAAAAAGTCGCTGTTCCCTTGTCTGCTGCAACAACCAAATAAGGGTCATCACCATCATAGCAAACAACATTTTCGGGCGGAATAACTTCACCCTCTTTCAGATTATCGGTAATATCTAATAAACCACTAATAAAGCTACGATAACAGGCAATACCCTCTTTAATGAAAGCATCCCTATCGCCTGGAAGGGGCAAACACTTGGGAACAAACCCCCCTTTAGCACCGGAAGGAACAATCACTGCATTTTTAACCTGCTGTGCTTTCATCAAGCCCAAAATTTCAGTTCGAAAATCCTCACGTCTATCTGACCAACGCAGTCCGCCCCGCGCCACTTTTCCTCCCCGCAAATGCACGCCTTCAAAACGAGGTGAATAAACAAAAATCTCAAACATTGGTAACGGGAGAGGTAAATCAGGTATCTTGTTTGGGTCTAATTTAAAAGATAGATATGGCTTACTGAAACCATTTTTTTCCTGTTGAAAATAGTTAGTACGTAATGTGGCATAAATAACCTCAAGGAAACGGCGCAAGATTCTATCTTGGTCTAAATTCGCTACAGAGTCCAAGCCTTTCAGGATTTTGGCCTCTAAATTAGTCATGGTAAGCGCTACGTTTTTGTCCTGCTCTGGATTAAAACGTAAGTTAAACATCTCTACCAATTGCGCCGACAATACAGGGTTAGCTGCTAGCGTTTCTTCTATATAAGCCTGACTAAAAGTAAAACCTGTTTGGCGTAAATATTTAGCATAGGCGCGAAGCACGGCCGTTTCTCGCCAACTTAAACCTGCCGCTAAAACAAGCTTATTAAAGCCATCATTCTCAGCTTGTCCGTACCAAACGTGGGCAAACGCTTCTTGAAATAAGCGGGTCAGCTTATCCAGGCCAGCTGGTAATTCCTCAGCGTAAATCATATTAAAGTCATTAATCCAGACCTGACGTCCTTCTTTGAAATTAAGCACATAAGGCGTCTCACCAATAACACGCAACCCCATATTTTCCATTACGGGTAAGACATCCGACAAAGGAATGGTATGCTCAGGATGGAAAATTTTAAAATGTATTTCACCCTCACGCTGTTCAAAGGATTGATAAAAACTCATCGCTAACGGCTTGTCTTCGGTTAAAGTTTCCATATGTTCAATATCATAAACCGCGGTTCTCGGCATAAAAGTTTCACGATAAGCAACAGAAAATGCATCGCAATAATGATTGGCTAAATACGTTCCTCGCTCTTCTCCATAGTACTCTATCAGATTTTCAACCAGCTCATCGCCCCAAGGACGCCCTACTTCAATCATCTTTTTTTGCAACTCTTTCACGCTATACTCGAGGGGCTGAGTTGGATCTACACGAATTAAAAAATGGATCCGAGCAAGATTAGAGTCAGAAAACCACGTGCTAAAGGAAACATCCAATGCATTTAAGGCTTTCTCAAGCACATGCTGCATTTTGCGTCGTAACTGCGTATCATAGTTTTCCCGAGGCACATAGACCAAACAGGAAACAAAGCGACAATAAATATCTTGACGCATAAATAAACGAATGCGCTTGCGCTCTTGTATTTGCAAAATCCCCATACCAAGCTCAAGTAGTTCTGTGCTGGTGGCTTGAAACAAATCATCGCGTGGCAACGTTTCTAGGATATTGACTAAGGCTTTCCAAGCATGCCCTCCTGCTGTATGACCAGAATCATGCAAAACAGCCACTACCTTTTTGCGTAGCAAAGGGATAGCAGTGGGATTACTGTTGTATGCTGCTGAGGTATAAAGCCCTATAAAACGCCGCTCACCAATTAAGTTACCCTGCTCATCGAAACGTTTGATACCAATGTAGTCCGTATAAACAGGACGGTGAACTGAAGAAGGTGTATTAGTTTTAGCCAAGACTAATAGTTGTTTAGAGGTGGCAATTTCTTGAGCCCTTTCTGGTAACTCAGAAAATGTACGATACTTTTTACTGTGCGTCTCATTGCGCAGCACACCTAGGCCCGTGCTCGACATGATTTTTAGCGCTTTTTCTTTATTCTCTAAAGTAACTAATTCATAGTTGCGGCAGCCGATAAAGGTAAAGTGATTATTATTAATCCAGCTCATGAAATCCAAAGCTTCTTTCGTTTCTTCAGGATCTAAGCCTTTTTTTACAGCAAGCGTTTCTTCAATAGCATCCACTATTTCTTGTTTCATAGCATGGAAATCAGACACGACAAGTTTTACATCCACTAGCACTCTTTCTAGATTAACACGTAAATTCTCCAGCACATCGGGGTCTGTTTGCTTATCAATCTCAAAATAAATAGGGGCCTCACTCGTCACGCCTTTACCTTCTGGCGTATCATCTGGCAAAATTTCTGTGACACGGTGCTTATCGCTACGGCGAACTTTCAAACCACCAAAGTGAATAATAAGGTGGCTAGTAAACCCAAGCCGCGTTATTTCCATTTGCAGGCTATCGATCAAAAAAGGCATATCATCGTGGGAAACTTCCACAATGGTATGAGTAGACTGCCAACCGTGTTGCTCAAAGTGCGGGTTATAAACACGCACCTTGGCTTCACCAGGTTTACGATGAAAAATTAGACTCCAGTGCGATAAGACCGCACCATACAAGTCCATTAAATCACGCGATAAGAGATCCTCAAGATCAACATTGGCGTAATATCTGGATAGAAGTTGGCTTACCAGTGAGATTTGCTGAGTATTCTTCAGCTTGCTTTTAATTAATGCGGTAAGTTGTTCAATTAACTCTTCACGGCTTTCTGCCACTAGACGCGACATCGCTATCCCCTTGTACTAAAAAGAAAAAAATGCAAACTCAGTTAGAAAGGGGTTACTCGTTAAACTTGATCAAAAGAATCAAAGAAACACCATATCTAATGAGCTGCCTATAAATTCAGATTCAACAACTCGGCCGCAAGCAACCAAGATTGTCTCCTGGTTTGATGTCGCCTACGCGGGAAACCCGCGTAGGCGACCAACGGGGAAAATTACATGTTTCCCCAGCCTGTGCCCCCTTGGGTACCTGTGCCCCCTTGGGTATGGAAACCCTATCGCCTTTGCCTCGGGGCCAGCCCCCGAGATTTCTCACGTTAAACCTAAAATCAGCAGTTAAATCACGTTTTTGGCGATAACATCTTGATTCATCTAAGAAAAGAAAAAAAGTCTCCATCACCAATAAGGTGTATTCCGCTTTTTTAGTTCCCTTATCTAAATCAATCTATTACACCAAAAAAGCGCGATTTACTGCTGATTTTAGGTTAAATTAAGCAAAATACAGGCCCCTTACACAGGGCTATGCTAAAACATAGTGCAATTATAACAAGATTTTACATAAAGCAGGAAACATTTTCAGAAGCAATCAGCAATTGTATCTTAAGGTATAGCCTAGTGAGTTGATTGTTTTCTGAACGGGCAATAAATGCCTCAAGCAGTCAAGATCATGGCTGTCAGAGGCGTGAAGTGGTAGTACGGTTAGCAATTGCACACAATAGTGCGCGAGAATCTTGGTACGCCACTTCACATATTATTAACAAGATCTCGAACAGTAGGTTGAACTTAAAGTTCGTATAACAATGTTGAGACACGTTAACAACAAGAGGAAGATAACGCGATGATAGAAAAAGATCAACTAGCCAGCGCTGAATATATTGGGGCAGATATATCAAAAGATAAAATTGATGTGTATTTTTCGATACAAGCGACCCATAAGACGATAAAAAACACAGAGGAAGGGATACGAAAATTTATCAAGACACTTGATAGAACAAGCCAGCCTTTAGTGGTTATGGAGTATACGGGCGGGTATGAAAAAGTCTTCTGTCAATTACTTGCACGGGCAGATATTGGCTTCCATGCCTCCTGTCCTAGCCGAGTATATCACTTTGCAAAACAAAAAGGGTATTTTGCAAAGACAGACTCACTTGATGCAGAAATTATTGCTCAATTTGGAGTTCAAGAAAAGCTTGAAGCGAATACACCAGCGAGCCGAGTTGAGATTGAGCTTAATGAACTATCGAGCAGACGCGGTCAGTTAGTAGATACATTAGTTGCTGAAAAAAACAGATTAAAATCACATTTATCTAAAGTAATAAGAAGCTCGATAAAACGCACGATTAAACAACTAGAAAGAGAAATCCTACTGATTGAAGAGAAGACAAAGGCACGTATAAAAAAGGATGAAAAGAAGCATGAAGTGTTTAAACGTCTACAAACATTCAAAGGGGTTGGAGAAAAAGTGGCCATGGGATTGGTCTCAGGATTGAATGAATTAGGGCGCTTAAGTCGCACAGAGATAGCGGCCTTAGTAGGAGTTGCGCCGAAAAACCACGATAGCGGGCGAAAGACAGGGAAGCGCAGAATTATGGGGGGGCGATTTACCATTAGGAAGCTACTGTATATGTCTGCGCTTGTTGCTATCAGACACAACCCTACGATGAAAACCTGTTATGAAAAACTCAAACAAAAAGGGAAAGCGTCAAAAGTGGCACTTGTTGCCGTGATGCGACGAATAATTATCACGTTGAATGCTATGTTACGTGATGAGGTTGATTACAAAGCGCCTTGTTTGAGTTAAGAGCTTTTGGTAAAGGATGGTCCGCCGATTTGTCCACAAGTCCACAAGCCAGGAGGTCTTTATTTAACCGTATAGGCTTGTGAACCCTGTGGTCAAATCGGCTAAAATTTTTACCATTGGGTGCCTGTTCAGACTTGACTTTCAAGACAGTAGATTCCCGTTGGGGATTGCCAACCTATATTACCCTTCACTTTTGTAGACAAGTTTGGAAAAATAGTGGCTGATTTGGCCGAGCTCTATTCAAACGGCGCATGAAAACAGATGCTCAACAAACCCTAATCCTTATTGGGGAGAGCTTCTGATTTCTTAGCCACTTGATTTCGCAAATAAACAGGTTGAGCTCTCTCGGGAGACAACCACGCCTGCTGTTCATACACTTTACAAGCAATGGGTAGAATATCTAAGGCTTCAGGGTAAATGCCTTGCTCGATTTTGATCAAACATTGTTCTTTGAGAGACGTTTTTAGTTGCTCCCCATAAACATCCCAGCCACGCCCTAGGGCAAGCCATTCTCCTTCATCAGGCAGCTCAATTTCTGATGGCGCCGATAAAGCATCATCTCGACATGGCAACACGATGCCTGCCGCTTTAGACCACTCATACTGCCCCCAATAAAGTTCTCCCATACGCGCATCTAGCGCAGGTAAAATATGTGGTATATTTCTGAGACGCCAAGCGCCTTGTGCTAAAACCCGTAGTGTGGAAACTGCAATGACAGGCAAACCCAATCCATAGGCTAAACCTTGCGCGATTCCTGTGGAAAGCCTGACCCCCGTAAAGCTCCCTGGCCCTGCAGCGTAGGCAATTGCATCTAATTGGGAGCGCTGACAGCCGCACTCTGCGAGCAAGGACTCAAGCATAGGTAAAATACGTTCACCATGCTCTCTAGGTACGATTGAGCAGCGACTGGTTACAGGCTCACCTTGGCCTATACTGAGAGCCAAAGAGCAAGATTCGGACGTGGTGTCAATGGCAAGAATATACAAAAGCGTTCTCTATGTTCACGGTAACGTTATGAATTGGGAGCTGCTAACGCTTAGCAGAACTTATTCTATAAACCAAACCAACTCGCCTAAAGCTTTAAATTTGGCCACCGATAGTGTACCACGCTTTTGCGAAGATTTATCCGCTAAAATGGGCTCAAGACTGGAACGTGCATTTTCATAAATTTCATAGGTCTCATAAGCATCATCTAGAAGAACCAAATAAAGCTTATCCCAGTTGGCTTCTTTATGTAATTGACCTATTCGATGCCCAGACTTCGTCGGGTCAAAAATGACTCGTCCTTTAATCAAACACTTGTTTCCATCGCTATCAATGGCATCCACACCGGTTTCGGTTTCTAAGGTCTCAATTAACCCTAAATGACGCATAGCATCATAACGGGCCAATTCAGCGGTAACCGCCAATGTCTGTTGGGTGGCTCTATGGTATTCAGCCGCTAAACGACGAGTCTCGGCCATTAAAGTATCTACAGCATATAAACTCATAACCGTCAAGTTACAATCTAGTTCTTATTCTTACCTCTTAGTATAGTCAGAAACCAAGGCAACTGAAGCCTAGACTTTTTATAGATTAACCTGAGTTCGACATAAGAACGGCTAAAACCTGCGATAAATCCAGAGGGACGGGGCGTTAAAAGCTCAAAAAAATATTCGCCTTAGCGGTGCTAGTACTGCGTTTTTTTTGAGCTTTTGCCTTGTCCTCTTTGATTTCTTTGGGTTTTACCACCTTCTTATGTCGAACTCAGGTTAGATTAGGTTGAAGGAACGGAGGGCAACTTTGCACCCATTTTATTCAAATTGCCACGTGAAAATGAATTGTCAACAGAGCCTAAGGAAAATCAAGTGTAATCTCTTCACTCATACTATCAGCACTACCATAGCCCACCACAATAAGCAGCTCCAAGCCTTTAAACAACAATGGCACTCGCCCTCGTTGCCAGGGTGGCACCTGCCAGGTTTGCCATAGCTTCTTTAATGACCGGTGATGTCCTCGATACTGCAATATTTCTCCACCTTGACGAAATCTAACCTGTAGTGGAAACGCTAGTGATGCCGCGACACGAAGGCTTCCTAAGCCACCTGGCAATTTTAGAGGCGCCTTACCATCCCAAGAGCATTCCCAACCTTCTGGAATGGGCATTGCTTCAGGTACGGTATATAGTTTACCGGCATAGCGACGAATGCTAAGCTTATCCCAGACAATGGAAGGCATGGCATCATGACGTGCCGATAACATCTGTGTTTGAATGCTTTGTAGGCGGCGAGTTGAAGGCAATTGGTAACCTAAATGTTGTACCCAATGACGCAATATTTGGCGCTGTCGCAATACCGAAAAGGCTTGTAAGGTAGTAACATCAATGGTGTTATTTTGTGAACTAAAACACCTTTTAAAATCTGCTTGGGTAACTTCGTTAATTAAAGCCTGTGCCTCTGCACAATGCTGTGCACTGCGTGATAGCGTAGCATCCACCGATGGCCAACGGCGCGTTAACAGAGGCATAACGTCTTGGCGTATAAAATTGCGCGCAAAGCTAGTATCTTTGTTGCTGGGATCTTCAACCCAGCGTAAAGCAAAATGCTCAGCATAGTCTCTAATCACCCGCCTTGGCCAGTTGAGTAAAGGGCGCAATAATTTTCCCTGATTAAAAGATTTTACCATAGGCATGGCTGCTAAGCCCTGTACCCCTGCACCCCGAATAAGTTGTAACAGTAAGGTTTCTGCTTGATCTGCTTGATGGTGGGCTGTAACTAAAATATCATCGGCAGTAATGAATTTTTCTAGCACCGCATAACGCTCATACCTGGCAGACGCTTCTAAGCTTTCGCCGGCCTTGGCTGCCAAATGAAGCGTTGCAACTTGTAAGGGGATACCCCATTGCTGCGCCAGTTGCTCACAAAACTGCTGCCACTGTAAGGCTGCTGGAAATAAACCATGATTCACATGAACCGCACGCAAATTTTCTTCTGGAACTAAGCGCGTTAATAAATGTAATAACACCACGGAATCTAAACCGCCACTTAGCGCAACAATAAACGCCGCAGGCAAATAACTTTCAAGCTGTTGCCGCAATTGTGCTTCTCGTTGCCCCCAGCTCATTAGTTCGTAGGTTTACCTATAGCCATGTATTTTTGGTAACGTGCTGCTAGTAAGTCTTCTGTTGATAGTGCGCTCAGCTCTGCCAATACACCTTTCAAATGCTGTTTAATCGTTGCAGCCATTAAAGGAATATCCCGGTGCGCTCCACCTATGGGCTCAGGAAGAATTTCATCAATAATACCCAATTCTTTTAATCGCGGTGCTGTCATACCCATAGCTTGTGCAGCGTCAGAGGCTTTATCGGCGCTCTTCCATAGAATAGAAGCACAGCCTTCGGGCGAAATAGTCGCATAGACACTGTATTGCAACATCAATAGTTTATCAGCTACAGCCAATGCCAAAGCACCACCCGACCCCCCTTCGCCAATAACGGTAGTAATAATGGGGGTTTTTAGTTCTATCATTTCATACAAGTTACGAGCGATGGCTTCACTTTGATTACGCTCTTCAGCACCAATACCCGGGTAAGCACCCGCCGTATCTATAAAAGTAAAGACCGGCAAGTTAAATTTTTCAGCAAGCTTCATGAGACGCAAAGCTTTACGGTACCCTTCTGGCCTTGGCATACCAAAGTTACGATGAACTTTTTCTTTCGTCTTGCGTCCTTTTTGATGCCCAATAACCATAACGGGTTGGCCATCTAAGCGTGCCGTGCCACCAATAATTGCTGGCGCCGCTGAAAAATGTCTATCGCCCGATAGCTCATCAAAGTTGGTAAATACACGTTCGATGTAGTCTTCCGTGTAAGGTCGTTGTGGATGCCTCGCTAATTGCACCACTTGCCAAGGGGAAAGCTTACTAAAAATCTTTTGTGTATCTTCTTTAATTTTCACATCAAGCCGGGCTAACTCTTCGCTAATATTCATACTGCCATCATTCGTATCAGCCGCTAAGCGCAACTCTTCTATTTTTGCTAAGTTATCTGCAATAGGCTGCTCAAAATCAAGAAAATTTAAATTCATACCAAAACCTCTTTAATCAATAAAAATGCGCCAAACCAACAAAAGCCTAATAGTGCACACGCACATTTTCTTCACCCAAAAAACTTTTTAGGTCTTTTAAAATACCATCACAGGGTAGGCGTTTCCAATTTGCATCAAACACAAAGTGTGCTTGACCTGCATCACAAATATATTCAACGGCAATAGGGCAGTCTGCTGCCGGATACTCGCTGAATATTGCTTTTAAACTGTCTAACCATTCTAAGGACATTTCCGCACGATGCAAGGTCAATGCTAAACATTTACCATAACGGCAACGAGCCTCTGGCATGTCATCAATTTGTCGAGCCAGCATGCGATAGCCACCACTAAAATCATCCACACTGACTTCTCCTTCTATCACCAGCACAGTATCTTTTACTAATTTTTCTCGGTTTGCATCCAATACCTCAGAAAAAATAGCCACTTCCAGGCGTGCACTGCCATCATCCAAGGTCAATACCGCCATACGTTTATTGGACTTCGTGGTCATAAAACGCAGGGCAATGACAAGCCCTGCCAACAGAGCTGTTTTACTTTGACTAAGGTTAAGCTCGCTAATACCACAGGTGATGAATTGCTTTAGCTCATCACGATAAATATCTAAGGGATGCCCTGTCAGATACATACCAAGGGTACTTTTTTCACCCGCGAGGCGCTCGGCTTCATTCCACGCTACGGCTGATATATAACTGAAACCTTCATCGTGCCCTGCTTCCATATGACCAAACAAACTATGCTGACCGGCGGCATTATCACGGGCCTCTTGCTCTGCAGACTTTAACGCTTTATCAATACTTGCAAACATATCATGGCGATTAGCACCTAACTTATCCATGGCCCCCGATTTGATTAAGGCCTCTAAGGTGCGTCGATTAATGCGGCGCATATCGGAACGACGACATACATCAAATAAATCTTTGAATACACCAGCAGCGTTACGTTCTGCCAACAGTGCTTCAATGGCTGATTCTCCAACCCCCTTAATGGCACCCAGCCCATAAATAATACTGCCATCTTTAGAAACCGTGAATTTATAAACACCTAGGTTAATATCTGGTGGCACCACGGCTAAGCCCATATGCCGACATTCCTCTACAAAATTAATTACTTTATCAGTATTATCCATATCAGAAGATAAAACAGCTGCCATAAACTCTGCAGGGTAATGTGCTTTAAGCCAGGCTGTTTGATAGGAAACGAGGGCATAGGCTGCCGAATGGGATTTGTTGAAACCGTAGCCTGCAAATTTTTCCATCAAATCAAAAATATACGTGGCGGTTTCTTCATCCACGTCACGGGCTAACGCCCCTTTAACAAAAATATCTCGCTGTTTTGCCATCTCTTCAGGCTTTTTCTTACCCATGGCTCGCCGCAATAAATCAGCAGCGCCTAAGGTGAAATTAGCCAAAACCTGAGCAATTTGCATCACTTGCTCCTGGTAGAGAATAACGCCATACGTTGGCTTTAGGATGGATTCGAGATCAGGATGCGGATAAACAACCTTAGCGCGACCGTGTTTTCTATCAATGAAGTCATCCACCATCCCAGACTGTAGAGGACCGGGACGAAACAGTGCGACCAAAGCGATAATGTCTTCAAAGCAATCCGGCGTTAAACGCTTAATCAGCTCCTTCATGCCGCGAGACTCTAGCTGAAAAACTGCCGTAGTCTGACAAGCCTTCAAAAGCTCAAACGTCTTTTCGTCATTGAGCGGAATGGTTTCTATGTTAATTTGAATATCTTGACTTTTTTGTACATTCAACACTGCCCAGTGAATGATGGTCAGCGTGCGCAGCCCTAAAAAGTCAAACTTTACTAAGCCTGCGGCTTCTACGTCATCCTTGTCAAATTGTGTAACCAGATTGCTACCGTCTTCTTCACAGTACAACGCTGAAAAATCTGTTAATTTTGAGGGTGCAATCACCACGCCACCGGCGTGTTTGCCCGCATTACGCGTGATACCTTCCAACTTGAAGGCTAAATCAATCAGGGCCTTCACCTCTTCTTCAGCATCATACCGTTCTTTTAAAAGCTCTTCATCTTCTAAGGCTTTTTTTAGGGTCATCCCTAATTCAAAGGGAATAAGCTTGGCAATTTTATCCACAAAACCATAGTTGTGGCCTAGCACACGCCCCACATCCCGCACCACCGCTTTAGCAGCCATGGTACCAAAGGTGATAATTTGTGAAACACTTTCACAGCCGTAAGTTTCGGCAACATACTCAATAACGCGATCGCGGCCATCCATACAAAAATCAATATCAAAATCAGGCATGGAAACCCGTTCAGGATTTAAAAAGCGCTCAAACAGCAAGTCATAAGCCAAGGGGTCGAGATCCGTAATTTGTAATGCATAGGCCACTAGCGACCCCGCCCCTGAACCACGCCCAGGGCCTACAGGGATGTTATTTTGTTTCGCCCAATGGATAAAATCCGCTACAATGAGAAAATAACCAGGAAACCCCATGTTGTTAATAACGTCCAACTCAATCTGTAAACGTTCATCATAGGGTTTGCGTTTTACGGCGAAATCTTCACCCTCAACCTGAAAAAGCATCGCTAAACGTGCCTCTAAGCCTTTTTTCGCTTCATTTGCCAAATAGCTTTCAACCGTAAATTTTGTCGGGATGGGAAAGTTCGGTAAATAAGTCTCTCCAAGCTTTACGGTAGCGTTACAGCGTTTGGCAATTTCTACCGTATTAGTTAGTGCTGAGGGAATATCGGCAAAGAGTGCTAACATTTCTTGCGGCGTACGCAGATACTGGTAAGGAGTATAATGTTGCGGACGCGTTGCATCTCCTAATTGTCGCCCCTCATGAATACAAACGCGGGCTTCATGAGCATCAAAGTCTTCCTTTGCTAAAAAACGCACAGCATTAGTTGCCACCACAGGTAACTGATGTGTCTGAGCTAAAGCTAAGGTTGCCTCTATGTGCATTGCTTCATTGGCTTGTCCTAAACGTTGTAGCTCTAAATAATAACGATTGGGAAATAAATGCTTCCAACGCTCAAGCAATGCATCGGCTTGTTCTGGGTGTTGGCTAAGCAAAGCTCGCCCAACATCACCTTCTTGAGCACCTGATAATGCAATCAATCCCACAACACTTTCCGGCGTTAACCACGCTTGATGTACGATGGGTTTTCCCTGCTGTTGACCTTCCACATAAGCGCGAGAAATAAGCCGCCTTAAGTTTAAATAGCCTTCATCGGACTGACAAAGCAGAATTAAATGATGAGGTTCTTGATGGGCAGCTTCATTTTCCAGCCAAACATCAGCGCCTAAGATAGGTTTGACCCCAAGACTTGAAGCCTGCTTAACCCACTTAACGGCTGCAAATAAATTAGATTGGTCTGTCAGTGCAACAGCTCCCATCCCTGACTCTGCTGTTTTCTGCATCAAGGGTTTAATGCGCGTTAAGCCATCTACGATGGAATACTCAGTATGTACATTTAAATGAATAAAGGATTGGCCCATATCAAGCTTCACCATGTTCAGTAAAAGTTGCCGCTATCTTCTGTACCGGCTTAAAGGTAAGGCGGTATTCTTCCATAATGCCATATAAGCGCATAGCTTCCAGATGTTGCTTAGTAGGATAGCCTTTATGCTTTGCAAAACCATACTGTGGGTATTTTTTATCTAGATCAAACATTTTTGCATCACGAGCAACCTTTGCTAAAATGCCGGCTGCACTGATGGCCTGAACCTTATCATCGCCCTTAACAATAGCTCGAGTCTGCATGGGCAGCTCAGGGCAATGTAGACCATCCACCCAAACAAGCTTAGGTGTTACCCTAAGCTTCGTCACAGCCCTTTGCATAGCCAATAGGCTGGCCTGCAGGATATTCAGGGATTGGATTTCAGCGACCGAAGCTTCTGCAATAGCCCAAGCCAACGCTTGCTCTTTAATTAAAAGCGCTAAGGCTTCCCGCTTTTTCTCCGATAATTTTTTTGAATCAGCAAGCCCTTGAATCGGTGCTTCTGGGTCTAGCATAACTGCGCCGGCCACCACAGGCCCCACCAATGGCCCTCGCCCTGCTTCATCCACACCAGCCAATAACTCCGATGTATACAGCTCAGTCATGGCATCCTCTTTCAGGCAAGTAAAGTTGAATAAATGAGCACAGCATAGCATAATTTGGGGGCTAACAGGAATAACGCCACCATTGCCGAGGAAAGAGGAAAATACTATGCCTAAGAAAGTTTTTATTTCCACAGGAGAAGCCTCAGGTGATTTGCATGCGGCAAACTTAATCAAAAAACTAAAAAATAAAGTGCCTGACCTACAAATTGAAGGTATTGGTAGCCAAAAAATGCACGCTGCTGGCGCGAAGCTCATTCTAGACTCTAAAAAGCTATCTTTCATCGGCGTGTTCGGCGTATTGCGTCATTTGCATAAAATTTTTTCTACCCTACACGAGGCACGAAAGCATTTAAAGCAAAGTAAGCCTGATTTATTGATTATCATCGACTTTGGTGGTTTTAACTTACGCCTAGCAAAAACCGCTAAACAGTTAGGCATTAAAGTGCTGTTCTATATTTGCCCTAAAATTTGGGCTTGGCGCCCTGGACGCATCAAAGTCATTAAGCAGCGCGTAGATCACGCCGCGGTTATTTTTCCTTTTGAGCCCCCCTATTACGAGAAAGAAAACATTCCTGTACATTATGTAGGCAACCCTCTAACCGGACAAGTGAAATCTACACGCTCCAAAAAAGCAGCCTACGAACATTTCCAACTCGATCCTAAAAAAACCACTCTAGGGCTTTTACCCGGCAGCAGGCTTTCAGAAATCCGTTATCTCTTAAAGGATATGCTCGAAGCTGCTCTGCAATTACAAAAGAGATATCCTGACTTACAATGCATATTACCTAAAGCCCCAACCTTGCAACATACTGATCTTGCCCCCTATTTAGGGAATGCAGCACTTCCAATTCGCGTAGTGGATGGGCAAACTTATGATGTGCTAAATATTTGTGATGCCGCCATCGTGGTTTCGGGTACCGCCACACTGGAAACAGCGCTTATGGAAGTGCCAATGGTTATTATTTATCGTGGCGATAGACTCAGCTATGAAGTCTTAAAGCATTTAATTAAAGTAAAATTTATTGGACTGTGCAATTTAGTCTCCGCCAATCCCCCCATCGTGAAAGAACTTATACAGCATGAAGCTTCAGCAGATAATATTGCTCAAGAAACAGAGAAATTGCTGTTCGATAAGGCTTATAGAGAGAGCATGAAAAAAGAGCTACTTGCCGTGAAAACACGATTGGAAGGCGAAGGTAGCGATGCTTATGATTTGGTTAAGCTTGTACTTGAGATGTTGGATATTACTCAACGCGGGGATTCAATCAAGGGCTCGTCGCTATGATACTATGGCTAACAGGGCCCATGGCTAACTAGGGCGTGTCATCAATTACCCTTTTCTGCTGCAAATTGCGCAAAATTAATTCAATTGCGTGCTTCTTTTCGTCAAGTAGACCTACTATTATCCTCAAAAATACACGCAATTGCTCTCAATTTACACAATTCTCACGACGAAAAAGCAATTGATGACACGCCCTAGAAATTAAGCTATCTCATGCCCATGGTAGGGTGCACAAGAGACTCATTGTCTTGTATTGGTGCTTTACCACGCTCAGCATTATGTTGATGATAAAGAGAAAATAGCCTATTGATATTATTTAATTCAGGCCGCTGGGCATTATTGCCAATATAGCTTGGATTTTTAGCTAAAACCTCTCGCGTCTTATGCATCTGTTGGGAAAACTGCTGTTCTACAGCGTCTATTTTCTGTAGAAGAATTTCCAATTTTGGCTTAAGGCTACTATCTTTGCTAACAGCTTTTACGAGCTTCTCTAGCTTTTCTAGCAGCTCCTCTCTGGTTTTTGACAGCTCCCGAATGTTATTCAGCAGTTGGATGATGTAAATACCATCGGCCGGTAAGGCTCCAGCCTCTTTGATGAGCTTATCTATTCCCTCTTCGGATAGGTCTAAATCATCAAAAAAAGCAACGGGGGCGGACTTGGATTTAAGTTGTAAATGCTGAGCTTTTTTAAGTAACCCAGCCAAATAGGCTTCCGTCTGTGCGTACTTCGCTAGTTTCTGAGCAAAGTCCTTTCTTAATAACCAAGCATAGGCAACTGCTTTCTCTAGCGAAGACAAGACACTGGGGCCTTGTGAGGTAGATTTTGGGGAATGATTAGCCATTGAAAAAAACCTTTCCTGATTAATTTTTACCCATTTTAGCATTTAAAAGCCATCAAATCAAGACCTAGACGGGCTGTTCCATTAAAAATAACAAAACCTTATAGTATCAAATGCTTGCCTCAGCAGGGTTAAGTTTCAAAACTCTTGTAACTGTTTGTTTTTATTTAAAAATATTATTTTAATGGGACAGCCCTGAGACCTAGACTCTTCCAATATGAAATGAATCTAAAGGCCACTACGTATTTCCAGTATAGAAAAATCAATCGGTTATGGGCCACTAAGAAATATTCTTTAAAAATAAAAACCTTTTAAAATAAGTCGTTACCAATTAAGACGCGATTGCCCTGTTTAGACTCATTCTTTAATTGGAATATACTTCCTAAGCGCAATATTTTACCCTCATAGCAAGCGACAAAAGCGTTGCTGTCTTTCCTGGGGCGACTCTGTTGATGCCTTATGAGAAGCATTTTTAGCACGCATATACTGAGATAAAGGAATCACACCACCATAAATGGGTTCCTGATTAGCATCTTTTGCTGGAACAAGATGTTTTAATGTGCTCTGTATGTATGTCACACTGCAGGGTAACTTGATTGGTTGATTAACGCTACCACAGATGCTGTGATAATGATTGTCATTGACCCTAATGAGGTATACGGTGCCACTTGCGTTTTCAGAATCTTTGGAACAAGTAAAATTTCCAACAACCTCCGTTTCAGCGTTATCATTTTTTTGTAAATCAATAATATGAATAGGTAAGTCAAGGCACAACACGGTGGCTTCAATGATAAGACCATCTGCCCACGCACCCTCTCGCGAAATTTCATGAATGTAATCCTCAAAGCAATGAAACTCCGGTGGCAACGCGTGCTCGAATAACCGTTGATTTTGCCTAATGTACTTAATAACTTGTGTACGTAGCTCAGCATGTTTGTCTGGAGATGATCCTTGTCCTGCTAATACTGACCGGAAAAAACAATTTCCATCTGGAATAATAGGGACAAAGTCTGGTATTTGTTCCTTTTTACAAAAGTCATCCACGTCTTTTATCGATACAATATCGACGCTTTGTATCTCCTTAGATATCAGCTCCTCAGACTGAGGTGAGTGAATGATCTCATGCAGCAATGCATTGGGGTTGTGAAGAACACGAAACTGAATGGCTCTAAGAACTCGCTCAACGACTTCTCTAACAAGGTAATGAAAAAAAACACCTGCAATACCAGAAAGAAACGTTGCTACATAGCGATTACCTATTACTGAAACAAGTTCTTCAATGAAATTAATAGGTGTCAGTTGACGATTATAGCCATAAGGCTCCTGCGGCAGCTGCGATAAATCAAGCTGACTAATGCTTGAATTGTCCCGTACCTCAAGAAGATTGATAACAGTATAAATAAGAGCCGTACTAAAAGTAATAAATTTTCTAAAATAAAGCAGGAAAGGGACAAGTTTTTGAGGTCTTTTGTACTGTAGCCCGGAAAGCAATAAAATTATAATCCTCAAAGCCCAGGTGGCTCCGCTATGCTTTGAAAAATAATCGTTAAAAAAACCAAGCAACAACAATGAATTAGATGGAGTAAGAAAATTCTCAACTGCTTTAGTGATGGGTTCATCAAAATAATGAGAATCTTTTGTTAGTGCATAACTAGCGATAGTTTTTAGAAGAAAAAATAACAACAAAGCCGGTAAAAAAATATAATATTCGAACGCATTGAGATTAATAAAAGGATACTTAATTGCGCTGATAACTTGAGGCCTTACTTCATCATACTCTGAGGCTTTAAAAAAATCATTAATTACCTCTTTTAATGCGGAAAGCGTCTTTATTAAAGACATTCTTTGATCTTTTTTTGATGCTTTTATGTTCTCGTCTTCGAAGAAATGCTCTGCCCCAACATAGAATTTATAATAAGGGTGAAGATAAATAGATAATCTTTGTTTATCAGATTCGCTTGATTTTTCGTAAGTTGATTCAAGGGTTCTAATTGCATAGGAAGCCTCAGTCAAAGATGTAAATCCCTGTTTATACCGTTCATTAGTCTCTAATAAAAAATTATGCCGCGCAGCATGAATATTCTTCAGAGAACGCTCTTTAAATTTATTGAATAATTTGATACGAAGAGATAATAAATGTTTGGCAAGTGCCGCATTGATAGCGTGATCTTGAACTCCTTCAATCTTTCTTAAATGAAAAGCATAACCAATACTGATGGCATAAACGACCAAAGCAGGTCTCTTTAACTTTTCATGGCTGCGTGCCGCATTTAGGGCTAAACCACCCAACAGCTGGTTCAGGAACCAGGCCTTAGGATTTTTTCTTCGCCCCACTCGAAATCCACCAGCATGCAATAATTCGTAAACAATACCATTACAGTTAAAGGTGTTTGATGCTTTAAAGAACGCACTGCCGTAAATCTTATATTTAAAACCATTGTCGATGATACGACAATAAGCCTCGAGCATTTTCTCCACATCCAGTCCGCTTAGTCTAAAAAGTCGGGCTTCTACATTGTGCGTTACTGTATAGTGTTGTTTATCCCAAGCTAAATTCTTCAACTCATTAGGGTAAAGGCTAATGTACGCCTTTTTTCCAGATAGAGATAAATATCGAGCTTTACCCTGTTCATCTAAGTTGTTATATTGTTCATAAAGTGGATCAATCTTACTCTTTGGCGGCCCCAATGGCCGCGCATTACCGGTAAAATCGCCTATCTGTAGAGACACGTGCTCTTTGTTATTGTGCTCATAAGACCAAACTCTAACAATCACTTCTGGGTGTTCTCTCATCTCTCTTCTCAGCATAATAAAGTGGTAGGAACGAGGTTAATTTTCTACAAGGCAAGCACAAGGGTACGTATTGAATAACACATCCAACATGACTGTTTTTATTGCTACGTAAGAAAATTTTACGCCTTTCGCAGCGGCTCTATATACCCGTAGCGTTTGAGTTTTAGGTGTTGCGTTAAGCTCACCATGGAGCACGCTATTGTTTTGAGCGCCAGATGTCAATTAGATTTGAATGATTTTGCCCTAAAAAAAGAGGATGGTAGCTACTCTACCCGACGATTTTTTTAGGGCAAAATCATTCGAAGGTGGTTGGCAGATGGCAGCTCAAAAACCTAAAACTCAAACGCTACGGGTATATAGTCCCCGCAGTTGAAACCTCGGGTTTTAGCTGTCTGTCTGCCAGCCATCTTTGAACAATTTTTACTGAAAAAACTTGTCATTTAGAATAGCTAAAATCCTCGTTTTTTCAGTAAAAATTGTCCAAATCTGACTAACATCCAGGCGCTAAAATATAAAACTTATGTTATCACATTAACAAATAATTTCCCGAACTTTCAACTGCGGGGACTATATAATACAGTTTTGTTTGATGCACTTGCCCCAAGTTATTTCAGCGTTACCGAGGAGCAAGTATAGCCGCTGATTGTTGAGCTGCTTGAGCATTATTAAATGCTTTTGTTTCTGGATACCTTTTAAGCTCCCTTTCTTTTGCACCCTGCAGTAAATTTTTTAAGTTTTCAGGTGTGGAAATGAGGTATTGAGCAGTTAAGTCCTGTGTATAACTCATCAGATCCCATAAGCCGGCTTTTATCAACAAATCATAAATTAAACCGGAGCAATTGTGGCCTTTTCCTCTAGAAAACCAATTATTAATGCCACGCGTCAGGGTTTTGTCCCCCGCGAGCACATAGCCTACCTCTTGTATTCTGATATCATCAATAGCCTTAAGTAATTTAGCAACATCTAAGCTATAAAGCTTAACAACATGATGTGGGTCGATGCCTTCGGCCTGAACATCACCTTCATAAGTGTTTTCGACTGCCCGGATGACTAAAAAAGGATTCTCTTCCACCCCAGGAGCGGGCCACCAACTCATATAGTCATTCCCTGTTGCTAGAGAAACATGCCCTATAAAATAATCATTTCCCAAAGTATTTTTTCTGGATCTTTGCAAAAACTCCGATGTAGTTACCACTTCATCATCAATTCTTGGCTCCCAAATATTAACCGTAATTTCATTATTAGCTGTAAGCGTTCGAGGCTGCTTAAAAAAACTAAACATTTGACTACTCCCTATTTTTTAAATTGACTGCTCGTTAATGCCTCTACGAAGACAACATCTTATTGTAACTCAGATTTAAATCATTGTATAGATTCCCCCGTGCAAGCACGGGGTTCTATTATAGGTTAAGCTTCGCTTGCCCTGAATCTTGGCGTTTTTGATGCTGTATATAATTCCGAATGATAACTTCATCAACGCCTACCGTTGATACGAAATAGTCAGGTGACCAAACTATATTTTCTTTCCAATATACTTTCTTTAACCAGGAAAACTTTTTCCGTAAATAACTGGCTGTCCTTCCTTTTAACTGCCCCACTACATTACTCACCGAATATTTTGGCGGGATAATTATTAGCATATGAATATGGTCAACCTGAATATTTAGCTCTACTATTTCCACACCTGCCATTTCTCTTAGCAAATGCGGAAAAAGTTTTTCCAAATAACCCCGAACGCCAGGATTCAGGATCTTTCGACGATATTTTGGTATCCAAACCACATGATATTGTGTTCTATAAGCCGTATGGGCCGATAATCTTACTTCCATTCGGCAAGTATACCAAAATATCGTCGGCTGCATTCACCCACGTGCTTGCGCGTGGTGCTCTGCTACGCAGCCATAGAATTTCCTCGGCAAAGTACGCCGTGGCCTTTTTTAATATATCACGCTCCTGGCAAAGGCGCATAACTTCTTTACGCAGCTGCTTTAGTTCTTCTAACAGGCTGTCTTGATTATCCTAAATTCCGTAGTTGAAATCTACTGCGGAATCTAGGATTATCTGATGGTTGTTGCTTAGTCGCTGCTGGTTCATACTTTCTCACCCCCCATGCAAGGTCGTAGGGTGAACACCAAGCTCATCCGCTGTAGCGCTGACGGGCTGGTCAGATTCTGCCGCTAATTTTGCGGATGAACGTTTGAATTCTTCTGTGTATTGAGTCACTTTGCGCTTTAACATATTGGACACTCCTATTGGCTCGTAGATAGTCTAAATTATGTGTCCGGATTATGGTAGCCACTTCAAACCTTTTTTACCCACACCGCCATAGGCGGCTGCTTAGCGGGAGAGTTAGAATAAAATAAAGTACTTTTTGCTACCCTGCTAGGCTTGCATGACCAAGCTCAACGCGCTATCCCTCTGCCCTCAGAAGCCTTAATCCCTTCAATAATCAATTGAATTTCGGGATGGCCGCCTTCTACCTCTAATAACTCTGCGACCGCCTCATCAATCTTCAACCCACTGCGAAAAATAATACGATAGGCTCTATTAAGGGCCGCTAGTGTTTCCTCAGAGAAGTTATGGCGTTTAAGGCCAATAGAATTGAGTCCTAATACTTTAGCTTGCTCGCCGGAAACCAAAATATAGGGCAAAACATCTTTCGCTACTTTGGCATTTTTAGCTAAAAAGCTGTAAGAACCAATATTCACAAATTGGCGTACCAAAGAAAAACCACCGAAATTAGCATGATCGTGAACCGTGACATGGCCGGCTAAAGAAGTGTTATTAGCAAAAACAATGTGACTACCAATCTGACAATCATGGGCAATGTGCACGTAATTCATAATGAGATTATGACTGCCAATACGCGTATAATCGCCACCTTGCTTAGTACCACGATGCACCGTACAGCACTCACGAAACAAATTATTATCGCCAATGTCCAAGTAAGTAGTTTCACTATGAAACTTTAAATCCTGAGGGTCGCCGCCAAGCGCTGCAAAAGGATAAATACGATTATTTTTACCCATGGTGGTCGGCCCTTCAATAACCACATTAGAACCAATCCACGTACCATCGCCGATGGTTACATTGGCACCAATGCAGGAAAAGGCTTCAATGGTAACATTTTTACCTATTTTAGCGCTGGGATGAATGCTTACCCGTTCATCAATCACGCTCAACATCCTTTAACATGCTGCTAATATAAGCAGAGCAAGCCAACTGTCCATCAACGCGCGCTTCAGCTTCAAATTTAAAAATATTCAGACGACGTTTATCCAATCTGACATTTAACTGTAATTGATCGCCCGGTATGACAACTTTTTTAAACTTCACCTGGTCTATACCGGTAAAGAGATAAAGTTTATCATCAGAAGAAACTCCTTGCCCCACAGTCTCCAAGCCTAGGATTCCCCCTGCCTGCGCTAGCGCCTCAAGAATTAAAACACCTGGCATAATGGGTCTTTCAGGAAAATGACCATTAAAGAAAGGCTCATTTAAGGAAACATTTTTAATGGCAACAATATCCTTTCCGGCCTGCAAATGCGTCACTCTGTCTACCAGGAGGAAGGGGTAACGATGAGGCAGGTACTCTAATATCCCTGCAATATCAACTTGTTTTGCCATATTCGTTTTCTCTATTGTTTCTTCTAACTCAACCATAAGATTCTCCCTGTTGTGAAAGCTAAGCCAATTTTTTCTCCAATGCTTTGAGACGTTCGCTCATTTCCACAAGACGCTTATAATGGAATATACTACGCTTCCACTCTTTGGTAGGTTGAGGCGGTAAGCCTGCAGAATAGGGACCAGGTTCGTTAATACTTTTCCCAATACCCGTCATTCCTGTCAAAATCACACCATCAGTAATGTCAAGATGACCCGCAATACAACAACCACCACCAATCATACAAAAGCGGCCAATTTTAGCGCTTCCGGCAATGGCAACGCAACCCGCGATGGCCGTGTGCGCACCTATTCTTACATTGTGCCCTACTTGGATAAGGTTATCTAATTTAACCCCATCTTCAATAACCGTATCTTCAATAGCGCCACGATCAATACACGTGCCCGAACCAATGTCTACATCATTTCCAATAATAACCGTGCCCAATTGAGGCACTTTCTGCCAACGGCCTTGTTCATTAGCCAGCCCAAAACCGTCACTGCCAATAACAGCACCACTATGCACTATCACGCGTTCACCCAGCTGAACTTTATGGTATAAAGTTACATGAGCATATAAACAAGAAGATGCTCCCACGCTAACGCCCGAGCTTAAGCTACAATGAGGGCCAATAATAACGCCTTCGCCAACGGAAACATTGTCGCCTAAAACCGTATGCGCGCCAATATGCGCTGTTGGGTGGATATTGCAATTTTCCCCTTGCACAACCGTCGGATGGATGCCAGCTTGGGGTTTAGGTCTATCATCGAATAATGCCGCTACTTTTGCATAAGCCAAATAAGGCGTTTTGCTAACAAGAGCATTCGTTTCACAACCTTCAAGCATTTTTTCCGATAAGATAACGGCGGAGGCTTCTGTAGTTTTGAGATACTTTCGATATTTTGGATTATCCAAAAAAGCAATTTGGCCGGATTTAGCGTTAGCGATAGTTGCAATATAGTTTATTGTACAATCTGGATCACCGCGCAACTCAGCCCCAATATGCTCAGCAATCTCTGCTAGTTTTAAGGTTGACATATCATGTCTCTCTTACTGGAAATGAAATCGAAGCTCATCCCTCCCCAGTAAAAAATGACGAGGAACGAGCCATTAATAAGGGTTAGCTTAATGCTTTAATAACTTTTGGTGTTATATCAACAGCGTTACCAGGATAAAGCAGGGCTTGTTTTTGAAAGACCATCGCTAGTTTTTCCTGCTTAGCAACCTTAGCAACCTGCTTACTCACAAGTTTCAAGAAGCCTTTCATAGCTTTAGCTTGTGCTTCACGAAGACTCCGCGTCAGGTTAACTTGCTCTTTTTGTAAGGCATTGCGCTGATTGACTATTTTTTGCTCAGACTTTTGAATCTTGTCTTTCGTCATAACACTCGCGTTGCGCTTGAGATCATTGATGCTTTTCTGAATAGATTTTTGATCTTTCTGAAGCTTGGCCTCTTGCGGCTTGAATTGTGCTTTCAATTTTCGGTTAATTTCCCCAACCTGAGGGGCTTTAGCAATAACTTGACGCAAATTAACGATACCCACCTGCTGGGTTTCAGCAGCATTGGCTATACCAAAATAAGTCATTGGTGCTAAAAGTAAAAATAATAAACCTAACTTCTTCATAACTTCCTCACTAAAGTGTAATAAAAATCTTACTGTTCTTCGGACGCGTCATCAATTACCCAATTGATATGACAAAACTTAACGATATACGCCTAATTAATATGAAGAGGCTTGTTTGAATATTCCATCTAAGGAGCATCTTCATGTCAATTGGTTATACTTTAAAAACTTGTTCCAATATTAAAGTTAAAGGGTTGAGCACCAGCACCCTGCTGGGCATTAATCGTCTTAGCCAAGCTAAATTGCATAGGGCCAAGCAAAGGAATGCGCCAAGTCACACCCAAGCCCACCGAATAATTCAGCGTGTCAAAGGAGGGGGTGGTTTCTTCAAGAGTACCATCATAATCATCCCCGCCATAAGACGTATTATATACATTTCCAGCATCAAGAAAAACCGAGGTCCGAAGGTCTTCATTATCAACCCCGGGCAACGGGAAAATAAAGCTTGCTGTCCCATCGATCAAGAGGTTACCCCCAATAGGGTCATCTCCGCTATCTCGTGGACCTAAATCATTCCCTTCATAACCTCGAACGGTGCCAATACCCCCGGCATAATAATTCTCATAGAAAGGCAAACCATCAGTATCACCATAACCTGCACCAAAACCTACTTCACCGCGTAATGAGAAAACATAGCGGTGATTTTCAGATACAGGTAAGAATAGGTGGCTTCGCTCACTAACCTTATAATACTCTAAAGAATGCCGATTAGCAGGCACAGCAAACTGGCCATTAACACTTTGGATAAAACCTTGTGTTGGAAATATATATTGATCTAGCGCGTTATAATTCCAGCCAGAAAGCAGCTTAGCCTCAGTAAAGTTGGTTCCATAATCATCCACAAAATCCGTTAACTGTACAGACGGGTCAGATCCTATATCTAAGTTAGTGTTTTCTAAGGAGTAGCCCGCATGCATCGTATTATTTTCGGTCACGGGAATACCATAGCGAACAGATACCCCATACTGGTCTGTGGAATAGTCTGTAATATCTATTTCACCAGGATCGAACTGTTGCGTGTAGAAAGTAATGGTTCGAGAAACCCCATTGGTGGTTATAAAAGGATTGCGGTAACTCATTTGATAACTTTTCTCGTAGTCACTGGTCTGGAAATTAATATTCATTCCTTGACCGGTCCCTAGAAAGTTACTTTGATTAAAATTCGCGTTAAGCAAAATACCATCAGTATCAGAAAGCCCTATACCAAAACCAATTTGTGCTGAAGGTTCTTCTTTAATCTTGTAATTAATATCAAGTTGGTCGTTAATGCCTGGCACCGGTGTGGTTTTCATTTCGGCTTTTTTCACATAAGGGCGCAGCTTTAATTGACGCGTAGACTCTTTAACTTGTTTCAAAGAGAATTGCCCCGCTTCTGGTTGACGCATGGCTGTTCTTAAGACGCTGTCGGCTGTTTTTGTATTTCCTGTAAAGCTAATACGACGAACATAAGCTCGAATGCCGGGTGTAAAAATAAAGTTAATAAATACTGTTCGCTTTTTATCATCAATCTTAGGCTGAATGCCTACCTTAGCAAATGCATAGCCCAAATCAGCAATAGCATCAGTCATATCTTTCTGCGCGTTAACAATACGCTTGCGTGAAAAAATCTCATTGTTTTTTAATTTGGTTAGCGCTCTTAAATCTTCTCGGGGCAAAATAGTTTTGCCAATAAGTCGATAACCAATAAAAGTGTACTGAGGACCCTCTTTGACATGAATATTGATGTAAACGCTCTTTTTATCTGGCGTAATAGAAACCTGAGTTGAAAGAATTTTGATGCGGATATATCCATGATTCATGTAATAGTCGGTAATCCGTTTTAAATCCGCGTCCAACTTTTCCTTTGCGTATTGGTCATTACTATTAAAAAAGGAAAACAAGGTAGGCGTCGTTTCTTTCATCTGTTTTAATAAGACCTTATCGGAAACGGCCTGATTCCCAACAATGCTGATACCCTGTATTTTTGCAGCAACGCCTTCTGAAATATTAATGTTAATCAATTCGCGATTACGCTGCTGTGCTGTAGAAGTTACATCGACACGCGCACTGTACTTGCCCTGGCTGTAATATTCTTCTTGTAAAGAGGATTGAACCGCGGGCAGCAAAGATTTATCAAAGACATTCCCTTCTCTAAGCCCCATGCTCTTAAGTGCTTTCTTAAGTTTATCCGTGGGAATAGCTTTATTGCCTTTGATAGCAATCTTTCCAATAGTCGGACGTTCTTTGACTTTAACAATTAAAGTGTTTCCGCGCCGCTCAAGAATAATATTATCAAAAAACTTCGTTTTATAAAGACTCTCAATAATTTTAGTACTTTGATTACCACGAAGAGAGAGCCTATCGCCTACTTTTACCGGCAGGTAACTCAAAACAGTCTCTCGAGAGAAATGATTCAACCCAATGAATTGAATTCGTTTAATAAGAAAAGAGTTAGCGGCCCAAACAGGACTCAGTAAGCCCAAAAGCAGCAAACCCGTAAATAGTAGCTTTTTAAATTTCATCCTAGCACTTTATTGTTAGGGCCTGCTGATAACCCTAAATTCCGCAGTCAAAGTCTACTGTGTCCGCCTAATTCACCGAATCTAAAGGATTTTTTTCCGTGTTTTTTATTCACCATATGAGTGATACACCTTCACAAAAAACATAGAAAAAAATCCTTTATCTTCAGCGGCTTAGTCGGCCTCGCGACGATTTCAACTGCGGAATTTAGGATTATCCATCTTGTTGCCCAAATGTTGCTTTTTTAGTTATGTTATCCATGCCATCCTTGCCACAAAACATACTGCACTCGGATACTCCACCACGACTTACTCTAGTGAGTTTCTGCAAAGGCACGAGAACCAACGGCATTTTAAAAGGTATTGATAGTAAATTCAAGGAATATACGGTGAGTGCAGTAATTCCCGCTGGGAATTGCCAACCTATCGCGTGGGGATTTTTAAGGGGAGCGCGCGCTCGCTCCCCTTAAATCGCCGTCCGCGCGGGCGTGTACCGCGCAGGCGAAATCAATAACAGGAAGCCATTCCCGCAGAATGATTGCGAAAAATATTCACCCAGAAACCTGTAACTTATTGATATTTATAGTCATTTAAGGCCAGCGGGAATTGCTGCGGTGAGTGTTGAGTTTTAGGAGTAGTTCAACGACTCGGCCATAGGCGAACGAGATTGTCTCCGGGTTTGATTTCGCCTACGCGGGAAAACCCAGCGCCTTTGTCTCGGGGGCTAGCCTCCGAGATTTCTCACTTTAAAACTTGAACTTGGTATAACTCATCTACTTTTAGCCCAAAGATGATGGGTAGGTGTAAGGCTAAAAACCTAACGCATCAAATCATTATAAAACACAAATAAGAATACCCCTGCTAGCAACAAAAATCCAGCTCGATAAGCAGCGTACTGCAGCGTCTCTGATAGAGGCTTACGAAAAATAGCTTCATAAAGATAGAAAACCAAGTGCCCTCCATCAAGCATGGGTATAGGCAATAAATTAACAACGGCCAAACTGACGCTAATCAAAGCTAAAAATTTTAAGAAGGCTACCCAGCCTGCATTTGCTGTAGTCCCAGCCCATTTTGCAATAGAAACAGGCCCTGCAAGACTACGAGGTGACAAATCGCCTGAGACCATCTTTCCTAGCATTAAAAAACTAAATTGCATAAGATCTTTTGTTTTTACTAACGCATGCCCTAATGCTGCAAACACACCATAACGTGCCGTAACACGCATATCTGCAGGTAATTTAACCATCGTTGACCGCACTCCTAACATGCCATAAGTGCGTCCCTTACTGTCTTTTTTCTCATGTGGCGTTGCTGTGAGTGTCAAGATATCACCTTTACGCTCAATGCTAAAACGTAAAGGCTTATTAGGGCTTACCTTTACGTAATCCACCATAGCTTTCCAATCGCCTACTTTCTTGCCCTCCACAGCAATAACCTTGTCTCCTGGTTTAAAACCGGCTTGTGCGGCGGCCCCGCCTGGCACTACCTGCGCCAAAATTTGAGGTAACTTGGGGGTAAACGGCTTTATTCCTAGACTTTCAATGGGTTGAGGGTTCCTAGGATTTAGTGCCCAGCCTTCTGTTGGAACCGTATGGATGACAAAGCCTTCTTTCGAAGATTCTGTTACTAAAATAATCGGCTGTTTACTGCCTACTTCAGTAAGCAGAGCTTGCTGCAACTGTACCCAGGTTGGTGTTTTTTCATTGTTGACCGCAACAATTTCTTGCTTAGGTTTTAAACCTGCCATGGCGGCAATGGAGCCTCGTTCAACGTCACCAATTACAGGCTTAATGCCAGGCATGCCAACCATGAATAACAACCAATAAACCAACACGGCAAAAAGTATATTCGCTAAAGGGCCACCTAAAATCACAGCTACGCGCACCCATAAGGGCTTTTGATTAAAAGCATAGGGCTTATCTTCTTCTTTTAAGGGCCCGTCTCTTTCATCCAACATTCTCACGTAACCACCAATAGGAATGGCTGCTAGTGTATACGTTGTATCTCCTAACTTCCGTGAATATAAAGCTCGACCAAATCCAATGGAAAACGTTAACACACGGACTTTTAAGCACTTGGCAACTAAAAAGTGCCCATATTCGTGTACCGCTACCAAGATGATAATAGCGATAATAAACGCGAGTATTGTTATGAGCATTTGCATGATAAGAAACTCCTTCTCAGGCTCCAGAGGTTGCCATTAGCTTGCTCGTATATTGACGCGCCCTAGCATCGGCTTCGAGGATAGTTTCCATATTCATTATTGTGGAAGTGGGAATATGCTGTAGGGTTGCATCAACATAATTTGCAATATCTGTGAAGTTAATTTTTCCTGCGATAAAAGCATCCACTGCGACTTCATTGGCCGCATTTAAAATCGTGGGAGCCGTGCCTTTTTGACGCAGAGCTTGCCAAGCTAAAGACAAACAAGGATAGTGCTTTAAATCCATGGGTTCAAACGTAAGGCTACCTTGCTGATGAAAAGTAACCGGCTCAACTCCAATCTTAATGCGACGGGGCCACGCGAGCCCATAAGCAATGGGGGTACGCATATCTGGATTGCCTAACTGTGCCAACACAGAACCATCATTATAATACACCATGGAATGCACGATGCTTTCAGGGTGTAATGCAACAGACAACTGAGGTTCATCAACATTAAATAAAAAATGCGCCTCAATAAGCTCTAAGCCTTTATTCATCATCGTGGCAGAGTCAATAGAGATTTTTTGTCCCATGTTCCAATTCGGGTGAGCACAGGCTTGTTCTACTGTGACCTGTTTCAACTGTTCAACAGGTAAGCAACGAAATGGCCCACCTGATGCCGTTAAAATAATTTGCTTAATACCATCATGTTCCCCTTGATGGCAAGCATACCCTTGGGGCATACACTGAAAAATAGCGTTATGTTCACTATCGATAGGCAACAGCAAGGCGCCATGCTCTCGCACAGCATCCATAAATAAGGAGCCAGCCATAACTAAAGCTTCTTTATTGGCGAGTAATAAACGCTTACCGCTCTTAGCTGCTGCTAAACTGGAGGCCAAACCTGCTGAACCTACGATGGCTGCCATAACAATGTCAACTTCAGGCAACTGAGCTACGGTAAGCAATGCCTCACTTCCGGCCAACACTTCAACCCCTAGTCCATGTTCACGACATAGTTGTGTCAAGGTAAAGGCCGACTCTTCGTCGGCCATCACGGCATAAGTCGGCGAAAATTCCTGACATTGGCGAAATAAGCCAGCAACATTTTGCCGTGCAGTGAGCGCTGTAACGGAAAAAGCTTCAGGGTGCGTTCTGATAACATCGAGCGTGCTTTGCCCAATAGAGCCTGTAGAGCCCAGAATTGTCACCTGTTTCACTAGAAACCACCTAGTAAGGCAAGTGAAAGCGCAAAAATAGGCGCTGAAGCCAATAAGCTATCAATTCTATCTAAAAACCCTCCATGCCCAGGTAGTAGTTTTCCACTGTCTTTTACGCCTGACTGACGTTTTAGCATACTTTCAAAAAGGTCACCGACCACCGCTGATATGGCGACTAGCAAACCTAAAACGAGCAATGATAACCATTGCATTCCACTGACAGATAGAGCAAAGCCTGAGATAATAGATAAAATGATGGAGCAGCCCAAGCCTCCCCATAAGCCTTCTCTCGTTTTTGCTGGACTAATGTTAGGGGCCAACGGCGTCCTACCAAAACGTCTTCCACTAAAGTAGGCAGCCGAATCAGTTCCCCAATTTAGAACCATTAAAAAAGCAACTAAGCCAACACCCTGCGTATGCGCACGGACAGTTACCAGAGCCAGCCAACAAGGCACGAGAGCCAGAACACCCATCACACAGAAAACAGCAACATTATCTTTCCATTGAGATGCTTTTTTAGGATAGGTTAATAAGGCAATAACAACGAGCCCCCACCATAATGCTGAAAGAATCAGTATCCAAACAGGTGATAACCAACCTCGTAAAATCAAAGCCCATAGAGCAATCATTAATAAAGCCAGCATAAATAGATAACGCACTTTTGCTGCAAAGGTTTTCAACCCAGCTAAGCTGGCCCATTCCCAAGCAGCAAGTAAAACAGCTAAGCCCACCATTAAGCTAAAGGTCGGTAAACCTAAAACAAAAACAATCACTAATACCACGGGTAATAAGAGTGCCGCGGTTAATAAGCGGGATTTAAGCATGCTCTGCCTCCAACTGTTCTTGAGTAAAGCCATAACGTCTCTGCCGTTTGCCATAGCTTTCTAGCGCATGTTCAAACTCTTTTGGTGTAAAGTCTGGCCATAGCACGTGGCTAAAATATAGTTCGGTATAAGAAAGCTGCCATAGGAAAAAGTTGCTCAAGCGCAACTCACCACTGGTGCGAATAAAGAGATCAGGATCAGGCATATCAGAAAACGAAAGGTTTGCCGCAATAGTAGATTCATCAATACCTTCTGGAGAAAGCCGGCCTGCTGTAACATCAGAAGCTATCCGACGCATAGTTTCGGTCAAATCCCAGCGACCACTATAATTAACAGCCAAGATGAGAGTCAAACCTGTATTTTTGGCTGTTAATGCCTCGGCAAACTTAATACGCTCTATCAATTCTGGCTGAAAGGGGGCTAAGTTACCTAATACGCGCAGACGAATGTTATTTTCATGAAGCGGTTGCGCTTCTTGAGACAGATACAAAGAAAATAGCGATATTAAATTTGCCACTTCCTCAGAAGGCCTACGCCAATTATCAATGCCAAAGGCAAATAGGGTTAAATAGTCAACCTCATGCTGGGCAGCAGATTCGATGATAGATTTTGCTGCATCAATGCCGGCGCGATGTCCCTCAAGTCGAGAGCAACCTTTCGTTTTAGCCCAGCGACCATTCCCATCCATGATGATGGCAACATGCCGAGGCACAACCTGAGAGGATAAACATGACATCAATCGCCTTAAATTTCCATTAAGTCTTTTTCTTTTGCATTCAATATAGCATCTACTTCTGCAATGTATTTATCCGTTATTTTTTGTACGCGATCATGTGCTCGGCGATCTTCGTCTTCTGTAATTTCTTTTTCCTTTAATAGGTCTTTCGCCGTATTATTAGCATCACGACGAATATTACGAATAGCTACTCGGGCATTCTCACCTTCCTGGCGCACTAGTTTAACAAGTTCCTTACGACGTTCTTCTGTCAACTGAGGTAAAGGCACTCGAATAATATCTCCGACTGTCACCGGATTCAAACCAAGATTAGCTGACATCACGGCTTTTTCAATGGTCGGTATCATATGCTTTTCCCAAGGAGAAATACCCAGGGTTCTTGCATCCAATACATTCACATTGGCTACTTGATTAAGAGGAGTATCAACATCGTAATAAGGCACCATAACATGCCCTACTAAACTAGGATGAGCACGACCTGTGCGTAATTTAGCTAATTCTGAAGACAAAGCCTCAATAGAGCGCTTCATACGGTTTTCTGCATCTAGGGCAATTTCATGTAACATAGTCATAAATTTCCTTTGTTAACTCTTGAGTTCTCAGTCTATCCCTAGGTGAGGAATAGATAAGTAGTAGACTCGTATAACACGTTATGAAGGTTGAATGAGCGTTCCTTCATTCTCACTAAGCACGATACTTTTTAGTATATTAGGCTTATTGATATTAAAGACGCGCAAAGGCAAACGATGATCCCGACACAAGCAAATAGCTGTAGAATCCATCACAGCCAAATTTTTATTTAATGCTTCATCATAAGTTAGCTTATCATAACGAACAGCGCTAGGGTCTTTTACAGGATCAGCGGTATAAACACCATCCACTTTTGTCGCCTTCAAAACAATGTCCGCTTCCACTTCAATACCACGAAGACTTGCAGCAGAGTCTGTTGAAAAAAATGGATTCCCAATACCAGCAGCGAAAATAACCACTTGACCAGCTTCCAGGGCTTGAATAGCACTACGGTGATTATAATGTTCCAACACCCCGCTTAAAGGAATGGCTGACATGACTTGTGTATCAATGCCCGCACGCTGAAAAGCATCACGCAAAGCCAATGAGTTCATAACAGTAGCCAACATCCCCATTTGATCGCCTGTCACACGCCCCAAACCAACCTCTGATAAAGCAGCGCCTCGAAAAAGATTACCACCACCAATAACAAGACCCACTTGTACCCCAAGCTCTACAACTTGATGAACTTCTTTAGCGTAACGGTCTAAAACCATGGGATCAATGCCTACGTGACCATCCCCCAATAAGGCTTCTCCACTCATTTTTAATAATACACGCCGATAAAGAGGTATAGTGGCTTCATTTGACATCTTGTCTTATTCTCCGCCTTTCGCTTGTGCCATGACTTCTTCTACAAAATTATCTACCTGCTTTTCAATGCCTTCGCCGACAACAAAGCGTTCGAAGGAAACAACTTCAGCCTGTTTCTCTTTAACCAAGGCTTCCACGGTAGAGGCAGGATCTTTTACAAAAGCTTGGCCATACAGGCTCACTTCCGCCAAATATTTCTTAATGCGCCCACCAATCATTTTTTCAACAATTTCAGCCGGCTTACCGCTAGCTAACGCTTGGGCCTTGAATATCTCTTTTTCTTTTTCAACTAAGGCTTCATCCACTTGTTCAGGGCGCACAACTAAAGGCGCACTAGCAGCCACATGCATAGCAATATCGCGACCCAAGTCACCATCGCCACCCTGTAGGTCAACCAACACACCAATACGTCCACCATGGATATAAGCGCTAACTTGGCCTTGTGATGAAATAGCCTTAAAACGACGAATATTAATATTCTCGCCAATTTTAGCAATCAAGCCTTTGCGCACTTCATCCACTGTCTGTCCATTTGGCATAGGCAATGAGCATAGGGAATCTATACTGTCCACTTTCGCTTCCAAAGCAGCAGCAAGAAGGTTTTTACAAAACTCAACAAAATTTTCTTCACGAGCAACAAAGTCAGTTTCTGTATTAACTTCGGCAATAACACCATAGTGACTGTCATCGCTGATAGCAGCAATGACAACACCTTCTGCCGCAACGCGACCAGCACGCTTATCAGCCTTGGCTTGACCTTTCTTTCGCAACACTTCAGCTGCTGCGTCAATATCACCTTCTGTCTCTTGTAATGCTTTTTTACAATCCATCATACCTGCACTGGTACGCTCACGTAATTCTTTAACTAAAGCTGCCGAAATTGACATTTTGCTATTTCCTCATTAATACTAAAATTTATACTCATAGCAGGGCCTACTTACAATTCATTTTCACGCTGCAGTTTGAATAGGCATGGGATAAATCATCATGCTTTCCAACGTCGCTTGCGAAAATGAAATGTAAACAGCGCTTAGAGTTTTCATGGATGTTAACAACAAAAGAGAGGCCCAGCCCCTCTTCTGCAAATCAGCGTTTACTCAGACATGGCGTTAAGAACATGCCTAATAAACTTAAAGCTCTCTAGGGGTGCCATCAATTACCTTTTTTGCTGCAAATGGCGTAAAACGGATTCAACTGCGTGCATTTTTTCGTCAAGTAGAGCGACTATTGTCCCCAAAAATACACGCAGTTGCTCTCAATTCCCACAATTTTCGCGGCGAAAAATCATCGATGACACGCCCTAGTTTCCTGTTTCACTAGCCGATTCATCTTTTGCAGCCGCAGGTTCTTCAACAAACTCGCTTTCCAACTCAGCAGCATCTCCTTTACTCGCATCAATAATGACATCAGCCATTTTTCCAACGTAAAGCCCAATAGCACGAATAGCGTCATCGTTACCTGGAATCAAATGGTCTATACCATCAGGATCGTTATTGGTATCCACGATAGCAATAACTGGAATACCAAGCTTCCTGGCTTCCGTCACAGCAATGTTATCATGCCCTACGTCCACGATGAAAAGTGCATCTGGCAGGCCTGCCATATCTTTAATGCCACCTAGACTGCGCTCTAGTTTTTCCATCTCACGGCTCAAAGACAATGCTTCTTTTTTGATGAGCTTATCAAACCCACCGTTCTGGTGTAAGCTCTCCAAATGCTTTAGTCGCTTGATGGACTGACGCACCGTCTTATAATTGGTTAACATGCCACCCAACCAGCGATGATTAACAAAAGGCATTCCACAACGACGTGCTGCATCAGCCACTACTTGTTGTGCTGAACGCTTTGTGCCAACGAAAAGGATTCTACCGCGATTACTGGCAATATTGGCAATGACCTTTTGGGCTTGTCTAAATAGGGGCAAGCTCTTTTCTAGATTGATAATATGAATTTTATTGCGGGAACCAAAAATGTAAGGGGCCATTTTAGGATTCCAGTAACGGGTTTGGTGACCGAAATGGACACCTGCTTGTAACATGTCGCGCATGCTGACATTGCTCATAAGTATTTCCTCTCGTAGGGGTTGAACCTCCGCACTCCCCATAACCCGACCTAACTCTCTGAATAAAAAAGAAAATTAGGCACCCCGCGTCACGTGACGGAATGCGTGTGATTTAGTATTTTAATAATAAGCCTTTCGCAGACACCTAGACAGCAATGTTTCTAGGGCCTGTCATCAATTACCCTTTTCTGCTGCAAATTGCGTAAAACTGGTTCAATTGCGCTTATTTTTTCGTCAAAGAGCCCTGCTATTCTCCTCAAAAATGTACGCAATTGCCCCTAATTTCCACAATTTTCACGGCGAAAAAGCAATTGATGACACGCCCTAGGAAAACTTGCATAATGGCCGGACAATTTATACCATAGTTGGTGAAATTTCACAATCTGGAACAGGTAAATTTATGGCTATTTTATCGAAAACACAAGAAGAAATTGAAAAAATGCGAGTTTCGGGCCGTCTTGCAGCCCAAGTGCTTGAAATGATTGAACCTCATGTCAAGCCCGGCATTACTACTGCCGAGTTAGATAGCATCTGCCATGATTATATAACGCAAGAGCAAAAAGCCATACCAGCAGCCCTCAATTACCGAGGCTTCCCAAAATCCATCTGCGCCTCTGTTAATCATGTAGTTTGCCATGGAATTCCTGGTAAAAAGAAGCTTAAAGATGGTGATATCATTAATTTGGATGTTGCTCTCATTAAGGATGGCTACTACGGCGATACCAGCAAAATGTTTTTTGTGGGGAAAAAGCCCTCTATCATCTCAAAACGCCTGGTAGAGGTGACACGTCAATGCTTGTATATCGGTATTGATTTAGTACAACCTGGCGTTCATTTAGGGGATATTGGTGAAGCCATTCAAACTCACGCCGAGCAAAGCGGCTTTAGCATTGTGCGCGAATATTGTGGGCATGGCTTAGGAAAAGTCTTCCATGAGGAGCCACAAGTGCTACATTTTGGAAAAAAAGGCACAGGCCCTATTATCCAAGAAGGCTGGACTTTTACCATCGAACCCATGTTAAATGCGGGAAAACGTCACACTAAACTCCTCTCTGATAATTGGACGGTTGTTACCAAAGACCATTCATTGTCAGCACAATGGGAACATACCTTATTGGTTACAAACGATGGCGTTGAAATTTTAACGTTGCGCGAGGGTGAAACACCACCTATCCTTTGAACCTAAGACCCGTAATAAATTATGTTTGCAAAGAAATAGGCGCAAAATCAGCAATTGTGCCTTAAGACACAATTGCTGGCGCAAAATGAGAAAGTGAGCGAATGACCTATAATGCCATATATCAGAGTGCCTTTGGCCCCATTGCTATAACGCACGATAACAAAAATCTCACTGGCTTAGATTTACTTTCCGGTGACATTAAAGCACCCTCTCCTGCTGATACATTAACACACAGCATCATCCAGCAGCTTGCAGCCTACTGCCAAAATGCTGCCTTTACATTCACCATTCCCTATAAATTTACTCGAGGTACGGAAAAGCAACAAACCATTTGGCACATGCTAGCCCAGATTCCCCTGGGCGAGGTGAGAAGCTACGGGCAGCTAGCAGACATGCTACAAACAAGCCCCCGCGTCATTGGAAATGCCTGCCGCTTAAACCCACTTCCCATTATATTCCCCTGCCATCGCATAGTCGCCAAGCATCACTTAGGAGGCTTTGCAGGCCAACGACAAGGGCCATTGTTAATGTTAAAGCAGCAGCTCTTAAGGCATGAAGGGGCAAAACTACATGAATAATGCTCTGCTTTATTTCACGACAACATTTCTTTGGGGAACCACCTGGCTTGCTATTAAGTTTCAACTAGGAACAGTGCCCCCGACGTGGTCTATTGTCTACCGTTTTGCGCTAGCCGCCGCACTACTGCTGCTTTACTGCATGATAAAGAAACATCCTTTGCGCTTTTCTCTCAAGCAGCATGTTGCCATGGCAGTACAAGCAGCCTTCCTCTTTTGTGGCAACTACATTTTGTTTTATCTAGGCTCTGAATATTTAAGCAGCGGACTGGTGGCTTTAATTTTTGCGGGGATCATTATTTTTAATATTCTACTTGGTCGTATTTTTTTAGGGATACTTATTGAAAGACGAGTACTCGTTGGTGCGCTTATTGGATTATTAGGGTTAGGTACTGTACTGTGGTCTGAATTAGCCCTACCAAGCTCTCACTCAATGCTACATGCCTTGCTAGGCATTTCCTTATGCATCGCAGCGACTATTTTTGCCTCCTTTGGAAATATAATGTCAACCTTTAATCAAAAATACGCACTGCCTGTTTTGCAAAGCAATGCATTAGGGATGGCTTATGGTGCACTGTTTACCCTATTCATTGCACTATTGCTTGGACAAGCTCCAACCTTCCAGTGGGATGCTCGTTACATTCTTTCTTTATTATATTTGAGCCTATTGGGTTCTGTAGCGGCCTTTGGCTGTTATTTAACACTCATTGGACGCATTGGCCCAGCACGCGCGTCTTACTCCTTTGTACTTATCCCCATTATCGCCCTGCTTATTTCTACATCGGTTGAAAATTTTCACTGGCATGCTGGCGCTTTTATTGGCATTGCCTTAATTCTTTCCGGCAATATACTAATATTAAGATCTGTTGACAGTTCAAGATTTTTGTTCAAAAACAAGGCAAATTGCAAGCCAAGCAGCGGAATGTCTAAGTCATACTTGAGCCGCGAAGCTAGCAATTTAATGCCGTATTTGGACAAAAAAGATGAATTGCCAACAGACCCTAAGAAATAACATAAAAAAGCAGCCAAGCTTATGAGTAAAAAAAAACACTTTATCCTACCGCTGTTACTATTTTTAGTGTTTAGCTATAGTATTGTACAAGCCACTACTAAGAGCTCACAATTCATTCAATTTATGCTACCCAAAATTTATACTGCCAACCTTCAAGTTATTAAGCAACGCCAAAAACTGTTAGTCCTTGCCAATGCTTATAAACAAAAACAAAACCTCAGCAAAAGCGAGCGACATTGGCTCAAACAATTAGCAGAACAATATAAGTTGAGTGATTTTGATTTTCAGCACACTACTCAATGGAAGGAACTCATTAACCGAGTAGATACACTACCGGCTTCTTTAATACTGGCCCAAGCTATCAATGAATCGGCCTGGGGAACCTCACGATTTGCCAGACAAGCCAATAATTACTTTGGGCAGTGGTGTTATCGACCAGGGTGCGGCTTGATACCAAGGCAAAGAAGAGCTGGTGCTAAAAATGAAGTTCAAAAATTTGCAACACCTGAAGCGTCGGTAGCCGCTTATTTGTTAAATATTAACACACACCGCACCTACAGGGAATTACGCAGTATTCGACAAACAGAGCGAAAAGCTGGTAATCCTTTGGATAGCTTAGATATGGCAGAAGGACTCTCACAATACTCTCAGCTGCGGGGCGCTTATGTGAGAATGATCCAACACTTAATAGAATCCTATGAACTACAGCAATATGATCACAGCCATAAATTTGCTACCGAGGCAGCCCTCGACTCTTAAGGCACTCGCATCATAAAGATGCTTGTATACGGCGTACTCGCGGCATAATGCGAGAAACTAATTCATAAGGTATCGTGTCAGCATAATACGCCACCTCCTCCACCGGCAACCCCTCACCCCACAATGTAACCGAGTCGCCAACGTTAGCCTGCTTTAATGGGCGTAAATCCACCATTAACATATCCATAGAAACAGTACCAATTAAAGGAACACGCACCCCATTAACAAGGATAGGTGTTCCATTCTTTGCATGCCTAGGATAGCCATCACCATAGCCTGCCGCAACAACACCTATGGGCATAGCTGCAGGGCAGGTATAGCGTCGCCCATAGCCAATAGTGTCATTTTGCTTGCATTGATGCACCGCAATCAGCTCTGTTCGAAACGTCATGACGGGCTTTAATCCTAAATCTACGGCGGTATTATGGGAAAAGGGTGAAATGCCATAGAGCATTAAACCGGGACGAACATAGTCAGCCTGCGTCTGAGGCCAAGCCATAATTGCTGCTGAATTGGCAAGGCTTTTAGGGCCTGTCCAGCTATGCGTGATAGATTCAAACGATGACATCTGTAATTGAGTAAAGGGATCATTCTCAAGATCAGCTACAGCAAAGTGTGTCATCAACCCAATGTCAGCGTTGACTTGCCGACACTGAAGCAAACGCTCATAAAAGTGCGCGGCTTCTTCCTTACTACACCCTAGGCGATGCATACCTGTATCAATTTTCAGCCAAACTTTAAGCGGCTTAGGTAAAATGGCCTGCTCTAACCAGCACAGTTGTTCTTCTTGATGGATCACAAGTTCCAGCTCATACTCTACTGCCAAGGCTAGCTCTTCTCCACTAAAAGCGCCCTCAAGTAATAAAATAGGGGTATTAACACTGGCTTCTCGCAATACCAAAGCCTCATCTATTCCAGCAACACCTAACATATCAACGCCCGCCGCCAATACTTTTGCGACCGGAACTAACCCATGCCCGTAGGCATTAGCCTTAACCATAGCGATTATGCGGCTTTTAGGTGCTAAGCAGCGCACACGCTCAAGGTTATGGGTTAATGCTGAAAAATCAAGGGCGAGATAAATTGGGCGCGCCATTAGGCCAAGGGATCCGAATAAACAGGATTTACAAAATTCTCAAAGCGCGTGTACTGCCCCAGAAAGGTCAAGGGCACCATACCAATGGGACCATTACGCTGCTTACCAATGATAATTTCTGCTTTACCTTTATCCTCAGTTTCGGGATTATAAACTTCATCCCGGTAGATAAAAACAATAAGGTCGGCGTCTTGCTCAATGGCACCCGACTCACGTAAGTCAGACATAACAGGGCGTTTATTGGGGCGTTGCTCAAGACTACGATTAAGCTGCGACAAGGCTACAACGGGGACATTTAGTTCCTTTGCTAAAGCCTTTAATGAGCGAGATATCTCAGAAATTTCTGTCGCTCGATTCTCAGTATTCCCACTCAACCGCATCAACTGTAAGTAATCAATGACAATCAATCCTAATTGTCCATGCTCTTTAGCAAGCCGACGCGCACGAGCTCGTAATTCAGAGGGCGTCAAAGCCGCTGTATCGTCAATAAACAAGTTTGCTTCTGATAACATACTAACGGCCGATGTCATTCTCGGCCAGTCTTCATCAGACAATTTACCGGAACGTACTTTATGTTGATCAATGCGTCCCAATGAGGAAATCATCCTCATGGCAATGGAGTCTCCTGGCATTTCCAGGCTGAAAATTAAAACGGGTTTATCACCCTTGAGGCAGGCTTGTTCTGCAAAGTTTACGCCTAAAACTGTCTTTCCCATCGAAGGACGGCCTGCAACGATAACCAAGTCAGCTGGCTGCAACCCTGAAGTCATTTGGTCAAAATCATCAAAACCCGTTGATAACCCCGTGATAACATCCTCAGAATGAAAAAGCGTATCAATCTTATCAACTGCTTTTGTTAATAAAGATTTGATAGACTCTGGCCCTGAGCCTCTCGAGGTTTGCTCTGCAATTTGAAAAATACGCCGCTCCGCATCATCAAGCAGCTCTGTGCTTTCGCGTCCTTTAGAATGAAAAGCACTATCGGCAATATCCGTAGAAATACTAATAAGCTGGCGTAAAACCGAGCGCTCTCGAACAATATCAGCGTAAGCTTGAATATTCGCCGCACTTGGTGTATTTTTGGCTAGTTCAAATAAATAAACATCCCCACCTGCATTGTTAAGCTCATTAGTGCTTTTTAATGCTTCAGAAACCGTTAAAACATCGATAGGGCGATTTTGTGTTGACAAACGGGACATGACTTGAAAAATCAAACGATGATCCTGGCGATAGAAATCATCTTCGCGCAGCATGTCTGCGACTCTATCCCAGGCCTGATTCTCAAGCATTAAGCCACCGAGAACTGATTGCTCTGCCTCAATGGAATGAGGGGGAATTTTTGCAGACTGTATACTTGCATCCATCGCTGCAACCCATAGTCAGGTAAAATGGTGAGTTTAACACAGCAAAAAGAGGAGCGACAGGAGATGTCGCCCTCTTTTATCCTAAAATCAGCAGTAAATCGCGTCTTTTTGGTGTAACAGATTGATTTAGATAAGGAAACTAAAAAAGGGAAATAAGCAATGACTGCCACAGACATCCTGTCGCAAGGCTCTTGTTCTTATCAGTCCCAGCTCGGACATCCTGTCCTCGCGCTCACCAGACTGCGATGTGCCACTGGCACATCGTTCTGGTTCACCCTTATTGGTGATGGAGACTTTTTTTGTTTTCTTAGATGAATCAAGATGTTATCGCCAAAAACGTGATTTAACTGCTGATTTTAGGTTTATACTGCTTAATACTGCGAACAGTTGGGCTTTATTCTTAAGCTTCAGGCGCTACCACAAGCTTAATAGAAATAGCTACTTCAGAATGCAGCTGTACGCTGATATCATATTCGCCTGTATTACGTACAGGGCCTTCTGGTAATTGAATTTCACTCTTTTCTATTTCATGGCCTGCTGCAGAAAAAGCACTCACAATTTCACGCACCCCAATGGAACCAAACAGCTTACCTTCATCACTGGCTCGAGCGTGGAGATTAAGTACTGTATCAACCAGCTTACTGGCTCTAGCTTCTGCCGCTTCTTTAAGCGCTTTTGCTTTTGATTCTAACTCAGCACGGCGCTCTTCAAATTGTTCAATATTTGACTTAGTGGCAAAAACCGCTTTTCCAGTAGGAATAAGAAAATTACGTGCATGACCGGCTTTAACAGACACTTGATCACCAATATCACCTAAATTGCGAATTTTCTCTAATAAAATTACGTTCATCTTAACTATACCTTTAAGTAACAGGTCTTCAATAAATCGAAGCCCCAGATTATTAACCAGCCTCGAGCTGATTTCTAATATTAATAAAACTATCAAAAAATGCTAGCAGCATCAGTAACAGCAAAGAATACGGTGAAATAAAAATCAAAATGATATAAAAAAACACCAACAGAGCAATTCCCTGCCCTTTGCTAATTTTACTGGCACAGCTATGTATTAAGCTCGTCCCGGCTAAACAAAAAACTAACCCGAAAATCGGCAAGACATCCCAAGCTGCATCAAAGCTTAAAGCGGTTAATAAGCCTGTAAGCAGTAATAGGCCAGCAGGAAGGTATCCCATTCGAATCTGATACAGCTCACCGCGCAAGCCACCAGGGTTATAAAGCAATGCTTGCCACCAGCGAGCTAACAACAAATTAAACAAACTGCCAAAAAATGTCATTGCCACCACCAGACCTGTAGCAACCCTAGCAAACTGACTTAAATACTCTAAGCCATTTACCTGACCTACCGCTTGAGTAAACGCTTCTTGCTCTTGCGCAGGCAAGGCATGCAATTTAGCCTCTAAAACGCTTTTGAGCTGCGCTTTCCAATAAAGGGCAACATCTCCCATTAGACCGTGTACGAGCAAAACCACCAAACTACCTAGTAGCGCTGTCACTAACAACACCTGAGACCAAGAATTGGCCGTACGAAGCACAGCCGCCATACACCAAACGTACAAAGCCCCGCCCAACACACTAAGCAACAAGGGAGAGGCAAGGCCGATATATAGGGCTCTAAATATATCCAGCGCAATAATAGCAAGTAATACCAAGAAGCCTTCTGAAGGGCCACGTCTTAACGTTACCATTGCCATGATAACAACACCGGCCCAATTGAACAGCGGAATCGCCGCGAAAGCCAATGCTAACAATATGGCATTGCTGCGACTTTTCATAATAAACTGGCCAAGCGTATGCAATGTTGCCACCTTGTTAAAGTAAAACTTTGATGCTTAAAAATCACGCTCACTCTGAAGGCACGATTTTCAATGAGCTAAAGCATTACATTATCCTAAATTCCACAGTTGAAATCTACTGCGGCTGCCTAACTCACCGAATCTAAAGGATTTTTTCCATCTCTTTTATTCACCGTATGGGTGATGCGCTTTCACAAAAAAGATAAAAAAATCCTTTATCTTCAGCGACTTAGTCAGATTCGCGACGGTTTCAACTGCGGAATTTAGGATTATTCATGCATATCGGTGTAAGGCAATAATGCAGCAAAACGCGCACGCTTAATAGCGGCAGCTAACATGCGTTGGTATTTAGCGCTAGTACCCGTAATACGGCTTGGAACAATTTTGCCTGTTTCTGTGATATAATTTTTCAATAAATTAACATCTTTATAATCGATTGATTCAATCTTTTCAGCCTTAAAGCGGCAAAACTTTCTACGACGAAAAAAAGCCATAATTATCTCCTAGTATTCTTTCAAAACAATAAAATAAGCGATGCGAACTGCTCTACTCAGCAGCCTCTTCTACCGAACTCGTTTGTGCTGAGTCTTCAGAGCGCTCTTTAGTTTTTACTAAAGGAGAAGGCTCGGTAATAGCTTTATCTTGCACTAAGAGCAGATGGCGAATAATAGCGTCATTGAATTGAAAGGAATAAGTCAACTCATCTAACGTTTCCTTATCACATTCGATATTTAGCAATACATAATGCGCTTTATGAATTTTGTTAATGGCATAAGCCAATTGACGACGACCCCAATCTTCTTGGCGATGGATTTTACCAGATTTGTCAGTGATGAGTTTCACATAACGCTCTATCATTGCTGATACCTGCTCACTTTGATCAGGGTGTATCAACAACATAATTTCGTAATGTCTCATAGAGATTCTCTCCTTACGGCTATTCTAGCTTCTCTCTAAAGAAGCAAGGGAGTTATTAAAAGCGCGTTATTATAGGCCATTTATAGAGAAAATAGCAAGGACTTAACACCTTCGCCAGCAGTTCCCGCTGGGGATTGCCAACCTATCGCGTGGGGATTTTTAAGGGGAGCGCGCGCTCGCTCCCCTTGAATCGCCGTCCGCGCGGATTGATTCCGCGCAGGGTAAGCCCGTCTAAAAAAAGCATTGCTTTTTTTAGGGCGCACGCTCGAGCAAGGATGCTCGAGCCGGTGCTAACCAATAGAACGCGTTTCCAATAGAAAGCCATTCCCGCAAGATGATTGCGAAAAATATTTACCCGGTCACTTGCAACCTATTGATATTTATGATTATTTAAGGCCTGCGGGAATTGCTGCACCTTCGCTGCCTAACTACCTCAAATAGACAAACCCCTGTGGCCACAGAAACATTGAGGCTTCCCACCGTACCACTCATTGGAATCTTATAAAGCCCATCACAGCGCTCCCTCGTTAAGCGCCTCAGACCATTCCCTTCACTACCCAATACAACGGCAATGGGGCCTGTACCTGACATTAGGTGAAAGCTCTCTTTAGCCTCACCGGCCAAACCATAAACCCAAACCCCCTGTTTTTTAAGGTCTTCTATAGCTCTTGCTATGTTTGTCACGGTATACAGCGGTACGGACTCTACCGCACCACAAGCAACCTTCCTAACAGTAGACGTTACGCCTACTGCCTGATCTTTAGGGATAATCACACCATGAACACCTGCCGCATCAGCCGTACGTAAGCAAGCACCTAGATTGTGTGGGTCTTGCACGCCGTCTAAAACCAATAACAAGCAATTTTCAGGGATATTTTTTAATAAGGCTTTGAAATCTGCTGCCGCTAGAGGCTGGTCTGACTGACATTGAGCGATGATGCCCTGATGTCTTGCATCATTTTGTAACATTTCATCTAACTGTGAGCGCTTAAGTCGCTGTATACTGAGATTTTTTGCTTCTGCTGCTTTCAACAGCGCCCCTAAACGACTATCAATCCTTGCTGATTCAAGCACATAGAGCACACTGATTGTCTCGGGTGTCTGTAATAAACGCGCCTCGACGGCATGAATACCAAAAATAAGCGCTGGTGCGCTGATAGGTTTTTTCAATGAAATTTGCCTTATTTGATTTTTTTTAGTAGAATTGCTAGGTTAACAAAACTTTATTTGATTAGGAAGGGAATCATGTCAAATAATAACTCTTATACGACAGTCAAAATGCTGCTATCTACTGAAGGCATTAATTTTTTTAACTCTGTCCCCGATAGCATTCAAAAACTCAAAGAAAAACTCGAGCAAGAACCTCGTCTTATGCTGTTCCTGCAACGTTATGCGCTGGGGTTTAACTTACCAGATATACTGGATGAACTCGAATCCAGAGCCCAACAAGGCTCCACTAAAAGTGTCTTAATCAGGTTAAGTAACCTGCGTGAGATATTTAGTAAGGTCTGCTCTGGAACAGGCGCACCAGGGCGCCCTGAAGAACTCGGTGCTAACTTGAAAAAACAACTGGAGCTCATCATGAACGACATAAAAGCAACGCATGAGCCTCCAAAAAAAAGTACAGCTCCCACAATCTAGCACCTAGGGCGTGTCATCAATAACTTTTTCGTCGTGAAAATGGTGGCAATTGAATCAGTTTTACGCCATTTGCAGCAAAAAAGGATAATTGATGACACATCCTAGGTTTGACTATTAAAAATTTCGCAGGCACGTCCTGATAATCCTAAATTTCGCCGTTGAAATCGACTGTGGAATTTAGGTTCAAATTTCGCTTGCAAAAATGAAATGTCAACGGGCCCTAGGATTATCGACGTGCCTTACCTGATTTTGCTTTTCGCTTTTTTGTAGGACTTTTCCGTTTAGCCACTTTTTGCTTAGGCTTTTCCAAAGCGATATCTTCTGTCAAAATAAAATCTATTTGCTTATCTTCAAGACCCACACGAACAAGCTTGACCTCTACTTTATCACCGGGTGAAAACTTACGATGAGCATGCTCTGCTTCTAACGTTTGTGACTTTGCGCAAAAATGGTAATAATCATCGCGCAAGGTATTAACATGGACTAGGCCACTGACAAAAATGTCATCTAACTCCACAAAAAAACCAAACTGTGTAACCGTAGAAATAATACCGGTAAACTCTTCGCCTAGTTTACCTTGCATGAACTCACACTTAAGCCAACTGACGACATCTCGTGTGGCATCATCAGCCCGACGCTCTGTCATAGAACAGTGTGTCGCAACTTCTTGTAGCATAGCAGCATCCGCATAAAAAGCTTTTGGTTTTTCGCCCGCTAAAATATGTTTAATAGCTCGATGCACCAGTAAATCAGGGTAGCGTCGAATAGGTGAAGTAAAGTGTGTATAGCAATCGTAAGCCAAGCCAAAATGGCCTTCATTTTCCACGGCATATTCAGCTTGCATCATAGAGCGCAAAACCATGGTCTGTATGAGGGTGGCATCGGGCCTATTTAGCGTATGCTCAATAACAGCGGCAAAATGTTCTGGTAAGGGTATAGCCGGGATACGATGGCGTACACCAATACTGGCCAGAAACTCTTTCAATGCTTTAACCTTATCTGCGTTTGGAGTGCCATGATTCCGAAATAAAGTCTGCATACGATGACGCGTTAAATATTTTGCTGCAGCAACATTTGCCATAAGCATGCAGGCTTCAATCAGCTTATGCGCATCATTACGCTCCACGGAAACAATATCTGCAATTTTGCGTTGTTCGTCAAAAATAATGCGGCTTTCCAATGTATCAAACTCAATGGTCCCGCGCTGTTCTCGCCCTTGCTGCAAAACCTTGTAAAGTTCATGTAGCGCTTCTAGATGAGGGATAAGATCTTCTCGAATACCTGCAACATTTTCACCCCCAAGTAATGCTGCAACCTCTGTATAAGTTAAACGTGCATGAGAACGCATGACTGCTGGATAAAACTCTGTGCGCGTTAGTTTAGCGTCAGCACTGATATTCATTTCACAAACCATGCAAAGCCTATCGACTTTAGGCTTTAAAGAACACAACCCGTTGGAAAGGTTCTCTGGTAACATAGGGATAACATTCTCTGGAAAGTAAACGGAATTACCTCGTTCCTTAGCATCTAAATCTAGCTTACTACGAGGCTTTACGTAATAGCTCACGTCGGCAATGGCAACAAACAGCTTCCAGCGCCCTCCAGAACGCTTTTCACAATAAACCGCATCATCAAAGTCTTTGGCATCTTCACCATCGATAGTCACTAAAGGCAAGGAACGAATATCCTCTCGCACTTTCTTCTCTTGCTCGGCTATTTTGCTCCCAAACGCTTTTGCTTCAGCAATGACACCACGGCTCCATTTATGTGGTAAATCATAATTGCGCAGCGCTACATCGATTTCCATACCAGGCGCTTTAGGCTCGCCTAGCACTTCAATAATTTCACCTTGCGCTGGTGTGCGTAGGGTTGGCTGATGAATAATCTTAGCAACAACCACTTGGCCCAACTTAGCTTTACTGCATTGCGAGGTGGGGATCCAAATATCTTGCGTTATGCGTTTGTCTTCCGGGACAACAAAATCAGCACCGCCCTCATGGCGCAATGTTCCAACTACACGGGTGGTTCGGTGGGCTAAAACTTCAACCAGCTGTACTTCTTTTCGCCCCCGCACGTCGAAACCTGTCAAACGCACTAAGATATGATCGCCTGGAAATAAGCGCGCCATTTCTCTAGAGGGCAAAAAGAAATCTTCTGAATATTTCTCTCTATCATCGGCTCTTAGAAAGCCAAAACCATCACGATGCCCTAGAACTGTGCCTGGAATCAAGTCCATTTTTTCTACAATAGCATAAGCGCCACCAAACGTTGTGATCAGTTGTCCATCACGCACCATAGCACGTAGACGACGGCGCAACCCTATTTTCTCACCTTCTGTCTCAATAGCTAAGTCCATTAACAGTTGTTTGAAACTCAAAGGCTTAGGCTTGGATTTGAGATGTTCTAAAATAAATTCTCGGCTAGCGACAGGATTTTCATATTTTTGTGCTTCACGCTGGGCATGTGGATCTTGCTTTGATTTTTTACTCAATGTATTTTCCTTTACCGGGCTACAGACGCTTGTGTAGGCACAGCCGCCTCAATACCACGTTTTTTTAATTCAATTATCAATTGTTTATAGGTTTGGCTTTCAACCAGCCAGTAGTTTCCAGCTTTACTGCTAGGAATATGCACTCCCTCTAAGCGGCAAACATGAACCAAAGATTGACAGTTCAAAGGGTGCACCTCGCCTGGCTTAATATGCAAACAGCTCACTAAGAAACCTTTCGCATTAATCATAATAGCCGACCAATGCGCTTGTTTGAAAAAGCTTCCCCAGCCTGCACTTGCACTTTCTGGTTCCACCGGGTGAGACAGCCAAAAATTTTTTGGACTCACATTATGCAGTAAAAAAATTTGTGGCTGATTATTATTATCATTACTTAATACGGCGTGTCCTGCACTAAAAGTTACCGCGTTCGGTGAGCAACGTAGTGGTGCTGCTTGAACCCAGGTTAATAAAAAAAACAAGCTGAAAAAGGCAAAAACTCTTTTCATTTTTTACCCACTATGATTTAATACCGCGTTGTTTGTTAAAACAGACGCACCCTCGCCGAGGTGGTGAAATTGGTAGACACGCAAGCTTCAGGTGCTTGTGGGGGAAACTCCGTGGAGGTTCGAGTCCTCTTCTCGGCATATCTTATTCCTTATAAGCCAGAGATCAGCCTAAAACGCTTCAAAAGGATGCCTAACTACAATGGTAGCATCACGCTCTGCCCCTGTGGAGATCATTTGAATAGGCACACCTAACACCGCCTCTAAACGTTTAAGGTATACCTTTGCGTTTTCTGGCAAGCTTTCATAATCAGTAACTCCCAAGGTGCTAGACTCCCAACCGGGCAAGGTTTCATACACGGGGTTACATTGCGCCAACTCATATTCATCAGCCGGCGGAAAATCCACGCGTTTTCCCTTGTAATCATAGGCAACACAAATGGAAATTTCTTTAAAAGCATCTAAGACGTCAAGTTTGGTAATAGCCAAACCAGTAAAGCCATTCACAGCAATAGCTCGCGACATGGCAACGGCATCAAACCACCCGCAACGACGAGCACGCCCTGTCACCGTACCGAATTCACGTCCTCGCTCTGCCAATAATTGTCCAGCTGCATCGCCTAACTCTGTCGGGAAAGCTCCCATACCTACACGCGTAACATAGGCCTTGGTGATAGCAATGACTTCGTCTACATAAGTGGACCCAAATCCCGCCCCTGTACTTACAGCGCCTGCAGTGGTATTAGATGATGTTACATAAGGATAAGTACCATGGTCAATGTCTAACAAACTACCTTGTGCGCCTTCAAATAAAATATTCTCACCTTTCAAACGCAGCGCTTTAAGGGTTTGTGTCACATCCGTAAGCATTGGCTTGATAACAACAGCTGCAGCAAGATACTCATCCAAGATAGCCTTAACATCCAAAGGTTCTTGCTTATAATAGTGAGTTAAAACAAAGTTATGATAGTCCGCAATGGTTTCTAGTTTTTCTTGGCAACGCTTCTCATCAAAAATATCGCTCAAACGCATACCACGTCTAGCCACCTTATCTTCGTAAGCAGGCCCAATACCTCGCCCTGTCGTTCCAATAGGCTTATCTCCCCGAGCCGTTTCTCGTACTTTATCTAGTGCAATATGAAAAGGCAAAACTAAAGGGCAGGCAGAACTAATATGTAGGCGCTCTTTGACCGCCACACCACGCTGCTCCAGTGCATCAATTTCTTGCAGTAAACTCGGTGGAGACACCACAACCCCATTACCAATATAACAGTGCACATGCGGTCTTAGAATACCCGAAGGTATAAAGCGTAACGCTGTTTTCTCCCCTTGTATAACCAAGGTATGGCCTGCATTATTTCCACCTTGGAAACGCACCACGACGTTGGCTTTTTCCATAAGCAAATCGACAATTTTACCCTTGCCTTCATCACCCCAATGGCTACCAATTATTACAACACTCTTTTTCACCAGAAACTCCAAAAAAATTATAACTATCAACTTGCCCAACCAGCAATTCCCACTGGGAATTGCCAGCCTATCGCGTGGAAATTTTTAAGGGGAACGTGCGCTCACCTCCCTTAAATCGCCGTTCGCGCGGATTTATGCCGCGCAGGGTAATCCCGTCTAAAAAAGCACTGCTTTTTTAGGGCGCACGCTCGGGCAAGGATGCTCGAACCGGTACTAACAAATAGAATGCTTTTCCAACAGAAAGCGATTCCTACAACATGATTGCGAAACACAGTTGCCTAAGTCACTATAACCTACTGATGGTTATAATTAGGGTTTGTTGACAATTTATCTTTTTGCCCAACCGACAGCCCGGTCGCAAACGGCCGAGATTGCCTCCTGGTTTGATGTCACCTACGCGGGAAAACTGCATGTCTCCCCTGCCTGTGCCCCCTTGGGTACCTGTGCCCCTTGGGTATGGAAAACCCAGCGCCTTTGCTTCGGGGGCTAGCCCCCGAGATTTCTCACTTTAAATGACTCACTCCACGGCTCAAGTAGGATTTATACATTCTACTGCTCAGCTTACCATTCGCCTTGTGTTTGGACAAAAATCTTGAGTTATCAACAGCCCCTAATTAAAGCTAGCAGGCATGGCTGTTGCCCAGCCAGCAAAGTGTTCAACAATATACAATAAGAACAAGCCCGTCAACATACTAATAAGCCCCATCACACGAAGACGAAAATCATCTTGCTGCAATAGGATGGCTAAAAACCGACGCCAGCGGCCTGGAGATAAAAAGGGAAATACTCCCTCAACCACCAACAGTAAAGCCAAGGCCGCTAAAAAATTATGCCACATCAGCGTTTCCAACCCGACTTAGACACATGATTTTATCAGCCCAGTTATCTATTAGCTTCAACCGGGTCACCTTCTGAATTGTTGAAATATTTAAAGAATTGACTATTGGGTCGCAATACCAAAACGTCTTGCTTTTGACTAAAGCTTTGTTCATAGGCAAGTAAACTTCTATAGAATTTATAAAAGCTTTCATCTTTACCATAGGCTTTTGCAAAAATTTTAGCCGCCTTGGCATCACCTCTCGCACGCGTGGTAGCTGAAGTCTCTTTAGCTTTAGCGACAATTACCGTTGCTTCTGCATCGGCACTTGCTCGAATTTTCTCAGCTTGCGCACGCCCATCAGCACGATGCTTTGTCGCTACCCGCTTGCGTTCAGCCTTCATCCTATCAAAAACAGAACTACGCACTTCATCGGGCAAATCTATGCCTTTGATTCGTACATCCAAGACGAAAATACCCAAGCGCTTGGCAGTCTTTGAGGCTTGGCTTTGTAGCTTTTGCATAATGGTTGTTCTATCATCTGACACAACTTCGCTGATAGTTCGCTGGCCAAAGGCTGCCCTTAAATTATCATTGAGCTGTTGCTTCAAGAGGGTTTCTGCTTTGGTCACATCACCACCTGTTCGCATGTAGTAAAGCGCAGGATTGTCTATACGCCACTTAGCATAATAGTCTACGAGAACGTCTTTTTTCTCTTTGGTAACAATTCGTGAGGACTTAATATCTAATGTTTGTAGCCTGACATCGAAGATACGAATCTGGTTAATAAAAGGCCATTTAAAGTGTAAACCAGGCTGCTTAACCTCTGGATTCCCCTTAGCATCCAGCTCAAGTTTACCAAGCCGCAACACTAATGCCCTCTGTCCTTCAGTAACCGTATACATGGAAGAGAAGGCCAATACAGCCAGCAAAATAACAAGAAAAACTAAAATTGACTTACGTGCTGACATCCTTAACTGCCCTCCCGATTAAATGCTTCACGGCTAGGATAACTACCCAAGCTCCTTCTCGAGACATTCGCTACCCGAGTATTTGTGGGAGCCGAGGCTAGGGAAGGCGAATTAGTAACCGACTCCTCCGGCTTATTCCCAACAATTTGCTTTACCATTTGATTCAAGGGTAAATAAAGCAAGTTGTTACCTCCCTTAGTATCCAAAAGAATCTTGCTACTATGGCTCAAGACAGATTGCATAGCATCCAAATATAGACGTTCTCTCGTTATACTGGGGGATTTTTCATAAATGCTTTCGATAGCGTTAAAGCGCGCCACATCCGCATTAGCATGCAAGACTACCTGTTGCTTATATGCATCGGCAGCGGCCAACATCCGACTCGCTTTACCTTCGGCCACAGGCACTACATTTAGCGCATAGGCTTGCGCTTGATTGATAAAACGCTGCTCATCTTCCTGTGCTTTAATGGCATCATCAAAAGCAGCCTTAACCTCTTCTGGCGCCTTAGCAGGCTGCATGGCGACATTGGTGATAGTAATGCCAACTTTGTAACGAGCCAAAATCTTTTTGAGTTGTTTCTCAACATTAACACGCGCTTCTTCGCGTCCGACGGTTAATACGTCATCCAATGTTGTGTGCCCGATAACTTGCCGCAATGCACTAGCTGTCGCCTGCTTTATAACTTCGGAGGAGTTGGAGACATTATAAAGGTAATTACGCGGATTACCGATTCGATACTGGATAGCAATAGAAACAGAAACAATATTCTCATCTTCTGTCAACATTTGTGCTTGATAAGAGTATTGAGAAATATTCTGCACATCTAGCGTTGTTTGTTTTTCAATAAAATGTGGGAGCCAGTGCGGGCCAGGCCCCAAAGTCTCTACATAGCGACCAAAACGCAGTACAACAGATTGATCAGCCGGGCCTACAATGAAAATCCCCGATAACGCCCAAATAACTAAAAGCACAAAAGCCGCTAAGCCAATCCCAAGAAAGCCCATGTTAGAAGCGCCACTGCTACCTCCTCCTGGCGCTCTGCCAGAACCTCCAGTTTTAGCACCTAGCAATCCGCTGATACGTCCATAAAAACGCTTAAAGGCTTCATCTAAGTCCGGTGGACTTCCCTCTTGACGCTTCTTTCCGCTCCAGGGATCCTTGTCCTTGCTTTTATTATCATCAGGCTCATTCCAGACCATAAGCACCTCGTTCTAAATTAAATTCTTCAAATACTCGAAGGTTAGCGTAAACTATTCATAGACGTCCATACTCACACAAGCAAATGCAGCGCAGTATAAACAGTCTCTTGACGATGTTACCCCATCGGTAGGTGGACATCAAGCGTGGAGAGAAAGCAACTGATGTCGCCTATGCGGAAAACCCGCCTTGACGGCGACCAACGACGAAAATGGCATGTCTCCCCTGCCTGTGCCTTCTTGGGTATGGAAAACCCAGCGCCTTTGCCTCGGGGCTAGCCCCCGAGATTTCTCACGTCAAAAAGTTTTCGATTTGTGGGAAGTGCTTTTTAAGCCTCTCATAATCACTAACAGGAAGTCGAATGCTAAGCAGTCGTGTACCATTTTCTTCGGTTGACTCCTTAAGTACTGCACCTAAGGCATAAAATTCTGCACGTAGTTTACCTTCTGCGTGCGGCAAAAGTAATTGTTTCTCTATAACATGAGTAAAAAGCCGTTTAGAAATAGCTTGGCGCAATAAATCTAACCCCTGACCTGTACCTGCGGATAACCAAGCAGCATCGTAATCACCTGCTTCGCCCTTTTGTAAGCGCGGCTGCATAGCTTGCAACAAATCAATTTTATTATAGACTTTTAGCTGTGGCACATTATCCGCTCCAATTTCTTTAAGCACCTCGTCCACCCTGGTGACAGTTTCACGCCAGTCTGGATTACTTAAATCCACCACATGTAGTAATAAATCAGCATTGATAGTTTCCTCAAGCGTAGCACGAAAAGCTGCGATTAAATCGTGGGGAAGATGCCGGATAAAACCTACTGTATCCACTAAAATTACAGGCCCTAATTGCGGCAAAGCTACTTTGCGAAAGGTGGGGTCTAGGGTGGCAAATAACTTATCGGCTGCATATACGGTCGCATCTGTTAACGCATTGAAAAGCGTAGACTTCCCCGCATTGGTATAACCCACCAAGGAAATGCTTAAAATATCGGCACGCTGACGGGCTTTTCGACTTTCTTGACGCTGACTCTTGACTTTTTCCAGCTGCCTTAAAATACTTGCCATTCGCATACGCACTAGACGCCTATCGCTTTCCAGCTGGGTCTCACCGGGCCCTCGCAAACCAATACCGCCTTTCTGACGCTCTAAGTGCGTCCACCCGCGCACTAAACGCGTTGACAAATGTTTTAATTGCGCCAGCTCCACCTGAAGCTTTCCTTCATGGGTACGTGCACGCTGTGCAAAAATATCCAGGATAAGTGACGTTCTATCCATAACACGGCACTTTAAGACTTTCTCTAAGTTGCGCTCTTGGGCTGGTGTTAGCGCGTGATTAAATAGAACAATATCTGCTTGATGTAGTGAAACCAGTATGGCTATTTCTTCGGCTTTCCCAGTGCCGATAAATAGTTTTGCCTCTGGCGTACGCCTACGTGCTATAACTGTTGCAGCGATAGCAGCGCCCGCAGACAGTGTCAGCTGTTGAAACTCAGCTAAATCCTCTTTAGCATCAGTGGCTGGAAACTCCACATGCACTAAAATAGCACATTCTCCCGTTTTAGGGCGCTCAAACAACGTGAAACCTCTTTAATATTGAACAGAATAATGGCAAGCAGGCTTTAGAGATAAGACGCTCGTTTCAAGACACGTCAACATCACGCTGGTTACCACTATCCATATTGACCAATGGCATTTTTATATTGCGGCTGGGAACTACGGTTGAAATGGCATGTTTATAGACCATCTGACTGACCGTATTTTTAAGCAAAATAACATACTGATCAAAAGACTCTACTTGTCCCTGTAATTTTATGCCATTGACTAAGTAAATGGAAACAGATACCTTCTCTTTGCGTAGCGCATTTAAGTAAGGGTCTTGTAACAGTTGGCCTTTTGACATGGTGCTTCTCCTTGTTTTTATTCAAAATCCTTATACGCATCTCAAGGCTTAGTTACCGTGGATAATCCTGACACAGATGCGTGCTAAAACGCCTCCAGTCTATCATGCTTGTTGGCATTACACCAGAACGACACTGCAATTCGGCAATTCCTGTAGAATGATGGGGTTAGTAACATAATTTTGTTATAATGCTCTTTTGCGAGGATAACCCAACGCTTTTCCTTTTTAAAACAAGATGTTGTTCTCAAAAGAACAGATGTCTGAATCCAAGGAGTCTCCCTATGATCATTGAACCTAAAGTTCGTGGCTTTATTTGTACCACCTCTCATCCCGAAGGCTGTTACCAGCAAGTCAAACAGCAAGTGAATTATGTTAAGGCTCAGCCTGCCATAAAAAATGGCCCAAAAAATGTCTTAGTCATTGGGGCTTCCACAGGCTACGGGCTTGCCTCACGTATTACCGCAAGCTTTGGCGCTAAGGCTAAAACCATTGGGGTTTCTTTTGAAAAAGCAGCCTCAGGTAAACGTACTGCGTCTGCTGGTTGGTACAACACAGCTGCTTTTGAAGCGCTAGCCCAAGAGCATGGCCTATTTGCAGCTAGCATTAACGGTGATGCCTTTTCTGATGAAATTAAAACGCAAACCATTGAGCTTATCAAAAAAGAGCTGGGTAAAGTGGATTTGGTTATTTACAGTCTAGCCAGCCCTAGGCGTACCGACCCCGACAGTGGCGAAAGCTTTTCTTCTGCATTAAAAACCATCGACCAAGTGTTTACCGACAAGTCTATTGACCCGTTGAAAGGAGAAGTAACTACGGCCTCCATTGGCCCTGCTACTGAGCAAGAAATCAATGACACTATCAAAGTCATGGGCGGAGAAGACTGGGAACGCTGGATGCTAGCATTGAATGAGGCTGGTGTACTAAGCTCTGGTGTTAAAACTGTGGCTTACTCCTATGTAGGGCCTAAACTTACCTTTCCTATCTATCGTCACGGTACCATCGGACAAGCCAAATTACACTTAGAAAATACCGCCAAAACCTTAACGCGCACTGTATTAGCACCGCTACAAGGGCAAGCTTTTGTCTCCGTTAATAAAGCAGTGGTCACACAATCTAGCGCCGCTATTCCCGTTGTGCCTTTATATATTTCCATCCTATTTAAGGTGATGAAAGAGAAAAATATTCACGAAGGCTGCATCGAGCAAATATCACGTTTATTTCTTGAAAGGCTTTACACTCAGGGCAAGGTGCCGGTAGATGAAGCCAGCTTAATCCGTATCGATGATTGGGAAATGCGTGACGACATACAACAAGCTGTAGCAGACGCCTGGGAACAAATTAATAATGATAACTTGCATGAGTTAGCAGATCTTAAAGGCTATCTAAGCAACTTCTTTCAACTATTTGGCTTTGAAACTGAAGGTGTTGACTATGCACAGGAAAGCACCATTGATAAGCCCATCCCTTCAATAGAAGATTAGGGTCTGTTGAGCATTCATCTTTGCCAGTGAAGTGTCAACAGGCTCTATCATCCTAAAATCAGCAGTAAATCGCGCTTTTTTGGTGTAACAGATTGATTTAGATAAGGAAACTAAAAAGGGAAATAAGCAATGACTGCGACAGACATCCTGTCGCAAGGCTCTTGTTCTTATCAGTCCCAGCTCGGACATCCTGTCCTCGCGCTCACCAGACTGCGATGTGCCACTGGCACATCGTTCTGGTTCACCCTTATTGGTGATGGAGACTTTTTTTGTTTTCTTAGATGAATCAAAATGTTATCGCCAAAAACGTGATTTAACTGCTGATTTTAGGATCATGTCGGTGGTAAATTTAACAAAATAAGACGTAGGGATTATAGGCTGTTAAGCTCGCGTTTGCGAGCAATTCCTTCAGTCAGCGTAATAATAACGTTACCCTTTTTGTGAGGCTCTATGGCCAATGAGCGCCCAGCCCCATCATAGCCCGTATATAAACTATCTTCCGCAATTTTTGCTGATAACGAACTTTCGGCAGTTTGAAGACTGTTAAAGCTTTTTTCGTAAGCTGAGCCAACACTAATGGTGAGAGGATAATAAAGACCCATAGCTCGAACCTGCTGTGAACATCGCTTATAATCAGCACGATAGTAATTAACCAGTGCATTGACCAATACGGGTAACTCAGCATTATTGAAGTATTCAATGAGTTTGCTATCATCAGCATAAGCATACTCAAAATGACAGCTTAACGATTCTTTTACATCACCAATATGACTCGGCACACTTTCCTGCTCATTAACGATAATGCGTTGAAGCGTTTGGCTCTCTCTTTTGCCAAAAAAAATTTTTTTTTCAATTTGAAAGTCTTCACAAGCCAGTTTTAATAGGCGCCCTTCACAGTCATAGGCAATTGTGCCATATGGTTCTTCTATTAACCAAGTCTCTAAATGGCATCGTATATGCTCAATAGAGAAATAGGGTTCAAGATCATAGAGGTCCTCACCAATCAATAAAGGATATTGCATTAGAACCTATCCCAAAAGCTCTTATCGTTTTTATGTTTCTGCCACGGTCTATGTCTGCGGCTACTTTGTCCATCCCTGGGAGCTAGATGACGATTCCTACCCCGTCCTTTTAAGACTATTTTTCCTTGTCTATGATAATGAGGCCATTTACCAATAGAGTCTCCTGTCCTATTCCCAAATGGCGCAATGCGAATATCTTTGCCCAAATGATATTCATGCCCGCCTGCTATCGCTGCTCTTGTTAGAATATAGCTCTGCTTTGCGACTTTAACACCCGCCACCAAAGGCAAAGCATTACCTATAATATCAGCGGATAGGTAACTGTCTGAATGATGATTAACCACACCATCAGTACCCATGTGCTCACGAATCCAATCCGTCAAACCAAAACTCAGGCTATCACCAAAGCCCGCTACAGCATCCACTACCCATTGTGGAAGAACCGGTGGTTCTAACAACGAAAAGCCATGGCGTGATGAAGGGATAGTCATATGACTGTAATATCGTGGCAAGGGCCTATTTTCCTTATTGCGTGGGTAATAACATGTCTCTAAACCACAAAAACCAAGGCTTAATAATTCCCCTACAAAACATTGTCCACCTACATTCAACGACGCGGTATATAAGCCTGAAAATCGCGCATCATGCAGGGTGTAGGTGAGCACAGGTTCTGGCCCATAACTAAAAAAGCAACGGTGTTGCACTATCAAGCGTTTTGCCTAATAAAAATTCTGAAAGCTGGGGACATGCCCCAACGCCCTCGCGAGCATAAAAGCCAGGCATTTCTATTGTGTTATTGACATCAAAGCCAACTGAACCTAAGGCTATCCAACCTTCATAGACTTTTGCGGTTACATCGCCTTTAATGCCCGGTATTTTCATATAAAGCGCCATGAGAACATCCTCTTGTTATTGCCTGCGCATGCTAACACAGTAGTCAATTAAATTACAAACGGAAGCACTTTTTCAACAACTCGGCCGCAAGCGACCGAGTTGTTGAAAAATAATGACTAAAATCAAGCTCGGGATAATCGGCCATGCGGATAAAATCAAAGCCTGCTAATAAGCCATAGAGCTGTGCATGACTGATATCTTGCGTGTCGTTGCGTTGACGAGGAAATTTAAAGCGTCCTTGCTCCAACCGTTTATACAGCATCATAAAACCATTTTTTGACCATATCGGAAAATCGTCAGCTATCTTGGAGCACTCGCCATCATCTGCGACTTTCCATAGTTTATAGAAATTGTATCGTCAATAACACCTAAGGTGTGGGTTATCATGGCTAATGTATCATTACATAACCTGGTCGAAAATGAACTTTTATTTTGTATGCATAGTGACACGTTGGATAAGTAGGTACGCAGCTCCACCAATGTTTCTTCAGGCAAATACCCTGATTCACGTAGTTGCTTTAAAAGATTTGGCTTGCCTTCCCACTGCTTTACTAATAAAGGATCTTCATCTACTATTTCTTTGATTTGTTTAGTCGTCAAAAACTCTAATCGCTTACGAATCAATCCGGCCCGCTTGTAAAAATCGATAACTTTATCATAAACTGGTAACTTGTCTTTTAATGCGGAATTAGGCTGCTTATTTGATAAAAAAATTGATTGCTTTTTAAAAAGCTTAAAGTTTTTTTCAGCTGCCCAAGTATTAAATTTGTATGCCTTATACTCAATCCAGCTTGCTCCCAATCTAACTTTAGTACCATCAAATGCTGATTAACTTTTATCGCTTGGATTATTTTCATATAGTCACTGTGTGTACCCACCGCATTTTGGCGGATATCAAGTAAATGCAGATGGCTGTTTTGGACCAACTTAATAATATGGACGTAATGCTCGGCCTTGATCCCAAAATTACGCAGAGTTAATGCAGTCAAAGTACTATTATGGGACAAACTGTCTTGCAATATATCAAGTAAACAATCCGTTTCCTCATGCTGTAACAAGAATAAGTCATTGTATATCGTCGCATTACGAATTTTAAACGGGTCTCCATATATCTCATCTAGACAGACATCGTCAACGTCATACATGCTATGTCCATTGTTCATTTTGGTTGTTTTACTTTCATAAAAAATTTGCAATGACTTTAAACACTTGTTGGTTTTTAATTGAGTGAATAGCGGGATCCAAGTTTCTGCATCGAAATCCCGACGACCCAATACACTCAATTTAACCAAGTAATTCATCGTATTCATAGAGTGGAATAATCGAACCAGTGAGTGGCGGTAAACGGTTTCATCATCTTTAGACCAGTCGCAGTGTGCGTCATCAAAAATAGTCAGGGCATCTCTATGTAACTTGCCGCAATGTAAGTGAACAGGCGTGCTCGGCAAATGAGAGGCGGCACCCCAGTAATCACTTAAAGAATGAATCTCAAGTGTGTCTTGAAGCATCTTATCAAGTAGCATAGATACCTTATTGTTCATCTTCTGAAAATAGGAAATATTAGACTGAGACAGTAGTGCCAATTTCTCCTGCCTAGCATGCTGATATATGCGATTACGCCAGATAAAACCCTTAACAAGCGCAAATATCTTCTCAGCCTCACTACAGTTTTCAGTATATTCAATCTCAAATCCTGTCAAAGTAGTATTGTAAAAAAATAGTGCTTGAATGAGAGGAGCAGCATTAACATCAGTAACAGCTCGAAATAGCCTTAAATTCTCTAAGGTAGTATTCATTACCAAAGCGTCTGCAAGCATGTCTATAGCACTCGCCATTGAAGATGCGAATTTGACTTAAAAAAGTTGCATAAATCATCAGGATATGATCAAATACCGTTATGAATAGAAAGCTAACAACACAAGAACGTGAAAAGCTGCAACGGCGCCATAAAAAAGAGCGCGACAAGCGGACTTGCGACCGAATCAAGGCTGTATTAGCTTACGATGACGGCTACAGTTACTCTGAAGTTGCTCGTCTTTTATTATTAGATGATGAAACCATTCGTCGGCATATTTCTGATTATTTTAAAACATTTAAATTAAAGCCAGAAAATGGCGGCAGCAATAGTCAACTTAACCAAGAGCAGTCGCAGTTACTTTTATCACATTTAAAAAAATACACTTACCGCTATGTAAAAGATATTTGTGCTTATGTACGCAAAACTTTTAATAAAAAATACACCATCAGTGGCATGACGAAGTGGTTACACCAGCACGGTTTTCGTTATAAAAAACCAAATGCAGTTCCTGCTAAAGCAGATAAAACTAAGCAAATAGATTTTATTACCTATTATGAGAAACTAAAGAAAAAAGCGGGTAGAAAAGAGCCTATTTACTTTGTTGATAGTGTTCATCCACAACATCAAACAAGGCTAGCTTATGGTTGGATAATGAAAGGCGAGCGTAAACCGATTGCTACAACAGCTCGACAATACCGCTTAAACTTTATGGGCGGAGTCTGCTTAACTAATCACAAAGTTGTTTATGAGCAATCCGACAAGATCAATGAAGAAAGCATACAATCCTTTTTATTTCGGCTGCGTAAACATCACCCTGGAAATTATAAAGTGCACATTATTTGGGATAATGCAGGTTACCATTGTAGTGGATTAGTACAGGATTTTGCTAAAGAGCTGGGGATAGTCATACATTATTTACCGCCATATTCACCCAATCTAAATCCAGTAGAACGACTGTGGAAGATTATGCATGAGCAAGTTACCTACAATAAATATTATGAAAAATTTTCTGATTTTACCGAGGCTATCAAACATTTTTTTAGACATATTGGCAAAAAGAAAAGATTATTGCGTTCAAGAATAACAGATAATTTTCAAATCTTAGAAAAACCTGTGTTCGCATCTTGAAGTGAAATTGCTATATAAGCCTGAAAATCGCGCATCATGCAGGGTGTAGGTGAGCACAGGTTCTGGCCCATAACTAAAAAAGCAACAGTCATGTATTTCTACAGTATCAATCGTCTCTTGGCCGCTACAAGTCTCTTGAAAAAGCAACGGTGTTGCACTATCAAGCGTTTTGCCTAACAAAAATAATGATAGCGCTGCTATGGTTTGTGTTTTACCATTGCTACAGCAACCGCTTCGCTTACTTTTTTTAATAAGTCAGCCTGCAAGCTATCCACCCATATCAAAGGATGTTTCCACTGCCGAAGCCACGTAAGCTGGCGCTTGGCCAATTGACGTGTTGCAAACAATGCGCGTTGTTTCATCTCTGCATGGCCATATTGCCCTTCTAAATGTGCCCACACTTGTCGATAACCCACAGAGCGCATACTGGGTAAATCAACATGCAAGTCGCCTCTGGCAAATAAAGCTCGCACTTCCTCCTCAAAACCTTGTTGAAACATAATAGTTAACCGCCGTTCAATGCGCTGATGTAACACCTGACGATCTTTAGGCGCAATAGCTATGCTTAGCGTATCATAGGGAAAAATATGCTGCGGGGTGTTTTCGTAAAACTGAGAAAGTGACTTTCCCGTGGCGCGATAAACTTCTAAGGCGCGACTTATACGTTGCGGGTCATTTTCATGAATACGTTGGGCAGATAAAAGGTCTACGCGCTTTAATGCTTTATGCAAGAAAGCCCAGCCATGGGTTTCGGCTTCTTTGGCAATAGCGGCTCGAATGCTTGGGTCTGCTTTAGGCAAGGGGGAAAGCCCTTGCAGCAAAGCACGATAATATAACATGGTACCACCCACCAACAATGGTATACGGCCTTGCAGGTGAATGGCCTGTATTTCTCTTAAAGCATCTTCACAAAATTGTGCAGCAGAATAACTTTCTGCGGGGTCACAACTATCAATAAGGCGATGAGGCGCGCGAGCTAAGGTAGCAGCATCAGGCTTTGCTGTGCCAATATCCATACCTCGATAAACCAAAGCAGAATCTACGCTAATGATGTCACAGGGTAAGGTCTCTACCAACTTTACTGCCACATCAGTCTTCCCAGCAGCCGTTGGCCCCATGAGATTGATGATTAAAGGCTTAGGGCTGCTCATGCACCACTCATCATATAATGCGCTAAGGAAGCAGCATCCAACAGCTTAACCATGCCTTTATGATTATCATAGCCAAGTTTTTCTACTTGACGTAAAAAACTATTCATTTCATCATAAGACATGCTAGGAGGAATGGTGCTGGCCGCTTTTGCCATGTGAGCCAAACAACGCTGCCTGGAATATTGAGGATTGGCCAACATGCCCAGCAGTTCCAATAATAAAACCTGAATATTTGCAGACTGCATTAATGCGGGCCTTTCACGAATAATAAGACTTGTTTCTGTATGAATATGCAAGCTAAACCCCAACTGCGCTAGGCACTCGCCTTGCTGCTCAAAGGTTTTTATCGCGTTAGTTGATAAACTTAAGGTTTCGGGCACTAATAAAGGCTGCTTAACCATAGCGCCCTCTTCTAACGCCTGCTGCAATTGTGTTTCCAGCAAGTATTGGCGAGCTTTGCCAAAATTCAATAAATAATAATCAGAGGAAGCTTGGCTTAAAATAAAACCCAACGGTAAATAAAATAATGGTTTCCCTAAGGGGCCTTTAGGGGCAAAAGAAGCCATACCTTCTTTTGCTTGCAAAACCTTGGAAACCGCCATATAGGGCACGGTGGGTTGTTTAAACTGTCGTGGTGGAGGCACTTTTGTCGGTAGTTTTGCACAGCTTGTGTTTTGTGTTTTTTCTGCCATAACAGATTGCGTCGGTGTCATGCTAGTAACACCCGAACTGTCAGCAATAATCGTTTGTTGTATGGGAGGGTTGGGAGCCTGTATTATCGAGGCGTCCCCTGCTTCTATCAATGGCAAATTTTCTTCACCAGCCTCTAACGCATCACGCAAACGCCGCAAAATAAAATCATGCACCAAACGGCTTTGATGAAAGCGTACTTCATGCTTAGTGGGATGCACATTGACGTCCACCGCATCAGGTGGCAGCTCTAAAAACAACACATAGCAGGGAAAACGTCCTACGGGTATTTTCTCATGAAAGGCTTGACGAATACCGTGGTTAATCACTTTGTCACGAATAAATCTACCATTGACATAAAAATATTGCAGGTCTGTTTGCCCACGAGAAAACGTCGGCAACCCAAGCCAACCCCATAAACGAAAATCTTGCGCCTCGGCATTAATTTGCAAACTGTGATCAACAAAGGACTGTCCACAAATTTGCGCCACACGACGTGCATAGCTTGCTTCATCGCTGGCTGGACGAATTTGTAGTACGCGGCGCGCATTGTGTTGAAGGCTCAAAGCAATATCAAAACGTGCCAAGGCCAGTTTTTTTACCATATCCTCAATATGAATAAATTCTGTTTTTTCACTGCGCAAAAATTTACGCCGCGCGGGTGTATTAAAAAATAAATCTTCAACGAGAATGCTGGTACCTTGGGCTAATGCTACTGGTGCAAATTCAGGTTTGGGATCTCGTCCTTGGGCTTTTATTTGCCAAGCGCTTTCAGCATCACCTGTGCGCGATGAAAGTGTCAGGCGCGAGACAGAACTGATACTAGCCAAGGCCTCACCACGAAAACCAAGACTCATGACTTGCTCTAAATCATGCAGGCTCGCTATTTTGCTGGTGGCATGAGGGCTGATAGCTAAAATCAAATCATCTTTATCAATACCTTGCCCATTATCACGAATTTCTATACATTGCACACCACCCTTTTCTACACGGATATCGATACGAGTGGCAGCTGCGTCCAGGCTGTTCTCTAAGAGCTCTTTTATCACAGAGGCCGGGCGCTCCACAACTTCGCCGGCAGCAATTTGATTGGCTAACTCTAGGCTAAGGGCTTTTATGCGCTTCATCTGTTTAAGTTCGCCTTTTTATCGGTACGCGTAACATTTGCCCCACATAAAGCTTATTGCCCGACAAACTGTTCATGCGTCTTAATGTCATGATAGAGGTATTAAATTTTTCAGCAATACCAGACAGAGTATCACCGCTAACCACACGATATTTATCACCATTTAATAATTTTTTCTGTGCAAAATACGTCCCGTTAGGTGGGTGGGCACGCAAATAATGTAAAACGCCTCGTTCTAATGCGCGTGCCATTTTATATTGATAACTCGAAGAACGTAATTTCCTTTCCTCAGAAGGGTTAGAGAGGAAACCCGTTTCCACCAAAATAGAGGGTATATCCGGTGATTTTAATACCACAAAAGCTGCCTGCTCCACACGCTGACTATGTAGATTGGTAATTTTTTTAAGCTGAAAAAGTACCGCTCCGCCTAATTGTAAACTGGAGCCAATGGTTGCTGTCTGTGATAAATCAATCAGTACAGAACGCAACATACGGCTTTTATCGGATAAATCAACACCACCACCAAGCTCAGAGTAATTTTCTTTTTCAGCCAACCAACGCGCTGATTCACTGGTAGCACCACGGCTAGACAAGGCAAATACCGAAGCACCTTTTGCTCGCCTATTTTTAAATGCATCAGCGTGAATAGCCACAAACATATCGGCCTTTTCTTTACGAGCAATACGTAAGCGCTGACGTAACCCCACATACCTATCTCTTTTACGGGTCAGTTTAGCGACAACGCCTGGCTGCTTATTCAAAAGGGATTGCAATTTTTTAGCAATGGCCAGCGTGACAATTTTTTCATGCACACCGGTAGGGCCTGTTGCCCCAGGATCTTTTCCTCCATGTCCGGCATCAATCACCACAACAGCTTTGCGCGGCGCTATTAGATAAGGCTTAGTCGGTAAATTATTAGTTTTTACAACCGATTTGGCTTTGCTTGCTTTCTTTTCAGGCTTTCGCACCACTTTAGGCTTAACAACAGGTGCGGGCTGCGCTTTTATTTTAGCGCCATAGCTTAAATCGATGATAATTCGGTGTGGGCGTTTAAAGCGTTTAGGTAGGTCTTGAACATTGGCTTTAACCGGACGATTTAAATCAAACACCACACGCAACCTACCATTACTTGATCCCTTGTAACGTACAGCAGTGATGGGCGTACCTTTGAGTGCAAAAATACGTTTAACATTTTTTGCTTGAGAATTTTTTAAATCCAATACATAACGAAATGGCTCACTCAATGAAAAGCTGCTGTACTGAGCTTTACCATCTAAGTCTAAAATAATGCGACTGCTTTGGTCGCCAGTTTGTGCTACACGAATTTGTTGCAGATTAGCAGGCGCGGCTTGGGCTTGAGCGGTTAAAATTGTGCTTAAAAGTAACATCAAGCCAAAATAGATTAATTGTTTTTTGCTAGAATTCATTTAATTGTTGTAACAGTTGATGACCAGATTCAGTATGGGCTTCGAATTGAATATTGCGGGTTTGCCTCGACAGCGTAATATAACAGCATAGGTCTGGCTGAGGCAAATAGTGACCGGCCCTTTCAGGCCACTCTATCAAGATAACAGCAGGCTGGTCAAAATAATCCCTAAACCCTAAATCTTCCAACTCTTCAGGACCACTCAGCCGATATAAATCAAAATGAAAAACAGGCATGGATAATTGCGTGTAGGCTTCCACTAGCGTATAGGTCGGGCTCTTAACAGGACCTTTGTGCCCGAGAGCTTCTATGAAATAACGACACAAGGTTGTCTTACCGGCCCCCAGGTTGCCTTCTAAGTAAATAACAAGTGAATTTGAGCAATACTTGGCTAAGCTTTTCGCCAAATCCTGGGTTTGTTGCTCTGCGGTTATTTCTCTGGTTAGTTTCACTGCATTAGTTTTCTTAAGTAAGGCATTAAATCCATGGCTAAAAGACCACGCATACCCGCTTTAGCTGCCAAATCGCCGGCGCGCGCATGCAGAGCAACGCCAAGCTTGCTGGCCAATACATTATCTAAACCTTGAGCAAGCAAACCGGCTATCACACCCGTGAGTACATCTCCCATGCCAGCCGAGGCCATGCCTGGATTCCCTTGCTGACACCGAAAAGTTTGTTTACCATCGGTTAATAAGGTACCACAACCTTTGAGCACTATGATACCATCATAGCGCTTTTGAAGGAATTTTATCATTTGCATTCTTTCCCCAAGAGCAACGCCATCAACCCCTTCCAATAACCGCAAGGCTTCACCAAGATGAGGCGTTAAGATCCAGTTTTCTTTCATGCGTGGTTGTCTCGCCAATAAATTCAATGCATCAGCATCTACAATTAACGGTTTTGGGGTATCCAACACACGCTTAAATAATTGCTGCGACCATGGCGTTTGTCCTAGGCCTGGGCCTAAAGCCACCACACTAGCCTTTTCTAACAATGGCAATAAGCCGTCAATATTTTCTATACCCCGTGCTATTAATTCAGGTCGGGTTAAATTTAGGCTGTTAGCATGAGCCGGATGTGTCGCAATAGAAACGATTCCCGCCCCAACGCGTAGCGCGGCTTCGCCCGCCATACGCACAGCACCAGACATGCCTGGCGCACCGCCAATGATAAGCACGTGGCCATAATCGTATTTATGAGTATCTTTTTTTCGAGCAGGAATACAATGGCGTAAGCGAGCAAAAGATAAGGTGGTTACTGACATATTAGGGCCTATGGATAGTTCGTATACTATATTATCCTAAAATCCTCAGCTGAAATCGACTGCGGCCGCCTAACTCACCGAATCTAAAGGACTTTTCTCGATGTTTTTTATTCACCGTATGGGTGATACGCTTTCACAAAAAACATCGAGAAAAGTCCTTTATCTTCAGCAACTAAGTCGGCCTCGCGACGATTTCAACTGAGGATTTTAGGATTATACAACCCAACCAGCCATTTCCGCTGGAAATTGCCAGCATACCAACCGTAGACTATAAACCCGCTTGGTTAATATCTGGGTCAACATAGAGCGTTGCATTGCCGATGGTGTATTCATTATAGGTTACACCGCCCACTGATGCTGTACCTGCAGAGGTCCAAGTATCCGCGCTGGTGATGGTATCATCTGTACCACCATCAATCACTAGGCTATTGCCTGATAAGCCAGATTCAATCAATTCATCAGAGATATCCAATACATCTTCCAACCCAATGTTCAATGTATTAGCGCCGCTACCATCGATATCAATACGCTCAATACTGGTAAAGACATTTTGATTAAAGTTGTCAAAGTCAAACGTAACGCCACTGCCATTAATATCAAGCGTATCTTCACCCGAACCACCATCTACTCGCGTGACATCATTAAGAGCAACTCTCAAGATATCATCGCCTGCACCGCCAATGTAAATATCATTTCCCCCCCCACCGATGAGAATATCATCACCTAGACCACCAATTAAGACATCATCGCCCTGTTGACCTCTGAGTATGTCATTACCCTCACCACCAATGAGGATATCATTACCAGCATCTGCATTAATCGTATCGTTTCCTCCTCGCCCATCAAAAACTTCATCATTATTGCCAGCTACGCCATCTAAGGTTTCGCCGCTACTCGCTCCTAAGAAGTCAATGGGGTCTTGCAGCGCACCAAAAATAACAAAGCTTGCGCCTTCATCAGAGTCTGTTGCCGTATGGGAAGTACCTGGCGAACCAACAATAACATCATCAAACCCATCGCCATTGATGTCACCACCGCCGCTAACAGATATCCCAGCATTAAAAGCCCCGCTACTAAAGCTGTCTTCCTGGCCTAACACTTTAATGCCATTGTGACCATCTAAATTCCCTAAATCAAGGGTCGAAGCAAAGCCACCTGCACGGCCAAAAATAATATACGCAGCCCCCTCATCGGTTTGTGCCGTATCTTCACCGGGTACACCAATGATAATATCGTCGTGACCATCACCATTGAAGTCACCTATGTTGCTGATACTTGTACCCCCACTATCTAATTGTTCATCACCGACAATTGTAAACCCAAGAAAAGAGCCCGTAAGATCTATGGTTGCAACCGTGTCAGCTTTTGTACTTCCAAAAAGCACATAAACAGCTCCATTATCAGTCAACGATGCATTGCGACCAGGCACTGCAAACATAATATCATCAAACCCATCACCATTAATATCGCCAGCACTGCTTACATCTAAAGATAGACTAGCATCACCTGCTGTTAAACCATCTAGGACCACTAAATTAGGACTCGACAAAAAGGCTAGATCTACAATGCTAGGTGCACTAGCCGCACCAAAAAGGATATAGGCGCGACCGCTCTGATCACCGGCTGTCTCGGTGTCAGCAATCAATAAATCAGCAAAGCCATCCCCATTAAAATCCCCCGCATTGCTCACACTAATACCATGTGTTGATCCTGTGGTCGTATTGATGATGCCTATTCCCTCGGATGCAGTTAAGGTGCTTAAGTTAACCGATGTACCAAAGGAGTTAGTAGACCCATAAAGCACATAGACGGGTTCTGTTGTATCGCTGCCAACCACGATATCAGCCAAGCCGTCTCCATTAGTGTCATCAATGTATCCCACAGAGGCTCCATTAGGAACAGTCCCTGCATTTAAGGCAAAGCCATCGGCCGCAGTCAAGGCAGAAACATCAATGGTCGCTGCAAAAGCCGTTGATTTACCCAATATAACGTAATCAGAGTCCTCAGATACGCTTCTGGCCCCAGCGACGATAAAATCATCCAAACCATCCCCATTGATATCGCCCAACAAATTGATTTGCTCGCCTAAATTTTGGCCATTATTACCCAGTAACCTAAAACCATTGCTACCATTTAAACTGCCCAAGTCAACACTGCTGATAGCGCCACTACTCGTACCAAAAACAACATAAACCTCACCAGCGCCACTACTAACATCAGGTGCGCCAATGGCATAATCAGCAAAGCCATCCCCATTCACGTCGCCAATCATCGCAACAGCGTTACCCGTTTCATCACCGACCGCTAAACCTGGTACACTAAAACCCATATTGACATAAGCTGTTGCACTACCGGTATTTGCTGCTGGGTCAGTGACAACAAAGCTAATAGACCTCACCGTATCAAAGGTAGGCGAGGTTGCCGTATTTTCATAGGCAATGGTGCGCAAAATAGCAGTATACACAGCAGCGGTGCTTTCCCCCGATAAAGTCAGGACACCCGTTGAGGTATCATAACTACTTGTGATGCCCGTGCCTGCTAAAACACTGGGGTTTGATAGACTTAATAATTCGTTACCACTGTCTTGGATATTGGTAATAGTCACCGTCAACGAGCTAATATCATTATGCGCATCGGTGATGGCGGCATCGCTATCGCGCAGCAGACCTAGGCTGGCACCGGGTATATAAGCCACATTATAGTCTGTGGTTGTCGTATTGCTCGCGTTTAAATCAACTTCCGGTGGTGTAACGGGAACTGGGAGATTAGGCGTACTAACCGTTGCTCTTACCTGCAAGTGAGCCTGACCTTGTTGATATTCTAAATATAAATCACCACTAACGGTAACAGTACCCACAAAACTCCAGCCACTATTGGTTATTACCGTGTCGCTCGAGGTACCATTGACACGTAATAAATGTTCAAAAGTATTCCCTGATGCCGTGGGCATGTCAGACTGATCAGGTGGGGTATTGGTGAGCTTAATTAAATCAAAATCCGTTAAAGTCAAAGTAACGCCCTGTCCATTGAGTTCTATCACCTCAATGTTTTCATAACGATGATAGTAGTCAATGGCATTAACCGCGGTTAAATTTAAATCATCAGAGGTATTAAACGTCAGCGTATCAACACCACTGCCCCCGTCAACCCGTGTTACATCAGCGGCATCATAGACGATGGTATCAAAACCCGCGCCGCCAATAATAACATCGTCTCCGCTATCCCCATCAAGAAAATCACTACCCGTACCACCAATCAGTCTATCATTTCCCTCACCGCCAAATAACGAGTCATTTCCGACACCGCCAATCAATAAGTCATTACCACCTAACGCATTAATAGTATCGTTGCCTGATTTTGCATCAAAAGTTTCATCCACATTACCCGACACCCCATTTAACGTTTCACTTGAGCTTGTACCTGTAAAATCAATGGGGACTTGCGCCCGTCCAAAAATGATTTGGCTTTCTCCTTCATCGGAATATTGCGCGGTATTAGAAACATCGCCTGAGGCAATGATAACATCATCAAAACCATCACCATTGATATCACCACTACTTACACCATCGTGTTCTCGGTTTACCACGTCATTAGTTAAATTATCGATACCAAGAATTCGAAACCCATTGGTACCGTTAAGCGCATCCAAATCTAACGTAGCAGAAAAACCATTAGGATTCCCAAAAACAATATATGCAGCGCCTGACCGAGGATCAGGTGTTCCATGTTCTGCAGCGGAAATAATGATATCTGAATAACCATCCCCATTAAAGTCACCCGCATGATGGACACTGCTACCGGCTTGATCTTGACCATCTTCCCCTAGGATGAGAAAACCGTTACTGCCATTGATACTGGCAATATCAAAGCTACCCAATGCTGTATTAGTCTGACCAAAAATAACATGAACACCACCTCGAGCAATCTGAGAGTCACCAAAACCCACCATAATATCATCGATACCATCGCCATTGATATCACCTGCGGCATACACATCCTCTTGTTCATCAGCATCGCCAGAGTTAAAGCCGGTTATTTTCAAGGCGTCTGTTGCCGTTAAGCTAGAAAGATCCACCGTTCCCGTATAAGCAGTGCTGCGACCATAGAGCACATAGGCGCCAGGATTAAGTCCAGAACCATCCACGACCAGTAAGTCACCAAAACCATCACCATTAAAGTCGCCGCCGTTGTTTGCCCCCGTGAAGTTGCTAGCAAATTCACTGGAGGTAATACTAAAAGCGACGCCAGGTGTTCCAACCAAGGTGGGAATATCAACTATCGAAGGAACAGGATCGGTAGTACCGTAAATGACAAAGTTACTACCAACAATTTCAGATAAACCATCACCATTCAAATCATCCACATGTCCGACAAAACCCTCAGCAAGTTCAATCACAAAACCATCGGAGCCGTTTAAGCTATCTATGTTCATACTTGCTGCGAAGGGTGTAGAGCGCCCATAGACAAAATAAGCAGTGACATCAGCCGCCAAATCAGGCTCTGAGCTTATAATAAAGTCATCAAAACCATCGCCATCAAAATCGCCCGCACTACTAATGCTTCGACCAAATTGTGAGTCTTCACTGAAAGGCCCCTGCAAAGTAAATCCATTAATCCCATTGAGTGTATTTAAATCAAAACTGTGGTTGTAGCCAGATGCTTTACCAAAAACAACATAAACTTCCCCATCAACATTATTTCTATTGCTTGAGGTTAAGGCATAATCATCAAAACCATCTCCATTAATATCACCCAAAATCGCCGCGTCATAACCCACTTCAGGGTTATCACCTGTCTCAAGTCGAGCACTGGAGTCTTCGATGCTAAAGCCTAGGTTAACGTAGGAATATGCTGTCTCACTCACCTCAGCATTAACATCTGTGACAGAAAAGGTTACTTCTCTCAACGTACCAAATTCTGGTGCCAACGCTGTATTCCGATAGCCAACTTCTGCAAGTATATCGCGATAGACAGCGGCCGTATTATTACCTGTTAACGTCAACTCACCGGTCGTCGTATTATAACTGGTAGAAACACCTGTACCACTTAACACGCCGGTGTTACGCACTTGAAGAAGCTCATTGCCTACATCTTGAATATTTGTTAATGTAATAGTCGCAGAGGCAACCTGAGCACCTGCAAAGGTACTTAAAGCTAAATCATCACCCAACACGCCGATACCACTACGCGGCGTATATCCAATAGCATAATTAATGCTGGTAGGATCGCCTTCATTGAGGTCAAACTGCGGCGTTTGATCCGCTATACCTGTAATGGTCACCGTCACTGTTGCCGTATCTGTTAATGAGCCATCACTCACCGTATAGGTAAATGTATCTATTGCTGTTTGTCCTACGCCTAGCGTATCAAAACTACCATTAGGCGAATAATCGATGGTATTGGTTGTGGTATTTATCGTTGCAATACCACCGCCTGTTGTTGCCCCCACACTGGCAATACTCAAAGCTGTACTATCCACATCGACATCATTGGCTAACACATCAATGTTAACAGCAGTTTGTTCATCCGTGGTCGCCGTATCGTCAGCAGCAACAGGTGGATTATTCAGATTAGGTGTATTAATAGTACCCCGTACCTGTAAAACGGCATTACCTTGCTGATACTCAAGATAATCATCACCAGCAACATTAACAATGCCGTTGAACGTCCAGCCAGTATTAGTAGCAACCGTATCGGTCGCATCACCATTCACTCGTAATAAATGTTCAAAGGTGTTACCAGACACCGTAGGCATTTTGGTTTGATCAGGCGGCGTATTAGTAAGTTGTAGTAAATCAGTATCCGTTAATGTTAACGTAACGCCATTGCCGTTAAGCTCTATCACTTCAATATTTTCATAGCGGTTATAATAATCAACCGCATTTACCGCCGTTAAATCTAAATCGTCAACAGTATTAAAGGTTAAGGTATCAACACCACTACCCCCATCAATACGAGTTACATCAGCGGTATCATAAGTAATGGTATCATCGCCGCCTGCAGCTAAGATAATATCATCACCTGCACCACCATCAATCACATCATCACCAAGACCACCGACGATAATATCATCACCACCGCCTGCATTAATGGTATCGTTACCCGCCTTACCATCAAAGCGCTCGCTACTCGCTGTACCCGTTAAGGTCTCACCAGCGGAGCTACCTAAGAAATTAATATTCTCTTGCGCACGGCCAAAGATGACGATGGTTTCACCTTCATCAGAATCAACAGCTGTATTAGAGGTTTGGGAGGAGCCCACAATCACATCATCATAGCCATCAGCATTGATATCATCTCCGCCACTTACAGCATTACCTGCATTAAAACCACTACTACTGGTAAAGTTATCTTCGTTACCCAAGACTTTAACGCCATTACTGCCGTTTAAGTCACCCAAATCAAAGGTCGCCGCAAAACCATTGGACGTACCAAAAATGATATAAGCCGCACCATCATCGGAGGTGCCTGTATCTTCACCAGGAACACCAACAATGATATCAGCATAGCCATCGCCATTAAAATCACCAATGCTGCTGACACTGGTACCCGCCGAATCCAATAAAGCATCACCTACGATAATGAAACCATTGGTGCCATTAAGCGCGGTTAAATCCAAACTGCCTAACTGCGTTGTTGTTTGACCGTAGACAACATAAACAGCACCGGCATCATTAAAGCTGGTATCGCTGCTTGGAACACCCACTAAAACATCATCAACACCATCACCATTAATATCGCCCGCGCCATGTACATCTAGTTTATTAGCAGCATCACCTACAGCTAAACCATCCAAAATTAAAGCATCAGTTGCGGTTAACGTTGCAATATCAATCGTGCCAGTAAAACCTGTTGAACTGCCATATAAAACATAAGCGCGACCGCTAACATCGCCTCCAACATCAAACTCTCTATCTGCTATAATCAAGTCAGCAAAACCATCACCGTTAAAATCACCTGCATTATTAACATGAACACCCAACGTACTTCCCGTTGCACCACTCGTGATAGTAAACCCCTGGGTACCTGTTAAACTTGTTAAATCAATAGACGCCCCAAAAGTGTTCGTTGAACCATAGATAACATGCACTGGGAAACCGGTGTCACTACCAACCACCATATCCGCTAAACCATCGCCATTAAAATCATCAATATAACCCACCGATTCGCCATTAGGTATAGAACCTGTATTCATAGCAAAACCATCTGTACCACTCAAAGTAGATACATCAATAGTGGCAGCAAAGGCTGTTGATTGACCAAAAATGACAAAATCAGTGTCGGCTAAAACTGTTGTCGCACCAGAAACAATAATGTCATCAAAACCATCACCGTTAATATCACCCGCCGTATTAACCTGCGTCCCCAAATCTTGGCTATTATTACCCTGCAGTACAAAGCCATTAGCACCATTAAGTGTGTTTAAATCAAAGCTATTGTTGTAACCACTACTGGTACCAAAGATAATATATGTTTCACCATCAGTTGAATTAGCATTAGCAGCACCTATGGCATAGTCCGCATAACCGTCACCATTTACATCACCCACAATAGCAACAGCATTACCTGATTCATCGCCTGCCGCCAAACCAGGAATTGTGAACCCCATATTGACATAAGCCGTTGCCGTATTACTTACATTTGCAGCTGTATCTGTGATGGTAAAGGTAATTACCCTTAAGGTATCAAATTCTGGTGAAGTTGCATTATTTTCATAAGCCACTTGCGATAAAACAGCTTGGTAAATAAGCGGAGTATTTGTCCCTGTTAACGTTAAAACACCTGTGCTAGTACTATAGCTGCTTGTAATACCTGTACCACCTAATACAGTGGGATTTAATAGGGATAAAAACTCATTCCCAGCATCTTGAATATTGGTGATAGTAATCGTAGCAGATGCAATATTACTATCTGGGTCTACCACGCTTAAATCGGAGTCGCTTAAAATGCCTTCACCGGTACGTGCCGTGTAAGCCACATTAAAGTCGGAGGCTGTTGTATCGCTATCATTTAAATCAATAACAGGAGCTTCATTAAGACCTGTTATCGTAACAATAACCGTCGCATCATCTGTTAAAGTGCCATCGCTTGCCGTATAGGTAAAAGTGTCGGTTGCAGTAAAACCTGCTATTAATGTATCAAAAGCACCATTAGGATCATAATCAATCGTATTTGTTGTCGTATTAATGACCACACTACCCAACGTACCCGTACTATTAACAGCTGAGATTGAAAGTAACGAATCAGGATCAAAGTCATTGCTCAAAACATCAATATTAACCGCTGTATCTTCATCGGTGGTGGCGGTATCATCGGCTGCTACAGGCGCATCGTTCACTCCGGTGATGGTCACCGTCACATTGGCGGTGCTGGTGCCACCGTCTTCATCGGTGACTGTGTAGGTAAAGGTGTCGCTGGCGGTCTCACCCACATTCAAACTTTCAAAGGCACCGTTAGGATCGTAATCCACCGTGTTAGTGCTGGTATTAATCGTGGCTGTACCGCCGCCCGTGGTGGCGCCTGTGTTAATGAGGGTTAGGCTGGTGCTATCCACGTCTGTATCGTTGGCCAAGACATCAATATTAACCGCCGTGTCTTCATCGGTGGTGGCGGTATCATCGGTGAGGTTCGGTGCATCATTCACCCCGCTGATGGTCACCGTCACATTGGCGGTGCTGGTGCCACCGTCTTCATCGGTGACTGTGTAGGTAAAGGTGTCGCTGGCTGTTTCACCCACGTTCAAACTTTCAAAGGCACCGTTAGGATCGTAATCCACCGTGTTAGTGCTGGTATTAATCGTGGCTGTGCCGCCGCCCGTGGTGGGGCCGGTGTTAATGAGGGTTAGGCTGGTGCTATCCACGTCCGTATCGTTGGCCAAGACATCAATATTAACCGCCGTGTCTTCATCGGTGGTGGCGGTATCATCCAACAATGTCGGTGCATCATTCACTCCGGTGATGGTCACCGTCACATTGGCGGTGCTGGTGCCACCGTCTTCATCGGTGACTGTGTAGGTAAAGGTGTCGCTGGCGGTCTCACCCACGTTCAAACTTTCAAAGGTACCATTAGGATCGTAATCTACCGTATTGGTCGTCGTATTAATGCTGGCTGTGCCGCCGCCCGTGGTGGGGCCTGTGTTAATGAGGGTTAGGCTGGTGCTATCCACGTCCGTATCGTTGGCCAAGACATCAATATTAACCGCCGTGTCTTCATCGGTGGTGGCAGTATCATCCAACAATGTCGGTGCATCATTCACCCCGGTGATGGTCACCGTCACATTAGCGGTGCTGGTGCCACCGTCTTCATCGGTGACTGTGTAGGTAAAGGTGTCGCTGGCTGTTTCACCCACGTTCAAACTTTCAAAGGCACCGTTAGGATCGTAATCCACCGTGTTGGTCGTCGTATTGATGCTGGCCGTGCCGCCGCCCGTGGTGGCGCCGGTGTTAATGAGGGTTAGGCTGGTGCTATCCACGTCTGTATCGTTGGCCAAAACATCAATATTAACCGCCGTGTCTTCATCGGTGGTGGCGCTATCGTCACCCGCTACAGGCGCATCGTTCACCCCGGTGATGGTCACCGTCACATTGGCGGTGCTGGTGCCACCGTCTTCATCGGTGACTGTGTAGGTAAAGGTGTCGCTGGCTGTCTCGCCTACGTTCAAACTTTCAAAGGCACCGTTAGGATCGTAATCTACCGTATTGGTCGTCGTATTGATGCTGGTCGCGCCGCCGCCCGTGGTGAGGCCGGTGTTAATGAGGGTTAGGCTGGTGCTATCCACGTCTGTATCGTTGGCCAAGACATCAATATTAACCGCCGTGTCTTCATCGGTGGTGGCGGTATCATCCAACAATGTCGGTGCATCATTCACCCCGGTGATGGTCACCGTCACATTGGCGGTGCTGGTGCCACCGTCTTCATCGGTAACTGTGTAGGTAAAGGTGTCGCTGGCTGTCTCGCCCACGTTCAAACTTTCAAAGGCACCATTAGGATCGTAATCTACCGTGTTAGTGCTGGTATTAATGGTGGCTGTGCCGCCGCCCGTGGTAGGGCCGGTGTTAATGAGGGTTAGGCTGGTGCTATCCACGTCTGTATCGTTGGCCAAAACATCAATATTAACTGCCGTGTCTTCATCGGTGGTGGCGGTATCATCCAACAATGTCGGTGCATCATTCACTCCGGTGATGGTCACCGTCACATTGGCGGTGCTGGTGCCACCGTCTTCATCGGTGACCGTGTAGGTAAAGGTGTCGCTGGCAGTCTCACCCACATTCAAACTTTCAAAGGCACCGTTAGGATCGTAATCTACCGTGTTAGTGCTGGTATTAATGGTGGCTGTACCGCCGCCCGTGGTGGGGCCTGTGTTAATGAGGGTTAGGCTGGTGCTATCCACGTCCGTATCGTTGGCCAAGACATCAATATTAACCGCTGTATCTTCATCGGTGGTGGCAGTATCATCCAACAATGTCGGTGCATCATTCACCCCGGTGATGGTCACCGTCACATTGGCGGTGCTGGTGCCACCATCTTCATCGGTAACTGTGTAGGTAAAGGTGTCGCTGGCTGTTTCACCCACGTTCAAACTTTCAAAGGCACCGTTAGGATCGTAATCCACCGTGTTGGTCGTCGTATTAATGCTGGCCGCGCCGCCGCCCGTGGTGGGGCCGGTGTTAATGAGGGTTAGGCTGGTGCTATCCACGTCCGTATCGTTGGCTAAGACATCAATATTAACCGCTGTATCTTCATCGGTGGTGGCGCTATCGTCACCCGCTACAGGCGCATCGTTCACCCCGGTGATGGTCACCGTCACATTGGCGGTGCTGGTGCCACCGTCTTCATCGGTGACTGTGTAGGTAAAGGTGTCGCTGGCGGTCTCGCCCACGTTCAAACTTTCAAAGGCACCGTTAGGATCGTAATCTACCGTGTTGGTGCTGGTATTTACTGAGGCAAGCCCACCGGTAGGACTACCCACGCTCGTCACCGTCAGCGCCGTGCTATCCACGTCTGTATCGTTGGCTAAGACATCAATATTAACCGCTGTGTCTTCATCGGTGGTGGCAGTATCATCGGTGAGGTTCGGTGCATCATTCACCCCGGTGATGGTCACCGTCACATTGGCGGTGCTGGTGCCACCGTCTTCATCGGTAACTGTATAGGTAAACGTGTCGCTGGCGGTCTCGCCCACATTCAAACTTTCAAAGGCACCGTTAGGATCGTAATCCACCGTGTTAGTGCTGGTATTAATGGTGGCTGTGCCGCCGCCCGTGGTGGGGCCTGTGTTAATGAGGGTTAGGCTGGTGCTATCCACGTCTGTATCGTTGGCCAAAACATCAATATTAACTGCCGTGTCTTCATCGGTGGTGGCGGTATCATCCAACAATGTCGGTGCATCATTCACTCCGGTGATGGTCACCGTCACATTGGCGGTGCTGGTGCCACCGTCTTCATCGGTGACCGTGTAGGTAAAGGTGTCGCTGGCAGTCTCACCCACATTCAAACTTTCAAAGGCACCGTTAGGATCGTAATCTACCGTGTTGGTGCTGGTATTTACTGAGGCAAGCCCACCGGTAGGACTACCCACGCTCGTCACCGTCAGCGCCGTGCTATCCACGTCTGTATCGTTGGCTAAGACATCAATATTAACCGCCGTGTCTTCATCGGTGGTGGCAGTATCATCGGTG
>CBDDKY010000003.1:0-1522619 GCA_965230455.1 Gammaproteobacteria bacterium
TTTGTTTGGTGGGATCTATTGTTGTGAGCTGTTCATCAGAGGTTTTCTCAGAAGACGAAGACTTTGTAACCAAGGCATCCGTAATTTCTTTTGGCTTCGTGTTTAATGTAGAACCTTTTTTCTTAGCCTCTTTATTTTCTTGCGCCTTTCTTTTTAGATAGTAATCGAGGGATCCTTTTTTGATCGCTTGTACCTATATTTCCATTGGCTAATGGAGAGTTTTTAGTGCCTGAACTCGTTTTAGGCTCGATTTTACTTCGCTGTTTCGATCGTTTTTCCAACTCTATTTTGTTTCTTGACGGTTCTTTTAACTGGGCATTTCCATCTCTTGTCTGAGGTGTTTTGTAATCGCGAAGGTTTTTTTGCCGCTGAGATTATTAGGCTCCTCGATTTTGTTATGGCTTATCCTTGATGTCCTATGAGTTTTGTTTTCCGACGATTTTTGTTTCGCTCATTATTCGGAGCTATAATGAACGCTTTTGAAGGAGGAAGTATGTCTTTAGGTTTTAAATTCGTTAATTGGTTGATGCTTCTTTTTGTAGTACTTCGTATGCCTATTTTGGTAAAACCTTGCTTTTTTACAACGGGCCGGGGTCTTAATAGTTGGTCCGTTGTAGTACCGGTTGTGCTATTGTTTTCCTCTAGCCTATTCGCGTATTCCGGAGTGTTACTTGTTTGTTCAACTTTTTAGATTTTTCCTTGCGTGCTATTTCTTTTGTGACCATTGAGCTCCCTTTTCGACTACTTGGTTTTTTCAGGAAGTTATAAGCTACAATTGGGATCAGAGTACTCAATAGTAACCATAAGAGCCAGTTCCACCTTTTATTAGTTTTCGGATTCTTGGAATCTGTTGGCTGAATAAAGTCAGGAGTAGGGCTGTCTAGTGGCAGTGTCTCTTCTGCAAAACGGTTTCTAAATATGGAGTCAAACGGCTGGTTTGTTTCTTGCAAATTCTTTTCTAACTTCTCCCAATTATTTTGAGTAGTAGGAGTCTCAGCGTCCTCGAATTTATCTCGAAGGGTACGATCAAAGTCTATATGTGAATGTTCCTTACTCATTTATTAACTCCTCTAGTTGCTATTATTTTACCCTGTAAGATTTTTCTTGCATCATGCAGGTTTGATTTCGAAGTTCCAATAGATATTTCTAGTTTATTGGCAATTACCTTATGACTAAATCCGTCAATGATATATAGGTTGAATACACGCTTGTATTGCTCTGGGAGTTGTTGAATAAGTGCTGTAAGCTCATCGAGAGCCATTTTGCTAAGGACTGTATTCATATCAGTGGTCCATTCTTCATTGTCAGCGATCGATTCAGTTAGATCCTGAATTTTATAATTTTTGCGGCTGTAGGCCAACGATGTATTAACAAAAATACTTTTGATCCAACCAGGCAAGGATTTCGGATTTTTAAGTTGATGTAGTTTCTCATAGATATTCAGAAAACTTTGATGAAAAATATCATTAGCATCTTCCTTATTCCGAGCATAGCGCATACAAACGGTATACATCTGCCTTGCAAACTGCTCATAGAGCTGTTTTCGAGCATTCGGGTTCCCGTTGAGGCATTCGCTTACAAGTTGATCAAAATCCAATTTTCTGTTCTGCTACTACTATAAGAGATAAAAATACAGAAAGGGTTGGGTTGAGGAATAAATTATTTTTAGGAAGCGGTGTCGTTATAGAGATGAAAATAGTAAGAGCAATAAATGGTGGTGCGCTTGTAAACTTGTTTTTTTGCATAGATTAGTTTGGTATTGAGATGCAACTTGAAGATAGGTCAATGTCATTCTCCAAATCATTTAATGACCAGCGTTTTGCTGGTTTCTCTAGCCGGTTCAAAGACAAGTAGATATCCTCTAATTCTTCCAGATGGCTTACTACAGCCTCTCTAACGTAATAAGTCTTTGTTCTACCTGTTTTTTTTTGCTAAATTTTCAAGCCTTTTTTCAATCTCATTCGGTAATCTAATTGCTAACATCTGCAACTCCACTCCCAGCCTTTTCCATCCCTGATCTCTTCCTTATATACAGGTATATCCTGCACTATACAAGTATAACATATATTTGAACCTTATCAAGTAGTCCATGGTAATTACTCATTCCTGACATTCTGGCAAGGATGTTATGGATTGTGCTTAATAAAATAAGAGAATGTATTGTAAGAAGCGGGTTTAGATAACTGAGGGTTGATCAGCAATGCCCGCTGGCCTTAAATAACCATAAATATCAACAGGTTGCAAGTAGTTTGGTGAATATTTTTCGCAATCATCTTGCGGGAATGGCTGGCTTTTATGGGTAAGGGCATATGCATTATTATCCTAAATTCCGCAGTTGAAATCTACTGCGGCCGCCTAACTCACCGAATCTAAAGGATTTTTTTCCATCTTTTTTATTCACCGTATGGGTGATACGCTTTCACAAAAAAGATGGAAAAAAATTCTTTATCTTCAGCGACTTAGTCAGCCTCGCGACGATTTCAACTGCGGAATTTAGGATTATTCTTGTACCCAGTTTTCAAAAGTTAGTTTATCCACACGAGAAAATTCGCGAGTATTATTGGTTACAACAATTAAATCCATAGCTAAAGCATGAGCTGCAATCCATAGATCATTGTTGCCAATAATATTTCCTTGCTGCTGCAATTGTTGTCTAGCAATGCCATAAAATTTTGCAGTATCTGTTGGTAGTGGTAGAGGCGGAATTAAACTGGTTAGTTCTTCAAGAGCCGTCATTGCTCGTTCTGAGTAATGACTTTTTTGCGCACCATAAATAAGCTCGCCATAGGTAATGGTTGACATACCGACGGTGCCAACGGCCAATTGCTCGAACTTTTTAAGTACGCTGACGGGTTTTTGCTTTGCGATGTAGATACAAATATTGGTATCCAGCAAATAGGTTAATTTCACTCGAAATCCCTTTCTTGTGGTGGCAGGTCTTCTCGTTCATCACTAAAACAATCATCAGGTAGTTGTGTTAGCAACTTAAAGGCTCTAGATAGATCATGAGATTTTTCCCGCAATACAATCTCGTCATTGCGTCTAAAAATTTCAACCTCATCGGTATCTAACTGAAAGCCAACGGGCAGCCTGACAGCTTGGGAATTGCCAGATTTGAATACTTTTGTTGTCCTTATCATACTAGACCCCCAATAGTGTATATACGTAAAGTATACACTCTAATATGGCATAAATCAACCTGAGTTTAATTAAAAAATAAAGATAAAACATGATGAATTTTCAGTAATGCCCGCTGGGAATTGCTGTAATTTTATAGAATATCTAAGTGAAGCTTTATAGCTGAACCGAGCCGTGACATTACACTCTCACTAACAACCCCAACTCTTCGATCCTGTATTCTGATTTTAGAAACTGTTCTTATTTGATGGCACTGAGCTTTAGACGGCTTTGATAGCCCAGAATCTTTGACCTCAAGAAGAACTTCAAAAGGATATACTTTTTTTATATTTGAGGTTATTGGGATCGCCGTAACTGTTTGCGCCTTTTTATTATTAGCATTATTACTAACAATAAGCACTGGACGTTTTTTTTTGATCTCTGCCCCGATAGTTGGATCCAAATCAGCAAAATAAATCTCACCACGTTTCATTTTCTTCAATTCCATCCAAAGAGGTAACTTCAAAATCGCTATCTATTTCTTGATTCGCATCTTCATAATAAGACTCAAGCTGTATTTGCTGTAACAAATGAAGAGCCTTTCTAATAACCTCTGATCGCGTTTTACAATGATGCTCCAACTGATACTCTTCCAGAAATCTATATTGATGCCCAGACAAAGAAATGGATATTTTTTGTGTCGGCATAATGCACCTCACCTAGCATCTTTATAAGTAATACCTTTAGTCATACCATAAAGCATACCACAAATAGGGAAAATTGCAACCTATTTAGCCTTCAACTGAGGATTTTAGGATAATGTCTCTCGCGACAAACGAACCTGTACTTGTAACCCTTTGTCTGCCTTGTTCTTTAATACAACTCGGCCATCATGAGCATGAATAATCTCTTGGGCCACAGCCAAACCAAGGCCTGTCCCGCCTTTTTCTGGCGAACGGGAATCATCCACGCGATAAAAGGGTTCAAATACTTTCTCAAGCTGTGTCTCAGGAATCCCGGGGCCTTTATCTTCGATAATAATCTCGGCCCTGCTAGCATGAACACAACATGTAAGTTTTGCACATTTACCGTATTTCATGGCATTATCTAATAGATTACTAAAGGCGCGCTTAAGTGCCAATAGACGCCCTTGAAAGGTTAAGTGTTGTGCTTGAATGTCATAGCTCACCGGAAACCCCAAATCCATCATGTCATCACAAAGACTCTCGAGTAATGCAATTAAGTCAAAAGACTCTACAGGCTCGCGCAGAAAGTCATCCCGCGCAAACGCTAATGTTGATGTCAGCATGGTCTGCATTTCCGCTAAGTCTTGTGCTATTTTAGCTAATACATCATTTTTTTGCAGAAAACTCATGCGTAATTGAATGCGTGTCAGAGGTGTACGCAAATCATGAGAAATAGCCGCTAGCATCCGCGTTCTATCATGTAATAGCTGTTTTATCTTCCGCTGCATATGATTAAAAGTCTGCGAGACATTCTGTAAGTCTTTAGGACTTTTCTCAGTGATGGGATCAGCATTTACATCTTGCGTTAGACGTTGGGCGGCTTGTGAAATATGCCGTAGTGGACGCGCTAAGCGATTAACTGCCCACAAACAAAGAAAAATGGAGCCTAATAGCATGAATAAAGCGGCGATGATATAAACAACCACCAAAAGGCTGCGCGTCCGCAGTTTGCGCGCCTGGATATTAAGCCACAATCCATTGGGAAGGCTTAACGCTAACTGGCTATTCGGGTGATGAGCAACTTCTTTAACGGCTTTGCGAATATTAGCAGCTTTCGGAGAGTTAATGGGTTCACTATCTGTCACGGGGGCGCGAGCCAAGGTTGCTTTAAAACTCGGGCTGTTAATACCGGCTACAAGCCGGCGTAAGTCTTTGCTCGACACTTCTCGGCTTAATGCGGCGAGCTTAATCACTTGGTTGGCCACACGGAAACGTACCGCGGCACGATGCTGCAAAACCAAATAGCCCGAATAAATGCCCATTAAGCCTACAGCTTGTATGGCCAAAAAGCCCAGCAGCAATAATAAAAAGGTGCGGCGGCCAAGGCCATCAAATAATTGAAAAATTTTCATGAGGCACAATGCCTTTTAGACACTAACATTCTGTGTCACTGATGCCATGAACTGATATCCCCCACCCCGTACTGTCATAATGATTTTTGGGTTCTTAGGGTCATTTTCTATCTTGCGACGCAAGCGGCTGACCTGCACATCCATGGCTCTATCAAATAAGCCAAGCTGACGTGATTTGGTCAATTGCATTAATTTCTCACGACTTAACACCTTTTGTGGGTACGCTAAGAACGCCATGAGCAAATCATATTCTCCCGTGCTCAAAGACACTAACACGCCTTCAGGTGAATGTAAGCGGCGACGCGCCTGATCGACATACCAACCCAAAAAAAACAGGGCTTCCTTGGGAGATTCTTTGGCAGCAAGCACGTCACCTTGCACACGACGCAAAACAGCTTTCACGCGCGCTAATAATTCAGGCGGGCTGAAGGGCTTAGTGACATAATCATCGGCCCCCAACTCCAATGCAGTAATGCGCTGCGCCTCATCATCAATGGCAGTTAGCATGATAATAGGCGTTTCTGAGATGCCACGCATCTTTTTACAGACTTGTAAACCATTTTCCCCAGGCATCATCATATCTAACAAGATTAAATCCACTGCATTATCTTGTGACAAAATAGTAGCCATGGCTTGAGCATCTTTAGCAACGCTCACAGCAAAACCATGCTTTTCGAAATATTGCTGCAACAATACGCCTATTTCAGGATCATCATCTACCACTAACAAATGAGATTCAACAGCTAGCATAACGCTTTTTCCTCACCCACCAACCGAACAAATAGTGGCGTCAACATGGTCCAGGCATAGCCTAACAACGCAGTCGCAAATACAGAAATACACACGTCACTGAGCCACATATTCCCTACGGCTAAATTGGGAAGACAATACAATAATAGTAATGCCAGGCCATAAACACTCCAGCACAGCTTCCTTTGCAGCAAGGCATAGATATTCCAAAATAATTGAAAGACTAAAAACTTACTGGATAAATAGGAAAAATGAGAAGACAACATTTGTAAATGTAACATCATTTCAGAGCTCAATTTACCTTTATCAATAAAAGTCATCGGTGTCATATGTTGCAATGCCAAAACTTCACTCATAAAGCCCCAGGCTAAAATAGAGCTTAGCAAGAATAGCAGCACGGCCATACTGCGCTGTCTAAAGTTATAGGACGAAAAAATCCCACGCGATATCAACATCGGAAAAAGTAGTAAAATAAATACAATAAGCGACAAAAACCACTCGGGTAGCGCCAGAATAAATCGCTGTAGCAAAGAGGTATTAAGCAAAAGGCGGTGTAATACTTCAAAGGAGGTGGCATCAATACGAATCCAAACAATACGTAATGGAAAAATAGCCCAATTCGCAATAGCCATGATGGCCACTAGATTTAGGCAAATGAAAGGAGTAATTTGCCAATATTTGTATTTTTCTGCATTATATTCCACGGTCGCTTTTTTCTCCTTTACAGCGATAATATTCAATAATCGGCGGCAATAAAGACACAACAATAATACACAATATCACAACACTAAAGTTCTCTTTGATGAGAGGAATACGGCCAAAATAATAACTACTATACAGTAACAAACCAATCCATAGAAAAGCCCCCATCACATTGTAAAGCGAAAATCTCACATAGGACATTCTGGCCATGCCCGCCACAAAAGGGGCAAAGGTGCGGATAATAGGAATAAAACGTGCCAAAATAATGGCATTCGCACCATGTTTTTCATAAAAATCATGGGCACGGTGCAAATGAGCGGGATTCAACAAACGTGAAGACTGCCGGTTAAACACGCGCGGCCCAATGTAGTGCCCTATCCAATAATTAACGGCATCACCCGCTACGGCAGCAATAAACAGCAACAGCGCTAAAAGATGAATGTTCAAACCACTCAGCGCGACTAAAGAACCCGCGGCAAATAGTAAAGAGTCTCCCGGTAAAAAAGGCGTCACCACAAGACCTGTTTCTAAAAATATAATCAGAAACAAAATAGCATAACTCCAAGCACCATACTGTTGAAACATAGACTGTAAATAAACATCCATATGCATAACAATATCAAATAGCTGTGATAGATGCCCCATCATACCCCTTCCAAACGTCTGAAGGTATCAACATACTGCGCTAAACTAGCAAATATCTCAGTTTGCTCTAAGCCTTTTTTCCCTTGCGCCAACGTCTTTTCACCTTTACCCGTTTTCACTAATACCGTCTGACAACGCGCAGCAAGGCCTGCTTCTATATCGCGCAATGAATCGCCTATCATGATGCTTTCGGCAAGGTCTATTCCCATTTGGTTAGCAATATCAAACAGCAACCCTGGTCGCGGCTTTCTACAATGGCAATTATCATCAGGCCCATGAGGGCAAAAGAAAATACCATCAACATGCCCTTGATGAGCCGCCAAAGCTGCCTCTAATTTAGCATGAATGGCAGACAGGGTTTCTACGCTAAAATAACCCCTCGCAATACCCGACTGATTGGTAGCAATAAATACGCGATAGCCTTTGTGATTAAGCTTGGCGATAGCCTCCAAACTGCCAGGAATAGGGATCCATTCTTCAGGCGATTTGATGTAATGCGCCGAGTCTTGATTTATCACCCCATCTCGGTCCAATATAATATTGCGAATCATAACCTGTTTATCCTTGCAACAGTGAGATGTCAGCGACATTTAAAAATAAATGATAAACACAAGCTAATAATCCCATCCGATTTTTCCTTAATGTTTCATCCTCGCACATGACCATCACCTGTTCGAAAAAGTCATCCAAGGGCCCTTGCAAACTGGCCAAGCTTGTTAACATAGCCTCATAAGCTTGTTTTTCCATGAAAGGTAACACCTGCGCTTTCTGCGTTTCAAAGCATGATGCCAATTGCTTTTCAGCAGACTCTTGTAATAATGATTCGACATAGCCATCCAATACCACGGTTTGTTTTTGTTTTGCCAATAAGTTACGCACACGCTTATTCGCGGCACCTAAAGCCTTAGCTTCGGGCAATAACCGAAAACGCTCTACCGCGTCTAAGCGTCGCTGGAAGTCCAAGGGTTGCTGTGGTGCACGCGCCAAGACAGCGGCAAAGGTATCCGCTTTAACCCCCTTATCCAAATACCACGCTTTTTGTCGCTCTACAAAAAAAGTCCACAGCTGTTGCAGCAGTGTCTCGTTTGCTTGATTGCCAAAACAATGAGCAACAGCCAGCGTTAACAATTCATATAAATTCAAGGCATAACCGCCTTCTACCAATAAACGTAAAATCCCTAGCGCCGCCCGCCGCAAGGCAAAGGGGTCTTTATCTCCCGTCGGGGCTTTACCAATGGAAAAGATACTCACCAGGTGATCTATTCTATCGGCTAATGCCACGCAAACACCGGTTAAATTCGAGGGCAGAACACCGTCGGCGCTTTGCGGTAAATAGTGTGCTTTAATTGCCTCGGCAACATCTTCAGATTCCCCGTCATGCAAGGCATAATAATAACCCATGATGCCCTGCAAGGTGGGAAACTCACCCACCATATCGGTCAATAAATCTGTTTTACACAGTTGTACGGCGCGATGAACAGCCGCTTGGTTGCCATTCAGTGCTTTCGCAATGGGCGAAGCCAAATAAGCCATGCGCTCTATTTTATCCCATAAAGTACCTAGTTTTTTCTGATAAATCACAGATTGCAATGCCGGTATCCGTTCGGCTAATGCCTGCTGTTTATCTTGTTCAAAAAAGAAAACCGCATCACTCAAGCGTGCGCGCACCACACGCTCATTGCCAGCAATAACTTGTGCAGCATCACGGCTTTCAATGTTGCTGATGGTGATAAAATAAGGCAACAAAGCACCTTTCTTATCCTCAAGCGCAAAACATTTTTGATGGCTCTGCAAGGCTGAAATAATGCTTTCTTTGGGCACAGACAAAAAGTCTGCATCAAAAGCCCCGCACAAAGGCACTGGCCACTCTGTGATACACACAATTTCATCACACAACATAGCTGGAAGTATGGGGGTACCCTGCACAGTTTTAGCTAAACTGCGTGCACCTTGGGTAATACGTTCGGCGCGGGCCTTAGGGTCGACAATGACAAAAGCATCGTGCAACTGCTTTTCATAATCCGTGGGACACTCAACAACAATAGCTTCCGGACAATGAAAACGGTGACCATAGGTCTTATTGTCAGATTGCACGCCCAAAAGTTCCATCGGCACAATCTCTTGCCCAAACAAGAATAACATCCAGTGCACAGGACGCATAAAGCTATAAGGTTTATCGGACCAACGCATAGACTTTGGCAATGGCAACTGCTGAATAACACGTTGTAAAAGCTCGGGCAATAAATCCACGCTGGCCCGGCCAGGTTGCAGGCCTTGATAAACAAGATGAGTTGCTGATTCAGACAGCGCACTGTATTCCACACCGCAAGATTTTGCAAAACCTAAGGCTGCTTTGGACGGACTGCCATCGGGTGTTTTAGCAATGGCAAGGGCTGGGCCTTGGCGGTTAACAATAACATCGGCTTGCGCCACCGGCACATCACGCAATAACACCGCCAAACGTCGTGGCGTATAAAAAAGACGACTTTGCTCTGTATTGTAAGGTATTGCTGCTTTTATAAAGGTTTCTTCAAGCTGCTGAAAAAAAGCCTGTGCCACAGGAGGCAAGGCAACAGCCGGCAATTCTTCCGTCCCAATTTCAAATAATAAATCTCGCTTTTCCATTACGCATCTCCTCCCAACATAGGAAATCCCAATGCTTCACGAGAAGCATAATAAGCCTCAGCAATGGCACGTGATAAGGCACGCACCCGTAAAATATAGCCTTGGCGCTCGGTGACAGAAATGGCATGGCGCGCATCTAATAAATTAAACACATGGGAGGTTTTTAGCATCATTTCATAAGCCGGCAACGACAAATTTTCTGCCAACAGCCGTTGACTTTGGGCTTCATAATTATCAAATTCCTTAAATAACCAAGGTACATCGGCGTGCTCAAAATTGTAAGCTGACATTTCCACTTCATTTTGATGAAAAACATCAGCATAGCTAATACGCCCTAAGGGCCCTTCTGCCCATACCAAATCATAAAAGCTTTCTTTTTCCTGCAGATATAAAGCGATGCGCTCCAAGCCATAGGTGATTTCACCCATCACCGGGCGGCACGCCAAGCCACCCACTTGCTGAAAATAAGTAAACTGGGTGATTTCCATACCATTAAGCCACACCTCCCAACCTAACCCAAAGGCGCCTAAGGTTGGTGATTCCCAATTATCTTCTACAAAACGAATATCATGGGTTAACGGGTCCAAGCCTAATGCACGTAATGAATCTACATACAAAGACTGTATTGCTAACGGCGAAGGTTTAATAGCCACCTGATATTGATAAAAGTGCTGACAGCGATTAGGATTTTCCCCATAACGGCCATCGGCGGGACGGCGGCTTGGCTGTACATAAGCACACGCCCAAGGCTCAGGGCCAATGGCCCTCAGAAAGGTCGCTGGATGAAAAGTACCCGCGCCCACCTCCATATCTAAAGGCTGCATAATAGCGCAACCTTGGCGAGCCCAATAATCTTGCAGGGTTAATAACATTCCCTGAAAAGTCTTCACATCGTGAGAATTGGCGGTCTTATGAGAGGCATTCATGGTTTTTGATGTCTTGCATAACAAACCTGTCATGGTACCATAGTTAATTTAAAGACGACATAGAAAACCTAATCGACGATGAAACAGCTAGGGCCTATTCATTACTGCATCTTCGGCTGTTTGCTAAGCCTGCTAAGTGCTTGTTCCACCACTTATCATGCCGACCAAGGCGACGGTGGCTATCGCAGTCAACAGCTATCCCCCCACAGCTATAAGATCACCTATCGCGCCAATGCGCAAACCTCTGAAAAAACCGTACAAAGCTACTTACGCCGACGCGCAGCCCAACTGACTCGTGCTGCAGGTTATGATTATTTTATCATTACCGATGAAAGCACAGGCAACATCGATGAGCGTTACCAATGGTCTACTTACCCAAATAACGTCAGTACCGCAGTGCGTGGCGATGAGCCAAATGCACCCGCCATGGCGCAGCCACAACTTTCTTTAGCCATGAATGACTACGAGCAAAGCATTACTATTGAGATGCATCACGGCCAAAAACCCGATCGTGTGACCGCCTATGCGGCGAGCGGTTGAATCATCCTAACATCAGCTGTTCAATCACGTTTTTTCGATAATATCTTGATTTGTATAAGAAAACAAAAAAAGACTGCGTCACCAATAAAGTGTATTCCGCTTTTTTAGTTCCCTTACCTCATTAATTTTTATCGGAAGTAAGTTGCTTGTACCTGTTGGGCTTTTTCTATTTCTTCCGTTTGCTGTATTATAAATGCAAGGTAAGCTTTTGCTCCTTCTTGACTTATGTCGAATTCAGCCAAATTAGTTGCTTTACTCAGCAGAGATGATTTAAGTCTTATCAGTGAAGCTCTGTCTCCACTTTCATCACCGACATCCATATCTACTAACAACGCGTTAATAACCGTTAGGGCGTCTTCAAGTTGCTTTTTTTCAGCAGAAGTTAAGTACCGTAAAAAATCTTTAAATACATTTGATTTTTTTATCGTTACTGGCTGTATGATGTTGTCATAATGGTTGTCCTGTAGCGCGGGTAAGATACACTTCGCATTAGCTGCTTCACGTAAACTCGCGGCTATTTCCGTGGAACTCGGTTTAAACACAGGGTGGTGATCAATAGCATTATCTACTTCTTCTGAAGCGTCTTTAGAACCCTCTGTTGGCCGCACAACAGTGTACCCAGAAAGTGCATTAGCAGTTAGCAGATCGTGACCATCAGTCAGTGATAACAGTAAGGTGAATTCTTCGCGGGTTAAAGCCACCGAATAAACGGCCTCAATGATTGAATCATTATACTTATCGGCGTCTAATACAAGGTAACATGAGGAATGCTTCTCTACGTAAAGCATAAATTTTTTTTCAGTCTGGCATAAATAGCGCTGAATAACCGTTTTAGGTGGCCATTGATGAGCGGCTTGTGACAACTCTGCATTAGATAAACAGTATGTTAGCACTGAGTGGCCTAGTATGGCATCTAGTGCAGCAACAATAAGGCTTCCTTTGTCCTGCCCTGGTTGCAACTCCCAGCTGTCACTTGCAAGCATGACTAATAGGCTGTTGATGAGCATTTGATTGGTTGCTAACGCTGTGCCTAAGGCCTCTACTGCCTGCAGGAAAGTGCGTTGAACCTGAGCATTGTTACTCGCAAGCCCGGCGATGACACCCTTGATAAACACCTCATGAGTTGCCAACGGCGTCCTCAAGGCCCACACTGCCCACAGGGCAGTGTGTTGAACCTGCAGATTGTCACTCTCAAGCTTGGCGATAAGGCTCTTAATGAACGCATCATGAGTTGCCACCGGTGCGCCTAAAGCTATCACCACATCCAGGGCAGTGCATTGAACCTGCGAATTGTCACTCGCAAGCCCGGCGATGAGGCTCTTCATAAACGCTTCATGGGTTGCCAGCGGTGCGCCTAAGAGCTTTATTGCACGGAGGATATCGTATTGTAGAGAAGGGCTATCATCGCTGGAAGCGCTTTCATGGTCTATGAGGCGCTCTAATAAACCCGTGAGGATATCAGTGCTGTCCGTAAACCCTGGCGGTAGCACTTTAAGAAGGCCTAATGCCTCATCACGGATCTTGGCGTTGGGGTGAATCAAGTCCTGCCGTAACAGGCTAACTAATGCTTGTTTAACCGCGTTATCGGCCTGTGTCGATACACCAGAGAACCAACAGTTTTTTAAGTCTCGCTCTATCCTCTCTAGCTGATTATTGTGTACACTCCAACCATTGATGGGTAACACACCACGCCTCAATGCCTCTGTTGCAGCAAATAATAGGTTATCTTGTGATACCTCACCCATCACAAAGTGCCAAAATCGCTGGTAGCGTGGCTCATATTTATAGCGCATTACCGTCCAACGTATGTCGCTATCTTGTTGGGGGTCACGCTTCTCCTCAAGACAACGCCGCAGTCGTGCCACAAAATGGTGAGCCGCCAAATATTCTTGAAAACTCAAATGCAAAAAAGAAAACCATATATTATTAATGGCTAAATTGCCCCCCGGGCTAGCAAAAGCCAATAAGCCAAACTCCCGTAACCCCTGTAAAAAGGCAATCTGCTGTAAGCGGTACTCACTAACCGGCGGCTCACCGGGTAATGGCTCATGCTGCTTTTTTAGGGATTGCTGATAAGCGCTAGGTAAGCGTTGATAAAATTTTCTCAATAACGGCGCTTGTTGTTTAAACAATATCGCCATAGTCTCGCTGGAAAAAGCCAGCTCATCATGAGTCATGCCATAGGTTGCTAACACCATCAGAAAATCCATTAAATCCGCACAATAAGTCTGAATATAAGCCTGTTGTTCATCCAAGGTTTTTTCATTAAATTTATCGATACAGTACACGGCATTCGGCTGCAAGGCCAGTGAGCGCTTGACATAGCGTCGCTGCAAAAACAGTAATAAGCGTTGATAAATATCAATGGTATTAAATGAGGGTGTTGTTACGTCTTTATCCCCCTTTACTTCAGGACCTATAGTGGGCCCGGGTGGTGCTTGCAATAACGTCTTATCTTCTTCCCAAACCACACATAATAACGCCAAGTTAATCGGCGTGTGGCAAATATCAGACAACAAGGCATTATTGTTTAAGTAGCATTGCAGTTGCTCACCCTTACTCGCGACGTTATCATCACGTTGGCCAAAATAATCAGTAATATAGGCATTCACGCTATCGTCATGAAAGCCTTTCACTTCCAACCAGCAGACTTCCTTGTAGATACCACGCGGAAATACGCTACGGGGAATAGTAATAGGCCGACTGGTCAGCATGACACGCGGTTGTAGCAGTAGATACCGCACCAATTGATGGTGAAAGCCCTGACTGTCTTTTAATTCCGTCGTGATTTCATCTAAACCATCCACGATGAACAACACGCTATCAGCGCGCTCCTTTACTAGCGTCGCTAACATACTGACGCTGAGTTTATCGCCTCGCTCTGCCTCGAGTGTTTTTTGGGGATAAAGCTGCCTGAAGAGAAATAATAGTACCTCAGCCAGGATATTATCAGTCATTGCACCTGGCTTGAAGGCTTCAGATGGCCGGTAGCGCTTTAAATAACGCAATGGTAGGTAAAATACTATCTCACACTCAGCCAACCCAACGGGACAATCCGATATACTGTTGCGCTGGCTCCATAAATAAGCCATGTATTGACTTAAGGTGCTCTTGCCCATACCCGCCTGGCCAAATACAATGGTAGGCCCTCGCGGCCACTGCATGGGCTGTTGAGCAGTATTGCTGGTTTGCGCGCTGTTTAGCAACGTCGCAACAGTGCATTCACCGCAGCGTGTTAGTTTGACGGGGGAAAATGCCGAACGCTCATTTTGCGCCGCGTTGTTGGCTGGGTTTTCAACAAGGTGTAACTGTATGTAGTTTGTACCTAATTCAAAGCACCGTTGTGACGCCAGCGGTTCATCTTGGAATAAATAAGGTACACGACCATAGTCTTGATAAAACGCCAGCAACGTCTGTTCCAGTAGCAGATAGGGTGAGACCTCTCCCCGTTGAGCGGGTAGACCACCAGACATTGCTGGAGAACAATGTTTGTAGTTCTCAATAAAATTGACGGTATGAGCCGTTAGGTTGTTTATGTCTTTGCTGATTGCTTTATCCCTTAATGGGACATTTGACTTTGGGGAGGGACTCGCCTCCACCTGCTGACGTAATTCAGTGCTTCTTTGTCTTCGCGCGTCAGAAAAATCCGCTAAAGGGTCATTGATTGGATCAGTAACATTAGTAAAGTCAGTATCAATGATATTCTTATCACCGCGAATCACTTCTTCATCAGTTTTATTTAATACCCTAGTTTGTTTAGGGTTCTCGTCTTTTTTTCTTTGCGCATCATCTTCGCGATTGGTTCCTGTCACGCCATGATAAAGCGTCACGGCCTCTTCAGCATTGTTGAGAAAAGAAAAATTAAATCGAGTGCCAATAATATTTTTGCCCCCAAAAACTTCACTTGTTCCTGTTGTTGTCATCGGTGGAGCTTCTCTTTTGTTCTTCTTCAATGTTCTTCTTTCCTGTGTTGTGTTTTTTTCTACGGCATGCGTTTTTTTCCCTTCATGAGTGGCCTCGCTACGCCATCGTGATATTTTATTGATTTGCTCTTTTGTCAGTTCGCTAATAACCTACTGGAGGAGAAAACTCAGTTTTTTGGCTTCTTTGACGAAAAGGACGTTACATAAATCAGCAATCCTAATCAACCCATGGCCAGAGTCTTCCCACACTCGCTGACCTCCAGCTCATTAATCAAGCTATCAGCAATTCCCGCTGGCCTTAAATAGTTAAAAATATCAACATATTATACCCTATCAAGTAATTGTTTTTCGCAATAATTTTGCGGGAATGGCTTCCTGTTGGAAACGCATTCCATTGGTTAGCACCGGCTCGAGCATCCTTGCTCGAGCGTGCGCCCTAAAAAAAGCAATGCTTTTTTTAGACGGGCTTACCCTGCGCAAACCAAGTTTGCGCGGACGGCGATTCAAGGGGAGCTTGCGCTTGCTCCCCTTGAAAATCCCCAGGCGCTTTGTGAGCAATTCCCAGCGGGAATTGCTGTCAAGCTATGTAATAGCTGTAATAAATCTTTAATCCATGTTTGCGCCTTGTCCATCAGCGTTAGCGGCAAACGAGTTTCCATATTATTTAGATGAATTAAAAAATTGCTAAAATAGGCGTGTATACCCTTGCATTTTAGTTCTGACAGGCTATTACCTGCCGTGAACCTTGTAAGTAATTCCACTTGCAACCGCCATTCAGCAATACTTTCATCATTTTTATCATGCAACTGCATAAGCTCTTGTTGTGAAAACGCATCGATGGTGAAACTCTCTGATGGTAAGGTCTGTTTGCTCCTTGTATCTGGTCTTAATGCAACAACTGGCTCATAAGAGGGCTTATTACTTAGCGTATTATCACCTGCTATAAACTTACTCTCACTTTGCTTTTCCTCACGCATTAAAGCCGACTGTTTATGTATAACCTTACATTGCAAATCTTTTATAAGCGCAGACACATCTAGATTATCGCTTTCTCTAAACTCTCCATAGTTTAAGATGACTTCGAGAATATGATAGATATCGGTCAGCTCTTGCCGATATCTCTCGCTACTCACAACACCTGCATCTACAAGAACCTTTAGATCATCTTGCAAGGCTTTATGTCTACTATCAAACTGTAATTTCATGAACACATCATCTAGCTTTTTAGCGGAATGGGGTATTTTATGCGTAAGCTTATAAACCTTTAATTTATGCTCTTTATTATGATTTTCTTTTATCTCTTGAAATAAGCTAATCCAATAACTAGGCACATGGTGCTTCTGAAAAAGCGCTATAACCTCCTCCTTATGCTTAATTAAATTCATGGCATATTGCCTAAATACCCGAGGCAAGGAATTCAAATAAAAAAAATGTGGCTTGGCTGGTGTAATGGCATACCGCCTGTTTTCTGGAGGTAACTCATCTGAAACGTTCACCTCAGGAAATAACGATTTAAAGGCAATTTGCTTTAAACGCGTCAATAACGCATCATCCGCTAAATTAGTTTGAGAAATCGAACGCTCAGCTTTTTTCCAGTGGCTTGCATTATGTATGTTTACTTCAGAGTTAGGACGTTTTATTTTATTTACATGAGTTATCGGACGGTTCGCATGATAAACACTTATTGTCTTACAATCTGTTTCTGACAAAGCCAAGGGTACGGTTTTACCTGCTTCATAGCAAAATTCACAGGTATACTGGCTTTCAATACCTGCAATCTGAGTCAGGTAAAAAGTACCTTGCTGGTAGTCACTGTTAGTTTTTTCATTTTTAAAAGAAATATCGGCCGCACCAAACTTAAAATCACGCATGATGTTGATAAAATTTTGTTTAAGTCGTTTATTCTCAGGGTTTTTTAATGTACCATGCACTTGAAAAACCTGGGTAAATCTTCTTATGATGTCATAATCCGTTGCAGCATCTACACCAGAACAAAACAACTCGCGCTTTTTTACTATCTCTGCCATTAAACCCACTGTTTTTATCGCTAAACCCACAGTATACAAAAAATCTCGTTTGGCTAGAGTACTTGCATTTTCTGCAGAATTAACGTCTGTGGAACCTGGAAAAATAGCGGGCCAATTCTCAACTTTATGCATCATATACGGGTAGCCTGTTTTCGGCTCAAAGGCTTTCCAAATACCACGACTTGCATGCCCTGTTGCCGTCTCATTTAAGAATTCACCTAAGTCAGACTGCCAAAAAGCGGCTTTTGCTTCTTTCACCCATTTCTTAGGGTTTAATACTTTCAACCATTTCTTAGGATTTAATAATATTTTCAACATAGCAGCTAGCACTTTGCGTTTTTTAAGCTCAGATATTCCGTCTTCAAAACGATAAAATGTATACACAATGCCGCTGTGTTGACCCGTGGAGTTAACTAAGTTAGGCTCGGATACAAAATTGGTGATCACCAAATCTTTAGCGCGTATTTGACTGCTACTTTGGACATTGGTTTGCAGCACATATTCTAGATAATTTTTCGCGCCAGGACTGTCAATAACCGTCGCTCTGATGAAGTCATTGCCTGCCATAGCTAACTCTGCTAACGTGCCTTGAGCAACCCAACCACCCAATGAATGCCCGCTTAAAGAAATCTGGCAATCAGCATATTTACTATCTAATCTAAGTTTATTTATTACCTTAAGCGCAAATTCCTTTACCTGGCTAACGTATCCCGAATATTTATTAAATAGTACTGAGTCTGCATCTTCTTGGTAATCGTAGCTAACCTTAGTACCGCGTACAACAATGATCACGTGACGTAAACGTTCACTAATAAACGCCAATGCTTTGCAACCTTTTTCAAAGGTATGTTGAACAGCTTTGTATTCTCTAAAGTCCCCGATGGTCGATGAAATGTCTTTGTCTACCTCCTCTATTTTTTCTTTATAGACCATATTACTTAAGGCAGCATAGACAATAGGCGGCGGGAGCGTATAGCATTTATCTTCTTGTATTTCTCTTGCCTTACGTACTTTTTTGCTTTGTCTATTGGTTTTCTCTTTGTGCTGCCTAATGGTTTGAGCAACATGCGAACGGGTTTTTTGTAGAGACTGTGTCTTACTGCGTTTCCGAGTGCTTTTTTTACTTTTAGCTTCTCCAATGGGTTGAAGTGTAGCTACAGAATAGCTCCTTATTTCTCGCCTGTGTTTTTTTTGTTTTTTCTCAATTAATTCAATCACTTCATCCATCTTATACGCTATCGCCAACTTATGGATCTCATGGATATCCTCGACAGGTGAAAACGACTTTTTAGCTGGATGCGATAGCAAATGTTTTGCGACGTCGGTCTTCCCTTCCTTAATGGCCAAGCTTAATGGCGTAGCGTGATTTTTATCACGATAGGTATACGGATTTCCATAACGTGAAACCGCATAGTTTTCTGAGGCGTAATAGTTGTCACAAATTTTTATGATGCTCAACTGACCATGCATGGCCGCTATATGTAAGGCATATTGATTTTGCTCATTACTCGCTTGAATAGCGTTTATACAATGACGCCCATCTAGCAGCCACTCAAACAGGGAGGCATGTCCCTCTTGCGCGGCTAGCAATAAGGGTGTATATCCATCTTTCTGTATTGCCGCCAATTGAAATGCATGCAATGCTTCGTTTTTTTTTAAAAAAGCTTCTAATTCTTTAAGTTCACCCGAACGAGCGGCGGCTAAAACTAATTTTTGCTCTGGGGTCAATTTTTTTTTCTGGGTTGATATAGGGTATTCGCTATTTTTATCCATTATTTTATTCCTTATCATAACCTGAGTTCGACATAAGAAGGTTATTAGATATAAGATAACGCTAAATAAATGGAATGTGAAGACCCTACCAACCGGCAGGCTTGCATCGTCTGATCAACCTCTTAAGAACCCCTTATTACTTCTGTTTGCTTTTTCGTCAACAAACCCTGCTTCGGCAAATAAGTTTCGCCATCATCCTAAATTCCGCGGTCGATTGCAGCGGCGGATTTAGGATCATCCTAAATTCCGCAGTTGAAATCGTCGCGAGGCTGACTAAGTCGCTGAAGATAAAGGATTTTTTTCCGTCTTTTTTGTGAAGGCGTATCACCCATACGGTGAATAAAAAAGACGGAAAAAAATCCTTTAGATTCGGTGAGTTAGACGGCTGCAGTAGATTTCAACTACGGAATTTAGGATCATGTTGCGGGCGTGACTGATCAAATCACAGTAAGCATTGAAGATACTGATAACGTTGCCGCACACGAGTCAACCAAGAAGGCTTTCTTAGTGAGCCTTCCTTTAGTCTCCAAACCACATCCGATGTTCTTAAGTCACGCGCCAAATGCGCGACAGTAACCCTCAACGGCCCTTTCAGCAACCAGCACTGGCTTTCGGGGATGCCTAACTGTTTAGCCATTCGGTAGAGTTTTTTTTGTGCTAAAGAGGTTCTTTCAGCTTCCAACTGATTTGCCGAAGCCAACTGATACCACTGAGCGGGCAAATTGGTTACCACATAAGCTAAATGCATATACTGAGCCGCTGTGGGCTTTTTGACTAATGCCTGTGCAAGCGTTCTAGTTTGTGCAGAGGAAAGGCTATTCATCACCCAGATTTGTGGTTTGATATCATCCATGACATTCTCCAAGAGCTCCATTTAACCTAAAATCAGCAGTAAATCCCGCTTTTTTGGTGTAACAGATTGATTTAGATAAGGAAACTAAAAAAGCGGAATACACCTTATTGGTGATGTAGACTTTTTTTGTTTTCTTAGATAAGTCAAGATGTTATCGCCAAAAACGTGATTTAACTGCTGATTTTAGGTTTAACGCTAGACTATGATCCTAAATTCCTCAGTAGAAACCAACTGCAGAGTTTAGGATAATAGTTGTCCAACCCAGCGCCTTAGGGTCTGTTGACAAAAAAATGAATTGTCAACAGACCCTATTTTATTTGATGCATCCATGAATTGGACAGGAATATAAGTGTAGGCGGAATTTTAAAAAAGGGCAAATGGCAGCCTATTGGGTGAGCATAAGCATTACGGCTGCTTCTGCTTGGCTAACAATACGTCAATGCCTTGCTGTGCTAGGGCCAACATAGCCTGCAATTCATCAGGCGAAAAAGACGCGCCCTCGGCTGTTCCCTGCAACTCAATAAAGCCGCCGGTATCATTCATCACCACGTTCATATCCGTTTCTGCCTTAGAGTCTTCATCATAGTCCAAATCTAAAACAGGCTCCCCCTTATAAATGCCCACGGAAACAGCGGCCACAGCGTTAGTCATGGGGTTCTCCTTAAGCTGTCCCTTGGCTAACATACGGCCGATAGCATCGGACAACGCCACACAAGCCCCTGTAATAGCCGCCGTACGCGTTCCACCATCAGCTTGAATCACATCACAATCTAACACAATGGTATACTCAGCCAGCTTTTTAAGATCAACGCAACTGCGCAAAGCCCGACCAATTAAGCGTTGAATTTCTTGCGTGCGCCCACTTTGCTTACCTCTGGCTGCTTCCCTATCACCTCGAGTGTGCGTGGCCCGAGGCAACATCCCATACTCTGCCGTGACCCAACCTTTACCTTTGCCTTTCAAAAATTTAGGCACAGAATTATTGACTGAGGCATTACAAAGCACCTTGGTTTCACCAAAGGAAATCAACACCGAACCCTCGGCATGCTTGGTGTATCCACGGATAATTTCTATCTCTCTTAGTTGGTTAGGCTCTCGACGACTAGGACGCATTTTACTCTCACAATCAAAGGGGTTAAAGTCGCCTATCCTATCAAATCCTGGCTAAACGAGCTAGGGTGTGTCATCAATGACTTTTCGTCGCAAAAATGGTGGAAATTGAGAGCAATTGAATCAGTTTTACGCCATTTGCAGCAGAAAAGGGTCATTGATGACACGCCCTAGCATCCACCCAATAAACACGCTAAAATCAGCGAAATTGCTTTACATCATATAAGATAGATAATAACATGCCTAAGAGTATGACGGCCTTCGCTCGTTGCAGCACTAACACCCCCTGGGGGCAAGCGAACGTTGAAATTCGCACAGTCAATCACCGCTATTTAGAAATGAGTTTTCGCCTACCTGAAACCTTTCGCCATTTAGAAATGGCTTTTAGAAAAACCATCAGTGACACTATCAAACGCGGAAAAGTAGATTGCCAGTTAACATGGCAACCCGCAGCGGAATCTGAGTCCTCGCTGTCTATCAATGCAGGCCTGGCTAACGCCCTACTAGCCTGCCATGAACAGCTTACGCAACAAACTGATGCTATTGGGCCTTTGGATAGCTTGCGCTTATTACAATGGCCAGGTCTGCTACAAAAGGCGCCAACGGAAAACCCCGAGACAGAGAAAGCCATACAACAGCTATTGGCTGAAGCACTTGATACGCTCACGGCAACCCGCCAACGTGAAGGTGAGGCCCTCGCTCAGTTTATCACAGAGAAATTAGACAACCTGGGGCAACTGCAAAGAGAGCTGACTACGCAGTTACCCGTATTGCAACAACAATACCGTCAGCGATTGCATGATAAATTAGCGCAGTTAGTTGAAGAACTCGAGCCACAACGCTTCGAACAAGAGATAGTTTATGCCTTACAGAAATTTGATGTGGCCGAAGAGTTAGAACGGCTTGAAACCCATGAGAACGCTGCAAGAGAAGCCCTCACGCAACAGACGCCCATGGGGCGACGCCTAGATTTCTTAATGCAAGAATTAAATCGTGAAGCCAACACACTGTCATCCAAGGCCCTATCCACTGACGTTACCAACACCGCGGTGGCCATGAAGGTTTGTATCGAACAAATGCGCGAACAAATTCAAAATATAGAGTGAGTGACACAGCACCATGAAAAAAGGCACTTTTTACGTTATTTCTGCAGCCTCCGGCACTGGGAAAACAAGTCTAGTCAAACAATTAACCCAGGACATTACTAACCTGTCTGTTTCCATATCCTATACAACTCGCACACAGCGCCAAGGGGAAATCCACGGCAAGCATTATTTCTTTGTGGATCAAGACACCTTTAAAAGCATGGCTGAACAAGGTGAATTTTTTGAATACGCCGAAAACTACGGCAATTATTATGGTACTGCCAAACAAGGCATCCAACAAATTTTAGACCAAGGCGAAGACGTTATCCTCGAAATCGATTGGCAGGGCCAAGCGCAAATCAAACAACTCATGCCACAAAGCGTATCTATCTTTATTCTCCCTCCTAGCCTCGAGGCATTAAAAAAGCGCTTGACTGGCCGCGCACAAGACAGCGATACCGTCATTGCCCGCCGCTTAGAAGCCGCTCGCACCGAGATTCAATATGCCCGGGATTATGACTATATCATCATCAACGATGATTTTAACCAAGCGCTTTCAGATCTCAGCTACGTCATTAAAGCACAACGCCATCACGTCCCCACACATCAAGAATATATGGATGAAGTTATTGAGCAACTCTATAGGGTCTCTTGACAATTAACGTGAAGATGCGTGCTTTTGATATTTTTTATTACTGCGCTTAAGTTAGGGGGTGAGCGTCCAGATAACCCTGTTGACCTAAAAAGCCTCTTGCTCCCTCCCTATAACTCGCGCTATAATGGACTATTGCCTTTTACTTAAGCCAGGGGAAAAATGGCCAGAATTACCATCGAAGATTGCTTGAAAGCTGTAGAAAATCGCTTTGAACTTGTTTTATTGGCGGCGAAACGCTCCCGGGATCTTGCCTCTGGGGCAGCTGAGCCCAATGTAGGATGGGAAAACGATAAGAGCACCGTGGTTGCATTGAGAGAAATCGAAGAGGGCCACATCAGTGCGGATTATCAGAGTGTTAATGAACAACAAACTCAAACAACGGTGGAAATGCCTATTGAACAGGCTAATTCAGTGACTGTTGAGCATACTGAGATTGATCCCACGACGGAAAAATAAAGTCGGGCTACGTTGACCCTTCTTGAAATCTCGTGGCTTTTCTTTGATAATTCTGTGTAGATTAGCGCCTGTTGGCATTTCATTTTTGCAAGCGACGTTTGCAAGAACGGAGGAGGAATTTGCGTTTACTTAGGGTAGCATAGTAAACCATGCAACGAAAATACACAAATTTACACCCGTTTTATTCAAATTATTGTAGCGTAGAAATGAATTATCAACAGACCCTAAATTATTAGAAGGTTTCTGTTCAACGACAAGGAGCACCTCTTGCCAGCTTTCGCTGACTTGCGTTACCAACTAAAAACCTACATGTCCCCAGAGGCCATTGCTATTGTACAGCAGGCCTACGACAGGGCTAAGGACGCCCATACCGGTCAAAAACGCTCCAGCGGCGAAGACTATATTACCCACCCCACTTCCGTCGCTATTATTCTTGCGCATCATCACATGGATAAAGAAACCATCATGGCGGCGCTGCTTCACGATGTGCTCGAAGATACTAATGTCGATAAAAAAACCTTGGCCACGGCGTTCGGTGATCAAGTTGCTGAACTGGTAGATGGCGTCAGTAAGCTCACGCAAATGAAATTTAGCACCCGCGCTGAAGCCCAAGCGGAAAACTTTCGTAAAATGGTGCTAGCCATGGTGCGGGATATCCGTGTTATTTTAGTAAAGCTTGCTGATAGACTGCATAACATGCGCACCTTATCTTCGCTTTCCGCTGCCAAACAACGGCGTATCGCCATTGAAACTCTAGAGATTTATGCGCCTATTGCTAACCGCCTCGGCATGCATGACTTTAAGCGCGAATACCAAGATTTAGGCTTCCAAGCTATTTATCCTTTGCGTCACCGCATCCTAGCAGCACATTTTCAAAAACGTGAGCCCCATGTCAGAGAATTAGAATCTCAAGTATTAACCACCTTAAAAACAAAGCTGCAACCCTCTTTTAAGCAACTCTCCGTACTGACTCGCGACATGTCTCTGGTGCATATCTATAAACGCATGCGGCTAGAAAAGGTAAGCTTTGAAGAGGCGCTGGATAAGTATTGTTTTCAAGTCATACTACCAAACGCTCAAGATTGCTATCTTGCTCTAGGGCTCCTTCATCAAATTTATAAACCCGTTCCTGATGGCTTTCGCGATTATATCGCTATTCCCAAAGCAAATGGCTATCAATCCTTGCATACCACGCTGTTTGGCCCCGCAGGCATGCCCATTCAGATTCAACTGCGCAGCCAAGATATGGATAAAATTGCCCACCTGGGCATTGTAGCCTACTGGCGCTATGAAAATAAAAAGAATATGGGGGAAGCAGCCCAACATCGTGCGCAAACTTGGCTGAAAGATCTCTTGGAAATTCAGCAAAGCACGGGCAGTTCCATGGAGTTTATTGAAAATGTCAAAAGCGATCTATTCCCTGATGAGGTTTATGTCTTTACGCCTCAGGGGGATATTATGGAACTTCCTCGTGGCAGCACACCGGTGGATTTTGCCTATGCCATCCACTCTGATGTGGGCAATACCTGCGTCGCCGCCCGCATTAATCGCCATTTAGCACCACTTAGCACAACCTTAAGCAATGGACAGACTATCGAAATTATAACGGCAGTCAGTGCAGCACCCAGCGCGCTTTGGCTGAACTTTGCCGTGACTGGCAAAGCACGCAGCAATATTCGCCATTACCTCAAAGGCCAGCATCGCATACAGTCCATCAATCTCGGCCGCGAAATGATTAATAAAGCGTTGGAAAATGTCGGCCTTACCTGGGACACATTTTCCAAGCCTGACATCCATAAATTGCTGAAAGCACTCCACTACAAAACCACTGACGACTTATTTGCCAATACCGGACTTGGTAATCAATTGCCACAAGCCATTGCTTGCCAATTGGCACAAAAGAAAAATGTAACCGCCCCAGACAATACGGCGATACGACCCCATGCGTTAACCATCAAAGGTAGCCAGGGGATGGTGGTTACCTTTGCACCGTGTTGCTGCCCTATTCCGGGAGACCCCATTGTTGGCTTTCTCAGCCGCGGCCAAGGTCTCATGATACATCATCACGAATGTACTAAAATTCGCGACTTTAAAGGTCGCGTTAACGAGTATGTCAATGTGCGTTGGGAAGACAATCTCGATGCAGACTTCACTGTCACTCTCAACATCCAAGTACGTAGCCAACGGGGCGTGCTGGCTCAAATTACACAAGCCATCGCCCAAGCTGATGCTAATATCGAAAATGTCAGCGTGCAAAGCCGCGAAGGCCGCTATAGCTGGTTAGAATTTTCATTGCAAGTAAGAAACCGCGTTCACTTAGCTCGCACCATGCGCCGCATCAGAGCTTTACGCACTGTCATGAAAATCAATCGTGGGGGAACTTCACGCACCTAGCGTTCCACCCCAAACAAGGACAACATATCCTCGACTAAAGATACATTTTCCAACTCGTATCCGCGCTGCTCTCCTGACAATGTTACAATTACCATTAAACGACCACCATAAAACCAAAAAGAATTTTGCAACGATGACACAAATAAATGAGCAGTAGATTGACTTTTTTCTGCTACGGCATCAGCAGCCCCCTTTAGCCAAACTATTTTTTTATCCACGCGTTTTTGCTTAAGCATCTCATGCAACCAATCGCCATAATGAGACATAAAGCTCTGACTCAAGGCTAAATACAAAGGCTGCTCGCCGTCTGCTGTAAAATAGCGCTGTAGAAATGCCAACAAAGCCCGCTTGAGCTGCTTCGCCCCCAACATCCACTGGAATTGCCCCGAGTAATCGCGATGAATGGAAATGATCAGTTGTTCAATTAGACTTTCTTTTTGTAGCAATTCCATTTTTCCTTTTTGTAATAAAACAGAAAGCATGGAAGGAGGATAAGCAGAATAAGTACGTTGTCCTGCACGTTGGTGTTTAACCACCAGACCTTTTTCGGTCAGTTTATCTAATAAACCATACAAGGTGGTTCTAGGAATAGAAGTATTCTGACTGAGCGTTTGGATGGTTGCCGTAGAAAACCGCAACAATAATAAATAAATTTCGGCCTCTTTAGTAGGAATACCCAAACAGTCAAACGCATCAAAAATCTGCTTCATAACAAAATAACGATATGTTTTTGTAGAGAATACACTTTATATCAGTTTTATGATTCCCGAGTCAATCTCTAGAATATTCTTGGTCAGTAATTCCCGCTGGGAATTGCCAACCTATCGCGTGGGGATTTTCAAGGGGAGCGCGCGCTCGCTCCCCTTGAATCGCCGTCCGCGCGGATTGATTCCGCGCAGGCGAAATCAATAACAGGAAGCCATTCCCGCAAGATGATTGCGAAAAATATTTACCAAGCTGCTTTTAACCTGTTGATATTTATGGTTATTTAAAGCTGGCGGGAATGGCTGATTCTAGGTTTATTTAATTTTTTTTAGCGGCGAGTACTCGTTTACTAAAATAAAAGAAAAACAAGAAATAGTAGCCTGGCATCGTCTACGAAGACTCAACAGTACACCCCCATATTTATCAATTGCTTAGTTTAAATTTTTAGTAATTTGTCTGGATTCGATTGACAATAAAGGCGCGAGTAATTACTCTTAAAAAGCACGCATGCGTTTTTTGATGAATAGGATGTTTCATTCATGTCTACAAGCACTTACCAAAAAATAATTGATAGAACCATTACACTGTTCTTGGAAAAAGGTTTTCATAGCACAAGTATGGATAACATCGCCGATGCAGCAGGCATAAAGAAACCTTCCCTCTACTATCATTTTTCTAACAAAGAAACATTAGTGCTTGCGGTTATTGCTTCCATTCATAATTATTTTGAGCAGAAAATTTTTATCCATGACAGTGTGAAAGCCGCAGACAAACTAAGAGGGCCAGACTATTTGCCAAACCTCATCCATGAACACTTGCGCAAAGCGCCGCAGACACGCCTACTAACACAGCTTGCCATCGAAATACGAGAGGAACACCCAACCCTCCTGGAGAAAATTCGCCAGCATTTTATTGCCTGTATAGAACACATTGCCAATCAGCTTGGCATGGAAACAGAAAAAGCCAAGCGTTTTGCAAAACTCGCCCTATCCGAGCTATTAGGCTCTGTACTGCTTTCTATTTTATTTAAGGATGATAATTTTCTCATGGAGCAAGATAGACTCTATAAGCTGAGTTTGCAGGAGCCCCCTTTGTAATCCTCAGTTAAGAGAATCAGCCAGACACAATGCATTAATACAATTGCCCTCAGGATCTAACACTTTGGCGCTATAGTAACTGCCTCCATTAAGTGTCATATACTTAGGTGATTCAAGTTGCACGCCACCTAGACGAGGTGCCACCGAGTAGAAAAGTATAATTTCTTCTTTATGCCGGCAACAAAAAGCGACCTCTAACGGCGCGGCCTTTTCCTGTCCATGGCTTAACCAAAACTGCGGTGCAGCTCCCTTGCCAAAGCCCACAACTTTGTCATTAATATTCGACTCTAGGCATTGATAACCTAAGGCACCCAAGACCTCTTCGTAAAAGATAAGACTCCGCAAAAAATCACACGCAGAGAGGATGATATGATTGATCATAGCAAACTCCATTTAACGACTCTAAACAACCTTCCGGTAGGAAGGTTGAATTATACTCGAGAATCAGGTAAAAACAACCCTTGCACCTAAAATCCTCAGTTGAAATCGTCGCGAGGCCGACTTAGTTGCTGAAGATATCGGTGAGTTAGGCGGCCGAAGTCGATTTCAACTGAGGATTTTAGGTTGAAACTTAACAAACAAAAAATTACCCCCACCATGACTAAAACACGCTGTGCCTGGGTCACCGAAGACCCCTTATATGTGGACTACCATGACAATTACTGGGGCCGCCCCCTGTATGACTCAAAAAAACTCTTTGCCTTACTGATGCTAGAAGGTATGCAAGCGGGTTTAAGTTGGCTGACTATCCTTAAGAAGTGGGATGCCTTACAAGAGCATTTCGACAATTTTGACCCAGTAATCATCGCAGGCTATTCATCGGACAACGTTGAAGCACTTATGCAAAATCCAGCCATTATCCGCCATCGACTTAAAATCCAGGCTGTCATTAGCAATGCAAAAGCTTACCTTCATGTAGAAGCGCAGGGAGAAAGTTTCTCTGACTATTTATGGCACTTCGTGGATGGGAAACCCATACAAAATCACTGGACATCATCAAAACAAGTTCCAGCAAATACCCCACTTTCTGATATAATGGCAAAATCCTTAAAGCAAAAAGGCTTTAAATTCGTCGGCAGCACTATTTGCTATGCCTTTATGCAGGCTGCAGGCTTGGTGAACGACCATACCTGTGACTGTTATCGCTATCTTGAGACCATGAAAGGGAAAACCCATGCTAGATAAAGCTATTCATTACCAAGACAAAGACCAAAACTATGTGGGTTGGGTCTGTGCGCCTAGTGATACACAAAAACATCCTGCCGTACTTATTGCTCATGATTGGAGTGGCTGCAATGACTTTGCTAAAGATAAGGCTAGAAAATTAGCCGAGCAAGGCTTTGTTGGATTTGCCTTGGATATGTACGGTCATGGAACGCTAGGAAGCACCAATGAAGAAAAGATGGCCTTGATACAGCCCTTAGTCGCTAACCGAGCCGAACTGCAAGCACGCATGCAATGCGCTTTGGCAGCCTGTCAGGCACTACCCTATGTGGACGAGCAACGCATCGTTGTTATTGGTTATTGCTTTGGTGGTATGTGTGCGCTGGACTTGGCTCGCCTTAATGCGCCTATTCAAGGAGCGGTAAGCTTTCACGGCCTATTAGCTGAACCCGATAACCTGGAACAAACCCCCATCAAGCCGACTATTCTAGCCCTACACGGCCATAAAGACCCCATGGTCACGCCCGATGCGGTGATGAATTTTTATATTGAAATGGAGGCACGTAAAGCCGACTGGCGTTTTATGACCTATGGCAATGCTTATCATGCTTTCACCAATCCCGCGGCTAATGATGCAGAACTTGGCACCATTTACTCACCCGACATTGCCCAAGAAGCGTGGATAAGTTTACTGGGTTTTTTAGACCTAAAATCCTCAGTTGAAATCGACTGAGGATTTAGGTTAAAGGCTAGGATTTAGGATTTAGGATTCAGGCCCTAGATTCTATCTTCACCGCCAATACATCACAAGGCATAGCATTAATCATGGCATTGGCAGTAGAACCTAATAAAATAGCCAAGCCATGTTTATCATGCCCACCCACAATCAGTAAATCAACCGCTTCTTCTTCAATGAGTCCGATAATTTCACCTTTTGTCGAGCCTTCCAATACCCATTGGTCATTGGTTGAAACTTGATGACGCGTTCCTTGCTCGGCTAATTCAGTTTTGGCTTTCTCTAATAAAGATTTTTCCAAATCCGATTCAATGGGAATCGTGTATTCGCCACCACCGTACATCATAGGCGTATATTCCACCACATTGACGAGGCTAATCCTCGCATCAGCGTGGTTTGCGGCAATAGCCTGTGCGCGCTCAATCAACGCATCGCTTGTTGGAGATAAATCCGTTGCCACCAAAATATGTTGATAAGTTTTAGTCATTAGCCAATCCGTCCAATCTCTTACGTGGGTTCTTTATTGACTACAGTATTACTGATTTTTGCAAATTCTGCCAATGTTAGCGTCTGTGCTCTTCTGCCAGGATCAACCCCAATTTCTTCTAACTTATTGGCAGACAGGTGGTTTTTCAAAGAGTTGCGTAAGGTTTTACGGCGTAAATTAAAGGCGTCACGCACCACAGATTCAAATACCTCAAAAGATAATAGGTCAACTGGTGGTTTTTTATAAGGCATAAGCTTTACAATGGCCGATAGCACTTGGGGGGGCGGGTCAAAAGCCTCTCTGGGAACGTCCAGTAATGATTCAATCTCAGCAAAATATTGAGCCATCACACTTAAGCGACCGTAAGAGGAGCTACCCGGTTCTGCAGCAAGTCGCGCCACCACTTCATATTGCAACATAAAGTGCATATCCACAAACAACGTGGGTGTTTTAAAAAGATGAAACAGCAACGGCGTAGAAATATTATAGGGTAAATTGCCAATCAAACGCCGTGGTTTAGCTTCACAGGCTAAGTCGGTAAAGTCCACGCGCAGCACATCTTGGTTAATAATCTTTAATGTTCCCAATCCCTGACATTGATGCTGTAACCTCGGAATAACATCACGGTCTAATTCAATAACCGTTAATTCGCCCACCAAAGGTAATAATAGTTGCGTTAAGGCGCCTAAGCCTGGGCCAATTTCTAGCAACGACTCGCCAGCCCTCGGTGCAATGGCTGCAACAATTTGTGATAAAACGACATGGTCTACTAAAAAGTGCTGACCAAAACGCTTGCGGGCACGATGTTTCATCTTCACCTCTGTTTCATAGAACAAGCCATAGCAAGGGCCGCCAACAAGCTGTCCGCTTTAGCGTTACCGGTACCTGCCAACGTCAATGCCACACCATGATCCACGCTCAAACGCACGATGGGCAACCCCAAGGTTATATTAACGGCATCTCCAAAACCCAGTGCTTTTAAAACAGGCAATCCCTGATCATGAAACATGGCGACATAAGCGTCAGTCTCTGCGCGGATGCTGGGCACAAACGCTGTATCAGCGGGTAATGGCCCCTGTAAACATAAACCTGCCGCTTGTGCTTTTTTTATCGCGGGCCCAATAATATCCAACTCCTCGCGCCCTAAGTGTCCATTCTCACCGGCATGAGGATTCAACCCACACACAACAATACGCGGTTTCTCAATGGCAAACTGCTGTGCTAGGGCCTGGTTCACGATGTGAAAACTACGTACAAGTTTTTCAATACTCAACGTGGCAGCCACATCTTTCAGTGGAATATGCGTGGTGGCTAATGCAACACGCAGCGCGTTACACGCAAGCATCATCACCACGTGTTGGGTTTTCGTATAATGCGCTAAAAATTCCGTATGCCCGGTAAATTCAATACCGGCATCATTAATGACCCCCTTATGTACTGGCGCTGTCACCATGGCTTGCACAATACCGGCCAAACAAAGGTCAGCGGCGGTTTCTAAGGTTGTTAACACATAGGCTGCGCAACGAGGGTTTAGTTGGCCCGGGAACACTGGGTGGGGGCAGTGAACTGGCAGAATAGAGGCGCGCCCTAAAGCCACCGATGCTTTATCAAACGTTATAAAGGGATAAGACAAACCCAGTTGCTCAGCACGCGCCTTTAATACGTGAGGACACCCAACCACAACCCACTCCACATCGGCAGGTTGATACGCTAGCGCCTTTAAAATAATATCAGGCCCAATACCGGCAGGTTCGCCTACTGTTATCGCCACTCTCATGGCAGGCGTTTGATATAAGCGCTATCACGCAGCTTTTGTACCCATTGTTGAATACCTTCCTCAAACTTGCGTTGATAGATTAATTTTTTCACTTGTGCGCGGCGATAAGCGTTGGTGTCTTCTTTTTTACGGCGTGCTTGCACTTCAATAAGGTGCCAACCAAATTGCGTGTGTACAGGTTGACTCAGCTGCCCTATTTTCAATCTATCCATAGCGCGACGAAAAGGCGCTACCATTTCATCATCGCTTACCCAACCTAATTCACCACCATTGGCCGCACTCACGGTATCGTCAGAATATTCCTTAGCCAGCTTGGCAAAGCTTTTACCTGTTGAAATTTGCTCACGAATGCTCAACAATTGTTGCTTGGCTTGTGCACTGGTGGTAATGGCATCAGGCGCAATAAGAATATGACGAACTTTTGTTGTGACGCTATAGTGTTTAGCCGTGGCTCCACCACGCACGCCAACCAATTTAAGAATGTGATAACCATTAGGCGCCCGTAAAGGCCCTGCCACTTGGCCAGGTTTCATCTTCACCACGGTTTGTTGGAAAATATCGGGTAATTGAGCAGCCTTACGCCAACCCAAGTCTCCCCCCTGCAATGCTTCTTCGCCGCCGGAAGAGGCTACAGCTACTTTTTCAAAATTAGCGCCTTTGTGCAACTGTTTCACCAGGCTTTGTGCTTTTTGCTTGGCTTGCTCCAATTGTGTGGGTGATGGCTCATCGGGTAAAGGAATCAAAATATTTTTCAGATGATACTGCGTAAGCGCATTGGATTTATTTTTAAATTTATCCAAATAATTCGTTACATCCTGATCTGTGATAATAATATGACGCCCGATAGTTTCTTGTTCCAAACGAGAAATGGCCATCTCGTCACGAATTTGTTCGCGGTAGGTTTGATAATTTTCTCCGCGAGCTCGCACCTTGCGCTTCAGTCCCGCTACTGACACCCCATTACGACTGGCAATTTTTGCAATAGCGTCATTCAGTGCTTCATCGCTTATCTTAATATCAGCACGACGCACCATTTGTAATTCCATTTCTTGATTAATCAAGTGCGTCAATACTTGCTCACGCAATACCGCTTTACGGGGCATAGGTGTATTAGCCGCTTTGAGACGTTTAATGACTTGTGACATTTTTGCATCTAATTGATGTTGCGTTATCACATTATCATTAACAATAGCCACAGCTTTATCCAACACTTGAACTTTTTCGGCCGCAGAGACCGCCGTCAACATAAAGCTTAGTAATAAGAGTACATAAATAGTAATGTGTTTTATTCTTATCATGATAACGTTCCAAATCTATCGGTATAACCCGGGATTGCATCTTCAATAGTTTTCTTCGGTGTCCCACTACCCAGTGCACCCAAACCTTTTAAGTACCATTGTATGTAAATGCCTTTACTGTATTCATCCTGATTATTGGAGTCAATACCTGTATAGTAACGACTATAAACCACACGTACAGCCCAACAACAACTATCGTATTGTAACCCACCTAAGATAGCTTCATTGTGGGTATGGCTAACATTATAATTCCAACGTCCAATGGCACTCCAACGATCGGATAACGGCCAGGCTGCTGAAATATCACTTTGGCTCAAATCATTTTGATAACTGTCTGGTGGTGGATTTAATGTAGAGGGCGTCAAATCCAACGGATCACCACCGCGCACAAAATCATAACCAACATTAAAAACTTTTTTCGGTGCTGGTTTATAGCGCACATTAACGCTACCATTGTTGGTTTCTGTTTTACTAGGATCCCAAGCCCAATTGGCAATTCCATTCCAGTGCTGCGACATACGAAAGGACATTTGACTGGCAATGGGAGAAACTGCCGACGTATCAGACAATGTATCGATGATGGGGTCATTATCTTGGTCAACACAAGAACTTTGCCCCGGCCCGGGTTCACAATACGTCACATCGCGATTTCTGAAATAAAGAATTTCACCCACACTGGCACGAAAACGCTGCACGCCTGTTTCTGCATCCAAGAAACGCGTTGTTAATGCCAAGCTTACCTGATTGGCATCACCAATCCTATCATTGCCCGCAAAGCGGTTGGTCGCAAAAAGTTGATCGTAATTAAAAACCTCTGGGTAAGTATCAAAATTAGCCAAATCATTTTGTTGCGCATTGGGCACAAAAAGATAAAATAACCGAGGCTCTAGGGTTTGGTCATAATCCCCGCCCCATAGCGTGGTATTTCTATCAAAAAACAAGCCCGTATCCAAATCAAAAATAGGTACCACCACGCCAGGATTAGCCGGGTCGCCTGGATTAGGGTTTTGCAAATCATCTTGCGTTCCCCATAATTTTACATTGGGTTTGACATACCCGGACACCCAATTTTTCGCCCAAGTCACGCCCGGCTCCATATGCCAACGCTGGCCTGTCATGTAATCAAATCCCGTATTGGGATCGATTTCATCATTGTGATCAAAATTCACAAATTGTGATTGCCAATTCAAACTCACGGCATCAGACAAGATCGTATAGTGCGCATCTGCATCCAATTCCGGCAAACGACTGTATTGATCGTCCGTGTCTGATTGGTCCACTGGATTTAAGGTTTGGTAGCCCTGCACTTTACCCTGAATATGCCAAATTTGACCTTTGTATTGCAGGTCGGCTTGCTGCAATAGTTGGTCATCAGTACTCTGCGTCACATCGGTGGCAAAATCTTCCAGGTAATTATCATCACTTACCCAGTTATAGTCCACATCGCCTTGCCAATGCTCATTGAAGTTTGTGGTGTTTTTCCAAGAAAAAGCACCCCGAGTGTCACTGGCGCCTTCTAAATCATTAAGACTAGATGTACTGGCATTGGGATAATCGCTGGGGGCTGAATCTTGAAAAGAGGAAAACTCTCTATCATTAAAGATAATACTGGTATCAACCTGGCCTTGGCTTTTATCGGTTAAATAGCGAAATAGCCCATTCATCTGTAAACCACGCTCGGAAAAATATTTCGGCGTAATGGTGGCATCATAATTGGGTGCAATATTCCAATAAAAAGGTGTCGAGAAAAAATAACCGCTATCATCTTCGTAGCCAAAGGTGGGATAAAGAAACCCTGTCTGGCGCCTATCATCAATGGGAAAATTAATATAAGGCAAATAAAATACCGGTATATCGTGCAAATACAATAAAGAATTATACGCCGACCCTCGCCCTGAGGTTTTGTTTAAATTCAATTGGCTGGATGAAACTTTCCACGTTACATTGCTCGGCGGGCAAGTACTCAAATTACCACTTTTAATATGCACAATGCCATCGGGTGAACGATATAATTTATCCGCGCTGCCCCAAGCATTGAGGCTATAGTCTTTAACCACTTGAGTATTAGGCTTATTAGCAGCTGCTGTTTTCTTCGCTTCATTTTTATAAGACATCCGATAGATAACGGGCCATACTTCGCCCGTTTTCTGCTGTAAATTCAAATGTCCTCTATCGCCCACCATCATGAGGCCTGGCTCACGCACATAAAGATGTCCAAAAGCATCAGCCGCAGTGAATTGCTTGGTTTTAGGGTCTCGATTCAAAAATACTTGGTCAGCATGAATGCTGCGGCCTGGTTGCTGTATATCCACATTACCTTGCAACACTGAGCGTTTGACGTTAGACAAACGACTCTTATCAGCCACTATACGAATGGGTGACTGATTGACTGGCTTAAGACGCGTATGCCCTTCAACCAACTGAGGTTCAATAAAATAACCACCGCAAATATCAGCCGCACCATAAACCGGTACCCAGCCCAACGCCCCATCTAAATTTTTCCGTCTAATTAATTGTCCCACCGGTTGCGGCTGCACAAACAACGGCGTAAAAGGTTTCGGCAAATCGGCGACATCAGGCACGCTATGCGCATGAGCAAAAGGTATAGGCAAGCAAGACTGTTGACCCGCATGACAAGATGAGGGAGAGGCTGCCATGGCAACGCCCTGCACACTGGCTAACACCCCCAAAACCAATGGTTTCAGTTGAAAACGCGTTAGCGGTCCTAATAAACCAAGCCGGCTTTGTTTTTTTGTATATTTTTTTGTCATTTTTAGCCGAAGAATGGCGCAGAGGCACACAGTTTAACGGTTTGCCTCATTCTGCGCAAAAGTCAGTGGCTTGTAAAGGGAAAACCAAAGGTTTAATCTTTATACCCAACACAACCCATACAAAATAGGAATTTAACTCCTGTTTTGCATGGAGTTTAGCATGCTATTGTGTTACAATGTGAGCACGAAATGCTTAATAAGTTACTCTATGTTTGCGCGTCAACTGCAACCAGAAGTCAGCCGATTGGCTTCTCAATATCCTGTCGTGACCATTACAGGTCCAAGGCAATCTGGGAAAACAACACTTTGTCAAAAAGCTTTTCCTGAGTATACCTATGTTAATTTAGAAGATTTAAACCATAGAAGCTTTGCGCTACGCGATCCTACTGGCTTCTTAGCACAATACTCTGGCAACGTTATTTTTGATGAAATTCAGCGAGTGCCAGACTTGCTGTCCTATATTCAACCCTTAGTGGACAAATCTGATGAAAGTGGACAATTTATTTTAACGGGCTCCCAACAATTTGAATTAAGCAATAGCATTAACCAGTCTCTAGCAGGTAGAACTGCATTGGTCACCTTATTACCTTTGTCCTTTCACGAACTTTATGGTGATGATCCGCAAGTTAATTTAGCTCATGTTTTGTATAGTGGATTTTATCCTCGTATCTTTAAAAAACACTTAAACCCTTCAGAAGCGCTAGCATTTTATTTATCAACTTATGTCGAACGTGATATCCGATCATTGCTAACGATTAAGGATTTAACCACCTTTGAACGATTTTTAAAACTGTGCGCCTCCCAAGTTGGTCAACTGATTAATTATTCAACCCTTGCTAATGATTGCGGTGTCGATCAAAAAACAGTTAAAGCATGGCTATCCGTACTAGAAGCAAGTTATATTCTATACCGACTACAACCCCACCATCAGCATTTTAGAAAACGCTTAATGCGCTCAGCTAAATTATATTTTTATGACGTTGGTCTCGTTTGTTACTTATTGGGCATCGAAAGCCCTGATCACGTTATTAATCACCCGTTACGCGGCTTATTATTTGAAAATTTTATTGTTAGCGAATTCCTTAAAAATCGCTACAACCAAGTCAAAGCTAAGAATCTTTATTTTTTTAGAGATAATGTAGGTAATGAAGTTGACTTAATTCTCGATTACGGCAGCCAACTTTACTCACTCGAAATCAAATCAAGCAACACTTTCCATTATGACTTTTTAAAAGGCATTAATTACTATAAGACACTGGCAGGCGAAAAAAATACACAACAATTTTTACTCTATGGGGGTGATGAGAACTATCAAACTAAAGGCGTCAATGTCTACTCTTATAAAGCCATAAATGAGCTTTTTAGATTAATAAATTGACCCACCGCTAAGCCTCTCCTACAATAACGCATCTATGCCAAGCTGATAAAGAGTCCTTATGCTAATTTCTCCCTCTATTCTTGCGGCTGATTTTGCCCGTCTCGGTGAAGAGTGTCACCGTGTCCTTAAGGCTGGCGCCGATATGATTCATGTGGATGTGATGGACAACCATTATGTGCCCAATTTAACCGTAGGCCCCATGGTGTGTGAGGCCTTGCGTCATGCGGGTATCACAGCACCTTTGGATGTGCATTTGATGGTAGAGCCTGTGGATGCGTTGATTCCAGCCTTTGCAAAAGCGGGTGCAACCTTTATTACTTTTCATCCCGAGGCGTCGAAGCACGTGGATAGAACCCTGCAACTTATCTTAGACCAGGGCTGTAAACCGGGTTTGGTGCTTAATCCTGCCACACCTTTGAGTTACTTGGATCACGTGATGGATAAAGTGGACATGATTCTATTAATGTCTGTCAATCCAGGTTTTGGCGGTCAACGCTTTTTGCCCACAAGCCTCGCCAAACTGGCTGCTATTAAACAGCGCATTGATGCTGCTGGCCGTGCCATTCATTTATCCATTGATGGTGGCGTCACCTTAGACAATATCGCTGACATCGCCGCCCACGGTGCTGATACCGTTGTGGCAGGCTCGGCTATTTTTAAAACACCCGATTATGCAAAAACCATCAACGCTATGCGACAGGCCATCGCACCCTTTGCCAACTCATGACTATCAGGACCATCCTGGAAAAGCTGTTAGACCGCCAGGCGCTCACAGAACCTGAGTTGCGTCATTGCTTTCAATTATTAGCCCGAGGGCAATTAAGCGATGCGCAGCTCGCGGCTTTTTTAATGCTGATGCGCGCCAAAGGCGAAAGCATTAGCGAACTTTCTACCTGTGCTACCATCATGCTAGAATCGGCTACACCACTGAATTTACCCGCCCATTGTCTGGATATTGTAGGTACCGGTGGTGATGGCGCGAACCTGTTTAATGTATCCACCATCAGCGCCTTTGTGGCCGCGGCCGCCGGTGCCTGCGTCGCTAAGCACGGCAACCGCGCCGCCTCCAGCCGCAGCGGTGCTTTGGACCTTTTAACAGAAGCCGGCATGCCTGCCAATGTTTCACCACAAACCATGGAAAAAAATGTCACGCAATTAGGCATAGGCTTTCTGATTGCACCACAATTACATCCCTTACTTAAATCCGCAGCCACCGTGCGACAACAATTAGGGGTGCGCACGTTATTTAATCTCACCGGCGTACTCACCAATCCCGCTCGCCCCAAACACCAACTGGTTGGGCTTTATGACAAAGCATTATTAGCGCCCATGGCAAAAGCCTTTGCGCGCTTAGGTAGCCAACACGCGCTGCTGGTGCACAGTGAAGAAGGTTTAGATGAAATCAGTCTTGCCCACCCCACCCACGTTGTAGAGTTAAAGGATGGACAGCTTCAATCCTTTCTGCTCACCCCCGAAGACTGTGGCCTCAAACGCCAGTCCATGCAGACGCTCACCGTACAATCCCCCGCAGAAAGCCTACAGCTTGCCATGAGTGTTTTTCATCATGAAGAAGGCCCTGCACGGGATATGATTTGTTTAAACGCCGGCGCTGCACTTTATGCGGCTGATATTGCTCAAAACATCACAGCAGGTGTACAACTTGCCCAAATCACCCTAAAACAAGGCAAAGCCTTGGAACGCTTTCAACAATTTATTAAGCAAACACAATGAATAAGCTAGAAAAAATCATCGCGGCGAAACAAGCAGACCTTATCCTACGCAAACAACAGCGCCCCGCACACGCCTTACAAGAAAAGCTAGCCGGTCTTCCCCCTTGCAAAGGCTTTATCGCTACACTCAACACGCAGTGCACCAAACAGCACAAAGCCATTATTGCGGAAATAAAAAAAACCTCGCCCGCCGAAGGCCCTTTGGGGCAAACCCTATCACCGATGGACATTGCCAAGCGTTATGAAGCCCACGGCGCTACGTGTTTATCAGTCCTCACCGAAGCACATTTTTTTCATGGCTGCGATGAAGACTTAAAGGCTGTACGCCAACACTCAAACCTACCCCTGTTACGCAAAGACTTTACCATCGATGCTTACCAATTGTTGGAAGCACGCTTGTTAGGCGCTGATGCCGTGTTATTAATTGCTGCCATTTTAGATGATAAAACGCTGCATCAACTCTATGAAGCAGCCCTAGCCTTGGGCTTAGATGTCTTTATTGAAAGTCATACATCAGAGGATCTACAACGCGCTCAACAATGCACTCAAGCATTATTGGGCATTAATAACCGTAATTTAAAAACCTTTACGGTGGACATCAATACCTCTTTACAATTACGCCATGAAATCCCCGCCGAGCAACTACTGGTTTCCGCCAGCGGCATCCAATCAGCAGCGGATATCAACAAACTTCAGCAAGGCGGCATTCAAGTATTTTTAGTGGGCAGCGCTTTGATGCGCGCAAAAGACCCCGGACGGGCATTAGCGCAGCTACTAGGCAGCTAGGGTCTGTTCAACAACTCGGCCGTTCGCTCCCGAGATTGTCTCCTGGTTTGATTTCGCCTACGCGGGAAACCCGCGTAGGCTCCCAAAGGGGAAAATTGCATTTTTCCCTTGCCTGTGCCCCCTTGGGTACCTGTGCCCCCCCCAGGGTATGGAAACCCCATCGCCTTTGCCTCGGGGGCTAGCCCCCGAGATTCCTCACTTTGAAATCGTCGCGAACAACATGGTGGAAATAACGTCTCACTCACTGTCCAAAAATAGCAGACTGGGTTCTCTGCCGTGCTTCTACTATAGATTTGGCTGGAAGCACAGCAACAGAGCTTGTTCTTTTAATCCCATTGCGCGATGCAGGCACCGTGTTAGCCTCTAAAGACCCAACCGTCTTAGCTAATGTATAAACGAAGTCAAAAATATGTTTGTCTTCTTGGGACTGCGTATTTTTATCCTTATCCGACAAAAGAACACCATTCTTTGAATTAACCCTAATTTTGTGAAAGTACTTAGCATATTTAGCCGTGCGATCGCTAAAATAGTCAACTATAACTTTAGTAGGTATAAGAGGGTCACTATTTGTCAATAACGGTTTATATTCTTCCAATAAATTGTCAAAAAATGTAATAAGCTTTTCAGCATCGGATGTTGATGCTGTTTTATTACGCTGAAATAAAGACAATGATAATCTTTTACTCGCACTTAGAGAACGCCTCTTATTAGGCTTCTGTTCTTTCACCTGTTCCAATAACTGGCTTAACACCTTAAAACGAATGCCATCTTCCAGCGCTTCTACGGGTTCTTTTTTAGATTCAATAGGCTTTGTTCGCTTTATTGGAAGCAAAATAGGTCCATGAAAGCTTTGGCTTTGGCTTTGGCTTTTTTTCAAACATCTTACTTTCTCATCTAATGTCTTAAGGCGCTGTATAATACCCTGAAGCGCTTTCTCAGTGAGCTGGTACTGAGCTTCTGGAAACCGGGTATAGCGATTCAAAAAGCTATTTATTTCAAGAGTACTATCTTTCTGCAGTTTCTCAATCGCCTTTTCATTTTCTTCTTGATAAAGCATCTTAGTGTAGCGCATTGTTATCCCTTCTAAAGCAAGCGCTTCTGTCTCCTCATCAATAAATGTAGCTATATATTTTTCTAATTCATTTAAAGCAGAAAAAAGATTCTGAATACGTTCAAGAACATCCTCTGAATCAGCTGCTTGACGCTGTTCAGCATCAAGTTCCCAGCTCTTGAGTTTCTCTGTATAAATAAGAGCGCCCAGTTTTAAAGCAGACTCTTTGCAAAATTCCTGATTATTAGTTCGCACCTTACCAGCGTTAGAAACTGAAAAGCAGCGAGGATCAATGACTATAATATTTCTCTCATTCTTACAGGCAGGCGTATTCGACAGCGAGAATAGCTGTTGAATTACCTGACAGTGCAATAATAAATCCGTATTACTGCTTAAAAAATCTTGCAAGGTCTGTACAGTTTCCACAGCATTCTTGAGCATTTACCAACCCTCTCAATCAAAGACAAGTAAGGATATGGTAACATTTTTTGAACAAAATGCTAAATTTTAGACTCAAAAGGGAACAGCTGATAACTTTTTAGGGGTTAAGCATCATCATAAAGACTTGTATCTGGTTGATTTTGTATATGCTCAACAAGCTGTAATACATTTTCCGTAAACTCAGCCGTGCTCGGAATATTGTCGAATTCGGGGGGGTATTTGGTAGCAGATTCCATATCGCGAAACACATCTTCAGCGGCTTTCGTGGATTCCGCAACCGAGCGTCCCATGGCGCGCTCTACAAACTCCACTAAAGAACGGCTTTGGCTGCGGTTGACCAGCGGCTGACTGAAGCTATCATAATCACTACACAGTAATGCCTGGCTCTGGCTTGTTGCTAAACGCAGACGCGTAAACACGCTCATATGGGCAGAATCAACGTCTGTGGTTAGCTCTTCTTCCTCTTGTGCATCCTCGATATCTTTATTGTGATAAGCTAATAGCGCAGACACGCCACGTTCAATAGGCGTAATACCTGGATTTTGTGCGTAGGCTTCTACGACTTTCTCAATATCATCGGTTTCATCGGGTAATACAGTGGTATGACGGGCTTTTTCTACGGCGTCTAAAAATTGTTTTAGGCCTTGTTCAAATTGAATCAACTCTCTGTCCGTGGGTAAATCCACTTTAAGGAATTGATTCAACCGCATGGTTGCTACTGGCGTCGGATTGGCGTAGAACATTTTGGCGCGAATAATTTTCGACTTGAAAAAGATATGTGCTTCCCCTTCGCGTTGGTCTTTCAAATCCAATAAATTCACCCGCTCACGTTTTTCCACTGAGGCATTACGTGTGTCCATGTAATTGTTGGTGACGCTGCCTGGATTAGTCTGAAAACCGCCCACTTGGGTGATAAAGGCTTCGCCGGCTGTCTTCTGGAAGAAATCCCACGTATCGAGAGGATCTTCCAGCTTCATGGCTATTTTAATATTCGTATTCGCACCAATGGATAGCGCTTCTTCTTTAGAGGCACGCTGGAAGGCGGGTAAATCTTGTCCGGCAAAAATAGTAGAGAAACCCAAAGAACGCGCCTGGGCCGGCACCACGGCAAAGCCTTCCACCGCATAATAACCGTACTCATCCAAAATACAAATATACGGCGTGGGTGCATTGGTGGGTTTGCGCTCCACCACTTCGCGGTAAGAGCCTTCCACATTCTCACCAAGGCCGGCAGCCATCATGCCTTTCAATGAGGCAATCATTACCTTACCCAAGGCGGATAATTCGTCAGGCGATTTCTCTAAGGCCGGCAATAATACCACCAAAATACGGCGATTAAGCACCACATCATGAAAATCCACTTCACCAAGCTTTGTCCGCATGATATGACCATAGGTATCAGCCAATGAGGTAAATACACGGGTCAACTGCATGGTAATAAAACCGTGCTGCTCTAATACCTGCGAGACTTGCTTACCTTTTTTCTCGCGGTTATAGCCGGGCAAGTTCGTTAAATAGTTGGTGATGGGCTCTAAAATCAAATCCGGCACATCGGTCAGCGATGAAGGCTCATCTTTATCACGTGGAAACGATTTGTCTAAAACAATGGACTCTAATTTAGTTAAATGGAAATAATTACGAATGGTATTGGCGTCTAACAGAATATCACCGCGGTCACGCATATAAACCAACAGTTTCATTAAGGCTTCCACAAAGGAAATGGCACGGCCTTTCCACATATCACCATCAGAAGAAGCTGAAGAGGAATCCATCATGCTCACCACTAATTGGGTTAACATGCTGGAAGAGCCTTTAGAAAAAGGATTAATGGTATTAGACAAGCGCTTCTCTTGCGGGCCAATAATATCCCGGGCGCCCGTCATGAAATTCACCAGCAGCATATCATCTTCACGCCCCATGGAACGCACCATGGAAAACACTTTGGTATAAAGACTGTTATCACCTTTACCATCCACGTAAATAAAACCACTGCCTTGTACCAAGGCGTTATAAGCCAGCGAAACCAGCGCTTCAGTTTTACCACTTCCGGTGGAACCAAAGATCAATACGTGGGTCCGCATATCATCATTGGAAAACCACAGCTCTTCATTGGTGCTTAACTCATTGCCAAAAAAACAAATGCCGCGACCAATACGTGGTTTGCGGGTGCCTGGAATTAAATCATTATTATCGGGCAACTTGGCTCGCTGCGGAATGCGAAAAGGCAAGGTTATTTTGCGCGTATAGGTAAAAAGAAAAACGCCCACACCCAGCACGGCCATCAAATCGGCAGACCCCGGCAACAGTAGCGCCGTCATGGCCAACATGACAATAACCACCATGGCTTGGAAAGGGTTGGTGAAGAAATCAATGATACGCTCACCAATGGTACGCGTATCCCGGACCAGAAGGCCTGGATCTTGTTCTTGATGCTTTTGTAAACCGCGAATAATGGCCATTGCCTACCTTTTACGTCGAACTCAAGTTATTTTAACATTTTCACCGCTTCATCAGGCACATATTCAATGATATCCAGCGCCTCTTGTAAGCCGGTGACCGCTTGCTCAATCATGGGGACTTTGAGCTTGCGCGATAATTCTTTTTCAATAAGCCAATGTCCAAAGGGGCCGCTGACTTCAGGAACCACCGTCTGGCGGCCAATGGAGTTGAGCATATACCACAAGGGTCTATCCACGGGTTTCAGCCACAGAAAATCCGCCGTGGCCAATACGCCATCGGTACGGGCAATTTTCAACATGGTTCCCATCATGGTTAACACATAGGCATGGCGTTCTTGTACCATCTCAATGACTTTCGTATGGCGATATTTTTCTAGCAACTCATCAGCACCGGTAAAATCCAATTGCCCCGTTCGGGCTGAGCGAGAAATATGCGCTAATAATTCAGCAGGGGCATCCACATCATGATTGGCGCGAGCAGCAAAGCAGGCAAACAACGCGCGTGCATGAGGTTTAAGATCATCAATACCCGTCCATAAAGGGCCCATTTGTCGAATGAAGACCTTGCGCGCGCGGCTCTTACGCACCTTAAGCTCATACTTAATGTCTCGGTCTAGCACTTCGATGCTGGAAGCAACTTCTTTTGCGTCCATGAGCTTATGTTTTAACGCAAATTGCAGCGGTGACATGGCCATAGCCCATTCACCTTCGTCAATATTCATACTGACTAAATCCAATTCCGTCACCGGGGTGATTTGCGGCCAGTTTTCCCGCTCCAACTCACGCAACCGCTTCATGTCGTAATTTTTATTCAGCAAACGCCCTACGCTGGTTTTATAAAGCACACCACATAAAGACAATAACAACAGAATGGTAGGGATGCTGATGTAACCTTTGTTGATTTGTGTGCAGAGTTCAAAAAGCTGTGAATAAGTCACTGTGGCGGGGTCAGCTTGATGGATCCATTGCTGAATATTGTAAAGGCTGTCAGTAAAAAGACTAATAATCGCGACTTCTAATAGCTTAACGTCTAAAATAAAGCCGACAATGTATCGATGGCCAAAATAGCCCAACAGAATAATGGCTGCAAAAGTACCAATAATGATCCAGACAAAGCCCATGGAGTTATCTTGAGAGGGGGATTGTTGTTCAGCCATAGCATTGGATTATTGTTTGAGAAGTTACGATAATTCTAACATACTTGGGAGGATTATTTATACTGCGAGCAGTCTGAGGGAGCGACGCGACCCAGGTTGAACGGTAGGAAAGTATCAACCACAAAGCCGTGCGCACTGAGCGCCTAATGCCCTGTCTTGTTCAAGAGAGGGCATACCCACGGGTCAGGCATCAAAAAAAAGGACACGTCAGCCTACCACCCTGGATTGCCGCGCTGCCGCTCGCAAGGACGAGTAAGAGAGCACGTAAGTCATTGAAAGGCAATACTTCTTTTATGGTGTACCCGTTAGTTTATTACTCAGTACGGTTTGCTTTCATAAGAAATGATGAACGCCCAAGCACATCCTAAAAAAATCATTCTACACCAACTTGTTACGCGCCACCTTATTCGTCCTTGCGAGCGGCAGCGACGCGACCCAAGTTGAACGGTAGGAAAGTGTCAACCACAAAGCCGTGCATACTGAGCGCCTAACGCCCTGTCTTGTTCAAGAGAGGGCATACCCACGGGTCAGGCATCAAAAAAAAGGACACGTCAGCTTGCCACCCTGGATTGCCGCGCTGCCGCTCGCAAGGACGAGTAAGAGAGCGCGTAAGCCATTGAAAGGCAATGCTTCTTTTATGGTGTACCCGTTAGTTTATTACTCAGTACGGTTTGCTTTCATAAGAAATGATGAACGCCCAAGCACATCCGAAAAAATTCACTCGCTCTCAGTAGCTTGCAGCCCCTCTTATTCGTCCTTGCGAGCGGCCTGCGTCATCCATTCATTTTTTGTGGTAAAGGTGCGTCTGCTGAATGATGAACGCCCAAGCACACGCTAAAAAAACCATTCTACATCAACTTGTTACGCGCCACCTTATTCGTCCTTGCGAGCGGCAGCGCGGCAATCCAAATTAAATCCTAGGAAAGTTTAAGCCACGAAGCGATAGACTCTGCACACATAGCGCCTTGCCTTGTTCAAGAGAAGACATACCCATTTGTCATTTACTTAAAAAAATAGGATAAGTCAGCCTACCACCCTGGATTGCCGCGCTGCCGCTCGCAAAGACGAGTAAGAGAGCGCGTAAGCCATTGAAAGGCAATGCTTCTTTTATGGTGTACCCGTTAGTTTATTACTCAGTACGGTTTGCTTTCACAAGAAACGATGAACGCCCAAGCACACGTTAAAGAAATCATTCTACACCAACTTGTTACGCACCACCTTATTCGTCCTTGCGAGCGGCAGCGAAGCAATCCAAATTAAATCCTAGGAAAGTTTAAACCACGAAGCTGCGGACTCTGCACACATAGCGCCTTGCCTTGTTCAAGAGAAGGCATACCCATTTGTCATTTATTAAAAAAATAGGATACGTCAGCCTACCACCCTGGATTGCCGCGCTGCCGCTCGCAAGGACGAGCAAGAGAGCGCGTAAGTCATTGAAAGGCAATACTTCTTTTATGGTGTACCCGTTAGTTTATTACTCAGTACGGTTTGCTTTCACAAGAAATGATGAACGCCCAAGCACATCCTAAAAAAATCATTCTACACCAACTTGTTACGCGCCACCTTATTCGTCCTTGCGAGCGGCAGCGACGCGACCCAAGTTGAACGGTAGGAAAGTGTCAACCACAAAGCCGTGCATACTGAGCGCCTAACGCCCTGTCTTGTTCAAGAGAGGGCATACCCACGGGTCAGGCATCAAAAAAAAGGACACGTCAGCTTGCCACCCTGGATTGCCGCGCTGCCGCTCGCAAGGACGAGTAAGAGAGCGCGTAAGCCATTGAAAGGCAATACTTCTTTTATGGTGTACCCGTTAGTTTATTACTCAGTACGGTTTGCTTTCATAAGAAATGATGAACGCCCAAGCACATCCGAAAAAATTCACTCGCTCTCAGTAGCTTGCAGCCCCTCTTATTCGTCCTTGCGAGCGGCCTGCGTCATCCATTCATTTTTTGTGGTAAAGGTGCGTCTGCTGAATGATGAACGCCCAAGCACACGCTAAAAAAACCATTCTACATCAACTTGTTACGCGCCACCTTATTCGTCCTTGCGAGCGGCAGCGCGGCAATCCAAATTAAATCCTAGGAAAGTTTAAGCCACGAAGCGATAGACTCTGCACACATAGCGCCTTGCCTTGTTCAAGAGAAGACATACCCATTTGTCATTTACTTAAAAAAATAGGATACGTCAGCCTACCACCCTGGATTGCCGCGCTGCCGCTCGCAAGGACGAGCAAGAGAGCGCGTAAGCCATTGAAAGGCAATGATTCTTTTATGGTGTACCCGTTAGTTTATTACTCAGTACGGTTTGCTTTCACAAGAAACGATGAACGCCCAGGCACACGTTAAAGAAATCATTCTACACCAACTTGTTACGCACCACCTTATTCGTCATCGCGAGCGGCAGCGACGCGACCCAAGTTGAACGGTAGGAAAGTGTCAACCACAAAGCCGTGCGCACTGAGCGCCTAATGCCCTGTCTTGTTCAAGAGAGGGCATACCCACGGGTCAGGCATCAAAAAAAAGGACACGTCAGCTTGCCACCCTGGATTGCTTCGCTGCCGCTCGCAAAGACGAGTAAGAGAGCACGTAAGTCATTGAAAGGCAATACTTCTTTTATGGTGTACCCGTTAGCGTATTCTCAATACTGTTTACCCTCATAAAGAATGACAAACACGCAAGCACACCCCAGAGAAGTCATTATCTATCAGCGGATTATGCGCCTCAATTAGGGCAACCTTCTTTTTATTTTTAGCCTACCCTAAAGCTTACAGAAAAAATAGCACAGCTATGCCGAATCATACAGCGTCATGGCCGCAGCACTGGCCCAGTGTACACTTTCCAAGTAGGCTTCACGGTATGCATCACAAGAAATATCCTGAAAATCTACACTATCCCATTGTGCAGTTTCATAACTCAACACACTGTTTAATACTCGGCCAAGATCACCTTCTTGTTTGAGTAGGGCTTGCTTTAACTCCTGCGATAAAGGCAGCTCTTCTAACACCTCAGACATAGGCATGTCGAGCATCGCGTCCAGCGTTGAGAAAGCCCCTACGGTAAAATATAAGTCTGCATGGGTGACACCCAAATTGGTCATCAAAATCTCAGCCATTTTGGCGCGCACCATGGTGGTCAGCATGAGCTCGTGAGGCTTGTGATCCATATTGGACAAAGCAATGAGGCTGGCCCAACCACGCACTTGGCGTAACCCTAAAATTACAATGGCTTCATGCAGCGATTCAATTTTTCGGGGTAACGTAAAAGAAGCTGAATTCACAATACGCAGCAATTTATAGCTCAAACGCACGTCTTGGCTAAGCAGTGTCACAATTTCCGCCGTGGAGACATCTTCATCTTGCAGCTTACTGATAAGCCTTAATACCACCAAGCGATTAGAGTCTATTTTTCTGTCTCGGCGTAAACGCGGTTTGCTCAAAAAGAAGCCTTTGTAATAATCAAACGCTAATTCAGAACACAACTCATAGTCATCATAATTATCTACCCCTTCCACCATGAGCTTAGCCTGATACTGCTTTAATTCCTGAGAATAAAGCCGCAGCGTTTCTTTATCGAGTTGTTTTAAATTTAACTTAATAATGTCGGCTAACACAAGCAACGGTTTAAATTTATCGCTCAGGTTGGAGAGTGACAAGACAATGGAAACACCTTGCTGCGACAGCTGTTTCAGACGATCGAGCTCTTCATCATCCACCATGGACTGTATAACCACTTCGATGCCTAATCTATCACGCTCGGGTAAATTAATGGCGTTGAGTTGTTGCTGGGAAATCTTCAATAAGGTCAGCTGAGAATCAGCCATCCCATGCATATCATCTTGTCCAAAGGCTTCTACAATGTTCTGTATGCCCGCGGTATCGGTATCGGTAAAGGCTGCCTGCTGCCCATAGTGGTAGAGCAATTCCTGAGCAATCACATCCAAAGATTGATTATAAACAGGTTGACGGACTAACAAGGCATCTTTAAGTAAGGGTGCGTGATGTGCTTCCATGATCATAAGTCCTATTGGGTGGTCAGTGGACTGGTCTAACGACTGTTTGGTGCATATAGAAAGTAATAGTAGCACTGGATAACAAGGTATTCCCCTTTTTATCCATAATTTTTGCTTGTAATTTATGCGTACCTCTATCCACATTGGTCAAATGAAAGGCACTCCCTTGGGTGATTTTTTCTTTGACCCGCCCGTCCAGCATTAAAACCAAGCTATCGCCAGGTTCTAAGGCGGGCTCATAGGTCACGGCCACACTCATGTTACCCGCATTGTCGCGCAAGGTGGCTTCATCTTCAGGCACGACGATTTCTAAATCGCTGTAAGGATTTTTGCGCACAGCAGGTTGGGCGGACTTTGGACTGGAGGTCTTTTGCACAACACCGGCGAGACTATCCTGGGACGAATAAGTCTGGGCGGGCGGCAAGTCCACGGTCTTTGCTCCCTGATGGGGCGTATCAGAAAAAACCGTGGTACCATCTTGTTTGGTCCATTGATAAATTTCAGCCTGCGCCAAAAGCGGCACTAAGCAGATTAATCCTAACAATATCCATTTTTTCATTGCAAGCTCCTGCTCAAGCGTTATCAACAGTGCCTAGACGCTATAATACATATCAAATTCTACCGGATGCGTCGTCAAGCGTAAACGCAACAATTCTTCCTGCTTAAGCTGAATATAAGCATCAATCAAATCATCGGTAAACACGCCACCTTCCAATAAAAACTGACGCCCCGCATCAAGACAGTCTAACGCTTCTTCTAACGAATAAGCAACACTGGGTACGTCTATGGCTTCTTCGGGAGGCAAATCGTACAAATCCTTATCCATGGGGTCGCCAGGCTCAATTTTATTCATGATGCCATCAAGGCCTGCCATGAGCATGGCTGAAAAGGCAAAGTAAGGATTACAAGCGGCATCGGGGAAGCGCACCTCAATACGACGCCCTTTGGGATTGGTGGTGTAAGGAATACGAATAGCGGCTGACCGATTGCGCGCAGAATAAGCAAGCCTGTCCGGCGCTTCAAAGCCTGGCACCAAACGCTTATAACTATTGGTCGTACCATTGGTAAAAGCATTTAACACTTTCGCATGCTTTAAAATCCCGCCAATGTAATAACGGCCGATATCAGACAAACCTGCATAGCCACTACCCGCAAACAGGTTTTTACCTTCTTTGCTCAAGGATTGATGCACGTGCATACCGTTACCGTTATCGCCTACCAGGGGCTTTGGCATAAACGTCGCCGTTTTGCCATAAGCATGCGCCACATTATGCACCACGTATTTCATGATCTGTAATTCATCGGCTTTGCGACATAGCGTGTTAAATTTGGTGGCAATTTCATTTTGGTTAGCCGTCGCTACTTCATGGTGATGGGCTTCAATCACCAAGCCCATGTCTTCCATCACACGACACATGGCAGAACGAATATCCTGGGAAGAATCCACGGGCGGAACAGGAAAATAGCCCCCTTTCACACAAGGACGATGCCCCAGGTTCCCTTCAGCCATAGCAGCACCCGTATTCCATGCCGCTTCGCTAGAGTTAATCGCATAACCGCTTCCCTTCATTTCCACATGCCAGCGCACATCATCAAAAATAAAAAATTCGGGTTCGGGCCCAAAATAACCTTCATCGGCAATACCCGTGCCTTTCAAGTATTCTTCAGCCCGCTTTGCCACAGAACGCGGATCTTTTTCATAGCCCATCATGGTTGTAGGCTCTACCACGTCACAACGCAAATTGATGGTAGGTTCGTCAAAGAAAGGGTCTAACACCGCCGTCGATACATCGGGCATTAATAGCTTGTCAGAATTACTGATGCCTGCCCAACCCGCAATGGATGAACCATCAAAGGCTTTACCGCCGGAGAAAAATTCATCATTAAGCTCTGAGGCGGGAACGGTCATGTGCTGTTCTTTGCCGCGCGTGTCGGTAAAACGCAAATCCACAAAATGCACTTCGTGCTCTTCTACCAATTGTTGGATAGTTTCTCTGTCTGCCATGATGATTCCTTAGTGTATTCGTTAGTTCAGTTATTGATACAGGGCTTACGTAAGTCCTATGATAATCTGCCTAAGTGCCGTTAACCCGCACTCTAATAATAATTTCGCCGGCATCTTCTGCTGTGGATAGCACTTCATGGCCGTTAATCCGACACCAAGCAGGAATATCTTCTAGCGCCCCGGGGTCAGTACAAAAAACCTCTACTTCATCGCCAGGCTGCAGGGTTTTAATTTTGTCCTGTAGCCGAATCACCGGCATGGGGCATAGCAAGCGTTTCGCGTCTAATTGATGCATTGTTGTCATCGGTACCATTCCTCAGGAATCTCATCGACCAATAACGGTTTCACGGTGATGGATTGTACTTGGCCACCTTTACGCACAAGCTCTACGGTAACAGAGGCTTCATTGCGGCCAGCACTAAAACGGGCCACCAAACGTGCGGCCAATTCAATGTCAGCATCGCTTGCCAATTCGCCATCCAGCAAAACAAAAGGACCGCCGTGGCTCGTTACCCGGAAATGGTCAAACTGATTACGATAACCGAACAAAAATTTATTTTCACCCTCTTCGCGGCCAATGATTAATTTAAAATGCGGCCTGGGTCGCAAATGACGCCCTACTTTGAGGAGCATTATATCATCTAACTCGTACGCCCGTGCACCCCTACTTTCCCATAAGTCGGTCAGTTTGTTAGAATAACTTTTGTCCGTTAAGAAACAACAACCGCCCGCCGGCTGCGCATAATCGTCCATCTTAAACTGCTGTGCAAGGGCCATTTGTGGCTTGCGGCTACGGCCACTGAAGTCATAAAGTTTCTCTCGGTTTATCCAACCCTCACGTTCAGGGCGCGTCTCCGGTAAATTTTTTGCACACAACGGTCTGACCAATAAATCCATGGCGCCGGACTGTTTGGATACCACGGGCATAGTATTTTTACGCTGCGACATGGGACGCTGGCCCATCACTTCACCGGTAATAATAAAATCAAAGCCTTCTTGTAACGCCCAGTCATAAGCCTTTTTCACCATAAAAATCTTACAATCCAAACAAGGATTTAGATTGGCCCCATAACCATGTTTGGGATTCAATAGGACGGACTTATATTCTTCCACAATATCGATGATATGCAGTTTAATGCCCAACTGCTCCGCCACCCATAGAGCATTATTGCGCTTAGGCTTCGTTTTATCCTTTTGGCGAATGGCATGAGTATGACCTTCCACACAAAATCCGGTGAAAAAATTAATGCCTTCCACATGAATACCTTGCTCCATGATGACTTTGGTGGCCAACATGGAATCTAATCCGCCGGAAATAAGAGAAACAGCCTTTCGTTGTGCCATGACACGCAAAAATTAAAAAGAAAAGGGGAATTATAAGGGAAAGCCTGCCCAATAGCGAGAATTTCCGTCTAAAAACTGCTCAATGATACACCGCCAGCAACAAATTTTATAGCTTACAACATCAACAACTTAATTGACATTCGCCTAAAAAAACATCATCTGGTCAATTTTTTTACTTGCTTTTCGCCGGGCAAATCTTATAATGGCTCAGCATTTGAACAATAAACGCCTATTCACACCAGGGCGATTCACCGACTTGTAGTACCCTCCCTTCACTACGTTTTCGCTACAGATTTTACCGACAGTTAAGATGGATTTTTCTTTGAACCAGGATTTTACTATTCGCTGGGTAATGGGTTGTTGCTGAAATTTGGAGAAAAAGTCTATGAACGAGTATTTAGAGCTAGAGACAACAGAAAATAACCTGCTACAAAATTCCATTTCTCAAAACACCAAACAAGAACCTAGCGATGACTTACTGCAAGAGCAATCCCTTATTGGCATCAATAATCTTGACCAATGCTTAAAGAACCCCAACACAATTCCCACACTTCAATCAGCAACGGGAGAAGGCGAAAGCGTCACCTACCATGGCAAAACCCTTTGTTTGACCCAGGAGACGTATAATGCCCTTAAGGCGCATGCTAAAACGCAACTGAGCGACAGCCCTCTACTGTCTCTTGAGGATGAAGAAAATCAATTGTCAGCCTATGATGAAAGCGTAAAGAAACGTATCTTTGACAAAGCTTCCCAACTGATTAAAAAGTCAGGCGTCAACGCACAATACGTTAGACGGTTGAATAATCAGCTGCACTTAAACTTAGTGGATTCACAAATTGTAAAAGTAACGTCTTCTAACGGCTACCGTGTCAACATAAACAAAGCTGATCATCACGCGCTTCTACGAGAACTTCAAACAAATGATAATAAATTGCAACAAATAAATGATACTATCGTTAGCACCATGTCCGCGTTGTCCATAGCCCCCACTGACGACAGCAACCACCTCTTCCGCCATGATGTTTTTGTAGCACGTAGCAACGAAATTTGCAAAGAACTTATAGACATCAATCAAACGGTGTTAGTCAGTACGAAGGACAAGGGTAAAACGTGTAGCGTTAGGATTCATATTGAAGACTACAACAACCTAGAAAAGGCTATTATTGAAGAACATAAAGACTTAAGCGAACCCAAAAAACGTGATGAGTTGGCAAGTAAAATTTTTAGTGCTTACGAAAAAAGTATCAAAGATTTTATTCAAGAGGACAATTTATCCAATACTGAAGATAGCCACTTCAGAATGAAGTACATCAAAGTCAATAAAGATAGATTTCATTTAACCTTTGCAGATAATGTCGTCGCACTTACGTCCTCAAATGAAACACTTTATTTTGATGTAGACCACCATTACACGCTGCAGGCCCTAAGGGCGCTCAGCAAAGAAACAGCAAGCCTTAACCACCTTGCAGGGTCAGACATAGAGATAACTAACGACCAAATTTTCATGCTATTAAAGCAGCAACTCACGCAACTTGCCTGGTTACAAAAACAAGAGGCTATATTGCGGGGAATTTCCAGTAACTATGCGCTGGTCAATGAAATATTAAAAATATTTCCCAGCAATACCAAAGCAGAGCTTGCTATTGCTTTATTAGCCGGCGGCGTTGGTGGCGGCGCTAGCTCACTCACCTTGCCTTTCATCTCTTTATTCGGAAAATTTTCCGCCGCCGGCATTACCTCAATCGCTGACTTTGAACTCTCAGCAGACTACCTTATTCTCTTAGAAGCAAGTGTGCAGAGCTTCACCTCGCTTTTCATGAATGCGGGTATTAATATTCCTGCTGTGGGTAATCTTTTAGCTAACGAGTTCCGAAACATCAAAGCAGGACAAAAGCCCTCCGGCCTAAAGCTAAGCTGCGCCGCACTGGCTGTATTTAACTCCATCAACGGTTTAGCACAAGTTGTCCAAGCTTACCCCGATGACATTCAACCTATTTATCGATTGCTAACCTTAAATTCATTAGCCGTAACGGTATTGACCAGAACAAATTTCGCCTTTGAATTCGTTGATACTTGGAAGAATAAGCTGCGCCTTGATAAAAATTTCAATGGCTTGCGCGACATGCTGTTTTATTTAAATAAAGTCGAACCCTACTATGAAGACACATTAAAGAAGCTGCCTACTGAAAACCCTTACACGGCCTACTTTGCCACTGATGATGATGGTTTAACTAAAAATCAAAAATTTTATTTTGAGCTTAATCACATCGTCTTGTTATCCAAGCAGGCTACCATAGACAGAAAGACGCTTGCAGATAAAATAGCACAACTGGTTGAAGCGTGTGATCCGGCTGAAAAACGAAATAGATTTGTTCCAGCAGAAAGAAAGCAATTTGTCGACCGTCTTATGGCTGCCATGCTTCTCTATGGTGAATGTAAAAACATTCCCTACGATGTAGATGAATGGAATAATAAATCAGCCAATCCTATGTCACGGGCTGCACAAAAAGTCATGCAACAACTTTCCTTAGTTGCAGAATTCATCGGTAAAGGGGTATTAGCATCGGGTGGCGTGGCCATCAGTTGGCTCTATTATACCTTGATTACTTATGACTACTTACGACCTTCTGCTGATACCCCAGAAGACAAAAAGCCGTGGCTCGCAAAAGCCCTCGAGGATATTTTTGAGTACTTCAATATTGGCAATAATGCTATCTTTGGTCTTGTTCTTACCATTGCTGCAGGCTCTTCCACACTATCCGTTTTTATTTATTTAGTCGCGTCCCTCAGGCTTTACGATATGCTCGAACAATATTCGCATAGGTCCTTGCACAAACTATTCTATGAATTCAATATCAAAAAAGACCCATCAAGCCTATTCACCACCTTGCTCAAACAATGTATTCGTGACCCGCTCTATGCGTTGACGGCTATATTCCTTGCCTACGAAGGTGGTGTAGGCGCCGGTGATAGCCTGCAGCAAACCCAATTATTTGCCAATTTTAATGCGGACTGTGAGGGCATCTCCTTTGGAGCGGATGCACCTTGCCAAAACTATACTGACTTCAATGGCGCACAGATGGCACTTGTCGCCACGCTGGTTTTCTACGCCGGCCTTGTGGTCAATGCAACACTCTCCATTGATAAAGCATCAGCTTGGCTAGCCACGGGTAATAGCTGGTTCAAACAAGCCTTACGGGTAGGCTTACTTTGGAATACGTATTCAGAGCACGATACTATCAATGTTGCACGCCAGTGGCTGAGAAAAATAATAAATGCCCCTATTAGTGATGAGCACTTATACTCTAAGAATTTAGCTGATAGCTGGAGAAGCATCAAAAAAGAGTTACACGTTCAAGGAGACAGCATGGCATCTATGAAGAATATGAGTGTTCCTGCGCCTACCGAGAAGTCCTCTCTTCTAAAAGTAGTAAAACATGAAAAACCCATTTTTAGCCAAGAGGTTCATCAGCAAACCCTAGCCAGATATACTACTTCCCCGCAATCTGACGACGTAATCCCAGAGAATCCACTCTACGAGCTCTCCTAATTCACCACCCCAGAGCCCATCACCAGCTGCCCTTGCGTCACTCGACGCAGGGCGGTGAGGGCTTGTCCACTGCCAGTACCTTGATACATGTCTAGCGCCTGCAACGGCGTTAGCGTATCACTGCCGTCTAATTCGCGCATGGCTTGTAATAAATCTCGTAAGGGCACAAAGGCTTGGCTTAGTTGCGCAAACAAACGGGCATCGGCATGTTCTTCATCGGCTAAAACACCGTAAGCACCTTGCCCCACGTCTACAAAGTAACGCTGTGTCACGCGGCGGCTTTCGGCAGCACCCGGGAAAAAGCCGGAAAATAATAAACATTTATCGCCCACATCGCGCAGATTTTGTTGGCGCAAATAGCCGGTATGATGTTGTGCTTCGAGGAATTCTAAGCCTAACACGCTGGCAGCTATCTCGGGTTGTTCCATAAAACGTATGAGCAGAAAGACTAAATAGCTTTCGAGGCTTTCATCGAGAGAAACCGCACAAACCGTTTGTGCTTCACCCACCAGGGCATGCCACTGAGCTGTGGCGGTTGATTGTAAAAATAGCTTGTTATCCATAAGCGCACCCTCTTTTACCCATCATCCCTTTAAGTATATACGACGAACAGATGTGAGGCTAAAAGCCTAAAACCCACCCACTCGTCATATAGCTATCGGCGGATGTGCTGGACTCTTAAGGTGCTAATCGAGCATCAGCACACCCTCTAACGCCGACACAATCAAATGCTCCACGGCACGGGCGGAATTTTCACAAAACCGCCCAGAAGTGCGTTGTGCGACCACGGTGGAAATAGACGCACAGCGGTGTCCTAACATCCTGCCTAAGCCCAACACTAAAGCGGCTTCCATATCAAAGTTTGCCACTCGTAGGCCATCCGCTTTAAAAGCCTGTAATTTATCCATCAATTGGCTATCAGCAGGTTTAGCACGCAATTGCCGTGCCTGCGGACCATAAAAACCCACACTGGTGCAGGTCATGCCTTGATAATCCACCCAAGATGTAAACGCCGCAAGTAGGTCTTCATCGCCTTTGCTCACATAAGGGGGCACACTACAAAGTGGGCCCACTTGTGCCTTGATTTTTTCCAACATAGCTTTTTCATCCGTTGAATAGGGATAATCATAATAGTGCAGCGCTGCATCCATACCCAAGCCATATTCGGTCATCACTAAGCTTTCCAGAGGAATATCATCCTGTAAGGCCCCACAGGTACCCAGCCGAATAAGCGTTAATTGCTTAATGTCTTTCTTAATTTCTCGCGTTTCTAAATCAATATTAACCAATGCATCTACTTCATTAATAACAATATCTACGCCACCGGCACCCATACCCGTAGAAATAACCGATATAGGCTTGCTTTTATAGAGCCCGGTATGGGTTAACAGCTCGCGATGCTGGACTTTTTCACTAATAGAATCAAAGTGTTGGGATACCTTGGGGACACGTTCTGGTGCACCCACTAATAGCACCGTCGGGGCCACTTGTTCAGGGCGTAGGGCCAAATGATACACGCTACCATCGGCGTTTAAAATGAGTTCTGAGGGCTTTAGCATAATATTTTTCCTTAATTTCAATAAGATAGAGTCTATTGATCGCCACAAGCCCAATATGATAAAATAAGGATATGTATAAACTGCAGGTCAATAGTCAGGTATTGTCCTATTGAGGTCTGATAATGTCAACAAACTTACAAGTATTTGACACCTCTTTAAGCTCCTCCAGCATTGAGGATTATATTGCGCGCGCGCAACAAATACCTTTTTTGTCGGCGGAAGAAGAACAGGAATTGGCGCAACGCACCTTTTTCCAAAATGACCTTAATGCGGCTAAGCGCTTAATCCTTTCCCATTTACGCTACGTGATACGCATCGCCCGTGGCTTTTCGGGGTATGGTTTAGCCTTGGCGGACTTAATTCAAGAAGGCAATGTGGGCCTGATGAAAGCGGTTAAACGCTTTAACCCCGACGTGGGTGTACGCCTGGCTTCTTTTGCCATACATTGGATTAAGGCAGAAATTCACGAATTTGTGCTGCGCAACTGGCGTATTGTGAAAGTGGCTACCACCAAAGCCCAGCGTAAACTGTTTTTTAATTTACGCAGCGCCAAAAAGCGCCTTACCTGGCTTAACCGTCAGGAGCGTGAGGAAATTGCCTCGGATTTAGGGGTAAGCCCCAAAGATGTCGAAGTGATGGAATCTCGCCTAACCTCCTTGGACATGCCCTTTGATGCACCCACCACGTTGGACGGCGACAGCTTTGCGCCCGCTGAATACCTGGAAGATAATTCACAAAACCCTCATAACCTCTCCTCAGATGACCAACTACAAGAGCAACATCACCTGAAACTACAGGGAGCGTTACAAAGCCTAGATCAACGCAGCCAAGATATTCTGCAACGCCGTTGGTTAGAGGATAAAAAAACCACTCTACAAGACCTCGCTGCACACTATAATGTCTCTGCGGAACGTATTCGGCAATTAGAAAAAGCCGCCATGGCAAAATTAAAAACCGCTATGGTAGCAGCCTAAATTTATTTTCACAGCAATTCCCATTAAGAATTGCTGCAAACAAAGAATGATAACGGTACTGAGGACTGTCCCACATCCTCACCTCAAGCACCAACCTTTCTTAACAAGGCCCTACCCGCCAAGCCTCGGATTTAGTGGGGCAGGATTATCCCGCAAGGTAATTGCACTCTGAGGCGAGCGCTCATTGTGCGCAGAGATTCCTTCCTTGGCGGCTTCAATGAGTGCCGCATATTCTTGACTACTATACCCGGTCATCTTTATCTTAGATAAATCGAAGGTCTCATAGCCTGCAGCGACCAGCACCTGAGCAAAGTTATTTTTTACATTGCGTTTAAAGCCAAAACACTTGGTATACCCTCGTAACCAACTGCGGAACTCACTAAACTCCATGTTTCCAGGCATGTTAATATGTCCATTGCTATGCACGTGAATAGTACCCTTGCCTTTAAACCGACTATTCAACTGTAATGGTTGGTTTAACTTATGCATTTCCTCTGCATAGATAGGCGCAAATTTTTCAAAACTTGCAGAAACAGCTGGACGCTCCCTAGAAAACTGCGTTGTTCTGGTTTCTGTTAACTGATGATAAGCGTCAATGCGCTTCATGATGTTTAATTTCTTGCGCAATTGCGTCTCTAATGTTCCATACAGCTCTTCCAGCTGTTCTCGCATGGGTGCTACATGTGTCGCAACCAAACGTTCGTTGTCGGCGTCAGTTATCGGTGCATTGTCTGCGTCAACATAATCTTGCTTGGCACGATCAAAAATATCTCCCACCAGCACATCATGCTGCCTATGGAGTTCTGTAAGCTTAGCCACATAAACAGCCGCAGGCAGACGGTTCACATCTTGCATGCTTTCTATGGCTAAGTCTAAAGCCACTAAATCAGCGTGGATCTTACGCTGGAGCATCTCTTTGTAATTTTTTAAGCTATCAACAAAACCCCCGTCAATGGCTGGCTGAGCATCAACATCCCCTAGAAATGCGCGAGAAAACTCACCAAATTTAGAAGGGTCATCACGAGGGCTCGGGTAGTTTTCCCGTATATTAGCCTCTGCTCTACGACGTTCTTCATCATGGAAGGTTTGCATCCAATTGATAGCTTCCTGTTGATGATTGTCACCCCCTTCATCTGCTTCATATTGCTCATTGGGTGGGAATAATCCGCCTCCTACAGGCTCATCATCACGCACTTGTAGCCCTTGCAGCTCAGCACGTTTTGACAAATCTAAAGCACGCGAAAGCTCATCGACATTTTTTGCTTCTAGGTAGCCCTGCTTCTTGTATTTCCTCAAAAATTTGGTCGCTGCTGAGATTTGCCTATTGACCTTGTTACCTTGAGCCATGTCATCAGCTAGACGATGCAAAAGGCGATGCGACGCTGCTTTTATCGTGTCATCCTCATCAGGCAGCATTGCTATCTCTTGAGAAAAAACATGCAGCCCCCTGTGTCGCCCCATCACAGCCGTTCGCTTCAAGAGATAAGCAAAGGTATTATCATTTTCTGCAAGTGCCTGGCAAGCACGTGGCTCTAGGCGCGATACAATAAAACGGAAACTCAACGCATCGAAATCGCGCTCTAGATCCAAGTCTTCATTGCCCAAAAATGCCTCTAACGTTTGCTGAGCGCACTGCGCTACCGTTCCCCCACCATCCATATTCAATATATCTTCATAAAGCTCAAACAGTGTTCCATTTAGTGCCTGTGCTTTTGTGGCTGCAACCAACGGCAACTCTGCAGCTTTTTCATCGTCGGCATCTTTTTCTGCAAGCGCTAAAGAGCGCTCACGCAGCTCTCTTAATTGTTGAATAAAGTCATGGCAATCTGCTTTTTCTTCATTGGCAAACAGCATATCGAGTAAGAAGGTTTGTTTCAGTACATCACAAAGTGGCACACCCTCTTCAGCTTCATCCAATTTTTTTATCATCGCGGAATAAGAGGGTGACTGCTGAGGAAATTTTGTTAAGATTTTTTTAGCCCAAGCATATAAATGCTCCTCTGATTGTAGCGCTTCAGAAGACCTTTCTGCTAGCATATTTATTAAGGAAGTGCCAAATTGTTGCAGTGCTGTTGGCGCCTCTAACGCTTGCACTTGTGGCAAAAATACGTCTTTATCCTTTAAAGGTGAAAAATTGTGTTGTTCCTCATCAAAAGCATCAACGCCTTTTAACTCAAAAACAGGTAATAAGGCTTCAAAATCTTTTCGCGAAAAAATAATAGTATCGCCATGACGCAATAAGCGCTTATTGATTTTTTCTAGTTTCTCTTGAGCGGCCTTTCTGGTTGATTTATCTTTAGCGCGTAGCTCTTCGGCAAAGTGTAAAACTAAGGCTTTCCCTGATGATTGCAGCGGATCATTTTTGTGCTCCACCATACTCTTAAGCTTTTGCAATGCTTTGTTACTATTCAGCAGTATTGAATTATTTAAATGATACTTTATCGGTGCATTAGCTGGCCGCTCCTCACACCATTTAGCGCCAGCGCGTGAGGCTAACCATTTTACAAGTTTGCCATCCATTAACTGTTCACGCGGCAAGTTTTCACAAATTTCCCTGGCTATTGCTCTCGCTGTCAAGGGCGAATCACCATCTTGCAATCTTACCTGATAATCGCTAACCAGGTTTGCTTCATAGCCTGCTAAATCTACAAATTTTTCACCGACAAGATTTGCCTCTAGCTGTTTCTCGCCCATGTTAGTCCATCCATCTAATGCTTGAGACTTATAAAAGAGTTGCGTCAAGATGTCAGCCTGCGTTTTATGGCCTGCCTGATAAATATCAAATATAAAAGTCTTATCCATGATTTCATGCAGCGCCCGACGTTCACCCGGCTCTTTTTTATTATTTTCTTGTAAAGCCTTATATAATAAAGTTGCCGACGCTGATGACGTTGGCAAATTATCTAACACCACAAAAGCCCAAGCAACACATTGCACTTCGGTTATGTTATCGGCTGCTTTTTGTATAACGCCCTTTAGGATGCTTATACCTAATTGTTGATGATTAGTATCCTCATCAGCAGCTTCAGCACCGCTTAGCAGTGGGCTCTTATAATGCTCATAGCGTTGCGCTACGCTTGATGAAGCCGCTACGTCCCCTGGACTTTCTGCAATAATTTTTTCGGCTGGCGTTAACTCGAAAAATGCCATTAACGCTTCAATGGCCTCCGGTGATTTTATTTTATCTTCGTTATACTTTTTCAGCCATTTTGTGAGTTCTTTTATGTAGGGCGTTATTTTTTTAGTGTCTCCTCCGCCAGAAATTTTCACTGAAATATCGGTAAAAATATAATGAGCATGCGTTTTTATATCATCCCCATCCAGTGCTTCGATAGTCTCATACAGTGCTTCAATCAGTTCAATGTCGTTCAGTAAGTGTAGATTATTCAAAACAATCGATAAAAGAAGGCTAGCGTTTCCAAGATTATTATTTAAATAGCGCTCGAAAAAACCATTGAAATTCCTTATAAAATCAGCAATCTCCTTTTCAGGCAACACCCCGACCTCTTGTGTTTTTTGGTAAAGTATACTGAGGGCCGTTTGTTGAACAGCATTTTCTTCTGGCAACTGGCCAATATAATCATATGCCCTCTTAAATGCTGAAATATTGTCTAAAACATGAAAAAATTTAAGCTGACTTTTAAAATGAGGGCTTTTTTCAGCCTGTTGAAAACACCACCACGCTCCTGCTGAACACATGTTAACTTTAGCGTCGCCTGGCGAAAGAATAAATTGTTCGGGAAGATGGGTAAGCAGGTCTCTAGCAGCTTGTTTCGGCACCTCTTCATCTATAGCAAGACCATTATCGTCTAAAGATTGGCTGTAAAGTGCAGTAAGCGCCCGAATGTCGGTATAGTTCTCAGCGATGCCCCCCCGATTAATGTCATTTCCAGACCAGACATTATCAGCAGCCACGGCATTAAACAAAAAGAATTTATCAATAAATTCATGCAAACCTCTGGGTTCAGCTTGCTTGAGTTCTTCTTCTATCTGAGCACTAATTGCTTCGGTTTTTGGTAATTTTTTAAGAAGCACTAATGCTTTTTGTAACGTCTTTTTGTTTTTAGCAGCAAGTAATTCTTCGCCCTCACCTTCATGAGTCTGATAAGCGCTCTCAAATGTTTGCCGCTGTACTTTATAGGCGTATAGCGCTAATTTATCGTTAATTAATTGAGTGAGGCGCTCGCGCTGTGGGTGACGACGTAATCGGTCTGGTTCAATATAGTGTTTTAAAAATTCAATATCCTCAGTTTCTAAGGTTTCAACAGGTGCTATAAGTTTTTCCTTTAGGGGCTGAATGTAGTCCTCGTCAACATCAACTGCAGATTTCAGTCCCTCTCTAATGACCTTTTCTATGGCTTGTTCTGCTGTCTGACACTGCTTAGTATAATGATTTTTAATGCCCTCTAATTGTTCTTCTGTAATAGGGCCATCATTATCATACTGACCCAGTGCAGAAAGCCATAGAGGTGGTTCAGGTGGTTCAGGCCGTTCAAACAGCAACAACTGTTTTTTAAACATCATCTCAGGGCTTCGCGCTACTAGCGCTGAAACTGGCTGCGATCCTCTTTCAAGACCCAACAAGCCAACTTTGTGCATGCCCGAAAAGGTGATATGCTGTATGGCGCCTGCTTCATCTTCTTCTACCTCAAAATTATCAAGCTGCGCATAACCTAAAGATACTGCATCACCAGCTGCCAATTCCCACTGTGCCGCCACAGGAAGATTTTCTAAAAAAGCTAAAGCATTTTTTTCGCCAAGAACAGTTTTAACCTCCTCATCGAGGCTATGGGTGTTATTAGGAATGGTACGGCAAAAGGCAGGGAAGTAAGTATCCTTCCCGTCTATAAATACTACTTTTTCGACTTCTGCAGATGCACCAGGCAACATACTCTCTTGGTCTAAACCTCCGGCTAATTCTATATCTAACAAACGCTCTGAAGGGTGTTGCTGAAGCTCATAACGCTGCCCATTTTCTCCTTGTAAAATAAAAATGTTTAAGTCGCCTATCGTTTTTTTAGCTACAATAGTCAGGTTTTCAACTATTTCATTCTCAGGGCTGTAATAATCAAACGATTCCCGTCCTTCTGTAGTAGTATTAATTACAAAGTAATAACCACAGGATTCTATAGTTATCTCTTCCGGCTGTTCAAGTTCTTCATTCATCGCGAGTTCTTCTCTCTCAGATTTTTTATCTATTACCCACATTAACTGAAGATGCTTGTTTGAACCTTGTATCTTAATTCAGCCGTTAAATCACGTTAATGGGGTACACCTCGGGAGCAAGCCCCTGAGATTTTTCACTTTAACTTGTTTATTTATGCTACCATTGTAGCCCTTTTAAATTAAGTAAATATTAAGCAGATGTTTAGTTTTAGACATATTGGGATGGAGGCACCTATCAACTGGCTGTTGAAGCTTAATCCATTGAAAAATAATAAATTATCCTTCTATAGATTTGTCTTCGTTTGGCATAGCGGGCAACACACCGCGAGCCATTTGGTCACGCTCAATAGATTCAAATAATGCCTGAAAGTTACCCTCACCAAAGCCTTCATCGCCTTTGCGCTGGATAATTTCAAAAAAGATGGGGCCGAGCATATTTTCGCTAAAGATTTGTAGCAGCAATTTGGGATGTTGTTGACCTTCTTCGCGGTAGCCGTCCAATAGAATCCCTAGAGGCTTGAGCAAATGCACGGGCTCTTGATGATGGGGGAGACGCTCAGATAACATGTCATAATACGTGTCGGGTGGTGGTGGCATAAAGCCTAACCCCTTTGATTTAAGGTCATTAACCACAGCGATAATATCTTCACAAGACAGGGCAACATGCTGAATACCTGCGCCACCGTATTCCTGCAAGTACTCTTCAATCTGATCATTATCACCTTTGCCTTCATTAATGGGGATGGTGATAGCATCACAAGGGCTACGTAATGCCCGACTGACAAGACCGGTTTGCTGGCCTTGAATATCAAAAAAGCGGATTTCGCGAAAGTTAAAAATTTTGCCATAAAAATCCTGGGCTAAGCTATCCATTTGCCCACGCGGAACATTGTGGGTTAAATGATCCACTGCAAAAAGCCCCGTTTCAGGCTTCATGGCTTGCATCGTGAAATCTTTATCATAGGGTGCCGCACCGCCAGGTAATGCTTCTACCAAATAAATTAAGCTACCGCCTACGCCATAAATGGCAGGAAGTTCTGGAAAGGTTTTTAGTTTATCCTCGGGGCTTACGGCCCCTAACGCCATGGCGCGCGCAACAGCTTTTTCTGCATCGTCTACCCAAAATCCCATGGCACAGGCGCAAGGCCCATGGGCTTGTGCAAAAGATGCTGCATGGCCTGTTGTTTTTGCATTAACTAAAAAGCAAATGTCATTTTGTTCATAAAAACTGAGAGAGGCTTTTTTATGTTGGCGCGTTAATAGCATGCCTAGGCGCGTAAATTGCGCGGCAAGAAAGTCTTCTTGCTGAGCTGCAAACTCAATAAAAGCCAAGCCACGCCCTGATAATCCCATGGGATTATCCTGTTTACTTTCTGCTGCCATGGGTACTTTCCTCGAACAGTATGACTTACTGTTGAGTATAGTTCACAGGCCAAAAAGATTTAGGGTCTGTTGACAATTCATTTTCACGCTGCAATTTGAATAAAACGGCCTCAAGCCCCAAGCTTTCTCAGGTTAAAGCATAAAATATTTTCAGGATGAAAATCAGGCAACTAAGCAACAGCACACCTGTGAAGGACAAAAACTGGAAAACAAGCCCTAACTTAGCACTGCTTTAAGCAAGGGATCTAAAACACGATACTGCTGTTGCTCATCAATAAAGGCATAGTCCTTAAGCAGCAAAGCTTCTAACGAACGATGAATGCTTGTACTAGACATTTGCCACTGTAATGCCCAATGCTTGCTGGTAGGCTCTTTGACTTTTTGAGCTTTTGCTAAATTAATGAGTAGCTTGCGTTGATTAGTCGTTAATAAGCTAATTTCTTGTTCAACACGCGATTGATTTTCCAAAGTATAAATTTGCCATGTCTCTTCTACATCTTTGCGCGTGGGCAGCTGTTCTTGTTGCCATAACAAAGAACAAAGCTTATTTAAAAAATAACTATGGTTTTCGGTTAATGTTAAAACCTCATGGATAACAGCCTCATCTAGCGCACATTGCCAATGCACCTGCGCTGCTTTATTGATATAGTTTTGATAATGCTCATTACTAATCCGTTGTATCGTCATTTGATCACAAAGATTATAAAAAGGGCGGTTTCTATCATTAAACATAGACTCTATCAAATGGCGCTGACTACCAGAAAACACATAGCGAATAGCTTTACTCTTTTGTACCGCTTCACGAATAGCCGCTTCAATACTATGGTTAGGAGCCACTTCTGCTAAAACTTGAAACTCATCTAAAAAAATAATTGCTTGCTGCTTTTTATTAACGAGAAAATTATCAATACGCTCCAACGCTGCTAATATAATATCAACAGGGCGTCTTTCTTGCCGGTTAAATTCTACCGAGAGCCCCATTTTTTCTATGGCAAATTTTAACTGAAAACCACTAAAAAATTCTGTTGCAATTTTAATAAGCTTTTCAGGCGTTGACTCCATACTTGCTAATAACTGGCCAACACCATTTAGCACAAAATGAGCAATATCTTCTTCATTGAGCGCCTTGTATAAATCAATATGTACAAAAGGCCACGATAATTTCCTCATAGCCTGCAAAGCCAAACTGGTTTTACCATAGCGACGTGGCGATACTAAAAGGGTGGATATATTATGTTCTAGATTATAATGAAGCCTCTTTAGCTCCACCGTTCTATTGCAAAAGGCTGCTCCCTCCGCCAAAGAAACAGGAAAATAATTTATCAAACTATCACCTCTATGATGAACACGCAAATTGTAATACGCAAATTGTAATACGCAAATTGCGTATTGTCAAAAATACAAGCAACAGCAGCTTAGCAAACAAATGTTAATACTTACTGATCCCCTCATTTACATTTAAGGAACAAACAGCGAGGAATAAATAAATTTGATATAAGCGGTTGATTTTATTGAGAAAGAAGATCATCATACAGGCTGAACAAACCGAGTGTTTTAGCAACCTCTTTTTGGCATCCCATGGCATCAATAGTGATGATACAACCCTTTATTTCTAGCAGTTCTAGTAGTTTTGGTATCGCTGTCAGCCATTCCCGCGGACTCATTAACCCCTTGAAATTAGTGGCCTAGACAGGCATGCTTACTTTATTTTTCGCAACAATGAGGATACGTTGCTCATGAAAATCAAGATGCGCAAAAGATTATCAGCCCCAGGCCTGCTTGAGGCTACCAAAACCCGATTTGCTCGTAGTGACAAAATCGCTTGGTAATTAGACCGACAGTTTGCCTTGGTAATGACAATAGTTCACGGGGTAAAAAAAGATTTAACCTAAAATAGAATATGTTAGGGAACAAAAAAATCCTGCCGTGTCGCCGTATTGTGGATAATTTCTTCAGCATACATTGATCCTAAAATCAGCAGTTAAATCACGTTTTTGGCGATAACATCTTGACTTATCTAAGAAAACAAAAAAAGTCTACATCACCAATAAGGGTGAACCAGAACGATGTGCCAGTGGCACATCGCAGTCTGGTGAGCGCGAGGACAGGATGTCCGAGCTGGGACTGATAAGAACAAGGGCCGTGCGACAGGATGTCTGTGGCAGTCATTGCTTATTTCCCTTTTTAGTTTCCTTGTCTAAATCAATCTGTTACACCAAAAAAGCGCGATTTACTGCTGATTTTAGGTTGATGGCACAAGACCATTGACTGTGAGCATCGCCAAACACACAACTGACGTTCAAAAGCCTAGCGCCCAACCATTCACAGGATATTAACCATAGAATCAAATAGATACAGATAGAATAGTTTTAAACAGTGGATCCAAGACTTGATAAGAGCCTTCTTTGTTGCAATAGACATAGTCTCGTTGTTCTAATACCGTTAAAGATTGACTAATCGTTGCCCCTGACATTTGAGTCAACGTTTGAAACTCTCGCCCCCTTGGAGCAGCAGTCCCCCCGCTGCGTGCTAAAAACACCAATAGCTTGCGTTGGTTTTGGCTCAATAAATCCAGCTCACCAGAAACCTGAGAACGCTCTTCGATAGCATAGGCTCGCCACAAACCTCTAACTGCTTCTGCTGTTCTATCGTCTAATTTCCACAGCCTAGAACATAATAAATTAACATAATAAGGGTGCCTTTCTGTACAATTAAAAATTTCTATCAACACCTCGGGTTCTAAAGGAACACCCCACGTTTCCACTGCTGCACGCTGTATATAAGCCTGATAATGCGCTTCGCTGATACGCTCTAAACCAATGCGATCGCACAATTTATAAAAAGGACGATTTTTATCGCTAAATATTAATTGCAATAAATGCCTATTACTACCCGAAAAAATAAATGACATACTCTTCGATGCCTGAGCTACTTGTCGTATCACACTCTCAATGGCACAATTTTCAGTTACCTCATAAATACGCTGAAATTCATCAAAAAATAAAATTAATTTTTGTTGGTATTTTTTACTTAAAATCTCAACACGCTGCAATATTTGCAGAATATTCGTGCTGGAATCCTGGCTGGGTTTATTAATTTCTACACTTAACCCTAGACCATCAAAAGCCAACCTTATACTCAGCCCTGCAAACAAGTCCGCGGCTAATTTTAAAGCCTTTTTAGGACCTTTCTCTATACGAGTGATCAACTCACCAACGCCTTTTAAGATAATTTTTTCAATATCCGTTTCTGTAATTGCTGATAAAAAGTCAAAATGCGCATAATGAAATTGAACACTATTAATAGCATTAATGGCAAGACTGGTTTTACCATAACGCCTTGTAGCGATTAATAGCGTTGGCCTAGATTCTTTCAAATTAAAGATTAATGCTTGTAGTTCTGCCTGGCGGTTGCAAAAATTATCATCTACCGCCAGCGCTAAAGGAAAATAATCCATGCTACATCCTGGGAAAATGTCATATTATATGCGTCATATTATATGACATTTTCCAAAGAAGAGCAACAAACTATAACTCATTGAAAAATAAATTAAAATTATACAATCAGAAAATGTCATCTTGTATGCGTCATATTTTATGACTATTTGAAAGCGAAAAATGGGATTAGAGAATAGAAGATACAGGATTGACGCCACAACTATCTGTCTTCTATCCTCCCGCAAAAGCCACAGCCGCCACCAGCCATTTAATGCCATGCTGAGCAAAATTGACTTGTACTCGGGCTTGTTCGCCTTTGCCTTCTATTTGCAAAATCAATCCTTCACCAAACTTCTTGTGCTGAACGGTTTGCCCCACATAGTAACCCGAAGCATGAGCATCTGAAGCAGAGGCTTTATAAGCATAGGGGGTTTTGCGGCCCCCCTTCACAATACGCGTTTGCATGCGTACGCTTTGTAACAGTTCTTCAGGGATTTCAGACAAAAAGCGCGAGGGGCGCTGGTATTGATCAGTACCATAGATATAGCGCTTCTCTGCATGGGATACATATAATTTCTCCATGGCGCGCGTAATACCCACATAACAAAGGCGCCGCTCTTCTTCCATACGGCCCGGGTCGTGCATAGATAGTTTATGGGGAAAAATGCCTTCTTCTAGCCCTAATAAAAATACCACGGGAAATTCTAGACCTTTGGCGGCATGCAGCGTCATTAACTGTACGCAATGGGTCGTATCACTTTGCCCTTCACCGGCTTCCAAAGCGCTGTAGGTTAAAAAAGCCTGCAATGAACTATTGGAGCCCGTATCCTCTGACTCCACATTAAAACGCCCGGCAGCGGTCACTAATTCCGCTAAGTTTTCCTCGCGCACTTGGGCTTTGGTGGGGCCTTCTTTGAGATAGTGCGACATTAAATGACTTTCTTCTACGACTTTTTTAACGGTATCTTTTAATAAGGTGTTTTCGCAGCTTTCTGTCAACGTCGTAATAAGTTGCAAGAAACTTTCTAAAGCATTAGCTGCACGCGCGGCTAACTCATGCTGTTCTAAGAGGAATAAAGTCGCTTGCCATAACGATAAGGCTTCTGAACGCGCCGTATCACGCAACAGTTCTAATGTGCGCTGACCAATTCCCCTGGCTGGCACATTGACAACGCGTTCGAATGCACTGTCGTCTTCTCGATTGCAAACCAAACGCAAATAAGCCAAGGCATCTTTAATTTCAGCGCGTTCAAAAAATCGCATGCCGCCGTAAACACGATAAGGCACACTAGCCTGTAATAACGCTTCCTCAAGAATGCGTGACTGCGCATTAGAGCGATATAATAAAGCCATATGCTCGTAGGGAGTCCCTTCAGCTGCACGGGCTTGAATTTGACTCACCACATAGCTGGTCTCATCCATATCGCTATAAGCGCTGTATAAGGTAATAGGCTCGCCGGCTTTATCTTCAGTCCAGAGGGATTTTCCTAATCTATCACCGTTATTTTCAATCAAGGCATTGGCGGCTTGTAGAATGGTCTCTGTGGAACGATAATTTTGCTCCAAACGCACCATCTTTGCGCCTTTAAAATCTGTTTGGAAGCGATGGATATTATCCATTTGTGCGCCACGCCAGCCATAAATGGACTGGTCATCATCACCCACTATCATGATGTGATTATTCTTACCCACTAACAAACGCAACCACGCATATTGTAATTTATTGGTGTCCTGGAACTCATCCACCAAAACATGTTTAAACCGTTGTTGATAGTGCGCTAAAATCTCCGGATTATTGAGCAATAATTCATGGGCACGCAGCAGTAATTCAGCAAAATCCAGCAAACCCGCCCGTTCACAGGCTTCTTGATAATCTCGATAGACCGAACGCATGACCTCTTTATGGTGATCATATTCTGGCCCAATGCTTTCAGGACGCAAACCTTCGTCTTTTTTGCCGTTAATATAACCTTGCACCTGACGCGGCGGCCAGCGTTTTTCGTCAATGTCACGCGCTTTTAAAATACGCTTAATAAGGCGCAGTTGGTCGTCAGAATCGATAATTTGGAAGTTTTCTAATAACTTAGCCGCTTCCCAATGCGTACGCAGCAAGCGGTGGGCAATATGGTGAAAGGTGCCTACCCACATGCCATGCACTGACATGCCCATAAGCTGCTGAATACGGCCTCGCATTTCTGCCGCGGCTTTATTGGTAAAGGTCACCGCTAATAAACTAAAAGGTGAACAGTGTTCTTGCTCCAAGAGCCAAGCAATACGATGCACCAACACACGGGTCTTACCACTGCCAGCGCCAGCTAAAACCAGAGCATGCATGGCAGGCAAGGCCACAGCTTCACGCTGGGCCTCATTCAGTTCAGCTAATAAGTGATGGGAATTATCCATAGCAATCTCAATCTGTTCAAGCAGAGGATATTTTATAGGGCTTGCTCCCGAGAAGCAAAGGCTCTATCCTACCGTACACTTTTCCTCTTTAAGCATTGCTACTGAGTTATACTGTGAATTGCATCCTGGAAATAGCGCTGCCGGTTCCTCTCAGGCGCTGTTTTGATTATTTACCGCCAGAAGACTGTGCTACTGATAAGCTAGTCCCGGGGCAACGTCTCTGTGTACCTTTTGGACGCCGGCAATTAATCGGCATTTTGGTGGATATAAAAGACCGCAGCAGCGTGCCTGCTGATGCGTTAAAGTCAGCCATTTCCTTATTAGACACCACCCCCCTTTTATCAAACGACTATTTAACCCTGAGCCAACAGATAGCCCATTATTACCACTATCCTCTGGGCGAAGTCTTACATTGCTTTTTACCCACAGCACTACGTCAAGGAAAGGCGGCCAACATCAACCACCCTACCTATTGGGCATTAACCTCTGAAGGTTTGGCTCTCGACGTAGAACTTTTGAAAAGGGCCCCAAGGCAAAAAGCGCTCATCAATCTCTTGCGTGCGCAAAAAAAACCTTTGCCCCAGGCCTCTCTTACCGCCAAAGGCTTTACTAACACACAATTAAAAAGCCTTGCTAATAAGAATTATATTCATAATCCTCTCTATCATGAATACGCCACAGATGCGACCAGCCGTCAAGAAGAAAAGCTCACGCTCAATGAACAGCAGCAACAAGCACTCAACCATATTGTCCAACATTTGCATCATTTTCAATGTTTATTGCTACATGGAATAACCGGCAGTGGAAAAACCGAAGTCTATTTACAAGCCATTGATGCCGTTGTACAACAAGGAAAGTCTGCCTTGATATTGGTACCAGAAATTGGCTTAACGCCACAAACCATTACCCGTTTCCAAAAACGCTTTAAGGGTCCCGTGGTCGCTCTGCATTCACATCTCAACGACACGGAACGCGCAAATGCTTGGCTACAAGCAAGCCAAGGGTTGACACCTATCGTTATTGGCACACGCTCGGCGCTCTTAACACCTTTACCTAAACTAGGCATTATTATTGTGGATGAAGAACATGATTTATCCTTTAAACAGCAGGATACGCTACGCTACTCAGCCCGTGACATGGCCATTTTGCGCGCCAAATACAGCAATATCCCTATTGTATTAGGCAGTGCAACGCCTTCCTTGGAAAGTCTACTTAATGTGGAAAAGGAAAAATTTAAGCGCTTAAACTTACCTAATCGCGCCGGGAACGCCCATAAGCCGCACTTTGAAATTTTGGATATTCGCGGTCAAAAACTCGATGAAGGCTTGTCCAACCGTTTATTAGCAACCATCCGCACCCATCTTGAAGCCGGCAATCAAGTATTACTTTTTTTAAATAGGCGTGGCTTTGCGCCGGTTTTATTTTGTCATCACTGTGGTTGGATTGCTAGCTGCTCACACTGTGATGCTCATATGACCTATCATCGTCAACCTGAGCGCCTTTATTGCCACCACTGCGCAAATCAAGGAAAATCAACCACACAATGCCCACACTGCCAGCAAAAAGCCATGCTACCTTTGGGCGTTGGTACGCAACGTTTAGAAGAAAAGCTGCAAACCCTTTTCCCCGATTTCCCCATTCTGCGCATTGACAAAGACACAACGCGAACCAAGCATGGCCTACAAAAAAAATTAGCCTGTATTAATCAAGGTGAACCGCATATTCTACTGGGCACACAAATGCTCGCCAAAGGCCATCATTTTCCCCATGTTACTTTAGTTGCTATTTTAGAAGTGGATAATGGCCTGTTTAGTGTGGATTTTCGAGCAACAGAACGCTTAGGACAGTTAATTCTTCAAGTGGCAGGACGCGCTGGGCGTGCTGAGAAAAAGGGCACGGTTTTTTTACAAACCCACCAGCCACACCACGAGCTTTTTCATGATTTAATTCATAAAGATTATGATTATTTTGCTAAAAAAATACTCCTGGAAAGAAAACAAGCACATCTGCCTCCCTATGGGCATACAGCGCTATTACGAGCCGATGCCAAGCAACGCCATGAGGCTTGGCATTTTTTAGAAGAAGCAAAAAGACTTGCTGCATCGTTAAGAACATCCGTGCAGATATTAGGACCTGCGCCAGCCCCCATGGAAAAACGGGCTGACCGATACCGTGCACAATTATTTTTACAAAGCCAACGTCGCCCCCTATTACATGCGTTTTTAACACATTGGCTTGCTAAACTGGAAAAACTGCAGAAAAATAGAGCGGTGCGTTGGTCCTTGGATGTGGACCCACAAGAGATGTGTTAGTGCCCTCATTTATCACCCTCGCCTAGGGCGTGTCATCAATTACCCAGCTCTGAGTAATAAACTAACGGGTACGCCCGAAAAAATACACTCTCTCTCAGTAGCTTGCAGCCCCTCTTACTCGTCTTTGCGAGCGGCAGCGAAGCAATCCAGGGTGGTAGGCTGACTTGTTCTATTTTTTCAGTGAACTAGAAACAGGTATGCCCTCTCTTGAACAAGGCAAGGCGTTATGTATTCAGAATGCACAGCTTCGTGGTTTAAACTTTCCTAGGATTTAATTTGGATTGCCGCGCTGCCGCTCGCAACGACGAATAAGGTGGTGCGTAACAAGTTGATGTAGAATGGTTTTTTTAGGGTGTGCTTGGGCGTTCATCATTGCCGCTCGCAAGGACGAATAAGGTGGCGCGTAACAAGTTGGTGTAGAATGATTTTTTTAGGATGTACTTGAGCGTTCATCATTCCTTGTAAAAGCAAACCGTATTGAGTAATAAACTAACGAGCACACCATAAAAGAAGCATTTCCTTTCAATAGCTTACGGGCCCTCTTACTCGTCTTTGCGAGCGGCAGCGAAGCAATCCAGGGTGGTAGGCTGACTTGTTCTATTTTTTCAGTGAACTAGAAACAGGTATGCCCTCTCTTGAACAAGGCAAGGCGTTATGTATTCAGAATGCACAGCTTCGTGGTTTAAACTTTCCTAGGATTTAATTTGGATTGCCGCGCTGCCGCTCGCAACGACGAATAAGGTGGTGCGTAACAAATTGATGTAGAATGGTTTTTTTAGGGTGTGCTTGGGCGTTCATCATTCCTTGTAAAAGCAAACCGTACTGAGTAATAAACTAACGGGTACACCATAAAAGAAGCATTTCCTTTCAATGGCTTACATGCTCTCTTACTCGTCTTTGCGAGCGGCAGCGAAGCAATCCAGGGTGGTAGGCTGACTTGTTTTATTTTTTCAGTGAACTAGAAACAGGTATGCCCTCTCTTGAACAAGGCAAGGCGTTATGTATTCAGAATGCACAGCTTCGTGGTTTAAACTTTCCTAGGATTTAATTTGGATTGCCGCGCTGCCGCTCGCAACGACGAATAAGGTGGTGCGTAACAAATTGATGTAGAATGGTTTTTTTAGGGTGTGCTTGAGCGTTCATCATTTCTTGTGAAAGCAAACCGTACTGAGTCATAAACTAACGGGTACACCATAAAAGAAGCATTTCCTTTCAATGGCTTACATGCTCTCTTACTCGTCTTTGCGAGCGGCAGCGAAGCAATCCAGGGTGGTAGGCTGACTTGTTCTATTTTTTCAGTGAACTAGAAACAGGTATGCCCTCTCTTGAACAAGGCAAGGCGTTATGTATTCAGAATGCACAGCTTCGTGGTTTAAACTTTCCTAGGATTTAATTTGGATTGCCGCGCTGCCGCTCGCAACGACGACTAAGGTGGTGCGTAACAAGTTGGTGTAGAATGATTTTTTAGGGTGTGCTTGGGCGTTCATCGTTTCTTGTGAAAACAAACCGTACTGAGTAATAAACTAACGGGTACACCATAAAAGAAGTATTGCCTTTCAATGACTTACGTGCTCTCTTACTCGTCCTTGCGAGCGGCAGCGCGGCAATCCAGGGTGGCAAGCTGACGTGTCCTTTTTTTTGATGCCTGACCCGTGGGTATGCCCTTCTTGAACAAGACAGGGCATTAGGCGCTCAGTGCGCACGGCTTTGTGGTTGACACTTTCCTACCGTTCAACTTGGGTCGCGTCGCTGCCGCTCGCAACGACGAATAAGGTGGTGCGTAACAAATTGATGTAGAATGGTTTTTTTAGGGTGTGCTTGAGCGTTCATCATTCCTTGTGAAAGCAAATCGTACTGAGTAATAAACTAACGGGTACACCATAAAAGAAGCATTTCCTTTCAATGGCTTACATGCTCTCTTACTCGTCTTTGCGAGCGGCAGCGAAGCAATCCAGGGTGGTAGGCTGACTTATTCTATTTTTTCAGTGAACTAGAAACAGGTATGCCCTCTCTTGAACAAGGCAAGGCGCTATGTGTGCAGAGTCCATAGCTTCGTGGTTTAAACTTTCCTAGGATTTAATTTGGATTGCTTCGCTGCCGCTCGCAACGACGAATAAGGTGGTGCGTAACAAGTTGGTGTAGAATGGTTTTTTTAGGGTGTGCTTGGGCGTTCATCATTCCTTGTAAAAGCAAACCGTACTGAGTAATAAACTAACGGGTACACCATAAAAGAAGCATTTCCTTTCAATGGCTTACATGCTCTCTTACTCGTCTTTGCGAGCGGCAGCGAAGCAATCCAGGGCGGTAGGCTGACTTGTTCTATTTTTTCAGTGAACTAGAAACAGGTATGCCCTCTCTTGAACAAGGCAAGGCGTTATGTATTCAGAATGCACAGCTTCGTGGTTTAAACTTTCCTAGGATTTAATTTGGATTGCTTCGCTGCCGCTCGCAACGACGACTAAGGTGGTGCGTAACAAGTTGGTGTAGAATGATTTTTTAGGGTGTGCTTGGGCGTTCATCATTCCTTGTGAAAGCAAATCGTACTGAGTAATAAACTAACGGGTACACCATAAAAGAAGCATTTCCTTTCAATGGCTTACATGCTCTCTTACTCGTCTTTGCGAGCGGCAGCGAAGCAATCCAGGGTGGTAGGCTGACTTGTTCTATTTTTTCAGTGAACTAGAAACAGGTATGCCCTCTCTTGAACAAGGCAAGGCGTTATGTATTCAGAATGCACAGCTTCGTGGTTTAAACTTTCCTAGGATTTAATTTGGATTGCCGCGCTGCCGCTCGCAACGACGAATAAGGTGGTGCGTAACAAGTTGATGTAGAATGGTTTTTTTAGGGTGTGCTTGAGCGTTCATCATTTCTTGTGAAAGCAAACCGTACTGAGTCATAAACTAACGAGCACACCATAAAAGAAGCATTTCCTTTCAATAGCTTACGGGCCCTCTTACTCGTCTTTGCGAGCGGCAGCGAAGCAATCCAGGGTGGTAGGCTGACTTGTTCTATTTTTTCAGTGAACTAGAAACAGGTATGCCCTCTCTTGAACAAGGCAAGGCGTTATGTATTCAGAATGCACAGCTTCGTGGTTTAAACTTTCCTAGGATTTAATTTGGATTGCCGCGCTGCCGCTCGCAAGGACGAATAAGGTGGTGCGTAACAAGTTGATGTAGAATGGTTTTTTTAGGGTGTGCTTGAGCGTTCATCATTCTTTGTGAAAGCAAACAGTATTGAGTAATAAACTAACGGGTACGCCCGAAAAAATACACTCTCTCTCAGTAGCTTGCAGCCCCTCTTACTCGTCGTTGCGAGCGGCAGCGAAGCAATCCAGGGTGGTAGGCTCGAGATTTCTCACGTTAAAATCACCCCCTTCTTTGAAAGTTTATGCTACAATTTCTTGAAATTTCAGAACTCATAAAGGACGTTGTCCATGCCTCTGACTAAAATATAGAAAATTATGATAATACGCCTAGAAAAATTGTCTCGTCTTAGCATGAACCAATTCAATCAAATCAAAAAGTTGGCCGAGCTCTGTGAAAGAGTGGATGGGAGTCTAATCAAGCATTACTGGAATATCCTGCAAGCACGCCGCACACGGGAGTTTGATGACTTTTGTTATTCGATAGATAATCGTTTAGTGGCACATTTAGCGACTTACGTCTTTAAGCCTCATGAGGCAGAAATCAGTGCAATGGTACACCCTCACCATCGACAGCAAGGGATTTTCTCACGCCTTTTTCAAGAGGCTCACTATGAATTAAAACACCGTGGTATCCAACGCATGCTTTTGGTTTGTAAGCATGGCTTTACGCCCGCAGAAACTTGTCTAACCGGTTTGGGCGCTACTTATTCACATTCAGAATATGAAATGGCTCTCGCGCCACGTGACTTTACACCCTCATCAAAAGAAACGAGTCTAACCATAAACCGCGCCGCCCCCAAAGATATTCCCTGTCTGGCGACAATGGACAAAGATGCCTTTCAAACCTGCCCAAAAGAAGCTAGCGAAAACTTAAAGCACGCTTTGCAAGATCAGAAGAAAATTATTTACATCGCACTCAGCTCCACGGGCGATCCTGTTGGGAAAATACATTTCCGCCAGGAAACCGGTCACCAAGTGTTGCATGACTTTTGTGTGTTAAGCTCTCTGCGAGGTCAGGGGTATGGCGAGCAAATACTGACAAAATCTTTGGAAAGTATTTTTAATACACCGTGCAAACGCGTTGTTCTCGATGTGGTTTTTGATAATGAGAGAGCGTTATCCCTTTACAAAAAACATGGCTTCTCTATCACAGCTGATTTTGATTTTTGGGGGCAAACAATATGAGAGATACTCTACAGCGATTTTTATTTGAGCATCAATCCATTCGTGGCGAAATTGTGCATCTTAATAATAGCTATCGTACCATTCTTGCACAACACCCTTATCCAACGCCGTTAAAGAATTTTCTAGGTCAGATGCTAGGCGCCTCAGTGTTATTAGCTGCCACCTTAAAAACTGAAGAACCCTTAACCCTACAAATAAAAGGGCAAGGTCCCTTATCTTTATTGGTCGTACAAGCAGATAATGCTATACACGTCAGAGGTATGGCGCAGTGGAAAACAGCAGCAGAAGAATTAACATGGCAAGAAGCCGTCGGGCCTAACGGCGTTTTAGCCATGCTTTCTGAGCGTGCTGACAAGAAATATCAAGCCATTGTGCCCCTACAGGGGGATAGCTTAGCGCAATGCATCGAAACGTATTTCTATCAATCGGAACAATTGCCCACGAAACTTTGTCTATTTAATGATGAACAGCAATGCACAGGCCTGCTTCTGCAGGTGATGCCAGACTATGACCCGCAGTACTGGAAACACATTGAGATGCTGGCCAATACGCTAACGGCCGAAGAGCTATTACAGTTGGACAATGAAACCATACTACGGCGGCTCTTCCATCAAGAAGCGGTGCGCCTCTTTGATCCAACCCCCGCAAGCTTTCAATGTCGTTGCTCACTTCCCAACATGGAGGTTGCCATTCGCGCCCTGGGCATGAATGACGCGATGGCCTTGGTCAACAGAGAAAAACTATTGGCCGTAACCTGCGAATTCTGTAATCAAACCTATGAGTTTGATCCCATCGATGTGGAAGCGTTGTTTCGTTAACCCAAAAAGCGTGATTTTAGGGTTAAGGCGCTTTTTGCGGATTTTTGCCTTTTTCTTCTGCTATCCGAGCTAGTCGCATCCCCATCAATGCGGCCTTGTGGTAATAAGTTTTCGCACGTGTCGCATCTTTTGTAACGCCCTCGCCAAACTCATACATATTCCCTAAGCGCACCAATGCCCACTGTTTAGAAAACATAGATACCTTTTTATCTTCTACGACAGCCTTATACATACTTTTAGCTTTAGCAAAATCTTGTGGCACACCACTACCAAAGTAATATAAATTAGCTAATTCATAACGTGCATCACCACTGCCTTGCTGCATAGCTTTGGTGAACCAAACTTTAGCCTTCTTATTATCTCGAGGTAAAACAGGATCGTCCACATAACTTAATCCGTAATAAAGCTGTCCCGTAGCATCACCTTGTTTGGCCGCCAAAGCGTACCAATGCTGCATGGCCAAATGCCATTGCTTTTTCTCATGCTTTCTGGTTTTTGGGTGTGCATGCGATGCCACATACACTTGACCATAGGCTACCTGGGCCGCCGCATTGCCTGCTTTGGCGGCTTTCTGAAATTCATCAACGGCAAGCACCGGCTGGGCTTTAACACCTAAACCATAAAGGTAAGCCACACCCAGCTGATATTGCGCCTTGGCATCACCCGCTTTAGCGGCTTTTTGTAGTGCTTTTGCATTCTCCAACAGCGCAGGCGTTTCTATACCCACACGACACAAAGAAATAGCGTAACGAAACTCATTCTGTACTAATTTATCACCCTGCGCCGTTAATGCCTTCGCGCAATAAAGCTGGCCATGCTCAATAGCTCTCAAATAATCATCAAAAGACACAAGGTTAGAAGCAGCATGAGCTACTCCCATACTTACCAGCATCATCAGCAGTCCAACTAGTCGCTTCACGTTAAATCTCGCTTACTTACTCTTTTACAAACCCTTATCATACAAGCATGTCCTGCCTGTGGCAATCCATAGGCTTTTAGCTTAGAATGTCTACAATTGCTAAACCTTCTTTCTACCTTAAGCTACTGTCATGCAAGAACTTAATCCCCAACAACGCGAGGCCATCACCTACGCGGCAGGCCCTCTCTTGGTGTTGGCTGGTGCAGGCAGTGGCAAAACCCGCGTCATCACAGAGAAAATTGCCCATCTTATCAATCATTGCCAGCTATCCCCCCGTCATATTACAGCGGTTACCTTTACCAATAAGGCTGCCAAGGAAATGCAACAGCGTGTGGGTAATTTGCTGGATGCTAAAGCTAAGCGCGGTCTACGTATTTCAACTTTTCATACCCTGGGATTAACTATTCTCAAAAAACACAGCGAGGCTGTAGGTCTGAAGGCGAATTTCTCTATTTTTGATGCAGAAGATAGCTTAGGGCTATTGCGTGAATTAATACCCAGTGAGCAACGTTTAGACAAAGACTATTATCGCGGTTTACAGTCACGCATTTCGCAGTGGAAAAATGATCTATTGAGCCCTATACAAGCTCAACAACAAGCTGAGGATGAAGAAACCCTAAAGACTGCACAACTCTACGAACATTATCAACGACATTTGCAAGCTTATAATGCGGTTGATTTTGATGATTTAATTTTCCTCCCCACACGTCTTTTGCAATCAAATTCAGATATCCGTGAGCGCTGGCAACACAGCATCCATTACTTATTGGTGGATGAATATCAAGACACCAGCGAAAATCAATATACCCTGATTAAGCTACTAACCGGTATTCGACAAAAGTTAATGGTAGTGGGCGATGATGATCAATCCATCTATGCCTGGCGTGGCGCCAACCCTGAAAACATTCACGCGCTACAACGAGATTTTCCAACACTTAAAGTTGTGAAACTGGAACAAAATTACCGTTCCTTCGGCAACATTTTGCGTGCAGCAAACCATGTTATCCAAAATAACCCGAGACTTTTTCATAAAAATCTTTGGAGCAACCTAGGTACAGGCGATAAACTAGGTGTGTTATATTGTCGGAGTGAAGAGCATGAAGCTGAACAAGTGGTGGCCCAACTCATAGCCCACCGAATCCAACAAGGAACGCAGCAAGGAGATTATGCTATCCTCTACCGGAGTAATCATCAGTCCAGACCTCTCGAAAAAGTATTAAGGCACCATAGTATCCCCTATCATATTACGGGTGGTCAATCTTTTTTCGCCCGTACAGAAATTAAAGACATTCTAGCTTACTTACGCCTGGTGACCAATCCAACTGATGATGCTGCTTTTTTACGTATCATTAACGTCCCTCGTCGAGGTATCGGCGCAACAACGCTAGAAAAATTAGGCCACTATGCGAAAACTCGTCAAGTCAGCCTTTTCCAAGCTTGCAGTGATTTGGGACTTGGCGAACACCTTTCAGGAGCAGGTCTAAAAGCATTGCGCCTGTTTCAACAATGGATAGAACAGCTGCAGCGAGACTGCCAAAGCCCTGCGCCCATGGAACCTCTCCGACAAATGCTGAAAGAAATGGACTACTTTAATTGGTTAGACGAAACCAGTAGCAAGCCCAGTGTTGCTGAAAAACGCATCGAAAACGTGCAGGATTTTTATAAATGGATTCAGAAACTTATAGAGAAAGAGGACGAAGATAAAGCGCAAGATATGCTCGGGACCGTGGTTAATAAAATCATCCTGTTAGATAGGCTAGAACAACAAAACGAATCCCCAGACTGCGTACAATTGATGACCATCCATGCAGCCAAAGGCTTAGAGTTTCCTCATGTCTTTGTGCTCGGCATGGAAGAAAAAATTCTTCCCCACAAAAATAGCCTGGAAGCGGAAACCTTAGAAGAAGAACGCAGACTCGCTTATGTAGCTATTACCCGCGCCAAACGCAGCCTCACCTTTTCCTTAGCTGCCAAGCGACTACAGCAAGGCGAAATGATGGCTACAGAGCCCTCACGCTTTCTATTAGAAATTCCCGACGAAGATTTACAGTGGCAAGGCCACCCCCGTAAGAAAAAAGACCCTGAAGAAAGTCTCGCGCAAGGCAAAAACCATTTGAGTGCACTAAAGGCAATGTTAGGGAGATAGTGGGCCCCAAGATTTTTCAGCAATTCCCGCTGGCCTTGAATGATTATAAATATCAATAAGTTACAGATTTTTGGGTGAATATTTTTCGCAATCATTCTGCGGGAATGGCTTCCTGTTGGAAACGCATTCTATTGGTTAGCACCGGCTCGAGCATCCTTGCTCGAGCGTGCGCCCTAAAAAAAGCAATGCTTTTTTTAGACGGGCTTACCCTGCGCAAACCAAGTTTGCGCGGACGGCGATTTACTCTGAAGACAAATTTCTTGCTGGCGTCCCTGCCGGAATTCCATAACTTTTGGATAACCCTGCTCGGCCTTCCTAGCCTCGCGTTTGCCCTTCAGCAAAGTTATACTTTGCTGTCCCGCTTCGCGGGAACACGGCTCACCCTTAAAAATCCCCACGCGATAGGTTGGCAATTCCCAGCGGGAATTACTGAAGATTTTTATTAAATGTGGCAGAAATCGCTGATTAATGACACCAGCTCCTTTTTACTTTAGAATCTCCTAATTCAATACTTGGTTGTAATTTAAAAGAATGCTCAACGATTTTTTCTACAAACTCACGCAATATGGCATACCTCAACAAGCGGCTTCTCGTTTAATGGGTAAACTTACTTCTTGCCAAACCCCTGTCGTTAAAAATTATCTCATCAAGAAATTTGTCAAGCGCTATGGGGTTAATTTGCAGGAGGCTAAACGAACACTTCCCACCGAATATACTGATTTTAATGATTTTTTTACTCGGCAATTGAAAGATAACCTGCGCCCCTTACATAGTGGCACGCACTCGGTTATTAGCCCTGTCGACGGTGCAGTTAGCCAATTAGGACGAATAAAATCTGGGCATTTGATTCAGGCCAAGGGCCGTACTTTCACTGCTCATGAACTATTGGGTGGCACCACAAAGGACAGTAAGCACTTTACCGAAGGCCACTTTGCCACACTATATTTATCGCCCAAGGATTATCACCGTGTCCACATGCCCCTTGATGGCACCTTACAAAGCATGACTTACATTCCGGGTCGACTTTTTTCGGTGAGCCCACGCTCTGCCGACCTCATTCCCAATGTCTTTGCGCGCAACGAGCGGCTAGCTTGTCTGTTTGATACGCCAGCAGGCCCCATGGCCATAGTGCTTGTGGGTGCTTTTTTTGTGGCCAGCATTGCTACCGTTTGGTCTGGCTTGATGACACCTAATACCCAAAAAGCTATCTCGCGCCAATGCTATGACGAAGCCACCCACCGTATTCATCTCAACCGAGGTGAAGAAATGGGGCACTTTCAATTAGGTTCCACGGTAATTTTACTGTTTGGACCCGATAGCGTGCAATGGGCGGGCGATATCCGCGCCGCAAGCACCATCAAAATGGGACAATTATTAGGAACATGTTCGACATGATCAACCAACCTTCGCAACCGCCTAAACGCGTCTTAAGCTTATTTAGCTTGGTGATGATCAATGTCATCGCCGTGGACAGTCTGCGCAGCTTACCCTTTGGTGCTGAATACGGTTTGGCCGTCATTTTCTTCTACGCCTTAGCAGGCCTTTGCTTTTTTGTGCCCATCGCTTTAGTTAGTGCAGAACTGGCCACGGCCTGGCCTAAAACCGGTGGACTGTATGTGTGGGTGCGAGAAGCCTTTGGGGTACGCTGGGGGTTTTTAGCCATTTGGCTACAATGGATTTACAACGTAGTCTGGTATCCTACCATTTTATCTTTTTTAGCAGCTACTGTTATTTATTTGATAAACCCCGCCCTTTTGACGCACAAACTCTTCATGCTGGTTATTATTTTAATCTTATTTTGGACGGCAACCTTTGTTAACTGTTTAGGCATGCGTGCTTCCAGCATGCTAAGCACCTTGGGCGCTATTGTCGGCACTTTACTGCCTATGTTTTTTATTATTTTATTAGGCCTACTTTGGCTATGGGAAGGCAAACCCACCCAAATTCAATTCACCTGGGGACAAGCTATTCCAAATTTAACGCACTGGGGAAACTTAAGTTTTTTAAGTGTGGTTGTATTTGGTTTAATTGGCCTGGAAATGTCAGCTTCTCACGCTGAAGAAGTGAAAAATCCTGAAAGGAACTTCCCACGTGCACTGTTAATTTCAGCACTGCTTATTTGGTGTACCCTAGTGCTTGCCTCGCTTGCCATCGCTATTGTTATTCCCCCCAAACAAATAGACTTGGTAGCAGGCCTCATTGCCGCGTTTGAAGTATTTTTTAAAGCCTATCACATGACATGGATGGGCCCGGTTATTGCCACCCTTATTGTCATCGGCGGATTTAGTGGTGTTGGCGCTTGGCTCATCGGCCCGACTAAGGGTCTATTAGCGGCCGCCCACGATGGCAGCATTCCACCTTTTTTTCAAAGAACTAATAGAAAAGGCGTTCCAACCCGCCTGCTGCTGGCACAAGGCATTATTTTTACACTCATGTGTACGATATTTTTCTTGATGCCTTCCGTTAATAGCTCCTATTGGGTTTTAAGCGCCATGACCGCACAGTTGGCCCTGCTAACCTATCTATTATTTTTTGCAGCCGCTATTCGCCTGCGTTATAAATTTCCCAAAGCCCCAAACACTTACCGTATTCCTGGTGGAAAACTGGGTATCTGGTGCATAGGATTGCTCGGTGTTTTTACCTGTTTGGGAGCAACCTTACTTGGCTTTATTCCCCCTTCACAGATTAAGACAGGCAGTCTTGTAACCTATGAGTGTGTGTTGGTGGGCGGCATCATCATTTTTTGCGGTTTGCCTTTTCTAATCCGGGTATTTGCAGCCACTTCTAAGGAATGAAAAAGCTTGTAAGCCCAAAGTCAACATGCTACTGGAACTACTCAATGGTGGACAATTTCAACTGCCTCATTTAGACTAAGCAATTCATCTTCACGCTGTAGCTTGAACCGCGTATCTTAACTCAGCCGTTCAACAACTCGGGAGCAAACCTCTGAGGTTTCTCACTTTAAATCACGTTTTTGGAGCTTTACGCATGCAAAAATCATTTCAACTATTACTCCTTGGTTTTCTTTTTTTTGTTCAGTCTTCATCAGCAAACACTTTATCTGTCGGTGAAAACGGTCTCTCCTATCAAGGAGAGCAATATCAAAAACTCTTAACCTTCCAAGAGGCCTTAAAGACTTGCAAAGTAGGTACTTATCCCATGATATCAATTGACTTCACACCCACAACTAAAGCTATGGGCGAAGTAAACATCATAGGTATAGAAAACAACCACTGCAAAGTTGTTACTACACAATTTATAGCAACCTACAACGCCCAAACTCAACACTTTGAACCTGTAAGCGAAGACTCCAAACATAACATTGTCTGCCATTATAAGCTAAGCGACTTGCCGGTATTATCTGAGCAATATATTAAAATGCCTAACAACCGCGTTAAAACAAATCCTGATAGTTATTCAAAGGTTAAATCAATTAAAAATAGTAGCTGTGCAATTGAAGGTGGCGGTATTTTATTACAATAACTTGTTGATCTGTCAACACTTTTCCAGATAGTTTTATTATTAAATTCTATTTGCTCTTTCAACCTAAAATCGGCAGTCAATCGCGTCTTTTTGGTGTAACAGATTGATTTAGCCTAACATCAGCAGTCAATCGCGCTTTTTTGGTGTAACAGATTGATTTAGACAAGGAAACTAAAAAGGGAAATAAGCAATGACTGCCACAGACATCCTGTCGCAAGGCTCTTGTTCTTATCAGTCCCAGCTCGGACATCCTGTCCTCGCGCTCACCAGACTGCGATGTGCCACTGGCACATCGTTCTGGTTCACCCTTATTGGTGATGGAGACTTTTTTTGCTTTCTTAGATGAATCCAGATGTTATCGCCAAAAACGTGATTTAACTGCTGATTTTAGGTTGAAGGAACGAGGGACAAATTTGTGTTTATTTGAGGCAGCATAGTGAACTATGTCACGAAAATACACGCAAATTTGCACCCGTTTTATTCAAATTGCAGCGTGAAAATGAATTGTCAACAGACCCTAATAAGGTGCAAATAACTGCGTAACTATGTATCTTTGATAAAAAAATCAACAGGTTGCTCTATGTATATGCTAGATATAAAATATTTTATCTTTGCCTTTATGTTAGTTGGGTATGCCAGTTCGAAATGTCATATTTTTCATATAAACACATCTGAATTACTAGTAAGGTTGTTATTTTATATATTAATGCCAATTATTTTATTCTTTGAAGTTGCAAGATTACCAATTGCAGAAACGCTATCATGGGGTTACATTAGCACCTACACTTGTGTCTACATCATAACATTTACACTTAGCGCAATAATTTCACAATTTTTTTTTAAGAGAAACACTACCAATACTCTTCTTAATGCTATGGCGTCTACACATCCTAATGCTGTTTACATTGCATTGCCTTTATTTCTCTTACTTTTTAAAACAAGTGCATTAATTGCCACTACCATTAGCCTACAAACCTGCTTTAACTTTTTTATGCTAGCTAAACTTGATTTATTAACCACGAAACATTCTATTAATAGCACCAATTTCTACATAATAGCACGAACCATTATAAGAACACCTATTTTAACTGGAATATTATTAGGTCTGGTTTTTAGTTTTTTTCATATTACATTTCCAGAATCTATTTATTCAACTTTTAACGCTATTACTTATTTCACTTCATCTCTTGCACTATTTGCCTTAGGCTTATCTCTTGGCGCTTCCTCAGTAAAATTTGATAAACAACAAAGATTAGAAATATTAACTCTAGTTTTTTTAAAGTCACTATTACACCCACTGTTTGCTTTTTTAATAGGTCATTACGTATTTTCTTTAAATAGTAAAACATTAATAGCGGTTATTTTAATGGCAGCTATGCCAACAGCAAAAAGTTTATTCATCGTTGCAAAACGGTATGAAGCAAATACCAGTCGCATAAACACCGTTATATTCATAACAACCATTTTCTCAGCTGTTACAATTAATGTTATTTTCTTAATAGAAAGCTATTTATCAATCAAATAACTATACCCGTAGCGGTTGAATTTTAGGTGTTGCATGAAGCTTTCCATGGAGCACGCTATTGTTTTAAGCGCCAGATGTCAATTAGATTTGAATGATGTTGCCCTAAAAAAGAGAATGGTAGCTATTGTAAGTCTTAGTTTTGTTATAGTAGGTCCCAAGAGAGTTCTACCCGACGATTTTTTTTAGGGCAATATCATTCAAAGGTGGTTGGCAGGTGGCAGGTGGCAGCTCAAAAACCTAAAATTCAACCGCTACGGGTATATAGTCCAGGGCTGTCCCATTAAAATTATGCTAAGAGGGGTTGGTAAAAGTTCACTAAAGGATTACACTTCTTGCTTTACAAAACAAGGAGTTAGTGATGGCCAGCTCAAAGCAACCCGCCTTTCTTTATCATTTTGATAAGCTAGAAGACCCAAGAATTGAACGAAAGAAACTTTATCCGCTGAATGAAATTTTACTCACTGTTTTATGCGCAAGCATTTGTGGCGCACAAAGCTGGCGAGATTTTGTAACGTTTGGCGAGGAAAAACTGGATTATCTTCGGCGCTTTCTGCCCTTTGAGCAAGGCATTCCATCAAAGAACACCTTCGCTAGGGTCATGTCAGCTTTAGAGCCAGAAGCTTTTAGAGCGTGCTTCATTGCCTGGGTTCAGTCTTTTCAATCAGCGTTAAAGGAAATCATTGCTATTGATGGCAAGTGTCTAAGAAAAAGTTTTGACGCTGCAGCAGGACAATCAGCTATCCATATGGTGAGTGCTTTTGCCACGTCGAGCAAGTTAGTATTAGGGCAAGAAAAAGTCAATGAAAAGTCTAATGAAATCACAGCTATCCCAAAACTATTAGATTTACTGGCTCTCGAAGGCTGCATTGTAAGTATCGACGCAATGGGTACACAGAAGAAAATTGCGAAAAAGATCCGCCAAAAAAAAGCGGATTATGTTTTATCCTTGAAAGGGAACCACAGTACGTTACATGATGATATTACTCTATTTTTATCGAGTGAAGTTGAAAAATTGTGTCAAGGCAAACCGCACAATATTACAGACCAACACGAAGAGTGTGATAAAGGTCATGGACGTATTGAACGGCGTTTATGTTATGTAAGTGAGCGACTAGATTGGCTGACACAGAAGAAGGATTGGTGTGATATAAAAACCGTTGCCATGGTGGAGTCACAGGTCAACCAGGGGGCAAAAACGACAACAGAGCGACGTTATTTTATTAGCAGTATGGCTGCGAATGCAAAAGAATTAGCACAAGCCATACGTAGTCATTGGGCTATAGAGAATAGTTTGCATTGGGTTTTAGATGTCACGATAGGAGAAGATTTATCACGAGTGCGAAAAGATAATGCGCCTGAAAACATGGCGATGGTTCGCCATGTTGTTTTAAATTTACTCCGAGGTGCCAAACCCCAGTTCCGAAAGGATATGAGCCTCAAGGGCCTGCAAAAGAAAGCTGGATGGGGTGAAAAAACACTCAATACCATTCTTATGCAGGAATTTTAATGGGACAGCCCTGGTATATAGTCTGAGGGACCGACACAAATTCATTTTTAAAAACAAAGGGTTGAGAAATAATTATAGGTTTCTTGCTTTAAGAAGCTAAGCGCTTCCCTATATTGTTCATTGGTTATTTGATAACGCTTATAAATTAATTCACAACCTAAAAAGAAACGCGATAGCACTCGCCTATGTTTCGTTGAGTTTGCTTGAAAGTGCCATTGTAAATTATTCATCTCACCAACCGTGCCTATCAAATAAGCAAATAAGGACGCTAAGGCTGCAATGATGAGTATCACCCGATATCGGCTTTTGCTCTTTGAAAAAGTCTCTCGAAGCCCAAGACCATAGCGTCCACTTTTCATGTCACGGAACCCCTATTCTATACTCATCCGTAACTGATAAGCACCAACAATGTACTTTGCAGGAGCTTCTAAGGATGATATTAATAACCAAGGTTCTATCACTGACGCTTTGTGGCGATTACTTTTTTGCGTGCGGCTAGGGCGACCTGTTCGCGTATGTGCATGACGTCCTTGGCCTGGCTTTTTATACAAGTAAAAGAAACCTGGAAATTCTTTTTGTCGACAATAATAGCCTTCCCCTAGATACTTAGGCTTCTTCGTCGCCTTACCCCACACATCATGCCAATCGTCCGGTTGCAAATCCTCATCTGTAGAGATATTACTGTGCCCCCTCAGACGACCAATAAAGTCCCACCCTAATTTACGCACTAACGTGAACCAAGACAAACGAAACTCCACGTCTGTCACTAAAATGGGGCGACACGTTTCTGGAAGAACATGCTTTAGTTTATTTAAAAAGTAACGATATAAACGAACACTAAACTGTTCGCTTCGCTCATATATATAGTCCCCGCAGTTGAAAGTTCGGGAAATTATTTGTTAATGTGATAACATAAGTTTTATATTTTAGCGCCTGGATGTTAGTCAGATTTGGACAATTTTTACTGAAAAAACGAGGATTTTAGCTATTCTAAATGACAAGTTTTTTCAGTAAAAATTGTTCAAAGATGGCTGGCAGACAGACAGCTAAAACCCGAGGTTTCAACTGCGGGGACTATATACCCTGAGGGACCGACACAAAAAATTATTATAAAACAATCAGTTAAAGATCTATCAAATCAGGTGACTTAACAAGCTGAATTTAATAGTTAATCATATGTTACATAATCAGCTTTTTTATCCTTATTTTTAAGTAGCAAACGATAAGGGTTAAATCATATAATCGTTACTCTTTGTTTTTTAAGGTTATTTTGTGTCGGTCCCTCAGACTATATAGCAATTTCACTTCAAGATGCGAACACAGGTTTTTCTAAGATTTGAAAATTATCTGTTATTCTTGAACGCAATAATCTTTTCTTTTTGCCAATATGCCTAAAAAAATGTTTGATAGCCTCGGTAAAATCAGAAAATTTTTCATAATATTTATTGTAGGTAACTTGCTCATGCATAATCTTCCACAGTCGTTCTACTGGATTTAGATTGGGTGAATATGGCGGTAAATAATGTATGACTATCCCCAGCTCTTTAGCAAAATCCTGTACTAATCCACTACAATGGTAACCTACATTATCCCAAATAATGTGCACTTTATAATTTCCAGGGTGATGTTTACGCAGCCGAAATAAAAAGGATTGTATGCTTTCTTCATTGATCTTGTCGGATTGCTCATAAACAACTTTGTGATTAGTTAAGCAGACTCCGCCCATAAAGTTTAAGCGGTATTGTCGAGCTGTTGTAGCAATCGGTTTACGCTCGCCTTTCATTATCCAACCATAAGCTAGCCTTGTTTGATGTTGTGGATGAACACTATCAACAAAGTAAATAGGCTCTTTTCTACCCGCTTTTTTCTTTAGTTTCTCATAATAGGTAATAAAATCTATTTGCTTAGTTTTATCTGCTTTAGCAGGAACTGCATTTGGTTTTTTATAACGAAAACCGTGCTGGTGTAACCACTTCGTCATGCCACTGATGGTGTATTTTTTATTAAAAGTTTTGCGTACATAAGCACAAATATCTTTTACATAGCGGTAAGTGTATTTTTTTAAATGTGATAAAAGTAACTGCGACTGCTCTTGGTTAAGTTGACTATTGCTGCCGCCATTTTCTGGCTTTAATTTAAATGTTTTAAAATAATCAGAAATATGCCGACGAATGGTTTCATCATCTAATAATAAAAGACGAGCAACTTCAGAGTAACTGTAGCCGTCATCGTAAGCTAATACAGCCTTGATTCGGTCGCAAGTCCGCTTGTCGCGCTCTTTTTTATGGCGCCGTTGCAGCTTTTCACGTTCTTGTGTTGTTAGCTTTCTATTCATAACGGTATTTGATCATATCCTGATGATTTATGCAACTTTTTTAAGTCAAATTCGCATCTTCAATGGCGAGTGCTATATATTCAATGCCTATATCTCGTGTTCTTTTAATAAAATCTTCATGGCCATCTTCATGATTAAAATAGTAAGGCGTTAGAGGAATGTCCTTCTTCTTCATTTCTGCTAAAATTAAATTACTGAGTTTTCTACCTAGACCTAATTTTTCAGCACAGAGATAAATATGGTTTAAATAGTAAAAGGTGATGCTTATTGACTCATAGCTTACTGAAACTTTTTCGCTTCCACCTTGTACCATTTCACCCAGCAATTCTCGGCTAATAAATTCTGCACCATGAGCGCCAGTCTTGGTTAGCGTTTTATGAGACAGGGCAGCAAGCTCTGGTATAAGTCTATCCTGCATTTCTTTGAAAAATACTTCCAGGCCTTCCTTCTCTCTTCTAAATTTTTTCTTAGTATTGTTAGTTTTAGGATAAAAATCCACAAGCATAGATAAAAGTAGCATCAGCCGCATGCGAATTAAAAACCATCCAAACTGAAAATGAAGGCTATCTTTTTCCTCAAAAATTTCCATACGCTTTTCATCACAGCGTTTAATTAATGAAAAAAGCTTATCGAAAATATTTGCGATATTACTGCCATGCTTTGATAAAATAATAACAGAGTTTTTATAAAGACTTAGCAAGTTTACAGCCGTATTTCGCAAAAAAGCATTTCCCATATTATCTGCAGTTTCTCGTATATTTTTTTCTATATCAAGCAAGGTTGCCTCAATATATAAATTAAAAAGTTCTTCGTATAAAAAACTAGGCAGTAAACTATTAGTAATATGTGGTGCTAGAAAAATCCTCACGGCTTTCAAGGCTTTTTCAAAAGCATTTATTGCTTCTTTATTTGATTTTTTTAAGCCTTTCATGCCGTTTTTTAACTTTAGCAACAACTGGCTATATGCTTTTTCATTGAATTTCTTTACATATCCCTCAGAAAGGGCAGATAGCTCATGATTTCTGCGTCCTATTCGTCTCTGGTAACCTTGAAATTTTTCACCCAAAAAAGCTTTTGTAAAAATTTTCTGCATGTCAGGGTCGCTACCAGAAAACAATTGCTCTTCATCAGACTGTGTTAAGGGAACATGCTTCTCTAGGCGGGCAATATAATTACCCATAGGCTCTTCTAATTCCACAGGGGTTTTATCTGCTAAGCAAGCAATGCCTTTATAGCTTGCAAATAATACATTATGTTCAATAAGCACAGGCAAACTAGCATCCAGCCATTCGCCTTCCCGTTTAATAGCCTGCTGAAGTTCTATTTGGATTTTTGTTGCCTCATCGCCTGCAAAGTTTAATTGACTCAATTGTCTTTCTTTTGCTTTAATCTCTGCCCGGAGCGCTGTCAACTGTTCGGCAACATATCCCTCAACCTCCTCGGCAAACTCAAGGTTGAATTTAAGGAACTCAAAACAAGCCGTCAAGTCTCTATTAAAGGATACAAAAAGCAGCTTACTTAGCATGACCTCACATAGGCGTAAGCATCTCACTAAAGGCCCAAGTTCAAGCGCCGCTTTTTCTTTGCTACTTTCATAGGCTTTACCCGCCTCAAAAAATATTTTTTTCCAGAGTGCATTAAATAGATTCACCAAAAAGCTAACATTTAGCTTTTTATCCAAATACATCCCAAAAGAAACTAAAACGCTGTTCAGTGCAGATTCTGCCCAACTATCCTCATACGATGAGTTTAGCGGATTGTACTTAGCCTTGATAACAGCCATATAAGCCTGAATATCCTTAAAGACATCATAAAAAGGTTTGAATATTGAGGAATGTTCATGTTCAATGCAGTAGTTATCAAACGCCTCATAGAATGTATCGCTCTTACTCAGGCAAATATCGAAGGTCTTATCATCGATGGTATAGCTATGCATTAGGTCTTGCAGTAGCTGCTCTTCCTCAGATAACGTGGTACTTTCCGACTCATTCACCACCGTATCTGTTGCTGCTTGTTGAATATTCATGCCCCATAACCTCCTGATTAAAAACACTTAAGTTGGCTATTATCTTTCCAAGGTTACATTTTGTAAAGCTTATGACATTTGTTGTGCCTTGAGCCTCTAGTCTTATCCCAGCTGAACTGCTATCCTAGACCCTTTGATGTTCATACGTAATATAATACTCATGGAATCCACCTATTCCCCCGCCATCCTTGAAGAAGCTGTACAGAAAAAATGGCTTAGCGAACAAACCTTTGCTGTCAAAGAAGACTTAACCAAAGAGAAATTCTTTTGTCTGGCGATGTTTCCCTACCCCAGCGGTAAGTTACACATGGGCCATGTGCGCAATTATTCCATTGCCGACGTCATCGCTCGCTATCAGCGCATGTTAGGGAAAAATGTGCTGCATCCCATGGGATGGGATGCCTTCGGGCTGCCGGCTGAAAATGCTGCACGCGCCCATAACACCCAACCTGCTAAGTGGACCTATGCGAATATTGAACAAATGCGTGAACAATTTAAGCGCCTGGGCTTTAGTTATGATTGGGATAGAGAGATAGCCACCTGTAAGCCGGACTATTATCGCTGGGAACAATGGCTTTTCACCCGACTGTTTGAAAAAGGCTTGGTCTACAAAAAAAATGCCATGGTGAATTGGGATCCGGTGGATGAAACTGTCCTTGCCAACGAGCAGGTGATTGATGGACGTGGCTGGCGCTCTGGCGCGTTGGTAGAGAGGCGAGAAATTCCGCAATGGTTTATTAAAATTACCGCTTATGCCGACGAACTTTTACAAGATTTGCAACACTTAGAAGAATGGCCCGAACAAGTCCGTTCTATGCAAAAGCATTGGATTGGCCGCTCAGAAGGGGTAGAGATTACTTTTGAGGTTGAAGGTCTACAGACACCCCTGCAGGTTTATACCACCCGCCCAGACACCCTCATGGGCGTTACTTATTTAGCCTTGGCACCACAGCATACCTTAGTGCAACAGCAGCTAGAAGCCCATCCTGAGCTGTTACCCTTTATAGAAGAATGCCAGCATATCCAAGTATCAGAAGCCGCCATGGCCACACTGACCAAAAAAGGCATGGACATTGGGCTGCGCGCTATTCACCCTATCACAGGTGAAACTATCCCCATTTGGACGGCTAATTTTGTTTTGTTGGAATACGGTTCAGGTGCGGTTATGTCGGTGCCAGGACATGATGCGCGGGACTTTGAATTTGCTACCGCTTATGGCTTACCTATCCAGCAAGTCATTGAACCTAACCATGGCGAGCCGGTGGATTTAACCCAACAAGCTTTCACCGGCCAGGGTGTTTTAATCAATTCCGGCCAGTGGGATGGACTGCCTTCTGAAAAAGCCTGCCATACTATTATTAAAGCCTTGGAAGCAATCAACAAAGGCCAAGGCCAGGTGCATTATCGCCTGCGCGACTGGGGAATTTCCCGGCAGCGCTATTGGGGAACACCCGTTCCTGTGATCCATTGCATGCAATGTGGCCCACAAGCGGTACCCCCGCACGATTTACCGGTGGTATTACCTGAAGACGTAGATTTATCGGGCAATGATTCGCCTTTAAAGCATTGGGACGATTTTGTAAACGTCCCCTGTCCTCATTGCCAACAACCAGCAAAGCGCGATACAGACACTTTTGATACCTTTATGGAGTCTTCTTGGTATTATGCGCGCTTTGCCAGCTTTGATCAGCACTCTGCCATGTTGGATGACAGGGCCAAGTATTGGACGCCGGTGGATCATTACGTGGGAGGTATTGAACATGCTGTTATGCATCTGCTCTACGCACGTTTTTTCCATAAATTATTACGCGATGAAGGCTTGCTTAACAGTGATGAACCTTTTAAGCGCCTGTTAACCCAAGGCATGGTACTAAAAGATGGCACGAAAATGTCTAAATCCAAGGGCAATGTGGTGGACCCACAAACACTCATCGACCAATACGGTGCTGATACCGTGCGTCTTTTTGTGTTATTTGCCGCGCCCCCTGAGCAGTCCTTAGAGTGGTCTGACAGCGGCGTCGAAGGTGCTTACCGTTTTTTAAAACGTCTGTGGATTTTTGCTGTAGAGCATGGGGAAGCCATTAAATCACTTAATGCCCTACAATCACCTACAGATTGGGAACGTATCCCTGCTGAACTTCGCACGGTTCGCCAAACCATGCATCAAACCTTACAGCAAGCCAATGGTGATATTGCCAAGTCTCAACTGAATACCGTTGTCTCTGCAGCAATGAAACTATTAAATTTATTACAAAAGCTACCACAAGACACGCAACGTCCTACCCAATGCTTGCGCCAAGAGGGCCTAAGCCTGTTGCTGCGCCTTTTAGCGCCCATCACACCACATATTACGCAAACCCTGTGGCAAGACTTAGACTTTGGTACACTCATCATGGATGCACCTTGGCCTAAGGTGGATGCGAAAGCCTTACAAAGCGATAGCATGGCGCTTATGATACAAATTAATGGTAAGGTCCGCGGTAAAATGCATGTACCCTGTGATGCTGACGAAACCACCATTCAACAATTAGCCTTGGCTCACGAAAAAGTAAAAACGCAGTTACAAGACAAAGCCTGCCGAAAAATTATTGTCGTACCTAAGCGACTGGTCAATGTGGTGCTGGGAGACAAAACCTAATGAATACTCGCTGCCATTATACAATCCTACTCGGTATGCTTTTATTAATGCTTGCAGGCTGTGGCTTTCAACTACGCGGCAAAGCCGCTTTACCACCACAATTGAATCCCCTGTATTTACAGTCCAATGACCCCTTTGGGCAATTTAGCAAAACCCTGCAGAACTTGTTAAAAGTGAATAATGTGCAATTGGCCCCAGCCCCTCAAGATGCAACCTATACACTGCATATCATCAGCGCCAATACAGAAAGCTTAGCGCATACCCTGAGTAATGATAGCAGTGACTCTTCGCAAGTCTATCAGTTGACATATCGCGTGGTTTACGAGCTACTCAATCAAAAAGGCCAAAGAATTCTTGGCCCTGCAAATGCGTTGGCTGAACGTAGTTACACCACCAACCCTAGCCAAGTGTTTGGCAACAGCACAGCCCTGGATAGTGTTAAAAAAGGCCTTGCACAACAGGCGGCTTTTCAGCTATTAATGCAGCTAAGTTCCCAGCAAACAGCGAACGCACTTGCACAAGGCTCATGAAGTTACAGGCAGGACAATTACAGCATCACTTAAAACAACAGTTTCTGCCGGTCTACTTTGTGGCTGGCAAAGAACCTTTATTGATACAAGAAGCCTGTGATGCATTACGCCAACATGCTAAACAACAAGGCTTTGAACGTCGCCGCTTTACGTTGCTGCCCGGCTTTAATTGGTCAGACATTATAGGTGCCACACAAAACTTATCCCTGTTTGCCAGCAAGCAATTCATCGACATACACATTCCCAATGGCAAAATCGATGCAGCCAGCGGCAAAGCATTATTGCACGTTATGGAACAATTGGATGATACTGTTCATTTGCTCATGCACATGAATAGTTGGGATAGCAGCGTGCAGAAAAGCGCGTGGTTTAAGAAAATTCAAGCCATCGGCGCTGTCATGACTATTTGGCCTCTGGAAGATAAACAGTTACCACAATGGCTGCAACAACGTGCTAAATCTCGGCAATTAAGCTTATCGCCTGCGGCTTGCGCGCTATTGGCCGAACGCGTGTCTCATCATTTATTAGCCGCCGCCCAAGCTGTCGATAAATTAGTATTACGCTATGGTCCCGGCAATATTAGCGATGCACAAGTGGATGCGCTCATTAGTGATGAAGCACGCTTTGATGTTTTCCAATTAATGGATGTCGTGTTAGCGGGCAATGCGGCACAACTCTATAAAACAGTAGAACGCCTGAAGCAAGAAGGCGTGGAACCCATTTTAATGTTATGGGCCTTGGCAAAAGATATTCGCCTCTTAAGCAAACTTGCCACAATCACAGCACAACATGAGCCCACTGAGCCTTTTTTCCAGCAAGCCCGCATTTGGGGGCCACGTCGCCAAACCCTCAGCCGAGCCGCTAAACGCTATAATACGGGGCAATGGCTGGAACTACTGAGACAAGCGCAAGGACTGGATGCGCTGATTAAAGGACAACGTATGGGGAATATTTGGGATGAATTGTTACAGCTTGGGCTTCAGGTTCAGAATCCACAATAACCCGCAAATTACTGCACAAACACCCAATTATTTTCAGAAGATAAGTCTTCAGCAAAAGCATAATCTTCCGCATTAAACGCTTTAAGCGACTCAGCGTCTTCCAGACGATTTTTAATGATATAACGCGCCATCATACCGCGCGCACGTTTCGCCAATAGACCAATGGTTTTATAGGTGCCATTGCGCTGGGTTTTAAACTGAATCGTTAAAAATCTACCGTCCAACAGACTTTCATTCACAGCCTGGCTATATTCAATGGAGGCTAAATTAACCAGCAGAGGATTTTTTTGTTTTTTTAGTGCCTTATTAAGTAGACCAGCAAGCGGGGTTTGCCAATAGGCGTAGAGATTTTTAAATCCATTAAAAGCAAACGTAGTCCCCATCTCTAAGCGGTAGGCCTGCATCAAATCCAAAGGACGTAATAAACCATAAAGCCCAGACAGCATACCTAAATGCTGTTGTGCAAAGGCAACGTCATCTTTATCAAAACGCTGAGCATCCATCGCACGATAAACGTCTCCTTTAAAGCAAAACAGCGCTTGCTTTGCCTCTTTGGATGTCACGGGCCTTGTTAAAAAATGCTGATAACGTTCGTGGTTGAGCGCGGCTAATTTATCACTGATGGACATCAAGCCTTTTAAGTCAGCAGGACTACAGTTTTTCAGTTGTGCCACCAACGGATAAACCTGTGACAAACACTGAGGTTGTGTGTGGGTTGTCACAGGCGCCGCCGTGTCGAGATCCAGCGTCTTCGCTGGAGAAATAAGAATATACATACCTGTTCGCTTAGGATGCCTTAGGCTGCACCGAATAGGTCTTTAAACGTCGAGCAAAAGCCGCTAATACTTCAACGCCCGTTGCTTCAGCCTGACGACACCATTCTTGTAGCGCGTCAATCAACTCTTTTTGTGTTGCCGTGGTACGCGCCCAAATAGCTTGTAATTTTTGGCGATACTGATAGGCTAGCGCTAATTGCTCACGCCCTGATAACGCTGCGTTAATGGTTTCTCTGGCCTTGGCATCCACCAATTCATCGGCAGCAATCAGCGCACGCTTGGAACGACAAAATAATTTAGAAGCATGACCTTTTAATTTCGCTTTTTCTACATCGAAAATAGGCAGCATAACTTCTTTACTGTAGCGCGATAAAATTTGGAAACGGTGACGCACTAAAGCTGTCAGCGTATCCACGTCAATTTGCGTTTTGTCTTTGATGACGACTGGGTGAGTTGCCACACGACGAACCTTGACTAAATTCAGTAGTGAAAAGATTTTAATATACAACCAACCAATATCAAATTCCCACCACTTCACTGAAAACTTTGCAGACGTACCGAAGGTATGGTGATTGTTATGCAACTCTTCGCCGCCGACGATAATACCGATAGGCCAGAGGTTCGTCGCTGCATCGGTGCACTCATAATTACGATACCCCCAAAAATGCGCTAAACCATTAACAAGGCCCGCAGCAAATAAGGGAATCCAAGCCATTTGAATAGCCCAAACTATAATACCCGGGAAGCCTAATAGCGCCACATCAAGCACAGCCATCAACAAAAGACCTAACGCAGGATAACGCGTGTATACGTTGCGCTCCATCCAATCGTCAGGCGTACCTTTACCAAATTTTTCCAGGGTGGCTTTATCTTTACAGGCTTTGCGATACAATTCCGCCCCCTGCCACATCACCGTGCGCAAACCCAATAGCTGTGGGCTATGGGGGTCTTGTTCTGTTTCACAGTGGGCGTGATGTTTACGGTGAATGGCAACCCATTGCTTGGTTTCCATACCCGTGGTTAACCACAACCAAAACCGAAAGATATGCGATAAAAAGGGATGCATGTCGATGCCACGATGGGCTTGGCAGCGATGCAAATAAAGCGTAACCGCCATGACCGTCAACTGCGTCATCGCCAAGGTCAATATGACATAGCCCCAAAAAGAAAGATTTAGCAATCCGTAAAACATGAGGTTTTCCTCGTCTAAAGTAAAATAAGCCCTAAACACCAGGGGCTGTTGACAATTCATTTTCACGCTGCAATTTGAATAAAACGGGTGCGAATTTGCGTGTATTTTCGTTACTATAGTTCACTATGCCGCCTCAAATAAACACAAATTTGTCCCTCGCAGTAATTCCCGCTGGGAATTGCTGTGTCCCTCGTTCCTTCAAATTTCGACAGACGCCTACTGGGCGTTAAAACCCCATTGTATCATACTACTGAACCATCTGCGCATTTTTGCGGTGAAAACACGACTACCGAATGATCATATGACGTTAGATTCAACGTTTGGGGCGTAATGCCTCTGCCTTCGTCGGTACAGCACGTAACTTATCGCCAATCACCTTATCCACCAAGTCATAAATGACTTCATCAGACATAGACGGATTAAAACCACTCAGCGAATAATCTTGCGCCTTAGAGGCCATCCACGCCGCACGTACCATACCATAAAATCCAGACACCACATGGATGCCATCCCAAGCCCTCTCCATGGCCAATGCCACCATATCAAAGGCTGTTTGTGTGTATTGGTTAACCAAGGTTCCTTTGCCCTCAACGCTAACCCCACCGCCGCCACCGTCATCTTCATCTTCGGCACCATAGGATCCAAACCCCAAACGGCCTACACAAGCAGCCAACGCATACCCATAGTCATAAATGGTCCAGCCACTGCTGGCCTCTATCAATGTCGGTTTGCGCCCCGCCACATCAAAAAATTTACTGCTTTCACAAAGGTTTAGGTAAGGATAGCGACTCAACAAGTAATAAAAATCCACATCGGATAAAGGGCGGAGCATTAAAGACTCTCGAACACCTTCAGGCAAACGATTAAACTTTTCCAGATTGACCAAATCATCGTATTGACCACTGGTCAAATATCGTAAAATATCCTGTGAAGGAGAAGGCGTTTCATCGGGCATGGGGTATTTTTCCTGACTAAAAATCTCTTTTTGAGTCTAACACACTCACCCGGGGGAAAACAGTAAGAGAAAACCGCTAAGAGTCAGCGCCATAAACCTGTTAGATATCAATGCGTTGTAATTATATTTTCTTTTTCAGGCCCTCTGCACTTAATCTTAAAGCTTTCTTAATGTTTTCTTAATAATTTCGCGCTAGAATACTAGCTATCTAGTAATGCGTGGATTTTTGATAATGCTTGATTTTTTGACGCCCCGTGGCTATTTTACTTACCAGCGCCCTACTGAAGACAATAATAACCCCAACGTTACCTATCGGGATGAGCGTGGTAATGAAATTGAGTCTACGTTTCGTTACGTTGGCCCCCTTAAGGGGCGAGGCCAGGGTGAGCCTGGTTTCTTTCTGCAGCAACTAGACCCTGATAATGCTGTTGTTGGTAAAACACTTGCCAAATTTGACTTAGAAGCAGCCATTCAAGAAGCGGTTTTAAACGCCCTATTGCCCGACGCTGAAAACCCATTACCTGAGGAACTCAGATCCAGCGTTAACTGTGCCAAACTCACGGCACTGCACAATGGGAAGGAGCGTGATGCTGGCGGAAAATTCATCGGGCTGGCTTCTATTCAAAAAGCTGTAGACGGTCAAGATATGGCCAAATTCATGGTTAGCCCAGAGGGCCGCGCTCCTCAAGCTTTCTTACGAGAGGTGGATAAAGCCTACGCTTCTTCATTAGATAATGCGCGTGATGCACTATCTGAAGAAGCCCAGTTCCATTTAGCCGCCGCCCTACTGCAATCAGAATTTGCCAATGATGAAAGCAAACACATTGGGCAATTTATGCTGCTCTTGGATGCGCGTGGCCAAATAGAAAAGGTCGTGCGTATTGATTTGGGCGCCGCTTACCGCTACGCCTGGGCTAAACAGCTACACCATGCCGACTCTCCGCTGAAAGCCTCTATTTTTTATAATCACCATAAGGTGGTCAAAGGTGAAGCCCTGGGCCTGGAGACTGTTTTCGGCAGCGACCCACTTGGAAAAGACTACACCAGTTCACAGCTGCGGCACCCTGGCATACGTGCTAAATTTCTCTCACTCGCCCTAGAAAGACCCGCGCTCACCGAAGCGACTATCATCCAACGCTTCACAGGCCTCTTTGAGCAAATACCTGGCGATGCAGTACAACAACAAAGAGAAGCGTTAGTCGGATTTGCTGCGGAATTTTATAAAGATGCCTACGACCCAAATCAAGCTAAAGCTGAAGATGAAGATGGGTTCGAGCTCCTCGACGACTTTAAGTTTAATGAGCATTACAAAAAGCTACCCAAAGCTTATAAAGCGTGGAAAAAAATCCATAAAGATCTCATGGACGCCCAAGAGGCTCGGGAAAAAGCCATCGCGGACATTACTCAAGCTGGAGCAAACCAGGAAGCAGAACAACAAGCTCGAAATGAATTCAATACTGCTGAGAACATGATACAGGATTTAACGGGAGCGAAAAATGACGCGCTTATCGCCTGTGAAAACATCTTACGCAAGATTTGTCTGCCGGACAGTGAAAGCACCGGTCCATTTGTCGATGATGAGCTTAATCATCACCAGGAAGGGAGCATCGCACACGGCTTAGCACAACATGTCGCCGAGGCGACCCTGTCCAAACACCAGGCTATCGTTAACCATGCACAGCTTGAAATCACACGCTGCGTTAACGGCGCCAATGTGGGCCCAGCTATTAGTAACCTATTAACAACACCAGCCTCCACGGCGCCTCTTACTCCCGAACAGATTGACTCATTAACAGCTAAACACACCCAGCTGACAGCCCGCAAAAAATCTCCCCTTGTCAGAAAACTCATTGAAAACCGTCTTACCCTTAACCGATGCTATCATGAGGACAACACACTCAAAGCAGCATCGACCGCCGTCATTACCGATTTAGGCCTTCAGGGCGAAAAACGGCGCGAGCTGTTAAAAACCGCGAAACAAGCCTTGAAGTCCATTGCTCATTTGACGCCTGAAGCTAAAACAGCACTAAAAAACATCAATAATGCGTTAAGACAGCGTCCGGGCTCAGAGCCACACTTGTATGACTTACTGTCTAAACGCGTTATGTTTGATATATTAGACCAAGCCACCTTGATGGCTGAAGCGCCACAACGTAAAGAAGAGGTAAAAGACAAAAGAAAAATTCCTTGGCAAAAAGAAGCCCCCACTTACAGCGCAGCACAAACACTGTTTCAAGCTTATTATAAGTCGTTTGACCTAGAGGGTAGAAACGCTTTAGCTGAAATGCAGGATGAAGAAATAGAGGTTCGTCAAGCCTTCGTAGAGTCTAGCTATACTTCTCTACTCATGTCGCACTATGCACGGCAATTACCCCAACGGGTTCCAGCCGTTACAGCAACTGCCCGCGAAATCCTTGCTATTTTCTTCCCTGATGATAAAAGAATGGACGACGATGCAAAAAATCAGCATATTAGCACCAACGAGCTGGATAAGCTCCCCCTTGAGCACCTTCATTGGGTAGCCAGCCGTGCAGGCGCTGCTTGGTGCATGGAACATAGAACAAAAAGCGCCCTGTTTAATCAGCAAGTAAAGCGCTTAGACTTTATTAAAGTCCATAAGGGCTGCCACCAGCTTTATGCAGCCATTAAAAAGTTGCCCCCTCATTTGCGCGCCTATCCCGATACAGAGCTACGCCGTATTATTGATGGACTTAGAAACGGCGCTGAAAACTCAAAGCAATTGGAAGCACAGCTTGCTGGCTTAATCCATGCCACCGAAAAAGCCCCGGCTGCCGCACTGACTCAGTGGACGCTTAATCTCCTAGAGGGCTTGGAACAAACACCACGTATAGCGCAAGCTATTGAACATATACGCGCTGAAGACAACGCTACCCCACTGCACGCGCTCCTCAAGAAAACGCTGATTACTCACGTCATGGATGAATATCCTGAGCACGGCCAAACACTGTGGGAGCTTCAACAACAATCGCTTACCTTGGCTCGCGTAACCACTGATGACGAACGCGTTCAAGAGCTAGCCACCTTGGGGGCGAAATACCCAAACTTTCGGGATCTGCAAGAGGCTGATCAATCACTTATCGCCCAGTATTATCGATTATTGCAAGATGAAAACCCTCCCACCGTAACCCAAGGTGCTCGAGCCATTTTAACTTCGCTTACCCGCGAGGCGGCCCTTACCACTAGCCCAGAACAGGCTTACTTTATTGCCTCACGTGCAGGGGGTTCCAACTGGTACAACAACCTACCTGCGGGTGATAATGCTGACGAACAAGCCCGCATCCTTACACTTAAAGGGCTTTTTGTGCAAGGCCAGCTCTTGGCTTCCCATGAGAATTTATCGCTACTGATTAACAAGCTTCGCGCCTTACCCACTATAGGAGACACATTTGCGGACCATATCGATAAACTCAGCACCAGTCTGGGCTTATTGCTTTCACTACCCAATAACGCTGACACAGAACAGAGCATCCAAAACCTTATCAGACAAGTGGACAAATACAGAGCCTTTCTTGACGATGCGGAGAAAAACCCATTATCTTCTGCTGATATCGAGGAGATGATGCAAGCTTTTGATTTGGATGAAGGGGAAATGACGTCCCAGCATGCCCTGACGCCCTTACAGGATAAAAGCTTACACCCATTTCTCCCCAACGTGGATGCACAAACAGATGGTTCACCGGCAAAACAGCTCATGGGTATCGCACTCATCCAACATATCCATGATTTAGCCAGAGCAAAAACAACGCCTCAAGCCCTTTGTCGGCAGGCTAAACAGCTGTTACAACAAGTCCCTGCTGCATTTTCAGACCGAGCTAAACCCATTATCGCACAGCTTGACGCTGAAGCTCGCCGCCCCGACGATCATGCCAAGCATCCCCAGGCTATTATCCCGGCTAGCCTCATCTTCGATATGCAGCAAGAAGAACAAGCTGAAAAAACCCATGATATAGCCGCAGGGTTAGAAGCCTTATCGGCTTATGGCAGAGAAGCGGGCTACCTTGATGAAGGCGATGAACAGGTAGATGAAGAGGCATTAGCAGCAGCAGAAGAACAGCGAGATATACGCAAAGCAGAGGAAAGAAGCCTTATCGATGAGCGAAGAGAACAATCTCCCGATGAGAAATTACTCCATCTCTATGAACGCGAGCTTGACAATGATGAGCACGAAGACGTTGCCGAATGCGCCCAAGCGGCGTTGAGAGCATTTTTGCGTGATATGGCTGCCAACAGGCCAGCTTCTTTACAACAATTCAGTGTGGCCGATTTTCATTTTGTGGCCTCTCGTGCCGGCAGCCGTTGGATCAATGACAATCGGGATACTTATCCTCTTTTAGATACTTTTCTAAAGCGTGTGATTGTCATTATGAGGCCTAGAACAACACGAGAAGCGCTGCCTCTCTTAGGCCATACGCCGGCGCTACACGAATTATTTGTAACCATTAAAGGCTTACCTCCAGGCGCAGTTCGTAGACACGCTAATGCTTTATTGAATGCATTAGCCGATGACAGCCTTGTTGGTGAGGAGGAAAGGCTTCAAGCAGAACACGTAGCGCAAGGGCTTGCCTCGTTTTTGAAAGCTTATCAAAAGAACCCTCACTTTGGCATGCAAGAACTGTTGTCGTTCAAAGCGCTTTTCCAGCTGCAACCTAATGCAGCCATCTTCCCTTCTGAACCGGAACAAAAACGCCTCACAGGGCTTCCCGCGTCTCCTCACGATTTATTTCAACGAGAGGGTTTAACGCCGACCCAGCGATTGGCTAAAATTTTCATGAATGTGCTTTACCAAAAAGAGCGCGGTGTTCCCATCAGCCCGCGCGTTGCAATCGAAGCGCTTAACCACGATAACTCTCAATTCGGTCAGTTTGCGCGCGGTTTTATTGCCACACCAGCGCCACAAAGGGCTCGGGACATCGATAATGAAAAATATCCTACCTACAGCAGGGCAAAGCAAGGCATTGACAACCAAAGGGAGGATGACGCCAATAGAACAACATTTATCAGGCAGGAAGAAACGCTGGTAGGCCGCTTGAGCACCCATAAAGAACAACAACTCGCCCTACTACGCAATGAATTTCTGGCGCTTGATTTGGCTGTTGAAGAAATGACCTTAGCAAATGCTAGCACAGGAAACGTACTCCAACGCTTTGATGCCATAACCAACCGAGTCGGTGACACACTGCAAAGACAATGCAAGCAAGAAATAGCCCGATGTGTTTCAGGGCTGGGACATGATAACAACGGTCGCCACCCAACGGCGGGTTTCCCACCTAAAGGTTTATTAATTGAAGGTTGCGAAGAGCGCTATTTGAAACCCACGGTGGATGCTTTTAATGCTAAATGCGCTGAATCACGCCAACACTTAGAAACTAAAGTCAATATCATGCGCCAGGCAAAAGTGCAAAATAAATTGACGGGCACCTCCGTGCCTCGCGCTGCTGAAGAAAGTGGTGCGTCGGCTAACTTTAGCCTCACCGGCCGCGCCGCACAAGCACGCCAACAATTATTAACCGCAACAACCATCTCGGTCAATAAAGCATTCATTACCATTCACCCCGGTGGCCGAATCACCGGGCTAGATCAATTCAGTGATACAGAGCTACTCAGCTGGCTACGTGGTAAAACCCGCGTCTTTGGTTTTAAGGTGAAGCAAAACTTTGCTGAGGTGCTCGCGGCGGCTGGTTATAGAACCTTTAATCTGAACATGATTCGCCACGCCGACCTTAAAATGCAAGCAGCCTGCCACCACGCAGCTGAAGAAGGACTGCGACGTTATAATAAGGGCAGACCCGTTTCTGAGCGCGTTTCACTTTTGCAAAACCAGGAAGCTGGCAATGCTCCCCTGCCTAATTTTGATAGAGATAATAATGAACCGGTTGACAATCATCCAAGGCCTAGGCCTACACTGGTACATTAGGATTGAAGAAAGTATGCGATAATGTAATGGCTTGAGTCGACAGGCTCAAGCCATCGCTAACAGAGCCATCCTCTAGAAGCCTACAGATGTCTACTTTGTGCTGAGGGTACGTCTGCTGAATGATGAACGCCCAAGCACATCCGAAAAAATTCATTCCCTCTCAGTAGCTTGCAGCCCCTCTTATTCGTCTTTGCGAGCGGCAGCGCGGCAATCCAAATTAAATCCTAGGAAAGTTTAAACCACGAAGCGATAAACTCCGCACACATAGCGCCTTGCCTTGTTCAAGAGAGGGCATACCCATTGTCATTTATTAAAAAAATAGGATAAGTCAGCCTACCACCCTGGATTGCCGCGCTGCCGCTCGCAAAGACGAGTAAGAGGGCCCGTAAGCCATTGAAAGGCAATGTTTCTGTTATGGTGTACCCGTTAGTTTATGACTCAGTACGGTTTGCTTTCACAAGGAATGATGAACGCACAAACACATCCGAAAAAAATTCACTCGCTCTCAGTAGCTTACAACCCCTCTTATTCGTCGTTGCGAGCGGCAGCGCGGCAATCCAAATTAAATCCTAGGAAAGTTTAAACCACGAAGCTATAGACTCTGCACACATAGCGCCTTGCCTTGTTCAAGAGAGGGCATACCCATACGTCACGCATCAAAAAGACAGCGACATGTCAGCCTACCACCCTGGATTGCTTCGCTGCCGCTCGCAAGGACGAGTAAGAGAGCACGTAAGCCATTGAAAGGCAATGCTTCTGTTATGCTGTACCCGTTAGTTTATTACTCAGTACGGTTTGCTTTCACAAGAAATGATGAACGCCCAAGCACATCCGAAAAAAATCATTCTACACCAACTTGTTACGCACCACCTTATTCGTCCTTGCGAGCGGCAGCGCGGCAATCCAAATTAAATCCTAGGAAAGTTTAAACCACGAAGCGATAGACTCTGCACACATAGTGCCTTGCCTTGTTCAAGAGAAGGCATACCTGTTTCTAGTTCACTGAAAAAATAGAACAAGTCAGCCTACCACCCTGGATTGCCGCGCTGCCGCTCGCAACGACGAGTAAGAGAGCCCGTAAGCCATTGAAAGGCAATGCTTCTTTTATAGTGTACCCGTTAGTTTATTACTCAATACTGCTTTTCACAAGAAATGATGAAGAAATGATGAACGCCCAAGCACATCCGAAAAAATTCACTCTCTCTCAGTAGCTTACAACCCCTCTTATTCGTCGTTGCGAGCGGCAGCGCGGCAATCCAAATTAAATCCTAGGAAAGTTTAAACCACGAAGCGATAAACTCCGCACACATAGCGCCTTGCCTTATTCAAGAGAAGACATACCCCTTTGTCATTTATTAAAAAAATAGGATAAGTCAGCCTACCACCCTGGATTGCTTCGCTGCCGCTCGCAAAGACGAGTAAGAGAGCACGTAAGCCAGTGAAAGGCAATGCTTCTTTTATGATGTACTCGTTAGTTTATTACTCAAGACGGTTTGCTTTCACAAGGAATGATGAACGCACAAGCACATCTGAAAAAATTCACTCTCTCTCAGTAGCTTACAACCTCTCTTATTCGTCTTTGCGAGCGGCAGCGCGGCAATCCAAATTAAATCCTAGGAAAATTTTAACCACGAAGCTGCGGACTCTGCACACATAGCACCTTGCCTTGTTCAAGAAAAGGCATACCCCTTTGTCATTTATTAAAAAAATAGGATAAGTCAGCCTACCACCCTGGATTGCTTCGCTGCCGCTCGCAAGGACGAGCAAGAGAGCACGTAAGCCAGTGAAAGGCAATGCTTCTTTTATGGTGTACCCGTTAGTTTATTACTCAAGACGGTTTGCTTTCACAAGAAATGATGAACGCACAAGCACACGCTAAAAAAAACATTCTACATCAACTTGTTACGCACCACCTTATTCGTCCTTGCGAGCGGCAGCGAAGCAATCCAAATTAAATCCTAGGAAAGTTTAAACCACGAAGCGATAGACTCTGCACACATAGTGCCTTGCCTTGTTCAAGAGAAGGCATACCCATTTGTCATTTATTAAAAAAATAGGATAAGTCAGCCTACCACCCTGGATTGCTTCGCTGCCGCTCGCAAAGACGAGTAAGAGAGCACGTAAGTCATTGAAAGGCAATGCTTCTTCTATGGTGTACCCGTTAGTTTATTACTCAGTACGGTTTGCTTTCACAAGAAATGATGAACGCCCAAGCACATCCAAAAAAAATTCACTCGCTCTCAGTAGGTTACAGCCCCTCTTATTCGTCCTTGCGAGCGGCAGCGCGGCAATCCAAATTAAATCCTAGGAACGTTTAAACTACAAAGCTATGGACTCTGCACACATAGCGCCTTGCCTTATTCAAGAGAAGACATACCCCTTTGTCATTTATTAAAAAAATAGGATAAGTCAGCCTACCACCCTGGATTGCTTCGCTGCCGCTCGCAAGGACGAGTAAGAGAGCACGTAAGTCATTGAAAGGCAATGACTCTTCTATGGTGTACCCGTTAGTTTATTACTCAAGACGGTTTGCTTTCACAAGAAATGATGAACGCACAAGCACACGCTAAAAAAAACATTCTACATCAACTTGTTACGCACCACCTTATTCGTCCTTGCGAGCGGTGTATATAGCAATTTCACTTCAAGATGCGAACACAGGTTTTTCTAAGATTTGAAAATTATCTGTTATTCTTGAACGCAATAATCTTTTCTTTTTGCCAATATGTCTAAAAAAATGTTTGATAGCCTCGGTAAAATCAGAAAATTTTTCATAATATTTATTGTAGGTAACTTGCTCATGCATAATCTTCCACAGTCGTTCTACTGGATTTAGATTGGGTGAATATGGCGGTAAATAATGTATGACTATCCCCAGCTCTTTAGCAAAATCCTGTACTAATCCACTACAATGGTAACCTGCATTATCCCAAATAATGTGCACTTTATAATTTCCAGGGTGATGTTTACGCAGCCGAAATAAAAAGGATTGTATGCTTTCTTCATTGATCTTGTCGGATTGCTCATAAACAACTTTGTGATTAGTTAAGCAGACTCCGCCCATAAAGTTTAAGCGGTATTGTCGAGCTGTTGTAGCAATCGGTTTACGCTCGCCTTTCATTATCCAACCATAAGCTAGCCTTGTTTGATGTTGTGGATGAACACTATCAACAAAGTAAATAGGCTCTTTTCTACCCGCTTTTTTCTTTAGTTTCTCATAATAGGTAATAAAATCTATTTGCTTAGTTTTATCTGCTTTAGCAGGAACTGCATTTGGTTTTTTATAACGAAAACCGTGCTGGTGTAACCACTTCGTCATGCCACTGATGGTGTATTTTTTATTAAAAGTTTTGCGTACATAAGCACAAATATCTTTTACATAGCGGTAAGTGTATTTTTTTAAATGTGATAAAAGTAACTGCGACTGCTCTTGGTTAAGTTGACTATTGCTGCCGCCATTTTCTGGCTTTAATTTAAATGTTTTAAAATAATCAGAAATATGCCGACGAATGGTTTCATCATCTAATAATAAAAGACGAGCAACTTCAGAGTAACTGTAGCCGTCATCGTAAGCTAATACAGCCTTGATTCGGTCGCAAGTCCGCTTGTCGCGCTCTTTTTTATGGCGCCGTTGCAGCTTTTCACGTTCTTGTGTTGTTAGCTTTCTATTCATAACGGTATTTGATCATATCCTGATGATTTATGCAACTTTTTTAAGTCAAATTCGCATCTTCAATGGCGAGTGCTATATTCCCATTGAATCGATCAAGCAAAATTATTTTGTCGATCACTGCCTTTATCTTCGGTTTGATCATACTTGGTGATCGACGGGAGTCAAGTTATTTCCCACTTTTCTAACAGACTCACCCGCAATATCAAAGCAATAAGCATTATTCACTAATCGATCACAAATAGCATCAGCAATCGTGCCGTCACCAATGTAATCATGCCAATGGGCTGTCGGTAACTGCGATGTGATAATCGTCGCTGTTCGGCCACAGCGGTCTTCAAGCACTTCCAATAAATCTCGGCGGCCTTGCCTGTCCAGTTGATCAATGCCCCAGTCATCGAGGATTAAAACGTGCTTTTTAGCCAAACGCTCTAGCAACTTACCGTAGCTACCATCAACATGAGAAATCCGCAAAGCCTCCACCAACCGCCCAACGCGGTAGTAAAGAACAGCGTGTAAGCGCCGGCAAGCAAGTTGACCAAGCGCACAAGCCATATAACTTTTGCCAACGCCCGTAGGCCCTGTGATGATGATATTACGCGCTTGCGTTATCCACTGCCCATGAGCTAGTTCTTTGAACTGTTGCTGATTAAATTGTCGTGGTAAGCGATAATTAATCGCTTCATAACTCGCCTGTGGATAGCGTAACTTTGCTAACTTTAACAAACGAGCTTGTCGCTTATTTTCTCGTAAACATAACTCTCTATCGGTCATGATAGTCAAGGCGTCACTAAGACAAAGGTCTTGAGGCGATGTAGGTTGACTTAATTCCGTATACGCCTCTATAAAACCGTGTAAGCGTAATTGAATCAATTTATCGTGCGTGTGTTGGTCCATAGATAGGTTTCCTTCTCGTGTTAATGATAATAGGTTGAGCCACGAATATTGGCGTGTGACGGTGAGGTAAAGTCTTTCTCTTGTTCAGGTGGGTTTTCCTGATTGTTTTCAAGCCTATTCTTTAAGACAGACTCTAGCGAACGAAAGCTTATCGTTTGGTTTTGCATAACATATTGGCAAGCAGCGACAAATCGTTTGTTACCATAGGTCTTGTCTAGCCGTTTTAATCCGAGAAAGGAACGATAGCAGCATTCAGGATGTGGCTGTGTACGAATAAGGTAGTGGGCAACGTCTGTGACAGGCTGTGCAATACGTTGTGCCCACTGTAAGAAACTAGCCGGCGTCCATTGTGCATGGGCCTGGTGTGCTGCTGGCATATGCGCGGTTAACGTTGTTTTCTCTCCGATAATTTCTTGGCGTAAATGGCTTGCAATACGCTGGCCATCTCGATAAATTTCCACCTGTTGGCGACTTAAACTCGACTATCAAGTTTTTGAAATTTTCATCACGCATCTAGCATTTGAAGTGCTCCTATATCAGCACCACGCATATGTTTTACGGAACTTTTAAGTTGAAAAAGCTGAGAAATTTTATCCGTATATTTTTTAAACATAGCCTGTGGGTCTTCACTTGTGACAATTTCCTCTATAAAAGCAGTCAACGACTCCATCATGACTTTCTCTCGTAGCGATCCAACCGTAGCTGCTAGACCTTTGTTTTTATGCAAGTCCGTTTGATCCTGATGAAAATGGAGCGCATGGTCACTCAAGAGGCTGATTAACAATCCGTGCTCTGAGCCATCAACACCTCTTTGCATAGCCAGCTGGTTCCATCCTTCATAGGATTTCCAGTCTTGTATAAAAACCTCCACAAGCCAACGGAGCGAATAGGCTTTTATAATGTCAACGTCAAGCCAAGTTGCATCATTGGCAACTAGATAGCGATAATCTTCTTCACCTTCATATTTTAATGCAATAACGCGCAACCTTTTATTATGTGCCTTTACCTTAAATTTAGCAGCGCGATAAGTTATTTTCTTTTTATTAAAACGCAGTGTGATTTCTTCAGTTTTACCCTGGTAGTTTTCAAAAAACTTTTGTACCTGAATAAAGCGACCATTAACATTAATCAGTTGAGTTTTTTTAATCTGACTTAATACCTGGGCTTGTCCAGTAGCAGCGACAGCACCATCAAAAAATTCTTTGTTGCCATAAAAAGTATCTCCAATTACAGCTTTGATTTTTAAGTCACTAAAATTAGACGTAAAGTCACTAAGTGCCTCTATTGCCAATGATATTTTAGTTGGGTAATTTGGATTGCGCCCCGGCATTTTTGGCCGGTATTTTTTTTGTATACCCTTCTTTCTTAGTCGTTTATCTTCTTTACGCCATGCTGAAATATCTGGGTCTGGTTCATAAAATCTAAAACCAACAGGAATCGTTAACGTATCACTGACCAATAGTAAAAAAATAATGTTTTGGCCACTAAAAAAACCAGCATGCTTTTTGTCACGTATTTTATGCACCTTTGCAATTTCTGTTGTGTTTTTAGAGCGCTCACTATCTGTGTCATCAATCACAAGCACGCCTGATTTAATGCCATATCGTTCTATTAATTTAATAACGCTGGCTTTTAACAATAACTCCCACGCAATTCTTGCTTTTTTAAACATCCAACACATGGCTGCTGCACTATATTTTCCGCAACTAAATCGCTCAAATCGAGCCCAGCATAATGAATTAGTAATGATTAAGCCCAATATGACAAAGGATAACCAGTAACACTGTAGCTTGCTCAATTTCTGTTCTGGAGAATGCTGCTTGATAGCATCATTGAGTAATTCTACATAATCTTTTATGAATGGTAATCCTTCGCCTATAATCATCCCGTGTCGCACCCTGATATAAATTTGTGCGGAAAATAATACAGAATTCAGCCTACAGCGTCAAAAACTTGATAGTCGAGTTAAACGGTAATCCACCGTCTGATTGATATGCTGATAAGGTACACTGTAGTAGTGTCCCTCAATGCAAACATGATAATCAAGTCCGACTTTAACGCGTTTTATGATGGCATGCTCATACCGTTGACTAGGTAGTGGTGCTAAGGTTGATTTTTCTAGTGCTTCAAACTGTGAACGTCGGCTGCCCGTCAATTTTTGAAAGGGTTTATCATTGAGTTGTTTGAGTAAAGGCTTAATCGCGTCATTGAGTTCATCAATAGAGAAGAACTTTTGATGGCGTAACGGTGCCATGATAGCGCTTTCTACAAGCTTAACAGCCGCTTCTACTTTGGCTTTATCTTGTGGTTTGCCGGGACGTGTTGGTAGCACGGTGGTATGATAATGACTGGCCCAAGCGGTGTAATGTGGATTTTTTTCTGGGTCATAATAACAAGCGTGAGTAACACCGGCTTTTTCATTATCAGGGATTATCAATTGGGGTACGCCGCCAAAGAACTCCAACATCTTAGTATGGCTTTCTAGCCAGTCAGGTATGCTACGCGTTAACGTGGCATAGACAAAGGTGAAATTGCTAGCGCCTAAGGTTGCTACAAATATTTTTGCTTGTAGGCTTTCTCCTGATTGTGGATGATAAATCGTGAGGGTGGGACCTGCGTAATCAACAAAACATTTTTCGCCGGCTTTGTGTACCTGACGCATGACAGGATTAAGTTGTTTGGCAAACTCACGATAACGTCGACAGAACTCCGTATAACTGTAAGCTGCGCGTTGATAACGTGCCTTATACTCTTGCCACAACAGCTGTAAAGTGACACCTTTTTGTTTAAGCTCATGATGCACCGTTTCAAAGCAGGGTAACTGTTTGCTTTTGGATGAACTCAAGGTTAGTTGCTTACAATAAGGCTCTAATGCAGCCACCAGGGCTGAGTCTGTCATCTGCTCAGGTAGTGGCCATGTTAACCCAGCGTCGGTAAACGCTCGCGTGTAGTAGCTGACGGTACTTGCCGAAATACTAATGGATTTACTGATATCTCGGTTGGATAATTTGCAGCTAAACTTGAGCCGCAATACGTCTTTTAATCTTCTCATCGTTAATCTCTTTGGGTTCATAACCACCAGTCCTGCTTATGTTGAGTACAGGCTGATAATTTATTACACGGAGAAGATAAAATACAGTGTTAAGTTATTGTTATTATTAGACTATTATTTTGTCGATCGCTTGTTATTGGTTGTCGATCACTTATTCTTAAACTCTTTAAAAAGTGATCGACAAAATAATAATGGTTGATCGATAAAAATCATAATAACCGATCGACTACATAATAATGACTGATCGATTCAATGGGAATATACACCTTTATCGGCGGAAGGCGAAGGCCAAGCGTTTAAGGCCTTTGCCTGGCGTTTCGTCAATATCATTGTGCGTGCCTTAGTGGCCTTGGGACGCAAGCCGCGTTACAGCGAGATTGCCCGATTCATTGTAGATATCGAGCCGTTGTTATGGGATTACGTGGCGGTATTATTACAAGACGTTGAGGAAGATTGGCGACGTGTTGTGGCCCATGCCGCCACTAAAATCAATCTACGTGATATTCCCTTTAATCTTAAAGGCCGCAGTAAAGAGACGGTGTAAATTCACCTCATAAATACGCCAAGACCTGCTATCGTCTCTCCCCAAGAAACGAATAGCTTGCCCTTAAGGCATAACGAACGTATTCAATAGGACTATTGAACGGGAATGTTCTTCATGCCATGGAGAACGTGTTTATTTTTTTGCTCGCCTCAACACTTACCCCCATTAATACACAGCCTATTGCGCAATAGGGAGGGTTGCTTCATGGCTGTGGATAATGGGGATAAGGCGCTGGCGGAGCAAATGGTGAAATGATGTTTTGTCTAGAAGGCTGCGGTAAGTAACCCGCAGCAAGAAAGCCAAGTCGTGCAAGTCTACACGAAAACTTGGCTTCCACCCAACCGATGTCCATACACTGCTCTTAGCGAGAAGAGCCTGGCTGACAAATAATTATTTCTGACAAATCAGAGTCTTCCTCATCTGAATAAGCAGAGTCTTCACTATCAGATTCATTGTCACCAATACCATAGACGCTTGAAAGATTCCGATACATGGTTGAGCGACCTTGTATTACTGCGGCAGTTCCAGCGGGATTATCAGCAAAATACTCCTCTTTCACCTCCGACTTGATAGCTGCCTGATTGAAAAGCGCATTAAGCCTGCAGAATTTTTCATCTATGACATCAAGATTATCTATGGTATTCCGGCCAGTGACTATGCCATAGCGAGCACGGTGAAGCTTTGCATCTCCTTTATAGCACTTACTTTCACCCATAAAATCAGTGAAGCTTATTTTTTGGCCCATGAGCAATAACAAACTTCTTGCTTGTGCTACAGCGATAGGCAGTGAATCACTTTCGCTACCTTTCTTATCATCATAGTCATGCACATTACCTTCTTCGTCTCGATAAAGACGAACCAACACCTCAACGATAGAAACTAAAAACAACCATGCATTCAACAAATGAACAGAACTTTGTTGCTTTTCACGAGCAGTTTTTTGCTCCTTTTTACCAGATAAGCTTTCAAATGAAGCATCTTCCTCCAATTTTATATTTCCATAATTATTGACTTCATTCACATCAAAAGGAGATAGTTGATTAAGCTTTCCTCTCATCAGTGTTAGTAGCTTTTGCTTTCTATTGATGTTTGCTTTCTCCCAAGTAGCCCCCAATAAATATTGTATTCTAGCGATAAGGCCTGCACCATATTTCAAGTCATATTTAGAAGGGAATTCCATTTTGAAGTTTCCCATTTGCCTATATGTATAAGAGTTTTCTGTAGAAAATGTGATGTCCGTTACGCCTAGCCTAAAATTAATATTTGGCATTTGCTTATCTTTACTCAAGATTTTTGATAAGGCGATGAGAAAACTGCGTCGCACAAGCCCATCGACAACGAATGGTTGATTAGCATTATTAGCAAGATGCTCCCTAATCCGATTATAAATAGTATTTGACTGAGAGTTTGGCTTCATAGGGCGCCCCACTCTCAAAAATTTTTCAGTAACACGCCTTAACCACTTCCGCTCTACGCGTTGGGCTAAGTCTTTAGCTGGAATACCATAAGCTGCTCTGCCTTTATTATCTTGAAACTTAATTGTTTTTTCTAGATATTTGGATACATCTATTTTATCTGAAGCTAACATATTAGTGAGTTCGTCAACTGATGTCCCATCTGATTCGATACTAGATAGGTCTTCAGAAGGCTCATTTTTGACTTCTTTTGGAGTTAATTCATCTAGCCAATTTCCAAATATATTTACTTGTTTCATCAGCGCCTGTAGCACAGGCTTGAGCTCATTTATTTTAAGGCTTTTACTGTCTTTCAAACTACTGTCTACCCGGAGTAGCCATTGCTCAATAGCCGCTTTATTTTTAAAATTCTCTTTCTCTGCATTTCTATCAGTTATTCTAGCTAATTTGTACAGACTATTTATAAGCTTGCTTCGCTGTTCCTCTGTGATGAGAGCTCCATTCACTTCTTGAAATGCTGTTATATGTTTTGATAATATTTCAGCCATACTCTCCAGTGTATATACGGCAGCGGGAATGGTCTCTCCTGCTAGCAATGCAAGGATGTGAGGATTATTGGTACGTTGTGCAATCTCTTGTGTTTTATCGTCGCTAGTCCGCCGATAGACTTCATGCATTTCTCCGTAGTGAGATGTGCATGCAAACATTCCACTACTATCATCTATTTGCCGCTGCTCTCGAACTGATTCTGTGCTTTTTAGTATTTCTTTATCAATACCAGCTTTCAATAGTTTATCAACTGCACAGATGTTTTGACATTGGATTGCAATATGCAATAGAGTGCTGCGTGTTGTTGTCGTATACCAATTTTCATAAGAACTAGAGTCATGAGAGTCATATTTTGTACCAATATCCAATGTGCTAATATCAAAATCAAATAGCTCAGGATTGATATCTTTTCCAGCAACAATAAGCTCTTTTGCTTGCACAAAGCTAATCTTATTGGGAGTAGTAGAGCTTGCTACTATCTTTTCATCTATCTTACTGTTTGTTCTTTTCTTCTTTGAGTTTCCCATGATGATTCCTTCTTTGTTGCTGTCAACGTCAACTAAGCCTAAAGCTTCGTTAAGCATCGGTAGATTATGCTAGATTTGATTACTATCATTTATATCTGGGGCAATAATCCTAAAATCCTCAGTTGAAATCTACTGCGGCCGCCTAACTCACCGAATCTAAAGGATTTTTCTCAATATTTTTTATTCACCGTATGGGTGATACGCTTTCACAAAAAATATTGAGAAAAATCCTTTATCTTCAGCAACTAAGTCGGCCTCGCGACGATTTCAACTGAGGATTTTAGGATAATAGTAAAGTAGCCAGAATATAACATGATAATAAACAGCTAAGAAGAGTAGTAGTAAAATGCTAACTTCACTAGTTTGCATGGTTTCATGCCTTGTGATGTGCGTGGATGCTATACTCACACGATATGCTATATCGGGACTCGCTATTGTTTCTCCCCGAGAAACGGATAGCTTGCCCTTAAGGCATAATGGATGCATTCAATAGAACTATTGGATGGAAGTTTTCTCCAGTCCTGGAGAACATGTTTGCTTTTTTGTTTGCCTTTCTAATACTTACCCTCATTAATGCACAACCTACTGCGCAATATGGGGGCTTCATGACTATAGATAATGGGGTGGTGGAGCTAAAATGGTTTGACAATACTCTTTTGGATAGGTTTTATTTGACGTTATTTTCTTTTCTCGAACTCAGTGGATGGTAATTGAACACTAGTAGTACATGTTTTTATCTCATCTTGGTTTTTTTTCAATCTTTTGCAAACCCTGGCGAGATTTTATCACGCCCTACACTATTTTAAGAGCTTATTGGCGCTTCCTTCTCACGCTGAAGTTTGTGGAGCATGAAATGAATTGTCAATAAAATATACAGAGTAGGCTCAAACACATAAGCAGAAAGTTACCCTGAAAAATTTATCAGCAATTCCCGCTGGCCTTGAATAGTTAAAAATATCAACATGTTACGACCCATTAAGTAATTATTTTTCGCAATAATTTTGCGGGAATAGCTTCCTGTTATTGATTTCGCCTACGCGGAGCAAGTCCGCGTGGACGGCGATTCAAGGGGAGCTTACGCTTACTCCCCTTGAAAATCCCCAGGCGGTTTGTGAGCAATTCCCTGCGGGAATTGCTGAAAATTTATAATAGAGCTTTCAAAGAGCCTTCTTACTCTGGTAAACTCTCCTTCGGTTGCTAACTAGATAGATAACTATTTAATCTTTATTTAATTTCCCAGCCAAATGCTTAAAAGTGACTTTTATCGCTAAAGATTTTTTGGGCACAGTGGTATATAAAATTTTAAGTGAGGTGAGACATGGAATATATATATAACGATGTGGTGGAATTTTTTTTTGCTTCAGCTCTGTTTATTAATGCAATGCTTTTTTTACCTCAAGCTTGGAAGGTTTTTAAACATAAACGCTCAGGAGAAGTTTCATTAATCACCTTTGGTGGTTTTTTGATCACTCAATTATTAACCGTTATCCATGCCTCGATTAAAAATGATTATGTATTACTCGGAGGTTATATTTTAGCCATGTCCTCTTGTGGTTTAGTTGTTGCTCTAGCTTTATATTATCGAATTAAAAATAAATTCTTAACTAAAAAAGCAAGGATATAAAATATGCAAAGCAGAAAAATGTTTATTGACCTTTTGCCTTATAAACCATCGATCATTTTAACATGCAAGCATACTAAAAAAAGAGTCTTGCAGTTAGCTTATAAGTTATTAGCAGAAGTCATAGAGAGTATAGATGACTTCTACCGCGCTAGAAATTTTTCATGCTTTGACCCACATGTTGGTGAAAACTTATGCCAAATCAGAGCGTGTCAATTTTTTGCACTACTTCAAGACTATGAGAGTAATCAATTTATTGTTAAACAGTCCTATAGTAAAGAACGCCAACTGTGTAAAGCAAAGCTTTTAACACTTGAAGAGCTCTCACAGCAAGAAGCGAGTAATAATGAGCCAATAAATATTGTAGATTTTTTGGAAAGCTTTAAGCTAAATATTTCGCTCTCAGAGACTACTGCTTTTTTAACTATCTCTCATTTTTTGACTAAATTTAGAATTTTTAATGAGCATGAAAATACGGTGATAGACTATTCTTCACTTATAGGCGATTGGCAAATTTCAAAGAATTTAGCCCGAAGAATGGTGCATGAATACCAAAAATATATTTCTGAGACTTCTTCTAAGTTTGTGGCAGCTAAACTGCCTGGGTGTCAGCAGCTTGATATTGATCCAGACATTTTGAGGTTATTAAATTTTCGAGATGATGATGGACGTTATACATCTCCCAACTTTTTAGCAACAGCAATTTTGTTGGACTATTTGATTAAGTTTAAAGTGAGTATTTTTTTATCTATAAGGAGTGATGCAGGTCATGAAATTATAGGACTTTTATTTGAGGTGAACAAAAAATCATCAGGCTATGTTTTGTCTGAGGTAAATGGAAAAAGTAAACATTTGCCTTGTATTGTAATGAGTGCTATAACTAAAACCAGTATCAGAAGCCAGGTTGATAAAGCTCACTTTAGACAGTATTTACTTAATGTCGGCTTAATTAAAACTATTATGTTGAATATGGCTGGGCACCCCCAATATAGTGGTAAAAAATTGAGACCTATGGCAAATAACCCTTTTATTCCTCTAATTTCCAGTGGTAATACAAAAATATCAAGCAATGCCATATTGTTAAGCCAACATTTCCAAAAGTTGAAAACTCTTTCTACAGTAATTGGTTGTAAACAAAATGACTATCGACTGCTATGTATTAGACATATTTACTTTGATAACTTAGGCAACCAACTTAATATGCTTAAAGATAATAAGTTTTACTCAGACATACTCAGTGAAATCACTGAAATAGCTTAGCAATAATAAAGCCTGATGTCTGATTTTCATAATGTTTAAATGGATTTATTCAATGAAAAATTTATCAATTAATGATGCAAATAGTGTGCGCGAGTATTTTGAAAATATTATCGCTCTACTACCTGGGCATATTTTTTGGAAGGATTTAGAGTGCCGATTTTTAGGTTGTAACGACAAGCAAGCACAGATAGCAGGTCTTTCTTCTAGGCATGAAATTATCGGATTAAATTCTATAGATGTTATTTCTAAAAACCAACCTAAAGAGCTAAGAAAAAAACAAGCTATGGCAATTGATGCTATTGACATGAAAATCATGCGTAGCGGAATACCTGAAACCATAGAAGAACCTTTTGTCACTGAAGAGGGAGAAGAAAGAATTTTCTTATCACAAAAAGTTCCTATAAAAGATAGCGAGGATAAAGTCATTGGGCTGCTAGGAATAGCCATTGATATAACTGAACAAAAGAGAATGGAGAGAGAGCTCAGTAGAGCTCGAGACCAAGCTGAATTAGCCAACAAAGCTAAATCAGCTTTTTTAGCCAATATTAGTCATGATACACGAACACCATTATCTGGCATCATTACTTTGTCAGAAGCTATGATGAAGGATTCTAAGTTACTAACAATAGAGAATATCATACATATTAATAAGTCTAGTCAATCATTGCTTGACATGATGAATAAAGTGTTAGACTTTATTCGTATAGAGTCACCAGATTTTAGGGAGCTACAAAAAGCAGAGTTATTTTCTATATCACAATTAGTTGATGATGTTTTTTCTCTGTATAGGCCAAGTTTTAATACTAAGAAAATAAAGTTCAAAATAAACATTGCCAAGAATATGCCACCTTGCCTTTTCAGTAAACCTTTTTTTATTTATAAGATATTTGTTAATCTTATTGGTAATGCTCTCAAATTCACTGAGAAAGGGTATGTCTCGCTTGATGTTTGGCTAAAAGGGCGTAAGTTTTGTTTTTCTATAACAGATACGGGGTCCGGAATTCCAGATAAAGAAAAAGCAAAGATTTTTGAATGGTTTGAAAAATTAAATCCATCTTACAAAAGCACTCTTGATGGGATGGGGCTTGGCTTAGCCTTAGTTAAAACAGCTTTAGAAGACTTAAATGGCAACATTCAAGTGCTGGATAACAAGGATGGAGGGACTATTTTTTCTGGCGAGATTCCTATTGAAATACCTTCTTCAGTTGATAAGAAAAATACTGATATTCCCCCCATTGGAAGTAGTAGACTACAACAAAATAATACTTTTAAAGAAATAAAGCTTGAATCAAAAAAGTATATTTTGCTTGTAGAAGATAGTGAAATAGCTGGTATGGCCGCTAAACTGGTTTTAGAGCAAGTAGGATTTGTTGTGGACTGGGTTAAAACAGGGCAAGATGGCTTAGCTGCTATCTTGGCTGGAAAGTATAATATGTTCATATTAGATATAGGCTTACCTGATATGGCTGGTGATGAGGTAATAGTTCAAGCAAGGATAGCTGGTACTAAAGAGCCTGCTTATGCTTTAACAGGGCATGCTGACATAGATAGGGAGGAGTTAATAGCTAAAGGATTTACCGAGGTTATGGTTAAGCCATTGGATATCAAAAGCTTTTTAGATTTTATAAAGGAAAACGATGATGAATTTGAACTAGGGAAAAGTGACATAAAAATAGTTGATTTAAATTTAGGTGAAAATTTTGGTTTTGATAAAAGACAAGCAAAAGAAATATTAGCCACCTTTATTGCAGGTTTAGATATTGATGTGCAAGACTTAAAAAAAGCCATTGAAAAAACAGATATAAAAAAATTACAAAATATTTTACATCGTATAAAGGGTGGCGCTAGTTATGCTTGTGTACCCAAGTTAGATACAGAATTGAAAATAGCACATTCTGCAATAAAAGCGGGTGATGTCCTAAATTTGGAAGAACTATTTAATCCACTTTTTTTAGCCATTGAGGAGTTAATAGAAGTATTTGAGAAGGGCTCCTTCTGATTAAATGTAAAAGCCAAAACTTAATCTGACAATCAGTAGTTATCAGGCAGGTTGCTTGTCAGTTAACTGTTGGATATTTTTCATGCTCACAAAGCGTCGCGCTCTGTGAGTCTTGATTCTTATGCGCGTCATCGGATAGCGCGATGCTGCCTGCGCCTGTTGTACCACCGCTCGGTGATACAACATTCTCGGCCAGCTCAAATAAAGTATCAAGCTGTTTCTCACGTGCTAACGGTTTAGCCTCTAAAAAAGTTTGCCAAGGTGTTTTACCATAGCAGTACTTGCCAGAATGCGGGCGAAACTCATTATATTGCTTTAACCAGTTACTCACATCTTGCTGCAACTCATCCACGCTTTGATAAACCTTTTTCCTAAAAGCAACATCATAAAACTCTTGCTTCATGGTACGATGAAACCGTTCACAAATCCCATTGGTCTGCGGAGAGCGGGCCTTTGTCTTGCTATGGTCAATATTTTCAATGGCTATAAAAAGCTGATAGGCATGCTCTTGCACTTTACCACAATATTCAGTCCCTCTGTCGGTTAAAATACGGAGTAAATCAACACCCTGCTCTTGAAACCAAGGAACAACGGTTTCATTCAGCATATAGTCCCCGCAGTTGAAACCTCGTGTTTTTGTAGTAAAATAGTCTAATAGAAAAATTTAGGACATGGTTGTGCTAGAGTACAGATTATCAGAACGAGAATTAATCGAATTAAAATCTCGCCATCAAGGTAGTAAAAAACGCAAAGAAGCCGATCGCTTAAAAGCGGTGTATTTGCTAGGTAGCGGCTGGAAAATATCAGCAGTAAGAGAAGCCTTACTCTTAAGCGAAGATACGATACGGGGTTACTATAATAACTACAAGCAAGAGGGGCTGCATGGTTTATTGAAAAGTAAATATTCTGGACGGCAGTCAGAAATGACAAGCTTGGAAAAAGAAGCTTTATTTTTACATCTTGAATCAGTAACCTATCAGCGTGTATCTGATATTATTTTATACGTTGCTAAAGAGTTTGATACCGTCTACTCAGATAGCGGCATGCGCTTGATATTGAAAGAGCTAGGTTTTGTTTATAAGAAACCAGAGAAAATCCCCTACAAGGTGAACAAACAGTCTCAAGAAGCATTTATTAAGGCTTATAAGTCCCTCAAGAATACTGTAAATAAAGAAGATGGCCTTTATTTTATGGACGCAACGCACCCTGAGCACAATGCTGTCCCTGCGCATGGCTGGATGAAAAAAGGTAAGCGCATAGTCATGAAGTCAAACCCACAACCAAGACGTTTAAACATTAATGGTGCGATTAATATAGACAGTTTAGATATGGTTGTTAGGTTTGAGGAACGTTTGACTAAAGAAACAACAAAAGATTTTTTAGAATCTTTACGGAAACATCAACCAAAAGGTTATATTTATTTAATATGTGACAATGCAGGTTATTACCAATCTCCAGAGGTACAAAGTTTAGCTGAGGCGATGGCGATTAAATTAATATTTTTACCAGCCTACTCACCAAATTTAAACTTAATAGAACGAGTATGGAAGTTTTTTAAGAAAAAAGTATTGTACAATAAGTACTATGAAGAATTTGAAGAAATGGAAAAGGCTTGTAAAAAATTCTTTAGGCATATTGCTTATTATAAAGAAGAGCTGTCATCATTGCTGACAGAAAACTTTCAAATTATAGATATTTAAAACCCGAATTTCATACTGTGCTGACTATATAGTCCCCGCAGTTGAAACCTCGGGTTTTTGTAGTAAAATAGTCTAATAGAAAAATTTAGGACATGGTTGTGCTAGAGTATAAATTATCAGAACGAGAATTAATCGAATTAAAATCTCGCCATCAAGGTAGTAAAAAACGTAAAGAAGCTGATCGCTTAAAAGCGGTGTATTTGCTAGGTAGTGGCTGGAAAATATCAGCAGTAAGAGAAGCCTTACTCTTAAGCGAAGATACAATACGGGGTTATTATAATAATTACAAGCAAGAGGGGCTGGATGGTTTATTGAAAAGTAAATATTCTGGACGGCAGTCAGAAATGACAAGCTCGGAAAAAGAAGCTTTATTTTTACATCTTGAATCAGTAACCTATCAACGTGTATCTGATATTATTTTATACGTTGCCAAAGAGTTTGATATTGTCTATTCAGATAGCGGTATGCGCTTGATATTGAAAGAGCTAGGTTTTGTTTATAAAAAACCAGAGAAAATTCCCTACAAGGTGAACAAACAGTCCCAAGAAGCATTTATTAAGGCTTATAAGTCTCTCAAGAATACTGTAGATAAAGAAGATGGCCTTTATTTTATGGATGCAACGCATCCTGAGCACAATGCTGTCCCTGCGCATGGCTGGATGAAAAAAGGTGAGCGCATAGTCATGAAGTCAAACCCACAACCAAGACGTTTAAACATTAATGGTGCGATTAATATAGACAGTTTAGATATGGTTGTTAGATTTGAGGAGCGTTTAAATAAAGAAACAACAAAAGATTTTTTAGAATCTTTACGGAAACATCAGCCAAAAGGTTATATTTATTTAATATGTGACAATGCAGGTTATTACCAATCTCCAGAGGTACAAAGTTTAGCTGAGGCGATGGCGATTAAATTAATATTTTTACCAGCCTACTCACCAAATTTAAACTTAATAGAGCGAGTATGGAAGTTTTTTAAGAAAAAAGTACTGTACAATAAGTACTATGAAGAATTTGAAGAAATGGAAAAGGCTTGTAAAAAATTCTTTAGGCATATTTCTTATTATAAAGAAGAGCTGTCATCATTGATGACAGAAAACTTTCAAGTTATAGAGATTTAAAACCCGAATTTCATACTGCACTGACTATATATCTCAAAAGGATGATTTTCAGGAGAAATCCCAAGTAGCTTATAGTTACTTGTCAAATTTATTTCAACTAATATTGATTTAATAGACATTACTTTTAATGTTTGATTAAAATTTTTCTCAAATAAAATATCTACTCCATGCCCAATTCGATCAGCATTAGCTATATTAACAGCCCCACTGATATGGTTTGTTAAACCACTATAAGGAACCAAAGCTTGATATAACTCTCCAGCATGCAAAGAAACTTTAACTTTTGGGTACTTTTTCTTTAAATAAGCAACCATTTCCATCTGCTGCTTATAGTGAGACATTACATAAGGGTCATCTTCTGGACCAACTAAATTGACACCTCCGACATTAACATCTTGGTTTGCCACCTGAAAACCTACTAATAATTCGGAAAAAAGCTCTGCGTTTGAAACATTTCTAACAACTTGATATAAATATTTAAATTTAACTTTACAGGCACTACTACTAATAACATTACACATTAGTATCCTATTTTTTTCTTCGATGCTTCGCCTTAGAACCTTAGATATCTCTTTTTCAAGAATAGAAATTTTTTTCTTATTTAAATTTTTATACAGTTTATTATAATCTCTACTCCACTCTATATTTTTACCAACATCCATTGCTGCTTTAATCTTTGGAGAAACCATCAATTCCTCATACTGAACATTTTGAAATACAGCTTTATTCGCCAAGATAGCCAATAATTCACCCCTATTTTTCTTTATAATAGGCAGAAAATAATAAAAACTCTGATAAAAGTGCCCATCAATACTTTCCTGCTTATTCGGTAAAAAATTTCTCAATGACCACCTATCGATAATATTGTTATATTTTATATTGTAAGTTCCATTTGGCGTTAATAAATTCTTCATATGTACACCACCTTGTTTGCAAGTAGTTACCCTTAAAGAATCTCTATCAATACAATAACCTTTCCTTGCCCCTATCTCCATTAGTTGCTCTGCATAGACTGCACCAGACAAATGCGAATGCAAAATACCTCCCTTTGGGATTTTTATAATCAAACTCATTAGCAAGTCAGGATCTTTATTGATTTTTTCAAAAATAATATCCATTTTTCTTTCTTGTTGCGTATCGCTTGCAAAAACCCCATGACTAAGCGAGAATGACAAAACAATAGCTAACAGCGTCTTTAATTGATAGCTCATTATAAAGAACCTTTAGCAAAATGGAGCCCACCACATGAAAGTAAAATATTATTTTGATTATTTATCTCCATATGCTTACCTTGTATGGAAAAGAATTCCCACTCTAAAACAAGAGCTTAATCTAGATATTGAGTATGTACCTATTCTTTTTGCGGGCTTACTTAACCATTGGGGGCAAAAAGGTCCAGCTGAAATCCCAGCAAAGTGCGAGTATGTTTTTTTGGAATGCTTACGACATGCGAAAGAAATGCAAATTCCTTTTGGACGCCCTAAACACCATCCTTTTAATCCACTTTTCAGCCTCAGACTCTCACTCATCGAAGCATCTGGGAAACACCAAGAAGAAGTTATTAATGCTATTTGGGATGCAGGCTGGCGCAAATCATTAGATATAGGTTGCCCTGATACTTTGAAAATCATACTGGAAGAGGCAGATTTACCTTCAAAAGATTTACTTTCGGCTATTGAGAACAAGGATATTAAACTTTGTCTGAAGCTTAATACCCAAATGGCTATTGATGAAAAAGTTTTTGGCGTCCCAACGTTTGTAACAGAGGACAAAAAAATATTCTGGGGCCTCAGTGCACTAGAGCACTTAAAAAAATATATTAATGGAGAGATGAACATAGAAGCAAAAGAACTGAACTCACTACTAAATCGTGAGTCCTCAGCCTCAAGAAAATAAGTAGAAATAAAATACAAACTAAATGCCCTCTACCCATGAAAAGTCGTTTTCCATTTCGAGCAATTGTATTTTGCGAAGCGCTTCTTTAATTTGACCAGTTATTGAACCCTGGCTAGAGGAGGTATAGTGTTTTGTTATTTTTTCATAGCTGATTTTATCGATCGGAGTAATGCCAGCTAGCGTCCCCGAACAAAAACATTCGTCAGCAGCCAGTACTTCTTCTATAGACAATAGCCGCTCTTCAATAGGCAGCTTTAAAAGTTCATCTGCTATTTTAAGCACGGAGTCTCTTGTAATACCTGGCATAATCGTGCCCAATGAAGGGGTTATCAGCGTACTATTCTTTACACAAAAAAAGTTTGCAGCCTCGGCCTCCTCTATAAACTTGTTTTCTTGCGAATCTAAAAAGAGGCAACCTTTATGTCCCTCATTTCTAGCAGCTTGTGCATGACGCATAGCACCTGGATAGTTACCTATACACTTTGTGCTACCCATACCTTTTTTAGTAGCCCTATCATATCCTAGACATACTTTTAAACTTGTTGGATTCTTACCATCAGAAAGGTAACTACCAACAGGAGTTGTATATATCAAAAAAGTATAGCTTTTTGCAGGTGTAACATCCAAAATTTCGCCTGTTCCCCACATACATGGACGAATATATAGACTACCTTTAGCATAGGGAGGAACAAACCTTTCATTTTCTTTTACTAGCGCTTTAATAAAATGAACAAATTTATCATTTGGATAAACAGGCATACTCATATTTATTGCAGAACTGGAAAACCGTTGAGCGTTATCAGATGGACGGAACAATACTATCTTATTATTCACAGTCCTTTGCGCCTTTAGTCCCTCAAAAATTCCTTGCCCATAATTTAACACTTGTGCGCCTGGTGAAATTTCTATAGGCCCAAATTCAACAAAACGCCCATTTTCCCACTCCAATAATTCATTTGTTCTAGCGACAAACATTTTATCTGTTGGAATGATTTTGCAACCTAGATTATCCCAGTTGATATCCATCATTTATGACCTTATTCTAAATTAGTATACCCGCTAATATTTTAAAGCCAACCACAATCAGCAGCATACTATAAACCCTCTTTAATACAATTGGGGAGATATAATGAGCAAGTCTTGCTCCTAGCGGTGAAAATAGCATGCTTGTCAAAGAAATAGGTAAAAATACGGGTAGATAAATAAAACCAACACTGGCTTTTGGCAAATCTGAAAATTGCAACCCCATGAAAATATAAGTTACCGTACCAATACAAGCAATGATAAACGAACACATACTAGAGGTCGCAACAGACTCTTTAATACCATAGCCACACTTCTGTAAGAAAGGGACGGTAAAAGAACCTATACCAGTTGTTCCTGAAATTAGACCAAGACCAGAGCCTGCTGATAAAAATTTAAGGCTACTCGGTTTAAGCGCTTGAGCGTAACTATCACTCTGAAAAAAAAGCCATACTGCTATGAAAATTGCTAATACAGCAAAAACAAGCTTTAAAGTCTCCGTGGGGATGCTTGCCGATAAGAAACCACCTAATATCGTACCAAAAACAATGCCCGGAGCGAGTGAACGAAAGGCTCGCCAAAGGATAGCTTTTTCCTTGTTGTGTGTATAAGTTGCCACTGCAAGCATAACTATTGCAACAGCAAAAAAAGTCCCTATTGCAATTTGCATGGCATGGTGAGCAGCAATATGCTGCGCAGACAAAACAAAAGTAATAGACGGAATTATTAGCAAAGATGCACCACTGCCAAGCATCCCAATGACTAATCCAGCAAATATTCCTACTATGCTAAAAAGTATAATATTCTCAAGCACCGCCTTTCCCCTAGCAGTCTAAAAGTCAAATAGTCGGTTACCACGTCCAAAAATAATTTCACCTTTACTATCCAGAATTGCTGTTCCAGGTGTGATTATGTCTAAATGATATTGAGTATATGGAGTTAGGCCTATGCCCCAATGAATTGTTCCTCCTTTATCTGCAGCATGAACTTCATTCATTGCATTATTGCCAGGAAAAAACTTAACACAATGATTTAGACCAAACCCTACTTCTATGATAGTTCTATAGCGTGAATCAATAGCAAACATAGACTCCAATATATCAATAGCTATTTTAGATTTATCATGAATTGAACGTAGGCAGCTTATAATACCTTTCTCTACTTCTGCAATAATAGGGTATTCATTTAGAACCAATAGTTTATCAAAAATACTTTGCTGATCGCTTGCTAAGAAAGATGGTTTCCCTGAATGCAACACCGGATATCCTAACAAAGTAATTTCACCACTTAATTCTAAATTTTTTGTAATATCAGAGCCATACACATTTACTGGCAATGTGCTTATCTCACCTGCTGGAAACAATTGCTGTTCGCCCCACTCTAATCTACCACACTGTTGATGCCAGCTATATTCATCATTCAAATGATGAAATATAGCTTCTGTTTTAAAATTACTATCAATAAATCGTAAGCAGTCCGAATTCTCAAGCTTATCAAATAATACGTCGGAAGCACTTTCAAAAAAGGCTGGTTGATTATTTTCAGAGCATTCCAAAAAATGAGCAATAGCATCAATAGAGGTAGGTGTTGAACTAGAAGCCATAACACAAAGCTTTCGCTTACCCAATGCCTTACTATCAGGTGAGCTAAAATAATTCTCAGGACTAATAACTAAAATATGACTATTTTCAGAAATAGTATTTAAAAGGGTAGATATATCGCTATCAAAAGAAATTAACTCACTTTTTTTATAGTTATTCTCTTGAACAATTTCAAATATTTCACACCAAGAAGGAGAAACTATCAAGTAAAAAAAACAATCATTAGCATCACCAAACTGTTTAAACTTATCAGGATTAACAATAATTTTTTTCATATATTATCCTCTTAAAGCTTTATCCAAGGCAAGGACACTGTGCTGACTTTATGCGCGACAATTTCTTTCTATAATTGGAACTACCAAATATAAATTCATCATGCTCCGTATGAACAGATATATAGCAATTTCACTTCAAGATGCGAACACAGGTTTTTCTAAGATTTGAAAATTATCTGTTATTCTTGAACGCAATAATCTTTTCTTTTTGCCAATATGTCTAAAAAAATGTTTGATAGCCTCGGTAAAATCAGAAAATTTTTCATAATATTTATTGTAGGTAACTTGCTCATGCATAATCTTCCACAGTCGTTCTACTGGATTTAGATTGGGTGAATATGGCGGTAAATAATGTATGACTATCCCCAGCTCTTTAGCAAAATCCTGTACTAATCCACTACAATGGTAACCTGCATTATCCCAAATAATGTGCACTTTATAATTTCCAGGGTGATGTTTACGCAGCCGAAATAAAAAGGATTGTATGCTTTCTTCATTGATCTTGTCGGATTGCTCATAAACAACTTTGTGATTAGTTAAGCAGACTCCGCCCATAAAGTTTAAGCGGTATTGTCGAGCTGTTGTAGCAATCGGTTTACGCTCGCCTTTCATTATCCAACCATAAGCTAGCCTTGTTTGATGTTGTGGATGAACACTATCAACAAAGTAAATAGGCTCTTTTCTACCCGCTTTTTTCTTTAGTTTCTCATAATAGGTAATAAAATCTATTTGCTTAGTTTTATCTGCTTTAGCAGGAACTGCATTTGGTTTTTTATAACGAAAACCGTGCTGGTGTAACCACTTCGTCATGCCACTGATGGTGTATTTTTTATTAAAAGTTTTGCGTACATAAGCACAAATATCTTTTACATAGCGGTAAGTGTATTTTTTTAAATGTGATAAAAGTAACTGCGACTGCTCTTGGTTAAGTTGACTATTGCTGCCGCCATTTTCTGGCTTTAATTTAAATGTTTTAAAATAATCAGAAATATGCCGACGAATGGTTTCATCATCTAATAATAAAAGACGAGCAACTTCAGAGTAACTGTAGCCGTCATCGTAAGCTAATACAGCCTTGATTCGGTCGCAAGTCCGCTTGTCGCGCTCTTTTTTATGGCGCCGTTGCAGCTTTTCACGTTCTTGTGTTGTTAGCTTTCTATTCATAACGGTATTTGATCATATCCTGATGATTTATGCAACTTTTTTAAGTCAAATTCGCATCTTCAATGGCGAGTGCTATATCTGGGCAAATAATATCAATATGATATTGAGTAAAAGGTAACATGCCCAGCCCAAAATGAATACTACCCATTTCTGATGCTGATACTTCATTCATCGCTGAATTTTCAGGCCATAGCTTTACTTGATGGTTTATAGCAAAACCTATCTCATAGATTATTTTAAATCTTGAGTCCACTGCAAACATGTCTTGCATCATATTAATGACGGGCTTACACGATGCATGGGTTGCCTCTAGGGAAGTTATCTCCCCATCTTCTACTTTTGCTAAAACAGGATGATTACGTATAGTTGCTAGAGCTTCGAAAACTCTTTGTTGATCTGCTTTAAGAAATGAAGGCGGACCAGAGTGAACAATAGGAAATCCTTTCAAAGGAATAACACCATTGAGCTCCAACCTAGTATCAAATGAAATAGTTTTTGCTTTTAATGGCACGAGAAAACAAGCAATTTCTCCTGCGGGAAAAACTTGTTGTTCTCCCCAATCAACGGCCCCGCACTGCTCATGCCAACCATATTCTTGATTTAAATGCGAAAAAACAGCCTCTGTTTTAAATTCTTTATTCATCAGCCGCAAAAATTCTGTTGACTCTAAATGCTCAAAAAACTTTTCAGCGAAACTCTCTTGCTCTTGAGGAACTGTTTTTTCTCCACACCTAAGAAAATGTTCAATTGCCTCAAGAGAGGTAGGCGCAGAATTACAGGCAAAAATTAATAATTTTTTACTTTTCAAACTATCAGGCGGAACAGAATGTACCAATGCATTAGGAGAAATAACCAAAATGTGGGTTCTATCTGCAAGAGAATTCTCTATTATTTCAGACAGACTATCACCAGCTCTGAACGGAAGTTTAACACACTCTTTGTAATCAGAGTCATTGCAAATATCAAATTTATCTAAAATATCTGGGTTAGTTATCAAACAGAATTGACACCCCTTGCTATCACCCAGCTGTTTTAACCGACTGAGATATATTGTTATTTTATCCACCAAGCAACTCCAAACCTTTTAGCCTGTGTTAGAGCTGTATGCTAATTCAATAAATAAGCACAAAACTCTAACACTCTCTGCTAGCTCAACATACTAACCAAGTAAAGAACCAGTGTACTGGCCATTTTTACTACGGTTATTTAAACCACCTTGTTGAGATTTTAATTTATCATCATTAGACAGTTGATTTTTTTGCTGCTGATTTTTTACATCTGTTTGCATAGCATAATTCCTGAATAGTTTTTTAATTTTTTTGAGCAACTATTTAAATTTAAAACCTACATCATCAAAAACTTGCTCACCCTGTGAGCAACACATCACTCACACGCAACGATGGTACTGCATTTTAAACTCCCAGCCAAAGCTATTTTTATAATTATCTTGTATTAGTCGTTGCTAATCTGTTATTAATGGAAAAATTAATAAGACAGCTTCAATAATTTACCTTCCTCTCATTCAAGGAGGCATTTTAATCAATGTTAGAGTAATCTAACACTTTTATATTAATTTAAGCTCAACCTATCGAAAACCCATTAAAAAACACTTCCCTAATCCCATGGCTGTCGCTGATAGGTTCCATGTCATTCGACTTATGCAGTACCACTGCATGACTGTCTACCGTGAGATAAATCCCAATATTAAAAATAACCGTGGCACACTGGCTTTGTAAGCGTCTCAGCAACCCCATCTTTTAAAAGATTATAGTATCCACCATACTTCTCTGATGAGTTAATAATTGGAGAAAAAAACATGACCACAAAAACTTACACCCAAGAGCAACGCCAAGCCTTACTGACCGCTCAAGCTGCCAGCGGCCTGTCAAAACCTGCTTTTTGTAAACGGGAAAATATTCGTTACTCTACCTTTAAAAACTGGGGTCGACGCAAGCCGACCAATAGTAACAAAAAAATATTAACAAGCAACAATAAATTTCAGCCCATCAAACTATCTGCACCCACGCCACCCGCTATGCTGCGGTTACGCAAACCCTGTGGCTTGCTTATCGAATTACCCTTGGATATTCCTCATCAGCAATTAAAATCTTTATTGACAGCATTAGAAATTTAGTCATGATAACGTTCAACGACAAACTAACTATTATGGTGGCCATGGCACCCATCGACATGCGCTGCTCCATCGATGGCTTAACCTTAAAAATAATTTCAACCTTTGAACAAACACCGCAGTCGCCAACGCTATTTTTATTTCATAACAAAAAAGGCGATAAAGTCAAAATGCTACTGTGGCACAAAAATGGTTTTGTGATGCTGTATAAACGGCTAGAGCAAGGACGCTTTAAGTTTCCTCGGCACCACGACGACATTCTGAATATCAGTCATGCACAACTCTACGGTTTGCTAGCTGGTTTTGATTTCATGCGTATGGCCGATTATCCCGAGCTTGACTTTAGTCATTATTGTTAAAAAATAATAGGATTTCATGGGGGTATTTGGTATAATAACCCCATGAAATCAAAGACAAAAAAAGAAAAAACAACCAACGCCGCACTCTTGCAGCGCGTTCAATCGCTTGAAGAAAAACTTAAAAAATCTGACGAACAATTAAAAAAAATTGACGACAAATACCAGCGCCTACTTGAACATTATAACCTTCTAAAGCATTTTCGCTTTGCCCGTAAAACAGAAAAAAATAGCCAACAGTTAGGACTATTCGATGAAGCAGGGATTAGCTTAGAAACCGACAACCCGCCTGAAGACAAAAAAGCCGCTGCAACACCCAAACAAAATGCCAAACCCAAAAAACGAGGTAAGCGTAAACCATTACCTACGGATTTGCCCCGTGAAGATATCATCGTTGATGTCAGTGACGCAGAAAAGAATTGTGATTGCTGTGGCAAACAACGCCCCTGTCTTGGTGAAGAAACCACTGAAAAGTTAGACATTGAACCCATTAAGATTAAAGTCATTTGCTACCGCCGCCCTAAATATGGCAATTGTTGCGAAGATAAAACAAATGGCCATGAAGGCGTGCTCACCGCCAAGTTGCCCAATCTTTTTTTACCTAAATCGATTGCAGCCCCAGGATTGGCCGCACAGATTATCACGTCAAAATTTGAAGACCACCTGCCACTCTATCGACAAACCGCCATTTGGAAACGTTACCACGTTGATTTAAGTCGCGCAACGCTTGGTAGGATTGTGATTAATAGCATGGCACACTGTCAGCCTTTGTATGAATTGCTCAAAGAAAAAATTCTCAATCAATCCTATACGCAAGTAGATGAAACCCCACTTAAGATACTTAAGAAAAATAAACAAGCTTACATGTGGGTGTATGCCGCCGGCCCACCTGATAAAAGAACCATCGTTTTTGATTATCAGCCCTCACGTTCGGGCCAACACGCCAAGGATTTCTTGGAAGGCTTCAAGGGCCATGTGCAATGTGATGGTTACAGCGGTTATCATTGGCTAGCTAACAGCACCAACATGAGTCGCGGCGGTTGCATGGCGCACGCCCGGCGCAAATTCCATGACGTGTTAAAAATCAGCAAAGCCGAAGGACTGGCGCAACAAGCCATGGACATTATTGGCAGGCTGTACGACATTGAAAAAATAGCCAGAGAAAACGCATACAGCGAACAACAGCGTTACCAACTACGTCAAGAAAAAGCGCTGCCGATTATTGAAGAATTAAAAACCTTCTTGGACACAAACAAAGACAAAGTACCGCCACGTCATAAGCTAGGTGAAGCCTTTACCTACGCACTGAACCAATGGCAATATTTGGTTGCGTATTTAGATAACGGTGCTTATGAAATCGATAACAATATCGTGGAAAACCTTATTAGACCCTTTGCCATTGGCCGAAAAAACTGGCTATTCCACGGTAGTGACGAAGGCGCCAAAGCCGGCGCCATGTGTTACAGCTTAATTGCCACCGCCAAAGCCCACGGCCTGGAACCCTTTGCTTATCTTAATTATGTCTTTAACCACATCGCTCAATGCCAGAGCCGTGATGACATTGAAAAACTGCTGCCACACAATCTAACCACCGACATCATCACCCCAGCGGTCTCTAACAATTAATATTCGAAAAGTTAAGATGGGTTCGTGAGACGTTTACCTGGCTTTACTCAGAACCAACCCTGATAACATGACTGAAAACAAGATAAAAAAAAGGGATGACTTCTTAAAAAGCCATCCCGCTATCGAGGCCATTTATCAATTTCAACAGCACCTCTATCAACTCTTAATGCATAAAACCCTCAATCGTAACAAAGCCGCTACCTTGGTTCCTGAACTCCTCGAGAGCATTCAGCAACTCAAAAACAGTCCCTTTAAATCACTGGCTACTCTGGGGAACACCTTGATCAATGGCGGGAGGAAATAGCCAGAATGTGGCGCTTTACCAAATCTAATGGCATCACTGAGGGCTTCCATCGTAAAATGAAATTGATTCAACGAAGAGCCTATGGCTTTAGAAATTTTGAAAACTACAGACTACGTGTTAGAGTCCTATGTCGATAAATAAGTGCCCCCTAAAGTGGGAAAGACCCAACTTATAGATTGCTTGTTAGAGCTCTATACCAAGGATAAATGCTACCCTAAAGTAAGGAAGGCTCCCATAGCATTATCCATTAGTTTAGAGACAAAGCTAGAACAAGTGCCGTCTATTTGCCGTCTGTTTTGAAATTATCAATATAGGGATGGAGAAAAAATTTCGTAAGCCTTTGATTTAATTGGTGGGCCCAGTAGGACTCGAACCTACGACCAAGGGATTATGAGTCCCCTGCTCTAACCAACTGAGCTATGGGCCCTTATGATTACTCTTCTTGTTCAAGGAAGCTGCGCAACACTTCAGAACGAGTAGGATGGCGCAGTTTACGCAAAGCCTTGGCTTCAATTTGACGAATGCGCTCTCGTGTCACGTCAAACTGCTTTCCAACTTCTTCCAATGTGTGATCGGTATTCATGCCGATACCAAAACGCATTCTCAATACTTTCGCTTCTCTCGGAGTTAAACCAGATAATATAAGATTTGTAGCTTCTTGTAAATTCTCTAACGTGGCGCTATCCACCGGAGAGGCCACATTAACGTCTTCAATGAAGTCACCCAGATGCGAATCTTCATCATCACCGATGGGTGTCTCCATGGAAATAGGTTCTTTCGCAATTTTAAGGACTTTGCGAATTTTGTCTTCCGGCATTTCCATGTGTATAGCTAACTCTTCAGGCGTTGGCTCTTCTCCACGCTCTTGCAAAATTTGACGTGAGATACGATTAAGTTTATTGATGGTTTCTATCATATGCACAGGTATACGAATCGTTCTTGCTTGGTCTGCAATAGAGCGAGTAATGGCTTGTCTAATCCACCATGTCGCATAGGTTGAGAATTTGTATCCACGTCGATATTCAAATTTATCCACTGCTTTCATCAGACCAACGTTGCCTTCTTGAATTAAATCAAGGAATTGTAGACCGCGATTAGTGTACTTTTTCGCGATGGAAATCACTAAACGAAGATTGGCTTCCACCATTTCTTTCTTGGCATGTCGCGCTTTTGCTTCGCCATGTGACATTTGACGATTAATTTCTTTAATTTCAGCAATGGATAAATCTGTACTACGTTCTAACGCTAAAAGTTTTCTTTGAGCGCGCAAAATCTCAGGTCGATAATCCAACAAAATATCGCGATAAAGCTCATTGCTGGGAAGATAAACTTCATCAAACCAATTTAGATTCACTTCATTCCCTGGAAAAGCATCAATGAACTGTTTACGCGGTAAACGGGGCTTGACGATACAATACTCCATAATAATGCGCTCTTGTGCGCGCACGCTTTCTAAAAAGCTTCGTATTCTACGACAAAGCTTATCGAATTGCTTCGGCGTTAACTTAAGTTTCATAAAGGCCGCAGACATCGTTTCTAAAGCACGCTTTGTTGTTTTATGAGATCTGTCCTGCTTAGCTAAAGCAGTAGCAGCCTTCTTATAGGCTTTAGCAAGTTCATCAAAATGCTTACGCACTTCTTCAGGATCAGGGCCTCTCGGCTGTTCATCCGAGTCTTCCTCACGGGCTGCTGCAGCGGGAGTAGAAGCATCAGCACTATTTTCTCCTGCACTTGCCGTATCCAGCATAGATCCTACATTGGCAGGAGCGGCCTCATCGGGAGAATCAGGATCAATGAAGCCTGAAACCAGGTCTCCAAATGATTGAGGCTCATCTTTAATGGCATCATATTGATTTAAAATATCTTCAACAATACCAGGATAGAAACTAATGGCCGATAGGACTTGACGAATCCCCTCTTCGATTCGCTTAGCAATCTCAATTTCGCCTTTGCGCGTTAGAAGCTCAACAGAGCCCATTTCACGCATATACATACGCACAGGATCGGTGGTCCGACCAAATTCATTATCAGCAACAGAAAGCAAATCCGTAGCTGCTTCTACCAATTCTTCTTCATCAGGCGCTTCAGATTGCAGCTGTTCTAGTACATGCTCATCTGGTTTGGTTTCGTAAACAGGGATACCCATTTCACTGATGGTGTGAATAATCTCTTCAAAACGCTCTGGATCGATAATTTCAGGAGGTAGATGATCATTAACATCTGCATAGGTTAAATAACGCTGCTCTCGACCTAATGCAATCAAACTAGCGATTTGGGATTTTTGTTCCGCGTCACTCAATGTTACAAGCCCTATTGATTTTGTTTTACTGTTTATAAGAATTGGATTAATTCAGCTTGTTGCCTGGCTTCACCCTAAGGAAACATAACAGCACATTCTAAAATAAAATTGAATAAAAATCTAGTTATTATTACAACAACCAGCAACAATTCCCGCTAGGAATTGCTCACAAATCGCGTGGGCGAAATCAATAACACAAAACTATTCCTGCAACATTGCTGCGAAAAATATTTGCTTAAGTAATTATCCTAAAATCAGCAGTAAATCGCGTCTTTTTGGTGTAACAGATTGATTTAGATAAGGAAACTAAAAAAGCGGTATACACCTTATTGGTGATGGAGACTTTTTTTGTTTTCTTAGATGAATCAAGATGTTATCGCCAAAAACGTGATTTAACTGCTGATTTTAGGATTATAACCTGCTGATAATTATAATTAGTTAAAGCTAGCGGGCATCGGGCATTGCTAAAAAAAGCAAAAAAAAAGCCCGTACGTTACGGGCTTTCCAAATTAAAACCTGGTAATGTCCTACTTTCACATGGGGAAACCCCACACTATCATCGGCGCTGAGTAGTTTCACTTCTGAGGTCGAAATGGGGTCAGGTGGGACCTACTCGCTATGATCACCAGGAAAATCATTAACACAAAAACTACAAACTTCTTCATTTCTCAATACAACTCGACAATAACCCAACATATACTCAACTATATGGTCAAGACTCACGGTCAATTAGTACGGGTTAGCTCAACACATTACTGCGCTTACACACCCCGCCTATCAACGTCATCGTCTCTAACAAACCTTCAGAGAATCTTCATTCTTGAGATATCTCATCTCGAGGGAGGCTTCCCGCTTAGATGCTTTCAGCGGTTATCCCGTCCAAACTTAGCTACTCGGCAATGCAACTGGCGTCACAACCGATACACCAGAGGTTTGTCCACTCCGGTCCTCTCGTACTAGGAGCAGCTCCTCTCAAATATCTTGCGCCCACGGTAGATAGGGACCGAACTGTCTCACGACGTTCTAAACCCAGCTCGCGTACCACTTTAAATGGCGAACAGCCATACCCTTGGGACCTGCTTCAGCCCCAGGATGTGATGAGCCGACATCGAGGTGCCAAACACCGCCGTCGATATGAACTCTTGGGCGGTATCAGCCTGTTATCCCCGGAGTACCTTTTATCCGTTGAGCGATGGCCCTTCCATTCAGAACCACCGGATCACTAAAACCAACTTTCGTTCCTGCTCGACTTGTACGTCTCGCAGTCAAGCACCCTTTTGCTTTTGCACTCATAGCGTGATTTCCGACCACGCCGAGGGTACCTTTGTGCTCCTCCGTTACTCTTTTGGAGGAGACCGCCCCAGTCAAACTACCCACCATACACGGTCCTCTGTCCCGTTCAGGGACATGAGTTAGAACCTCAAACAAGTCAGGGTGGTATTTCAAGGATGACTCCCTGCTCTCTAGCGAGAACAGTTCATAGTCTCCCACCTATCCTACACAAACTTGCTCAAAATTCAGTGTAAAGCTGTAGTAAAGGTTCACGGGGTCTTTCCGTCTAGCCGCGGGTATGCAGCATCTTAACTGCAATTTCAATTTCACTGAGTCTCGGGTGGAGACAGTGTGGCCATCGTTACGCCATTCGTGCAGGTCGGAACTTACCCGACAAGGAATTTCGCTACCTTAGGACCGTTATAGTTACGGCCGCCGTTTACCGGGGCTTCGATCAAATGCTTCTCCGAAGATAACATCATCAATTAACCTTCCGGCACCGGGCAGGCGTCACACCCTATACTTCCTCTTGCGAGTTTGCAGAGTGCTGTGTTTTTAGTAAACAGTCGCAGCCACCTAGTTTCTGTGGCCTCCGTCAGCTTAAGCCGCTAGGACCCTCACCAACAAAGGCGTACCTTCTCCCGAAGTTACGGTACCATTTTGCCTAGTTCCTTCACCCGAGTTCTCTCAAGCGCCTTAGTATGCTCTACCTGTCCACCTGTGTCGGTTTCGGGTACGGTTCTATATAACCTGAAGCTTAGTGACTTTTCCTGGAAGCCGGGCATCTGCCACTTCACTCACTTTACGTGAGCTCCCTATCGTGCCTCAGCATTAACAGTAACCCGGATTTACCTAAGTCACCTGCCTACACACTTCAACCTGCATATCCAGCAGCAAGCTGGCATAGCCTTCTCCGTCATCACATCGCAGTTATATAAAGTACAGGAATATTAACCTGTTTCCCATCGACTACGCTCTTCAGCCTCGCCTTAGGGGCCGACTAACCCTGCGCCGATTAACGTTGCGCAGGAAACCTTGGACTTTCGGCGTGTGGGTTTCTCACCCACATTATCGTTACTCATGTCAGCATTCGCACTTCTGATACCTCCAGCAACCTTCTCAAGTTACCTTCTTCAGCCTACAGAACGCTCCTCTACCAAACAATAGCGCCTAAGCACTATCGCTTCCGTAGCTTCGGTGAACAGTTTAGCCCCGGTATATCTTCCGCGCAGGCCGACTCGACCAGTGAGCTATTACGCTTTCTTTAAAGGATGGCTGCTTCTAAGCCAACCTCCTGGCTGTCTGGGCCTTCCCACTTCGTTTTCCACTTAACTGTTACTTCGGGACCTTAGCTGACGGTCTGGGCTGTTGCCCTCTCCACGATGGACCTTAGCACCCACCGTGTGTCTCCCATACTAAAACTGACCCGTATTCGGAGTTTGCATCGGGGTGGTAAGCCGAGATGGCCCCCTAGCCGAAACAGTGCTCTACCCCAGGTCGTCATATATGAGGCGCTACCTAAATAGCTTTCGAGGAGAACCAGCTATCTCCGGGCTTGATTAGCCTTTCACTCCGATCCACAGCTCATCCCCTAATTTTTCAACATTAGTGGGTTCGGGCCTCCAGTCAGTGTTACCTAACCTTCACCCTGGCCATGGATAGATCGCCCGGTTTCGGGTCTACCAACAGCAACTAACGCCCTATTCAGACTCGGTTTCCCTTCGCCTACCCTAGTCGGTTAAGCTTGCTACTATTGATAAGTCGCTGACCCATTATACAAAAGGTACGCAGTCACCTATACAGTCGTTCGTATAAGCTCCCACTGCTTGTACGCATACGGTTTCAGGGTCTATTTCACTCCCCTCAACGGGGTTCTTTTCGCCTTTCCCTCACGGTACTGGTTCACTATCGGTCAGTAAGGAGTATTTAGTCTTGGAGGATGGGCCCCCCTTCTTCAGTCAAAATTCCACGTGTTCCGACCTACTCATCGTTACCCACTAATTATCAATGTCGTGTACGGGACTTTCACCCTCTTCGGTCTGACTTCCCAGACAATTCCACTACCGATAACTAATTTGATGTAACTGGACTTACCCGCTTTCGCTCACCGCTACTTACAGGATCTCTATTGATTTCTTTTCCTACGGGTACTTAGATGTTTCAGTTCCCCGCGTTCGCTCGTTATAGCTATGTATTCACTATAACGTGACGCTATACGCGCCGGGTTTCCCCATTCAGACATCTTTGGATCAAGGTTCTTTTGCCAACTCCCCAAAGCTTTTCGCAGGCTCACACGTCTTTCATCGCCTCTTACTGCCAAGGCATCCACCGTATGCGCTTAATTTCTTGACCATATAATTCAATATACGTTCCCTCTGGCCCTTTTAAACCAGAGACTAGAAATTATTCTCTTCGTCATACTTCGTTACTTGGAAACCCATTTGAACACACTTCTCAGTATGCACAACGGTACTCGTGTTTCCAAGCTTAACGCTTGTAGTTTTTGTGTCCTAATTTTTAATGAGCTAATCACAAAAAGTGATAAAAAAATCAGCTTGGCTGACTTTTTTATGACTTCTTTTCAAATATCCAGATGTGGTGGAGCTAGGCGGGATCGAACCGCCGACCCCCTGCGTGCAAAGCAGGTGCTCTCCCAGCTGAGCTACAGCCCCATTTCTCGATAAATCAACAAACAATCTGTGTGGGCCCAAGGTCACGAACCTATTGATAAGTCATCTTTTTGTCCAAATACTTCGTTAAATTATTAGCTCCGCTGATCATGTATTAATATACACTCCTCCGCTTGCTAACAATTTGCCTCGTCTTTGAACAAAATTCTCTAACTCTCAACAGCTCCGTTAGAACCACCGCCAAAGATTGGTTATTCTCTAGCATAACTAGCAATAACTTTTCTGTAAGGAGGTGATCCAGCCGCAGGTTCCCCTACGGCTACCTTGTTACGACTTCACCCCAGTCATGAACCATACCGTGGTAAGCGACCCCCAAATGGTTAGTCTACCTACTTCTGGTACAGCCCACTCCCATGGTGTGACGGGCGGTGTGTACAAGGCCCGTGAACGTATTCACCGCGGCATGCTGATCCGCGATTACTAGCGATTCCAACTTCATGGAGTCGAGTTGCAGACTCCAATCCGGACTGAGAGTAACTTTCTGGGATTTGCTTCACGTCGCCGCTTCGCTCCCCTCTGCTTTACCCATTGTAGCACGTGTGTAGCCCTACCCATAAGGGCCATGATGACTTGACATCGTCCCCACCTTCCTCCGGTTTATCACCGGCAGTCTCCTTAGAGTCCCCACCATTACGTGCTGGTAACTAAGAACAAGGGTTGCGCTCGTTACGGGACTTAACCCAACATCTCACGACACGAGCTGACGACAGCCATGCAGCACCTGTATCTGGATTCCCGAAGGCACTCAGCTATCTCTAGCTAATTCCCAGTATGTCAAGGGTAGGTAAGGTTCTTCGCGTTGCATCGAATTAAACCACATGCTCCACCGCTTGTGCAGGCCCCCGTCAATTCCTTTGAGTTTTAACCTTGCGGCCGTACTCCCCAGGCGGAGAACTTAACGCGTTAGCTACGATACCAAAAACTTAAACGTTCCTGACATCTAGTTCTCATCGTTTACAGCGTGGACTACCAGGGTATCTAATCCTGTTTGCTACCCACGCTTTCGCTCCTCAGTGTCAGTATTGAGCCAGAAAGCCGCCTTCGCCACTGGTGTTCCTTCCGATATCTACGCATTTCACCGCTACACCGGAAATTCCGCTTCCCTCTCTCATACTCTAGTTAATCAGTTTCTCTTGGCTTTCCCAGGTTGAGCCTAGGGCTTTCACAAAAGACTTAATTATCCACCTACGTGCGCTTTACGCCCAGTCATTCCGATTAACGCTCGCACCCTCTGTATTACCGCGGCTGCTGGCACAGAGTTAGCCGGTGCTTCTTCTTTGGGTAACGTCAATGCTAAAAGCTATTAACTCTTAACCCTTCTTCCCCAATGAAAGTGCTTTACAACCCGCAGGCCTTCTTCACACACGCGGTATTGCTGGATCAGGCTTTCGCCCATTGTCCAATATTCCCCACTGCTGCCTCCCGTAGGAGTCTGGGCCGTGTCTCAGTCCCAGTGTGGCTGCTCATCCTCTCAGACCAGCTACGGATCGTCGCCTTGGTAGGCCTTTACCCCACCAACTAGCTAATCCGACGCAGGCTCATCTTTCAGCAGGTGGCCTAATGGTCCCACCCTTTCTTCCGCAGAACGTATGCGGTATTAGCTCCGGTTTCCCGGAGTTATCCCCCACTAAAAGCTAGATTCCTACGCGTTACTCACCCGTCCGCCACTCGTCAGCACAATAACCGAAGTTAATGCCTGTTACCGTTCGACTTGCATGTGTTAAGCATACCGCCAGCGTTCAATCTGAGCCAGGATCAAACTCTTATGTTGTTAAGTTCGACCCTAAGCAATCAGTCTGCACTGTTTGCTTAAGTTAATCTTTACATCAGGCTTCTCTAGCTGAAAAACATGACGCAAGACTGTTTTTTTAGGTTTCTCTTTGACGGTGGTCCCAATTTACTGCCTAAACAGCTTTAACCTTGGGCCCACACAGATTGTCTATTTTCTCGTTGTTAAGGAACTCTGCTTACCGCTTTCTGCGGCAAGGACGTGCAATTCTATACTCCTACACGATAATGTCAAGACTTATTCTGAAAAAAGGTTAAAATATTTTTGATAACCGGAAAAATAGATCAAAAAAAGACTTTTTGTTGACTTTTAAACCTCTATTTTGACGCGCGCGAAACGACGTTTACCCACTTGATAAACATGTTCTGCTCCGCTTTCTGCTATAAAATGCGTATCAGCAATCTTTTCCCCATCACACCGAACAGCGCCTTGACGAATCATGCGCATCCCTTCAGAAGAGCTAGCCACAAGTCCCACCTCTTTCAGCAGATTCGCAATAGGCAAGCCTCCCGCATCAGATGCTTTCAGCACATATTCAGGCATATCATCAGGCATAGCACCTTGCTGAAAGCGTTGAATAAAATCAGCATGAGCAGCTTCAGCTGCCTGTTTATCATGAAAACGCTGAATAATTTCCATAGCAAAAGCAATTTTAACATCCCGAGGATTGCCACCATCATGCACCTGATCATGCCATTGTTGAATATCTGCTTCTGGCTTCAAACTCAATAACTCAATATAACGCCACATTAATTCATCAGACAAGGACATGATTTTACCAAACATACTTTCTGCAGGCTCTTGTATTCCAATGTAATTATCTAAAGATTTCGACATTTTCTTCACGCCATCTAACCCTTCGATCAATGGCAAGGTAATGATAACCTGTGGTTCTTGACCTGCTTGCTTTTGCAACTCTCGCCCCATCAACAAATTAAATTTCTGGTCGGTTCCTCCCAGCTCAACATCTGCTTTTAGCTCAACAGAATCATGCCCTTGCATCAACGGATACAAAAATTCGTGGATGGCAATGGGCTGCCCTGATTGATAGCGTTTATGGAAATCATCTCGTTCCAACATGCGTGCAACGGTGTGGCTTGCAGCTAAACGAATCAAATCAGCAGCTGATAGGTTATCCATCCAGGTGGAATTAAACATCACTTGGGTCTTTTCTTTATCTAGGACACGAAAGACTTGCTCTTGATAAGTCTTAGCATTGGCCTGTACCTGCTCTTTTGTTAGTGGCTTTCGGGTTACATTTTTTCCCGTAGGGTCACCGATTAACCCTGTAAAGTCACCGATAAGAAAAATAACCTCGTGTCCTAAGTCCTGAAATTGACGTAGTTTATTCAATAAAACCGTATGCCCGAGATGCAAATCCGGTGCTGTGGGGTCAAAACCCGCCTTAATTCGCAAAGGTCTTCCTTGTCGAAGTTTTGCGATTAACCCCTCTTCTTGTATAATTTCCTCTGCACCACGTTTTATAATGGCTAAAGACTTATCGGTCATCATAAAAAAATCTCCCACTATCGCGGTGGTCTAATAGTTCTAATAATTTTAAGTATTGCTATGAATTCAAATACAAAAGCCCTAAGGCGCTTTATCTCTCACTTGCACCTTTATCAATTTCGTTACCTATTTTTACTCTGTTTAGTAGCCTTATTAGCTTTTGCTACTACCTATTGGCTAATTCCAAGCACTGAAAACCCGCATTCTATCATCACTCCTTCTGTAACCGCAAAATCAACCCCTCCTGAAAGAGAGGGCCAAGTAGCGCCTCAAGATAATCTGTTAACGAGAACAGAAGACAACATAAGTCCACCCTGGCATAAGGTTATTGTCAAATCAGGTGATAATCTTTCTCTGATTTTCAAAAAAAATAAACTTTCACAGCAACAATTGGCTGAGATTTTAAAACTTGGAAAAGCTGTTAAACCTTTAAAAAACTTAAAACCAGGGCAGGTCCTCAGTTTTCAAATTGATGAAAACGGCCAATTACAGGCCCTGCGTTACAACCCCCAGATCAATGAAACATTACTTATCTCTCAAGCACCTACAGGTTTTAAAGCAGAACAAAAAAAAGAACCTTTAACTCACCGCCTAGTTCAAACTGAAGGCACCGTCCACCACTCCCTTTATGTTGCAGGCGTGAAAGCTGGTTTGTCTGATGTGCTTATCATGGAGTTTGCCAACATTTTTGCCTGGGATATTGATTTAGCCCGCGAGGTACAAAAGGGAGACCAGTTCAAACTAATATATGATGCCTATTATTACGATGGCAAATGGATTAAAAATGGGGATATCTTAGCGGCTGAATTAGACCACGATGGCAAAGATATTGAGGCCATACGCTATACGGACCAAAAAGGCAGAACCAGCTATTACACCCCCAAGGGCTATAATTTGCAAAAAGCTTTTTTACGAACACCATTACATTATCAACGCATTAGCTCGCTATTCAACCCGCACCGAAAACACCCCATCCTCAATCGCATTCGTGCTCACCAGGGTGTTGATTACGCCGCACCTCGCGGAACGCCCATCAAAGCGGCAGGGGACGGTCGAATAATTTTTCGGGGCCGCAAAGGCGGATATGGTAATACTATTATTTTGAGCCACGGCAACCGTTACACCACGCTTTACGGACATATGCAACGTTTTTCAAAGAAATTTCATCGTGGAAGTTATGTAAAACAAGGACAAATAATTGGATATGTCGGGAGCACGGGCCTTGCTACTGGGCCACATTTACACTACGAATTCCGCATCAATGGCAAGCATTATGACCCGCTAAAAGTAAAGCTGCCTCAGGCAAAGCCTATACCTATATCAGAACGGGAACGCTTTCAAAAACAAGCACAAAAAATGCTCGCGCTCCTGAAAAACGATAAATATAAGGTGTTAAGCTAGGATCTGTTGATAATCCTAAAATCCTCAGTTGAAATCGTCGCGAGGCCGACTTAGTTGCTGAAAAAAAATCCTTTAGATTCAGTGAGTTAGGCGGCCGCAGTAGATTTCAACTGCGGAATTTAGGATAATCTTAAATTCCACCGTTCAACAACTCAGTCGCTTGCGATCGCGTTGTCGGTTGGACAAAAAGATGAATGGTCAATAGACCCTAAACCGAAAAAGACGACCCGCACCCACAGGTAGTCTGTGCATTAGGATTGCGAATAACGAATTGCTCACCATAGAGGTCTTTCTTATAGTCGATTTCAGCGCCCATCAGATATTGGTAACTCATAGGATCAATGACTAATCGGACAACACCGCCACCTTCGTCACCCTCGTCTTCATCATCCTGGCATTTTTTTTCAATAACCGTATCTCCATCATTGATGGATTCATCAAAGGTAAAGCCATACTGAAGTCCAGAGCAACCGCCACCGGTGACAAAAACACGCAGCTTAAGGTCATGATTCTGCTCTTCTTTAATGAGTGCTAACACCTTACAGGCCGCTTGATCAGTAAAAACTAAAGCCGTCTCTTGTGCCGAAAATTGCTGTACAGCAGAGGTACTCATTATTGCGATGTCTCCAAAGGAAAGCTCATATCTTAACCAATAGACGATTATCACCTATTGAGCAAGCTCCAGTCAAGCACTCTCATTTGCAATAGAGAGTTTTTTCCTATACTCTCAGAGAGTTACACAAAAGGAGCCTACTATGCTTTGGGTTAAGAGTTTTCATATATTCTTTGTTGTTTGCTGGTTTGCTGGTATTTTCTATTTACCACGACTTTTTGTCTATCATGCCAACACTGAGGACCAGGCAGGGCAGGAACGTTTCTGTATCATGGAACGCAAGCTCTACCGCGGCATCATGATGCCCTGCGGTATTTTGGCTACGTTACTTGGCATCTGGCTCATTATGCTCTTACCCGCCTACGCGAAAGCCGGCTGGTTTCACGCCAAAATGCTATTAGTTATTTTGGTCTGGGCCTATCACCTTTATTGTGGATGCCTTAGGAAAGCTTTTGCTAAAGGGCAGAATAAACACAGCCATATTTTTTATCGCTGGTTTAATGAAATTCCTGTCATCTTTTTGTTGGGCATCATTATTTTTACGGTAGTCAAACCTTAGGAACTGTTGACAAAACACCCCCCCTCGGCGTTTAATACGCTTAAATTTTAACTTATTTAATGACATTCATCCCCGCTGGGAGGCTCAAAATGACCCAAGAAACTAAAACAGATATCCAATACAAACAGTACATGTGTTTGCTTTGTGGTTATATTTATGATGAAGCTGTTGGCTGGCCAGACGATGGTATTGCCGCTGGAACACGCTGGGAAGATGTACCCATGACCTGGGTTTGCCCTGACTGTGGTGGCTGTAAAGAAGATTTTGATATGGTAGAAATTTAGGAACAATCAATGAGCAATGAAACACCCAGCTTGGCTAAACCAATAACCCAACAAGCCACCTTATTTGAGCGAGCTAAAGCCTTTATTCCAGGTGGGGTTAACTCGCCGGTGAGAGCCTTTGGCGGTGTCGGCGGAACGCCTGTTTTTTTTCAGCGGGCAGAGGGTGCTTATCTCTTTGATGTAGAAGGAAAATCCTATATTGACTATGTGGGTTCCTGGGGACCCATGATATTAGGGCATGCGTACCCTGAAGTCATTCAAGCTGTGCAAAAGACAGCGACTAATAGTTTAAGCTTTGGAGCTCCAACGGCTTTAGAGGTTGATTTAGCAGAGAAAATTTGCACCTTGATGCCAAATATCGAGCAAGTGCGTATGGTCAACTCTGGTACTGAAGCAACCATGTCAGCCATTCGTCTGGCGAGAGGGTTTACTGGGCGTTCCAAAATCATTAAATTTGAAGGCTGCTATCATGGCCATTCTGATGCACTGTTGGTCAAAGCAGGCTCTGGAGGGCTTACCTTTGGTGTGCCTAATTCGGCTGGCGTTCCCTCCAGCACAGTGGAACACACATTAACAGCAACCTTCAATGATTTGAGCAGCGTAGAAGCTTTATTCCAACAAGCGGGGGCTGATATTGCAGCCATCATCATCGAACCCATTGCGGGGAATATGAATTGCATTCCTGCTGACCCCGATTTTCTCATGGGTCTCAGAACGTTATGTAATGAAAATGAAAGTTTACTGATTTTTGATGAAGTAATGACTGGCTTTCGTGTGGCTTTAGGTGGTGCTCAAGCTCTCTACGGTATTAAGCCTGACATAACGACATTGGGTAAAGTTATTGGTGGTGGCATGCCGGTGGGTGCCTTTGGTGGACGCAAAGCCATCATGGAGAAACTATCTCCGTTAGGGCCCGTCTATCAAGCGGGCACGTTGTCTGGAAACCCTGTGGCGATGGCAGCGGGGTTAGCCACCTTAAACACTATTAGTCAACCAGGTTTTTTTGAAACAATAACAAAGCAATGCAAACAATTGACCCTTGGATTATCCCAAATAGCTAAAGAAAAAGGTATTCCCTTTTGCACTAATCAAGTGGGCGGTATGTTTGGCTTTTTCTTCTCGGATGAAGCTCCCATCAGCCAATTTGCACAGGTAGAACGCTGTGACGGGAAGCGCTTTCGGCAGTTTTTCCATGGCATGCTAGAACAAGGCGTCTACCTCGCACCTTCAGCTTTTGAAGCCGGATTTATCTCCAATGCACATAGCGATGAGATTATCAATAAGACCTTAGAAGCGGCTGCTGTTGTTTTTGATTCATTAATAAATTAGGGCGTGCCATCAAATCAATCAATTGTTCATCGTTAACCTGAGTCCGACATAAGAACGGCTAAAACCTGCGATAAATCCAGGGGAACGGTGTTCAACAACTCGGCCGTTCGCTCCCGAGATTGTCTCCTGGTTTGATTTCGCCTACGCGGGTTTCCCGCGTAGGCTCCCAAAGGGGAAAATTGCATTTTTCCCCTGCCTGTGCCCCCTTGGGTACCTGTGCCCCCTTGGGTATGGAAACCCCATCGCCTTTGCCTCGGGGGCTAGCCCCCGAGATTTCTCACTTTTAACCTAAATTCCGCTGTTGAAATCTACTGCGGAATTTAGGTTAAAAGCTCAAAAAAATACTCGCATTCGCGGTGCTAGTACTGCGTTTTTTTGAGCTTTTGCCTTGTCCCCCTGGATTTCTCTGGGTTTTACCACCTTCTTATGTCGAGCCCAGGTTAGTTACCCCAATAGAATGGCAGTAAGTATACCCAACAACGGGAAAAATGAAAGGTACACCTTGATCCTAAAATCCTCAGTTGAAATCTACTGCGGCCGCCTAACTCACCGAATCTAAAGGATTTTTCTCAATATTTTTTATTCACCGTATGGGTGATACGCTTTCACAAAAAATATTGAGAAAAATCCTTTATCTTCAGCAACTAAGTCGGCCTCGCGACGATTTCAACTGAGGATTTTAGGTTGATGAATGTACTTGTGCATTCAGCAGGCGTACCTTCACCACACGGAATGATCGAATGATCCAGCACGCACGGTCAGCAATTCAAGATAAATTGCCACCCGCGGCCACAAACAGACTGTTGGATAGGTTATTTAAACTTTGTGTTCTCAACAAACTCAACGTACATACCACATCTTCCCGTAACGGCATTATAAGCTCTGGGATCGTACTTTCTAAGCTTTAATTTGCCGTTGGCGTAACGGCCACTGGCGGCAAGATTCGCTTTGCAACGGCGTGTTACTTTAAAGTAGCCTGTCGGTTTACCACTTTTCGTTTTACCTGTGGAATTAAGGCGGATGATGTCACTATTGCGCTTCTTAGCCATGGTCTACCCCTTATTTAGCCTTTTTTTTCTCTTTTCGAAGCGCTGCCATCGCCAAGGCTGCTTCAATACCTAGTTTATCAATAATGCGCATGGCTTTGGCGCTAACACGCAATTTAATAAAACGCTTTTGTGCTTCTAACCAAAAACGGTGCTCATGCAAATTAGGAACGAAGCGACGCTTGGTTTTATTGTTGGCGTGGGATACGTTATTACCCGTTATCACACGTTTGCCTGTTATTTGGCACTCTCGAGACATGGTTTAACTCCAAACTGTATTTAAATTGTTCACACGGGCAGAGACTCTAATCGCCTTTATACCGCTATCTCATCATGTAGCCAGACTTTATATCAAAAATTGGGGCATAATGCAATCTTATAGCATCCTCCGCTGCGCAAAAGAAGAGCATGCTTCGGCTCCCACAATGATATGGTCCAATACCTCCACATCAATGGCCCGTAATGCCTGCTTGAGATACTGGGTCGTTGATTTATCCATCTCGCTAGGCTCGCTACTTCCACCAGGGTGATTATGGGCCAAAATAACCGATGCCGCATTGAAAAATAAGGCTTTTTTGATAACTTCGCGGGGATGAATAGCTGTCTGCTGTAAGGTGCCTCTAAACAAAATTTGAAAATCAATCAGTCGATGCTGTGAATTGAGGAATAACAGTCCAAATACCTCATAGGCAAGCGGCCGCAATTGACTGATTAAAAAATGCTCTACCTCCCGCGCACTTTGGCAGCTAATGCCTTGCTCTAGACCTTGCTTTAAGTGGCGGCGCTGGATTTCGAGGATGGCTTGCCATTGTATGTATTTTGTTTCTCCTAACCCTTTTATTGCACAAAAGCGTGACTCATCGGCCGAAAAAATGCCCGACAGTCCCCCACAATGGGCGATGAGTTCCCTCGCTAAATCAATGGCACTTTTACCTCTAACACCAGACCCCAAAAAAATTGCCAATAGCTCAATATCTGTGAGGTTGTGAGCCCCAAAGCGCCTTAATTTTTCCCGTGGTCTTTCTGTTGCAGGCCAATTTGTTATCGTCATATTTTTGTTTTATGATGAAAGCAGCAGCATACATTAAATTCTATAATACATTTTTTAAAAATTCAAATGAAAACCATCCACGTTAAACAATTAGACCCTCGTATTGGTCATGAAATACCTCTCCCACAATACGCCACTGAAGGCTCAGCGGGCCTCGACCTGCGGGCCTGTTTAGATGAACCACTGCTACTAGCACCCAAAGAGACAGAACTTATTCCTACAGGCCTTGCCATTCATATTGATGATCCTGGGCTCGCCGCGGTTATTTTGCCTCGTTCTGGCCTAGGGCATAAACACGGTCTTGTTTTGGGAAATTTGGTAGGATTAATTGATTCTGATTATCAAGGACCACTGATGATCTCTGCCTGGAACCGCAGCAACACCGCCTTTACTATCGAACCTGGCGTTCGTCTCGCACAGCTTGTCTTTGTACCCATTATTGCTGTGCAACTAGAACAGGTAAATGAATTTACAACCACGCGGCGCGGTGAGGGAGGCTTTGGTTCCTCAGGATTGACATAACCCTATGTCATGCGTCAACCTTTTTGCCATTGCCTCCAGGCTGTTATTAGGTTTGATCCTCAATACGCTACCCATAACAGCCTTTGCAACCTTCAGCCTCAAAGGTCGACTCGATGCTGCTCCTGCCTCGCAACAACCCCCATCAGGGCCTGTCATCCATATCAGCAATGAACCCACGCCGCCTCTTGCGCCCATTATAAAGGTTACACCCAAAAGCTATCCTCTCGGCCCGGCTCATTCAGCCAGCAACATCATTAAAGTCGTCAAAGACAGCGCTTATCCCATTAGCGTACATCGCGGTGCTTGGCATAACAATGTCATTCGGTCTGAACCGGGCAACGCACCACAAAAAAAACCACCTCCCCTTGGCCCACCTTTGCGTCTCACGGCCCAACAAGGTGTGCTAATGACTCATTTACTCAAACAAACCAAAAGGCTGCGGCCTCGAGTCCTCGCCTTGGCCTTGACCGCTTACCAAAAAGCACGCCAACACGGCTTAGATAAAAAAGAAATTTTAACCATTGTTGATTTTTCAAAACCTTCTTCTAAAAAGCGTCTCTGGGTTTTAGATTTAAAACATCAAAAATTACTGTTTGAACAATGGGTGGCCCATGGTTATGCCAGCGGCCGACAAAACTATGCCTTACGCTTTTCTAACCGTATTAATAGTCATGAATCTAGCATTGGCCTTTATCGCACCGGGGGATCTTATGTGGGAAAACTTGGCTACTCCATGCGTTTGTATGGTTTAGAAAAAGGCTTTAATAATAATGCTTATGTTCGGGATATTGTTTTTCATGGCTCAAATTACGTAACCCCCAAATTTCTCGCTTATCATGGGCGCATCGGTCATACGTGGGGGTGCTTCGGATTAAGCCCTCACTTTATTAAGCCCATCGTAAATACCATTCGGCATGATACGCTGGTTTTTGCTTACTTTCCTGAAAAAAGCTGGCTTACGCAGTCGCATTACCTATAACTGTCTTTAACCTAAAATCAGCAGTAAATCGCGCTTTTTTGGTCTAACAGATTGATTTAGATCAGGAATCCTCTGTTTAGGGCCTGTTGGCAGCTCATTTTTGCAAGCGACAAGCGAAATTTGAAAGGACGCAAATCTGCACCCGCTTTATTCAAATTGCAGCGTAAAAATGACTGCTCAACAGCCCCTAACCTAAAACCAGCAATAAATCACTTTTTAGGTTTACGCTTCTTGTTTCGTGGGGCCAATGACAATTTCACGCACACAAACACGTTGCGGCATGCTGTAGGCAAAGTACATACTCTCAGCAATATCCTCCGGCAATAAAGGCTCGATGGTTGCTTTCCAGTCTTTATAACCAGACTTAATGTCTTCAGAGGTTGTATGGCCTAACAATTCTGTTTCCACAACCCCAGGCGCAATAGTCACGAGACGCACGTTACTGCTGGCCACTTCTTCACGAATATTTTCTGTGAGTGCATGAACGGCAAACTTTGTTGCGCAATAAGCTGCATGGCTGGGAAAAGTCTTACGACCGGCAATGGAACTTACATTGATAATCGTACCACTCTGACGCGCCATCATGCCCTGTAAAACAGTTTGAATACCATTCAACACGCCCATCACGTTGACATTAAGCATGCTTTGCCACTCTTTGGGGCTTTGCTCATGAATCTGTCCTAACAACATAACGCCAGCATTGTTCACCAATACATCGGTGGGACCATACAATGCTTCTGCCTCTGCAATGGCTTTTTGTATGGCGTCAATATCGGTCACGTCAACTTTTGCACACAGCGTATTGGGTAGATCCAACGCTGTTAAACGTTCCACACGACGCGCCAATAATAATAGGGGGTGGCCTTTGCCGGAAAAAAGCCGTGCGACTGCTTCGCCAATGCCTGAACTTGCACCTGTAATTACAATAAGTGGTTTATCCATAACTGTTCTCTTTTTTTAGTTGAAATCTGTTGGAAACCCAACGGCTGAAAAAGCATACTACATTTTGTAGGGCAACTCAAAAATTGAATATGCTCAGCAAAACTGAGCATATTCAACCTAAATTCCGCAGTTGAAATCGTCGCGAGGCCGACTAAGCCGCTGAAGATAAAGGATTTTTTTTCATCTTTTTTGTGAAAGCGTATCACCCATACGGTGAATAAAAAAGATGGAAAAAAATCCTTTAGATTCGGTGAGTTAGGCGGCCTCGCGACGATTTCAACTGCGGAATTTAGGTTCAACCAGGAGAACACTTCCTGCCGGAAGTCTAGACGTGGTTATTCAATCTCGCAAGCACCGCCGGCGCAAGCTAATTCCTTTTTCACTTCCGTTTCATCACGTTTTTCATAGGCAGCAATTTTACCGTAATCTACATGCTCAAAACGCTCTTTGAGCGCTAAGTAACGTGCTTCATCAATTTCCTCATAGGGAGGCAACTGATAAACATGCTGCTGGCGAGGAAGGAAAGATAAACCACCAATAATATCCCAATGGCTGTAAAGCCAATTGGCAACGGCTATCCATTCATTTTCACCCACAGAAATAGTCACGGAAGGATTATGCTCGGTGAAATTTTCTTTAACCACTTTCCAGTGATTCAATTGGTCTAAAGCACTTAAGTCGTCTTTATAAATAGCGCCTTCCGGTGCTTTCACCGGAAAATCGATAACAAATGTCGTTGCATCTTCTTCTGTTTGCCCCACTTCTGGATGGTAAGGAACCTGTTGGTCTTTTAACATCTTAAATAGCGCATCCGTGGCTGAAATACGAATGCGACGAATATGATAAGGTGAATGACGTGGATGCATACCGGAAGCACAGTCTACCGTTTGTGACACTGTACCCGATGGCTTCACACACGTTGTACAAGTAGAAGCATTAATACCAAAACGCTTACTATAAAATTCATTCGCCTCGATGGTGGCTTTTCGTAAGCGCTGCAACACGTCAGGCTGTCTTGCGGCTTCACAATCCCATTGGCCTGTGACAGAAACACCCAGCAAACGTTCTGCTTCACAGTTTTTTTGCCAAGCTTCAGACAAATAAGGAAACTTCGTCAGTGACGACTGGTAGGTTCCAAGTAAGGTTGCTACACGAATTTTGCGTAACAATGTGGCTTCGTCATCGTCAGCGCGCGCAACCACTTCTGATAAATTACAAAATTGCTTAGATTGCAAAATAATTTCCGCACAAGGATTGGTGCCAATAATACCGGTAATGCGTCCACCTTGCATAAGTCCTGCCTCTTTTAAAACGCTCAAGCGACGTTCAGGCAAGGTTTTGACTAAGCTGCCACGGTTAAAAATACCACGCTCACCAGAGCCACCTTTCATTAAGGATAACCATTCATCCAGAAAAACGGTATTGCTGGGCTTTTCTTCATACACCGCCGAGTTATTGGCCATACAACGCTGTGGTTCTGTATAGTAGAATTGGCCACTTTTAGCGTCACGCATGGCGTAATCGTCTAAGTCGGAAAGCGAAATCATCGCACTACGACGCACACCACCGGATACAACCACCTCACCAATTTTACATAAAATATCATGGGCGTTGAGGTTAGTTAAACGGCGTCCTTGGCGAGACAAAATCACAGAGCGCGAGAACTCTAATAACGAACGTAAAGGATCAGGACCTGAGCTTTTCCCACCCATGGTTTTTAAGCGCGCGCCCGCTGGACGAAGTTGGCTGTAATCAAACTCAATGTCGTCACCATTAAACCACGTTTCTAGACCTAAAAGTAACGCATCACACCAGCCTTCTTTACTGTCATCCACTACATGGGTCGGTAACTTTTTACCGCTTTGGATTTTAATTTGTGGGAGTGCTTGAATGTTTTGGCTTTCCACTGAAAAACCCACACCCGAACCGCACATAGAGACATACATGACTTCCGCAAAATCACGCAATGCTGTGGGCGCAATAAAAGAACAATTATAGGCGCAGACACTAGACGCACGCGCTGCCGGACCTGCAAATTGCAAAAGACGCATAGAAGGCATAACTTCTTGGTTTAAAATAGCTTGGCGTACTTCAGCATATTCTTCGGCGGATAATTTATCGCCTAAGTTTTCTTGCATAAAATCCACATAGCGCTGCACAGTCTCTATCCAGGTTTCACGACGGCCTTCGCTTTCAATCCAACGCGCGTAAGTGCGCAAATAAACAAACTCATTCAATTCATTACGAAAATACTGTTTACTTTCTTCGGCAAGTTTTTTCACATGTTCTGGCACGTGCATTTCTTTTGCGCGTCGTTCTGCCTGTTTTTGACGATATAAAATATAGGCTTTTGCCGTCTCGGCAAAATTACGTTGAATGAGCTCTTTTTCTACAGCGTCCTGTACCCCTTCTACATTCGGTGTAAAATTACGATGGCTGGCTTTAATGGTCAATAAATCATCCTGGATACAATAAGCAATATTTTCGGCATCTTTACGAGAACCTTCTCCCGTAGCCGCCATGGCATTAAAGATTGCATCAACAATGCGCGTTACATCGAAGTTAACTAAAGCACCGTCACGTTTATGAATTTCTACGAGGGGTTGAGGTTGTTCAGACATTAGCGTTCCCTTATTAATTAGCTAAAAAGTGCGTTGTTGCTAAATACAATATCTGGTATTTCTCTTACTGTCAAGACACTATATGTGGTATTTTTTAGTATAGCACACCTCAATTTGACCCTTGACAAAAACACTGAAAATGTTATGAAAACAACCATGGCCTAGCAAGGCTATCTCCTGTTATAATCAGTCCTGAATTTGCCCCAATGACTATATGGAGAAAACCATGGCTCTTATTTCTATGCGCCAATTGCTTGATCACGCAGCAGAACACAACTACGGTGTTCCCGCCTTTAATGTGAATAATCTTGAACAAATGCAGGCCATTATGGAAGCGGCTCACGCCACAGACAGCCCCGTCATTGTACAAGCATCAGCCGGTGCACGTACCTATGCCGGCCCTGAATTTTTGCGGCATTTGATTTTGGCTGCCACAGAAGCTTATCCCCATATTCCTGTCTGTATGCATCAAGATCACGGCGCATCGCCTGCCATTTGTCAACGCTCTATTCAGTTAGGCTTTTCTTCCGTCATGATGGATGGCTCACTCAAAGAAGACATGAAAACGCCAAGTGATTACAATTATAACGTCGATGTCACACGCCGCACTGTGGAAATGGCTCACGCCTGTGGGGTCTCTGTGGAAGGCGAACTGGGCTGCTTAGGTTCTTTGGAAACCGGTAAAGCTGGCGAGGAAGACGGTTCCGGTGCTGAAGGTGTCTTAAGCCATGAACAGTTATTAACTGACCCCGATGAAGCGGCTAACTTTGTCCGTGATACGCAAGTAGATGCCCTGGCCATTGCCATTGGTACAAGTCACGGTGCTTACAAATTCACCCGCCCACCTACGGGAGATGTATTAGCCATTGACCGTATCAAAGCCATTCATGCACGCATTCCCGATACTCATTTGGTGATGCATGGCTCTTCAGCGGTTCCTCAAGACTGGTTGGCCATTATTAATGAATACGGTGGTGAAATGGGTGAAACCTATGGCGTTCCCGTAGAAGAATGCCAAGAAGGCATCAAGCATGGTGTTAGAAAAATCAACATTGATACGGATTTGCGCATGGCATCCACTGGCGCTATTCGTCGTTATTTGGCTAAAAACCCAACAGTCTTTGACCCACGCAAATATTTAGACGCAGCCAAAAGCGCTATGTCTGATATCTGTAAAAATCGTTATGAAGCCTTTGGCACAGCAGGACAAGCCCATAAAATAAAAGTCATTAGCTTAGACAACATGCACACCAGATACACATCAGGTGAACTAGACCCACAAGTGCGCTAGCAAGTAATCGGGCATCAAAGAGGAGAGTAGGCCAAGCCCCTCTCCTTTTTGATGATCAAAATTCAACCTAAAACTCAAACGCTACGGGTATACATTGCGCAATATGGGGGTCACTTCATGATCCTAAATTCCGCAGTTGAAATCTACTGCGGCCGCCTAACTCACCGAATCTAAAGGATTTTTTTCCATCTTTTTTATTCACCGTATGGGTGATACGCTTTCACAAAAAAGATGGAAAAAAATCCTTTAGATTCGGTGAGTTAGTCAGCCTCGCGACGATTTCAACTGCGGAATTTAGGATGATTGTGGATAAGAATATCCTGCTGAGATTACAGGTGATTTTTTTTAAGTTATAGTGCCGTGTTAATAACGCTAACACATTGAAGCTACTTCTTCCTAATGTACCGCTTTAAAATAGACTCTATTTCTGAAGGCTGGGCTGGTTTACTTAAAACATCTTGTATACCGGCTTCTGCCGCTTTCTTGCACATCTCTTCATCATCAGCATGACCAGAAAGTGTAATGATAGGAGTTTCTGCTTTTTGCTTATCAGGAAGCAGTCGGATATTTTTACTCAACTCAATGCCATTAATATCTGGCAAACCAATATCCATAAAAATGAGATTATACTCCTTGCTATTTATCATAGTGATAGCGTGAGCCCCACTTTCAGCTATATCTACTTCACACTGAAAAGCTTCTAGCATTTTCTTCACAGCAAAAGCAGCTAATTGGCTATCTTCAATGACGAGAATAGAAGCATACGTAGTGTGTTGAGTATTTGATATTTGGATATCTGGTAGTTTTCGTTTAGTTGTAATAGAGGTATGCTTGGCAGAGATGCTATTATTTATAGGTATCTCAGAAGAACGAGACATAATAAAAGGTAACGTTACCGTGAAGCAACTTCCCTTGGATACTGTACTACTGATTTCAATAGACCCTTTCATTGCTGCAACATAACGTTTAACGGTATATAAGCCAAGCCCCGCTCCTTTGTACAAACCTTGATAAGCGGGTGTTAATCGAGAAAAATGTTCAAAAATTGTATCAAATTTATCTGAAGGAATGCCTGGCCCCGTATCACTCACGCATATTTGTAACATAACTTTTTTACCGAGGCTTGGTATATTATCTTTAGAAGATATAGGTTGAACGAAAACCGCCACTTTTCCCTTTTCTGTGAACTTTAGCGCATTACTAATCAAATTTAATAATACACGATCTGTATAGATACGAAGCCCTTTTAGATAGCGTGGCACAGCTTCATCTATTTCATACGTAAATGCTATATCTTTATGCTGTGCTATTGGTTGTAGTAAATTAAAATTATGTTCAATCAATGTAAAAAAATCAAAAGTTTCGCTATTGCCTTCCTGGTAACCACTTTCTAACTTTACAACCTCCAAGACCTCATTACATAATTGTAAAAGCTCATCTGCAGCTCCTTTGAGGTATGAGCTATCATTTTGCACCGTTTCAAGAAATCTGCCAAGCGCTTGCTTTGTTTCCTTTAAGTCATGGCTTTCTAATACGACTTGAACGCTGTCCGCAGCATCTAGCATATCTTGAACCATACCCAAGATCCCCGTAATGGGTGTGCGAATATCATGGCTTATATTGGCTATAAATTCAGACTTTGTCTTGCTTACTTCAGCCTTAACTCTTAGCCTCTTCTCATGAGAGCTCTGCTTGTTTTTGGCGAAGAGTATCCCAAAAAACAAGACCGAAAAATAGGAAACCAAGATACCTACTATTCCAATGCTCCCTGTATATTGAAAATCAAAACCAAACAGAAAGTAAGTGACCATGCCCAAAAAAATGCCTAGGGGCAATATGACTAACAAAGATGCAACATCGAGCAAGAGGATTAGTAATACAACAAGACACAGTGTGTTTAAGGCCCAGGCGTCAGAAATATGATTATGTAATATCAGAATGGTAAATAAATAAGGTACAGAGTATAAAACAGTTGTATACCAATAAAGTGCTAAATACTTCCTAAATTGAGCTGGCCAGTATTTATTAAAAACCAAACCTAAACAAAGTAAAACAGCAATTAGTCTTAAATAAAAACTGTCATAGCTAGCAAGATCAGAAAACACCCAAATAAAATAATAAAGCGGATAAGTAATAGCGCCAAACAGGCCGAATATAGCATAGGGATAATCATATTTATCAGCATGCGCCCTTATCTTTTCATGGATAGCGCTCACAAAGGACATACTTGACTTTAACATTAACCCATCCGTTGTATTTAGTTCACTTCTTGCTCTACAAACTCTGAAATCTTATCACGGCTGGCTTGTGCATGACCATCTTTGAGATAAAACCCAATAATCAGCATAAGCGCTTTTTTAAAGTGTACGCTACAGTGCTCATGAAAGTCATGGACTAATATTTCGTTAGTAAACTGTAAGTTGCACATATAAACAAGCTCATCCAAATCAGCAATGAAACCGCCAAACGCCTGAACCACATCAGCCTTATCAAGACCTGCACTTAAAACGATATGAAGCTGGCCATTAGGCTTTAATGCGCGTTAGATATAATTCATAAGCTGGGCTTATTATCTGCGGAGTATCAGAAAAACAGCTATCACTGCTTTCTGCATAAAGTAGTTTTCCCCGTTCAATGTTTTTAGTACATAGGCGATTATAATTTATGGCCCCAAATTCTGAAAATACAGCACAACCCATTGTTTTTGCAACCTTAACCTGGCTTTGGTGAGAACGAGAGTATCACACCTCTTTCATTTGTCAATATTCCCCATGCCACTGAAGGTCTTTCCATAGTGCTGCAATAAACAGCGCATGCCGCACTCGTACCACATCATCCGGCACCGAACGATGCGCTGATAATTTAGCCCACACGCCCAAGTGCCGCTCAAATACCACCACGGTCTCACGTGCACCAAGAACCCCCTAATTCTATTATTTCACAAGCGGTTCCCACTCAGACAAGATAAATCTGAGCTAACGACGCCATTAATTTCAGGGCATAAAGCTCCTCCCAGAGAAAACCCGGTTACTATTTGGTCAAGTTTTCGTAGTGAAATGAAACGTTTTATGAGAACTGAAAAAAGACAAGACATCAATCCTATCCACTATCAATAGGCAACCTAAAATCAGGCGGCGTGGCAAGCGCAGAAAAAAACGCTTCCCAAGAATCAATGAAAAATGTCATAAACCAATTACGCATATGTTCCCACAACCGAATTCGCTTTTTACATTTTTTTAGTGCGGCTTGAAATTGCGGGCAACAAAGTTGTTGGATTTGATCTATTAAAAACGCAAGCATCATAAGATAACTCATGATAGTACTTAAGTTTTTATAACCACGCCCATAGTTGTGCTCAAAGTTATAACCTTGGGTTTTCAGTGTGTTGAACGTTTCATGGTGAGTAAGCCGTCCGTTGAGGATATGTTGACCCGTTATATCGATTCTGTTGCACCCGGACATTGTAATGATAAAGTCTTGGGCCAACTTGCTGCAAAGTGCTGAAATCAAGAACTTTCGTTGGCATGATATGCGACATGATTTTGCCAGCAATCTAATTATGAAAGGCATTGACCTCTATACGGTCTCAAAGCTGCTGGGTCATGCCAGCATTAAAACTACTGAGCGCTATGCACATTTAGCTGAAGGCCATGTCGCTAATGCTGTTGAAATCTTGTCTGAAGATTACGCAACAGTTTACCGAAAGACAGTAAAGTTGGCGCCATAACTTGTTTACAACGCCAGTAAACCATCTTCATACAAAAACACTTGCTTTTAATTTTTTTTGCCCGTATCCTTGTCACAGTTTTAGCTTACCGTATAGAGGAATGTATCCATGAGTATTTATATGACCATTGCAGACGTCACTGGCAGCGTTAGTCGAACAGGCCACGAAGGCGCTATTCAACTGGAATCCGTTGAGGGTATGTTGACCCGTTATATCGATTCTGTTGCACCCGGACATTGTAATGATAGGGATTTATCACTGCCCATTCACAGTGAAATAACCATCACCAAATCACCCGATAGCTCCTTCATCCCCTTGTATAAAGCTGCTCACGATGGCCACGTCTATCCCCTGGTTAAGATTGACTTTACTCGCACCGGTAAACAACAAGCAGAAAGCTACATGACCTATGAATTGAGTAATGTCCTTATCGGTGGTTATCGCATACTGACAGAAGGCGCTCATCCGCTTGAAGTCATCCAGCTCAATTATACCCAAATAGAAAAACGCTTCATCAGCTCCAATGCCAATCACAGTGTAGGCACACCAAGCTCCATGCTCTATAACCTAGAAACTGGCGTGGCAAGCTAAACCCTCTTCAATAACTGACGGGCACACCAAGCGCCAAGCGAGACGAGTATGTTACATTTAACGGATGAAAAAGATGATTTAGAATCCGTGTGTCGGTATCGTTACCAGACACACGCCCACCGGGAATTGCGGGATTACATGGGACGTGTGCTGGATGCCAATCCCGATAAACGCGCTTTTGTGGGAGGCAGCCGCCCTAGTGCTCATCAAGGCTATATTCCGCTCACGCCCAATACCTTTATTTGGTTACCGAACAAGGATGTGGACAGCGTCGACCCCTTTGTGGCCCAAGACTACCAAACTGCCTGTATCCATATGAATTATTCATCGCCCATGAAACGCTTTAAATTTAGGCGCTTACTCAAAAATACCCGGATTGATTTAGCCTTAGCCGCAAGCCAGGCGCGGGTGCATATTGAACAAGCATCCCTCTATTTGCATCATGCCGCTAACAAAGCAGTCAATGATTTGCATCATGCCGCTAACAAAGCGGTCAATGAGCTGAAAGCCTATGAAACAGAAGAGAAAGCCTCTGTTTGGAGCTCTGTCGACCACAGTCTTGAGCACATCGGTAAAGAAGCCCGTGAGCTCCATGAGGCTATTAGCGAATTTACTAAAGGCTTGTTTGAGTTTTCAGCCTACCTTGATAGCGCAACAGAGGCAGAGCTTAAAGAGCATATCAGTGCTTCTTATGCCCGAATGATTAGAAAATATACCGCATCCATGCGCGTCGCTGGCCGCTATGCCAAAGCTAGCACCCGTCTTATCATCAGTCGCAACCTTTTTCATGCCTATGACTCTGTGAATGAAGGCCCTTTTTGGGAAACCTCCCCTTTCTCGCTGGATCATTTAACCAAAATTATGCGCTATACCAAAAGCATCACCCGCGGTATGCTGGTTGTTGAATTGGCCAGTGATTTTTATGAGGTTTATAAAACTTATGAGGAGCACGGTGATTGGGGCAAGAAGCTTATTGACATCGGCGCGGAAATAGTCGGGGGAATAGCATTTACTGGGCTTGCTGCGTTGCTACTACCAGAGACCCTGGTGGGTGCTGTGATTGCCGGGGCAATTGGTGGGGTTGCTGGTGTTAAAGCCGGTAAATTTACTGATAGAATAGATTTCAAGCAGATTTTGGCCACTCATGTACAGGAAAGCCACCCATGGATACGTTAATTGAATTGACCAATTGGCTACAATTCCTCACCTTACCACTACTCGGCATTACTGCCATTCTGATGCCTTATATCTTTTTTTCAGTGAGACGGCGCTTCGACCCATTATTTGGCAATGTGAGTGGTTCGAAGGGGGAAATGTTCCATCCCATGCAAAGAGCCATGGGTTACTCTCTTTGCTTGGCGGCCCCCTGGTGGGCTATTAGAAATAAATACATGGTTAAGCTGTATCAAGGCTATGATTTCAGAGCCGATAGCACGAAATTTCAGATCACCCTGGCGTGGATATTCTCCTACTCTACCTTTCTTTCCTTTGTTTTTTTATTCACTTCGATAGGCATTCGCTACTGTCTAGGCCTGCCAACCGAGGGAATGATAAGCCCATCCCACTGAAGAGCACGGTGATTGGGGTAAGAAGCTCATTGACATCGGCGCGGAAATAGCCGGGGGAATAGTTGCAACTGGGCTTGCTGCGTTGCTACTGCCAGAGACCCTGGTGGGCGCCGTGATTGCCGGGGCAATTGGTGGGGTTGGTGGTGTTGAACTCAGTAAACAGGTTGATAAAATAGATTTCAAGCAGATTTTGGCCACTCATGTACAGGAAAGCCACCCATGGATACGCTAATTGAATTAACTAATTGGTTATTATTCCTTGTCTTCCTACTATTCGGCATTACTGTCATCCTGATGCCTTATATCTTTTTTTCAATGAGACGGCGCTTCGACCCTTTATTTGGTAATGTGAGTGGCGCAAAGGGGGAAATGTTTCATCCCATGCAAAGAGCCATGGGTTATGCCCTTTGTTTAGCCGCCCCCTGGTGGGCCGCTAGAAATAAATACATACTCAAACTATATCAAGGCTATGATTTCAGGGCCAATAGTACGAAACTTCAGATCACCCTGGCGTGGATATTCTCCTACTCTACCTTTCTTTCCTTTGTTTTTTTATTCACTTCGATAGGCATTCGCTACTGTCTAGGCCTGCCAACCGAGGGAATGATAAGCCCATCCCACTGAAGAGCACGGTGATTGGGGTAAGAAGCTCATTGACATCGGTGCGGAAATAGCCGGGGGAATAGTTGCAACTGGGATTGCTGCGTTTCTACTGCCAGAAACCCTGGTGGGCGCTGTGATTGCCGGGGCAATTGGTGGGGTTGCTGGTGTTAAAGCCGGTAAATTTACTGATAGAATAGATTTTAAGCAGATTTTAGCCACTCATGTACAGGAAAGCCACCCATGGATACGTTAATTGAATTGACCAATTGGCTACAATTCCTCACCTTACCACTACTCGGCATTGCTGTCATCCTGATGCCTTATATCTTTTTTTCAGTGAGACGGCGCTTCGACCCATTATTTGGCAATGTAAGTGGATCGATGAATGAAATGTTTCATCCCATGCAAAGAGCCATGGGCTATGCCTTTTGTTTGGCGGCCCCCTGGTGGGCCGTTAGACATAAATACACCTTTAAGCTCTATAAAGGCTATGATTTCAGGGCTAATAGTACGAAACTTCAGATCACTTTGGCGTGGATATTTTCCTACTCTGCCTTTCTTTTTACTGTTTTTTTATTCACTTCGATAGGTATTCGCTACTGTCTAGGCCTGCCAACCGAGGGAATGATAAACCCATCCCACTAATCAATATCACTCAATAAAACTACAAAGCCGCAGCATTATACTGCGGCCTGGGTGTTATAGTTCTTCATCTGATTTAAAAGGATCTTGAGGCATAATTTTATGTCTTGCAAGCCATTCATCTAAATCAGCTTTAACCTAAAATCAGCAGTAAATCGCGCTTTTTTGGTGTAACAGATTGATTTAGATAAGGAAACTAAAAAGAGAAATAAGCAATGACTGCGACAGACATCCTGTCGCAAGGCTCTTGTTCTTATCACTCCCAGCTCGGACATCCTGTCCTCGCGCTCACCAGACTGCGATGTGCCACTGGCACATCGTTCTGGTTCACCCTTATTGGTAATGGAGACTTTTTTTGTTTTCTTAGATGAATCAAGATGTTATCGCCAAAAACGTGATTTAACTGCTGATTTTAGGTTTAAAGTACATATGACGATTACTGATCCTCACATAGGGCACACTAATTCCTTTTCCACGCAAAACTCCATCTTTACGACACTGTACTAAAAAGCTACGACTCATATTAAGATACTCTGCTGCTTTTTGTTCCGTTAGCAGCGGACTATCTATTTTTTTCTCTCATAATTTTTCTCCAATGAGATATAGCACTTTTACAACCCAGCAACTGAGTCCACTGCGCGTAGCCACATAAAACCATGATACCTTGCTTTGCAGCACTTTACATAGCACCTTTTTCTTTATTCAATGCTGAACAAATCGCATGGATGCTGGTTTGGTAAAAGCCACGCTCTAAAAATAAATCAGTCGCAACGGTTAAAATACGGGTTTTCATTAATGCGGCATAAGCTGTCATTACGGTGTCTCCTTGTTAAATGATAATTAAATGACGTGAACGTCTATCACGCTCTCTATGGCTTCTTCCGTAAAGATACTGTTCTGCCTGCCCGCAGTAACAGCTTGATACACCTTGTCGCATTTAATGTTAAAAGCCAATCAATGAACTAATTTAAGCTCAACGTAACACGTTAATAACTTACAAAATATAGGATGGCTTATATCACGCCCTTTCCAAATAGCGTATAACGTACTCGGTGACACTTGTAGCGTTCTTGCCAGTTCTTTTTTAGACTGTTGCGATAAACGATGAATTTCATTAAGCAGCTTAATCTCTATATTATGCGGCATGACAGACTCCTTTAAGATGATAGTCTAATAATGCCGCCTTACTCCAGATGGCTTGCTTATCTAATAGAGAAGACCAAAATGGGAAGCCCAAACAATAAGTCAAGATAATATGCGACATGCCTTCCGCATGCGATTTGCCTAAAGCGCCAGCTAGCATAGACGATAATCCCTGCTGCCAATAACGTGCATAACGCTGTATTACGTTTGCTAAGCGCCCTTCCCCTTGTGAAAATTCAATAAATAGTCGCGGTAATAAAGAAGCGTAAACATCATTCTCTTGGAATTTTAAAAAACCATAAAGCCTGTCTAACACCGCTGCTTTATTTATACAAGTACAGTCTTTAAGCTGCGCACAGTAGGCCGCGTACAAATGGCGATGCACCTGCTTTAAAACAGAGCGAATAATCGCCTCCTTAGAAGAGAAATGGCAATATACTGTCGCCTTGCTAATTCCACATGCTTGAGCAATATCGGCAATGGATGTTTGCTGATAACCTTTTGCGGCAAATAACTCACTACTCTTATTAAGGATAAGTTGCATGCCTTTAGTGCGGTCACTCTTCTGCACGTTCTGTTTTATTACTACTTCAGCTGTTTGTAACATAATTGTAATCCTTTAGTTTTGAGTTTTATAAAAATATATAGTCCCCGCAGTTGAAACCTCGGGTTTTTGTAGTAAAATAGTCTAATAGAAAAATTTAGGACATGGTTGTGCTAGAGTATAAATTATCAGAACGAGAATTAATCGAATTAAAATCTCGCCATCAAGGTAGTAAAAAACGTAAAGAAGCTGATCGCTTAAAAGCGGTGTATTTGCTAGGTAGTGGCTGGAAAATATCAGCAGTAAGAGAAGCCTTACTCTTAAGCGAAGATACAATACGGGGTTATTATAATAATTACAAGCAAGAGGGGCTGGATGGTTTATTGAAAAGTAAATATTCTGGACGGCAGTCAGAAATGACAAGCTCGGAAAAAGAAGCTTTATTTTTACATCTTGAATCAGTAACCTATCAACGTGTATCTGATATTATTTTATACGTTGCCAAAGAGTTTGATATTGTCTATTCAGATAGCGGTATGCGCTTGATATTGAAAGAGCTAGGTTTTGTTTATAAAAAACCAGAGAAAATTCCCTACAAGGTGAACAAACAGTCCCAAGAAGCATTTATTAAGGCTTATAAGTCTCTCAAGAATACTGTAGATAAAGAAGATGGCCTTTATTTTATGGATGCAACGCATCCTGAGCACAATGCTGTCCCTGCGCATGGCTGGATGAAAAAAGGTGAGCGCATAGTCATGAAGTCAAACCCACAACCAAGACGTTTAAACATTAATGGTGCGATTAATATAGACAGTTTAGATATGGTTGTTAGATTTGAGGAGCGTTTAAATAAAGAAACAACAAAAGATTTTTTAGAATCTTTACGGAAACATCAGCCAAAAGGTTATATTTATTTAATATGTGACAATGCAGGTTATTACCAATCTCCAGAGGTACAAAGTTTAGCTGAGGCGATGGCGATTAAATTAATATTTTTACCAGCCTACTCACCAAATTTAAACTTAATAGAGCGAGTATGGAAGTTTTTTAAGAAAAAAGTACTGTACAATAAGTACTATGAAGAATTTGAAGAAATGGAAAAGGCTTGTAAAAAATTCTTTAGGCATATTTCTTATTATAAAGAAGAGCTGTCATCATTGATGACAGAAAACTTTCAAGTTATAGAGATTTAAAACCCGAATTTCATACTGCACTGACTATATAGTCCCCGCAGTTGAAAGTTCGGGAAATTATTTGTTAATGTGATAACATAAGTTTTATATTTTAGCGCCTGGATGTTAGTCAGATTTGGACAATTTTTACTGAAAAAACGAGGATTTTAGCTATTCTAAATGACAAGTTTTTTCAGTAAAAATTGTTCAAAGATGGCTGGCAGACAGACAGCTAAAACCCGAGGTTTCAACTGCGGGGACTATATACCCTTAATTTTTACAAGCCTATTTTTACTCAGCTTTTCAATCTATTTTGCCCTGCAGCTATTTAGAGATAATTATTTATTAACTACCCAGTCCAATAATCTCAGTGAAGCAGCTGCTTTTTCTGCTATCGCAAACTTCCAAAATTATATTGTTTGCTTCATTTCACCTTTACTAATAGTGCTACTATCGAATCACTTTTCTAGCTTAGAAGCAATAGTTGCAGCGCTAAGTTTACAGGTGACATTTATTATACTCAGTATACGTGGCAAATCATATTTACAATTAAATTTTAATAACCAAGGCTAAATTTTGGCCCTCACCCATTGAAGGGGCATTTTAATCAACGTTAGGCTACCCTGACACCTTGATTTAGCGATCATAAAGGAGATTAAAATGCCCAAGACTAATAATATCCTAGATTTACCCGGCTTTTCCATCAAGAAAGTCACTAAAAGCACCTCGTTAGTACCCGATGTCCATTACCGCCATTTACCTCACTGCAACAGTAAACACGCGTGTAAAAAAGACCGCTTCTTAAGGCAGGTTAAACATGAATTCTTTGGTCATCGACCTACGCTCTTACAATTCACCGCTTACAAGCTCTATTGTCATGACTGTAAACGCTATAGCAACCAATGCTTCCCAGGCATTGGCAAGCATCAACGCGCTACACAGCGACTTAAAAAATAAGTCTTCCATCAACATACCGATGACATCTCACAAAAGTCCCTAGCTAAAAACTTTAAGCTCAGCAAAGCCATCATTGAAATATGGTATCAACAACTCTACCGACTGGAAAACTAAGAACATGATAATGACCCATGCCCAACAGTACTCAGCACTGATGAGCATTCCTTTAATCGCAAAACGAGCTATGGCTTATGTCCTGAGGGACCGACACAAATTCATTTTTAAAAACAAAGGGTTGAGAAATAATTATAGGTTTCTTGCTTTAAGAAGCTAAGCGCTTCCCTATATTGTTCATTGGTTATTTGATAACGCTTATAAATTAATTCACAACCTAAAAAGAAACGCGATAGCACTCGCCTATGTTTCGTTGAGTTTGCTTGAAAGTGCCATTGTAAATTATTCATCTCACCAACCGTGCCTATCAAATAAGCAAATAAGGACGCTAAGGCTGCAATGATGAGTATCACCCGATATCGGCTTTTGCTCTTTGAAAAAGTCTCTCGAAGCCCAAGACCATAGCGTCCACTTTTCATGTCACGGAACCCCTATTCTATACTCATCCGTAACTGATAAGCACCAACAATGTACTTTGCAGGAGCTTCTAAGGATGATATTAATAACCAAGGTTCTATCACTGACGCTTTGTGGCGATTACTTTTTTGCGTGCGGCTAGGGCGACCTGTTCGCGTATGTGCATGACGTCCTTGGCCTGGCTTTTTATACAAGTAAAAGAAACCTGGAAATTCTTTTTGTCGACAATAATAGCCTTCCCCTAGATACTTAGGCTTCTTCGTCGCCTTACCCCACACATCATGCCAATCGTCCGGTTGCAAATCCTCATCTGTAGAGATATTACTGTGCCCCCTCAGACGACCAATAAAGTCCCACCCTAATTTACGCACTAACGTGAACCAAGACAAACGAAACTCCACGTCTGTCACTAAAATGGGGTGACACGTTTCTGGAAGAACATGCTTTAGTTTATTTAAAAAGTAACGATATAAACGAACACTAAACTGTTCGCTTCGCTCATATATATGCTCATATAATGTGATGGCACGTCCAGCACTTACAACACTCGCTCGCAAGATATACCAATCACTATTAGGGAGTTTGCTGCCATCAATCACAATAAAGGGCTGCTCAGTTTGAATCACTTCATGACAGATAGCTCGGTATATCAGGTCTGTTTCTGTCATTAGATTAGTATTACTATACAAACGCTCAACCTTACGAATATTGCTTCCGTGTTTGGTTGTTGTTCTCCAGCTTCCGACCCAGACCAATGACTGAAAGCGTCTTAGCTTTGGTCACCGTTGCGACAATATCACTCAACGAACTTAAGCGTCTTTTATGAATACTCGTCTTTGATAGTAATTTATGACATAATTCGCCTACACACATAATGAATTCCTTATGAAGCACTTATTTTTTCGTAGTAGTTAAATTAAGGCCTCATTAGATCATACTTCATTATGTGTGTCTATCCTTTCTTATTGATTCCCAGGGCAACCAGGGCAATCGACTCTAAATTGCATTACAAATAATCTTAGTTCTGAATTTATCATCAAGGGCAGCCATACTGCGCTTACGTTTAACGCTCGCCTTTAAGCTTGTGTCGCGTTTAATGATGTTGAGCGCTATATGTCTTATAATGGCATAATTCTCTGGCGACGCTGCTGTTCTGATCCGTGAGCCATCTTCACCAAAGGTAACGTCTAACGTCCAGTGCAAAGAGTGGTGAGTAAGCCGACGGAACCTCCCCATCGGCTTCTCGCAGAACCGGACGTGACAGTCTCCCGTCATCCGGCTCCCATCAGGCAAACGCACCTCGCATACCTGCTCGCCAGTGTACAAATAAGTGGGGTTCCTTCTCTGCTATATTTTCCAGAAACCTTGATGCCCACGTTTTACGATGTCGGAATCGTTTGTATTTCCTCATCGCCCAAGCTACTAACGTTTTATTAAAGTGACGCCAAACCGGATATAGAGCCGATCGTTGATACTGCCCATAGTAATATAGCCACCCGCTCAATACGGGGTTATATCTCTTTGCAATATCATTGAGGCTTAAATCTGCTCTGTTACGCCAATTGAATTTCTTAGTTGTCGCCCGCATCGATTTTAATGCCGCTTTACTAACCGCAGGAGTAAAACTAACAAACAGACTATTGCGTTTGCTGTTCTTTACTAATCGCGGCCTGAACGTATATCCCAAAAAATCAAATGATGTTTGGTGATACTTGCCCTTGCGGCTCCCATCTTTGCAGTAGACTATCTTTGTTTTATCAGGATGTAGTTCCAATCCACACTCTGTAAATCGTCTCGTTAACGCAGACAATAGTGCCTGCGCTTCTTGTTCTGTTCTACAGTGTGCTAATCCATCATCTGCGTAGCGGCACCAGGGGGTTGCTTCATAATTTCGTTGCATCCAATGGTCATAAACATAGTGTAAAAATAGGTTGCTTAACACCGGACCAATCAGAGACCCTTGTGGAACACCGGAGATACGCTCTTGTAGCTTACCATCCGGCAATTGCATCGGGGCAACTAGCCAGCGTCTTATATACAACTTCACCCATTTGCACTGTATACGCTGTGCTCAACTTTTTGAAGGGATAAAAAATAATCAGATAAATCCTTGAGCAAAGACATAACTCTCTGATAGATTAAGATTTTTTGCGAAACCACTTGATCAAGGAGAGAGTCATGTCCGAAGGAGAGTTTATCATTTCTGTGTATTGTTGGGTAGCTGCTATTTATGAGCAAATAGTTGGCAATATTAAATTAAGACCACGGGGTTTTCCCCCAAAACTCAGCGCTCCCGAGTTAATCACAATGGAATTGGTGGGTGAGTTTCTTGGAAAAGACAGTGACAAAGCGATTTGGTACTATTTCAAAACCCACTGGTCTCACTATTTTCCAACGCTGGGTTCTCGTAGCAATTTTGCAAAACAGTCTGCAAATTTGTGGCATGTTAAACAATTAATTCATCAGCACCTGCTGAGCACATTGCAACTAAAAAAAGTGTCCACGCATTTGATTGATGGTTTTCCTATACCTGTTTGTCATTACGCGAGGAGCAAACGTCATCGATTATTTAACACGACAGCAGCCTTTGGTTATTGTGCATCAAAAGACGAAAAGTACTATGGATTTAAGGGTAATTTGTTAACGACAGACGCGGGACTCATTGTTAATTTTACCTTAACGGCCGCGAATGTTGACGAGCGTACTTCATTATTTGATGTTATCGATGGCATTGAAAATAATTTATTAGGTGACATGGGATTTATTGGTGAAGACTTACAACAAGAGCTAGCTGAAAATTTTCATATTCACTTGCAAACACCCAAACGAAAAAATATGTTTGATGACCGAGACAAACAATTTCTAAAACATATGAAAGACAAACGTCGTCTTATTGAAACGGTTATTGGTCAACTTGTTGAGCGATTTTCAATAACAAAAATCAGAGCCCGAGACCTTTGGCATTTGACGAATCGTATAGGGAGAAAATTGCTGGCCCATACCGTCACCGCCATTATTAACATGAACAACAGGAATAAAACTATTCAGTTTGATGGCCTTATTGGGGCGTAAAGTTGAGCACGGCGTACTGTATATGTTTCTCTACCGCTTTCATCAGCAGTTCATGAGATAAGTTGTCGAATAATCCCTTAATATCAAACTCTAAGACCCAATTGTATTGCCAGCAACGTTTCCTGGTAATACCTATCGCGTCTAGCGCTGATTTGTTAGGCCGGTAACCATAAGAATCAGGTAAAAAGTACTTTTCTACCTGCGGTTCAAAAACCAGCTTAACCACGGCTTGACATATCCGATCGCTAACCGTGGGGACTCCGAGGATCCTTACACCTCCTGCTTTCTTCGGGATAGGCACTGCTTTCACCGGTGGTGGAAAATAACACCCCGATGACATCCGATTCCAAAGTTTATAAAGATTGTCTTTGAGATTTCTTTCAAAATCTCTTATCGACTCTTGGTCAACACCAGCCACTCCAGCATTCGCCTTTACCTGTTTATAGGCTTGGACAAATAACTGTTTCGGTATATTAAATGGTTTTGTCTTTTCCAATATTTCCTCCTGAAAAAAAATCAGTTGAATATTAAAATTAACTACCTGACGCAACCCCTTCGCTCCACTGCCATTACAGCAGTTTCATCACTACTACGAGTTGCCCCGCCCCAGTGCTTTGCATCGGTACTCTGGCTCTCATGGTTTCGCCCATTTGAGTTTCTCCCTTAGCATCAAAACGACTGGTTCCCGCAGTTCCCTGTAAAAGCCTAGATCAGTCTCATGCCATCTATACGCCGGACACCGTTCACCCAATAACCAGATAACCGATGAACTTATCCCAGGGTATGGAAACGCCCCTGGTTTTGATGCCTCGTCTCTGGATTACGACGCGTCAACAATGGTTCAGGTCTATTCGTCTTTCTGATCCTCACCTGCCGGACTAAAGTCCGCGCTTTACTTCAACGCTGATGACCACCACTCTTAATAGCAGCCACTTGAAGTGGTTTGAAACCCGCTTCTGGAAGCCGATTTCGGAGAGCCTTCCTCCATCTTTCACAGAGCTTATCCATAAGTTCTTAGTTCATCTTCATTCAGAACCTCCTTCTTATGTGCCTGCGGCACACTTTCTACCCGCCAATGTTTGCGAATAATCGGCATCATTGATTTGGCATCGGGTACACAGGATGAAATATAAAAGCGTGTATCTTGTGTGTTGTGTGTTTTCATCTGACGTTGAGTTTTCACCATTATAATGCTGGTTAGCTTTTTCCATTTACCTGTGTCTCTAAAGCAGCCCGATTGTTTGGCGATAGGAACAGCCCAGACTTGTCGGTGCTCAATGCGCCCGTGTCCTTTATCGCTTTCTTCATGGAAATCAACATCCACCCCTTTAAAATCAGACTCTAACGCACTTTCAAAAAAAGACTTAACATCAGCATGTAGGTTTCCTTGATTGCCTTTTAACGCCAAAACATAATCAGATTTCTTTTTTATAATTTGTTCTGCAATCCCTTTTTGGCATCCCATGGCATCAATCGTTACGATACACCCTTTTAGTGCTAATGAATTTAAAAGTTCTGGAATGGCTGTGATTTCATTACTCTTTTCCGTCGTTTTTTCTTGTCCCAAGACAATACCATTAGCACAACTCCAAGCACTAACCATGTGAATGGGGGACTTTGATGACGCTTTATCATAACTACGGCGCACCGTTTTGCCATCAATGGCGACAATATCCCCGGCCGTTGCTGCCGTGACGGCCTCTATCCAGTTGATAAAGCATTGCTGAAATTGTTTCGTATCTAACCGCCTCATAACACGGGCAATTGTGTCGTCAACGGGGATCCCGTTCTCGTAAGGCAGAAATTGCCGCAACCAATCCAGCTTTAAATCGCCAAAATCCTTGATGGCTTTCCAGCCATCACAGCCCGATACAGCCGCGCTGACAACTAAAAAGACGATTTCTATTAACGGGTAGGCTTTGGTTCGTTCAATACGTGGGTCTTCTAATTCATTGAAATGGCTTAAAAAATCAATCTTCATCGGGCGGCTCCTTGGGGTGTGAACCGCTATTTGATCATAATAATTGCCGTTTGTCGATCCCTATTACTATCGATTGTCATAGGACTTACGCATTGACAACGGCATCATTTTTTGAACGGGCGTTGATGTATTCACGAATGACTTTGACATATAATTCCTTCTTCACCTGATACCAATGTGAAATTTCCTTGTTTAACCGCATAAATTCTAGCTTCACATAAGCCTTTATGGCGCAAATATGATTTTTTATAGGATTTTCGTTACGTACTTGAAAGCGTTCAACGTTACACACTTGTTTAATGGCACGATGAAATCTCTCTATATTCCAGTGCGCATCATGTACTCTAGTGAAATCAACCTTCGTGATACTTTCCAGGTTAGCACGCTCAAATGTGCTCATGATATAATAGCGATATGATTTTTTGTATATCTGTCTAAATATCTTCACCATGCCATAATCCTTTAAGTAAAGTGTTGCAGAATCATCAGATGACCAGCCTTCAAATTTTTGTATTTGAATGTACTCACCACGCGTTTCTGAAATGACACGGTTGCTTTCAATCCCAAACATGAAATTTAGGTTTTGCTTACGAATAAACTTTAAATTGTTCAAGCTTGAATACCAGCTATCGCCAGTTACCCAGGCGGGCTTTAGTCCCCAAGACAGCACCTCTAGCAGCATGTCTTTAAAATAATCATTCTTAGTTTTACCCACTTTCTTATTAACAAGTCTGAAATTAACCGGCACAGAAACACCTTTTATATCAGTGTAAAATAGCGTTATTAAATTTATTCCTTTGACAGACCGTTTATGCTTCCCAGACCAAAACCAATCTATAAATACAGCCTTGCTTGGGTCACTATAAGGCTTATCCAGCACTGAATCATCAACACTGAGTACGCCGCCTGTTAATTCAATTTTATTTTTTTCTTCATCATATAAATCTTTTGGCTCAAATCGTTCGCGTGCTAAAAATCGGTTTACGCTATCGTGCGAAACAGTTTCCATAATATCCCCCAGCCGTGTACAACTTGTGTATTGCGGGTCGCTAAGTAGATAGGAAATGTAAATATCTTCGTTACAACGCGCCGTTGATGGCTTCTTTTTGAGCAGCACACCCACCTCCTTGCAAAAAGGAGGCATTTTAACAGAATATTGTCAATGCGTAAGTCCTATGTCAATACTTTTTAGATAATCTTGCCCTGCTTTTGGAGTCTGTACATTGAAAATGAAGGTCATCACGTCTTTACCCGGGAATAATTGATGAACCGCCCTTTCACCACCCCTTCTGGGGTGGTGATCCTTTATAAATCGCCCTATCGCAATGCCGCCTACGCTCTACCTGTTCTGATACAAAAAACAGACTTATTAATACCCTCACTCCAGCACATCAAGTGTTACAGGCATAGATAAAAGGATACAAAAAAATATTTATAGTGTAGTCGTTCTGTAGTCGATTTAGATTCTGTAGTCGATTTTTTGAAGGGAAAAGGAATATAACTTATTGATTTATATGGTGGCTATGGGTGGACTCGAACCACCGACTCCAGCATTATGAATGCTGTGCTCTAACCGACTGAGCTACATAGCCACGGCAGGCTGCATATTGTGTAATGTTATGCCGTATTTGTCAATAACATGATGCAAATTTCTCAGCCCGTTGACTCATAGGAAAAGGTAACCCAATTTAGCCTACTCATTGATTCATAAGGAGGGTAACCTCAAATGAGTCAACGGGGGCTGTGTCCCATTAAAATTCCTGCATAAGGATGGTATTGAGGGTTTTTTCACCCCATCCAGCTTTATTTTGTAGGCCTTTGAGGCTCATATCCTTTCGGAACTGGAGTTTGGCACCTCGGAGTAAATTCAAAACAACATGGCGAACCATAGCCATGTTTTCAGGCGCATTATCTTTTCGCACTCGTGATAAGTCTTCTCCCATCGTGACATCTAAAACCCAATGCAAACTATTCTTAATAGCCCAATAACTACGTATGGCTTGTGCTAATTCTTTTGCATTCGCAGCCAAACTGCTGCAGCGTCAAAACTTTTTCGTAGACACTTGCCATCAATAGCCATGATTTCCTTTAACGCTGATTGAAAAGACTAAACCCAGGCAATAAAACATGATTTAAAAGCCTCTGGGTCTAAAGCTGACATGGCCCTAGCGAAGGTGTTCTTTGACGGAATGCCCTGCTCAAAGGGTAGAAAACGCCGAAGATAGTCCAGTTTTTCTTCGCCAAACGTTACAAAGTCCCACAAGCTTTGTGCCCCACAAATGCTTACACATAAAACAGTGAGTAAGATTTCGTTCAGCGGATAAAGTTTCTTTCATTCAACTCTTGGGTCTTCCAGTCTATCAAAATGATAAAGAAAGGTGAATTGCTTTGATGTGGCCACCACTAACCTATTGTTTTGTAAATAAAAAATATAATCGCTTTGTAAACGTTTACCAACCCCTTTTAGCATACTTTTAATGGAACAGCCCTGGCAAATTTCTCCCAAACTGTTCAACTATTTTTCTCGATTTTTCCCTCATTAATAAAAGGGTTTTTTTGCAGGGGCTCTTATGATTTCATAGTAAGTACTCAAGGCGAGGGACTTTATTTATGGGTAAAAATAAACCACGGTATAGGATAGTAGATCAGCGGCGCTATGATATTATCAATGTAGAGGATATTCCACTAGGAGAGTATTTTTTAGTTTCTGTATTCAAGTTGGTCAGAAACAAACAGATTTTAGAGGAGTTCTCCGTCGTTGATGCTTGCTTGATTGGCTACATTGCTGGCCAATTAGAAGCAGAACATCCCTTCGGACTACCTATGAAGCAAGAAGATAAGGTCGCTGAAAAAAATGCACACCTTTTGCATTTACTTTGTGATGTGAAAAACTGATAGTTTGCGCTAGCATTCGCGATTATATCCAATATCAACGTTAAGTTTGAACATCCAGTTGGGGAATAGATTTAAGCATTTTGCAGTAATTCCCGCTGGGAATTGCCAACCTATCGCGTGGGGATTTTTAAGGGTGAGCCGTGTTCCCGCGAAGCGGGACAGCAAAGTATAACTTTGCTGAAGGGCAAACGCGAGGCTAGGAAGGCCGAGCAGGGTTATCCAAAAGCGATGGAATTCCGGCAGGGACGCCAGCAAGAAATTTGTCTTCAGAGTAAATCGCCGTCCGCGCGAGCGTGTACCGCGCAGGGTAAGCCCGTCTAAAAAAAGCATTGCTTTTTTTAGGGCGCACGCTCGAGCAAGGATGCTCGAGCCGGTGCTAACCAATAGAATGCGTTTCCAACAGGAAGCCATTCCCGCAGAATGATTGCGAAAAATATTCACCCAGAAACCTGTAACTTATTGATATTTATAATCATTTAAGGCCAGCGGGAATTGCTGAGCATTTTGACCAAAGATTGCCGGAGTAATAACTAGGGCCTGTTTATAGTTCATTCCTTCAAACTGCCACGTGAAAATACACTATATGTTCAGTGTAGATGAACATATATATGTGAATCAAAAGTCGAAAGCATTATGAGGTTAGGGGTAGAGCCAGCCCAAAAAATTGGTTACTCTTCAGGTGCAAGCCAAACGAAGAGGCAAAATCATGGACTGGGAATCTCAATTAATAACATTGTATTTAACAGTATGCAAGCATAATCCTAAGTTCCCAGGGCAAGATCATCTAAAAAGTATTGACAATCGATTGTAATAGGGATCGACAAACGGCAATTATTATGATCAAATAGCGGTTCACACCCCAAGGAGCCGCCCGATGAAGATTGATTTTTTAAGCCATTTCAATGAATTAGAAGACCCACGTATTGAACGAACCAAAGCCTACCCGTTAATAGAAATCGTCTTTTTAGTTGTCAGCGCGGCTGTATCGGGCTGTGATGGCTGGAAAGCTATCAAGGATTTTGGCGATTTAAAGCTGGATTGGTTGCGGCAATTTCTGCCTTACGAGAACGGGATCCCCGTTGACGACACAATTGCCCGTGTTATGAGACGGTTAGATACGAAACAATTTCAGCAATGCTTTATCAACTGGATAGAGGCCGTCACGGCAGCAACGGCCGGGGATATTGTCGCCATTGATGGCAAAACGGTGCGCCGTAGTTATGATAAAGCGTCATCAAAGTCCCCCATTCACATGGTTAGTGCTTGGAGTTGTGCTAATGGTATTGTCTTAGGACAGGAAAAAACGACGGAAAAGAGTAATGAAATCACAGCCATTCCAGAACTTTTAAATTCATTAGCATTAAAAGGGTGTATCGTAACGATTGATGCCATGGGATGCCAAAAAGGGATTGCAGAACAAATTATAAAAAAGAAATCTGATTATGTTTTGGCGTTAAAAGGTAATCAAGGAAACCTACATGCTGATGTTAAATCTTTTTTTGAAAGTGCGTTAGAGTCTGATTTTAAAGGGGTGGATGTTGATTTCTATGAAGAAAGCGATAAAGGACACGGACGCATTGAACACCGACAAGTCTGGGCTGTTCCTATCGCCAAACAATCGGGCTGCTTTAGAGACACAGGTAAATGGAAAAAGTTAACCAGCATTATAATGGTGAAAACTCAACGTCAGATGAAAACACACAACACACAAGATACACGCTTTTATATTTCATCCTGTGTACCCGATGCCAAATCAATGATGCCGATTATTCGCAAACATTGGCGGGTAGAAAACTCTTTGCACTGGACGTTAGACGTTACCTTTGGTGAAGATGGCTCACGGATCAGAACAGCAGCGTCGCCAGAGAATTATGCCATTATAAGACATATGGCGCTCAACATCATTAAACGCGACACAAGCTTAAAAGCGAGCGTTAAACGTAAGCGCAGTATGGCTGCCCTCGATGATAAATTCAGAACTAAGCTTATTTGTAATGCAATTTAGAGTCGGTTGCCCTGCCTAAGTTCCGCCGTTGAAATCATCGCGAGGCCAACGAAGTCGCTGAAAAAATCCTTTATATTCGGTGAGTTAGGCGGCCGCTGTCGATTTCAACGGCGGAATTTAGGATAAGCATGCCTATAGCGCTAAAGTTGCGATAGTACCCGTAGTATAGACATGTATAAATTTATCGCTACAATAAAAAAATCCATGATGCACCCCTAAAAGTATTCGACCATGATACAAATAAAACAAAAACACCTTATTAAACCAGCATTACCCAATTTAGAAGAAATCATTCAACTACAAGCCCAACTACAACCTTATATTAATTATACACCGGTTTGCACATTGACGTTTGAACACTTAGATATGGAAATAGTTGCTAAAATGGAGATTTGGCAACAAGCAGGTTCATTTAAAATTCGTGGCGCTATTTATAATTTATTGCAACTAAAAGATGAGCAACGGCATAAAGGTATCGTTGCCGCCAGTGCGGGTAATCATGCGCTGGCCGTTTCACTTGCCGGAAAACAGTTTAATACCCAGGTTAAACTGGTTATGCCTAAGGGCATTGCTCAAGATCGCGTAGAGCAATGTCAACGTTTAGGGGCAGATGTTATTTTTGCTGAAAATTTTCAGCACTTATTTGCACTTGCTAAGCAAATAGAACGTGAGGAAATGCGTACTTTTATCCACCCCTGTGAAGGCTACAATGTGACGATGGCCACAGCAACTATAGGCGTAGAGTTGATGCAACAAACATCAAAGCTTGATGCTGTCGTGGTGGCTGTGGGTGGAGGCGGTTTAATGGCAGGCATAGCTTATAGCATCAAAAAACAGAATCCACTCTGCAAGGTTTTTGCTGTAGAACCTGATGGTGCACCCACACTAGCAAATAGTTTTCTAGCAAATAAACCTATCAAATTGACTCATATTAATAGCATTGCTAAAAGCCTTTCAGCCCCAGAAATGGGAGCTTATAGCTTTGCGGTTTGTTCTCGCTATATCGATGGAATCGTTACGGTGAGCGATGATGAAATTAAAACAGCTATGTTACAATTTTTTCAACAACAAAAATTAGCCCTAGAGCCTGCAGCAGCCACAAGTTTAGCTGCTTTAAATGGTCCCCTTAATAAGAAACTTAAGGGAAAAAGAGTAGGTCTAATACTTTGTGGTTCTAATATGAGCTATGAAGAATTTTTGTCTTATAAAATTCAGTCATGTTCACAGCTTTAAATAACTACCAATAGGTTATAATTACTATGGCATTCTCCACCTTAAGAATCCCCCATTACCATTGAAAGTGATTGATTTCAAAAGACATCTTTGTTCTGTGGGAGATTTTGGTGAATAGTTACATCTTGTTTAATATTAAGCCATCAATCCTAGACGGCATTGTTTTAAGGCACTAAAGCTTGCATTGTAAATGTAAAGATTATCCATTAGGGCCTGTTGACAATTCATCTTTTCGTCCAAATACTGCGTTCAATTGTTAGCTCCGCGGCTCACGTATTACCTATACACTCCGCTGTTCAGCTCGCAATTCGCCTTGTCTTTGAACAAAAACCTTGGATTGTCAACAGGCCCTAGCCTCACGACCCACAAATTTTATCTTATTCTGCTATTCCATAATGAAAAACGGCACCGGAAGACATCTTCACCGTCCCAGTATAGACATCCATGGCTTGAACATGTCCATAACCAGGCACCGTATCACCTACAGCCACTGTATGGGTCGTGCCAGCCAAATTTGCCAGCCAAGCTCGCCCAGGCACAATGGCTTTAACGTAATAATGCTCGTTAGCCTTCTTCTGCTTTTTCATTTGTATAGCTTGATGAGCCTTAGCTTTTTGCGCTTCTTTGGCTTTCATTTGTTGGTTCAAATTATCAGCCAAGGATTGTATGGCTGCCGTAGCATGGCTTAAATTCTTTTGTAATTGCCTCATATTATCGCTGAGCGCTTCTACTCGTGTACTTTTTCCCTGCTGGGATTGCAAGGTTTGCAACAATTGATGCTGAAACTCGGCATTTTGTTGTTCAACTTTAGCTAAGCGGTCATTAAGTGTTGCTACTTGTGTTGCCAACTGCGTGTAATGCTCTGTATTAACACTTTTGGCTTTTTGCACACTGCTGTTGGCTGCTTGAAGCTGTGCTTGAAACTGTTTAGCCTGCGCATTTAGTTGGGCTTTTTGCGCAGCCAACGCTTTAAGGCTGGCAGAAACATCAGGCGTTGCTACAGTTTTAGCAGATGTTTGTTGGGCTATAGGTTTCACAGCAGACTTAACAGGCGCTTTCTTCGCCACGGCAGTTTTTGTCTGCGCAGTGGTGACTTTATCAGAAATAGACTGCGTATCCGTTTGTGTTGTGGAAGGTAATAGGCCTTGTAATCCTGTAATATGGCTTTGCGTTTTTTCAGACGGAGCCGACTTCATCACATTTTCTGCGGGTGTTTGCGCCGGTGAAGGCTCAACCGTTTTTGTCACAGCCACAGGTTGTATAATCTGGGTATTGGGTTGAGACGTCGTTGCTGTGGGTGGAAATAAGACGCCCCATAACTTTGTTAAACCAAAAAGAACAATGATGGTTCCTATCACTAGAGGCACCAACATGCCTTTGAGCTTCTCTTTGAGATTATCTGATAATAACTTTTCCTTTACGCTAGCAAAAGACGATGTTTTCTCTGATTCCATCGTCTCTTCTGCATTGTCATCAGCATCAGTCTCTTCATCAAAACTATACTCATCAAATTGATAAGATTCAAAATCTTCATCAGAAAATTCATCATCTGACATATCGTCAAGATCAGAGTCATTATGGTTAGATTTATCCATAGAGCATGACACTCCTCATGTCATCACTGTTTACTTAAGGTTGAAAAGTCTTTTAAAATCAACACGCCCACACTGCTACCGGCATAAACATAAACCGTCGGCGGACGCTGGAAGGCATTGCCCATGGCAGAACCCCAACGTTGGCCTACGGTACCTAATGCCGCAATTAATTGTTGGCTTGCGTTCAAATCACCAAAACTCTCAATAGTCCCATCGGAATTGTTAATAGTTACGGAGGTATTACCACTTTGCGCCGCTTCCCCTAACCCTTCTAAGAAGGCTGAACCTAATAGTGTTGAATAACGCATAAGGGTATGGTTATCAACGTTATCGGCAAGCGCGGTTTGAGAGGTATTGGGATCTACAGCAACAGCGTCTATTTTAACGCTGTTCGCTTTACTGGGAATATTGATGGTTGAGAATTTGATATAAACTTTATCTTTTTGTCGTTTAATGGAACCAATCAACTTAGCACCTTGTAAAGGCCCTGATTCTATAGTGGCCAAAACAGGTCCTGGCGTATCACTGTTAATAGATGTTGCAATAACCGCATAGAGAATGGTACCAGTTTTATAGATGGGTCCTGCTTGCTGGCCTTGCAGATGCTGACCTTGGCGAATAGGTTGTGTGAACTGCCCGCCTACTTGAGCACCCGTTCTCACGCTATCCCTAATAGCTTGTTGCGAAGCAGACGCTGCAACAAGGCCCGCACTGCCAGCTGCTCCTCCTGCATAAGTGGCATCACCAGACTGAGCAGTGGTAGCCATATCCTGCGTTTCTTTACCATTGGTATAAACTTGCTTCTGCGGTGCCCAAGAACTCACTAACGCCTTGGCTACACGTGTCATGTTTTTAGAATAATCATCGGTGGCTTGCTGTAATTGTTTTTGGTTAGCTTGTGCAAGCGCTAACTGTTGATATTTTGCTTGCTGCGCTAAAGATTGCGCATAAACATCTTCACCTGAAGGTTGATTCATGCCATTTGTATTTACTCCAGCAACTGCTCCCTGAGCACTCTGCTCGCCAGAAATACTACCTTGGACTAAAGTAACAGAGCGTTGGCCTTGGTCCTGTGAGCCATTGGCAGCACCTCCTGCACCCTCTTGCCCCGTGCGCAAGCTATCTAGCAAAGTAGGGATAGCACTCGTTCCTGTGGCTTTAGCTTTTTGTACCGCTTGCTCGTTAGCTTTTTGTTGCAAATCAATATAATTTTGTGAGTCTGTCTGACTGCCGGGTAAAGAACGCACCGCAGGGGCCGAAACATTGCTGGAAGCACCCGCAGGGGTCGAGCCAATACGCTTGTGCATACCAGATAAACCAATCCCTACAGCCACTATAAAGATAACCAAGGTAAAAATGATAATGGCACGCGATTTAGCATCGCCGAAAGCACGTGTTATGCCTTTTAGACGTTCTACCATAATGCCCTACTCGAAGCGTTAGTGAAAAAATATGACCACTCTAATCTCATCATCAACAATAGCACCCCATCAGGATTTTCTAGCAGACGGCTGAATTGCCGCATTACTTAACTTAAGTCGAGTCACTTGCCCATGGCGCGACACCAAAATCAGTGGCGTATTGGGTAATAAGTATGCATGCGTGCCATCCGGACTGCTCATGGAGGCCAGCCAGCCTGGCGATAGCACCAGCATATGCGTGCGTAGATAAAGCTTATTCTTAAATAGCCAGGCTTCGGCATCACCACCGTGAACATCCAACTTAGCACTACCATTAGGTGGAATGCCATCTAAGATTCCTAGTAGGTTCGGGTCAGCATGAGCTGGCAAACCACTCCCAGAAGGTAGGATATGTGCATGAGGTCCCAAGGCATTTACACGCAAATCTACACGATAATCCACGGCTTTTTGCCCTGGAATAAGCGTTAACATCACCGGCGTGGTCAGCCCCTTTAGCTGTATGGCTAAATTTCCGTAAGTGTAGGGACTAGTTGCTTGTACCATCAGGGTATTGCTTTTTTTATCCCACTGCACATTAAAAGCTTTAGGGTCGCCCAAATCATAAGCCTGAATAGGCCAGGCTGCACCTGTAGAATCTAAAAAGACCAAGGAGCTTACAAAGCCTTGTGTCAAGCGAATCACAGGAGGCGTGGTACCTGGTGATAGATTAACCTGCAAAGAGGTAGACGTAGGCACAGGCGGGACATTGGCTGGCGTAGCTGCTGCCTTTTGGGTTGTGTCATAACGCTTGTGAAGCTGTTTAATTTCATTAGGCGTTAAGGGAAAAGCTGTTTCTTCTGTTTTTTTAAAAGCAATTTGACGCCCCACTTGCTGAATGGCTTGTTTGGTCTGCGGGTCTAACGCAGCCGTTGCCGTCTGTGCCGCCGTGGCCCCCGACGTTTTAGGTTCAGGTTTTGGCTGAGGCTGTTTTGGTACGGGGCGCTCTTGTACTGACTGCGGGACAGGGCGTTGGCCGGTTGATTGCACTGCCGGTTTACTGGTTGCGGCCACCGCTGTTGTCGTTGTCGCTACCGTAGATGCCGTCTTTGTCACCACAGGTTGTCTAATGGCCACATTGGCTGGCGCATTCTGGCCAAGCACTTGCGCAGGCTGAGGCGGAATCGTTGGCGCAACCACGGTTGTAGGGTTTTGTGCCCAAGCCCCGTTAGACGTTGCTAACAATAAGGCAGCATCGACGGTGAGCAATAAAGCGCCCAAAACCAAAATGCCTCTGTGTAAATATTTACGACATTCCATTAGGAATAACTAACCTCATCCATCGCTACGTTGCACCAGTATTTTGTTGTACGATAAATTGCGCGATACCCAATCCACTAGGCGAATCCAAGGTGGATTCTCGTCGAATAGTTAGGGTCACCACCAATGATTGCGGAATGCTTTGGCTGCTGCCTTGATAAGTTACTTGTAAAGGCAACTGTACGCGCCAATTATAAATACCACTAATTAATCCAGCATTAAGCAAAACAGGCGCCCCCGTTGCAACAGCCGACACGACTAATTTTCTCGCTTTAACTGTATCTAAGTTTTTGGAGCTATCTAAGGCTGATAAAAATTGTTTCCAACCCGTGGCTGTAAAAAATCCAGAAGAAGCTTGTAATTGTTTACGGTAATTAACGTAATCGTAAGTATAAACAGAAGTAGCCGCATCTACAGCCCATTGCAGGACAGTTTTCTGCGCCATATTCGGTCTATCCAAGGGGGTAAGCGGCGTCAAACGGCCATCGCTGCTGGTAGCAAAATAGGTAGGCGCTGGATGATGTACGGTCAAATAGCCGAGGATCAAAATCAATAAGATATTCAAAACAATGGACACAAGCAGCGCCGTCATTGTTTTACGATAGTTATCACGGTAAAAGTCGTTGCGATGCCTTATGGTTTCTAATGCACTTTTAGCCAAATCTACGTCCCCTTTTATTGCGGCTACCGTTCTCTCAATCCGTCTTTCGAGAGTCCGATTGGATAGTATAAAGTACCCGCGACGACAACACAAACGCCACAATTAAGTTAGGGCGTGTCATCAATTGCTTTTTCGCCGCGAAAATTGTGGAAATTGGGAGCAATTGCGTACATTTTTGAGGAGAATAGCAGGGCTCTTTGACGAAAAAATAAGCGCAATTGAACCAACTTTACGCCATTTGCAGCAGAAAAGGGTCATTGATGACACGCCCTAGGTAAAGTCTGGTCAAATCACAAACTTTCAGAGCCTGTTGACATTGCATTTTTGTAAGCCAGGCCTGGAGACGATGAGGGCAAATCATCCTAAATTCCGCCGTTGAAATCGTCGCGAAGCTGACTAAGCCGCTGAAGATAAAGGATTTTTTTCCATCTTTTTTGTGAAAGCGTATCACCCATACGGTGAATAAAAAAGATGGAAAAAAATCCTTTAGATTCGGTGAATTAGGCCGCCGCAGTAGATTTCAACGGCGGAATTTAGGATCATAGAGCCCTCGCTACAGTTTTCTGCGCCATATTCGGTCTATTCAAGGGGATAAGCGGCGTCAAACGGCCATTGCTACTGGTAGCAAAATAGGTAGGCGCTGGGTGATGTACGGTCAAATAGCCGATGACCAAAATCAATAAGATATTCAAAACAATGGACACAAGCAGCGCCGTCATTGTTTTGCGATAGTTATCACGGTAAAAGTCGTTGCGATACCGTATGGTTTCTAATGCACTCTTAGCCAAATCTGCGCCCCTTTTATTGCGGCTACCATCCTCTCAATATCCGTCTTCCGAGAGTCGGGTTGGACAGTATAAAGTACCCGCGGCGACAACACAAACGCCACAATTAAGTTAGGGTCTGTTGACAATTCATTTTTGCAGGCCAGGCCTAGAGACGATGAGGGCAAATCAAGTAACGCTAGAACCCTCGCTCTCACCGCGTAACTGATGCTTTAATTCTTGAACCTTGCTGGGTGCCAAATCTAACCATTTGGCAACCATATGGGATTCAACACCACTCCTGAGCATACTCTTCGCAGATGCTAGTTTAGTAAGCTCCATGCCTTTTTCCATGCCTTTTTCCATGCCTTTTTCCATACCTTTTTCCATGCCTTCCCGCAAGCCTTTTTCTATCAACTGTTCTGCCAATCTTCCCATCGTATCACCTCGTCTATCTTTGGGCATTTTTACTTTATCTAACCACTCAACAAACTGGGCACCTTGCATATTGCTGGTTAGCAACATGTATCTTAGCACAATTTTTGCCAAGAACGTGTAATGCCCATCGGGCTCCAACTGTTGATATTTAACCAAATATTCTATAACCACCAGAAAATGCGCAGGCTCTGACTCCCGAGCATGTTTTAGAGCATAATTAAGTACCCCAACCATATCATGTTGTAAAAGAGTTTCATCACTTAACATTGACAAGTCTAACAAATGAAAAGGCTTGGCCCAAAATGCTGCAATGATATCAGAGGGTGCATCAATCAATGATTTAATATCATTGCTGAATTTGTAGGGTTTACCGTCAGGCGCATGATAGACCACCATAGGGAAAACCAAGGGTAAAGGTTTCTCCGCCTTGGGATAAAGATTGGCAAAGTATTCTAAGGCATTTACCGTATAGCGCATTAAACGCAACGGCATCAACCGGTCCGCTTTACTTTGATGCTCCAGCAATGCGCAGATATAGCCCTGTTTTTCGGCTAATTTAACGCGGAACACAACATCATCAGCAAATAAATTCAAATCATCATTGACGAACGTGGCGTTTTCAAGCTGAATGGCATCAAAGTCCAGTTTACTTGCTAAGCTCTGCGGAAGATAGGTTTCTAAAAAAGGACGATGTACTTCCGGCAAGGCCATGCTTGCTCTAAAAATTCTATCATGATTGCTGCCTTTACCACTGTTAGCGTTAGCCAGCTTACCTGCCGTTGTACTTATGTCATCAGCTATGGATAAAGCCACTTTATTTTTTTTATGCTTTGCCATAATCGGACAACCAGAGCATTTAATTTATAAAATAATTATATATTAATTTTATTTAAATGCAATAAAGAATTTAAATGTATTGCCATGATTGCTATTCCTCTACACATCTCTTATCCTCTTAGACATGTCCAGATTTCATTGAATTTTCTTTATGCATACTTATGCCATCATTGGTGCGGGCTATTCTGGCGCGCTCATGGCCGTGGAATTAGCACAGCGTTTAGCCTCTAAACCTGCACAAATTCTACTGTTTGAAAAGCGGGAAGAATGTGCACAGGGCGCAGCTTACTCTACCACGCGCCCAGAACATTTACTCAATGTGAATGCTGGCGGCATGAGTGCTTTTGCCAAAGACCCCGACCATTTTGTACGTTGGTTGGCCGAGCAAGGTTATGATAATGGACAAGAACCTCTTGCTGGACGTTTTATGCCGCGTCAGGTTTATGGCCAATATTTGCAAGGCATCTTGACGCAAACGCTCGCACACCCCCCAAAGGCGCCATTGCATATTCATCAGGATGAAATTATTGCCCTAGAGCCTCAAGGCAATCAATGGAAGCTACACACTCAGCACGCCCAACAACGATTGGCCCATCAGGTTATTTTGGCGCACGGTAATCCACCACCGGCCAATCGCTGGCCGCACTTGGACACCCACAAACACTATATTACTAACCCTTGGCATTATAAAACCATTGCCAACATTCCACCTCATGCCCAAGTGCTTATCATCGGCACCGGTCTTACTATGGTGGATAATGTAATTAGCCTGCTAGAACAGGGCCATCAAGGCAAAATCGCCGCGCTGTCCCGACGGGGGTTATGGCCACGCTGTCATGAGGCTTTTGCAATGATGGAATTATCAGCAAACAGTCTACCAGAAACACTAAATTCACTCACTAAACACGTACGTGGCCTGATTAAAGCAAACCCCACCCAATGGCGTGGCATCATTCAAGGATTACGTCCTCATACACAAACCATTTGGCAAGCTTTATCGTTACGCGATAAGCGCCGTTTTATGCGCCATCTCATGCCTTATTGGGATGTACACCGTCATCGTATTGCCAGCAGTATTTATAAGGCACTAAGCAACGCACAGAAGAAAGGACAATTAAATATTGCAGCGGCTCGCATTGACCATATTGACGCTTGCAACAAAGGTTTCGAGGTTTGGACCCTGCCACGCCGAGAAAAAGAAAAACAGTGTATTACCGCCAATTATCTGATTAACTGCACAGGCCCACAAAGCAATTACCGACAATTGGACATTCCCTTGATCCAAGCGTTATTAAACCAAGGTATCGCACAAGTGGATGAAACGGGAATAAGCCTTAAAGTATCCGCAGACAGTGCCATTATTGACGCCCAAGGCAAAGCTTTCCCCAACTTATTTGCCTTAGGTCCAGCCACTAAAAGCCGGTTTTGGGAAATGATCGCAGTGCCTGATATCCGTGAGCAAATTCATAGGCTGGGTCAGTTAATAATACGCTAGGAACGCCAATAATTAAAATTTTCGGCAGTAATTCCCGCTGGGAATTGCCAACCTACCGCGTGGGGATTTTTAACCTAAAATCCTCAGTTGAAATCGTCGCGAGGCTGACTAAGTCGCTGAAGATAAAGGATCATTCAAAATCTACATCTAAAATGCCTAATTTACCCAGCCGATAGCCTAAACGACACTGCTTGAAGCAAGACAGTTTACTCTTAATACTGTTAATATGAGATTCTACGGTACGTTTGGAGGTATGGGTCAAAAGGCCAATTTCAGCGGCTGATTTTCCTTTCACTAACCATTGCGCCGTTTCAATTTCCCGCTGGGTTAAATAAGTAGTCGGGTTATCTTTATCCACGGGCAAGCGTTGTAATGGCGTAGAGGCGAGGAAATCATCCATTTGGAAAAACTGCCCTGTGGATTTTTTCTCTGGCATAGCTGGACAAGTTTGCGGCAACACGGCCATATGAGTGCGTGCTCTTTCCAGCAAAGAAGCAGAGCGCTCCTTAAAGTGGGCACCAAAACGACGCAACAAATCTGAGTGATTTACATAAACATTATTAACCTGACGATTATCACGTGATGAAGCGTAATGCCAAAACTCATAGGCATCGTACGTTTCGTCCACAATGGTAACACCATTATCAATATTAAATAAGTCACGTGCGTCTAGAAAAATATCCGCACAATAAATGCTATCGAAATCTAATAAATTCCATAAGTAAACCCCTTTGCTAGGCTGATAGACTTTTAAATTTTCGAAGGTGCTGTATTGGTGATATTGTCTTCTATAAAAATGCTCACTCCAATCCCCATCACTACATACCCAAAAATGCCCGCCTTGCTTGTAGGCTTTCATGTAGGAGAAAAAGTTAATCCCCAAACTTCTTAGCGGAGAGCAAAGCTCTTTAATAGTATCACCCGTGTTCGCCGCAATATAGTGACGAAAGCTATTATTCAACTCCATACCCAAGTTCCTTTTTTTATTAACCACTTCGCATAAAAAACGCCCAGCTCAAACTTACTCCGCAAAAATAGAACAAGCTTAAAGGTGGGCGCTTCGTATACGCTTAGAGCCTGCAGGACAGTTTAGCCAGCAGGGACTAATTCAATCTCAACCCGACGGTTAGTTGCACGACCATGCTTAGTTCCATTAGAAGTTACTGGTGAAGTTTCCCCTGCACCATGAACTTTGATGACGTTTTTAGAAACGCCTAAGCTTTCCAAATAATGAGCGACGGCATCAGCTCGATTTTCTGACAAATGTTGGTTATACATAGCAGAGCCGGTACTAGAGGTATGTCCTGTGATCACGAGATTATAAGGACCAGAAATTGATTGACCTGCTTCATCTTTATAACTTGGACGCGTCATCCAAGAACTATCCGTATGTTTCTTCACAACTTTAACCACATCTTGTAAGTTAGCTCTATCACGATTGGTCAAAGTAGCAGAATCGACGTAAAAAGTGATAGGATCGTTAGTAGTCAAGTTAATCTTGCCTGCTGTAGGTGTTACTTGTACACCGTGTTGCGTGGTTGTGCCTGTCGTACTACAACCGGCGAGTGCCACTGCTGAAACGAGCACAGCTGCACCTAAAAAATTCCCTGTTGATAATTTCATTCAATTTTCCCCATTATACTTTGTTACCAGAAACAAAAAGACAGCGGTCAGCGACTGCTGATTGTAAATGTAAGCATTTTGCAACGATAAGTCAACTCAACCGCAATAACAACTAGCGAACAGCCACTCCTGCTAGCTTTAACCTAAAATCGGCAGTAAATCGCGTCTTTTTGGTGTAACAGATTGATTTAGATAAGGAAACTAAAAAGAGAAATAAGCAATGACTGCGACAGACATCCTGTCGCAAGGCTCTTGTGCTTATCAGTCCCAGCTCGGACATCCTGTCCTCGCGCTCACCAGACTGCGATGTGCCACTGGCACATCGTTCTGGTTCACCCTTATTGGTGATGGAGACTTTTTTTGTTTTCTTAGATGAATTAAGATGTTATCACCAAAAACGTGATTTAACTGCTGATTTTAGGTTTAACTAGGGCCTGTTGACAATTCAAGATTTTTGCAGTAGATACGCGCTGGGAATTGCCAACCTATCGCGTGGGGATTTTAGGTTTCAGGGGAGCGCGCGCTCGCGCCCCTTGAATCGCCGTTCGCTCCCGAGATTTTTCACGCTTATGTTTTACTGATTGGATTCATCAAGGTTTTTACCGACTTGATTGCCCACAACACCACCTACCGCAGCACCTGAGATGGTAGCTGCCGTTTGACCTACGCCACTACCAAACTGGCTACCCACCAAGCCGCCGGCCACAGCGCCAAGCCCTGTACCGATGGCTTGATTGCTGGGCGCGCTGCTATTGGAGCACGCAGACAAAACAAGCGTTAATCCTATGATGAATAGTGAAAATCTCATGAGACATCTCCCTAAGATAATTAGAGGCAATGTAAAAACTACCCCTGCGAGAACTGTCTCTGTATTATAGCAAATCTAGGTCGTCACGAGCGTCTTTATTGTCCCGTAATTTATTGACGCGCTCATGTTTTTTGATTTCAACCTGCTGACTTTCGGCTTTAAAACCAAAACGTTCATTGAGGGCTGCTAAAAATTTATCCGTCTCACTGACGTATTTTTTATCTAATTTTTTAAACATGGGGAACTATCCTACTGAAAAATTTATAGGCGCTAGCGAAGCTGTCGCCACGACTGCCTAGATTCAGGTGCCCCCGCGCTTTCACGGGTCACCCCTAAGTTACCACTGGAACCTGGAGTATATTTGTATTCAATATCACCTTTGGACACGATACCGGGCGTTGGAATAATGCCAACATCAGATTTCTTACCGCTGACGGCCACCTGGGCACTATTATACGTCACCAAGTCATTCTCATCCACCACACCATCGTTATTGGTATCCAACGTGGGCTCATTGACGCGGCTACCGTCCTTTGCCGTCAGCTCCATGAGCCAACCATCACCACCAAACTCACAAATATCTTCTGAGGGAATAAGCGTGGTAAAAATAATCCGGTTGCCTCGCAACACAGAATTACTCACCTGGCGCTCGCCCGTTACCGCATTACCGAACTGCAAATCCATATACCAACCCTTATGAGCATTCTGCAGGCTGGCATCGCTGGTAATGCGATATAAATCACCACTGATGCTTATCTCTGACAGAATGTGTTGTTGCAATAACACAGAGCGCCCTGTCACAGGATTAGTCAAATCATCCACTACGCCATAAAAGGTTTGCGTAGTGGCTAAATTAATATCTTTATCATCGGGTTCTAAATATTTGCCTGTACCAAAATACACCCGCAAATAACTGGGGTGGCTTGCTACACGAGACAGATTAGGCTGTGAGGTAATGGGTTGGCGAATATTGTTGGCGTCTTTGGCGACAAATAGAGGGTTACCACCAGGTACAATAGCCCAACTGGACGCTGTGGTACTGCGCAAATCAAATTTCCACAAATTCCCAAATAAATCCCCAGCATAAACATAATCTGCGATAAAATCACCATCCACATCGGCAACAGCCGGCGTATTTAAGCCGTTGGGCCTGCCTTGTGACAGTGGGTCAGCGCTACTTCCTACACCAGTATCAAATTTCTTAATGAGGCTACCGTCCACTAAATTAACCACGTATAACACAGCGTTCCCAGTGGTACTGGTATTTCCATCGGTTTCTGTATTGTTATAACCATTACCAAAAATAGCCGCCCAACGTCCATCAGCCAAACGCACAATGGCCGGTTGTGAATAGCTATACCCTAAATCCGCATCATCGGCATCAGTAAATTCCCATTTCACAATATTGTTAGCATTGCTTTCTGTAAAACCGCTGGGGTCTGTGATATCCAAAGCATAAATTAATTGCCCACCACGATTTAAACCGCCCACTAACATCGTTCGCCAGGCACCACTAACATAGGCATCTACCGCATTGGGTGAGCCATCCACATAATATAAATGCTGGTAATCCTGTGAAGTCAATTGACTTAAAAGAGGATAAACCTTGCTGGGCACGTAAGCATAAATTTCTCGCCCATTGGATGCATCAATGACATGCAACATGCCATCATTGGCGCCGACCACCAGAAACTTTGTCCGGTTTTTATTATCGTTTTTGAACGTTGAATAGGGTGACGTATTTTCAGCTGAACCACTGGGCCAAGTATCACGATAAGGAAAAGTGGGAGGCCCTACATATAAAATTTGTGAATTAACAATATCACCTAAGCTGGAGTCTCGCGAACGAAAGGTGATTCCACTGGGGTTTGCCATCTTACCGCGAAGGTAATTTAAACGGTCCGCCCCATAGCTATCGCTACTGCTGGTATCAGGGTTAGTATTTAATGCTGCCATTTGGCTGCTATCAAGCGCATTCAACCCAGAGGTCGTCCAACGAAAAGGAATACCTCGGCTGGTAGAAGGTTTATAGGTGACAATCTCACGGCCGGTATCATAGTTTTGTGCGGTAATTTCAACACCTGAATCCCACTCAGCACCTTTGTCAGCAGAACCCGTGGTCACAACATCGCCTGTATTGGGATCCAAAGGAAAAGACAGCAGTTGCCCCGACCAATCTTTGGTGTTAAAAATCGCTTGATAAACACGGCTCTGGCTGGTGAGTGCAGCACTATTCAATGCGCTGGCAGACGCTGTACTGGAACGTTCTAAAATTTCATTTAACGCTTTGGTTAATTTAGTTTCTAAACTGAGAGGACTTATCACGGAGAAATACGTATCAGGCACACCATCACCGTCTAAATCCCATTCGCTAGCATCATCAGGAATATCATTGGCATTTTTATCTTTAAAACCACCCCATTTTGCCGCATACCACAATGGATTCTTTAAGATAGAGGCTGCAGGATTGCTGCTGGGCGTAAAGGTTCGTGTTGCCACCAACGGTAGGGCAGTTGCATCATTCCATGTCCCACCTGGCCCTTGCCCCGGCGGTGTATCTAAAAAATAATCCACATCGCTACCGGCTGATGTGTCAATATCACGCACTTCTAGATAAGTCCCATCGGCTGTTGTCCCAGAAATAATATATCCCATATGCTGAATAATACCACCGGCCGCATAAAGGCTGGTCATCGTAATAGTCAGCGTATCATCAGGATTCACCACGTATTCAAAACGTGCAATGGCATCCATGTCATGGTCAGCGCCTTGTTGCGCATCTTCAAAATTAATACGAAATGAACCTGTGGTTGCCGTTAAAGATTCCACATAAAAATCGACGATGGTATTAGTAGGCTGAAACTCACCTTCAGCGCCATCAATGCCACTACCGGCAACAGACTTAGCAAAAGGCACAAAGGTAACCGTATTACTGCCTACTGCAATTTTAATTTCAGGTAACGGTGAAGCCAGGCCGACCATAAAAGAATTAATTTTTTGGTCGCCCTCGGCGCTATTTACATCATTGGTAGCACCATAATGGGCTACAGAGGCTGAATAATAGCTACCTTCTTTAGTGGGACCTTCAGGCACTAAACCTCGAATATTACTAAAACTTGTTACCGTTTTTGCGCTGGGTGCGCCATCATACGTTGTCCCCGATTGCCCAATAAAGTAAAGTCCCGATGCGCCAATTTCTGTATTCCAAATGGTATTTGCCAAGGTCGAAACATTTAAACTAGGCGATAGATCCCCAGAAAAACTTCCAAACGCGCTACCCGGTAATTGATCAGAGTCGTAAGTGGGACTGGTTCCACTGATCACCAACAAATTAGGCTTGGCGCAATAAGGGTTATTATTGTTGGCGTAAGGGTCTTGCCAAGCGGGTAAAGGCAGACCAAGTGCCCCATCATCGCCACCCCCACCGTAATGATAAGCCGCCGTGGGTGAACCTTTGCCCGCAAAATAACGCACAGCTTCATACATCATTTCTGCCAAGGGATTTCCCCAAGAACGACATTCGCCCTCCACAATGCTGCGCGTAAAAATAAATCCACAATTAGACTCATGCATGTAATAGCCACTAAAGCCTGTCACCATTAATCTATCAATAGTTTTTGCAATCCCCACTACACTGGTAAATTGTCCAGTACCGGGATTGATTTCATCGGTGAAAGCGCTAACCGTTTTACGTAGCACCCCCCCCGATAAATTTTTCGTATAAGAACCCGTTAGCAAACCAAATTTCATGCTATTATTTTCGCCAAACTTCTGTAGCAATCCCACTGGTTTGTAATGACCGCTAGGGTATTGCTGACAATTAGCCTCCAATCGGCCATTACGACATACCCGTACACGCACCACATAGTCGGTAGGACTAACAATGGGCCCATTACCACCATGTTCTAGTCTATTGCCCGCCACAGGGCGCTCAATGCTCACCCATTCCCAAATGCGATGAGATTCATTTTGTAAAACACGCAATAACGGCTGACCATCGCCAATAAGCAAGGTAGTATTGGCAAATAAATGACGGTTACCACCTGTCGGTAAGCTTAAAGGCGTGTAGTCAGCAATATTGTATCCATCGGTAGCAACATCTTTATATTCCATCCCCCAACTGTGACCATCTTGAGGCACATGAGAACGTTCCAAAACCGTCCTGCTTTGTGTATCTTCATCACGAAAGCCACCATAAAGCACCTTGCGCAGTGCATCCATGCGGCTGGTGGTTAAGTAATTGAGAAAATTACCGCTCCAACGATTACCTGAGCAACGATAATCACTACCGCTAGTCTCTTCTTGAGGGTTAAATCTAGACCTATTACTGCTATAGGAATAACAACGACTGGAATTAAAATAACCGTAATACTCAAAGTTAGGATTAAAACGAATGTCTAGCGTGCCATCACCATCCAAGTCTGAAGCATTGTTATAGGCTTCATAATACAAAACATGGTCACGACTAAGCACCAACATCACCAAGGGTGATGCTGTCTGAGTGACAAATAAGGGCACTTGTGCCAAATTAAGTAACCCCGCCTGTGCTGAGGCACTAAAACCACACACCCCCAACACACACAAAATTTTACGCAACCATGACGCCATAGAAATCACCTAACCATATGATTTTTTTAAAATTTTTTGGCTTTTTGTTTGGTAAATTTTCGAAGCCAACGCGTAAAATTCATCGCTATTCGTCAATGCGTCGACACCCTAAAACACACCAAATATTTACAAAATACAAAAATGATGCCAAAAATTCCTGTTCAAAGTTGTCAAATTTTCATAGAATGTCGGCACTATCAGCACGTTGTAACCTTGCTTAGCTGCGCATGGCTCATGTGCTGAACAGCAACGCGTCCGCTTTAATCGCTTTTTATACAATTGGAGAACCTATCTTGATGCGCTCAGACACCTCTTCAGTAGAAACGACTTATCCCCCCCAACCAAGCTGGATGCCTTGGCTGGTGGTCTTTTCAGCCGCTCTATTTTTCTTTTATGAATTTATTCAAATGAATATGTTCAATGCCATCAGTGCTGAGCTAATGCGCACCTTTCACCTAAACGCGCAACATTTAGGCAACTTGTCAGCCACTTATTTATTAGCGGATGTGTTATTACTCTTTCCTTCTGGCTTGATTTTAGATCGCTTTTCTACCAAAAAAGTTATCCTTATCGGGATGGTTTTTGCCGTAGGGGGTGCTTTTCTGTTTGGTGCGGCCCCTTATTTCTGGGTTGCAGCGCTGGCACATTTCATGGCAGGCTTGTCTAACGCCTTTTGCTTTTTAAGCTGCCTGGTGCTCGCTTCTCGGTGGTTCCCACCCAAGCGCATGGCACTGGTGGTGGGCTTAATTGTCACCATGGCCATGGCTGGCGGCATGGTGGCTCAAACCCCCTTAACCCTTTTGGTTGCAAAACTACATAATTGGCGTACCGCCATGTTCTTAAATGGCTTTTTGGGCCTTGCTATTTTTGCTCTGGTGATTTTATTCGTAAAAGACACCCCTAAAAACCCAAAGGATAATTACGGCGCATTGCCTGATAGCTCCACCCCCTTTACTGATAGCCTTCGCTATGCGTTCGGCCATATTCATGTCTGGCTCTATGGCATTTATACAAGCCTATTAAATTTACCTATCATGGTATTAGGTGCACTATGGATAACCTTATACTTAACACAAGTTTATCATTTCACCGCCTTACAAGCCTCTTATGCCGCCGATGCTCTTTATCTCGGCACGGTGGTGGGTTCCCCCATCGTCGGTTGGCTTTCCGATAGCCTCGGTCGTCGTAAATTCCCCATGCTATTAGGCACATTGTTATCTTTGGCCACTACATTAATTCTCATGTATGTGAAAGGGTTAAATTTGCTCAGCGTTATCAGCTTATTCTTTCTCTTGGGCTTATTCAGCAGCACGCAGATTATTGCTTATCCTGCTATTAATGAATGTGTTGAGAAACGCTATACTGCTGCATCCTTGGGGTTAGCCTCTCTACTCATCATGGGTGGCGCCGGCATTGCACAGCCTTTCTTCGGTTGGCTCATGGATCTCGGTTGGGATGGCACTATCGTCAATGGTGTTCACATCTACGCACACGCTGACTTTATGCGCGCACTCGCATTAATGCCTATCGCTTTTCTGGTCAGTTTAGTCGCTATCACCTTTGCCAAAGAAACCCATTGTCAGCATCTTCATTCCCATTAAGGTACTATCATGACTCAAGCAGAACAACCCATAAAAACAGCAGCCCATCCTCAGCAAGGAAGCAAGCGCGCTTGGCTTGTGGTCTTTGTCGCGGCACTCTTTTTCTTTTATGAATTTATTCAATTGAATATGTTTAATTCTATCGATGCACAACTCATGCAACGCTTTCATGTAGATGCAACAGAACTTGGGGTTTTGTCCTCCAGCTACTTTATTTCCAACATTATTTTCCTGATTCCCGCAGGCATACTGTTAGATAGGTTTTCCACTAAAAAACTTATTCTCATCACCATGTCCATTTGTGTATTGGGCATTTTCCTCTTGTCACAGTCCACTGATTTAACACTTGCTGCTTTTTATCGTTTTCTATCGGGTGTTGGTAGCGCCTTTTGTTTTCTAAGCAGCGTTCGCCTGGCAACCCGTTGGTTTCCTCCACAGCGCATGGCCTTAGTGAGCGGGCTTATCGTCACCATGGCCATGCTCGGTGGCATGGTCGCACAGACGCCTTTTACCCTGTTAGTCGCACACATCGGCTTATTGAAAACACTTTATGTTGATGTGGCTTTTGGCATTTTTATTCTAGCCTTAATGGCTATCTTTATAAAAAATGCACCTGACGGTTATGTGGAACCCGTCCAAACTGAAGACGCCTTAAAGCTTTCCACGTCACTTAAAGCCTCTTATGGGACATTGAAGAATTGGTTTGCTGGCGTTTATACCTCTTTAATGAATTTACCTATTTTCTTACTCGGTGCGCTTTGGGGAAGTCTATATCTGTCACAAGTACATGGTTTAAATCGAGAAAAAGCTTCCATCATCGCCAGTATGATTTTCTTAGGAACAACCATTGGCTCCCCTTTAATGGGTTTTATTTCTGATAGGTTGGGTCGCAGAAAACCACCCATGCTCATAGGCGCCATGCTGACCTTCGCCAATCTCTTGGCTATTATGTATTTACCCAATTTAAGCTTTACAGAACTTACACTGTTGTTTTTAAGCTTAGGTTTTATCACCAGCACGCAAGTTATCAGTTATCCTCTGGTGGCAGAAAGCAACCCACGACGCATTACCGCTACGGCTATCAGCGTTATTTCCATCAGCACTATCGGTGGTGGCGCCTTATTTCAGCCTTTTTTTGGTTGGCTCATGAGTATCGGTTGGGAGCACAAACGGCTACACGGCATTGCAATATATTCTATCGCTGATTTTCAACGCGCCATGATGATAATGCCTGCAGCTGTGGTCATTGCTTTTGTATTAGCACTTTGTGTGAAGGAAACTTACTGTAAGGCCACTGAACACGTTTAGCGTGAGAAATATAGGGCCTGGACGCAGGCCATCAACTATCCTGTTTGGCTGCAAAAAATAGGGGTAAACTGCTCACCGTAATTTTCTCTGTCAATGCGTATTGGTTTTGCCCAGGATAAATGACATATAGTTGGTCTAACGTTAATAATTCCATAGCACTATGCATGGATTTTGTTAGCGTGGGCGCATCGGCAAATTTAAATTCAAACCCTATGCGTTTTCCCTGATAAAAAACTAATAAATCAAGTTCTGCTGTTTGATGAATCGCCCAAAAGAAACAGTGTCCCTCCAAGCGTTCATAAAAACGAGCAATCTCCTCTAGTGCAAAGCCTTCCCAAGAACAACCCAATTTAGGATGCACCAAGATCTGTTGCTTATCAGCAATATTAAGTAAGGCATGGAATAACCCACTATCACGAAAATAAATTTTTTTTGAACGCACCTGCCGTTTATTAATATTTTCATGCCAAGGCTGCAACTGCCGCACCATAAAGGTACCTGATAATATATCCAAATAAGACTGTACTGTTTTATAATTGAGGCCTAATGATCTAGCAATCTCTGATGCATTAAAAATATTACCGTGATAGTGAGCTAACATCATCCAAAAGCGTAATAGTTGTGGTGCCGGTATACGGATACCTAAATTGGGAATATCCTGCTCTAAGTAAGTCTTAATATAATTTTTACGCCACAGAAAGCTTGCCTTTTCATTTTTTGCTAAATAGGCTGCGGGGAAGCCACCCTGCAACCAGAGCCGCTGAGTATCGCCTGTCTCTAAGTAATTAAAAGGGGTTAATTCTAAGTAGATAATACGCCCTGCCAAACTTTCAGAGGATTGTGCAATCAACTCCCGTGAAGCGCTGCCTAAGATAATAAAATACCCCGTGAATTCAGGCTTATCCGCTAAAACTCGCAAAACAGGAAATAACTCAGAACGCCGTTGAATTTCATCAATAACAATGAGGCCTGTCAAAGATGATAGCGTATTCATGGGCTGTTCTAAACGACGTATATCATCAGGGTCTTCTAAGTCAAAATAATTACTTTTAGGAATCTGCCGATGATTAGCGTAATCGCGCGCCAAGGTCGTCTTACCACATTGGCGAGGCCCCAGAATGGCTACAATGGGGCACACTTCAAAACCGTGATGAATTTGTTGAATATGATGTGTTCTTTCTAGTAACATAATGATGAAAATTAGTATGCTTTATACTAATTTTCATCATTATTAGCCCATATGTCAAGGATCATATAGATTTTTTCATGAAAATTAGTGTTCAATATACTAATTTTCATAATCCTAAAATCAGCAGCAAATCGCGTCTTTTTGGTGTAACAGATTGATTTAGATAAGGAAACTAAAAAGAGAAATAAGCAATGACTGCGACAGACATCCTGTCGCAAGGCTCTTGTTCTTATCAGTCCCAGCTCGGACATCCTGTCCTCGCGCTCACCAGACTGCAATGTGCCACTGGCACATCGTTCTAGTTCACCCTTATTGGTGATGGAGACTTTTTTTGTTTTCTTAGATGAATCAAGATGTTATCGCCAAAAACGTGATTTAACTGCTGATTTTAGGATAATATAAGGGGCGGAAATACAGACCTCATTTCACAGCAAATGCCATCACCTCATGAATATGAGGCAACGAAAGCATCAACATCAGCAACCTATCTACCCCTAAAGCAACCCCGGCACAAGCCGGTAATCCGTGCTCAAGGGCCGCGAGTAAGTCTTCATCCAAAGGAACGGCAGACAAGCCTAAACGCCGACGCTGTTGTTGGTTTTCTTCAAAGCGTGCACGCTGTTCTTTAGCATCAGTTAATTCGTGAAAGCCATTGGCCAATTCCACACCTTGGTAATAGACTTCAAAACGCTCAGCACATTGTGTTTGTTGATTGATTTTTGCTAACGCTGCAAAGGCCTTGGGATAATCATAAATAAACACAGGTTCGGAAAAAGCAGCCAATGCTGGCTCTACTTTTTCGGTAAATAAAAATTCCAACCCTTCCTCATAGCTATCAGCCATGCCTTGCATGGGTACAACATTCAAGTGCAAAAAGCAATTTGTTAGAGCTTGTTTGGATGCAACGTGCGGATTTAATCCTAGAAATTTTTCACAAAGTTCTGCGTAGGTAAAACGCAGGGCAGGCTTAGTCCCAAGCATCGCCTGCAAAAACACATCCATTTCATCCATCAATTGATGATGATCAAACCCCAAACGATACCACTCCAACAGAGTAAATTCGCCATGATGATAACGCCCCATCTCCTCATGGCGAAAGGCTTTACCTAATTGGAAAATATCGCCACTACCCGCCGCTAACAGACGCTTCATCGCATATTCGGGGGAAGTTTGTAAATAGCGAAAACTGGACGTGTCTTTTGATACCACAGAAAAAGAAGATAAGTGGGGATCAGCAACGGGTGCCGCTCCTAACAGGGGCGTTTCCACCTCCAACACCTGACGCGCTTTAAAAAAATCGCGTATTTTTTGCAAGAGGCGGGCGCGCTTTTTTAATGTCGCTAAAGAGGCTTGTGGTTTCCAATCACTCTTTGACACGAGAGACGTATTCGCCCGTGCGAGTGTCTACTTTGATGAGTTCATCGCGCTGAATGAATAAAGGAACACGCACCACTGCACCGGTTTCCAACGTTGCCGGTTTACTACCGCCACTGGCTGTATCACCTTTGAGCCCTGGGTCTGTCTCGGTAATTTTAAGCGCAACAAAGTTAGGCGGCACCACATTCAAAGGCGCATCGTTATAAAGCGTGACTGTGCAGGCGTCCTGTTCTTTAATCCACTGCGCCGTATCACCCATGGCCTTTTGGTCAGCACTGTACTGTTCAAAAGAATCCGGGTGCATGAAATGCCACATTTCGCCGTCACTATATAGGTACTGCATGTCCACTTCCATGACATCAGCCGCTTCCACCGTCTCGCCAGACTTAAAGGTGCGCTCTAAAACACGCCCCGTTTTAAGGTTGCGGATTTTAACCCGGTTAAAGGCTTGCCCTTTGCCGGGTTTAACAAACTCATTTTCGATGATGCTACAAGGGTCACCATCTATCAAAATTTTTAATCCGGAACGAAACTCATTGGTGCTGTAGGTGGCCATATTCATTTACCCTGACGTCGACAATGCGTCCATGGTACGATGTTTACAGCGGTTCTTCAAGCAATTGTTGGCACGCGTTAATTTACCAATAGCGCGGGGGTTGTGCTTGCAGCCTTATAATCATTCTTAAGCTCTTCTTTAGCGGTCTTAGCCTCGTTTTTATTTTTCTGCTTATATAATTTGGCCACTTCCTGCGCTCTTCCAGGGGCAAGAGCACGAATCTTCATGGCAAGCTGTTTTATCTTGACCTTGTGGCCAGGGCTGTTTGTATTTTTATTGCGTTTTGTTTTATCAACAACAATATCCTTTAATACATCATCACTTTCGGCATTAAACACTAAATAAATTAAGCGCTGATCAGATTTTTCAATCTGTTGGCTAAATAAAAACGCCATTGCTGCGCCATAGGGGATAGTGATTTTGCTCTGCGCTTCGTTTGAGTATTTCATATTGGTCAACGCCCTCTGGTTCTCTTGAAACGTCTTATTGACCGTTTTTACATCTATGTCATAGGCTTCGCGATAGGTTTGTATTTCCCTGAGATAAAAAGTTTGAATATTATCCATAGAAGAAGAGTGGAATAACATATCCATGATGTTGCTATCGTCATTACTAACGTCACTCATGTAGGTTCCAGCAGCCGTCATAAAATACCTTATAGGAACAGGCAGATAGTCTTTTTCTGGCGCAGCTGCAAGGTCCTTTCGCATGGCTTTGGGAACTCTATCACCAAAAGCCAAATGAGCAATATTATTTAGCCCAGTTGTTTCTCTCTCATCAGCTAAATTAAAAAATCCTTTGTGGCGTAAGGGGGCATTCTCTTTTCGAGAAGCAATGGGCATAATAATATTCTCGAACAGCTTTCGAAACTTAATTAAGGCTTCATCATCCTCAATTTTTTTATCGGCTTGTAAGAAAGCGTGCACCCGATAAGATTCCGGTGCCAAGCGCCTAAAAATCTCTGCTAGGTTCATCATCTTACGAGGACTCTCTTTGTTCTCAAGGGACTCCTGCGCCAGCACGCTCACAGTGTACTCGTCATCAATTTCAAACTGACTGATTGCAAATTTAGTTTGATCCTTAAGCGCATCATCACCGCCTATTGCCTTAAGCAAATTATCCAATACTTGTAAGCGCTCCACATACTTTAATTTTTTACCGTCAATAGTATGATCTTCCAATAGATTTTCCAGGGAAACACTTGGCATAATAAACTCTCTTTCGACAATTATTGTTGACTTTACGCCCAAACAGGACATGATTTGCCCAATAATAAGCCGTATAATGTTCATTTGTCAACCAATATTTTTATGGGCCTGCTAAAATTTCCTGATATAATTACAGTAACCTACGTTCAACATCAGTAAGCGAGATACCACTATTTTTACCTTAAAAACCTTACAGCAATGGATAGATGACCTACCCAAAGCCAACCTCAAAGCCTTTGCAAAGGCTTTGAGCGAAGCTTTAACGCATACTCAAACCCTATCCTGCACATCTCGTGAACAACTTGAGGTGTTGGAACGCTTGTTTGAACAGGTTCGGTGGATTTGTGAACAGTTAGACCTTGCGGCGCTAAGTCCTGAACACGCCCAAGAACCCTTTTCTGCACAAAACACCGCCCAAGCTGATGCATTAGAGCTGCATCTGGCCAGCCGTTACCAAAAGCTGGCCGAAACAAACCTCACCCAGAAAGCCTTAGATGATGCCAGCCTCAGCCTGGCCATTTATCGCGCATTAACCTTACTCAGTCACACCTATCTACGTACTAAATTAGCTTACTTCATACCACCCACTCACTTGTGGAAAAATATTCACCACTTGTATAGCTTAGCTGTGCAACAAAACATACAAGATAAGCACCTGTGTGATGAACACCTCCGCTTTCGCAAGAAAACCAATATTACTGAAGCCTATAAACGTATTTTATTATTGGCTAGCAGTAATCCTTCCCGCATTCAACGCCAATGCATTCGGCATTTATTTACGGTATTAGAATCTTGGTCATCATTGGCTGATATCCATTATCCTGGCCATAAAAAAGATTTATTTGTGATAGACCCCCGCGTGGATCATGCCCTCTCTTATCAAGCATTCCAAGCAACACATAGCGAACACCACCATACCTTAGACACCAAGAACCTCGCACTGCATGTAGAGCCATTACTCGAACATCCCGAGCAAGAAGATGTCACCATACAAACCGATGAAGTGCATATGCCCAAGCTCCCTGCTCACTTACTATTACAACTTCACCAAGCCTGGCGAGAACCTACGCCTCGCATTTTCACCTATTTAGATGACGATGGAAAACTACAAGCCTCTGCCCGCGCCTTTCCACGCACACAATTAAAAACCCCAAAACCCTACGCGTTATCCTTAGGCTTATCGGCTACACATTTTTTTATCCATACAAAAAATCAACCTGCAACACAAACAGAACCTCATGCCACTGAAGAAGAAACAACCAATCCATCCAACTTGCAGTTACAGTACAGCGAGTTAGATAACGCACCGGTTAAAGAGACAAGCACATCAAACCACGACCCCGTCTGGAAAATGATGCATAAACCCCCTGCCAACAAACAAGACGGCCTAGGGGCCGACAACTCAAGCAAAAAAGTCCACTATGGCATCGAAAACGTCTCTCTTTTAGATATTAGTCCCACAGGCTTTGGCGTTTGTGCCACAGAACGTCCTCACCATATTATTCAGCCTGGCGAGCTGGTAGGTTTACAACCCTCACAACTCAAACAGGACACCTCCTGGGCCATCGGCACTATTCGTTGGGTTCGCAGTGAAGGCCATTGCAAGTGCCACTTTGGTATACAAGTTATTGCCACCCATGGTACTGCTATTGATACTTGTCTTTATGTGGGTGGCCATCAAAAAGGCAATGTTATGCGCAGTCTGCTGTTACCCAGCAATGAAAGGCTAAAACAAAAAGCCTCCATCATCACCTTTAAGTTTCCTTATAAAACCGGCGATACCATTCATTTATTAGACAGTGAAAAAGAATACCAAGCCACGCTTACCCAGCTACTTTTTTGTACTGGCAGCTTCAAACAGTTTGAGTTTGAGCTAATGGCACAGAATCATTGAGCAACAACGCAAAATTGCCACTGACACTTCCCCCGTTGATTGCCCATCGCGGTGCCAGCGCACAGGCCCCAGAAAATACGCTGATTGCGATGAAAAAAGCGCAGGCCTTAGGTGCGCGCTGGGTAGAATTTGATGTCACCCTCACGGCTGATAATGTACCGGTTATCTTTCACGATGAAACCCTAGAACGCACAACCAATGGCCAAGGAGAAATAGCCCTCACCACCTGGAAAGATTTGCAGCAACTCGATGCCGGCAGCTTTTTTGATACGCGTTATCATCAAGCACGCATTCCCAGTTTTGAATCTTTACTCATTGCCTTGGCGCCTTTAAATCTAGGCATTAATATTGAGCTCAAACCCAACCATGTATCACAATTACCCTTGCTTGCAGAACTAAGCCTACGCTTAATAAAAAAATATTGGCAAGCACGGCCTCGTATTATTTCCAGTTTTAATTGGGACATGTTAAAACACGTGCAACAACAAGACAGCACGCAACCCTTAGGCTTACTCATGGATAGCTGGCATCAACAATGGCAAAAAACCGCTCAAGCTCTACATTGTTACAGCATACACGTGGCAGCATCGCTATTGACCGCTGAGAGAATTGCTGAGATCAAAGCTCACAACTATCAATTATTAGCTTATACCGTGAACCATAAACCTTCTGCCAAAATACTGCTAACATTAGGAGTAGACAGTATTTTTAGTGATTACGCCGATTTGCTCAGTTGAGACATCCCTATGACTCCTACTTACGATATTGCCATCATTGGTGGCGGCATTAATGGTTGTGGTATTGCCTTAGAAGCCGCTCAAAAAGGCCTACGGGTTTTCTTAGCAGAGCGGGCTGATTTGGGCAGTGGCACCTCCTCTTACAGTAGCAAATTGATTCATGGCGGCTTACGTTATTTAGAACAAGGCCATATCGGTTTAGTAAAAAAGGCGTTGCGAGAACGTGATATTTTATTAAAAAAAGCACCACACCTCGTCCAGCCCCAAGCTTTTATTGTACCCTGTGGTGCGCAATCACGCCCACGCTGGCTGATTGGCGCAGGACTTTGGATTTATGATCAGCTAGCCAAAAGTCACCTTTTAGCAACGTCGCATACCCTTTCACGAGAGCAACACCCCGCCTTTTATCCACTTGAAAAAAATTACCGTAAAGGTTTTGTCTTCAGTGATTGCTATGCCGATGATACACGCCTTGTCATTGCTAACGCGTTGGGTGCCAAAAAATTTGGTGCTGATATTTATAATTATCGTGGCTGTCAAAAAGCTCACCGGTGCAGGGAAGGTTGGAAATTAACCTTGAGCAATGGTGCAACCATCAAAGCAAAAGCACTCGTTAATGCTGCAGGCCCCTGGGCAGATAGGATTAATGATCACGTGCTAGAAAACACTAACCAAAAACGCCTCACACTCATTAAAGGCAGCCATTTAATTATCCCTAAAACCTATGAAAGCAATGATGCCTATCTATTACAACACACCGACAAACGCATTGTTTTCGTTATTCCCTTTCATGAAAAATATTTATTGCTCGGCACCACAGAAGTTACTTATAACGGAGACCCTGGCAAAGCACAATGCAGCCAAAAAGAAATTGATTATTTATGCCAACTCTACAACCAATATTTTGCTAAAAAAATAACCAGCAAAAATATACTAACGACATTCAGTGGAGTAAGACCACTACTACCCAAAAAACAAAAAAAAGCTAGCGCTATTTCCCGAGACTATCAAATTGAATTACAGCATGAAAAAGACGATGCGCCCTTATTACAAATCTGGGGAGGAAAACTCACCACTTATCGCCAACTCGCACAAGATGCCCTGAATAAGTTAACCCCATTTTTTCCAGAGCTCAACTCAAACCACACGCTAGACTTTCCTTTGCCCGGCGGTGATATTCAAAGCCTGCCTGATTTTGTTTTTGAGTTACATCAACGCTACCCTTTTTTGCCGGAAGCATTAGTTCATCGCTACGCAAAAAGTTATGGCAGTTTATGCGAAGACTTTTTAGCCGGTTGCTCTAAAATTCAACATTTAGGCCAGACCTTAGGGCACGGTTTATATGAAGCTGAAATTGATTATTTATGCCAAGAAGAATGGGCACAAACTGCTGAAGATATTTTATGGCGCCGCACAAAGTTAGGTTTGGCGTTCACCGAGACTGACATCAGAAATCTCACGCGCTTTTTAGCATCTAGAGGTTATTCTAAACCCTAATCCCAGCGCATTTTAGCTGACCGCGGTAAGTCCGAGCTAAGCCCCATGGCTTGTCGCAAAATACAAGGTTTTATAAAAGACAACCTATCGGTAATTTGTAATCCGCTGTTGCGCAGCCAAACTAATGCGGGGTGACTGTTGCTAAATAGACGTTTAAAGGCTTCCATGGTGGCTATCATTGCCAAGGTTTGCCCTTTGCGCCAACGCTCATAACGCCGTAATAATTCATAACTTCCCAGAGGCTCATTGCGTGCTAAACCCTGCTGTAATACATCGGCAAGGGTTGCTGCATCCATTAAACCTAAATTAGCGCCTTGCCCCGCTAAAGGGTGAATAGTGTGGGCAGCATCGCCAATTAAAGCTAACTGTGGTTTTACATAATGTTTCACATGGCGCATTTGCAAAGGAAAACTCAACGGCGAAACCGCATGGGATACAGCCCCCAGCTTAAACTCAAAGGCAAGCCCTAAGGCCTTACAAAAAAGCTCCGCATCTAAAGCCATAAGACGTTCAGCTTCTTCGGGGGATGTGGACCAAACGACAGCGCTTTCATGGGGATCCTCCATGGGTAAAAAGGCTAAAGGCCCTGAGGGTAAAAAACGTTGCCAAGCTGTTTTTCCGTGGGGATATTCTGTTTTAATACGCGTTATCACAGCGCTTTGATCATATTCCCAAGACGTCATGGGCAAATGGGCTTGCTCACGCACCCAAGAGCGCGCACCATCGGCACCCACCACCAACGAAGCTGTAAAAATATCACCTTGCTTCGTTTGCACTTCAGCTTTATCTTTGGTAAAACGCAAACTGTGTAATTCCGTAGAGGGCAAAAGCGTCACTTGTTTTGCCTGAGAAAGTTTGCTCAACAAGGCATGTTGCGTTACATCGTTTTCCACAATATGACCTAACTCAGCATAACCCACGCTATCACTATCAAAGTCAATATAACCCTTACCCATGTAGTCCCATACATGCATTTTAGTAAACGGACTAACCCGCATATCACACATGGTAGACCAAACATCCAGGTTGTCTAAAAACTGTCGAGAGGCCCGGTTAAGTGAACAAACCCGCAAGGCGCGCTCATCTTCATTCCACGCTGCACCCAGAGGATGGTGATCCACAATGGCAATACGCAAGTCTGTGGCCAATAAAGCACAAGCAAAAGCTGCTCCCACCATGCCACCACCCACCACGATGACATCAAACTGTTGGTTCATCCTGCTACCCCCATCGCCTGTTTAGCAAAAATCCGGCGCACGGGACCCAGTGCATCAAGTCCCAACAACCCTAAACCACGCAAATGCCCTAAACACCGGCCTTCTTTAGAAAATAACTCACTAAGTCCATGGGTATAATAACGGGTAATGCGTTGATCGCGCTGTCTTTTTGTCTTATAGTCCATCAGCGACTCACTCACGGGTTGATGCGGTTTTGCTGTTAAAATACGGCGTAACGTTTCTACATCCCGGAGCCCCAAATTAAAACCTTGCGCCGCAATAGGATTTAAACTGTGAGCTGCATTTCCCATAAAAAGTAGGCTTGGATAAACCTGCTCCGTCATCCACGTCATCTTTAAGGGATAATGTTGTCGCTTACCTATTTTCAAAAATCGCCCCACGCGATAACCAAACATAGTTTGTAGTTTTTCCAACCATTGTTTTGGTGTTAAGGCTAATTCACTATCAATGTTGTCACTGTCAACGGTATACACCATACCATAATCACTGCTATTACGGGGCAACAATGCCACAGGGCCTTTCGTGGTAAAGCGTTCATACGCTTGATTACATTTAGGATGAGAAACAGAAACATTAGCTACCACAGCATGCTGGCCATAGTCGGTTTGTTCACAGGGCAAATCTTGTAAACGACGAATAGTAGACTGCGCCCCATCGGCAGCGACTAATAAAGGTGCCACCCAATGGCGCTCCGCTCCTTCATCTAATACAAGCGATGCCCCCTGTTCCTCGGCACTGACGCCGACCACTCGCGCAGGAAAACAAGTCATAATATTGTCGTGCTTTTTGAGTGCTTGGCGTAACTGATACATTAATGCATAAGCAGGAACCACATGACCTAAAACAGGAACACCCTCTTTGTCCGCCGCAAAACGCATCACACCGAAGTGCCCTTGCTGAGAAACGTGCACGTGCTTAATAGGCCAACTCCGAGGACCCAGCGACTCCCACAGCCCTAACGACTGCAAAATCAACCGACTGCCATAGGTAAGCGCAATACTACGGTCATCATAGTCAGGAGACGTTAATTGCACATCTTCCAAGGGATCCACTATCATAATACGCAGGCCTAATGGCGCAAGGGCTAAGGCAAGACTTGCGCCCACCATACCGGCGCCCACGATCATAACATCGACATTGTTTTTTGATTCTTTTAGCATTGTAAACCTAAGGCTTGTAGCTTTCTGAGCAAAGCAAAATCTGTTACGTCTGCTGAATTGGACAAACGGTAACGCATAAAACTCAATCGCCGAGGATGCTCACGCCGCAACTTTTTAAATCCCTCAGCGCGATCCTGGTCGTCGGCAACAGAAGCAAGCGCAATAAAATTATTGTTTTCTTTTTCTATATCATAGACTTGCTTCAATAAAGACCCTAGGCCATTTTCATAACGGACTAAATGCGTTCCCAAGGACCACGGCGGTGTTTGCACTTGCGCTTTACCAAAAGCACATAACTTTTCATAAACGGCGTAGCTACCTGCCAATCGAGCCTCATAACTATAACCGGCAATATGCGGTGTTGCAATGGTCGCTTTTTGGGCTAAGGGTAACGCATAATGCGGCTCATTTTCCCAAACATCAATAATGGCCTTGAGAGCATTTTTGTCCATCACATCCAATAACGCCTCAGTATCTATTAATTCACCCCGTGCGGTATTAATCAATAAGGCACCGGGTTTTAATTGCGCTAAGCGCGCAGCATTCAACAAATGATAACTGGCATGAGGCCCCTTATGGGTTAAGTTCGCATGCAAAGAAACAATATCAGCCTCTGTCAACAATTTCTCTAACGTAACCAAATCTGTCTGTTCAGCCAATAATGGGTCATGAGCAATAACCGTAAAGCCCAAGGCTTGTGCTACCTTGGCTAAAGCTTTCCCCACGTGACCATAACCAATAATCCCCAAGGTCTGTTGGGCAGGAACCTCTAAATAACTGAGAGCAAACACAATATATTCCGCAACACTCTGCGCATTGGCACCGGCTGCATCAGCAAAAACAATATTATTTTCTGCTAAATAAGCCCTATCCACATGCTCTGTGCCAGCGGTTGCCGTGCCCACAAATGTTATGTCCGTACCCGCTAATAGTTCTGGCGTGACGTGTGTCTTAGAGCGCACAATCAATGCATGAATACCAGCAAGGCTTGCTGTTTGGATTTGATCATCGGGACACAGCGTGACATTGCCCAACGGTGAAAAAAGCGCTTTTGCCTCTAACACTGATTCTGCACAAAGAATATTCATTTCATCAACGCCTCAATCTCATCCATGGCTTTTGGCACCCCAGCGCTCAACACCTCATGCCCATCTGCGGTGACTAAAACATCATCTTCGATACGCACCCCCATACCACGCCATTGCTTGGCAACCTTTTCATTGGTCTGTGCAATGTATAAACCAGGCTCAACAGTCAACACCATCCCAGGCTCCAATTCACGACAATTTTTTCCTAGTTGGTAAGCCCCAGGATCATGCACATCCAATCCCAACCAATGCCCACTGCCATGCATATAGAACTCGCCATAGGCTTTGTCTTCAACCAGCTGAGCAACAGAGCCCTCCAACAAACCCAAATCCACCAAGCCCTGCGTTAAAATGTCAATCATTGTGCGCTGAATAGCAGACCACGGCGTACCCGGTTTAACCCTAGCAATACCCGCCAATTGCGCTTTTAAAACCAGCGCATAAATAGCACGCTGGGGCTTGGTAAAACGCCCATTGATAGGAAAAGTCCGCGTAATATCCGCCGCATATCCCTGATATTCACCCCCCGCGTCTATGAGTAATAATTCTCCATCAGACAACGGCTGTGTATTATCAGTGTAATGTAACACACAAGCATTGGCACCGGCTGCCACAATGGGCGGATAAGCCAACGCTCGGCAGCCTTGTTGCATTACCTCGTGAGTAAAAGCGGCTTCTAATTGATATTCATACATACCAGGCTTTGCCGCTTGCATAACGCGCACATGACCTTGTGCAGAAATGTCTGCCACATGCCGCATCAACGCGATTTCCTCTTCGTCTTTTATCAGACGCAAATCCTGCAGCAAGGTGTCTAAATTAATAAAAGACGCCGGCAAATCTTCTGTAGAACGTGATTTGCTCCGCAACCCCATCATCGTCGATAACAAAAGCTCATCCAAGAGCTCATTGTGCCCCATTAACGCGTAGATATGGGATGCAGTTTTTAACAAACCCGGCAAATGTGCATCCAGCTCATGAATATCAAAGGCTTCATCGGCAGCAAAATCCGCTACCGCCCCCTTTTGACCTGCGCGTGCACCCAACCATATCTCTTGGTCCCTATCACACGGACGATTAAATAAAATGAAGGGCCCCTCTTTTCGATCAGGCGCCAAAATCAACAGCGCATCGGGCTCATGAAAGCCGGTTAAATAAGCAAAGTAGCTATCTTGACGGAAAGGAAAGTGATTATCACCGTTACGAAAAAGCTGCGATGCGGAGGAAATAATAGCAAGACTATTGGGCTTCATCTTTTCCATAAGACGCGCACGCCTGAGGGCAAAGCGTTGAGAGGAAATGGATAACATAAGTGCTTCCAAAACAAGGCGTAAAGGAACCTGATTGTAACATGTTAGAAAAGTTTGTGCTCTTTCGTAAGGCCAATGCCATAATCCTAAAACCCTCAGTTGAAATCGTCGCGAGGCCGACTTAGTTGCTGAAGATAAAGGATTTTTCTCAATATTTTTTGTGAAAGCGTATCACCCATACGGTGAATAAAAAATATTGAGAAAAATCCTTTAGATTCGGTGAGTTAGGCGGCCGCAGTAGATTTCAACTGAGGATTTTAGGATAATAATCACTCATCGCCGCCGAGTTAACTTACCCAGAAAAAACTGAGTAGAAATTTGACAAAAAAAGAGCTTTTCTGTATATTAATTATCCATATTGACGGTTGACAACGTCTACCTACAGCGAGTTATACAAAATGCCTCAGACCTCAAATCTATCCAGCGAAGAGAAAGCCCTACAAGCAAAAGCCAAGCTCCCAGAGCAGCTACAGCCTTACCTTGATGATGACAAAATAGAAAGCCGCCAACTCATTTACACTGAAGTGACAACAAATATCAATAATGTCTTTGAACGATTAAATATTCGAACAGGCTTAAGTGACCCACTTAAACAATTAATAAGCCATGGCCAAAACTATATAAATAAACTGCTAAGCCAAGCTTCTAATGAACTAAATGCTAATCAAGCCTTTTTCATTTATTACTGTATTAGCTTTCTACAGGACTCCATTGACAATGAAGCGATTTTTGAAAAATATTGGGGAGACACACCATTAAGTGCGCAAGCGTTTAAAGATAAGTATTTAATAGACTTCTGTGACACCATACACTCTTTATCAACGGATGATGAAATTTTTAAGGCACTCAACGCAGAAGGTCTAGAGCTTAGTGCCATTGAAAACCTAACACCTAAAATAATCCCCATGGCCAGTGATGATGGCATGTTGCATCTAGGTGAAACGCTATTTACCAGCTTAAATTTTATTTGCATCGTTGGCGTTGCTTTGGTTGAGGTACCTAAACCAAGTCCACATAACGGCACGTTTCCCAACCGAATAGAGATAATATTTCACGATATACAACATTTTATGTTAATTCTCAAAGGGCTATCAAAAAATCTAGACCAACAAACAAAAAATCGCTCAATTGAAAAAATTTCAAAACTCATGGAACCAAATAAAGATTTGCAAGAAAAAAGCTTGGAGGTTTTATTTGACCTGCTTATTTCATCGGAAAATCCCGAGGAAAGCCTCCACCTATTGTTTCTCTATTGCTTATATCACGAATCATTAGCTTTTGGTTTTGGTCAGGAGTTCAATCTTTCACTTGATAGCTTCTTAAGTGGGCTACGCATTCACATGGCAAACTCAATATTTATTGAAAAGACCATACACCTTCGACTAAGTGAAAAAGAGAAGGAAAACCAACTTACGCCAAAAATTAATTCAGATACTAGAAAAGAAGTAAAAGATGAATCTATATTTCAATCCAAGGATTTAAACGCACCCTTACGTAAACATTTCAACTTTATTCCCGCACCAGAGCTTCTAGGTGATGAGCCTGACTATACGCTTAGCCACCCTTTCATGCAACTTGCCTTTATAACCTTGTTATTCAGCTTTACCAACGCTTACCCTAAACTAACACAAACCTTCGAGTCAGAAGAAAACACACCATCATTAACTAAACACATCGAAGAATTACATGATTCAGTAAAAAAAGAGTATGGCTTTAGCCCAGCGTTAATACAATTATGGCAGCAAGCATTAAATGACTTTCAAGCTAATTTTCCTCAAATAAAATTAAAGCACTTACTAACCACTAGTGACGATATTAATCTCCATACGGGTTCACCCATATCAAGCTTTAATGACAACACATCCTTAATGGGAACAAAACCAAAGGGTAATACAGTAGAGACTAACCTGATTTCGACGCAAGAAAATGATGAAGCCCAGGAACACACTGTAAACTCAACTTTTTCATAGTACAAAATAAATAACTACGCCACCTATGTTGAGCTCAACCTAGGTGGTTTTAGCTGCTTAGGCTACCTAACCTGAGTTCGCCATAAGAAGGGGGTAAAACCCAGAGAAATCAAGGAGGACAAGGCAAAAGCTCAAAAAAAACGCAGTACTAGCACCGCTAATGCGAGTATTTTTTTGAGCTTTTAACGCCGTCCCCCTGGATTTATCGCAGGTTTTAGCCGTTCTTATGTCGAACGCAGGTTACCTATACCCAACGCAAGAAAAATCAACACCCCTGCCGTCAAAAAATTCCAAGAAAGCGGTTCTTTTAAGAATAACACACCCAACAACACCCCAAACAATGGCACTAAATAATTGCAAAAAGATGCAAAAGCAGGTCCTGCATCTTTGACCAAGCCTACATAGAATAAATAAGGCAACCCGCTACAAAATATACCTAACATTAGCAGAGATGAAATAGAGAACCAAGATACATGCGAAGGAAAACCTCCTAAGAGAAAAAGGAAAGGGAGCATTTGAATACAGCCAAACCATAAGATATCTCGCGCCATTATCCAAGGGGACGTTGAAGAAAAATAGCGAATTAACATTGATCCCACGGCAAAGGACACAGCAGCCGCAACAATGGCTGATTTACCTAAAAGATGCCCACTAAGACCTAAGCCTTTCTGCCCCTTCTCCGTTAAAATGAAAACAGCAAAAAAACCCAATCCCACACCCAGCAGCCTAAATATCGTCATGGTTTCATAACGCAGCAACATTAATAAAATAACCACTATAATAGGGATCATGCCCATCAACAGCGAAGCTACAATACTATCCACGTGGCGCTGTCCCCACAACACCAATAAAAAAGGTAACGTTACCTCAAACAACGCAATAAAAAAAATGGATTTTTTATTCTGCATTGAGAAAAAACTTTTTTCTTTAGAAAAAACAAATAATAGAATAGATAAAAAAACCGCGCCAATAAAAGCGCGGCTAAAGCCTATGAGCAATGGAGAAAAATTTTCCAACGCCCACTTGTTAAAAATAAATTGTGAACCCCACATTAAAGATAATAAAAAAAGTCTTAAATAACGCTGTGCAAAAAAATTTTGCCTCGACAATACTTTAATGCCAAGCGCTAATTTACGACAAATATACGACAGCATGTTTTATCCTTAAGGGAGGGAAACTTGAAACATCGATGCTCAAAAGGGTACTTATTAAGTGGAATATTTATTCTATCAACAAAAGGCACACCTTGAGGCAGAGGTGAAAAGTAGCTTAAAGCCCCGGCGAAACTAATAACAATCTGAGAATTACCGTTAATATCAGATAACATGATGGTCTCCTTTTCTGTCGGTGTCAGTTTAATGGATAGCACTAGAAAGAAGCAACAAGAGCAGTTGCCGGTAAACTGCTAAAGACTTCAGGGGTGGAATTCTAACATGCTTTTTAGCTTTTACCAAAAGCGCTATCCGGGACCAAATCTCGACTATTCTCCATAGTAAGTTCCATAAGAAATACATTTCTTCTGTCAAGGCCTAGGGCGTATCATCAATTGCTTTTTCGTTGCGAAAATTGTGGACACGCCCTAATGTAACGTCTGTTCATCCTGTTCATTAGGCCAAGCTTTCTTCTGTGCCGCTGTTGCTTCACAATAAATCATCAGCACAGCCATACGCACATACTCACTGATTTCAAAAAAAGCTTTCTCTTCATCTTCTTCGCCGCCGTAAATAGCATCATAATCAGCTTCAGCAATGGCTGTTAAGTCTGCTAAGGCATCCTTCGCATCACCGTCTGCCCACTGCAGGGCTTTTTCCGCAAAGCCTAATCCGGCGACTAAACCTTCACACCATAGGCTTAATGCACGCAAGCGCAAACTTAACGCCGCCTCATCATCGGGCAATAACAATTGAAACTCAAAATCCACATTAGCTAACATGTTGCAGGTTATGGTATAGAGCTCAACAATGAGTTGGGCGTCTTCTAGATAAGAGTCTGAATTATCCAAGGCTACCTGCAGCCATTGCCGTTTTTCTAGCGTGTCACACACACAACGCATACCACACAGCATGCCTTGTAACTGGGCAGGGTCTTTCTCATGCCCAAAATCTTCTAGGAGCAATAAAACGTCATCATAGTTTGGCAACATAAACCTAACCTCTAAAACTTGTACCCACGGTGCACGGCCACAATACCGCCAGTGAGATTAAAGTATTCGCAAGATTCAAACCCCACGTCTTCCATCATCGCCTTTAAGCTATTCTGATCGGGATGCATTCGAATGGATTCCGCCAAATAACGATAGCTGTCTTCATCATTAGCGATGACTTTACCCATCTTAGGCAGCAATTTAAAAGAATAAGTATCATAGACAGATTTTAGCATGGCCGAGGTAGGCTTAGAGAACTCTAGAATCAATAAACGCCCACCGGGCTTTAAACAGCGATACATAGAAGCCAGGGCTTTTTCTTGGTGAGTGACATTGCGCAGGCCAAAACCGATGGTAATACAATGAAAGTAATTGTTGGGAAACGCTAAGGCTTCGGCATTCGCTTGGACATAATGAATATTCCCAGCATGGCCTTTATCTTCCAAGCAACTTCTACCGACACTGAGCATGTCCGCATTGATATCAGCCAACACCACATGCCCCGAGAGCCCCACTTGTTTCGCCAATAAGTGGGTTAAATCACCGCTGCCACCAGCAACATCCAAAGCCTGCTGACCAGCCCGAAGCCCCGTCAAGGACATGGCATAACGTTTCCAAAGGCGATGTATACCAAAAGACATGGCATCATTCATGATATTGTATTTACTGGCCACAGAGGAAAAAACACGCCCCACGCGTTCATTTTTATCAGCAACCTTGACCTGCTCATAGCCGAAATGGGTGGTTTTGTCGCTGAAGGTGGTTTTATCATTCATGGCTTAGCCTACTGTAGCATTACTGAAAACATCATAATCCTAAAATCCTCAGTTGAAATCTACTGCGGCCGCCTAACTCACCGAATCTAAAGGATTTTTCTCAATATTTTTTATTCACCGTATGGGTGATACGCTTTCACAAAAAATATTGAGAAAAATCCTTTATCTTCAGCAACTAAGTCGGCCTCGCGACGATTTCAACTGAGGATTTTAGGATAATTGTAACGAGAAATATGAAAAATAGAAATGTCTTGGGAGCAATAAAACAGGGCTACTCCGTGAAATTTACGTTTCAAACAATGCAAAAGGGTAGCATTTCTGCCACTCAAGAAGATAAAGAAGCGCATATGTCATCAATTGATCTAAAAAAGAAACAAATGTTTACTTTATGTGCTGTCTTGGTTAGAATTGCTTTCTCTTTACTCACTTATGGAGCCCGCATGGCTTTTAGCCCTCGAACAAACTGCTCTCCCAGACAACGCGCCCTCACAACCACAGTTGGTATTTTCTTATGTGCGGCTGGCGCTGCAGCATTTGGCTTTGATGTTAAGCTTTTGCTGAGTGAAAATCCCGAGGAATGGCTATCAAGCATTGTGTCCCTTGGAATGATCGGCTTTGCTAGCTTAGGTACTGGTGCTGGGTTAGTGAGCTGCGGCACCTGCTGTGATGTCCCCGAGGACCCCGCGGATATTTCAGAAGAAGAGAGAACGCCTTTACTCGCACTATGATCCTAAAATCAACAGTTAAATCACGTTTTTGGCGATAACATCTTGATTCATCTAAGAAAACAAAAAAAGTCTCCATCACCAATAAGGGTGAACCAGAACGATGTGCCAGTGGCACATCGCAGTCTGGTGAGCGCGAGGACAGGACGTCCGAGCTGGGACTGATAAGAACAAGAGCCTTGCGACAGGATGTCTGATGTCTGTCGCAGTCACAGTTTCTACAACTTATGCAATAAGTTACGCGTTGCAAAACCCAATAAGGGGATATCCATGGCTTTACTCAACGCCATCACCTTAAAAAGCTCTCCCATCTCATGAGGCATCGTCAAACGCTGTACCTGTTGACTATACTGGAGACGTTCTTTTTCCGAAGCGCCGTGCATGGCAGCTTCTACCCGTGCGGGCAACCCACAATTTACTAAAAACTGCGCCTGGTTGGTATAGCCTTCTATTTGAAAGTCTGCCTCAAAGGCCGCTGTTGCTACCGCCGTGAAATCTACGTGAGCAGTAATATCCTGTAACCCCACCAAAAAAAACGGGTCATCATGGTGACGATGCCGATAATGGCAGTTTAAGGTTCCTTGGCTACGCTCGGCATGATAATATTCTCGCGCTGGAAAACCATAGTCAATCAATAGCACTACGCCTTTTTTCATAGCTTGAGATAAGCCCGCAAGCCACGGTTTCAGACGCGCATTAATTTCTGAGTGATAATCATTGACAAGCTTTAACCCTTGGCAGACAGAAGCTAACGGCTGTGAAGCCAGCTTAAGACACCAAGCCAAAGACGACTGTTTCGCTTCCACATAATATTCCCACGCTGTATTTTCAAACCACCGAAAACGACTCACAGGCATCGCATCTAACACTTCATTAGCCAACACAATACCCACAAAATTTTCCGGCCACTGTTCTAACCATTGAACACGAGCAACAAGCTCTGGAATAGTAGCTGCAATTAATGCTCGCTGCCGTTCTCGCAAGGAGGCTGATATCTCCAATAAATAATAATTTTCAGGCAATTGACCCCATTTGGCCAAGTGCGTAAGAACATCCACAGCCAAGCGGCCAGAGCCCGGTCCAATTTCTAACACATCTCCGCCCGCTAGGTTTTCTAACACCTCATGACATTGATAAGCTACACTCTGCCCAAAAAAACAAGAAAGCTCCGGGGCTGTCACAAAATCACCTGCCTGCCCAAACTTGCGTGTTTCAGAACAATAATACCCTAAGCCTGGGGTATAAAGGGCTTTTTCCATAAACACATCAAAGGGAATTGCACCACCCTGAGATTGTATTTCATCAAGAATATGCTGACGTAACACCAAACTCTGAGCTTTAGCCTCATCGCAAGGTTCAGGAAGTGTTTGCATCATGAAAAAGAGCCACGGTAGAATATCTGCCCCACATTATACCGATGAGATAAAGGCATAGCCATGGAATCTTCTAAAAAAGTTGTAAGAGCAAAGCGGCTATTTTCGCTTACTGAAAAGCTATTTAAAAGCCTATGGTCGCCCACTAGCTGCTATCACGATAAGCACGATAAGCACGGGATTGCCTTGACAAACCTAAATCCAACGCTTGAGGAATAAACAGCGCAAGATAATTGACTTGAAAATCAATTATCTCTATAATGGCTTCACATTAAATAGGAGGAACCCAAATTCGTGGCCAAAGTAACGCGCCCTAGCGCGGATAAAACCCGCAAAAAAATTCTGCAAGCGGCCAAAGTACTCTTTTTACAAAAAGGCTTTGATGGCACCTATATTAAACATATTGCAGAACGTGCCAAAGTGCATACCAATTTAATTTTTCATCACTTTACAGACAAAGCGGCACTTTGGCACCAAGTCAAAGCCCATATTTTAGCGAAAGACATTCAGGCACCTCAATATGATATGAGTTCTGCAAAAGCTTATTTCAAAAGCATCATTGCCCATCGCTTTGTTATTTATAGCAAGCATCCTGATATAGCGCGGCTCATCCAGTGGCAACAACTCACTGATAAAGAGTCAGCGCTTATTGACATAGGCAAGCACTCGCCTAATCAATGGCTGCAACCTTTTAGAGACTTTCAAGAAAAAAGCGAAATTCATACTAATGTGGAAGCAGAACAAATATTACTTTTCATTGTCTTTAGCAGTTATGCGCCATTTTTGCAGCAGGTAATACCACTACATCCAACTCAAATCGCACGTTATGAAAACATGCTTTTCACCATGTGCTGTCAACAATTTTTAACTGTTGAAGAGGGCTAACAATGCCACCTTTTAGTACACAAAAAAGTCCTCCCTTGTGGCTGCTATTACCATTGATTGGTTTTACCCAGCTAAGTGAAACCATTTATTCGCCAGCGTTACCTAATATTGCCCATGCCATGGCAACCAGCAACAGCTGGGTGCAATGGACTTTAACCCTTTATTTTATGGGTTTTGCTTTTGGCGTTTTTATCTGGGGCAGACTATCTGATAGCATTGGAAGGCGTTTAGCGCTCTTAGGTGGGTTAAGTTTCTATCTGTTAGGTAGCTTATTGTGCCTTACAGCCTCTCATATTACAGCGTTACTTATCGCTCGTGCCGTACAAGGGTTTGGCGCCAGTGCAGGTTCTGTGGTCGTACAAATTATTGCGCGTGAAGCGCTCAGCGATAAAAAACGTCATACTTTTTTTTCTTCCATGGGATTTGTTTTAGCCTTTTCTATTACCTTAGGACCTTTTTTAGGTGGCTATTTAACCCAATGGTTTCATTGGCAGGCTAATTTTATGTTTTTAGTTTTCTTGGGCGTATTACTTATCGCCTTGTGTGGCTTTTGCTTACCAGAAACAAAGAGCTTTCATGCCAACAGTGAGGAAAACGTTCGGCCTATTACGGAAATCATCGGGCTATTTTTAAAGGACAAAAACATTCTGCTCGCCATTTTGCTTGTCTCTGGCGTTAATGGCATGCTGTTTAGCTATTATGCTGAGGCGCCTTTTCTTTTTATTAAATTACTTAAATTAACGCCAGGCATGTACGGTTGGTTGGGCAGTGGTATTGCTTTAGCGGCACTACTCGGCAGTTTGAGCGCCAATGGTTTATTGCATCGCTTTCAGCCCAAAAAAGTTTTACAAGCAGGTGGAACTATTATGCTGATTAGCAGTATGGCATTGGCCTTACTGGCAAGCGTTGGTGTTATCAATGCAAAACATCAAGTGCTGTCTGGTGCCGTCATCTTATTTTCCATGATGGGCATCGTGTACGGTGGGTTTGGATTTATCATCCCGATTACGCTTACCTCAGCATTAAAAGACTACCAAAAAACCTTGGGAACCGCGGGCGCCTTGTTTGGCTTGGGTTATTACGTTGGCATTGCACTCATCACCTGGCTGATGGGTTGGATACACAACGGAGGCCCATTACCCATGCCTTGGTATTTTTTCAGCATCAGCCTCCTGTGCCTCTGGGCTACTCGGCAATATCGCATGTAACGCTCAGCTTATTGCCCGTTCAGAAAACAATCAACTCACTAGGCTATACCTTAAGATACAATTGCTGTGTAACCCTAAAATCCTCAGTTGAAATCTACTGCGGCCGCCTAACTCACCGAATCTAAAGGATTTTTCTCGATATTTTTTATTCACCGTATGGGTGATACGCTTTCACAAAAAATATCGAGAAAAATCCTTTATCTTCAGCAACTAAGTCGGCCTCGCGACGATTTCAACTGAGGATTTTAGGGTAACGCTAAGATCTGTTGACTACGCTGCAATTTGCATAAAATGGGCGTGAAAACGCCCCTCTTTTTGACCTCATGCCATAACTTATGCATAATCCTAACCTGTTTCAATAAGATGGACGGAATTTATGCAATCTCAGTCTGTGACAACTCACCCCGCCAAACAACCAACGGCTATGTATTTCCTATTTTTCACCACCATGTGGGAATACTTTAGCTATTATGGCATGCGCGCTTTACTCATTTTATTTATGACCAAAGCATTTTTATTTTCCGACGATAAATCTTATATTATCTATGGTGCTTATACTTCGCTCATCTATGTCACGCCCATTCTAGGTGGTTTCATTGCTGATAAAGTTTTTGGCTTTCGACGGGCTATTATCCTGGGTGGCATACTAATGGCCTTAGGGCACTTTACCTTAGCCTTTGGTCAACAGTTTAGTTTTTTCCTTGCCTTAGGATTTTTGATTTCAGGTTATGGTTTATTTAAACCTAATGTTGCTTCCATGTTGGGTCTCATGTATGGACGTAATGATCCTCGGCGTGACGCTGGATTTGTTTTATTTTATGTGGGGGCTAATTTTGGTGGCTTTCTTGCGCCTATCCTTTGTGCATTCGTTGCTGACAAATGGGGGTGGCACTATGGATTTGGACTAGCGGGCATTGGTATGTTAACAGGCTTAATAGTCTTTACGCTGGGCCAAAAAACCATGGGCGACAAAGGGCTTCCCCCCAGCAAGAAGAAATTAAACAAAGTGGTCTTCATACCAGGCCTTACGATGAATCGCCTAATCATCATTGGGGCCTTTCTGTTGGCACCTATCTCCGCGCTTGTCTTAAATAAAGGGTTTGCAGGTCCTGTTTTAAGCAGTATTGGGCTTATTGTTGGCATTATGTTGCTGTGGATTATGTATAACAGTACGCATGGGGAGCGTATACGCTTAATAGGTGTGATGTTGCTGATGGGCATTGGTACATTATTTTGGGCCTTTGATCAACAAATGGGTAGCTCCATTAACCTATTTACCGATAGAGATATTAATCGCGTTATTTTAGGCTGGCACATTCCTACGGCCATGTTCCAAGCAGTCAACCCTATGGTAGTATTAATTGCAGGCCCGCTATTTGCAGCCCTTTGGACTTATATGGCGCGCCGCAACCGCGAGCCCATGCCCAGTACAAAATTTGGTTTTGCTTTATTGCAGTTAACCTTGGGATTTGCTTGCCTTTCCCACGGTGCACTCAATGCAGAAGCCACAGGCCAAGCCAGCATGCTCTGGCTTCTGGTAAGTTATTTATTTGTTTCTACCGGCGAGCTCTGCCTAGAGCCTATCGGGTTATCCATGACAACTCACTATTCGCCGTTACGTGTCATCGGTGTCATGGTAGGAACCTGGTACATCATAACAGGCGCCATTGCTAATTTCGCAGCCGGAAAAATTGCAGAAATTGCCAGTGTCCCCAATAGTACCACAGCTTCTGCCCCCATTTATCATGAGGTCTTTCATGATATTATGTTAATTGCTCTAGCTTGTACCGTTATTACTTTTATTGTGGCACCTTTTATTAATAAGCTATTGCGTACTCGAAGCTAAAGGTGTTTTTAATTTAACTAAAATGCAAAGCAAAAGTGTATCAAAAAAAATAAGACCCAATAAGCCAGGAAAAAAAACAAACACTTGCGCAACATAAGCAGCTGATTGAAAACTTAGCGTTAGTGGGTCCAAGCTGGCGCTCCAAGAAGCAAAAATAACCAGCAAGCAGTAAAGAGACAAAACAACCGATAACAAAGCAGGCAATAGACCCAGTAAGCTTAACCCTATAATCTTGAGTCTATTGCCCTTAATCAATTGATGCAGCTTTAAACAATAAGCTTTATACTTACCTTCTTCGATACAAGACAATGGAAAGAGCAATAGATAATAAGGAAGATAAAAGAAAAAAGGCACCACAAGCAACAATAAAAAGAACAGCCCCCACAATCTATTATAAAACCAAGTTAATAACACCCGCGGAGAAACCTCAACGCTACGCTTTACGACAGCTTGCAACCCCACAGACACATCTGTATCCATGCGCATCCAGATAGCATTGACTAAAACCAATTTCCACACAACAAATACAAAAGGAAAACAAATAATTATAAAATGCTCACTCTTGGGGAAAAAATCTCCTAACACGTTAAACAAAGGAAGCACGAAACCCGCCAACAACAAACTCATTAAACTATTAAAAAGCCAGTTATCAACAAAGAGCTGCGAGGCTTCAAGAAAAATAGGTTTAATCGGCAGGTTAGTTTTCATAAAAAATCCTATAGCTGAGGTAGCCTAAACCCTTTAAGGCTTTGTAGCGTCCAAAAAGAAAAAGGCTCGGCACTCAGCAGTGAAAAATTAGCCTTATAACCATGAACGACTAATGCCAGTTTGTATTCTTCCTGTGGAATTGAAACCGAAAATTTACTGTCATCTAACCACCTAAATAATGACCAAGGACCATCATAATGGCGAATATAGCAATGCTCATCAAAATCACACAGTTTAATTGAAATCAATTCTAGCGCCTTTGGAAAAGGCCACGTTATACTATAGCGTTCAATAGGCCCATGTTGGTAAAAAATATTTTTTCCCGCAATGCTAAGATTCAAAGAAATAGCCCTCCCATCTAAATTTTTGGGTGCCAATAGAAACAAGCGAGAAAACTTATCTGTACCTACCTTAAAATATTGCTGTGTGATAGTATTTGCTTGTTTAAACCTCTTCAGATCAAGCGTTGATAACGCCAACCCTAATCCATCTCGTTTAAAGGAAACCCACGCTTCACCACGCGTATCAACAAAGTCTTTTATATAGGTATCAAAAAATGTCTGCATAATGCCAGAATAACCAAAAAACACTTTAAACTTATCTACACTGGCTTGTCGAGTGCTTTGAACATAGAAAGGATATTTACCTTGCAAATAAGCATTAAAATACAAACTGATTTTTTGATGAAACAAGCGATGAACTTCATCTTGAGACTGTTGCAAAATCAGCTGCCAAGCGTTATCAGCCAACGTGTTTAGCCATTGCTTTAATGGGTAAGGAGCGTTTTTAGCTTGTTCTCTAAGTGTCGCAATCGGGTTGCCTTTAACAGATTTTATATAGTTTCTTGCTGCATTTAAGGCGGCAAGCCCAACATCAGAAGACTGTCTTATGGTGCTCAAATAATCACGTAGCGCATTTAAATTAGCAAAGGTTTCTTTTAATGATTGGTGTTTTTGAATGTATTGATTTACTGCCAAAAACTGTTCATTTACACTGATCTCAGATCCTGAAATGGTGCTAGTGTTTTCATGGATAAAATTTAATGCTTTTTTAAGAGGGGAGTTTTGGCTAGTTAATTGATTTATTTCAGCAATCAATTGCGTCAGAGTGTTTGCTCGTTGAAGAGATAAGTCATTAATCCATGCTTTCCAAATGGCCGTATATTTTTCAGCATAATACTGGTTCAACTGAGAAAGCAGCTGTGCTTTAGATATACGCTCATGTTGTTCACTCCAAATTTTTAGTTTATTATTATCATCAATCACGGTTTGTACAATAGTACTATTTTTGACTTTATAAACACGCAAAAATCCTTTTTCAGTAAAAAGTCCCGGTATAGGATTTTTTAAATTAACTGCAGGGAAAGCCTTAAAGAATGCCGCACCTAAAAATGATATTGTTGATAAAGGCGTAACACCATATTCATGAGCGTAATAAGTGAGCAATGCCCTTGCATGCACTAAAGGCCCAAGACTAGAGAGTTCATATCGTGTTCGGGAAATTAAACTACGGTCTAAAGGAAAGTAAACGGGGTTTCTAACTGTTACTTTTTGCAAATAGTTAAGTAAATCCTTATATCCTATCTTTTGAGCTGCTGACTGATCTTTAAGCAGAAACCCCATGGACGTTGACACCTGCTGAAAGGGAACATCCGAATACTGACTAAACGCTAAATATCCAGCCAACCCCCAAAATTTATCCCCAACACTGACATCGCTTTTATTAAGCATGTGTTGAAAAAAAATAGCCGCAGGAGGAAGCAAAAGTTCTTTTATCTGTCGCTGCTGCAGTTTATCAAGCTCAAAGCTTAATAAATAGTGTCCCACAAGCAATGATTTTAACCAAAAATTTTTTTTATTTAACCTTATAATATTGCTCACTCTGTCTAATCGTTCTAAAACTTTGCCACGCCGTAAGGAGACAGGATAATTATCCTGGTAAATGTTTTTATTTTTTATGATTTCTTTTTCAACCTTGCTTACTTCCAGGCTGTTTTCTCGGTAACTGAAAAATAAGAAAAGCGAAAAAACAACAAACAAAAAAGGAAAAACAAAAATCGTCACGTAGCTTTTTATTTGTTGATGATGCTCATATTTTTTATTTAAACCCAGCAGATGAGATTCTGGCAAAATAATATTTTCCAGTGTTTTTGATAAAAAATAAGATCTTTGCTTATTAACCGCCACCCCCAATTTTCGTTCTTCTATAAAGTAGTCCTCCTCTAATGAGGGTGACAAAAAGTTAGTCGGATTCGCTTGCTGCTTAACACTGCTAAAAAAAACACCTCGAACAACAATGCTATTAGCACTGTTTAATTTTTCAAAAAGTGCTTCTAGCCAACTACAAATTCTCGAAGAGAAATATTCTATTTGCTTTAAAAACAAGAAAATCACTTGCCTCTGATTTGTATTTTTTTCCTTTGCCAATAGCATCAAAGTCTGTTCTTGAAGATTTTCGATGAGAGTAGAAAATTGTACTTTCAATTGGCTACCTATTTTTAGGCCATCTCGACCATGCTTAGCGGGTAGTAAAAACCCTAATGGGAGCTTTGCATCTTCACTGTGCATATTCTGAAAAAAAGCATTAAACCCTAATACAGCATCAAGCTTTGTAACAAAAAAGTAAATAGGAACCTCAATGCTACACTGCCTGTTAAGCTCTTCAACCACTATTTTAAGCGCTATTATCTCTTTTTCCCAAACAGAACCATACTGCCCACATAATACATTAAGGCTTAATGTATAAATAATGCCACTCAACGGCTTTTTCCTATTTTGCCGCTTGAGTTTTGAAGTTAATTTTTTAGCTAGAACAGCCGTGTCGCGCTGGGTGTCTTGCACCCCACACTCTAAAAACACACTGTTATCAGCAATCAAAAAGTCAACACCAACAAAAGTATCTTTCAAATACTCTGGAACAGTTGAATTCCCTGGAATATTCCCCAATTCTAGGCAACAACTGCTTTTTCCACTACCTTTACTACCCATAACAAGATACCAAGGATAGTCTTTTAAATAAGACTTTTGCTTAGACAATAATTTTTTCGCTTTTGTGAGGATTTGTTTTTTCACAAGGGTTTTACGATGAAAAAATTTAACGCAAGCAGTCTTGGGTTTTTTTTCCCAAGGCAGAGGCGATGGAACTTCCTGCGTCGATGAAGTTAAATTAGGTAACAATCTCGGTCGCCTGCTACCGCATTGTTGGAAAAAACATAGGGCATATTTTTTAAATCTATAGAGTAATTTAATTAACTTATTCACTAAAACACACCACCCTTGTTATAGCCATGAGAAAAACTGACAAAAACTGTTACGGGCGATACCGTATAGAGCCTAGAAAGATTATCCAGTAACGGTTCGGTTTTTTGGTAAAAAAGCGTATTGAAAATAAAAAATAAAAGAACGCACAAGAAAAAACCACAAAGCCCTACTACTTTTATATGCTTTTTCTTTCGTATTTTTTTAGCAATAGCATCATCAACATTAAAAGTGCTGCCTATCAAAGCTTTTCGTTGGTAGGGGCCAATGACGTCCAAAATTCTTTCTTGCCAATTTTCCCCCTCTCGTTTGGAAGCGCCATAAAACTTCCCTTCAAAACCCAACCGAAGCAACAAATAGACAAATTCCAAGGCATCTTTGTGCTGCGCCGGAGCCTTTAGGAACCTTTCTGATATCTCATAGAATTTCTCACCACCCCATGTTTCCTGATGAAAAAGACTTAGCAAACTTTGCTGACTCCACTGACTATCACGCCCCCACTCCCGGCTTAATACTGCCTCATCAATAGCAGCACACAAACAATATCTAAGTTTTATTAGCAAATTTTCATGACAGATATCCATTAAATTTTCTTGAAAAGCATTCAATTGTTTTATGATTTTTTCTTGTAACAACATCGGTGCTGAATGGGTAGGGCTGCGCCCTATTTGTATAATCAATACAATGAGCTTATCAGCCGCTTTAAGGATATAATTATTCCTCATAGTGCTCTTCTTCCCAAATCCCCCAAAGCTCAAGCTGCAAAGCAGGAAAGTCACCACCTATATGTATAGCGAGCCCAGAACTCTCAGCAAGCTCTTCTGATAAGGCTTGCATTTCTAGAGAAAAATAGAGCGTATTTATTTTATAAGGAATTTGTCTTGGCGCAACCGATAACGCATGCACAGAAACTCCCGGCAATGAGCGGCTGACGAGTTCTTTTATTTTTTCTATAGCACTTATTTTAACATGTTGCTTGAAAGTTTTTTGCATTTTTTCCATCGGTACACGTGCTTGTGCTGACAAAATCAACTGCATTTTTTCTTCCACCTTGTTTTTTTTAAGCAGCATGTACCAATAACCCCGAGGTTGTTTATCTAGAACTATTAATTTTGCTGTTTGCTGTAACGTAGCTGTTAACGCCTCATTCAAACGTCGAATTAAAGGCATGAAAGTCTCCGTAAGGTTGTGATGCTGATATGGATTATCTAATTGTGGACGACGCCTTTTTTGGGTGAAAGTCTCTAACTCTGCAAGACACGTATTTACTATTTCATAAACTTTAAAAGGGTGTATTGAGCCTTGTTGGGTATATTGATAAAACATCGCTTGATAACGGTTGATAGCTTGCAACATCAGTAGCTCACTCAACTCTCCCGCTGTCTGCGCTTTGCGTTGACGCAACCCTTCCGCCATACTATCTGCTCGCTGCGTCAAGCGTAAATACAGTGTATGCAGTAAATTTTTGAAGTTCATATCTGCGCCACTACAAAGGCTGCTTGCAAGAAAATCATTATCCAATTTAATAATATGGTTGCTATTAATTTCTTTAATGCGTGCAAGGGGAATGAAGCTATGCCCATGAAGAAAAGCTTCACCCATCAGTAAATGCGGCTGTAATTTTGCTACATTAATTTCTCCAGCCTCGCCACTTTCTTCATTAATATCTTGGCAAACTTGTTGAGCTAATAGGTATCTTGATATGCCGCGTGTCTCTTTGGCCATATTTTCAGCCTTGCCTTGCTGCTGCAGAGGAATCGCCAAATAGATAAGCTTTCCTTCTTCCTCATCATTTCCTTTTAAATGGAGAGGTTTTGGTAATTTATCTTTCCCCGGGCAATTAAAGTAAGTTCCATCCGGAAAAATCCCCGCTGCCGAATTCAACCCAATTTGCCCAACATCTAAGAGTGTTTCGTCTAGTTGAAGCTGTAACATTCCCCATCCGTAAGAAAATACCGCGCCCATTTTTTGATGAAGCAATTGCTCTATATAAAAATTTTCTTGTTGAAAATGCTGCGGCTGCAAAAACATGCCTTCAGACCAAATCACTTTATTGTAAATAGGCATGTTATTTTACTGGCTCCACATGATTAATACTTATTGACTGTGAATTTAGCCGAACTGTAATATTTATGGCTTTGTAAGCTTTAGGTAAAGCCACAATAGCTCGCCAGTGCGCCTGTTCAATATTACGATAACCCGCAGTGATGCCTAAGAAACGAGAACCTTTCGTTATCGTTTCATGAAGTGTTCGACTTTCATCGGGTTTTAATTCCACACTGTCTCTATCTAAAAGTGCAGCGCCCAACACATCGGCAGCTTGCTCATTTAATGGTTTAAAGTTTGCTTTTTTAAATGCATCGACGCGCGTTAATTGATAAATATCAATAACAAGTGGTGAGGCTCTACCGCTACTATCAGGATTTAGATATTTTGCCGTGTTTAAAGAAAAAACCGCCTGGGGCGTGGTGTTCTGAGCACAACCTGAGAGCAACAATAAGAGCCCGACTATTTTCCAAAAGCCTCCTAAAACTTGCTGTTCATTCATCTTAAGCTGCATTTGCTGTCACAAGATCATAGCTTGAGCTTACGGGGCCTTGTGCTTTTGCTTCTTCATCGGAAGGAATATAACGCACCTCAATATGGGTATAGTTGAGTCCAATATGCTCTAATGGCTTCTGGAAAGATTTTTTTTCCTCGCCTGCTTTTGCTTCTTCAGCATCTAATTCATACTGACTGACCATAACTTTTTGCAAGGTGATTTCCATATAGGTTGTCACATCTGCTCCACTGCGCACCACTGATAACACCACCTCATCAATGGGGCCCATGCTTAACGCTTGCTGAAACCAAAGCGGGGTGGTTTTATCTACTTCTTTCGTTATTAAAATATCGCTTAAGCTCGGTTTACTGTTCTCTCTATCGCTCTGCCGCCCAACTTCCCCCGGATAGTTTCGGCTAATATAAAAGCGCATATGACGTATGTTAATTTGTTGCTCAAACCCTTTAGTGGTGATATCACCCTCTATACCACTGGCTTTTAGATAAATACTCATATTTTTATCCTCATTAAATAAATATTCTAAAATGGATAGGTTCATTATACCCAATAAATTCATTTTTGCAATATTTTTTATTTGCTTTATGCGTTTTCTGTCTTATTCATTTTTATTCAAATAGTTATCGCTTAATCCTGCCTTAAGGTTTGTTTGTTATCGTTTATTGAAATTAGAAACGCTTGGAATACTTCACGTGAAAAACAACCCCTTTGTTAAAGCAAAAAGGAATCTCCAGACATTGCTTAATAGACTTGAGACACCTAAGGAAAAGCTAAGCCTTGTGACTTTTAAAAAAGATGAACTGTCTATTGATGAAAAGCCGGTCAGTATGCTCTGGGTTCCCGAAGAAAATTGCCACTTTGTTTTAACACCGTTGGGCGGTGGTGCTAATGCAACAGCCTATGTCATTAGAGGGTACGTAGGCCAAGCTAAATCAGCTTTTACACCGGCCAAAGCACCATTAGAAGTCCTTAAGATTTCCACGCCAGAACTGCGTGAATCTCTTCCACAACAGGAACAGCCTTATGCAAAAGCCCAAGTGGAAAATAAAGCATCCATCGCCGTAGGCATTGCCCCGAAGAGAGCTAAGGTCTATTCTCTAGAAGAAAAAAGTGAATATGGTACAACTATTTGCCATGTTTCTCGCCAATACCTAATCCCGGGGGAAAATCTAGCTGACTACTTAGACAGTCGTAGAAATCTCGATTTTAACGCACGCGCTACAATCATCCAGGCAGTATTAGCTGCAGCACGCTATCAATTAAACCGTGGTTGGGCACATCTAGACTTGAAACCCGATAACATCATGTATGATGAAAAAACAAATACCGCCTACATCATCGACATGGGTGAGGCGATATATATGGGCAAAGCCCATGAGCTTCAGGTAAGTAACTTTTTTAATTTTGCAAGCACCTATTCAGCGCCAGAGTCAGAAAAAAACAAGACGGAAGGACATACCTATAAGCTACATAAAAATACCGACCTGTACAGCCTTGGTAAGGTTGTTCGTGCCATTATGTTTGGACGAGAATCCACAGAAAGCTTTCAAAATGACACGCTTGAGAACCATAGGTTATCAACCCGTCAGTTGTTGACCAAGAAAAGAGTAACCAAAGAGACGCACCCTCACTTGCTAGGAAACACCAATAAAAAGCACCTACTTAAAATAGCTACGCTTTGCGATATGATTTGCCAGGCACCTCCTGAAAAACGCCCCTCTGTCAGTGCTATTCAAGCCAGTGTGGCAACTATTTCGGGTGTTCCAGCTCAAACATTTCAACCTCTCAAAAAAGGTCTGTTAAGTACCCTGAGCCAACCGTTTAAAAGCGCGGCTAGAATCCTCAGAAAAGCAGGTGGTTATTTCTTTTCACACGCTAAAACAACCGATGACATCCCTACTCATGCTAAAAGAAAAGTAAGGTTAACTCGTAGCAACTCCTTTACAGAAGGCATGAACCCCTATGCGCCTGGCAGGTTGAATAACCAGAGCACAACCGCCCAAACACAAGGTGAACACTACACACATCCTGCGCTTTTACGCGGACATTTAAGTTTTCCTCGCAAAGTAGAAGCTTTTACACAAGAAACCAACCTATCACAACAAGCAGCGCTTTCTTATGGAGTGACAAGCCCAATGTAGAAAGCCTATTGAATCTTCTCTTTTTTGTAGCCAATAGAGAAGTTTGCTATGATGAGGGCCTTATAGTTCGGTAAAAAGTAGTCCTATCACATGGGAAGAGTCGGATTTTTCAACAGATTGTGCATTTTAGTGCTCGGCGCCACGCTAACCGGCTGTGGCATTGTGACATCAGAAAACTCACAGCCTAAATTCACCCCCACACTCACTACCTCCAATGTCCATGTGGCTGGGCTAGATTTAGGGCGCAACCGGGAAAAAACGTCCGAAGATACAGGACTTATTACGGCCATCAGACAGGGGTTTGATGACAGCCTAGGCACCAACGCCAACCTTGCCGATAAATTACGCCAGCAAGGTATACAAGCCTACCAACAAGGCGACCAAATCCATATCATCATGAGCAATCACATGCTCTTCAGGCCAGGCACCACGATACTCATTCCCAGTAGCTATCCTAAGCTAAACAATGTCGTCCCGCTATTACAGCGCTACAAACCTTCTCCTATTATTATTACGGCCTACAGCGATAACACCGGCTCCAAAGCTTATTTGCAAGAACTCACCCACTTCCAAGCAGAACGCGTAAAGTCTTATCTCTGGGCTCAGGGTATTCCTGCTGAGCGTATGGAAACCAAAGGCGGCGCAGACACTAACCCCATTGCCAGCAACGCTACCCCTCAAGGCAAGGCTTTTAACGACCGTGTAGAAATCAGAACCACACAGCCCATTCATAATGCTGGCATTTTGCCCTTTGGGTTTTATTAGGGTCTGTTGACTTGGCGCTGTGTGAGAAAACTCTTAAAGATAGAGGCGCTAAAGGCGCAAAAAAATAGCTTTGATGCGGTTTTTTTGGATAAGTTCACTGTAACATATTGATTTTAAACGACTTAAGGTAAAGTTTATTCTAAAAAACAAAGTCTGAATTTTGTGCTTTATTTATAGGGTGGTGACAAAAAGATACCGTTTGGTATCATGTTTTTTCGACGTTCAAGGATGAGTGTCGAAGGAACTCAAGGAAGAGTTCCTTACAAGGATGTTTATCAGGCAAAGGATTTGCCTGGGGCAAGCTGAGAAAGGGTTTTCCGCAAGGTTAACCCTTTCTTTTTTACTGCAGCTTATTCCTCTTAAAACTCAATAACACCAACACCCCTAGTCCAAGAAAAGCCACAAAGCTCCATTCAGGAATACTCATTCCCCACAAAGTCCAAACAACTTTTGCGCAGTCGCCTGTTCCTCTAAATAGCACTTGTACCGTTTCGCTTAAAGGAAAGTGTTTCAGCATAAACGCTAAATCAGGACCGCAGGCAGGCACCTGCCCTGCCGGCAAGTGCTGCAACCAAATTTGCCGTCCTGCAAAAAATAGCCCCGCACTTGCTAGCATTAATAGCAAGACCCCATAGACTATTTGCACAAAACGAGAAGCCCGCTGCAAAGCAGCTATCAAAAATACAAGTCCCATTCCAATGATCATCACGCGCTGCATAATACACAACGGGCATGGTGCAAGACCTTTGACCAACTCTAAATACAACGCCATACCCATTAAAGCCGCACACAGGCAAAAGCCTAATACGTAAAGCTTTCGAGCAGCAACCACTATGCCTCTTCCTCTTGCGTCCATGTTGTCAAAATCTCAATGATTTTTAAGGCTTGATCACGACTAGAGATATTAAATTTAGATTTCTGGCGGTAAGTCCCATCACGTTTTTGGTAACGGCGAATGGAGTATTTCACTGGTGAATATTCCGATTTGCGGTTATCCCAGTCTTGATAACGATAAACCAAGGTGGCCCACGCGCCTTTGGTCAATACTTTTTTGTCTAATTCTTTAACGGTGGTCACACCATTTTCTATATATTCAATGGTTAGTTCATCAACGGTTTCAGCCATGGTAGAATCCTTTGTTACTTTAGCGTCTGTTGACATTTCATCTTTGCCAGTGAAGTGTCAACAAGCTCTATCATCCTAAAATCAGCAGTAAATCGCGCTTTTTTGGTGTAACAGATTGATTTAGATAAGGAAACTAAAAAGGGAAATAAGCAATGACTGCGACAGACATCCTGTCGCAAGGCTCTTGTTCTTATCACTCCCAGCTCGGACATCCTGTCCTCGCGCTCACCAGACTGCGATGTGCCACTGGCACATCGTTCTGGTTCACCCTTATTGGTGATGGAGACTTTTTTTTTCTTAGATGAATCAAAATGTTATCGCCAAAAACGTGATTTAACTGCTGATTTTAGGATCATGTCGGTGGTAAATTTAACAAAATAAGACGTAGGGATTATAGGCTGTTAAGCTCGCGTTTGCGAGCAATTCCTTCAGTTAGCGTAATAATAACACGACCCTTTTTGTGAGGCTCTATGGCCAATGAGCGCCCAGCCCCATCATAGCCCGTATATAGACTATCTTCCGCAATTTTTGCTGATAACGAACTTTCGGCAGTTTGAAGACTATTAAAGCTTTTTTCGTAAGCTGAGCCAACACTAATGGTGAGAGGGTAATAAAAACCCATAGCTCGAACCTGCTGTGAACATCGCTTATAATCAGCACGATAGTAATTAACCAGTGCATTGACCAATACCGGTAACTCAGCATTATTGAAGTATTCAATGAGTTTGCTATCATCAGCATAAGCATACTCAAAATGACAGCTTAACGATTCTTTTACATCACTAATATGACGTGGCACGCTTTCCTGCTCATTAACGATAATGCGTTGAAGCGTTCGACTCTCTCTTTTGCCAAAAAAAGTTTCCCGCTCAACGTGGAAATCTTCACACCCTAGTTTTAGCAATCGCCCTTCGCAGTCATAAGCAGCAACTCTATCCTGTTCTTCTACTACCCAAGATTCTAAATAACACCGTATGTGTTCAATAGAAAAATAAGGAACTATGTTGTAAAGTGGTTCACCAATTAAGAGAGGATATTGCATTAAAATCTATCCCAAAAGCTCTTATCGTCTTTATGTTTCTGCCACGGCCTATGTCTGCGCATACTAACACAATAGTCAATTAAATTACAAATGGAAGTGCTTTTTAAATTTATTCTTTGTAAAGATAGGCTAAAATCTTAAACCTGTGTCAACATAGACTCCATACACGAAAAAAATGAATGGCCAACAGACCCTAATAAAAGTCGGGCTTCACTCACCACCTTGAACTTCACTTAGCTCTACTAATAACTGCAATGCGCTTTCTCCATTAAGCTGGCAAAAATTCTCATCCTCAAAACCAAATCGTTGCAATACATGTTGTACCGCTGTTGTGTCGCCGGCATACCCCATTTGCCACTTAGAAAATAGCCTACTCTGAATAGGTTCTTTCGCAAGCACTTTAATGTCATCATGACGAAAATCTTCAGCAATTTTATCAAAAATATGATGGACGTTCTCCTCGTCACCTTCAAGCGTTTGAAGAAAATAGTTTGAATCATAGTACAACATACCACACACATCACTGCGGGCATTATTTTTGCGCGCCGACGCAAGTATACTTTTTATGTCGGCCAACCGAATATCCAAATCAGCTTCACTGCTGTAAATCAGGCGTACCATGCTCATTATTACTTCTCCACTTTGCGCATATTTTTAAAGTTATCGACCGAAGGGCCGATTAATTAACTAACTAAGTATAGCAGACTGGAAAAAACATGAAATATAGCTGTTACATTCTGTATGATGAGAGTAACCACGACGTACTGGAGCAATTGCGTCAATATCTTGACAGTGGGTTTGCTATTACCTTTATTCCTTTAGCTATGCCATTAAAAGAAATAAAACAAGCAATCATGTCAAGTAAAACCATCCACTTGTTGATTATTATTAGCACACACTTTACCAATCAACTTGACTCACTGGTAAAAATGACTAAAGCAAAAAAGCATTTTGCATGTGCTTATTTAGGCAATACACCTGTCCAGGATCCCTTTATTGACTTTGCTGACGATTATCAAAATTTTTTAACAAATGCAGAAGCAAATGCAAAACTTCTGATTTTTTTAGCGAAAACTTCAGCTCATAAACAGAGGGAAATTGCTGTTTATCAAGCCAAAATTGATTTACTATCACAGCTAACACAGTTAACTCGCGCTGAAAATAGTGTAGATACCTGTATTGATAAACTGACACAAAATCTCGCTGCGCTTTGCCAAGCAGAGCATGTTTTAGTATTCAATAATTATAAAGACTATGAAGTTGTTATTGGTGATAAAAACATAAAAATTGAAACACCAATACCTGTTAGCAAAGCAATGGAACAAAAAAAAGTAAAAGTTTGTTTTGAGGAAAATAGCGATGAACTTCAAAAAATAACCGATAAAAAAACGAGAATAGCAGGCTCACTAACCTTTCCTATTATTTGTAACAAAGAAATAATACGAACCATACATTGCTATATCCCTGAAGATGTACTTGAAATCATTACACTAGAAACAATCAGCCTAATTGAACAAGCCTGTCGACAATTGCAAATCATTCTGGAACGAAAGAAGGCCATGCTTGATTTAGAAACCCAGCATCAAACCCTCAAACAAACACTACACGAGTTGGAAACAACCAAAGAGCAGCTATATCAATCAGAAAAACTCGCAGCTATCGGACAACTTTCAGCAGGAATTGCTCATGAAATAAACAACCCATTAGCCTTTGTTAACAGTAATTTTAAAGCGCTGAAATCCTATATTGTAACGCTGCAAGAAGCTATCAACATGCATGGAAAACTTATCCAGCAATTACGCGCCCCCCAAAACCCGACTATTGACCTCACCAACTTTGATAAAACCTACAAAAAGTCACAAATAGATTTCATTGTAAATGACTTAGATAGCCTAGTTGCAGATTCAACAGAAGGATTAAGTCGAATTCATGATATTATTAACAACCTATTAACCTTTACCCGTAAGGATAACACGGGAACTGATTTTTTTAATGTCAATCAAGGCATAGAGTCAACATTAAAAATACTAAACAATCAAACTAAATATGGAATCACCATCAATAAAAAACTCGAAGAGATACCCTGTATTAACTGTAATGCAGGCCTTCTCAATCAGGTTTTTTTAAACGTATTACAAAATGCCATTCATGCTGTCGATGGCAAGGGAGAAATTACAGTCAAAACATCAGCAAATGACCATAATGTTTTTGTCAGTATTCGGGATAATGGCTGTGGTATTCCCGATGAAATCAAGCGTGACATATTTAATCCTTTTTTTACCACCAAAGATGTCGGCAAAGGAACAGGGTTGGGGCTGTCTATTTCCCACTCAATTATCGAAAAACATAAGGGAAAAATTAACATTAACTCTACGACGGGTGAATTTACTGAGTTTACTATCGAGCTTCCCATTAATTGTTAAGATATACTTATTATGCTAACGCGCCACTCAACTTTCTAACGCACAATAATAGGCTTTTATCTACCGCTAGGAATAATCTAGGACTTACGCATTGACAACGGCATCATTTTTTGAACGGGCGTTGATGTATTCACGAATGACTTTGACATATAATTCCTTCTTCACCTGATACCAATGTGAAATTTCCTTGTTTAACCGCATAAATTCTAGCTTCACATAAGCCTTTATGGCGCAAATATGATTTTTTATAGGATTTTCGTTACGTACTTGAAAGCGTTCAACGTTACACACTTGTTTAATGGCACGATGAAATCTCTCTATATTCCAGTGCGCATCATGTACTCTAGTGAAATCAACCTTCGTGATACTTTCCAGGTTAGCACGCTCAAATGTGCTCATGATATAATAGCGATATGATTTTTTGTATATCTGTCTAAATATCTTCACCATGCCATAATCCTTTAAGTAAAGTGTTGCAGAATCATCAGATGACCAGCCTTCAAATTTTTGTATTTGAATGTACTCACCACGCGTTTCTGAAATGACACGGTTGCTTTCAATCCCAAACATGAAATTTAGGTTTTGCTTACGAATAAACTTTAAATTGTTCAAGCTTGAATACCAGCTATCGCCAGTTACCCAGGCGGGCTTTAGTCCCCAAGACAGCACCTCTAGCAGCATGTCTTTAAAATAATCATTCTTAGTTTTACCCACTTTCTTATTAACAAGTCTGAAATTAACCGGCACAGAAACACCTTTTATATCAGTGTAAAATAGCGTTATTAAATTTATTCCTTTGACAGACCGCTTATGCTTCCCAGACCAAAACCAATCTATAAATACAGCCTTGCTTGGGTCACTATAAGGCTTATCCAGCACTGAATCATCAACACTGAGTACGCCGCCTGTTAACTCAATTTTATTTTTTTCTTCATCATATAAATCTTTTGGCTCAAATCGTTCGCGTACTAAAAATCGGTTCACGCTATCGTGCGAAACAGTTTCCATAATATCCCCTAGCCGTGTACAACTTGTGTATTGCGGGTCGCTAAGTAGATAGGAAATGTAAATATCTTCGTTACAACGTGCCGTTGATGGCTTCTTTTTGAGCAGCATACCCACCTCCTTGCAAAAAGGAAGCATTTTAACAGAATATTGTCAATGCGTAAGTCCTATAATCCTAAATTCCGCCGTTGATATCGTCGCGAGGCTGACTAAGTCGCTGAAGGTAAGCGGATAGTTTTAAAAATTATTTGATGATATAGTCCCCGCAGTTGAAACCTCGGGTTTTTGTAGTAAAATAGTCTAATAGAAAAATTTAGGACATGGTTGTGCTAGAGTATAAATTATCAGAACGAGAATTAATCGAATTAAAATCTCGCCATCAAGGTAGTAAAAAACGTAAAGAAGCTGATCGCTTAAAAGCGGTGTATTTGCTAGGTAGTGGCTGGAAAATATCAGCAGTAAGAGAAGCCTTACTCTTAAGCGAAGATACAATACGGGGTTATTATAATAATTACAAGCAAGAGGGGCTGGATGGTTTATTGAAAAGTAAATATTCTGGACGGCAGTCAGAAATGACAAGCTCGGAAAAAGAAGCTTTATTTTTACATCTTGAATCAGTAACCTATCAACGTGTATCTGATATTATTTTATACGTTGCCAAAGAGTTTGATATTGTCTATTCAGATAGCGGTATGCGCTTGATATTGAAAGAGCTAGGTTTTGTTTATAAAAAACCAGAGAAAATTCCCTACAAGGTGAACAAACAGTCCCAAGAAGCATTTATTAAGGCTTATAAGTCTCTCAAGAATACTGTAGATAAAGAAGATGGCCTTTATTTTATGGATGCAACGCATCCTGAGCACAATGCTGTCCCTGCGCATGGCTGGATGAAAAAAGGTGAGCGCATAGTCATGAAGTCAAACCCACAACCAAGACGTTTAAACATTAATGGTGCGATTAATATAGACAGTTTAGATATGGTTGTTAGATTTGAGGAGCGTTTAAATAAAGAAACAACAAAAGATTTTTTAGAATCTTTACGGAAACATCAGCCAAAAGGTTATATTTATTTAATATGTGACAATGCAGGTTATTACCAATCTCCAGAGGTACAAAGTTTAGCTGAGGCGATGGCGATTAAATTAATATTTTTACCAGCCTACTCACCAAATTTAAACTTAATAGAGCGAGTATGGAAGTTTTTTAAGAAAAAAGTACTGTACAATAAGTACTATGAAGAATTTGAAGAAATGGAAAAGGCTTGTAAAAAATTCTTTAGGCATATTTCTTATTATAAAGAAGAGCTGTCATCATTGATGACAGAAAACTTTCAAGTTATAGAGATTTAAAACCCGAATTTCATACTGCACTGACTATATACTGCCCGCGCTTTGGTTTGCGGGCAATGAGTCCAGCTCATTGAGCGCTTATTTTAACCTAAAATCGGCAGTATATCAGGCAGCATGGCGCGCCAAGCTTTACGTTATGGTGCCAAAACGTTGGCGCGATATGTTCGTTCTTCATCAATAGTTTGGTGCGGACATTTTTGATTGTCTACTGCTGTTCGAGGTTCGATAATATGATTGAGCTCAACAATTGATGATTCTATTAACGCTTGATGTTGGTGAATAATATTTCTTAACGATGCGCCTCGCAACGGTTGACTGAGAATAGTCACTGGTTTCTTTTTTAACTGTGGTGGCTGTTCTTCTTGCGCGAAGTTTCCTGAAGCCACGGAATTTGGTTTGGACATAAAATAACACCTCCCATGATTATTTTGTTCATTCTGAAAACGATGGAGTGGCATTTTAGTACGACGGTTATTGTTTATTTATTCCGTAGCTTATTGATTTTTAAGGGCACAAAGTTGAAAGGCCTCGGAGCTGGGTGCGGGGTGTGTTTACTTAATGGGAACGATACGAATTGAGAAATTCACGTACCGTTCTGCGAGAGGCTGGTGGGAAAATTCTACCGGTTTACTCTCCCAAGTGTTGACAAATCACAAAGCCGTTAAGGTGTACTACAGGGTATAATTTAAACGAAAAATAAATTTTATAAAAGATGTTTCTTTTAGTGCTTATTTTCGATAACATAACCGCTTGGTTGGTTGGAATGCTCTTATTTTTATGTGGCCCATTGCTATTCTTTAAGGCGCCTGCTTCGAGCGTTACTCTCATCATTTTTAATAAGTTTATTTAAGCTGATGTATGGTAGCTATTCTACCCGACGATTTTTTTAGGGGAAAATCATTCAAAGGTGGTTGGCGGGTGGCAGCTCAAAACCCTAAAATTCAAACGCTACAGGTATTTATTGGGGAGTGCACTAGTCTTGCCATGCAGGCAAAAAAAGCTAGGGGGTGAGTATACCGATGTATTTATACCATACGGATATAGGTTATTAACAGATAAAAAAATATTAACCAATGTTGATAAAGAGCAAAAAATAATTATAATAGCGAACCAATTGCGTAGCGAAGGGTATAAGCTAGAAGCAATAGCAAAAAATACTGACAAGAAACTTTATCCATAGCAAGTTGCTAGACGTAGATTAATACGACTCTTTTGCTATAAGGCAACATGAGCAAGTGAATTTAAATCAATAGCATAAAATATGTCATATCAATGAAATTATACGGGAAGAAATTTGAAGATAGAGAAACGCTAAATAAAGCAAGAGAAATGCTGTATCGTTATTATGTTCAAGAGCTACACTGGAAAATAAATATAGAAAATCAATCTGGAATAAAAACAATAAAAACAAGTAGAAACCAAATGATGCTCGTTGATGATTATGATAATAATTCTGATTGGTTTGGTGTCTTTTATCAAAAAGATATTATTGCTTGTGCAAGAATAATTGACCATAGCCAATATCCCGTTGAGCTATCAAGATATTCTTCAGCGGCAAAGATAATGAAAGATATTATTTTACACGAGAAAATAGCCGAGCTTAACAGGGAAGCGATAGACTCAAGGTTTGCTAACATTAAAAAAGTTTACTGCTGTTTATTTAAAACTATTTTAGATTACTGTTTGCTAAAAAATAAAGCGGTAATTACCACTAGCAACCTTACATCATGGCAAGCGTTTTATAAAGAGATTCGCCTGTCAAAGCTACAGGATTATAGTTTTAAGTATGAGCCAACTGATCACAAAGAAGTAGATGTTTATTTTGCAGAAAATGATGAAATATCTACATTAATAAAAACCATAGAAATGAAAGAGCATCCTGCTGTTAACACTAAAACAATACCGTTACATCTTGTGACTGAGTAAATTATTTATTACATAGGTACCCCATGATAAACTTTGAATCTTTTGTGTCACTACATAATATTTATCCAGAAAAAACAAGACCTTTTTTGGCAAAATCTTGTAAAGAAGCAAGCAGAAAAAATTTTAAGGGCTTAAAAATACTACAGAATATTCCCTTAACTATAGAGGCCGTTTTAAAGATAGAGCCTTTACTTATTGCAGGAGCAGACTTAACTGTTAGCTGTATAACATCACTGCAACCCCATAAAAAAGCTATAGATATACTTAAAGCAGCCAATGTTAAAGTAAATATAGAACACAATTTCACAGAGCAATATGATATTCACTTAGATTGCTGCGGGGAACTTGCCGACAATATTGCACCAAGGATAGGGAGTATTGAGCTAACCCAAACCGGTACAAATAGATACAAAGAGCTAAACCCAAAATATCCCGTCATCTCTGTAGATGATTGTGATTTAAAATATTTAGAAGCATTATATGGAACAGGAGATGGGTATATTAGAGCAATAAAAAAAAATACTGATATAGATTTGCATAACAAAAAATTTATTGTTTTCGGTTGCGGGAAGATAGGTAAGGGTGTTATTAATGCGGTGTTACGATATTCAGATAATATTTTTGTTATTGACCCAGATGAGAGCGCTCTAAATTTTGCTACAGCACGAGGCATTAAGTCCTCTTACGGCAAGAATATCAGTCAAATTAAATCAGAAATAAAGGATGCTCACTTTGTTGTAACGGCAACAGGAATTAAGGACTTGCTCACAGATTATTATCAGCTGGAGAAACTCGATTTTGGAAATGCCATATTAGCAAACATGGGCGCAGAGGATGAGTATGGAAGTAATTTTAGCTCAGACGATGTGCTTTTTGATAAAATGCCGCTAAACTTCTCTCTTGAACAACCAACACAAATGAAATACCTCGATCCAATTTTATATGCACATAACAAAGCCATAGATATATTGCTATCAAATAATACAACAAAAACCTACCAAAGTTTCCCACAAAAAGAAGTAAATAACATTTTAATGAATTGGGCAAAATTTCACGATGAAAATATAGATCTGCTACTTAGTTCTACTAATAAAAAATAAAAAGTAACTATTCAGCTATTTTTGCTGAGGAATATAGAGAGATTTCATCGTGCCATCAAAGAAGTGCGTAACATTGAACGCTTTCAAGTACATAACGAAAATTATATTTTTCGCGCCATAAAGGCTTATGTGAAGCTAGAATTTATGCGATTAAATAAGGAAATTTCATATTGGCATCAAGTAAAAAAGGAATTATATGTCAACGTCATTTTTGAATACACCACCGATCTATCAAAAATGATGCTGTTGTCAATGCATAAGTCCTACTCATGTGAATATACCCGTAGCGTTTTGATCTTAGGTCGTTGATTTGTTACAATTCACCCACGAAAGGATCTAACTTATCTACAGAAGAATTAAAAGAATTACACATAGCACATAAAGCTGCCAAGGGAATAAATGCCGCATACAAAATTAATGCTGTGATTGTGCGTGCCTGGGCGTTAAAAAAGTAAAAAATACATTACTTTTGGATGATAAGACACTAGGGTCTGTTGACATTTCATTTTTGCAAGCGGAATTTAGGTTGAACCTAAAATCCTCAGTTGAAATCGTCGCGAGGCTGACTTAGTTGCTGAAGATAAAGGATTTTTCTCAATATTTTTTGTGAAAGCGTATCACCCATACGGTGAATAAAAAATATTGAGAAAAATCCTTTAGATTCGGTGAGTTAGGCGGCCGCAGTAGATTTCAACTGAGGATTTTAGGTTGAAGGAACGAAAGGCAAATTTGCGTTTATTGGAGGCAGTATAGTGAACTATATAACGAAAATATACGCAAACTTGCACCCGTTTTATTCAAATTGTAGCGTGAAAATGAATTGTCAACAGACCCTAAGGGGATACGTAAAAAAATATCGTGGTGGTGGCATTGATACTTTATTGGCAACAAGCCACAAAGGTCGCGATATTTTTTTTAAAGTGAGAAATCTCGGGGGCTAGCCCCCGAGGCAAAGGCGATGGGGTTTCCCGCGTAGGCGACACAAACCAGGAGACAATCTCGGGAGCGAACGGCCGAGTTGTTGAACCGGATCATAAAAGAGAATACGTTGCGAAGAGCTTAACATAACTATTTACCTGACAACACACGATCAATTATTTATTTTGTGGGTAACTATTCAGCTATTTTTGCTGAATAGTTATTTTTGTGGAAAATAAATTTTCTGTTAATTATAGCACTCGCCAATGAAATAGGTATTATGGAAAATTTTCTGATTTTACTGAGGCTATCAAACATTTTTTTTAGACATATTGGCAAAAAGAAAAAACTATTGCGTTCAAGAATAGCAGATAATTTTCAAATCTTAGAAAAATCTGTGTTCGCATCTTGAAGTGGAATTGGTATATTAACTGCTGCATATGACATTTCAAGGATGTTTTAATGAAAAAAATCATGGTTCTTACAACCTATCTTGCCAACCTTTGGCTTGCAATTAAAGGTGAGAAAATTAACACTGAAGATAGTGATGTTTATTTGGATAGCATAATAAATAGGATGCCGGCGTATATTTTTTGGAAAAATAAAAGCTCCATCTATCTCGGATGTAATCATAGATTTTCTCATCTCGTTGGATTAACTTCATCAGAAGAAATTATAGGAAAAACAGACTTTGACCTAAACTGGAAAAACGAAGAAGTAGAACTATTTAGAGAGGGCGATAGAAGTGTAATGAGCGGCAACCCACTGATTAATGTGGAAGAAATAATCAAACAACCCAATAAAAAAGATATTGTGATGCTAGTAAGCAAAGTTCCATTGCGAAATAAAACCGGGGAGTGCATCGGTATGCTTGGTATGTCCATGGACATAACAGAGCTAAAAGAGACCCAACAAAACTTAAAAGTAGCCAAAGAAAAAGCAGAAAGGCTATTGCAGGATAAAAATGAGTTCTTACGCAATATTGAGCATGATATTAGAACTCCATATAGCGGTCTTTATTCCATTATTAGCCACCTAGAAAGTATCGAGGAAAATCAAGAGAAAAAAGAAATGCTAGAGATAGTCAAGGATTCCGCTAAAGAGCTTCTGGACTATAATAATGCGATGATAGAGTTTGCCCGAGCTGATGAGGGAATGTTGACAGTTTTACAAAAGAAATTCGACCTCGAGAGCTTGGCGTCAGGCGTTATTAATATAGAAAAACCCGCCGCTATAGCCAAAGGGCTTAAGCTCGAGTTAAATTACTCAGAAGATATACCTAAATATTTAATTGGAGACCCCAATAAAATTCAAACATTATTAATAGACCTATTAGGAAATAGCATAAAATTCACAAAAGAAGGTTATTGCAAACTCACTGTTGATTGCGCTAAAAAAGATGAAAAATTAGCCATAATACAGTTTATTATTGAAGATACTGGCATCGGAATACCCGAAGACAAACAAGAATATATTTATGAAAAATTTGCAAAACTATCCCCGTCCAACCAGAATGTGTATAAAGGCGCAGGATTAGGATTAAGCATGGTGAAATTAATCATGCAAGAGCTAAATGGTGAGATTGAGCTTAAAAGTGAGTTAGGTAAAGGTACCACTTTCTCGTGCACCATCCCTTTGCGAGTTGCACTTACTGATAAACCGCCACTTAACGCATAGGAGTGAACATGTTGATTTTGGTTGTTGAAGATACACCAATTGCTCAAAAAAGCATAAAAATAATATTAAGCAGCCTAGGGCATGAGGTTTCTATCGCCGACACAGGAGAAGATGCCGTTGAGATGGCCGATAAGACCAAATACGATATTATATTTATGGATATTGGCTTAGGAGAAGGCATTAACGGTTTTGAGGCAACAGCGCAAATCAAAAAGGCTAATAATCTTAATGAATCAACACCAGTAGTTGCCTTAACAGCCCATGACGAACCTGAATTTGTCGAAAAAGTCAAAGAAGTTGGCATGGTAGAATACTTCAATAAGCCCATGACCCCAGACAAAACACAAACTGCCTTCAAACATGTTAAGCCATAAAAATGCATTGTTAGGCTTAACAAAGCCAAGAAACTTTATAGCCCAATCAACGTCATGTGACATGGGAAATAGTGTCACTCATTCTTATCATCATCAAGATCAGTGTTTTTAGTTTCTGTGTTTTTATTGGTAACAACTGAGACACCAGAAAATAAAGTATCGATATGAGTTGTAAAAGCCATTAGCTTGTCTAATGGCGCTGAATGCAGCCCATAATCCTAAATTCCGTAGTTGAAATCTACTGCGGCCGTCTAACTCACCGAATCTAAAGGATTTAGTCAGCCTCGCGACGATTTCAATTGAGGATTTTAGGCTTATTGGTGATGGAGACTTTTTTTGTTTTCTTAGATGAATCCAGATGTTATCGCCAAAAACGTGATTTAACTGCTGATTTTAGGTTTAACCTAAATTCCGCAGTTGAAATCGTCGCGAGGCTGACTAAGTCGCTGAAGATAAAGGATTTTTTTCCGTCTTTTTTGTGAAGGCGTATCACCCATACGGTGAATAAAAAAGACGGAAAAAAATCCTTTAGATTCGGTGAGTTAGACGGCCGCAGTAGATTTCAACTACGGAATTTAGGTTTAACCTTGTATCTTAACTGCGAGGAAAAGAAGAGCTTGATAATCGACTGCGAAATTTAGGATAATTCACCTACGCTGAGTCTATTCAATAAAAGAGAGAAGCCATGTCACCTGATACCGGAAAACAGCTCTACCACTATCAAGATGAAGATATCGAACTAGAGGTACGAGAAGATGATAAACAACGCTGGTTGCATTTGGGTAGTGACTTCATCCAAAGCGCCATGAACCTTATGGCCCCCCAGGCACTCACACTCTATTACTTGCAATTTATGTTAGCAAGCTTATTATTTAATCCAGCCCCAAAACGTGTTTGGGTTTTAGGCCTAGGCGGTGGCTCGCTCATTCGCTTTTTTCAGCACTACCTACCAGAGACACAAGTCGACGTGGTAGAACTTAACCCCCATGTCATTGATGTAGCAAAACGTTATTTCTTATTAGAAGAAACGGCCAATGTACATATTCATTGCATGGATGCGGTGGAATTTGTTCGAGAAAAAAAAACCGTGGTAGATATGATTTTTGTAGATATTGCCACTAAAACCGGCCTACCCAAGCCACTTTATCTCAATGCTTTTTATCGCAATTGCCTAAAAGCCCTCAAAAAAAAAGGCGTGTTTGCTTTTAACATGTTGTCTCATTCAGACAGAGAACTACAAAAGCTCATCAAACGTCTGCGTGATATTTTTACCTATCGCCACTTATGCTTAGATGTACCTGGCTATGAAAATATCATCAGCTTTTGCTTTAAAGATATTCCTGAGCTACTCTCCCTGGAGGGTCTCAAAGAACGCGCTTTCCTGCTGGAGGAAAACTACCCTATTCAATTTAGCCAATTCTTGCTGCCTTTATTTAAAATAAACCCAAGTTATCGCGGGCTATTGAGTTTTTGAACAAGCTTTCAGTTCCTTAATTAAAATTTGATAAAATATTTTTCATCAGTTATCATACCGACCACTCGTTTGAGTCTTTTGGCTGCAATACAGGGAATATGAATAATATGAACATGGATGAAGAAATTATAGTAGAAACACAAGCCACACACCCCTTTGATTCACTCACCCCCAAAATACGACAACAATTACAACACGAGTTTCAATGGATTATCCAGCCGGTGCTTGAGCGATGTCGCGCACTGATGTCAGGACCTTTTTTTCATTGGCTGCACGCATTAGACTGCGTTGAACTTTTTGCACCTACGGCAAAGGAACTCTACTTCCCTACCTACCACCTGCCTCGCGCCACGGGATTATTGCTTTCGAGTACCCCCATAAACCAAAGCTATATGCTCTCTTACTTAGCTCGCCACACCTTCACAGAAGCCTGTCAGCATGAACTACTGTTACAGTGGATGCTAAATCACAAGCTTATGCAGAAACCACAAGACATCTTAGCCATACGGCCAAAGCCTGCCACAAAAGCACTGGTGAATTTTTACTACCGTAGCGCCCTGGAACGTGAGCTTATACCCTGGGTCATCAGTATCCACTATGCTATTGATCTTTGTCATAAAAAGCTTTTTCAAGTTCTCTTGCCCAAAATGAGCAGCCTGGGTGCTGATGACCCCTATTTCCATATCAATGCTGATGAAAGTGACATTGGTGGCATCACCAGCTTCCAGTGGGTAGAGCCTCTGCTAAGCATAAGACCGCATACTAAACATCTGTTAATACAGCACAGCCTAGACGCCATTGATCTGTGGGATAAGATGCTAGGGGATTCCATTTTATAGCAATAATCCACCCTAGAGCACACCGTTTATATTTCAACTATACTATAGGAACCTGTTTAAAAAATTTACGGAAAAAAGGACTACAATCCTATGAATAAAAATAAAATTTTAGCCTCAGCGCTTAGTGGTGTACTGGCACTGGGGCTAAGCACTGTTGCCCAGCAGGCTATCGCTGCAAAATCTGGTTTTGAGAAGTGTTATGGTGTCACCAAAGCGCGTATGAATGACTGCGGCACCAGCAAACATGCCTGCGCCGGACAAGCTAAAAGTGATAACGACCCGGAAGAATGGGTTTATCTGCCCAAGGGCACTTGTAAAAAAATTGCCGGTGGAAAAACCACGCGAAGCTAGCGCGTTTATTGTCGCTTTTTGCGTGAGAATTTCTAGTCATGCCTTTGCAAGCACTACAACAGCAAATGCTCAATGCGATACTCGCTGCCGATGAGAATATCGCATCTCTACCTGTCTGTCAGCAAAATCCATTATCGCCTCAAGAGCGCATTGGTATTTATCGCCATAATATTCGCGCGCAATTAATACAGACACTCAAACAGGTTTATCCCGTCTGCTTTCAATTAGTCGGAGAAGATTGCTTTAACGCCATGGCCGCCCATTTTGCCATGAAGATATCGCCCCCGCAGTCTTTTTCACTGAATCACTATGGCCATAACTTTCCAGCTTTCATTGAACAATTTGAGCCGCTTGCCTCCGTGCCTTATTTAGCCGATGTGGCACGTTTGGAATGGGCCTACGAAAAAGCCCAGTATAGTCCTTATGCAGCTACTTTCCCTCATGAGAAACTTGCTGCTGTACCCACTGAACACTACCAGCAATTACGATTTTGTTTGCCACAGGGTTCTACTTTGTTGGCTTCACCTTTTCCGGTTTTTACCATTTGGCATCATCATCAACAAAAGGAGGACATCCCTGCTATCGATATCCAACAGGGCGGCGAAACGCTATTGATCTCACGAGAACAATGGGATGTTCGTCCGACGTTATTAAGCCAAACACAATGGCAGTGTTTAATGGCCATCAAACAAGGACAAACCTTAAGCGAACTCAGTGTATCGCAAGACACAACACTGCATAGCTTACTCACTCACCTCATTACGAAACAATGGGTCAATGACATCATCTTGGAGGACTAAGTAATGATTCTATGTAAAATAGCTTGCGCCATCGCAAAGCCCTTTAAGGTTGCGCTGGATTTTTTAGCGCCCTTAGCGGATTTGATATTGCGCATTTTTGTTGCAGAGATTTTTTTCATGTCAGGATTAGTAAAACTACAATCTTGGGAAACCACTGTCATGCTATTTGAGCATGAGTATCACGTGCCTTTTTTAGCAGCCGATATGGCGGCCTACGCCGGAACAGCTGTTGAAATCGTGATGCCGATTCTACTGGTATTGGGCTTATTTGGACGATTACCAGCATTTATTTTATTTATATTTAATGCTGTGGCGGTTATTGCCTATCCCTTCTTACACACACCCGAAGGCGCAGTAGGGCTTTATAACCATCTGACCTGGGGAATGCTGCTCTTAGCGCTAACCTTCCATGGACCTGGCAAATTAGCGCTGGATAATTGGATTAGGAGCAAGTGTTGCTGCCCGGTTAAAAAAGCAAAAGAGGAAGCTTAGGAGACTGCCGTAAACAACATCACAAAATACGCTGTAAAAGCTAACAACAACAAAACGCCACTAAAACGGCCTATACAGCGTGTTTTGCCTTTCTTGGCAAACGACATAACAAACAACATCACCGCTAAAATCACCATAGCAGGGTAATCACGTTCCATCAGCAGAGGACTTAGGGTGGCTGGATGAATAGCACCTGGTAAGCCTAACACCGCCAACAAGTTAAACATGTTAGAACCCAATACATTGCCCAAGGCTAAATCAGACTCATTCCGCAATGCGCCCATCAAGGATGCCGCCAGCTCTGGCAAGCTAGTTCCCACAGCCACCACGGTCAGACCAATAATCAAATTATTGACCCCCAAGGCTTTGGCGATAAACACGGCACCTTGCACCAAGACTTCACCGCTACCGATTAATAGCACCAAGCCCAATACCACCCAAAAAACAGCCCTTGCCGTAGGCATCCCTGTTGGAATTTCTTCTGCAAATTCTTTGGAGAGCGGTTCATCTTCTTTAGAGGAAAGCCCTAATTTTACAAACCAGCCAAACAATAAAAAGAAACCCACCAATAAGATGATGCCATCCATGCGACTAAAGTAACCATTCCCTAACAACACGCCAACCAGAGCCATTATAATAAATAACATGGGAAATTCACGCCGCAAAATACCCGAGTTTACTTGCAGCGGTTTAATCAACACCGTCAACCCAATAACCAGTCCCACATTGATAATATTAGAGCCAATGGCATTACCCACCCCCAGTGCTGTGCTGCCATGTAAGCCCGCCACCCCCGATACAAACATTTCTGGTGCCGAGGTACCAAAGCCTACAATAATTAAACCCACCAGCAAAGGCGAGACCCCTAAATTACGTGCTAGCGCCGATGCACCAGCCACAAAACGGTCAGCCCCCCAAATTAAAAAAATGAACCCGATAATAACAAAGAGGATGGCTTGTAGCATGCTGATGAGTTCCTTAAGCTATATACTATACTGCGAACTGAAGGGTTTTAAGTGTACTTTTAGTTGTTACTTAGAAGGCTAATGGCCCGAATCTGCAGGTACATATTAAAAAAGCCATCCCCCGGAAGCTTACAAATGCTCACACTATCGTCATCGCGAGCGGCAGCGACGCGACCCTGGTTTAACCTAAAATCCTCAGTTGAAATCTACTGCGGCCGCCTAACTCACCGAATCTAAAGGATTTTTCTCGATATTTTTTATTCACCGTATGGGTGATACGCTTTCACAAAAAATATCGAGAAAAATCCTTTATCTTCAGCAACTAAGTCGGCCTCGCGACGATTTCAACTGAGGATTTTAGGTTTAACCACAAAGCGGCGCACATTGAACACATAACACCCTGCTTTGTTCAAGAGAAGGTGTTAGACACTTAATGCGCACGGCTTCGTAGTTAAAACTTTCCTACCGTTCAACGTAGATTGCTTCGCTGCCGCTCGCAACGACGAGTAAGAGAGCATGTAAGCCATTGAAAGGAAATGACTCTTCTATGGTGTACCCGTTAGTTTATTACTCAATACGGTTTGCTTTCACAAGGAATGATGAACGCACAAGCACATCCGAAAAAATTCACTCTCTCTCAGTAGCTTACAACCCCTCTTATTCGTCGTTGCGAGCGGCAGCGAAGCAATCCAAATTAAATCCTAGGAAAGTTTAAACCACGAAGCTATAGACTCTGCACACATAACACCTTGCCTTGTTCAAGAAAGGACATACCTGTTTCTAGTTCACTGAAAAAATAGAACAAGTCAGCCTACCGCCCTGGATTGCTTCGCTGCCGCTCGCAACGACGAGTAAGAGAGCATGTAAGCCATTGAAAGGAAATGACTCTTCTATGGTGTACTCGTGAACTCATTACTCAGAAGACTCGACTTCACAGTAAGACATGACATTAATCCCGGCTAGGGTCTGTTGACAATTCATTTTCACGCTACAATTTGAATAAAACGGGTGCAAGTTTGCGTATATTTTCGTTATATAGTTCACTATACTGCCTCAAATAAACACAAATTTGCCCTCCGTTCCTTCAACCTAAAATCCGCAGTCAAATCACGATTTTAGCAGTAACGTTTTGATTCATCTAGAAAAAAGAAAAAGCACTCCATCACCAATGAGGTGTATTCCGACTTTTTCTTTTTCCTATCTAAACCAACCCGTTACGCTAAAAAGTCGCGATTGACTGAGGATTTTAGGTTCAAATTTCGCTTGCAAAAATGAAATGTCAACAGACCCCAATATAAAGTCTGATTTTATATTAGTCGGGATTGCACACTAAATCAACCCCTGTTCCAGAGTAAGTGAAATACACTGCGCATTGGCGATGGCCTCTGGCTTATGCAAGGTCAACGTAAAACACTGCAAGGCAAATTTATTGGCCAATAGCTCCACTAAAGCCTCTCCTAAGCTTTCTAATAATTGAAATTGGCTCGCTTCAACAAACGTGGTCAAACTTTCACACAGCCTTTGATAGTCCAGAGTATCAGACAAACTATCTTGTCTAGCGGCTTGTGCTGTATTGACAGGAAAACGTAAATCCAGTAATAAGGGTTGTGGTGTAACACGCTCATGAGCATGGCAACCAATAACGGCGTTAACGGCTAATCTTGATATTGTAAAGTGGCTTTGTTTTTTCATATTATTGGTTCAATAAGGGCTTAAGGAGCAGGGTTAAAGTATCGCTTCAAAAGCTGTGGATAATTCTGTTAATACATTGCCGGAAAGTCTGTGCATAACACTGTGCGCAGTTCAGAAAACAAGGGGCTAAGACCTAGACTTAAAGTAATTTATGAACTGTCTCGCATAATGCAAATCAGATAAAAACATATAAAAATCATATAGTTACAAAAGCATCCTCGAGCAAAACCTGAGAAAGGCATGCTAACCCCACATTTTATAAAACGTGTGAATAAATCAAGAAGAAACGCAAATTTACTATGTGGATAACCTAAAACAGCGCTAATAAGCCATCTCTCGCAAGTGACGGTTCACCGCAAAAAAAGCACCGACCCAGCCTAAACACGCACTAATCAATAACAACATCAAAAAGTCGCTCCCTTGTAAACCTTGTAAGGAAAAATGCCCTTGATATAAAGCAGCTACTTTTTCTACGCCATTGTCTAATAACAGCATCATCAGCCCAACCAAAACCCAGGCAAAAAAACCTCCCAACAGACCATAAAACATACCTATGTAAAGAAACGGTCGACGCACATAAGCATGGGTAGCTCCCAAAAGCGTGATAATTTCAATTTCATCGCGGCGATTTTGCACCGCCAAACGAATAGTATTACCAATGATAAACAGGACAGCTAAGGCGAGAAACACGCCCAACACCAGCACAGCACTTTTTACCAAATTCATGATGGCATACAATCTTTTCACCCACATCATATCCAATTGAGCAAACTGTACATCTGGAAATTGTTTTAGCTGTGATAACAAGGTATTCAAACGTGTCGGACTGTTCAAATTATTGGCAGGTATCACTTCAATCACTCCCGGCAGCGGGTTGTCTTTAATTTGTTCCAACAAGTCCCCCAAACCTGATTGTTCTTTGAACTCTTTTAAGCCTTGAGCCGGCGAAATGTAACGAACACGCTTAATATCGGCACGTTTTTCTAAGCGCTTTAACAAATCTTGCACTTGGACGCTAGACGTTTCCATTTGCAGAAATAATGCAATGCGAGTGTCTTGATTAACGCCTGCGGTTAGCAGTTTCACATTGCCCAAAAAGGCATAAAGAGCACTGGGCAAAGCGAGCGCAAAACCTAATACAATGAGAATTAACACGTTAGAACCTGGATTTGCTATCATGCGCTTAATACTAATACGACAACAACGCACATGCTCGCCTATCACCTTTTTAAAGGGCTTTCTTTTACTTAGTTTTTTGCCTTCTGTGCGACCCAAAGCACGCTTCATATTCATATCAATCCCCAGAGTGTATCAACTTCCCATCTTTAAGCGTCACAATACGATGGCGTAATTGCGCAATCAAAGATAAATCGTGGCTAGCAATCAACACACTCACGCCTACACGGTTAAATTGTTCAAATAAATGCATAATTTCCTCAGACAACTTAGGATCTAAATTCCCCGTGGGTTCATCGGCCAACAATAAATCCGGCTTATTGACCACAGCGCGCGCAATACCCACTCGCTGCTGTTGACCTCCGGACAATTGCCTAGGATAACAACGCTCCTTGTTCAAAAGACCTACTTTATCCAATGCCGCGCGGGCACGGCGAAACATATCCTGCTGGCTATAACCACAGATAGCTAAAGGCATGGCCACGTTTTCTAAAATGGTTTGGTTCAACAAAAGACAAGGGGTTTGAAAAATAATACCAATTTTGCGTCGCAAAAAAGGCACATGTTTTGGCTTAATCTCATCCACATCGTAGCCATCCACAATAAGACGACCGCTGGTCGCTCGCTCAATGATAGCGCACAGTTTTAATAAGGTGCTTTTACCCGCACCGGAATGCCCCGTTAAAAAAGCCATCTCGCCCCTATCTAAGGAAAAATTAATGCGTTGCAAAGCGTGGCCTGTGTCGAGGTAACTTTTATTAACATGTTCAAAACGAATCACAATAACACACCTTTAAATGTAATAAGTTAAGCTTGTCATGACGTTAGACATGCCCCGCATGAGTTTTTTTATCGCAGGAGGGAAATCCAAAGCGCCAGCTTCTTCAGCCTGATGCGCATGTTCGGCTTCATCTTGCTTCATTTGTTCTAAAATAGCACGCGTACGCACATCTGCTTCTGGAAGTTTATTCAAGTGTCCCTCTAAGTGAGACATCACTTGGCGCTCAGTTTCCGCCAAAAACCCTAAGTTATGTTTGTCACCCACCAAGCCTGCTGTTACGCCTAAGGCGAAAGAACCGGCATACCATAAAGGGTTTAAATAACTTTTACGACTACCCAATTGCGTTAAGCGCGCTTCGCACCATTGCAAGTGGTCATTTTCCTCTTGAGCAGCTTGCTGAAAAGATTCTGCCAAACGTTTATTACGCGCAGTTAACGCTTGCCCCTGATAAAGCGCTTGCGCACATACTTCACCGGTATGATTCACACGCATGAGGCCGGCGATATCCCGTTTTTGTTCATCATTTAAAATAGCATCCTCTAAACCCTCAGCCGGGTTAGGGCGCCCTGTCCCTTGCGGATGACCAAAAACCGTCCGTACGGCTTGATCTATGCCAACAATCGTTTTATCAAAAAAAGATAAAGCACGTGTCATTATGAAGCCTCTTTATCAGTAAAAATAAACTGTCGAGAATCTATAGCACGATTCAACACCACTAATAGTTTTCTGCCGGTATCCACAAACAAAAAAGGGAAAATAGCATGAACAATCAAGGCGAACCCTGCTAATAACATTAATGAACCAAAACGCAATGCAAACCAAGCGTGCGTCCAATAATTTTCTCCCACGGTGTGAAGGTGTTTTGTAAATAAGTTTGGCAATGTCTTATGTCCTACGAATGAAAAATAGCATGGTTAATGCACTTAAGATGAAACTTAGTAAGGCAACAGCAAAAGGTGAAAAATGTGTAAGTTCACCGGTTAATCCTACTAAAATACCATCGAAAAACCACGCCACAGAAATCACTGACGAACAAATTCCCATCACCCAGCCTTGCCGACTAGCATCCACCATATTAGAAAAAACGGTGAGTCCGCAAGTATAAACCAATGCTGCACTCATGGTAATTAAAACTGTCGACAGCCAAAGGGAAAGTTCTGTAGGAAATAAGGTAGGAAAAAGCATACCAATGCTCGCGCCCACCAAGGCACACAGTGTTACTTTTTTCAGCTCATAATTTACAATGACCCGCACGATAAGCGTTAATGCTAGCGTGAATAAAATACCCAGGAACGTCATAAAAACCCCCACCTGCCAGGAAGTATAATGAAAACGCTCCACAAAAAATAAAGAAATAAACTGAAAATACGTGCCCCATGCTAATTGCATAAAAAGCATGACCAACGCAAAAACACGTAAGTTCTTATGCCTGAAGGCATCAATAAATAAGGACAGCCCTTTCAGCAAATGGAAGTTTGGCTTTTCTGTTATAACCACCGTTTCTTTAAAGGTAAAACACAAAGCCACAGCATTAAGCACGGCTAAAATTCCTGCAAATACAAAAGGGGTGACCGACGTAAACCAGGCAAAATGTTCAGCATGAGACAAAAGTCCACCAAGGATAGGCCCAACCACAAAACCTAAACAATTAGCAAGCGTAATCAAACCCAAATGGCGCGCTTTATTTTCCGGTGTACTCACGTCAATAATAGCCGCCTGAGCAATGGGCTGACTGCCGGCCATTAATCCACATAAGCAACGTCCAGCAATCAGTAAAAATAAGCTATGAACATAAACCCCCAACGCACTCATAAAATACCCAAGCGCAACGCCCCCCAAGCCCAACAGCAAAACTCGGCGACGCCCCACTTTATCGGACAAATCGCCTAATACCGCCGCACCAAATAACATAAAAAGAAAAAAGCAGCCAAGGCTCATGCCATACCAAAAAGTACGCAACAACAACGGCGTATCTGGCGAAAGAATAGCATGAGGGCCTTTCCCCATAAAAATAGTACTCAGAATAGGTAAAACAATACCTATTCCCATGGTGTCAATCACCAAGACTAAAAATAAAGGCACAAAAGCATAAGCAAAAGAATGTTGCTTTTCTGTCAAGGGTACATCAGACATAAGTTAATTTTACCTGGAATAATTGTTCTACATCGGCAATCCGTTTTTTCTCCACCACAAATAAAATTACATGATCCCCGGATTCTATCAATGTATCATCCTTGGCAATAATGGTTTGATGCCCGCGCACCACAGCGGCAATGGTCGTGCCCGGCGGCAATTTAATCTCACGCAAGCGCCGTCCCACCACACGCGAGGTTTCTCTATCGCCGTGCGCCACCGCTTCAATAGCTTCAGCAGCCCCGCGTCGTAAGGAATGCACCTTCACAATATCACCACGACGTACATAAGTAAGAATGCTACCAATGGTTACCTGCTGGGGCGACACCACAATATCAATATCACTGTCTTCAATTAAATCTACGTAAGCCGGTCGCGTTATTAGCGCAATGACCTGCCTTGCGCCTAACCGTTTGGCCTGCAAACAAGACAAAATATTGGCTTCATCATCATTGGTTAATGCACAAAACACATCAACATTTTCTACATTTTCATCCACCAGTAACTCTTTATCGGTACCACTGCCTAAAAGAATGGTGGCATGACTTAAAGTTTGCGCCAAAAATTGCGTGCGCTTTTTATTGCGGTCAATGACTTTCACTAAATAACGATCTTCTAAGGCCGACGCCAAACAATGGCCGATGTTACCACCACCTGCAATCATCACTCGCTTAAACGGACTTTCAAGACGTCTCAATGACCCCATCACCGCACGGATATGATTACTGGCTGCAATGAAAAAAACTTCATCGCCAATTTCAATGACGGTATCTTTACTTAAGGGTATGGATTCATCGCCCCGATAAATGGCTGCAACGCGGGTTTCCACCTCGGGCAGATGATCATGCAACGCTTCTATACTTTTCCCAACCAGTGCACCACCATAATAGGGCTTAATAGACACTAATTGCATTTTACCGTCAGCGAAATCCACGACCTGTAAAGAACCTTGGTATTCAATCAAGCGTTCGATATTGGTTGTGACTAATTGCTCGGGGCTAATACACACATCAATGGGAATGGCATCATTATGAAATAGTTCTCGCCGGGTTAAATACTGCTGTGCACGAATACGGGCTATTTTAGTGGGTGTTTGAAACAGTGTATAAGCCACTTGGCAAGCTGTAATATTGGTTTCATCATCGTTAGTCACCGCAATCAACATGTCAGCATCTTCAGCATCGGCCTGCTCTAAAATATTCGGATGAGAACCTCGCCCGACCAAGGTCCGAATATCCAGGCGGTTTTGCAGCTCCTGCAATATGTCAGCGTTGGTATCAATAAGCGTGACATCATTATTTTCTGCCACTAAGTTTTCCGCCAGCGTCCCACCTACTTGGCCCGCGCCTAAAATAATAATATTCATTGTGCTATTCCATCATCATGCGTTGCAACTGTTCTATCACGTTCTGCGGTCCCACTGTTGTAAAACAAGCCGGAAAAACATCAGTCTCGCCTTTATAGGTACAATGCCTAGAACCACAAGGCGCACAGGGAAAATCAGCCACTAACGCATGTGACCGCTCTCCTGCCGGTTTTAGCCGATACGGATCCGTAGCTCCCCAGAGCATGAGCTGAGGCCTATTAAAAGCACCGGCCAAATGCCCAAGTCCTGTATCCACGGACACAACGGCCTGACTATGTGCTATTAATGCGGCAAGTTCTGCCAACGACATGGCGGGCAATACTGCAATATCCTGATGGGTTTTAGCAATCCGTTGAGCACGCTCATACTCTTCACTATTTCCCCAAGGTAACTTAACCTGCAAACCTTGCGTACAGCACCACGTTGCTAATTCACGCCAATAGGCCTCGGGCCAGCATTTAGTCTGCCAAGCACTACCATGAAAAAACAAGACATATTTTTTTTCAGTAGAAACCTGGGGTAGGCGCGACGTATCCAAACCATAATTGGCTGGACTTTGCGGCTTTTCATAACCCATAACCTGACTCAACAAAAAGCGCCCACGCTCAGCCACGTGAATATTGTAATCGATAGCATACTGCTGCTGATAGAAAATACTGGCATTACCATCACGAGCAGAACATCTATCAAAACCACAACGACGCCCTTTAGCCAACAAGCTCACCAGGCCACTTTTGATCAAGCCTTGTATATCAATAATGTAATCATACGTTTCGGCACGCAGCGCCTGCCAAAAAGCCCTTATTTCCCCTTGAGACACCCCCTGCCATGGATGACGCCGCCAACGACGCAAAGCAATAGGGATAACCCTTTGGACAAAAGGATGCCACGATGGAATTTCTGTAAAAGCTTCTTCTACCACCCAATGTAAGGTAACCTCGGGACACGCGGCTTGCAAATCCGTAATGGCAGGCAAACTGTGAACCACATCCCCAAGGGAAGATAGACGTACTAAGAGGACTTTCAACGAATTAACATACTGCGGACCAAACACCCATGATATAGCGCGCCCAAGACTTATTCAAGCTCAAGGTTTTCAGGCGACTGCAGCTGAAAAAAACAGGTCTGATTGTTTTTTGGCCATTCCTTATTGTATAATCCTAAATTCCGTAGTTGAAATCTACTGCGGCCGTCTAACTCACCGAATCTAAAGGATTTTTTTCCGTCTTTTTTATTCACCGTATGGGTGATACGCCTTCACAAAAAAGACGGAAAAAAATCCTTTATCTTCAGCGACTTAGTCAGCCTCGCGACGATTTCAACTGCGGAATTTAGGATAATGAAGCTTTTCATCTTCTGGAGTCTTCCCATGCCTTTTGCTGAAAAAGAACAAAAAAAATCGCCAAGTGCTCTTATTATCAATTTATCCTTATTAGTCAATACAGATACAAACCGCTCAATACAGCGCTTTAACGCGCTTGCAGACTTACTACCCGAAGGCACAGAACCCAGTTGCACTCAGTCATTGAGAAACACTCTCTGGATAATTTACCAATACGCGACAAATGCTCGCCAAGAAGCTCTGCGTATGATTCCTGGCGCAAAAATGCTGCTAGGTCCCTGTGCAGGCCAAGGCATCATTGATAAATACAAATGTGGAAAAATCTCCACTGACGATTTTTTAGAGCAAATAGGGGAAACTTTTTCCCATCTCGACAAAGTTTCTAAGGGCAAGCTAACAACCTTATGGACAAAATGGAAAAAAAAAGACGGCACTGCTGAAGCTGAGCGCCATGAGCCTCCCACTGAAAAAAGCGCACTCATTAAAGATTTATTCACCCTGGCCTGGAATGCCGTCAGTGAGGTGGACGACAACAGTATTAAGTGCTTGCAAGCCCTTATTGAACAACATCCTAATAAACCTATTATCTTCATTTCAAACAGCAATCAGTTAAATATTGAGAAAATTGTTAGCCAACTCCGTCAGAAAATTAAAACCTCTGATAACCTATCGGAAAAAATTATCATTAACCCAGACATGGACACCAGCTATGTGACAGAGGGTGTTCGCCAATATAACAACAAAGCTACCGAAGTTAATGGGCTAGAACAGCTTCCTGGCATTGCTGACTTCGCTGTACATAACGTTGAACATATCTTTTTCTATGCTTCCTATAAAGCAGGCATGTTTAAGGCGGATAAAACCTCGCCCCTTAACACCTTTTTTTCCTATGGTACGCCGGGGTTGGTGGGTGCACTTGCAACTGTCGCTAAAGAAGATGAGCGCCTAAAAAATGCAACAATACTGTCGCAATTTGGTGGCGATATCACTTGCGCTAAAAAATACTTCCCTGATGCCCACTGCGAAAAGGTTACGGACTTGAGCGAATACTTAAACCTGCAAGCGATGCCGGCCTTAGTCTATCAATAAACTTATCCCGGCTTTCTGGGCAGTGGTTCAACCTTAGGCGGTGCCCAATTCGCTTCCAATTCATAGAGCTTGGCATAACGATAAAAAGAACTTTCAAAGGCACCCAGGGCAATAACAAAACCAGCCCAGCCGTCTAGTATGCCTTTTTTGAGGATAAGATGCTTGAAAAAAGACCACAAACCATGCCCCAATGCACCACACATGGATGGTTTGTGGTTTTTAGCTTTAAGCTTTTCAACCATCAACGTGGAATAACGATTTTGCTTCGCCACCACTTCTTCTAGATGACGAAAAGGGAATTGCCAAATAGCGTGTTCGAGCTTACCCAGGCGTTTACCCGGCACCAGCTCAAAACCCTCATGCACAGACTCTTGCGTATACTTCATCGCACCTTTGCGAAAAAACTGCGGTTGCCTGAAATTCGGGTACCAACCGCTGTGCTTAATCCAGCGTCCCATGAAAAAGTTACGCCGTGGCACATGATAGGCATCATAGGACTCAGATTGTCTGGCAATGGCCAACATTTCATCACGCACCTCGGCGGTACAACGCTCATCGGCATCCAGGCTAAAAATCCAAGGATACTGACAGTGTTCCAGGGCATCATTACGTAACTGGCCAAATCCACTGAAAGGAATTTGTACAACACGGGCCCCCAAAGATTCCGCCAACGCCACCATCCCATCGGTACTGCCCGAATCCGCCACAATAATTTCATCGGCCCAAAGCACACTGTTTATACAGCCGACAATTTTCTCAACTTCGTTATAAGCAATAATATAAGCAGAAATTTTTTCCATGGGATACTCTAATTCGGTCAACAATAGCCAGCATTTTAGTGAGGCTGGGCCCTTTTAGCAAACTTACCCTAAAACCCACCCGATATACCCAATTAACGTGAAGATGCTTGTTTGAGCATTCCATCAAATGAGCATCTTTAGCCGTTTTTCCACAGAACCTAAATACCAAAACCAAGCTGTGGCTGTGGTTCTGTGTCCTCTGCTGACACAGCAGGAAATGAAAAAATAGAGCTAAACATTTGCTTTGCACTTGAAAAATAGTCTATTTGGTACTTGGCGAAGGCTTCGGTTAAGGCATTAAGCAGGGGGTCATACGCAGCAACCCCCAAACCTAGTTGTTTCATATAACTTTTAAAATTATTACTGTTATTATCGACTTCTCGCAACACAAACCGCAAGTTATGTTCCGATAGGCTCTCCAGAAGCAGTGCTTCCGCAGGTTCATTCTCGAAAACCTGTGCCATCAATAATAAAACAGCCAGATAAGTCGCTTCAACACTCGTCGATATGTCTTGGTGAAGAGGAGACAAATTCTGATAAATAGCTGCTAGTACTTTTTTATCCTGCACCTGTTCGATTAAGTAACAAGCCACTTCTAAAGCTTGATTCGACAGTTGGGAGGGTCGATTATAGTCTTTTGGATGCGAAAAAATATTAACGCTTTTCAGTAAAATGGGCACACAATCTAAACTATTTACTTGCACTGCAAACTGAGTCCATCCTAACAGAATAACGGCAAACTCATCATTTTTTTTCTGGCTATTACGCTGCCATTGCTCGTCAAGCAGCGACGGATTCAAAAGCCGCCCAACAAGCTCTGGGCGATTAAAACTAATGGCATCCCGCATGGTGATATCCACTAAATTAATTTCACTACGCATTGATACAAGGTAAACAGTAGCTGGTGTTCGGAAGTGGGCAGCAAAAATTTTCTCGGTACGATGATAAATCATTTTAAGAAAATGACCGGTAGGGTCATTCTCCCGAAGCACATGGGTTTCATAAATTAATAATACGCGTTCCCAGAAAAATTCTCGCTCATCCAAAGACCAAGCATGATTAATAACTTCAAGCTGCTTACCATATTCAACAAGACAGCTTTTCGCCTGATGAATAATAATTTGTTCTAATAATTGTTGTAAAACAAAAGGGCCTTCTGCTGCAACCACAGCCTTTAAATTTATCCGGGAAAAAGCACCGCCATTGTCATTAGCAATGGCTTTATTTACTATTTTTATTGCAGGAATATAGGCCTTGAGACAAGGAGAACTCGTACAGTACTCTCCTTTACTATCCAGCGCAATTAAAGCCTTAATTTCATCAAAGTCTTTGCCACCGCCGGGTCTACCATAAATTTCTAAAAAGGGCTCTTCAGGCTGATGGGTAACTGTAAGGCTTTGCGCAAAGCTAGACTCGACAAGAGAGAGCGTTATCAACAACAAACTCTTGGGAGATCTTAAGATTTCACCGGGTGCTTGTAGGAGTACTGTTCCAAGATCCATCCAGTTCAAGCTCCGTACTTTAGGTGCTGCCCACGACTCATCAAAGGCCGTATACAAAGCTTCCATCACTTTTTTGTAAGGAAAAATAACTACTTTTGTTTTTAGGTTCCCCCCTAAACAGGAAGTTTTATACAGGGTCGCCGAAAAGTTTTTTTCAGCAGCTGTCAACGTGTTATTAATTTCATTGACGCAAAACGCAAGCGCAGCCTCGGGTTCATCACTGGCGGTAATGGCGTCTATTAAGGCATTTAAATAATATTGCCCAGGCCCTTGCCAATAGCGGGTTAAAAATTCACGATTACAGGAAGAATAAAGCGCGTCATCATGGTATGTTTTAATGTAACGCATACATTGCGCCAACGAACGAGATAAAGACATGGTACTACTCCAAACAAAACAACGTCCTTATCTTCTACTTTAGAAAAAGGCCTTGGCCTTATTCAGGGTCATCAACCCCTTCTAATAGTTGCACTAAATGCTCTAATTGCACTAAATCGGTATAGGCTATATCCAAGCGGCCATGCCCTTTGAGGTGATGTTTGATATTCACGGGCATAGATAGATGCCGACTCAAGCGCCTTTCTAAATTGGCAACATCCGGGTCAACACTGGGGGTGGATTTGGTTTTTACCGGTGCTTGCATACGCTGTATTAATGTTTCTGTTTCGCGCACATTAAGCTGCTTCGTAATGACCTGTTCCGCTGCCTCAACTTGTTGCTCACCGTCTAAGGCTAACAACAACTTAGCATGCCCTCGCTCTAGCTCACCATGGGCTAATAAAGTTTGCACACCCGGCGTTAGATGATTTAACCTTAAAATATTAGACACGGTGGTACGCGCTTTACCCACCGATTCCGAAACTTCTTGGTGAGTCATATTAAACTCTTCCATGAGGCGCTGTAACGCCATCGCTTCTTCCATGGGATTTAAATCTTCACGCTGGATATTTTCAATGAGTGCGAGCGCCATGGTTTGTTCGTCAGCAATATCGCGAACAATCGCCGGCACATCCGTTAATTCTGCCAGTTGGGCCGCACGCCAACGACGTTCACCCGCAATGATTTCGTATGTATCTTTACTGAGAGGACGCACAATGATGGGTTGAATAATGCCTTGTGAGCGGATGGAATTAGCCAACTCTTCCAACGCTTCCAAATCCATATCACGTCGAGGCTGATATTTTCCAGGTTTTAATTGAGCAATAGCGACCTCACGCAGTTGACCATGCTCTTCATAGGGCAAAGCTGCGCTTTCACTGGCACCGAGTAAATCACTTAATCCGCGACTGAGTCCGCGTTTTTTAATGGCCATTTTACTCTTTCTCCTCACTCAAGGTAGATACTGACAACTCACGCTGCTCATTGCGACGCAGCAATTCCCCGGCTAACGCCAAATAAGCAGCAGCACCTTGCGACCGTTTATCATATTGCAATACCGCAAGCCCATGGCTCGGGGCTTCAGCTAGCCGCACATTGCGAGGTATAACCGTGCGATACACCTTATCGCCAAAATGCTCATGCAATTGTGCCGAGACGTCTTTGGCTAATAAATTTCGTCCATCATACATGGTTCGCAAAATACCATCCACCTGTAAATCCGGGTTCACTGTTTGTTTGATTTGATCAATGGTATCCAACAAAGCACTCAAACCCTCCAACGCAAAATATTCACACTGCATGGGAATAATGACCGACTTGGCTGCGGTAAGCGCATTCAGAGTAAGCATATTAATGGCGGGAGGACAGTCTATCAGTATGTAGTCATAATTATTTTCAACCGGTTGCAAAGCTTTACGCAAACGAAATTGACGTTTTGGCATTTGCAACAACCCTATCTCAGCGGCGGTTAAATCGCCATTGGCTGGTGCCAAATGATAACGTGCAGATTCCGTCAACAGTGTAACATCTGCAAAAGGCACATCGTCCAATAAGACATCGGTCATACAGGCTTCAAGCTTATGCTTGTTCACGCCACTGCCCATGGTGCTATTGCCTTGTGGGTCAAGATCAATCAACAAAACCCGACGCCGGGTGGCCACCAAAGAGGCAGCTAAATTCACGCAGCTGGTGGTTTTTCCGACACCGCCTTTCTGGTTGGCGATGGCAATGATATGGGTCAACAGGCTTCTCCTTAATTTGAATACAAGCGCACGAGGTGGCGCGCATGAGCGGCTAAACCGGGTACCTGAAGGTTTTTAACATCCATTACATTGAAATTATTAGGAATTTCTTCAATCTCTTGTTGGGATATGTCGCCTTTCATGGCTAACCAGTGCGTTTTCGCATTTCCTAACTGTGCCGTCTGACACAACATATCATGCAAGGAAGCAAAGGCACGGGAAACAATGCTGGTGATCTTAAGCTCGCTGCTAAAGGCTTCTACACGACACTGTTCAACCATAACATTTTTCAAGGATAACAGGGATACCATGTGCTGTAAAAAACGTGTTTTTTTACCATTACTATCCAATAATATAAATTTTTTTTCAGGGAAAACAATCGCTAAGGGAATTCCTGGCAAACCGGCGCCGGTGCCCACGTCTAAAATAACGTCCCCATGAATAAAGGGGGCAACGGCGAGACTGTCTAACAAGTGCTTGGAAATCATCTCTTGCTTGGTTTTGATAGCCGTTAGGTTATAGGCGTTATTCCAACGTGCAAGGCTTGCTAAGTAAACCTCAAAAGCAGCTAACATTTCAGGCGCCAAGGATAAGCCTAATTCCTGTATGCCATCCTGTATATTCATTGGCATTACCTATTTTCCGCTAATTGCTGACGCATGGCCTGTTTTTTCAGGTGCACCATCAAAATAGAAATAGCCGCGGGCGTAATACCCGGCAAACGACTGGCTTGACCTAAGGTGCTGGGCTGATGTGCATTAAGTTTTTCGCACACTTCACTGGACAGACCTTTCACCTGTGCATAGTCAAAACTTTGTGGCAGGCTGGTTTTTTCTTGACGATTTTGTCGTTCAATATCAGCCTGTTGCCGTTCAATATACCCTGCATATTTTGCTTGAATTTCCACTTGCTCTGCGGCCTGTTCATGGGCAAGGCCAGGGCCACAACTGTCCATGGACATCAGACAGGCATAAGAAACGTCAGGCCTGGTCAATAATTCACTTAAATGATGCGCGCGGCTGATAGGCTTAGGCAGCTTTGCTGCATCGGCATGATCAGGCTGTAGCACTAGTTGTTTTAAACGGTGTTGTTCTGCAGCGATCAAGTGCTTTTTAGCGAGGAATTGTTGATACTTTGTTTCAGGCACTAAGCCAAGCGCATAGCCTTTTTCCGTTAAACGTAAATCTGCATTGTCTTCACGCAACAATAAACGATATTCAGCACGGCTGGTAAACATGCGATAAGGCTCTTGCGTGCCCTGTGTGATTAAATCATCAATTAAAACCCCCATGTAGGCTTCTTGGCGCGTAGGATACCAAGCTGGCTCACCCCCACACCGCAATGCCGCATTAAGCCCGGCAATTAAACCTTGCGCAGCAGCCTCTTCATAGCCTGTCGTACCATTGATTTGTCCAGCAAAAAACAAACCTTGAATAAATTTTGTCTCCAAGGTGGGCTTTAAGTCACGCGGGTCAAAAAAATCATACTCAATGGCATAGCCAGGGCGCGTGATATGGGCGTTTTCAAAGCCAATGATACTGCGTACGAACTGCATTTGCACATCAAAAGGCAGGCTGGTAGAAATTCCATTAGGATAAATTTCAGCCACATTCAGCCCTTCAGGCTCCACAAAAATTTGATGAGCGCTTTTATCGGCAAACCGTATCACTTTATCCTCGATGGAAGGGCAATAGCGCGGCCCAACCCCTTCTATTTCGCCACTAAATAGAGGTGAGCGATGCAACGCATCGCGAATAATGGCGTGGGTTGTTTCCGTGGTATGGGTAATATGACAAGGTAATTGCTGAGGATGCAAGTCTCTGGACCCCCAAAAGGAAAAGACCGGCCGAATGTCATCGCCCGGCTGCGCTTGTAACTGGGTGTAATCGATAGTGCGGCTATCAACACGTGGCGGTGTTCCTGTTTTTAAGCGCCCAACACGAAAAGGCAAGGCACGTAGCCGCTGCGCCAGCCCCTGTGCCGGCGGGTCACCCGCGCGCCCTCCTTTGTATTGGCTTTCACCAATATGAATACGGCCACCTAAAAAAGTCCCTACGGTGAGTATGACACTGGCAGCATAAAAACGCAGCCCCATTTGCGTGGTAACACCGACAACGCGGTTTTTTTCCACCAGCAAATCTTCAACACCCTGTTGAAATAAAAGCAAATTTTCTTGACTTTCTAGGCGACGGCGAATAAATTGTTTATAAAGATCTCTATCGGCTTGCGCACGCGTAGCGCGCACGGCAGGACCCTTGCGGCTATTGAGCCGGCGAAATTGGATACCCGCGGCATCTGCCGCCTCAGCCATCACACCGCCCAGAGCATCAATTTCCTTAACCAAATGCCCCTTACCAATACCTCCAATGGCTGGATTACAAGACATTTGTCCTAGAGTCTCAATATTATGGGTTAAAAGCAATGTCTTACGGCCCATACGAGCTGCAGCTAGGGCCGCCTCGGTACCTGCATGTCCACCGCCCACGACAATTACGTCGAAAGGCTTGTTTTCTATCATCATGAGAAATGCTACGCAATAAGCTAACTTGGCTGTATTGTACAAAATTGTGGTGCTTTTCGCCAATTGTCTATGAGCATAGCTGTAAAAAAGTATAAGAAAATATAGGAAAGTATAAGCTTGTATACGGCAGTATATGATTGTATATGGTCGTATACTGACTATAACGTATATAGCACTAAGATTGGTATATTTCATGGACCCCATCCGCAATCCCTTTGTCCCAGGCGCCGGCAGCCAACCAGCTCAGCTATCTGGGCGCACAAGCCTCATAAACGCCGTAGGTATCGCGCTACAACGCACCCTGTTAGAAAAACACAGTAAGTCTTTGATTATGTTGGGGTTGAGAGGCACAGGAAAAACCGTTCTATTACGCTATTTTGAAAACCAAGCCGAATCCATGGGCTATAAGACGTCTTTTATAGAAGCGCCTGAGAATAAAAAGCTTCCCGAACTTATCTACCCTAGAATACACCAAGTACTGCGTAAACTTTCCATGATTGCATCAGCTAAAACCTATGCACACGCTGCATTGAAAGCACTACGCTCCTTTAGCAGTGCTTTTAAGCTTTCGCTAAACAATCTTACTCTGGAAGTTGAGCCTGAACCCGGCATGGCCGATAGCGGTATATTGGAATATGATTTAAGCGAACTTTTTATTCAAGTAGGGCTGGCCGCACGCGCAGCGGGACTTGGTTGGGCGCTGTTTATTGATGAGCTACAATATTTATCTCAAGAAGAACTTTCAGCGCTTATCGTTGCCATTCACCAAGCCAATCAAAAAGGCTTGCCTATCCTTTTCCTCGGGGCGGGCCTGCCACAAATTGCAGCCTTATCAGGCGATGCAAAATCCTACGCCGAGCGCTTATTTGATTATCCACGCCTTGATGCGTTAGATAAAAATGCTGCTTTTAATGCCATTGAGGAACCCCTATTGCAAGAAGGAGAAAATATTGAACCCAATGCCCTACTGGCCATTTTTAAGGTCACGCAAGGTTACCCCTTTTTCTTACAAGAATGGGGCTATCAAGCTTGGAATTTAGCAGAAAAATCCCCCATTACGCGACAAGACGTAGAAAACGCCACTCCCCTGGCCCTAAAACGTTTGGATGAAGGGTTTTTCCGCGTGCGTTCGATAGGTTAACCCCCATTGAAACTCGCTATGTGCTCACCATGGCACGTTTAGGCAAAGGCCCCTATCGCTCGGCGGATGTCGCTAAAAAATTAGGCAAAACCGCCCAACAATTAGCTGGCTGCCGCGCACAAGTCATTAATAAGGGCATGATCTACAGCCCCAGTCATGGCGATATTGCTTTTACCGTTCCTTTGTTTGAAGATTACCTTGCCCGCAGCCATGGGGTTTAGCACGCCGGTCGTCAGAAGCATATCAGTAATGCGCAAATACTCCAATAAGCTAGAGATGGCAGCTTTTTACCTTAGTCTCCCATAAAACAAAAATGTCCAATGTCCTTTGAAATCAATCACTTTCAACTGCGGGGACTATATTCCCACAAAATCGATCAGTTATATTGTCAACAAGCCCTAGTGCTTCTAAGCACGAAGATAACTAAGTATTACTCGCTTACCTTTGCGTAGCACACCATGGGCAATATATCTCAACAGATAACCGATGGACTTGAGTGTAGAAAATCGCTCTGAATACCTTAAGGTCCTATAAAAATAGCGAATACTAGTAAGCTTATTAAAGTTTTTAGAATCTTTATGACATCGGTACAGCGTCAAATATTCATCGAATAAATAGGCCGCTTCTATTTTTTGTAAAAGCTTAAACCATAAAGCGGTATCTTCGTGGAATTCTTTGTTCGGCTGGGGTGTTGGAAAGCGAACCTTACCCAGCCTTGCTGAGTTACGTATCACAACGGTGAGCAAACCTATTTCATGGCCTCGTAGTGCCTTGTTATAGATAGTTTTGGCCTCTTTAATACACTCCTTTACAATCATCTCTCCCCGGGCATTGATGATAGTATAGTGAGTGTAAGAAAAATCGATAGCGTGCGCTTGCATAAAGCGAATTTGTCTGGCTAGCTTATCTTGTTTCCATAAATCATCGGCGTCTAAAAAAGCAATATAATCAGCATTGGAGTGTTCAAGGCACATATTACGCGCATAGGCTGCACCTTTGGGAATAGCTTGCTGAAAGGGAATAAGTTTGATTCTGTTGTCTTTTGCAGCAAACTGCTTAATAATATCAACACTCTCATCTTCTGAGCCATTATCATAAATAAGCAACTCCCAATTTTGATAGGTTTGCTGACAAACAGACGCTATAGACTCGGCAATATATTCACCACAATTATAGTTAGGCATAATGACACTAACGCTAGGCTCTATTGTGAGTTTTTCGGTTTCCACTTATTATCCTCTTACATTACTGCCCATGGGTTTGTCGATACTCTTGGTAATTAATACCAAATATGCCGGCCAAACTACCCACGCCAGATGCGATGCGCATCAAGCCATTAATGCACAAACCTTTATCGCGTCGCACAACGCCTTTTGAGCAAATATACAGCCCATACACGCTGCGCACTAATGACATCATCAGACAATGCAAATAACTCATAAGAGCTGGCGTTTCAAGCAGAAAGGCCTGAGACGCACCACTACCATTACGAAATCCACGCTTTAAAAACCAGGTGACAGTAGAACGCGTGTTGGGAAATAGCTCTTTCACGTTGACATTGTCGGCATATATAGCTTGAAAGCCCGCCTTTTGGCATTTCACAGCAAAATGTAAATCTTCTGAACCAGTAGTTTGGAAATGCTCATGGAAGGCAGGCTTAACTGTCTCCAGCACTTCACGGTGCAAAAACACATTATTGGTATAAAATTTTGTCACGACAGCTAAATGCGCTGTACCCCAAAAGGAATTCCCCATGGCAGCCTTCACCCATTGTCGCTTATCATCTTCCGGTACAGTGACCACTAACCCCGTAATGATAGGTGCTTTTGTTTGTTGGTAAACCTTATAATAATTAGCAATCCACTCCGTGTCATCAGGCCATTCATCATCATCGATAAAAATAAGGCCATCACCTTGATGTTCTTCTAGAAAATACTGCACGGCTCGATTACGAGCCGCAACGATGCCTCGTTGGGGTTCTTCGACCAATTGAATGGGTATGTGGCTGGTTTGCAAATCAGCCACCACCTGAAAATTAGCGCCGCTTACGTCATTATCAATCACACAAATAGTGCATTCCACACCCTCAGGCAGCATTTGCCGCACCAGCTGCTCCAGCAAGTTTTGCAGGCCTTTCGGCCTTTTATAGGTAGCAACCGCAATCAATAATCTCATTATTCGCTTTCAGGGGGCCTTACTCTAAGGTACACAGCCTTCACAATCTAAACCATTTTGAACAAGAATGAAAGAGATTAAAAATTGCACAACTGGTTGGCGCTATAAATGAGGCCGTGTGATATACTGGTGAAAGTAAGGCTGAAAAAAGATCAATCAGCAATTATGCGTTAATAATTAACCTGGGCTCGACATAAGAAGGTGGTAAAACCCAGAAAAATCAAGGGGGACAAGACAACGCACCTTTACTTAACCTAAGGCTAAGATTATAACGATAACGGATGATACAGCCTAAATCAAAACACACGTTTCATTTGATGAACTATATTCAAACTCATACGACGAGCTATCGCTGCTATCACTACTATTAAATGAGCTAGAAGAAGAGGATAGAAAAGAATAAAAATTGGGAGTCTCTCTGGTGCTATTACCGGATTGAACGGGAGGAACCGTCAAAGGCTGCTGAGCTACGCCTGCCCCTTTCAATGCAAGCAATATTCCATCATTACTGCTGCCCATATCATCGGTAAACTTACTATCTTTAGGGGTGTATTGACCGTATAATTTATGATACCTTTTTTCCAAACTTAATTGCTTACCTTTGGCTTTTAATTTTTCGGTTTGTAGCTTATTAAACGTCTTATCAAATGCATTTAGTTTTTTATCGGCCGTTGCAGAACGCTTTTTATAGGTTATTTCCCTGTTTTGATATTCTTCCAAAGCATTTTGAGAGCGCTTGTTTGCCTGAATTAGCCACTGTTTATCCTGCTGAAATCTAACTATTTGCTGGTGGTTAGCATCCCTCATCCCCAGAAACGTAGGTATATTACTTACAAGCCTAATGCTCGCGTCTAAAAATTTTCCCACAATTGGAACTGGGCGAATGTAACGGCCCAGTTTATCCAACCAGCCTTCGCCCTGGTCTGCCAAGGCAATTTTTCTTTCAATGGCTAATAACTCTTGGTTATTTTGAAATAATTTTCTTTTTAAATGGGTAATTTTTTTTGTGACCGAATCTAAATTATTCCCCATTTTTTGTTTCATGTTTTGTAACACGCCTTCTTGCGATTTTTTCCTAGTAGCATACTCAAGTTCACCCAACGCCACCCCAAATAAATCGCAATTAATCTCTTTATAGTCATCGTCGAAAACGACAAGCATATCTAACATCTTCCAGGCCGCGTGGATTTCTCTTTGTTCTACTAAGTTAGATGTAGTTAAATCCAATAGTTGTTTTCTTGCAACAGCAAAAGCAGCTTTTCTTTCGCGAAACCAATCTATAGCTTGCAGCTCATAAACTTTTTCAATTAACTGCCTAAATCTTGTTACAGCATTGTTTATTAACTTGACTGACTTTTTACCGTTTGCAGTTTTTAAGGACCTATTGAATTCATTAAAATCCCCGTTCAAACCTTCCAGCCCCACACAAGCAGGTGTAGAACTGTTAACCAAAGAATTTAACTTTTTATTTACATATTGTATAAGTTTGCCAAGTTTCTCTTGATCATTAAACTTGCAGCCTAAAAAATCCCCCTCAAGACTCGCAAGCCAATTTTGCAAATCAACATGAAACCAACGCACAAATATTCTAACCTCTTTATGGTTTTCATTTGATTTTAGTAAATTAATAATGGAAGAAAAATTTTTTACCTCTGAATATAAATTTTCTCTCCATCTACCTGTATTTTTTTTATAACGTGCCTTAGCATAGCTAGCCTCATCATTTAAATGAGTAAAGAAGTTAAAGAAAGGCGCTGTGCTACTGAATGACTTAGCTAGCCTTTGACGCATAAGGCGCAACCCCTTTCCCATAGGCTCTAAAAAATCTTTTCCCTCAATCAAAAAATCTAGTTGCAACATGCTATCCTCCACTACAATTTTATCCATAACTTAAGGAAGACGAAGCCTCTTCCTCACTGGGTGACTTCCCAGTAAAAGACACACTGGAAAAGCTAGGCAAGTTTTTTGTAATATAAGCATTTGACTGGCTGCACTGTGGTATTTTCCAATAGCTCTCAAGTGAACTTTTTTCCATAACAAAGGTAACAGTTTTATTAGCAAAATTTGCTTTCATATTTGTAAGCTCAAGGACTTTGGCTAACTCTTTCGCCTCCGAAGCTTTACTACATATTATCTTGAGTGCTAAAGTGTCCTCTGCCCCATCCTCTAAGAAATTTAGGGTTGCCTTAATATTAAGCCCTACAATCAGACTGTTAACGCTATCAACAAAATCTTCTTTTCTAATTTGCTGCTGCTGAAATAAACCTGGTTTTTGGTGTTGCTCTAGCATCTGAAGTTTCTCTGCCGAATAAAAAACATTATTTTTTTTAATCGCTGGAAATATTTTTCCTTCATGCTTTATAATTTTTTGTAAAATCCACACATCACAACGTAAATTTATACAGTATGCCGACTGTTCAGCATGCACTTTGCACATTGCCACAGAGCTAATACTGTAGTGTTCTCTTGCCATACGCATAAAAAATTTATAAGCTTTGTGACAGTCAGCGCTGGAATACGTTATTTGTAGATAGGCAAAAAAGCTATCTTGTAAATAATTAATGCTCTGTGCGTATCTAAGCGCATCATAAATCTGCAATTTTTCCACCCTGTTTTCACCGCGCAGCTGCTTAGCATTCCTCACCATTTCAGCAATAAAAATTTCCGCCCCCAACCTGCCTGATGTTGTAATCAATGCAATTTGTTTCTCATTCATATTAAAATCCAAGGTGTCAACCCCATCGGTGTTAATATAAACAGTACGAAATTTATCTTTTTCTTCCTTATGCTCAATAAGCTGAGCTTGACTTGTTAACCCATATAGCATTTTCCCATAGGAGAAAATGCCAGTAGGGTAGCTGTTAGTATATTTGTTAAATAAAACACTATTTATCTCTTCACTAGAATCTAGTTTAAGCCCCAAAGTCCTAGGGTTCTTTCTTTGGCCTGTATCAAATATTTTCATAGGAAAATTCTTAAGCACACCGCCATCGACAAATAGATCTTTAGGATGACGCTTTACTCGTTTATCTTGTGCATTTTTGATGTACATGAAAGTTGGCTTAAAAACTAAGGGGAACCCCATAGAAGCACGCACCGCATCAACTATGATCACATCCGGTGTGGTCTGCCAAGAAAAGGTCTCAGTATCACTTTTTGTGATATTGCAAGCGACCACAAATAAATCGAGTAAGCCTAGCTGAGGGTGCTCTCCGCGCAATTCATGCAGTTCTCTGAAGGTTAGCGTAGATGCGTCCCAACCCTTTTCAGTCAACAAAATACCCAGCTTCTTGTTAATATGATTAATTAACCAATCACGAAAAAATTCACCCTCAAAAAAGCCATAGCCCGTGTTCAAATTTTCAAGCAAAGAATTAAAACGTTTTTTAATTCGCCCAACTGTTCCATTAATATATGATTTGGCCAAAGATACATACATACCCGGGTTTCCTTTTCCCCGCAATGTCATTAGTGCGTTTTTTAAAAATTTTGCTTCCTCGGCAGGGAATAAACTATCAAGCAAAGTTGGCAATTTATCAACGCTAAATCCTTCTTTAGAAGCTTCCTCCTTAAGCGTTAAAAAAAATTCTTTAACTTTAGGGTCGTTAGCGTCAAGAAAGTCAGCAAAATCTATTTCCCGCATGATTGCACCTAACTCTGAATAGTGAAACCCCATGGCTGATAGTGCGGCCACAATGGCACCGGCCGAAGTTCCAGCAATCCTCTCCAAACGATTTAAAAGGCCATTTTCATACAGTACTTCTAGTGCTGAAACATACCCCAATCCCTTTACACCACCGCCTTCTAAAACAAGATTTTCTATAACATGTGGGTAATAAGTTTTACCACTACACTGATAATGAATGGGTTTATTTGCTTCCCTCGCTAATATTCTCATTTTTTCTAGGCAGGAATCATTTTCGCTCATAAAATAATATCTACGGTACTCTAGTAGAGCACGTAATTTATATTGTTTTTTTCTCTCTAAAGAAAGCTCATCACCCTTTATATCAGCCTGTGCAAACTCTAATGCCTCAGCATAAATTGCTACAATCTCTTCAGATTGCAAGGGTAGACCCTCCAGAGACGCTACTATATTTTGATGCTGTTTACTATCCTGCCAAACCTGTAAACAGGGTAAAATCTTAGCTAAAACTCCCTTGTGACAGGGAAATATACATATAATATCTCGAATAAGCGCAATAGCCGCATTATCTTCTTGTGTCGTTATCTTAAGATTATTATATTTGCTAGCAAGGCTGTTATTAATTGTTTCGAATTGATTTTTTAGCTGCGCAATTTTTTTCTCATAGTTGTGATAGTTAATGTTGTATGCCTTTATTAAACGGTTTAGCTCAGTATTTTTAATACTAATAAAATCGGGTTGCTCTCCTCTTTCAGCAGCTAAAATCTGATTAAAAACCTTTAGCCTCGTTGTTAGAAGAAATTTCCCAGCAGTGCGCGCATTAAACTCAGCCGCATCAAACAGGCCTATATTTACTCCTGGTGATTTTCGATACTTTTTGTAATGGTTAATTGCTGTTGATAAATACTCGTTAGATAAGTCACGTTCAATACTCATGTGGTTTTCCCTCTTATACATGCTGAGCTCAAAAGCCTAGTACTCAATCAAGCTAAACTCAACAAGCTATTCTCAATCATTTAAAAGTCAGCATTAGTGGTGCACCACCAGAGTTAACTTTATTACTTTCTGCCCCTGACGCCTGTATAGTGGGCAATTTATCGTATCCTATTTGGCCTGCATAGTTATCATACTCAGCAGAATAATTATTGGCTTCCCTAGCATCGAGCAGCATTAAATTGTCAAGGAATCCACCACCACTAAGACTGAGACGTTGTTGGTTGAGAGCATTTAAGCAATTTTCTACTGCCTCAATATCTAAATCCCCACCGTCTTGAATTGCTCTACGCAGATATTCATCGCCTTGTACTGCGGTTAATAATGCATGGAAAGAATTATCCCGCAACTGTTCCAAGCCCTTTAGTTTGTTACGCAACTTTTGAATGTCTTCTGTGAGTTCTCTCTGGCTTTGAGCATGCCCCCTTCCTAATTCAGTAAAATAAGAACTATTAGGAGCGTCTTCCACAAGCTGATAGGTTAAATTCAGCTTCTCATGGTATGTTATTGACATTTCATTTTCTATTAGTTTTATTTCGCGACCTAACGCTTCAATTTTTCCGTCAATTTCATTTAAGGATTCTTTCCTTTGTAACTCAGCTAACTGTCTTTTAAGCTTTTCTATCTCACTTTCACCCTGTTTAACAGAAGATTGTGACGTTGATTGCTGCTTTTGGTAATCTTGTTCTAGCTTTAATCTTTCATTACTAAGCTTTGTTTTCTCTAACTGTAATTCGTTGAGCTTTTTGTCAAATCTATTGATCTTTTTATCAAAATCCGCTGACTTAGTATCATAGGTCTCTTCTTTCTTCTGGAAGCTCCGAAGATTAACCCTAGAACGATCGTTGCTCGTCTGCACACTGCTGTGCTGTTCTTCAAGCTTTAGCAACTGTCTGTTTTTTTTATCTGCTTTAATACCTTTAACCGCTAGAGTAGTTGTACTCGCTACTCCAGCCGCACTAACGCCAAAAAAAGTTACAACTGCCAATTCAGCAGCAATAGCACTACTCGCAAGCACAACAGCACTTCCGGTCGCCACGGCAGCGATACCAGCACCTACCCCAACAAAACCGGCTAGAATTGGATGTGCTCTAGCCCAGCTTGTTAACCTACGCAACCAGTTTTTGTCCTCTTTAGAGCGTAAAATAGCTTTGGCAATTTTTAGAGATTCTTTCACTTGTTTTCCGATGGCATCAGTCTCTTTTGCTGCTTTATCAGAAAACTTTTTAACGAGCGAATTTGTGTTCATTTTTAACTTATCATAGAGATTTGCCTTAAGACGCTTCTCAAATTCTGTATCGAGTTTTGTCAAGGCTATGTTAAGTTCTTCGTAATTGATTGCTTTGTATTCTTCATCGAACTTTGCAAACATATCCATCGCTTTCCAGCTAGTCTGGGTTTTGATAAACTCACGCATTTTATTTGAATAAGCTATTTGCTTTAACTCAGTTGCATGAGCTTCAAACCAGGCGATATGTTTAGTGTCATAGGCTTTGTTTATTAACTGGCGAAAACGTTGTTGAACATCTGCAAAAATTTTAGGATTATCTTTATTCTGGTTAATCTTAAAACTATGCTTAAGTTCTATTAAATCTTTATCTAAGTCTTGTGTCGCTTTTTCATCAGGCGTGCAATCGTTAATTAATTGCTGAAGTTGTGTCGGCAGACCTTCCAAATCCATGCATTTCTTCTCTTCGGTAGAGAATTTAATATGCTTAGCATGGCCTTGTACTTCGCCCAACCACTCTTTTAGATTAGACTGATACCACCTCACAAAACTAATACACTGTTCATCTTTATGCATACTTTGCAAGTGCTCAATAATTTTCCTTAACAAATTAATTTCCACCAGTAGGGCTTTCTTCTGCTCTGTGGGGTTAGGTTTTTTATCTTCCGAAGACACCGAAACAATGTTATCGCCACGCGTATATTTGAACTTCAGGAATGGCATTTTGTCATCGGCATCTCTTATTTTTCTCTGCCGCATCGCACGCATAGCATCCAGTACATAACCCATAAATTTTTCATCATCAAGCAGAAGATTTAAATGCATCTTATTCATCCTTATTCGTTATTTGAGGGTAAACCGTAGTTATCTTAAGAGGGGTAAAATAAAAGAATAGCCTTCAGCTTCACTCACCGGCCCTAAGGAAGGATATTACTACAAGTTCAATAAATTATTTATCAGTATTTATACGGATAGCTAACAAAAGACAAATATGTTTCCTGGTTTCCAAGAAACAGGGAAAAACTATCGGGCAAAACTCACTCCCCTGCTTAGAACACTTTTGGCCTCCCTGTTTTTTTGCTATGATGGGAGCTTCTTATTCAGACAACTTTTTGGACATCTCTATGGCATTACGTGTTTTGATCATGGCAGCAGGCCTGGGTAAACGTATGCATTCCAGCACCCCCAAGGTGCTGCACCCTCTGGCGGGTCGCCCCCTATTAGCCCATGTGTTAAATAGCGTTAAGCAATTGAATCCAGAACATATTCATGTCATTTATGGCCATGGCGGTAAGCAAGTGCAGCGAGTTTTTGCTGAAGAAAAAGTAGATTGGATACTGCAAGAAGAAAAATTGGGCACAGGACATGCTGTCCAACAAACGCTCCCCCATATTGAAAAAGAAGACAAGGTACTGATTCTCAATGGTGATGTGCCGCTAATTCAATCCAAAACTTTGGAAACATTAATGGCTAGTACGCCCGATGATGCTTTAGGGATTATCACAGCCCAGGTAGAAAACCCCTTAGGGTTGGGGCGTATTGTGCGCGATGAGCAGCATCATATTACCGCCATCATCGAAGAAAAAGATGCCAATGCGCAACAGCGCCAAATTCGTGAAATTTATGCCGGCATGATGTTTGCCCATGGCCATCATTTGCAAACTTGGTTACCTAAGCTCAGCAAAGATAATGCTCAAGAAGAGTATTTATTAACAGACTTGGTACAGTTCGCGTTGCAAGATAAAAAAGCCATTCACAGTACCCCCGCAGGCCATCTCGAGGTACAGGGCGTCAACACTCGCCATCAGCTCATCATGTTAGAACGTACTTACCAACAGCTGCAAGCACGCGAATTGTTGTTTCGTGGTGTCAGCATTATGGATCCCATGCGCTTTGATTTGCGAGGCAACCTCACCGCAGGCTCCGATGTCACCATTGACATCAACACGCTTTTTGTAGGCAACAATACCATCGGCAACCAATGTTACATTGGACCGGGTTGTGTGTTAACCAATGTCACTTTAGGCAATAATGTCACCATCAATGCGCACTGTACCCTAGAAAACACCACCATTGCTGACGGTGCAGTTATCGGGCCTTTTGCGCGCCTGCGCCCAGGCACAGAATTAGCTGAAAATACGCGCATTGGCAACTTTGTGGAAACGAAAAATGCCAAAATTGGCCGAGGCAGCAAAGCCTGCCACCTTTCTTATATTGGTGATGCCATCTTGGGTGAAGGTGTCAATGTGGGTGCGGGTACCATCACCTGTAATTATGACGGCGTTAACAAGCATCAAACCACCATCGAAGACGGTGCATTCATCGGGTCGGGCACACAACTCATCGCTCCCATGACCGTGGAAAAAGGCGCCTATGTGGCCGCTGGCTCTACCGTCACCAAAAAAGCACCTGCCGATAGTTTAACCTTAACGCGAGCCAAACAACGCACCCTCAGTCAGTGGACCAAACCCCAGGATAAAAAGGAGACTTAGCATGTGCGGTATTGTCGGTGCTGTAGCACAACGAGATGTGGCTTCCATTTTATTAGAAGGCTTAAAGCGCTTAGAATACCGTGGCTATGATTCCGCGGGTATTGCTATTTTAGAGCCCAATCAACCTATACAACGATGCCGCACTGAGGGTAAAGTGCAAGAGCTCGTGAATAAGTATCAAGAAGCGCCTGTTAGCGGCGGTACCGGCATCGCCCATACTCGTTGGGCAACACATGGCGCCCCCTGTCAACGCAATGCACACCCTCACATGTCTGGCGATGATATCGCGGTGGTACACAATGGCATTATTGAAAATCATCACGCCTTAAGCCAAACGCTTAAGAGCAAAGGTTACGATATTGTTTCAGATACCGATACTGAACTGTCAGCCCACTTATTCGATGACTATTTAACACAAGGCTTAAAACCACTGCAAGCACTGCAAAAATTGCAAACCAGCCTAGAAGGTGCTTTTGCCCTGGCATTGATTCGCCAACAAGAACCAGACCGTTTATTTGCCGTGCGCAATGGCAGCAGTCCTTTGGTCATTGGTTTGGGTATCGGAGAGAATTTCTTGGCCTCTGATCAGCTGGCCCTTTTGCCCGTTACCCACCGTTTTATTTATTTAGAAGAGGGCGACTGTGCTGATATTCGCCGTGACAACATCACTATCATTGATAAGCAAGGTAATACCGTAGAACGTGAAATTCATACCGTTGATGCGGTGTTTGATGCCACCGATAAGGGCCCATATCGGCACTACATGCAAAAAGAAATTTTCGAACAGCCCCAGGCGCTAAGCGATACCCTGGAAGGCCGTCTCAGCCAAGAAGGCGTCATTAGCAGCGCTTTTGGTCTGGAGGCGGAACGTTTATTTGCCAAAGTGCAACGGGTACAAATCGTGGCCTGTGGTACCAGTTATCATGCCGGTATGGTAGCGCGTTATTGGCTGGAAGGCTTAGCAGGTATTCCCTGTCGTGTGGAAGTGGCCAGCGAATTTCGTTATCGTGATACCGTGGTGGAAGACAACACGCTTTTCGTCACCATTTCTCAATCAGGTGAGACGGCAGACACCTTGGCCGCTTTGCGTGAGGCTAAAACCAACGCTTATTTGGGCTTTTTAGCCATTTGTAATGTGGCACACAGTTCTTTGGTGCGCGAATCAACGTTTAGCTTACTCACCCGCGCCGGTGTTGAAATTGGTGTGGCTTCCACGAAAGCCTTTACGACCCAGCTAAGCGCGCTGATGTTATTAACCTTAGCCCTGGGACGCCACCATCGTTTAAGCCAAGAGCAGGAAACAGAAATTGTCCAAGGTTTAAAACGCTTACCCCATAAAATTGACAAGGTTTTAAAGCTGGACACTGAAATTGAACAATTATCCCAGCACTTTGCCGACAAACAACATGCACTGTTTTTAGGTCGTGGGGCGCAATACCCTGTGGCCTTAGAAGGCGCACTAAAACTTAAAGAAATTTCCTATATTCATGCCGAAGCTTATCCAGCCGGCGAACTAAAACATGGACCTTTGGCGCTCGTGGATGCTAACATGCCTGTGGTGACAGTCGCCCCCAACGATGAATTACTGGAAAAACTCAAGTCTAACCTACAAGAAGTCCGTGCTCGCGGGGGTGAACTATTTGTATTTGCCGATAAACGAGTGCCCATGGAAGAAAACCAAGGCATTCTTGTCTTGGCTATGCCAAAGGTACTACCCGCATTAGCCCCCATCCTTTATACTGTGCCCTTACAATTACTGTCTTACCATGCCGCCCTGTTAAAAGGAACCGACGTAGACCAACCGCGCAACCTTGCCAAATCTGTTACTGTGGAATAGGATTTACCATGTTTAAAAGATTTAGTTATTCAGACCCCATTTTAAACCAAAATAGCCATAAATCATGGCGGGATGCCTCACAAAACGTTAAACGTTATTTAGCGTATTATGTTCAATCAGCGTTTAAAGCATTTACACAGAACACAGAGCAGCTGGGTGAGGGAACTTGGCTCCTCAATACAAAGGAAACCTGGGAAACGGCAACTACCTCTAAACAACAGGAATGGGAAGCGGAAACAAAGCTGTGGCAGCAAGTTGTTACTGATTATTTCAACAACAATCCTCTGCCCCCATGGCTTGAACCAAAATCCCTCAACCAAACCCTGCAAAAAACTGCAGACTATCCTTTTCAAGCAAGCTACACACCTTTCATTCTTCAATGCAAACAAGAAACTTTTTCTCAACACATTCTCATGGGCTGCGGTCAAATAAACCGAAAGCCGAATATAACCTTTTTTAATAAACTCACCGAAGCACAACATGCAGAAGTCTTATGGCGCACGCTGTCTCCAGAACAAAAAAAATCCATTGCGGAAGAATATAATGCGCAACGACAAGCCATGTACCAATTTAGAGGAATTGAAAAATGAGGGCTATGGAAAAACTCCAATGCGCTGTGCTCACCCAAGGATTACCCCTACTCATTTTAACCCTACTCCTCAGCGCCTGCGCCACCGTCAAACCACCGAAACCTCCCAGCAATGAAGCACTGCCTTGGCCCCAGCGTGAAACCCAATTAAGCGCCATCAGCCATTGGACCTTAAAAGGCAAAATGGGCGTGCGTCTACCTCACCATAGCGGCAGCGCCGATGTAGTATGGCAACAAACAGGACAAGATTACACGCTAAATTTATTCGGCCCCTTAGGACTAGGACGCGTTGTTATCGAAGGTGACCCCTATGGCGTCACGCTGAAGCGCTCCAGCAAAGACATTCACCGCGCGAAAACGCCCGAAGCACTACTCAAAGAGCAAGTGGGCTGGGATGTACCAGTGTCTAATCTTTATTATTGGGTGCGTGGGTTGCCCGTGCCACAAGTACCAGCAAAAACCCAGTTTGATTATGCCAATCATCTTACACAACTGGAGCAAGCCGGCTGGACCATTCATTATCAACGTTATACCGACGTTAAGGGCATTGATTTACCCAACAAACTGTTGCTTAGCAAAAAATCAATACGCATCAAAATTATTATCCGTCAGTGGTTTTTATGAAACAAATTAGCCTGCTCTCACCCGCCAAAATCAACCTATTCCTACACATTTTAGGAAAACGACCTGATGGCTATCATGAATTACAAAGTGCCATTCAGTTTTTAGATTACAATGACGAAATCCACTTGGCATTACGCGAAGATGGAAAAATCACGATAGACTGCAATGTGCCTGAGCTCATTAGTAGTGATAACCTCGCCATTAAAGCGGCCCACTTCCTGCAACATTTTTGCGGCCCCGACTGGGGTGTCCATATCACCTTAAACAAATACATTCCCATGGGTGCTGGACTGGGGGGTGGAAGCTCGAATGCAGCAACCACATTGCTGGGTCTCAATCAACTCTGGGACCTCAATTTAAGCTATAGCCAATTAAAGCATTTAGGCAGTGAGTTGGGTGCTGATGTCCCCGTTTTTTTACAAGGGCAAGCCGCGTGGGTAGAGGGTATTGGCGAACGATTAACCCCACTGGATCTGCCAGAACGCTATACGCTGGTCATAAGCCCCACTTGCCACGTCAGCACCGCCACTGTTTTTCAGCACCCAACGCTTACCCGCAATACCCCCGCCTATGATACAAGAGAGTACAAAGTGGGGATGGGACACAATGACTGTGAGAAAGTCGTTCGCACAGCATATCCTGCCGTGGATGAAGCCATGCATATATTAGCGGATATGGCAGAGGCCCGACTCACCGGTACAGGCGCCGGTGTTTTTGCACAATTTGCAACAGAACCCGAAGCCTTAGCAGTCAAAATGCAATTACCGAGTCATTTTAAGGCGTTTATTGCAAAAAGTTTGAATATTTCGCCTCTAAAGACTAGCATCCAGGAAAAATCCCGTTATAATATGACGGTCTGAAGGAATAGTGATAGCAACTTCTGCTGTAGTGCAGGTTACCTATGCTATCTCGTGGCAGGATAGCCTATCAGGTCATTGGGGTGTCGCCAAGCGGTAAGGCACTGGGTTTTGATCTCAGTATTCCCAGGTTCGAATCCTGGCACCCCAGCCATTTATCTATCCGTCACCTATCCTTTTTAAGGGGCTCATGCCGTGCGCAATATGATGATCTTTGCGGGAAATGCCAATCCCACCCTGGCTAAAAAAGTTGCCTCTCAACTCAGCTTAGATCTCGGGAAGATGACCTGCGACACATTTAGTGACGGAGAGAGTCGTGTTGAAATTCTTGAAAACGTTCGCGGTCGCGATGTTTTCGTTATTCAGCCCACCCACGCCCCCTGTAACGACAACCTCATGGAGCTGATGCTCATTGCTGATGCGCTACGCCGCGCTTCTGCTAATCGCATCACCGCTGTGGTCCCTTATTTTGGTTACGCACGCCAAGACCGCCGAGTTCGTTCCAGCCGTGTCCCCATTTCTGCAAAAGTAGTCGCCGATATGCTCGCCTCTGTGGGCATCGGTCGCGTGCTAACCATCGATTTACACGCCGACCAAATTCAAGGGTTTTTCCATATGCCCGTGGACAACGTCTATGGCACCGTTGTGATGATGGAAGATATCCATCAAAAACAGCTGGAAAACATCATGGTCGTCTCGCCTGACGTCGGTGGTGTGGTACGTGCCCGCGCTATTGCTAAACGCCTCAATGATGCCGACCTCGCCATCATTGATAAACGTCGCCCTGAGCCGAACCAAGCGGAAGTCATGAATATCATCGGGGATGTAGCCGGTCGTCATTGTATTTTGCTTGATGACATTGTCGATACCGCCGGCACCCTCTGTTTGGCCGCCACCGCTCTGAAAGCCGCCGGTGCTGCCGCCGTGAGCGCTTACTGTACGCATCCCGTCTTATCCGGCGATGCTATCAATAATATCGACGCCTCTGATTTAGACGAATTAGTGGTTACCGATACTATTCCTTTAAGCCCGGCGGCCAGTCAATGTAAGCGGATTCGCTTACTCACCCAGAGCCGCATGCTCGCACAAGCCATCCGCCGCGTTAATGAAGCAGAATCCATCAGCTCGATGTTTGTCGAATCGTAACTTGTTTGTTTAATGTGCCCACGCCATGGGCTGGCAATTCCCAACAGGAATGGTTGACGTTAGGTTGATTAGTAAACATTCTGTGGTACAATAAGTAAATATTGATGAGACCTGGATGTCAGACTTTCTATGATCCTAAAATCAGCAGTAAATCGCGCTTTTTTGGTGTAATAGATTGATTTAGATAAGAAAACTAAAAAAGCGGAATACACCTTATTGGTGATGGAGACTTTTTTTGTTTTCTTAGATGAATCAAGATGTTATCGCCAAAAACGTGATTTAACTGCTGATTTTAGGATGATATTCAGAGGCTCATATGAACGATGAAATTTATAAACTTATCTTTGGCATTTACCCTTTGCTCAAAGCCCATGAAGATTCCATGAAAAATGGAGCGTCCTCCTATAAGGAGTTTATAAAAACTCAATGTCATACCTCTGGCATAGCATGGCTACAGGCCCTAACCGAAAAATTCAGCCAAACCAGCCCTCTCTTTTGTCCTGCACTATTAAGCGCCGAGCTATCACGCTATGAAGATTTTCCCATGCCAAAGCATGAGGCATTAAAAACTTTATTGCTAGCAGCAAAAACATTTAATAATAAGCACCCCCAATACTCCTACAGCTCAAAAAAAATAGCAGCCAACTTTCAGGATACCCTCAAACGCCTCTTAGATTTACAAGCCCATCAAGCAAATATAAAAAAGCATTTTACAGCCAAAAATCAATATAATATCAACCTAGAACCTATCATAAGCAAGCTAAAAACTGATTTTAATATAGACATTTGGGCCTTAACAACATCTTGCTTAGAAAAAGAATTAATACTTATTGATGAAAGCAGCACTAAAGAATCAGAGGAATTATCCCGTGAGCTTTATTTATTGGATTACGCCATTAAATGCTCCCTCCGTAATGAAGTTTGCAATACCTTAGAACGCTATTATATAAAGTTACTATACAAGGAAGAACCTTTTTTAAAAAAAACCAGACTCTCTCCGGCAAGCGAAAAAATACTCAACGACTTATTTACCTCCAACCAACAAAAAACACAAAATCTTATAGCAAACTCATGCTTTATTGATAGGTTATACGTCAAACTGATGACCAATAAAAACGTCAAGTTAGAAAAAACTGCGATAATTTTCATCAAGACCCTGCTTACTCAAGATAGAGGTTTTTTATTGCAACACATACTTCCAAACCATCCCATTGAAAGTCTGCATAAACACATACATTTTACTCAAGAACCTAAAATACCAAGAAAAAAATTAATAATCGATCAACTAAAAAAAATCAACACCCAACTTTTAGGACAAATTATTTATAATATTTTTAATGAAAAAGATCTTTGGGGAACAAGACTAAAAGAAGTAGAAAGCCGCTTAAAAATCTCATCTAGTAGAGCAATTAATCTAGCAAAAATAGCAATAATAAAAAGCGAAACCAGTGGAAGTCCTCTTAGAGCTAGTACAAGCACAGCATACCTCAAATCACCTTTAGGAAAATACAGCTATAGCCTCAAAGAAGTAAAGCCCTCTACGAGTTTTAATCTTGATAAAAATACTCTTCAATGCAATTAGAGAGATTTTCTATGGCGTTTCAAGTTTTCAACGGCGCTCACAGTATATAGTCAGTGCAGTATGAAATTCGGGTTTTAAATCTCTATAACTTGAAAGTTTTCTGTCATCAATGATGACAGCTCTTCTTTATAATAAGAAATATGCCTAAAGAATTTTTTACAAGCCTTTTCCATTTCTTCAAATTCTTCATAGTACTTATTGTACAGTACTTTTTTCTTAAAAAACTTCCATACTCGCTCTATTAAGTTTAAATTTGGTGAGTAGGCTGGTAAAAATATTAATTTAATCGCCATCGCCTCAGCTAAACTTTGTACCTCTGGAGATTGGTAATAACCTGCATTGTCACATATTAAATAAATATAACCTTTTGGCTGATGTTTCCGTAAAGATTCTAAAAAATCTTTTGTTGTTTCTTTATTTAAACGCTCCTCAAATCTAACAACCATATCTAAACTGTCTATATTAATCGCACCATTAATGTTTAAACGTCTTGGTTGTGGGTTTGACTTCATGACTATGCGCTCACCTTTTTTCATCCAGCCATGCGCAGGGACAGCATCGTGCTCAGGATGCGTTGCATCCATAAAATAAAGGCCATCTTCTTTATCTACAGTATTCTTGAGAGACTTATAAGCCTTAATAAATGCTTCTTGGGACTGTTTGTTCACCTTGTAGGGAATTTTCTCTGGTTTTTTATAAACAAAACCTAGCTCTTTCAATATCAAGCGCATACCGCTATCTGAATAGACAATATCAAACTCTTTGGCAACGTATAAAATAATATCAGATACACGTTGATAGGTTACTGATTCAAGATGTAAAAATAAAGCTTCTTTTTCCGAGCTTGTCATTTCTGACTGCCGTCCAGAATATTTACTTTTCAATAAACCATCCAGCCCCTCTTGCTTGTAATTATTATAATAACCCCGTATTGTATCTTCGCTTAAGAGTAAGGCTTCTCTTACTGCTGATATTTTCCAGCCACTACCTAGCAAATACACCGCTTTTAAGCGATCAGCTTCTTTACGTTTTTTACTACCTTGATGGCGAGATTTTAATTCGATTAATTCTCGTTCTGATAATTTATACTCTAGCACAACCATGTCCTAAATTTTTCTATTAGACTATTTTACTACAAAAACCCGAGGTTTCAACTGCGGGGACTATATATTAGAGAAATTTTATAATAACAAAAAGTTTATCTCAATAAATAGCGTTATAACACTAACACAGTTTTTAGATTCACGGAGTAAAAGAGAAGAAAAGTTACCTTTACGCATTATTAAGCTACTAAAGAATGTCGAAAAAGAATTTTGGCGTAATAATAAAAATATATTTGATATTTTATTTTCTTTTCCTGAAAAAGTAAAGATTAAAACTTGTGAGCTTTTGCTGCAGATAAAAGAAAAAAATTCCAACTTTATAATAACAGAAAAATTTCTCAATAAGTTAACATATAATATGCTTAATACAGAAAATCACACTCTGATGCAAGGCTTAACAGATATTTATTTTTTGCTATCGAATAAAAAAGATAATAGCCTTGACTATATTTTAAGCTTAGGATGTGCTCTCGAAGAACATGTAGCTTCGATACAAAAAATTATTTATATTAAAAAAGACAAGTTACAGACGATTATCAACGCTATTGAAGATTTAGCTTCTTTTTTACTAGAACAAAAAATTCCTTTGGTTTATTATCAAACCATTTTAAGACTTTGGACTTTTTCTGATGAATTAAAAAGCGCTATTATTGATTTTTATCGAATTGCGTTAGAAAAACAACACAGTTTGCCTGATAAAAGTATCGAAGCAATACTGCAATTATTTATTGATGAGCCAAATGACGTTTATGTCGCTAAGTTATTAAATATGCTACTGACGCGAGGGTGTATTAATTCTAGGCATTTCCCGCCAAATTTTATCATGGCATTAGAAAGCTTTTATAGTCATATTATCGATATTTTATCTAGCTATGACATTACTACCTATTTAAAAGTAGCAGAACAGTTTGCACTGTTAGGCTACTTTCCTAATAATACTGCTTTTTTTGACTATTTAGCAAAGCAACAATACTATCTTAACGATCTCGTCAAGCCTTTTGTACAACGCATTTTAAATTTAAAAACACCCTCAGAAAAAGTCATAAATTCTAAGTTGATAGATAAAATACCATTAACAAAATCTCATGAATCAGTAAACATTGAAAATTATTATCGCTTATTATATGAAATTTTCATGAGTGATATAATTTATCAAAAAAATCCTAAGGCCTTTGATAAGTTTCTGTATCTGCTAATTGTTATATTTAATAAATATTCATTAACTTTAAAAGAATTAAATATACTATTACCTATCTTTCAGTTAAAACCAAGCTTTTCATATTGGCTGTTAACCTTAAATTATATTGATAAAGATAGCTTTTTTACTGAAATAGTTACTAATTGGTTGACCTTTAAGATGGGGCTTTCAGTAGAAAGTTCTAGTAATATCTCAAAAGAATCACAAGATATTAAAGCAAAAATCATCAAGATTTTACTAGACGAAGAATTAATTGCTGTCATAAATAGTTTGTTTGAAAATCATGATCAAAGCCAGCCTATTAGCTATGAAGAAATGTATCAACTGTTACAATTACTAATAAATTATAAAAAAATAGGCGGATCTCTTACACCATTACCTTTCAAAGATTTTCCTTTTATCAAAGGAAATAACTTCAAAAAAATTAAAACCATTATAAAGCGTGATGAAATCATTGCTAAAATTAAAAATCACGTCAGCATAAATCAACAGCAGCATGTTATATTAATTACACTGATGGAGGATTTGCTGAAAATGGGCTGGCCTACAATCTGGTGTTATCGTTTGATGGAAAAAATATCATTGATAGCGAAAAGTCCAAGCCAAGCTGAACGATTTTTTTCTGATTTAATCGAATGTAAGTTGGATGCTACAGAAGAAAACTATACATCACTAGAAATTATTCTTAAACAAGAAGATTGGTTACTAAACTCACATCAATTCTTTAAAGAGCAAAAAGCTGTTCAAGATTTAGGGAAATCTAATGTTACGGCTAAAAAGGCATTATGCCAAGAAGATAATGAACTAGAAACTATCAAGCAACTAAAGACAAAAATATTTCAGTTTTATGCGGAACAACAACAAAGTAAATTAATTACGGCTATTGATGTATTGCTTAGAAGAAATTGGCCCATTGAGTGGCTTAGTAAATTTATTGATAAAGTCAGTCTGTTTGCAGAAAATTTAAGCCAGATAAAGTACTCTTTATCTAGCCTAATAAATTTTAATCTTGAGGCGAAAAAAGAAAACTATGAAAGTTTAATAAAGATTATAGAAGAAAATAATAAAGACTGGTTGGTGAAGATACAGCAATTTGTTATAGGTAAGACCTTCAAACGCAATCAATTAGAACGTTCAATAGATGAGCTGTTAGATGTATTAAGAAAAAATAACAAGACAGAAGTTGTAGCCATTAAAGATATTAAAAGAAATATTTTTCAGTTTTATGACGAGTTTGAGCGTATTAAAAATATTGAAAATTTTAAAGATTGGGATGAGCAAATATTTCATGGATGGACAGAAAAAACTAAAAAAGAGCTTAATGATGAAAATTTTTTAGCTAAGCTTCCAGAAATTTTGGCTGTTATTAATCATGCGGTGGAAGTTTATTCAAAAGCTAAAAATCCACCCGGCTATACATTACGTAATGCACAAATATTAAGTTTGATAGTTATGTTGACCAAAGCCGCATCTCAAGATAATCATGGTTGCTTTGCTGAATTAGCAACTGGTGAAGGGAAATCCTTGGTTACCGCATCTATTTCTATTATTGAAGGTTTGCATAACAAGAAAGTAAAAATTATGACAACTTCTTGCTTGTTAGCTAAAGAGCATACAGAAGAATTTAGACCATTATTTAAATTATTTGGTTTAACGGTAGGCTATAATGATGATTCATCTTATAAGGGCGAAGGTATAAAAGAATGTTATAAGCACGATATCGTTTATGGCGATATATCAAGCTTTCAATTTGATATTATTGAAAAGAAATTTTTTAATAATCTTAACATAATGGGACAACATACTGATGCGACGGTGCATATTTTTGATGAAGTAGATCAGCCTTTTGTTGGCGGGCGAGCCTCTGAGGTGTCTATGTTATCAACACCTATTTCAGGTGCTGAACATCTGCAGCCTGTGCTAGCATTAATATGGATTCGTTTAAAAAAATCAATTAAATGGGATAATGAATTTTGTTATGTAAAAATAAGCGCTGATAAAGAAGAGAAAATGTCATTTACCCAATTTTTACAAAGTCCGCATAGAATTTCCTTAAAAGAATTAATTAAAAAACAAATAGAAAGCATCGTCTATAGTAGCCATTCTTATTCCTTTGACTTGAAGGAAGAGTCTAAAGTCAATAGATTATATAGTCCCCGCAGTTGAAACCTCGGGTTTTTGTAGTAAAATAGTCTAATAGAAAAATTTAGGACATGGTTGTGCTAGAGTATAAATTATCAGAACGAGAATTAATCGAATTAAAATCTCGCCATCAAGGTAGTAAAAAACGTAAAGAAGCTGATCGCTTAAAAGCGGTGTATTTGCTAGGTAGTGGCTGGAAAATATCAGCAGTAAGAGAAGCCTTACTCTTAAGCGAAGATACAATACGGGGTTATTATAATAATTACAAGCAAGAGGGGCTGGATGGTTTATTGAAAAGTAAATATTCTGGACGGCAGTCAGAAATGACAAGCTCGGAAAAAGAAGCTTTATTTTTACATCTTGAATCAGTAACCTATCAACGTGTATCTGATATTATTTTATACGTTGCCAAAGAGTTTGATATTGTCTATTCAGATAGCGGTATGCGCTTGATATTGAAAGAGCTAGGTTTTGTTTATAAAAAACCAGAGAAAATTCCCTACAAGGTGAACAAACAGTCCCAAGAAGCATTTATTAAGGCTTATAAGTCTCTCAAGAATACTGTAGATAAAGAAGATGGCCTTTATTTTATGGATGCAACGCATCCTGAGCACAATGCTGTCCCTGCGCATGGCTGGATGAAAAAAGGTGAGCGCATAGTCATGAAGTCAAACCCACAACCAAGACGTTTAAACATTAATGGTGCGATTAATATAGACAGTTTAGATATGGTTGTTAGATTTGAGGAGCGTTTAAATAAAGAAACAACAAAAGATTTTTTAGAATCTTTACGGAAACATCAGCCAAAAGGTTATATTTATTTAATATGTGACAATGCAGGTTATTACCAATCTCCAGAGGTACAAAGTTTAGCTGAGGCGATGGCGATTAAATTAATATTTTTACCAGCCTACTCACCAAATTTAAACTTAATAGAGCGAGTATGGAAGTTTTTTAAGAAAAAAGTACTGTACAATAAGTACTATGAAGAATTTGAAGAAATGGAAAAGGCTTGTAAAAAATTCTTTAGGCATATTTCTTATTATAAAGAAGAGCTGTCATCATTGCTGACAGAAAACTTTCAAATTATAGATATTTAAAACCCGAATTTCATACTGTGCTGACTATATATCCCCAACCACCTGTATGAATTTTATACCAATAAATTAGCCTGTTGGATCGATAACGCGATAGACGCAGCATTTAGTTATAAAAATAAATGGAGCTATAAAGTCAAAGATGATAAATTATTGCCCGTTGAGTATCAGGAGACAGGTAGTACGGGCATAAATACGGTGCTTGGTGATGCCATGCATCAGTTTTTGCAGTTTAAAGAAAAACAATCTATAACACCACTTGGAAATGTTACGAATTTTCTTTCGCATTTTCATTACCTTAAATCAGCAATCAAGGAAAAAGATGCAAGAATTTATGGTGTTACAGGGACATTGGGCAATAAAAAAATTGTTGCGTTTTTGCAAAACAGCTTTGATGTATGCTGTGTGCGTTTACCATCTCATAAACAAAAACAATTAATTCGTTATAGCCCACAACTATTGAATAACGATAATGATTGGCTAGCTGCCATTATTGAGCGTGTTGAAATAGAGCATCATAGTGGTAGACCTACATTAATTATTAGTTCCAGCATTGCAAGTTCAGAACAGTTACTATCCGCGTTAGGAAAGTATTATCCACAATTTTATTTAAAAGAATATGTCCATAGCGATGATGATAATATTCAACAAGTATTACAAGCAAAATTAGCGCCGGGCAGTATTGTTATTGCAACTTGCTTAGCGGGACGAGGGGTAGATATTAAATTATTGCCTGAGGTGTTAATAAATGGTGGCTTACATGTTATTTTAACTGACTTGTCTGGAGAAATTACTCGTTTACAAAATGAGGGACGGACGGCACGAGGTGGCCAGCCCGGTAGTGTAGAATTTATTATTGATAAATCAAAACAACTTCCAGGTTTTAATGACATTGATATTGATTTTGATGTGCTCTTAGCTTGGGTTGACAAATTAAATAGAAAGAAATTTAAAAATTTTTGTCAATACCAATTACCTATTATTAATCTTAAAGACGATTTGTTTGATAGGTTTTGTCAATTTTTACAAGATCTAGAGTCAACTTTTAGAAAAAGATTCTATAGTAGCTTTACTTTTGATGCCTACTCGAAAGCTACAGGTCATATTTGTAAAATTGCAGCTATTAAAGAACGTTGGGGATTTTGGCTGCAAAAAATATTAATGCAAATAGAAAAAGCGGAAGCATTTGATGCCGTTAAAGCTAATATTGAAAAGCAATTTAAAGATTTTTGCAAAGAACTGGAAAAAGAATTTCACGATGGGCTGACTGTCATTCAAAATCCTACATATTTAGTAAATTATGCTAATAACTTAATTGGTTTTTTAAATAGTTGGCGACATACATTAACAGGACTGTCAAGAATGCGAGAGAGAGCATTTTTTTGCAAGCTTTATGAGCAAGCCATTAAGTTGGATGGTGTTTTTATACCAGGTTCCTATGTAAATTTAATGTACCCTTTATTAAGCCCAGGTTTTAATACCAATAATATGTTTTTTGATACTATCAATGCTGCACAGGAATATTTTTTACAGCATAAGGAGGCTATAATTTCAGAGCGCTTAGTAGCAAAAAGCAAGCTCACGAAGGCAGAAGACGCTATTTTGGGTGTTATCATTAAACAGTTGGTAAGCTACTATAACTTGGTTAGCGCTTTGGAGTTTGATAAGCGTTCGCCCTTGTTGCAGCAAATAAATCGCCAAATTGAACTTATGCAGCAACAAGTAATCTATATTAAAAAACTTAAAGATAAGATTGATGCCAGTAATAAAAGCGTTGAACTGTATGACCGGCGTGGGTTAGTTGCAGAGAATGTACCTCTAATTTTTGCTGCCGAAGCATTAAAGGAGTGTCAAAAAAATGGGATCTCTATTAGCTGTAGCCACTTAAAGTTGAAAAAAGATCTCATGAAGAACTCAAGAGCTGATCCTTATGATATTATTTTTTCCGCGCCAGAAGGTATTGCTATTGAGGTTGCTTTTAAGCACATTACTATTGAGGCTGTAACCACCCTATTAAAAACTATACATCCAGAAAAGTATATAGCGTTGGTTAATAAAGATAATGCCAACAAGTCGGGTTTATTCAAAAAGCTACAGGGTGTTGCTGTTGGGGTAAAAAATACAGCTAAAAGCAAAATTAATACGACATCTAGAAATTTGCAAGATTATCTAAAAGACATCAACCCAGAAAAGTTACCGGCTACTATTGAGTTTCAACAATTAAATAGTAAGTTATTGCGCTTGTTGGTTGAGACGTTTGATGAGTTACTCGGTTTAAAAGAGATCACTCACCATTCTGATAAGGATGAAGATCTGTCTTCATATGAGAGTCTCTATATTATTACTATACAGTGGTCTATGCTAGATTTTGTCGATTTTTCACACAAGCTTAAGAATAAAAAAATCAATAGCGTTAATGAATTAACACATGATAACCATGTTGATTTTACTATTATCAATAGGGAGCTAAGTTTTGCTGGTTTTTTAAAGGAAGTAAAAGAACAGCTAGCAGCAGCAGAAAGCCTGTTTGTTGAAGAAAATTTTACTGACGATATATTTCAGCATTTGCAACAACTTACCCCAGTAAGATTAACATTACAGAATATTTTGCAAAAAGATTTATTGGCTTTATTAAATAGAATTTTAATAAATGATAACAAAATACTGTCTGACTTAACTGCTGATTTAATTTTTGGCCCCCTTAACAAAAAAGAATCGGGATATTTGATTTATTTGACAGAATACTATTTGCCTTATGTGTCTATCTTATCTAAAGGATTCACTCAACAAAAAGCAAAGATTTTTTTGGAAACACTAAGAAAATGTCGAAGCTATGAAAGTTTAAAAAAAATCAATGTCAGTCCTCTAAGTATATCGCATACAGGAAGTGATAAAGAATTAAGTTTCTTGCATAGCCAAGGTTTGTATTGGCAATTTGATATAATAGAACGTAATCCAATGAAATGGCGCTCCATGCTATTTGTCTTAGGCGTTTCAGTTATTGAGATTGGTTTGGCAACAGCAACAATGTATATATTTCCAGTTAGCAGTGCTTTTTTTAGCTTTGGTATAGCAGTGCTTTTTGAAGCATTGATTATGAATGGTTATCAAATCATAAAGATTGGTTGTAGTCGAGACTTCAATCTCCAGTATTTTGTTGTACAAACAGGCGTATCGCTGGCACTTTCTTTTTGTACTTCTTTTGTTTCTATTGGAGCCGCAGGTGTCAATGAAGTCATGAAAGTTAGTTTAGGACAATTGGGCAATGAAGTTGTTGAGAAAAGCCTAAAAGAAGTTTTTTGGACGTCAGTGCAGTTGGCCGCTATGGGTGGTGGGGAAATCAGTAAAAATGTATTGTCTTTAGCACTAAAAGAAACTTCTATTCAGCTATTGAGGCGATGTCTAACAAAGCTTGTACCAAAAGCAATAACGACAGGGATAGATGTTTCCTTTAAAGTAATTTGGGAAACCAATCAGGCTGAGATTGAAAAAAAGATAGGAAATTGCTTTGGAGATGTTATTGAGACTAAACAGACAAAAATCAAGAGAATCTTACAGGTTGATCAATTGCTGGGAAACAATCAAAATGAAGATTTTTTAACTCAAGAGTTTACTACCCTAATAAAGAATATTTCAATTGATCTGAGCAGTCTTCAAGCAGCTGTGGCAAATGCTGATTTAAGTCAATTATTTACGGCACAATTTAGAAGAAATATGGATAATGTTATTGAACGTGCTAATGCAAAATTAAGCTTAGAATCAATATTACTAAAAAATATACAGGTTAAAGATATTGAGCAGCCTAATGAATGGGTAGAAAAAATCCAACTCTGGTGTGAATGGCTAAATAGTGCTGGTATTATTAATAAGAATTTTAGTTGTGGTCATCATGATACTTTTATTGAGGAAATGAACGAGCAGTTATCTTTAGATCTTTATAAAGACTATCAATGGTTAGGCGAAAAAACACAAGCCATTTATAATAGTTTATCAGCTGAAACTGATAATACAGAATACAAGAGATTACGCAGCTCCCTATTGCGGCATTTTAATTTAAAAGTGAAGAAACTTTCTCGTTATATGTTAGGCGCAGTGGAATTTATAGCTAAACAAAGCGCCAATCTTTTGCTTATCAATTGGTCGGATAAAAAGTTAAAGAGTATGTCTATCATTAAAAAACCAAAATTGGACTTATCTCCTATCTTTGCGCATGATTTGAATCCAGATCGTGAGATTGACTATGCAGATTTACTACAAAAAAAATTAGAAAAGCTCAGTAAGAAAGGATTGCAACAAATTCCTAAACAACTTAATGATAAAGCAGTTGAACCTGTACTAAACAAGGTGACATCGCCCTTGGCCTCCCATGATTCATCAAACGTTATTGAAAAAAAACAAGCAAGGGATAGTAATTTGGCCGGCAGTGTGAGTGGTATAAATATTGAAGCACAGAAATTAGCCTTGATGATTAAGCCAGGAAATTCAACAGCAAATATTGTTGCCAAACTGACTCATGATAGCGATATTTTTCAATGTATTTTAGGCTATTTAAACATAAATACAGATACTTTAATGGATAGTAAAGCCTTTTTGATGAATGAGATCACTAAAATTAGGAAGATGCAGAAATTTCAAAGTGATATGGCTTGCTCACATTTTGAAACACTGATGCATAACGTATTGGTAATAGATAAATGCATTAACAATGAAGAAAAGTGGTTAGAAGGCTTTTTTAAAAAGCATAAGCCTCATTTAAGGCTTGAGCATTTGAAGTTACTGTCCTATATTTGTCGTATTAAATTTGATTTTTATGCATTAGAATTCGGTTGTCTTGACATGTATAATAGCATAACACTATCCCCGGAACCAAGTCAGGTTACGATCCCTGTTATGCGTTGTCACCTAATAGATGGAGAGCAAAAACCGAAAATTACCTATATAATCACACCATGCATGAGCAAAACTCATCAGCAACAAAATCAAGTTAACCTAATAGTCAGTCCAAGAGAGGATGGGCAGAGCAATATCCCAATAAAATTGGGTCTCTATAATAAGGGGGTAGAAAAGAAAGATACTGATAAAATCGAGTTAATGGCATCATCAAGCAAAGAAACCAAGCGACATTAATACATAAAATGTATTAGAGTCTTTGATAATCCAAGATTTTTGTTCAAAGACAAGGCGAATAGCGAGCCGAGCAGTGGAATGCATAAGTCATACTTGAGCCAAGGAAAATTGAAAGTACACCTTTATGTGGTGAGCACATAGTTGGTAACAGCCCAGGCGACAAGAACAGCGCCTTAATAATCCTAAATTCCGCAGTTGCAATCTACTGCGGAATTTAGGATTATTAATAGACTGAAATCTTAAACCAAATAGCAGTAACAAAGAGATATTTTAAAATGCTAGAAAAAAAAGAACAGTATTATATTATTGATAGTCAAAGTATTTGCAGTGGAAATACAGTTCCAGATGCTTGGTACCTGAAGCGCCTTTTAGAAACGCTTGTTGAGTTAGACTATTCTATTAGCTGTTTAAATTACAAACCTGACGGCACACCCAAAACTTTAGATAATATTTTTAAACAGATAAGCAAGGTATATTTGCAAGAAACCAAACAATATTCCGTAACATTAGCGAATAAAAAAATTTGGCATCTTGAGAATATTAGCGTAATAGTTCAAGCTGAAAACGAGCTTATACAATATAAAAAACAACTGTGGCAACTTTTCTCTTGCTTTAGTCGCAATAACATAAAACCCCAACACCGTAACTTTAGTTATTCTCCCGGTAGTAGTGAATTATGCAACTATATTTCTACCAGCTGTATCACCTATATGACAGAGGATGAAACATTTGGAGAACTGCTAAATGATATGGGTTTTAATGTGATCTTTACAAAGGAAGGACGCATTCTTAATAAAAAAAGAATTATACAATCAATTATTGAACAACAAACAAGTAATGAATTTATCTCAAAACAGCAGACAAAGTATTATGACTTCTGTATACGAATACCTGGATATTTATATGAATATGATGCAATAAATCTTAATGATGAGGCACTTATCTTGGGGGCAGCTATTAAACAAGCGAACGTTCCTATTTCAACATCTAACACAGATGCACTTCAAGGTGCTGGGAAAGGGTGGGGCTATACGTTCTTTAATAAGGTTACGCCAGAATCCATCATTCAAGCTTATCTAAAGTTTTGCGGCATCTATACGACAACTAAAGCCCAAAAACACTTACCTCAGGGAGAGCGAATGACACCAGCAAGAACCTGGGCATTCTTTAACAGGCACGATGAACAGCTATCTCATGCTTTTGAAATGGGCTTAAAAAGTGACCAAGAAGACTGTATTTCAACAGAGAAATGGTCTATCACGTTTGCTTTTGAGTTGGGACGTGAAATAAATGTTCATCAAAATGAACAAAAAACAGAAGTAAACCGCAATTCAATTTAACCTAAAATCCTCAGTTGAAATCGTCGCGAGGCCGACTTAGTTGCTGAAGATAAAGGATTTTTCTCGATATTTTTTGTGAAAGCGTATCACCCATACGGTGAATAAAAAATATCGAGAAAAATCCTTTAGATTCGGTGAGTTAGGCGGCCGCAGTCGATTTCAACTGAGGATTTTAGGTTTAAATTCAGGGTAAGCCCGCCTAAAAAAAGCAATGCTTTTTTTAGGGCGCACGCTCGGGCAAGAATGCCCGAGCCGGTGCTAACCAATGGAATGCTTTTTCAACAGGAAGCCATTCCCGCAAAATTGTTACGGAAAATATTCAATGAAGTCAATTTACTTTATTGACCTTTGCACATTAGGAATCTTACCCTCTAATGTCATAGTAGGCTCTCCATGAGCAATAGCAAATAGTTTTCTTGTGAAGTGCTCAATGCAGGTCTTGTGCCTATGATTTCCCATTTCCCCGGGCTGTTGTTTAGCAACAATAGTAGAAAGCGTGCCAGGATTTTTTGCTAACTCAACATTCATATTTCTAAATAATCTAAAAATAATGTGCTTGTCTTTATTATCCATTGGATCCTTAGCAATCTCTGTAAGTAGAGAAGCTACGGAGCTATCTTCATCTAACTTAGCTAGAATATCATCGAGTGATTTTAACCCGGGATAGTCTGCAAATCCTGCCTTTCTTTTGCTAAGCACGCCTACTTGCCAATTAGGTTCAATTAGGCCTTTCAGCTCTTTAATTGTATTATCAGCTAACTCGAGGTTATTATTCATTAGACCCAAGCTAGCATAATCAAAAGTAACAACCTTATGTACTGGGTGGTTTGGTTTATCTGCAAAATAGCGTTTCAACAGTACGAGAAAAGTATGCTCGATGATTGCCTTATGCTTTGCTCCAGACTCTTTAAACAAGTAATACTGTGGCGTTAATGTTTTTCCTTCCTGCATTGGTGAATAGTTATTGTTTACATGTTTGCCTTTTTTTTCTGTAATAATTTTATTTAATTCATCATCACTGGAAGTATTTGCTTTACCAAGAGCATAGCTAACCATACTAAAAACTAAATTTTTATCACTCACCTCTAAATAAGAGCTCTCTAAAAACTCTTTTATGACACCTGCAATCTCTGCTTTGTTCTGAATTTTTTCAGCAAAATGGCCTGAGAAATGCGACATGCTCGTTGCTTGTCTTGAATAATGAAAGCCTGTTAACAGAGCAAGTTCATCTTCAGAAATAAGAGGGTTGCTATTTTCATTCCTCACTTCATTTTGTATTTCAGCGCTGTTTGGAGCCGGCTGCAGATTTTTTGCGTAGTGAGCCCCAAGTACCGCCAAATGATTGTTAGTTGGCATAATAAACCTCGTCGTCATATGTAACAAATGATGCATTGTAAGACACAAATATTAAGTCAATATTAATCAATTATTAAGCAATTGTTAACAAGATTCTACTAACCTGAGTTCGACATAAGAAGGTGGTAAAACCCAGAGAAATCCAGGCATGAAAAGTCGCGGCCTGCCATTTGCAGCTTTTTACATAAAAAATTAAGAAAAAATATCTTTGACTGGCGTGAGATTACATTGCAAGCCATGCCGTTGACGATAGGAAGCTTTAAGGAAAAAATCCTTTAGATTCGGTGGGTTAGGCGGCAGTAGCCGATTTCAAGTAAGCGTCTCATCAACCCCATAAAAGAATCATCGTTTTTGATTATCCTAAATTCCGCCGTTGGAATCGTCGCGAGGCTGGCTAAGTCGCTGAAGATAAAGGATTTTTTTCCATCTTTTTTGTGAAAGCAAACAGTATTGAGTAATAAACTAACGAGCACACCATAAAAGAAGCATTTCCTTTCAATGGCTTACGTGCTCTCTTACTCGTCCTTGCGAGCGGCAGCGAAGCAATCCAGGGCGGTAGGCTGACTTGTTCTATTTTTTCAGTGAACTAGAAACAGGTATGTCCTTTCTTGAACAAGGTGGGGCGTTATGTATTCAGAATGCACAGCTTCGTGGTTTAAACTTTCCTAGGATTTAATTTGGATTGCTTCGCTGCCGCTCGCAACGACGAATAAGGTGGTGCGTAACAAGTTGATGTAGAATGATTTTTTTAGCGTGTGCTTGAGCGTTCATCATTCTTTGTGAAAGCAAACCGTATTGAGTAATAAACTAACGAGCACACCATAAAAGAAGCATTTCCTTTCAATGGCTTACGTGCTCTCTTACTCGTCCTTGCGAGCGGCAGCGAAGCAATCCAGGGCGGTAGGCTGACTTGTTCTATTTTTTCAGTGAACTAGAAACAGGTATGTCCTTTCTTGAACAAGGTGGGGCGTTATGTATTCAGAATGCACAGCTTCGTGGTTTAAACTTTCCTAGGATTTAATTTGGATTGCTTCGCTGCCGCTCGCAACGACGAATAAGGTGGTGCGTAACAAGTTGATGTAGAATGATTTTTTTAGCGTGTGCTTGAGCGTTCATCATTCTTTGTGAAAGCAAACCGTATTGAGTAATAAACTAACGAGCACACCATAAAAGAAGCATTTCCTTTCAATGGCTTACGTGCTCTCTTACTCGTCCTTGCGAGCGGCAGCGCGGCAATCCAGGGCGGTAGGCTGACTTATTCTATTTTTTCAGTGAACTAGAAACAGGTATGTCCTTTCTTGGTAAACGCCTCACAACCCCGTCTTAACTTTTAAATATTAGTTGTTAGAGACCACTGGGGTGATGATGTCAGTGGTTAGGTTGTGCGGTAGCAGTTTTTCAATGTCATCACGGCTCTGGCATTGAGTGATGTGGTTAAAGACATAATTAAGATAAGCAAAGGGTTCCAGGCCGTGGGCTTTGGCGGTGGCAATTAAACTGTAGCACCTAGCGCCGGCTTTGGCGCCTTCATCGCTGCCGTGGAACATCCAGTTTTTACGGCCAATGGCAAAGGGTCTAATCAGATTTTCAACGGCATTGTTATCGATTTCATAAGCACCGTTATCTAAATACGCAACCAAATATTGCCATTGGTTCAGTGCGTAGGTAAAGGCTTCACCTAGCTTATGACGTGGCGGTACTTTGTCTTTGTTTGTGTCCAAGAAGGTTTTTAATTCTTCAATAATCGGCAGCGCTTTTTCTTGACGTAGTTGGTAACGCTGTTGTTCGCTGTATGCGTTTTCTCTGGCTATTTTTTCAATGTCGTACAGCCTGCCAATAATGTCCACGGCTTGTTGCGCCAGTCCTTCGGCTTTGCTGATTTTTAACACGTCATGGAATTTGCGCCGGGCGTGCGCCATGCAACCGCCGCGACTCATGTTGGTGCTGTTAGCTAGCCAATGATAACCGCTGTAACCATCACATTGCACATAGCCCTTGAAGCCTTCCAAGAAATCCTTGGCGTGTTGGCCCGAACGTGAGGGCTGATAATCAAAACCGATGGTTCTTTTATCAGGTGGGCCGGCGGCATACACCCACATGTAAGCTTGTTTATTTTTCTTAAGTACCTTAAGTGGGGCTTCATCTACTTGCGTATAGGCATGAGGTTACTATACCAAATACCCCCATGAAATCCTATTATTTTTTAACAACAATGACTAAAATCAAGCTCGGGATAATCGGCCATACGCATGAAATCAAAACCAGCTAGCAAACCGTAGAGTTGTGCATGACTGATATTCAGAATGTCGTCGTGGTGCCGAGGAAACTTAAAGCGTCCTTGCTCTAGCCGTTTATACAGCATCACAAAACCATTTTTGTGCCACAGTAGCATTTTGACTTTATCGCCTTTTTTGTTATGAAATAAAAATAGCGTTGGCGACTGCGGTGTTTGTTCAAAGGTTGAAATTATTTTTAAGGTTAAGCCATCGATGGAGCAGCGCATGTCGATGGGTGCCATGGCCACCATAATCCTAAAATCAGCAGTAAATTGCGCTTTTTTGGTGTAGCAGATTGATTTAGATAAGGAAACTAAAAAAGTGGAATACACCTCATTGGTGATGGAGACTTTTTTTGTTTTCTTAGATGAATCAAGATGTTATCGCCAAAAACGTGATTTAACTGCTGATTTTAGGATAATAGTTAGTTTGTCGTTGAACGTTATCATGACTAAATTTCTAATGCTGTCAATAAAGATTTTAATTGCTGATGAGGAATATCCAAGGGTAATTCGATAAGCAAGCCACAGGGTTTGCGTAGTCGCAGCATAGCGGGTGGCGTGGGTGCAGATAGTTTGATGGGCTGAAATTTATTGTTGCTTGTTAATATTTTTTTGTTACTATTGGTCGGCTTGCGTCGACCCCAGTTTTTAAAGGTAGAGTAACGAATATTTTCCCGTTTACAAAAAGCAGGTTTTGACAGGCCGCTGGCAGCTTGAGCGGTCAGTAAGGCTTGGCGTTGCTCTTGGGTGTAAGTTTTTGTGGTCATTTTTTTTCTCCAATTATTAACTAATCAGAGAAGTATGGTGGATACTATAATCTTTTAAAAGATGGGGTTGCTGAGACGCTTACGATTTAACTGCTGATTTTAGGATAATAACCTGGGTTCGACATAAGAAGGGCTCAGGTTAATAGGAATAGTGAACGAAAATAAGCGAGGCTAAGAAGAATTTAGACTATGCCTATTCAAATTGCAGCGTAAACATGAATGATCAACCGGCCCTAATAATGGGTAGCACTCCCTAGCTTTTCAAGCGACGCACCACCTGCAATTGCGCAAGGGCACGGGCTAAATCACGGGCTGTAGAGGCATAATCAAGTTCAGCTTGCTTATCAGTCAAGGCTTTTTCGGCTTTTTCTTTCGCTTCTTGTGCTTTAGCTTCATCGATATCTTCAGCACGAATAGCCGTATCAGCAAGAATGGTAACAGAATAGGGTTGCACTTCTAACATACCACCAGCAACATAAAAGCATTTTTCTTCGCCATCAGGGGTTTTAAGACGAGCGCTGCCAGGCTTTATGCGAGTCAGCAAAGCGGTGTGTTGTGGATAAATGCCCAACTCGCCTAATTCACCGCTGACAAACAACTCGGTAGCTTCGCCCGCAAACAAGGCTTCTTCTACACTGACAATATCAACATGCATAGTCTCTTCTGACATGATAACTCCTACAGTGATTTAGCACGTTCTACAGCTTCATCGATAGTACCAACCATATAGAAAGCTTGTTCAGGCAAATGATCATACTCACCATCAATAATGGCTTTAAAGCCACGGATGGTTTGCTTTAGGCTGACATATTTACCCGGTGCACCGGTAAAGACTTCTGCCACAAAGAAAGGCTGAGAAAGGAAACGCTGTATTTTACGCGCGCGGGTTACAATAAGTTTATCGTCTTCTGATAATTCATCCATACCCAAAATAGCAATAATATCTTTGAGCTCTTTATAGCGTTGCAGCGTACTTTGTACGGCACGCGCTACTTCATAGTGCTCTTGCCCTACCACTAAGGGGTCCAATTGGCGGCTGGTAGAATCCAAGGGATCAACGGCTGGATAAATACCCAATTCAGCAATTTCACGGGATAAAACCACGGTTGCATCCAAGTGAGCAAACGTTGTCGCGGGTGAGGGGTCGGTTAAATCATCAGCGGGGACGTAAACCGCTTGGATAGAGGTAATGGAACCTGTTTTCGTGGAGGTAATACGCTCTTGCAAGGTTCCCATTTCTTCAGCCAACGTTGGTTGATAACCCACGGCTGAGGGCATACGACCTAATAATGCAGAGACTTCTGTACCTGCCAAGGTATAGCGATAAATATTATCCACGAAAAATAAAATATCACGGCCTTCATCGCGGAAATTCTCAGCAATGGTTAAACCCGTCAAAGCAACACGTAAACGGTTACCGGGAGGCTCATTCATCTGACCATAAACCAAGGCCACTTTATCTAATACGTTGGAGTCTTTCATCTCATGATAAAAGTCATTGCCCTCACGAGTACGTTCCCCGACCCCTGAAAATACAGAGTAACCACTGTGCTCATGGGCAATATTACGAATAAGTTCCATCATATTAACAGTCTTACCTACACCAGCACCACCGAACAACCCCACTTTACCACCTTTAGCAAAGGGGCAAAGCAAATCAATCACTTTAATACCGGTTTCTAGTAATTCTGTGCTAGCCGCTTGTTCATCAAAACTGGGCGCTTTGCGATGAATAGGTAAGCGTGCTTCTTCACCAATGGGGCCTGCTTCATCGATGGGGTTGCCCAATACATCCATAATACGTCCCAAGGTCTTTTGCCCCACAGGAACAGAAATAGGTGCACCGGTATTTTTTACCGGTAACTCACGCTTTAAACCATCGGTAACCCCCATGGCAATGGTACGCACGACACCATCACCCATTTGCTGCTGCACCTCTAGGGTTAAACCAACTTCGTCTACTTCTAGCGCATCATAAACATTAGGGACTTGGTCACGAGGAAATTCCACGTCAATTACCGCACCAATAATTTCTACTATGTTACCGTTCATATTATTCCTCAAGTTCTCTTAAAGCCCTGCTGCAGAGGGGAAATCTATTTTTGCTTCGCACAAGCGAAGCTCATGCTATACAGCATCAGCGCCAGAAACAATTTCTGACAATTCTCGCGTAATGGCTGATTGGCGAGCTTTATTGTAAGCTAACTGTAAATCATCAATAAGCCCATTGGCATTCTCAGAAGCATTCTTCATGGCAACCATACGAGCTGCCTGCTCACAAGCAATATTTTCAACCACACCCTGATAAACCTGCGAGTCAATAAAACGCTTGAGCAACTCTGTTAAAACAGATTTTGCATCAGGCTCATAAATATAATCCCAGTGATGGTCAAACCCATCTTCTTCTGAAGGCAGCAAAGGCAGTAATTGTCTAACCTCAGGCACCTGCTTCATGGTGTTTATAAAGTCATTGTGTACCAAATTAACAACATCTAATTTGCCTTCGCCATAAGCATCAAACATGACTTTCACCACGCCAATTAAATCCCTTAACGACGGAGCATCACCTAAATGTTTGGCATGAGCCAGTACATTGCCACCGTAACGCTTGAAAAAGTTTTCTGCTTTCTGGCCTACGATACAAAGATCTATTTCTATACCTTGATCATGCCAGCGTTCCATATCCTTGATAGCTTTTTTAAATAAGTTGGTATTCAAACCACCACACAAACCGCGGTCAGTACTAATAATGATGTAACCAACGCGCTTTATTACTCGGCGCTGTAAATAAATGTGCTGGAACTCAGGGTGGCTTTTGGCCAAATGCCCAATAACCTGGCAAATACGACGCGCATAGGGGCGAGAACGATACATACGCTCTTGTGCTTTACGCATTTTGCTGGCGGCCACCATTTCCATAGCACGCGTTATCTTACGCGTGTTTTTGATGCTACCAATTTTAGATCGTATCTCTTTTGCGCTGGCCATATTAACTTACCATGCTTGTGTTTTTTTGAATTTTTCAATGATAGATTTCAAAGAAGTTTCTATTTCATCGGTCAAAACAGGAGACTCATTAATAGCATCCAAAATATCGTGATGAGAAGACTTCATGTAAGCATGCAACTCGTGTTCGAACGCCAAAATCTTATCGACAGAAATATCGGCGAGATAATCTTTTTCTGCTGCAAACAACGAGACCGACATTAACGCAACATTCAACGGCCCGTATTGTTTTTGTTTTAGGACTTCAGTAAAACGCTGACCACGTTCTAATTGACGGCGAGTCACATCATCCAAATCTGAAGCAAACTGAGCGAAAGCTTCTAACTCACGGTATTGCGCTAAAGCCAAACGTACGCCCCCGCCTAATTTTTTAATAATCTTAGTTTGGGCAGCTCCTCCCACACGAGACACAGAAATACCCGCGTTAATGGCTGGGCGAATCCCCGAATTAAATAAATTAGTATCCAAAAAAATCTGGCCATCAGTGATGGAAATAACATTGGTGGGAACAAACGCTGATACGTCACCTGCTTGCGTTTCGATGATGGGTAGCGCGGTAAGCGAACCTGTCTTACCCGTAACACGGCCTTCAGTAAAACGTGTCACATACTCAGCACTGACACGAGAAGCACGTTCTAATAAGCGTGAATGCAAGTAAAAAACATCACCGGGATAAGCTTCACGACCTGGTGGGCGGCGTAATAATAGTGAAATTTGGCGATAAGCCCAGGCTTGTTTGGTTAAGTCATCATAAATAACCAACGCATCTTCACCGCGATCACGGAAGTATTCTCCCATGGAACAACCGGCATAAGGTGCAATAAATTGTAATGCCGCTGGATCTGACGCACTAGCCACCACAATGATGGTGTGTTCCATAGCGCCGTGTTCTTCTAATTTACGAACAACAGCTGCAATAGACGAAGCTTTTTGACCAATGGCCACATAGATACATTTAACGCCCGTGCCTTTTTGATTAATAATGGCATCTACAGCTACCGCTGTTTTACCGGTCTGTCTATCGCCAATAATAAGTTCACGCTGACCACGACCAATAGGCACCATGGAATCAATAGACTTAAGACCAGTTTGCAATGGTTCATCCACTGACTGACGCCAAATAACACCTGGCGCTACTTTTTCAATAGGGGAGGTTTCCGCTGTCACAAAAGAAGGTTTACCATCAATAGGATTACCTAAGGCGTCCACAACGCGGCCCAATAAAGCCTCACCAACGGGTACCTCTAGCATTTTACCGGTACACTTGACCGTTTGGCCTTCAGATAGATTCTTGTAATCACCTAAAACAACAACACCGACAGAGTCTTGCTCTAGGTTCAATACCATACCGTGTGTGCCATCGGAGGTTACAACCACCTCCCCTTGCAATGCATCACGCAATCCATGGATACGGAGAATGCCATCTTTATTGCTGACAATGGTACCTTCACTGCGTACTTCTGATTTAACGTCAAAATTTTCAATGCGGGCTTTTATCAGCTCACTAATTTCCGATGGGTTAAGGTTCATAATCTATACCATTTTGTTTATGTTGCACGCATCAGAGGCGGCGGGGATTAAAGGGTTTTCGCAAGGCTTACGTATCTGCCTCAGACACACCAGGTGAATAATTCAATAAACTGTCTTGCAATCGAGCGAGTTTCCCGGTGATAGAACCATCAATAACTAAATCACCCGCACGTATCACAGCCCCACCTAAAACAGTGGGGTCTTCTGTCACGTTAAGTTTGACTTTACGCTGCAAACGTTTGGTTAAAGCCTCCGTCAGCTTCTCTTCCAAGGCGCCAAGAGGATAACGCGTGGAAACGTCTACTTCCACCGTATTCTCATAGTTTTTCACTTGCTCATAAAACATATCAGCAATATCAGCTAAAACGTTTAAACGTTTAGCTTCCACCAGTACATGCAAAAAAGAGCGCTGTTGCTCATGAACCAACACATCACTCAAGATGTCTTCCATCAACGACAGCACACAAGCGTCAGAACGTGTAGGATCACTAATGACAGGCACCATATGCTTATCAATGACCACTATGGCTGCTTTTTGCATAAAATCCAACCACGCAGACAAACTTTCAGTTTCTAAGGCTATTGAAAAAACAGCCCTCGCATAAGGTTTTGCAATCGTTGCATTACTCGCCATCGTTTAAATCTCGTCAATCAAATCTTGCAACAGCGACGCCTGCACCTCAGTATCAATACGCTGCTGTAAAATGCGCTCAGCCCCTTGGACGGCAATAGTCGACAAGTGTTTACGCAGCGCTTCACGGGCCACCACTTCTTCTTCCGCAATATCTTCTTTTGCCAATAGCAATATGCGTTGCCCTTCTTGGCGAGCCTGCTCTTTCGCATCTTCCACCAATTGGCTAGCACGCTGATTAGCTTCTTTAACCAAGCGAGATGCATCAGCTTTAGCGTCATTGAGAATTTGTTGAGACTTATGCAAAGCCACTTCTAGTTCGCTTTTCCCCCGCTCAGCAGCCGCCAAACCTTCAGCAATAGTACCACGGCGCTCTTCTAGCGCCTTGGAAATCGGTGGCCACACAAACTTCATGGTAAACCAAACAAAAATAGCAAAGGTTATCATTTGCCCCAACAGGGTAGCATTTAAATTCACAGCCTAAAGCTCCGTCGTGTATGAATGATTATAGTCCAGCTTGAGAGCGAGCAAACCGAACCACCGCATCGATAACAAACTTTTGGAAAGGACTTGCGAAGGTGAAATAAAGCGCAATACCCACACCAATCATGGTAACCGCATCCAATAAACCTGCGACAATGAACATTTTTACTTGTAGCATGGGTACCATTTCAGGCTGACGTGCAGCACCTTCCAAGAACTTTCCACCTAAAATACCAAAACCAATGGCGGTCCCCAAAGCACCTAGGCCAATAAGCAATGCTACAGCAATCGCTGTCATGCCTTGCACCTGTGCTACCAATTTTACTACTTCCATTATGCCTCCTCAACTAGGGCTTATTTTATAAAAATTAATGTGATTCGTGGGCCATACTGATGTAGACAATAGTCAACATCATAAAGATAAAGGCCTGTAACGTGATAATAAGGATGTGGAAAATAGCCCACACATCGCCTAATATCCACTGTGTATACCAAGGCAAAAGCGCTATCAAAATGAAAATTAATTCACCGGCGTATAAATTACCAAATAATCGCAAAGCCAAAGACAAGGGCTTAGAAAGTTCCCCAACCACCCAGTGTAAAATATTGATAGGAAAAAGCCAAATACCAAAAGGGCTCGTAAAGATTTCTTTGCACCATCCAATAGGGCCCTTAACCTTCAAGCTGTAAAAAAATATCAACAAAAATACCGAAAGAGACAGTCCAAACGTTAAATTGATATCCGTGGTAGGAACTACACGAAGATAAGGCAAGCCCAAAAGCCCACCAAGTCTTGGCAGTAAATCCACGGGGATTAAATCCATGAAATTCATCAAGAACACCCAGACAAAAATAGTCAAGGCTAAAGGTGCTAACAGCTCACTATGGCCACGAAAGGAATCTCTGACCTGATTGTTTACAAAGTCCACCATAGACTCTACAAAATTTTGCAAAGGGCCAGGCACATGACTGGTTGCTCGCTTAGCTCCCATGCGAAATAAAAATAGGAAGGCAATACCCAACACCCAAGAAAAAAACAGCGTATCTAGATTTAAGGTCCAAAAACCATTATGAGTAAACGTGCCATTAGCGAGATTTAACGGCAAATTATGCAGATGGTGCTGAATATAAACAGAAGGATCTACTGTACTTTCCACTGCCATTACGTTTTCACTCCAAACACCCCGCTCGACAATAACAAAGCCCCCCATAAAGAGGACAAATAAATAACAAAAAAACTCAATAAAAAAACAGGACCTGATACCGCAACTAGCTTAATCACCAAAAAAAACAGCAGTCCCGCCGATACAAACTTCACCACTTCTCCACCATAGAAAGCCTTAAGTACATCACCCGGCGGCATAACCTGTGACTTTCCAAGGAGTTTCCACATAAAGACCCCATTGATTATAACGCAAATGGAGCCACCGAGTAATGCGGAATAGGCAAACTTTTCATTAAAAGGGAGCAAAAAAAACGCAGCAGCCAAGGTCATTACTGCCTGACAAAGCACTAGCTTCTTTAGAAAATTGCGCGCAGGAAAGCGCCCGGGAGTCCCCATTACGTTATTCGCTATTTCTTTTAGCTTTCTATAAAATAGCTTGGATTATAATAAATTCAATAACATTGTGCAATATGCAATGCTGTTCAACAACTCGGCCGTAGGCGAACGAGATTTCTCACGTTAAAAAATTTGTTGGGTTTCAGTGTCAACGACTCCTGATAGTTCTTCCGCTTGAAGGTCTTCAAGAAACTCTACCTGAAAAAAACTCATTATTCTGTTTTCTTAGTATGTTAATCACTATTCACCAAAATCTCCCACAAAACAAAGACGTCCTTACCCATCTCTTGCATAGTCAAGTTGACTGAGGTATCTTATTCAAAATCTTGACATTTTTGAGTAAGTCCTCAATGACAAATACAACTGGAATTCGTGTTGCTGTTGTCGACGATCATGCCATCGTGAGACAAAGCATAAAAACTATTGTCAATGATGAGCCTGATATGTCAGTGGTATTAGAGGCTTCCAATGGAGAATCGGTGTTAGACTTTGCTAGGAACGAACCTCTAGATGTTATCCTTATGGATATTTCCATGCCGGGTATTGGCGGCTTAGAAGCCACCTCCAAATTGCAACGCGTTTCTCCTTCCACGCAAGTCATTGCCATCTCCACCCATACCAAAGGACCTTTTCCCTCGCGTTTACTAAAAGCAGGCGCCACAGGCTATCTAACCAAAGAATCGCCTCCCCAAGAAATTGTACGAGCCATTCGTACAGTTTTTCGGGGTGAGCCTTTTATCACATCCAGTCTTGCCTTGACCATGGCTTTTGACAAAATATCCATCGAAAAATCTCCAACGGACTTACTTTCCTCACGAGAGCTACAAATCATGACCATGATTACTCGAGGTGAAAGTGTCGATACTATTTCAAGAAAACTTTGCCTAAGCACAAAGACTATTAATGCCCACCGCTATCGAATTTTTGAAAAACTTCACATTAAGAGTGATGTAGAACTAACACTCTTGGCTTTTGAAATAGGCATGCTCGATATTTAGGGCCTGTTGACCATTCATCTTTTCGCCCAAATACGGCGTTCAATGGCTAGCTGCTCGGCTCACCATTTGCCTTGTCTTTGAAAAAAAATCTTGAATTATCCTAAATTCCGCCGTTGAAATCGTCGCGAGGCTGACGAAGTCGCTAAAAAAATATTTTAGATTCAGTGAGTTATTCGGACGCGGTCGATTTCAACGGCGGAATTTAGGATTATCAACGGGCCCTAACGTCCGAAACGCCCACTACCGGAAGAACTACTGCCAAAATTTTGTGTATGGTTGATAATTTGCTGCGTGTTTGATGGTCCTGGAACTTGTGAATTAGGTTTTACAACAGGATTCCCTTTTATAGAAGGCCTATCGCCTGTGTAGTAAGGGTGGTCATAATGATAATGATTATCACAATAGGGAGGGTAACAATAAGGCGCCCCAACATAATAGCCACCTCCACCGCCGGTAGTGTCATTTTGTGCTTGGGCTTGCTGGGCAGCTTCCCGCTGCGCTTCTAATTGACGTTGTGAGGCCTTTTGGTCTGCTCTCTGTTGTTTTTGGTTAGCTAAACGCTGATTAATGGCATCATCTTGCTCAAGTAATTTTTCATAACGCTGTTGAGCAGCTCGGGTTTGTTCATCGGTTAGTCCTTGAATTTTAATAACTTTTTGTTGTTTATCTCCCACAACAGGGTGATCGGAAAAAACAACATTTCCAGACTCATCCACCTGCTGATAAATGACAGTTTCAGCCTGTGCAAAAGAAAATAAAACCAATAAAATCAATGGGGTATAAAAAAAACGCATCACAAACCTCACTCAGTAATTCCCGCTGGGAATTGCTGAACCTCACTACAATATCTCTCTATAGTATAGCGTTAGTCTATTAATAATTTAGGGTTATTCACATCCCAAACAGGGTAACCGCATCTTAATTAGTAACGAATTGTTTTAAAAGGTTTTTATTTTTAAAGAATATTTTGTGGCAGCCAATAACCCATTGATTTTTCTATAAAATAAATTTAGGTGATCTTACCCTGACATCCCAAACATCAAAGCGACTTTTTTTACCCTGGTAAGTGCGATCAGGCGCAACTCCCTTAAAGCCTTCTGCAAGCTTGCTACGCTTTACCACAACTCGCCGCGACGCATATTGCAAAGCTAAATCAAACAAAGTTTGAGCGTCGTGATCATCGCCGACAATGTATCTCAATAGGCGCATTTCTTTTTTCACTAAGGCTGATTTTTTGCGAGCAGGAAACATAGGATCGAGATAAATGACGTCGGAATGTGAATTTAAATGAGGTTCTTCAAGATAGACCTTGGCATCATCTAGCAGCAAAGTTAAAGGTAAATCTTCCTGCTCTGCAAGCCTGCGCAAACCATCTGCCAACAATGCATGGATAATGGGGTTACGCTCTATCATGATCACACGACAGCCAAGACATGCCATAACAAAAGCATCTCTACCAAGACCTGCAGTAACATCTACGACTGTAGGTTTATAATCTTTCCCAACGCCCAACGCTTTAGCTAAAAGCTGCCCCTTGCCTATGCCTTGCTGTCTTCGGTAAGCAAGAGCACCGGAAAGAAAATCCACCCGCAAGCGGCTTTTATCTCCTTGAGGCTCAAACAGGCTCAAACCGGTTTCGTCAAATTGTAATGCTAAGGTTTCAACACCATCAAGCGCACGAAAAAAAGGAATGTTTAAGGTGTCAGCAATTTCCTTACCTTCAGACACATACGCTGGATTAGGGCAAAAGAGCTTAAGCGCATCTTTTAGCTGAGCGGCCGGGTTTAACTTCAATGAAACAAACGCCACCATAACGAAGGTTCGGGTAAACTAGACTCACAACGTCTAAGCTGTCCACGATAAGCATAAGAAAAAGAGCTAACTTTACGAGAAACTCTCAATAACCATTTTTTATGGCGATAAGTACCCCGCTCATATCCACCAATACCTTCATGATAAGCAAGATAAAGTTGGTAGGCATTATACTTTGAGATACCAGCACGCTTATGCGCCCTATCAGAATACCAGCCAATAAAATTAGCTGCATCACCAAAATTATCGCGACTCGCAGTTTTATTACCTGTCTTTTTTTGGTAATTCACCCACGTGCTATTGATGGCTTGAGAGTAGCCAAAGGCAGAGGTAGGGCGAACCCATGGAATAACCCAAAAAATAGTGGTACGAGGCGGCCTTGCGGTAGCATTAAAACGCGATTCCTGATACATAATGGCCATCAACACATTAATAGGTAAGCCCCAGTCCTTTTTAACTTGCTGCGCCTCCCAATACCATTCGGGGTACTGCTTAAAAATGCTACACACATTGCGAGGCTCATCTGGCGGAGGCGTCGTACACCCCGTCAACAGCAATAAAAAAATTAAAGAAAAAAGATAAATAATCTTTTTTCCACTCCCCCTATTCACCGACATATCCAAGCTTAACTACACATCCAAATTGGCTACATTGAGGGCATTAGATTCTATAAATTCTCTCCGCATGTCCACCTGATCCCCCATCAGAGTAGAAAAAATACTATCAGCAGCCACTGCATCTTCAACGGTGACTTGTAGCATACGTCGGTTTAATGGATCCATCGTGGTTTCCCAGAGTTGCGCAGGATTCATTTCACCCAAACCTTTATAACGTTGTATGCTCTGACCACGTTTAGCTTCCTGCATAAGCCATGCCAACGCATCAGCAAAATTATCCACCTCTTGGCGTTTCTCGCCGCGCAAAATATAAGCGCCCTTTTTAAACAAGCCTGACAACTTTTCTCCTAAGGCTAAGAGATACCCATATTCACTAGAAGCAAAAAAATCAGCTGAGAATAAGTATTCTCTGGTAATACCATGCAAGGTTACCTGAATGTTAGGGTAATATTGTTTTCGCTCAGTGTCCTCTAGCAACGCTATTTGATAAGCGGCGCGCCCACTCTCCCCATCATGGGCTTTTAAGCGCGTCATTAAAGCATCACACCAACCCTGAACTAGAGATTTATCTAAAAGTTCCTCTTTAGACAAAGGGTTATGATAAATAAGGTGCTGCAAAACTTCATCGGGATAACGCATAGCTAAACGTTCAATGATATGAGTAACACCATTATAATGATTAACTAATCCCTCTAAACCAATCCCTTTAACCGGTGGTTCATTTTCTCCTGGGTAAAGCTCTGCATCTTCTAGGGCCATTTGAACCAACAGGTTTTCCAATGCATCATCATCTTTTACATATTGCTCCTGTTTCCCTTTTTTCACTTTATAAAGAGGAGGTTGAGCAATATAGACATAACCACGCTCGATAATTTCAGGCATTTGTCGATAGAAGAAGGTTAACAGTAGTGTACGAATATGAGAACCATCCACGTCCGCATCGGTCATGATAATAATACGATGATAACGTGTTTTGTCTGGATTATACTCTTCTCGACCAATTCCACAACCTAAAGCAGTGATAAGCGTACCAACCTCAACAGACGACAACATTTTATCAAAACGCGCCCTCTCCACATTCAAAATTTTTCCCTTAAGTGGCAAAATTGCCTGGGTACGCCTGTCGCGCCCCTGCTTGGCGGAGCCTCCCGCTGAATCACCCTCTACGATATAAAGCTCTGATAAGGCAGGATCTTTTTCTTGACAGTCCGCCAATTTTCCAGGCAGACCAGCTACATCTAAGGCACCTTTACGGCGCGTCATTTCACGTGCTTTACGTGCTGCTTCACGGGCCCTGGCTGCATCAATCATTTTATTGATGATACTTTTAGCTTCTTGTGGTTTTTCCAAGAGAAAGTCTTGCAGGTTGGCTGATAATGCTGATTCAACGATGGGTTTTACTTCCGAGGAAACAAGCTTATCTTTAGTTTGAGAAGAAAACTTAGGATCGGGAACTTTTACAGATAAAACCGCGGTTAACCCTTCTCGACAATCGTCGCCAGTGGTATTTACCTTAAGTTTCTTGGCAAACCCCTCTTTTTCAATATAAGTATTTAGCGTACGCGTCAGTCCAGCTCTAAACCCAGCTAAGTGCGTTCCACCGTCACGCTGCGGAATATTATTGGTAAAGCAAAAGATTTTTTCTTGAAACCCATCATCCCACTGTAAAGCAACTTCAACATTAACCCCTTCTTTTTCCACAGAAAAGTAAATAATGTGCTTATTAACTGTTGTTTTAGCTTGATTTAAATGCTCAACAAAAGAGCGAATACCACCTTCGTAGCAAAAAGTATCACTTTTTCCTGTACGCTCATCAGTAAGCATGATGACAATGCCAGAGTTCAAAAAGGATAATTCACGCAGCCTTTTCGCTAAAATGTCATAATGAAATTCAATATTTTTAAAAATATCCGCACTGGGTTTAAAGTGAATTTCCGTCCCCGTATTCTCCACATCCCCTGTAATTTTTAGCGGCGCGACTGGATCACCTAATTGATAAAATTGCTCGTGAATATGGCCGCTGCGGCGAATTGTCAGGCGTAAATTTTCTGATAATGCATTAACAACGGAAACCCCCACGCCATGCAGCCCGCCGGAAACTTTGTAACTATTATCATCGAACTTCCCCCCAGCATGTAGCACAGTCATAATAACTTCTGCTGCTGAACGATTCTCTTCGGGATGAATATCAACAGGTATTCCACGCCCATTATCTTTAACAGTAATAGAGTCATCCGTGTGAATAATGATAGAAATTTCATTACAAAACCCAGCTAAGGCTTCATCAATGGAGTTATCCACTACCTCGAAAACCATATGGTGCAACCCTGTACCATCATCGGTATCACCTATATACATACCTGGACGTTTACGAACAGCATCCAAGCCTTTCAATACTTTAATATTTGACGAATCGTAACTCACATCACTCATACAATGAACACTCCCCGCATTCTCCGGTAGGCATTTACTCTGTAGATAACAGACCCTTATTGTAACATTTATTTCCTAATTTTTATACTCAGCGATTAAGGCTTCTAGCTCACCAGCAGACTCATTTACCCTTCCATGTTCCACGTGGAACATTTTAGCATCAGATATAAAGTCCATAATATCCGAAGGATATATCCCCGTTAGGCAAACCTGAGCATTTATACTACGCAATACAGCAATTAATCTTTCTCGGCTCCCCACATCTAACTCTGAGGCCAAATCATCGATAAGATAAAGGCACGACTTTCCTGATAAAGACTCCAACAACTTTCCTTGCGCCAAAAACAAGGCAGAAATCAGCAGTTTTTGCTGCCCTCTTGAGTAAATGTGTGCAACCGCATTTCCATTGACTCTTAGAGATAAATCAGCTCGATGAGGCCCTATGGATGTATAACCTAAGGTTTTATCCTTTAGCTGATTTTTCTCAAGTGCCTCTTGCAAAGAAAGCGTTGAAGCTAACCAACCGGGGGTATAATTAAGTACTACCTCTTTATCCAACAACATCTTCGGTAAAATTTCTTGAAAAACCAGCTCAAACGCTTTTACATACGCTTGGCGCATTTTATGAAGCTGTTCACCAGACTTCACGATCTCATCATTCCACGGTGCTAATAAAACATCTTGAGCACCTTGGCGAAGCAAGTGATTACGTTGCTTTAAGGCACGTTGATAGCGACTCCAAAGAGGATAAAAAGCATGTTCCACGTGGAACATACCCCAATCAATGAATTGACGCCGCAATTTAGGGCCTTCTTCAATCAATTGATAACTATGAGGCTCTATAAGCTGTAAGGGCAATACTTCCGCTAATTTGGCAACAGCCTTAACCTCTTCACCATTAATTTTTGTGCGGTTGGTGGCAGATAAAGTACGCTGTAGGCCAATGGGTGTTAACATACCACTTCGTGTACGCACCTCTCCGTAAAGATAAAAACCCGCCTCAGAAAATTGCACAATAGGCTTAAGCTGATGATTTCTAAAGGATCTCCCCATACCAAGAAAATACATAGCTTCTAATAGGCTAGTTTTTCCACTACCGTTTTCCCCATAAAAAAAATTAACACCAGGAGAAAGCTTAAGTTTAAGCTTGGTTAAATTTCGAAAGTTTTCTATGGATAATTGTTCAAGAGGCACAGAAATACGCTTATAGTCGCATGGGCATAACAATGAATAAGCTATGAGCCTGTTCTTGAAGCGGTGTATTTTCAGGCATAAAAACTTCTAGCAACATACTTCCATTGGGGTCTGTCACTGTTATACTCACTTTTTCAGAGTTAATCGTGTTAATGACTTCTTGTAAGTAACAAACATTAACCCCCAGCTCCATGGTATCGCCATCGTATTCAACCGGCAGCGTTTCTTCGGCTTCTTCTTGTTCAGGGTTAGTAGCCTTCAGGCCTAACTTATTGTTATTAAAATAAAAACGGATTCCATGATATTTTTCATTGGATAAAATAGCTACTCGATTTAAGGCTTGTTTCAGTAAGGCTCTATCAGCAATCAACTTATGACCACGCCCAGAAGGCATCACACGACGATAATCAGGAAACTGACCATCTACTAAATTAGAGGTAACCACAAAAGAGCTCCCCAAAATCCGCAAATGGTGGCTATCCATGGAAAGCGTAACGTCTTCCTCCGACTTATCTAGCAGGCGTAAGAGTTCTACAACACCTTTTTTAGGTAAAATGGCTTTAAAGGTATCAGAAAGAGGCCCCATGTCTTTTTTGATTTCAGCCAACGCTAATCGGTGGCCATCTGTAGCAACAGCACGAATTCCTTTTTTAAAAACAGTTAAAGACAACCCATTGAGGTAATAACGCACATCTTGGTTTGCCATAGAAAAATGAGTCTGCTCTAAAAGATACTTAAGCTCATTTTGGGGTAGTGAAATCTCCAGCTCAGAAGGCTGTTCTTTAACCAAAGGAAACTCTTCATGGGGAAGTGTTGATAACGTAAAGCGAGAATTACCAGCACTCAATGTTACCCGGTGCTCTTCAATAAATAACGTCAAGACGGCTTCAAGAGGCAAACTACGACAAATATCTAAAAGTTTTTTAGCAGGAACTGTCAATAATAATGATGAGACAGGTTGCGATAAAGTACCACAGCCTTTTAACTCTACTTCAGAGTCTGTCCCCGTAACGATAACCTGCTGCTCATTAAATTCCAATAAAACATGTGACAAAATAGATAACGTGGGGCGCCTATCCACAACACCAACAACAGCTTGTAAGGGGGTTAGCAACGCTTCATTAGAGACAATAATTTCCATAATCCCCCTCTTAAAATCAAGCGGTTAGTGTTCTTAGTAAGTTAATATAATCTTCACCAACATCGATAGAACTGTCTCTAAGCTCGGCTATTTTTCGGCAGGCATGCAAGACAGTCGTATGATCACGCCCTCCAAAAGCATCACCAATTTCTGGCAGACTATGGTTGGTTAACTCTTTTGCAAGGGACATAGCTACTTGTCTGGGTCGTGCTATGGAGCGATTCCGACGTTTTGACAAAATATCAGCCATTTTTATTTTGTAATATTCAGCAACCACCTTTTGAATATTATCAATGGTCACAAGCTTCGCTTGCAGCGACAACAAATCCCGCAATGCCTCCTTAACAAACTCCAGGGTAATAGGCTTACCCGTAAAATTAGCACTGGCAATGACACGCTTTAAAACCCCTTCCAATTCGCGTACATTAGAGCGAATCTGCTGCCCAATAAAAAAGGCTACCTCATAAGGGAGGGTTATATTGGATTGCTCGGCTTTGGACATTAAAATAGCCACCCGCATCTCAAGCTCTGGCGGCTCCACCGCAACAGTCAATCCCCAACCAAAACGAGACTTCAACCTATCTTCTAACCCATTGATTTCTTTAGGATATCTATCACAAGTCAAAACAACCTGTAAATCATTTTCCACTAAAGCATTAAATGTGTGAAAAAACTCCTCTTGGGATCTGTCCTTACCCGCAAAAAACTGAATATCATCAATAAGCAAAGCATCTACTTTACGATAACGTGCTTTGAACTCTTGCATTTTATTAGTTTGCAACGATTTAACCATATCAGCAACAAAACGCTCTGAGTGTAAATACAATACACGCGCACCTTTGCGCTGTTTAAGCACCATATTTCCAACCGCATGCATCAGGTGAGTTTTACCTAAACCTACCCCACCATAAACCAAAAGCGGGTTATAAACCTTACCTGGGTTTTCAGCGACCAGATAAAAGGCAGCCCTCGCGAATTGATTCGATTTACCTTCAACAAAAGAATCAAAAGTAAAACGCGGACTTAAATTACTGGGTAATGACTCTTCTAAAAGCGACTCACTCTTCCGATTTAGTGCAGAAACAGATTGAGCAGCCGGCGCTGACCTCATGGCTTCATGAGGCTTTAAACTGCCAATTTCTAACAAAATACAAGCCTCATTATCGTTGCTTACCCGCCGATAAGTGGTTGTTATTTTATCTAAAAAACGCTGGCGAATCCAATCAAGTACAAATTTATTCGGCGCTAAAAGCCGCAAGGTACTCCCCTGCTCTGCCGCCTGCAAAGGGGTTATCCATTGAGTAAATTGATTGGAAGGAATATCCGAGTCTAAACGTAATTCATTGAGACAAGTATTCCAGAGAGTATCATCCAAGGAAAGTATTCTCCACGAAAGTAAAAAATAAAGCGAAGTTCAACCAGTTTATCTTGGTTCGCAATAGGGATCCAGTGTTTATTTTGTTGCTAGAAAAAAACAGACAGTTAGCGCGTTATATAAACTGTGCTCAACATGTGGATAAACAGGTGGACAAAAGGAAGGGAACAAATTGCCCCCATTTCATCCCCGGAAAATCCACAAAAATTTCCTTGCGCTATACACAAAAAAGGAGGTTCGCTAAGCGACTCTTTTTAAAAAGAAAATAACACTTATCCCCAGAAAATAGCCCCATTAATAATAACTATAATAAATTATATATATTTATTATATTATGAATAAGAAATGAGGATAACCTTTATTTCTTATTCATCAAGGCATGCCAGTTAATAAACGAAGGAAGTTTCGGGGGAGCTTTTCAACAACTCGGCTGTTCGCTTCCGTGATTTACTGCTGATTTTAGGTTTAATCAGTCAGCGCCATGGGCTATCAATCATTTACTTGCTGAAGAATAAAGACATTGACAGGCACCCTCAGGTACATTATGATCGCTTGCTATTTAGACAATAGGTTATAACCATGAAAAGAACGTTTCAACCCAGCGTATTAAAACGTAAACGTACTCACGGCTTTCGTGCACGAATGGCAACTGTTGGTGGGCGCAAGGTCATTGCGAGACGCAGAGCCAAAGGTCGTCGTCGTCTTTCGGCTTAATAGTAACGACTTGGATTTTGACAAGGTTAACTGGATATGAAGCAGTGCTTAAGTCGTCGAGCACGAATGGCGAAATCGAGCGACTTTAGCTATGTTTTTAAAAATCCTAAGCGTTTTTCGGGAAAAGGACTAACCGTCCTCTATAGAAATACGCCAAGCTCCTCACTTCCTCGCGTTGGGACAATTATCGCTAAAAAGAAGGTGAAAAAAGCCGTCGGCAGAAACCGAATAAAACGTTGTATTCGTGAGAGTTTTCGGCTTAACCAGTACCGCTTACCTGCCTACGATATCTTAGTGATTGCTCGCCAAGGTGTTGGAGAATTATCCAACCAAGATATCAGCAATTTTTTAACAAAGTTATGGGCAAAACTAAGCAAATCAAAGACTTACTCTTGAAGTGTTGTTGGTTAATTCGGCACTGTATGACAAAGGGTGCCTTGTTTTTAATTGTTGCTTATCGCATCGGAATCAGCCCCTTGTTGGGGAATAATTGCAGGTTTTACCCCAGTTGCTCCCAATATGCTTACGATGCCATTGTTCTTCGTGGCCTCTTGGTGGGGGTAGGGCTAGCTTTTAGGCGTATTCTCCGTTGTCATCCAGGACACCCAGGTGGTTATGATCCCGTGCCTCCTCAAAGAGAGCCTATCCCAAACAAATTGACGAAAAACCCAAGAAAATGAAGTGAATTATGGATTATAAAAAAATTATTTTGTACTTAGCTTTAGCTTTTGTGTCGGTGAGCATTTGGAATGCTTGGCAGCGCGAGTTTCCGGCTCAGACAGTTAAACAACAAGAAACAGCGGCGGCGGTAGTAAAGCCTTCAACGGATGTTCCGCTAGTGCCAGAGCATGTCAACGTAAACAATACGCCAAAGTCCACGGATACCTCAGCCGCTTTTCCGAGTAAGGCCGTTTCTTCTAACAAGTCTAACGTCATCACTGTAAAAACCGATGTCCTTACAGCGCACATTGATCTTAACGGTGGGAATATCACAAGCCTTGCTTTACCCGCCTACCCTAAATCGCTGAAGACCCCGAACAGCCCCGTAGAATTGTTAAGAGATACTCAAGGAAAACAATATATTGCACAAAGTGGCTTGACGGGAAAATTAGGGCCGGATACTGAAAAAGGCTTTGCGTCATACACCAGTAAGCAACGTCAATATTCGTTAGCACCTGGGCAAAAGCAACTAACGGTTGACTTAACTTACCGTAATAATAAAGGCTTAAAAGTAACCAAACGTTTTGTTTTCGAGAGAGATAAATATGACGTTAGCGTGTCTTACCTGATTAAAAACAATGGTGCTTCTGCATGGAGTGGTCGCTTATTTACTCAATTAAAGCATCAGGGGCAGCCACCGAAGCGTTCTTTGTTTCACTTTAGCACCTACGAAGGCGCTTCCTACTCAAGCCCTGAAAAGCCCTATAAAAAACTAAGCTATGGGGATATGAAGGATGAAAACCTCAGCAAAAGCATTCAAGGTGGGTGGCTTGCCCTACAACAGCATTATTTCTTAAGTGCATGGGTGCCCAATCAACGTTTAACTCACCATTATTACAGTCGTTATCAAGCTGATGGTGACACTTATATCATTGGCGCATTGGGCCCTGCGTTAACCGTTGAGCCTGGTAAAAGTGGTAGCATTTCTGCAACGTTTTACGGTGGACCTGAAGATACAGCGCGTCTAAAAGCCATTGCTCCACACTTAAATTTGACAGTGGATTATGGCTGGTTATGGTTTATTTCCAATATTATTTTTTGGTTAATGAAAGAAATTCATCTGTTCTTGGGTAACTGGGGATGGTCTATTGTCTTAGTCACGATGTTTATTAAGGCGCTTTTCTATAAGCTGTCTGCTAAAAGCTATCGTTCTATGGCCAATATGCGCAAGTTAACACCTAAGTTACAAGCCTTAAAAGAGCGTTTGGGAGATGATAAAGCTAAGCTTAGCAAAGCCACCATGGAGCTTTATCGTAAAGAAAAGGTAAATCCATTAGGTGGCTGTTTACCAATATTAGTTCAAATTCCTGTTTTTATTGCACTTTATTATGTATTGATTGAAAGCGTGCAACTACGTCAGGCTCCCTTTATTCTGTGGATTCATGATTTATCCATTAAAGACCCCTACTATATTTTACCGTTATTGATGGGGTTATCTATGTTTGTGCAGCAGAAATTGAACCCACCTCCCCCCGATCCCATGCAGGCTAAAATGATGTTGTTTTTGCCCGTGGTGTTTACATGTTTGTTCTTAAATTTTCCAGCTGGCCTCGTGCTTTATTGGGTAGTCAATAATAGCTTGTCCATTACTCAGCAATGGTGGATAACGCGCAGTGTTGAGAAAGCAGCGCAAAAGAAGAAACGCTATATCGAGGATGATGCTGATGCTAAGGACACCGCTAATAATAAGTCATCGTGAGTAACAGTAAACCACTCACTATTGCTGCTATTGCTACGCCGCCTGGAAGAGGCGGCGTGGGAATTATCAGGTTATCGGGGCCTTTGGTTAAACGTATTGCTGCTGGCATGCTTGGAAAGGTACCCTCTCCTCGTTTGGCGACACTTGCCTGTTTCCGTGATGAAGAAAAACAAACTCTCGATAAGGGAGTCGTCTTGTTTTTTCCGGCCCCGAATTCTTTTACTGGCGAAGATGTCTTAGAATTACAAGGCCATGGAGGCCCTGTGGTGATGGATGCTTTATTAGCACGTTGTTTACAGCTGGGGGCTACTCTGGCAGAGCCCGGTGAATTCTCCAAACGCGCTTTTCTTAACGATAAAATAGACCTCGTGCAAGCTGAAGCTATTGCCTCGCTCATCGATAGTGCTTCTCGTACCGCGGCGCAAAGCGCGATGCGATCCTTGAATGGCGATTTTTCTAAAGAAATTAATGTGTTAGTTACAGATTTGGTTAAGCTTCGAACTTATGTAGAGGCTGCTTTGGATTTTCCTGATGAAGATTTAGATTTAATTAAAACGGGAAATATTCAAGAAAAAGTGGAATTAATAAATGAAAAGCTTTTAAATGTTCTAAAAATCGCTAAAAATGGTTTAATTTTACAAGAAGGTATTCGCGTTGTTCTAATAGGTAAGCCGAATGCCGGCAAATCAAGCTTGCTTAACCGGTTGGTTGGTCATGAAAGTGCTATTGTTACGGATATTCCTGGTACGACTCGGGATGTATTGTCAGAAAAAATCATGATAGATGGCATACCATTGCATGTTGTGGATACGGCAGGGTTAAGAAACACCCAAGATAGAGTAGAGTTAGAGGGAATAAAGCGTACTCATAAGGAAATGGAAAAAGCCCATCGCCTTTTAGTCGTGATTGATAGCACAGAAGATACGCCTCTCGCCCTTGATGAATTGCTTCCTGAAGCTTATCGGGAAGTCCCAATGACGCTTATTTATAATAAAATCGATAAAAAGAATCAAAAAGCATCAAAATGTAACAATAATAATGTTTTTAAAATTAAACTTTCCGCTAAAACTGAAGAAGGTATCCCCTTGCTAAGAGAGCACCTTAAGAGGGTTGCAGGCTTTCAAGAGGGGGTCGAAGGTATTTACAGTGCAAGAAGACGTCATTTAGATGCGTTGCATTTGGCAAAAAAAGCGTTGGATATGGCTAAAAATTTACTGGAAGCAGAAGAAACGCCCGAGTTAGTTGCAGAAGAGCTATTGCAAGCCCAAAAAGCGCTAGAAATAATCACGGGACGCTTTAATGCGGATGACTTATTGGGAGAGATATTTTCTAGTTTTTGCATAGGAAAATAAATAAAAGTCATAACGCTTTATTTTTAAAGGCATATTTTTTACATCGGCAAACATCCGGTCGTTCATTTTTTTGCAAGAATTGATCTTTTTTAACCCAAAAAAGCTTGCTTTTATTCTTGCAGTTTGTTACTATGGGCTCCTATACCTGTAAAGGGGTCATTATTATGTACGACCAAGACGAATACTTCAAAAATGATAAAAGGACGCTGTTAGAGCGTTTGCGCGACTTTTCGCCTGCCTTTTTAGAAAGTTTGGAAGCAACTGCAAAAGATTTTCAAAGGGGAAATAAAATTTCCCTGGCTAAAATGAATAGCTTATCTGCTCAGTTGCGCCATGCCTATTTTAGCTACTTAGAGAAATCTAACGATCCATTCGCTGCTGATTTCAGAAAAAACTTCAATGCTGGGGTTGTTACTCGCGTTGCTCCTTCAAAAAGGAATAATTGGGATCATTTTGCCACTTTTCCCGAAGCAATAAGAGTTAAGCGCCTTAACTGGGGCGATGAACAGGATGTGTTTAATTTAGCCACGCTTTTGGGTTTGCGCTATACACGCAATGAAGAGCTTGTGGGTAAGGCACCAGACGGCGCTATTAATGCCTATAACTCCGCTGCTGATTACAACGCTAATTATGCCAAGGGCATTAACCGAGGGCATGGAGTGCACTGGCGCTCCAATATGGGCGGAAATCAAAGAACGCTGCTGCCTGAAGTCGCCAATGGCGATTGTATGTTTGGTATGGTAGTAGAGCAAACATTGAAAGAAATGGGAGCCGTTGTTAAGCCTGCGCCCAAACAAACTATTAACGTTCGTCCTTCAGTACAAACTAAGCCTAACCCTGCTATTAAAAAGGTAAATATCGAAAAAGCAGAGGATAAAAAAGCTTATGCCCGCCAAGCAGCTGACAATGGCTCATTAGTGAAAAGCATTATCGGTAAATTGTCTGATAAGCTCTTGACCGGCCGCACGCGCGTTTCTGAAGAATACACTAAAAGCAATGAACCCATCCCTTCAAAAGGTATGAGTTTCAGTGCTATGCAACGGGAAATGATGGCGCCAAGGCCTATGTCTGTCGTTAAAAGACAAAAGCATAATGAGTCTGCTGTTGCTGAAATTTTGGTGCCACGTAAGGTTAAAAGGCCTACGGTGAGTTTAGCGCCTAAGCCTGTTTTGTCCAAGGTTCAGCAGGAAAGGAATAATCATAAGCTTGCATTGAAGCTTCATCAAGAGGAGTCAGATAAGCTTTTGGCTGAGAAACTTCAGGAGCGTTATACACAAGATTTTATGGGTATTAAGCCTATCAAAAAATCTGAATCTCAATTAGTGGATAGTCTTAAAGAAAGTTTAGGGCTCTTCTACAATGCCAGTGAGCAAGTTAGGCCTACGCGTGGTGCTGATGGTGATGTAAATGGCTTTAAGATTAGCAGACGCGCTATAAGCTCAGAAGATATGAAACAAGCTTTGTCGGGTCAAATGCCTGAAGCTTCTCCTGAAGCTAAAGCTATTGCGGACAACCTGATGGCTGGTGCTGCAGCTTACGGCTCTCCCATGTTTGCCTCCTGCTCTGAGCAGTCTTGTAGAGAAGCTTACAATAGAAAGGGAGCGGCTCCAGAGACACCCGTGTCTCCACAACGTCCTGCTATCACAGCATAAGTTGACTATCTACAAAGCGTCCTTCAAGAAAAGACTTTCCTGAAGGACGTTCTTATTTTAGAAAAACCATTTCCTATTAGGGTCTGTTGACAACTCAAGATTTTTGTTTAAAGACAAGGCGAATGGCCAGCCGAGCAGCGGAACGTATAGGTAATACGTGAGCCGCGAAGCTAGCAATTTAACGAAAAGATGAATTGTCAACAGGCCCTAGTTGCAGCTTTATTTATCCCTAAGCTTCAATCCCATTAATGCATCAGCCATGGCGGAATTTTTATTAGATGCTTTTTGCGATGTAGTAGTGCGAGGTTTAGCCGTGCGTTGTGGTTTATGAGAAGTGCTTTGTGGTGCGATTTTCCCAGATGTGCTCTTCATGGATAATTGGATACGCTTGCGTTCTAAATCCACTTCCATAACGGTGACAGCAACAATATCTCCTGCTTTTACTACTTGGCGAGGATCTTTAACAAACTCATCGGCCATTTCTGAAATATGTACCAAACCATCTTGGTGCACGCCGATATCGACAAAGGCGCCAAAATTAGTAACATTGGTAATAGCACCTTCTAAACGCATCCCTGTTTTCACATCAGCGACTTTTTCTATACCCTCTTGGAATTGGGCTGTTTTAAACTCCGGGCGTGGATCGCGTCCTGGCTTATCAAGCTCTGCAATGATATCCACAATCGTGGGCAAACCAAAACTGTCAGTAATAAACGTAGTAGGGGTTAATTGTTTCAATAATGAGCTATTACCCATAAGGGCTTGAATACTTTGTTGGGTCTCTTGGATGATTTTTTCAACCACGGGATAAGCTTCAGGATGAACGCCAGAGGCATCCAATGGATTTTTACCTTCTCGGATACGCAGAAAGCCTGCTGCTTGCTCGAAGGTTTTTTCACCTAGGCGGGGCACTTCTTTTAACGTTTCACGAGTAACAAAAGCGCCATGGGCATCACGAAAATCAACAATCTTATTGGCCAGTGTTTCATTAAGCCCTGCCACACGGCGTAATAATGGTGCACTGGCTGTGTTTAAATCTACGCCTACTGCATTCACACAGTCTTCCACAACGTTATCCAACATGCGATTTAAGCGTGTTTGATTAACATCATGCTGATATTGGCCAACACCAATCGCTTTAGGCTCTATTTTAACAAGTTCTGCCAGTGGATCTTGCAATCGTCTGGCAATGGATACTGCGCCTCTGAGTGAAACATCTAACTGTGGAAATTCTTTAGCGGCTAAGCTTGAGGCAGAGTAAACCGAGGCACCTGCTTCTGAAACCACAACTTTTTGCAGGGATAATTTAGGATATTTTTTTGTTAAATCTAAGACAAGCTTATCGGTTTCTCGGGAAGCGGTACCATTACCAATACCAACCAAGCTAACTTGGTGTTTTTCACAGAGGGCAGCTAAAACCACAATGGATTCATCATAATGATTTTTAGGTTGGAAAGGATAAATGGTCGCGGTATCCAATAGCTTGCCCGTACTGTCTATCACAGCAGCTTTAACGCCAGTTCTGATACCGGGATCAAGTCCAAGTGTTGTCTTTTGCCCTGCTGGGGCTGCAAGCAATAAATCTTTTAAATTCTGTGCAAAAACACGAATAGCTTCTTCTTCAGCTTTTTCGCGTAATTGTGACATCATTTGTAATTCTAATTGAATAAATAACTTCGTATTCCAGGCGAAGCGTACGGTTTCCATAAGCCAAGCATCAGCGGGACGATTTTGATGGCTAAGCGTAAAGTGGCTGGCAATGATGCTTTCACAAGGAGAGCCCTCGGTGTGCTCTTTAGCATCTGCTTGCAAATGGATATGTATAAAACCCTCTTTACGCCCTCTAAATAAGGCTAATGCTCGGTGAGAGGGAATACGCTTTAAAGGCTCTTTATAATCAAAATAATCACGAAATTTAGCCCCCTCTTTTTCTTTGCCTTCGACAACCGTAGATACCACAATGGCATTTTCTTCAATATATGCTCTTAACTTTTCTAATAAGTCGGCTGACTCACTAAATTTTTCTGTGAGAATATAGCGTGCGCCCATTAACGCATCTTTAGCCGTGAGAACCTTATGTTCTTCGTTAAGATAAGCGTTAGCCGTTTCTTCTGGGGATAAATTCTGATCTTCTAATAAAGCTAAGGCAAGTGGTTCTAAGCCAGCTTCTTTTGCTTGTGTAGCTTTGGTGCGACGTTTTGGCTTATAAGGTAAATATAAATCTTCCAGTTTTGTTTTTGTTTCCGCGGCTAAAATAGCTTTTTTAAGCGCGGGTGTTAGCTTTTCCTGAACTTCAATACTTTTAATAATAACGAGGCGTCTATCCTCTAACTCTTGTAAGTAATAAAAGCGTTCCACTAAGGTTCTCAGTTGGGTATCGTCCAATCCCCCGGTTCTTTCTTTACGATACCGGGCAATAAAAGGTACTGTCGCTCCTTCATCAAGGAGCGCTACGGTGGCTTCTATTTGTTTAGGTTGAATAGCGAGCTCAGTAGCAAGCCGTTGGATAATAGTGTTCATAAGAGAAATTTTAGCTAGCAGACAAGATTGCAGATTGTACCCTATATTAAGGATGGATGAAAATCTCCGTAATTTTCAGATTCAGCAATTCCCGCTGGCCTTAAATTATTATAAATATCAATAAGTTAAAGGTTGCTGGGTGAATATTTTTCGCAATCATTCTGCGGGAATGGCTTCCTGTTATTGATTTCGCCTGCGCGGTACACGCCCGCGCAGACGGCGATTTAAGGGGAGCGAACGCACGCTCCCCTTAAAAATCCCCACGCGATAGGATAGCAATTCCCAGCGGGAATTGCTGTTTCAGATTTTAGATTATAGCGCTATGACTTTTATTATGATAGAATACAAGGTGCCTGAATGTGAGTCTTTAGTAGTTTTCTTTCCAGAATCTCTCTATGCTTCATATCTAAGGTTGGTGAATGTGTATTATACGTATTTGCCATCGCGTAACTTTAAGGCCTATAGCCGCAAAAACCGGCCAGCCTACCTATTTTTACAGGAAACTATTAATGAAAAACAAACTTTATGTAGGGAACCTTTCTTACGACACCAATGAATCTGGTTTACGTGATCATTTTGCTCAGTACGGCGATATCCAAGATTTGAAAATCATCATGGATCACGCAACAGGTCGTTCTAAAGGCTTTGCCTTCATTACTTTTGATTCTACCGGTTCAGCTGAAGCGGCGCTAGAAGCCAATGGTAAGAGCTTGGATAATAGAGAGTTGAGAGTGAACATTGCAAGAGATAATAAATCTCGTGATGGTGCTTAAGCTACCTAGATTACTTAGGGTTTTTTGATGAGGGTTTGTTGACATTTTATTTTCAAACTGCAGTGTGAAAATGAATTGTCAACAACCCCCGATTTTTGACCAAAAAGCCCTAGGGTTCTTGTAATTTCAAGTTTCCCCCGCCCTCTAATTCTCCTTTGTCTAACGCAATTTTAAGCTTTAAGTTTGTTTCTGAGTCAGCATTGCGTAATGCTTCTTCCAGCGAGATATTTTTTGCTTTGTAATGTTTAAATAAAGCTGAATCAAAGGTTTGCATGCCTAAATGGCTGGATTTTTCCATAACATCTTTAATAGCTGCAATATTGCCTCTTGCAATTAAGTCTTTCACCAGTGGTGTCGCTATCATTATTTCCACAGCGCAAGCACGTTTACCATCGAGTGAGGGGATAAGGCGCTGCGAAACAATAGCTTTTAAGTTAATCGATAATTCTAGCATTAATTGTTTGCGTTTATTTAATGGGAAAAAGCTTAAAATCCTATCCAAAGCTTGATTAGCATTATTTGCATGTAGTGTGGATAAACACAAATGCCCTGTTTCTGCGAAGCGAATGGCATTTTCCATGACTTCGCGAGTACGAATTTCACCCAGTAGTATAACATCAGGGGCTTGTCGTAAAGTATTTTTTAATGCATTTTCGTATGTTTTTGTGTCAATACCTATTTCTCTTTGATTTACAATGGATTTTTTATGTCTGTGTAGGTACTCAATAGGATCTTCTATGGTAATAATATGTCCACTATAATGTTGATTGCGATAATCAATCAGTGAGGCTAAAGAGGTGGATTTTCCTGAGCCTGTCGCACCGACAAATAAAATTAACCCGTGTTTTTCGTTAATAAGAGAGGTCAAAATGGGGGGCAAGCCGAGACTTTCTCTATCCGGAATAGTAGTGTTGATATGGCGTATAACCATGCCCACATCATTGCGTTGTTTGAAAATATTAACCCGAAAGCGGCCTAAGCCTGGGCGTGAAATCGCAAAATTCATTTCCGGGCGTTTTTCAAAAGCCATAATGTGGGATTCATCCATGAGGCTATAGGCAATGTCATGGGCTTGTTCTGCCGTTAGTACATCCTTGCCTAATGCTTTTATTTGACCGTGTATGCGCATGGAAATAGGTGCTGCTGTGCTTAAATACAGATCGGATGCACTATTTTTCACCATAGCTTTTAAAAAGTAATCAAAATTCAAAGCATTGCGTCCTTTTAGAGCTCGTCCTCACACTATCCCTTGATAATAATAGCGGCAGTTTGAAGAGATTCTAAATTAATTAATTGTGCTGTATTAAAAAAATTGTAACGATTCACTAAAATTTCTTTTTAAATCAATACCTTTTAATCCTAAAATCAGCAGTAAATCGCGCTTTTTTGGTGTAACAGGTTGATTTAGATAAGGAAACTAAAAAAGCGGAATACACCTTATTGGTGATGGAGACTTTTTTTGTTTTCTTAGATGAATCAAGATGTTATCGCCAAAAACGTGATTTAACTGCTGATTTTAGGTTAATAGAAATGGGGGGTTCTTAAGCGCCTTAGGCCAAGCTTTACTGGGCCAGGCGTCAATTAGGGGTAACTATCCAGCAATTCCCGCTAGCTTAAAACAACTATAAATATCAATAACTTATAAATTATCAAGCAAATATTTTTCGCAATAATTTTGCGGGAATGGCTTCCTGTTGGAAACGCATTCTATTGGTTAGCACCGGCTCGAGCATCCTTGCTCGAGCGTGCGCCCTAAAAAAAGCAATGCTTTTTTTAGACGGGCTTACCCTGCGCAAACCAGGTTTGCGCGGACGGCGATTTACTCTGAAGACAAATTTCTTGCTGGCGTCCCTGCCGGAATTCCATCGCTTTTGGATAACCCTGCTCGGCCTTCCTAGCCTCGCGTTTGCCCTTCAGCAACGTTATACTTTGCTGTCCCGCTTCGCGGGAACACGGCTCACCCTTAAAAATCCCCACGCGATAGGTTGGCAATTCCCAGCGGGAATTGCTGGTAACTATCCAGCTATTTTTGCTGAATAGTTACAAAAAATTTATGAAAAATAAGAGATATCCCACAAAAAAAACACCCAACCAACTCCTCAGTTGACTAGAATAACAATAGGATATAAAACAAATAAAGGAATGAATATGTCAACGATAATGGTAATTGATGATGACCCAAGCATATTAACCATGATTGAGGAAGTGCTCATTGATGAAAAATATATGGTGGTAAAAGCTGAAAGTGGGGAAAAAGCTATAGCTTTGCTGCCTGACGCTAGGGTTGACCTTATTATCACAGATATTCTTATGCCTAATATCGATGGTATGGAAGTGATCAGCAAAGTTAAAGGTCATTACCCTAATGTAAAAGTGATTGCTATGTCGGGTGGTGGACGCATTGGACCACAAAGTTACTTGCCATTAGCAGAGCTTATCGGTGCAGATTCTGTTTTAGATAAGCCTTTTCCTATTGAATTACTGGTTTCTCAGGTGGGAGAGCTTTTAAGTGCTAATTGAGGAAGTTAATTGTTAACTGATAATAGCTTTGAATTTGCAGCGAAACTTTTTGCTGAATATGCAGAAAATAGTGATGATATTTTGTGGGTTGCTGATATTGAAACACATGAGCTTTTGTACGTAAATCCTGCCTGTGAAAAACACTGGAAAATAAAACCTAATCGGTTGAGTCATCCCCTTTTTTTATGCATTACTATTATTCATCCCGATGATAGTGAAAAAACCCTTAAATTATTTAATAACGCAATAGCAAAACAATGCAATGACAAAATTGAATATCGAATTTTAGTTGATGACAAAGAAATATGGGTTTGTGATAAATTAACCTTTCTTTCATGTGAAAATAAGAAATATTTACTGGGAATAACGAGGGATATCACCGAAGAGAAAACCAGAGAAAATTTTTTAACTATTTTTAGCCATCGTTTAGAAAAAGAGTTAAGCTGCCGTGAAGAGGCTCAACGTGCGTTAGATGTTCAATATAAAAATAATCAGCAGCTCATTGATATGGCTATTGATGGCATTGTTGTTATTGGTTCTGATAATGTTATTTTAAATTGTAACCCTGCTTACGCTAAAATGCACGGCTATAATAAAGTTGATCTTATCGGGCAGTCGGTTTTGAAAATCACTGCTTCTTCACAATATATCAATGATGAAAAATATAGGCGTTGTTTAAAAGAAAAAGGTAATATTGTAACAACAGGTATACATGTTTGCGTTGATGGCAAAGAAATTCCCATTGAAATGGTTGCTAACACATTACAATATGACAATCAACTAGCTATTGTAGCTATGGTAAGAGATATTTCAGAAAGAAACACGATAGAAAAAGAGCGACTTGAATTACAGAAAAAATTATTGCAAGCAAAAAATTTTGAAGCTTTAGGAAAACTTGCTGGGGGCGTTGCTCATGACTTTAATAATATCCTTATGAATGTAGGTGGCTATGTACAAATTTTAAAAAGAAAAACACCGTCTAGCGAATATAAAAAGCATGAATGGTTAGAAAAAATAATCCAAGCTTCTGAACATGCAAAGCAACTAACAAAGCAGCTGTTGTTATTTGCTAATCCGCACGGTGCGCAACAACAATATATTAATGTTAACGATATTATTGCTGAAGCTTGTCATATTTTAGAGCATGCTAGAAATAAAAAAGCCTACATAGAAAAAGAGTTATCCGAAGAACTTTGGGCTATTCAAGGTGATAAATCAAAGTTGATGCAAGTATTACTCAACTTAGGCTTAAATGCTAAGGACGCTATTGCCGAAAAAGGCCATATTCATTTTTCTTCAAAAAATATTACCTTAGAATCCCCGCATAAAAAACTCGCGGCCGGTCGCTATATTACCGTGGATGTCAAAGATGATGGTGAAGGTATTCCTGATAGTGTCAGAGAAAAAATATACGACCCTTTCTTTACAACCAAAGGGGTAGGTGAAGGAACAGGGCTAGGGCTATCGACAGTCTTTGGCGTGGTTGAAGCTCATCAAGGGCTCATCGAAGTAGAAAGCCAACAAAACAGCGGTACAACCTTCAGAATTTATTTGCCTGCCCAGTGATTTTTTATACTTTCCTTACTCTCATTAATTTAACCTATTACTAAAAATTGCTAATTTTTAACATTTCTTTTAGAATATCATTAACTATTTTTCAGTGTCATTCGTTAATATATCGAAAATAGGAAGGAAAATATTTTCTCACTTATCAATGCGTAAGTCCTAGAGTATATATTTCTAACAATAAAAAATAAGGAAGCACTTAAGATGATAGAAACAAATGATGTTTTTGAAGCTATTAAAAAAGACAATAAAGCAGAAGTTCAGAAGTTTATTAATAAAGGCTTTGTTTTGACTAAGACATTAAACGGAGAAAACGCTTTAATTTGTGCTGCGAAAAATCAAAGCGGAGAAGTTTTAGAATTATTACTTTCAAAAGATATCGACTTAGATTACACCTGTAATGGAAAAACAGCGAAAGATATTATCAAAGATTTTATAGTTGATGCAGAAACTGAGGATAATAAAAAACACCTGAAAAATATGCTCTCTGCAATAGAGAAAAGGGAACCTAAAACATTAACTAAGAGAGTTAGTGATTATAGGTTATCTTTTAAAAAGAAAGTGGTTTTATTTATTATTTCCTTGAGTTTTTCTTATGATATTTACCCACTAATTTTTTTATTTACTAAAAATGAAAATCTATTGATGTTTTGGTCGCGGCCAGGTTCTCTTGCAGTTTTTCATGAGTGGCTATCTTATATACCTAGTGGGTTAAAAAAGATTATTAGTTGGGGTGCTGGCCGCTTTGGTGTTGAATTAAACTTAGATGATTCTTCAGATTCCCTTTCTAGTATTTTATATTTTTTTAATTATGGTAGTACTTTGCTAGAAAATTTTCTAATAAGTGAGGCAGGATATGATAAAGTAATAACAGATAAAAATTCAGATGGTAATACAGCTTTAATGTTGGCAGCACAAGGTAATATCTTTAGCTCAAAGCCTAATGTTGCAACGTTAGAAATTTTATCAGACTATTATTTAAAAAAATTAAAACCTTCTTTAATTTATGCCAAAAATAATAAAAATCAGACAACGCTAGATTTTGTTATGAGCTCAGGCTATTGCGAAAGTTTAAAGTCGCTATTAGAAAAAATATCAGTAATTAAGTATGGTAAAGACTACTGTGGGTATGACGAATATAAAGCGGACTATAGTAGGTATGAGGAATGTGATAAATATGTGTACTATCGCCAATCACACTATAAGAATAAGTATAAAAATAAAGAAGATTTTTTGCCATTTTCAGACACGCCACTCATGATAGTATTGCGTAGAGTAGAAGAAGCTGAAACTATTATTTTTTCTTTAAAGGGGTGTTTTAAAGCAGAAATGGCAAATAATGTTTTAGATTATAATTATTTTGGTGTGAATGCTTTGATGGTTGCCGCTGCTCATCATGATTTGGCCGTATTAGAAGTCATGTTTGAAACTGTTGTAAAAAAAGCAATGCTAGACAAATACTATCCCGGTAGTAATATTAAATTTAATGCTTCATTATTAGAGCCTAATTATTATAATAGCATTATACTTCCCGCTTTATCGATTACCGTAAAAAAAGATAAAAAAGAAGAGTCAGAATATTTGAAGAGCTATTTGGGCGATGGTGCATTGCATTACGCTATAAAAAATGGTGATTTCGATATATTAAATTTTCTTTTAGAGTCTCCCGTATTACAAAAAAGCATAGACACTGTTGATACAAAGGGAAATGATCTTTTGATGCTAACATTAAGGCAGACGCCTTCTTGTTTAGCTGAAAGAAAAGCTAGATTATCTGCAATAGCTACGATTATTGATATTAAAATTAAAGCGGCGGCAGATGATAATGCTAAACTTAGAGTGAAAGATAAATTTTTGGTAAGAGCTTTAGAGTATGCGGCTATAGTTGATGATTACTTTGCTTTTGAAACTATTTTAAATGGTGGAATTAATTCAGAAAAAAACATTAGAAAAGATTCTCAGCTGCATATGCTGGTTTATTATGGTAGTGAAAATCTTATTAAATACTTTTTTGAATATACTGAGAAGTATAGGTACTTTACTGTTGGTGGAAAAGGTGATTTAGATTTAAATTACATAAGGAGGAGAGCTGTTTATTTTTATCGTAAAGATAAAGAGTCTTCTACGGATAGTGAAGTTTACATGCTGATTTCTAATAAACGTGAGTACAAGATTTTTAATTTAGGAGGGGCAAGTGACTTCCAAGAATACTTTTCTTTTTTTGGTAATAAATATCGATGGGTTGAAGAAATTGATTTTAACGATGATGTTGGTTTGCTTGATAGTAAAAAATACTCAAGAGAAAATCTCGAGAGTAAGATAAACCTTATTCATCAGGATGAAATGATTTTTCGGCGTGGGTTTTCCAGAGAAAATATTTATCAGCTTAATTTAGATGGAGACACTCCACTGATGTCGGCGGTTAAAAATCCTGCCGATGATAGCAATGGAAAGACTTATACTAAGAACCTTGTTTTTGATGAGTTGGTTGAACATTATGAGTTTGAATATAAAACAACAGATGAATTATATAGCTTGCCCAATAATCACGATGTTAATGATGCAAAAGTTATTAGTAATATTAATCCTTATCTGAGTGTCGCAGCCGATAATAAATCGTGGGGTATTGTCAGAAGTTTATTGGAAAAGCAAATAAGAGAAAGTGTAGAGAGAGGAAGTGAATCAGCTTTATTAAAACTAGCTAGAAATTATGAGTATTGGGAGTTAGCGACTAAGTTACTAAGAGAGTCTCATCCTAATAACCATGACTTCTTTCAAGCAGCATACTCTCTTGATTTTTTAGGAATTATCAGGCATGAGCTTAATAAAATGGAAGCTCAGGACAAACAAGGCCGCACTGTATTAATGCTTGCTCTGGAGGAAGGTAATGAGGCTATATTTTTCTCATTAACGTCTATAGAAGAAAATAAAATCACCTCGATAGATATTGAGGGAAACAATATTCTTATGAGAGCTATTGAAGCACAAAAAAGAGATGCTATAAATTGGTTACTGTGTGGAGATTTAATAAACCTCGAAGAGGAAAATATAAGTAAGCAAACACCTCTGTTAATAGCGGTAGAAAAAGAGGATGATGAGACAGTTAAGCTATTATTAGAAGCGAATGTATCGCCCAATGTGAAAAATAGGGAAGGAAAAACGCCTTTAATGATTGCAGCACAGTTGGGTAATAAGACAATTATGAAGACTTTATTACAATATGATGCTCAGCTGGATTTTTTTGATGAACATGATGGAATGACTGCCTTAGATATTGCTGCTTATGCAAAGCAGTGGGAGTTAGTTGATATTATTTTAGCTAAAAAATTAACCTTAGATAACTATAAAAATACTTTATTAATGTTAGCTGTTTGGCAGAATAATGAAGAGGTTGTCCACTACCTTTTGGGTAAAGAAGATACTCTCCAAGAAATTAACAAGAAAAACAGATCAAAGAAAACAGCATTAGATGTTGCTATTCATAAAGGAAACCCTGAAATTATTCAGGCCTTATTAACGAAGAAGGCAGAATCTGGCGATACAAGTGATGAAACGCAATTAATTATTCTAGCTTGCCAGCAAGATGATGGAAAAGCCAAACAGCTATTGGCTTCTTTAAAAAATATTCACCCTCAAAAACTAGATATTGCCTTAAATTTAGCCGTTACTAGTGAAAACTGGGAAATTGCTGATCTCATTTTGGCCGAAAAAGTAAGTCGCTCTAAAATAGAAAATTATACTGAGTTAATGGCCGCTGTGGATAGTGGCTCCGTGCCATTAGTTGATAACCTACTGACAGAAACGGATGCCGCAAAGACTCTCAATCAAGTCAATGGCGAAGGGAATACTGCTTTTATCATTGCTATTAGGCAAAATCACAGGGCCATTGTTGAGTTGCTATTACAAGAAAAAACACTAGATATCAGTAAAACGGCCCAAGGAGGTTTAACAATTTTTCAGTTAGCTGCAAATCAGCAGGATAGTTTGTTGAGTTATTTGTTGCAGCATGAAAATCTAAAGCAAGCGTATTGTAGTGGGATAGCTAAGCCCGTTAAAGGTATAAATCCACTCAAGGCCTTAGAGTCTGGTAAAGTATATTCTGGGGGTGGGCTTTTAGATGACATAGCCGTAGAAGATGATTTCGGCATAGGTCAATATGATTGGTCAATATCCAGCACAATTGATGAATATTATGAATATAAGGCAAGCAATACACAGGCTTCAACAAGCCTATTAGTAGCCTTAATGTTGCCAGGGATAGCTTTTGCTGCCGGTGTATTAATGATAATTTTCTTTTTTCACTGTCTGCGTCAACGCTATGCTACAAGGACTGATAACACGGATAGTCAGCGACGTAGTCAAAATCCAACTAACCAAGCCTTGCAAGAAGAAAATAAGGGAGCACGGTTAAATTGAGTTTCACGGTTGTCAATAACATGACAAATAGCGATAATAGCGAGCTATTTACGTAAATTTCCAGCAATAAGGGAAAATTGGCAGTTAACGCTATGAAAGAACAACTAAAAACCCTAATAAGTGCGGCACTGGTACAGTTACAGACCCAAGGCATGCTGCCTGAAGGTGTATCGGTTGATATACAGCTGGAGCGCTGTCGGGATAGTAAGCATGGCGATTTTGCCTGTAATGTTGCTTTAGTGTTAGCCAAACAAGCAACGTGTGCACCTAGGCAGTTGGCTGAGGCTTTGGTTAACGCCATACCTCGGGCCCAGGGTCTTGAGAAAATAGAAATCGCAGGGCCTGGCTTTATTAATTTCTTTTTATCTCAAGCTGCCACACAGGCGGTTATTGCTCGTGTTTTGCAAGAAAAAGAGCAGTTTGGTTGTCATGATACCTATGCCGGTAAACGTGCTTATTTAGAGTATGTGTCTTCGAATCCTACCGGGCCTTTACACGTGGGCCATGGCCGCGGCGCAGCTTATGGAGCAACGCTTGCCAATATCTTAGCTGCCAATGGCTATCAGGTGCATCGCGAATATTATGTGAACGACGCCGGTCGCCAAATGGATATGCTAACGGTGAGCCTTTGGCTGCGTTATTTGCAGCAGTTAGGCTTGGATATCCCTTTTCCTGAAAAAGCTTACCAAGGTGAGTATCTCAAGGCGTTGGCTGCCAATTTATCCGATGAGTCACAGAACCGCTTTTGCATCGATGAAGCTACTAGGCTATCCCTATTAGCGCTGATGGATAGTGATTCCTCTGAGGAGGCAGAAAAACGTATGGATGCGCTTATTGCTATGGCTAAAACAACGCTAAATGAGAACTATCTTTTCTTGCATCGATGGATAACCGATGCCATGTTGGCGAATATTCGCGAAGATTTAGCGTATTTCGGTGTGGCGTTTGAGAATTGGTTTTCCGAAGCGTCTTTGTTCGCTGATAAAAAAATTGCAGAGGTGACACAAACACTGAAAGACAAAGATAAGCTGTACGAAAAGGATGGTGCGCTTTGGTTACGTTCTACAGATTATGGTGATGAAAAAGATAGAGTGTTTATCCGTGATAATGGCGCTCCCACCTATTTAGCGCCTGATGTGGCCTATCACTTACAAAAATTTACATCGGGCGCCGATGTTATCATTGATGTATTTGGAGCAGACCATCATGGTTATGTGCCGCGTATGCGGGCGGCGATGGAAGCCTTAGGGCAGGATATTACACGCTATCAGGTGTCTTTGGTACAGTTTGCCATTCTCTATCGAGGCAAAGAAAAAGTGGCCATGTCCACGCGCTCCGGCGAATTTGTGACGCTGCGTCAATTATGTGATGAAGTGGGTGTGGATGCAGCACGGTTTTTTTATGTGATGCGCAAAGCTGACCAGCATATGGACTTTGATTTAGCCTTGGCTAAGTCAAAGTCTATCGATAACCCTGTTTATTATGTACAATATGCTCATGCTCGAATTTGCCGTGTTTTTGAACAGTTGGAGGCTAAATTTTGGCATTTTGATGCGTCAGAAGGCTTGGCGCAATTAAATTTATTGGTTGAGCCCCAAGAGCATGCCTTAATAACGCGCTTATGGCGCTTTCCTGATGTGTTGAGTACAGCAGCAAAAAACTATGAGCCTCACCTCATTTGTCACTATCTGCGTGATTTGGCACAGGATTTTCATGCCTATTATAATGCGCACGCTTTTATTATTGAGCAGGAGAGCCTAAGAAATGCCAGGCTTTGTTTAGTGCAAGCTGTACGTCAGACCATTAAGAATGGTTTGACCTTGTTGAATGTGTCAGCACCAGAGAAAATGTAATAAAAATGCCTAGTAAAACACAAAAAAAACGCAAACCTGCCACGAATACGAGGCGTCCAACGCGAGCCACGCCAAAAGCGCAAAGCCGAGGTTTAGCCACAGGAGTGGTTTGGTTGATGATGGGACTCGCACTGGGGGTGGGGATTGCAGGTTTTATGCTGTGGAAATCAAGCGCCAGCCATTTATTGGAAAAAAACAACATGGCTTTATCTAAGGTGACTCCCGCCCCCAAAGCGACGCCTAAGACAAAACCAACACCAACACCAAAAGTCAGCGCCAAACCAGAAAAACCAAAATTTGATTTTTATACCCTGTTGCCCAAAATGAAAGTGGATACCAGCAATCATCCAAAACGTGCTGAGACAAAATCTGCGCTGCAAGGAGCACCTTCATTAACGCCTCATGAAGGCAATTATGTGGTGCAAATTGCTTCTTTTAGGAAATTTAAAGATGCAGAAAGACTCAGAGCAAGCCTTGCGTTACAAGGTTTTGAGGCCTCTGTTACTCAGTCTAAGCACGGTGATAATATTTGGAACCGTGTATTTCTTGGGCCCTACGAAAATAAAAAATCTGCGAGCTCCGCCAGGCTTGCTTTAAAACAGATGGGCATGGATAGCTTGGTGGTACGCTCTTCCAACCGAGGTTAAGAGACCAATTGAAAATGAGAAAGTTTGAGGGCTTGCGCTCGAGCTGCTGAGAGCTGCCCTACAGCCACTTGCGCCGCTTGAAGAAGGACCACAGCGCAAAGCCTGAGATACCCATGAAGCCCATGGCGGCAAAGAAGCCGTAATGCCAATTGAGTTCTGGCATGAAGATAAAGTTCATCCCATAAACCCCGGTAATAAAAGTCAAGGGTGCAAACAGCGTGGCCCATACCGTGGCTTTACGCTGCACCTCATTGGAATGGAAGGTTTTCTTATTGACCAGAGACAAGTAAACATCTAGCATGTTGGAGGTAATGTCTCGATAAATTTCCAGCATATCCACCAGGCGAATGGTGTGATCGTAACAGTCACGCAGATAAATCTTCGTTTCGGGCTGTAAGAGGCCTTTATCGTCGCGCATGAGGGTTTGCACGGCTTCCCGCTGGGGCCTGAGTTTAAGCGTTAGGACTAATAATTCCCGCTTAATCGTGTAGAGTGAACGGAAGGTATCCAGGCCTTCGGAAGAGATGAGCTCATGTTCCACGGCTTCGATTTCATCTTCAAATTCATCCAAGATAGGGAAACCTTGGTCAATGACTACATCCACCAACACATACAGCAGGTAATCCACCCGACGAGTTCTTAAGGCTGCTTGTGGATGGCGCAGGCGGCGTCTGACTGCTTTAAAAGGATCATGCACCCCATTATGAAAGCTAATGAGGTAGTTGCGGCCGAGGAAAAAGCTTACTTGCTCGTTGATTATCTTAAAGCCGCGTTTGATAGGCATGCCCAGCAGCATAAGGATTTGGTCATCGTAAATCTCTGTTTTAGAGCGCTCACCGGCGTTGATAATATCTTCCAGCGCCAGGGCATGCAGGTTTAACGGTTCGCCCAAGTCGCGCAGCTCCGAAGGCTTCGGCTGTCCTTGCACGTGTATCCAGGTAAAGGTGTCTTTTTCTAAAAATCCTTGGCATTCAGAGGCTTCGATATCGGTGCGCTCCACACACTCTTGCGGGTTATAGCTCACTAAATGGATGGAAATGGGAGTTTCGCCGATGGGATCCACCATAGGCGACAAGGTAGGCGCTGCTACTTGTTTGCGTCGACTCCATAAGGTAGCCATAAATACCCCCCTCAAATTTGTACACTAAGTCCTTATTTTAACGTAGATATAGCCGCTAAGCTAGAAATCTAGCGTTCCGCCCGGGGCAACCTAGGACCAAGAGGCAACCAAGAAAGCAATTGATTGAATCCCCAAGGCCACAACCTTAACAACTGTTCATTTTACAACCTACCGTCTGGTGTGATATATTGCTGTTCAAATTGTTTTCAGTGATGAATTGAAGCCTTTTTAATAGGTTTCAACGAAGAGGATTTCATAGGTTACACCTCAGGCTTGGCATAAAGAGCGATGAGGTAAGTTATCCTAAATGCCACAGTGGATTTCAACGGCGGAATTTAGGGTTATGTATATGAAAGAGTAAGTTAATGAAATCTAGTAAAACAAGCCCTAATAAAAATAAATCCTCCTCTACGGCCACAAGTTCCATCGTGAGGGCTCTGAAATCCTCAACAGAAGCTTGTCCAGCCATTTTCTTTGATGAAAATATAGCCAGCTTAGACCAAATATTTAAAGAAGTCGATCATTTTTTGGGAGATCATAAGCGAGGTACCTTTCAAAAGCAATTTTTTGAATTAAATATTAATGCGTTTGTTAAGTTAACCAGCATTCGAACAATGGGCATAATACCTAAGGATATGCACCTGAGCTATAGGCCTTATTTGGACTTTTTCCAGAGCTCAATCAACCGTTTTTGTTTTCAGCAATTCAAAAATCTCTTACTGATGTGGAATGAACAGCTTCCAATAGACGCGCCAGCACGTTCTGAGTTAGTAAAGGCACTTAAAGCGATGGTGAGAGATGATAACTTTTCTATGCAACGTTATGCGCTAGCTAATTTACCCCATAGTTTTCCTAGAAGCCTGACAAAAGAGTACAGTAAAGCATATGACGCACAGATAAATCTGTTAGTGGAAATTTTCCAACAGCGTAGTGATTTTATGGGGTTAATCCATTTATTCACGAAATTGGCAGAAGGTAAATGTCCAGATAGCGCAGAGAATATTGCAACGAAAATTTTCAATAATGTAAGGCCTGAGTCTATAAGTCGAGATGTATCGATATTTCGTATTGCTATCAATGATTTAAAAGAAAATATGCTCAATGCTTCTATTAGAAAGTGTCAGCCAAATCTTACAGTGCTTTATTATTTATTAGATATAAGTAGAGGAACTACGTTAGAAAAACAAAAGAAAATGCAAACGTACTTGCAAAGCATAGAAGCTATAAAGTCGTTTCTTGACACTAATGAACAAGAAAAAGTATTTGAGTGTGTTAAAAAAATTCTAGACAAAAATTTTCTTGAAGAAGAAAATAGATCCAATAGTGGTGTTGATTATGGATCAGAGAATGAGCTCATAAAAAGCTGGCTGGCATTAGAAGATTTAGAACAAAGCCCCTACTTAAAGCATGCGTCGTTACAGAAAAATTTCATGGAAGTCGTGAAAGTGTTATACAACATGAAAACAACAAACGCACTTGGCACACTAAATTTATCGGGTATAGGGGAATTAGCCAGTGAAATTATAGGGAATAGTAGCATAAACATTCTTGAGAAAAACTTTGAAGCTTTAATCAGTAAGTTGCGTAAACTAGATGTTGCTAGTAATACGGATGAACAAGCAAATAAAATTGCTAGCAAAATGTATAGGCAACTAGAGCTATGTTTTTATCATGGGGTTGAGGAGAAAAGAGGGTACAGCAACTTTGAAAAAATAACAGCACTATCAAAATCCAAAAAGAAAAAACCAGCTGTCTATGATACATTGGTCCAAAAAGCTATTGTTAATTTAAACATAAATGAAATTGGTTTGCCGGTGATAAAAACTATTACCAATGCTTGTAAAAATAGCATGTGTGATAAAAAAAGCGCGCCTATTTTCTATTTTAAAAAGCAACATGAATTAGGTACATGCTCTTCGCTAACTAAAACGATAAAAGGTTGGAGTAGTGAACAACCATCATGGTTTTCTGCATGGGTATTTAGTAAAAACGAACTACAATCAATGATTTGGTTTGCCGATCAAGTCTTGTTGCATTGTTATGGTTTGATTACACCAGAAACAGTCGATATGGCTAGCTTTGTTGAGCGACAATTTCTGCTTAAAAATTTAGTAGATTTTCAGTTATATGCTTATAAGGAATTAGACTTAAGCTTTTATGAAGCGGTTAAAAAATCGGGAGATGCTTTTTCACCGTTGGGTCTAGCTTTCGTTAACTATTTTAAGGAAGGTGATCTTTCTCAGCTGATACCTGAAAATTTTGGGAAAGTTTTTTTCGATGTGTTGGCCTTGCATAACCAGCACAATAAAAAACAAAAGCGCATTAATTGGAAATCTATACCCTCCCGCTATATGCTTGTGAAATGCACTCAGGAAATGATGGGAAATGATAGCCGAGCTTCATCGGGAGAGACATTATCGCCCACTAATGAATCTAAGGAAAAGTCTCAGCGACGAAAATCTCTAGTGGAAGCCATGGACGGTACGCTTAAGGAGACGGGTAGTAAACCTATTTCCAGAGAAGCAACTCGTGAGCTTAGCTTTATTCAGAAAGAAACGATGAGCTGGGATGACTTCTTGCCAGAGCTTAAGGTTAAAAGTAGTTCATCAGAGGAAGATAGTACACTAACTCCCCCTGTTGAAAATAGTAGTAGTGGTTACTCTTCCTAGCGCTTTTTCACCACTGTCCGATAAATCATAAAAGCAAGCCCAATAGCTGCTAGCACACCCAGTGCGGTTGCTATGGGCTTAAAGCCAGGCGATACGATACTCAGCGCATCAGAGCTGCCCATGATAACAAAGGGGACAGCGAGAATAACACCCACGAGGGAGGCACCCGCGACTAAACCACAAGCCATCAATAAGCCGTGTTGGCTGTGTGATTCTATATGGCTTTCATAATTATCGGGGTGACTTACCTTATAGCGCTTCAATAGGCGGCGTTTTGAAAAATAAGCGACCACACCACCGATAATTAGAGGGGTTGTTGCAGATAGAGGTAAATAAATCCCCATGCCAACGCCGAGGATGGGCAAGCTTTTATCTTTGGTATGTAGCCAAGCATTCAACACAAAACAGGCAAGCCCAATAAGTACACCAATGCCTATCATGTCCCAATCCAGACGTCCGTTAAAAACCGCTTTAGCAATGGCAGCCATCAGGTTAGCTTGCGGGGCTTGTAACATTTGTGAGTGGTCCATACCGGGATGAGGAAATACGCCTGCCATACCATAAGCATCGAACAATAATTGCAATACGCGAGGAATAACCAACGCTGCAACGGTTACACCCAATAGCATCATCAATTCTTGCTTCCAAGGGGTCGCCCCCACCATTTGGCCTGCTTTCAAATCTTGCATGGTATCGTTTCCAATGCCGCAGGCGGCGCAAACCACACCGGTCAGTAAAATAGCAAAGGCCGCCGCATAATTAGAGGCTTGGCTATTAGCACTCATATGTATCGTTATTTTTAGCAAGGTGAAAATCACCAGCGAGGACAAAATCAGCGTCAGCATGGCCATACTGGAAATAGGACTAGCCGAAGAACCTACGAGGCCTGCAAAGTAGCCACAAACAATCGTGAAAATAAAACTAGCTAAGAGTGCAAAAAGCACATTGACGATGACAAATCCCCACAGCGCACCTGAGCCTAGGCTGAAAGGACTGTGTTGTGTCAATAAGTAAAAAAGCAACGCCAAAGGAATACACACCAAAAAGATACCCCAAAAAACGGTACGCAAAGGTATATCAAACTCGGTGCGCAGTAAGTTGGTCTCTGCTGAGTGTTTAGAGGCTTTGATGGCGAGGAAAATGCCTTTAGCCAAGGGCCTAAACATGGAAACGATAGCACCTACGCCGCCGATAAGAAAGGTTCCCAAACCAATGTAACGAATATGGTTGGCCCAAATGAGGCTCGCCCCTTCTGCAGCACTGGAGGTCTGTGGCATACCAAAAAAGTGAATCAACAGTGGCACACCAATAACCCAACCCAGTATCACCCCCAAGACTAAGCTTACCGCGGCTGCTGTTCCAATAATATAACCCGCGCCAATGAGGGCTGGAGAAAAGCCAAGGCCAATACCGAAAATACTGCTACTGGTTTTGACCCAAAGCCCCAAGCTATCGGCAATGACTTTCAAACCACCTTGCATGAAAGCAATGAGTGCACCTACACCCCCCCCCATTAAGACATCTTTAAGGCCAATGCTGTCTTCGCGAGTGTCCATTTCTTTGGCGCTAACTTTTAACACGTTACCAATGGCCACTCCTTCAGGAAAACGTAGCGTTTTATCATCTAACATGGCACGACGAATGGGGATGGTAAAGAATACCCCCAAAAAGCCACCCAACATGGCTATCATGGCGGTAGTCCAATAGTTAAAACCTGCCCAAAAATGCAAAACAATCAGCGCCGGGATGGTATAAGCAATACCCGCCGTGAGCGCTTCACCAGCAGAGGCCGCCGTTTGTACGATGTTATTCTCTAGAACATTATGCTGGCGGAAAAAACGCAAAATTCCCATGGAAATCACAGCCGCAGGAATGGAGGCTGAAATGGTGATACCTACTTTAAGACTTAAGAAGGCATTGGCGGCGGCTAGGATTGCTACCAAAAAAATGGCAACAATGGTGCCCTTCAGTGTGATTTCAGGAATATATCGATGAGCCGGAATTAAAGGATCGCTGGCTTCAGAGGTTACCGATGTGTTTTTGCTCATGTACCATCTCGCTTCGTAGTGTATGGGGCTTGCGCAAATCTAACGGCTTGCGCAAGCCCCATTGAATAGTAAATAGCTAGTTTTGTCAAATTAGGCTTGGTGGGAAGGAGAGCCATATGTCTTTTATGGGAGGTTTTATTATACGACTGCTATATTACTGTTAGTATAATTTTTGTTATACTACTACTATATTACTGTTAGTATAATGGTGGAGTTATGGCGAGTTTTCAGCGAAGTTTGGCCGTAAAGGAAGGGTTTTGTAACCGAATATCAGAGCGGCAGCAACTGAAAAATAACATTTTAAATCAAACGCATACTGTTATAGTGGCACCAAGGCGCTACGGTAAAACCAGTTTGGCGATGTTTGTCATTACTGAAGAAGATTATCCCTGTGCCCACCTTGATTTATTCATGAAATATCGCCGTGAAGACATTATGGCAGAGTTTTATCAGCAAATTGGTGTACTGATGGCGCAGCTTATTAAGCCTTCAGAGAGAGGCTTAAAAACCCTGGCCTCCTTTTTTAGACACGTGAAGGTTGGTTTAAATCTAGGCAGTGCCGGTCTATCCCTTTCTGTAGCGCCCGATTTACAACGGAATGACTCTATCCGGCTATTGTTAGAGGATTTAGAGCGATTATTAGCCAAGCAACAAAAAAAAGTTATTATTTTCATTGATGAAATTCAAACCATTGTCGATAGTGATATGCGCGATGAGTTTGAAGCAGACTTGCGTTTTATTGCACAGAAAACCCGCTGGATAATATTTATTTTTTCTGGCAGTAGCCGTCATTTATTGCAGCATTTATTTGATGATAAGCGTCGACCTTTTTACAAGCTGTGTCAGCAAATGTCCATTAAAAAAATTGCCAGCAAACACTTTCAACAACACATTAATAAGTTTGCCCAGCAACAATGGTATGAAGCAATAGAGCCTGAAGCACTACAGGCAATAACGGATTTTACCATGTGTCATCCTTATTACGTTAATGTGCTGTGTGAAAAGTTGTTTCAACAAAAGAACTTGCCCGACATGCATGGGGTTACGCAGAGTTGGCAACATGTGTGTGAGGAAGAACAAAGTGCTGTTGCTCGCGATTTATCTTATCTAACAGCCAAACAACGAAAATGTTTAATAGAGATAGCCAAACATCCAGGCTTAAAAAAGCCAACAGCAAAAGCCTTTGTGAATAAAACCGACTTAACGGCAAAGGGCGTTGCCGATATGTTACAGCTATTTTTCAAGTATGACTTGATAGAGCAAGACGCTGAAAGCGGTATTGATATTGTCGATCCTGTGATGGCCCATTGGGTCAGGGCCTTAGGGCCTGGTACGCCCTCTCCCTTTATATGATATGCCTGGCTAAGCAGATTCAGTCTCATTACCAGCCGACGCTAAACACGCAAAGGTCAGTGCTGTCATATAAGCAAAAAGATGCGCCTCGACAGTATCGGTTAGCCAGGAATTGGCCAGAGAGCCTAGCATGATAATGGCAAGTATGCCCTGCGCATGAAATTTCTCCCAAGGGGGCAAGCGCAGAGAAGTGCGAAAGTGCGTAAAGAATAAATAAAGTAACAGCAGAATACCAACAATGCCTAGTTGTACGCCCATATTCAGGTATTCATTATGGGGGTTGTTGATATTGACGCCATGTTGATTAAAGCTAGTGCGAACACCACCGACGCCTACGCCCAGCACAGGATTTTCCTTAATTACTTTTAGACTGGTGTGATAAAAAGTAAGGCGTTCGCCCATGGATGTTTCTGAGTCAACGCCTTGATAACTAACAGTATTTGTGGCTGCTTCATCCACGCGGTCTTTTAGCATGGGCGACGTATAATAGACTAAAAGTGCTAATAGCACCATTGTGACAGACCCAATAATAATGCCTTTAAATTTAAAGTGTTGCACAAAGATTAAGCCAATGGCCGTCAGCGCTATCACGTAGCCGGTGCGGCCACGCATCATGTAGAAAATATACACAAACATGAGCGTCGCTAAGCCCGCCTGCAACAGTCGCCCAGCGGTGCGCAGAGAGAGGATAGCGCGGTGAATCAATAAATAAGCGGCAACGGTCATTAAAAAACTTTCTTGGATATGATTGCGAAAGGAAACAAAATGTAAAGGAATACGGCCCCCATCGGTAAAAGCGATAAATTTATAAATGCCATAGACCAGCGAAAGCACCATGGCCGCCAAAAAAGCATCCATGGCCCGGTGTCTTATTTTTTCTTCAAAAAACAAGGGCATCCATAGAGGAATGAATAGCAATTCTATATAAGACTTTAGGGTACCGAAAGCTTGATTAAAGGGGGCTACGGTATAGGTCATGCTCACCAAGAGCATGGAAAACAGCAAAAGCGCAGGCAGCGTCAATGGGTTAGGCCAGACTTGCGTATATTTTGCCTTTAAGTTACCTGAGAATAATGCACAACCTAACGCTACAAAAGAAAAAATATTCGTCGCAGCGGTGCTAAGTGGGATGCTGATTACTAAGGCATAGACGGCCCAAGGGCTTAGCTTTTCAAAAAAAACTGCTGTTTTCTGGAACAATGACATTCAAGGGTCTCCAAAGCGTCGGTTAAACCAGTCCATTCATTGCCTCAAGGACTGTGTTTGGTCGCAATTGTTGCATACAATCGTGATGATGCAAAGGGCAATTCCTCTCAAAACAAGGACTACAAGGCAGTTGTTGTTGGATAATTTTCACCTTATCCGTGAGAGGCGGGGTAAATTTAGGGCTGGAAGAACCATAGAGCACGATGAGCGGCCGAGATAACGCTGCTGCAATATGCATAAGACCTGAGTCATTACTGATAACCAGGCTCGCTTTCGAAAGGAGATCTAATGCTTCCCCTAATGATGTTTTTCCAGCAAGGTCCAAACATTTTTGTTGGCAAAGTGTTTGAATTTCTTCAGTAACTTCTTTATCTTTTGCAGAGCCAAATAGCCAGACTTGGAAGCCTTCAGCCAATTTTTTTTGCGCCACTTCTGCATAGTAAGCGGCCGGCCAACGTTTTGAAGGGCCGAATTCAGCGCCTGGACAAAGCGCTAAGGTCGGCGTATCCAGGGATGCGTTGGGCGCATGTTTTGTTAAGGCTTGTTGGACTTGCTCGGTGCGGGTGGCAAAATGTGGGTATAGCGCAGAAGACACGTTGAGTTGAGCGTCCTTAGCGAGTCCCAAGACCATAAAACGCTCAATCATCAAGGGATATCGTTTCTTATCTAACACATGAACATTATTAAGCAAGCCGTAACGCATCTCACCACGAAAACCCGTGCGCCTGGGGATTTTTGCAAAGAAAGGCACTAGGGCCGATTTCCAGGAGTTAGGCAATACAATGGCTTCATCATAGCCTTCTTGATGCAGAGATTTTCCTAATTTATATCGGCACTTAAGGTTTAATTGCCCATGGCCAAGAGGCATGGAAATCCCTTGCCGCACTTCCGGCATGCGCGCTAATAGAGGCAGCGTCCAAGCGGGTGCAAGCACGTCAATGATGCAGTCGTGTTGCTGTTTTAGCTGGCGATAAAGCGTCTGTGACATCACCATGTCACCCACCCAAGCCGGCCCAATGATTAAAAATTTTTTCATCAGCAAAAAACTATTGTTCAGCGCTAGTCCTTTAACCTATAGTCGGCCCCGCAGTAAGGGCATTGGGCTTCGCCTGTTTTTTCAATGGGTAAATAAACACGGGGGTGCGAATTCCACAGCGCCTGTTTGGGCATAGGACAGGACAGTGGTAAGTCCTGTGCAGTCACTTCATAGGTATTGTGGGTGTTTGCTGCTAATTTTTCAGCCATGTAACGATACTCTTCAAGGGTAGTAGTTTAGCGCTATTTTCCTTGCTTCTGGGCTTGGTTGCAAGTTGTCATGAATTGCTGGATTTTTACCCATTCCTCACTTAAGCTTAGAGTGATAAAAGCAATAAAATCGCTTTGATGGAATGCTATGGATTTAGAAAAGACCACCACGCGCCCAATTAAACCCCGTTTGAAATTGTTGTGTTATAACATCCAAGTGGGTATGAGCACGGGCAAATTCAGCCAGTATGTCACCGGCAGCTGGCGGCATGTCTTGCCGCACGGCGAGCGTATGCAAAATTTGAACAAGATTGCCCGTTTGGCCTCTCATTTTGATATTGTGGCCTTACAAGAAGTGGATGGCGGTAGCTTTCGCAGTGGTTTTATTAACCAGGTAGAATATCTGGCGCAGACCGCTCATTTTCCCCATTGGTATTGCCAGTGCAACCGTCGTCTGGGAAAAATAGCCCAGCATGCCAATGGCGTATTATCACATTATGAACCCATTGATGTGGCTGACCATAAGCTGCCGGGATTTATCCCGGGGCGTGGGGCCATTGCCATGACCTTTGGGCAGTCTCCTGATCCACTATTGCTCATTGTGGCGCATTTAGCCTTAAGCGCCAGAGCGCGCAATAAGCAGCTGGCCTATATTGCTAATCTCGTCAAGAAATACCGCTATGTTATTGTTATGGGAGACTTAAATTGCACGGCAGAGGGTTTGCATCCTTTACAAGAAACCCATTTAGACTTGCAATATCGTGCGATTAAAACCTTCCCCAGCTGGGCACCCAAGCATCACTTAGATCATGTTTTGGTCAGCTCTTCACTCACCGTAACCCGCATAGAAGCCTTGGAGCATCATTATTCGGATCACCTGCCTGTGGCTATTGAGGTGGCGTTGCCGGAGAATTTAATGACCTAGGGCGTGTTATCAATGACCCTTTTCTGCTACAAATGGCGTGTGTTTTTTCGTTAGGTTCAAGAAAAGCGGCGCTAAATTTGCATCGTTCTTATTAAGTTGTTCGATTGATAATGGGTGATGCATGCTCAAAAGGCTAACGCTTGAAAAACCAACATTACTCGCGCTCGGGATTTTTTTATTGGCCTTTGTGGTTTTTCTGGGGTTATTGCTTAACAAGCCTGAGCCTGCTTCACAGGAAGATACCGAGACCCGTTGGCCAGTGCATGTTGTGGCGCTTAAACAGGGCACTTATCAGCCTAACCTATGGCTGTATGGCCGAGTGGAATCCCCCAAGCAGGTGCAGCTAACGGCAGCGGTTAGTGCTGATGTTCATGAAGCCTTAGTGCGCGAAGGCGATAGCGTACAGCAAAATATAATTATCATGCAATTGGATGACAGGGATGCGCGCTTGCTATTGCAACAGCGCGAGGCTGAGGTTAACGAACTTGAAGCAAAAATTGCCGCTGAGCAAAGTCGTTTTCAGGCCGATGAAAAAGCGTTGGTGCAAGCTAAAGCGTTAACGGCATTACAGCAACGTCGTGTGGATAGAGAAGCACAGTTGGTGGCGCGAAATGTCAGCTCTAAATCCCGTCTCGATGATGCCAAAGAAGCCCTGCACCAACAAACGTTAGCTTTAACCACGCAAGAGCTTGCTGTGCACGACCATGAAAATCGCCTCAATCAACTACAGGCACAGCTTGCTAGAAGTAAAGCCTTAGCAACAAAAGCCGCTTTAGATTTAGCGCGCACGACTATTCGTGCGCCTTTCGATGGGATTGTCACAGACGTGTTAGCCATGCCGGGGGAACGGGTGCGGGAAGGCGATGCGCTTATCCATTTGTACGATAATCATGAAGTCGAGTTACGTATTCATATTCCCTCCCACTATGTGGAAAGTGCCCAACAAGCACTGGCCGAACAACGTACTATTGAGGCAGAGGCACAGATATTTGGTAAACCAGTCAAATTAGAATTAGCGCGCATGTCGCCTCAGGTGGATAAAGGACGAGGTGGTGTTGATGGTATTTTTCGGATTATTGGCGATGCGCCCGCGTTAACCCTTGGGCACACGGTTAAATTACGTGTGACATTGTCAGCACAAAATGATTTGTATTGGTTACCGCAACGTGCCCTTTATGGCATGAATAAAATTTATAGAATTGATGGAGAGGGGCGCCTGCAAGGAGTAGAAATTGTAGTGGCCGGTGACATGCAACATGACAGCTTGGGTAATGGTATTTTAGTTAAACAAGACAGTCTAACGCCGGGGGATAATATTTTAACGACACATATTCCTCATGCGGTGAGTGGTATGGCGGTTCGCATTATCAGAGAGGGCCATGAAACACCGTAAAAAGGGGATTATCGAACTATTTACACGCCATAAAGTTGCTGCCAATTTATTCATGGGCGTGTTGCTTTTGGCGGGCATGTTTGCTTTACTGCGCCTAAACATCCAGTTTTTCCCAAGTTTTGATTTGCATCGTATCAGTGTTAGTACGGTTTGGCCAGGTGCAAGTGCTGAAGATGTGGAGCGTTCCATTACACTACCCATGGAGCGCGAACTCAGGCACGTCGATGATTTAAAAACCATTACCTCCACTTCTAGCAATAACAGCAGTATTATCCAATTGGCTTTTGAGCAAGGTACCGCCATGAGCCAAGCCTTAGAAGCCGTTAGAGAAAAGTTAAGTCTTATTCAAGATTTGCCCGACGATGCAAAAACCCCTATTTTAACTGTGTTAAAACCCGATGAAGAAATTGCTAGGCTGGTGATATCAGGGCCAGAAGATTTGCAGTCGCTGCGGCCTTTAATCGATAAAATAGAACAAGAATTATTGTATCGAGGCATTGCAAAAATTGAGGTGCATGGGTTACCCGATGATATTCTGGCTATAGAAGTCCCCTTAGAAAGGCTCGCACAGTTACATTTATCCTTACCGCAAATTGCCAATCGCTTAAAGCAATTAAGCCAAGATGTACCAGCCGGTGTAATTGGCCGTCATGAGTTAAGTCGCCAACTACGCAGCCTAGAAAAACGGCGCAGCGTACAGGAGTTTGCGCAATTACCGTTAGTTAGCAGCAACGCAGGCGTGATGCTGCGTTTAGGCGATGTGGCGCACATAGAACGCCAATGGGAAGAGGATGAACCGTTAGTTTTTTATCAAGGAAAACCGGCGGTAGAAATGGTATTATACCGCACCCAACAAGCAAGCTCTTTTCAATCAGCGGATATTTTACATCAATGGTTGGCTGAAGAAGCGCCAAAATTACCGCAAAATATTAAATTACACGTTTATGACGAATCTTGGCAATTTATTGTCGAGCGCATTCATTTGTTGGTTAAAAATGGCGTGGGCGGATTGTTTTTAATCATTCTTATCCTACTGCTGTTCTTGCATGGGCGTGTGGCTTTTTGGGTAGCTATGGGAATCCCCATTTCTTTTATGGCCGCTTTAGCTGTGCTCTATGGCGTGGGTGGTTCCATCAATATGATAAGCCTTTATGCGTTTATTATGACGCTGGGTATTATTGTGGATGATACGATTGTGGTGGGAGAAGAAGCTTTTACCCAAGCGCAACAAGGTAAAAGCTCGTTACATGCCGCGGAGAAAGGCGCGCGTAAAATGCTCACACCGGTATTGGCTTCTTCCATGACAACCTTGTGTGCCTTTATTCCACTATTGATGATAGGTGATGTCATTGGGGAAATTTTGCGGGCTATTCCCATTGTGGTTATTTGTGTGATTTTAGCTTCTTTGTTAGAGTGTTTTTTAATTTTACCCGCACATTTGTATCATAGTTTTAGGCGCTTTAAACGCAAATACTGTTGGCGACAAAAAAAATTGGGCGGCTATGGAAAATGGTTTGCTCATAAAAGAGTTATTCTAGATGAAGGTTTTTTGGTTTTTAGGGAAAAATATTTCCGTCCCCTAGCCATGCAGGCCGTACAGTACAGGTGGGTGACGGTAACGCTAAGCCTTGGACTGTTAATTATTGTATTTGGGCTGCTCATGGGTGGGCGGGTGAATTTTAATTTTTTCCCGTCGCCAGAAGGCACTATTTTACACGCGGATGTGAGATTTCACGCCGGTACCGCTGAACAACGCATAAAAACCTTTATGCGGCAGGTGGAAACTGCTTCAATAGCCGCCGAGAAATCCCTGAGCAAGGTTGATAATGATTTAGTAAAAACCCGCTTAGTGTATTTAAATTATTCTAGATTAGAAGATTCAGGTCGCACCAGTACGGCAAATAGTTCCCAATATGCATCATTACTCTTAGAACTTAAATCACCCGACAAACGTGAAGCCAGCAATCAAGATTTTTTAAAGGCTTGGCAAAAAAATATTACCATTCCACCTGAAGTAGAGTCCTTCAAATTAGAGGCGCAACGCTATGGGCCGCCAGGCAAAGATATTTTTATTGAACTACAAGGCGAAACCCCAGCTACGTTAAAAGCGGCAGCCATGGCGCTACAAAAAAGACTCTCACAATTTGAAGGCGTGCATAATATTCAAGATAATTTGCCCTATGGTCGTGAGCAATGGATTTATAAACCTAATACGCAGGGCCTAACCTTAGGTTTGACCAGTGAAAGTATTGGGCAACAAATTCGCGCCGCCTACAGTGGACAGATTGTGCAGATATTACATGAGGCCTCTCAAGAGGTGGAAGTTCAAGTGTTGCTGCCGAAAAAAGCCCGTAATGACTTAAGTAGCTTAAAAAGCCTGCCTATTCTAACACCCGATGGCAGTATTGTGCCTTTAGAAAGTGTGGTGGACTTTAAGCCGCAACAAGGCTTTGATTGGCTGCGGCACAGTGATGCACGACTCACCGTTACAGTGGAAGCACAAGTCAATGCGCGCTTGACCAATACTAATCAGCTATTAGCTAAATTAAAAACTGATTTTTTCCCAAAACTACAACAACACTATGGTGTGCATATTAAGCTGGAAGGTAAAGCACAAGAGCAACGCGACACCCTGCGTGATATGAAGCAAGGCCTAGGGCTAGCCCTGGCACTGATTTATATTGTGTTAGCTTTCGTGTTTAAATCCTATGGGTTGCCGGCGGTGGTGATGCTTGCCATTCCCTTTGGCTTAGTGGGGGCTGTATTAGGGCATGGGTTGCTAGGGATGGATTTAACCATTTTATCGTTATTTGGCTTGTTTGGCTTAACAGGTATTGTGATAAATGATTCCATTATTTTACTGAGCACCTATAAACAATTACGTCGGGAAGAGAAAGGCCACACAGATGCCATTATTGTCGAAGCAGCCTGCCGACGGTTACGCGCTGTGTTACTGACGTCGCTTACCACCATTGCAGGGCTTACGCCTTTGTTATTCGAAAGCTCGCTACAAGCCCAGTTTTTAATCCCCATGGCCGTTTCCATCTGTTTTGGGCTGGGGGTGGCAACGTTGCTTATTCTGCTCGTTATCCCCGCCATGTTAGCTATTTATGAAAATACTAGGTTTTTTAAAGTGAGAAATTTCAGGGGCTAGCCCCAGTCATTGAGGATATTCAGAGCGTTAAACTTCTGCGTTGCCATGCCCTAGCGGGCAATCGCAAAAAAGAGCATGCCGTATGGGTTAATAAAAATTGGTGGGTTGCATTTATTTTTAAACCTAAAATCAGCAGTAAATCGCGCTTTTTTGGTGTAATAGATTGATCCTAAAATCCTCAGTTGAGATCTACTGCGGCCGCCTAACTCACCGAATCTAAAGGATTTTTCTCAATATTTTTTATTCACCGTATGGGTGATACGCTTTCACAAAAAAGATGGCAAAAAATCCTTTATCTTCAGCGACTTAGTCAGCCTCGCGACGATTTCAACGGCGGAATTTAGGATAAAGCTGCTTAAGCGTTGTTTAAGCTTAAAATAGAGTGCCATCTAGCTCTCTTACCACCACATGCTAACGCACGATAAGTCACCCTTGTCGTGCGTTAGAGGTTTTTTTATTTAAGATGGTTTAGCTATATTTTATCGTACTAAACACTTTTCAACTGTACGGATATAACGATAAAACTTGTTTAGACACACTAGTGATTTACTTTAAGTCTTTTCTCAAAAAATACATACTTGATTCTTTTTCAAACCCCTTGCGCTCAAATTCAACTGTAAAATCCAGTTTTTGATAAAATCCTAATGCCTCAAAAGGCTTAATAACGGCCTAAACCATTAAAAAGTCTAAGCCAATGTTTACGGGGCGCTGTTAAAAATTCAGTTTGCCAATCAACTATATAGTCTGATAAAGCAATGCCTTGAGGCTGTCCTTCTCCTAATTGTGCAATATTTTCAGGCGGAACATTGTAAGAATTTTCTAAAAACTCTAGTACACTGTCGTTAATATTCATGCCGTATTGTAAAACGAGTGCTTTGGCAAAGGCTTCACCAACGGTAGCACGATTATCATTAACCTCACAAACCATAGCCGTTAAAAAACCAACCTTTGTCTTCGTTGTGGTACCAATTTCTATAGACAATAAATTAGTTGCGGGGCTGCTTTCGATAGCATATTGCACTAAGGAATTGTCTAGGGGTAAATATTCAGACAGAATGAGAGCAATATCAATAGCGAGCTGCTTAAACTTTTCCGGATCAGCTTTTTTATACCCGTGTAAGCTGGGAGAAAAAAGCCAGTCTAAAAAGTATGAATACTCTTGTAATAGTGCCTCTAATCTAAAAGCAACTTTGATCTTTTCGTCATCACTTAAACCAATATCTTGCTCTTCTATTCTTAAACCACCTCGACCACGGTCTAGGCGTAATTCAGTTGCAGCATCAGGTAGATTATTTGATAGGGTTTCCCACTCTTTTACCGCAGCTTGCCATGAGCGCTGGTGATTTTTAATTCTTTTGATTTGCTTATACGCCGTTTTATAGAGAGAAAAAGCTTTTTTAAACTCTTCAAAACTTTTAGCCGTATGCTTATTGATTTTATTAGCTTGCTTTGTTGTTAAATAGGATCCTTTGGTGGCTTGATAACTCTGCTCTAAACCATTCTCACACTGTTTGACCTGTTTTTCAAAACGAGTAGCTAATGACACCTCCTCGAATTTTGTGCTATCTAGCGAAGATAAGTAGACATAAAGCGCTTTAACCCTAGAGCGGTAAGATGTCACCGCCAATTCATAGGAGCTCCTCTCCTTCTCTAATTTATCATAGGCACGGCTTATTCGTCTATTCCCCTTGTATTTGAAAGTTAAAACTTTAAATTCGCGCCCCGCGAGTAACTCAAGCGATAACATTATTATTTCCTCAATATCTCTGGGGGTAATTAATAATTCATTTTCTTCTTTACTTGCTAAAAGTAAACGACGGATAAAGTTTTTACTGCGAGGTAAACCTTCTTTTAGTGTTGGACTTTGACCAAAAAATCTTTTTCTTACTAGAGCACCAAGCGTGGGATTATTCATTTCCAGCTTGATCAGAAAACTATCCAAGTCTTCAATTATCTGATCCTTACAGTCTTTAGCACATGACAACAACCCTGCGCGCCTGTACGTTTCTATTTCTGCTGCTTTATGCGCAAACTGATCATTATTAGTAATAATTTTGATAGCAAGCTTAATGGCATGAGCATCAGCATGCGTATTTTCTAGGATAATGCGGGCAGCTTCCCGCTGTTTATAATCACTACTTAAGTCAGACAGCTTTGAGTCTCGAACAATAGCAAGAAAGTCTGTTAATTTGTCTATTGTATTTGACAGTGACTTATAGGCCTTATCTTGTTTAGGCCTGTAAATAAGTTGATATAAAACTGTTGCAAAAGCACCAATTAAACCAGCAATAAGCGTATAACTAGCAAAATAAATAAATAGCGCAAAGGGCGCAAATTTTCCATAGCCAACATAATAACCTCCCTGTAACGCAATATAGGTGACGGGACCCGCTATCCAAATTAGCTGAAAGACCCTCAATAACCAATGGATCTGGCGAACCGCTCTCGCAATTTCTTTAGAGTAGCGCTTACCCTCTTTTTCTAGGTAAAACTGTGATCTGTCAGCGGCTTGTTTGGAATTACTCGTTAACATAGTTTAACTGGCTTACTTGTGGTTGAAGGCTGTTAAGCGCAAATCATAAAGCGCCTGAATAACACCTTGACATAAAAAATCCATAAAATGGCTACTTTTGTAAAAACCAATGTTATCAATTATAATTGAAAGCTAAAATATAGTCATTCCCTTTTGCTATTTTTTCTCAGTTTTGAACTTTAATTTATGTCACCCCCAGATGACCTTCCCGTATTTTCAATAAAAAATCAAAAGATTTCCACTCGAGCATAACAACGGGGTTTTGGTTGCTTTTCAACCAAAGGTGAGAAATTTGATAATTTTTTTTACAAAACTTAAAACAAATGGATATAATGATAAAACGCTTTTAAATTTATATAGCCTGATTGCTCTTGAGCGTTAAGTCTATTAACCTGTAAACCCAAGTCAGGTCTTAGTGAATAGAAGTATCGTTAAAGACCTAAATGCTAATAGTACTGCCTAGGGTCTGTTGACAATTCATTTTCACGCTACAATTTGAATAGAACGGGTGCAAATTTGCGTTCCTTCAAATTTCGCTTGCAAAAATGAATTGTCAACAGACCCTCTACTAATGTTAGGCTGAAAAATATTGTTAATTTTACAAAGTAACTATGAACAAACAAAAACCAACTTTATCATTATTTGCTATCATTCTTTTATTAGCTACATCAGGGCAAATAGCTGCTGACTTATATCTGCCTTCACTGCCCTTTATTGCTAAAGGCCTTAAAAGCCCTATCCACTTGGTCCAGTTGTCGCTTTCCCTCTATATGATTGGTCTTGCTAGCTCACAGTTAATTTATGGCCCTTTATCCGATGGCATTGGCCGGAAAAAACCAATCATTATTGGTTTTACGCTATTGGTGATAGGGAGCATTATTTGCTTAACAGCATCCTCAATTAAGAGCTTGATTATTGGTCGGTGTATACAAGGTATGGGAGCTGGTTGCAGCATTTCCCTATCGCGAGCTATTTTAAGAGATATTTACACCGGCAAGCATTTAGCGAAGTTAGGCTCCTACCTAGCGGTGTGTAGTGTTGCCATCATGGCTAGCGCTCCTCTTGTTGGTGGCTATATAGTCAGTGCAGTATGAAATTCGGGTTTTAAATCTCTATAACTTGAAAGTTTTCTGTCATCAATGATGACAGCTCTTCTTTATAATAAGAAATATGCCTAAAGAATTTTTTACAAGCCTTTTCCATTTCTTCAAATTCTTCATAGTACTTATTGTACAGTACTTTTTTCTTAAAAAACTTCCATACTCGCTCTATTAAGTTTAAATTTGGTGAGTAGGCTGGTAAAAATATTAATTTAATCGCCATCGCCTCAGCTAAACTTTGTACCTCTGGAGATTGGTAATAACCTGCATTGTCACATATTAAATAAATATAACCTTTTGGCTGATGTTTCCGTAAAGATTCTAAAAAATCTTTTGTTGTTTCTTTATTTAAACGCTCCTCAAATCTAACAACCATATCTAAACTGTCTATATTAATCGCACCATTAATGTTTAAACGTCTTGGTTGTGGGTTTGACTTCATGACTATGCGCTCACCTTTTTTCATCCAGCCATGCGCAGGGACAGCATTGTGCTCAGGATGCGTTGCATCCATAAAATAAAGGCCATCTTCTTTATCTACAGTATTCTTGAGAGACTTATAAGCCTTAATAAATGCTTCTTGGGACTGTTTGTTCACCTTGTAGGGAATTTTCTCTGGTTTTTTATAAACAAAACCTAGCTCTTTCAATATCAAGCGCATACCGCTATCTGAATAGACAATATCAAACTCTTTGGCAACGTATAAAATAATATCAGATACACGTTGATAGGTTACTGATTCAAGATGTAAAAATAAAGCTTCTTTTTCCGAGCTTGTCATTTCTGACTGCCGTCCAGAATATTTACTTTTCAATAAACCATCCAGCCCCTCTTGCTTGTAATTATTATAATAACCCCGTATTGTATCTTCGCTTAAGAGTAAGGCTTCTCTTACTGCTGATATTTTCCAGCCACTACCTAGCAAATACACCGCTTTTAAGCGATCAGCTTCTTTACGTTTTTTACTACCTTGATGGCGAGATTTTAATTCGATTAATTCTCGTTCTGATAATTTATACTCTAGCACAACCATGTCCTAAATTTTTCTATTAGACTATTTTACTACAAAAACCCGAGGTTTCAACTGCGGGGACTATATAGTCCCCGCAGTTGAAACCTCGGGTTTTAGCTGTCTGTCTGCCAGCCATCTTTGAACAATTTTTACTGAAAAAACTTGTCATTTAGAATAGCTAAAATCCTCGTTTTTTCAGTAAAAATTGTCCAAATCTGACTAACATCCAGGCGCTAAAATATAAAACTTATGTTATCACATTAACAAATAATTTCCCGAACTTTCAACTGCGGGGACTATATCTTTGTCAGCCACCTCTGATGTGCCTACAAGCCCCACGCCAGCATTATTAAATAAAACATCAATTTGTCCATACTCTTTTATAGTCTTTTTAACACAATCTTGTATTTGAAAGGCATTGGTAATATCCACAGAATGAAAGCTAGCAGCACCGCCCGTTGCATTAATCTCGTCAGCAACTTCTTTTAGCTTTTTCTCATTACGGGCAATTAGAATGACATGGTAACGCAGTTTTGCTAAACTTTCTGCGACCGCCTTCCCAATTCCGCGGCTTCCCCCGGTAATTAAAGCAATTTTTTTCTTCATTTTCTCTCTCCGTTACTATTTCTATAAAGCTGAGTATTAAGCTTATTCTTTACAAAAGCTTTCGCGTTGAAATTCATACTCGCGTTCAACTTTAGCTATTTTAACATTATAATAGTCATACCATACTGCTCTACCTTGTTGCTGTGCTTTTTTATGAAATGTATGGTTTTTCCAAACCTTAATGGCTTCCAAGGTTTCCCAGTAAGAAAGTGTCATACCCTCAACAGATTCATAACCTAAAAATCCTCGGGTTTTCTGAATATCTTGGAGCAATTTATCATTGGTTTGGTAATATTCATCGGGGACGTCATGAACTTTTTTACTGCTGAAAATAACTACATAGTAAGGTAATGGATATTTCATTAGCGGACTCCTCACAGATAAAGGCTGTGTAAATTTCACACTGAAGTTAATGGGTAAACAGTGCTATTAACTTTATTAAATCGCTATAGGTTTAAAAACAGGCTCTGAAGCACTCAGCAAGACATCAACGCCCTCTTTCTGTATATCAGGTGGATAAATCCTCTCTTGATTGATAAACCGCTTAATTTTTTTAGCGTCAGCTTTTGTGCTAATAACCTGTTGCTGCCAGCCTTCGCAGTAGAGTGCTCCCCAAGAACCTAAATCAAGGCAGGTGACAAATTTAGGTTGTTCATACATCAATAACTCATCGGCAAACAAGCGTGCCACGGCATTATGTCCTGCAAAGCGACCTTGAGGCATGGCGTGTTGACAGGATAATAGCGCCATATGCTCACCATCGGTGGTGGCTGCGGCAACATCACCGGCAGCCAAGCAGTTTTTTATGCCTTTGACTTGTAAATATCTATCCACGGGTAATCGACCAAAGCTATCCAAATTTTTACTTATTTGTTTAGTTAAACCATTAGATTGCATGCCTGCGGTCCAAACAACTGTTGCTGTTGGTATTATCGTACTATTTGATAACTTGACAGCATTTTGAAAAACTTCTGTGATTTGAGTATTAGGTAATGTTTCAATACCTAAATCGCTAAACGCTTTTAATATAACGTTTCGTGCTTCAGTACTAAAAGCTCCAGCGACGTCGCTGCGATCAAGAATAATGACACGATGTTTTTCTTGCCGAGGTGTCATTTTTTTAATTCTATCCATCAAGTCCGTTGCCGCTTCAACTCCGGTAAAGCCACCGCCAGCAACAACAATGGTATACTGCCCGGGAAAGCTTTCTTGATTAGGTAAAGCCGCAATATGCTGTTGTAGCTTTTTTGCTGCTGCAAAGCTATCAATGTCATATGCGTATTCTAATAATCCTGGTATATCAGGTATAATAAGCTTGCTACCGGCTGCAATAATAAGCTGATGATAATGAAGAATGGTATCTGAGCTGAGTGAAATCCTTTGATTTTCTGTATCAATTAAAATTACTTCAGCGATAACTAATGAAACACCAAGAGGCTGCAAATACTCTTTTAAGCAAAGCCGTGTGTTATCAAGCGCTTCCTCATAAAACCGTGGGCGCAGCTCATGGTAGGGTGTCTTGTTGATCAGCGTTATGGTTAGTTTATCTTGCTTATTTAAAACTCTTGCCTGTCTAACAGCGCTAAATGCAGCCCAGAGTCCGGCAAAGCCGCCGCCGATTATCACTAAATGTTTCATCGTATCACCTACTTTTAGTTGCGTCTTTCTATGGACTTTCTAGCTCTGCTGAAATAGTTTTTTCAAGTTTTGTTAGAATATTGCTTAGCGTTAAATTTTCTTTTTCAGAAAGTCCATTCATTAATGCTGCAGATTCATCAACTAATGCCTGTTCAATCTTTTTAAGCAAGGACTTACCTTTGTTTGTTAAAAATAAGTTGAATGCCCGTTTATCATGACGTAATCGTTCCTTTCGAATAAGCTCTCTTTTTTCGAGCTGCTCTAAAGCCCTCGTTAAATGGCCGCGATCAATACCCATGGAACTTAACATGTCTTGCTGAGTACAAGGTAAGGTTAGAAAATTAAATCTAGCCATAATTTTCCATTGGGTTTTACTTAAATGAAATGGATCCATGCGCTGCCCAATGAGTTGTTCATTAAGCTTGACCACATTAAATAATCGGTAACACAGTAATTCGTTTAATTTTAAGGATATAGCCAATACCAGGCCCAATTTGATTGAATAATGCAATTATTGTATCATTCAATATTATAGCTGTCAACCTGTCCTGCGCTAAAGCTGAGCAATTAGTAGCCTTTACCTTGGAAAAAATCTACAATTATAGTTCGATGCCCAGTGAACTATAGGCCACACTCCCCCTGTATAATCCTAAAATCCTCAGTTGAAATCTACTGCGGCCGCCTAACTCACCGAATCTAAAGGATTTTTCTCAATATTTTTTATTCACCGTATGGGTGATACGCTTTCACAAAAAATATTGAGAAAAATCCTTTATCTTCAGCAACTAAGTCGGCCTCGCGACGATTTCAACTGAGGATTTTAGGTTTAAAAAAACTTACAGAGGCAAGACTTTTAGAATTTAAAGTTGTTGGACGCCATCGTTACTACAAGCTAGCATCACATCATATCGCCACGGCCATTGAATCACTCGCCGGGCTATCCAATACGCCTCAACGCCCCCCTAATCACACTAGAATTGATGATAGATTACGTGCAGCACGAACCTGTTATGACCACTTGGCAGGACGGTTAGGTGTAATAATTACGAAACGTTTACTAAATAAAGGCTACTTAAAACAACAGCAAGAGCGATTTTACTTGACAAACAAAGGGAAAAAATTTTTTAGGACAACATTAAAACTAGATATTGATACCTTACAAAAAAAACGCCGCCAATTTGCCCCATGCTGTATCGATTGGACTGAGCGAGAGTATCATCTAGCCGGCGCCTTGGGGGCAGCATTACTTAGCTATTTCTTACAAGAGCGATTAATCATTCGCTCTAAAAGTAAGCCGCGCGTTGTTGCGTTAACCATAAAGGGTAAAAAGTGGCTTCAAACTAATCTTAGCTAACACCCTAATTCTCCACCCACTAACAACCGATAAATTGTAATGCTGAGTATCTACTACAACTATCTTTGCTTTCAGTTGTGGTGCCAAAACGTTGGTCCGATATGTTCGTTCTTCATCATGATTTGGTAGGGACATTTTTGATTGCTTGCTGTCGTTCGAGGGTGGATGATATGAGAACGAGAGGGTGCTATTTTAACGCGACGGTTATTTTTTTATTCGGCGCGTAAGCTATTGATTTTAAAAGGGTGGGAAATTGAGAAACGTTGGTGCGTCGGAGCTGAGAGATTATTGACGGCCAGTTATTAGGATTCATTGAGCAGTAGGATTTTTGTCGACAGGCTAAGGCTGTCTTAAGCTTCTTGTGGGATAATATAACCAGTTGTAATAAGGGGTTTGCTACCCCGATATGTTGCTGGATTATATGATGTCAGAAACGATGGGCTCCAATGAAAATTTTTATGATAGCATTTATGAGCTGATGGTTTCTTTATCGGCTGAATTTGCCGATTATGCCAGCGTGGGTTTCGGCTTTTGGGCGGGGTCTAAAAATCTACATCGCGCGACACAGGCTAAGCGCCATGCCACCTCTAAAGGCCTGTGGGGTTTACAATACCTTGTTCTCTCAGGCGGTATTCTTGTCATGAATGTGGTGAGCGCAGTTATCAAGGTGGGTCTGCTGGGATTAACGGGTGTTGTCCTGGCTGGATTATTAACACTTTTATCCTTGGTCTATGTCCTCTCACGTTTCGTGGAAAGCAGTCTGTTGACGGTTAAAGCTATCAATAAATGTTATGACGCCAACTACGTGTTTAAAGATAGATTAATTAAGCATGATAAGGTCTCTGCATTATTAGCAAAAACGCGTCAACAATATGGGCAGCTTGATAAACTGAAACACCCTAAAAAAGCCCAGCACCTAACGGCACAGATTAAGCAGCTTAAATTAACCCGAACGCGTTTAAAAAAACAAGCCATTGCCCTGTATACGGTAAAGCATGAGGGTATCACCGACAAAAAAGCACAACAACGCTTTATTCGGCATCCCATCGCCAAAAACGTAGGTATTAATCAATGGGGCGAGCAGCGCGAGTCCACCAGCAATGATAAGCGAATCAGCGCTTATTTACATAAAAAAATGCAACAAAAACTCTACGACAGGCTTTACAATAATGTAAGGTGGGGGGCAGCTGGCATAGGCGTAGCTTTAGGGGTTGCAGCTATTGCTTTTCCGCCGCTGCTTGTCCCGGCTATTGTTTTTTCTGCTATAGCGACGGTGATGACGGGCGCGAGTTTTATTAATCATTATGTGGTTGAACCTTGGAAAAGACGCAATGTAGCGCGTTGGAGTAAAAATGAATTTGTAAGCAAGCAAGACAGACTGTTATTGCAAGAAGTCGTTGATGAACTTAATACTTGGCGCAAGCAATGCTATGCCGATAAACGCATTAGATTAAGCAGTCGCGTCATCACCTTAATTATTTTAGGTGCGGTACAAGCAGGCTGCACCAATGTATTGGCTAAACAGCAGTATTATAGACAGCTATTAAGCCAGCCAATTGAGTATGTAAAAGCACAGCTCAAACACATTGAAAAAAATGCGTTGAGCAATACGCTAATAGCACAACGTTTGGGGGTGAGTACCCCAGAGAATATTAATAAATTTGTATCCAGTAGAGATAGCAAGCGCTTACTCACCAATGACGCTAACCATCGTTATGGTTTTTTTAGAAGCTTGCTGCCTTGGCAAGCAAAAGCAAAACGTGACGCGTATGTTGGAGATGCATCTATAAGATTTTCTGCGCGGTGCTAAAAATGGGTAACTTGCAGCACTTTCCAGTGGGAATCCACTGAAAGTGATTGAAGTTTGAGTGATTTTGATGATAGACTCTTTTCAGTCAATGCGTCTCTTATACGATAGGGGTAACCATTTTTTAGTGTGGCCAAGCAGGCGCTAGGCTAAGCACTCTCTTGCTAAGAATCAAGTTGTAGAGGAAAATTTACATGGATAGAGGTGGGATATTAATTACAGGCTCTAGTCGAGGAATTGGTGCTGCTACTGCTATAAAAGCTGCCGAACTTGGTTACTCAGTTTGTGTCAATTATATTAATGATTTAGCAGCAGCCAATGCTGTTGTTGATAGCATTAGAAAGCAAGGCGGAAAAGCTATTGCTGTTGCAGCAGACGTTAGCCAGGAATCAGACGTTGAAAGGTTGTTTACGGTGTTCGACAATGAATTGGGAAGAATTGCTGCACTGGTTAATAATGTTGGTATTTTAGCGCAGCAAATGCGTCTCGAGGCAATGAGTATGAAGCGCCTCCATAAAATTTTTAGCACAAATATCACCAGTGCATTTCTTTGTTCAAGAGAGGCTATTAAGCGAATGTCTAGTGTTAACGCAGGTTCAGGTGGTGCAATTGTTAATGTGTCTTCTGCAGCCTCTCGGCTTGGCTCTCCTGGTGAGTATATTGATTATGCTGCGTCAAAAGGAGCAATTGATACATTAACGATTGGGTTATCAAAAGAAGTTGCAAAAGAGGGAATACGTGTTAATTGTGTAAGGCCTGGCTTTATTGATACCGATATAGTCCCCGCAGTTGAAAGTTCGGGAAATTATTTGTTAATGTGATAACATAAGTTTTATATTTTAGCGCCTGGATGTTAGTCAGATTTGGACAATTTTTACTGAAAAAACGAGGATTTTAGCTATTCTAAATGACAAGTTTTTTCAGTAAAAATTGTTCAAAGATGGCTGGCAGACAGACAGCTAAAACCCGAGGTTTCAACTGCGGGGACTATATACATGCTTCTGGTGGCGAACCAAATAGAGTTGAAAACATTAAATCTAAGATTCCAATGCAACGCGGAGGAACCGCAAAAGAGGTTGCAAATGCTATTGTATGGTTGCTTTCTGAACAAGCTTTTTATGTGACAGGTAGTTTTATTGATGTCGCGGGTGGAAATTAATTTGTAAAGATGAATTGTCAACAGACGCTAACACTTGTGGACTAAAATCTAAACGTTAGTAAAATACAAAATAAAACTATTTGCCGAAAATCAAAGTGCACTCACCATAGCTACACTAGCACATGATGAGTTCAAAACATCAGCGTGTCTTGCTTTAAACTGATTGGATGCTGTTTTCCATTGTTTTTTCAGCGCTTCAGTATAGTCAGCTTCAGTGGCAACTTCTTCGTCAAGTTCGTCGATAAATTTATTGAGAGCGTCTTTATCTTCGTTGCTCAGCGTCATCTTTATATCTGCTGAAAATGCTGGGTAACGCTCGATAAATAATAAGTATAAGCTTATTAAGCTAAGTTGAATAAAGACATTATTAAGTGTTTGATCAGCATTTTCTTCTAACGCAGGGATAGTAAAGCCACACTTCCTTAATTCTGATATAAGGTCCATCGATATGGTGAGGTTGTTTTTTTTAATTAATTTAAGATTTTGGGGAGACGTATTGTCAGGAGATTTCTTTAAATTTTGCAAAGATGTAATTCTTTCTTTTAAAATATTAAGAAAGCTAGTGAAAAAATTATTTTCATCTATTTCTGTGGGTTGCTCGTGAATTAAAAACCAAACAAAAGCAAACGTTTGAAGATGGTAATCCTTCTGTGTAAATAACTTATGTTCAAAAAAATATTTAAATTTATTCTTAAGATTTTCAGAAAGGTTGAGAAATTCTAAATAGTGAACAATATCATGAATTATTAATTTTATTCTTGTGTCAATAAACCCATTATGAGGCAAAGGGTCTGGAAGCCTAAATAAAGGGATGCCAACGATGGCTACACCCTGAAATAGTCCTGCCAATAGCATTTCTGGCGCTAGCAAGCCATCTTCAGAGCTTAATGGCATGATTTTAGGAAGATTTTTTTCTATGAAATCACGTGGAGAAAATGTATCTGTTTTAAATTGATTGTTGTCTTTTGGATTAGCCATTGAGAGAATAAGTCTATCATTAAAAAAGCATTGAGGTTTAAAACTACGCCCTCCAAAAGGAAGTAAGCCTTGTGCCACGGTGTTATCAAAAGGAATGCAGCCAGAATACATATCCACCAAATCTTGTAGGCTACTTAAGCAAAAATATCGATAAAAAGCCTCGGCAGAGTTAAGTTTTTTATCAGTGCCGTCAAAGCTATTTTTAATATACGCAATAAGCGTATCAAGTTGTTGTTTTGTAATTGAATAAGTTTCTTTTTCGCCGTAGGCAAGACGAGTAATGCTTAATTTTCCATCGGAAAGACGTGTGTTAAGACGTGTCTCAAGCTTAGCAAGCGCTTGATCAACCTCTGTATGAACAGTGTGATAAATCAGTTGCTGATTTTGTTCATTGTCATCATTCAGGTAAGCATAAAAAAGCGCTGGCAGTTTGTAGGCAGGTTTTGAACTCTCAGAAGAACGTGTTGAAAAAATACTACCGCTATCTGAAAACAGCACCCCTTTTTTCGCCTTGTGGTGGGCGGCCAGCCCGTAACTATTAAACATAAAAAAATCTCATAAAAAGCACAGCGCTTTTATCGATTCCTTATGTTTAAGCGGGTGATTTTAGGTTAAAGCCTAAATATGGAAAGTGGGCTTTATTTAAACGTGAGCATATTTTAAACATATTTGCGGTAATTGTCAACTTTTTGAACAGGTGTGTTGAGGGGTGAGGCCTAACGACTAGACTTTATCTGTTCATAGGCCGATTTGATTTCTTGGGTGCGTTCGGTGGCGAGCTTCATCATGTCTTCTGGTAGACCTTTAGAGGCAAGCTTATCGGGGTGGTGTTGACTCATGAGTTTGCGGTAAGCACGTTTGACGTCGGCGTCACTGGCCGTCTGGGGCACACCTAGGATGACGTAGGCTTGTTGTAGGCTACGCTTGGGGGATGCGGCTTGTGCACCGCTGTGTTGGCGCTGGTATTGCGCACGAAAACTGTCTTCAAAGTGTTGAAAATCAACGGCCGCAAAGCCCAGCTGCTGACACATATGACGTAGGATTTGCTTTTCAGCCTCACTCAGCTGGCCATCGGCAAAGGCTGCCTGCACCTGGATTTCGATGAACATGCGCAATAATAGCTTTTGGGCGTGGCAATCCTTGGATAACGTATCCAAGGCAGCATCCACATTGAAAGAGGATGCTTTACCTTCATTAAACAGATGCATGGCTTCTAATTTGCGAGCCTGGCTTAGACCCATTTTATCCATGATGAGGCGTGCCATTTGAATTTCATTGTTAGAAATCACCCCATCGGCTTTAGCGATGTGGCCCATGACCAGAAAAGTCGTGCGGAAAAAAGCCTGCTGCGCTGTAGAAAGCTGGGCGCCAAAGCCCATATTAAGTGGATTTTTCAGCCCTTTATCAAAAACATGACCAAAAAAGACACCTAAAATAGCGCCAAAGGGGCCTGCTACGGTGTATCCTAGGATGCCGCCGATAATTTTTCCCCAATAGGACATGCGCATAACTCTCAACTCTCATAACATTCAGTTTGTCAGTGCTCATTATCCTGAATTTCACCAGTAAAATCTACTACATAGGTTTAATATATTGAATTTAAAGAGTTTATTCTTCTTCTGGTTGAGTTATATTACGGCTAACTAAAGTTGTTGAATATTATCCTAAATTCCGTAGTTGAAATCTACTGCGGCCGTCTAACTCACCGAATCTAAAGGATTTTTTTCCGTCTTTTTTATTCACCGTATGGGTGATACGCCTTCACAAAAAAGACGAAAAAAAATTCTTTATCTTCAGCGACTTAGTCAGCCTCGCGACGATTTCAACTGCGGAATTTAAGATTATGCTATCATTGCGCTTTCTATTTAAGTAACCTGGGCTCGACATAAGAAAGTGGTAAAACCCAGAGAAATCCAGGAGACAAGGCAAAAGCTCAAAAAAAAACACAGCCCCCCTGGATTTATCGCAGGTTTTAGCCGTTCTTATGTCGAACGCAGGTTAAGTAGCTAAGTGAGAACTCATGACGGTATCCTCCCCTTTGCGCGACCAGCTTCAAGAAGCACAAGCCCTTTGCCAAGTCGGTAAGCTACCAGAAGCGCAGGCCGTGTATTATACGATTCTAGCGCAATACCCTAATAATGCTGAGGCACTAAGCAGCTTGGCCTTGATCAGCGCCAGTCAAGGGGCATTGGAAGAAGCTATCACGCTATTGAAAAAAGCCATCAAGCATGCTCCTGATGAAGCCCTTTACTATAATAATTTAGGCGTAATTTATACAAAGCATGGGAAAATTAAGGACGCACGCGCCCAATATGCTAAGGCCATTACGTTAAAACCTGATTACGCACAAGCTTACAATAATTTAGGCAATTTAGATGCTAGAGAGCAAAACTGGCCACTGGCCCAAGTGCATTATGAAAAAGCGCTTATGCATGCACCCACCTATCCCGATGCCAGTTATAACTTGGGGTTGCTGTATTTTCGGCAAGAAAATTTAGAGGTGGGTAAAAAGCACCTGGTTAAAGCCATCACTGACAATCCGCAAATGAGTCATGCTCATTATACGTTAGCGCAGATCTATTATTTGCAGCAACGTTTGCAAGAGTCTGCAGCCTGTTATGAAAGAGCATTAGCATTAAATCCTACCTCTGCCGATATTCTAATTATGCTTGGGGTTATTTATTTTGAATTAAATGATTATGAAATGGCAGAAAATGCTTTTTTAAAAGTGTTACAGTGGGGCGTCGAAGATGCTCGTGTTTATGATGTGCTAGGGGACATGATGCTAAAAACCCAGCAACCACAACGTGCGCTGGTTTTTTATGACAAACAATGGAAATTAGCCGGTGATAGCGCCGCCATTCATCAAAATATAGCGGCCTGCCATTTAATGTTGCAGAATAAAACGTTTGCTATTGAGCATTATGAAAAAGCACTTGCTGTCTCTGAACCCCACGAGCAAGAAGCGTTAAATTATATGCTAGGCGCATTAAAACAAGACACAAAGTTAAATGCAGCCCCCATGAGCTATCTCAAAAAGTTGTTTGACCGCTATGCAGGCCACTATGAAACCCATTTAAAAGAAACACTACACTACGCGGTACCAGAGTTACTGTATAAAGCCTTGTCTCGTTTTGTAACCATGCCAGAAAAAAAATGGTACATGGCAGATTTGGGCTGTGGGACAGGTTTAAGCGGTCATTTGTTTAAACCGCATGCTGCCTATTTTGTCGGTGTAGATATTGCAGAACAAATGCTTGTAGAAGCTAAAAAACAGCAGTGCTATGACAACTACGAACAGGCAAATAATCTTGAGTTTCTAAAAAAACACAGTAATCAATTTGATGTCATTCTGGCGGGCGATGTATTTTTATATACGGGCGAGTTAACGGAAACGTTAACAGCCTGTTGGAACGCGCTTAAAAAAGGCGGCTTTTTAGCCTTTACGACAGAACAAACCCAGACAAAAGATGTTGAGCTAACACCCATGGCACGGTTTTGCCATCACCCTGATTACATTAGACGTATTGCAAAGGACATTGGTTATCATATTTTATGTCATGATGAAATAACACCACGTATCCAGGCGGGCAAACCCGTGTTAGGTTCATTATTTATTTTGAAGCGGGAAAGTTAAGAGAGATATAGTCCCCGCAGTTGAGATCGACTGCGGCCGCCTGACTCACCGAGTCTAAAGGATTTTTTTCAGCGACTTGGTCAGCCTTGCGATGATTTCAACTGCGGAATTTAGGATGATTGATATGGCAGAGCTATTTGACATTGAACGTGATTTCTAGAATAGTTACACGCTGTGACAATACATTTTTTAATCAACCTTATTGGGTCATTATGATGCAGACAGATATTATCGAAAAGACAAAACAGTATGTTAAACAAGAATTGAATCAAGATAGTAGTCACGATTGGTGGCATATCTACAGAGTCCACGCGCTTGCGGTTAAGCTTGCAGAGAAAGAAGGCGGGGATTTGCTTGTTATAGAATTAGCCGCGCTTTTGCATGATATAGCCGATTGGAAATTCAATCACGGTGATTTATCTATTGGTGAAAAAAAGATAATTCTTTGGCTAAATGAATTAGAGGTTAACCAAGAAACAATAGCAGACGTTTGCAAAATTGTGCGTTCCACCTCCTTTAAGGGGCTAGGCGTGCCTGAAGAGGCTCTCTCTTTGGAAGGACAAATAGTACAAGATGCGGACAGATTAGATGCAATGGGCGCCATAGGCATTGGACGTACTTTTGCCTATGGAGGGTATAAGGGAAGAGAAATGTATAACCCTAGCATTGCGCCTGTTCAGCATCAAACTTTTGAATCCTATCAACAATCTAAGGGTACAACCATCAATCATTTTCATGAAAAGCTCTTGCATTTAAAGGAACGGATAAATACAAAAACAGGCAAAGCGCTGGCTGAAAAGCGCCACCTTTTTATGCAGACTTTTTTGGAAGAATTCCTTTCAGAGTGGGCAGTATAAAAATATCGTAACTATTCACCAAAATCCCCCATAAAAAATATCCTTTTAAATCAATCATTTTTAATGGAAATGGGAGACTCTTAAGGGGGAGAATGCCATTCTCCCCCTTAAGCGCCGTAGGCCAAGCTTTGCTGAACCAGGCGTCAATTAGGTATAACTATTCAACTATTTTTGCTGTAGTTACAAAATATCAGCAAAAAAAAAGACTTTTATGGATTATTGATTTACAATATCAGACGATAAGGTTGTTGGATCGTTATTATGGAGCAAAAATTAACCGATAATGATGTTGGTTATAATACTTACAGCTGGAATGAGTCTCGGGATCTCATTGTCTCTGGCAATTGTGAATTAAGATATATCATAGATGATTTATCCGCATCTATGAAGTACCCATTAATTCATATGTCGTATCCTTATGGTGCCCAAATCTATAAAGACGGTTTATTCTATGTTCCCACTAAGTCTGGAGGCGTTGTGCCTCTTAGAGACGTTGTGGATACGCCTCTGAAAAATTTCTTTCAATCATTACACCTGCCGCTAGGTTATTGTATAAACAATAGCTTTGAAGTTTTCACTGAACAGAATGGTATCGTATCCCCTCTTGCTTTTAGAAGATGTGGACTGGAACTTGGAATTTGGGAGATGTTTGCGCCACCTGCAGTCTACAATGTTGTTGCAGGTTCAAGAACCTTTGTTATGCTACCTAAAGCCGCTGATTTTAACAGCCATAAAAATTTAGCTGAGTTTGGCGTTAAGGGTGGTATGCCGATATCACCCTTTGATTTTTGGTATATATTAAAAGATATCTCGGATGCTAAGCCCATTGATAAAAGGTGGAGCTGTGATATTATATTTTTCACAAGGGAGTGGGTAGAGCGTATAAGAAGAGAACCTAAGTGGGTTAAACTCAATCATTATGTTTTAACTAAGGCTTGGAGGCACACTGAACTTACTCGTTATAGTATTTCTTACGATACTGCGTGGCACAATTTTTCAGAGATATTGACGAATAAGCGCATCAAGCTTAATACTTACCTTAATGATACCATCAAGAAATTAATTTATATTGCTGCAGGTTTGGTGCCAGCATTTGTGCCTGTTACTGATACTGAGTATGCAGCACCATTTCATGCATTAATAGAGGCTTATCTTGAGGGCTACAAGATGAAAAATTATTTCCCCTCATTGCTCTATACAGACTATTTTAACTGTGTTGAAGGGGAGCCTGTTTATTATTCACTGCAGGCCCCTACGCAGTTAAACTCGAGCACCAAAAGCAAGGCCTCTCTAAGCGCGCGCAAAGATTTAATTAGCTTGATAGAAATGCTAGATTTATTGAGAGAATCGGTTTCTTCAGGTCAGCTAGGTGCGAGTGGTGAAATTCTTCGTGATTTATTTAGTAGGGTTGACTTTGAGTTTTTCCATACTGAAGCCGATGTTAATAAAGGCGTGTATTCATCATTGGACTTATATAAAGAAGATGAGCGTTTCTCACATTTTTCAGGCTTAGGTCTTAGTGAGAAGCGTTTTTGTGAAAGGTCATTTTTTATGCGTGGATGTATAAAAATAATGAAAAAGTAATAATTCAATTAAAGAGAGGCTGGTTGTCATGGTTAATTTATTAAAAAAATTTCGAGAAGGTTATTTCAATGAAGTGGCTGGTATGGTTCCTTCATTTCCAGGGAAAGTTGTTGTGTTAACGCATTGCCTGCCTGATAGGCCAGAGTTATTGCAAGCGATAGAAAAAATTGCTCCCATCGAAAGGGTCATCGTTATTCCCTATTCTATAGACATATCCACTCTCCAGTCACTTAGGGAAGATTATAAGGTAGATACTCCAACATTAGAGGAGTTGCTGGATCCCACCTACATGAAAACCAAATTGAGAGAAATTATTCAAGATGGTCCTGTCATTATTCATGAAATAGGCGGATATTTTGCACCTATATTGCCAGAGTTAAAAGAAGAGATTAAAGGGAAGCTTATAGGCATTGTTGAAAGTACAGAGTCTGGCCATAGGCGCTATGCATCACTGCCTGAGTCACCCTGCCCAGTTATTTCCGTTGCAAGAGGCTCAATAAAGAAAGCGGAATATTCGCTGGTCGGGCGCTCATGTGTTTTTTCTTTGGAAACATTATTACACAGTGTTGGTGCAGTTGTTAGCAATAAGAAAATATTGATTTTAGGCTACGGGAAAATAGGAAAGGGTGTTGCAATAACATTAAAAGAGAAAGGGTGCTCAGTTTTTGCTTATGATACAAATCAGATTGAAAACATCATGGCCATTAGTGAAGGTATGAGTAGTATTCCTAAAAGAGAAGCATTATCTCAAGCTGATGTTATCTTGGGTGCTTCTGGTAATTATTCGCTTACCGAAGAAGATTTTAAATATATAAAACCTGGCGCAGTGTTGGCAAGCTGTAGTTCTAAAGACATTGAGTTTGACTTAAAGTCAATGGGACAAATGTATACTAGGGAAAATATCGCTGAGCATATTGACCTTTATAGTAACAATGAGCGTTATTTTTATTTGCTGGGCAAAGGGCTGCCAATAAATTTTCTACATCAAGCTGTCGTAGGGCCTTTACTTGCATTGGTTCAATCTGAAATCATCTATTCAATAGGCCATGTCCAGCAGCAGAAAAAAAATGAATTATTAGAGATATCAGAAGCGATGCGTCAGGAAATTTCATCCAAATGGTTAACAAGATATCAACAGTTACAATGGTCATCTTAGTTTAGCGTGAGAAATCTCGGGGGTTAGCCCCCGAGGCAAAGGCGATGGAGTTTCCATACCCTGGGGGCACAGGTACCCAAGGGGGCACAGGCAGGGGAGGCATGCAATTTTCCCCGTTGGGTAGCCTACGCGGGTTTGGTGCGTAGGCGACATCAAACCCGGAGACAATCCCGTTCGCCTACGGCCGAGTTGTTTAACTGTGTTTTGGTTCGTTAGTTTGCTTTTAACGGGTCTACTATAAATAGTGTGCAAAAAAGGCTTATTGTAAATGCTAGCACCAGTAAAAGCATGGATAAATTATATTGATTTAATGACATGTCCATAAATATAGTATGAGAGGGTAGTGTGTCAGTAAGCCATCCAAAAAATAACTGAGACAGGGCTCCCGTTAAATATATAAATATAGAAACCACACTCATGGTTATTCCTGTTAGTTTAAGGGGGTTGCTTTCGGTGAGAACTGGGTAGCTGATGACTTGACCGCTAGAAAAGAAGCCTAATCCTAAGAACAATAAAGCTAAGGTGATAAAGGGTATATTATTTATTAAAGCGATGACAGTAACAATAAGTATTGAGCCTATAGCACCGGCAATCATAGGATGTCTTCTGGTTTGATAAGCATCGGAAAACCAACCAAACACCGGAGAACCAATAATTAACCCAAAGAAAACCATACTCATTACAATAGAGGCCTGTAGCTTATCTAAAGTCTGAGTATGCTCTAGGAACAGAGTCCCCCAAAGTGCACCGAGTAATACAACGGGTAAATTTAGTAGGGATGTATAAATACTGCATAACAAATTTTGCTTTTTTAGCAAAACTTCTTTTATTCCCGCTAAAATTTCGCTAGGGCTCGCTTTAAGGGTAGGAGTGCTAGCGCTCTCTTTTTCCTTGGTTTCTTTTAGGAAAAATAAAATCAATATCCAAAAACATAAACCAACCAAAGTATTTACTTTTATAGCTGTTTGCCAACCGATATGTTCAATGAGCAGAGAAAATAAAGGCTGGGTAGCTCCGCCTAACATGCCGATAGTAACCATAACGCTCATGGCAAGTGCGATACGCTTATGGCTAAAGGTATTAGAGGCAAATTTCATACAAGCCAAAAAAGCAAATGTATTACCCAGCCCGCTTAATCCCCTGTAGAGATAGGCTTCTGGCAATTTAGGCTCTATGGCAAATAAGCCTGTAAATAACAGACAGACTCCCATTATGATAGCAACTTGTTTTTTTAGCGGGTAGATGTCAAGCATCACACCGGCGGGGAGTAGGCTTACTGCTGCTACATAAAAATAGGTAGAGGATAAGTAGCCTAGCTGGGTGTTGGTTATGGCATATGCATCGCTAATAAAGCTATTAATGGTTGAAAAAACACTCATTTGGAAAATAATAAAAAAGAAAAATAGAGATAAAATACAACAGCTTACCCAAGCTTGAGCCTCTTTGTTTTTTAGAAACATTTGTATAGTCCTTTCTGGTCAATTTTTACCTTGATGTTTTGGGGGGTGAAAACTTCATACTTTTTTTTAGGGTTATATTCTTTATTTTTTAGTATTAATATTTCATTTGACGGAAATATACTACTTTTTGAAAGAAGAGTCCAAAGGAGAAATTACATGTTAGTACTCACACGGCGTATAGGTGAAACACTTGTTATTGGTGATGAAGAAACAATCACAGTGACTGTTTTAGGGGTTAAAGGAAACCAGGCGAAAATTGGTATTAATGCCCCCCTCGGATATCCCCGTTCACCGCGAAGAGATTTTTCGGCGGATTCAAGCTGAAAAAATCAAGGTGCTTGCTCATCATCTTGCTCATAAAGAATCACAAGATCATGTCAATGATTCATCTACGATGGGTGATGCTGCATAAGGCACGATGTCATCACAGAGAAATTGTACTACACAATGAAATAGGAATGCCAGATGAAAATTCAGGATGAAGTTTTACTTAACTTAGTTGCGAATAAACATATTATACCGGATGACTCTGGTAAGCGAATGAATGTTGTGCAGCAGTTAAGGGATATTTTGTTCAAGCATGAAGAGAGAGTGCAAGAAGTATGTCAGGAACCTTTAAAGGTATTTCTTTTAGAGGATAACCCTGTCATTTTGCGAGCACTGGAGGTCTCTATAGCTTCTCATTGCTGCTGCAGTATTAAGACAGCTTCATCGTTACAGGAATCGTACAGTTTTATTTATGAAAAATTTGACCTCATTATTTCTGACATTGAGCTAGGGGATGGTACTTCATTTTCTTTTCTTAAAGAGTACGAAAAGCATCACGAAGACAGTAAATACCTTACCGTCATAAATACATCTACATACCATGAAGAATATTTTGACCAATGTGTCGCTATGAATATCAAGCATCGGTTTGTAAAAGGCAAAAATAGCATTAAAAATATAGTGAGTATTGTTAATAAGCTTAATGTTGACAAAAAACGACAGCCTGAAAATTTGATGCCCTTACTTGGGACCTGAAAAAACATACTCGCGCACAATCTTCCCACTGATTAAATGTTCTTGAACAATTCTTTCTAAAACCTCAGGTGTACAGGAGTGGTACCAGACTGCTTCTGGGTAGACCACGGCAATAGGACCCTGTTGACAAACTCTAAGGCAATTTGCCTTACTGCGGAAAATCTTTATGCGCTGCTCCTCGGGTAAGCGAGCCAGGTAGCGCTTCAAGAATGTCCAGGAAGCCATGCCTTCTTCTGGTTGGCAGCATTTAGCCGTACGTTGATCACAGCAAAGAAAAATATGATGCTCGATGCTGGGAATGGCAAGCTGTTGGGCTTTTTCGGCAAGTGACATGTCCATAGGTGGGTTGAATCTTTAATTCTTTAGTAGGGCGCTAAGTTTACTCTTTATTTTCCAGAAAAGTAATCCCTCTCGGCTAGCAAGCGGGTGTCGTTTTGCGATAGAATTGAGCAATGACATGCAAACCATAATCCTAAATTTCGTCGTTGAAATCTGCTGCGGCCGCCTAATTCACCGAATCTAAAGGACTTTTTCCTTCAGTGACTTAGTCAGCCTCGCGACGATGTCAACGGCGAAATTTAGGGTAATTGTGGAAAAATTACCCCTGTGTCAACCCGTTTTTTTACTCAATAGGCTCTGTTCATGCGCGATATTTCTCCCTACCTAGCAAATATTCCCGACGCTTTTCATAATAAGCTCAATGTGCAATGGGAGCGTTATAGAGCGGCACAAGAAGAAGCGGGCTGTTTCCCTTTGGATACCTCTGTCCTTAATACATTATTTCATGTTTGGGCTTGTAGCGACTTTGCCGCTAAGTTTTGTATTAAGAATCCTGCTATTTTAGCTGAAATGCTGGCAGAAGATGTTTTTACACGGCAAAATGGTATTAAAGAGTATACCAAGCAGCTGCAAGTACCCCTGAGAAGCGTGGAGAATGAGGCTCAATTGATGACCCTATTGCGTAAAGAGCGAAACCGTGAGTTATTTCGTATCCTTTGGCGTGATTTAACCGGGTTAGCGTCGCTTGAAAAAGTAGTCAGTGACTTGTCGGCCATGGCAGATGTATATATCAGTGCAGCCTTGAAATTACTGTATCAATGGCATTGTGAAGAATTTGGCAGACCTTTGGGGCCGCGTGGCCGCCCACAATCCTTGACAATTATTGCTCTTGGGAAACTGGGTGCTGAAGAATTAAATTTATCTTCCGATGTGGATTTGATTTTTTGTTATTTACATGAGGGTGTTACGGACAAGCCAGGTGAGCCTATTGAAAATAGTACTTTCTTCATTAATCTAGGGCGTAGACTTATTCGAGTACTCAATGCGCAAACAGCGGAAGGCTTGGTATTTCGTGTGGATATGCGCTTACGCCCTTATGGAAACAGCGGGCCTTTAGTGATGGGGCATAAGGCCATGGAAACCTATTATCAAGAGCATGGTCGAGAGTGGGAGCGTTACGCGTTTATTAAGGCGCGTGTGATCAGTGGTGAGCCGCGCGCACGGATTAAATTATTAGATATGATCAGTGCATTTGTCTATCGGCGCTATATGGATTATGGTGCCATTGAAGCGTTACGAGAGATGAAGCGACTGATTACCCGAGAAGTAAAAGCCCGTGGATTACAGCACAATATTAAACTAGGCCTGGGTGGTATTCGAGAGGTTGAATTTATCACACAGGTTTTCCAACTAATGCGCGGCGGCCAACAACAAGAATTACAACAGCGCAGTTTGTTGGTGTTGTTTGATTTATTGGTAAAGTATCGCTGCTTGACGCAAGAAGAAATTGATTGCTTGCGTGATGCTTACGAATTTTTGCGTAATTTAGAACACCGCCTGCAAGGGGTGGCTGACCAACAAACCCAAATACTGCCTCGCTCCCCTGAAGAACGATTGCGGGTGGCTTATGCCATGGGATTTTATAGTTGGGATGCTTTGCATAAAGCTTTCCATCAGCATACCAGCGAAGTGCATCAGCATTTTGAAAAAATGATAGCGTTACCTAAAAGTAAAAAATCCTTTAAAACCAATGATGCATTGCTGACAGAACTGAGCAAGCTGTGGCAAGAGAAGGGGCCTGAGTCTACCACGTTGGCGACGTTACAAATGCTAGGTTTTATGGATGAAGAGCAAGCGCTAAAATATTTAAATACGCTGTTAAAAAGCGAAGCATTAAGCCTTTTAGACGAAACACATCGCCATCATATTGATGCCTTAATGCCACTGATTTTATCCAGCGTTACACAACTGCCGCAGCCAGATACGGCGTTACCACGGCTGATAAAAATTGTAGAGGCTATTTTGAAAAGAAAGCCCTATGTATTACTTTTGTTAGACCATCCTATTTCTATCGCACATTTAACTAAGCTTTGTGCCGCCAGTAGTTGGTTGTCAGAGAAAATTGCTCGTTATCCGGTATTACTCGATGAATTTATTCACCCTGAACATCTCTATGAACCTTTGCCGGAATCCACCTTAGGAACAACATTACACCAACAATTGCTTTCTATTCCAGAAGAAGCCTTGGAACAACAAATGGATGCCGTGAGGCGCTTTAAAAACCGACATGTTTTACATGTGGCGGCAGCGGATGTGGTGGGGAAATTACCATTGATGCGTGTGAGTGATCATTTAACGGGAATTGCCATTACTATTCTACAACAAGTGCTAGAAATTATTTGGAAGCAGTTGGCGCATGTGCATGGACACCCCCAGGGAGATGATGGTTCATTAAATCATGAAAGTATTGCGATTGTTGCCTATGGGAAATTAGGTGGTATCGAATTAGGCTATGGGTCGGATTTAGATTTGGTTTTCTTACACAGTGATATAAAAGAGCATGATAATGAAACCGACGGACAAACACCCATTGCCAACAGTGTTTTTTACACGCGACTCGTGCAGCGGATAATTCATTTTATTTCCACAAAAACAACGATTGATGCATTGTATGAAATAGATACGCGACTGCGCCCTTCGGGGGCTTCGGGGTTGCTGGTGAATAGCATGAGTGCTTTTGCAAATTATCAACAGCAGCAGGCATGGACTTGGGAACATCAAGCGTTGGTGCGAGCACGGGTTATTACACAGAGTCCTGAGCTAGAGCAGCAATTTGATAATGTAAGACAAGATATTTTGACCAAGCCTCGCGATAGGACGAAACTGCGTCAAGATATTTTAGACATGCGGCAAAAAATGCGAGAATCCACAACGGCTGTGAATAATGTTCTGAAAGAAGAATTAGACAGCATTGCTGATATAGAATTCATTGTTCAATATGCAGCGCTACGTTGGGCACCAAAATATCCCTCTGTCATTACTTACACAGATAATATCCGTATTTTAGAAAGTTTGCAGCAAAATGGTATTATGGATAGCCAAGATGTGGATTTTTTGTGTGATGCTTATCGCGCTTTTCGAGCCATTGTGCATCATGTGCGGCTACAAAATGAAAATTTATCCGCCAATGAGCGTCAACTAGCGAAATATCGAGCAGGCGTTAGGAAGCTTTGGCTGCAACTATTAGAGCAGGGTGATTAAGTATGGGTAATTCTTCTTTTCAGTTTTACACGACGCAGGAGCGCCATAAAGAAGCATTAACCCAAATGGCTTTGAAGGCTGATAATTTACTGGGAAAAAGTGATTGTGTTTTTAAAGCTTGTGATAAAGACCCCAGTTGGGTGGGTAAAATCGAAGCTAATGGACAACCCTATTTACTTAAAAAATATCGCCTGCGGACAGTTTGGATGCGTTGGAAGCAAACCTTACTTGGCAGTCGTGCCCAAAAGGCCTATGAAAATCATTTGCATCTACAGCGTTTGGCTATTCCCACCAGCACCCCACTTGCGCTATTGCAGCATAAAAATGGATGTTTATTAGGGGATGCTGTGCTTGTTTGTGAATACCTGTCGGGCCCAACCTTGGCAGAATTGGCTTTGCAATTAGATAGCAATGATAAATGCTGGGTAACCATTCTAAAGCAAGTGGCCGCTATTATAACTGCTTTAAATGCTAATCGACTTATCCATCGCGATTTAAAATATCATAATTTTATTTGGCATGACGAGCAGGTCTATTTAATTGATTTAGATTACTTGATAGCTTATCATCCTTTACACCCACGTTACGCTTATCAGCAACGTCGGGATAGAAGAATTCTATTGCATCATTTTTATAAGCACCCCCCTTTAGGAGAAATGCTAGAAGCACTACTGTCAGGCAAATAAGTTATACAACAAACCTCAGAAAATTTGCAACAAAATTTTTCCGTTAAACCCAGTATTGTTATCGTGGGTATTTTATTTTCAGCGTTTCTTATTCTATAGTCCCCGCAGTTGAAAGTTCGGGAAATTATTTGTTAATGTGATAACATAAGTTTTATATTTTAGCGCCTGGATGTTAGTCAGATTTGGACAATTTTTACTGAAAAAACGAGGATTTTAGCTATTCTAAATGACAAGTTTTTTCAGTAAAAATTGTTCAAAGATGGCTGGCAGACAGACAGCTAAAACCCGAGGTTTCAACTGCGGGGACTATATAGTCCCCGCAGTTGAAACCTCGGGTTTTTGTAGTAAAATAGTCTAATAGAAAAATTTAGGACATGGTTGTGCTAGAGTATAAATTATCAGAACGAGAATTAATCGAATTAAAATCTCGCCATCAAGGTAGTAAAAAACGTAAAGAAGCTGATCGCTTAAAAGCGGTGTATTTGCTAGGTAGTGGCTGGAAAATATCAGCAGTAAGAGAAGCCTTACTCTTAAGCGAAGATACAATACGGGGTTATTATAATAATTACAAGCAAGAGGGGCTGGATGGTTTATTGAAAAGTAAATATTCTGGACGGCAGTCAGAAATGACAAGCTCGGAAAAAGAAGCTTTATTTTTACATCTTGAATCAGTAACCTATCAACGTGTATCTGATATTATTTTATACGTTGCCAAAGAGTTTGATATTGTCTATTCAGATAGCGGTATGCGCTTGATATTGAAAGAGCTAGGTTTTGTTTATAAAAAACCAGAGAAAATTCCCTACAAGGTGAACAAACAGTCCCAAGAAGCATTTATTAAGGCTTATAAGTCTCTCAAGAATACTGTAGATAAAGAAGATGGCCTTTATTTTATGGATGCAACGCATCCTGAGCACAATGCTGTCCCTGCGCATGGCTGGATGAAAAAAGGTGAGCGCATAGTCATGAAGTCAAACCCACAACCAAGACGTTTAAACATTAATGGTGCGATTAATATAGACAGTTTAGATATGGTTGTTAGATTTGAGGAGCGTTTAAATAAAGAAACAACAAAAGATTTTTTAGAATCTTTACGGAAACATCAGCCAAAAGGTTATATTTATTTAATATGTGACAATGCAGGTTATTACCAATCTCCAGAGGTACAAAGTTTAGCTGAGGCGATGGCGATTAAATTAATATTTTTACCAGCCTACTCACCAAATTTAAACTTAATAGAGCGAGTATGGAAGTTTTTTAAGAAAAAAGTACTGTACAATAAGTACTATGAAGAATTTGAAGAAATGGAAAAGGCTTGTAAAAAATTCTTTAGGCATATTTCTTATTATAAAGAAGAGCTGTCATCATTGATGACAGAAAACTTTCAAGTTATAGAGATTTAAAACCCGAATTTCATACTGCACTGACTATATACCCGGAGACAATCTCAGTCGCCTACGGCCGAGTTGTTGAGCGGCGGAATTTAGGATTATCCCTGTGTTTGCGCCTTTTGCGACAAATAGCTCATAATGGCAGTCATACGTTTAAAGTCGCCGTTGGTCATACCCGTGTTAACAGCATACTTGCCCGCGATGACGACCGTGGGTGTCATGGTGATACGATAGCGTACCATTAAGTTATTGCCTGCGACTAATTGTGCGTCGATGCCGGGAGAAAAATGATAGGCATTATCGAAATCAGCGCTACTTACACCGTGTTTGGCAAGGAATGCGGCAATGGCTGGCTCAGCATTCAAATTCATATGTTGTTCATGAATAGCCTTAAAAATCAGTGGCGTCATTTGTTTTTCTTCATCAAGGCCTTCAAGCGCATAATAGGTTTTGGCTAAAGGTAGCCAGTCAGCTTCAAAAACAACCGGCACACGTTGAAAATCAATGTTCTTTGCATTAGCCTGTAACCATTCATCCAAGGCAGGCTCAAAATGGTAGCACCAAGGACAACCATAACTAAAAAACTCGACAACGGGAACTTTACCTTTTTCTAGAGCCAGTGGCGTTTTCAAGACACGATAGTCTTTGCCCGCTTGGAAAGGGGCAGACGTAGCGAATGCAGTCAGGGAGAATAAGCACAAGAAAATAAACAATAAAGGCTGGCGGCACATAGTATTTCTCAACAAAGCTAGAAAAAGATGATTTTAGCAAATAGGCATAGGAGGTACCAGGGCAAGATCACTAAAATGTGTGATTCACAGAGATCCTTTCAATTGTCGAAGCTTCATTATTTTTGAAAAGCAGTCGATTATCAACAAGCTCTTCTTTTCCTCCCTGTTAAGATACAAGGTTTAACCAAGCGAATTTAGTACGTGTTCAATTTGTTCAGCCGCCCATTTTAATTCTTCTTTCTCAATAACCAGCGGGGGAGCAAGGCGTACCACCGTATGATGGGTCTCTTTGCTGAGAATGCCTTTCTCCATGAGAGCAAGACAAATATCTCGTGCCGAAACAGGTCCGTCATGGACTTCCAAGCCAATGAATAAGCCTTTTCCGCGCAACTCTTTGACAAGCGGGCTTTTTATGCTTTTAAGTTCGTCAAGAAAGAAGCGTCCTAAACGACTTGAGCGTTGTGCGTAATCCTCTTCCATCATGATAGTTAACGCTTTTAAGCCAACGTGAGCTGCTAATGGATAGCCTCCAAAAGTGCTGCCATGGGCGCCGGGAGAAAAAACGGCCATAACATCTTCGCGCGCTAAAAACATAGAAATAGGTAATAAACCACCTCCTAAGGCTTTACCTAGAATCAAGCCATCAGGTTTGACGTTGTCATGTTCGCAGGCCAACAATTTACCGGTGCGGCCAAGGCCTGTTTGAATCTCATCACAAATTAACAGGACCTGGTGTTGCTTGCATAAGTTAGCACAGGCTTGTAGATAGCCTGGGTCAGGGATAATGATGCCGCCTTCGCCTTGTATAGGTTCCACCAGAAAAGCGGCCGTGTTGGAGGTGATCTTGTCGGCTAATGCTTGTACATCATTGAAGGGTATTTGCTCAAACCCAGGCGCAAAAGGACCAAATCCTGCTTTATATTGGGCTTCAGAAGACATTGTGATGGCGCTTAAGGTACGACCATGAAAGTTGCCGGTGCAGGTGATGATTTCAGCATGGTCATGGGGTACGCCTTTTTTTTCATAGGCCCATTTGCGAGCAGCTTTAATGGCCGTTTCTACGGCCTCAGCGCCGGTATTCATGGGTAACGCTTTGTCTTGGCCTGTGAGCTGGCAGGCTTTCTCAAGAAAAAGACCAAGGGAGTCCGAGTAATAAGCTCTTGATGTGATAGATAATTTTTTTGCTTGTTCATAGAGCGTTTCTACAAGCGCTGGATGGCAGTGGCCATGGCTAACGGCTGAATAAGCACTCATCATGTCTAAATAGCGGCGGTTTTCAGTGTCCCAAAGGTACGCGCCTTGTCCACGGCTGAGTACCACAGGCAGCGGTGCATAGTGTTGAGCACCAAATTGTTTTTCTAACTCAATATATCTATTCATCATGCCCCCTACGCTGCAAAAGCAGCTTTTATCAGCTCAGCAATGAGCTTTTCTGTTTGTTGTTCTACATCGCGATGGGGGTTGAATTCAGCAATCTCCATCCCTAAAAAATGCTTGTCCTTTGCGCATAACCGTAATGCTTCCAGTATCGGCTGTTTTGCTAACCCATGGGGCTCAGCTGTGCCCACCGCGGGCGCAAGCTTAGGATCAAAGCCATCTAAATCAATGCTGATGCCATAAGGCTTTTGCTCTTGGCCAATGATCCCCAGCGCTTCTTGGAGACAGTGCTCTTCGCCACGGGCTTTAATCTCATGCATAAAGAAAATACGCACTCCCAGCTGTTGCAGAAAAGCCAACTCTTCAGTTTCATAGCTGCGAATACCAAATAGGCATAGATTTTTTGGGTCTAATTTTTTGTTTTCATTTAATAAATTTGTTAATTTTTTATCGCCTTCGCCCAATAAACAAGCCACCCCCATGCCATGCACATTACCGCTGTGTGAGGTTTGGTGGGTATGGGCATCTAAGTGTGCGTCCACCCATAACAGGCCCATGGGGGTTTCTAGCGCATTCAATGCGCCACTCCACACGCCAATGCCACTGCTGTGATCACCGCCAATGGCTAAAAAACGTTCAGATGCTTTAACCTTCGTTTGCGTGAATGCGGACAAGTGTGCACAAATAGCGGCGAGCGCTTCTAAAGCACAGGCTTGCGGAAGAGGTGCTAGCGTTTTAACCCAATTCAAATAAAGCTTGTCTTCTTCTAGCTCTTTGATAAAAAATGACTTTTCTATACTTCTGGGGCCATCCTGGCACAAGGGGTCGCCGGCACCTAAGCCACAAGCATAGCCAAACACATCAATGGTTATTTTCTTATGCATCATTCACACTCCACTGTTAGTGTGACTTGGTAGTATTTGTGTGGCGTAATGTCTGGTTTACTGGCCTGTTTCCACAGGGTTTCCGACGATTGGTTTAGCAGTCGTAAGCTTCTCTGTTGACTGCGGCAAACGTTACCTGCTTCCATTTGCGCATCATGGTACGCATCATTGAGATTATAGTTAGCGGTGACTATTGTAAAGCTGTCGCCGGCAGGCGTTACAACGGTATTAGAGCAAGCCGAGATCACTAATGATAAGCCGCTCAATAGTACCAACCTATAAACGAAATGAATTTTGCTTTTCATGGCGGCCCCATTTGATAAATTTTTGCTGTTTAACATTATTATAGCTATCTCTGAAATAGCTTTTTGCGTTAAAATAGGCCCATCTCTGCTTTAGCTGACTTTAAAGGTACAGAAGATTAGTTTGTTTAGCCGCATCATTCATAAAGCCCGACGCCTTGTCTCCCCAGGAGGAGAGAGGCCCGCACCTACCATTATCCCTCAATCAGTGCATAAGTTGGCGCATAAAGCCATCAGCCAAAATGCGCGCAAAGTGTTGTATCGTCTGCAAAAAAATGGCTACAGTGCTTATCTTGTTGGGGGTGGGGTGCGTGACCTATTGTTAGGCGGTACACCAAAAGATTTCGATGTGGCGACTAATGCCCACCCCGATGCTGTGCGAAAACTGTTTGGTAATTGCCGTATTATAGGTAAACGATTTCGTTTGGCCCACATATTTTTCTCTAAAGAAATCATAGAAGTAGCTACATTTAGAGCCGAGGCAAAATTACTTAATAAACGGCGCGAAGGACGCACGGGACTGCGCGTTCGTGATAACGTTTATGGCACGCTGGGAGAAGATGCCTGGCGGCGCGATTTTACGATTAATGCCTTGTACTACAATATGCAGGATTCCAGTATCGTGGATCATTGTGGTGGAATGGAAGACTTGAATCTGCGCCAAATCCGTATGATTGGAGACCCGCAGCAGCGTTACCATGAAGATCCAGTTCGCATGTTGCGTGCTATTCGTTTTGCTACTAAATTGGATTTCCAGATAGAGCCTCAGACACGTGAGCCTTTGGAAAACTTAGGTGATTTACTGGATGAGGTCCCCAGCGCGCGCCTTTTTGAAGAAGTACTCAAACTATTTCACTACGGTAAGGCCTCTGCTAATTATGAGGTGCTATTGAGCTATGGGCTCTTTAGTCATTTGTTTCCGCTAACCCGCCTAGGTAATGATTTAACCACGTGCCCAACGCATGCGTTATTGAGCCGCATTTTTAAAAATACCGACGAACGGATTAATAGAGGCAAAACGGTAACGCCGGCGTTTTTGTTTGCTGCCTTGTTGTGGGAAAGCGTACTGGAAAAAATGGAAAAAGAGCGTCAAAAAGGCGTTTATCTTTATCCGGCCTTAGAGCATGCCTCCACCCAAATATTAACTGAGCAATCTAAGCGTATCGCTATTCCTAATCGTCTTAAATTAGCGATTAGGGACATCTGGCGCTTACAACTTCGGCTTAACAGTCGTGAAGGGACGCGCGCCTTTCGCCTGTTGGGGCAGCCTCGTTTTCGCGCGGGCTACGATTTCCTATTAATGCGCGCTGACATTGACCCGACGCTTGCCAATTTAGCGCAGTGGTGGACCGACTTTCAAAAGGTGCCAGAAGAAGAACAGCAGAAAATGGTGGCAGCCTTACGAAAGCCCTCCACAGCTAGCCAGAAAAAAAGGCGCAAAAAAAGGCGTAAAAAACCGGAGGAGCCGTCAAGCTCATGAAGCAAAGTCCGCTCGTCGATAGTACCCATGTCCCATCCAGTGCTCCTATAGCAAAGCCCTTCTCTCGCGGTATTATGCTGCCGCTTTTTATCATCTTAAGCTTAGATGGTATGGGGTTTGGATTAATCATTCCCTTGCTGACTCCCCTGTTTATGAATGTACATGGTGGCTTACTACCCGGCGGAACCAGCGTAGCCGCCCGACAATTTTATTCCGGCTTTGCCATGGCGTTATACCCTATTTTTGTGATGATAGGAACACCATTGCTGGGCTGCTTGTCTGATGGGTTAGGACGTAAAAAAACTTTACTAATTAGCCTGTTAGGTGCTTTTTTGGGTCTGGTGTTAGCTGCTATTAGTATAGAAATACATAGCGTTATTTTATTTTTAATCAGCCGTATGGTCATTGGACTGACGGCAGCGAGCCAATCTCTGGCGCAGGCAGCCGTAGCCGATGTTAGTCATCATAAAACGCGGGCCCGGCGCTTTTCTATTATCGCATTGGCTATGACCATTGGTATGGTGGCGGGGCCTCTGGTGGGTGGGTATTTGTCAGACGCTCAGCTGGTGTTCTGGTTTAACCCGACAGTTCCTTTTTTAGCCGCAGCCTTCATTGCATTATTCAATAGTTTTTTGTTAATGACCTGTTTTCAGGAAGAGGCAAAGGTAAGGCCCGCTTCCTCATTGCGCTTAAGCAGTTTGTTAAAAAACTGCTTAGGTATATTTAGTAGTGGTCGATTGTTATTGTTGATGATTTTGTTCTTTTTATTGGAAGCAAGCTGGAGTCTTTATTTTCAGTCGATGCCCTTAATACTGGGTTCAACCTATCGGCTAAGCCCAGAGGATGTTGGTTTGTTTATCGCTTTTTTAGGGGCTTGTATGGGGATAGGGTTGGCTGGTTTTTTTCCCTGGTTCAATAAACGCTACGCATTGCGACATATTGTGGTTATCGCTTTGTCAGTGGGGGCTTGTAGTTTGCTGATTGCCGCTTTTTCCTCAGGTGAAGCGGCACAGTGGGGGTGCGCTGTTCCGTTAACCTTAGCCGTTGGCGTGGGATATACTGCCTTATTGGCGCTCATCTCTCATGAAGTGCCCGCTTATATTCAAGGGTGGATGATGGGATTTGCCATGGCACTGTTGGCCGCCGCTTGGGCCGTAACGGGGATTTTCTTGGGGTTTCTGCTACAAGAAGCGATGCGATTGCCTTTGCTCTTGGCTGGAGGGTTGATGCTGGTTGCGCTATTAGGGTGCCTAAAATTTTCCAAACAGCCAGAAGAGCAGTTGGCGCAGTTTACTTAGAACATGCTTTACGTTCCAAATAAAAAAATCCCTGATAGCCAAAAGGGGAGGGTTACCAGGGATAAACGTATGGCCTGGTAAGGGGAATACCAGGCTTATAAGATTGGACAAATCATGAACGAATAAGTTCATGCTTCTCTTTCCTTGATTAGGATAGATAAATGATAAACTACTTTATAATCAAAGCATTAAAGAAAATTTTACGCCATGCTATTAGAGGTTATCTACAATTAAGTCCTCCACCTTCTGATACCTTTCAAGGGGAGGAGGGGCGCATTGTTGGTATAGAGCTTTTGCCCTTTAGGAGCCGAGTCTATATTAAGCTAAACGCCTCCCATTGGGATGTCATAGAAAACCACCAAGGTGACGTAGATACACTTATTTCAGGCTACCCCTGGACCATGGCTGAAGCGTCGTTGCGTCAAGGTCCTGTTTTGGATAAATTTTTTCAAGGCAAACTGCATATTACCGGTGACATTGCGTTGGGTGAAAAAGTGCAAAAAGCCTTACAATCCATGAGCATCGATTGGGAAGAACAGCTATCGAAAGTGACCGGTGATGTTGTAGCCCATCAACTATGTCGTGGCCTGCGGGGAGCGAGCCGCTATGTACGCCATGGCAAAGAAGCTTGGCGAGATAATATAACAGAGTATCTCCAGGAAGAGGTACGTTGTTTTCCCAGTGCGCTTGAGGTTAATGAATTTTTGGATGAAGTGAGCGAGATGCGTCTGCAAGCGGACAGACTTGCTGCGCGTATAGCACGCTTGGAGACGTCATGAAAAAACTAAAGCTATTACTCAGGCTGCTCTATATAAACCATGTGTTGATGCGTCATGGCTTGGGAGAAATTATTTTAGCCACTGGTCCGCTAGCGCCCTTGCGTTTTTTACGTTGGTTTAATCCATACAATTGGTGGCGCAGTAAGCATCGTTCTCAAGGAGAGCGGATTCGGTGTGCATTGGAGGCGCTTGGGCCTATTTTTGTAAAATTTGGCCAGATTTTATCAACAAGGCGGGATTTGCTGCCCGACGATATCGCAGAAGAGTTGGCGAAACTTCAGGATAAAGTTCCCCCCTTTTCAAGCACGCAAGCGATTGATGTTATTGAAAAATCATTAAAGCGTTCTGTTCGGCAGTTGTTTGAAAGTTTCGACCCCAAGCCATTGGCGTCAGCCTCCATCGCCCAGGTGCATGCAGCCGTTTTACCCGGTGGCAAAAGCGTTGTAGTGAAAGTATTGCGTCCGCATATTAAGAAGGCTATCTCGCGGGATTTGGATTTGCTTTATTTTATGGCGGGATTGGCTGAGCGTTATTGGTCTGAAGGGCCTCGTCTACATCCTAAAGCCGTGGTCAAAGAGTTTGAGCATACGCTGATGGATGAACTGGATTTGATGCGTGAAGCAGGGAATGCTTCGCAACTGAGACGTAATTTTACAGGCTCTAATGATTTGTATGTGCCTGAAGTTTACTGGGATTATGCCCATAGTCGTGTGTTGGTGATGGAACGAATTTATGGAACGCCCATCGCCGATATGGATGCATTACGGGCGCAGAACACTAATCTGAAAAAATTATCGGAAAGAGGGGTTGAAATTTTTTTCACGCAAGTATTTCGGGATAGGTTTTTCCATGCTGATATGCATCCGGGTAATATTTTCGTGGACGTGCAAAACCCCAATGATCCTCGCTATGAAGCCGTGGATTTTGGCATTGTCGGCACCTTGAACGTTTCAGATCAACGTTATTTGGCAGAAAATTTTCTGGCGTTTTTTCGACGAGATTATCGACGTGTGGCAGAATTGCACGTAGCATCAGGCTGGGTGGGACAAGGCACACGCGTGGATGAATTTGAAGCGGCGATTCGGACGGTTTGTGAGCCTATTTTTGAACGCCCGCTGAAAGAGATTTCTTTTGGGCAGACTTTGATACGGTTGTTCCAAACAGCGCGGCGCTTCAATATGGAAGTCCAGCCTCAGTTGGTGCTATTACAAAAAACGCTGCTAAACATCGAAGGATTAGGGCGGCAACTTTATCCAGAATTAGACCTATGGACGACCGCAAAGCCTTTTTTAGAGAAATGGTTGCGCAACCAAATGGGGCCGCGTGCCTTTTTTCGCAAAATTAAATCCACCCTGCCGGATTTCTTGGAAAAAGCACCGGAATTTCCAGGGCTACTGTATGAAACCATTCAGTCGGTTAAAGAAAACACAAAAGTAACGCAACGTTTACCTCAGCCGATAATCCCTAGAAAATCCAGCAAAAAATACCTGTGGGTCGGGGGAAGCCTGGCCTTCTTTTCTGCCTCCATGCTGCTGTGGTTTCCTCACATTGCAACTATACTCAAGCTAGCATATATAAATAGTTACAGTGGCTTATTTGCTGCTCTTGGGGCTGCTACAGGTGTTGCCTTTTTAATACAACGTCATAAGGAAAAGTAAATATGGGATTTGGTGGTATAGGCCCTGGTTCATTGTTGTTGATTGCCGTTATTGTCATCTTACTTTTTGGTACCAAACGCTTGCGCCATTTGGGTTCTGATTTAGGACAAGCCCTAAGAGGATTTCGCAAAGGCATGAAAGACGAAGAAAACCAAGAAACATTAACGCAAGAAAAGCCCGTGCACAACGATAAGGATGAAACACCTTAGGCTATGTTGGATTTTAGTTTATGGGAAATGCTATTGGTGCTTTGTGTGGCGTTATTGGTTTTAGGGCCCAAACGCTTGCCTCACGTGGCGAGAACCTTAGGACGCTGGGCGGCTAAGTGCCGCCACATGAGCCAGCATGTTAAATCAGAATTTGAACAACAATTGCAAATGGATGAGCTGAGAAAAAGACAAGCACAAGCGAAAGCTGCTGAAGAGAAGCAAGATGGATGATGCCACAGAACAACCAATTCCCAAGGAACGCGACTCACAACTTTTAGAACATTTAATAGAGTTGCGCCGTCGGCTGCTATATTGTTTGGCGTCTATTTTTACTTTAACCATCCCATTGGTGTATTTTTCTAATCCCTTATATCAAATCTTAGCGCAGCCATTATTAGTACATTTACCTAAAGGCAGTCATTTAATTGCCACGGGAATTGCTGCCCCTTTTTTAACGCCACTAAAATTGAGTGTCGCGCTGGCTTTCTTTCTCAGTGTGCCCATTTTACTCTATCATTTATGGGCTTTTGTTACGCCAGGCTTATATCAAAAAGAAAAAAAATACATTGTGCCATTATTAATATCCAGCATATTTTTATTTTATTTAGGCATGGCCTTCGCCTATTATATTGTTTTTCCTTTGGTGTTCGGCTTTTTGAGCAAAGCGGCGCCAGCCGTCGTGACGGTCATGCCTGACATGTCACATTATTTTGATTTTACCTTAACCTTATTTTTTGCTTTTGGTGCAGCTTTTGAAGTACCTATTGCGACACTTCTACTTATTAAAACGGGTATAAGCACAAGACAAAGCTTGGCTGCAAAAAGACCTTATGTTATCGTGGGTGCTTTTGTTATCGGGATGTTATTGACGCCCCCCGATGTGATTTCACAAATTCTATTAGCATTGCCTATTTGGCTTTTATTTGAGCTTGGGTTGTTATTATCCTGGGTTGGTGAACGTAGATGATTCTGCAACGCATCAAAGCGCATATTAAACAGAAAGACCCGCAAGGGGTTTGGCTAAAGCACTCGCTGCGTTTGACACTGGCGAGTACCATCGGCATGTTTTTTTGGCATCTGGTGCAAGAGCCTTGCGCCTTTTGGACCATTATGGCTGCTGGGTTATTGATTGACAGTGCATCGGGGCCAACCTTACGCACCCGCCAATTGACCATGTTGGGGGCGGGCTTTTTGCTGGCTGCATTAATCTTTATTACTGCGTTATTGTCGCATACGCTGTGGTTAATTTTGCCGTGGATTTTTGTCACAGTTTTTCTATTGCTCATGATTCCTTATGGCCAGCCACAGCGCCATTTAGCCGGTATTTATTTGGCTATACTCACCTTGCTCGCGTTGAAATATCCTCCCGGCCTCACTTCTGCCATAGAAAATAGCTTGAGTGTATTATTAGGGTTGATGATAGCGTATATGGTTAATTTTCATGTGTGGCCAGACAGAGATAACCATCCCTGGGCGCCGCCTTGTCGCAATAAACCCGTGGTACTCAGAGCCTTACGTGTTGCGTTAGCCACGGTGGCGGCCATTATTATCAGTTATTTATTAGCGTTAGATAATATTACATGGCCTGCGTTGACTGTCATTATTGTCAGCCAAGCCAGCCTTGGTGCTTCTATCCGCAAAAGTATTCACCGCTTATCGGGAACCTTGCTCGGTGTATTATTTGGCATTATTGTAGCGAAATATTTTTTGGTGGGTTGGCCATGGTTAAAATATACAGCGCCGTTGTTGGTATTTTTTGCTTGGTATCCTATGTTGTTTTTTTATACCATTTCAGCATTTTTTATTACATTATTAGTCATAGATGCTTATTATTTCCTACCATTACATTCGGCTACGGTTTTGCAGTATATTTTGTCTCGCTTATTAGATACGGGTGTGGGCATTGCCGTGGCATTGGTGGCAGAAGTTTTTTTGTTTGCAGAAAGCGCCAGGCCGCAGCTGAGACGTAATGCTCTATTATTTTGGCAGCAGCTAGAAAAAATACTACAGGTGACACAGCAGGCTTTTCAAACCGGCCAACCTGTCGAAGCTTGGCAAAAGCATCAATACAGCGAACAGCTCACGCAATATCAACAAAATGCCTATAATGCTTTTACGGATTTGACCTTTGAGCCCTATCGATTTTCGCCACGCTATAAAAAAAGCGTGCGTTATGTGGTTGAGCAAGCAGCCCTTGCACAAGCGGTTTGTCAATTGCTGTATGCCTCTTGGGAACACTATCACGCATTATTGCCCATCACACAAGCGCGCCTAGATGCACTGTGGGAAAACATGGAAAAAGGCGTGAGGCTATTGTCTAATCCGCAGAAGCCCATTGATTGCCGTGACCCCAAAGCCGGTGTATTTGTGGATGGCTTGCGTGATGCTGCCGAACAGTTAGGCGTAGATATAGCCGCGCTACAAGACAGTGAGGATAATGTCTTATTAACGTTTATTCTCGCCGTCGCAGAATCCTTAAGGCGCCTGCTTATTGTGTACGACGCTTTGTTTACTATGCCCGTTTGGAGACGATTTTTCAGACAACGGGCTGTTACTGCACAGCGTCAAAAGGAAGGGCGTTAGCCGTATACCGAGCTCAGTATAATCCTAAAATCCTCAGTTGAAATCGACTGCGGCCGCCTAACTCACCGAATCTAAAGGATTTTTCTCAATATTTTATCTTCAGCAACTAAGTCGGCCTCGCGACGATTTCAACTGAGGATTTTAGGATAATATGCATTTTTCCGCTTTCTTAGAAATGACTATAGATAGTAGTCATTTTGCCTGCTATAATGACTATATAATATAGTTATTTTAAACGGTGATAAACATGCGCCAAGTTTCAAAAACCGAATTTAAAGCTCACGCATTAGAAATTTTAAGGGATATTGAACGCACCGGTGAACCCCAAGTCATTACTGACAGAGGCCGCCCAACGCTTGAGATTAAAAGGCTACGCCAGCAACCCATTCCCCCGCTAGAGCGCTTAAAAGGTAGCGTATCTCAATACGATGATCCAACTATGCCTATAAGTGCAGATGACTGGGAAAATGCCTAATGGTTGTGATAGATACACACGTTTTAATTTGGTGGGTTAGTGGGAGCAAGCTCCTATCCAAGCCCGCCTCAAAAACTATCAATGATACGCTCGAAAGTAACGATGAAATTATTATTTCCTCTATCAGCGCCTGGGAAGTAGCAATGCTCATTCAAAAAGATCGCTTAGTCCTCAATATGGATGTGGAAAACTGGGTCGATGAAGTTTCTCAAATTGAAGGCGTGCGTTTTATGTCTGTAGACAATGAGATAGGAATAAAATCAACGATGCTACCAGGCGATTTCCACAAAGATCCAGCCGACAGGTTCATTGTTGCTACTGCACGAAAGTTAGCAGTGCCATTAATTACTGCCGACGAAAAAATTATAAATTATCCCCATGTTGAAACGCTTTGGTAAATACACAGGCCCTAGACTAAATCCCTAGAAAGCTAATTTTATATAATGCTCTGTAGTGTACGGTCTTGATTTAGTGACAACTCCTCAGGCATCGGCTGGTTTCAAGGTTGCTAAGTTAGGCGCTTTAAGCGTTTGTGGTACTGGCTCATACTCTAAAAGTAAAGCGGCGTGATCCGAAACTTCATCGGGTAATACACGAAAATCAGTAACGGGAATGTCAGGCGAGGTAAACACATAATCGGCATAACGCTCTGCTTTGGGGTAAAAAGACGTGCGTGTGGAGATAATACCATATTGTTGGATAAGGTCTACCATGCCGGGTTGCAGTAATTGTAGGCTTTGGGTATCAGGTCGTAGATTAAAATCACCGCATAAGATTTTATGGCGTCCTCCTAGGCTATCCATAAAGTGGCGAATAGCTTGCGATTGTTTTAAGCGTGCCGGTGAGTCGGTTTTTCCTTTACCATTCCAGAGGCCGTGTACATTCATCACCGTATAGTGCTCACCTGCTTTTTCATAGTGAAGGTATTGTAGATTGCGTTGATGTTCCGGGCCGATGCCTGAGTAGTTGGGTGCTTCATGGATAATAATTTCACCTTCAGACGTAACATTCAACTCTTTTTTAGCAAAAATAGCAATGCCGTAGCAGTTTTTTACCACCGGTCTAAAGTAAGCGTTATGTTCGGGCAAATATTGATGAATAGCTTCTAGGGCATTAAGATGCACGTTTCTATCATCGCTAGATGTTTTTGCTGGTGCGTGGTGATAAATTTCTTGCAGACAAAAAATATCAACGTCTGCAAAGCGTATGAAAAAATCCAAGAGAGGCTGTTTAACGTGTGCGCCCCAGATGTTTAATGTAATGAGTTTCATGGTGAAATAATTATCCTTATTCTTGAGATAGGTGTTCAATATATTTTTTACCCCAGGCGGTTAATTTATCCAGCACAGGGCCTAAGGTTTTACCAATATCTGTTAAAGTGTATTCAACCTTAGGAGGCACTTGTGGGTAAACCTTGCGATGAATGATGCCAGCACTTTCCAGTTCGCGCAACTGATTGGTGAGCATGCGTTGTGTTACCGCAGGAATAGCCCGGCGCAGTTCGCTAAAGCGCTTGGTGCCATCGTACAGGGAATACAGAATAAGAATTTTCCACTTTCCCGTGAGTATCGTCAAGGTGGCGCCGATGGGGCAGCTTGGATTAAGAGATTTTTTTTCTTTTGCCATCATTTCTTTTAGTATACAAAATGATACTATATATCATAAAAATGCCTACTTCACAAAATTATACTTAAGAGCTATAATCAATGCAAGAATAAGCTGAAAAATATTTAATCTTATGAAAATAAAAGACTTTTTGCCATTGTATGCCGTGATATTCCTTGGGTTCTTGGGGTTTGCATTGACCATTACGTTGTTTATTCCCATGTTGATGGATAAACATTATTTATTATTGTCCGCGGATAGCAGCACATCTTTACGCATGAGTATTTCTGGGTTACTGCTGGCCATGTATCCACTGGGGCAATTTTTAGGCTCACCTATCATTGGTGGACTCTCGGATCATTATGGGCGTAAAAAGGTTTTATGCTTAAGTCTGCTGGTCTGTGCTGTGGGGTTCATGTTAATGGCCATCAGCATTGATAAGCATCAACTTTACGGATTATTGCTTAGTGCTTTTTTAACCGGGCTTTGCGAATCGAATATGGCCATTTCACAGTCGGTTATTGCAGACCGCGTAACAGATACTATCCAAAAAGCTAAATACATCGGTTATGCTTATTCAGCCTGTAGCTTGGGTTATATTGTTGGGCCTTTATTGGGAGGCAGCCTCGGCACGACATTGGGTTACAGTAGTGCTTTTTGGGTGACAGCGATAGGCACAGCAGTATTAGCCCTATGGGTGTATTGGGCTTTTGCCGATAATAAAGTTGCTGAGCATAAAACACCGTTGAAATTATTAAAAGCGCTAACGGCCATGTCTTCTTTATTTAAAGCGCGCAAGCTTTATAAATTTTATATCATCAACTTTATGATATTTTTTGCCGTGCAAGGTTTATATCGTGTGGTACCACTGTATGTTATGGATACTTGGCAACCCTCACTGCACGTTTATTCCTTATTAATTGCTTTTTCGTCGCTGATTTGTTTATTGGTTAATTTATTTTTATTAGGAAAATTAGCGCGCCTTATTTCCATTAAAGTATTATTAGCGACTTTATTATTGGTGGGGGGTGTAATAACCCTGATTATTGTACTGCCGGAAAATTTTAATTGGATTTGGCTGACCTTTGGTTTAGTGGCCATTCCAACCGTTATGGCTTTACCCACTTGTACCACGTGGTTATCACAACAGGCCGATGAAGCATCCCAAGGACAAGTGCTGGGTAATAATCAAGCGCTGCTGGTGTTGGGTGAAGCTGCCTCTGCAAGCTTGGGCGGTTTATTGGCGGCGATTCTAGTACCACTGCCGGTGATTACCATGGGGATTATTTTAATCGTGGCAGGCCTTTGGGTTACACGTCTTTAGCAATAGACTCCGCCTGTCGATGCTGTTGCAAAAGTGTTTCAAACACCAAAGGGTCTTTAGGCGCAAGGGGATTGTTTTTGTGTGGAAAATGAAAGTCCTTGAGGCGCGATAGCCAAAAGCGCAACGCGCTTAGGCGCAGCATATCAGGCAGTTTTTCTATTTCGTTGCCGGTTAAGCGACGATGATGTTGATAGGCCATGAGAAAGATTAACTGTTTGCGCGGGTCTAATTGCTGCTTGTCATTAAGACACCAGTCATTCATAACCGTTGCGATATCTAACAGTAAATAATCATGGCAAGCGTAATAAAAATCAATCACACCGCTGATGTTATCCTCGGCAAACAAGACATTATCACGAAACAAATCAGCGTGGATGATACCTTTGGGCAGGCGCGTATAATCTTGTTGTAACTGGTAATCTAACTCTTCGCCAAGAAGAGTAACCGCTTCAGGCGAGAGCTTAGGCATGACGACTTTAGCCGTGGCTTGCATCCAATCAAGGCCCATGGCATTTGGCTGCAACCGGGGGAAGTCCTGGGCTTTTCGATGCAAGTCGGCTAAGAGATGGCCTATAATTTGGCTATCTTGTGCGCTGAGCTGTGCCTTTGCTTCACCGGGCAAGCATTGGATAAAGGCGCAGGGCTTTTCTTGATGGGTATGCAAGTATTCATCGCGTTGGTCAGCCAGAGGACGCGGGCAGGGAAATTGTCGCTCAGCCAGATGATTCATCAAATCTAAATAAAAACCTAGGTGAGAGGCTTCCAAGGTCTCAAAAATGGTAAAAATATAATTCCCCAGGTCAGTAATGACGTGATAATTGCTGTTAGTAACCCCTTCCTCAATAGCAAAATACTGTTGATATTCGCCTAAGGCATAATTTTCCAGGAGTCCTTTCAGTTGAATTTCGCTGATGTCGGTAAAGGTGGTCATAGAGAGATAAACTTATTTCTGCTGATTTTTCAGCACCATAGCATGAGTTGCAGCAAATTTCCACGTAAAATGTGGTTACTATTTATTCAGATGTATAAGGAGGTGTATAATCTTCTTTTTAAATTCAATTAAGGTGAAGTAGGCATGAGTTTCGATAAGCGTGAAGAGGAAGTTAAACAAGAATTACCTGAAAGCCAAAAAGTAGCCATAGGTAGCGATACACAGGTTCATCTGCTGGTGGATTGTGATGATACGATGTGTGTTAAAAAACAGGATGCAGCGAATAATATACCAGGTTTTATGAATGAGCCATTAATGAATGCACTGTCGTTGCTTCAAGACTTTATCAAGAACCAAGGGAGTGAGACTCATGCTGCTTTGTTTAGTACTTTTGATCCAGTAGGGCCTTTGGTGGCTAATCTAAAAACGTTGGCAGGAGGGAGTTCAGCGAGACTTCGCGTTGCTTGCCGTTCTTTTTTAGCGCAAGCACTAAAGACAGAAGAGAGCGCTATAGAACTTTGTTTTTCGTTAACGCCCATAATTGATATAGCTTTAAATAACTTGAATAACCAAGTTGAGTTATCTGTTGCGGATAAGGCATTGAAAACAGCGCTAGAGGGCTTCGATGAACGCGTATTAGCAATTGAGCATGAGATTAAAAAAGTAGGAAAAGTTCCACACTGGTTGATAGAAAGTAAAAACTTAACGCGCTTTAAACTGGATAATATTGTAGATGGATACAATAACTTATTTGCCAAGGAAAAACTATTAACAAACTTTAAGCTCTGCTATGAAGCAGCAAAAGAAAAGTCTAATATTGAGGCAGCAAAGGATATACTTGATGCAGCCCAAAGTTTTTTTATCAACGCTCTAAGGCCTGGTAAAACTAAAACTGGAGAGAGAAACGTAGACGATGCCAAGAAATTTAAGGAAAAAATTTGTAACGAGTTTCTTAACTCTTTTCACCCTAAGGTAAGGAGTAAGCTGGAGAGGCTTATTCGTCAATGGCCAGCATCTGAAGGAAAGCAGCCTGGCAACGTAGACAATTTCTTAATAGCGTTGATGCAGCGGTTCAACACCTGGAAAGAAGGCGATTGGGATGCTTATAAGTTATGTTTTAATGCGCTTTTTGATTTATTTCAGTATGGGTTTGATGATGAATATTTTGAAGAAAACTATCCAAGCCGCTATACAGAAAAAGTAGGCAAAGCGTGCAGGTTTCATACTGACTTATTAAGCATTGGCCATTTTATTAGCATCTTAAGTGTTATTAAAACACTTGCCAAAAAGATGAAGGTCTACGAGGGAGAAAGTAAAATAGGAAATGATGCTAAGGTCAGCGACTTAATAGAGTGTTATGATAAGCATAACGGCTTGACTATTTTGGCAGATAACAAAGCGATTAACTTTGAAAAACTTACAGTTGGAATAGATGGCCCTTGTGCTAATAAACAAGTAATGCTTATCAATAGGCTGCAAAAATTAATGCAGCAATCGAGCATGCAAAGCGAGCGACTCATTCTGGTCTTTGATGATAAGAGTAGTGTTATTGAGATGGCTAAAGCTATGGATAAGCGGATTAACCAACTAAGTAAAGAGAGTGCCTTAAGGAATACGCACATTATCGCATTTAAAGTTGCTGATTTTAAGCAGCATAGTGCTTTTGAATCTGCCTTTAAAAATCCAGCCACGTTGGAATTACATTGGCTAGATAACTTTGCTAGGCAATTTGAAGGTTTTGCTAATAAACCCCAGGTAGCAGACAGAATGTGTGATTTGAAAATTATGGCTTTCTTAGAAGAGAAATTACCTGAACAAGCGGAAAAAACATCGGTACCAGGAACGTTTGGACAACCCGATTATGCTCAATCCTTTCGGAAATTTTACAAGCAGCAGCAAGAACAAAATGAAGCTTTTTTGCAACAACTTGTTAATAAAGGCGCAACGCAGGCTTTTATTGACTGGATTAACCAGGCTAATTCATCTGAGAAAGCTAATGCTGTAAGCTATGCTAGCCCTATTTCTGAAAATAATAGTGAACCAACGGTGGAGCAACTAAAAGCTTTGTTGTGTTTTATGGGTGCTATGGATCCCACATATAATGAGGTCTTGCTTGTTGACAATAAACAAGCCATTGTAAAATGTATAGAAAATTTTCTCAGCAATGGAGAAGATAGTATTCCGGTGTCATTAAGCTCCTATCTTAGAACGGCGTATATCGGGCCCTTGTCTGCATCGGCAAAGCTTGTCACTGAGGTTAACAGCCAGGCTGTTTATAGTAGCTCTACCCCCTAGCCACAGACCCAGCCTTAAGCGATAATAGGGAAAATGTTCTGTTTTCCCTATTATTATGAGTAACTCGGCTACAACTCCTCCTTTCATTCTCGTGGATGGTTCATCCTATCTGTTTCGGGCCTTCCATGCTTTACCTAATCTCACCAACGCCGAGGGGCTGCCCACGGGTGCTATTTATGGTGTCATTAACATGTTACGCCGGCTCATTAACGATTATGCGCCAGCGCGTATGGCAGTAGTATTTGATACCAAGGGTAAAAATTTTCGCCATGCGTTGTATCCCGATTACAAGGCGAATCGTGGTGAAATGCCGGCAGAGTTGGCGGTACAAATTCAGCCCTTGCACGAGATTATTCAAGCCATGGGTTTACCATTGGTGGCGGTGGATGGTGTGGAAGCTGATGATGTCATTGGTACGTTGGCTAAAGCGGCTGCGGCCCAAGGTATGTCTACAGTGATTTCCACCGGTGACAAGGATATGGCGCAGCTGGTCAATGAGCATGTGTCGTTGATTAATACCATGACGGATACCCTGTTGGATACACAGGGTGTTATCGATAAATTTGGCGTCCATCCTGAGCGTATTATCGATTATTTATGCCTGATGGGTGATACCTCTGACAATATTCCAGGTGTTTCTAAAGTGGGGCCTAAAACGGCGGTTAAATGGCTAGATGCCTATGGGTCCTTGGATGGTATTATTGCCCATGCTGAGGATATTAAAGGCAAGGTAGGGGATAATTTGCGCGCCCATTTAGCGCAGTTTCCTCTGGGCCGTCAGTTGGTGACCATTAGATGTGATGTGGCGTTACCGGTAGCACCTGACCAGTTAATCTGTAGTCCTGCCGATGAAAAGTTATTGGCTGCGCATTTCAAAACCATGGGTTTTAAAAGCTGGCTGAAAGCGTTGGGGCAGACCGATCAGCAGCCGTTGCAGTATGAAACCGTTACTGATGAACACGCATTGGACCGTTGGGTAGCTAAATTACAAAGGGCCAAGTATTTTGCTTTTGATACCGAAACCACCTCGTTGAATTATATGCAAGCAACCTTGGTGGGTATTTCTGTGGCGGTGGAAAAGGGTGCCGCAGCGTATATTCCCATCGGCCACGATTATGAGGGTGCACCGCAGCAATTATCACGCGATGTGGTACTTGCCAAGCTCACGCCATTACTAGAAAATCCAAACCTCAAAAAAATAGGCCAACACATTAAGTACGATAGAAATGTCTTAGCACAAGCGGGGATTACGCTTAAGGGCATTGCTTTTGATACCATGTTGGAATCTTACGTTAATAATAGCGTAGCCCATCGTCATGATTTGGATACGTTAGCGTTGACCTATTTGGATCATGAAACCACAAGCTTTGAAGCCGTGGCAGGCACAGGCGCTAAACAAATAACCTTTAACCAAGTGCCCTTAGAGCAAGCTGCACCCTACGCTTGCGAAGATGCCGATATCACCTTGCAGTTGCATGAGGAACTTTGGCCTAAGCTTGCCGAACAACAAGCCCTAAAGCAAATTTTTACTGACATCGAAATGCCGTTGGTTGAAGTGCTTTCTGATATGGAATGCACCGGTGTCTTATTGGATAAAAGCAAGTTAGACGCGCAGAGTGACGCCTTGGCGCAGCGCCTAGATGCGCTGGAAGCAGAAGCCGTAGCCCTGGCGGGAGAATCCTTTAATCTAGGCTCACCCAAACAATTACAGCATATTTTATTTGAAAAACATCAATTGCCGGTGCTGCAAAAAACCCCCAAAGGCGCGCCGTCTACTGCCGAAAGTGTGCTGCAGGAATTAGCGCATAACTTTCCTTTGCCCAAATTAATTTTAGAATATAGAAGCTTAAGTAAATTAAAATCCACCTATACCGATAAATTACCCGAACAAATTAATGCAAATACCCAACGTGTACATACCTCTTATCATCAAGCGGTTACTGCGACAGGACGCTTGTCTTCTGCATCACCTAATTTACAAAATATTCCTATCCGCACGCCAGAAGGACGCCGCGTGCGCCAAGCCTTTATTGCACCCCCAGGGCATAAGTTGGTGGCAGCGGATTATTCGCAAATTGAGCTTAGAATTATGGCGCATTTGTCGGAAGATGAGGGCTTGCTCAATGCCTTCCATCAAGGCCTTGATATTCATAAGGCAACGGCGGCTGAAGTGTTTGGCGGTCGTATTGATTCAGTCACACTTGAACAGCGCCGCCGCGCCAAAGCCATTAATTTTGGTTTGATTTATGGGATGTCAGCCTTTGGGCTGAGCAAACAATTAGGCATAGAGCGCCAAGAAGCCCAGGCTTATATTGATAGTTATTTTGCCCGTTATCCCGGTGTGCATAATTATATGGAACGCACCCGTGAACAAGCCCATCGCGATGGCTATGTGGAAACTTTATTAGGGCGGCGGCTTTATTTACCCGAAATTAATGCCCGCCAAAAGCAGCGCCAATTAGCCGCGGAACGCACCGCCATTAATGCGCCGTTGCAGGGGACAGCCGCGGATATTATTAAGCTTGCCATGATCCATGTGCATCAATGGCTTAAGGAGCAAGAACAAGGCGCCCGGCTGATTATGCAAGTACACGATGAGTTAGTGCTGGAAGTGAAAGCAGCTCATGTAGAGAAGGTCATCTCGATGGTTAAGGAAAAAATGTCAGGTGCCATGACCCTGAAAGTACCGTTGATTGTGGATGTGGGCATTGGTGAACATTGGGATGAAGCACATTAGGGTCGGTTGATAGTCCTAAATTCTGCTGCGGCTGACTCATTCACCGAATCTAAAGGATTTTTTCCTGTTTTTTATTCAACGTATGGGTGATACGCCTTCATAAAAAAAGACAGAAAAAAATCCTCTATCTTCAGTGGCTTAGTCAGCCTCGCGACGATGTCAACTGCAGAATTTAGGATTATCTGGCGCACTTTCTCCTTTTTGCGGCGCGTTTTCTTTATCTGAGGTTAGGGTTAAAGCAAGGGGTGGGGAATAGCTATTAGCAGTCTGCACATCATTTTCTGCATCATTTTCTTCACTCTTGAGCAGTTGCGCTGCTAAAGGGTCTGATTCGTCCAATTCCCCTATCTCGGTTGCCAATATATAAGGCGTCTCTTCCTGATTATTCTCGACACTTCTTGCTCCTTGCTGGAGTAAATATTCAATTAAAGCAGGATTTTTTTTCGCCTTACATGCAGCTATATGCAAAATTGTTTCGCCATCATCCTCACTGCGGTGATTAATAACCTCCTTAACGGATAGGTCCGTTTGGTTTTGATAACACCTTTTTTCTAAAACAAATTTAAAGGTATTTAATAGCTGGGGGCTCGAAGAGAAAGCCGCTAAATAGGGATAATCTCCGGAGCAATTATTAAGGTGTTCGTGTGTTTTTGTTCCACACATGGCCTTAAAGAGGGATGCTAAAATGTTATGTAATACATTTCTTTCAAAAGCCGTGATATCCTTTTCATAATAATAGCTAAAGAAGGCATCTATTGCCGCTTCATTTTTTTCTGTATAAGCAACAGATATCGTTGAGATGAAGTCTTCAATGCTTTTCTCAACGGCCTCTAGCGAATCAAAGGCAGTCGTGATATCCACATTGTCTTCTATCGCTATAGGTATTTGTTTCAGAGTCTTTTGATTGATTATCCACCCTTCTTTTATAGCGTTATTCAATCCATTGCAAAGTGCTTTTATGACTAGCTGTTGGCCGCTTATAGCTTCCAGAATATTATTGCTTGGAGGTGAAAAAATCTCAGAACTAAGAGGAGTTATGCTTATTTCTATTTTCTTAATCGCAATCTTTATCCTTACAAGTTCTTCAATGCTTACAGTCTCCTTCAGCAGAAGCTCAAATAGAGGTATTAACGTAAGTTGCTCATTGGAGAAATCGTCAAGCTTCGCGTCTAACGATTCAGCAGCTGACAGTAAGTCCTCTTTTAGTGTCTGCACGGCATTAGATGTATTTACGAGGGTGTTACTTATTGATGTTTTAAAGGGAGGAATAGACTCAGCTAGAAAGAGTTTGCCGATGTTGTTCAATATAGGTAAGTGAGGATTGTTCTTATCGGGTATGATAGAAGCGTTGGGATTTATTAATCCCTGCAAAAGCGTATCTTGGGCTTCCTTATCTAAACAACCCAGGTAATCTGCAAAAAAGACTTTGCTTTTATTTGCAGTGCTATTGGTTAGATGTATGATAAAGTCATGCATAGCATCGAGGATCTCTGAGACAGAGTCAGAATACTTACGCAGGCCTATCGATTGTTCAACATTAAGCGCATACTGACAATAAGCCAGTAGAGAGTCTCTGGGCAGCGATAGTTGGTGTGCCGTAACTTTAGTTGGATAACGGTAATATTGGTGCAAGTGCGCTATTATCTTTAATGGATCTTCATCTGCGTTTAGTGCTTTTGTAGCGTCTGCAGGGATATGATCAAGTAAGAGAGGTAAGAGTTCCTTTGCATGGTGTATAAAAGCCTGTCTGTTGATGGTAGTATTATCAAGATGAGATTGCTTGCAGAGTTCCTCAAGCGCTTGACAGTATAAGCTTGTTTCTGGGATTGCGCGGCTTAATACAACGAGCGTCTCGATAATAAACCAGAAATCATCCTGAGACCTTATAGCGTTCAAGACCTCTCCAGCTTCTTCAGATGCAACTTGAGTTGTGCTAGTCACTGCATTAAAAATATTAGACAGTGAAGGCTGTGCTTTATTATTGTTGGAGCTTACCTCCATCGTTATATTTCTTATATTGAGCAAAGAATACTTCATATAGAATTTAAAATGTTCCACCATTTTTGAACAGGAAGCTAGTTTTATAAATGAATTTGCATCCTCAATAGTCGCTTTAATGATACGAAGCACATCAGATAATATCTCTATGTTTTCATATTCATCCAATTGTTTCAGCCATTTTTCTTTTTCAGATGCCAAGTCTTGAGTATTAGTCTCTTTGTTCACTAATGCTTCTTCAAAGCCATTTGCCAACTGCAGTGTTCTAGCCGTCGTGTATTTTATAGCGGGATGTTCTGTCAGCGTGCCCTTTCCTCTCATGGCAAGCCAAAGGGTGATAGCATCTACATTACTGAGCTTGTCGGCGGGATAATCCCAGCGATGAGCATACTCTACGAGTTTGGTTTTGTTAAAGCCTAGTTGATTAAAGACTGAATTAAATTCATCATAGATATGGCGAATTAACGCTTTGCTAACGTCAGAGCAGGTGTCTTGGCTAAGCAGTATGCTGGTCAACAAGAGAAGTCCTGTTAACTTTGGCAAGTTAGTGTGAATATTGTTAAGAGAAGTATTTTCTACTACAACAGAAGGTAGATTATTATAGTTTTCGAGATAGTCGAAAACATAGCCGATAAGACTATTAGCAGCTTTATGGATAAGTAATAGAGCTTCATTGTTTTCATTAGGGTTTTTCTGAGGACTCTTAAGAGAGATGTCTCTATCTTGCTCGTTCGCGTCTTTTTCGTCAAACAATGAGAGCTTGCTTTGTTTTTCTTTGTTCTTCATGATGATATTCCTACTCTTTCTTAAAATGACATGTGTAAAAAAATTTATAGTTTTATCTGCATCAATCGCTTGCACCAAAAAAGCGCGATTGACGGCTGATATAAGGGTGTAAAACCAAAAGTTAAATCAATCGATGACAGAACAAAGTAAATGCAGGTTTTTGCCCGTTCTATTCAAATTGCAGTGTCAAGATTGTACATTAATTGTCACTTGTGTCAAGCAAAAAGCTTTATTTTTGGACAAAAATTGAGAGGCATAAAGGAACAAAAAAGACTGCATCACCAAAAAGCGCAGCTGACTGTTACCGTTAGGTTCAAGTATCACTGCTTAAGGCTATCTTCAGGCTTCTTTCTATGGCGCAAATTTGCTAGCATAGGGTGCATTGTTGTAAAAGAGAAAAACCATGAAGTATCGTTGCTGTCTTAGGGTTGCATACCTGCTGCTGTTGTTACAACTATCGGGTTGTGGCCAATCGGGGCCTTTGTATCCACCAGATCAGGCACCGCCTGCCTCTCATGCAAAACTTCTATAAGTTATGGATTATTTTAATTATAAAGAGGGTGTGCTACACGCTGAATCTGTGCCGGTTACAGACATCGCTGCCCAATGGGGTACGCCGTGCTATGTTTATTCCCGAGCAACTTTAGAGCGTCATTGGCATGCCTTTAATGATGCCATGGGGGATTATCCCCATCAGATTTGTTATTCCGTTAAAGCAAACTCTAATTTGGCGGTGCTCAATGTGCTGGCGCGCCTGGGGTCTGGTTTTGATATTGTGTCCGTGGGTGAGCTAGAGCGCGTTATGGCAGCGGGTGGTGACGTGTCTAAAGTAATTTTTTCCGGGGTGGGAAAACGGCCCGATGAAATCAAGCGTGCCTTGGAGGTTGGCATTGGTTGTTTCAATGTGGAATCACAGGCGGAATTGGATTGGATTAATCGTATCGCTGGGGAGATGGGTTGTCAGGCACCTATTTCTATTCGGGTGAATCCTGACGTGGATGCCAAAACTCACCCTTATATTTCCACTGGACTGAAAGAAAATAAATTTGGCATCGATATGAGCCAGGCTTTGCAAGCCTATGAATTGGCGGCCACTATGCCCCATGTGGCTATCGTGGGGGTGGATTGTCATATTGGTTCTCAGCTTATAAGTTTGGAGCCTTTTTTAGCAGCACTCGATAAGTTATTGGCGTTGGTAGACGAGCTGGAGCAGCGCGGCATCCCTATTAAGCATTTGGACTTAGGAGGTGGCTTAGGTGTGCGTTACCAAGATGAAGACCCACCACTGCCTGCGGACCAAGCGCGTGCACTGCTGACACGTTTACGTGAGCGTCGTGTATCGGTATTTTTTGAGCCAGGTCGTGCCATTGCCGCGAATGCGGGGATTTTATTAACCGAAGTTTTATTATTGAAGGAAAATTGTGGCAAACACTTTGCCGTAGTGGATGCGGGTATGAATGATTTGATTCGTCCTTCACTCTACAATGCTTGGCAAGCCATCATTCCCAGCAAAGCACACAATACGGCTGACCCCAACTGTTATGATGTGGTGGGCCCTATTTGTGAAACGGGCGATTTTTTAGGAAAAGAGCGTGGGCTTGCCATTGAAGCAGGCGATTTATTGGCGGTGCGTAGCGCGGGTGCCTATGGCTTTGTGATGAGTTCTAATTACAATTCGCGTGTGCGTCCTGCTGAAGTCATGGTGGATGGGGATAAGGCTTATTGTATTCGGCCACGGGGAACTCTTGAAGCTTTGTTTGCGCAAGAGAGCCTATTGCCATGAGTATTCACTTTACCAAAATGCATGGCTTGGGTAATGATTTTATGGTTATTGATGGTATCAATCAGTCCATTACGCTAGACAAAGCAACACTGTTACAGTGGGCTGACAGACACACGGGTGTGGGGTTTGATCAGCTGTTAGTCGTAGAGAAAGCAAAAGATCTCGCGGTGGATTTTCATTACCGTATTTTTAATGCTGATGGCACCGAAGTGGCACAATGCGGTAATGGTGCACGTTGTTTTGCGCGCTTTGTGCATGAGATGGGTTTAAGTACGAAACAAGAGCTTTTAGTTAGCACACAAAAAGGCCGCCTAGCATTGCGGTTAGAACCTAATGGCCAAGTGCGTGTCAATATGGGGGTGCCAGAATTTTCACCGGCAGCGATTCCTTTACAGCGTGCCTTGGCTGAACGTTATACATTTAATTTGTCAGATAAAACGCTGACGGGTTATGCCGTGGCCTTAGGTAATCCGCACTTTGTTATCCAGGTGCCCAGTGTGCGTGATGCGGATGTGGATGAAATCGGAGCTTTATTAGCCTGCCATGCAGATTTTCCCGACGGCGTGAATGTGGGTTTCATGGAAATAATAAACCCACGGCAATTGAAGCTGCGTGTTTATGAGCGTGGCGTCGGTGAAACACAAGCTTGTGGGAGTGGTGCTTGTGCTGCCATGGTGGCCGCAAGCAGAGCAGGGCTTGTGGGCTGTGATGTCGCTGTGCAGCTGCCGGGAGGGACGCTGCAAATCAAATGGGCAAGGGATAATCAGCCGATTTACATGCAAGGCCCTGCCGTTACTGTTTACCGTGGCGAACTATGATAAAATGGAAACATTCTGTTTTATTTCTGATGAGCGCTGATGAATACGGTATTACCTGATTTTAGTCAAGCCCGCGTCCTTGTGGTGGGCGATGTTATGTTAGATCGCTATTGGCAAGGCACCACATCTCGCATCTCGCCGGAAGCCCCCGTCCCAGTGGTGCATGTGGCAGAACGCGAAGAAAGGCCTGGTGGCGCCGGTAATGTGGCGTTAAATTTGGCAGCCCTGGGCACAACGGTACATCTGTTGGGTGTCTGTGGCGATGATGAGCCTGCTGATGTACTGTCGCAATTATTGTCATCGGCGGGGGTCGCGTGTCACTTAGAAAGAAAACCCCATCTTCCCACGATCACAAAACTACGGGTTCTATCCAGCCATCAGCAATTAATTCGCCTAGATTTTGAAGACAACATTAGTGAAGTGTCACAGACCCAGTATGAAGTGCTGCTGTCTGAGGTGGATGTTGTGGTTCTTTCTGATTATGGCAAAGGAGCCCTAAACAAGGTAGCAGGCCTTATTGCCCTGGCCAATAAGCACAAACGTCCCGTACTCGTAGACCCCAAAGGCCGTGATTTTTCCATCTATGCCGGGGCAAGTCTTATTACCCCCAATCGCTTGGAATTTGAAGCGGTCGTGGGGCCTTGTGCCAATGACGTAACATTGGTAGAAAAAGGCCAAGCCTTAATGCAAACACAGCGCCTACAAAATCTATTGATAACACGCGGTAGCGAAGGGATGACTTTATTAAGCCGCCAAGCTGCTCCACTCCATTTACCCACTCAGGCACAAGAAGTGTTTGATGTGACCGGTGCTGGCGATACCGTCATTGCATTATTAGCAGCCGGGCTTGCTTGTGGAAGCACCTATGAAACGGCGGCCTTTTGGGCCAACGTCGGTGCAGGGGTTGTGGTCGGTAAACTGGGTACCGCCACGGTTAATCAAGAAGAATTAGCCGCTAAAATACGGCCTAAACAACCCCTGTATCAGGGGCTGCTTTCTGAAGAAGCCTTACAGCAAGAAATCCAAACCCTACAAGCAACAGGCGAAAAAATAGTCATGACCAATGGCTGTTTTGATTTATTGCATCCAGGCCATATGGCTTATTTAGCGCAAGCACGCGCTTTAGGCGATAGGTTAGTGGTTGCCATCAACAGTGATGCGTCGGTTAAACGTTTAAAAGGCGATGAACGCCCCATTAATCCACTGAAGCATCGTATGCTAATGTTATTAGCCTTAAACATGGTGGATTGGGTGATTAGTTTTGAAGAAGATACACCTAAGCGCATTATTGACACGCTTTTGCCTGACATTTTGGTTAAAGGGGGTGATTGGGCCGTTGAGGATATTGTGGGTAGCGATGTGGTGTTGGCCCGCGGTGGTGAAGTGCATTCTTTACAGTTTTTAGACGGTTTTTCTTCCACCGCATTAATTGAAAAAATAAAAAAACTGAATTAGGAGACGTGCCATGATAGTTGTAACCGGCGGCGCAGGTTTTATCGGTAGTAATATCGTTAGCGCATTAAACGCCAGAGGGCGTACCGATATTTTAGTGGTGGATGATCTCACTGAAGGGCATAAATTTAGCAACCTTACCCAGTGCGACATTCAAGATTACATGGATAAAGATGATTTCTTGGAAATCATGGGGATGGATGCGGATTTTTCTGAAGATATCGATGTGATTTTTCATCAAGGCGCCTGCTCTGACACAACAGAGTGGGATGGCCAGATGATGATGCGCAATAATTATGAATATTCCAAAGCGCTTTTGCATGTTTGTTTGGATAATCATATCCCCTTTATTTATGCGTCGAGTGCCGCAGTCTATGGTGGCGGACAAATTTTTAAAGAAGGGCGTGAGAATGAAAAGCCGTTGAATGTTTACGGCTATTCAAAGTATTTGTTTGATGAATATGTGCGCCGTGTGGTGGGCGAAAAAGCCAGCCAAGTGGTGGGACTGCGTTATTTCAATGTCTATGGTCCCAACGAAGCGCATAAAGGCAGCATGGCAAGCGTTGCATTCCACCTGCGAAAACAGTTACAACAAGGCAACGTCATTAAGCTGTTTGGCGCATGTGATGGTTACGAAAAAGGCGAGCAACGTCGAGATTTTATTTATGTAGAGGATGTGGTGAAGCTGAATCTGTGGTTTTGGGATAATCCAAGACACTCGGGTATTTTTAATGCGGGAACGGGACAAAGCCAAACCTTTAATGACGTAGCTCATGCCATTATTCAATGGCATGAGCGTGGCGAACTGCATTACATTCCTTTTCCTGATCATCTAAAAGGCCACTACCAAAGTTTTACCGAAGCCGATTTGAGTGCGCTGCGCGCCATAGGGTATGATGGGGCTTTTATGAATGTGGAACAGGGCATTAATGCCTATATGGATAGGCTGACCAGGGACGAGTAACGCTGTTTTAAGAAGGAAACTAAGCATGAAAAGCAGAACCGCTATCACTGTTCTTATTGCCGGGTTGTTGCTCGTAGGGTGCCAGCATAAAGATTTAGTGGGCCGAGGCTACCCAGGCTTTACGCCAGTGGCGAAAGGTGCCACGATGGGTGCGGTGACCGGTGGTGCCATTGGCGGTGTGACCAGCGGCGCAGTGGGCATACCCGTAGGCGCGGCCATTGGCGGTGTAGCAGGCGGTGTGGTGGGTAGTTACTTTAAACCCGCCACCCCCTCAGAACGCATGACTGCCGCAGGCGTCAAAGTCATCGTAGTCGGTGAGACGGTTCGTATTATTTTGCCCACCGATAACTTTTTTGGGCCCGGTTCCTTTGGCCTCAAAGCAAGTTATGCGCGCGTTATGCAAGATGTGGTTGATTATGTAAATCTCTATCACAGCAACGGTATTGTGGTGAACGGCTATACCAATAAAACCGATAAACCTAAGCGCGATAAAGCCCTATCTTTACAGCGGGCTCAGGAAGTGGTGGATTACTTGGTGGACCATGGTGTGAAAGCCCCCTTTATTTATGCGCAAGGGTTCGGAGGAACAAACCCTGTCGCTTCTAGTATGACAAGCTTAGGGCGTGCAGCCAATCGGCGCGTGGAAATCACTTTTATGGCTAATGTGAAGGATAACGAGTAAGGCCTATTCAGAAAGTCGGACGGCAGTAAGCCACTGAGGACGCGTGAAAATGAATTGCCAACAGACCCTATTCAAGCTGCTTGCTTTCATCGGGAAAAATGAGCAGATGGATGGCTCAGCACGCCCTAGGCTGTAGCGACTTTATTATGCTGAGAAAAAGAGGTAGGGGGCTTTTTTTTATCGGCAGTATACTCATTCAACCATGCATCATGCAGCTCTTTGGCTGCAGAAAAATCTTTTTCTTGAAGCAAGCCGATGACCTTTTCTTGTAGTGCCTTGGGTAATTGCGCTAGCATTTGATATGCTCCTCCATGGATCTGCTTAATTAATTACTCTTTGTGAACAGCTGGGTCGACTATAACGAAAAAATCGAGCAATGTCTGTACGAAATATCTTAAATTTGAAAAAAGGTATCCGTATTTATACGGACTTGACAAGATTTGTTTTATGATGAGAATAGTTTGGCTAGAAAAATAGCTTAAGAGAAGAACATGACAAGCCAGTATATCAGTGAGTTAGATGCCTTGCGGGCAATTTTGCAAAAAGGCACCGCCAGGAGCCAAGAGCATATTGTCGAAGCGCTCCGTCATGAGGGTTTTGAGGTTAATCAGTCGAAAGTCTCTCGATTATTGCAACGTTTGGCTGCCCAAAAAGTTAAGAATGAGCAGGGGCAGACGGTTTATGTTTTACAACGTGAGCCTGCACCACCTAGCGTAGCGATGCCGTTGCACTATTTAATACGTGATATTGTGGCTAATGAGCAGCTTATTTTGGTGCAAACAAGCCCTGGGGCGGCCTCATTGGTGGCAAGAATGATTGATTATGATGAAGCGAATACCGATATTCTCGGTACGATTGCAGGTGATGATACTATTCTAGTGATCCCCAAACGTATCAGCGACTTACAGGCAACGCTGCGCGAAGTAAAAACGTTGTTAACGTGAGAAATCTCGGGATCGAACGGCCGAGTTGTCGAACCCAAGTTACTTAGCACTTTTCTTTAGCAAGAAACCCTGCGCGCGGTGGGGTTTATGTTTCCCCGGCGTACTTTGTTGGTAATGCCCATCAGGTTCTAGCTGCCAGCTTTGGCAATTATCTTGTAAATAATTCAATAACGTTTCTTCTTTAATACGTTTTGCCAACTGTTTGTCAAGGATGGGAAAACACACTTCCACGCGATTGAAAAAATTGCGGCTCATACAGTCGGCACTGCCGGCATAGATTTCTTCTTTGCCCGCATTATAAAAATAATAAACACGAGAGTGTTCTAAAAATTGTCCCACAATAGAAATAACCCGAATATTATCGGAAACACCTGGAATACTTGGGCGCAAACAGCAAATCCCTCGCACGAGCAAATCAATTTTTACGCCTGCCATAGAGGCTTCATACAACGCCTGGATAATAGAAGGTTCGCTAATGGCATTTACCTTTATAATAATATGTGCTTTTTTGCCTGCATTGGCCTGTTGAATTTCTCGCTGAATAAAGGCGTGAAACTGTTTGGCTAATTGAAAGGGTGCAATGGTGAGAGCTTTGAGTTTTACCGCTTTACCCATGCCAGTGAGCTGCTGAAATATTTTGGCTGCATCTTGACCAAACTGTGGGTTACAGGTTAATAAACCTAAATCTGTATATTGTTTAGTGGTTTCCGTGTGATAATTCCCCGTGCCTAAATGTAAATAATGGCAAATATTATTAGCCTCACGCCGCAGGATAAGTGTCATTTTCGCATGAATCTTGTAGCCTAACACGCCATAAACTACCAGCGCACCGGCTTCTTGTAGTCGATTAGCCAGCGCAATATTTTCCTCTTCATCAAAACGAGCACGCAGCTCTACCACCGCGGTAACTTCAATACGCGCTCGTGCGGCGGCCACCAACGCATCCACCATGAGAGAGTTTGCTTGCGTGCGATATAGGGTTTGTTTGATAGCAATAACGTTAGGATCAGCGGCAGCTTGATGTAACAATTCTACGACGGGCGTGAAAGACTCAAAAGGATGATGCAGTAGCCTATCTTGCTCTTTAATAGAGGCAAACATATCACATTTGCCTGTTAACGCTTTAGGAAAAGTGGGGCTGAAGGACGGGTAACTTAAGTCAGGGCGTTCAATGAGCTTTAATATCATCATAAAGCGTCCCAAGTTAACCGGGCCTTTAATGCGGTATAAATCTTTTTCTTCTAAGTCATGTTTTTTTAATAAAAAATGGCAAATTTCATCGGGACAATTATCTGCAACTTCCAAACGGACGCCGCGACCATAGCGTTTGCTGAGTAGCTCACCCTGCAAAGCACTGACTAAATCTTGATTAGCCTCCATCTCTAGCCACAAATCAGAGTTGCGCGTCAAACAAATAGGGTAGCACCCAGTAACTTCCATGCCTGGAAACAATTCATCAGCATGAGCGAAGATGATGGAATTAATTAACACGAAGTTTTTTGTTTTATCGTTAAGCGTGTTGGGTAGCGCAATAACTCTGGGGATGGTTCTTGGCACATGCACAATGGCAAGCCCACTGTCTCGACCAAAGGCATCGGTTCCTTCCAATGTAACAATAAAGTTTAGACTTTTATTGCCCAGCAGAGGAAAAGGGTGGGCCATGTCTAGTCCGATGGGGCTAATGATGGGGAGAATTTCTTCACGGAAAAACTGTTTGAGCCAATGACGTTGGGCCTTATTCCATTCTTTGGCATCAAGAAAATGTAAACCTTCCTCTTTAAGTGCGGGAAAAAGTGTTTTATTGAGCGTTGTATACAGATCGTCCACTAACTGGTGTGTACGTTGGCTAACCGCTGTCAGCGTCTCTGGTGCGCTTAGACCATCAATGCTGTTTTGATAGATACCGAAGGCGACTTGTTCCTTCAGGCCTGCGACACGAATCTCAAAGAATTCATCTAAGTTGCGCGCACAAATGAATAAAAAGCGTAAGCGCTCTAAAAGCGGTACACAAGTATCCTGAGCTTGTGCCAGCACGCGCTCATTAAAGGCAAGCTGGCTGAGCTCGCGATTTAAATAATAACTAGAATCTTTTAATTCTTTGTTTTTCATACGTATTTTTTGCTAGACTTGACGGTGGCGGTTCCATAGCTTTTCTGTCTATCTCAGTAGGCAAAAATCATTCCGGAAATTTTTATGAATAAGTACGGCCTCTGGCGCTTTTTAGGGTTTATAAGCTTGTTACTCCTTATTTTTGTTGTGTTATTTCATTATCACGGCGCATTGGGTGAGCAGTCTGTGCAAGCCTGGATAAAAACAGCCGGTATGTGGGGGCCATTGTTGTTCATTGGGCTTTATAGCGTGGCGACAGTGTGCTTTTTACCGGGGCTTGCGTTGACATTGCTGGGTGGTTTCTTGTTTGGAGCTGTCTACGGCACGCTCTACAACATGCTGGGTGCTCTGTTGGGGGCTGGGGCAGCTTTTTTAATAGCGCGCTATTTGGCGGCCGATTGGGTGAAGGGGCACATAGGAGGTAAGCTTAGCCTGTTGATGACCGGTATTGCCAAAGAAGGATGGCGCTTTGTGGCGCTGGTTCGGTTAGTGCCAGTATTGCCTTTCAATGTGCTTAACTATGCTCTGGGTCTCACGCCGGTGTCTGCACCCGCTTATGTTGTGACTAGCGCCATTTGTATGCTGCCTGCCTGTTTTGTTTATACCTATTTGGGGTCCCTCGGGGAGGTTGCCTTGCACAGTGAAGGCGTAACTCTGGTTAGTCGGGTGCTGTTAGCGCTGGGTTTGTTAATGTTGTTGGCCTGCCTGCCTTGGTTCGTTAGACGCTATAGAGCCGTAAAGTCAAAAGAGTAGCCCGCAAACACCCTTCCAGGCGGTTGGCTCTCAAGGCGCTAAACGCTATCTGACGTTTTTCCTAGGAAAACAATGTGTTTTTTACTAATAATTTTGGTATAAAAAGTTAGCAAATGACAAAAAAATATGGCATAATACGCCATAAAAACAGCCAGAGAAAAATCAGCCGTCTTGAGGCATTACCGACATATTCTTGTTAGGCAGGCCTTTGGCCAGGTGTGAAATGTGAAAACACGCCACGATAACTTACAACAACAATGAGTTCGGTAGTATAAGCAATCGTTCGGTTAGTTGCAACCCTCTCTTGCGTTTTTTAAAAGTTTTCAGGTTTGAGCAAGAAACTTAGCGCCTGATAGGGCCTGTTGGTAATTTAACCTAAAATCAGCAGTAAATCGCGCTTTTTTGGTGTAACAGATTGATTTAGATAAGGAAACTAAAAAAGCGGAATACACCTTATTGGTGATGTAGACTTTTTTTGTTTTCTTAGATAAGTCAAGATGTTATCGCCAAAAACGTGATTTAACTGCTGATTTTAGGTTTAACCTGGGCTCGACATAAGAAGGGGGTAAAACCCAGAGAAATCCAGGAGGATAAGGCAAAAGCTCAAAAAAAATGCAGTACTAGCACCGCTAATGCGAGTATTTTTTTGAGCTTTCAACCTAAATTCCGCAGTCAATTTCAACGGCGGAATTTAGGTTAAACACAGTCCCCCTGGATTTATCGCAGGTTTTAGCCGTTCTTATGTCGAACTCAGGTTAATTTAGGGTTTACTGAGATTTCATTTTTGCAAGCGATGTTTTGGAAAAATGTGATGTCAACACGCCCTAGTTTCAGTAGGCTGAATAAATGCGTAGATATGAGGTAACGCTAACTAAAAGCAAAATTTAGCCGGTTTAAAAAGTCAGTAGATCTGCGCTTGGCGCATTTTAATAGGCTCTTGAGGAGCTTTATCTTAAGGGGGATTTTTAAGATAAGACTGGTTTTAACGCGTGCTTGTAAAAACAACTACCAGACAAAATGACAAAAAAAGAATTAGTATTACGTTTAACGAAACAACAAGAACATTTGACCCCACAAGAAATTAACCGCGCCGTTAATTTGCTCTTGGAAGAAATGATGATTGCTCTCAGTGAGGGTAATCGTATTGAAATCCGAGGTTTCGGTAGTTTTTGTTTACGCCGCTGGGGGGCTCGTTATGCCAGAAATCCAGCTACGGGTGAAACGTGGCGCACTAAACCCATGCATGCCGTGCATTTTAAGCCTGGACGCGTACTACGCGATCGCGTGAATAGCTACAATAAGAAAAATGCCGCAGAAATACAACCTGCCCCTTACGAAGAAACATCAACGGAAGAGTAAGGTTTTAGCCTCCCTTTTGATGTAGAATGATTTTTTTAGGGTGTGCTTGAGCGTTCATCATTCAGCAGACGCACCTTTACCACAAAAAATGAACGGATGACGCAGGCCGCTCGCAACGACGAATAAGAGGGGCTGTAAGCTACTGAGAGAGAGTGAATTTTTTCGAATGTGCTTGTGCGTTCATCACTCCTTGTGAAAGCAAACCGTACTGAGTAATAAACTAACGGGTACACCATAAAAGAAGCATTGCCTTTCAATGGCTTACGTGCTCTCTTACTCGTCTTTGCGAGCGGCAGCGAAGCAATCCAGGGTGGTAGGTTGACTTATCCTATTTTTTTAATAAATGACAAATGGGTATACCCTCTCTTGAACAAGGCAAGGTGCTATGTGTGCAGAGTCCGCAGCTTCGTAGTTTAAACTTTCCTAGGATTTAATTTGGATTGCTTCGCTGCCGCTCGCAAGGACGAATAAGGTGGCGCGTAACAAGTTGATGTAGAATGGTTTTTTTAGCGTGTGCTTGGGCGTTCATCATTCCTTGTGAAAGCAAACCGTACTGAGTAATAAACTAACGGGTACACCATAAAAGAATCATTGCCTTTCAATGACTTACGGGCCCTCTTACTCGTCCTTGCGAGCGGTCTGAGTTATTCGTTTGTGCTTTATGGTGAAGACACGGCTACCAGTTCGCCCTACGGGCTACAGCTCGGCAGGCCATAGAAGAATCATTTACCTTCAATGACTTACGTGCTCTCTTACTCGTCTTTGCGAGCGGCAGCGAAGCAATCCAGGGTGGTAGGCTGACTTATCCTATTTTTTTAAGTAAATGACAAATGGGTATACCCTCTCTTGAACAAGGCAAGGCGCTATGTGTGCAGAGTCCATAGCTTCGTAGTTTAAACTTTCCTAGGATTTAATTTGGATTGCTTCGCTGCCGCTCGCAAGGACGAATAAGAGAGGTTGTAAGCTGCTGAGAGAGAGTGAATTTTTTTCGGATGTGCTTGAGCGTTCATCATTCAGCAGACGTACCTTTACCACAAAAAATGAACGGATGACGCAGGCCGCTCGCAACGACGAATAAGGTGGTGCGTAACAAGTTGGTGTAGAGTGATTTTTTTAGGATGTGCTTGTGCGTTCATCATTTCTTGTGAAAGCAAACTGTATTGAGTAATAAACTAACGAGCACACCATAAAAGAAGCATTGCCTTTCAATGGTTTACATGCTCTCTTACTCGTCCTTGCGAGCGGCAGCGAAGCAATCCAGGGTGGTAGGCTGACTTATCCTATTTTTTTAAGTAAATGACAAATGGGTATACCCTCTCTTGAACAAGGCAAGGCGCTATGTGTGCAGAGTCCATAGCTTCGTAGTTTAAACTTTCCTAGGATTTAATTTGGATTGCCGCGCTGCCGCTCGCAAGGACGAATAAGGTGGCGCGTAACAAGTTGATGTAGAATGGTTTTTTTAGCGTGTGCTTGGGCGTTCATCATTTCTTATGAAAGCAAACCGTACTGAGTAATAAACTAACGGGTACACCATAACAGAAGCATTGCCTTTCAATGACTTACGGGCCCTCTTACTCGTCCTTGCGAGCGGTCTGAGTTATTCGTTTGTGCTTTATGGTGAAGACACGGCTACCAGTTCGCCCTACGGGCTACAGCTCGGCAGGCCATAGAAGAATCATTTACCTTCAATGACTTACGCGCTCTCTTACTCGTCTTTGCGAGCGGCAGCGAAGCAATCCAGGGTGGTAGGCTGACTTGTTCTATTTTTTCAGTGAACTAGAAACAGGTATGCCCTCTCTTGAACAAGGCAAGGTGCTATGTGTGCAGAGTCTATCGCTTCGTGGTTAAAACTTTCCTAGGATTTAATTTGGATTGCCGCGCTGCCGCTCGCAACGACGAATAAGAGAGGTTGTAAGCTACTGAGAGAGAGTGAATTTTTTTCGGATGTGCTTGAGCGTTCATCATTCAGCAGACGCACCTTTGCCACAAAAAATGAACGGATGACGCAGGCCGCTCGCAACGACGAATAAGGTGGTGCGTAACAAGTTGGTGTAGAGTGATTTTTTTCGGATATGCTTGTGCGTTCATCATTTCTTGTGAAAGCAAACTGTATTGAGTAATAAACTAACGAGCACACCATAAAAGAAGCATTGCCTTTCAATGGCTTACGTGCTCTCTTACTCGTCTTTGCGAGCGGCAGCGAAGCAATCCAGGGTGGTAGGTTGACTTATCCTATTTTTTTAATAAATGACAAATGGGTATACCCTCTCTTGAACAAGGCAAGGTGCTATGTGTGCAGAGTCCGCAGCTTCGTAGTTTAAACTTTCCTAGGATTTAATTTGGATTGCTTCGCTGCCGCTCGCAAGGACGAATAAGGTGGCGCGTAACAAGTTGATGTAGAATGGTTTTTTTAGCGTGTGCTTGGGCGTTCATCATTCCTTGTGAAAGCAAACCGTACTGAGTAATAAACTAACGGGTACACCATAAAAGAATCATTGCCTTTCAATGACTTACGGGCCCTCTTACTCGTCCTTGCGAGCGGTCTGAGTTATTCGTTTGTGCTTTATGGTGAAGACACGGCTACCAGTTCGCCCTACGGGCTACAGCTCGGCAGGCCATAGAAGAATCATTTACCTTCAATGACTTACGTGCTCTCTTATTCGTCTTTGCGAGCGGCAGCGAAGCAATCCAGGGTGGTAGGCTGACTTATCCTATTTTTTTAATGAGTTACAAATGGGTATGCCTTCTCTTGAACAAGGCAAGGTGCTATGTGTGCAGAGTCCATAGCTTCGTGGTTAAAACTTTCCTAGGATTTAATTTGGATTGCTTCGCTGCCGCTCGCAAGGACGAATAAGAGAGGTTGTAAGCTACTGAGAGAGAGTGAATTTTTTTCGGATGTGCTTGAGCGTTCATCATTCAGCAGACGCACCTTTACCACAAAAAATGAACGGATGACGCAGGCCGCTCGCAACGACGAATAAGGTGGTGCGTAACAAGTTGGTGTAGAGTGATTTTTTTAGGATGTGCTTGTGCGTTCATCATTCCTTGTGAAAGCAAACTGTATTGAGTAATAAACTAACGAGCACACCATAAAAGAAGCATTGCCTTTCAATGGTTTACATGCTCTCTTACTCGTCCTTGCGAGCGGCAGCGAAGCAATCCAGGGTGGTAGGCTGACTTGTTTTATTTTTTTAATAAATGACAAATGGGTATGCCCTCTCTTGAACAAAGCAAGGCGCTATGTGTGCAGAGTCTATCGCTTCGTGGTTAAAACTTTCCTAGGATTTAATTTGGATTGCTTCGCTGCCGCTCGCAAGGACGAGTAAGAGGGGTTGTAAGCTACTGAGAGAGAGTGAATTTTTTTCGGATGTGCTTGAGCGTTCATCATTCAGCAGACGCACCTTTGCCACAAAAAATGAACGGATGACGCAGGCCGCTCGCAAGGACGAGTAAGAAAGTGCGTAAGCCATTGATGAAGGTTGGCTTTTCTCTAACGTACTTGTGTATACCCAATTAACGCGAACTTGTTTGCCTTCACAATAGAATATCTAAAACGCACCATACTACGTCCACATCTATATCCCATTGTTTTTAAATGACTTCTATCAAAATAAGCCCCGGTAAAGCAAAATACTCACTGCCGCCAGGTAAAATATCTGAATAAAAAAAGCGCAGAACTAATATTTCCTTAATAAATCTGTTTTATTATGTTGCAAATGTTAATTTTCAGTATTTTTTGAGGTATACGATGAAACTGAAGGTAGAGACGTCTTTAGAGAACTATGTTAATGGTGATGATAAGTTAAATTTTGTTGAGCGAGCAGAATTGCTTCGTGAACTATTATATGCAGCAGCTACATTTGTTGAGGATAAGTTTGCAGACCTTCAGAAGCGCAAGATATATGTGGAGTCTTCAGCGCAAGAACAATACGCGGCTCGGAATATTCAGGTTCAGGCTGCCCTTTTGCATGTTGTTCTTTCTGAAAAAGATATTAAAGTGTCATTTGCTACCGATAAACCAACTTTCACTTGCGTAAGTGATTGCGGCGTTAATTTAATTAATTTCATTAGAGTTTTTCTTACCGATGAAAATTATGTTAAAGGTATAAGTGAATCGTTAAACCTTACTCAATTGGGAATAAAAGCAGAGTATGATGAGCAAATAAAAGCGCTTACTATAGCGGATGGTCTTGATTTTTCTGAGCAAGCAAGGCAGTTTGCAGACTTTCTCAACGAGAAAATTGTAGCACAGACAAAGCAGAAAGAGGAGGTATTTAATCTAATGCGAGCTTTTAAAGAAGAGAAAGTTAAAGGCTCAAACACGGAAACGGTTATGCAATATAACACCTCCCCTGTTGAGTACGGCCGCATAAGAAATGGCTTAGTTGCTGACAACTCTGCTAACGTACCTCCTCAGGTTCCCTCCGTAACGGTTGATGAACTTCTCTTCTTGTTAAATGCGCCCTATATATCAGACTCTATGTTTAAATTTAAAGGCGGTGATTCTACCACCATAAAGGCTTTTCGTGGAGCATTTACAGCACTATATAGTGAGGATGATAGAAATGATGTGGTTGATGTCGATGCTTTTATTTCTATGCTATTAGAGGGTTCAAATAATGACCCTTCTGGAGAGTATGAGCTTGAAAAGACGGATAAAAAATATATCTTAACGATGGTGCAGCAATACGAGTCTAACAAAACACTTGACCTTAAAAAAGGATGTAAAGATGGCCACAAATTTGTTGTGGAGAACCTTATCGCTAGGTTGTTAGCTTCTAAATATAACGACATGGCGCTTTATAAAAAGTGCGTCTTCACTTATGAGAATGTCGGTATGGATGTAGAGTCGCTAGGGACTGTGGCTTGCAATAGCGCTTTATCGGTAGCTCAGCAAAACTACGTATCAAAAAGTGGTAATGATACTTGTGGAAGCATGAAGATATTTAAGAAAAAGCTTTCTCAATTTGAGGGCTTTAATCTAAATATTTTGGCATTCTTAAAAGAGCTTTTAGTAACAGACAAAGATAAGGTGGACGATGGCGACCGTCTTCGTTTGCTTTTTTTACTAAAAGGCGCAAAAAAAGCATCGATATCCAAAGAGAGCGGAAATAATCCTGTATCTGCGTACCTTATAGAGAAGGGACAGAACTTGCCTAAAGATGGGCATTATCCTGTCATGTTCAAGGCAATGTCTGTTATCATTATCGAGGGTTATAAGAATCTTGAGACTGCCAATGCAGAGCAGCAAGAGACTATTTCTAACGCTCCATCATGATCTTAAATTCCGCCGTTGAAATCTACTGCGGAATTTAGGATGATGTAACGCGCCCTCAAAACATTATTCCCCAGGACGTTCTGTGCTGGGGGATTTTTCTGTTGGTTTTAGGTTTAACGTCTTAGCTTTTCTATCTTTCCATTCCTCTCTTTTCAATCCCAGCGTTTCGCGTTAGGATAGTGTTATCTTTGGTTTTAAGGAAAAAGGATAATGGAAGCGCATGTTCGGGCCCCAGTGGCTCTTTTGCAGGAAGGGGTCTTGCAGCTTAAAAATGAATTGAATCAGGTGGTTATCGGTCAGCAAGCTTTGGTGGATCGGTTGCTCATTGCTTTGCTTTGTGATGGACACTTATTGGTGGAAGGGGCGCCAGGGCTTGCCAAAACTAAATGTATTAAAGAATTAGCGCGGCGCATAGAGGGGAATTTCCATCGTATCCAATTTACACCAGATTTGTTGCCGGCCGATTTGACGGGAACCGATATTTACCGGCCGCAAGATGGCAGCTTTGCCTTTCAGCCGGGGCCGCTGTTTCATAATGTATTGTTAGCTGATGAAATCAACCGTGCACCGGCTAAGGTGCAGTCTGCACTGTTAGAGGCCATGGCTGAGCGGCAAATCACCGTGGGTAAAGTCACCTATGAATTGCCGCCGTTATTTCTTGTCATGGCTACACAAAATCCCATTGAGCAAGAGGGCACCTACCCACTACCGGAAGCGCAATTAGACCGCTTTTTGATGCAGGTGAATGTAGACTATCCTGATGTTTCTGCTGAACAAAAAATTCTCCAGTTAGCACGCCGAGAGGCACAACAAAGTCCCCGGGGTGAAAAACCTGCTATGCTTTTGACGCAAAAGATTATTTTTGCCATTCGAGAAGAGATTTTTGCCTTGCATATGAGCCCTGACTTGGAAGAATATGTGGTCAGGCTCATTCTGGCCACGCGGAATCCGGCGGCCTATGGTGAGTCTTTGTCCCGCTGGGTGCGTTTTGGGGCAAGCCCTCGCGCCACCATTGCCCTAGACCGATGTGCCCGTGCCCATGCTTGGCTGTATGGGCGTGATTATGTGTCGCCTGAGGATGTCCATGCCGTCGCAAAGGATGTGTTGCGCCATCGTCTGTTAATGAGCTTTGAAGCAGAAGCTGAAGGCATTAGCCCTGATGAATTCATTGATGCATTATTACAACGGGTGGGTTTACCCTAAGAGGGGGTTACAATGCATAAGACGGCGGCAGCAGAGGAAGGGATTTTTGTTCCCTTAAAAACCTTAGTGGGGCTTCAGGCACACAGTCAGAGGATTTTGCCGTTGGTGACCAAACCATTGGCAACCGCCAATGTTGGCACGCGGCGTTCTGCGTTTCGAGGGCGGGGTATGGATTTTGCCGAAGTGCGCCAGTACGAAGCAGGTGATGACATTCGTTATATGGATTGGCGTGTTACGGCGCGCACTGGCCTTCCGCATACGAAATTATTTGAAGAAGAGCGTGAGCGGCCGACGTGGTTTTTGATGGATTTTTCCTCCAGCCTATTCTTTGGTACGCGCCGTTGTTTTAAGTCCGTTTTGGCTGCTAAAAGTGCGGCGTTATTGGCTTGGGCATCTTTGCAGGCGGGACACCCGGTGGGTGCTGCCATTGCGCATGGCTCAACATCATGGTCTCTTTCCCTTAAAGGTCGTCGCCAAGGTGTTTTAATGTTTTTAAACGCCCTCGTGGCCGCTCAGCAGCCACCGGCGGCTAATGTTTCCCAGGGCTTTGAGAAAGCGATTAATAGCCTATCCCATAAAGCAAAATCGGGCAGTCTGGTTTTTATTATCAGTGATTTCAGTGAGATAACTGAAAAATCTTTTGGGTATTTATCCCGCTTGGCGCAACGTAATGCTGTTTATGCCATCCAAGTACGAGACCCTTTAGAAGTAGAACCGCCTAAGGCGGGGCGCTATGCCGTGGGTGATGGTGATAACCAGTTTGTGATGGATACGGGTGACGTGCGGTTTTGCCGAGCATATCGTCATTATTTTACTGCTCATCAGCAAAAACTTACGGATTTTTTTAAACAGCACGCCATTGCTTATGCCTCTTTATTAACGGCAGAGGACAATATTGCCAAAGCGCTACAGCAACAAGGGGGTGTGTGGAAATAGTCTGATGAATCAAAGCTTATCCAACCTCAAAGACATCCATTTGCCTCCTGCTGTTTCCAGCTGGCCACCGGCACCCGGCTGGTACATGTTGGCGTTGTTATTAGCGCTAGGGCTGTGTGGATTGGTCTATGGAATATGGCGTTATTGGCAGCGTTATCGCCGCCGTCGTTTAACCTTAAAACATTTAGCGCACATTGCTGATTCCTTTGGCGCTGTGCGCCCTGCTATTGTGGTGCGCGCTTATTCACGTTTGCTCAGGCGCTGTGTGTTGGCTGTTTTTCCGCGCCAAGAGGTGGCAGGTTTGCAGGGAGACGCATGGCTTAGTTTTTTAGATAAAACAGGCCAAACGCGCGATTTTACGCAGGGAGCAGGCCGTGTGTTAGTGGCAGCACCCTATCAAATCAAGCCCCGCTTTGAAAATGATGCGTTACACGCAACAATAAAATACTGGATTAAAAAGAACTTATGATAAGTTTTACCTTGCCATTTTTGATTGTTCTGCTGCCTTTGCCTTGGGTGGTCCGCCGCTTTGCGACTAAAGGGCATGAGCCGCAGCAAGCCGCATTGAAAGTGCCTTTTTATCAAGCCCTTGTACCCATGGAATTCGCTGCAGGGCATTTTTCGGTGAGTAGGCCACGGATGTCTGTTTGGTTGGTCTATGGGATTTGGTTGGCGTTAGTTATTGCTGCCATGGGGCCTCGTTGGGTGGGCGAGCCCATCCCTTTGCAACAGCGGGGACGTAATATCTTGTTGGCCTTAGACATCTCCGGTTCCATGGCAACGCCTGACTTATCCTGGCAAGGCCAGCAAGCGCAGCGTTTGACGGTGGTGAAACAGGTGGCGGGAGAATTCATACGGCATCGCCAGGGAGACCGGTTGGGGCTCATTTTGTTTGGCAGCCGGGCTTATTTACAGACACCGTTAACCTTTGATAGCCAAACAGTACAAGCCATGCTTGATGATGCCACTATCGGCTTGGCAGGGCAGCAGACAGCTATTGGAGATGCCATTGGTTTGGGGGTTAAGCGGTTGATACAGCACCCGGCGCAAAGTAATGTGCTTATTGTCCTGACCGATGGCGCTAATAACAGTGGAGCCATCTTACCCATGGAAGCGGCGCAGCTGGCTAAAAAACAAAATATTAAGATTTACACCATTGGTATCGGCGCAAATAGTTTGATTGTTAACAGCGTATTAGGTCCAAAACGCATTAACCCCTCTGCTGACCTGGATGAAGGCACGTTAAAAGCCATTGCGCGCTTGACTGGTGGGGCTTATTTTCGTGCCAAAGACACCAAGGCGTTAGCAGCGGCCTATAAAAAATTAAATCAATTAGAGCCCATGGTGGGTAAGGCAAGTTTCTTTAGGCCTTCAACACCACTGTATCCTTGGCTGTTGGCGGTGGCTTTATTGTTGAGTTTTTTATTGGCTTGGCGTCATGTGCCAGTATTTTCATGGCGAAGGAGGTTAGTGCGTGAGCCTGCTGCATAATTTTCATTTCGCAAGACCACTGTGGCTGTTGGCTCTCGTGCCTTGGGCCATTATGTTTTTTGGTTTATGGCACAAAAAAGTAGGTGTCTCAACGCAGTGGGAGTCTGTTTGCGATGCGCATTTATTGAAGCATCTCTTAGTAAAGCCTCAAGGCAAGCAAACCCGCCGTCTGCCTTTTTTTCTTTTGTTTTTCAGTGTGTTGCTGTCCATTATTGCCTTGGCAGGCCCCCTTTGGCAACGTTTACCTCTGCCCCTGTTTCGCCAGGACTCCAATGTGGTTGTGGTATTAGATTTATCCTTGGCTATGGATGCTGTGGATTTAAAGCCTTCTCGTTTGGCTCGTGCTCGCTATAAGTTACAAGACTTGTTACAGCAACGTCGTCAGGGCAATACGGGTCTTGTGGTTTTTGCGAAAGAAGCCTATACCGTGTCGCCTCTGACAAGCGATACGCAGACCATCATGGGCATGGTGCAAGCGCTAAAGCCTGCCATGATGCCGGTGCAAGGAAATAATATCGCGGTTGGGTTAGCCAAAGCGGCGCAGTTACTGGCACAAGCCCATGATAATGGCGGTCATATTATTCTCTTTACTGCAAGCCCTGTCAATGATGCCGCCTTGGCAGAGGCTCGACAACTCCGTGCCCTGGGAATAACGTTATCTATTTTAGGCTTTGGTACAGCTCAAGGCAGTCCCATAAAAACCTCACAGGGCTTTTTGCAAGATAAAAACGGCGGTATTATCGTGAGTAAGTTGGATGAAGCAAAGCTTGCTTTGCTGGCACAAGCCGCCGGGGGGGTTAATGTTCATTTTAGCAATGACAATAAAGATATAGAACAGCTGTTAACCAGCATTGATAGCAATAATCATTTTGAAAACAGTGGCTTAAAGCAAAAAGTCTCGCGCTGGCGTGACGAAGGCTATTGGTTAGTTTTTCCGTTGTTATTGTTGGGGTTATTGGCTTTTCGCTCTCCATGGTTTGAGGAGATAACCCAATGAAACAGCCTATGGTTAGCCGGGTTATTCTTTTAGCGATGGTTATGCTGCCTTCATGGTGTTTGGCTTTCGGTTGGCAAGACCTGTGGTCCCGCCCGGATCAGCAAGGGGCGCAACTACTCCATGCTGGTAAACCGAAAGCTGCGTCGCAACGATTCGTAAGCTTGCCGTGGCGAGGGGTGGCTTATTATCGCGCGGGTGATTATGAAAAAGCCGCAAAAATTTTCAGCCAACAACAAACCGCGTTAGGTCATTACAATCAGGGCAATGCCCTGGCGCATTTAGGCCAGTACCGTGAAGCCATTAACGCCTATGAGGCGGCCTTGGCGAAAAACCCAGCATTGGCTGATGCGGCTTACAATCGTGAACTTTTAGAAAAATTATTAAAAAAGCATAAAAAAGCATCGAAAAGTGGTAAAAATCATCATTCTCAAGATAAAAAACAGAAGCAACAGACAAAGCACTCCCCACAAACACAAAAGAATGCTAAAAAGCCTGCCCAAAAACAACAGCAAAAAAGCGCTGCAAAGCGCCAAACTAGCAAAGCCACAGCAAAGTCTACGCCGTTGCCGAAACAGCAAGAAAACCAACAAGCCTTCCAGCAATGGCTGCGCCGCATACCCGATGATCCCGGTGGTTTGTTGGCTAGAAAGTTTCAGCGCGATCACGAACGGTTGCAAGCGGAAGGCAAGCTTTATTAGACAGTCCCTAGTCCGCTAAGTCCGAAGAATTTGAGGTTTTGCGGAGCTTGGGTTTAAAAACTTCATCTAAGCCGCGCAGGCAAATCACATTCCAAACAAAACCTTTTTGAAAAATAAACTCGATATGGCGCTGGTTTGATTGAGCGTAAGTAATGAGGTCTGTGAGTAAATCGATAGAGGTTGTGGGGATAAAGTCTAGTTCCGAGAGATTAACCTCATAGCCTTTTTCTGGGAGCTGGTGGCGGTAAGCTAACTCAAACTCTTCCTTATCGCTGTATAAGAAAGATCCAAAAATATCAATAAGTAAGAAGGCCTTATCTTCAGACTTCCAATGTATGCGAGTGCCCATGAGGAGCGCTCCTTTGTAAAATGCCGGACTGGTATAATAACCTACCCAGCGCATAATGTCTTATGCCAACCGGTTTTGTGACGATAACAGGGTTATAGGATGCAAACCAGGGAAGGCTAGGACATGGTGGCTACGTTACGTTTTGGGGTTTTTTTTGCAATAATTTGTATGGCAAACAATGCTATAGCGGCTCAAAAGCCTTGGTCTATTTGGCTAGCAGAGTTTCGTTCAGAGGCTATTGCTGATGGGATTGAACCGACTTTATTTGATGAGATTTTTAAAACCATTCGTCCCCATCGTCGCACGTTATCCTTGGATAACAGTCAACCTGAACATCGAATGACTTACAGAGACTACCAAAAGAGTCGTGGAGATAATTATCGTATCAAATTGGGGGTTAACTATTACAAGCGCTACCGGAGTCTCTTAGAAGAAGTTGGGCATGCTTACGGCGTAAACCCTTGTATCATAACGTCTATTTGGGGGATGGAAACCAGTTATGGACGTTTTATGGGCTCTTTCTTGGTCATCAAATCCTTAGCGACCTTAGCCTATGATGGGCGCAGGACAGATTTTTTTCGGCGAGAATTATTATTGGCACTGCATATTGTGCAGCAAGGCCATATCGATTATCGGCAATATAAAGGCGAGTGGGCGGGTGCCAGTGGGCAGCCACAGTTTTTGCCGTCCAGCTGGTTTACTTATGCGGTGGACTACGATGGCGATGGGGTGAAAGATATCTGGAAAACCAAGCCCGATGTCTTTGCCTCCATTGCTAATTATCTGGCTAAAAAAGGTTGGCAGCCAGGTGAACCCTGGGCGTTGGAGGTACACGTGCCTCTAAAACTAGACCCTGCTTTACTGGGCAAGCATCATGAACAGCCTTTGGCGTTTTGGAAGCAGCAAGGTGTCCGCCTCACCGCTTCTAAACATTGGCCTGATGAAGCCTTAATGGCGGCCATCATCAAGCCTGACGGCGGGCCTTATTTGATGATTTTTAATAATTTTCGTACCTTAATGAAATATAACAATTCCAGTTTTTATGCCGGCACAGTGGGTTATATGGCCGATAAAATTTGCCGTGGTGCTGGCTCAGGTCATTAAGCTTGCTGGGTATAATCCAACACCGCCATTCGAATGGCTACACCGTGGCGAACCTGCTCTAAAATCGTGGACTGTGGGCCGTCTGCTACCTCGCTGGCAATTTCAATACCGCGATTAATGGGCCCCGGATGCATGACAATGGCATCGGGATTGGCAAATTGTAGGCGCGCCTCGGTCAGGCCAAAGCTTGTAAAAAATGCGTCGTCATTGGGAATGAGTGCTTCTTGCATGCGTTCTTTTTGCAACCGTAGCGCAACCACCACATCAGCATTGTTTAACCCTTCTTCCAGTTGATGGAAGCCGCAAACACCCTCGGGGTATTCAGTTGGTAAAAGACGCTCAGGCCCAACCCAACGGATATTCACAACGCCGAGTTTTTGTAGAATGGTCATTAAAGAGCTTGCCACACGAGAGTGCAGCACATCACCAATAATCGCCACGCATAAATTAGAGAAGGTTTTTTTATGGCGTCGAATGGTCAGTGCATCCAAAAGCGCTTGTGTCGGGTGGAAACAGCGCCCACTGCCAGCATTGATAAGCGCACTGCTGGGCTGGCTTAATTGTTGAGCCATGTCATGCGCTGCATTATCATCACCATGACGCATCACAACGTGGGAAATGCCCATGGCTTCAAGGGTGTGTAAGGTATCGATGATAGTTTCGCCTTTATTGATAGCGGAAACATCAATAGGGACATTAATGACATCGGCGCCTAGATAATGAGCCGCTAGTTCAAAACTAATGCGGGTGCGTGTGCTGGACTCAAAAAATAGATTAGCAACGGCGCAGCCTTTGAGAAAATGGCGATAATTGAGTGTCCAGTCTTTATCATCTAAAAAGTCATCAGCTTTATCGAGGAGTTGCTCGATAGTTTTGGGGGCTAAGCTTTTGATGTCCAGTAAATGTGCCATGATGAAGGGCTTCCCTAATGATTAGTTGTTTGTTTTAGCATCCATGCCTCCAGAATGATACAAGCGGCCATACTGTCAATGGCAGTTTTTTGTAGGGCGCGATAACCGCCGTGGTCAAAGATGCGTTGTCGTGCTTCCACGGTCGATAGACGTTCTTCGCTGCCGTGTACCGGTAGCCCCGTTTGTTGTTGCAACGCGTCGGCAAAAGCTTTAGCTCGTTGGGTAATGGGTTGTTCTGTGCCATCCATGTTGAGAGGAAAACCCACGATGAGCGCCTCAGGTTGCCAAGTTTTAATGAATGAATGGATCTGTGGCCAGGAAGGCTGCCCTTGTTTTGCTTTGAGGGTCGGTAAGGGTGTGGTGGATTGGGTTAGCATTTGCCCCACGGCAACACCAATGCGTTTGGTGCCAAAATCAAATCCCAGCAATGTAGCGGAAGAGGCGACCATGTTATGCGTGACCTGAATCCGTGGAGAGTAAGGCTAAATCAATGCCTAGCTTCGCGGCTGCAACATAGCGTCGCTCTTCATAGGGCAAGTCAAAGAGAATATGGTTGTCAGCGTCAATGTTTAGCCAATGATTGCCGGTCAGCTCCATTTCCAATTGGCCAGCATCCCAGCCAGCATAGCCCAGTGCAAGGATAAATTTATCAGGGCCTTCACCTTCAGCAATGGCTTCTAAAATATCGCGCGAAGTGGTGACAAAGCATTGTGGTGTGACTTCCAGGGTTGAAGTCCAGTCTCCAGATTCTTGGTGCAGAATAAAGCCACGCTCGGGTTGTACGGGACCACCTAACAGGACCGGTTGCTTTCTAAGCGATTCCGACGGTGTACTTATGTCCATTTGCTCAAGAACATCAGATACTTTTAACTCCATGGGTTGATTGATATTAATGCCCATGGCACCCTCTTTGGTGTGTTCACAAACAAAGGTGACTGCATTATAAAAGTGGGGTTCTACCAGGTTGGGCATGGCAATGAGTAATTGGTTGCGTAATGAGAGGGGTTCACTCATGATTTCGTGGACATCGGAGAAACATGTAGCCATCATAACACAGCTTCCCGCTAAAAGCCGAGCTTTCAAGGGTGAGCAATAAGAGCGCGAACATGTGTCCTCCGTCTTCTGAATACTAGCGAAATCCCCTCAACTGAGGTAAGGTTAGCTTTTTCTGGTATGAGGCGAGGAAACATGAACAGTCATATGATCCAAAATGTGGCCTATTTGCTGGTCGGTTTTTTTATTTTGTGGTTGATAGTGGGGTTGACCCTACAGTCAGTGGGTCTCGTGCGCACCAAAAATGCTGTGGATGTCATGGGAAAAAGCTTGTCAGCTTTTGCGGTAGGCAGCATTATTTTCATGTGGCTAGGTTTTCACGTGATGTATAGCGGTAAGCCTTTAATAGAGTCTATTTTGCCAACCTTGAAGTTTGCTTTAGGTGGTCGACATCATTTATTTATTACACAGCATGGCGGATTGGGCTTTTTATTTTGGCAAATCTTATTAAGTGTGCTGGTGATGACCATTTTTATTGGTGCTACCGCGGAGCGCTTTCGGCTTTGGCCCTTATTAATATTTACAGGCTTTATGACCGGTATTATTTACCCGGTAGAAGGTTTTTGGACGTGGGGTGGTGGTTGGTTAAGCCAATTAGGATTTATGGATGTCAGTGGCGCAGGTGTTGTCCATTTGGCTGGCGCTAGTGCTGCATTGGCCGGTATTTTAGTGGTGAAAGCGCGGAGTGGTAAATATGGGTCTCAGCGAAAGTCTTACGCTGGCTCTAACTTACCGTTGGCAGGTTTAGGTAGTTTTTTTGTATGGCTTGGCAGCTTTGGTTTCAACAGTGGTGGTGTGGTGATGCATATCAATGAGCACATTGCTGCAAGCTTGGCGGCGGTTTTTGTAAACACTAATGCGGCTGTTGCCGGTGGTTTACTGATGGCGATGGTTGTTTCTCGCTTTATTACGGGAAAAACAGATTTCACCCTCATGCTAAACGGTGCTATTGCGGGTGTTGTGGCCATGTCTGCATTGCCGACGGGCAGTAACATTGCACAAGCTTTACTGGTTGGGGCTATTGCTGGCCTGCTGGTGGTGTTAACCATTAAATTATTAGATATTTGGCGTCTGGATGACCCCGTGGGAGCTGTGGCAGTCCATGGCATGGGCAGCATTGTTGGGTTACTTTGTGTTGTTTTTATCGAACCCGAGAAATGGCAAACGTTTCCTAGGGTTTGGTCTATTCAATTGTTGCATCAATTATTGGGTATTCTCGTTATTTTTGCGTGGACTTTTCTTGCAAGTTTGGTTGTCTTATTCAGCTTGTACGCCATTTTGGGTATTCGCTTGCAAGAACATGAAGAAACGGCGGGGCTTGATCACGTAGACTATGGTATGTCAGCTTACCCAGAGTTTATTGTGGCTAAACGTTGATGATGAAAGCCTGCCATAAACCGAAACAGACTGCCTGGCGATGGGTAAGGTATATTTATAATGTATTGCATTATTTAGCTATTCCAGGTTTATTGGGCTATCTTTTTTGGCGCTCTAGGCGTGCACCGGCTTACAAAAAACGTTGGTTGGAACGCTTTGCTATTTTTAATAGGCCGGAGAGTCAGCAGCAAGGCATTTGGGTACACGCCGTATCCGTGGGTGAAAGTTTAGCAGCCATGCCGATGGTAGAGGAACTGCTAACGCAATATCCTGAGCTTCCTATTACTATGACGACCACGACGCCAACAGGCTCAGAGCGCGTGACCACATTATTGGGCGGTCGAGTTTTTCATGTCTACGCACCCTATGATTTGCCGGATGTGGTGAGCCGCTTTTTGCGTCGCATTAAACCGAAACTATTCATTATTATGGAAACAGAGTTGTGGCCAACCCTATTAGCCAAATGTGAGCAACAAGCCATTCCTGTTTTATTGGCTAATGCGCGTTTGTCTGCTTCATCCGCTAGAGGTTATGGACGATTGGGTGGTTTTACTCGCATGATGTTGGATGCCATCACCGCTATTCTGGCGCAAACCCAAGCCCACGCGCAACGGTTTAGCCAGCTAAGATCTTGCTCAACCGGTGTCAGCGTCGCGGGCAACCTAAAGTTTGATATGCCCATTAATGCTGGCATAAAGCAGTGTGGCCATTGGTGGCGCGAACAGTGGGGTATTGAACGACAGGTATTGGTGGCAGCAAGCACTCATGAGGGCGAAGAAAAGCAAATAATCAGTGCTTGGCGTAAGGTGTTACAAGCTTTACCCGATGCTTTATTGGTTTTAGTGCCGAGGCATCCGGAACGTTTTCCTGTTGTTGCTGATTTATGTGAGACAGAAGGTTTTCATTATGTGCGACGCAGCAGCCAATTGATGCCTACAGCAGAGACACAAATTTTTGTGGGAGATACCATGGGGGAATTGTTAGCTTTTTATGCGGCCAGCGATGTTGCCTTTGTGGGGGGGAGCTTAGTGCCCGTTGGGGGACACAATGTGCTAGAACCCGCCGCGTTAGGCGTACCTATCATCACAGGCCCTCATGTGCAGAATTTCTTACAAATTACTAAAAAACTACAAAAAATCAATGCAGCCAAACAAGTAGCTAACGCAGAACAGTTAGCAGACATAGTTTTAGAATTGTTAAGTAACAAAGCCCAACGAAAAGCCATGGGCGAAAAAGCCGCTGCATGGATGCAAGAAAATAAAGGCGCATTAGAAAAACATCTTAAGGTGATTAGAGCACTGTTGGGGGTTGTGTGAAAAATCTATCAAAAGACATGTTGATGCAGCGTTGTGAAGGTGCGACGTACCTGAAAGGAACAATGCAGCGGCCTAAATTACTTCTATGCCCCGATGGAACGATTTTAAAATTTATTTATGCCCGCAAGAAATTAATTTCATCCAGCTACTTTAAGCCTTACGCAAAGCGTATTTTAAAGAATAGTCAGTATTTGCAGGCGATGGGAATTCCTGCCATGAACGTGCAGGAAGCTTTCCATTGTCAGGCGCTAGGCTGTGATGTGGTCACTTACCCTGATTTAAAAGCCGAAAACGTCTTAAGCTTACTCAATAAAACTCAAGACATATCACGATTGATGAAAAAGTTTGCCCACTATTTAGCCTGGCTGCATGAACAAGGTGTATTTTTTTGGGATTTACATTTACAAAATGTATTGATGAATGATGAGGGAACATTTTTTCTTATTGATATTGCTTCATTAAAAATCTATAAGCCGCCGCTAAATTTTCATAAACGATTTCGGAATATTAAGCGCCTTCTCCGCATTGAAGAAAAAAGTCAAGTGTTTATTCATTTTGGTGTTGCAAAATTTTTACATGACTATGTTGAAGCGGCAGGTTTTACAGTAAAACAGCAAAATCGCTTTATCAAAAAATTAGGTGTTTGAAGAATGTGTTTCCATAAGCTGCCAAACATGTCTATCTTACAGTTAAAGGCGCTTTGTGAAAAGGCTCGATTTTTGCCGGGGAAAATAGTGCGTCCACAACTCTTGTTATTGCCGCAAAATAAAGTGCTTAAGCTTTGTTATAAAGAAAAGAAAAACTGGTTTTGGTATTTTTCACCATTAAGTCATTTAAAAAAAACCGTCAGACAGCTTGATGCTCTGGATGTGCGCACTATCAACGTGGAGCGTGTTTTGCGTTGTTCGGCGCTGCGTTGCGATGCTATGCTGTATGCTTATGAAGAGGGTATGAATGTTGCTGAATATTTGGCAGACAAAGGCAATGCCTCTAATTTTTTGCCTTTTGTAGCTGCCTATCTTGCAGACCTGCATGAGAAAGGGGTTTTTTTTCCTAAGCTACACTTTCGTCATTTATTGTATCAACAAGAAAAATTAATTCTGCTCGATATGCGAGGTCTCAGGTTGTGCGGCAGGCCGCTTACCATCAGACAGCGTGCAAAAAGTATTGGGCGTTTGCTCAGGAAAGAAAGTGACAATGTACAATTAAATGCATTTGGTGTTGAAAATTTTCTACAGTGTTATTTGTGGCATGCACAATTAACCGATAACGCGTTAACAACGCTATACCAGCACCTGCGGTACTATGTCCCGCTTTTGGAGAAAAATCTTATTGAAAATCATCAGTAAAAAACAAGTCAACGCGCTATGTCAGCAAGTGCGCCCCTTAAAAGGCAGTGAGTCCAGGCCGCAGGTTTTATTGCGCTCAGACAATCTTGTGGTGAAATTTATTTATAAGCATCGCAAACTTTCCAATCGACTATTTCCCTATGTGAAGCGCATGGCAAAGCAAAGCATGCAATTAAGAAAGCGTGGTGTTTTATGTGTGGATGTGCAAGCTGTTTATCGTTGTCCGGCGCTTAAGTGTGATATTGTTACGTACCCTTATCTTGCTGGAGAAAATATTCTAGACTTATTAAATGCAGTTGATGATCCTAGATGTTTGTTGGACGCGCTTGTAGATTATTTGTTAGCGCTACATCAGCAAGGTGTTTATTTCCATGACTTGCATTTTAAAAACATTTTGCAGCTTGAGCCCGGCAAATTTGGGCTGATTGATATAGATTCTGTGATATTATATAACAAGCCGTTGTCCATAAAAAAACGGGTGATAAACATGGCTCATCTTGTATCTGACGAACCCAGTTTTCAGTTTTTGTACGGCTTTGGCGTGCAGAAGTTTTTAAAAATTTATGAAGGCGCTTCAGATTTCAGTGACACTGATAAAAAACAATGGCGACGAGAGTTAATCAATGTATTACCTTTTTTGGCGCTGGTCAACGATGAGGGTTGCGCTAAGGCGGTGGAGGGTGAATGATGGATGACCAAAAGATAAAAGTGGGTATTAGCAGTTGCCTGTTAGGGCAGGAGGTCAGATTTAACGGTGGCCATAAACGTAGCCGATATATTACCGATACGCTATCAGCGGTTTTTTCTTTTTTGCCCATTTGCCCAGAGATAGGAATAGGGCTTGGGGTTCCACGTAAGCCCATTCGGTTATTATCAGTGGCGGGGCAGGTTAGGGCTGTCAATAGTGATGATGAGGCTGTCGATGTCACAGAGCCATTAAAAGACTATGCTGATAAAAAAAGTCAGCAGCATGCAGACATCTCTGGTTATATTTTTAAGAAGGGCTCGCCTAGCTGTGGCGTCTATAAAGTAAAAGTCTATGGTGAAAAAGGTATACCCTTCAACGATGGGCAAGGTATTTATGCCGAGCAATTTATCAAGAGTCAGCCGCTATTGCCTGTGGAAGAAGAAGGCCGCTTAAACGATGCACCTTTACGAGAAAATTTTGTCAAGCGTGTTTTGATTTATCATCGCTGGCAAATGATGTTGGCTAATACACCCTGTGGGTCTAAAGAACTCATTAAATTTCATCAACAACACAAATTCATCATTATGAGCTATTCGCAGACAGCTTATCGTGCGTTGGGACAAACGGTCGCGGCTCTGAATAAAAAAGACTTTGCCAATATCCGCGATAGTTATATTACTGAGCTCATGCAGGTTATTAAAAAGCCTGCGTCGCGTAAAAATCATGTTAATGTTTTACAGCATATTCAAGGTTATCTAAAAGATAATATCACCGCGAAAGATAAAGCCGAACTCGCGGAGACTATTCAATTATATTATGATGAGGTTGTGCCGTTAATTGTTCCCATTACATTATTGAAACATCATTTTAAACATTATCCTGATGCATATATTGAAGACAGCTTTTATTTGAATCCTTATCCACAATTATTAACGTTAATGAATTACATATAGGGCAATAATGCAATGAATATTTTAATTGCCGGTGCCAGTGGTATGATTGGTCAAGCGTTAGTAGAAGCGCTGCAAACAGAACATGCGTTAAGCGTGTTGGGTCGTGATAAAAATAAATTACAGGCTTTATTTTCAAACCTACAAGCATTCACCTGGGATAAACTCACCGCAAAAGATTTAAAAAACTTTGCTGTGGTTATTAATTTGGCGGGTGAGAATGTTGGCGAGAAGCGCTGGAGCTTGGCGCAGAAAAAGCGTATCTTACAAAGCCGTGTGCAAACCACCGAGCAATTGACTGGGTTGTGTATTGAGCTGGGTGCAGATGCGCCGCGGTTAATCAGTGCCAGTGCCATTGGGATTTATGGTTTGCAAAAAACAATCAAACAGCAAAAAGAAACTATTTATACCGAGCAAAGTGCATTGCCCGATAGGCCAGAGGATTTTTTGAGTCAAGTGGGGCAAGCCTGGGAAGCCCCTTTACATAAAGCAAAGCAGGCGGGTGTGTCCGTGACTGTATTACGGTTTTCTGTGGTATTGTCTAAACGTGGGGGTGCGTTGGCGAAGCTGTTGCCTTCGTTTAAATGTGGCTTGGGCGCTAGACTTGGTTCAGGTGAACAGCCTTTTTCTTGGGTGGCTTTATCCGATGTGGTAGCTGCCATTAAATTTTTATTGCAACAACCCGAGGCTGCCGGGGTATTTAATGTGGTGGCGCCACAGGTGGTGAGCCAACATGAATTTGCAAAAGTTCTAGCAAAGGTTTTACAGCGGCCTTATTTTCTGGTGATGCCCAAGAGCGTTGTTAAACTATTATTTGGGCAAATGGGCGATGAATTATTATTAAATGGGCAGCACGTGACGGGCCATGCTTTGCGTGATTTAGGCTTTGTTTATGAGTATGGTAGCCTGAAAGATGTCTTAAAAAAATAAAAACAAACAAGCTGCAGCCAAAAGCCCTGCCGCTACATCATCCAGCATAATACCCAAGCCGCCCGTTAATTTTTTATCCAAAAAACTAATAGGGAAGGGTTTAACAATGTCGAAAAAACGAAATAATACAAAACCTGCTACTATATGCCCAACGGTTACTGGCGCGCCAAGCATGGTTATCCAATAGCCGCACATTTCATCCCAGACAATGGCCTTATGATCGTGCACACCTAGCGCTCGGCTAGTGGCGCCACACAGCCAAATACCCAGCAAGGTTGCCAAGAGCGTGACTAGCGAATAAATAGATATAGGCAGGAACTGTAGGCCCAAATAACACAGCAACCCCATGAGGGTTCCCCAGGTTCCTGGTGCGGGATTTAATAGACCTGAGCCAAGACCAAAGGCCAGGCAATGTTGAGGCTTACGGCATAATTGCAGTAGTGTCTTATTTTCCACGGGCGGGTTTTTCCAGGGGGCGTAATTGTTCCGCTAATGCATTGAGTACGCCATTGACGAACTTATGTCCATCTTCAGGGCCAAAGCGTTTGGCTAGCTCTAATCCCTCATTAATAACGACACGATAGGGAATATCCAGGCGTTCTTTCAATTCATAATGTGCCAAGTATAAGATGCTGGCTGTGATGGGATCTAATTCTTTGATTGTGCGACCCTCTAATAAAGGCGTAAGTTCCTGCCGGGCTGTCTCATGGTGCCTAACCGCACCTTGAAAAATAGCTTGGAAATAGTCCGCGTCTATTTTGTCAAAACGTTTGTGCGCTAAGAATTGAGCCAGAATATCGCTTGCGCTTGCGTCTGCCCCCATCATTTGCCACTGATAACAAGCTTGCAGAGCAAGGCAGCGGGCGCGATGGCGATGACTGGGTTTGATAGATTGTGTCACGCTTCTTGGCTCTCTTTATCTTGATTTTCTAGGCGGTTAATTTCTTCTCGAAAGGCGTTAACGTCTTGAAAACTGCGGTAAACAGACGCAAAGCGCACATAGGCAACCTTATCAAGTTGTTTTAATTCAGACATGACTAATTGCCCCACCTGAAAGGATGTGATTTCGCGTTCGCCGTTGGCACGCATGGCTTGCATGACACGGCTGATGCCTGCTTCAAAATCTTCCGTGCTCACGGGGCGTTTTTCTAAGGCGCGCATCAAGCCATTACGCAGTTTTTCTTCATCAAAAGGCACGCGACTGCCATCGCGTTTAATGAGTCTAGGCATGACGAGTTCTGCGCATTCATAGCTGGAAAAACGTTCTTCACAGCGCCCGCATTCGCGCCGACGCCTAACTTGCGAGCCATGGCTGACCAGGCGAGAATCGATCACTTTCGTTTCTGTCGCGTTACAAAAGGGGCAATGCATGCGTTTAACAGCCTTGGTAAACAGGAAAACGCTGACAAAGCGCCATCACTTTTTCTCGCGTATCCACTAAGACGTGTTCGTTGCTGATGTCATCGAGAATATCGCACATCCAGTGGGTCAACGTCTCCATCTCTTCTTCTTTGAAACCACGTGTGGTTACGGCGGGAGTACCAACGCGCAGCCCACTGGTGACAAAGGGTGAACGAGGCTCACCAGGTACGGTATTTTTATTGGTGGTAATATGAGCTTGGTCTAAGGCTTTTTCAGCATCTTTGCCGGTTAGTTCTCGACCGATAAAACTCATCAGTAATAAATGATTCTTCGTGCCGCCGGATACCACGGGATAGCCTCTGGTTGTAAATACATCAGCCATCACGTTGGCATTTTTGATAACCTGTTGCTGATAGCCTTTAAATGCCGGCTGCAGCGCTTCTTTAAAAGCAACGGCTTTTGCTGCAATCACATGCATGAGCGGCCCACCTTGAGAGCCAGGAAAAATAGCGGAATTCAGTTTTTTGGTAAAATCATCATCCTCGTTGGAAAGAATGATGCCGCCACGAGGACCGCGCAAGGTTTTATGAGTGGTGGAGGTAACCACATGAGCATGGGGCAATGGAGAGGGATAAAGGCCTGTGGCCACTAATCCTGCCACATGGGCCATATCAGCTAATAAATAAGCCCCGACTTCATCGGCAATTTCACGAAATTTCGCCCAGTCCAGCTCCTGTGAGTAGGCCGAGAAGCCGGCGATGATGAGTTTGGGTTGGCAGGCGCTTGCCTTTTCAGCTAATGCTACGTAATCCACGAGACCGGTATTTTGGTCCACACCATAACATTCTGAGTGATACAATTTGCCGGAGAAATTAACCTTTGAGCCGTGGGTTAAATGCCCACCTTCCGACAGGTTCATGCCTAATACTGTATCGCCAGGCAACAGTAATGCCTGGTAAACCGCCGCATTCGCCTGAGAGCCTGAATGCGGTTGCACATTGGCATAGCGTGCATCAAAAAGCTGCTTAACCCGTTCTATTGCAAGGTTTTCTGCCTGGTCCACGTATTCACAGCCACCATAGTAACGCTTGGCGGGATAGCCCTCGGCGTATTTGTTGGTCATGATGGAACCCTGTGCTTGCATAACAGAGGGGCTGGTATAATTTTCTGACGCGATAAGCTCTATATGGTCTTCTTGGCGCTGTGCCTCTTTAGCAACAGCAGAGTAGAGTTCGGCATCAGCGTCAGCAAGGGAGGTTTTTAAATCAAACATGGCATTACAAGCCCCAGTGTTCAGTATTAGCCCCATTTTACCGCAATGCTGCAGAAATACCTAGGGGCTGTTGACGATTCATTTTCACGCTGCAGTTTGAATAAAACGAGTGCAAATCCGCGGTTATTTTCGTTACATAGTTCACTATGCTGCCTCAAATAACCATGGATTTGCCCGTCGTTTCTCCAAACTTCGCTTGCAAAAATGAATTGTCAACAGGCCCTAGTCAACCGTGCGGCTGAATTTGCGGCGGCGCTTGACCTTGATCACCGGCGTATTTTTAAAGGGTTGGCTTCTACCGGTCTTAGCGTTGCGAGCCGTAGCCTGCCGAGGCGCTTTTGGTGGCCGTGTTGGCTTTTTACGTTTTTCCGCCAGGGTGCGCGCCATTTCAGCATGTTCAGCAGAAACGCTATCAATCACCTTACCCTCTAGATCGATGCGAGGAGAACCTTGTGTTTGTAAAAGTTTTTGGTAACAGTGGTGGCCTGTATAGTATTTAATAGCCTGTCTAAGCTTCGATTTAGAAATCACCGTTTCTGCAGAAAAAGTAGCGATAATATCCTTATCAATACCTATCTTAAGCGCTTTGATAGCTTTGGGGTCCTGAGCAAAAGCCTTAGGGAAGTGGGTGCTTAGCCAATCTAGGGTGCTTCTTATCTCTTGCAGACGCTTTTTTTGGTCATCATTGAGTTGTGCGTAAACTTTTTTTAGTTTTGTGTTTGTTTTCTTGTCCATTTTTTCTGCAAAATCAGCTATTCCATGCCCCATTATAACATCTAATAGTTTAGAAGCTGAAGAGGATCTGTTAAAATCCATTCCCATTGGTGCTTGTTCAAGGTGAAAATACCTATGTTACTCAGAAAATTAGAAACCCGGCATATGAATATGATTGCCTTGGGTGGCTCCATTGGAACGGGGATATTTCTGGCCAGTGGTTATGCCCTGCATGTGGCGGGTCCTGGCGGAGCTTTATTGGCGTATAGCTTGATTTCATTGATGGTTTTTTTCTTAATCACAAGCCTGGGTGAGCTTGCTATTCATCGCCCTACCACCGGCTCTTTTTGTGAGTACTCATCGTATTATGTCAGTCCTTCTTTTGGTTTCGCCATGAGCTATAACTATTGGTTCAATTGGGCTATTACCATTGCGGCCGAAATTTCTGCAGCCGCCATTGTCATGCAGTTTTGGTTTCCTGATGTTTCAGCGTTTACGTTTTCTGCGATGTTTTTTGTATTGATTATGGCGGCAAATATTTTATCTGTACGGGTTTATGGTGAGACAGAATATTGGATGTCTTTTATTAAGGTGGCCGTCATCATCTTATTCATTGTGTTGGGTACCTTGCTATTGTTTAAGACGCCGCACTGGGGTGTTACTAATTTATTTCTTCAAGATGGGCCCTTCCATCATGGTTTTAAGGGGTTTTTGGCGGTGTTTTTGGTGGCTGGTTTTTCCTTTCAGGGGTGTGAGCTCATTGGGGTAACTGCGGGCGAAGCCAAAGATCCACAAAAAACTATTCCTAAAGCGGTAAGAAACGTATTTTGGCGGTTATTATTATTTTATATTTTATCCACCTTATTAATCAGTTTGTTAATACCCTTTAACGACCCCCAACTGGCAAATCAAACCAGTGTGAAGTCCAGTCCTTTTACGTTGGTTTTTGAGAGTTATTTAGGGCATGGTATTGCGGCCGATATTATTAATGCCGTTATTTTAACGGCGATTATCTCCGCGGCTAATGCCAGCATGTATGCCTCTAGCCGAACGTTATGGTACATGGGCTCTACGGGACAAGCACCGAAATTTGTTGCCAAGACTACGCGTAAAGGTATTCCTGTTTTCGCCTTGATGATTACTGCGTTGGTGGGTTCTGTAGCGTTGCTTTCTTCTTTTGTTGCGAATGGGGCGTTATTTGCCGTGTTGTTGACGATCTCTTCTTTGTGCGGGTTTTTGGCATGGTTTGGTATTGCACTGAGTCATTATTGTTTTCGTAAAAAAATCTTGAAAGGCGATACAACAAGCCTGCGCTATCGTGCTAAATTTTTCCCTTACGCACCTTTGCTGTCTATCGGCTTTATCCTTTTTATTATCATAGGGCAGGGCGCTCACGTTTTCGTAGATTTTTCCTTGGTAAGTTTCTTAAAGCAGTACGGGACGGTTTTAGCTTTTATTTTATTGCTGCTAGGACACAAATACTTTTACCGTGGTGTGTTGCCAGCGCCTGTTGCGGCCATGGACGTCGCCGCTGAAGAGGGTACTTAGGCCCTGAAAATAGTGGGTCTTCTTGTGATGCTACGCAAAAGCCCACCGAGATGCATGAAACGCTTAAAAAGACGTTTGCTCACCATCCAAACAATTTTAGTGACATCCAAGCTGGGATTGAAATAGCTGGCGCGTCGGTCTGCGGGGTAACAAGATGCAATGGGAATAGCGGCAATGTTATAGCCTTGCCAAACGCTCTCGATCAACACTTCACTTTCAAAAACAAAGGCATGCTTTTTGTCATGAGAAAGGTTGATATGCTCCAAAACGTCGCGAGGGTAGTAGCGAAACCCCGATTGTGAATCCACAATGGGTGTGCCGGCTGCCCAACCAATGAAGAGGTCAGCGATATTGTTAGCATAGCGGCGTGCTCTGGGCGCTTGCTGACGATTGTTAAGGCGTGCGGCAATGATAATATGTTTAGCATGCGCTGTGGCAGCTGCAAGCATCAGGGGAATATCATTGGGGTCATGCTGAGCGTCGCCATCTAAGGTAATGACAGCAGAGAGGTTTGGTTGTTGCAATGCGTATTCAATACCCGTCATGAGGCTTGCAGCCTTACCTTGGTTTGTTTCATGGTTAATCACGGTGACCGATAATTGGGCAAGTTTCGTTGCCGTTTCATCGGTGGAACAGTCATTAACAACGATGACCTGTGCGCTATGTATCAAGGCCTTTTTTACAACACCTTCAATGGTGCTCGCTTCGTTATAGGCTGGAATGAGGATGGCTATTTCAGGTGTGTTCATGGTATGTTTCATATCCTCAGTAAGTTCTTGGGGCACGGGAAGCCCCGCGAGCATTATACATTTAAACCTTTACAGTAAGAATAGCAAATGAAAAAAAAGTACCAGCTTTACTCCATTGGAAACGCCCTATTGGATATTTGTTACGAGGTGAGCGACGAGTTTTTACAAGACAATAACTTGGAAAAAGGCGTCATGACCTTAATTGATACGGTAGAACACAATAGACTATTGGAAGTCTTATCCAACGAAAAAGCTTTGCATGCTTGTGGTGGGTCAGCTGCTAATACGGCTATGATGGTAGCACAATTAGGGGCTGACGTTTTTTATGCGTGTAAAGTAGCTGCAGATCAAGCAGGTAGCCACTTTTTAGATGACTTAAGCACAGTGAATATTCACACCCCCTGGTCATCACAAACGCGTCAAGCAGGGCATACGGGAAAGTGCTTAGTGCTAACCACGCCTGATGCCGAGCGAACGATGTATACCTTTGTAGGAATTGCAGAAACGTTAGCCTTTTCTGAGCTGCATGCAGCAGCATTAGCAGACAGTGAATACTTATATATTGAAGGCTTTTTGGTTTGTGCACCTTCTACTCGCGAGACCGCCATTAGCCTGTGTCGCCAAGCTAAACAAGAGGGTGTGAAATGTGCCTTGACCCTATCAGATCCTAAACTCGTCGAGGGGTTTCGAGAGGAACTGCTGGCCATATTGGCTGAAGGTGTGGATATTTTATTTTGTAATATAGCAGAAGCTGAAGTTTTCACTGGCCATACGGATAGGCAGGCTATGGCCAAGGCGTTAAGCGTTTATGCACAAACCATTATCATTACCGCCAGCGAGCAAGGTGCTTACCTATGTCAAGGAACACAGGTGACGCATGTACCAGGCTTCCCTTGCAAACCTCTAGATACGGTGGGAGCAGGAGATGTGTTTGCTGGTTCTGTGCTTTATGGGTTGAGTGTGGGGCAAAGCGTAGTGGAGGCCATTCGGTTTGCTAATTTTGCTGCAGCCCAGGTGGTTTCCATACGAGGGCCGCGTTTAGGGCCGGAAGCATTGGCACAAATTACAGCGAAGAAAAGCAACGTAGAGGATTAGAAATATGTTAGATCCACAGATATTTGATGATTTAGCCCAGAACTTATTGAATGCTATTCCAGAAGGTATGCGCCAGGGAGCCAAAGATGTAGAGCGTAATTTTCGCAGCATTTTGCAAAGCACTTTTGCACGTTTAGATTTAGTAACGCGAGAAGAGTTTGATGCGCAGTGTAGAGTATTGGCTAGAACACGCGAGAAAATAGAGCAGCTTGAAAAACAGTTGGGACAATTAGAAGGCAAGCAGGCAAAATGAGTTCCTACCGGGCAGGCTTTGACAAGTATAAAAAATACATTTAAAATTAATTAAAAATTCTTTTTTAGTTTATTTGTTATGGGTGTTGCCGTTGTTCACAGTCGAGCTTTTTTGGGCGTAGATGCACCTCTGGTGAGTATAGAGGCGCATGTTTCGCCGGGGAACTCTGTTTTTTCCATGGTGGGTTTGCCCGAGACCGCGGTGAAAGAAAGCAAAGATCGGGTTCGCAGCGCCATCCTCAACAGTCATTTTGATTTTCCCTTTGGTAGGATTACCGTAAATTTAGCGCCGGCTGACTTACCTAAAGAAGGCGGTGGTGGGCGTTTTGATTTAGCCATGGCGTTGAGTATTTTAATCGCCAGTGGCCAGCTGCCTGAATTGCAGCTATCAGATTATGAATTCGCAGGCGAGTTAGCCCTAACCGGGCATTTAAGGCCTGTGCGCGGGGTTTTACCTTTTGCCATTGCTTGTGCCGATGCGGGCAAGCGGTTTATTCTTGCCCCAGAAAATGCACCAGAAGCCGCTTTACCCGATAACAGCCAGGTATTTGCGGCCAAGCATCTTTTGGATGTTTGTGCACACTTTACGGGTCAACGTCCTTTGATGACATACCATTCCACGGGTATTGAATCACCGGCGCAACAAACGCTGCCTGATATGCGCGATGTTCGTGGACAAGCACAGGCGCGCCGTGCCTTAGAATTAGCTGCAGCCGGCAGACACAGTTTATTGATGTCAGGGCCGCCAGGCACTGGAAAGACGCTATTAGCCAGTCGGCTTACGTCTATTTTGCCACCCCTTACGCGCAAAGAAGTATTAGATTTAGCGGCGGTTTATTCTATTTGTGGTAAAGCATTTACCCTGCACAGCCTGATGCAACGGCCTTTTCGTGCGCCACATCACAGCGCTTCGGGCGCTGCATTGGTCGGAGGGAGTAATCCGCCTCAGCCTGGGGAAATTTCTCTTGCCCATCAAGGCGTACTTTTTTTAGATGAGCTGCCAGAGTTTTCAAGACATGTTTTAGAGTTATTGCGTGAACCCATGGAGTTGGGGCATATTGTTATTGCTAGGGCTGCAAGACGTGCTAAATTCCCCGCAAATTTTCAATTAATTGCAGCGATGAATCCTTGTCCTTGTGGGCAATTAACCCATCCTGATATTGCCTGTCGATGTTCGCCGCAACAAATTCAACGTTATAAAAATCGCCTGTCAGGCCCTTTCTTAGACCGTATAGACTTACACATTAATTTAACCCCATTACCCAGCCAATTATTATTGCAGCCTACTGAGACAGCAATGGAAGACAGTCAAAGCATTCGCGCACGCGTCTTAAGAGCTCACACGTTCCAACAACAACGCCAAGGCATGAGTAATAGTCAGCTATCTCATCAACAATTAAAAACAGTTTGTGTCTTAGGCGAAGCTGAGCAAGCTTTTTTGCTGCAAATCTTGGATAAATTAAAACTATCAGCGCGTGTTTATCACCGGTTGCTCAAAGTCAGTCGCACCATTGCAGACATGGCCGGTTGTGAGCATGTAGGATTGTCTCATTTAAAAGAAGCGGTCGGTTATGCCGAACGTGGGAGAGGAGTTTAACTCGAAGTAAGTTATCAACCTAAATTCCGCAGTTAAAATCTACTGCGGAATTTAGGTGTTGCATTAAGCTTTCCATGGAGCACGCTATTGTTTTGAGCGCCAGATGTCAATTAGATTTGAATGATTTTTCCCTAAAAAAAGAGGATGGTAGCTATTTCTACCCGACGATTTTTTTAGGGAAAAATCATTCAAAGGTGGTTGGCAGATGGCAGCTCAAAAACCTAAAACTCAAACGCTACGGGTATGTGCTCATTGTGTCAGTAGTCTGCTCATCGACACTAGCAAAAACTGTGTTTGCAGTTGCATGGTAATGGTTATCATTAACTCGTAAAAGTAAGATGTCGTCTATAGCGCTTTCAGGAGATGATACCGTAAACTTTGTTGGGGGCTTTATATTGCCAGATTCTCCTTTCTTTAAATCAATGAGGTCTATTTTGCAGTTTAAACATAAAGCTGTTGCTTCAATAATAGGGCCATCTGCCCATACTCCCTGCTGGCTCATTTTTCCAATATATTCTTCTAGCGTACCTAATGACTTATCATTCGAGAAAATATGTTTAAATTTATCTGCATTGCACATCATATAACTGATAGCCTTTAACCTTAAAATAATATGATTCTCTGGGGGCTCTCCTCTAGCACTTAGCACCGCTCTAAAAAAGCAATTTCCATCACCCTCTATAGGAGTAAAACCAAGAATATTTTGCTTCAAACAGAAGTTCTTAACTTCTGTTGGCATCAAAATTTGGCTTTTCTTAAACAATGGTGTATAGGAAACTTCTATCTCTGTAAGACAGTCACGTTGTCTTTTTGATATTTTTTCAAAATTTTCTCGTTGCTTTGCTTTTATTATATTTATTGTTTGTTTTCTTTCGTTTAGTTCTATGAGCTGTGCTGTAATAGAGTCCCTATATTCTTTTAAATTTTCAGCCCCTTTTTCAAATTCATCTCTTTTTAGTTTTGTATCCTCATTAAGCTCTGATTCATCTTTCTTTTCCTCTTGGGCTTTCCTCTCGCGATGCTTTCTTTTTGCTTCTCTTGCTGCTTTACGGGCCTCTTTTTCTATGAGAATACTTTCTGTCTCATTGTCAAGGATTAGCTTTTTGTTGGCCTCTAATTCAGCTTTTATTTGGGTATCCGCATGTTCTAACATTAATTGCTGTGCGTTAGCTGATGCTGCAGCAATACCCGCTGTTCCCGCAAGCGCACCTCCTATCAAGCCTCCACCTATACCGAGCAATGATGCAACACCGGCTGCAACAAGAACTTCACTGGCAACAATGCCAGCGCTACCTGCAAAAACACCAAAGGCTATTCCTCCTGTAAAGCCAATGATCAAACCAATACTTATACCTGCGCCAATGGCTCCCAGTCCTACTGCAAGCGTTTTTTTAGGATTGTCTTTAACCCATTCCCAAGCATCTTTAGCTGTTTCGAGTGGATGTGAAATGGCGTAACCTAAATTTTTAGCAGTATCAATGGGGTGCCTGATGGGATTAGTTAGAATACTAGAAAGTTCAAACGCTTCATCTCTGATGTTTTTTAACGTGCCTTTGATTTTATCGTAAAACTCTCCGGCTTTACGATAAATTTGCTGTAAAAAAGTTTCATGCAATCTAATGCTGTATTCTTCTAATTTCAAGTTAATTACATTTCGTAATGTGTTTTCCAACTTTTCTTCGTTAGGAAAAACAATTTCTGAATTTTTAAGAAAATCATTCCATTCATTGCGAAGCTCTAATTGACAATTGTGACCCTTAAAAATATTCACAAGTTCTGCATAATATTTTTCTAACTCTGTTTTTAGCTTCTCATACCAATAGCGATTTTTGCTTGAAACTATTGTCCTTATAATAGAAACAAAATGGGATTTCGATATTTCGAATACTCGGTCTTTATTTTTTGAAGACAAAGTTGGTTTGCTAATAATTCTTAACGACTGCTTAAATTCGTTAAGTAGAGATTCTATATCTAGTATTTTGCTTGCATTTTCATTGAAATCCGTAGTATCAATAACCTTGTTTAGTTCTTTATAGCGCTCTCTAATTTCAGCTTTTAAAATGACAAGGTTTTTGATAGGTTTCCCATCCTCATCTAAAGATAGAACATCTATCCAGTCTAAAATGGTGTAATAATTCCATCTCAACCAATTATTGAAGTCATTTTCTTGACTATAATCTTTTAAATCACCGTGGGATAAAGTAACGCCTAGTAATAGATTTAAATATAATCTAGCTGATTCTTTTTCTTTATTTGTGTCACTTGATTCATTGACATCTAAATACTTTCCGTAGTGAACATTAAACTCATACAGAAATTTTATAAAATTTTCTACTTCTTCAATTTTCATATTAGAACCCATCCTATTTTTTTTTGTTTTGAAAATAGTAACTTGTATGTCTAATGTGCCCACGGTAATCTGATCAAGTCCCGTGGGGGAGACGGCTATCTCGGTTCGTAACATGGTGATAAGCACCGTTGAATAGTCATGAGAAGCCGTCTCGTTGTTGGTTAGCAACGTTCCGAATAGATGTAAGAGGATTAAGCCTCGAATTAACTCACAAGTATGGAAAACGCTGACCTATTGTGCAGTCTATCATAGAGTATTTTTAATGGGAAATTATACGGGTACATTAGTAAAGCTGTCCTGGATGTTGATTGGTTAGGAGACGTGCAAAAATATGGTAATACCACGTCGGGTATTAACAAGCTCATTAAAAGTGAGAAACCTCGGGGGCTAGCCCCCGAGGCAAAGGCGATGGGGTTTCCATACCCAAGAGGGCACAGGTACCCAAGGGGGCACAGGCAGGGGAAAAATGCAATTTTCCCCTTTGGTAGCCTACGCGGGTTTCCCGCGTAGGCGAAATCAAACCAGGAGACAATCTCGGGAGCGAACGGCCGAGTTGTTGAACAGTTGAAAATGTTGCATGCCAATAATGACTTAGCCCTGGTTGTATGTGAAGCAACCGGGGGGTATGAACAAAGAATAGTACGCGCTTGTCATCAAGCCATGCTTCCGGTTCATGTCGCTCACGCAAATAAAGTTAGGCATTTTGCTAAATCACGGGGACTCTTGGCGAAAACTGATAAGCTTGATGCTCAGGTATTAACAGATTATGGGTGCCGATTGAAGCCTGCGGCTGATAGTTTACAACTGAGTGAAAATACTGAAAAGATAGGCCAATTACTCAAGCGCAGAGAACAACTTCAAGCGGATAAAAAACGGGAAACGAATCGCCTAGATAAAATATCAAGCAAGGATATTTCAACGTCAATAAACGCTCATGTTACTTCCCCTATTGGAAATTATCGGAAGTAACTTTGCCGTGCACATCTCTCCCATCAAAACGATTAGCATATTTGTTTCTTCTGAATGTAACAAACCGTTCGCTTATATAAACCTAAAATCCTCAGTTGAAATCTACTGCGGCCGCCTAACTCACCGAATCTAAAGGATTTTTCTCAATATTTTTTATTCACCGTATGGGTGATACGCTTTCACAAAAAATATTGAGAAAAATCCTTTATCTTCAGCAACTAAGTCGGCCTCGCGACGATTTCAACTGAGGATTTTAGGGTAAAAATAGCTTAACCTCTCTACTCCACGGCTAGAATATTTGACTTCTGTGTACCGTTACGCTACAGTTAACAAAATGATAAAAACATGGCAACATAAAGGGCTTAAAAATTTTTTTGAAACTGGAGTTGCAAGCAAGATCCAGCCCAGCCATAAAAAACGATTGAAGCTCATTTTACAAAGACTTAATGCCGCTGTGCAGGCTGAAGACCTTGAGCTACCGGGTATGCGATTTCATCGCCTAACAGGTGACATGAAAGGTTGCTTTTCTATAACCGTTAACGAAAATTGGCGGGTCATTTATAAATTTGAAAATAATGATGCCATATTAGTAGATTATTTAGACTCTCATTGAGGTGCTTTATGATAATGCATGAGCCCCTACATCCTGGTGAACACGTTAAAGATGTTTTAGTTGACGGTGCTGGTTTGTCTGTTACTGAGGCCGCTGAACGACTCGGCGTTACTCGCACATCGCTATCAAGGCTCCTGAACGGTCATAACGGCTTAAGCCCTGAAATGGCTCTAAGGCTTTCTAAGTTATTAGGCACGAGCATTGATATGTGGGTTAACTTACAAGTCCAGTATGATGTTTGGTTAATCAGTAAGAATAGTTCAAAGTTGAAAATAAAACCATTAAGCAAAAAAGCTGTTTAGCCAAAATAGGCTTTGTTGGCATAAGTTCGTCCACGCCTGGCGATTACCTTAGCATGGGGCATAAATCTGGTCACTTTGGCTATTCTTATTGTTTACCCAATTCCTAGGATCCACGTCATGAGCAAAATAAAACAAATAAATGACTTTCCACGAAAGTCATTGGGTTATTTAACGCCTAATGAGGTTTTTGCAGCAAGGGCTGCTTAAAAAATTTTTAGAATTAAGACTTTTTATATGTGTAAGAAACTATCCTTAATCCAATTTGCTTTCGTAGTAATAGGCTGCAGCTTACTTATACATTCTGCTATTGCTGCTCCCAGTACATTTCTCTATAAAAACAAACCTATTCATCCTCTGTGCCTTGCTCCTTTTTTTCCTGGTTTAGGAGACATGAATACAGCAGCTACTCAGCAAATAAATTTAACGCGTTGTAGTATAAAGCAGCAAGGTGTAGCGATTAAGTTTAATTATAACTTTTACCATGCAACGGAAAAAACAGGTAACGGTAGTTATTCATATCGCGTGCTAGGAAAAACTCAACAAGGAAGTTTTGTTATTTTGGGTGTTGAAAATACTGGCGGTAGTGGTCAATTTGAATCTTTGTTTTTATTTCAGATTATTTATCAAGCACAAACAGCAATGTTACGCATGACTCAGCATATAGACTTAGGAGACCGATGCACAGGAGGACTTAAAAATCTTATTATTAAACCTAAAAAATTAATTATTACACAGTTTGCAGGTAAGAATGCTGGCGACTGCAGTAAAACAGTAACCAGAACTATACCCGTAGCGTTTGAGTTTTAGGTTTTTGAGCTGTCAGCTATTCCTAAAAAAGCTAATGGTAAAAAAGGCAGTATTGCAAAATCAGCTGCACACAACCTGTGGGACTGATTTAAAAAACATGAGCTATCAATACTTGCGTTTCGCAAAGGATCCCCATGTGGCCTTCACCAACAATTAAGCTGAACGCGATTTGCGAATGGCTAAAGTAAAGCAAAAAGTGTCGGGATGCTTTCGAACTAAATTATATGCCGAGGCCTATTGGATCACCAGTTACCTACAAACCATGGTCAACAAAGAGATTAATCCACTTATCGCTATTCAAATGGCCCTTAATGGAGAAATTGATGAAATGGGGGGAGAGTAGTTACCCACCACCGTTGCTGGGAATAAAGACGATTTTAGTTTGCATTTTTTATCCTTTTTATGGTTTGCTCTCTTTCAGCTCAATAGAATTACCTTGGGGATCTTTAACAAAAAAAGACATGCCATAACCTTCTGCTCCATAACGCTTGCCATAGCTGCTTACAGCAATACCATTTTTAGTTAAAAAATTTTTGAGAGCTTCATAATGAAAATTTTTTATCTGCAAACAAAAATGATCCATATTTGTTTGCTCATCGCTAACCTGCCTATCAACCTCAATGAGATCAATAATGCAAATACCTGCACGTAATTGAGTTAGTTTTATAGCAGGTTGTTGCTTCTCAAGCTTACAACCTAATAGGTTACAATAAAAATTCAGCATATCATTTAGCTTATTTGTTTTCAAAACCACATGATCAATTCCAGCAATTTCTAACATGAGCCTATCCTCTTAATAAATTTTACTAGCCATCGTTATTATTTGCAGCACCTCTTTGCCACCTTAACACCGCTCGTGCAAAACGCTCACCATAGAGCCCTGCTGTTTTTAAGTCGCCAATTCCTGGCGTCACCTCCGGGCTATCATTTTCAGATTGGGCGACGAGACCAAGGCTAGCACCGGTACGATTAATCGCATTGATGGCGCCTGTTGTTTTGTCATTAGCCGCAGATTCATTACTAATCCCCAGCGGCAACCACAGCATCCCCTGTTGTGAGGCAAAGGTAAGCAATTGTATAAGTACATTAAACTTGTCGCCATCTAAGCATAATGAATTCGTAAACCCTCCGGCTAACTTATCTTTCCAAGCTTGTGCAAACCAGACATCAGTGCTTTTTTCCATAAATGCTTTAAACGCAGCAGAAACCGATCCCATATAGGTTGGTGAGCCAAACAACATGGCATCAAAATCCTTGAGAGTACTGATTTTTTCTATGGCTTCTGTCACTGAAATCAATGACGCCTTAATATTTTCAACAGATAAAGCACCCTTTAAAATAGACTCCGCCTGCTTTTGCGTATGACCAAAGCCGCTATGATAAATAATTGCTATTTTTGCCATTACAGCACCTCCTTATCAGTAAGATATGTTATCATATCCGCCTTAGCTTTATTTGTAAAGTAAAAGCTTTATTAATTATAAGGGTGTCCAATGCTAAAACAAAAAATCGATGATAGAATACTATTTATTTTAAAAACAAAGGGGCCACAAACCGCTCAACTACTCGCAGATACTCTGGGCATGACCTCCATGGGCGCCAGGCAGCATCTACAGCAGTTAGAGGGCAAATCCTTAATAACGTCTCATCATAAAAAGGCCGGCGTCGGGCGCCCAAAACAATACTGGCAATTAGCTAAAATAGCTGAGGATCGCTTCCCAAATACTCACGCTCATTTAACCCTAGAGTTGTTAGATGCAGTCAGGCAAGCTTTTGGCAACAAGGGCGTTGATAAAATTATTAGTCAAAGAGAACAAAAAATGTTAGCTATCTATCAACAAAAGCTAAGCAAATATAAAAGCCTAGAAAAAAAAATAGCGGAGCTTGTCATGCTAAGAGATAATGAAGGCTATATGGCAGAGTATCAAAAGTGTGATGACGGCAGCTTTTTATTAATTGAAAATCATTGCCCTATTTGTGCTGCCGCTGAAAAATGTCAGGCGCTTTGTAAGTCTGAATTACAACTATTTCGACAAGCATTAGCGGATAAGAATATAAACATAACTCGTGAGTCCCATATTGTTACTGGGCAAAGGCGGTGTGTTTATCGAATAAAAAAAGAAATCTGAATTGAAAGGGTAAGCATTCCCGCTGGGAATTACTGCTAAAGGAACAATCTTATTGAATTATGTCCCTATAAATGCTAAAAGAAGATTGCAAAGCCAAATGAACCTGAAACTTGACACTTTACAGACCCTGCAGCTTTTGCCATAATTAGAGGGGTAAATGAGAAAATACCCAGGAAAAATACAATGATAAAGTCTTTTAGACACAAAGGGTTAGAAGAATTTTACTTAAAAGGGAAAGTTAAACTCGACTATCAAGTTTTTGAAATTTTCATCACGCATCTAGCATTTGAAGTGCTCCTATATCAGCACCACGCATATGTTTTACGGAACTTTTAAGTTGAAAAAGCTGAGAAATTTTATCCGTATATTTTTTAAACATAGCCTGTGGGTCTTCACTTGTGACAATTTCCTCTATAAAAGCAGTCAACGACTCCATCATGACTTTCTCTCGTAGCGATCCAACCGTAGCTGCTAGACCTTTGTTTTTATGCAAGTCCGTTTGATCCTGATGAAAATGGAGCGCATGGTCACTCAAGAGGCTGATTAACAATCCGTGCTCTGAGCCATCAACACCTCTTTGCATAGCCAGCTGGTTCCATCCTTCATAGGATTTCCAGTCTTGTATAAAAACCTCCACAAGCCAACGGAGCGAATAGGCTTTTATAATGTCAACGTCAAGCCAAGTTGCATCATTGGCAACTAGATAGCGATAATCTTCTTCACCTTCATATTTTAATGCAATAACGCGCAACCTTTTATTATGTGCCTTTACCTTAAATTTAGCAGCGCGATAAGTTATTTTCTTTTTATTAAAACGCAGTGTGATTTCTTCAGTTTTACCCTGGTAGTTTTCAAAAAACTTTTGTACCTGAATAAAGCGACCATTAACATTAATCAGTTGAGTTTTTTTAATCTGACTTAATACCTGGGCTTGTCCAGTAGCAGCGACAGCACCATCAAAAAATTCTTTGTTGCCATAAAAAGTATCTCCAATTACAGCTTTGATTTTTAAGTCACTAAAATTAGACGTAAAGTCACTAAGTGCCTCTATTGCCAATGATATTTTAGTTGGGTAATTTGGATTGCGCCCCGGCATTTTTGGCCGGTATTTTTTTTGTATACCCTTCTTTCTTAGTCGTTTATCTTCTTTACGCCATGCTGAAATATCTGGGTCTGGTTCATAAAATCTAAAACCAACAGGAATCGTTAACGTATCACTGACCAATAGTAAAAAAATAATGTTTTGGCCACTAAAAAAACCAGCATGCTTTTTGTCACGTATTTTATGCACCTTTGCAATTTCTGTTGTGTTTTTAGAGCGCTCACTATCTGTGTCATCAATCACAAGCACGCCTGATTTAATGCCATATCGTTCTATTAATTTAATAACGCTGGCTTTTAACAATAACTCCCACGCAATTCTTGCTTTTTTAAACATCCAACACATGGCTGCTGCACTATATTTTCCGCAACTAAATCGCTCAAATCGAGCCCAGCATAATGAATTAGTAATGATTAAGCCCAATATGACAAAGGATAACCAGTAACACTGTAGCTTGCTCAATTTCTGTTCTGGAGAATGCTGCTTGATAGCATCATTGAGTAATTCTACATAATCTTTTATGAATGGTAATCCTTCGCCTATAATCATCCCGTGTCGCACCCTGATATAAATTTGTGCGGAAAATAATACAGAATTCAGCCTACAGCGTCAAAAACTTGATAGTCGAGTTAAAAAAATCAAACACGAATATGCTAAAAAGCTACGACAAATATTAACTATCCTCAATGCAGCAACTGTCATTGAGGATATTCAAAGTGTTAAGCCTCTACGCTGCCATGCCCTAACGGGCAATCGTAAAAAAGAGCATGCCGTGTGGGTTAATAAAAATTGGCGCGTTACATTTATTTTTCAAGATGGTAAATTAAGGAGATAGAGTATGATGATGCACACCCCCCCCCATGTTGGAGAAATACTATGGGACATGTATTTAGAGCCTTTAGAGGTATCTATAACCGATGCGGCTAAACATCTGGGTATTACTCGCCAAGCACTATCGCGCTTAGTGAATCAGCAGTCAGGGATTAGCGCAGAAATGGCTATTCGATTAGCTAAAGCCTTTGAAACCTCTCCTGATTACTGGATGAATATGCAAGCACAGTATGATTTATGGAAAGCCCATAAATTTTCCAAAGACATTAACGTTAAGCCTTTTGATAAAGCTGCTTAAGCATTGTCGCGTGGGGATTTAATCTAAAATCAGAAGGACTGCGACAGGATGTCTGTGGCAGTCATTGCTTATTTCCCTTTTTAGTTTCCTTATCTAAATCAATCTGTTACACCAAAAAGATGCGATTTACTGCTGATTTTAGGTTAAATCGCTGTCCGCGCGGATTGATTCCGCGCAGGGTAAGCCCGTCTAAAAAAAGCATTGCCTTTCAATGGCTTACGTGCCACCTTACTCGGATGTGCTTGTGCGTTCATCATTCCTTGTGAAGGCAAACCATCTTGAGTAATAAACTAACGGGTACACCATAACAGAAGCATTGCCTTTCACTGGCTTACGTGCTCTCTTACTCGTCCTTGCGAGCGGCAGCGCGGCAATCCAGGGTGGTAGGCTGACTTATCCTATTTTTTTAATAAATGACAAATGGGTATGCCTTCTCTTGAACAAGGCAAGGCGCTATGTGTGCAGAGTCCATAGCTTCGTGGTTTAAACTTTCCTAGGATTTAATTTGGATTGCCGCGCTGTCGCTCGCAACGACGACTAAGGTGGTGCGTAACAAGTTGATGTAGAATGATTTTTTTAGGGTGTGCTTGTGCGTTCATCATTCAGCAGACGCACCTTTACCACAAAAAATGAACGGATGACGCAGGCTGCTCGCAACGACGAATAAGAGGGGTTGTAAGCTACTGAGAGAGTGTGTGAATTTTTTCGGATGTGCTTGGGCGTTCATCATTTCTTGTGAAAGCAAACCGTACTGAGTAATAAACTAACGGGTACACCATAACAGAAGCATTGCCTTTCAATGACTTACGTGCTCTCTTACTCGTCCTTGCGAGCGGCAGCGCGGCAATCCAGGGTGGCGGGCTGACGTGTCGCTGTTTTTTTGATGCGTGACGTATGGGTATGCCTTCTCTTGAACAAGGCAAGGCGCTATGTGTGCAGAGTCCATAGCTTCGTGGTTTAAACTTTCCTAGGATTTAATTTGGATTGCCGCGCTGCCGCTCGCAACGACGACTAAGGTGGTGCGTAACAAGTTGATGTAGAATGATTTTTTTAGCGTGTGCTTGGACGTTCATCATTCAGCAGACGTACCTTTACCACAAAAAATGAACGGATGACGCAGGCTGCTCGCAACGACGAATAAGAGGGGTTGTAAGCTACTGAGAGAGTGTGTGAATTTTTTCGGATGTGCTTGGGCGTTCATCATTTCTTGTGAAAGCAAACCGTACTGAGTAATAAACTAACGGGTACACCATAACAGAAGCATTGCCTTTCAATGGCTTACGTGCTCTCTTACTCGTCCTTGCGAGCGGCAGCGCGGCAATCCAGGGTGGTAGGTTGACTTGTTCTATTTTTTCAGTGAACTAGAAACAGGTATGCCCTATAATGCCATTGAGGTTATTAGTATTGAAGAGGTGAAAAAGCGTGATGAAAGGACATACTAACGTTCAAGTTATTAAGCAGAGCAATAAGCCTGCCTTTGTTGTCTTGCCCTACCAGGACTGGCTGGAAATAACAAAGGAAATGTCAAATGAAGCTGACTATATCCCTCACGAGGTTGTCGGGATCCAGCTTGAAGATTCTTGTAGTTTAATTGCTGCATGGCGGAAATACCGCAAATTAACTCAATCGGAACTTGGAAAAAAATTGGCGTTAGCCAGCCTGCAATGGCACAGATTGAAAGCAAAGACAGCTCTCCAAAACCTCAAACGTTGAGGAAGCTCGCCTCTGCTCTGAGTGTCAAAATAGAACAACTAATTGACTAGACGTTAACTACCAACTTACTACTTTTTTATCAAATGCTAACGCACGATAAGTTGCCCTTTTTGCGCGTTAGGCACACCGTAAACTTACTCGTTATTAACGATAACTTTATTTATCATTAACACATGACAAAAGACATCAAAGTACCACATCATCAGCCTATATTTATCCTGACTTGCTTGACCATCTTCGTTAGTGGTGCGAGTGTCGATATGTTTGTGCCGTCATTACCGGCTATTGCAACTTTCTTTCATGTATCCAATAAAATGGCTGGTCTTATTGTTACTTTTTATCTGCTTTCTTGCGGTATATCTCAACTCTTTGCGGGTAGCTTATGCGATAGCGTGGGACGCTCTAAAGTATTAACGACATCAATGTTTGCTTATGCTCTCATAACAGCAATGATACCTTTTTGTCATGAATTTAATGTTTTATTACTACTAAGAGTTCTACAAGGCATATTTGCCGCAGGTATTGGTGTCGCGGGACGCTCGGTATTGCCTGATTGCTATAGTGGCAAGACGCTAGCTAAGCGTTCCACCTATTATACTTTATCGTGGAGCACAGGCCCTGTGCTTTCTCCCTTTATCGGCGGTTATCTACAAGTACATTTTGGCTGGCGGGCTAGTTTTTATTGCTTGGCAGGCTATGCATTTATTGTTGCATTGTTATTATTAAAATGGTTCTTTGAAACAGTGCCTAACAAGCATACCTTGAGATTTAAAACCTTTCTTGGTAACTATAAAACAGTTCTGCAATCAAGTGTTTTCTTTTATGCCACACTTTTATGTGGACTCGCTTATGGTTTTATTACCGCGTTTAATGTCTCAGGGCCTTTTTTAATTGAAACAGTGCTACATTACAGCCCCATCGTATATGGACACATTGCCCTCATGTTGGGTATCGCTTGGATGCTGGGCAATATGGCTTGCCGCCTCATTATCAGCGGCTCTCAAGCGACACTTTATTTCAGCCTGAATGTAATGCTTGCAATTGTGCTCGCTTTGATTAGCCTTTTACTCGCGCTATTTTTTAATATGACACTTTGGTCTGTATCCACCCCAGCAATTTTATTGATGTTTTGTGGTGGTGTTTTATTTCCATTAGGATTCAGTCGTTGTTTAAGTTACTTTCCTCAAATTGCCGGTAGTGCAAGTGCGGCTATGGGTGCTATGTACTCTGTGTTTGCTGGTTCCATTTCAGCATTGGCAACCTTTACCAAAGCAAGTACTGCTATTAATGTTTCTATTATTTTCTTGATGAGCGCTTTGTTTATTGCACTGTTTTTCTTTTTGTTAACTAAAGAAAAATAATACGAGAACACCACTCGTTTTATATAGTGCTCATCCACCTCAAAAACCCTCTTGATTGGTTTGCGTATAACCACATGCTAACGCATGATAATAGGTTTTTATCTACCGCTAGGAATCATGGCTATGACTGATGTTTGAATGGTTTCAAGCCCCTTTTACTGGTCTCAATCGTACTGATATAACGATAAAATCACATAACATTTGTTCTTAATTTAACCCACAGAACTAATGCCCTATAATTACTCAATCAACTGTTTATATTAGGCTTTTTAACGGTGCAGCCGACTTTATAAGCACAGAAGCCAAAGATCCAGATTGACAATATTAACCTAATAGGTTAATATTAAACTATGGAGAAAAGCACACCACATACAAAGCTTATAGCTGTTAAAGCCCTGCTTGAGGAAGGCAAGGTGCGTACAACGCGAACGGCTTTGGTGGGTCAGCAGCGTTGGGGATGAACGTCGATGACATGCTTGAATGCGTCATGGCTCTGACTATGGAAGACTTTTATAAAAGCATGACGACTTATGCCGATCATACTCAATGGCAAGATGTTTATAAGCCTCAAACTGCATACGGAGAAATTTATTTAAAATTGATGGTAGACAACGATGTACTAATTGTCTCTTTCAAGGAGTTGTAATATGAAATGTCCTAACTGTTCTAATTCACAATTAATATATGATACAAGGGATATACCTTATACATACAAAGGTGAATCAACCACTATCCCGAAGGTTACTGGGCATTTTTGTTCGTCCTGTGATGAAATTATTCTTGATGTCGAAGAGTCGAAGTGTCTTAATCAATTAATGCAGGCCTTTAACCGGGAAGTCAACCAAGCCAGCATTAATCCGCAATTTATTGCTGATGTCAGAAAAAAATTATCACTTAACCAGAAACAAGCGGCAGAAATGTTTGGCGGCGGTGTTAATGCTTTTTCACGCTATGAAAATGGTCAGACCAAACCACCACTAGCACTGGTAATCCTGTTAAAACTTCTCAACCAAAAACCTGAGTTGTTACACGATATTGATTCACTCCTAGTAAAAAATGCAAAACACCACAGAAATAAGCATCGTAGGTACTAATTTAAAAGATAGCTTTTAACAGCATCGAAAGTCAAATTGAAAAGGTAAAATACAGTAATTCCCGCTGGGAATTGTTGCGGAAAATATAAGATCCTTCTCCCCAAAGGCCGCATGGTATTCGTTATAATTTGACGCTGCATGACAACCATAATAAACGTATTTTAGGATTTGATAACGCTCATGCTATTCGTGGGTCACGTGGTAAATATAAAGGACGTACTGTTGAGTATGATCACATACATAAAGATCTTTCGGACAAGGGAACTGCAACTTGTTACGCACCACCTTAGTCGTCGTTGCGAGCGGCAGCGCGGCAATCCAAATTAAATCCTAGGAAAGTTTTAACCACGAAGCTGTGCATTTTGAATACATAACGCCCCACCTTGTTCAAGAAAGGACATACCCATTTGTAACTCATTAAAAAAATAGAACAAGTCAGCCTACCACCCTGGATTGCCGCGCTGCCGCTCGCAAAGACGAGTAAGAGGGGCTGCAAGCTACTGAGAGAGAGTGTATTTTTTCGGGCGTACCCGTTAGTTTATTACTCAATACGGTTTGCTTTCACAAGGAATGATGAACGCTCAAGCACACGCTAAAAAAACCATTCTACATCAACTTGTTACGCACCACCTTAGTCGTCGTTGCGAGCGGCAGCGAAGCAATCCAAATTAAATCCTAGGAAAGTTTTAACCACGAAGCTGTGCATTCTGAATACATAACGCCCTACCTTGTTCAAGAAAGGACATACTTGTTTCTAGTTCACTGAAAAAATAGAATAAGTCAGTCTACCGCCCTGGATTGCTTCGCTGCCGCTCGCAAAGACGAGTAAGAGGGGCTGCAAGCTACTGAGAGAGAGTGTATTTTTTCGGGCGTACCCGTTAGTTTATTACTCAATACTGTTTGCTTTCACAAAAAAGATGGAAAAAAATCCTTTATCTTCAGCGAATTAGTCAGCCTCGCGACGATTCCAACGGCGGAATTTAGCATAATCAAAAACGATGATTCTTTTATGGGGTCGATGAGACGCTTACAACGCGAGTGCTTCATAAGGAAAAATACAGTCAATGTCTATATCTTTGATCAAAACAAGATCAGGCTTGAGTGGTGACGGCATGCATGGCAGGAAGACTTAATGCGTATGAGAAGTGGGGCTGCGATGTGCTCGCAGCCCTAGGAAGTTCCAATAAATTAGGAGTTAGCGCCAGCTGGTTTTGGCATCATGGCACGCAATTCTTTGCGTTGTGCAGCTGTTAACACTTGAGAGATTTTGTGTTGTAAGTTAGCACTTTGGATAAGCATTTTGGAGACAGTTTGGCCTTGCTGATTAGCGAGGTTTTGGATTTTGCCTTCATTGAAGCTATCGCTATGAACCGCTTGGAAAAAATTACGACGTTGCATTAGCATTTGGCGGTTTAAAGCACGAGCCTCTGCATCACTTGCTTGAACTAAAGATTTGATTTGTGCTTTTTGAGCATCAGTCAATTTCAAGTTTTGGCTTAATTTAGCGATAAGTGGGCCCGCAGAACCTTGTTGCTGAGACGCAGATGGCTGATTATTAGAAGCGCCATTTGTGTTGCTCGTGGGGGTTGCCATAGCAGAACCTGCAGCGATAAGACCCGCAGCAGTAAAGCCTAGTACTAATTTAGAGATTGATTTCATCGTATAACTCCTAGAGTTGTGGTGTTGCAAACGGGCTTAATCAATAGCAATAACGTGTTGTTCAATGCTACGATTGGCTCGCATATTGTCAAATTAAAAGGGGAAGATCCTAGGGCCTGTTGACAATTCATCTTTTTGCCCAAATACGGCGTTAAATTGCTCGCTCCGCAGCTCACGCATTACGTATACATTCCGCTGCTCGCAAGCAATTTGCCTTGTCTTTGGGCAAAAATCTTGAATTGTCAACAGGCCTCAGCTTCCACTCAGAATAGACATCTTCGCAGTATATCTGTTTAGAAACATTTGGCAAGAGCTAAGGGCTGTTCAGCCTTAGTTCTGTGGGTGCGTTTTCTTCACCAAAGGCTTAATGGTCAATCCTTGAACTAAGATAGCGAAAACCACTACGGCATAGGTCATGGTAATGATTAAATTACGGTCATTGCTCGCTGGCAGCGCCAACGCTAAGGCTACAGCTAAGCCGCCCCGCAACCCTCCCCAAACCATAATATTGATGGTATGGGGTGCATATTTTTTGCGCAGCTTAAATAAGCTCATCGGCAATGCGACGATGACATAACGTACCAATAGCACCATGGGAATGGCTAATAAGCCGGCCACAAAATACCAACGGTTAACCGGCAGCACTAAGATTTCAAAACCTATGATTAAAAACAGCAGCGCATTGAGAATTTCATCAACTAATTCCCAAAAATTATCCAAATTATCTCGGCTGGTATGGGACATGTTGAACTTGCGGCCTTTGTTACCGATAAAAATACCGGCGACCACCATGGCGAGTGGCCCAGAGATATCAATGGCTTGGGCAAGGGCATAACCGCCCGTAGCCACAGCCAGCGTCATGAGTATTTCAACCTTATGATTTTTCAGTGGGCGCATTAACCAAAAGGCTAAAAGACCTAATGCCGCGCCATAGAGAATGCCGCCGACAGCTTCGCGTAGGAAAAGCAAAGAGACGCTGGTAATACTGGGGTGGTGGCCAGAAAAGGCAAGCTCATAGAGCGTAATAAAAATAACAATCCCAACGCCATCATTAAACAGCGATTCGCCTGCAACGGTTACCTCCAGGGAGCGTGGTGCGTTGAGTTCTTTTAGCATGGCAAGGACGGCGATGGGGTCTGTGGGTGAGATCAAGGCGCCAAAAAGAAGGCAGTTGAGAAAGCTGATGTGGAAAGCCATGGCATTGAGCACATAATAGCTGAGGATACCCACCAAGAAGGTGGAGGCTAAGGTCCCCAAAAAAGCCAGGACACCTATTTCCCATTTTCTTTGCGCTAAATCATTAATGTTGACAGTCAGCGCGCCCGCAAACAGCAAAAAACTCAGTAATCCATCCATCAGGAAGTGATGAAAATCTATGGCCGCCAAACGGTTAGCTGCAAAAGCCCCCACCTCATTAAAACCAAGCCGACTCAATACAATCAAACACAAAGAAATGCCCAACGAACCTGCCATGATAGCGATAGTGGTGGGTAATTTTATAAAGCGACAATTAAGATACGTCAGGGCGACTGCTACGGTAAAAAGCACCGCGATGACTGTATAAAGGCTCACAATTTACTCCTTGAAAGTTTGTCAATTAAGGTGGAGGTGGATTTCATGCTCCATCTTCATTCATGGAAGCCAGCAAGTCAGCTTGATGCTCATGAACGAGAGGATCAATAACTTGGGCTAATTGGCCCTCCATGATATCAGCTAATTTATAAAGGGTTAAATTAATGCGATGGTCAGTAACGCGCCCTTGGGGATAGTTATAGGTACGAATCCGTTCAGAGCGGTCGCCGCTACCCACTAAGTTGCGCCGTGTGCTTGCTTCGGCCTGTTGTTGCTTTTCTTGTTCTGAAGCCAATAGTTTTGCTTGTAAGAGTGACATGGCGCGCGCACGGTTTTTATGTTGTGAACGCTCATCTTGGCATTCTACTACCACACCTGTGGGCAGATGAGTTAAACGTACCGCAGAATCAGTTTTATTCACATGCTGACCACCAGCACCTGATGCCCTAAAGGTATCTACGCGTAAGTCCGCGGGGTTAATAGTAATTTCATCAACAGTTTCCACAACAGGCAATACCGCAACGGTACAAGCTGAGGTGTGAATGCGGCCTTGGGATTCTGTTACCGGGACACGTTGCACACGGTGAGCACCTGATTCAAATTTCAGCTGGGAAAAAACATCCTCTCCTCGTAATTGCAAAATAATTTCTTTATAACCACCGTGCTCGCCAGCATGGGCATTAATGATAGTGACTTGCCACCCTTTATTTTCTGCAAAACGCGTATACATGCGTGATAAATCACCTACAAAAATAGAAGCTTCATCTCCGCCAGTGCCGGCACGAATCTCTAAAAATGCGTCACAACCGTCATTGGGGTCTTTAGGGAGAAGAAGTATCTGTAATTCATCTTCTAACGTTGCTTGTAATGCTGTGGCATAGGCCATATCCTCTTTGGCCATGTCGCGCATCATGTCATCGTCATCATTCAACAGTGACTGTGCTTCTTCTAGCCTCACTACATTTTCTTCATAGCGTGAAAAGCATTGCACCACAGGTTCCAGTTGTGCATATTCTTTGGACAGCTCGCGAAAACGATTTTGCTGGGCAATAACATCGGGGTCACCGAGTAACACGCCTAACTCTTCATGTCGCTCGGCAAGTGTGGTTAATTTACTTTTTATAGATGGCTTCATGTATGGCTCTAGCAAAATTGAACAATTTATTGCCAATAAAATCAAGGGACAGAGAGTGTCCTGGGATGATTTTATGGTAGCTGATTGATTTTATTTTTTATTTTCTCGGTGATGCAGGTTGAAAAGTTGGCGAATTTGTTTGAGTTGTTCGTAGTCTCCATCGTAGGCGGCTTGGCGCAACTTAACACTGGGGATGTGCATAACTTTGTTGGTCAAGTTTCGCGCAAACTGCTGTAGAACTATCTTTGGGTCCATGCCCATATCCAATTGGCCTAACGCCTTCTCCATGCTGTCGTCGCGCATCATATTGAGCTTGTCACGATATTGGCAAATTGTATCGTTAATATCGAGGACTTGCAATTTTTTCATGAAATGCTGGGTTTGCAATTCAATGATCTTTTCAGCGTCGATGGCTGCCATTTGGCGTTCTTTTAAATTGTCATCCAAATAACCCTGCAAATCATCCACACAATAGAGGTAAACATCAGGCAGTTGGCCCACTTGAGGTTCAATGTCTCGGGGAACCGCTAAGTCTACCATGAACATGGGTTTGTGCTTGCGGGCTTTAATGGCTGATTCTACAGCACCTTTACCCAGGATGGGTAACGTACTGGCTGTAGCGGTGACGGTGATGTCGGCGCTAGCAAGGTATGTCGGGATATCGGCAAGGGTGATGGCATTAGCATTGGGGTATTGTTGAGCTAGCATGGCAGCCTTAGAGAGCGTTCGGTTGGCTATCCAAAGCTCTTTGACACCTGAATTTTGTAAATAGTCTGCCGTTAAGGCAATGGTTTCGCCTGAGCCAATGAGTAGAACTTTTTGGTTCGATAATTGTTCAAAAATTTGTTTTGCTAAAGTAACAGCGGCAAAAGCCACAGAGACGGGATAAGTACCAATAGCTGTATCTGTGCGAACATGTTTAGAAAAAGAGAAAACATGTTGAAATAAGTACTGAAGTTGTCGGCCAACCGTACCCACTTCCAGCGCTTGTCGGTAAGCGGATTTTATTTGTCCCAGGATTTGTGGTTCTCCCAGTACCAAAGAATCTAAACCCGTGGCCACACGTAAAATATGTCGGACCGCCGCTTCATCATGGTGTAGATAAATATGATGCCGTAATTGTGCCTCATCAAGCTGGCCTTGTTGGCGCATCCAAGCAAGCAGAGCCTCAGGGTCACGGCCTGCACAATAGAGCTCTGTTCGATTGCAGGTGGACAAGAGGGCGGCTTCTTGTACAACACCGCCTGCTAATAACCCACTGAGTGAGTTTGGAAAGGTGTCTAATTTCACAGCCAAACGTTCCCTGAGGGATAAGGGGGCTGTTTTATGATTGAGTCCGCATGCAAGTAAATTCATGATATCAAGGTAAAAGTAAATAAAATATCAACATTTGTTCAAAAAATAGACTAATATTAAAGGGTGACAATTTTTTGTCAAGTATGCAAGAAGTCTGCCAGTGCTTTGGAATGCCATTTGAATCCATTCATCTTAGCATATATTGCAAGCGTCATGAACATTGTCAAAAACCCTCTGACGCTATCCATAAGGGAGGTCTTTCTTTGGGACATCGCAGAGTACGACAGTTTATCCAGGTTTTTTGCCTATGGGGGGCGCTAAGTGCTTCTACAGTGGCCAGTACTATCTCGGATAAGCCATTGACGTTAGAGCCCTTGACCGCGGCGCTGATAGCAGAATGGGCCTTGTTAACCGGCGATAGAGAAATTGCATTATCTTTGTATGTGCAATTGGCACAACAACGCGAAGAGCCGCGTTTAGTACAGCGTGCGCTATTTGTTGCCGTGCAAGTTCATCATTTGCCAGCCGCCTTGATACTGTCTGAAAAATGGGCAAGGCTTTCTCCTGAAGATACAAAAGCACAATCTATTTATGTTATCTTATTGTTAGCAACGGGCAAATCAAAACTAGCTGTGCCTAGTGTCAAACGCTTATTGAGCATGGATGCAGACCGGCCGTTGCTGTTGAGTGATGTTTTGTTGAGTAAAGTGAATGAGCAACCCGCTATGGAAAAAATGATTGCTTTACTCATTCCATTGCAAAATCATCCCCAGCTGGGGCAGGTGGCTCAGTTAAATAGAGCTTATATGCATTTCCAATTGGCCCAATATCAGCAAACCGAACAAATTCTCGCGTCGTTACTGCAAAGGCCAGAGCCTTTTATCGATGCGCTGAGACTCCACGTGACGCTTTCATTGTATCAGGGAAAATCTCATGAAGCCGTAACCTATTTAGAACAACGCATTGCAAAAAAACCTGAGCGTCATGCTCTGCAAATGCTGTATGCAACAACGTTGAAAAAAACAGGCGCCCATGAGCAAGCGCAAAGGGTTTATGAAAAATTACTCACAGAAAAAAACTACAGGGCGCGTAGTCTCTATGAGCTTGCAAAGCTTGCGCTTTTGACCAAACAGCAAGGAAAAGCCAGGCACTACTTGTATCACTTGCTCGATAAACCTGACTATGCCAATGAAGCACGCTATTTATTGGCGCAGTCGTGGGAAGAGCAAGGAAATTTATCGCAAGCTATTGTTTGGTATCGAGCTGTTGATGACGGCGTATTATTTTTTAGTGCAAAAATACAAGCGGCTTATTTATTACAAAGACAACAGCGCTATGCCGAGGCACTGCAGGTTTTACAGACTATCACTAGTGGCAGTGATGACGAACAACGGGAAGTGTATTTGTTGGAGGCTCATTTATATTACCAACTGCAACATTATCAGCGTGCCGGCGCCGTGTTAGATGAGAGTTTGAAAAAATTTCCCGAGGACGTTGAGTTGTTATATGCTCGCGCGCTTCTCATGGATAGTCAAGGACATTCTGAGGCGACAGAAAAAGCATTGCAGCATATTTTAAATTTAGAACCCAATAATGTTAATGCATTGAACACCTTGGGGTATCTATTAACGCTGCAAGGACGTGATATGCAACATGCAGAAAAATTATTAAAAAAGGCCATCATCTTGGCACCGGAAAGTCCGGCCGTATTAGACAGTATGGGCTGGTTATTATTTCATCAAGGCCAATACAAAGCGGCTGAGCAATATTTACGAAAAGCTTATGCCTATAAACCGAATAAAGAAATTGCAGCACATTTGAGTGAGGTTTTATGGGTGCAGGGCAATTACTTGGGCGCTAAATATGTATGGGTGCAGGGTAATTACCTAGGTACCAAACAGGGCTGGGCATTAATGTTGTTAACGTACGCTAAAAATAAAATATCAAATTGTAAACTTATCTTAACTACTATACTACGAACGGGTGGGTTTTAGGTATGGTTGACACATGAACTTGGTCTAGTCCAATCCCTTTTAGCCCGCAGCTGTTTGTTAGATTTGGATAATTTTTTTCGAAAAAACGAGGATAGTAGTTATTCTACACGACGAGTGTTTTCGAGAAAAATTATTCAAAGATGACGGACAAATGTGAGGCTAAAACCCTAAAATCCACCCCCCTCGTAGTATATACTTAATGAAACAGAGTTTAGCCGATTGAGGAACCATTAATGGATTTGAGCCAGCACAGTTTGTCTGATTTATTCTCCCAGTTGGGGTTGCCTGACGATGAGGAAAATATCGAATTATTTATTTCAACCCATAAACCATTACGCCAAGATATTCGTATTGCACGGGCGCCTTGGTGGACGCCGGCACAACGTGCTTTTTTAGAAGAAGCGATTGATGAAGACTCTGATTGGGCTATTGCCGTGGGGCAGCTTGATAGCTTACTGCGCATACAATAAATCCAAATTGGCAAAAAATGTGCTAGAATGTTCCGTGCCTGCGCGATACCAGCGCTTTCCTTATAATACAGAGTCCATGTTCTTCGTGAGCTCTACTGAAACGTGCCCACATGCTAAAAATATTACGTCGAATTGTACAAGAAGTCAGCGGCGCTACGGAATTTCCTGTGGCGTTGGATCTTATGGTGCGATTAGTGCGTGATGCCATGGGGGCTGAAGCGGCGTCGGTTTTTCTATTAGACAAAGAAAAGCAAGAATATGTGCTTACCGCTACCGACGGTTTAAATACAGGTGTTCTTTTTAAGTTGCGTCTGCGTCAAAACCAAGGCCTGGTGGGTTATGTTGCGCAACGTGCGGAACCTATCAATCTCGATGATGCGCCTTCTCACCCTAATTTTTATTGCGACCCTAAGCTGCAAGAAGATAAATATAATGCTTTTCTTGGCACGCCCATTATCCATCAAGGAGAAGTATTGGGCGTTATCATGGTGCAACAAAGAGAGTCGCGGAAATTTGATGAGGCTGAAGAGGCATTTTTAGTCACCTTGGCGGCTCAGGTAGCTGGCATTATTGCCCATGCGGAAGCAACGGGTACGATTGCGCAACTCATCACAAAAAAGAAATGGTTTCGCCGTCGTAAAGAAGTAAGCTTTCGAGGTATTGCCAGCGTTCCAGGTGTGGCCATTGGTCAGGGCGTTATTGTTTATCCCTTAGCGGATTTGGATGCTGTACCGGATAAACAGGTTGAAGACATTGAAGGTGAAATACAGCTCTTTAATGCAGCGTTGGCTGCTTCTCGCGAAGAAATCACCCAGTTAGGTCGTCGCATGGCTGGTACGCTGCCCGAGGAAGAGCTAGCATTGTTTGATGCTTACTTGGCTTTATTGGGGCACTCTGAATTAGGAAAAGATATCATTGCGTTGATTCAGCAGGGGCAGTGGGCTCAAGGGGCTTTAAAGCAAGTCATTAAAGAGCATGCGAAACAGTTTGCTGATATGGAGGATGAATATCTGCGTGAACGAGCAGTAGATATTAAAGACTTGGGTCGTCGTATTCTTTCACATTTACAATCGGACGAAGGCCATAGTGTGGATTATCCTGAACAGACTATCTTGGTGGGCGATGAAGTAACGGCCAGCGCGTTGGCTGAAGTGCCTTTGGCACGTTTGGCGGGAGTCGTTTCCAAAGAGGGTTCGGTTAATTCTCATGTGGCTATTTTAGCGCGCGCCTTAGGTGTGCCTACCATTATGGGGGTGGAAGGCTTAGCAGCATCGCGTTTAGAGAAACGTGCGCTGGTGGTGGATGGCTACGGCGGGCGTGTATATGTCGAACCTTCAGGCGCTTTGCTGAAGGACTATGAGCGCTTAGTGGAAGAAGAAAAAGAATTAGATGCTGATTTGGACGCCCTGCGCGAGCTACCCGCTACCACCGCTGATGGTTATACTCTACAGCTGTGTGTTAATGCGGGTGTGGCTTTTGATGCGGGACTCTCGTTAAGTATTGGTGCCGAAGGTGTTGGCCTGTATCGTACAGAAGTCCCTTTTATTGTGCGAGACCGATTTCCTGTGGAGGAAGAGCAACGCATCATCTATCAACAATTACTCAAAGCCTTTGCACCTCAACCGGTGACCATGCGCACCTTGGATGTCGGTGGTGACAAAGCATTGCCTTATTTTCCTATTTCGGAGCCCAATCCTTTTTTAGGCTGGCGTGGTATACGTATCACGCTAGATCATCCCGACATTTTTTTAGTGCAAGCGCGTGCCATGTTGAAGGCATCGGCCGGCTACAACAATCTACGCATTATGTTGCCCATGATAAGCTCTGTGGCAGAAGTTGACGCTTCGTTACGCTTACTGTCTAAGGCTTATTCTGAAGTGTTAGAAGAAGGTTTTGATATTGTTATGCCGCCCATTGGTATTATGGTGGAAATTCCCGCTGCGGTTTATCAAATAAGATCCTTGGCACGTCGAGTGGCTTTTATTTCTGTGGGTAGTAATGATTTAACCCAATATTTATTGGCGGTAGACCGTAATAACTCCCGCGTTGCCAAAATGTATGATTCTTTGCATCCAGCGGTGTTGTACGCACTGTTAAATATTGTAGAAGGTGCACACAGTGAAGGAAAACCCGTGAGTATTTGTGGTGAGATGGCCGCAGACCCCTTGGCGGCTGTGCTACTGTTAGGCATGGGCTTTAATACGCTCAGTATGAACTCGCCTAGCTTATTGCGCATTAAGTGGGTGGTGCGGCAATTTAGCCATGAAAAAGCAAAAGCATTATTACAAGAAGCCCTACTGATGGATAACCCCATGGACGTGCGCGATCATTTAGAACACGCCCTGATGGATGCAGGTTTAGGTGGGTTAATTAGGGCTGGTAAGCGCTAATTAATTGGCCCATTGTAACTATTAAACATACAAGTTACGGCCCATTTAGATAAAAAGCCAATGTCATGATACCAAAGGCGGCAATAATAAGCGCCAGCAGTAACGGTTTTCCACCCCAAAGTGCGTAGTGGCCTTCGGCAAGTTTCAACTGATAGCGGCCGCGCCAAGCCATGACAGCAGGCAGTAAAATCAGCAACACAGCACACAGTATACCCGCATAATTGAGCGCCCTTATAAATGCACCGGGAAAGAAAAATACGATGAGCAAAGGCGGAAGAAATGTAGTCAAAAAGATAAAGGCTTTACTGCGCCCGCGCTTAGGTAGTCGCAAGCCATCGGCTAAAAAGTCTGATAAACATAAAGAAACACCTAAAAAAGAGGTGGCGACACACACGGTGGTAAATCCACGCCACAGGCTGTAGATAAGTGATGAACCAACGTAGTGATGTAGCGAAGCCGTAAGTGCTGTATTGGTATTTCCTGCCGCCATGACCTTTAGTAGGCCTTGTGCACCTTGTAGAGGCAATACACCTAAAACCACCAAATCCCATAAAATATAACAAAACAGTGGGATAAGACTGCCAATAAAGACCATCAGACGTAGCTTTTTCACGTCACTTTTATAATAAGTTCTTAAGCTTGGAATAACCGTTGCATACCCGTAAGAGGTAATCATAATAGAAACCGTCGTAAATAAATATTTGCCGTCTTCGTGCATTAAATTAGGTAAATGAATATGAGGGAACAGTAATAAAATCAGTAAAGCATAAGCAAGGAATTTCAGTGACATCAAGCCGCGATTTACATAATCGACAGAGCGAATGCCGATATAAACCACCGTTCCCAGAATGGCAACGAATAAGCATTCTTTCATCCAAAAGGGTAATTGCAGTCCAACGCTTTTCGCTAAACTACCTAAAATATCTGAGCCCCCTGCAATATAAGCTGCTAATAACGCATAAAGCAATAACAAATAAGTGAGCCAAGTTAAGCCTTGTCCAAACTTGCCGAGGGTCGCCCGTGCCATAGAAACTAAGTTGGTATTCTCAGGTAACCATAAATTGACTTCCAAAACCAGAAACGATGCTAGCATCATGACCAACCAGCTGCCAAATAAGAAGAGCGTGGAATAGGGAAAGCCGCCTTCAGCTGTCACCATGGGTAAAGCGAGCATCCCACCTCCAATGGATGTACCAATAATAAGTAAGATACCACCAAGGATGCTACGATTGGGCATGAGTTTGGGCCTTCTAGAATAAAAGGCTGTATTTTACTACAGAGTAGAGGCCACAGAAAGCTCATGTTCTTGCGCCTGCAACTTATTGTTTCTATACATCTTTTCCTGGCTGTAAGGAGAGAAAGGGAGCGCTCTTTCATAGGATTGTGCAATATTGAAGGCTTTTATTTGTTGCTCAAGTTGTTGAAAGCACGGAAAAGAAAAACAAGCATGCATGCTAATAAGCTGGCGATTAAGTCGTGAAATAAGAAGCACGCGTGAGATTCCATCTAGATTTTTCATGGCATCAGCCAACTGTTGTGTCTTGAGAAGGTGGTTTATGTGGGCCCGTAGTGTTTTTGAAAAAAGCTCAGTATTGTTTTCAATAGTCGGCGCGTAAATAGCCGTGAAAGGAGTTATGCCCTGCAGGGCACATTGGTAATGATACTGAAAAAAAAGTATAACGTGATGCGTAGCGCAGTTTTTAGCAGACGCTATGAGATAGGCAAGCTTCGTCTTTTCCATCGTATGTAAGTTTATAGGCGATGACAGCACTTTATTGAGTTGCTGACGAATGGCTTCGCAAAAGGCAGAGAGAGATTGGATGGGCAACTTTCTCATAAGTTGGTGCAAATAGTCATAGCATGAGCTGCTTGCTAAGAAATTTTCTATTGCGTTGAGATAGGGTTGCGTTTTTAGCCGCTCAATAGGGTAGTCTAGCGTGAATACCTGCTTGGGAGCAATGATTTCATTAAAGCAGCGAATAAATAAGTTAGGTATCAGTGTTCCTACCACCAGTGCTGGAATAGCGCTAGGCAGTGTTTCGATAGGTTCTAGAAAGGCTAAAGGTTTTGTCATGATTGTTGTTTCTTGGCAAGAAGGGAACATAAGGTAAGTTTAGATCAATTTAAAATAAATGCAAAAAATAATATTTCTTTTGGTTTATGGGGGTTCCTAGCCAATTTATGCTACATTGATAGTCATGCGCTAGCGTCTTTTTTTACTTGAGTGTCTATATGGCAACTTATGCAATCGGTGATGTACAGGGCTGTTATCAGTCTCTCAAAGCATTGTTAGAATATATCAAGTTTAAGCCTCAGCAGGACAAGCTTTGGTTTGTGGGTGATATTGTTAATCGAGGCCCTTGTTCATTAGAGACGTTGCGTTTTATCCAAAGCCTCGGGGACACCGCTGTGGTTGTCTTGGGTAACCATGATTTACATTTAATGGCGGTTATGCATGGACACGGCCGACAAATTCCCAGTGATCATTTAATGTCCATACGAAAAGCGCCGGATGGCGATAGGTTAACGCAATGGTTGCGTTGTTGCCCTTTATTGCATGTGGATGAAGGTCTAGGATTCGTGATGTGCCATGCCGGTATTTGGCCGCACTGGACACTGCGTCAAGCTATGCAGTTTGCTCGCGAAGTCGAGGAAGTTTTACAGGGAGAACACTACGCTGATTTTCTTAAACATATGTATGGTGACTTTCCTGATACCTGGGATGACAATTTAACGGGCTTCAATCGGTTGCGTTTTATTGCCAATGCTTTTACACGTATGCGCTATTGTGATCGCCAAGGGCGATTAGATTTACGTCATAAAGGTCCACTAGGTACACAAGCACCAGAACTTATTCCTTGGTTTGATGTACCAAAGCGCAGACCTTTATCTTTCCCGCTTATTTTTGGGCATTGGGCATCATTGCAGCGGGATATGGCGCCAGAAGGTTTGTACCCTATTGATACGGGATGTGTGTGGTTCGAAAAATTAACCGCTTTTCGCTTAGAAGACAGGCGCGAATTTAGTGTGTTGGCACAAGAGAAAAAGCAATAATCCCAGCAATTCCCGCTGGCCTTAAATAACCATAAATATCAATAAGTTGCAAGTAATCAGGTAAATATTTTTCGCAATCATCTTGCGGGAATGGCTGCAATAATCCTAAACTCCGTCGCTGAAAGCGATTGATTTTAGGTTAAAGGTTAGTTACATTTTTTTAAAGAAACGCTTAAATTTTTCAGCAACATGTTCAAACCCCATTTCTGCCAGCATGCTTAGCGCCACAGCGCTCAGGGTGACTAAAATCAACGGGAGCTCTAAAGCAACGCCTACTTCAATAACACAGCTGCCAATAAGGCTACATAATACAAACTCAATGGCATCCAAACTTGCTTGCAGTTGCCAGTCTCCTTTAGCTTGGTAAGTTTCATAAATATCATAGGCCATTAAGCTGAGTTGTAATGTAACAGTGCCTTGGTTGACCCAATGTATGCGAGTAATAAGTTTGTCTAATGCCTGAATATTGTTTAGCGTTATTGATGTCATTGAGTTTGGCGAGGCTTTATTCAGTGGTTTTACCCAAAACGGTAGGTGAATGCCTGAGGCACGTTCACTTTTTGTGTCATAAAAAATCGTCCGACCGATTTCCGTTGTTTTCAAGGAAATATTGTGGGGAGCGAATGTATAATCATAATTAGTCATCGCTTTATGAATGTTCAATGAGCGCTTCAGTGACTTTTCATAGTAAGTGGCAGCAGCACTACCCGCAGATAAAGATGGGGTCACCGGTAATGTGGCAAATTCCAGCAGTGTCATAACCTGCTGAGAAACGGTATGTAGGTTCGCAATTTGTTGTGCATTGTAGTGCTGCAGTAAATGATGAAATTTATAGCGGCTTGCCGTGGGTAGGCGCTGAAAACCTTGACAAATACGCTGCCATGTTTTGGAAGGTGTAGGATAACTGATGCAGTTTTCATAAAAAGTGGGTAAAGTGACCCACGTATGGGGTGGTAAAGGGCTATTGCTACTATTTGCGTTTTTTAAAATGGCTTGGTTTGCGTTAGTGGCAAGAATATGTGACAGCAGTGTTTGGTAGGCGGGGGTATTCGTCGCTTGTTGGCCATAGTAGTTTAGAATAATCGTCTTTAAGGTTTCGCCAGGTTTTGAAATATAAATAATGTTTTTTGACCGGGTTTGGCGCGCTAGGTCTACGGGATTGCGCATTATTTTTTCCTCAGCTTAGAGTCTGTTGACTCTATCCTCGCAATAGAACCGCTATGACGCCAGCTTCGCACAAAACGATTGCATCTATTCATCATCCTAAAATCCTCAGTAGATTGCAATGCCGGAATTTAGAGTCAAGGAGCCCGAGTATATCCAGCCGTCACAGCAGGGCTTGCCTGCTGGTTGCTATCTTGAGGAATAATTTTAGTTTCAATACGCTTAAATTTTATCGTTAATATTTCGTAAGTTTGGCTGGCGTGTTCATTAGTAAATAAACGTTGGCTGCTAATAACAGCATTATCCAAGCGGTACTGCAAGAAAGGGTGTGCATTGGTTTTTAGTGAATGAATATCAATGCGTTTAATAAGCTTACTCTGGCAGGTATAAGTGAATAATTGTGGAGACGTACTATCAATAGGTTTGACGATTTCCAAATCGGTAAAGTGAGGAGGCTGTTGAAATGACGTTGAATCTTCATCGATAACGGCCGAATGAGGTTGTGATACATCAAAATAGGTGGCGGCGATAGGTATCCAATCTTCATAGTTGGCAATGGTTGTGCTGCCTTTTAAGTTATCAATGCGCATATATAAGGCCATGGATATTTCCTTACTCCAAATAACTAATTTAATGCATTTTAAATTAATTTATAAATAAATTCAAGTAAAAAAGTATGCCGCCTTTAGGGCGCTTCCGGGTTGTCGGATAACGGCTTAAGAGTTAAGGAAAGGTTTGAGCTCTCTTCTGTAGCTTGCTGTTTCTCATCGGAGAGGGTTGAGGGTGTATCAGTGTCCATGGTGCCGTTTGGCATTTTTATCAAAAAAGGATTAGGATTGTCTGTTTTGGAAATAGGGTTAGTATCGGTAGGGTTGAGGTGTGGCTGGCTGTGCTGCTTAATGCGCAACCTTAAGTCTGTTTTTGAGTCAGCATTGAGGATGGCATGCTCTTTACTGATTTTTTCGTCCATAAAAAGTTTAAAGAGGGCACTGTCGAAGGTTTGCATACCCAGGTGTTCTGATTTTTCCATGATACCTTTTATTTCTACCGTTTCACCGCGTTTTATCAACTCTTGGACCATGGGGCTGCCTAATAAAATTTCGAAAGCGGCCAGGCGTTTGTTGTCTACGCTGGGTACCAAGCGTTGCGAAACAATGCCTTTGATATTTAAGGATAAGTCTAATAACAATTGCTCGCGCTCGGCATCGGGGAAGAAATTAATAATACGCTCAAGCGCTTGATTGGCATTGCTAGCATGGAGTGTTGATAGACAAAGATGACCCGTTTCCGCAAAAGATAAGGCATACTCCATGGTTTCTTGGCAGCGAATTTCACCAATCAAAATAACGTCAGGTGCTTGGCGTAGTGTATTTTCCAGTGCATCTTGATAGCTTTCAGTATCAACGCCTACTTCGCGTTGATTAATCAAAGAACGCCGATGTTGATGAGTGAATTCAATAGGGTCTTCGATGGTGATAATATGGCCGGCACTGCAGTGGTTGCGGTGATCAATGAGAGAAGCCAATGATGTAGATTTACCCGTTCCCGTGGCGCCCACAAATAAAACCAAGCCACGTTTTTCCATGACTAAATCTAATAAGGTTTTAGGTAACATTAATTCCTTGGGTTTAGGGATGCACGTTTTGATATTTCGAATGACCATACTGATTTCATTGCGCTGTTGGAAAATATTAACGCGAAATCGCCCCTCTTTGCCTTGTGTAATGGCCAGATTTAACTCCAGTTCTTTGGCAAGCCTGTCTTTTTGTTCCGCTGTTAAGATACTCTCAGCAAGGCTTGCTACTACACCTGTGCAAAAAGGTTGTTCTGATAAGCGTTGTAATTCGCCATGTACTTTGGCGCTGGGGCAAGCTCCTGTGCTCAAATATAAATCTGATGCATCCAAAGCCAACATTTTCTCAAGATACTGTTCTAAGCGCATAATTATTCCCTCTCAGGGAGTTATCGGCAGAAGTTGGCTTTTTTGTAACTATTCAGCAAAAATAGCTGAATAGTTACCCCTTAAGAATCCCCCATTGCCATTGGAAGAAATTGATTTAAAAGGATATTCTTGTTTTATGGGAGATTTTGGTGAATAGTTACGCTTTTTTTAAGTCTTTTAGGGGTTTTTTTCCCCTAGACTTTCTGCTTGCATCGCTCTACCATTAAGGAACCTGTGTTTTGTAAGTTTTGATATACCATGGATCTTGTGAAATTCTCTCTGCAGCTTGATGCGTTGCTTAAAAAATACCAAGGGGTGCGCGATGAAAATCAGCGTTTGCGTGAACACAATCAAACCTTGAAACAAGAGTGCGCGCAGCTTGGCCACAAAAATCAACAAGCTGTACAAAAATTACAGAAAATGCTCTCGCGTTTGAAATCTTTGGAGGAAACGCAATCATGACACAAGAGATGCGTTCAGTCCCCATTCAAATTCTCGGTAAAACTTACCACATTCGCTGTCCGAGAGAGAGTGCGGAAAAATTACAGCGAGCGGCCAATTTGCTGGATGATGAAACACTTAAAATTCGCGACAGTAATAAAGTGGTTGGGTTTGACCAAGTATTGGTGATCACGGCATTGAACATTTGTCACGATTTGTTGGATGAGCGTGATAGGAATAAGGTCTATGAAACACAAACTGCCCAACAAATTCAACAAATGCAAAAACGTATCGAAGAAGTACTAACACAAAAAGAGCAAATGGAACTGGAATAGTAGCGTCATAGAATGTTTGTCCAACGCCAGCAATTGCGTCAACAACACCGGCAGGCCCGCCGTGAAATTTCAGCGTCTGTTCGCCAAGAGGCGGAGAAAGCCTTGTTGCAGCAGTTTGAGCGTATTTTAGGTTTTGAACCTTGGCGGCATGTTGCTTGTTATTTGCCCAATGATGGTGAAATGGCTACTCAGTTGCTGATAAACGCACTCTGGGCGCATAACATTGCCGTTTATCTTCCTGTTGTCCCTAAAGAAAAAGGCAGTCGAGTGCTTCAATTTGCTCGCTATGCCGCTGATACAGCGCTAGTAAAAAACCGCTTTGCTATTTGTGAGCCTAGGTTGCCTGACTCGCCCTGCTTAAATGTTCGGGCCTTGGACTTAGTGCTGATGCCGTTGGTTGCCTTTGATGCTGAAGGCCATCGACTTGGCATGGGAGGGGGGTATTATGATAGCACCTTTAGTTTTTTAAAGGGTGAAAACCAACATCCTGTGCTGGTGGGTATGGCTTTTGAAAGCCAGCGTGAAGATGCCATTGAGCCTGTTGAAACGGATATTTCTTTAGCAGCTATTCTGACGGACAAACATTTCTATAAAGCATAGGGTCTGTTGACAATTCATTTTCACGCTACAATTTGAATAAAACGGGTGCAAGTTTGCGTATATTTTCGTTATATAGTTCACTATACTGCCTTAAATAAACACAAATTTGCCCTCCGTTCCTTCAAATTTCGCTTGCAAAAATGAAATGTCAACAGACCCTAGACTCTACAGCATCTCTTTCCCCTGATGAGACTCCCGCTTTACGCAGGAGGAGTGCTCCTCAGTATCTTTTCAGTCAGCTGCCCTAACGCTTTGGAAACTGCTCGATTAGTTGCCTCTACGCCAGCATAGGGGGTGGTTTGTGTAGTCATTTCTTTGATGGAAATATCACCCTGTGCGACTATTTGATGACGCTGAACATCCAGTAGGCGGAAGTGGAAAGACAATTGCACATAGTTAGGCTCAGTCATGACTTGTTGCTGCAGCACAAATTGAGTAATGTTTAGCGCCCAATTAACCTGGCCACTGTATGGAGCTGCCACCACGGCATTAAAGCGTTTTGTGCTTTCTAAAGATTGTACGAGTAATGGCGTTAGCATGGTTGTCGGTGGAGCAATCCAACGGTGGTAGGCATAATGATTTAATTCGTAAGGCTGTTTAATATAAATCATGTGGGCTGTGCCATAGCCAGGGTTGGCGAGAGGCGGGTTAACCAATAACGTTCCCTGGGCGCGTTTACTGTGTTGTGTATTGGGGGTTACGGTATTGATTTGATAAAAAGAAATAGGGTGTGTTTTAACCGGCGCTAACGGAGAGCAACCCACTAAGAGCAAGAAAAGACCGGACGCTAATAAAAGATAAAGGGTTCTCACGGTGACTCTCCTGGGCCGGCGCTTGCTTGTGCTTTGCCGCGCAATAACATGGATGGATTTTGCGCTAGACTTTGGGTCAGCAGTCGTAATCGCAATAATAAATGTTCTAATTGGGTCAGGGTATTCAACGCTGAGGGTAATACCTGTGTGTTGACCTGCTGTATCATCAGTTGGCTTGCCGTGCTGGCTTTAGTCAGTGCTTGTGTGCTTTTATTAATGTGAGCTAGTGTTTCAGGTAGCGCTTTACTTGCCGTGGCTGCATTGTTCAATACAATGGTGGCGTGAGAGATAAGGCTTTGTAATTGTGAGGAACTTTGCGCAAGATTCGTGGTCAATGTGGCCAAATTAGTAATGGTTTGTTTAATATTTTTCTGCGTATTGCTATCCAATAAATTATCAAATAATTTCCCCATATTACCCACATTACCAATATTTTTGGTCATCATATCTACGGCGGTATCTAAACGATACAACAAAGAAGGCTTGGAGGCGATAACGGGATAAGGGCTGTCATCAACGCTATTGAGGCTTAGGGTCTCAGTGCCAGTATTTTTTAATTCTATATAAGAAATACCAGTAAGTCCTTGGCTCATCAGGGTTGCATAGGTGTGTACGGTCACCGGGGTATCATCTTCGATGGACACCACGATGCTGACTTGTTTGGGATCTTTGGGCCTAAGCGCAATACTCTTTACGACACCGACGTCAACGCCGTTGTATTTCACCGGTGCATTAACGCTCAACCCCGAGACTGATTCACTCATGTAAATTTGATAAGTGTCGTAGTCTTTCTTTCCTAGGCCAACGGATAGCCACAGCGCAACCACCAAAAAAGCCAGGCTCAATATAATGACAAATAAGCCTACGATGCTGTAATTAAATTTTGTATCCATAACGTAACGGTTCTCTTATACTAAGTGACGTGCCGCACGCCCGCGAGGTCCTGAAAAATAAGTGTGAATTAATGGGTGTTTGCTGTTAATTAAATTATCCATCTTATCCACATCCAATAACGTTCCTTCGCCGAGGAATGCCACGCGATTCGTGGTGCGTATTAATGTATCTACGTCATGGGTGACCATCACAATGGTTAACCCCAAGGCGTCCCGCAAAGTAAGGATGAGTTCATCTAAACCGCTGGCACCTTGAGGGTCAAGACCGGCGGTGGGCTCATCCAAAAATAAAACATCAGGGTCCATGGCGAGCGCTCTGGCGATGGCGGCACGTTTTTGCATGCCGCCGCTTAGCGATGCGGGTAATTGATGAATAGACGTCATGGGAAATCCTACCATGGCTATTTTTAGTTTGGCAATTTTTTCGATACGTGCTGCATCTAACTGCGTATGTTCTTTGAGTGGGAAAGCAACATTCTCTAAAACGCTCAATGAGCTAAATAATGCACCCTGTTGAAACATCACGCCGGTGCGCAGTCGAAACTGCAGTTGTGCATTGGGTGTGTCTAAGGGATTCTCAAAGCCATAGATTGTGCCTTCCGTGGGTGTGTGTAATTGTAAAATTTCACGCAACAACGTGGTTTTACCCGCACCACTGCCACCCACCAGCGCTAAAATTTCACCAGGGAAAATAGATAAATTAATATGGCGATGAATCCAGCGGTTGGCTAAAAACGTGCTGATGCCCTTTAGTTCAATGACCGGCGTGTTGGAACGATTCATCATACGCCAAACCCGCTAAAGATAATGGAGAAAATACCATCCATCAAGATTATCATAAAAATAGAACGTACTACACTGAGCGTGGTTTGTTGACCGGCACTGGTCGCGCTGCCTGATACTTGTAAACCATGGTAGCAACCCACCATGGCGATAATGGCCGCATAAAAAGGTGTTTTTACCAAACCTAGCAAAAAAATGCGCAGAGAAATGGCTTCTTGGAAACGCTGTAAAAAATCAGCCGGCGTCAGGCCAAACAGTGCCTTGGACATTATCATGCCGCCAAAAATTCCCAACACATCAGCCCACACTGTAAGCAATGGCAAGGCAATGAGTAACGCTAACACACGTGGCAGCACTAACATATCTAACGGGGAAATACCCAAGGTCTTGATGGCATCCACTTCTTGATTAATTTTCATCAGACCCAGTTGTGCGGTGAAAGCCGAACCGGTGCGGCCTGCCACAATAATAGCGGTAAGCAAAGGGCCAAACTCACGCAGTTGCGCCATCCCCAATAAATCGGCTAAATAAAGGGTGGCACCATAGGTTTGTAATTGGTCACCCATTTGGTAGGCTAAGACCACCCCAATGAGAAAAGATAATAAGCCCACGATATTGAGCGCGCGAAAGCCGATAATTTCTAGTTGGTGGAGTAAAATACGTAGACGTAGGCGTTTGGGGTGAATAAATAGCGCCAGGGTGCGCAGGCTTACTTCGCCAACAAAATTCAATAGGGACAGGGTTTGCAACAGTCCTTCTGCCGTTTTTTTCCCGAAGCAATACAGCCAGGGGTGATGCTCTTTTTCTACCGGTTGGCTGATGCGCTCTTCGTTGGCTTCTACGAGAGATAACAAGGCTAAGTGTTCTTCTTGAAATCCGTCTAATGTAACATTGAGCCCTTCATCTGCCCAAGCTTGCATGTGTTCATGCAGCAATAAGGCGCCAGCTGAGTCCAGTTGCTGTAATTGTTCACCATTAATAGCGATGGAGCCGCTGAAGTCTCTGCTGTTTGCTGTTAATAAGGTCTTGATGTCTTGCAGGTGAGCCAGCGTCCAGCGGCCAATGCAGTAGAGGGTTTGTGTTTGTCGGTTGACATCGATTACAGCAGAGGTCATTTATAAGGTCTCAACCGTATCTATAGCCACAAAGCGCCCTTTGGCATCTTTGCCAATGCCAGAGGCGGCAACCCTGGGGTCATGGGTATAAAATAGGCGGCCTTGGCGGGATAAGAGGTCCTCTAATAAATGTTGTTTCTCATTAATAACGCATTCAGGAAACCGGTCGTAGCCCATGGTGATGGGCAAATGTACCCAAGGTGTGCCAGGAACTAAATCAGCGGCAAACACCAAAGGGCCTTGAGGGGTTGTGATTTCCGTGAGCAACATACCCGGTGTGTGGCCATGGCTGTAATGAAAACGGTACTCATCGCCCAGCAGGTCGCAGCGTTCTTTTTCCACTAACAGCAGTCGGCCGGAGTCTTGCAATAATTTATTGAGTTCGGGGAGAAAAGAGGCGCGGTCGCGAAAGTGTGGGTGTTGCGCACGTTCCCAGGCGGTTTGGCTGGTGATAAATTGTGCGTTGGGGAAAAGCAGTGTAGATGCTTTTCCGGCTTCCCAAGGCGATAATAAACCGCCGGCATGATCAAAGTGTAAATGGGATAAAATCACCACGTCGATGTCTTCGTGGGTAAGATTTATGTTGGCTAATTCCTTCAATAGGACATGCTCAGGTTCTACAATGCCGTAACGGGCCTTTAAGTTAGGTTCAAAGAAGGCGCCAGCCCCTGTTTCCAATAAAATGCGTCGCTTGTCTTCTTGTATTAACAGTGCGCGGCAGGCTAAAGGAATGCGGTTTGCCGCATCGGGCGTTACCCAGCGCGACCAAAGCGCTTTGGGAACATTGCCAAACATCGCACCGCCATCGAGCCATTGTGAATTTCCTAGTAAGGGATGTAAGGTTGGCATGAATAACTCCTACAGGTTGTACCACTGATTCAGGGTCTTGATGAGGGTGTTTAATCCCTGCTCTTTTAAGGCTGAAAAAAGCTGGCAAGAGATAAAAGGATAAGGCGCAAGTCTTCTCTCCAATGGCTGTAAGCTTTTCATACCGGCATTGCGGCTGAGCTTGTCGCATTTAGATAAGAGAATATGCAAGGGCATTTCACTTTCAATAGCCCATCCTATCATGTGTTCATCAACAGATTTTAAGGGGTGGCGACAGTCCACGAGGAGCACAATACCACACAGGGCTTGGCGCTCTATCAAATAGTCATTTACGGTGGCTTGCCAGCGGGCTTTGACGGCATTGGGTACGCTGGCATAACCGTAGCCCGGTAAATCCACCAGACGGCGTTCATCATCCAGCGTAAATAAATTAATTAATTGTGTGCGTCCTGGTGTCTTACTGGTGCGTGCTAATTTTTTATTTTGCGTTAATACGTTGAGCGTACTGGATTTCCCCGCATTGGAACGCCCCGCAAAGGCCACCTCATAGCCTTCGTCAGGCGGCAATTGGTTTATATGTGAAGCACTTTTGAGGAAAGAAGCTTGATGGTACAGCGTCATGAGGGCGTTAGGGTCTTTTACTTTTTTATGGCAAGCCTTATCATAGGGTATATTGGCGCTGGCCGCAATTTACTTTTGCGCCGCTGTGGCGCCTCTCATAAAATTTGTCAAATTAATCTGTCATTGGCCGATAGAATTCAAACAGGGCTGATAGAACCCTGAGCCTATAAGGAGTGTAAGAATGACTTGCGGTAAAATTTCATTTATTTCTTTGTTTTGTTTGGCTTTTTTTGCCTTTTCTGTTCCGGCAGCCGCGCAAAAAAGTTCGTACCCAACCCTGAAAAAAACCGGCGATGTCGCTTTGGGTAAAGATAAATCTGCTATGTGTGCCGCCTGCCATGGGGCGCAAGGCATTAGCGCTATGCCCAATACGCCAAGTCTAGCAGGGCAAAACAAGAAATATCTTATAAATCAATTACAAGCCTTTAAAAAGGGCAAGGACGGTGGTCGCTATAATGCCCTGATGTCATCCACAGCCGCGAGCCTATCCGATGCCGATATTGACAATTTAGCCGCCTATTACGCTAGCCTAAAACCCAACATTGGTGAAGCCCATCCAAACCATGTGGAAAAAGGCCAAGCCTTGTATCGCGGTGGCGATAAATCCCGTGGTATTCCTGCCTGTACGGCCTGTCATGGACCCAGAGGCCGAGGGCTTGCCGTGGTAGGCTATCCAGCGGTGAGTGGACAACGTGCTGATTATACCGTCATGCAGCTTGAACAATTTAGCCGCGGTGACCGCCAAGGTGCTGACAGTGCAGTGATGGCGCAAATTGCCAAAAAAATGAGTCCCGAAGATATGAAAGCGGTGGCCAGTTATATGGAAGGCTTGCATTAGGAGCTGTTGAGTCCAGTAGTATATACCCAATTAACCTGAAGATGCTTGTTTGAACATCCCATCTAATGAGCATCTTTAGCCGTTTTTCCCTCAGCTTGTCCTCGCAATAGAATAGCTATTACTCCGGCAATCTTCGGTCAAAACGGTTAAATCTACTCATTATCTGGGCGCTCAATCTTCAAATTAAGCTCAGTAATAAAAAATATCAAAACCAAGCATCTTCAGGTTAATTGGGTATATCCCTCAGTTCAACAGCCCCTAACCTTCGCCACCATCTTGCGGGAATGGCTGAGTATTTTATAAACCCTAGGCAAATCATGTTACTATTCCGATGACCTTATCCAAACATGACAACGGTAAGGTTATTTAGCTTTATTTTTAAGGAGTATCTGATATGGCGAGTATTACACTACAAAATTTGTTTGATTGGCAAGATAAAGAAAGCACTGAATTTATGCTTAGTTGTTTAAAAGCTTATATTGTTGCGTTAAGCCTGTGGCCAACGACGCGGAACGGGGGAGTTACAGAAAAATTTAGTCAGCCGATAAATTATTCACAGGTAACTTTCAAACTCGATGAGGGCACGAACATGGCCACGAGTTGTAACTTACCGGAGACTTGTACTCAAGACCGTAGCAACAGTAGATCTTTAGATGTTTTTAGGATAATGGAAAATTTGTTGTCATGTAAACGAGAAGATATCTTACGTTATAAATTTATTAAGTACTATACGCCTGTTAATACGGGTGAAAACACCCTTGAGTATTTTTGTAGAAGCATGAAAACTGCCTTAGAGCAAAGACTAAATGATTTAACGCAAGGTAAAAAGCCAACCTACCGAGCGTTATTACAGCTTGCTATATTTTACCGTGATACGGAAGGTACTTGGTTTGCATCTAGCAGTATGAATAAAATACACGATAAGTTGATTAAATGGATAGAGAATCAAGTTTCTTCTGCTAAAGGAAATGATGATTTAACACCACAGTTTCGTGATACTTGCTTAGATGCATGTATTGATGGCGATTTTATAGAGGCGTTCTTGAACAAATGGTCCCTTGAAAAAACAGATATTCAGTTGCTCGTTTTTCATTTGGGCCGTGAGCATGGCGTTGAGCTCACTCACAACGCTGATGAACATAAACATAAACATAAACATTTATTGCTTCAGTTTTTTACACGCATAAAAAATCACCTTAGGAATCGTGACGATGACACCAGCTGTGCAGACATTAATACAGCGATTAGCAAATATAAAGCTAAGCATCCTGACTTATTTTCAGATGCTGCAGAGGTGGCTTTTGACGCTAAATACTGTGAGCGTGATACCGCTCTTCAGTTCAATTGAACTAGGGCGTGTCATCAATGACTCTTTTCTGCTGCAAATGGCGTAAAACTGATACAATGGCGTGCATGTTTTCATCAAGTAGTTCGACTATTATCCTCAGAAATACACGCCATTGCTCTCAATTTCCACCCTGTTCGCGACGATTTCAACGGCGGATTTAGGTTAAAGAGGCTTGTTTGTCCATTACAACAAGCCTCTTCTATTGATAATACCTTCGCCTTCTAGAAGGACAAGAGACTCGTGTCATTTTTAATATCCTCTAAGGACAGCGTGTTCTCTGGTGGATGCGCTGTTTTAACAATGGCAAGGAAAAAGTCTTTCAACTCAGTTTTATGCGAACCCAGTCGCGAGGCGTCTGTCGTTAATTTTTTCTCAGTCGCCTGATAGCCATGAGTATTCGCGTAGCGCAACATGCCAAAAAATAGCCGTCGGTCTGAATCATCCATGCCTGTTAAGCCTGCAATTTGGTCGCATAGGGTTAGCAAGTCAGTAGATGGATCATTTGTCTGACTTTGACGCAGACAATCTAACATAGTGCGGCAAGCCAGAATGCTGCTGTGACCAACATTGTGTTTGTCTTTGGTTAACAGGCCGCCGAGGCTAATGCCCGGAATGATATTTGCGCATGGTTTATAGGTGCGTGGTAATTTATTTTTAATTGTTGTGATGGAAATGTTAGTGTTTCCCTGCGCCATTAAGCCGAGACTTGTTACATTAAAAGCAGGTAGCTGATGAATAGGATGTGTTTTCTGCTCCTTATAGAGATGTTGGAATAGCGTAATGAAAAGGTTTTCCACAACCGCCAACGATGAAATGTTTTTACCCCATCGAGAACCTATATTGCCGAATAAAGGGTGTCGGACAATAGGGTTTTGCTTATCATTTGTGGGAGGGTAGGGCTTTGCGCCTTGTTTCATGGACTCTTTGTTGAGGTTGAGAAAGTTTAAAGGCGATGTGGAATTAGTTGGTTCTTTCTGCAAACAAAACCAAGTTATATCCGATAATAAAGCGCGCTCTGCTGGGCTCATACTGTTGAAGCGCTGGTTTGATGTTTCTCCTGGAAATAGAGTTTTAGCTAGGCTCTCGGCGCTGAGAGAATCTGTTTGCAAAAGCTTATATATCAAGGGAGAAGGCTTGGAGCAACGAAAACTGAGTAATAGCTGCATGTCCTGTTGAAAGGTGCAGAGGGTACTGGTTGCTTCAACGCTGTTTGTCTCTGCTTCTTCGTTGGCTTTTTTTGCTGACATGAGTTTCTCTGCTTTTTCCTTTTCTTTGCGTTTTTTTTCAGTCTGCTCAGTGAGTGCATTCTGATGTGCCTCTCGCAAGTTCTCGATATCCTTTTTTAACTGCTGTATTTGTAATTGGCATAACCCGTCTTTTTGTTGCTGATTATTGAAATCTTCCACTATGTCGGCGTGTGTACTGCTGAAACTGCTCGTGCTATTAGCGGGCGAAAAACTCAATGATTTTACTTTAGGTAAGCCATCAAGAGTTTCCTCGTAAGTGGTTAAATCATTGAGTTGCTCTGTAGTGAGAATCTTTGATTGTTGATTTCCCATCTTCTCAATAGTTTGAGCTATAGATTGCAATTGCGTTAATACGTGAAGGTGGCAGTAAACATGTTCTAGCGCTTGAATAGCTGTGCTTGCTTTTTCAATGCAATCAGAGGGATTTTCTTGTGTCAGCAGTGCATCAGGTGTTGTTGTGAGCAAGGCAAATAAGTGTTCAAGATGAGGCGTTAAATGATGTGCATCAAACACACCTTTGCGCGTAGATTCATCAAGTTCAGAAAAACTTTTTGCATAGGATGTTTGAATGCGTTTAACAAAAGCATTGCTGTTAGTATAGTCTATCATGTCATTTATCATTTCATTTGAAAATAACAGCGCTCCCAATCGATAAAGAAAAGTGGGGTGATGTGCCGTTTCTGGTGAATTTTGAGCTGCGTAGGAGAGAGTTCCCTTGTCGCTCAACTGTAAGGCCTCCAGAGAGGTGGCGATGGATGACTTGCAGTTTATTAGTTGAGCAGAGAGCTTGCTTAAGGTTGTCGTGATGGAGTTTTTATTTCCCTCAGACAAAGCTTTTTCTTGTAGAAATTTCTTAATATCGTCACTAAACCGCTGTATTTCTGACTCATTAATTTTCTGTGATTTATTGGGCGTGCGTAAAGTTATGAGAAGCTCTGTTTTAGCTTCAATCTTCTCCTGAATTTCTTGAATGTTGGTGGCAACTGTTGCTTTTTTTCTTGTTGTCTCCTCCATCGTTATTAGCAGTGTATTATATTGTACAATTTGCTGCTGGAGATAAACCAAATAATTGCGAGCAACCTCATAATGAGATAGAGCAGCAAAATTTGAATTCTCAGAAAATTTTTCTGCAGAGAAATCTTCTAAGGTGATGGTTTGTAATTCTTGTTTTGTTTGTGTCATGTGATTTCTCCTGGATGAATAGCTGTTCTGTATGTCGAACTCAGGTTAGTCGTCATATCGAATGAGTGGTTATGCTCTATACAGGGTATTGCGGTTTTCAAAGCGCTTTTCTGCAGCAATCCACGCCGTTACGTCGTGGCTTTCTGCTAGCGCTTCGTCACTTAATACCGGGTCTTTTTCTTTGGCGCGCTGTAAAAACTGCTTAAGCACTCTTTCCTTGTCAGGGCCGTGGCTGGTTGCATAGTCGTAAAGTTTATGTAAAAAGCCTAATAACAGTGGCTTATGGCGTTGTTCGCTGGCCTGCAGATTATCAGCGTTGAAGGAATGCTGGCCTGATAGCACCAGATAAGCTAACTGCCGGTCTGTTTTTTCCATGTTTTTGCTAAATACCCACAAAAGGGCGGCATAAAGCGGTAAAGGTTGACGATATAAGCAGGCTTGAAGCGTTTCATTGGCCAGTTTTTTACCTAATAAACTTAAAGAAGCTACTTGTGTTTGTAGGCAGTTATGCAGGTGTGCCATGCTTGCTGAGCGGCCTTGGCCATAGGCTTTTAACAGTGTAGCGATATCGCTTGAACTTAATGGGGCGCTAGGATCATTAGGAGCAGCGTCCTGAGTTTGCTTTACTAGTTTTATCAACGTGTTAAGCTTGTCAGCATCAATTTGAGTAGCCGGGTCGCGTAGTGTGTTCGACGTTATTAAGGGCTGTAAAGCTGTTAGGGATGTTTCTAGCAGGCTTTTCATCCCTCGTTGCGAATAGGGGGCTGATGGTAATTGAGCGATAGCGTTCAGGCAATATGTCATCGTCGTGCTAACGTCATTTAAGCTTGTTTTCTCTGCTGCAGAAAGCGAATTATCCAGTAATTCTGTTATTATCCTTTGGCAGAGTAGAAGATAATGTTCAAAAGCCACAGCATTGGGTTTTATTGGCGTGTTTTTTAGGGTCTCGACAGAGAGTTTGTCATTTTCAGGAAAAGGCATAATAAAACCGCTTGTAAACCACTTGGTGGTCAAATAATACACGCACTTTCTTAAGGTTTTCTTAGGTTATCGAGGAAAATTTTCGTTGATCTGGGTCAATGAAAGCTGTTTTAATGCGTCATTTAAGGCTGAAGTTGGTTTTTCTTAACAATTTCTTAATATATTGCTGATAGTATTCTTGCATGAATCAAATGCCCATCTAAAGGTATGAGTATGAAAAGTCTATTTCGTAACCCTTTGACAAAAAAGTTAAAAGCGATAATTATGCTTAAAAGTATCACCGGGGCCATTGTGGATGGTGGTCAGCGTTTGGGTATTGCTAGCATAGCTATTTTGGCTATCCCGCTGCTTTTGGGGCTGTTTGGGGTAACCCTTGCGCTGGGTCCTTTGGTGGTGCCTTTATTGATGGTGGGTAGTTTTGCGGCATTATGGGGAATGTTTTCCCTTGTGAGCTATAGAAAACAAACCAAAGAGTTTCAGCAAAAATATGATGATTATCTTTTTGAGCAGGCAGCGTTGGAAAAAGAGGTGGCTAGCGGAAAAGAAGCCAAAAATGACTTTATGAATTATCTGATGGCCAAGCCCCATTTAATGTCTACTATGGCACAAGACATCAAGGCCAATCAATCTTATTATGATGAGCATGTGGGAGAACTTAGGCGGGCTAACCCTAATTTTAAGTTACAACCTAAGCATGTGTTTGTACCTAGTTTACGGGCAGCCTGTAATAAATCACCCTATAAAGCAGCAGAAGCATTACCGGGCGCAGGAGGAGCAGAAATCGAGAAGCGCCAGTGGTGGTCTCGGCGGATAGATGAAGCGTTGGAAAAACCTTTGCCAAGTCATTGGGCAACACCCGTGAATAAGGCGAGCCGTTTTTCTGCTCAAATGACAGCCGCTACATTACCTTTACCTGCTGGCTCATCCAGCGTATCAACTACCCCCATCACGGGAGGGATAAACCCTAAAGGCCGCTATCAAAAGGAAAAAGTCAAACACACAAAGCGAACCGCTTTCCTAAGAGGATTAGGCGTTGGTGTGATGACAGGACTTGCAAGCATCGGGGTTATTTTAGCGGTTGGTGCAGCGCCCCTGTTAACAGTGCCGGCAATTTTGGGCATAGCGGTGGGTGTTGGCGTAGCAGCGGGAGCCACTTATATGCTTTGTGATAGCGTCACGCAAAAGCAGACTAACCAAAGCATAGAACATATTCATGCCACGCAAAAAGCCAGAGTCAAAGCCGAACGGGATAAAGAATCATTATTATACGGTAAAGCGCATGTTGCCGGTTTAGAGGAACTCTATAAAGAAAAGGTGGCGGCAGAAGAGACGCCGGCAGCTGAAATGCAACCTTCGCCTTCACCCGCTCAGCCAGCGCGTCGCGAGCTATTGGCGGCACGTAGAAAAGTCGAGGAACAACGAGCAGCGTTAACAGAGACGTCGGTTGCGGAGAGTAATCCTGCGCCTGCATTAACCCAAGAAAAAGTAGCGCCACGCTTAATCTTAGCCTTAGAACCACAAGAAAAAGTAAAACCCATTGACGATAACAGCTTTGTGATTCAGTATGATTATACGGCGCAGCGTTATGAGTTAACCTTTTACCCAGAGCCCGAAAAACCACAACCGGTACCCCCAGAAACGTCAGCAACGATACAAGCGCAGTTAGCGATGCTGACAGTGGGAGCGGCCCTAACGCCCCAACAACAGAATATACTGCAAAGTTCTGTACAAAACTGGTACAAAGATGTTTATCAGCCCGAGCTTGCGCCTCAGCTGGACGAAGGCTGGAACCCGAGCTTTACCCCAAGCGAAGAGCGTTAACTGCAGGACATTTCACTGTCGCTGCTGAATTCTTCATCTTCGCTAAGCTCTTCGTCCTCTGAGCCTGAAAAACTCAGCGCTGTGAAAGGCGAAGGGTAGTTATTCACGGTTTTTATTTCGTTTAAATAGCTTAACTCTGTTTCATTGAGAAGCTGGTAGGTTTCGTGGTGGCTTAGCACATCAGTTGTAATAAAAGGATGTATGAATCTAAATATTTTGTTTTTTAGACAACCTTCTAAATTTCTCATAATGAGCATTAAAGGCGTTTCATTTGCACTGTTTGTCGCGATTAGGCTCGCGCCCTTAGCAATAAGTAAATGACAACTATTAATATCTTTTTCAACGATAACTTTATGTAGTGTATATTCCCATTGAATCGATCAGTCATTATTATGTAGTCGATCGGTTATTATGATTTTTATCGATCAACCATTATTATTTTGTCGATCACTTTTTAAAGAGTTTAAGAATAAGTGATCGACAACCAATAACAAGCGATCGACAAAATAATAGTCTAATAATAACAATAACTTAACACTGTATTTTATCTTCTCCGTGTAATAAATTATCAGCCTGTACTCAACATAAGCAGGACTGGTGGTTATGAACCCAAAGAGATTAACGATGAGAAGATTAAAAGACGTATTGCGGCTCAAGTTTAGCTGCAAATTATCCAACCGAGATATCAGTAAATCCATTAGTATTTCGGCAAGTACCGTCAGCTACTACACGCGAGCGTTTACCGACGCTGGGTTAACATGGCCACTACCTGAGCAGATGACAGACTCAGCCCTGGTGGCTGCATTAGAGCCTTATTGTAAGCAACTAACCTTGAGTTCATCCAAAAGCAAACAGTTACCCTGCTTTGAAACGGTGCATCATGAGCTTAAACAAAAAGGTGTCACTTTACAGCTGTTGTGGCAAGAGTATAAGGCACGTTATCAACGCGCAGCTTACAGTTATACGGAGTTCTGTCGACGTTATCGTGAGTTTGCCAAACAACTTAATCCTGTCATGCGTCAGGTACACAAAGCCGGCGAAAAATGTTTTGTTGATTACGCAGGTCCCACCCTCACGATTTATCATCCACAATCAGGAGAAAGCCTACAAGCAAAAATATTTGTAGCAACCTTAGGCGCTAGCAATTTCACCTTTGTCTATGCCACGTTAACGCGTAGCATACCTGACTGGCTAGAAAGCCATACTAAGATGTTGGAGTTCTTTGGCGGCGTACCCCAATTGATAATCCCTGATAATGAAAAAGCCGGTGTTACTCACGCTTGTTATTATGACCCAGAAAAAAATCCACATTACACCGCTTGGGCCAGTCATTATCATACCACCGTGCTACCAACACGTCCCGGCAAACCACAAGATAAAGCCAAAGTAGAAGCGGCTGTTAAGCTTGTAGAAAGCGCTATCATGGCACCGTTACGCCATCAAAAGTTCTTCTCTATTGATGAACTCAATGACGCGATTAAGCCTTTACTCAAACAACTCAATGATAAACCCTTTCAAAAATTGACGGGCAGCCGACGTTCACAGTTTGAAGCACTAGAAAAATCAACCTTAGCACCACTACCTAGTCAACGGTATGAGCATGCCATCATAAAACGCGTTAAAGTCGGACTTGATTATCATGTTTGCATTGAGGGACACTACTACAGTGTACCTTATCAGCATATCAATCAGACGGTGGATTACCGTTTAAGTCGCCAACAGGTGGAAATTTATCGAGATGGCCAGCGTATTGCAAGCCATTTACGCCAAGAAATTATCGGAGAGAAAACAACGTTAACCGCGCATATGCCAGCAGCACACCAGGCCCATGCACAATGGACGCCGGCTAGTTTCTTACAGTGGGCACAACGTATTGCACAGCCTGTCACAGACGTTGCCCACTACCTTATTCGTACACAGCCACATCCTGAATGCTGCTATCGTTCCTTTCTCGGATTAAAACGGCTAGACAAGACCTATGGTAACAAACGATTTGTCGCTGCTTGCCAATATGTTATGCAAAACCAAACGATAAGCTTTCGTTCGCTAGAGTCTGTCTTAAAGAATAGGCTTGAAAACAATCAGGAAAACCCACCTGAACAAGAGAAAGACTTTACCTCACCGTCACACGCCAATATTCGTGGCTCAACCTATTATCATTAACACGAGAAGGAAACCTATCTATGGACCAACACACGCACGATAAATTGATTCAATTACGCTTACACGGTTTTATAGAGGCGTATACGGAATTAAGTCAACCTACATCGCCTCAAGACCTTTGTCTTAGTGACGCCTTGACTATCATGACCGATAGAGAGTTATGTTTACGAGAAAATAAGCGACAAGCTCGTTTGTTAAAGTTAGCAAAGTTACGCTATCCACAGGCGAGTTATGAAGCGATTAATTATCGCTTACCACGACAATTTAATCAGCAACAGTTCAAAGAACTAGCTCATGGGCAGTGGATAACGCAAGCGCGTAATATCATCATCACAGGGCCTACGGGCGTTGGCAAAAGTTATATGGCTTGTGCGCTTGGTCAACTTGCTTGCCGGCGCTTACACGCTGTTCTTTACTACCGCGTTGGGCGGTTGGTGGAGGCTTTGCGGATTTCTCATGTTGATGGTAGCTACGGTAAGTTGCTAGAGCGTTTGGCTAAAAAGCACGTTTTAATCCTCGATGACTGGGGCATTGATCAACTGGACAGGCAAGGCCGCCGAGATTTATTGGAAGTGCTTGAAGACCGCTGTGGCCGAACAGCGACGATTATCACATCGCAGTTACCGACAGCCCATTGGCATGATTACATTGGTGACGGCACGATTGCTGATGCTATTTGTGATCGATTAGTGAATAATGCTTATTGCTTTGATATTGCGGGTGAGTCTGTTAGAAAAGTGGGAAATAACTTGACTCCCGTCGATCACCAAGTATGATCAAACCGAAGATAAAGGCAGTGATCGACAAAATAATTTTGCTTGATCGATTCAATGGGAATATACATGTAGACAGAATTGCGTTTCATCATAACGTGCATTGACATTGATGTCAGCTTTAATCAGGAGTTCCAATAGCACATAGTTTTTGTATTTAATCGCTTGTGTGAGTGCGCTACCCCATTCAGGGCAGTAGAAGTCAATGAAAATGTCCTCTTCAAGTAATTCTAGATTGATAGTTTGTGCGTTCCTAGAATGTTGTGCATAGTAGCGAATTCGACCCAACCAAATGTAGTGCTCTAAAAGTTGGTTGAATAGACAAGTGACGCCACAGTAAAATGTTTTTTCTTTACCTATCCAAGCTTGTACTTGCGCCAAGAAGTTTTCGATACGGTTCCCGTTATCTTTTTGTAAGCTTGTATCGATAAAGTCACATAGCTTTGTTTCTGATAGCTGACTGGGATAGCCTAGCTCATTCATGTAAACCATGAGTTGATTTGATGCGATAGGCAATGTCCTGCGTAGATACTTAAGCCCCAATGCTACGAGGGAAAAAACTCTATGATATTTAATCGGATGGGGTGTAGAGAATAAAGCCTCCACTGTTTTTGTCCATCGCTGTGTGCCGGGGTCAGTCTTAGCGTCGATGAGCTGCTCTGGAAGCTTATAATCGAGCAAATAATCGAGAAAGTTACCGCCATTACTAGCATTAAGCGTGATAAGGGTATTTTCCCGCTTGAGCAGTTTAATTAAAATATCTGTATAGCCCAACGTGAAAAAGTGTAGTAATAGCGAGGGCCCATTCTCATGAATGCAGGCATTAAAATTAATATACTCGTATTCATCTCTATCGAGTAACAGATTGACAAAGCTGCGAAAAGCGTTCGTTGTCGTGTGCTTTTCGCCTGCTCTAAAATAGACAGACAGCAATGCAGTGAAAGGGGCGTCAAAGGTTCGCTCAGGTGAAATTAAGGTGGGAGAAGCATCATTTAATCGCGTAAATCTTTCAAAAAGATAGTTAATGGTCGTTTGGACCTCAGAATCTCCCCGCCTGTCATCACAGAATTCCATAAAAGCCATGAGCAGTGGTGTATCGTTAAACACCCCCGTTAATCTTAGGAAAACAGTTCTCCAATAAAGGATGGAGTTGGCGTATGAAGGAAACTTGCCTGTCATCTCTGCTATTCTGCACGCGTTAATCTCTTCGAATAGCTGGTGGGCCTTTAGGATTTCTGACATATATACCTCTCGTCATAAATCCTCCTTGATAGTGATTTAATTAGGGCGTGTCATCAATGACCCTTTTTTGCTGCAAACGGCGTGCATTTTCGCGACGAAGTCATTGATGACACGCCTTAGATAACGGCTTGATTCTACATGCTTTTTTACTCTGTGTCAAATTTTTGTTCATATAATTGACACCGTCCGGCAGGAAGGTATTTACAACATTAATCGACTGAATTATAGTGAAAAAATGTTCTGATATTGACAATGAATGAGGTTTTTACAGCAAAAGCTGCTTAGTTATAGTCCCCGCAGTTGAAAGTTCGGGAAATTATTTGTTAATGTGATAACATAAGTTTTATATTTTAGCGCCTGGATGTTAGTCAGATTTGGACAATTTTTACTGAAAAAACGAGGATTTTAGCTATTCTAAATGACAAGTTTTTTCAGTAAAAATTGTTCAAAGATGGCTGGCAGACAGACAGCTAAAACCCGAGGTTTCAACTGCGGGGACTATAGTATGAATGAATTTGAAATAACGCTTCCTAAAACAGATATTATGCTTTCAGCAGCTAGCGAAATACATCAGCTGTGTAAGCCTTTGGAATCCTTTGGTATTAATTGCGTAAGCTATACTCGAGTTTATTCTGATGGCAGCTTTATTGATTTATCAAATCGGGCTGAGATGATGGATTATTACTATTATCGCTCCAAAGCGTATCAAGATTATATTCCTGATATTGTACCTGAGCTAATGGGCGAAGGAATTCATTTGGTTTCAAACTTTGCCTGTGATGAGGCAACGCGAGAGCTGCGAGAAAGCTTTAATATTGATAACGTCACTGTGCTGATTACTAAACTTGATGATTACTATGAATTATGGAATATGGGAACTGACAGAAATAGACCGGATATATTTAATTTTTATTTTAATCATCAAGACCTGCTGCAGAAATTTAGTTACTACTTTAAAGACAGGGGAGCCAATTTAATTAAGAAGTTTGAACAGGATAAAATAAAACGAAAAATTTCCTCTAGTTACAAAGCAAAAGTTAGTAAAACAATAGATACGCTTCAAAATAAAGCAGACAAACTTAGTATTCAACTTGATGCAAAAATAGAACGTTACTACGTTAATAATAGTTTTTACTTAACAAAAAGAGAGTGCCAATGTTTGAAGCTGCTGAGTCAAGGTTTCAGCATGAAAGAAATTGGAACGGCGTTAGGCATTTCTTCAAAAACAGCAGAGTTCCATCTTGACTCTATTAAGAAAAAGTCTGGCTTAATAAAGCGTAAAGATATAATCAATTTGGCGAGAAAGCTTTAGATTGCGCAGAAAAATTTCCCAACAATTTTAACCTAGGGAATTTCCTAGGTTAAAAAAATAATGATTGCTATAAAATAACAGGAAATTAATTCTAGCTAGAGATAAAGAAACAATGATAAATCTTGAGCATGTCAAAAAAATAAAAGAATTGATTATGGGTGATGGTAATAAGATGGATGAGCTTGAAAAGCTTATTGATCATGACGCTGTTATTAATAGCCCTGCAAATTTTAAACGAGAAAAAGGAAGTATTGGGCTCTATAATGTTTTCTCTTATTGGAAAAATGCATTTACTTATAGTTGCTCTGAGTGGCTTTCTACGAAAACCATAGATGACACTGTTGTTATTGAATGGAAAGCCGATGCTCAGCATACGGGTGGAGATTTCTTTGGTATTATTGCTAATGATCGTTCAATTACCTATAGTGGTACAACCATCTATAAGTTTGCTAATGAAAAACTAATTGAATATACTGCCGATATTGATATTGATGAAATCAAAGCAAAGCTAACCCACAACCCTACTTTAGGGCAATAAAAATGACAAAAAAAGCGTTTCAAGACATTGCAGCACCGGATGGTATTTGTTACGGCTGTGGTTCTAGAAATAAAGATGGCTTACAAATTAAAAGCTATTGGGACGATGATAATAAACATGTAATAGCTACTCATATGCCAGATCCGCGTTATACAGGCTGGCCCTCACTGGTCTATGGCGGCTTAATAAGTTGTCTTATTGACTGTCATTCTAATTGGACAGTGATGGCAAACCATTATCGCGAAGAAGGTCGAGAGGCTGGAAGCTTGCCCCGTATTGGTTGCGTAACAGGAACCCTGGGTATTAAATATATAAAACCAATACCCATGGGCGTTTTATTAACGTTAAAAGCACATGTGGAAGGTGAAGTCGCTCGTAAAACTCGTGTAATATGCGAGGTTTATGCAAAAGATATCTTAACGGCTATTGGCGACTCAATTTTCGTTCGTGTTGATATTGGTCATTTGGCAAAAACGGCAGCAGAAAGTTAGATTATATAATGCAGGAGTCAGTATGACAGATAACTTAATTATCAAGCGGGCGTTTATTAACGATATGGATGATATTTCTTATTTGCTAAAGGGCTATCGTAATTTTTATGCTAAAGAAGCTATTTTGCAAACGACAATTGCTGAATTTATCCAACAACGTATGCAAGATAAAGAAGTCACTATTTTTTTAGCTTGTTTGAGCGGCAAAGCAGTTGGAATTGCACAGCTATATGCTGGTTACTCAACACTGAGCCTTGGAAAATTTTTGACTCTACATGATTTGTTTATTGATGAAAACTATCGAGGCCAAGGAATTGGCCGGAAACTACTGGAAGCCTGTAAAAGCTTTGCGATTAATAGTGGTGCCTTTAGTTTAGTACTTAAGACTGAGCACGATAATGTGGCAGCACAGCGCCTGTACGAGGGGTTTAACTTTACTAAAGACGATGTTTATTGTCATTACAAACTAATGCTTAACTAGAGCTAAATTTGGCTCAATGGCTTTGAGAGGATGTTGCAGTAGCGACTTGAATCCAGACCTGTTACTCACGTTCATTTAAAATTTTTTCTACCAGTTTAAAAACTGTAGTGCCATTTGTTTTAGGCCAACGCTCATCATTTGTTGACTTCTGTAGTGCTTTGGCTCGTTTTATGGCATCTCTAATATTAGTGATATTCATTTGTTTCAAGCACTTTTTATAATTAGGCAAGTGTTTTATTAAGCTTGTTTGGCGTATCGATTGATCTGCTTTCTACAAAATGCAAAAGCAACCAATATTCAAATTTAGGATTACTAACAGCAAACCCATAGCTCTCATTCTGTTTAGACCAAATACTTAACTTATTTAAGGTCTCATCCTGCCACTGATCTTTATCCACTACAAGCCACGCTTCATCACCAGGGCGTAATTTATTATTTTTAAGTTCTTTTTTCATCCTTAATAGCACAGCTTCTGGAGCACTATTATGGTTGCTAGGTATGCAGCAAATATTAATATTATCATCGTTGAATTGGTTAAAATATTGAGGTTCAGTTTTATTGCCTTCGGTAGCTATAATAAAAGTTTTTCTGTAACTACGAGTTTCACTTGACCTCTTAAATTTTCTCATTTTGCCTATCCAGCATTTTTTTCTTCAAAAATATTATCCAAAATTATTCTGGGGATACCTCCTAAACGTCCTTGTAGATAACTTTTTTGAATATCTTTGTCATAGCGAATTTTTTTATATTCATTAAAAGCAATAAATCTTGAGCCATATTTTCTTACTCTCTCGGCAACCCACATCTCATCACGTCTAAATAAATCTTGGTCCATTAATAAAACGTCATGTGTTGTGATTAATAACTGAGTTCGACTATCAGCATTGCAACTAGAGAGGTACAGCTCCAATAACTTTCTGCTTAATAATGTATGCAAACTACGATCAAGTTCATCTATTACATAAACTTTTGGTAAAACATGATTTAATGACTCACTAAAAATAGGCAATAAATCTATAATCCTTTTAGTACCATCAGACTCTTGGTTTATTTGGAACTTCACAGGCTCGCTATTATCTCCAGAGTGATAAGATATCATTTTCTTTGCAACTAGTGTTCCTTTATTATCTCTTTGGATAAATACTCGATTACCATAAAAATCAATATGGACTGGCCCATCTTTCTCTTCTAAATTATTATTAATATCTCTTTTCATAGTTCCAGGAAGAGGGAGACTGTCAAAAGATATAACTTCTTCACCGAAATGAGAAATCCCTGTATCTAATTTAGAAATAATATTTTGGATAGTAGTATGCAAAGGGTTCTCTTTATTAAAGTAGGCTTCAAATCCGTGATTTGAAGACTCTGCATCAATCAAAACTAAACTTTTTTTAAACCAATCATATATATGCCTAAATTTATCACTATTTTGTTGCACTGAGTTAGTTAAAAACAACTGGTTTTTTCTTGTTCCCTTGAATACAAAAGTCAAAAACTGTTCTTCGTCTGAATTCAAACCCTCGCTAAAGTTTATTTCTCTTTTCTGTTCTCGAGAAATTATTGAATACAAAACTTTCTCACGAGTGCTTGTAATTTGGATAAGTTTTTCTTCAAGAATACATTGTTCGTCTAAAGACAAACTATATTCATAAATAACTTCATTAATTAGAAACTCTAATCTAAACCGTGATGGTTTTTTATGATATTCAGGACTAAGTGCATATGCCTCAACTGGAATTTTATGGTCTACACCGAACCCTTGAACAACCAGCCTTTTCAGAAAATTAAGCGCTTTCAAAAAATTAGTCTTTCCTGATGCATTGCCACCGTAAATCGTAGCAACAGGTAGAATTCTCACCTTGTATTTTGGCACCCTAGGTATTCTATCGCTATGCTGCTTTTCTCTTCCCGCTATCATTGAGAAGCAAACAGGATCACGAAAAGATAGATAATTTTCTATCGAGAAACGTAAAATCATAAAACAACCTCAATAAGAGAAAAAATCACTTACAGTAACTATTATATCATAAATTCACATTGAAAATTGCTCTTTAAGAGATTTTTTCTCACAAAACCCAAGTTTTATATCAGCCATCAAACGTACCTCTAACTACAGCGCACAGTTTTTTCATCCCTTAAAGGTAACATTTTATTGATTGTATATGCAAAATTTAATTTATAAATCTATGTTCTTTGTCTAAGCATCAATACTAATGATCTTATATGTATCATAACCCCCTATACAAAATGGTCAAAAATTAAGCTTTAGCACGTTATCTCTCTATCTTTTTCCTCTAGTTCAAAGCCTGCATTGTTTTGTAACTTGTATGTTTAATGTGCCCACGGTAATCTGATCAAGTCCCGTGGGGGAGACGCCTGGCCCAGCTTTGCTTGACCTACGGCGCTTAAGGAGGAGAATGGCATTCTCCCCCTTAAGAATCCCCCATTGCTACTGAAAGTGGTTGATTTAAAATAATATTTTTGTTTTGTGGGAGGTTTTGGTGAATAGTTAACCTGAGTTCGACATAAGAACGGCTAAAACCTGCGATTGCTTAAGATCTATAACCTTGGTATCTTCTAATTATCTTCGTCTCATGTACTTAACCTTATGAAGAAAAAGACAAGCATCACGTTTTTAGTTTTCTTGGTCGCGCTTATTGTGGGTGGGGGTGTTTTTTATATGACCTCGCAGCATAAGATCCAAACCAAGAAATCAGCTCCCCTGCCTGTTGTGGTGGAAGCTGAAAAAGCCCAGTCACAACGTTGGTCACAGCAAATTAAGTCCACCGGCACGTTGGAAGCTATTCATGGTATTATGGTGAAATCAGCTTTGCAAGGTGGGATTGTGGTGAAGCTGGCGTTTAAGTCAGGCCAATATGTGAAAAAAGGGCAACCTTTGGTTTACATTAATCCCGGCGCCAGTGTGGTGATTAGTGCGCCTTTTGATGGACGCCTAGGCTTGAAGTCCGTGAACGTGGGAACCTATTTGGCACCCGGTACGCCCATTGTGCCTTTACAGGATACTTCTTCGGTCAAAGTAGCCTTTAATATCCCGCAGAAATATTTAAGTTTGCTTGCCGTGGGACAAAAGGTCAGCATTAATGTTAGCGCTTATCCCAAGAAGACTTTTGCAGGAAAATTAACGGCCATTAATACGGTGGTGAATCCTGATACCCGTAGTATTCGTCTCTGGGCCGAGATTCCCAATAAATCCTCTGAGTTGGTGCCGGGAACGTTCGCCGAAGTACAACTTTTTCCGAGTAAAACGCAAGCGGTGATTACCATTCCAGAATTGGCGGTGGTTTATGATGAGGCTGGCAATTATGTTTATCGTATTGTTGGGGGTAAAGCCCTACGCACACCGGTGACCTTAGGTGAAATTCGCAACAATCATATTGTCGTCTTAAAAGGTTTAGCGGCGGGTGATGAGGTGGTGAGTGCGGGCTCCAATAAATTGTCTGATGGTGATGCCGTGAACGTTGTGCCTGCTAAACCACAAGTCTTGCCGTTAGCCACAGAAGGGTAATTCATGTCTTTTAGTGATTTTTTTATCAAGCGACCTGTTTTCGCCACCTCGCTTAATTTACTGTTATTGATTATTGGCTTGGTGGCTTTTACCCAATTGCCAGTGCGCCAATATCCTAATATCAATACCAGCGTGATTACTATCGACAGTAATTATCCCGGCGCCAGTGCCGCGCTGATGGAAGGCTTTGTCACCACCCCCATTGAAAATTACGTGGGTCAGGTGGATGGCATTGATTACATGACCTCTTCCAGCACCGAAAGCAGTAGCTCCATTGATATTTATCTCAATTTGGGCGTTGATGCCGATGCAGTTTTAACCAATGTGCAAGCACAAGTTAGCCAGGCGTTGTATCAACTGCCCGGCGGTGTGCAAAATCCCATTATACAAAAACAGGATGCCGACAGCACGCCCAGCATGTTCATCGCTTTTCAAAGCTCGAAGATGAATAAAGAACAAATTACTGATTATTTATTGCGCGTGGTGCAACCCCAGCTACAAACCTTACCCGGGGTGCAGCAAGCAAAAATCTTAGGCGAACGTGCCTATGCTATGCGTATGAATGTCAATCCGCTATTAATGGCGGCTCACAATGTAACACCGGCTGATTTGAAAAATGCATTGGATGCACAAAATGTACAGGCCGCCGCTGGTAGTATTTTAAGTACCTACGCGCGCTATGATATTTTGGCTGACACCGACATGCACACCGTAGATGAATTTAATAACATGTTGGTGAGCAGAAAAAATGATGCCTTGGTGCGTTTCAAAGAAATTGGTACCGCTACATTGGGCGCTCAGGACTATACTTCTTATTCACAAATTAACGGCCGTCCCGCGGTTACGCTAGGTATTTTAACCTATGCCAATGCTAATCCATTAAAAGTTTCCAAAGCCATTCGCGATGTGCTACCCGCTATACAAGCAAAAATGCCCACGGGACTGAAAGCCACCATTGTGGTGGATAATTCCTTATTTATTCGCGCATCTATGAAAGAAGTGATGAAATCTGTCTTAGAGGCGGTTTTCTTTGTGGTTTTAGTTATGCTGCTTTTTTTAGGGTCGTTTCGCACTATTCTAGTACCCATTGTGACCATTCCACTTTCTATCATTGGTGTGTGTACGCTGATGCAAATGTTGGGTTACAGCATCAATACCATTACTTTGTTAGCTTGGGTGCTGGCTATTGGTTTGGTGGTGGATGATGCCATTGTGGTGGTGGAAAATATTCACCGCCATATTGAATTAGGTAAATCACCCTTTGACGCAGCGCTGATTGGTACGCGAGAAATTTCCTTTGCTGTGGTGGCTATGACTATTACGTTGGCGGCCGTTTATACCCCCATTGGTTTTACAGCAGGTCTAACGGGGAAATTATTCGGTGAATTTGCCTTTACCTTATCGGGGGCTGTGATTGTTTCAGGATTTATTGCCTTGACGTTATCACCCATGATGTGTTCAAAGCTATTGAACCATGAGCAAACCCCGTTAGCAAAACGTTTAGACCGCTATTTTGCAGGCTTGGAAAAAGCTTATGAACACAGCCTGAGTCTTTTATTAGACTATAAATTAGCGGTTATTATTGTGGCGTTGCTAATGTTGGGTATTGGATTGAGTTTTTATCGTATTTTACCTAACGAATTAGCACCGGAGGAAGACCAAGGGGCGGTACAAACGTTTGCGCAAGGGCCTGCCAATGCCAATATTAATTATATGGCACACTACGGCAATCAAATTTCAGAAATTTATGCGAACGTTCCAGAAATGAAAATGAATGTGGTGTTAAGCGGTTTTCCGGCAGGCATCAACAGCGGCTTATCAAAAATTCGTTTAATCGACTGGGGGCAGCGCAAGCGTTCCGCATCGGATATTAATAAAGAACTTGCCAAACAAGTCTGGACTATTCCAGGCATAAAAGTTTTTAGCTTTTTGCCGCCGGCATTGCCCATGTCGGGGAATTTGCCTTTTGAAGTGGTGTTTAAAGCAACGGGCGCTGGCTCGGAAAAAAGCCTGCAGCGTGTTTCACAACAATTTATGCAACAGGCTAAACAATATCCGGGTATTCATTACATCAATACGGATTTATGGATTGATAAACCACAAGTAAAACTTAAGCTTGACCGCAAATTAGCTTATTCGGTCGGTGTATCCATGCAAGAAGCTGCGGATGCCTTGAATTTATTATTCGCCCAGCCTGAAGATAACCAATTTTCCATTAATGACCGCAGCTATTATGTTATCCCTGAATTAGCGAACAACTTCGCTTACCATAATAATCCAGCGTCCATTGATGATATTTATGTGCGCGCTTTAGATGATCAGTTGGTGCCGTTAAGTAATGTAGTACAAACGAAAATGGATGTGGCGCCACGGGAATTGAATCATTTCCAACAATTACCGTCTGTAAAATTACTGGGTACATTAGCGCCTGGTTATACACTGGGTGATGCAGTGCACTTTGCGCAGCATTTTGCGAAAAGCTTACCCAAATCGATAACCCTCGATTATGCGGGGCAAACACGACAATTTATCCAAGCCAGCGGCGCCATGGAAGAAGCCTTTGTCTTCGCCATTGTATTTATCTTTTTAGTCTTGTCGGCGCAGTTTGAAAGTTTCCGTGACCCATTGATTGTGATGATGACGGTACCTTTATCCTTAGCCGGTGCGGTGGTGACCTTATATTATGCTGGTGGCACCTTAAATATTTACAGCCAAATTGGTTTGATAACCTTGATTGGTCTTATCAGTAAACACGGGATTTTGATTGTGGAATTTGCCAATCAACTCAAGCGTAATAGTGCAGAATATACCTTCTATACAGCCGTTAAAGAATCCGCACGGCTTCGCATGCGACCGATTTTGATGACAACCGCCGCCATGGTGTTTGGCGCATTGCCTTTGGCGCTCGCCTCTGGTGCCGGTGCCAATGCACGCCATCAATTAGGTTGGATTATTGTGGGCGGCATGTTGCTGGGAACTTGTTTTTCGCTTTATGTGATCCCCACCGTGTATTTGCTGATGCAAGGAAAAGCAGGGCGGCATTGAGCACAATGGGCTAAATTCTAACTTTTTTACGGGTTGTTATCCTCGCTAACTAAGAGCTAAATGTGCTGCTTTTTTCTCTATAATCTCGAGGATTTGATTAAAAACTGTTGATTGTATGCCTTCTGCTTCTAAATTTTCTTTTAGAGTTTTTGCTTTTGCTAAACAAAGCTGAGATGTTTTTTCTATTTGCCGGTTTAATTGAAGCCTACTAGTCGGTAGGTTCGCCACCAATTTTTCCCAATGGCGCCTAAAAACGTATTCAGGATTGTAATGTCTACCAATTTTCATAGCCATGTTGCGGGAAAGGCCAGGATAAACTTCCGTGCACAATAAATCGTAAGCAGGTGCTAATTCAGGGGTTTGGCTTTTATAAAGTAGGGAGAAGTTTTTACCGTGTGCATCAGCATTGCCGATTAAATAATTAAAAATAATACGGTTCAAAAAGTCAATTTGTGTAGCAGCGGGCCGTTTGCAATTAGTTTGTATTAACGCTAAACATTTTTTTATGCTGGGCCCACCTTCTCGTTCATATTTAAACTCAGGCATAATACCCATGGCTTGGCAGAAATCTTCTTGATGCCATCGCTTTAGAACACCATTTTCCTTAAATCTGTCGTAACGTTTTATAAGCAAATAGGGCAACTTGTCTAACCAATAAATGCTGACCTCAGCGACGTCAATGTTTATTGCGGCAGCCAGTCGCATGCAAAAAAATTCATTATGTACGCTATCCGTTACGCCGTGAATAAGCGGTTTTAATATATGGGAGGTGGGGGTGCTACCATGCACAAGCGCAATAGCATCGTTTACAAATCCTATCGCTATTTTCTCTTGGGCGCCAGCTAAAGATAAGCGTAGCTGACCGATATCCGCAAGTAATGGGCGTTGTTTTAGTAAGGCGAGTATTTCTTTTAGTTTAGCATCATTTAAAATCTCTACCTCTCCTGCTTGGCTAGTAGGAGGGGGATATCCTTCTGGGTAAAGTGATAATGCCCCGGCGCACTCACCACCAACAACTTTTAGTAAGGCAAAAGCATTTTTCTCAGAAAGTCCCAAACAAGCAGCTAAGCGATGCCGTGCAATGTCGTCTGGTAGTATGCCGGAAAAAAAAGCGGTAACAGCTGCATTCTGATAGGGCTCTTCTCTCAATGGCATGGATAGAGAAAGAGCAGGGTTTGCAGCCTGGCAATATGGTTTTGTATAAGAGAAAGAGAGCCTGCCAGAGGTATATTGTTTTAATTGACCAATTAATCTATTGTGCAAATAGACATCTAAAGTTTTTGTCATGGACTGTTATCCTCACTAGCAAAGAGTTTGATGCCGAGCATATGAAGAACATGTAGAGTTTTGCCTAAATGGCAAGACACTTTACCCTGTTCTAATTCCCGCAGAAAACGCAGCCCAACATTAGAGAAAGCAGCTAGTTGTAGTTGTGTAAGCCCCTGAGCTTTACGCGTTTGGCGAATGAAGTCACCTAACGCTTGAGTATCAGTAATCTGTTTTTTCATAGAATAACCCCTATCGGGATTATTTTAGCTTAGTGACAGGCTAAAAGCAAAAAATAACCCCTATCGGGATTATTTTTGATGCAATTAGCGGCATCAGTGTACTTTCGTGTTTCTTACGATGGATATAGCATCCATCTTCATACACGACAAAACGAGAGGGGTTTCAGAAAAAACTTTTCAACAACTCGGCCGCTTGCGGCCGAGTTGTTGAAAAATGAGAAATCTCGTTCATCTACAACCGAGTTGTTGAAAAGCTTATCTTCCCAGCACGTTCCTAAATAAAAGGCCTTAGGATTATTCCCTCCTAATAAAAAAATTCAAAAAAGAGTTGCAAAAAAACATCCATTGATGTATTCTATTTTTAGTTTAAATAAAAATAATTATTGCATAATGCTTGCCGCTTCTTTTCCGCTCTGTGACTTTCTTAACCCCATCAGTGCTGATGCGCCCTGTGGCGTGGATATAAGAAAAGATACGTCAGCGCAATCAGCCTATCATCAATTAAAGGATGCGCGGACTCGAGCGCGGCAGTTGGAGCGACAACAATTACAAGGCGAGAAAACCTCGAGTGTTTCTCATTGGAATCAAGTTTTTGAACAAGCCTCTTCTATCCTTTTACATGTCAGTAAAGATCTGGAAGTGCTGGCTTGGCTTACAGAAGCTGCTGTTCGCAAAACAGCTATTAAAGGGTTAAATGCAGGCTTTAGAATTACCCTCGCGTTAGTTGAAAAGTTTTGGACGCATTTGCATCCTCTAAAAGATGAAGAAGAGGGTTATAACTATCGCTTAGCCGCACTAACGGGTTTAAATGGCCTAGAAAAAGAAGGCAGCTTAATCACCGCGTTAAATGCCGTTCTCATAACCAATAGCGCAGTAACCAGCGCGTATCCTTTGTGGCAATATCAACAGAGCTTGGCTGTTGAAAGAATGAGTGATGTTAAAAAGCGTCAACACTATTATGCTGAAGGCATACCTCCTCTAGGTCAAGTTAAAGAAGCTATTTTTGCTAGTGGAAGGCACTATTATACAGAGCAGCTCGCTTTTGTTAATGAGGCTTTAACAACTTATGAGGCGCTCAATAAGTTATTAGCGGAAAAAGCTGGGGAGCAAGCCCCTCCTAGCACTTATATAAAAGATTCTTTATTAAATATTAAAACACATCTAGACATGGCAGCAAATAGCTTTTCTACCAAAGCTATTGCCGAAAAAGCCAATAAGCTAACAGAAAGTAAGCCTTCTAAAAGCGCAAATACAGTAATAAATGAGCGAGAAGCTAAGTTAAATGAAATTACCAGGATTGCTGATTTTTTCAAAACAACAGAGCCGCATACACCTTTAATTAGCTTATTAGAACGCGCTGTTGATTGGGGGCGGTTAAGCTTTCCAGAGCTTATTAAAGAAATTATTCATGATGAGCAAGCTTGTGAAAAAACATTAAAATTTATTGGGGCTAATAAACACTAGGGTCTGTTGACAATTCAAGATTTTTGTTCAAAGACAAGGCAAGTTGCGAGCCGAGCAGTGGAACGTATAAGTCATACTTGAGCCGCGGAGCTAGCAATTTAACGCAGCATTTGGATAAAAAGATGAATTGTCAATAGACTCTAGACAAAGAGAGGATGGGTATGGAATCTATACATGAAAAGTTAGAAAGGGTGCGCAAGCCGCGTGTTCATATTAAGTATGAAGTGGAAACAGAAGGAGGTATGCTAGAAAAAGAAATTCCCTTTGTCGTTGGCGTGATGGGGGATTTTTCTGGCGATTCTTTAGAGCCAGTGAAGCCGCTCAGAGAACGAAAATTTATTCAAATTGACCGCGATAATTTTGATGAAGTGATGAAAACCATTAGCCCTGGGTTTAAGGGGCGTGTACCCAACAAGCTAAGCAAAGAAGATTCAGAGTTAAGTGTACAAGTTGAATTTACTTGCATGGAAGACTTTGAACCTAATAATATTGTGGAAAAAATTCCTGCGCTAAAAGCATTGAAAGAAGCAAGAGACAAGCTACGAGACTTGCTTAGCGAAATAGATAAGTCAGAGGCTTTTGAACAAAAATTGGAGAATGTTCTCAAACATCAAGATTTGCTAAATGAATTTGCCCAACAGCAAGGCATTTCAGTACATAAGGAGTAAGTTATGAGTGATGCGAAATCAGTTGAAGTATTACCGGGAAATATTTTTGAAAATGTACTCAATGCAGCACATACTGAAGAGTCATCCCAGCTAAAGCCGCTACTAAAAATATTCACAGAAAAAGCCTTAGAAGGCACTATTCAGTGGGATAAAAATTTAGTCAAGACCATTACTGCGGCCATAGAAGCCATTGATAGTCTTTTGTCACGCCAATTATCTGTGATTATGCATCAAGCCTCATGGTCTAGCTTAGAAGGTAGCTGGCGTGGTCTTCGTCACTTGATCATGCAGTCAGAAACCGGTTCTAGTCTGAAAATAAAAATGATACCGTTGAAAAAAAAGGAATTATTTAAAGATTTAGATAAAGCGGTAGAGTTTGATCAAAGCTGCATGTTTAAAAAAATTTATGAAGATGAATATGGCAGTCCTGGAGGTGAGCCTTATGGGCTTTTGGTGGGCGATTATTGTTTCACGCATCACCCTGAGGATATTGATACGCTAAATGCGATGGCAGGCATTGCCGCTGCTGCATTTTGTCCATTTATTACAGCACCTCATGAAAAACTATTTGGTTTTGAAAGCTGGGTAGAGCTCAGTAAGCCACGCGACTTGGCAAAAAACTTTGAATCCGCCGCCTATACGAAGTGGCGTAGTTTCCGTGAGACAGAGGATGCTCGGTTTGTTAATTTAGTGTTACCCAGAAGTCTAGCAAGGTTACCTTATGGTGCATCCACTTGTCCAGTTGAAAGTTTTGGCTTTGAAGAAACGCTGCTATATCCAGATGGAAGCACACAAAAAATGCGCCATGAAGAGTATTGTTGGATGAATTCAGCCTATGTGATGGCTGCAAATATTACTCATGCTTTTGCTAAATATAATTGGTGTACTGCTATTCGAGGCGCAGAAGGCGGTGGAAAAGTCAGCCAATTGCCACTGCATATTTTTAAGAGTAAAGAGGGTGATTTAGCCATTAAATGTCCGACGGAAAGCGCGATTACAGATAGACGAGAAGCTGAGCTAAGTCGCTTAGGTTTCTTGCCTATTTCTCACTATAAAAATACCGACATGGCCGTTTTTTTTGGTGGACAAAGCGCTCAGCAGCCTAAAAAATATGATAATCATTCTGCAACTGAAAATGCTAATATTTCTGCGCGCCTACCTTATATTATGGCTAGCTCTCGTTTTGCACATTACCTTAAAATTATTGCCAGAGACAAAATGGGTGCTTTTATGGAGTGTAAGGATGTGGAAGATTATTTGAATCGTTGGATTAATCAATACGTTAATGCCAATGAAAATATAGGGCCATCAGTTAAAGCTAAATATCCATTAGCCGAGGCAAAAATTCAGGTAAAACCTATTCCTGGAGAGCCTGGTGCTTATCATGCTATTGCATGGCTTAGGCCTTGGTTACAACTAGAAGCACTAACGACTTCTTTGCGTATGGTCGCTAGAATTCCACAGTTGGCTTGAGGATGAATCATCAACACATGCCAGTCAATAAAGAACGATTGATTCATTGGGCTATCCTATGGATTGATGAGAAAATTAATAAGCAGCTTAATGCCATTATACATCATCAAACATTTCAGCAACTAGAAGCACGGTGGCGAGGATTGTTTTATTTGGCTGGTTATGTGCAAAGTAAAAAAAGTCCTATTATTAAGCTTAAAATATTAGATTTAAGCTACAAAGAAGCCTCCTGTGACTTAATGCACGCTATGGATATAGAATATAGTCAATTATTTAAATGGATTTATACTGATGAACTGGATAGACCAGGAGGAGAGCCCTATGGATTGTTGCTGGGTGATTATTATTTATCCTGCGAAAGCGAAAAGGAAAAGCTGCTTGATGGTGTAAGCTTTTTAAGGATGATGGGGCAAATCGCTTCTATTGCTTATTCTCCGATAGTTGTGGGTGTGCACCCTCGATTTTTTGGGTTAAAAAATTGGGGTTTATTAGCGCGCCCTATGGATATATTATCAATGTTAAAAAATCACAGCTATGCGCGTTGGCATGCATTAACGAAGGAACTGCCAAGTTGCTTTTTAGGGATGGTGCTGCCAAGAATCCTAATGCGAAATTCTTATAAAATACAGGAAAAAGCGAGGTTCAAAGAAATAATAGCACAGCATGATGATTATTTGTGGGGCAACGCAAATTATGCTTTTGCTGCGGCAGTTATGTCGAGTTTTTTGGAGTCAGCTTGGTTTGAATCTATTGGCGAGATAAAATCTAAAGGAGAAGATTACGCCTGGGAGATGCCCTGCGCAGTAGATGTTTCGATTACACAAACAGCGCACGATATGAGAGCACCTGGAGAAGTGGTATTGAGCCATCAGCACTGTTTGAGCTTAAAGAAAATAGGCTTGATGGGTTTTAAGGCGTTACATTATGAGGCTGTGGGTGCTTTTGCTATGTGGCGACCTATTTATTCAAGCTTATCACTGCAGGGTGAAAAAATGCCACCCTTCGGAAAAGAAATTTTTTTGAGTTTTTCCTATATTTTTTGTCTTTGTCGCTTTGCGCATTATATTAAAGCATTATTGCGCGATAAAATAGGTCGCTTTTCTACGCCTGAAAGTTGTCAACACTATTTGCATGAGTGGTTGTTAAGCTATTGTGATGCCAACCAAGATTCAAAAAATACACTAAAGCCACTGAAAGATGCCAGTGTTTTTGTACACTATGTTCCCGGTAGAAAAGATGTTTATTACTGTAAAATCGAGTTAATGCCCTGTGAAGAAGTTTCACTGCCGGATGTTAATTTAAGTATTGTTGGCGAGATTAAAATTTGTGGTTAAAAATCATCTAAATAACGGCCAAATGCCCTTGCTTGAAAGGCTAACCTTACCAGATGTGTTTTCTAAGACCCATGATAATATTGATCAGCTGCTGTGTACAAGTATAGAAAACAACCTTAATAATCTGTTAAACACTAAAATCATCTTTTCAGATTGCATTGGGCATTATGTTGAGGTTGAGGAGTCTTTATTAAGTTATGGCATGAGTTGTTTTGGTGGTTTAAATAGCCAAGATGATGAGCAAAAAATAAAATTTGCAAAATATATAGCGCTATTGCTGGAAAAATTTGAGAAAAGGCTAAAACAGATTAACGTGATTTTAAAAGGACAAACGGGTTGTCAAAATGGTTTTTTGTTTAACATAGAAGGAAAAATTTTGACTAACCTTGGGTGCGTGCCTGTTTGTTATGAGGGTGTTTGCCACTGGCGACAACATTACGTTGAGGTAAGGAAAGTATGAAGAGTGATTTCTTAAATTATTACCATCAGGAGTTGCATGCCATACGAAAAACAGCAAAGCAATTTGCTAAACGTAACCCTAAAGTAGCTGCACATTTAGGGTTAAATGAATCTGCTGAAGAAGATCCTTTTGTTGCACGCCTTATAGAAGCGGTTGCCTTTTTAACTGCGCGATTGCAGAGTAAAATGGACGATGATCTTTTAAAACTTAGCGAAGCCTTATGTAGTCTTCTTTGCCCAAGCTTGATTGATGCTGTGCCGAGCATGGCTATGATTCAAGTGGCACTTGATGCTGCTGAAATATCTCCTGTTTTTATTAAGCGTCATGCATTATTAACTAAAGTATGTCAAGGTGAGGGTTATCACTTCCGGACAGCGTACCCACTCAGTCTTTATCCGATTAAGCTTGCTAAAGCTAGGCTTCAGTCCAAACCTTTTTCTGCACCAAATAGTCATTTTTTACCTGAGAGCAATGCTTGTTTAATGTTTGAGATTAGGCGAACTAACAAGAGCGTTAATTTTTTTTCCTTGGGAATGAATAAGGTGCGCTTTTATATTCAAGCTGATATTAATATTCGGTTTAAGATTTATGAGCTTATTTTTGCTGAAATTTTAGATGTTGCTATAGTCCCCTCAAATAAAGAGCAAGAAATTTGTTTTGTTGGTGCAAATGCTATAGAGCCCGTTGGTTTTCAAGAGGACGATGAACTTTTGCCCGTAGGGAAAACATTACCAAGCTCACATCAGGGATTAATAGATTTTTTTATGCTGCCTGATAAATATTTATTTTTTGATATAAATCTTAGCGCGGCGGATTTTAAAAACACAGAAGATTCTTTTTGTGTGTTTTTTTATCTTAGAGAAGTGCCACATGCTATAAGTAGTTTTTTGAATGAGAGTGTTTTTCTGTTAAATGTGATTCCGGTTGTGAATTTGTTTTCCAAGCAGGCAGAGCCTATTAAAATAGACCATGGCCAGCAAGCCTACCAAATTGTACCTGATGCCCATCACCCACCGGAAGGAATAGAAATATATCGAGTAGAAAGCGTGTTTGCTATGGATGCGATGCAGCAGCCAACCCCTGTACCTGCATTGTTTGGTATTGAGCATGGAGAGCATGAATCCGCTTATTATTGGGAAATTAGTAGAAAACCATCTTGGCAGACGGAAGCAGGTGTCTTTTGTGGTGATGATGTTTTTTTGTCGTTGTGCTACTTGAAAGCAAGAGATGTGCTTCGGGATTTTATTCTAAAAATTGATATCCTTTGTACAAATCGGGATAGTATAAGACGTCTTGCTCATTTTCTGGATGAGATTGAGTTCACCTTCCCTAATGGAGAAGGGGAAAATCTAAAGAATATTAAGTTATTAACTCCTTTTACGAAGCATTATCCATCAGATAGGGGTAGAGATAAGTTATGGCGCTTGATATCAAGCTTGAATCTTAACTACTTAGCCTTAGAAGACGCTGAAAAGAGTCTAATGGCGTTAAAAGAGGTTATTTTTCTTTATGCAAGAAAAGAAGAAGTCTTTGTTACTCCATTTGTGCGTAGCTTGGTTGGCATGCAGGTGGAAAAAAAGTTGTTGCGCTGTGGAGATAGATTTTATCAAGGGTTTTATGAGTCTATGTTAGTGACCCTAACGCTTGATGAAAATTTTCTACCCAACGGAGAGGCTGTGCTTTGGGGGAAAATATTATGTCATTTCTTTCTACTACAAAAACCCATTAATCAGCCGATGCAGTGTGTGATTATTAGCAAGCAGCGTGGCAAGCTTGGAGAAAAATGTTTATAAATAAGAAAATGCTGTTGGACAGGCTGTGTGAAAATCCGTCGACCTTTGATTTTCAGCAAACGGTTCGATTACTGTGTTATTTTTCGCCGGAGAAGAAAATACAATTTCATGGGGAGGCAAGCCTTAGATTCCCAACCGGTCACATAACACGCTTTGTGTGCGACGAGGATACCTATCATATTTTTGTGTCTTCTCTAAGCTTGTTGGGGGCAACGGGTGCCTTGCCTTTATGTTTTACTGAAATGGCCTTGGAGTGCCATAGTAAGAAGGACGTAGCATTATTAAACTTCGTAGATATATTTAATCATGGTTTACTGCGTACTTTTCAGCAAGCTTGGTCAAAACATCATTGGTGCACAAGCTATGAGGGGCATCATCGCCGTATAACAGCAATGACAAACACTGAAAAATGTTTGTTGGCATTGATGGGGGTATACCAGCCGAAACAAGGGGAATATTTGCCATTATCAAATAAACGACTGTATAGTTATAGCGCGTTATTTGCAGGTAGAACTCGTTCGGTAAGAGGGCTGTCAAAGCTGCTCTGTCATTACTTAGGCTGTGTCGTGCGTATTTTTGAATATCAAGAACAGTTCTATTCTTTACCCTGGGAGGAAAGAACGGCACTACTGGGTGGTGGAGGAGGCATCTTTATGAAGAAAGCGCCAGCAACAAGGCTGGCGCGATTAGGCCATGGAGCATTATTAGGTAAACGCTATTGGCGAATGAAGGGAAAAATTATTATTCAAATAGGTCCCATGAGTGCTGAGGCGTTATATGCGTTGTTGTCTGGGGGGGAGAATTTTTCTAGTTTGCGCGCTTTAATCACATTTTATTTGTCGGGTACGGTGCCCTTTTCTATTTACCTACAAGAGGAAACTTATTGCAATAAACCGTGCACGTTAGGTGGCAGACGGCTTTTAGGTTGGAATACATGGTTGCCAGCACGCAGAGCTGATATAATTAACACAGTTAGAATATACTGAATTTACGGATATCATGTCTGTGTTATTAAAGATAGTAGGGATTTTTACCCTAGTTTATGTCGGCTTGGCCGTGGGAATGTTTATTTGGCAACGACATTTTATTTATTTACCCGCCAAAGTGACACCACAACGTGCTTTTTGGAATTTGCCAGCATTGCGTGAAGTAGCGCTAACCCCTGAACCTCACCTTACGTTACGAGCATGGTACCATCCTGCTCAACAGAACAAACCTACACTGCTCTATTTTTCTGGCAATGTTGGCAACATTAATGCGGGAGTAGCAGCGATGCGGCCTTTTATCCAAAAAGGTATTGGTATCTTCTTCCTGAGTTATCGAGGTTATGGACAAAATCCAGGAAAACCCTCAGAACAAGCTCTGTATCAGGACGCCAGAGCAGCCATTGATTTTCTTTTGCAGCATGAAAAGCTGCCCTCTGCTTGTTTGATTCTTTATGGTGAGTCGCTGGGCACAGGAGTGGCGGTGCAGATGGCCACAGAATACCGGCTGGCAGGTTTAATCTTGCTTTCGCCTTTCACGTCACTAAAAAAAATAGGACAGCGTCAATATCCTTATTTACCGGTAAAGTGGTTGTTGAAGGATAGTTTTGATTCCATTAAGAAAATTCGCCAAATTAATATGCCCTTGCTTGTTTTACACGGAGAGGTTGATACGTTTGTTCCAGCCTCCGAGGGACAAGCTTTATTTGAGCAGGCCATAGCGCCCAAGTCCTTAAAAATCATACCGGGGGTGGGCCATGGAGAACTCTCAACCCCACCAGCAAGGCAAGAGGTTTTACACTTTTTAGAACCTTTTATCAACCCAAAGTGTCAGTAATCCATTGAAAAGCCAGGTTGAGTAGAATGTGCATCGTTGACTCACAATAGAGCTAACCCAACCATTGGACTCATCAGATGCCTAAACCCTTAGAAAAACGGCTCAATTGGGGTAGATTACGCCAGCGCTACAAGCAATCAAGCGCACAACGAAAAGCCAGCTGCTTGACGAAATTTGCTATCTCACCCAAATGAATCGAAAGTATGTGATCAGGAAATTGAGTCAATCTCCTCAAAAGCCCTCCGCATGCTTTCATTAACGAATAAAATAAGTTAATTATCCGTCGATTATCAAGCTCTTCTTTTCCTCGCCTTTAAGGTACAAGGTTTAATTACTAGGAAAAACTCCTCCGGGGAGTTAATAAAATCATTCTATTGGTTTCCTTCAATAGGGTGGCATCTAAAATATTAGGGCTATGGGAAAACTAATTCAGCTATTCTATTACAAACAGTTATCAATACCTCCCAGCCTTTTTTTTGGATAGAAGCGCATTTTTTATATTCATCCTCTCTTAAGTTCTCCAATAGCTTTACCCCTATTTGACTGTGATGTTCATCATGATAGCAATGTAAAGAAAAATAATCTGTTTCACTAGGTTTAAACATAGAGTTCGCTTTTTGGAAAAAAACACAAGCACTTGTTTCCAAAACTAAATGCATAAGCACAACTTTTTCTATGTTATCCAGTGTTAGCATTTTCCAGGAGAACCATGTTGTACCTGAGTCTATAATAGGATCCCAGATTGGCTTTCTGTGGTCTCTATCAATCATTAACTTAACATTGTGGTTAAACTCTTCATTCAAGTGCTCTTGAGAAATGCTTTTAAAAAGCACATCTTCGTTAAACACGTGTTTTAGTAATACTGTATTTTGAAAATTATTAGAAAATAATTGTATACAGTCCAGTAATTTTATTTTAACATTTGGACTATCTATTTTTTTTTCATCTATATTCATTAGATGAGATTTCTGGAAATTATCAAGATAAAAGGAATTTTTCTCCATTAGGCTAGAAAAGTTTATATTGCTCTTCATTACTTTAGTCCTTTGAAAAAAGTGGAAATTTTTATCAGTAATTCCCGCTCCCCTTAAAAATCCCCACGCGATAGGATAGCAATTCGCAGCGGGAATTGCTGAATTTTTATAAAAATTCTTTTATTTTTAAGTTCGTTGATTCTTCTGAAAGAATCCATGGAAAAATAAGTTCTAAATTATTGAATCCTTCTGCTAAATTATTAGCAAATTTTTGATTATTTTGAGCAAAAGATAAAGCTAATAACACAGGTTGAGTTGGAGCAGATAGAAGCATATTAGACCACATTTTAGATAGCTTAGCATATTTCCAAACTTCATTAAAAGTATTACATATCCATTCTTTATCAAAAAAACCTTGCGTATTGTTGATTATATTTTTAGCATAAATTTTTGCTGATCTTGTGGCAATATTTGCGCCCTGTCCGGATATTGGATCATTTAAAATAATGGCGTCGCCTAAACCTACCACTTTTTGATTTTCTTTAAAAAATGGATATCTGATTTTTGGACAAAGAGAACCAGTTAAATATGAGTTTTCATCAGCTATTTCACAAAATTTAGCCTTTTCATACTCTTCTGGAAGGTGTTTTTTCAATAATTTTTTTGCTATTTTTAATATTTCTGTAGGGCTTTTAATCTCATCCCAGCAGTCCATTTCTGTATTAGGCTTTCCTTCGAACAGCATCATATGACATGGGCCATTAGTGCTTAACCCTGGCATTATAAAGTATTCACCTAGTTCAGGTATAATATTTGCAGATACGCCATCTGTATCATCGATGTCAATACCATGCACATAGATCAATGCCATTTTTCGTTGTGGTTTACTAAAAACAGTTTCTTTATTATTTATTTCAAATATATCACCTAGTTTGTCTTTACCTGTAGCAATAATAACCAAATCATTTTTCCTGGATAATATATTTAAGTCTTCTATACTTAGACTTTTTGTAATAATATTACCTCCATCAGTTAAAAATTTTCTTATCCACCTAGAAAATTTTAATCGTTGATCTACAGCCTGATAAAATTTTTTTGTGTATCCTGTCCACTGAATTATTTTATTCTCATTAATTATTGAGAATGAGATACTACTATTTTTAGGGCACTCTGAATCCCAAAAATTTAAATTAAGTTCTCTTTCTATAGATAAAGCTTCATCAAAAATAGCTTGGCTAGATGACACCCGGCCATTAAAAATTTGATCAGGAGTAGTACTTGATATTATAGTGACGCCAACACCATGTTTTAGTAAAAAAAACCTAAAATTAATCCAGCTTGTCCAGCGCCAACAATAGTTATTTTCAATTTATTTAGTCTTTGGATTTTTTATAAGACGCCGCTATTCTACTGGCTTCATCATACAGAGCGTGCATTTGTTGCAGTATTTTAGTGGCGCTTTCTATATCCATATCAGATTTATTAAATAGCTCAATCAAAATTGAACTACGAGCTTCACAATACACTTCCGTATGTTTGATTCCATATTCAGTAACTTGATAGCTGATAGCTTTTTTACTTCTTTCCGTTTTTGCTTTTTCTATTAAATTTAATTTGATTAATTTTGTTATACCATATTGTATGTTATTTGGGTCATCACGGTTTAAAAGACGACTTAAATCGTATATGGTTTTTGGTCTTTCATTCATCCTAATTATATGTAGTAAAGCTAGTTCATTAGCAGAGAGAGTCTCCTCAAAAACATATTTTTGGCAATCCTCTTGCCATCTAGTAAATCCATGAAAAACACGCCAGAGCTGAAACTCAAACTCAGTAACTTTAACTTCTTGTTCATTTTTAGCGAGATGCCAAGTTTTATCTATTTTAGATGTCATACGGTTACCAATGTTAAATGTATGGCCAATTTTATTTTATTGATAGGTTAGTTTTTTTTCAAAACAGGTTGTTTTTCACAAAAACTTGTTTTAGAATATCTTTGGATTTTCTAAAGAAGTTCCAAAGGTATTATTTGTTCAGCAACCCACAGGAAAGTGAAAAATGAACTGCAACTTACTTAATATTAAGCGCAACCAAGCTATATTATCGCGCCATCTCAATAACGTTACCAGACTTCAGAACCTGCTAGAAAAAGAAGAGCGGGCTATTTTTGATTGCTTAAAAAAAGAGCGACAATTTCAGGGGCCATTAAGTATAAATTTTAACCAGAAGTAACGCTTCTTTTTTTATAACAGGAATCAAGCAATGGACAATAATAACACTTCAACCGACCTTGCGGAAGGTAAAAAAACACTATCGCCTGGTGCGCATACTAAAACAAAACTGATAAACATTTCAACACAATTATTCAGTTTACGTGGTCAGGCCGGGGCATCGTTAACAACGATTTCTGAGCAATTGCAGATCCGCAAGTCCTCCATTTTTTACTATGTGGGGAGCAAAGCCGACCTTGTTGAGCTTGTTTTTGGTCATTTTGTTGAACAGTTAGAGTCACGTCTACAGGCCATTATAGACGATAAGATGTTAACTAAACACCAAAAATTATTCAACGTAGATGCTTTGCTCTACGATTTATTAACCGACCACCATCAATGCTATTTGCCATTGTCTTTGCTTACAGAGCCACGGCTTTCGGACTCTATTAGCGCGCATTTAGAGCGCCTCAAAAATATTGTCCATTTGCTAGTCACACTTTTTAAGCAACAGGGTATAGCTATCTTAGCTGAACGATTAAGCCATCAATTATTTGGTTTATTGGCAACGGCCCGATTTTTAAGTGACACCGACCTTAAAAGAGGGTTGTCTCTCTGGGTATCTGAGATCAACCCCTTGACTCGCCAGTGTTAACGAAAAGGTGAGTTGTAACTTACTGAGTCACCTCACAGCAAGTTTGTTCTTTTGTTGTGGGACATATTTTTTGCTGACTCGGTGGTCAGTATATGCCCTGGTTGTACCGGCAGCCCGGGTATATTTTCACAAGAGGGGCTTACAACACTTTCCTAAAAAAAGTGCTGTAAAGCAGCCTCTATCCAAATACACGAACAACTTGTTAGCGCCTTTTTGTCATTAGGGTAGATTTTTGCTATGCTGCGCCTATTTAATACAGTACTGAGGTGTAATGTGAGCAAACCTTTTATCGCTATTTTAATGGGATCTGATTCTGATTTGCCGGTCATGCGTACCAGCTATCAGGTCTTGATGGACTTGGGTATTTCGGCAGAAATGCGTGTTTTATCAGCGCATCGTACGCCGTCAGCTACGCATGAGTATGTGCGTGATGCTGATGAGCGCGGTTGTGTTGCCTTTATCTGTGCAGCCGGTTTGGCGGCTCATTTGGCAGGGGCCGTGGCTTCGACGACCACAAAACCTGTTATCGGTGTACCTCTGGATGCAGGTTCTTTGCAGGGAATGGATGCGTTGTTATCCACCGTACAAATGCCTGGTGGTATTCCTGTTGCCTGTGTGGCCATTGGTAAGCCTGGCGCCAAAAATGCTGCCTATCTGGCCGCTCAAATTATAGCGCTACAAGCGCCTGAGTTGGCTGCCAGACTAAAGGAAGAGCGCCGCGCCAATAGGGATAAAATTTTAGTGAAAAATGAAGCTTTGCAGGCGGAGCTTCAGCAAGTCTAATGGGCTGACGCCTATGAATGATGACGGCACTTTTTCAGAAAGGGACGCAGCGCAGCTAGCGAGCACTGTTTTAGCCTTAAAAGCAGGTGGGCTCATTGCCTATCCTACTGAGGCAGTCTATGGCCTTGGTTGCGACCCTTTCAATGAGCGTGCTGTTATGTCATTGTTGGCCCTCAAAGAACGCCCCGTTTCGAAAGGGCTTATTTTAATCGCCAGCCATTGGACACAACTCTCCTCGCTGGTGGGAGAGCTTGATGATGAACGTTTAGCTTACATTACGTCGACATGGCCAGGCCCTAACACTTGGCTTTTCCCTGCCAAGCATGTGCCTCCTTGGGTTCGTGGTGAACATGATACCATCGCTTTGCGCGTCCCTGCCCATCCATTAGCCCGCCAACTTTGCCGACAGTACGGAGGTCCTTTGATATCTACCAGTGCCAATAAAAGCGGCCAGGCTGCAGCAAAAAGTGCGGTGCAGGTGGTTGATTATTTTGGCGCACAGTTAGATGCTATTGTAGATGCGCCTATTGGCAATTATGCAGAACCTTCAATTATTCGTTGTGCCAAAACAGGTACTCGCTTGCGGTAGTTAACAGAGCAAGTTAAGATGATTGCATGGCCTACGGTCATAAGGCATTTTTTGAGGCGCTATGAAGATTCAACCCGTTAAAAATTACCTCCAGCAGCTACAACAAGCTATATGCAAAGCGCTAGAGAGCATTGAGCCCTCGGCGCGGTTTCAGCAAGATGCATGGGAACGCGAGTTGGGCGGAGGTGGACTGTCCTGTGTTTTAGAAGACGGAGATATCTTTGAAAAAGCAGGCGTTAATTTTTCCCATGTTCTTGGTCAAAACCTGCCACCTTCTGCCACGGCCCACCGACCTGAATTAGCGGGCTGTGATTTCCAAGCCGTGGGCGTGTCTTTGGTTATTCATCCACGTAACCCTTTTATTCCCACCACCCACATGAACGTGCGTTTTTTTATGGCAGAAAAGCCTGGCAGTGAGCCTTTATGGTGGTTTGGTGGTGGGTTTGACTTAACACCTTTTTATGGATTTGAAGAAGACTGTGTGCATTGGCATCAAATGGCAAAGGCCGCTTGCACGCCCTTTGGTGAGAATCGCTATGCCCACTATAAAAAATGGTGCGATGACTATTTCTATTTAAAACATCGTAACGAGCCTCGCGGTATCGGTGGGTTATTTTTTGATGATGTTAATGAAGACGGCTTTGAGAAGAGTTTTGCCTTGATGCAAAGTGTGGGGGACCATTTTTTGAAAGCTTATTTGCCCATTGTGGAAAAGCGTAAAGATACGCCCTATGAAGCACGTCATCGCGAATTCCAGCTGTATCGGCGCGGGCGTTATGTGGAGTTTAATTTAGTTTATGACCGGGGTACGCTGTTTGGGTTACAGTCCAAAGGACGCACAGAATCTATTCTTATGTCTTTGCCGCCTGAAGTACACTGGCGTTATCAATGGGAGCCGAAAGCTGGCAGTGAAGAAGCACAACTCTATGACGTCTTTTTGCAACCTCAAGATTGGTTGAGGGCCTAATTATCCTAAATTCTGCCGTTGAAATCTACTGCGGCGGCTTAATTCACCGAATCTAAAGGATTTTTTTCAGCGACTTAGTCAGCCTCGCGACGATTTCAACGGCGGAATTTAGTGATTATCAGACTCATCATCCGCTAGAGATACGGCATAAGAGCAGTCCTGTTGGGGACAGACTTTTTCTTTGCCGCGCCGCTTAGTTTCTTTCAACGTCAAAATAGGCCACTGACACGCTGGGCAAGGTTCATCCAAGGGTTCATTCCAAATGGCGTAATCACAATCGGGATAGCGCCCGCAGGAGTAAAAAACCTTACCGCGGCGGGAACGGCGCTGTAGGATATGGCCTTTTTGGCATTTAGGGCAAGAAACTTCTGTATCTGCTGGTTTTTCCAGTGGTTCAATATGCTTACAGTTAGGGTAACTGCTACAACCAATAAACTTGCCATAACGACCGGCACGAATGATCAGAGGTGATTGGCATTCAGGGCATTCACGTCCCTCAATAATTTCTGGTTCATTGGAGCTGTTAGCATCATCATCAAGGTTGCGTGTGTAATCACAGTCTGGATAAGCGGTACAACCAATAAAGCGTCCGCGACGACCCAAACGAATTGACAGTGGTTTTTCGCATTTGGGGCAAGCTTCATCCAAAGCTTCCTGAGTGACGTCTTTGCGTTCTACTTGCTCGTCTGTTTTCTGGATAAGTTGTGTAAAGGGGTGCCAGAATTCATCCATGAGGGGTACCCATTCTTTTTCCCCGCGAGAAACCGCATCCAGCGCATTTTCTAAATTAGCGGTAAAGTCATAATCGACATATTGAGCAAAATAGGTGGTGAGAAAACGGTTAACGACGCGACCTACATCCGTCGGGTAGAAACGTTTTTTCTCTAAAATAACATACTCACGATTTTGTAGTGTGCTGATAATGGAGGCGTAAGTAGACGGGCGCCCGATGCCAAATTCTTCTAATGCCTTAACGAGACTGGCTTCAGAAAAACGTGGTGGTGGCTCGGTAAAGTGTTGCAAGGCTTCTAAATTAATTAAGCTTATGTTGTCGCCCTCTTTCATGGGGGGTAGAAATTTCTCCTGCCCATCGGTTTTTTTGGCATCATCTACGCCTTCTTCATAAACTTGCAAAAAGCCTGGGTGAGCGATAGTTGAACCGTTGGCGCGGAAAAAATGCGGCTCTTTACCGGTTTGTAAATCTACCGCAACGGTGTCGATGGTGGCATGTATCATTTGACACGCTATGGTGCGTTTCCAAATAAGGGCATAAAGTTTATATTGGTCAGCCGAGAGTGCATCACGAATGCTATCGGGTGCAAGCTCAGGAAACGTTGGGCGAATGGCTTCGTGCGCCTCTTGTGCGTTTTTAGCTTTGGTTCGAAATTGACGTATCTCTTTGGGCACTTGGTCGGCGCCGTAGCGGTTTGCTATCAGGTCGCGAATAGAAGCGACGGCCTCTTTATCCAAATTAACCGAATCGGTACGCATATAGGTGATTAAACCCACAGCACCTTCGCCGGTATCGATGCCTTCATAGAGTTGCTGTGCTGTGCGCATGGTTCGTTGCGTTGTAAAACCGAGTTTACGGGCCGCTTCTTGTTGCAAGGTTGAGGTAATAAACGGGGGCGCGGGTTGGCGTTTGCGTTGTTTTTTCTCGACGCGTGTGACTAACAAGGTGCCATTGGCCGCTTTTAACAAAGCCTCTTTAGTGGCTGTGGCTTCTTTTTCATGGGTAATGGAAAATTGTTCCAGCTTTTTACCCTGATAGGTGACGAGCCGAGCAGTAACCGCTTGGGCATTGTGCTCACACTGGGCCTCGAGCGTCCAGTATTCTTGTTTGACAAATTTTTCGATAGCGAGTTCACGTTCTACGATAAGGCGTAGCGCTGGGCTCTGTACACGGCCTGCTGATAGGCCTCGGCGGATCTTTTTCCATAGTAAGGGAGATAAATTAAAACCCACTAAATAATCAAGACAACGACGTGCTTGTTGAGCATTCACTAAATCCATGGAGACTTCACGAGGATTAGCGACGGCCTCTTGGATGGCGGCTTTAGTAACAGAGTTAAAAGCAACGCGATGCACGGGTTTGTCTTTTAGTAAGCCGCGTCCTTGACGTAACATTTCATGTAGGTGCCAAGAAATGGCTTCCCCTTCGCGATCCGGATCAGTGGCCAGGTAAAGCGTGTCCGATTGGCGCAACGCTTTTTTAATGGCTTCCACATGACGCATATTTTTTTCGATGGATTGATACTTCATGGCAAAATCATGCGCTGGATCTACCGCCCCTTCTTTGGGGACTAAATCGCGCACGTGACCGTAGGTAGCGAGCACTTCAAAGTCTTTACCTAGGTATTTTTTGATGGTTTTTGCCTTAGCTGGCGACTCTACAATTACTAATTTTTTTGCCATGGAACAATTATTTGGATGATGATAGCAGGAGTTGGTTTAATGGTTGCAAGTTTGTGGGTGCTTGTCAACAGGTTCTGCTGTTTGCCAAGGGTGAATTTTTAGCAATTCATTGATTTTAGGTTTAAAGTGAGAAATATCGGGAGCTAGCCCCCGAGGCAAAATGTTGACAGAGTAAAAGGGTAGTGATTTAGAGATCACAGCCAAAAGTCTCCAAATGGTCTATAATTTGACAGTATTGTTCCAAAAATGGGCGTCTTATGAGCAAAATTTCACAATGGGTGGCTAGTGGTTTGGCCGCTCTTTTCTTATTGAGTGTCGAAGCTGCTTGGGCCAAACGTTATGCTGAGCGTTATTGCCAGCAGCCTGGTTATCAATGCATCATCATTGAGCGCGGTCAAACGTGGGCTTCTTTGTGGCCTGATGCTTATCAGCGTGAGGTGGTGCAGCGTCTCAATCGTATGAACATTCCTTTGCGCAAAGGTATGCGTATTGCTGTGCCTGATGAAATAGAAACGGTAACCCTTTGGGATATCTCTCCCTTTGCTCTGCAAGAAACTGCTCAAGGTGAAAAAATTATCTATGTATCGTTGAAAGAACTTGCTTGGGGCGCTTATGATGAAGATGGGCAGCTTATTTATTGGGGGCCGGTATCAGGCGGTAAAAATTGGTGCAAAGATGTGGGGCGCTCTTGTCGTACAGCACAGGGAAGCCATCAGTTTATCAGGAAACAAGGCGCAGGCTGTGTTTCCAGTAAATTTCCTCTAGGTCGCGGAGGTGCCCCCATGCCCTATTGTATGTTCTTTTATCGAGGGTTCGCCATGCATGGTTCTCCTACGGTACCCGGTTACCATGCCAGCCATGGTTGTGTTCGCTTGTTCAAAGAGGATGCTCGTTGGCTTAACGAGGAATTTATTGATTTACCTAGTCGGATGAATACCTACAAAGGGACACGCATTGAGGTTTTATCTTATTGATTTACTTTACTGTTGATTTTAGGATAATTTACCTTCGCTGCTCGCAAGCCATTTTCCCCGTCTTTTTTATTCATCGTATGGGTGATATGCTTTCACAAAAAAGATGGAAAAAATCCTTTATCTTCAGCGGCTCAGTCAGCCTCGCGACGATTTCAACTGAGGATTTTAGGTTTACTGTTGATTTTAGGATAATCGCAACTTAGTGGTATAGCTATTATGATTAGCCTTTCTTTTCTGTTGCGGGGGCGTTAAGCCTAACGGTGCAGTGTAGGTGCTGGCTTGCAAATGATGGTGTTTTAATTTTTCTAAGCAATTACAAGCAATCTGATAAGTGTCTGCCAGGCTTTCACAGAGCGCCTTTACACGGATGTTTTGCTCTTGAATCCATTCTTCTTGTTTTGTTATTTTCTTGAGTAATATGGTTTGTTTTGTGATAAATGGGGCTAATTTTTCTGCATGTTTCTGCCATAAACTTAATTCACACTGTTTACTTTTTGCGTGTTCGCTATATTGTAATAAGTTATTGATATGATCAACGCAATGTTGCGATAAACAAGGGAGATTGTCAGCCATTTCCTGTAAGTTCTGGGTGGCTTGGTTGAAGATTGCTTTATGGCGACTAAGTTTTTCTTTTCGTTGTTGTAATTTTTTATAGTCGTCTTCAAGCGCCATGGCATTCGTTTCTTTTTGTTTCAGCGTTTGTAGGGATTTTTGGTTGGCGGTATTAATATTAGACTTTGCGCATTGAGCAAGCAGGTTGGCATAACGTTTCTGTCGTTTTGACAGTGTTTCGTAGGCCTTTTCAGCAGGGGTGACTTCTAGGGTGGCGGAGAGTGTTATGGGTTTTGTATAGTGTTGCAAGGTTTTGGTTAAATGATTGGCGGTGGCATTAATTTCTGTTTGTAGCGGGGTTAGCTTGTCTGATACCGTCATCGAAAAAGCAGAGGATTTTTTTAGGTATCGTTGCCACGCTTTGGGGTTTAAAATATGTATACGAAGGTGTTGACGACCTTGTGCCAAGTTAATTGCATTTTTTTGGCAAGCCGGTTTAAGCCATGCATAAATGTCTTGTTTAATGTGTTCAAGTGTTGCAACACGCTTATTATGATGAATAATGGCCTCCTCAAAAAAAGTAAGTGTTATACTATTTTTTGTTTGCGAGAGTGTCGCGTAGATTTTTGAGCCTAATTTTTCTTCTAAATAGGAAATTGATGAGCGTGGGGTTGCTATGGGAACGACAGTCTCTTCTGCTTTCTTGCGTCGAAACTTATAAAAAAAAGCGCCTATAAAAAGTGTGATAAGGGTTAATAAACCGATGAGTATTCCATGGACAGGTAAGGGCGGTGTTGAGGTTGTTTTTTTTGTCTTGCTTGTGGCTGGTTGCTTTGCCTCTGTTGCAAAGGCGTTTGTTCTTTTGAATTCTTCGTACACCTTACCAACATTATCAGTGATGGCCTGTAATTGTTTTTTGCTGAGCGTTGTTGTGTCTGGAAAACCATGATGAATAATATCAACGGGAATAGGCTCCGTGGCGCTGTGAAGGGACGGCCGTTGTAATTTATCCATGGCCTGTAAAAATTGCTCAAACTCTTGTTGCAATAAAGGCACAGCGGGTTCATTGAGCTTTTGGGTTGGCGCCAGGCTCATGCTTGGAGCAATTAATAAGAGAGAAATAAGGAAAAGATGGGACGCTTGCATGCCGCGAGGGTGTGTTGCCCCGTTGGGTAGGGTGGTGTGCTTTACTGAATAAATAAAGGGAATATCCCAAGCGTTGGCCAGTCGTTGAAGGCTATAACACAGTGGAGAGTGCCAATAATAGCGATAAATACCAACCCGCGATATTAGTTGGTAACGGTGTTTAGCTTTAATCGATTGGGCATGAGGAGAAAAGTCATTCATCAGTTGCTCTAGAAAACTAAGGCGTGCGTTAGGGTCTTGAAGCGCCTGAAAGCGAGGAATCAGTTGATTTAAGTGTGATTCGAGTTCGTGCCATGCTGTATCGATAGTTTCTTGATGGCGGGGGGAGCACGTGTCATATTGTATAAGGTTATTGAATTGTTCAATACGATAGTGTAGCAATGCCAAATTTTTATCAATGCCAGAAGGTAGAGTTGTGAGGCTTTTGTTCATAATAAATTTAACGATATATAAAAAATTAATAAAATAATATCAGCGTTTCTTTTTAAATGCAAATATTAATTTATGGGTCCGGCAGTTCCCGCTGGGAATTGCTGTCAACAGAGCCTAGCTATCTCCACTTTCCCCAACTCCTGGTACAATAGGTAAAGGTATTCACTTAACAACATAAGTCATCATGTCAAAAATTACCCTTGCTATTCTTTGCGGCGGACCGTCTTCCGAGCACACCATCTCACTTTGGTCAGCAAAAGCTGTGATTGAGGCGGTGGATAGGCAGCGTTATGCGCTCTATGTTATTGGCATCGCGCGCGATGGCACATGGCAGCTGTACGAGACGGATAACTATCTGTCTGATGCCGAGGATGCTCAGCGTATTGCCCTACAAAACCCACAGGGCTCTGTGACCTTTCGCCCAGGTTGTGGCGGTAAGCTTTATGCCGAGGGAAATAAAGGCATTATTGCGACTATCGATGTAGTTTTTCCTGTGCTGCACGGTCCCTATGGGGAAGATGGTTGTATGCAAGGATTTTTAAAAACCTGTGGTGTGCCTTTTGTGGGGTCGGGTGTGTTGAGTTCTGCCATTGCCATGGATAAAGATATCGCTAATCGCCTGGTGGAACAGGCGGGGTTTTCTGCAGGGACTTGGCGCTGTGTTAAAAGTAAGACGGGTGTTGCAGAAGCGAAACGCTTATTAGAAGTGCTAGGGTTGCCTTGTTTTGTTAAACCGGCTAATGCAGGTTCTGCCATGGGGGTGCAAAAAGTCAAAACAGCAGAAGATTTGCCCCAAGCCATGATGAAGGCCTTTGAATTTGATGAAAAAATTTTGGTTGAAACAGAAGTGGTCGGGCGAGAAATTGAGTGTGCGGTATTGGGCAATGCAGAGCTTTCGGTCGCATTGCCGGGAGAAATTATTAGTCATGGGGACTTTTATGATTTTGAGGCTAAATATGTTCAAGCAGCTGATGCTGAGGGTGGAGCAAGCGTTGTGTTGGCCAAGGAATTAACCCCAGCGCAAATTAAAACAGTACAAGACTTAGCGTTAAACATTTATCAAGTGTTGCAATGTGAAGGTTTTGCACGGGTTGATTTTTTTCTAACCGCTGATGGTCGTTTTATCTTCAATGAGCTTAATACTATTCCAGGATTTACAAGAATCAGCCAGTTTCCTAAATTATGGGAAGCCAGTGGCTTGGCATTTCCTGCATTAGTGGATAAACTGGTTGAACTTGCTTTGGAGAAAAGGAAATCTGCTTCAGCGGTTCTGTGTTAATGGGACAGCTGAATTACCCTAGCACTTAGAGATAATAGGAACATTATGCAACGAATCACCACTCAACTGACTATTTTCTTTGGTCTTTTTTTCATTGTTTATGAATACGCTTTGCGAGTTTCTGACTCGGTTATTGTTAATCACCTTATGGTGGATTTGCACTTAAACCCAGCCCAGGTTGGTGTGCTATCGTCAGCTTATTATATTCCTTATGTATTGATGCAAATGCCTGCGGGTGCTTTGTTAGACCGCTACGGCGTCTATAAGTGCTGGATGTTAGCCATCAGCGTAGTGGCCATGGGTAGCTTTTTGTTTGCTTACAGTGATGGCCTGTTAACCACCGTGGTCGCGCGTGCCTTTATGGGCATCGGTTCCGCATTTGCCTGGGTGGGAGTGGTTAAATTGATCACGCAATATATGGGTGTTCGTAAGCCAACGCTCATGATAGGTATTAGTATGAGTGTGGCTATGCTCGGTGCTGTTTTAGGGCAGGCGCCTTGGTTGTATTTAACCAACTGGATAGGGCATTGGCGTTTTCCTTACTTTTTTGGTGCGTTGTGGGGGCTGCTTTTGGTGTCAGGTTTGGCCGTGCTTTGTCATTTTCATCGACAAATTTCTTATGCTGCCAACTCAGTTGTTAGTTGGAAGAAAATTCGCAAAACCTTCAAAACGCTATCATTAAGCGGGAATTTTTGGGTTTTAGCATTATTTGCGGGTATGCTGGCGACGCCACAATCGGCGTTTACGGCTATTTGGGGCGTGAAGTTTTTAACCGACGCCAGGGGAATTCCCGCCACCTTGGCGGCAACTTTAGTGTCTACGGTATGGATTGGTGCTATTTTTGGTGGGCCCACGCTGGGTCTCATTGCGGACAGGGTAAAAAACAAGTATTTTTTGGCTGCGGCGGTGGGTATTTCATTAATGCTACTGATGTCACTAGTTACTTTTGTGACGCTGCCTTCTCACGCGTTGTTGATGCTTGTCTTTTTCGTGATTGGTGGTCTTAGCAATGGGAATATCATTATTTTTGTATTGATGTGCCAACGTTTCAAAACCTTGCCGACGGCTTCGGTGGTAGGCATTACCAATATGGTGAATATGGGGGTTGGGCCTATTTTTCAGTTAGTCATTGGATTGATTTTAACGACACCGGGTATGGCCAACGTTGTCATTAACGCTGGACGTTTTGAAATGGCTATTGCTATTATTCCTATCGTTCTGACGCTGAGTAGTTTGGTGGTGTTTTTATTGGCTGTTCACGAAGGACGTCGTGTACCTGGTGTTGTGGAGTAGAAAATGTCTTTTATTTTAGTCATCAATAGTGGTAGTTCTTCCATAAAATTTGCCTTGGTGGAGCCCAATTCAGGGGATATTCCCTTAGACGGTATGGTGGAAAAGTTAGGCAGCGCTCATGCTGCTATTCAATGGCAGCTGGAAGGGCAACATGATGAACGTACATTAGGGTCTATTACTTATGAGGACGCTATCGATGCATTAGTTACGGCCATTGAAGACACCTCACTGGGCTTGGATGATATCGTGGCAGTGGGACATCGTGTCGTGCATGGTGGTGAGGCATTTTCTGAGTCTGTTTTGATTGATGAAACGGTTATTGAAGCCATTGAAGCCTGTATTCCTTTGGCTCCTCTACATAATAAAGCAAATTTATTGGGCATCGAGGCGATGGGGTTGCGTTTTCCAGGCAAACCTCAGGTTGCGGTGTTTGATACTGCTTTTCATCAAAGCATGCCAGCATATGCCTACCGTTATCCACTACCGGACGTTTGTTATGTTGAGCATCGTGTACGCCGTTATGGTTTCCACGGCACAAGTCATCGCTATGTGAGCCAAAAGGCCGCCGATTATTTAAATAAGCCCAAAGAAGCTTGTGACTTTATTAGCGCGCACTTGGGCAATGGCTGTAGTGTGGCAGCCATTAGTGCAGGCAAAAGCGTAGACACCAGCATGGGGCTTACACCGCTCGGCGGGCTGGTGATGGGTACGCGGTGCGGTGACTTGGATCCCGCAATCGTTTCTTTTCTTGTGGAGCAAGGCGGTTATAGCTTAGCGGCGGTGATGGAATTGCTTAACAAGCAAAGCGGCCTGTTGGGGTTATCAGGTGTGGGGATGGATATGCGCGATATCAGCCAAGCCGCTCAAGCCGGCAACCCTCGAGCACAGCTTGCCATGGATATATTTTGTTACCAATTGGCTAAGTATATGGCCAGCTACCTGGTGGCGTTGGATAATGTGGATGGATTGATTTTTACTGGCGGAATTGGCGAGAATAGCGCTGAAATTCGTCAAAAAGTTGTAAAATTATTAAAAAATGTCGGCTTCTTTTTGGATGAGAAAGCAAATGCGGGCCATGGACGAGAACAGCAAGGTCTTATTTCTGATGCCAACAGCCATGCTATTTTTGTGATAGCTACACAAGAAGAATGGATGATTGCTAAGGATACGATGACGTTATTGACGGAGTCTTGAGTATGAGTGTGCCGATTATCATGTTAATTCCCGCCAGTGCGGGTGTGGGTTTGCCCACTGTGGCTCAAGGGCTAGCACGGGCTTTTGCTTATCAAGGTGTACGGGCTCATGTTTGTGCGCCCATTGACCAACATTCAGCTCATGAGGATAGTTCCACCGCGCTGAGTATGCGTACGGTAGAAAAGCTGTTAAGCCAAGGTGCCAGAGATAAGCTGTTAGAAAAGATTTTGCGTATTTGTGAGCAGGCTTCAGCGAACCAAGATTTATTGATTGTACAAAGTCTGCTACCTACCGATGAAGTGGGTTATGCCACGCGGATGAATATGGATATTTGCACCGCGCTAGATGCCAAAGTGATTATTGTGGCGAAACCTGGGCAGTTGGCTCTGGATGCTTTTGAAGACGTCATCCAATTAACAGCGCGTCACTATGGCGGCTTGAAAAGCGATAGGTTGTTGGGCTGTGTGGTGAATAAAATTGGTGAGCCTGTGGATGAGCGTGGTTATTCGCTATTAGAATTTACCAATAATGGTCACGCTTACACTGAGCAACAACAATTAGAATCACAATGCCCCCTATTCCGTGATAAAAAAATACCGCTGCTTGGTTTGATTCCCTGGCAACCGGCGTTGATGTCGCCTCGGGTTAAAGATGTTGCGCGTTTTCTAGATGCGCAAGTGATTAACGCAGGGGAAGCTGAAACACGTCGTATTAACCGTATTGCGTTATGTGCACGCAGTGTTACCAATATGGCAGCGGTGTTGCAGCCTGGGACGTTAATTATTACGGCAGGCGATAGGAGCGATATTATTGTTGCGACGTGTTTGGCAGCATTGTCGGGTGTTCCCATTGCAGCATTGTTGTTAACGGGCGGTTATCCTATTGTGGATGATGTGTTAATGCTCTGTGAACAGGCTTTTCAGCAAGGTCTGCCGGTGTTGTCGGTGAAAACCAATAGTTTTCAGACGGCCATTGCCTTGCAAGCCTTAGACCGTGAAATTCCTGCTGATGATGAAACGCGGCGAGAGCGTATGAACGATGCCACGGCAGAACAGATTCGTACCGATTGGATGTCAGCGGTATTAAACGAGCAGAAAGAACGCCATCTTTCACCGCCTGCTTTTCGGTATCAATTGGTGGAAAAGGCGCGTCAGGCACAAAAAACCATTGTGCTACCGGAAGGCGAAGAGCCACGCACCCTTGTGGCTGCTGCACGCTGTGTGGAACGGGGCATTGCTCGCTGCGTGTTGCTCGGCAATCCTGAGACCATGAGGCGTATTGCAGAACAACAAGGTGTAAATTTAGGCGAAGGGGTGCGCTTAGTAGACCCTGCTACCCTGGTAGAAAACTATGTGGATGCCATGGTGTTGCGCCGCAAGCACAAAGGTTTGAGCGCCATTGCTGCGCGCCATCAATTAGAAGATCCGGTGGTGTTAGGCACCATGATGCTCGCGGAAGGTGATGTAGACGGCTTAGTTTCCGGCGCAGAACACACCACCGCAGATACCATTCGCCCGGCATTACAGCTAATTAAAACCGCCCCTGGCGCACAATTGGTTTCTTCAATATTTTTTATGTGTTTGCCGGATCAGGTGCTGGTTTATGGGGATTGTGCGGTAAACCCTGACCCCAATGTTAATCAATTAGCCGATATTGCTATACAAAGTGCTGACTCTGCCAAGGCTTTTGGCATTACACCGCGTGTTGCCATGCTAAGCTATAGCACCGGTACCTCAGGACAGGGCCAAGACGTAGAAAAAGTTCGAGAAGCCACCGCCCGCGTTAAAGCACAGCGTCCTGATATTGAAATCGATGGCCCTTTACAATATGATGCCGCCTTAAATCCCCGCGTGGCCAAAGCCAAAGCACCCAATAGCCCCGTGGCAGGACGTGCGACGGTTTTTATATTTCCTGATTTAAATACCGGCAATACCACTTATAAAGCCGTGCAGCGCAGCACGGGCGTCTTGAGCATTGGTCCTATGTTACAAGGGATGGCCAAGCCGGTGAATGATTTATCGCGTGGCGCCTCCATTGAAGATATTGTCTATACCATTGCGTTGACAGCCATACAGGCGTTGGCTTGATTTTTCTGGGCTAGTTTTTTTGCATCGTGTCCAGCCTTATTATCGATTCAGCAATATTGGTGATGGAGACTTTTTTTGTTTTCTTAGATGAATCAAGATGTTATCATCAAAAACGTGATTTAACTGCTGATTTTAGGTGGAAATCGTTTAAATCTAAATCACAACTGTGGCTCAAAAGTAGAAAAGTAGTTCTGGGTCAAATGCAAACTACACCTACAACCCAACCGCGTTTAGTAAATAATTCGCGCGCTATTGGTGTAGGTTATCAGAGAAAAATTTTGGCTTTTCATTTCATCACTCCCGGCATAAATAATATATCCTGGCTGACAGCGATCGCCCACTAAGTTCGAAAAATATTTTAAATTCTTATTAAAACTTGTGGTGAATGTCTGTGATGACTTTATTTCTATGGGCATTAAGGTTGCGCCCTGTTTATAAATGACATCGACTTCATGCCCTTGGCTATCACGGTAAAAATATAAATGTGGTTCCCGCCCTTGGTTTAAGCGTGTTTTATAAAGCTCTATTACAACCATATTTTCAAATAATTGCCCTCGTAGTGGATCACGATCTATTTGTCCAATGGTTTCAATTTCCAATAAATAAGCGGCTAAACCTACATCAGTAAAATATAACTTTGGCGATTTAATATTGCGCTTACCAAAGTTTTCAAAGTAAGGTGGCAATAAAATAATTAAAAAAGAAGCCTGTAAGATAGATAGCCAACTTTTTATAGTATGGTGAGAGACGCCTACTTCATTGGCTAAATTACTAAAGTTAAGTACTTGCCCTATACGACCCGCGCATAATTTAACAAAGCGCTGAAAACTATTTAAATCTTTGATGTTAATCATCTGTCTAACATCACGCTCAATATAGGTTTGATAATAATATTGGTAAACATCTACAGGATTTAATTGTTGTTGATAAATGCGAGGATAAAACCCCTGTAACATTAATTCATTAGTAGGTAATAGTCTGTCGGCTTGCTGTAACTCTCCCATGGTCAAAGGCAATAATTGCAAAATTGCTGTGCGGCCAGCTAGAGATTGTGTCAAAGCTTGTTGTAGTGATAATTGGTGGCTACCCGTTAAAATAAAACGCCCATTCAAAGGATTCTCATCAGTCAACACTTGGATGTAAGACAATAGAATAGGTGCTTGTTGTATTTCATCTAAAATAATGCCGTTGGGCTGACTAGCAAAAAAAGCGTTGGGATCTGCCTCGATGAGTGCTCTAACATCAGGCTTTTCCAAATTAACATAATGATGCCGAGGAAAACAATTTTTCACTAAAGTAGTTTTTCCCGACTGCCGTGGCCCTAATACCGTCAAAACAGGGTAACCCTCTGATAAGGCTAATAATTTTTCTCGTGCTGCTCTTTCAAAAAGCATAGACATTTACCCTGAAAATCATACATTTTGGAAGTATAACTTCCAATTTGCATAATATCAAGATGAATTGTCAACAGACCCTAACGTGATATTCACTTTTATCCAGCCTAACCTCTTGCTTTTCAAGTTGTATATCATGAGTCTTGATTAGGTCCGGAGGGCTTCTGACAGCTGGGCAAAGGCTAGGGGGGTGTAATCTTCCAAATAAGGGCCAATGACTTGAATACCGATGGGTAAGCCAGTCGGCGCATAGCCTATGGGCATAACCGTTGCAGGAAGGCCCGAGAGGCTAGAAATACTGGCCCAAACATGCTGTGAGGTATAGGGTAGGGTTTGATTGTTGATAGTGACAGTTCTTTCGTGGATGGGCAAATGATCATGAGGGAGAGCGACGGTAGGAGCTGCAGGTTGCAAGACAACGTCTACGTCGTTAAATAATAAACGCCATTGTTCTTGGAGTATTTTGCGTTGTTGTGTGACTGCTTGCCATTGGCGGTGTGTCAGCCCGAGACCTCGTTGAAAACATGCTTGAAAGCTTAGATCATCTGCGGGAATGGCCTTCGCTCGGCAAAGCGCCTCTTCATACTGTCCTGCAGGCATTTTTCCCGCAGCGAACGCAGCTAATAGGGCCGCGTAAGTTTGTGTGATGACTTCTAGACTGGGTAATTGTGGTGAATCATAAGAGACTGCGACACCCGTTTCTTTTAAATGAGCGGCAAATGTGTCTAAGGCATCGCTAACATCTTGTCCGAGCGGACAGTGGGGGTGCTCACGAAGAATAAGCACGCGGAAATCCGCTAACTTTTTATGGCGTGCTTTAGGTAAAGCAAGCTGATAAGCATGCCCATTATACTGTTCATCAGGACCTGCCAAAATATCGAGGGCGAGCTTTAAATCATCTGCTGTGCGTGCCATGGGGCCTGCAACGGCAAAGTCATTTAAGCGAGGGCCGGGAGGTGAAGGGAGCGTGGGTGGCTCTGTACCACGCATGGGGATTAAGTCTAAGCTCGGCCGATGGGCATAAACACCGCAATAGTGTGCGGGCACCCGTAAAGATCCAGCCATATCAGAGCCTAATTCTAAAGGCACAAAGCCCGCCGCCAAGGCCGCTGCCGCACCGCCGGACGAGCCGCCCGATGTCAGGTTTACATTCCAAGGGTTATTGGTTGTTCCGTAGATAGCATTAAAGCTTTGCCAATCGCTTAACATAAAAGGCACATTGGTTTTAGCTAAAATAATAGCGCCGGCGGCTTTGAGCCTTGCCACAGCAAGAGAGTCTTCCGCGGGCTGCCAGTCTTTATAAGCGGGATTGCCCCAGCTGGTGCTTAAGCCCTTCAGGTTGAAAGATTCTTTAACGGTCATTGGTAGCCCTAATAAGGGGCGATGTTCACCACGCGCTATCGCCTTATCTGCCTCGCGGGCTGTAGTCAAGGCACGTTCAAAATCCCGAATCACCACCGCATTAATCTTTCCATCGAGTTTTTCAATGCGTGCAATGCTTGCTTTGACTAATTCAATGGATGAGACTTTTTTGGCGGTGAGCAAAGCAAGTAACTTAGTGGCGCTGGGGGCGTTTAAATCAACGAGAGGGTTTTGCATGACAAGGCATTTACCAGTAGGGCTATATCGTCGCAGTATACTACGAACGGTTGGGTTTTAGGAATGGTTAAAATTTGAACTTGACATGGCTCTATCCTCTTTTAGCCCGCAGATGTTTGTTAGATTTGAATAGTTTCATCTTAAATAACAAGGAGTTTAGCCGTTCTAAATGACGCGTTATTTAAGATGAAACTATTTAAAAATGAATGTCGGATGCAAGGCTAAAACAGTCAAATAAAATTCAATTCACTCTATGTCACGAGCCTTGGCTAGGCTCGAAAAGTCTCTGACAATTGAGCAAAGGCGAGAGGTGTATAATCTTCTAAATAGAGGACGATGAATTAATTGTTCAGCACAGTGGACAAATCTTCTATCTTGATGTCTTCTAGCTCGTTGACCTTAATGTCTTTTGGCTTGTCGACATGATGCAAATTAAGAATTGTTTCATAGCTTGCAGCCTGTCTACTATGAGCGTTCACTATTATCTCATTAATTCGAAGTAATTGTCCAAAGCGTAAAGGCAAAAGGTATTTGGTTTCGCCTGTTTGTTTAACGAGAGAATATTCTTTGGGGTTCAAATTATGGCCTGTCTTCCTGCAAATATAATCGATATGATTAAAATAATCTTCAGAACTTAGCTGCTGAATAAAAAATTCAATTTGGCTTAGACCTTTTGTGATAGCTTCTTCGAAAGCTTCTTTTCTTTGAGCAATTGGGGTTTTATTTCGAGATATTAAAGAGAACCTGCTGCTTGTCGCTGGGGTTGAGATACATTGGGTCTCATCGATTGCATTTTCTAAGTTTTTTATTACTTCACCATCGTTTAAAAAATAAAGTTCGATGTAATTTTGTATTGTGCCACCACTTGGTAAATCGAAGTTCAAAAGATTTGATGGCTTTATTTCTTTATATAGATTCTGGATGGACTCAAGACGATTGCAGAGCTTAATTAAATTGTGAAGAAGTCTGATGTCAGAGTTTTTATCGAAAACAAGTTTTTCTTTGAGTTGGAATTTTATTGCGTCAGAATAGAAAGTTTTGCTCAAGGGCATCTTGTTATTGATTCTTGTATTAATATTGATTAATTGATATCTGAGTATATCCACTGCATCTTTAATTTCTAACGTCTCTCCTATAAACCAATCACTTGCAAAGATATCTGTTTTGAAAGTTTTTTTGCACACTTTTGTCAAATAATCTGCAAACTCTTTGGTTTGCAGCTCTTTAATTAGCTCAGAAATAAGCTTAAGAATACGGGTGTTAAATTTATTGCCATGATTTTGGTCGCTTGTGTTGGTGAAGTACAAAGCGTGAAATATATTTTTAATTTTTACTATGATTTCTTTAGGTAAGAGGTGCTGATATTTGCTATAAATTTCTTCTATGAAATTGAGGCGTTTCTTTGCCTTTGTAGTTAGTTTAGTATATGCGGGAACAGTTTTTTTATTGTTCTCATTTGTATAGAAAAAGTCACTAAGAGATAAAGTTATTGGCTCTATTTTTGTGAATAGCGGTGTGATAGAATCCTCACCTTTCTCTAGCTGGCTGATGTTGTAGATTAATGAGTAGTGTGACAGGTTAAATGAAAATTTTGCAAACGTGCCAAACAACTCAGGTTTTTGGCATGCTTCTGCCATAATCTTGCACTCATGTGCTATAATTTTATTTCTAGTTTCGTTGTCAATTTTAAGCCCGTCAAGCTCTTTATCTATCCTTTCTGAAAATTTTATTATGTCTTCCCAGGTTAATTCTTCTTTGCCATTAATTAAAACTTGTAATATTTTTTCTTGTATCTCCTGTGTTAGTTTACTTGTTTCTTCTGCTTCCGTGGTGTTTTTTGTTTCTCTCGCCGCAATAGAAAGTCTAAAGATTAAAAAAAGATAATCCTCTTTGTCTACATCAGAGCTTCCTGCGTAGAGGGGAATATCTTCCATGGAAATTATTTTTGCAATAGATATTATTTCTTTGATTAAGACTCGATGTTTTAGTTCGTCTGGGTTTAAACCTGGAATATATTGAGTTTTTAATTTTTGCTGGGGTATTTTTGTGTCGCTCGAAAGTAGTTTGGTGGGTGATACTTTCGTGGCTTTTGATTGAGTTAATTCCTGATCCTGAAAAATTTTATTTATTTCTTCTCTTTTTGTTGTTACTTCTTCTTGAAAATCCAGTAGGTATTTTGGTGTTATCGTTAATTTTTCTTTAGTTATATTTTTTATTTTTTCTGTTATTTTTTCTTCAATTATATTTAGCTCATCAGTTTGTTCTGCTGTTATATTGCGTAGAATTTGAATAAGTTGGAAGATTTCCTTGAGAGGTTGTAAAAGTTTTCCTTTTATTGTTGTTAGTTCTTCTTCAGAGTGCTTAGTTGAGAAAGTCTTTGTTTCGAGAATTTCTGTAAAATTTTGTTTTCCTTGAAATTTTTCTTCTAAAGTTTTATTGTCGTTAAATATTTTTTCTGTCGAAGCAATAAATTGAGTTATATCTAAAAATAATTTAGTATTTTCTAAATTGTCTTCAAGAAAATTAAAGGCGCCATGTTTGCTACTTTCTTCTAAAAAAACAAATGGAATGTCTTCTTCTTTGGTTTCAGTGTAGTAGGTTTCGAGCGAGGCCATTATTGCTGGGAGTATTTCGTCTCCAGAAAGTATAAGTATTTGCTCTGATTTTTCGCTTGATCTATTTCCAATGATGGAGAAATAAAATGTTGAAATGTCCAGGTCTATTTTAACTAGCTCTTCCATGGTATGGCAGGAAAGTTGTTCAAAAGTATTTTTGATGAAATTAATAACGTCCTTTTTGCAAGTCTCAGACTTTTTTAATTTTGCTTTAAACCACTCTAAGTCGAATTTACCCTGTAAATTTTTGTATATTGCATCAAGCTGCTGTTCGTTTAATAACTCTAGTTGACTCTGGCAGTTTTCCTCGTTCAGTTGCCGACAGAAATTCTTTGCTGTTAGGCTTTGTTCTGCATTAATAGAGATAAGAATTTCTTGTTTAGAGCTGCTCATTATATTTTACCAAACATTAAAAAATTAATAACAACAGGTTACCACTTCTTTCTTAAAAAAAACTTAACAACTGGAGGTTTTTTGCTGGCGCAGGATTTTTTCTTAGAAAGTTTATCAATAGCTGCTCGATAAAATTTAAGTAAACTGTTTTTTTTCAACAGGTTAGAAGACTTTTGTGCAATCTAAGTGGTTTTAAGAGGGGTAGCTGATTGCGCCCGAATTTTCCCCCAACACTTCCATTTGCAGGCTAATAATGCGGCGTTTATCGGCTTTTAAGACCTCAAAACAGTATTTATCTACCACAATGGATTCGCCACGTTTGGGGAAGTGGCCGAAATGTTTGAGGACAATGCCGCCGATGGTGTCGAATTCTTCGGCGCTGAAATCACTGTTAAAATAGTCATTAAAGGCATCGATGGGGGTGAGGGCTTTGAGGGTGTAGCGGTGGGGTGTGTGGGGTTGAATAAAGGCTTCTTCATCATCGATATCATATTCATCTTCGATATTACCGACAATTTGTTCCAAGACGTCTTCGATGGTCACGAGGCCTGCCACACCGCCGTATTCATCCACTACAATGGCCATGTGGTTGCGGTTTTGGCGAAATTCTTTTAACAGGACGTCGAGGCGTTTGCTTTCCGGGACAAAAACCGCGGGGCGGGTGATTTCTTTGATATGAAATTTTTCTTGATGGGCTGTATCGTGGCAAAAGCGTAATAAGTCCTTGGCTAGTAAAATACCGAGCACTTCATCGCGGTCTTCGCCGATGACAGGAAAGCGCGAATGGCTGGAGGCAATAATAGCGGGTAAAAAGTCTTTAAAATGTTGATCTTCTTCCACCACGGTCATTTGACCGCGGGGCACCATAATGTCGCGCACTTGCATTTCGGAGACTTGCAACACGCCTTCTATCATCGTGAGCGCGTCGGCGTCTAACAGATGGCGCTCTTCGGCGTCACGCAATAGCGTCACCAAATCTTCACGGTCTTGGGGCTCACGCATCATGGCGTGGCTTAAGCGTTCTAACCAGGATTTTGAATGAGCGTCTTTGTGAGCTGATTCATCGTTCATGCGGGGTTGTCCTCGTAGGGGTTGTCATAACCAAGTTCGGTTAAAATGGCGATTTCTTCGCCTTCCATTTCCTTGGCATCTTTGGGCTCAATATGATCATAACCTAATAAATGCAAACAACCGTGAATGGTTAAATGGCACCAGTGGGCGGTGAGCGCTTTGTTTTGTTTTTTTGCTTCAGCTATTATTACCGGCGCACAGAATACAATGTCGCCGAGATAAAGGTGCTCTTGTTCGGCGAGCATTGCTTCTGGCATGGCTGCATTTTCTTCGAAGGGAAAAGACAACACATTGGTTGGGCCTTTTTTCCCAGGGCGATAGGTTTCATTCAGAGTAGTACCTTCGTCATGGTCCACCACGCGCAGGGTTAGTTCATAGCTGGGTTGGCTGGCGGGGAACACCGCATGAATCCAGCGATTAAACTCAAAAATAGTCGGCGCATCGGCAATATTGTCTTCATTTTGCAGGTTGATTTTATGCAGCGTCATGATTGTTATTATTATCCTCGTGTTGCTCATAAGCCTCAATAATGTTCTGTACCAAAGGATGGCGTACGACATCTTGAGAGGTAAAAAAGGTAAAGCCAATATTTTTAATGGGTTTTAACACTTGTATGGCGTGCTTTAAACCGGACTGATAGTGACGCGGCAAATCAATCTGGGTGATATCGCCGGTGACGACCACGCGAGAGCCAAAGCCAATGCGGGTTAAAAACATTTTCATTTGTTCTTTGGTGGTATTCTGGCTTTCATCTAGAATGACAAAAGAATCATTAAGCGTGCGTCCGCGCATATACGCCAAGGGTGCAACTTCGATAATTTGTTTTTCTAATAATTTTTCAACTTTTTCAAAGCCTAGCATTTCATAAAGTGCATCGTAAAGCGGGCGCAAATAAGGGTCTACTTTTTGGGCTAAGTCGCCGGGTAAAAAACCTAGCCGTTCGCCAGCTTCCACCGCTGGACGCACTAACAAAATACGATTAACACGGTGGGTCTCTAACGCGTGCACGGCTGATGCCACGGCTAAAAAAGTTTTGCCGGTACCGGCGGGGCCAATACCAAAATTTATGTCAAGGCTTTGTATATGTTGTAGGTAGCTTCTTTGGTTTGGACTGCGGGGCTTGATTAAACCGTGTTTAGAGGGGATGGTGAGGTCTTCTTCAGGCAGTGTGGATTCTGCGATTTTATGGGCTTGTTGTAAACCAAGGTGGATGGCCGCCGGGGTGAGCGGCTTATTGTTTTTGGTTTCTGCATACAGGGATTGCAAGAGAATGCTGGCATGATGGGTGTCAGCTTCTTTGCCGACAATGGAAAAACCATGACCACGGTTGCGAATTTCCACATGGAAATGCTGCTCTATTTGGCGCAGATGTTCGTCACATTGGCCGCATAAATTGGCCAAGCGATGATTATCCTCGGGATGTAGGGAAAATTGTTGTTTCGTATGCGTCAAGGTGTTTAGTTGATTAACCTCGCTGGTTTTCACGAAGACTTATCCTCTCAGTATAACAAATTTGCGGCATGATGGCGCTATGTCCCCACCAAATCATCATTCATCCTGTTGATTTCTAAAGAAACTTCTCCCCTGAGTGAGTTGGGTAAAGCCTCGGTAATATCAACCGCAATGATACGTCCCACCCAGTGGGGTAAGCCTTTAAAGTTCACCACGCGATTATTTTCCGTGCGGCCAGAGAGGATATTGGGGTCTTTGCGGGAGGGGCCCAATACCAATACTTTTTGTGTGGTGCCTACCATAGACTGGCTGACGTGGCTGGCTTGCTGCAATAGACGGCTTTGCAACAGGTGTAGGCGTTCTTTTTTCACCGCTAAAGGGACATCATCGGGTAGTTGGGCGGCGGGTGTGCCGGGGCGTTTGCTGTAAATGAAGCTAAAAGACGTATCAAATTGCATGTCATGGACAATATCCATGGTGGCTTTAAAGTCGTCGTCAGTTTCGCCGGGAAAACCGATAATGATGTCCGTAGACAGGCTTAAATCCGGGCGTGCTTGGCGCAATTTGCGAATTTTGGATTTGTATTCCATAACCGTATAACCACGCTTCATGGCCGCAAGAATACGGTCTGAGCCACTTTGAATAGGCAAATGTAGATGGCTGACAAGCTTGGGTTCTTCAGCAAAGGCTTGGATGAGATTATCAGAAAATACCGCGGGGTGTGAGGTGGTAAAGCGAATACGCTCAATAGCATCAAAGGCTGCCACGTAATGAATCAACAGGGCTAAATCAGCCACGTTGCCATCGTGCATTTTGCCTAAATACCCATTGACATTTTGGCCTAATAGGTTGATTTCTTTCACACCTTTTTCTACAAGTGATGCGATTTCTGTAATGACATCATCGAAGGGGCGGCTGACTTCTTCGCCACGGGTATAAGGCACGATACAAAAAGAACAATATTTACTGCAGCCTTCCATAATGGAAACAAAGGCTGTGGGGCCTTCGGCGCGGGGCTCGGGTAAATTATCGAATTTCTCAATGGATGGGAAGCTGATGTCCACCACCGCACCTTTTTTCTCTTGGGTGGTTTTGATGAGTTGAGGCAGACGATGTAAGGTCTGTGGGCCAAAAACAATGTCCACATAGGGCGCGCGTTTGCGAATGGCCTCGCCCTCTTGGCTAGCCACGCAGCCGCCTACTGCAATGATTAAATTAGGGTTTTTGTCTTTAATTTTACGCACGCGGCCTAAGTCAGAAAACAGTTTTTCTTGCGGTTTTTCACGGACAGAGCAGGTGTTAAAAATAACCATATCCGCGACGGTCATATCATTAGTAACGGTATAGCCGTGAGATGCATTGAGTAAATCTGCCATGCGTGATGAGTCATACTCATTCATTTGGCAGCCATGGGTTTTTATGAATAAATTAGGCATGGTTTAGGGTAGTATAATCATCTATATCCAAGAGGCACCATTATACAGTTCCTTTGCCGGGGTAAGCAATCCCAAGATGTGTTAGCAGCCCTTGGGTGGAGCTATCTAAGCCGTCGGTTTTTGTGCTGGCTAATTGTTGGCAAATGGCTTTGCCTAGCTCCACCCCCCATTGGTCAAAAGCATTTATCTGCCACAACACGCTTTCCACAAAGGTTTTATGCTCATAAAGTGCCAACAGCGCACCCAGATTATCAGGGGTTAAGGCGGAAAGGACCAAGGTTGTGCTGGGTCTATTGCCAGGAATTTCTTGTTGGCTGGCAAGGTGTTGGGCCTCTTTATTTCCGAGACCTTTTGCTTTTAGGGCGGCATAAGCCTGTTGCTGGGATTTCCCTTCCATTAAGGCCAAGCTTTGGCTTAACGCATTTTGTAGGAGTTTGTTATGCTGGTCTTGTAAGTTGTGCCCTGGCTTTTTTACTAAAATAAAGTCACAGGGCGTTATGGTGGTACCCTGGTGTAATTGTTGGAAAAAAGCGTGTTGTCCATTGTTACCGAGCCCGCCCCAAATAATAGGACAAGTTGGATAGTCGATGTGTTGGCCTCGTTGTGTCATGGACTTTCCATTGCTTTCCATGCACAGTTGTTGCAGATACGCTGGCAGTCCTTTTAGCTTTTCAGTATAGGGGAAAATACCATGGGTTTGATAAGCGTAAAACTGTGTATACCAAAAGCTAAGCAGGCCCAGTAAAACGGGCATATTCTCCTGCAATGCCTGCTCGCGAAAGTGTCTATCTAGGTTTGCTGCACCTTGTAGCAGTTTATTGAAATTATCCAGACCAAGAAATAGCGCAATGACAAAACCCGCATTAGACCAGAGCGAGTAGCGCCCACCCACCCAAATCGGCATGGAAAGGCATTGTTCTGGCAATAGACCAAAGTCGAGGGCTTTTTGCGTGGCATGGGTGATGGCCACACAGTGCTGTGGCCAGCCCTGGGGTAAGGTTTTTTGTAACCAAGCTTTGGCATGCTGGGCATGAGCGAGCGTTTCTTGGGTGCCAAAAGACTTAGACACGATGATAAAACGCGTGGTTTCAGGGTTTAGGGTGTGTAGCAGTGTCTCTAAAGGTTCAGCGTCTAAACTGGTGATGAAATGTAGGTTGAAGTCCTTTTGTCTAAAAGCACTGAGCGCTTCACAGACTAACTGAGGGCCTAGATGAGAACCACCAATGCCCAGGTGTACCACATCGGTAACCGCTTCATGGGAAAAGCTTTCTACTAGTTTGGCAAACTGTGCTTTATCTTGTTTTAATGTGTCGAGTATGGCACGAGAAGCGACCTGAGATGCATCACGTAATGCCGTGTGTAAAGCGGGACGATGCTCACTGTCGTTAACGGGCTCACCGGTCATCAATGCGTTAATATGTTTATTGAGATTTAATTCATCGGCAAGCGCCAGCAACAAATCTTTTGTCTGTTCTGTGATATAGTGCTTGGAGTAATCTAGCAGTAGTTCCTTGTGGCATAAAGAGAATCGCTGAAAACGCTGTGGGTCTTGAGCAAAAGCGTGGCGTAAATCAAAGCCGTTCATGGCATCATGGTGCGCTTTTAGGGCCTTCCAAGCCTTTGTCTCTCTGAGTTGCATGGCGCTCTAACCAGATTAAGCTAAAAAACAATGCAGACATTCTATCAAAAGTGAGGGTTCCTATGACAGTAGAAATGGAAGTAAAGTTCCAATTAGCTGACCATGATGTGGACGTATTGCAAAAGTTTCTCAATAATTGTTCCATAAGCCATTGTGTTCGCAAAGAAAAATTAAAGCTTCGCACCTTGTATTTTGATACGCAGGATTGGGCGTTTCAAGCGTTGGGTTGGAGTTTACGGGTACGCGAAGTGGATGGAGCTTTTTACCAAACCCTCAAAGGCGGTGGCGGTGTTGAAGCAGGGCTGCATCAGCGTGATGAATGGGAAGCGAGTCTCACAACAGATAAACCAGCATTTCATGTGATACCCCCACAATGCAAACCACAGCACATGACGGAGGACAGCTTTAATTCAGACATAACTCTCAGATTCTTAACGGAATTTGAACGCAGCCTTTGGGAGTGGGCGCATGGTGATAGCCTGATAGAAATTGCTTTAGATAGGGGACATGTGCGTGGTGAAGGGCGTGCTAGGCCGCTTTGTGAATTAGAGTTGGAGCTGAAAAGAGGGAGTAAAGACGTTTTGCTGAAGTTTTCTAATGAATTACAGCAACGCTTTGCACTGTCTTTTGAGATACAAAGTAAAGCTGAGAAAGGATATGCCTTATTGCAGGCTTGAGCTGAGATTGCTATCAGCGGGGCTTTTCTTTAGAATGGCGGCATCTGTGTAATGACTTACCAATGCTGATGACCCATACTACGTTAGACGCTATTATAAAAGACCCCCCTGGCTCTCACTCTCATACGGTGATTTGGCTACATGGCTTAGGTGCCGATGGCCATGACTTTGTGGGTATGCTCGATGCATTAGGTTTGCCCGCCGACCATGGCATTCGCTTTATCTTTCCTCATGCGCCTGAGCGCCCCATTACCATTAACGGTGGTGCTGTTATGCGTGGCTGGTATGATATTAAAACGCCACAACTGCTCAGGCATGAAGATTTTGATAGTACAGGCCTTAGCGCTTCTCTTAAGCAACTGAAGTCCCTCATTGATGCGCAGCTGACCGAGGTTCCGGCCGAGCGTTTATTGTTGGCGGGATTTTCCCAAGGTGGTTTAGTGGCATTATGGCAAGCTTTAACCCTAGGCCTGCCTATCGCTGGTGTCATCGCGTTATCCTGTTACTTGCCCATGTTGTCTGAATTAAAGGGAGCGGTGAGCTTACCCAATCAGGGTTTTCCAGTATTTTTAGGTCATGGTAGCTTAGATCCGTTAGTACCCGTGGTATTAGGGGAAAAAATTCGTGATGATTTGCAGCGTTTTGGGTTGCAGCCTGAGTGGCATGTCTATCCTATGCAACATCAAGTGTGCATGGACGAAATTAAAGACATAAGACAGTGGCTGTCTTCTAGGGTGGAAGTAGCCTAACTCATGCGACAAAAATTTGCTGCCACCATCAAGCGTCACGTGTTGTTATTTAAGTATTCTTTCGTCTCGCTGCTGTCTTTTCTCATCGATTATGCCATCTTTGTTACTTTACATCATTTCACCAACACTATCTTTTTCAGTCTGTTGATTGCTCGAATAAGCTCTGGGTTGTTTAATTTTTATCATAATAAATACAATGTCTATGAAGCGCCAGACAAAGCCAATCTTCTGAAAGAAGTATTGTCTTATACGCTGTTGGCTTTGGTGGTATTTGGGGTGGCTTATTTATTGATACGCGTCGGCCATGATTATTTACACATGAACATTATCATTGCCAAGATTTTGGTGGATGGTATTTTATTCGTGACCAATTTTCTGGTGCAGAAGCTGATAATCTTCAAGTGATCATTGCTCTCTGTGAGCAAACTGAGCTCTATTTAATCTGTCGATTTATTTCCCGTTAAAGAAAACGTTAGTTGCGCGCATAAATTGACCGCTTTCTCGCCGGTTTTCTTATTGAAAGTTATTTTAACCCCACTCAAATTACTTGGAAGTTATTTGAGTGGGGTTAAAATAACTTTTTAGCATAAAAAACAACAGCAACCTGTTGATTGTAAAGGGAAAAGCTATTTTTACGTTTAATTTGGTAATCAATTCCTAATTAAACGATAGTTTTTTTTATTTTTCCCGTTTAATTTTGTAGTATATTCCCAATTAAACGCTTGAATTTTGATTTTTTTTCGTTTAAATTGGTAGTGTATTACCAATTAAACGAGATTATATTCATGTTTAAGCGAACACTTTTAGCCACTATTCAGCAGGTAAATCAAACTTTCCCGGTATTATTATTGACGGGGCCGCGGCAAGTAGGAAAAACGACACTGCTAAAGGCTTGTGCTGAAGAAGGACGTAACTACGTAAGTTTAGATAATTTGGCTGCTCGCCAATTAGCATTAGCAGACCCAGAGTTATTCTTTCAGACTTATAAGGTGCCGTTGATTATTGATGAAATTCAATATGCTCCTAACTTGTTTGTTTACATTAAAATCATGGCGGATGAAGCACAGCAGTCAGGTATGTTTTGGCTGACAGGCTCACAAAAATTTCATTTAATGAGAGGGGTAAATGAAAGCCTGGCGGGGCGTGTGGCTATTATCAATATGCTAGGATTGTCCCAGGCAGAATTAGCAGGGCAAGCTCAGGCTGTACAGCCTTTTTTGCCGACAAAAAGCTGGTGTGAGCAAGCAAATAAAAGAGGCGTTGGCTCTCAGTCGCTAATGGATATTTATCAGCATATTTGGGAGGGTTCTTTTCCTAAGCTCTATCAAAATCGCGAAGTATCTCGGGAAATTTTCTATGATTCCTATGTGCAAACCTATATTCAACGTGACGTTAGGGACATGTTGAATATTGCTGATGAACTTTCGTTTAGGCGTTTTATTAGCGCTGTTGCGGCGAGAACCGGCCAGTTGCTTAACTACTCTAACTTGGCGCGCGATGTTGGCATTGATCATAAAACAGCAAAGGCATGGTTGTCAGTTTTAGAAGCTTCAGGGCTTGTTTATCTTTTACAGCCCTATTATCGTAATGTTACGAAACGCTTGCTAAAGACGCCAAAACTTTATTTTCTGGACACGGGGCTTTGTTGTCATTTAACACAATGGCCGTCGGCTGAAGCATTAGAAGCGGGTGCGATGTCGGGGGCCATTTTAGAAACCTATATATTTTCAGAAATACTAAAGAGCTACTGGCACAGTGGTAGAGCCGCGTATTTTTATTTTTACCGTGATACAGACCAACGGGAAATTGATTTGCTTTTAGAGTTTGGAGATACGCTTTATCCTGTGGAGTTTAAAAAAACTGCCTCACCGAATTTGTCTTCGGCTAAACACTTTACAGCGCTTAATCAATTGGGTAAAGAAATAGGTGCCGGGGCTGTTTTATGTTTGGCAGCAGACTACATGCCTTTGTCTCGTGAGGTGGCGGTTATTCCTATTAGTTATTTGTAGGGCCGACTTGTTTCAATAATTTTGCATAGAAAAATCCATCAGCATTCAATTCTCCCGGTAGAATTTGCAGGCCTGCGCCGGTATCTTGTCCTAGGGTTATGTCAATGGGCATCAGTGTGGCGTCAGGTGTGTCAGCCAGAAAGTCCGTTACCACGTCCTTATTTTCAGCGGGCAAAACAGAGCAGGTGGCATAAAGCAATAAACCGCCAGGTTTGAGCAAAGGCCACAGTGTGTGTAATAATTTTTTTTGTAGCTTTTGTAGTGCGAGGATGTCGTTGGGCTTGCGTAACAGTTTGCTGTCGGGGTGGCGTCGAATAACGCCGCTGGCTGAACAGGGTGCGTCTAATAAAATGCGCTCAAAGGGCGTGCCATCCCAAAAAGTTGCGGTATCTAAAGCATCAGAGGCAATCAGCGTTGCTTGACTGTTTATTCGCGCGATATTTTCTTTGACTTTTTCTAAGCGCGCGGGGTCTTTATCCACGGCTGTTATGTTTAGAGACGGCTCTGTTTCTAAAAGATGGCAGGTTTTTCCGCCAGGCGCGGCACAAGCATCTAATACCCGTTGTCCAGGCGTGACATCTAACAGTGTGGCCGCCAGCTGGGCCGCATTGTCTTGCACGGACAGTGCGCCTTCGGCAAAACCGGGTAAGGTTAGCACATCACAGGCTTTTTCTAAGGTTAAGCCTGTTGTATTGAAAGAACAAGCTGTGGCGGGGATGCCATTTTCTGCCAATTTTTTAGCGTAAGTCTCGCGGCTTTGTTGTTGAAGGTTAATGCGTAAAGACAACGGGGCCTGGATATTATTAGCTTGCAGTATGTCTGCCCACATGGTGGGATAGGCTTGTTGCAATCGTTGTATGAACCAGTTGGGGTGGGAATAATAAGCCGTGGGTTGTTGATTGATTTTTTCTAGCAACATTTCTTTTTCGCGTAAGAAATGTCGCAATAAGCCATTAACAAGCCCTTTTGCCCAATTTTTTTTAAGAGTTTTACAGGTGCTTACGGTTTCAGAAACTACCGCATAGGTTTGCGTATGGCTTTCTAATAACTCATACAATGCAACGAATAAGAGACTGGCAACGATGCTATCTTTTGCTTTTAAGGGTTTTTGCAAGAGAGCAGCTAAGATAGCCTCTAGGCGGTGATAAAAGCGCAAGGTGCCAAAGCACAGTTGTTTGTAGTAAGCGCTACCCGCTGGGTCTAGACAGGCGGTTAAAGAGCGGCCATGGTGTGTGACTTGGTGTAGGGTGTTTGCGGCTTTGGCACGATCATTCATGAGGTTTCTCCTAAGACAGTACCGGGGGTAAAGAGGCTTTGCTTCGCATTGAGAATATCTCGCGTGTGCATGGTTTTTTTGCCGGGCAGCTGAAGTTTTTCCAGCGCTAAAAGGCCGTCACCGCAGGCGATGCATAGTTTATCCTGTTTGGCATCAACAATGGTGCCAGGACTTTTTCCATGAGGGATATCCAAGGGGGTTGCTGCCCAAAGGCGTAAGCGCTCCCCTTGGACCTGGGTGTAGGCTACGGGCCAGGGGTTGAAGGCACGAATTTGTCGGTCTAATTCATGGGCCGAGAGGCTCCAATCAATTTTTGCTTGTTGTTTTTTGATTTTCGGTGCGTAGGTGCTTTGTGCATGGTCTTGTGAGACGGGTGTGAGTTTATCGTGACGTAAGGCCTCAAGGGTTTCTATCAATACTTCTGGCCCCAATTGCGCAAGCTTGTCATGCAGGGATTGACTGGTTTCTGTGGGGGAAAGCGCGTAGTTTGCTTGTTGCAGCATAGGGCCGGTGTCTAATCCTGCTTCCATGGACATGGTGGTAACGCCGGACATGTTGTCCCCGTTGAGGATAGCATATTGAATGGGGGCGGCACCTCGCCAACGGGGCAATAAAGAAGCATGCACATTGATGCAACCGTGGTGGGGAATACCAAGGGCTGCTGGTGGTAAAAGTAAGCCATAAGCCACCACCACCATGACATCGGCTTTTAATGCGCGTAATTCTTGTTGGGTTTCTGGGGATGTTAACGTGCTTGGTTGATAAGTGGGAAGCTTATGGGCTTGTGCTAACTGTTTTACCGCGCTAGGCTGTGGGTGGCGGCCACGACCGGCGGGGCGATCGGGTTGTGTATAAACGGCACAAATAGAATAATTTTTTTCCAGCAAAGCGTTTAAATGGGTGGCAGCAAAAGGTGGTGTGCCAGCAAAGATGATAGTTAAGGCAGACATGAGCGATTCCCGGGTAGGCTGATGGGGGCTGAGGCACTATACTGTAGGTAATAAATCAAAGCAAGGGGAATGAAATGCTAAAAAGAATGGTTATCATGCTTGGGTTTTTGCTGTTGAGTCAGAGTGTGTTGGCAGAGACATCGGTGGCATTAAAACCTGATCATCCTGGTTATTATGTGGTTAAGCCTAATGATACCATTTGGAAGGTTGCTTCAAAATTCTTAGTGAAGCCGTGGCAATGGTCTCGTATTTGGGCGGTTAACGATCATGAAGGCAAGAATGAGCCGATTTATCCCGGCGATGTATTAAAATTGACTTTTGTCCATGACAAGCCGCAATTAATTTTAAGTCAGGCTGCAACCGTCAAGTTATCTCCGAATGTTCGTTCGACGCCTATCAAATCGGCCATTCCCGTATTACCGACGTCGGTTATTCGCCCTTTTCTTAATGCGTCTATGGTTATAGACAGCCCCGCGTTTTTCAAGGAGCTTCCCTTTATTGTCTCACAAGCGGGAGAGCATTTGGTCACCGGTGCTGGCGATAAAATTTTTGTTAAAGGCTTGCCTGAGAAAAGTAAAACCATTGATTATGCCTTATTTCGTCTCGGGGGGGCTTATATTAAGCCGGGCACTAAAGAGGTGTTGGGTTATCATGGCATTTATATTGGTGAGGCGCGATTAGTGAAGTCTTCTCATCCGGCGCTGATGGAATTGACGAAAACCAGTCGCGAAGTCATGGTGGGTGATGTGTTATGTCCCAAAGAAGATGCGGAATTTGATCAAACCATCTATCCTCATGCGCCGAAGAACCGCGTCCGGGGGCAAATCATCAGCGTCATGGGTGGAATTTCGCAAATAGCACAATATTCGGTGGTCGCGCTCGATTTGGGGCAAAAAGATGGCATGAACGTGGGTGATGTGCTGCGTATTATTGCAAAGGGTAGTCTTGTAAAAAACCCCAAAAGTACAATAAATAATCCTCTGCCGGCAGTTCAATTGCCCGATGAACCCGAGGGTATGTTGATGGTTTTTCGTGTTTTTAATCGGGTGAGTTATGGCTTAGTGCTGAAATCCAATCAAGCGATTGCGGTGAATGATTATGTAACCAATCCGTAAAAGCTAATTCAGCAATTCCCACGGGAATTGCTGAAGATAATTAAAAATAAATTACTTTTTGTATTTTTTGTGTTATCCTGGGGCATGTTCTTTTTGGTGGATGTCCCTCATGATAAACAGGCCGCAGGCGTACACACATAAGGCTGGCGATGAGAAACGCCGCCACACCTTAGCATTATTGCGCACGCCTGGTATTGGGCCTGTAACCTACCAAGCTATTATCAAACAATTTCCTCATTTACCCTCACTCTTTACTTGTTCTCGTGCGGAGCTAGTTGATTATGGATTTAACGCTAGGCAAATCAAAGGATTACTCTCGCCTCCTTGGCGTCTCGTGGAAGATGATTTGCGTTGGGAGCAGCAGTCGGGCCAACGCCATATTCTTATTTGGGGAGAAAAACGCTATCCTTTTTCTTTGGCAGAAATACCAGCACCTCCCCCGGTTATTTATTTGCAGGGGCAGTTGGATGCGCTTAGTGCGCCAAATAGACTTGCTATGGTGGGAAGTCGTAAGCCAAGCTACCAAGGAAAAGAGTTAGCTTTTAGCTTCGCGTGTCAACTTGCCAGGGCAGGAGTTACGGTGGTTTCTGGCTTAGCACAAGGTATTGACGGTGCCAGTCACCAAGGTGCCTTGGCAGGTGGTGGGAAAACACTTGCAGTTCTGGGCTCAGGGCTGGATAATATATATCCAGTAGAGCACGTGGCCTTGGCTCAGCGCATTGAGGAGCAAGGTGCTTTATTATCAGAGCTGCCTCCTGGGACTAAGCCAAATGCTGCGCATTTTCCACGGCGCAACCGCATTATCAGTGGGTTAAGTGAAAGCGTCTTAGTGGTGGAGGCCGCGGTGAAAAGTGGCTCGTTGATCACCGCACGTTATGCCCTAGAGCAAGGGCGTGATGTGTTTGCTGTGCCGGGCTCTTTGTATAACCATCAAGCTCGAGGTTGCCATGCTTTGCTAAAACAAGGCGCCGCCTTAGTGGAGACTGCTGAGGATATCTTAATAGAAATGGGGCTTAATGTTTGCTCTGCAGTGTCCTTTGATAACAAGGCAACACCCTTACTAAGTGCTGAGGAAAAAGCCTTGTTAGCTGCCGTGGGCGAAATGCCCACATCCGTGGATCTTTTGGTTTGTCGGCTGGGATTGACAGTTAATACACTAATGCCCCGTTTAACAGCCTTGGAATTAAAAGGCATGTTGAAAGTTGTAACGGGTGGGTATGTGCGTCTGAACTAGGGCTTGTTGACAATTCAAGATTTTTGTTCAAAGACAAGGCGAATGGCGGGCCGAGCAGCGGAATGTATACGTAATACGTGAACCGCGGAGCGAGTAATTTAAAGTGAGAAATCTCGGGGGGCTAGCCCCCGAGGCAAAGGCGATGGGGTTTCCCGCGTAGGCGAAATCAAACCAGGAGACAATCTCGTTCGCCTACGGCCGAGTTGTTGAACGCAGTATTTGGGCAAAAAGATGAATTGTCAACAGGCCCTAGGATTATTCAATTTCAAATTATTGTTGTGGTACAAACAAATGATGTTAGAAATTTTAGCTTATCTAGTTGAGCATTTTATGGGAGAAGATTGGATAGCGTCAGAGGATGAATCCATGGTTTTTAATGAGCTAAAACAAGCCGGATTTGAGCTTGATGAAGTTCAACGCGCTTTTAAGTGGATTGAAGGGATGAAAGTGGTTCAGTTGGCCCATGAACAATTTTACGATTTAAATACTCGCCATAGTACGCGGGTGTTGGCAAGCCATGAAGCGCAAAAACTAGGGCTAGAAGCGCAAAGTTATTTGCGTCTGCTAGAGAGTAGGCGCGTTTTAGATGCGGTGACGCGTGAATTGGTGATAGACAGGCTGTTGGCACTTACTGAAAACACAGTGGATGCTTCCCATGTTAAATTAGTCACGCTTATGGTGTTATTTAATCAGCCTAAGAAAAAGGCAGAATTGGCATTATTAGAACAGACACTTTTGCACGGTGATGAGAAAAAGGCGCATTGATTGTCCAGCAATTCCCGCTGGCCTTAAATGATTATAAATATCAATAAGCTACAGGTTGCTGGGCGAATATTTTTCGCAATCATTCTGCGGGAATGGCTTCCTGTTGGAAACGCATTCTATTGGTTAGCACCGGCTCGAGCATCCTTGCTCGAGCGTGCGCCCTAAAAAAAGCAATGCTTTTTTTAGACGGGCTTACCCTGCGCGGTACACGCCCGCGCGGACGGCGATTTAAGGGGAGCGAACGCACGCTCCCCTTAAAAATCCCCACGCGATAGGTTGGCAATTCCCGGCGGGAATTGCTGTTGATTGTCCTAAATTCCGCCATAGATTTCAACGGCGGAATTTAGGTTGAAGAGGGAAGTGCTGTAATGAGGATTAAACAAATGATTCGAGTTTTAGTCAATGGTGCCCATGGGCGCATGGGATGCAAGGCAGTAAAAGCGATTGATGCAGATGAAGCGTTGGCTTTAGTGGGTACCTGTGTCAAAGGCGAGGATTTAGCCGAGAAAATTTCACAAACGTCGGCCCAAGTGGTCGTGGACTTAACCGTGGCAGGCTGTGCCTATGCGCATACCGATATTATTCTTGAGGGCGGCGCTCATCCTGTGATTGGTACATCGGGGCTTGTTGATGAAGAAATTAAAGCTCTGCAAGAAAAAGCCCAGGCTAAAAAGTGTGGTGGTGTTATTGCGCCGAATTTTTCTATTTCTGCAGTGCTTGCCATGCAATGTGCAGCGCAAATTGCTCGTTATTTACCGCAAGTGGAAATTATTGAGTTACATCACGACAAAAAAGTAGACGCGCCTTCGGCCACCGCATTAAAAACAGCCGAAGTCATTGCAAACGCACGAGAAAAGACACTTGAACCTCCTCTGATGGAAGAAAAGCATACGCTGAAAGGTTCGCGCGGTGCGGTTCATCATGGTATTCCCATCCATGCAGTACGTTTGCAAGGTGTTTTAGCTCAAGAACAAATTATCTTTGGCTCAGCTTCAGAGACTCTCAGTATTCATCATAATACGCTAAACCGTCAATGTTTTATGCCGGGTATTGTCATGGCTTGTAAAAAAGTGGTGGCTTTAGATGAATTGTATTATGGTTTGGAAAATTTACTATAAATTACGCTATGCAATCTAAACAACATTATTACGCATTAATTTCCTATTTGTTGGTTCCATTAGCGGGCTTCAGCACTGATGTGTATTTGCCGTCTTTGCCGGGAATGATGGCGGCCTTTCATGTGGATAAATCATTAACGCAATTGACATTAACGGCATTTGTTTTTGCCATGGGCTTGGCACAATTAATAGCGGGTCCACTTTGTGATGCTTGGGGGCGCAAAAGACTCATCGTGGCATCTCTGTTACTACAAGCTGTTACAGTCATCAGTATTATTTTTTCCTCCTCCATCTACAGCATTATTACAGCGCGTTTTTTTCAAGGCATTGCAGCAGCTTTTATGTTAGTGCCTGCACGCGCCATTCTCAGTGATATTTTCTCTGGAGATGCATTAAAAAAACAGTTTAATTATTTGGCCATCGTATTTGCGCTAGGCCCCATTCTTGCGCCTTTTATTGGCGGATATATGGAGCACTATTTTGGCTGGCAGGCTAATTTTTATTTTTTATTAAGCTATCAAACGCTATGTTTTGGCATGGTTGTTTTTATGCTTGCTGAAACCTTGAAAGCGCCTAGGCCTTTCTCCATTAAGCATCTATGGAAAAATTATCAGCAGCTTTTGCAACATATAACCTACAGACGTTTTACGCTGTTAGCTTGCCTGTTGTTTGCCGGGAGCTTTCTTTTCAGTGCTACGGGGCCTTTTGTGTTTCAGGTCATGTTAAAACTATCGCCGATTGTTTATGGCTATATTGCTTTAGGTGCTGGAGGCTGTTGGTTTTTGGGCAATATTGTCAGCCGTTTGACCTTCCATATGAACCGAAAAAAGAAAGCGTTAGGCCTTTCTAGCATTGCGCTTTGTGCGGCGTTGTCCATGTTAGTATTGAATTTATTTTTGCCAGCCAATATTTATTTGGCAGCACTGCCACCTTATGTGCTGATATTTTGTAGCGCTATGATATTTCCTATTACGATGGGCGAATGCTTGAGCTTGTTTCCAGAAATGGCAGCCTCTGCGAATGCATGTTTTTTTTCGATGACTTGGATGGCCGCTGGGGGGTATTCTACTATTGCAGCTCTTTTGAATACACATTCTTTAATTGCACTGGCGGCTGTATTTTGTGTTGTTACGCTGCTGATGCAGGGAGCTACACACTTGGCGGTCAAGTCTTTTAGTGCTTAGGGTCTGTTGACAATTCATTTTCACGTTGTAGTTTGAATAAAACGAGTGCAAACCCACGATTATTCTCGTTACATAGTTCACTATGCTGCCTTAATCCTAAAATCCGCAGTCAAATCACGATTTTAGCAGTAACGTTTTGATTCATCTAGAAAAAAGAAAAAGCACTCCATCACCAATGAGGGTGAACCAGAACGATGTGCCAGTGGCACATCGCAGTCTGGTGAGCGCGAGGACAGGATGTCCGAGCTGGGACTGATAAGCACAAGAGCCTTGCGACAGGATGTCTGTCGCAGTCATTGCTTATTTCTCTTTTTAGTTTCCTTATCTAAATCAATCTGTTACACCAAAAAGTCGCGATTGACTGAGGATTTTAGGTTAAATAACCGTGGACTTGTCTATCTTTTCTCCAAACTTCGCTTGCATAAATGAATTGTCAACAGACCCTAATCAGGCCCTAGAGGATTAGCGGTCACTCGATTGCGCCCCTCAAGTTTAGACGTATAAAGCGCTTTATCGGCCGCATGAATAAGGTCAACGCGGTCGTGATCGCTATCAGGAATAGTATTCGCTACGCCAATGCTGACAGTGACATGGGCTGCAACGGTGGATTCGCTATGAGGAATATGCAGCGCTTCAATTTTGGCGCGCATTTTCTCAGCCACGCGTAAAGCGCCATCGATTTCCGTATTGGGTAACAAACAAGCAAATTCTTCACCACCATAGCGAGCCAGGCTGTCGGCTGCCCGTTGAATTACAAGGCTTAGCGCTTCTGCCACCTCTTTAAGGCAATTATCACCCGGCAAATGGCCATAATGGTCGTTATACTTTTTAAAACAATCCACATCAATGAGCACCAATGACAGCGGCATTTTGTTGCGCATCGTGCGATACCATTCCCGTTTAAAATCCTTATCAAAGGAGCGGCGGTTGGCAATTTCCGTCAAACTATCGGTAAGGGATAAGCGATTAAGACTCTCATTTTCAGCCTTAAGCTGGTCGGTCGCCTCATGAATTTGTTGACGCATGACAATAATGCGACGCATGGCATTGATTTTAGCGAGTAGTCTCATCGCGCTAACGGGCTTAACTAAATAAGCATCACTTCCCGCCTCTAAACCATTGGCAATGGAATCATCGCTGCCGTCTTCACTGAGAAAAATAATGGGAACCCAGTGATCTTCACCGCAAATATCGCGGATGGCTTTCACACATTGATATCCATTAATATCAGGTAACTTTGTTTCCAAAATGACGATATCTGGGTTTTCAGCATGAAAAGCGTTAAGGCCATCTTCGCCAGTACTGGCGGGAATGACATTGTATTTTTCGTGAGAGAAATAATCCACGGTGGCATTCACGTGGTCTATGTCGGGGTCTATGATGAGTATGTTCATAATTTTATCGGAAACTTATAATACAATTAAACAGAACGTGAGAATTCTAACGTTAAGTATGGACTAATTTAGATAAAAATTGAAATTCAAACCAATTCGAATTGCTGGAACTGCAGCGTAAAAATAAATTGTCAACAGCCCCTATAGCCCCCACTAATATCAGACATTAGCATACTGTTCATCAAGACCTAGCCAACGTTCAATGAGTGCATCAAGGGAATGCTCAGACGCACCTAATAATTCACGGGCAGCGCGATGTACTTTAGGTAGCAGGGCGTTATCCCGAGAAAGGTCTGCAATGCGCAAGGAAGGTAATCCTGTTTGTCGCGTGCCTAAAATCTCCCCGGGGCCTCGCAGTATTAAATCTTGCCTTGCGATTTCAAAACCATCATGGCTTTGCCTTAAAATATCGAGGCGTGTCCGCGCTGTTTTTGACAAAGGCGGTTGATACAATAAAATACAATGACTTTCAGCCTGCCCACGCCCCACACGCCCGCGGAGTTGGTGTAATTGTGACAAGCCTAAGCGCTCGGGATTTTCGATAACCATCAAGCTGGCATTGGGCACATCAACCCCCACTTCGATGACGGTAGTGGCAACCAAGACATGGATTTGGCCTTGCTTAAATTTTGCCATAATGGCTTCTTTTTCATCAGCTTTCATGCGTCCGTGTACCAAGGCTATTTGTAATTGTGGCAGTGCCTGTTGTAGAGCCTGTGCTGTATTTTCAGCGGCTTCACACTCCAAAACATCGGATTCATCAATCAAGGTACACACCCAATAAGCTTGTCGCCCGGATTGGCATAGTTGGGCCACACGTGCCAAGAGTGTTGCCCGTTTGGTATTGGGTAAGGCTGCTGTTTTAATCGGAGTGCGCCCTGGAGGCAGTTCGTCAAGAATAGATTCATCCAAATCCGCATAAGCGGTCATGGCCAGCGTTCTTGGAATTGGCGTGGCGGTGAGCATAAGCTGATGGGGCTGAAACTGTTGATATTGGCCTTTTTGAGCTAATAAAAAACGTTGGTGTACGCCAAAACGGTGTTGCTCATCTACTACCACGAGTGCTAATTTTTGAAAGGAAACCGCCTTTTGGAAAAGTGCGTGAGTGCCAATGACCAGTTTAGCGTCGCCAGATGCAATACGCATTAAGGTTTCTTTGCGCTGTTTGGTGCTGAGTTTTCCACCGAGCCATGCCATGGCAATACCTAAGGGTGCTAACCAGCGCTGAAAATTTTGATAATGTTGTTCGGCAAGGATTTCCGTGGGTGCCATGAGCACGCTTTGTTGTCCATTCTCGATAGCCTTGAGCAGAGCCATTGCTGCCACCACGGTTTTTCCAGAACCCACATCTCCTTGCACCAAACGCAGCATAGGGTAGGGTTTTTCTAAATCTTCAGCAATTTCTGTCGTGACGCGTTGTTGCGCGTTAGTGAGTGCAAAAGGTAGGGCGCCTGTAAAGGTGGCCGTGAGTGTTGCGGGATGGTTTAAGGCACAGGCCTGCTGAGATTGTATCTCATGGCGACGTCGTTGCAGGCTGACTTGATGGGCTAAAAGTTCCTCAAAAATAAGTCGTTGTTGCATAGGATGTTGCCCTGCGGCTAACGCTGTGAGGCAGGCTGTAGTGGGCGGTTCATGCACAAAAGTCAATGCATCGGCGAGTGTGGGCAAATGGTACTGTTGGCAAAGTGAGCTGGGCAACAGTTCGTGCAGCCACTGTTCTTTTTTTAACAAGGCGAGGGTTTGTTGAATTAAGCGGCGTAAGCGTGGTTGTGTTAAACCTTCTGCCAAGGGGTAAATGGGTGTAAAATTGCTTTGGGTGGGCATAGCTGTTTGAGGGTCAACAACGTGATATTCAGGATGAATTAAACTGAGCATTTGGCCACGGCTTTGTGTGCGAACTTCGCCAAAACAGCATAAGTGTGTATCGTTAACTAACTGTGCGCGCTGTGCGTTGGAAAAATGGAATAGCCTGAGTTGAATGCTACCAGAGTCGTCGCTGAGGGTGCAAATAAGGCTGCGACGTTTGCCGTATTGTATGTGGGAAGCGCTGATGCGGCCTACAACGAGGCCGTAATCGCCCGGTGACAGGGAAGCAATGGGGGTTATCCGTGTTCTATCTTGATATTGACGCGGTAAATGAAACAACAAGTCTTGCAGTGTGCGGATACCATGATTGGCCAAACACTGTGCAAGCTTGGGGCCTACCCCTGTGAGTATCGTGCAGGGGGACGAAGCGTTGGTGGTTTGATGTTTCTGTTGCATAACTATTCACCAAACTCCAGTCTTTAAAGCTGGGCACCTTCTGAGAACGTGCCCAAACTTTTCGTGGGGGGCTGTTAACCATTCGTTTTCACCTTGCTGTTTGGATAGAAACGGTCCAAAGCCTCGCCAGTAAAAATGAAATGTTAACAGGCTCTAGTCCACGAGTACAACATCTTCAGCCATGGGGCCTTTTTCTCCACTCTGAAGTTCAAACTCTACACGTTGTCCCTCATCGAGGGTCTTAAACCCATCGCCTTTAATGGAACGAAAATGAACGAAAATATCATTATCTTCATCGTCCCGAACAATAAATCCATAGCCTTTTTTGTTGTTAAACCATTTAACGGTTCCTTGAATTCTCTCGCTCATAACCCTATCTCCTAAAATGTTCTTCTGTGCATAATTCCATATTATGAAAGCAGAAATAACACATCCATTCCTCGTGCGGCGGAAACCCCGCAGCACGAAAACTCCAAATTAATCCAAGCAGACTCAAAGGAAATAGTAGGTGCAGGTGATCCTGGGAGCCTAAGACGCCATTGATTCATGTTTAGATTGCAGGGTTTGTGGCAATTTGTTAGACGGAAATCTTACGTTGCCAACACGCCCTAAGTTCCAGACCAATCTTTGAGGCTTTCAATGAAACAAATGAACAAGTCATTGATAAGAAAGCGACGTATGATAATAGGCCGAAACTCTAGCAGATTCTACTATAAATTTTGCTTTAGAGCTAATAATCCTAACTTCCGCCGTTGAAATCTGCTGATTTTAGGTTTATACAGTGGACGGGCAGATACGTGATATGGCACGCCCTAAGGATTTCCTACTCCTTTGGAAATTTTTGCATCAGTTGTTGCAAAGCTTTCGCGCGGTGGCTCATCTGATGCTTAATAGCCGTGGGAAGTTCGGCCGATGCACATTGATGCTCGGGTATATAGAAAATCGGATCGTAGCCAAAACCATTTTTGCCTGCAGGTGCGTCGAGGATGACGCCGTCCCACTGGCCATGGGCAATCAATGGCGTCGGGTCTTCGGCATGCTGCATATAGACTAAGACACAATGGAAGCTTGCTTGGCGTTTTTCTTTGGGAACGCCTTCCAGAGCCTTGAGTAAGGTTTTATTATTATTTTGGTCATCGCCAGGTACTCCACCAAAACGCGCTGAATAAATACCGGGGGCACCTTGCAAATAATCCACACTGATGCCCGAGTCATCAGCAAGCGCCGGCAATCCGGTAGCTTGTGCGGCATGACGGGCCTTCAGAATCGCATTTTCAACAAAACTAAGCCCTGTTTCTTCCACCGAAGATAAACCGCGTTTTCCCTGTGGAATCAACCTGATACTCAAGGGTTCAAATAACTGCTGTAATTCCAGGCATTTACCGGGGTTGTTGCTGGCTAACATGATTTCTTTCATATTTTTTGGAGAGTTCATCTGTGTTAGACTGACTGGCCCTTTTAGAGCCTCGTTAGGATCCAAATAATGGATGATAATCCCCCATGATGCAACTTTTTGTTCGCATTTTTGGGCAATTTTTACCCGCTTGGTTGTTAGGCATGTTATTGGTTGTGGGGTTAGCGTGGGCTGATGATGCTCCCTACGTGGTTCCGCCCGTGGAGCTGATGGTGCCTGCCTCGTCATTTGATAATATCAGTAATGTCACCACGATGACACAGCAGCAGATTTTATCGGCAGGCGCACAAACCGTTGCTGATGTGCTACAAGGGCAGCCGGGATTAATGGTAGATGACTTGTATGGTGATGGCAGTCACGTGATGCTCAACATGCGTGGTTTTGGCACCAATGCAGCCAGCAACTCTCTGGTGTTGGTGGATGGTTTGCCTTTGCGCAACCCCGATGAAGCACCAGCGGATTTAAGCACGATTGATTTACAGGATATCTCTCGGGTCGACATTGTGCCGGCAAGTGCGGCGGTGCGCTATGGTGACCAAGCGGTGGGCGGTATCGTCAATATCATTACAAAACCGACAACCAAACCGTCAGGCTATGTGAGTACCCGTATTGGTAGCCATGATTTGCAGGATTATCGCGCAGGCTACAGTAACCTCGGGCAACACGGCTTAAGTTATCGTGTATCAGGCGATTACAAGACCGATAATAATGAACGCGATGCTGATAGCTTGACTTATGGGCATCTGTTAGGGCGTGTGGATGAGCACTATGCTGGTGGTCATGTTTACGGACAATATCAATTCACTAAAGATAAACAAGAACTTCCCGGTGCACTAACCCAGGCACAACTAGATCAAGACCGAGACCAGGCTCAACCAGGTTCGGACGCTTTCAGCCATACCTATACGTCGGATTATCGTGTTGGCTGGGAACAAGCGATGACGGAGAGTTGGCATTGGAACACGCAGCTGGATCACAGCAAGATGCATGCAAGTGGTGAATTTGGTGGGCAAACGCTTTTTAGTAAAGAATCCTACACCACGCCCTGGCGTCAATCGCGTGAAACGACGCAATTATCGCCGGTATTAAAAGGTGTGACGCCGGTAAAAAACGGCCTGATGTTAACAACAGTGGGGGTTGATGGCAGCTATGATAAATACCAGTTTGAAACCAGCCTGTTAAGCAAAGATAGACGTCGGCAAGGTGGGGTTTTCGGGCAGCTAGACTATCCTGTTACGCGAAGGCTGCATGCTCATGTAGGCGCGCGCATGGCAGGCAATCAAGATGAACTCACGGGAGTAGGAACGCAACATAACCAAGCCGCTGTTACCGAAGAAGGGATAAGTTATGCTTTTAGCAAAAGCATGCGAGGTTTTTTGCGGCGGGCTGGCAGTTATCGTTTTGCCAAAGCCGATGAAGAAATTAACATTGATAATAAAGGCAATCCTGAGGTTAACCCCCTGAATCCACAAACAGGCGTTTCCTATGAAACGGGGCTTAACTACAAGAAACCGGCTTTTAATGCCAGCGTGACCCTTTTCCATTTGGATTTACACGATGAAATTGCCTATGCGCCTACGGCTCAAGACAGTAATCTTTATAATAATACCAACCTAGACCCAACCAAACGGACAGGCTTTATTCTACAGAATGCTCTTCAGCTGACGTCTTTTTGGGATATACAAGGCCAATATACCTATGTACATGCGCGTTTTGCCAGCGGGCAATTTGAAGGAAACAGTATTCCTTTTGTGGCAGAAAACAGTTATGCCCTGCGTAGTCATATTCGCTTTTTAAATCATTGGCAGGCCTATCTTGAAGATGTTTATACCGGGTCTCGCTATCCTTCGGGTGATGATGCCAATGTTGCCAGCAAGGAGCCTAGCTATAGTGTTTTAAACAGTAATGTGAGTTATACCCTAAAAAAATGGGTAGTGTCTTTGAGGGTCAATAATATTTTAGATAAAGCATATAATAGCGAAGCAACCTTTACCCCCATTGGGCCAACGCAACTGACCAAAGGCTTAACAACTTTTTATCCGGCGGAAGGACGTAATATGATGCTGACCGTAAGGTATCAGCTGTGAGTAAAAATGCTATTATCGCATTATTAAGCTCACTCCTATTGCATGGCCTTTTGGGCGGGGTGATTTTTTTATGTTGGGATAGCAGCCACGTTTTGCAAGCAGGTCATGCCGATATTCCCTATATTAGCAGTTATTTATCTCCTTATCGAACGCGACAAAAAAAAGCCCGAGGCAGCAAACAACTCGCGCATGCTTCTACAAAAAAAACCACCACAGTCCCCGTACATCAAAAGCAAATACACCCCCGTCATTTTCATCAACATTCAATACGTTCCCATTCGCAAGCTGCATTGGCCGGTGGGACTTTTGACCAAAAAGGCCGCAATGCTTTGTTGTTATTATTACATCGACATATTGCCGCGCATCAATATTACCCTAGTGCTGCACAATTTTTTCATGAAACGGGTACTGCTCGGGTGGCTTTTCGTTTAATGCCCACGGGCAAGTTGACTAACGTTCATGTGATAAAAAGTTCAGGTTCTTCGGCTTTGGACAAAGCGGCTGTCGCTTCGGTAAAAGCCATCGCCCCAGAGCAAGCAGCCTCCCTTTATTTAAAAGCGCCAGAAGATTTTGTGGTGGCCGTCAAGTATTCCTCTTAAAAGGTTGCAATCCGCGCGCCTATATGCAAAAATAAAATTAATAAAAATTAATATTAATTCAGGGTTTGTCGTGACGGAGCAAGAATTGACAGCAGAAGTTCATAATGATGTTCAAGATCAGGAGGTTGCTCCTAAGCCAAAGTTTGCGTCATCAGAAGGTAAGCTTAGCAAGGTTAATCGACATGTTAACAATGGGTATGCCTTCTCTTGAACAAGGCAAGGTGCTATGTGTGCAGAGTCTATAGCTTCGTAGTTTAAACTTTCCTAGGATTTAATTTGGATTGCCGCGCTGCCGCTCGCAAAGACGAATAAGGTGGTGCGTAACAAGTTGGTGTAGAATGATTTTTTTAGGATGTGCTTGGGCGTTCATCGTTTCTTGTGAAAGCAAACCGTACTGAGTAATAAACTAGCGGGTACACCATAAAAGAAGCATTGCCTTTCAATGGCTTACGCGCTCTCTTGCTCGTCGTTGCGAGCGGTCTGAGTTATTCGTTTATGCTTTATGGTGAAGACACGGCTACCAGCTTTCGCCCTACGGGCTACAGCTCGGCAGGCCATAGAAGAATCATTTACTTTCAATGGCTTACATGCTCTCTTACTCGTCGTTGCGAGCGGCAGCGAAGCAATCCGGGGTGGTAGGCTGACTTGTTCTATTTTTTTAATGAGTTACAAATGGGTATGCCTTCTCTTGAACAAGGCAAGGTGCTATGTGTGCAGAGTCTATAGCTTCGTAGTTTAAACTTTCCTAGGATTTAATTTGGATTGCCGCGCTGCCGCTCGCAAGGACGAATAAGGTGGTGCGTAACAAGTTGGTGTAGAATGATTTTTTTAGGATGTACTTGAGCGTTCATCATTTCTTGTGAAAGCAAACCGTATTGAGTAATAAACTAACGGGTACACCATAGAAGAAGCATTGCCTTTCAATGACTTACGTGCTCTCTTGCTCGTCTTTGCGAGCGGTCTGAGTTATTCGTTTATGCTTTATGGTGAAGACACGGCTACCAGTTCGCCCTACGAGCTACAGCTCGGCAGGCCATAGAATAATCGTTTACTTTCAATGGCTTACATGCTCTCTCACTCGTCTTTGCGAGCGGCAGCGAAGCAATCCAGGGTGGTAGGCTGACTTGTCCTATTTTTTTAATAAATGACAAATGGGTATGTCCTTTCTTGAACAAGGCAAGGCGCTATGTGTGCAGAGTCTATAGCTTCGTGGTTTAAACTTTCCTAGGATTTAATTTGGATTGCTTCGCTGCCGCTCGCAAGGACGAGTAAGAGGAGTTGTAAGCTACTGAGAGAGTGAATTTTTTCGGATGTGCTTGGGCGTTCATCATTCCTTGTGAAAGCAAACCGTACTGAGTAATAAACTAACGGGTACACCATAAAAGAAGCATTGCCTTTCAATGGCTTACGCGCTCTCTTGCTCGTCGTTGCGAGCGGTCTGAGTTATTCGTTTATGCTTTATGGTGAAGACACGGCTACCAGTTCGCCCTACGGGCTACAGCTCGGCAGGCCATAGAAGAATCGTTTACTTTCAATGGCTTACATGCTCTCTCACTCGTCTTTGCGAGCGGCAGCGAAGCAATCCAGGGTGGTAGACTGACTTGTTCTATTTTTTCAGTGAACTAGAAACAGGTATGCCCTCTCTTGAACAAGGCAAGGCGCTATGTGTGCAGAGTCCATAGCTTCGTGGTTAAAACTTTCCTAGGATTTAACTTGGATTGCCGCGCTGCCGCTCGCAAGGACGAATAAGGTGGCGCGTAACAAGTTGGTGTAGAATGATTTTTTTAGGATGTGCTTGTGCGTTCATCATTTCTTGTGAAAGCAAACCGTACTGAGTAATAAACTAACGGGTACACCATAGAAGAAGCATTGCCTTTCAATGACTTACGCGCTCTCTTGCTCGTCGTTGCGAGCGGTCTGAGTTATTCGTTTATGCTTTATGGTGAAGACACGGCTACCAGCTTTCGCCCTACGGGCTACAGCTCGGCAGGCCATAGAAGAATCATTTACTTTCAATGGCTTACATGCTCTCTTACTCGTCATTGCGAGCGGCAGCGAAGCAATCCAGGGTGGTAGGCTGACTTGTTCTATTTTTTTAATGAGTTACAAATGGGTATGCCTTCTCTTGAACAAGGCAAGGCGCTATGTGTGCAGAGTCCGCAGCTTCGTGGTTTAAACTTTCCTAGGATTTAATTTGGATTGCCGCGCTGCCGCTCGCAAGGACGAATAAGAGGGGCTGTAAGCTACTGAGAGAGAGTGAATTTTTTAGGATGTGCTTGTGCGTTCATCATTCCTTGTGAAAGCAAACCGTACTGAGTAATAAACTAACGAGCACACCATAAAAGAAGCATTGCCTTTCAATGGCTTACATGCTCTCTTACTCGTCCTTGCGAGCGGCAGCGAAGCAATCCAGGGTGGTAGGCTGACTTATCCTATTTTTTTAATAACTGACAAATGGGTATGCCTTCCAGGCAACAATCTCTGGAGCCTATGGCCGACTTGTTGAGCTACACCTAAAACCCAATCGCTCGCAGCATAAAACTTGCTTTATTGCAGCGGCTTGCTTAGGATGGGGCACCCGTCTGGACGCTGTGATAACGTAATGAAAAACTTTCTCTTTATGCTGTTGTGTTTTATTAGATCCTGCATTTTCTCCCTAGGTACTTGCTTGTCGGTTTTAGTGGTCGCTTTCATGAGTGGCTTTTTTGTTAAAGCAGATAAAAAACGCCAATACTGGGTGGTGTCACGCTGGGCTAATTTTATGCTTTGGTGGTTGAAAGTCTCAGTCGGTATCAATTATAAACTAGAAGGCAATACAGATATACCCGCTGGTCCGATGATACTCATCAGCAATCATCAATCCATGTGGGAGACTTTTACTTTCCAGGTGCTTTTTCCTAGACAGTGCACCGTTCTCAAAAAAGAATTATTAAACGTCCCTTTTTTCGGTTGGTCGTTACGTTTGTTAGACCCTATCGCCATTGATAGAAAAGCGCCGGTGGCGGCGGGTGAGCAATTAATAGAACAAGGTGTGGAACGCTTAAAGCGGGGGTGCTGGGTGGTGATTTTTCCGCAAGGCACGCGGACACCACCGGGAACTTCCCGTCCTTTTGCTCGGGGGGGGGCCACATTGGCTGTAACCTCGGGCATACCCATCTTGCCTGTGGCGCATAATTCAGGGCTTTTTTGGCGACCAAAACAATTTATTAAGCGGCCAGGTACTGTGCATTTGGTCATAGGTAATCCCATCAATCCAAAAGGGTATGAGCCGAAAGCCCTGAATAATGAAGTACAGCACTGGATAGAAGAGAGGGCTCAGCGGCTTATTCAGAAAGCAAAGGACTGAGGGGTGAGGCTGCAGGCCCTAGTCTTAATGGAGCAGCGTGGCTCACCATCTTGCTTTTCCCATAGGCTTTCGTTAAAATGCTGGGAGTTGATGGTGAGCTGGGGTTGTTTGTGGGCGGGAGTCAGGACAAAACGGTTCGCCTGTCCCAGGGCCTAGCGGCCTGTTTTAACAAAGGTTTTAAGAAAATGCAAGCTAGTATTCACCCAGAATATAAAGAACTAAAAGCCACATGTACTTGTGGTGCGGTTTACCAGACTCGTTCAGCGCTCGCGAAGGAAACGATGCACGTTGAAGTTTGTTCCGCCTGTCACCCTTTTTACACTGGGCAACAGAAAATCATTGATACCGCTGGTCGCGTAGAGAAGTTCAAAAGTAAATTTAGTATGTTTTCCGATGACGAATAGGGTGTTGGCTGTAATCTGTCGTTAGCTCAATTGACCCCGTGCTCAACGTTTCATTTCTTTTCGGGTATTCGACATTGAGCAATTCAAGGTCTGTTGTTATTTCTGTTCAAGCGGTAGTGTAAAAATGAATGGTCAACAGTCCCCGGTTTCCATGCGCTATTTTGGGGCATGAGCGCTTTGCCAACCATTTCATTGAAGGAAAATATGTCCATGAAAGAAGATCTCAAACAAGTAGCTCTGGACTATCATCAGTTTCCTAAGCCGGGCAAGATTGAAATCAGTTTGACTAAGCCCACGTTGTCCCAGCGTGACCTGTCTTTGGCTTATACGCCGGGCGTGGCTGTACCGGTGCTGTCCATTGCAGAAGATCCAGAAACCGCTTACCACTATACCAGCAAGGGTAATTTGGTTGGTGTTATTTCAAATGGCACGGCGGTATTAGGGTTGGGCAATGTCGGTCCTTTAGCCAGCAAACCGGTGATGGAAGGCAAAGCGGTGCTTTTTAAGCGTTATGCAGGCATCGATGCCTTTGATATTGAGGTGGAAGCCGATAAACCCGAAGAGTTTGTTGCGACCGTTAGCCGTATCGCGGCAACCTTTGGTGGTATTAATCTGGAAGACATTAAAGCGCCGGAATGTTTTGCCATTGAAGAAATTTTATCGGCACGTTTGGACATCCCGGTTTTTCATGACGACCAACACGGCACAGCCATTGTGGTAGCCGCGGCTTTATTAAATGGCCTTACGCTAAAGAACAAGAAAATAGAAGACGTGAATATTGTCTGCTTGGGTGCGGGCGCAGCGGGAACGGCTTCTATGAATTTGTTGAAATGTTTGGGGGCTGATCCGGACAAATTATTGATGATCGATAGGGGAGGGGTTATTCACCAAGATCGTGAAGACCTAAATGCCTATAAGCGCTCTTTTGCGCATAAAACCCATAAGCGCACCTTAAAGGATGCCATAGAAGGTGCTGATGTTTTTATTGGTGTATCAGGGCCGAACCTACTGTCCCAAGACATGTTAGCCTTGATGGCACCAGACCCCATTGTTTTTGCGCTATCTAATCCTGACCCTGAAATTAAGCCAGAGTTAGCTCATGCTGTACGTCAGGATTTGATCATGGCCACGGGGCGTAGTGATTACCCCAATCAAGTGAATAACGTATTATGTTTTCCTTATATTTTCAGGGGCGCATTGGATGTGCAGGCTCGCGCCATTAATCAAATGATGCAAGTAGCCGCTGTTCATGCTATCAAAGACTTGGTGCATGAACCTGTGCCTGCCTCTGTTCGTGAAGCTTACCCGGATAAAGTTGATTGGAACTTTGGTCCGGATTATTTGTTACCGAAGCCTGTGGATCCAAGACTCCGGGAGCAGGTTGCTGGCGCCGTTGCGCAGGCAGCCATAGAAACGGGCGTTGCTCGTATAACAGACTAGGGAGATCCCCCCTCGTCGTCAAAACCCATAGAGCCTATTACAGCAGGAAACTCTAGGGTTTGTTGACACGTCATTTGCACCCGCTTTATTCAAATTGCAGCGTGGAAATGGAGTATCAATAGGCCTATACCCAAGTAACGTAGAGATGCTCCCTAGATGGAATGTTCAAACAAGCATCTTCGCGTTAATTGAGTCTATTTGATAATCTGTAAGAATGCTCTAAGTCAGGACACCAGTAGCCGCTGTCTAGGGTTTGTTGGTACTTTATGCTTACAAGCGACGTTTGGAGTAGCGATACGCCATCCAAACTGCTTTGTAAGAATGAATTGCCAGCAGATATCCATCACAGCGAGAAGTGTGGGTTATACCAAACCCCATCCCGGCAAGGCTTCTCCAAGCGTATGCTACTGGGTCCTGTGAAAATATACTATTTGGAGAAGCTCATTATGAATGAAACAATTATGTCCGCTGAGCGCAATACAAGCTTTAAAGAAAAAGTTGGCTTTTTGCCATGGGTAATGCTTGCTATTGGTGCGAGTTTTTATCTTTACGAATACTTTTTGCGTATTTCCCCCAGCGTGATGGCACCGGAATTGTCCCGTGTTTTCCACATTGACCCCACCCAGTTAGGCGTGTTGTCCGCTTTTTACTATTACATTTATACCCCCATGCAGTTGCCTGTGGGTATATTGATGGATAGAGTTGGGCCTCGACGTTTATTGACGTTGGCAACCATCGCTTGCGTGGCCGGTTCTTATCTTTTTGCGTCCAGCTCCGTGCTCTTTGTCGCGCAAATGGGGCGTTTCCTAACGGGCTTTGGTTCGGCCTTTGCTTTTGTGGGTGCCTTAAAGCTTATTTCCATTTGGTTTCCCCCCCGTTATTTCGCCACCATGGCGGGGCTTGCAACCTCATTGGGCATGTTAGGCGGCATGTTGGGTGATAACTTCATGACGGCGTTGGTGCACTATTTAGGTTGGAAATCCACCATTATTTGGACGGCCAATTTTGGTATTGTATTGGCGGCGCTTATTTGGTTGATTGCGCGGGATGTTAATCCTCAACGCAAACAAGAACGAGCCAAAGCGCACAACCAACCTATTGATTTTAGGCATGCCATTATTGGTGTGGTTAGGTTGCTAAGAATGCCACAAGCCTGGATAGTCGGTATCATTGGTGCATTGACCTATATGCCGATTTCTGTCTTTGCTGAACTTTGGGGTATCCCTTTTATTCAACAGGCTCATCACTTCACGAAAGGCGAAGCAGGCTTTGCTTCTTCACTGGTATTCTTAGGTTTTGCAGCCGGTGGGCCTACCTTTGGGCTTATCTCTGATAAATTGAGAAACCGTAAAATACCTTTATTTTGGAGTAGTATTTTTGGGGGGGGGGCATTTTTGCTACTACTACTTAGCAATAACCTTTCCCATCAAGCTATCTATATTTTACTTTTTGTCATTGGCTTTTTTGCCGGTGCGCAACCTATCGTATTTGCGATAGCCCGTGATATTTCCCCCGTGACCTTGGTAGGAACGGCTATCGCTACGGCAAATATGCTGGTGATGTTAGGTGGGGTTGTATTCCAACCCACCGTGGGACGTGTATTGACACTTATTGGTGGGGCACACTTGCTTACCGATCCTAATGCCATGGGTGTTTTGCATGCCTATCGTATGGCCTTACTGGTCTTGCCCGTAGGCTCACTGCTGTCGGCTGTTTTAGCGCTGTGTTTAAGGGAAAACAAATTGGACCTTAAACAGGTAGGTAAGCGTCGCAAAAAAGCGTAAGCTGAAAACTTACGCCCTAGATAGAATGGCAATGAAAGACGCATGTGGATAAAACAAAAAAGACAAGGAAGTAAGCCGCAAACCTTATCCTATTATGCGGTGACCAGCTGCATATTTGCACTGCTGTCTGTTAACCCGTTGCCATTCTTTTACGATAAGCTACCTGATTTTTATATCAACTTTTTAACCGCTTTATTAGGAACCCCTTTAAAAATTAGTTTATTATTGGTGCCGGCCATTGCTCTTGGCCACGTGGCTCGCGGTGATATACGCTTTAATAAAGGCTTAAGAGGTAAATGGTTGGCCAATATAGGCCTGGTGGTAGCTTATTTTAAGGTCATCTGTGTTATTGTGGCTCTCACGCTCCACCCGTCTTTGCTTTATATTCATTTTTCTTAAAAAAACGCTATACGGTGGGTCGGTGGCACATCGCAGTCTGGTGAGCGCGAGGACAGGATGTCTGTCGCAGTCCTTGCTTATTTCCCTTTTTAGTTTCCTTATCTAAATCAATCTGCTACACCAAAAAAGCGCGATTGACTGCTGATTTTAGGATGATGAACGCACAAGCACACGCTAAAAAAATCATTCTACACCAACTTGTTACGCACCACCTTATTCGTCTTTGCGAGCGGCAGCGCGGCAATCCAAATTAAATCCTAGGAAAGTTTAAACCACGAAGCGATAGACTCTGCACACATAGCACCTTGCTTTGTTCAAGAGAGGGCATACCCATACGTCACGCATCAAAAAGACAGCGACACGTCAGCCTACCACCCTGGATTGCCGCGCTGCCGCTCGCAAGGACGAATAAGAGGGCCCGTAAGTCATTGAAAGGCAATGCTTCTGTTATGCTGTACCCGTTAGTTTATTACTCAGTACGGTTTGCTTTCATAAGAAATGATGAACGCCCAAGCACACGCTAAAAAAAACATTCTACATCAACTTGTTACGCGCCACCTTATTCGTCGTTGCGAGCGGCAGCGCGGCAATCCAAATTAAATCCTAGGAAAGTTTTAACCACGAAGCGATAGACTCTGCACACATAGCGCCTTGCCTTGTTCAAGAGAGGGCATACCCATACGTCACGCATCAAAAAAACAGCGACACGTCAGCCTACCACCCTGGATTGCTTCGCTGCCGCTCGCAAAGACGAGTAAGAGAGCACGTAACCCATTGAAAGGCAATGCTTCTTTTATGCTGTACCCGTTAGTTTATTACTCAGTACGGTTTGCTTTCACAAGGGATGATGAACGCCCAAGCACACGCTAAAAAAATCATTCTACATCAACTTGTTACGCACCACCTTATTCGTCGTTGCGAGCGGCAGCGCGGCAATCCAAATTAAATCCTAGGAAAGTTTAAACCACGAAGCGATGGACTCTGCACACATAGCGCCTTGCCTTGTTCAAGAGAGGGCATACCCATACGTCACGCATCAAAAAAACAGCGACACGTCAGCCCGCCACCCTGGATTGCTTCGCTGCCGCTCGCAAGGACGAGTAAGGGAGCACGTAAGCCAGTGAAAGGCAATGCTTCTTTTATGGTGTACCCGTTAGTTTATTACTCAGTACGGTTTGCTTTCACAAGGAATGATGAACGCCCAAGCACATGCTAAAAAAATCATTCTACATCAACTTGTTACGCACCACCTTATTCGTCGTTGCGAGCGGCAGCGCGGCAATCCAAATTAAATCCTAGGAAAGTTTTAACCACGAAGCGATAGACTCTGCACACATAGCGCCTTGCTTTGTTCAAGAGAGGGCATACCCATACGTCACGCATCAAAAAGACAGCGACACGTCAGCCTACCACCCTGGATTGCTTCGCTGCCGCTCGCAAAGACGAGTAAGAGAGCACGTAAGCCAGTGAAAGGGAATGCTTCTGTTATGCTGTACCCGTTAGTTTATTACTCAGTACGGTTTGCTTTCACAAGGGATGATGAACGCCCAAGCACACGCTAAAAAAAACATTCTACATCAACTTGTTACGCGCCACCTTATTCGTCGTTGCGAGCGGCAGCGAAGCAATCCAAATTAAATCCTAGGAAAGTTTAAACCACGAAGCGATAGACTCTGCACACATAGCGCCTTGCCTTGTTCAAGAGAGGGCATACCCATTTGTCATTTATTAAAAAAATAGGATAAGTCAGCCTACCACCCTGGATTGCTTCGCTGCCGCTCGCAAGGACGAGTAAGGGAGCACGTAAGCCAGTGAAAGGCAATGCTTCTTTTATGGTGTACCCGTTAGTTTATTACTCAGTACGGTTTGCTTTCACAAGGAATGATGAACGCACAAGCACACGCTAAAAAAAACATTCTACATCAACTTGTTACGCGCCACCTTATTCGTCGTTGCGAGCGGCAGCGCGGCAATCCAAATTAAATCCTAGGAAAGTTTTAACCACGAAGCGATAGACTCTGCACACATAGCGCCTTGCCTTGTTCAAGAGAGGGCATACCCATACGTCACGCATCAAAAAAACAGCGACACGTCAGCCCGCCACCCTGGATTGCTTCGCTGCCGCTCGCAAGGACGAGTAAGAGAGCACGTAAGCCAGTGAAAGGGAATGCTTCTTTTATGGTGTACCCGTTAGTTTATTACTCAGTACGGTTTGCTTTCACAAGGAATGATGAACGCCCAAGCACATGCTAAAAAAATCATTCTACATCAACTTGTTACGCACCACCTTATTCGTCTTTGCGAGCGGCAGCGCGGCAATCCAAATTAAATCCTAGGAAAGTTTAAACCACGAAGCGATAGACTCTGCACACATAGCGCCTTGCCTTGTTCAAGAGAGGGCATACCCATACGTCACGCATCAAAAAAACAGCGACACGTCAGCCCGCCACCCTGGATTGCTTCGCTGCCGCTCGCAAGGACGAGTAAGAGAGCCCGTAAGCCAGTGAAAGGCAATGCTTCTTTTATGGTGTACCCGTTAGTTTATTACTCAGTACGGTTTGCTTTCACAAGGGATGATGAACGCCCAAGCACACGCTAAAAAAATCATTCTACATCAACTTGTTACGCACCACCTTATTCGTCGTTGCGAGCGGCAGCGCGGCAATCCAAATTAAATCCTAGGAAAGTTTAAACCACGAAGCGATGGACTCTGCACACATAGCGCCTTGCCTTGTTCAAGAGAGGGCATACCCATACGTCACGCATCAAAAAAACAGCGACACGTCAGCCCGCCACCCTGGATTGCTTCGCTGCCGCTCGCAAGGACGAGTAAGAGAGCCCGTAAGCCAGTGAAAGGGAATGCTTCTTTTATGGTGTACCCGTTAGTTTATTACTCAGTACGGTTTGCTTTCACAAGGAATGATGAACGCACAAGCACACGCTAAAAAAATCATTCTACACCAACTTGTTACGCACCACCTTATTCGTCTTTGCGAGCGGCAGCGCGGCAATCCAAATTAAATCCTAGGAAAGTTTAAACCACGAAGCGATAGACTCTGCACACATAGCGCCTTGCTTTGTTCAAGAGAGGGCATACCCATTTGTCATTTATTAAAAAAATAGGATAAGTCAGCCTACCACCCTGGATTGCTTCGCTGCCGCTCGCAAGGACGAGTAAGAGAGCCCGTAAGCCAGTGAAAGGGAATGCTTCTGTTATGCTGTACCCGTTAGTTTATTACTCAGTACGGTTTGCTTTCACAAGGGATGATGAACGCCCAAGCACACGCTAAAAAAAACATTCTACATCAACTTGTTACGCGCCACCTTATTCGTCGTTGCGAGCGGCAGCGAAGCAATCCAAATTAAATCCTAGGAAAGTTTAAACCACGAAGCGATAGACTCTGCACACATAGCGCCTTGCTTTGTTCAAGAGAGGGCATACCCATTGGTCATTTATTAAAAAAATAGGATAAGTCAGCCTACCACCCTGGATTGCCGCGCTGCCGCTCGCAAAGACGAGTAAGAGAGCACGTAAGCCAGTGAAAGGGAATGCTTCTGTTATGCTGTACCCGTTAGTTTATTACTCAGTACGGTTTGCTTTCACAAGGGATGATGAACGCCCAAGCACACGCTAAAAAAAACATTCTACATCAACTTGTTACGCGCCACCTTATTCGTCGTTGCGAGCGGCAGCGAAGCAATCCAAATTAAATCCTAGGAAAGTTTAAACCACGAAGCGATAGACTCTGCACACATAGCGCCTTGCCTTGTTCAAGAGAGGGCATACCCATACGTCACGCATCAAAAAAACAGCGACACGTCAGCCCGCCACCCTGGATTGCTTCGCTGCCGCTCGCAAAGACGAGTAAGAGAGCACGTAAGCCATTGAAAGGGAATGATTCTGTTATGATGTACTCGTAGGCTCACTATTCGGTCGTCGTGTCTTCAGCGTAAAGGTAAATCGTATTGCACAATGAACTGACGAGTACACGCTAGAAAAACCATTGAACTTGTTTGTATCGGTAAGCCCTGGAGGCATCTTGCCGAGGTGTCATGATGCTTGGATAGCCTTGCTCGGGCAGTAAGTTAATTTATACTTAATTTATGCTTAAGCTTATGTTAAGTTAGCAAGCTTATACTATGTCCATGATTTTCACGTTATTTCAACGCGAGACTGCTTTAAAGAGGTAATTCCCCATGGCTGATCAAAAACGCCCTAAGAATACAAATTATGTTAAAAACGTTGCTGATGCTTTTTCTTCGGTTAGGCGTGTTGAGGATCAGAAGGCTTTTCAGGATGTTCACACAGAAGTGCAGACCGATGGTGGTAGATTAAATGCTTTTGAAGCAGCTCAACAAGCATTTAAAAACAGATGGGCAGCTTTATCCAAAAAGCTTTTAAATGAAAGAGAGCCGCAACCTGGTGTGAATGCTAGCGCGTTAGGCGAAGATCCATCTCTGGCCTATCGACTTACTCTCGTGGATCAACTCACAGACGATGCACTTTCGTCTAAAAAAAATAGCGTCAATATCGGAGGCCTGCAACCCATTGCGGCGCAAGATAGACTTAAGGTGCAAGAATATTTAGGGAGATTACAAGGACAGCTTGGGGATTGGCGCAACAAATTTATTGCTGATTATAAAAAAGCTAAACGAGAGTATCTGATTGCTTTATATCGTGCGGGTATTGGGCATAGTGGTGATCCAGCGAGTGAGCCTGATGATAATGCGGAAATTCAGCTTCACATTTTGGAGACAGACGAAGAGGGGCAGCAGGTTGTCAAAAATATAGGAGAAGAGCTCGATAGAACCTATCTGATACCCATTGTCGGTGAAGTCAATGAAGTAGACCCAGATAGGCAAGGAGTTTATGGTGAAATGCTTAAGGGGCTGAAGACGAACACAGCCGAGAAAATTCAGCTCTTAGGTGTGGTGAAAGCGGATAATCTATTAAAAGGTGGTATGGGTACACGCTTTGGTGGCGTGAAAGCGCAAGCAGACCTCAATATCGGTTTAAGTCCTGATGCGCAAGACCAGTTGCAAGAAACCAACTTCACACGTTGTTATCGCTTAGCTGATGGCGCTCAGGTTGAATTATCCCCGAGTGGCGGGATTGAATTTTACCCGGCTAAGTCCTGGCAACTCAGTTTTTGGCAGAAGATAACAGGTGTCAATAAGTACGATATGTTAATGGATTTTGTTTCCGATACCAGCTATTTTACAGCACCCAGAGATGATATTTTTACCTCTGTTAAAGGTTTTATGCAGCAGCATTTTGGTGGTCGCTATAAAACCGGTGGCAGCGGTGGTTTGGTTGCAGCGTTAATCGCCGGCCGACAACCAGCAGCGGATGGTATGATTCATTTTAATCTCAATACGCTGTATGTTGCGGGTGACCCCAAGAGGACAGAGCAATTACAACAAAGAGCGCAGGAAGTCATCGATGCCTACAATCGGAGCGGCGTTAAGCCTAAGATTACTACTGAGCAGGTAGGATATGTCCCTGTGTTGTGGGATGAGGATGAGCCTACGCCTACGCCAGAACCAGAGCCAGAACCAGAACCAGAACCAGAACCAGAACCAGAACCAGAACCAGAACCAGAGCCAGAGCCAGAGCCAGAGCCAGAGCCAGAGCCAGAGCCTGCGCCACCAGAAGATCCAGAACCAAACCGAAATCAAGAAGAACAAGATAGGCGTGTAGCAGATGCCGTTTATGCTCAGTTTGCTGACGAGATTAATAATCTTAATTGTGTTGTTGATGGTGTTTTTCGTGGAAATACAGAGGTTGAGGCTGCTATTAATGCTATTGATCTAGATAGATTGTCGCCAGCACAGTTGCGTCATGTAAGGGAACGGCTTCAAACTGAGCGCGATAATATTGCGGTTGGAAGAGTAGTCGGGAGGGTGCCGCGGCGTGAGCTATTTGAACGAGCCCTTGACCGCGTGAATGCACAGCTTCAGGCGCGTCCTGACAATGCTGCTCCAGTCACTGTAGGGGACGTAGAGGCATTAGCGCGGGCTTTTGCTGCTGGTGCGACGGTGGAGAATTTTCAAGCATTTGCAAATGCCTTTAGGCAATTAGAACGCAATGTAATAAATAATGCGGCGCAAATAGAGGGCTGTTTTACACCATGGCTGGGGACAGATATCAGCGGTTTTCAGGGTGGTTTGCCTAATGATTGGTTTAGGTATTTTCAGGAAAAACAAACCCACCTCAATAATAATCGCCGGCGTCCTGACAATGCTGCTCCAGTCACTGTAGGGGACGTAGAGGCATTAGCGCGGGCTTTTGCTGCTGGTGCGACGGTGGAGAATTTTCAAGCATTTGCAAATGCCTTTAGGCAATTAGAACGCAATGTAATAAATAATGCGGCGCAAATAGAGGGCTGTTTTACACCATGGCTGGGGACAGATATCAGCGGTTTTCAGGGTGGTTTGCCTAATGATTGGTTTAGGTATTTTCAGGAAAAACAAACTCACCTCAATAATAATCGCCGGCGTCCTGACAATGCTGCTCCAGTCACTGTAGGGGACGTAGAGGCATTAGCGCAGGCTTTTGCTGCTGGTGCGACGGCGGAGAATTTTCAAGCATTAGCAAATGCTTTCATGGAATTAGAAGAGGCTGTAAGAAATGATGTGCAGCAGGTAAGACGCTGTTTTACACCATGGCTGGAGAGCAATATACCGGATAATTTCCAGGGTGATTTGTCTGAGGAATGCTTTGCTTATTTTAAGCGCAAACACGTCGATGCAAAACTTCAAGAATATCGGGCGCTTGCAAATCAGTATGCTGGGGAGTTTAGAGATAATATGTCGCTATATACCTATAGTAACTTTGCAAGCGCTTTTATGCGTTACTATGACGTAGCTTATGTTAAGATTCGTCGTGCTGGGCATGCTAAGGCTGTGTTATGGAATGAATTAAGTCAAAACATGGAAATTTGGAAGGATATAGATCTGAGTGCTATACCTATACCTGCTAATGAACAGGAAGCGCGTGTTAGAGCTGACTCTATTCGTAAACTTTCTAATATTCGAGATAAGTATGTACGGTATTTTGTTAATAACCAAGAGCAAGCAGATAATGACGATGACGCTCCAAACGTTACTCTGGATGAGGTGAGAGCAGCTGCAGCTGCAGCTCAAGCAAATCCTTCTCTACAGACATTATCCAATTTTTATGACAAGTTTTATTATCATTACGATGGTATAGCAGACGCTGACCTTCCACTGGTTGAGATGGCTGAGCTAACGGCGTTTTTAGCTAATATCGATCTTGAAACTTATGAAGATGATTTTAATCGCCTCCCTGACGATGAAAATGACTATTATGCTTTGCTAGCCCTTCAGGAGGGTTATCGAGAGCATATGCGTAATAACCCGGAAGACAACCGGGAAGATGACCAGGAAGATAACCAGGAAGATAACCGGGAAGATGACCAGGAAGACAACCGGGAAGATAACCGGGAAGACAACCGGGAAGATAACCGGGAAGATAACCGGGAAGATAACCGGGAAGACAACCCAGCAGAAGCCGCTCAAGCTATCAGAAACTTGCTCGGAGATTATCAGCCATTTATAGATGCAGTTGATAATAGCGATACATGGGCTGCAACTCAAAAAGATACGGCACTTGATTTCTTAGCAGCCGCCATAAGGTTAGCGCAACAACAACCTTTATCTGTACAGCAAAAGAGACAACTGCGTGCCCAAGCTGATACTATTCGGAGGAAATCTCCTTTTGCAGGTATTTCGGGAGATGTAATGCAGCTTAATGCACGTATTGCTGAGTTAAAACGTGCTTGTCCTGTTCCGCAGGATAATCCTGGCGTGAGACCTCCTCCGCAAAATGGTAATGATATATTTGGTGCGTTGATAACAGCGCTGGACCGTAGACAGCAGGCACTCATGGGCAATAATAATGTTGAGGCTAATATTAATAATGATGATGAGGTTGATATTGCTCCCCTAATTGATGAGATCGATTTTATAACTAGGGATACTGACCTTGAGACGTTTCTGAATAATCATGTTGGGACAATTAGACGGTTGAATCCTGGACAGCGAGCTGAGATAGTAGACGCATTTAGAAACAATGATGATATTAGTGGCGCTGACGGGCTAGCAAAGCATCTAAACGCAGATCACACAACAGCCTGGAATGATTTATGTGATGCGTTAGGAGACATGGATGACTTAAAAGTGAATGCAGGTCCTGTTCTTGGAGGGCCCTAGGATTTACCCCCATAAAAAAGGCTCCCGAGGGAGCCTTTTTTATAAAGAAAAATATCTTATTCAGCCATATCTTTAAGTTTTTTCAGGGCACGGACTTTAATCACTTTGCGTGCCGGTTTTGCTTTAAAAGTGGTTTCTTCGCCCGTGAAAGGATTAATGCCTTTGCGTGCTTTGGTCGCAGGTTTTTTAACCACGGTCATTTTAACCAGACCGGGTAGTGTGAACATGCCGGCGCCGCGGCTTTTGACGTGACGATGAATCAGCGTATTTAATTCTTCAAAAACCGTCACCACTTGCTTTTTGGAAAGCTCAGTACGTTCCGCCAATTCTGTCATGATTTGGCTTTTGGTAAAAGCGTCCTTAATAGCAGAAGCTTCACGCTTTTTAGCGGGTGCTTTTTTGGTGGTCGTTTTTTTAGCGGTAACTTTTTTAGCCGTGACTTTTTTAGCGGGCGCTTTTTTAGCAGCGGCTTTTCTAACAGGTGCTTTTTTGGCAACTGTTTTTTTTGCAGCAGTGGCTTTTTTCCGTTTAGCTTTTGTTGCAGCAGGCATGTGACTTCCCCTTTTCAATGGTTAATATAAAAAATGCAGTCCCTGGTGAACATGCTTTGCGACTGCAAACAAAGCCCTTTAATTATGCTTGCTTTTCTTCGAGAAAAAAAGGCTTTTTCAGGGTATTCCCGTGTTTTTTTTCAAAAAAAAGCATTATGTTCATGGATTTGCTTTATCATTGACCGATAAGAGGGTCTGTTAGGTATTTTCTTTTTGTGTTCCCGCAAACACTTTATCCGCACGATAACTCGAACGCACCATGGGGCCTGATGCCACTTCTAAAAAGCCCATCTTTAATCCTTCCACACGATAGGTCTCAAATTCTTCTGGAGTGACATAACGCGCCACGGGCAAATGATTTTTGGTGGGCTGTAAATATTGCCCCAGGGTTAAAATATCCACCTGCGCACGACGAATGTCTTGCATGGCTTCAAAAACCTCTTCTTGTGTTTCACCCAGACCGAGCATCAAGCTTGTTTTGGTGAGCAGATCAGGTGCATAGGTTTTTGCATAGGCTAATACGGATAGGCTTTGTGCATAGCTTGCACGCGGGTCACGTACCGGATGGGTCAAGCGTTTCACGGTTTCGACATTTTGTGCAAAAACATCGAGCTTGCTATCCAAAAGTGTATCAATCGCCTTTTCGTCACCCGAAAAATCCGGCGCCAACGCCTCTACCCGGGTGCCAGGGCAACGCCGTTTAATGGCGCGAATACTCTCGGCATAATGCCAAGCCCCGCCGTCGGCTAAGTCATCCCTATCCACCGAGGTTAGCACCACATACTGTAAGCCCATTAATTCCACAGATTTAGCGGCTTTTTCAGGTTCATCCTTATCCAGCCAGCCGCCAGGATTGCCCGTATCCACCGAGCAAAACCCACAAGCCCGGGTACACACCGCCCCCATCAACATAATGGTGGCAGTACCATGGGCCCAACATTCACTCATGTTGGGGCATTTAGCTTCTTCACACACCGTGCTGAGCTGATGTTTATGCACCGTGTCTTTGACCGCTTTAAAGGTTGGGCTAAAGGTAGATTTGACTTTGAGCCAAGAAGGTTTGGGTAAGGCCTGTGCCTTAGGTTGCTGCCCTCGGCATTTAACACCGTCTTTGACGGCGCTAAACCCTTGCGGTGTTTGATATTTTTTGCCGCTTGCGGTAACGACAGGAATAGAAATGGGTTTGGGTGAGGACATGGCAAGAGTACCCTAGAAGCGATAAAAACTATGCCATTATAGCATTGCAATGTTTTCAGTAAAAATTGTGTAAAAAAAAACCATTTTTTGCGCGAGGGGTGTTGACAAATTTTAACCAGTTTTGTACAATCGACTCAAATATAACCGCCTGGTTTTTTATCTGGGTGTTGAGTTTAATGTGCAGTCCGCACCCTATAATGTTAAGAGGTTGATAGAATGGCTAAACAATACGATGAAGCAATTAAAGAAATAAGCTGTAAGATGAAGCTAAAGCAAGTTTCATGGAAAAGTGCTTCAATAATAGAGAGAATGTCTCGAGCGCATGCTCTACTTGTAGCGCTAACTACTTTACTTAATATTGAAAAACCAAACGGAACCTCTGATCTTTTAGATGATATCCGTAGAATGAGAACACGCCTAGAGCAGTCTCTTTGTGCGCATATATTTACGCCAGGACAAATAAGTGAAGCTAATTTACCGGGCGAGGGTTGGGAAGGACAGGTAAACGGCATATTAGGCAATGGTGAACTAGCTTTCATGTTTACTGGAAAATCTTCCATTATAGCTGTTAGTGAGTTCAGCTTAGACGACTTTTTAAAGCAACTTCCAAGGAAGTGTCCCTCAAGCCACAAGGCTCAGACCCTTCGTCACGAAGCGTTGGAAGCTTATATTCGCGCTGAGGTCGCAAAAACCATAGCTCGCAACGTTTATGTACCGCTTACTCGGGTACCTGGTTTGTCAGTTAAAGCTCAACATGCGCTCATGGGCTGTGATTTCGCTAACCCTGGAAAGTTACATCAACTAACTATCCAGTGTCAGACGTTGAAAGAACACTTCGATGGACTCAACCAGTCAATTCTTGATACAGATGGTCAACTTGGAGACAAGTTCACTGAGTTGAAAAACAAAAAAAGTGAGTTAGCTAGTGGAAGTGTTAGTAACATAATTAATAGTTTAAAAATACAAGCTAAATTTGGTTGGTCTGGAGAGCTGCAACCACTCCTCAAGGTACTTCAGTTATTTATAGCTAACCCAGAACAATATCTTGTTTCAAAAATTAAGACATTGTTAAATCGATTGATCGAGAGTAAGAAGATCTCACGTTCAACATTCTTCAGTCTTTCAAGTGCTGCGAAGGATAAAGATAATGCTGCTACGGCAATTCTAAAGCTGTTTAACAGTCTATTGAAAGAAATAAACCCGGTTTGTGAAGCCGAGAATACTTATTCATCTCATGAAGAAGCTGAGCTGAAGAAAAACGTCTTTGGAAAGGCTGGGGCTTTTTTAGATTGTTTAGAAAAAGACATTTCTCCTTGCGTTACTCATGTTCACTCACTATCTCATATTTATGACCAAGCTCGTGACAAAAGCAAATCAATGACGGGTACGGGTTCAGCCACTCAATCGACGTCAAGGTCAGTGCGTTTATCTGAAGGAAATGAGATAACAAAGGTTCCAGGGCACACGAAAGGTCTTAAACTGACAAGACGCTTATCTTATCTTGCTAAAATTCTGTCAACTCATGGTTATCCTGGTATTTATCCACAATCTGTTTACGATGCGATACAAACGCTTCTTTTTACTGTGAGTAGCGGGGGGTATATCAGTAATATGTCCAAGTTAGATACAGACATTCGCAAAGTTTGTGCTACGATAATGAGTGGGCCAGTACAGGGACAACTCGTTGAAAAGTATAGTCTGCCTATTTTGTTACAGGGCGAGGTTCTCTTTAAAGGCGGAGATTTAAAGTATGATTTGCCTTTAATCATGTATCAGCAGGATCAGATAATAAAGTGTAGCCAGAATAAATTTTATGGCGCTTATGCAACGGCTTATACTCAGCATGCTAAGGAGAATTCTCCGCAGACAAGGCTCGTGGAAAGACGAGAAAAGGCACGTTTGCGTTTGCATATACTAGTCTCTTTGCTTGCAGATACGCGATATAAAGAATTCATTCCCAAAGGGGTTTGTGATCTACTTAAAGTTCCAAATCTTTATGGAAACAAAGAGTTACTTAGTAAACAGGTTGAGGGCTGTTCTCTTGATCAGCTTAGTGATTCGAACTCTTCTAGTTGGCTTTCTTCAACGAGGGCTATCTTGATGAAGAATATAGACAACGTAGAGGATAATTCTATTACCGTTGTAGAGAAGGAGATTAAAGAGCTGAATAAGATTTTGGATGACTGTATGGCTCATTTCAAAGGCAACCAGTATGCATTGTTTTTATACAAGAAAGACATTATCTCAAGTGATGCAGATTATTATTGGAGGGATAAGAGTTTAGGGAAAGTTGATTGGCCTCTATTTCTAACCTTGCTTAAAGAGATAGTTGAGAGAAATTCGGAAAAAAACGGCATAGGTAATCCTTTTGAAGATGCCGATAATTTTAAGAAAATTCTTCAGCAAGATTCGACAGCTATTATTAGTCGTTCAGAGTCTGTGAGCAGAGAAACTTTGAACACAAACGATGACAATAATATAATTATCAACAACCCGAACAACAACAGTATTATTTCTAAGGTAGATGACTCTGATGCTAGCATGGGGGTGCCAGGCCTGTTGCGCTCAACTGTGCAGCCAAAGGTGCAGTCAAACGAGCAGCTAGATCTGCCACCACCACCAACAACAGCACCACCGCCACCACCAGCAATAAAGAAGATGCCTGCGGCACAACCTGGGCGTGCAAATCTTCTTGAGGCAATTCGTCAAGCTGATAATAAGAATAACCTAAAGAAAGTTGACAAAATGCAGAAAAAATCGGCGCCAACACCAACAACCGGAGGCGGTGTTCTCTTTAATGCGCTTAGCGCCGCGCTGCAGCAGCGGAACAAGTCTATATCAGGCGTCAACAATAACGATAACAACTGGGATGATACATGTAGCAATAACTAACTGTCAGGCAGCGCCTTCGCGCCTTCTTTTCATCGAGCACGCGATAGCACACATCCATGTGCTTGAAGGGCGAAATGGCTGCCTGCGCTAATCCTAGTGATTCGAACGCCCTGTTTCCAGGGCGTTTTTCTTTATTGTCTGTGAGATATTGTCCTGGTTTGAAGGTTTAGGCCTTTTTTTGCTCATGCTGTTGGGGCTAAGGCACGTCTGCTGAATGATGAACGCACAAGCACATCCGAAAAAATTCACTCTCTCTCAGTAGTTTACAACCCCTCTTATTCGTCGTTGCGAGCGGCAGCGCGGCAATCCAAATTAAATCCTAGGAAAGTTTTAACCACGAAGCGATAGACTCTGCACACATAGCGCCTTGCTTTGTTCAAGAGAGGGCATACCCATTTGTCATTTACTTAAAAAAATAAAACAAGTCAGCCTACCACCCTGGATTGCTTCGCTGCCGCTCGCAAGGACGAATAAGAGAGCACGTAAGCCAGTGAAAGGGAATGCTTCTTTTATGGTGTGCTCGTTAGTTTATTACTCAGTACGGTTTGCTTTCACAAGAAACGATGAACGCACAAGCACATCCGAAAAAATTCACTCTCTCAGTAGCTTACAACCCCTCTTACTCGTCCTTGCGAGCAGCCTGCGTCATCCGTTCATTTTTTGTGGTAAAGGTACGTCTGCCGAATGATGAACGCACAAGCACACGCTAAAAAAACCATTCTACATCAACTTGTTACGCACCACCTTATTCGTCCTTGCGAGCGGCAGCGCGGCAATCCAAATTAAATCCTAGGAAAGTTTAAACCACGAAGCGATAGACTCTGCACACATAGCACCTTGCCTTGTTCAAGAGAAGGCATACCCATTTGTCATTCATCAAAAAAATAGGACAAGTCAGCCTACCACCCTGGATTGCTTCGCTGCCGCTCGCAAGGACGAATAAGAGAGCGCGTAAGCCATTGAAAGGCAATACTTCTTTTATGGTGTGCTCGTTAGTTTATTACTCAGTACGGTTTGCTTTCACAAGAAATGATGAACGCCCAAGCACATCCGAAAAAATTCACTCTCTCTCAGTAGCTTACAACTCCTCTTACTCGTCCTTGCGAGCGGCAGCGAAGCAATCCAAATTAAATCCTAGGAAAGTTTAAACCACGAAGCGATAGACTCTGCACACATAGCGCCTTGCCTTGTTCAAGAGAGGGCATACCCATTTGTCATTTATTAAAAAAATAAAACAAGTCAGCCTACCACCCTGGATTGCTTCGCTGCCGCTCGCAAGGACGAGTAAGAGAGCACGTAAGTCATTGAAAGGCAATGCTTTTTTTATGCTGTACCCGTTAGTTTATTACTCAATACGGTTTGCTTTCACAAGAAATGATGAACGCACAAGCACATCCGAAAAAACTCACTCTCTCAGTAGCTTACAACCTCTCTTATTCGTCTTTGCGAGCGGCAGCGCGGCAATCCAAATTAAATCCTAGGAAAGTTTAAACCACGAAGCGATAGACTCTGCACACATGGCGCCTTGCCTTGTTCAAGAGAAGGCATACCCATTTGTCATTTATTAAAAAAATAGGATAAGTCAGCCTACCACCCTGGATTGCTTCGCTGCCGCTCGCAAGGACGAATAAGAGAGCGCGTAAGCCATTGAAAGGCAATACTTCTTTTATGGTGTGCTCGTTAGTTTATTACTCAGTACGGTTTGCTTTCACAAGGAATGATGAACGCACAAGCACATCCTAAAAAAACCATTCTACATCAACTTGTTACGCACCACCTTATTCGTCCTTGCGAGCGGCAGCGCGGCAATCCAAATTAAATCCTAGAAAGTTTAAACTACGAAGCGATAGACTCCGCACACATAGCACTTTGCCTTGTTCAAGAGAAGGCATACCCATTTGTCATTTATTAAAAAAATAGGATAAGTCAGCCTACCACCCTGGATTGCTTCGCTGCCGCTCGCAAGGACGAGTAAGAGAGCACGTAAGCCATTGAAAGGCAATGCTTCTTTTATGGTGTGCTCGTTAGTTTATTACTCAGTACGGTTTGCTTTCACAAGGAATGATGAACGCACAAGCACATCCTAAAAAAACCATTCTACATCAACTTGTTACGCGCCACCTTATTCGTCGTTGCGAGCGGCAGCGCGGCAATCCAAATTAAACGGTAGGAAAGTTTAAACCACGAAGCGATGGACTCTGCACACATAGCGCCTTGCCTTGTTCAAGAGAAGGCATACCCATTTGTCATTTATTAAAAAAATAGGATAAGTCAGCCTACCACCCTGGATTGCCGCGCTGCCGCTCGCAAAGACGAGTAAGAGAGCACGTAAATCATTGAAAGGCAATGCTTTTTTTATGGTGTACTCGTTAGTTTATTACTCAGTACGGTTTGCTTTCACAAGGAATGATGAACGCACAAGCACATCCGAAAAAATTCACTCTCTCAGTAGCTTACAACCCCTCTTACTCGTCCTTGCGAGCAGCCTGCGTCATCCGTTCATTTTTTGTGGTAAAGGTACGTCTGCCGAATGATGAACGCACAAGCACACGCTAAAAAAACCATTCTACATCAACTTGTTACGCACCACCTTATTCGTCCTTGCGAGCGGCAGCGCGGCAATCCAAATTAAATCCTAGGAAAGTTTAAACCACGAAGCGATAGACTCTGCACACATAGCACCTTGCCTTGTTCAAGAGAAGGCATACCCATTTGTCATTCATCAAAAAAATAGGACAAGTCAGCCTACCACCCTGGATTGCTTCGCTGCCGCTCGCAAGGACGAGTAAGAGAGCACGTAAGCCATTGAAAGGCAATGCTTCTGTTATGCTGTACCCGTTAGTTTATTACTCAGGAAGGTTTGCTTTCACAAGAAACGATGAACGCCCAAGCACATCCTAAAAAAATCATTCTACACCAACTTGTTACGCACCACCTTATTCGTCCTTGCGAGCGGCCTGCATCATCCGTTCATTTTTTGTGGTAAAGGTACGTCTGCCGAATGATGAACGCCCAAGCACACCCTAAAAAAACCATTCTACATCAACTTGTTACGCGCCACCTTAGTCGTCCTTGCGAGCGGCAGCGCGGCAATCCAAATTAAATCCTAGGAAAGTTTAAACTACGAAGCTATGGACTCTGCACACATAGCGCCTTGCCTTGTTCAAGAAAGGGCATACCTGTTTCTAGTTCACTGAAAAAATAAAACAAGTCAGCCTACTACTGTGGATTGCTTCGCTGCCGCTCGCAAGGACGAGTAAGAGAGCACGTAAGCCATTGAAAGGCAATGCTTCTGTTATGCTGTACCCGTTAGTTTATTACTCAGGAAGGTTTGCTTTCACAAGAAACGATGAACGCCCAAGCACACGCTAAAAAAACCATTCTACATCAACTTGTTACGCACCACCTTATTCGTCCTTGCGAGCGGCAGCGCGGCAATCCAAATTAAATCCTAGGAAAGTTTAAACTACGAAGCTATGGACTCTGCACACATAGCGCCTTGCCTTGTTCAAGAGAGGGCATACCCATTTGTCATTCATCAAAAAAATAGGACAAGTCAGCCTACCACCCTGGATTGCTTCGCTGCCGCTCGCAAGGACGAGTAAGAGAGCACGTAAGCCATTGAAAGGCAATGCTTCTTTTATGGTGTGCTCGTTAGTTTATTACTCAGTACGGTTTGCTTTCACAAGAAACGATGAACGCACAAGCACATCCGAAAAAATTCACTCTCTCAGTAGCTTACAACCCCTCTTACTCGTCCTTGCGAGCAGCCTGCGTCATCCGTTCATTTTTTGTGGTAAAGGTACGTCTGCCGAATGATGAACGCACAAGCACACGCTAAAAAAACCATTCTACATCAACTTGTTACGCACCACCTTATTCGTCCTTGCGAGCGGCAGCGCGGCAATCCAAATTAAATCCTAGGAAAGTTTAAACCACGAAGCGATAGACTCTGCACACATAGCACCTTGCCTTGTTCAAGAGAAGGCATACCCATTTGTCATTTATTAAAAAAATAGGATAAGTCAGCCTACCACCCTGGATTGCTTCGCTGCCGCTCGCAAAGACGAGTAAGAGGGCCCGTAAGCTATTGAAAGGCAATGATTCTTCTATGGCCTGCCGAGCTGTAGCCCGTAGGGCGAAAGCTGGTAGCCGTGTCTTCACCATAAAGCATAAGCGAATAACTCAGACCGCTCGCAACGACGATTAAGGAGGCGCGTACAAGTTAATATAGAATGATTTTTTTATCATGTACTCGTAAGTTCATTATTTAGTAATCTTACTTTTATTATAAGGAGTGAGCGGATGGCTTCGGCCCGCAATAACAAGAAAGAGGCCTCTCAAATTAAAATATAGGGAGAGCCACTACTTTTTTCTGTAAGCTTAGGTTAGACTGGAAAACAAAAAGAGAGTCGCTTATGCCGAGAGAGCCTGCTGTTTATATTTTAGCGAACAAGCCATATGGTACGCTTTATGTGGGGGTTACGAATAGCTTAGAGAGAAGGATTTATGAGCATAGACACCCCTCTCCTGAAAAAGTCAAAAAGAGCTTTACGCAGCGGTATGATTGCTGCCAACTGGTTTATTTTGAGCGCTATGGGACCATGCCAGATGCTATTACCAGGGAAAAACAGTTGAAAGCGGGGAGTAGAAAAAAGAAGCTTGCATTAATTGAAGCGCATAACCCTGATTGGTATGATTTATATCCTACGCTTTAGTAGTAGACTGGAAGTAGGCACTAGGCTTGATAAAATCCACAAGGACGAGCAAGAGAGTACGTAAGTCATTGAAAGGCAATGCTTCTTTTATGATGTGCTCGTAGGCTCATTATTCGGTCGTCGTGTCTTCACCACAAAAAATAAGCGAATGATTCAGGTTATGTTATGATAGGGGTCGGCTCACCGTTCATGTTGTAGAGAATGCTTGCCTCATGCTCAAACGCTTCCCCACTCTGACCTTTTTCAGTGCACTGTTATTGTGTTTGCTGCTGGGTGCGGCTAACGCAGCTACAGGTGAGGTGCGTTTGCGCTATGCTATTCAGGGCATTGATGGGTCGTTGTTAAAAAATGTCCAAGCACGGCTTGCCATTGAGGAAGAATATCACCCGAAACCGTTAACCGCAGCAGCAATCCAGGATTTATTTCAGCAGGGGCCAGCGTCCATCAAAGCAGCCATGGCGCCCTATGGGTATTTAAAGCCCAGCATTCAACAAAAGCTCGAGCACAAGGGTAAAACCTGGACGGCAACCTATCATGTCAAACCGGGCCCTAGGCTGCGTATCACAAGCCTTGAGGTTCGACTACAAGGGCCGGGGCGTAAGGATAAGGCGCTGCAAAAACGTTTAGCCAATTTTCCACTCAAGCAGGGGCAGCCCTTCAGCGTGGAAGCCTATAATAAAGCCGTAGGTCGTCTTTACCGTGTGGCTAACCAAGAGGGTTATTTGGATGGCAAGCTATCACAAAATCAAGTATCCATCGATAAATCAGCCTACACTAGCCATATTCAGTTAGTGTTCGACACGGGACAGCAGTATTATTTTGGGCCCATCACTTTTGGAAAAAATCCCCTGAGCGCTGATTTCTTAAAACGTTATATTCCTTTCAAACAAGGGGCTGTTTATTCCACCAAAAAGCTCGCCGCACTGCAACAAAATCTAAGCAACAGTGGTTATTATCAACAGGTTATTTTAAATCCAGATAAAAAAGCCGCTAAAAACTATCGCGTACCGGTGCAGGTGAACTTAGTTCCGCTGAAAAAAAAGCAGTACCGTATCGGGGGTGGTTATGGCACAGATACGGGGATACGGGGCAGTTTGGGGATGAATTTTCGCCATTTGACTGATACGGGCCAGCATTTTGAGTCGTTATTGACCGCTTCACAAATCAACAGCAGTCTAGCCGCTAAGTACGTCATTCCGGGAGAGAACCCGCTCACCGACCAATATTTTGTGGGTGCCAGCGTAGGGCAACTAACACCGCCCAATGACAGTGAAAGTTTTTTCCAAAAATTAACCTTGGGTTATATTACAGCGCTTGAACCCCATTGGCAGCAAACCTTAGCCATCGGCCCGCAACATGAGCATTATTCTATTGATGATGGGCCTTATCAAGATACCACCATCTTATTGCCTAGCGCCACTTGGTCGCATATAACCTATGATGATCCGATTTTCCCCTTATATGGGAATTCTTTTTCGTTTATGGTGCGCGGCGCAAATAAAGCGTTACTGTCCACCACTAGCTTCTTACAGCTGCAAGCACAAGATAAATGGGTGTATTCTATTACCGATGCTAACCGTTTTTTATTGCGGGCAAATGTTGGCTATACCTTTGTGGATGATTTAGACGATGTACCCTTATCATTGCAATTTTTCGCCGGTGGGGCGCAGAGTCTTCGGGCTTATCGTTACCAAGACTTAGGCCCCGGGCATGCCTTAGCGGTGGGAAGTGCTGAATATCAGCGCAAAATTATCGGGCATTGGTATGGTACGGTATTTTATGATGTGGGTAATGCCTCTAATCATATTTTATGCCGCTCAGACAGTGATGACCCAGAGTGTGGATTTAAACGTAGCCCCGGCGTGGGAGTTGTTTGGGCTTCGCCTTTAGGGCCTTTGGCATTGTCGGTGGCTCGCGCCTTAGATAAGGAGGGTGAGCCCTTTCGTTTGTCCTTTAGTATGGGGGCCAACTTGTAATGTGGCGTTATTTGTTTAAAGGCCTATCTTGGCTCATGACCTTTGTGTTGCTGTTGTTACTGGTGCTATTATTTTTTCTGGGGACAACGCCGGGTTTGCGTTTAGCTATGGCGCTGGTAACGCCTTATGTACCCGACAAATTGGCCTATGGGAAACTATCCGGCAGTATCGTTGGTGGCCTGATTGTCAATGATTTTGCCTATGAAATCGATGGCGTGCGTATTTCTGCACAGCGCGCTTTTATTCGTTTGGCGCCTTGGCCTTTGTTGCATCAGCAGCACCTGGTATTGAAAAAACTGGTGGCATCCCATGTCATGGTGGATATTACTGCAATACCCAGCGATAAAAAAGCAGCGCTAGAACAACAGCAGCCTGTTTCTCCAGAGCCCCTTGCTCATTATTTCCCGTTCTTTCTAAAAATAGATAATGCGCGTTTGGAAGAGGTCAGTTTTCATTATGACCGAGCAGAAAAGCCCATGACCGTTGGTTTATTGCGAGTAACAGGGCAAGCAGGCCCGGCGCAGCAAGATATTGCTATGCATGGTCAAGTACAATGGCAACAATTAACTATTCCCCTGCAGGCACTCACGCTACATGCTTCTCACGGGCAGGTGAGCATGCAAGGTGAGCCTGATCATTATAAATTCCAGGGCAAGTTTGCTTTTGCGGTGGATGATTTTCCCGAAGCACAGTGGGCAATACGGGCGCAAGCTGGCCTGCACGGCATTGATTTTGATAGCCTACAGGGGAAACTCTGGCAGGGTACGGCCCAAGGCCAAGGAAAAATTTCTTGGCAACAGTTATTTGATTGGCAGGCAGCGCTTACTTTTGTCGGTATTAACCCTGGGGTGATGTGGCCGGATTATCCCGGTAAGCTTGCTGGGCAGTTTACGACGCAGGGGCATGTGCGCGACAATGCTTTTACTGCACAATTTCATCTCAAAAAATTAGCGGGGACATTAAAACAATGGCCCGTTAGCGGCCACAGTGATTTTCAGATTCAGCAAGACCGTTATACGCTAACTAACACAGCATTAAAAGCGGGTAATAATAGTCTACAGCTCTACGCGCAGTATGATAAAAGTTGGCAGGCGCAGGGGCAATTATCAGTAGAAGACTTTTTGCCAAAAAGCTTAGTGCCTTTGCGGGTTGCTGGTCAATTGAAAGATAAAAACCTCACACTCACGGCCAAACATGCCCATGACGCGGTGAGTATTACCGGTAGGGTTGAACAAAAAGCCCATGCACAACAGGTGAAAATCACCGCATTGCGTTTACTGGTAGACCCCGTGGGTGCATGGCAACTAAAAAAACCGGCAAATCTCAGTATCAGCGACAAAAGTACCGTACTTTCACCGTTGTGTTTGATGCAAAAGACGGCGTTATTTTGTGCTCAAGGGGCGCTCACCCATCAAGCAGGTTCGACCCCTTTTCATGTGCAGCTTGCCTTACAACAAGGCAGCGTGGCAGTACCGCTGCTTGGCCTTAACATACGTGCGGTGAAAGCCTGGGTGAAAAGCACCAGCGATAAGGCATTTAGCTATTTTTTAAGTGCGCAATCGGGTAAAGGGACGCTTACGGTTGCAGGTCATGCAACCCATAAAAATAAAGTCCTACAGTCAGAGACTACCATCCAAGGGAAAAATATCCAAGCTGCCGATACAGGTCAATTCAACGTGCTCGTCTCACCGGATTTGCAATTATTATCCAATAAAGACGGCATGACATTGACCGGACAAATCACCCTTCCTACCGCGCGGATTCGCCCCAAAGATTTTAGCAGCACCGTGGAGATGCCGCGCAATGTGCGTTATGTGGATGCTGAGAACAACGACGCTGAGACAGATTTTCCTTTTTACACGGACGTGAAGTTACAGCTGGGTGATGATGTGCGCTTTGAATATCACGGTTTAGATGCCATGCTAGGTGGCAGCCTAGAAATTAACGATAAACCCGATGAAACCACCACGGCCAACGGACAATTATCCATTACCCAGGGACATTTTGCGGCCTACGGACAAAGGCTTGATATTCGCAAAGGACGTTTGTTATTTTCTGGTGGCCCCATTGATAATCCAAATTTGGATGTGGAAGCCGTGAGACATGTGGATGTCTATGTCAATGCTGCCGGCAATAATGACCAAAAAAGCAGTGGCAGCGCGCTGACAAAACAGCAGGTCTTAGTGGGGGTTAAAATTTTAGGGAGCGTGGAGGCACCGGAGACCTCTTTATTTGCTTTGCCGCCGGTGTTAAACCGTTCGCAAATTTTATCTTATTTAGTATTAGGCCATGACATCAGCAGTTCCAGCAATACCCGCCAAGATTCCGCGGCATTAGCCAGTGCGGCAAGTGCGTTGAGTTTAAGTAATGCCTCAATAGCAAAAATTAATAACCGCATTAAATCCACCTTAGGCTTATCGGATTTAGATATCGGTTCACAATCAGAATACGATCCGGATCAAGATGCCGTTGTGCAGAATACGTCGTTAATTTTGGGCAAATATTTAACACCAAACTTATATGTTAAATACAGTCTGGGTCTTGAACAAGCCATTAATACGCTAACGCTGCAATACTTTTTAAGCAGTAAATGGTCGGTGCAAACGCAGACGAATACCTATGCTAATGGCGCGGATTTATTTTATACCTTGAATCGGGATTAGGCCGCGCCATCAATTGTGGAATTTAGGTTTAATCTAAAGCAAACAACACAGAGTCATCTGGCTCGTTGGTGTTTATTTTATTCTTTATGCAGCTTAGTTCATTGTGAGAAGACGCTTTGTTTGAGAAGTCTATGTTAGCAGGATTCAAAAAAGATGGGTTAGGCTTAATACCGTCATTGCTGCTCTCTTCACTGTTGAATATATTGAGAGACAATTGTGGGATGTTGTCTGCTGCGGATGACTCACTGTTGGGCGTAGCTATAGCTGTGTTGGTTTCAATCTTGTCCTCGCTGCTTTCGTTATTTTGTGCTGTATCGATGCTTGGGGTTTTGTCACGGCATTTTTGGATGTAGTTTAGCGCGGCTTTAAGCTGTTTGGTTAAATAATTAAATAGTTTTTCTTTAATAGTAATCGCTTTGGAAAATTCGCCTGGTTTGTCATTGCCTATATGCAGGTTGAGCTTGAAAATGCTTTGCGAGACAGAGGTTATGAGTTCTCCGCTGGGATGACAGTCGCCGAGTGTTTGACAAAACTTATGATAAAGTTTGGTCATTAATTCATATTCCACCAACAGCAATGCGCGTGTGTTTTGTGCCTCTAAGGAAACTAGAAAGTCTATCCAGTCTTGATAAAGTTTAAAAAATAAATCGAGGTTTGTGTTGATGGGTATAATAAGCGTTGCAAAAACATCGAGTAAATCTCTTAGCAGGAGTGATTTTTCTGGTGACGAGACCGATATTTTTTCTGTAGATTCTGTGTTGCTGGCCTCTTCGGTGGTCTCTGTTTCACTGGTCTCTGTTTCACTTTCCTCTTCTGCATCTAAAAATTCAAAAAGCTGCGTGGTATCCAGTGCTGCTTTTTGGCATTCTGACTCGTAGAGAATGGCGGTTATTTTTTCGATGACTTGATATAGCGGAGAGTTGATAGGCTTTTTTGCGTTGTTTGTTGAGATGGTTTCCTCTGCAAGGATAGCATTAAGTAAATGCTTGCAAGCTTCTTTGAAGCGTTTGTTGAGGTCTCCTGTTGTGGCGACAAAAAAATCATTCTGTTGGTATTTCTTGTTTGCTGCGATAAGCTGTTTTTCATGCACAGACGCTTCATTGGTGGAGAATAAAAAATTTTTGAACCAATACTTTGCACTGGCATAGGGTACTAAGAAACTGTTTTCTTTTTTGAGCGCTATTTTCTCAAGGATGCTGAGGTAGGTTTCTCCTAAGAATAGTTTGTTAGTGTTGGATAAATGGTCTGCAGCGTTAATTAAGGCTAATTCAATTTGCTTGAAATAACGCCAAAAAATCTGATACCTTTCCCCCTTCGTTGTAAAGTGGGAGTAAATGATTTCTTGTTGTTTTAAAAAATGTAAGGCGAGCAAATATTGTGGGCTATCGTCAGTATTATGTGCCAGCAGCTTTTCGACGAGATTTATTAACGATGCATGCATCTCATCTAGTGATTTGAGCTGCAGTTCGAATAAAATATGCTCTTTAGGTAGTAACCATTGAGATAGCTTGTTCCAATTTTTCATTTCTTTTGTAGAAATATCGGGATGAGTTTGAGCAGGGTAATTTGACAATGATTGATGCAACTGCGTTAGTTGGAAATAGTTTATAATTGAGTCTGGCTGGTTTTCTTTTATTTGTCGAGCTGCTTCTTTGTACTGTGTGACGAAGATCGTGTTGATATTATTTGCTTTAATGTTGCTGTTGTCATCAGCAGAGCCTGGTTTTTGGGGTTTGATGTGGGTATGGAGTCTCTGGAGGCTATCTAATAAACCCCTTAATGTTTTGTCAGATGCTGCACATTGGTTTAGTATGCGAAGTAAATTATCGTGGATGCCACATATAAGCCTATATTCTATGATAAGATCTCCTCTGGCTTTTTCTGCCTTTAAAGACGTTAAAAAATCTAGCCAAGCTTGATAGATTTTTATGAAAAATGTTTGATTAGTTTTAATCGGTATAATCAGCTTCGTGAAAGCATGGTTGAGATACTTGATGACAGCGAGTTTTTGATTGTTTTCTTCAGTTGCTAAAAAAGTAAATAGCGCGCGAGTATCAATTTTCTTCTCTTGAAACTCTGATTGGTTAATAAGGCTTAATACTTCTATTAAAAATGCACTTATGTGCTCGCCATCAGTCTGTCCAGAGAGGGAGGCCGTAAAAAATGTCGTATAGGCACTCATAAAATCCTTGGAGAGGTTTTGGTTTTTTTTCATGCTACATTCAATCTTTGCTAATATCTCACGGGCCCGCGCTAGGTCGATTTTATTTTGCTTATTTTCTATAAAGTTCGTCACAAGCTTTCTATACCATTGAACAGCGCTAAAATAAGGAGCTAAGATGTCATGCTTTTCTTGATGTGTTGCGTTATGCACGGTATTTACTGTCACTGTAATAAGCGCGGTGGCTAAGCGAAGCTTATAGAGTGGGTGTAGATTTTTTTGATGAGCCTTTTCTAACCCTTTTAGTTGATTAAAGTACATCCAAAAAGTTTGGGTGAGTTGGTTATTCCGCGCAAAACCCAAGTAAATGGCTTCTTGTAAGGTTGTGAAGACTAAGCCGCATTGGTAATTTTTGCTATTTTCTGGGTGGTCAGCAAATAGGCGCTCTATTATTTCACCGGCAGCACAAAATAATTCTTCCAGCAGGGTGATTTCTTCCTCATTGTAAATACGAGCTTGTCGTATAAATAGATAAGGTAGATTGTTCCAATGGTCTTTTAAGGTTTGAAAAATAGTGAGGTCTATTTTTTTATGTTGGCTGAGTAGGATTTGGTAGAGCTTGACGAGTTGGAAACGGTGGTCTTCAGAGGAGAATTTTCCGTTAAAAGAGGTATGTTGCAGCAGCTGCTTAACACAGGCGGTAAGGTGGGGTGTAAATAGCGCCATCTCTTTTTCTAGACTCTCAGAGAGTTTTTTTAGGCATTTGGTATGGTTGAGGTATTTTGCAGAAAATAGCCCAATTATGTCTTTTTCTTCGGATGAGTCGTTTAGCTGGGCCAGTTGACTCTGTAGCGCTTTATCCGGGTTTGTTGATTTTTTTTTACTGTTGCGGGTTGTTTTCTTTTTTGATTTTTTAGGCATGGGGACCTCATAATGACACTACAGCTGGTCCTTAGCCATAAAACAGATAATAAAGGAACACAATTGTAAGCCATTTGTGCAGCGCTTGGAAGCTGATAATCTTAAATTCCGCAGTCGATTGCAACGGCGGCATGTTGCTTGTTAACATTAACCATACAAGTTACTGCGTTTTTTAATTTATCCCCTCTTGTTTATTGGTTAATATTCGGGTAAAATGCAGCGTTCAAATTTGAGTAGGTGCGCTTTCTGCGGAATAACGGGCCTGACTTCCAGCAAATATATGATAATAAAGTGGAGAAAAGTTCAAAATGAGGACTTTTAGCGCCAAACAAGCCGATATTAAGCGTCAATGGTTTGTGGTAGATGCCGAGGGTAAAACCTTGGGACGCTTATCAACAGAAATCGCGCGCCGATTGCGAGGCAAGCATAAGCCAGAATACACGCCTCATTTAGATATGGGTGACTATATTGTTGTCATTAATGCTGATAAAATAGGCGTGACAGGCAAGAAAGAGACGGATAAGGTCTATTATCACCATTCTCGTTATCCAGGTGGACTTAAGTCCATTACGCTGGAGAAGTTGCGGGTTAAAGCGCCTGAGCAGATTATCGAAAAAGCGGTGAAAGGCATGCTGCCCAAAGGGCCTTTAGGTCGTGAAATGTACCGTAAGCTTAAGGTTTATGCGGGTAATGAGCACCCTCATGCTTCTCAGCAACCTGACATCTTAGACATTGGAGAATAAATTGTGGCAGTTTCAAAACAAAACAATGGTGTGGGGCGTCGTAAAACGTCTGTTGCGCGCGTCTATATCAGCAAAAAATCAGGTGATGCTGGGCGTATTGTGATAAATAAGCGTCCTTTAGAGGCGTATTTTTCAGGTGAATCCATGCGCCAAATGGTCATTTCGCCGTTGGCCGTTGTGGATATGTTGGACCAATTTGATATCGTGGTTAATGTCCATGGTGGTGGTACCGCAGGTCAAGCGGGCGCTATTCGTCATGGTTTAACGCGTGCCTTGCTTCAATATGACGAAGAAGGTGACACGGGTGGTGAAGGCGGCGCTCAAGGCTTCCGTAGCCTATTGCGCAAAGCAGGCTTTGTTACTCGCGATGCTCGTGCAGTAGAACGTAAGAAAGTGGGTCTCCATAAAGCCCGTAAGCGTCCACAGTTCTCGAAACGCTAAGCATTTTTTTCTAGAAAAATCAAGTTATTGCCAGATAGGCTCTGCTGTGCAAACGGTGGGGCCTTTTTTTAGGCTTGACGGCTAACCAAGTGGTTAGTAACCACGAAGCTGTGCATTCTGAATACATAACGCCCCATCTTGTTCAAGAGAGGGCATACCTACTTGTAACTCATTAAAAAAATAAAACAAGTCAGCCTACCACCCTGGATTGCTTCGCTGCCGCTCGCAAGGACGAGTAAGAGAGCACGTAAGCCATTGAAAGGCAATGCTTCTTTTATGGTGTGCTCGTTAGTTTATTACTCAGTACGGTTTGCTTTCATAAGGAATGATGAACGCACAAGCACATCCGAAAAAATTCACTCTCTCTCAGTAGCTTACAACTTCTCTTATTTGTCCTTGCGAGCAGCCTGCGTCATCCGTTCATTTTTTGTGGTAAAGGTGCGTCTGTTGAATGATGAACGCACAAGCACATCCTAAAAAATCATTCTACATCAACTTGTTACGCACCACCTTAGTCGTCGTTGCGAGCGGCAGCGAAGCAATCCAAATTAAATCCTAGGAAAGTTTAAACCACGAAGCTATAGACTCTGCACACATAGCGCCTTGCCTTGTTCAAGAGAAGGCATACCCCTTTGTCATTCATCAAAAAAATAGGATAAGTCAGCCTACCACCGTGGATTGCTTCGCTGCCGCTCGCAACGACGAGTAAGAGAGCACGTAAGTCATTGAAAGGCAATACTTCTTTTGTGGTGTACTCGTTAGTTTATGACTCAATACTGTTTGCTTTCACAAGACATGATGAACGCACAAGCATACCCTAAAAAAACCATTCTACATCAACTTGTTACGCACCACCTTATTCGTCCTTGCGAGCGGCAGCGCGGCAATCCAAATTAAATCCTAGGAAAGTTTTAACCACGAAGCTATAGACTCTGCACACATAGGCCTTGCCTTGTTCAAGAGAGGGCATACTTGTTTCTAGTTCACTGAAAAAATAGAACAAGTCAGCCTACCACCCTGGATTGCTTCGCTGCCGCTCGCAACGACGAGTAAGAGAGGCTGCAAGCTATTGAAAGGCAATGCTTCTTTTATGGTGTGCTCGTTAGTTTATGACTCAATACGGTTTGCTTTCATAAGAGATGATGAACGCACAAGCACATCCGAAAAAATTCACTCTCTCTCAGTAGCTTACAACTTCTCTTATTTGTCCTTGCGAGCAGCCTGCGTCATCCGTTCATTTTTTGTGGTAAAGGTGCGTCTGCTGAATGATGAACGCACAAGCACACCCTAAAAAATCATTCTACATCAACTTGTTACGCACCACCTTATTCGTCGTTGCGAGCGGCAGCGAAGCAATCCAAATTAAATCCTAGGAAAGTTTTAACCACGAAGCTATGGACTCTGCACACATAGCGCCTTGCCTTGTTCAAGAGAGGGCATACCCATTTGTAACTCATTAAAAAAATAAAACAAGTCAGCTTACCACCCTGGATTGCTTCGCTGCCGCTCGCAAGGACGAGTAAGAGAGCACGTAAGTCATTGAAAGCAAATGATTCTTCTATGGCCTGCCGAGCTGTAGCCCGTAGGGCGAAAGCTGGTAGCCGTGTCTTCACCATAAAGCATAAGCGAATAACTCAGACCGCTCGCAAGGACGAGTAAGAGAGCACGTAAGCCATTGAAAGGCAATGCTTCTTTTATGGTGTGCTCATTAGTTTATGACTCAATACGGTTTGCTTTCACAAGGAATGATGAACGCACAAGCACACCCTTCCTCAACTTTCTCGGCAATAGGTTTCTTTAATAAAAGGCAACAGCAACAATGCCAAGGCAATAGTCACAGGCAAGCAGCTCAAGGCACGGGTAAAATCATGGGCGCTATAAAGGGCGTGATGATGGTGGCCGTGTGTGAGCACAGTGCTGTAAGCCACCAAAAGCGCACCAATAAGCGGTTGGCTGAGTGCGCCGCCTACCATATTCATCATGTTCATGAAGCCTAATGCCACGCCGGACATACGTTTGGGAACGATTTCTCGCATAATGGAAAATGAGGTTAAAAAGCCGCTGGACGTAATGCCAAAGGTAAACAGCAGGATAGCCATCATGGAGGTGCTGACGGGTTGGTATAAAATGAATAATATACAAACCAAAGAGCCTGTCGTGCCAATAAACATGGGTGGGCGGCGTTTGCCGATGCGGTCAGAAAAACTGCCCCACAGCGGGCTGCCGATGGCCCACCCTAGAAAAATCAGGGAAATCAACAGGCCCGCTTTAGAAGAGGGCATACTTGGATAGCGCGCCATGAGAAAGGGAACGCCCCATAGGGCGCCTAAGGCAGAGGTGGGCGCAAATTTTAAGCCGCCATAGATAGCTGTCAGCCAGCATTGTGGGCTCTTTAGCACAAAGGCTAAACCTGAAAACAAGGGTTCATTCGGAATGGGGTTGTTTTTAAGGGTGGTTTTATCGGGGTTGTCGCGAATGATTAAGCTCATGATGATGGCCAGTAAAAGTCCCGCAATAGCCAGTAAGGTCATGGCTTGGCGCCAACCAAAGGCATTGACCAGCAAGGCCAAAGGCGCTTCACCCCCCATGGCGCCGAGCATCCCAATGGTTAGCATTAGGCCGGTTAATAGCGCAAAACGTCGCACGGGAAACCAAATGGTCGCCAGCTGCAAACAGCCTACCACGGCAAAGGATGAACCCAGCCCAATGAGCGTACGCCCTGTCTCCGCATAACCGAGGCTGGAGGATTGGCTAAAAATCAAGGTGCCGGTGGCACACACTAAAATAGCGGTGGTCAGAATTCGTTTAACACCGTAGCGATCATACAAAAGCCCCACAGGAATTTGCATAACAGCATAAGCATAGAAATAAAAAGCTGCTAAATCGCCCAGTGTTCTGGCATCGGCGTGAAAGGCCCTGGATAATTGCGGTACCATGACGCTAGGCGAGACTTGTAATAAAAATTCATAGAAGTAGAAAAAGGCGGCCAGAGACCAAATAAGCCATGGTAATAACCGAGTGGCCAGCGGGGGCTTTTGATTCACGTGCTATCCTCTACAGCTTCTTTTTGAGCAGTGCATTCAGTTGTTGTGGGTTTACTTTGCCTTGACTGGCTTTCATGGCTTGGCCCACGAAAAAGCCAAATAACTTTTCTTTACCGCCACGGTAATCAGCTAACTGTTCAGGGAATCTAGCAAAAATATCGTCGATAAGCGTTTCGATAGCCTTGGTATCAGTGACTTGTTTTAAGCCTTTCTTTTCAATCAGTGTATCGGCATCGCCTTCGCCTTCCCACATGGCTTCAAAAATAGTTTTGGCAATTTTACCGGAAATAGTCTTGTCTAAAATGCGATTGATGAGTTGTGCTAACTGGGTGGCGCTAACCGGGCTTTGTTCAATCTCTACATTCGCTTTATTGAGGGCTGCTGAAAAATCACCCATCACCCAATTGATGACGAGTTTTGGATCGTGAGCTTGCTTTACCACTTCCTCAAAAAAATCAGCCATCGCACCGTTAGCCACTAGGACGCAGGCATTATAATGGCTTAATTGATAGTCTGCTTGAAAGCGTTTTTGTTTGGCTTGGGGTAACTCAGGCAACGAAGCTTTAGCGCTTGCCACCATGCTATCGGTTACCTGTAACGGTAAGAGATCAGGGTCTGGGAAATAGCGATAATCGTTGGCTTCCTCTTTAGAACGCATGGCGCGTGTTTCATTGTTGGCGGCATCATAAAGACGCGTTTCTTGTGCCACCGTGCCACCCTTGTCGAGTAAGGTAATTTGTCGGTCTACCTCGAATAAAATGGCGCGTTCCACAAAGCGAAAAGAATTAATGTTTTTAATTTCAGCCCGTGTGCCTAGTTTTTCTGTGCCTTTAGGGCGTACGGAAATATTGGCATCGCAACGGAAAGAGCCTTCTTGCATGTTACCATCACAAATGCCTAAATAACGCACGAGACTGTGTAGGGTTTTCAAATACGCAACCGCTTCTTCGGCTGAGCGCATGTCGGGCTCAGAGACAATTTCTAACAACGGTGTGCCGGCGCGGTTCAGATCAATACCGCTCATGCCTTGAAAGTCTTCATGCAGGGATTTTCCCGCATCTTCTTCTAAGTGAGCACGGGTAATGCGGATGGTTTTTTGGTGATGTTCATCCAACTGTATATCCAAATGACCTTGTTTCACAATGGGTAGCTCAAACTGACTGATTTGGTACCCTTTAGGCAGGTCGGGATAAAAATAATTCTTGCGCGCAAAGACCGATAAGGGTGCAATGTCCGCGTCAATGGCAAGTCCAAACTTAATGGCCATGGTAACGACTTCCTCATTCAGTACGGGAAGCATGCCGGGCATGGCTAAATCTACAGCACAGGCTTGGCTGTTGGGTAGGGCGCCATAGGCCGTGGAGGCATTGGAAAAAATCTTGCTTTGCGTGGCGAGTTGCACGTGGACTTCAAGCCCAATAACTGTTTCCCACTGTGTCATTGTGCTGGGCCCTCTAAGTGATAGTCAGTGTTCGATTGAAATTGATGGCCAATATTGAGTAATTGTGCTTCTGCTAAGTAATTACCAATTAATTGGAAGCCGATGGGTAAGGCGTCAATTTGGCCTGCAGGCAATGCTAAGGCAGGTAAGCCCGCCAAATTAATCGCGGTGGTATAAACATCTTGTAAATACATACTGATGGGGTCGTTGGTTTTTTCGCCAAGTTTAAAAGCAGTATTGGGGGTCGTGGGCCCGAGTAGGACATCAACCTTTTCGAAGGCTTGTTTGAAATCTTGGCTTATGAGACGACGAATCTTTTGGGCCTTGAGGTAATAGGCATCATAGTAGCCTGCCGATAAGGTGTAGGTGCCGAGCATGATGCGGCGTTTGACTTCTGTGCTGAAGGCTTCTCCACGACTGCGCTTATAGAGGTCTTCCAAATCCTTGGGGCTCTCACAACGATAGCCGTAACGCACGCCATCATAACGCGATAAATTAGAGGAACATTCGGCCAGCGCGATGACATAATAGCTGGGAACGGCAAGATGGGTGTGGGGTAATTCCACGTCTATCATGTCAGCGCCTAATTTTTTAAGCACGGCAATGCAGGCGTCTAAACGCTGGGCAACGTGGCTGTCTAAATCTTGGGTAACGTATTCCTTTGGTAAGCCGATTTTGAGTCCATTGAGGCTGCGCGCTAAATTTTCAGAGTAATCAGGAACGGGCACATTAAGGCTGGTGGAATCTTTTGCATCGTGGCCGGCTAACACTTGTAACATGAGAGCCGCATCTCGGGCGCTGCGGGTCATGGGGCCGCCTTGATCAAGGCTAGAAGCATACGAGACCATACCAAAACGCGATACACGACCGTAGGTGGGTTTGAGACCGGTTATGCCACAAAATGCTGCCGGTTGGCGAATAGAGCCGCCGGTGTCGGTACCGGTGGCTGCGGCGCAAAGATCGGCGGCGACGGCTGCCGCTGAGCCACCAGAAGAACCTCCCGGCACATGCTCAAGGTTCCAAGGATTTTTCACTGGCCCGTAGTGACTGTTTTCGTTAGAAGAGCCCATGGCAAATTCATCAAGGTTTGTTTTTCCTAACATGACCATACCAGCGTCTTCGCAGCGCTTGGCCACCGTGGAATCATAAGGCGCATAAAAATTATCCAGCATTTTGGAGCCGCAGCTGGTTTTAACGCCTTGGGTGCAAAATAAATCTTTATGGGCAATGGGAATGCCGGTCAGCGCTGTGGCCTGCCCTTTAGCGATACGCTCATCAGCGCGCAGGGCTTGTTGTAACGCTTGTTGTTCTGTGACCGTAATAAAACTATTGAGGGTTGGGTTTAGGCGTTTAATATTGCTCAAATAATATTGCGTTAATGCTACGCTTGATATTTTTTTGTCACGCAACTGCTCACTGAGAGAAAAGATAGAGGCCATGTGCATATTACTGTCTCACTATTCGATAACTTGGGGAACAAGATAAAGCGCTGCTTCTGTTTTGGGAGCCAGCGCTTGGAAGTCTTGTTGTGCTTCTTTAGTAACCACTTCGGGTGTGTCTTTTCGCATCGGTTGCATGACGTCTAGGGGGTGAGCTAAAGGCTCCACAGCTTCCGTATCTATTTCGTTCATTTGTTCAATAAAAGTTAACAGATTGCTCAAGCTGTCTACATAATTATCAATGTTGTTAGGTTCAAGGGATAAACGTGCCAAGTGTGCGATATTTTCCACCGCTTTCTGAGTTAAAGACATAAAAATAGTGACTCCACGTAGTTATCGTTACTACAGAATTAGGGTACAATATCAAAAAGGCCTTTAGCGCCTCTTTGAGCGCTTCTGTAAACCGAAAAGCGCCATTATCCTAGAAAGCGTGTCCAGACGCAATTACCGAAAGGATGACGGTTGGGTTTCGTGCTTATGTCGAGTTTTCTTAAGTTTTAATTTAATGGTGGAATGCACTATGTTAAAAAATCTTCGAGGCTTGTTTTCCAACGATTTATCTATTGATCTAGGAACAGCCAATACACTCATCTATGTGCGCGACAAAGGAATAGTGCTTGATGAACCCTCGGTGGTTGCCATTCGCCAAGACCCCAATAACGGCCAGCGTCGTGTTGCAGCCGTTGGTTTGGAGGCTAAACGCATGTTAGGTCGAACGCCTGGGAACATTCATGCCACGCGTCCGCTAAAAGATGGCGTGATTGCGGATTTCTATGTCACTGAAAAAATGCTGCAACACTTTATCCATAAAGTGCATGAAACGCGCTTTTTACGCCCTAGCCCTCGTGTGCTGGTTTGTGTGCCTTGTGGTTCCACACAAGTAGAACGCCGAGCTATTCGTGAATCCGCCATGGGCGCAGGAGCCAGAGAAGTTTATCTCATCGAAGAACCCATGGCAGCCGCCATGGGTGCCGGTTTGCCCGTGGAAGAAGCCAGTGGTTCTATGGTGGTTGATATTGGCGGTGGAACCACTGAAGTGGCCATCATTTCTCTCAGCGGTATTGTATATGCGGCCTCTGTGCGTATTGGTGGTGACCGCTTTGATGAAGCCATCATTAATTATGTGCGTCGTAATTACGGTAGTCTTATTGGCGAAACGTCTGCTGAACGCATCAAAGAAGAAGTGGGTACCGCTTTTCCTTCTAATGATATTAAAGAAATTGAGGTGCGTGGTCGTAATCTTGCCGAAGGGGTGCCGCGTAGCTTTACCTTAAATAGCAATGAAATTTTAGAAGCGCTGCAAGAGCCTTTATCCGGTATTGTCGGTGCTGTTCGTGCTGCCTTAGAGCAAGCCCCGCCTGAATTATCTTCAGACATTGCCGAACGTGGTTTGGCATTGACGGGTGGAGGTGCTTTACTAAAAGACTTAGACCGTTTATTAATGGAAGAGACGGGTTTACCGGTTATTGTCGCTGAAGAGCCTTTGACCTGCGTGGCCAGAGGTGGGGGCCGTGCGCTTGAGATGATAGACCGCTCTGGTGGTGATTTATTGTCTACCGAGTAGCCAGTAGACTGCCAGTGAAAAGAGGATAAAGGCCATCAAGCATTTATTTGTACGCAATCAATTTTTGGGCATGCGCTTTATTGTATTGTTGCTGCTGTCTGTTGCTTTGATGTATGTTGACCACCGCGAACAGTATTTGCTCCCTTTGCGCGAGACCTTGTCTGCCTCGGTGGCACCGTTGCAATACATCGTTGATTGGCCTGTCACTTTTGGAAAAAAAGTCACCTCTAATTTTTATTCTCACCAGCGCCTGATGTCAGAAAATGCTGATTTACACAGCAAGCTGCTGTTGGTTCAGGCGCGTATTCAAAGCCAGCTTGCTTTGAAGCAAGAAAACGATAGACTGCGCGCCTTGCTGAAAACCTCACCCAAAGTGGGTGGGGATGTGTTAGTGGCAGAAATTTTATCCATTGCACAAACACCTTTTACGCGGCAAATTTTATTGAATCGCGGACGTAAAGCTGGTGTGACCATTGGTCAGCCGGTGCTCGATGCTTATGGCGTCGTTGGGCAGGTTATTCAAGTGAATCCCTTGACCAGTCGTGTGTTGATGATAACCGATAGCCGTAGCGCTGTTCCCGTACAAAATACGCGCAACGGCGTGCGCGCCATTGCTGTGGGAATGGGAAAGCAAAATGATTTGCAGTTGTTGCATGTGCCGGCCACGATGGACATTAAGCAAGGCGATATCATGGTGACATCAGGGCTTGGAGAGCGCTTTACTCAGGGTTATCCTGTGGGTACGGTGAGCTCCATTAAACGCAGTCCTGGTAAGGCCTTTGTTACCGTGATGCTGAAACCTGCCGCGCATTTGGATAGGAGCCGTTTGGTTTTATTAGTTTGGCCACCTAAAGTTGCCAGCCATGCTGCCATTAATAATTTTTTATTGGTAAAAGCACGTCCTTTTTCCTTTGGTGAACCGGAGGCAAAAACATCATGAGAGGCATGGGATTGTTGAGTGGGGTAGTGATTGCGCTGAGTTTTATCATGGCCATGATGTTGGATATGGTGCCTCTACCTCATCACATTGAATGGTTGCGTCCCCACTGGGTGTTACTGGTGACTATTTACTGGATAATTGCCTTGCCCTATCGCGTTAGCGTAGGTATTGCTTGGTTTGTTGGTTTGTTATTAGATGCTTCCTATGGCAGTTTGTTGGGCCAACATGCCTTAGCCTTAGCCTTGGTGGCTTATTGGGTGGCAAAATTTCATCGTCAGGCGCGCTTATTCCCCATGGCCCAACAAATGTTGATTGTGGCTCTGTTGGTATTTATGTATCAATTTGTGTTGATGTGGTTAGCAGGGCTCATTGGGGAGCATTTATTTTCATGGGGTTATTGGTTAAGCCCTATGACCAGCGCCTTGTTGTGGCCTTTTGTTTTTCTGATGTTGCGCGACAGTCGCCGGCGGTTTAAGGTACAATGAAGCCGGTCATTTTAGCGTCCAGCTCACAACGAGAATCTTTATTTTGAAAGCGCTCAGCCAGCAGGCCCTACATAGTCTGGTTTATTTTCTCGCTATTTTCATTATTGTGCTTGCTGTTCTCATGGCAGGGCTTCGCTTAACCACGCCTTTTTTTTCGCATTTTCGCCCAGAGATTGAAGCACTTATTCAAAAAAGTGTTCACAGACCTTTGGGTATTGGCGGGATGACGATACATTGGCAAGGCTTGACGCCATCCTTGCAGCTTGAGGATATTAATCTTTACCAAAAGCAGCCCGAGTCATCCACGAGGAAAGCCTTTGCGTTGTTGCATTTACAGCATTTGACTATCAGCCTTTCTCTTTGGCAGAGCCTGGTCGCGTGGCGTTTAGTGCCTAGCCAACTGACGCTACAAGGTGCATCTTTACACGTTCTGCAAAAAGGGCCGCGTGACTTTGTGCTAATGGGGTCAAAGGCTGCAGCATCCCCCGTGGCTAAGTCTCAGGATGCTTCCTTTTCGCTGCACTTTTTGTGGTGGCTATTTTCCAAAAGCGATGTGTCGTTAAGCGATATAAATATCCATTGGCAGCGGCCCGATGGCACCGAATTATTGTTAAGACAAGGTGCTTTTATGCTGAAAAACCGTGGTAAAAAACATCATATGGTTGGCCAGGTGCATTTGAATAGCGCCCCTAATGCTACCGTGAACATTATCGTTGATGCTGTTGGCAACAGTCAATCATTTAACAACATGCGAATCAATGCCTATGTGAGTGGCAGGCAATTGTCTTTAGCGCAATTATTGCAGATGCAAACGTTTCGCGGATGGACAATTGTCTCGGGCGAGCTTGGTTTTGATGCGTGGCTTTCTTTACAAAAAGGACAATGGCAACGCGTGCAAAGTTTGTTTTATCTACAGCAGGCTAAATTTGAGCACGCCAACGCTCATCGCGTAACGCTCCCTAAAGTCTCGGGGAATGTATTATGGCAGCGAACCAAGGCTGGCTGGACCTTGGCGGGTGATCACATGCAGCTTCGGTTGTTGAAGAAAGATTGGCCCATCAATGGCTTTAGCCTTATTCATGCAACTAACCGTCGAGAAAGCAACTGGGCTTTCTTTAGTCGTTATGTCAATGTGACTGAGCTTGCGCAGTTTTTACGTACCGTGCCAGGTGTTAAGCCCGCATGGTCTAACATGCTAGCTGGTTTGCACCCGGTGGGGATTGTTAATAATGCCCATGGGTTATTGTCTCAAACTAAGCACGGCGCTTTATATTGGCGCGCCCAGGGAGACTTTCGGCAAGTAGGGTTTAGTGCTTGGAAAACGTGGCCAGGCGCCAGTGGTCTGCAAGGTAGCATCAAGGCTTCTTCTCAGCAAATTGCCATGACCTTAAATGCGCCTGACGCGCGTTTTAGCTATGGCGCTGTTTTTGCTCATGCTTTGGGGCCTCTGGCTATCAAAACGTCTCTGTTGATGCAACATGAGCGGGCGGGAGGCTGGCGTTTGACGGCTTATCCTTTCAGCATTCAGCAGGGCACGTTAACATTGCAGGGACAAGGCTCCCTTTGGATACCTAAGCGCAAGCCCGCTCGCATAGATTTATCAGCCGAAGGCCGAGTAGGCAATAACCCTAAAGCGATTTTGGCTTTTTTGCCTGATAACATTTTATCAAAGCCACTGAAGCAGTGGTTGCATGGTGCTATTGTCAGTCTTAAGGGTGGGGATGTACGTGCCATGGTGCGTGGGCCACTTAATGCTTTTCCTTATGGGCATGGCGCCGGGGAGTTTGTTATTCGCGGTAACATAAAAGGTGCAACGCTTGCCTACGAAAAAGGTTATCCACCCATTAAAAATATTGATGGCGAGCTCATTTTTCATAACCGCAGCCTGGAGATTTTAGCCCAGCACGGAAAACTGTTTGGTGCTGTCATTACGCAAGCAAAAGCCACTATTAAAGATTTAACGGCGCAAGCATTGACGTTGAGGGTGTCTGGGCAAGCAAAAGGTGATTTGTCCGATGGTGTGGAATATATTCGTTTGAGCCCTTTGCAAGCTTTGCTAGGTCCTGCGCTTTCACCGTTAGTGCTGAGCGGCCCGATGAATTTAAATTTGCAGCTGACTATCCCGCTGGCAAAGAATAAACCCCTCGCCCTGCGAGGCGCATTGGATTTCAACAAAGATAACGTCATTTTAAAAGGCTGGCCTCTGGTGTTGACGCAGCTCACGGGGCAATTGGTCTTTAAACAAAATGGTCTATGGGCCAAGCAATTAAAGGGCTCTTTATTGGGGCATGCAGCGACACTGCAAGTAAAAACACTGGAAAAGCCCAATGGTGTGCCTGATTATACCGAGATGCATTTACAAAGCGTTGTGGATGAGAAGGGGCTTCAAACCTTGGCGGGGCATTCGTTATTTTCTCTGCTCGAAGGCTTGACACCTTATCAGGCGGTTTTGCGTATTGTTTACGCGTCGGGGGCATTAACCTTGAATGTAAATTCTTCGTTAGCGGGCATGAGCATTGATTTGCCGACGCCTTTAGGGAAGACAGTTCATGCTAAAGCACCTTTGACCCTCTCTGCTGATTTAACCAACCCTAAACAAATTCTGGTGCGTGGACATTATGCGCAAGGTGTTGGCCTGTTATTGTCTTTGCATGAGGGTGTGTTGGACCGACTGTTAATTCACTTCGGGAAAGGTATTTTAGCGTTGCCACGTTCCTCTGGTATTTGGGTGACCGGTGGCGTGCACGCGGTGGTTTGGTCGCAGTGGCAGGCTGTGTTAGCGCATATAAGCCAGGCAGTGGCTGTTGAAAAAGTACAGCATGAAGAGTTTAAACACTTCAAAGGTATGCGCCTTTTGGTGGCGCATGTTTATGCATTCGGGCAGCATTTACGTCATGTGCAAACCCACTTGACCCGTTTGTCTAACCGTTGGGAACTTGGTTTGGTTAGCCAAGCAGCAACGGGGGTTATTGTTATCCCTGATAATAAGAAAACGCCCATTAAAGCGAATTTTGATCATTTGTTTTTAAGCAAAGAAGCGTCTTCTGCGAAGCCCATGGAGTTGAATCCAAGAGAAATTCCCCCGTTAGATTTTAGTAGTCAGCGCGTGAGTTATGGTGATTTAACGTTGTCAGGCTTGCAGCTTAAATTGCGCCCAGAATTACAGGGTGTTGATATTAAAGAAGCCAATATAACGGCACCTAACATGAAAATGAAAAGTCATGGTGCTTGGCTTAAGGTAGCTAAAGAGAATGACAGTCGGTTGCAAGGTTATATTCAAAGTCAGCATTATGGTAAGTTACTGCAAGCGCTAGACTTGACCGATAATGTTGCCGGTAAGCAGGGGCGTGTGGATTTTTCTTTGCGTTGGCCTGGCAAGCCGACGGATTTTGTGGTCAGCAAACTCAACGGTAAAGCTGATGTTACCCTGGGGCCTGGCCGTATTAAAGATATTGGTAAAGATAAACAGGCCGAAATGGGACTGGGCAAGGTGTTGTCATTGCTGAGTGTACAAAGCATTACGAGACGTTTACAATTTAACTTCAGTGATTTGACAAAATCAGGTTTTAGTTACAACAATGTGCATGGCTCGGTTATCTTGCAACATGGTAATGCATTACTGAAAAAAATGCAGATTGTAGGTCCCGTGGCTAATGTCGCTTTGTCAGGTGTTATTGGCCTGACCCGCAAAGATTATCATTTGCAAATGAAAGTGGTGCCCCATGTCACCAGTACGGTGCCGGTGGTAGCAACGGTTGTGGGTGGTCCCCTTGTGGGGGCGGCTACGTGGGCTGCAACTAAGCTTGCCTCTCCATTACTCAACAAAGTAACGGCTTATCATTATGAAGTCACAGGGCCTTGGGATAAGCCTGTGATTACGTCGAAAAGCCATCATTCTCGTTAATTAAGGGAAACATTATGACAGCAAATACACTCAAACTTGCCAAAGAAGCGCTGCTTAGTCCGGCGGGTCTGACGGATTCCCAGTTACAGTCTATTTTAGGGCGTGTGTTGGGTAGTTCCATCGATATGGCAGATTTATATTTTCAAGCCGTACGGCAAGAGTCTTGGGTGCTGGAAGATGGATGTGTTAAGGATGCAGGATTTAATATCGATCGCGGTGTGGGTGTGAGAGCTATTAGTGGTGAAAAAATAGGTTTTGCTTATTCTGATGATATTGTTCTAAAAGCGCTTGAACAAGCAGCAACGGCGGCGCGGAGTATTGCAGGGCAAGGCCAGCAAGGCACGTTAAAAGCTTGGCATCCTGTGTCAGGGTTAGACTTATACCCGGCGTTAGATCCTGTGGTGGGTTTGTCACAAGATGAAAAAGTTGCTTTATTGGAACGCCTTGATAAAGAGGCACGCGGCCAAGATTCTCGCGTTAAAGAAGTTATTGCCAGCCTGTCGGGTAGTCACAGTACCATCTTAATCATGAATCAAGAAGGCCGTTTGGCGGCCGATATCAGACCCTTGGTTCGCGTCAATGTCACGGTTATTGCCGAAGAACATGGGCGACGTGAACGCGGCTCTGCCGGTGGTGGCGGGCGTTCTGATTATGGGTATTTTTTAGATGAAGATAAAGCCTTAGGTTATGCAAGAGAAGCGGTTCGTCAGGCGTTAGTGAATTTATCCGCTATCGATGCGCCGGCAGGCACCATGCCCGTCGTGTTAGGGCCAGGTTGGCCGGGTGTCTTATTGCACGAAGCGGTAGGTCATGGTTTGGAAGGAGATTTTAACCGCAAAGGTACGTCTGCCTTTACCGGGCGCATTGGTGAACGCGTGGCGGCACCGGGTTGTACGGTGGTGGATGATGGAACGCTTGTGGGACGCCGTGGTTCTTTGAATATGGATGATGAAGGTACGCCCGCACAATGCACCGTACTCATCGAAAATGGTATTCTAAAAAGCTACATGCAAGACAGTCTGAATGCCCGCCTAATGGGTATGGCGCCCACGGGCAATGGCCGGCGAGAATCCTATGCGCATCTTCCCATGCCCAGAATGACGAATACGTATATGTTAGCGGGGCAACAAACGCCCGAAGAGATTATTGCATCCGTGGATAATGGTTTATACGCGGTGAATTTTGCCGGTGGTCAAGTGGATATTACCTCGGGTAAATTTGTTTTTTCTGCCAGTGAAGCTTATCTCATCGAGAACGGGAAAATTACCCGCCCGGTGAAAGGGGCGACATTGATTGGTAACGGCCCTGATGTCTTGACGAAAATTTCTATGTTGGGTAATGATCTTGAGCTGGATACAGGTATTGGCGTTTGTGGTAAAGACGGCCAGAGCGTGCCCGTGGGGGTGGGACAACCTACGTTGAAAATTGATGAGCTAACCGTGGGTGGGACGGTAGGAGGCGCGTAAGTCATTGATAGGTAATGGCTTCTCTAGCGTTTGCTTATGCGTTCATCATTTCTTAGCGTTCATCATGCCTTATGAAAGCAAACCGTACTGAGTCATAAACTAACGGGTACACCATAGAAGAGTCATTGCCTTTCAATGACTTACGTGCTCTCTTACTCGTCCTTGCGAGCGGCAGCGCGGCAATCCAGGGTGACGGGCTGACTTGTCCTATTTTGGATGTGCTTGTGCGTTCATCATTTCTTATGAAAGCAAACCGTACTGAGTCATAAACTAACGAGCACACCATAAAAGAAGCATTGCCTTTCAATGGCTTACGTGCTCTCTTACTCGTCTTTGCGAGCGGCAGCGAAGCAATCCAGGGTGGTAGGCTGACTTATCCTATTTTTTTAATAAATGACAAATGGGTATGCCTTCTCTTGAACAAGGCAAGGCACTATGTGTGCAGAGTCTATCGCTTCGTGGTTTAAACTTTCCTAGGATTTAATTTGGATTGCTTCGCTGCCGCTTGTATATTCCCATTGAATCGATCAGTCATTATTATGTAGTCGATCGGTTATTATGATTTTTATCGATCAACCATTATTATTTTGTCGTAAACGCCTCACAACCCCGTCTTAACTTTTAAATATTAGTTGTTAGAGACCACTGGGGTGATGATGTCAGTGGTTAGGTTGTGCGGTAGCAGTTTTTCAATGTCATCACGGCTCTGGCATTGAGCGATGTGGTTAAAGACATAATTAAGATAAGCAAAGGGTTCCAGGCCGTGGGCTTTCGCGGTAGCGATTAAGCTGTAACACCTAGCGCCGGCTTTGGCGCCTTCGTCACTACCGTGGAATAGCCAGTTTTTTCGGCCAATGGCAAAGGGTCTAATAAGGTTTTCCACGATATTGTTATCGATTTCATAAGCACCATTATCTAAATACGCAACCAAATATTGCCATTGGTTCAGTGCGTAGGTAAAGGCTTCACCTAGCTTATGACGTGGCGGTACTTTGTCTTTGTTTGTGTCCAAGAAGGTTTTTAATTCTTCAATAATCGGCAGCGCTTTTTCTTGACGTAGTTGGTAACGCTGTTGTTCGCTGTATGCGTTTTCTCTGGCTATTTTTTCAATGTCGTACAGCCTGCCAATAATGTCCACGGCTTGTTGCGCCAGTCCTTCGGCTTTGCTGATTTTTAACACGTCATGGAATTTGCGCCGGGCGTGCGCCATGCAACCGCCGCGACTCATGTTGGTGCTGTTAGCTAGCCAATGATAACCACTGTAGCCATCACATTGCACATGGCCCTTGAAGCCTTCCAAGAAATCCTTGGCGTGTTGGCCCGAACGTGAGGGCTGATAATCAAAAACGATGGTTCTTTTATCAGGTGGGCCGGCGGCATACACCCACATGTAAGCTTGTTTATTTTTCTTAAGTACCTTAAGTGGGGTTTCATCTACTTGCGTATAGGATTGATTGAGAATTTTTTCTTTGAGCAATTCATACAAAGGCTGACAGTGTGCCATGCTGTTAATCACAATCCTACCAAGCGTTGCGCGACTTAAATCAACGTGGTAACGTTTCCAAATGGCGGTTTGTCGATAGAGTGGCAGGTGGTCTTCAAATTTTGACGTGATAATCTGTGCAGCCAATCCTGGGGCTGCTATCGATTTGGGTAAAAAAAGGTTGGGCAACTTGGCGGTGAGCACGCCTTCATGGCCATTTGTTTTATCTTCGCAACAATTGCCATATTTAGGGCGGCGGTAGCAAATGACTTTAATCTTAATGGGTTCAATGTCTAACTTTTCAGTGGTTTCTTCACCAAGACAGGGGCGTTGTTTGCCACAGCAATCACAATTCTTTTCTGCGTCACTGACATCAACGATGATATCTTCACGGGGCAAATCCGTAGGTAATGGTTTACGCTTACCTCGTTTTTTGGGTTTGGCATTTTGTTTGGGTGTTGCAGCGGCTTTTTTGTCTTCAGGCGGGTTGTCGGTTTCTAAGCTAATCCCTGCTTCATCGAATAGTCCTAACTGTTGGCTATTTTTTTCTGTTTTACGAGCAAAGCGAAAATGCTTTAGAAGGTTATAATGTTCAAGTAGGCGTTGGTATTTGTCATCGGATTGTTTTAATTTTTTGTCGTAAGACTTTACTGTTTCTTCCAATAATTGAACGCGCTGCAAGAGTGCGGCGTTGGTTGTTTTTTCTTTTTTTGCCTTTGTTTTCATGGTGTTATTATACCAAATAACACCATGAAATCCTATGTTTTTTTTAACAATAATGACTAAAATCAAGCTCGGGATAATCGGCCATACGCATGAAATCAAAACCAGCTAGCAAACCGTAGAGTTGTGCATGACTGATATTCAGAATGTCGTCGTGGTGCCGAGGAAACTTAAAGCGTCCTTGCTCTAGCCGTTTATACAGCATCACAAAACCATTTTTGTGCCACAGTAGCATTTTGACTTTATCGCCTTTTTTGTTATGAAATAAAAATAGCGTTGGCGACTGCGGTGTTTGTTCAAAGGTTGAAATTATTTTTAAGGTTAAGCCATCGATGGAGCAGCGCATATCGACGGGTGCCATGGCCACCATAATAGTTAGTTTGTCGTTGAACGTTATCATGACTAAATTTCTAATACTGTCAATAAAGATTTTAATTGCTGATGAGGAATATCCAAGGGTAATTCGATAAGCAAGCCACAGGGTTTGCGTAGTCGCAGCATAGCGGGTGGCGTGGGTGCAGATAGTTTGATGGGCTGAAATTTATTGTCGCTTGTTAATATTTTTTTGTTACTATTGATTGGCTTTTGGCGCCCCCAATTTTTGAACGTAGAGTAGCCGATATTCTCTTGTTTACAAAATGCAGGTTTTGATAGGCCGCTGGCGGCTTGAGCTGCTAATAAAGCTTGGCGTTGTTCGGGGCTGTAGGTTTTTGTTGTCATATTTCTCTCCTGTGGTTAATGAACCTGGATAGTATGGATAAAGTTAGCGGGGATTAAAAGATGGGGTTGATGAGACGCTTACATTTTGTCGATCACTTTTTAAAGAGTTTAAGAATAAGTGATCGACAACCAATAACAAGCGATCGACAAAATAATAGTCTAATAATAACAATAACTTAACACTGTATTTTATCTTCTCCGTGTAATAAATTATCAGCCTGTACTCAACATAAGCAGGACTGGTGGTTATGAACCCAAAGAGATTAACGATGAGAAGATTAAAAGACGTATTGCGGCTCAAGTTTAGCTGCAAATTATCCAACCGAGATATCAGTAAATCCATTAGTATTTCGGCAAGTACCGTCAGCTACTACACGCGAGCGTTTACCGACGCTGGGTTAACATGGCCACTACCTGAGCAGATGACAGACTCAGCCCTGGTGGCTGCATTAGAGCCTTATTGTAAGCAACTAACCTTGAGTTCATCCAAAAGCAAACAGTTACCCTGCTTTGAAACGGTGCATCATGAGCTTAAACAAAAAGGTGTCACTTTACAGCTGTTGTGGCAAGAGTATAAGGCACGTTATCAACGCGCAGCTTACAGTTATACGGAGTTCTGTCGACGTTATCGTGAGTTTGCCAAACAACTTAATCCTGTCATGCGTCAGGTACACAAAGCCGGCGAAAAATGTTTTGTTGATTACGCAGGTCCCACCCTCACGATTTATCATCCACAATCAGGAGAAAGCCTACAAGCAAAAATATTTGTAGCAACCTTAGGCGCTAGCAATTTCACCTTTGTCTATGCCACGTTAACGCGTAGCATACCTGACTGGCTAGAAAGCCATACTAAGATGTTGGAGTTCTTTGGCGGCGTACCCCAATTGATAATCCCTGATAATGAAAAAGCCGGTGTTACTCACGCTTGTTATTATGACCCAGAAAAAAATCCACATTACACCGCTTGGGCCAGTCATTATCATACCACCGTGCTACCAACACGTCCCGGCAAACCACAAGATAAAGCCAAAGTAGAAGCGGCTGTTAAGCTTGTAGAAAGCGCTATCATGGCACCGTTACGCCATCAAAAGTTCTTCTCTATTGATGAACTCAATGACGCGATTAAGCCTTTACTCAAACAACTCAATGATAAACCCTTTCAAAAATTGACGGGCAGCCGACGTTCACAGTTTGAAGCACTAGAAAAATCAACCTTAGCACCACTACCTAGTCAACGGTATGAGCATGCCATCATAAAACGCGTTAAAGTCGGACTTGATTATCATGTTTGCATTGAGGGACACTACTACAGTGTACCTTATCAGCATATCAATCAGACGGTGGATTACCGTTTAAGTCGCCAACAGGTGGAAATTTATCGAGATGGCCAGCGTATTGCAAGCCATTTACGCCAAGAAATTATCGGAGAGAAAACAACGTTAACCGCGCATATGCCAGCAGCACACCAGGCCCATGCACAATGGACGCCGGCTAGTTTCTTACAGTGGGCACAACGTATTGCACAGCCTGTCACAGACGTTGCCCACTACCTTATTCGTACACAGCCACATCCTGAATGCTGCTATCGTTCCTTTCTCGGATTAAAACGGCTAGACAAGACCTATGGTAACAAACGATTTGTCGCTGCTTGCCAATATGTTATGCAAAACCAAACGATAAGCTTTCGTTCGCTAGAGTCTGTCTTAAAGAATAGGCTTGAAAACAATCAGGAAAACCCACCTGAACAAGAGAAAGACTTTACCTCACCGTCACACGCCAATATTCGTGGCTCAACCTATTATCATTAACACGAGAAGGAAACCTATCTATGGACCAACACACGCACGATAAATTGATTCAATTACGCTTACACGGTTTTATAGAGGCGTATACGGAATTAAGTCAACCTACATCGCCTCAAGACCTTTGTCTTAGTGACGCCTTGACTATCATGACCGATAGAGAGTTATGTTTACGAGAAAATAAGCGACAAGCTCGTTTGTTAAAGTTAGCAAAGTTACGCTATCCACAGGCGAGTTATGAAGCGATTAATTATCGCTTACCACGACAATTTAATCAGCAACAGTTCAAAGAACTAGCTCATGGGCAGTGGATAACGCAAGCGCGTAATATCATCATCACAGGGCCTACGGGCGTTGGCAAAAGTTATATGGCTTGTGCGCTTGGTCAACTTGCTTGCCGGCGCTTACACGCTGTTCTTTACTACCGCGTTGGGCGGTTGGTGGAGGCTTTGCGGATTTCTCATGTTGATGGTAGCTACGGTAAGTTGCTAGAGCGTTTGGCTAAAAAGCACGTTTTAATCCTCGATGACTGGGGCATTGATCAACTGGACAGGCAAGGCCGCCGAGATTTATTGGAAGTGCTTGAAGACCGCTGTGGCCGAACAGCGACGATTATCACATCGCAGTTACCGACAGCCCATTGGCATGATTACATTGGTGACGGCACGATTGCTGATGCTATTTGTGATCGATTAGTGAATAATGCTTATTGCTTTGATATTGCGGGTGAGTCTGTTAGAAAAGTGGGAAATAACTTGACTCCCGTCGATCACCAAGTATGATCAAACCGAAGATAAAGGCAGTGATCGACAAAATAATTTTGCTTGATCGATTCAATGGGAATATACAAAAGGTGCTGTTAAACCTAAAATCCTCAGTCAAATCACGATTTTAGCAGTAACGTCTTGATTCATCTAGCAAAAAGAAAAAGCACTCCATCACCAATGAGGTGTATTCCGACTTTTTCTTTTTCCTATCTAAACCAACCCGTTACGCTAAAAAGTCGCGATTGACTGAGGATTTTAGGTTAAACGATTAGCCGCTTCTGTAACACGGGCAAAATCGCCAATGGGATTATACCGACATGAACTTTTTGGAAACCCTAAATGAAAAATTCGCAAATCTGCCAAGCGTCCGGCACGCTCTGCTTCCGCATACAAACGCCGTAACAACGCCACATCGCCTTTGGGGTCAAACACAATAACCACCTCACCCCGCGCAATGGCTTGTGCCGCTAGGATTTCCAACAAACGTGTTTTACCCACCCGGGTTGTGCCCAGCACAAGTGTATGGCCCACACGCTCTGATAAGGGTAAACCGACACTTTGCTCCTTCCAAGAACAATGCCTTGGATAACCGCGGCAAATCAGCAGAGGATAAGGCATAAGCAGGCAAATGTCCTAAATGACGCCGGTAACGCACAATATAAAAACCTTGATAGGCACGCCAAAGCCCCAGTACTAACACTGCGCTGCTCATCGATATCGCCTCTAAAGAGACAGGCATGAATAAGCCTGAAAGCCCTAATCCACCCGATAAGCCCAATGCTAGGCTACTTACCCATTCATAAGGTGGGCGTAAAAAACCTTCTAGGGGAAAACGCGGGTTAGACATGGAAAAAACAAGGCAAAAAAATAAGAGTGCCCAGTATGGCGGAAGGGTTGTCACCTCATTACGCCAAGATAGGTAACAAAATAGACAAATGTACTTTTATACAAAAACACTTGCTTTTGGTTTTCTTTGCCTGTATTCTTGCCGCAGTTTTATTTTACCATTATTTTGTATAGAGGAGTGTACCTATGGGTATTTATATGACGATTGAAGGCGTCACCGGTGGCGTGTCTCGCACCGGCCACGAAGGCGCTATTCAGCTAGAGTCCGTTGAGGATGCTGTCACCCGTTATATCGGTGCCTTAAACCCAGGCCATGATAACGACCGTAACCTGTCGCTGGTAGTTACCGCACCATAACAAACGGGGCGAGACCTCTTGAAATCATTCAGCTCAACTACACCCAAATCCAAAAACGCTTCGTAAGCTCCAATAGCAACCATAGCCTGGGTGCTCCTCGTGCGATGTTATACGACCTAGAAACCGGCGTGGCGAGCTAAGCCCTGTTTAACGTTTAATCGGCACATGAGGTGCCAAGCGAGACCCATATGTTACATTTGACTGGCGAAAAAGATGATTTAGAAACCGTCTGTCGGTATCGATACTGCACACAGTCTTATTCCGAGATAAAAGACTACATGGGCCGTGTGCTTGAAGCTAATCCTGATAAGCGGGCTTTTGTGGGGGGCGAGCGGCCTTATGTCAATCAGGGCTATATTCCACTGTCCCCCAATACGTTTATTTGGTTGCCTAGAAGAGATATAGACGACATAGACCCCTTGGTGGCCCAAGACTATCAACTCGCGTGCATCAAGGTAAATTATGCACCGCCCATGAATCGGTTTAAGCTCAGATGGTTACTCAGAAATACGCGGATTGATTTAGAGCTAGCTGCAAGCCAAGCACAAGTGCATATTGAGCAAGCCTCCTTATATTTACACCATAAGAGAAACAAAGCATCCCATTTTTTAAAGGAACATCAAGAAGAGACAAAAGCCTTTGGCTGGGGTTCTATAGACCGCGGCATTGAGCATATCAGTAAAGAAGCTCATGAGCTCCATGACGCCATTTATCGATTCACAGATAACGCGAGAAACTATGCGGTAGCTGAGTACAGTGAGCGTTACGAGCCAGAAATTAAAGCCATTCTAAAAGACCTCTATAAAGAAGTTGATGAAAAATACACCACGGCGATGCGTGTGGCTAGGCGTCTTGCTAAAGTCAGCTACAATCTTTTAGTACACCGAGACCTTTTTCATAACTATGGTGAGATTAGCGATTCCTTGCTGTGGGAAACTTCCTTTCAGCAAGTGGATTGGTTAACCAACGTGATGCACTATGCTGAGAAAATCAGCCATGGTATGTTGGCGCTTGAAATAGCCAGCGATATTCATGAGGTTTATGAGGTGTATAAGGAACATGGCGACGAGATAAAAGAGTTTATCAAGTTAGGGGCAGAAATCTTCGTGGGAATGGGTGCAACTATTCTCACCGCAGCGCTGCTTCCGGAAGGCCTGGTAGGCGCTTTGATTGCTGGAGGAATTGGTGGGATTGGTGGGATTGGTGGTGATATGGCTGGACACCTGGCTGAAAAGCTTGATTACAAAAAGATTTGGGAAGTTTTAGATGATGAGGCGTATTTATGGATAGTTTAATTGTATTGGCTAATTGGCTGCAAAATGTTGCTATCTACCTGTTCGCAGTTATGGTTATCCTGATGCCTTATATCTTTTTTTCAGTACGGCGACGGTTTGACCCTTTATTTCGCAATGTAAGTGGCTCAAAAAATGAAAGGTTTCATCCTCTAAAAAGAGCCGTAGGCTACTCCTTTTGCTTGGCGGCACCTTGGTGGGTTGTTAGACATAAATACATGTTTAAACTTTATAAAGGCTATGATTTCAGGGCTGATAGTACCAAGTTCCAAATTACTCTGGCATGGCTATTTTTTTATTCTGGGGCACTTGGCAGTTTTTTTCAGTTCATTGTAATAGTTATTCGTTATTGCCTGGGTTTGCCAATCTCTGGGATGGTTGATGTCCCTGTTAATTAGGAGGTTCTCTATCACAACTCCTATAGAGCGTGAAAAGTTTTTATTTAAACAGAAGACAAAAGCCCTTGAAAAGAATTATGATTTCTTTTGTATACAACAAGGTGTTTTTATGTTGAATGCTTTCAAGAAGAAAAGGGATAAAGGGGCTATTTATAAAACATTGGCGCGCAAAGGTATTTGTGAGTCAGAAATTGCAACAAAAAATATACTTGAAGCTAAATATCCTAGAGAGCCACAAACCAGTGAATTTTTTAAAAAAATAAGGGATACTTTTAACGTCTATCGCTGATAAATCTCTGGCAGCGATCACTGCCGAGTTAAGCGCCGATCCTACTGTTAGGGCTGCTGGTACTGTTAACGCTTATTCTGTGATCTCAGACGTTAGTTTGACGGAAAGTGTCAAGACTCTACGCCACCAAGTAAAGCCTATTCAGGATGGAAATTTGGGGCATGTGGAGGGTTTTTTAATGTCACAGGTTAATACGCTGGATAGTATTTTCCATCAGTTAGTATAATCCTAAATTCCGCAGTTGAAATCTACTGCGGCCGCCTAACTCACCGAATCTAAAGGATTTTTTTCCATCTTTTTTATTCACCGTATGGGTGATACGCTTTCACAAAAAAGATGGAAAAAAGCCTTTATCTTCAGCGACTTAGTCAGCCTCGCGACGATTTCAACTGCGGAATTTAGGATAATGACGTTAATAATGCAAAAGCTTAAGCTGCTTTCTTTAGTGGCTTTAATTTAAGTTGCTTACGTTTTTTCTCAGCAAGCCATAGATCATAGGTTGCCTGTAAATTAATCCAAAACTCCGCAGAACTATTGAAAACAATGGACAAACGCACCGCCATCTCTGGACTGATGCCCATATGTCCGTTTAGTAGCTTAGATAAAGTAGGGCGTGCAATGCCTAGTGCTTCAGCCGCTTCACTAACGGATAAAGATAGCGGCTCTATACACAGGCTTTTGACCATAAGGCCTGGATGTTTGGGGTTGTGGATCATATAACACCTCTCATCAATGATAATCTAAATAATCGACCAAGACGACATCTTTACCGTCAAGGGTAAAAATCACGCGCCAGTTTCCACTGACCGTTACCGCATAAAAACCTTTTAACTTGCCTTTAAGCTGATGAAACTTCAAGCTCGGTAAGTTCATTTGTTCAGCTTCAGTAATAACATCTAATGCCTGCAGGATGTCATGCAACCTATCTGCATGTTTTGCTTGTATTTTTGCGGTAGACCCTGTTTCATAAAAGCGTTTTAAGCCTTTATCTCGACTATCAAGTTTTTGAAATTTTCATCACGCATCTAGCATTTGAAGTGCTCCTATATCAGCACCACGCATATGTTTTACGGAACTTTTAAGTTGAAAAAGCTGAGAAATTTTATCCGTATATTTTTTAAACATAGCCTGTGGGTCTTCACTTGTGACAATTTCCTCTATAAAAGCAGTCAACGACTCCATCATGACTTTCTCTCGTAGCGATCCAACCGTAGCTGCTAGACCTTTGTTTTTATGCAAGTCCGTTTGATCCTGATGAAAATGGAGCGCATGGTCACTCAAGAGGCTGATTAACAATCCGTGCTCTGAGCCATCAACACCTCTTTGCATAGCCAGCTGGTTCCATCCTTCATAGGATTTCCAGTCTTGTATAAAAACCTCCACAAGCCAACGGAGCGAATAGGCTTTTATAATGTCAACGTCAAGCCAAGTTGCATCATTGGCAACTAGATAGCGATAATCTTCTTCACCTTCATATTTTAATGCAATAACGCGCAACCTTTTATTATGTGCCTTTACCTTAAATTTAGCAGCGCGATAAGTTATTTTCTTTTTATTAAAACGCAGTGTGATTTCTTCAGTTTTACCCTGGTAGTTTTCAAAAAACTTTTGTACCTGAATAAAGCGACCATTAACATTAATCAGTTGAGTTTTTTTAATCTGACTTAATACCTGGGCTTGTCCAGTAGCAGCGACAGCACCATCAAAAAATTCTTTGTTGCCATAAAAAGTATCTCCAATTACAGCTTTGATTTTTAAGTCACTAAAATTAGACGTAAAGTCACTAAGTGCCTCTATTGCCAATGATATTTTAGTTGGGTAATTTGGATTGCGCCCCGGCATTTTTGGCCGGTATTTTTTTTGTATACCCTTCTTTCTTAGTCGTTTATCTTCTTTACGCCATGCTGAAATATCTGGGTCTGGTTCATAAAATCTAAAACCAACAGGAATCGTTAACGTATCACTGACCAATAGTAAAAAAATAATGTTTTGGCCACTAAAAAAACCAGCATGCTTTTTGTCACGTATTTTATGCACCTTTGCAATTTCTGTTGTGTTTTTAGAGCGCTCACTATCTGTGTCATCAATCACAAGCACGCCTGATTTAATGCCATATCGTTCTATTAATTTAATAACGCTGGCTTTTAACAATAACTCCCACGCAATTCTTGCTTTTTTAAACATCCAACACATGGCTGCTGCACTATATTTTCCGCAACTAAATCGCTCAAATCGAGCCCAGCATAATGAATTAGTAATGATTAAGCCCAATATGACAAAGGATAACCAGTAACACTGTAGCTTGCTCAATTTCTGTTCTGGAGAATGCTGCTTGATAGCATCATTGAGTAATTCTACATAATCTTTTATGAATGGTAATCCTTCGCCTATAATCATCCCGTGTCGCACCCTGATATAAATTTGTGCGGAAAATAATACAGAATTCAGCCTACAGCGTCAAAAACTTGATAGTCGAGTTTATGCTGCCAGCTCTTAATCATTATTAATTGTAGCATGTTATGTTACGAATTACAATTTGAGGTTGTTTTTCAATTCTTTAGGTACCAAATTTAGTCCAGCAAGGAGCAATAAACATCAGCACTCAGCAACAGCATTCTCAATCAAAAATAACGCATCTCATTGATATTTATTGTTTTTTATATTGGCATGTGCTGGTTTGTCAAGACTCATAATCCCTTGGTCGTAGGTTCGAGTCCTACTGGGCCCACCAATAAAATCAAAGGCTTAAGTCAATATTCTCCTCAAAAAATCGACTGCCAAATCTCAATCGACTACAGAACGACTACACTATAAATATTTTTTTGTATCTTTTTATCTATGGCTGTGACATTTGATGTGCTGCGATGAGGGTATTAATAAGTGGGAAAGACCCATTTGGGCTTTCTCCCTTAAATTAGGGAAGAGCCGCAATCTGTCAATTATTTGGGGATAAATAGTAGAGCAAAAGCATCTAGTTAGTATTAACACTTAGGGTCTGTTGACAATTCATTTTCACGCTACAATTTGAATAAAACGGGTGCAAGTTTGCGTATATTTTCGTTATATAGTTCACTATACTGCCTCAAATAAACACAAATTTGCCCTCCGTTCCTTCAAATTTCGCTTGCAAAAATGAAATGTCAACAGACCCTAGTATTTAGAGCCCATCATGATCAAATGCCGGAAAATTTTAACCACGTTAAGCCGATCTTGGCTGTTTTCTCCAAGTCTGGGCTGAAAACAGCATCAAAAAACCAACACCCGTTATCATTACATCTTATATTTTCTCACAACCATATCAGAAACATATAATCCATGGCCTGGTATATCAGGTGGATAAATTTTCCCATCTTCTATAGAAAAATTTTCAGTAAAAAGGTCATTAGGGAAAAGCCTAGCATGCTCTATATAACTTTGTTTGGCTCTAGTTAATAGACTACAAGATAGTTCATGGAACAAGTGAGATGTGATAATTTTATCTTGGAAAGCCTCTGTGGTATTGAGCGCATCGAAAAAACCTGTTATCCCACCTTGATGAATTGGGTCTAACTGAATTATCTTTGCTTTTGTCAATTTGCAAATATCGTTAATTTGCCATGCTGTATGGCAGTTTTCACCTACAGCTATAGGTGTTTTACTTTTACTTGTTAACTCATAAAGATCTACTAAACTTTCACTAAACAAAGGTTCCTCTACCCAAAGCAAGTCAAATTTTTCCAGCATTTTTAATGCTGTTATAGCGCAATCTACGTTAGGGAAATACTGGTTATAATCAACTGCAAGCTTTATTTTTTCTCCAAAATGCTTTCTCAAATACAACAAGCGACTTGCATCCTCTTCAGTCCCTATTCTAATTTTGAAAATATTACAGCCTTTATCTAGGTACCATGCTATAGCATTCATCGTTGTTGAGAGCTCTTCACCTAACCAGCCACCACTACCATAAACCAGAGGAGGAGATTTTTTTTGTCTTTTACGCAGTGCAAAGGGAGAGATTTTTCTTTGAGCTGGATATCCCAGAGCGCCATATCCAGGATAGCAAGTGCATACCGGGAGGCCCCAGCTTGCAGGTGGTTTCGGTATTTTTTCCATAGGGAAAACCAGATTTCTGAAGTTGAGGTGAAGCTTTCTTTTAATAATAAAGGTAAAAATAAATTTTCTAAACTGCCAATGATAACTTTAGCAAGCTCAAAATTTGAGGTTCTCACTAAACCTTGGCCAATATCGCCACCGGCATTGCTTAGACTGAGCAGCACGCAATAGAGATTGTTTGCTGTTGAATAACGCATTTTAATAGGATAATTAAGAGGTATCTTTAAAATATGAGTGTTAAATTTTTTTATGTACATTGCAGAGCTATTCCTTTACTATTCAAGCAATGGTAGTTAATGTTAAATTATTTAATAGTTCAAACTCCTTACTGATCCCCCTCATTTATGTTTAAGGAACAAACAGCGTGGAATAAATAAATATGATATAATCGGTTAATTTTATTGAGAAAGAGGATCATTATACAGGCTGAATAAACCACCTACAAAGAGGTACGTGTGATGATCAAGCCCATAGTAACGAAAAATCTGGCAGAAGTTAAGGGTTTTATTGATAGCCAATTTGAGATGCAATTACACAGCAAGCAGCGGCTTTCACTCAGCAATGCTGTCATCGGTACGCTAACGAGCGGCACGTTAATAGTCAGCCAAATTATTGTCGCCATGGACTGGACCGTATTTGCTAAAGATAAACAAATCGTTTGATTACTAAGCATGGTCGGGCAACGCCGTTGCTCTGGCAAACCGTTAGCACCGATGCTCTAAAGGGCAAAAAGACAAGCTATGTGTTTGCTTTTTCTGCTACGATTGGCTGGGTTTTCCAACTCGTTGTGGTGGTTATTCGCTATTGTCTTGGTCTGCCAATCTCTGGCGTGGTTGATTTACCTCATCCTTAAAAGCGCCTTTATTACTTCGTGGATGCAATTCGAAGGGTGCCTTGTTTTTCATTATGTGTAACGGGAATCTACTGTCTTGAAAGTCAAGTCTGAACAGGCACCCAATGGTAAAAATTTTAGCCGATTTGACCACAGGGTTCACAAGCCTATACGGTTAAATAAAGACCTCCTGGCTTGTGGACTTGTGGACAAATCGGCGGACCATCCTTTACCAAAAGCTCTTAACCCAAACAAGGCGCTTTGTAATCAACCTCATCACGTAGCATAGCATTCAACGTGATAATTATTCGTCGCATCACGGCAACAAGTGCCACTTTTGACGCTTTCCCTTTTTGTTTGAGTTTTTCATAACAGGTTTTCATCGTAGGGTTGTGTCTGATAGCAACAAGCGCAGACATATACAGTAGCTTCCTAATGGTAAATCGCCCCCCCATAATTCTGCGCTTCCCTGTCTTTCGCCCGCTATCGTGGTTTTTCGGCGCAACTCCTACTAAGGCCGCTATCTCTGTGCGACTTAAGCGCCCTAATTCATTCAATCCTGAGACCAATCCCATGGCCACTTTTTCTCCAACCCCTTTGAATGTTTGTAGACGTTTAAACACTTCATGCTTCTTTTCATCCTTTTTTATACGTGCCTTTGTCTTCTCTTCAATCAGTAGGATTTCTCTTTCTAGTTGTTTAATCGTGCGTTTTATCGAGCTTCTTATTACTTTAGATAAATGTGATTTTAATCTGTTTTTTTCAGCAACTAATGTATCTACTAACTGCCCGCGTCTGCTCGATAGTTCATTAAGCTCAATCTCAACTCGGCTCGCTGGTGTATTCGCTTCAAGCTTTTCTTGAACTCCAAATTGAGCAATAATTTCTGCATCAAGTGAGTCTGTCTTTGCAAAATACCCTTTTTGTTTTGCAAAGTGATATACTCGGCTAGGACAGGAGGCATGGAAGCCAATATCTGCCCGTGCAAGTAATTGACAGAAGACTTTTTCATACCCGCCCGTATACTCCATAACCACTAAAGGCTGGCTTGTTCTATCAAGTGTCTTGATAAATTTTCGTATCCCTTCCTCTGTGTTTTTTATCGTCTTATGGGTCGCTTGTATCGAAAAATACACATCAATTTTATCTTTTGATATATCTGCCCCAATATATTCAGCGCTGGCTAGTTGATCTTTTTCTATCATCGCGTTATCTTCCTCTTGTTGTTAACGTGTCTCAACATTGTTATACGAACTTTAAGTTCAACCTACTGTTCGAGATCTTGTTAATAATATGTGAAGTGGCGTACCAAGATTCTCGCGCACTATTGTGTGCAATTGCTAACCGTACTACCACTTCACGCCTCTGACAGCCATGATCTTGACTGCTTGAGGCATTTTATTGCCCGTTCAGAAAACAATCAACTCACTAGGCTATACCTTAAGATACAATTGCACAGGCACTTGGGCGGCTGTGGTAGTATTGCAAAGAACTATACTTATAGTTATCAGTCCTATTAGTTCGAGATGTTTTAGTAGTTGCTTCATGGTTTGATTTATCCTGTGGGACACGCTTTGCCCGGTGCGTATTGATAAATAGGTAATTGCGTTTTAGGTTTATCTGCAAGATTGGCATACAGTATATTGTTATTCTGACAGCGCTTGATGATTTGTTGTCGCAACTGTAAATCACTCTTCCAAGCTGCTTGGGCTTTCGTCGTTGGTTGATAGATACAGCCACGGGGTCTAAGTTCATTTTTATTGCTCATTTAGTTATGTGGTCTGTTTTGTTAAAAGTCATATTTACTTCTTTGTTTGTTATGCCCGCTTCTGTGTTGATACACTATTTTAAAAAACTTGGGGTTGATAACTTTTCCAGTGTGAGGCTCAACCCCTTTATGAGATTAACTTAACAGAGGTAAATTGATGAATTACTTTTTTAAGCGACCTATAGGCAGAATGAAAGAGGCCAAACGGATTTTTCTGCAGGACTTAGCTCCAGGTATGGCATTAAGAAATAGTATGATGTATTGGTCTAGATTGCAAAATACTGAGCTTACCTGTAATATTTATAATCTACATCCGAAGGAGCGACATTTTTTAAAAACGTGTTATCCAAGCATTGCTCAGGTTGAATTTAATCCTAGAGATGTTAACGAGTTCACAGCGCAAGTTGAACGTGCTGATGGGTATTCGGTTATTGTAGCAAGGCTTGTAGTGAATTTTAATGAACGATTGTTAAAAGCATTAAGTTCATCATCCCTGCAGCAACCACTTCATCTATTAGGTCAAGCCGGTAGTAGCGTGTCGCACATAGACTTAGAAACAGCAACGGAGCGCAATATTGCTGTGACGTATGCGCCAGGCTCCAATGCCAGTGCTGTGGCTGAGTTTGTTATTGCGCAAGCTTTAGCTCTGACAAGGAGTAGCCATATTTATAATGCGGAAACGCATAAGCATGCTTGGTCAAAGTATCAAATTCCTCCTGCTGAGGGGCTTGAGGGCAAAACCTTAGGGCTTATTGGGTTCGGGCATATTGGACAGCAAGTTGCTCTAAAAGCTCAAGCGCTGGGGTTGTCCGTTATGGCTTATACGCGTACACCTGAAAAGATTAAACAGGTTTCAGGTGTTGTAGTTGCCTCAAGTTTGCAAGATTTGTTAAACAAGTCAGATATTATTTCTATGCATGCTTCTGCTCCTCGGGATGTAGGTTATCTCATCGGTGAAACTGAGATAAAGCTAATGCAAGATGCTTATTTCATAAATACAGCCAGAGGCTATTTAGTCGATGAAAAGGCTGTAGCTGCAGAATTGCGTAAAAAAGACTCTAAACTTTTGGGCGTGGCATTTGATGTGTTTGAAAAAGAGGGGACTGAGTTTGACTCTCCTTTAGTAGGACTTCCCAATGCACTATTAACGCCGCACATAGCGGCTACAACGAATCAAGCGTTAACTAACGCTGCTGTAACCTTAGTTAAAAATATAGACGCAATTTTAGCTAAAAGTGCAAAAGTTAGTGTTGCGAACCCAGAGGTTTTAAAAAAAGATGAGTGACCCTGAGGAGGTGATGCCCAGGCCTCGCTTGTAAGAGTATACCCGATTAACTTGAACCTAAATTCCGCCGTTGAAATCTACTGCGGCCGCCTAACTCACCGAATCTAAAGGATTTTTCTCAATATTTTTTATTCGCCGTATGGGTGATACGCCTTCACAAAAAAGACGAAAAAAATTCCTTTATCTTCAGCGGCTTAGTCAGCCTCGCGACGATTTCAACTGCGGAATTTAGGTTGAAGATGCTTGTTAGATGGAATGCTCAAACAAGCATCTTCAAGTTAATTGGGTATAAAAGTCTTAAAGGCTAGTAGCGCCACCATCTGCGGACAGCACTTGTCCCGTGATATAGGCGGCTTCTTCTGATAGCAAAAATACGGCTGCAGCTGCCATCTCATGGGGTTTTCCAAGCCTACCCGGTGGAATGCGGCTTAGTATGTCTTGTTTTGAGGGCTGCCTTTAGGACGCATCTTATTAAACATATCGGTTCAAATGGCTATGGCTGGAGAAATTAAGAGCTAAGGGTGTGAGCAGTTATCAAAAAATATAACATGTTGTTTCTAAGCGCTTGTGAGGAGTCTCAAGGGTGGCATTAACACCGAAAAAAATAGAGGTTATCATTACAAACAGGTCGATGCTAAAGAAGGAAGAAAAACTTTCCCCTCAAAAAGGGGTCTTGCTGTCCTAATAAACGAAGCTAATGAAAATTCTACCTTGCCAGAATGCCCATTCACCACTATAGATGTCCATATATTTCCAGATGGATGTTCAATAACAACTTCCTGCTCATATCTACCCTGCTTTAAACTAACTAGGGTTGAAAATTTATTAGCAGTAGAGCCGTTCAATAAGCAAGCAGCAGCTAAACATAGCCCGCCAGATACAGCGTGTGCTACATGACAATCAAAAGGAGTAAAATAACGAGAGTTAATTAAGCCTCCGTTTCTAGCCTCTGATACTATGCATATTTTAGGACTGATAGATTGAGAAACATCTCCCAGCCCCATTTTTAGCGCTGCGGCCTTGCGAATTTTTTCAAGCTTTTCCATAAAACACTTATCTGAATCTAATTCAATTTTTGATTCATAACCCGTTTTTCCTACGGACTCGGCAGAGACAATAACCATAGGTACAGCAACATCTACGCAGGAAACAGATATTCCATCTATATCATCAATAACTTGCCCAGTAGGAAGTAGCTTGCCTGTTTTAGCGCCAATAGCGTTGATAAAACTCAGTTTTACGGGAGCAGCTGTCCCTGGTACACCGCAAATGGTCGTATTACCTTCATAGGTAATCTTGCCATATGGCGTTTGCACAGTAGAAATAATAACAACACCCGTATTTTTATTATAAATTCGAATAGTCGTTTCAGGATGAGTCGCTTCCACAAGCCTCTTCTCAATAGCAAAAGGACCGACAGCCGATAAAATATTTCCACAATTAAGTGTAGTTTCTACAATAGGCTCATTGATATGCACTTGGCAAAGCAAATAATCCACATCAGCATCTTCTCTTTTAGAGAGACCAACAATTACTACTTTACTTGTTAAAGAATCGCCACCACCAATGCCATCAATTTGACGCTCATGTGGAGAGCCCATTAAATTTAATAACAACTTATCTCTTAAAGTCTCATCGCTAGGTAAATCTTCCCTTAGAAAGAAAGGCCCCTTAGATGTGCCACCACGAAACAGTGTACAAGGTATTTTTATCATGTTTATTCTCCAACCGTTGAGAATCAAGCAGTTATTTTCTCTATTCTAACTTTTCATTGACAGATAAGAAATAAATAGGTTTGATATAAATGATTGATTTTATTGGCAAGGAAAATTGTCATACTGTCTGCAAAAAGCAAACCTATTCTGTTTTTAAACTTTTATCATGGTACGCTGTTTTCAAACCATCGTCTATTTTTTATGTCAGTAACTATATAACGCGATGTGCAAGTTTATCCAATTCTACGCAATAATTTTGTCAAATTGTAGCGTGAAAATGAATTGTCAACAGACTCTAGTTAGATTTGGACAATTTCCACGGAAAAAACGAGGATTTTAGCTATTCTAAATGACAAGTTTTTTCAGTAAAAATTGTTCAAAGATGGCTGGCAGACAGACAGCTAAAACCCGAGGTTTCAACTGCGGGGACTATATAGGCTATTTCCTGTGTATTTTCCTGGAATCTTGGCTTTTGAGTCTGCAAGAGATTTCCAGAATGTGTTTGAGTATTATCATAAGCAAAAATATTCCTGAGTGCTGCAATGTTACAGCTATCTTCATAAAACTTACAAGAGAGCGGCAATGACTTTTGACGTCATATCCACTTTTAAGAAAAAATTTTATTATTAGCAGCTACTCCAACCAAGTGTTCCGCTATTTTGCTTTTACTTGTTGTCTTCTTAAGGTAATCTTCAAAACATCGATTAGCAGACCTCTCTAAACAAAGCAATTCCTCAAGTTGTTGGTTTTTTTCTTGAGTGAAAAATAGCAATGAACGTAGTTCTATAATTTCTTTAAGAACAGGTTCAAACTCAGTACATTTGGAAGCGATTTTTTTTGTATTGCAGCTATTGGCTTTATCTATTTTCATTATTGCCTCTTAATTGCCTATTATTGTTTATAAAAATTTTATTTAGATTTCAAGGAGATATTTGCTTAGCCTCCTGTAGATATTCAATATTGGCTAGCTCCAGGAAGGATAGGCTTGAAGGGGGTTGAAGACAAGTATTTTAAGCCCTTAATTTTTTATGCTACAATCCTCCATGTAAAAAAAACATACATTTTCAACTGGTTGCAAAATGCTCACAACGTTGTGCTGGTCGGATAGTAGAGAGACTATAAGTGCCGTAGACTACGAGTTAGCTAAGCTAATTGATGAAGTATCCCCTGATGATAGCTTTTTGATGTATAAGGCTGAGTACTCATATGGGGACCTGCTCGGCGATGAGACTAGCTTCTATTACCCTATAGATGGAAAGTTAGTAGAACTTAAGTCTACCGCTGATGCCCAATTAATAGAAGCACTTTCCTATGCTGGTAATAGTATACCTCTAGCGATGGTGCTCAGTAAAAATTTTGAATTATTTTTTCCTTCAGAAAGCTTTAGTATACCCTATTATAGTTTTAATCCAGGCTCTATGTTTGCCTTGCCGCGAGAATTTGCAACTAATCAAGGCTCTTATTTTCCACCGGGCTTGTTTCGCCTAAATGCCGGTGCTAGGTCAACGTTTTTATTAGCAAACCTTAATAATCATTTTCATTTCAAAAAAATACAAGATTATTTTGGGTATAATGAAGTAGCGCCTAACTCTATCTTCAAACATCAAAAATTATTTAAACAATTAAACAATATTGCTGAAACCAGCTGGAGAGCTGAGATATTATTTTTTTCTCAAAAATGGGTTGATTGTATGAAAAAGGATGATGCATGGTATAAAATAAAAAACTATCTTATTGCAAAACTCGCAAGCAAATATGCCTTTAGACAAAGTGCTAAATATTACGATTATATATTTGAAGTGATACAGGCTCGGTTGAGACTGAAGGTGGACTCCTATTTAGTCAGTATTGTTAGACATATTTTAGCTATTATTGTAGGCGACCAATTAGCTTTTTCTCCAGCAGTGACAGAAGATAGCCTACCATTAAAATTACTTCAGTCCATCTTCAGTGAAATTTATCCATTACAATATTATCCAACCATAATGATACCCGAGAGATTTTCAGCTCACAGTAGTGAGCCTGTTTATTACTCAATGAACTATCCAACAAATCTTATATTTTCTGTTAAATCCAGTAGCTACCAAGCCATGTCAGGGATCATCAGTGATTTGGAAAAAGCTGTCAGTCTGTTTTTTGAGCACATGAAAGGACCCGATAGTCTATGTAAAAAAACCATCGTAGATGATATTTTAAAAGCGGTTAATTTAGACTTCTATCATATAAAGAAAACTAAAAATCCTAACATCAAAGCACCCAAAGATTTAAACCTGGAAGATTCAAGACTGACCCAAAGCTCAGTTAAGCTTGATAAAATAAAACCTTTTGCTGAGTCTTCTACATTCTTCCGAGGTGCGGTTAAAATTTCTCATGACCCAGATAAACAGCCTTAATACTTATGTTTAAAAACACATCATCTAAAAGCTTACTTATATTCCTTATTCGATTTCTCACAGCAATTAACTTTGGATTTATTTATTCAAGCTTAACGCTTTATCTAACTAATGTTATTCACTTCAGTCTAATGCACGCTGTAAATATTACCTCTCTCTTTATAGCGTTATACTACTTTTTCCCAATTATAGCAGGTTATATTGGCAATAATTTCATTGACTTTAAATCCCTTTTTTTATTGGGTTTACTTTTTCAGATCATAAGCAGTGTTTTATGGTTGCTAGCCGCCTCAAAGACTAGCGCTTACTTTGCTGTTTCTTTTTTCGTTGCAGGAAGTATGGTAATAACCTTATGTATTAATATGTTGCTGACTAAAATTCATGATAGAAAACCAGCAGAAATAAAGCGAGAAGCTTTTATCTGGCTATACTTTGCAATGAATTTTGGTATACTTTTCGGTTATCTATTATCAGGTTTTTTTACTATATTTCATGATTATAGTGCCCTATTTATCCTTAATGCTCTGATAAACACATTCATTATTTTTACCGTCATTTTGTTGTTTAAGGGTATACGCTTTAACGATAAGTATCGCGCTAAGTCTGCTTTTCCCGTTGGTTTTACGCTTTATCTTTTAGTCATACTCATAAGCTACTTTATTCTGCAAAGCCACGCTTTAAGTAGAAACTATTTGCTACTTATTTACACGCTATCTTTTCTCTTGATAGCAAAAAAACTTCTCTTCTCTCCAGCAGATTTCGCATCCAAAAAGCATTGCATGAGTGTACTTATTATTTTACTACTGTCTATTGTATTCTGGGCCATTTACATGATAACACCCACTATATTGATGGCTTTTTTGCAAACACTTATTAAGCATCGTCGCTGGCACCATACTATTGCACCACAATGGATTGGTAATATTGATCCCATCGTGGCGTTGATATTTTCGCCCATTGTTATCAACGTAATGAAGAGGAAAAAGGGGCTACTCTTAAGGTTTAAAGACTCTACTTTTTGCTTTGCTTTTGGTATTTTCTTGACAATCCTGGCGTTGTGGATTTTGGTGCTTTCTCTTCAATATCATCTTGTGCTTATTTTCAGCATCATGCTGTTTATCTTCATGACAAGTTTGGCTGAAATCTTTGTGGGGCCTGTCAGTTATGCTTTTATTGTAGAGTTGCTTCCAGACTCATTAAAAGGCTTGGTGTCGGGGTTCTGGGTTATTACCATAGGTTTCGGTGGCTTGATTTCTGGCTATCTTTCAAAGAGCATTTTTAATATAAGAGAGGCTAGAGCTAACCACTTGCCTTACCCTATGAGTACAAACATCAACGTTAGTGTTCTTCTTACTGTTACTTTTATGGTTTTTTTAGTAACGTACTGCTTGCTGAGGTATTCTAAACGGTTGACTATTTTAGAATGAACCTGCTTATTAAACAGAATATCTTTTATATGTTTATCAAGGATGAGCCTCGAAATCATATAAACCTGTAACTTGATTCATTACTGTACTGTGTTAGCATGCGCAGACAATAATAAGAGGATGTTCTCATGGTGCTTGAAATAGCCAATGATATTCATGAGGTTTATGAGGTGTATAAAGAACATGGCGACGAGATAAAAGAGTTTATCAAGCTCGGGGCAGAGATCTTCGTGGGAATGGGTGTAGGTGTGGCTGCTGCATTTCTGCTTCCGGAAGGCCTGATTGATTGCCGGGGGAATCAGCGGGCTTGGTGGTGATATGGCTGGACACCTGGCTGAACAGCTTGATTACAAAAAGATTTGGAGAGATTTAGACGATGGGGCGCATTCATGGATAGGTTAATTGTATTGACTAATTGGCTACAAAACACTGCTGCTTACTTATTCTTAATCATTGGTATATTGGTGCCATATATTTTTTTTTCGGTAGGAAGGCGCTTTGACCCTTTATTTCGCAATGTAAGTGGCTCAAAAAATGAAATGTTCCATCCTCTTAAAAGAGCCGTAGGCTATGCTATTTGCTTAGCTGCCCCCTGGTTGGCGGTTAGACATAAATACATCTTTAATCTTTATAAAGGCTATAACTTCAGAGCAGCTAGTACCAAGTTCCAAATAACTTTGTCGTGGATATTTTCTTATTCTGCTGCACTTGGCATTTTTTTTCAGCTCACTGTAATAGTTATTCGTTATTGCCTGGGTCTGCCAATCTCTGGCGTGATTGATTTGCCTCATTCTTAAAAGCTTTTTTATTGCTCAACACCTTGTTTCGTTATTAACACCGGATAATGTTTGAGTCTATAAATCTTTGCCAAGTCACTACCTGCTGCGAAAAAAATCATTTGTTCTTGTTTCGACTAAGGGCGAGCAAAAGAATCTCATTTGTCTTAATAGTATATCGGTGATATGGTTAGGCGTTTTTAAGTAAGAGGTATTGTCATGGTGAAGGATATGGCACGCGAATTGAAGAGAGATGCGGCGCTTAGATTAATAAAAAAAGCAAATCCGATTCTTTTTGATATTATTAGAGATTGGAATCCTTCTAGCAAAGAATATAAAATCATTAAGATTGATTATCCTTTTGGTGTCGACGTTATTGATAAAGGTGAGCTTCAAATACCTCTAGATGATGGAAGTGTTGCCTCCATTTACGATAAAAGGATTTCTCCCTATTTGAGAAAGCAGCTTACCTACCGTAATGTACCTCTTGGTCTTGTGGCTGAAAATGGGCAAGAAGTCTACCACATTTCTGAGGATCGTATTACGTCATTGGCCTTCTTTGAACCTGGGATTCTGCTTGGACTATGGGAAGCTTTAGAACCTCCTGATGCCTTTGCACCCAAAAGCACTTGGTCTGTCTCATCAGGTGCAAGATCGTTATATATGGTTCCAAAAATATCTCAACTCAATGCACACCAACGTTTACGCAAGCATTATGCTTTTAAATCTCCGCCTCCAAAAGCACTCAATGCACACCATAATATTTTTAAGCAAATTGCTCATTCAAATAATTTTTCTTCAGGCTGGAAACATACTATATTATTTTTTTCACCTGAGTGGCTAGAAGAAGATATAGATAATCCACACTGGCTAAGATTCCATCGTTATCTCCTAAGCGAAGCTTGGGAACTATCAGGTTACCATCGAAACAAAGTGAGTTACGATCATATATGGCAGCTATTTACTTATCATTTAGAAGAAATAGGCCTTAATTCCACACCTTATATGATAGCAACATTACGACAATTAATCGGTATTGGAGTCGGCGCTTTACCTGGCTTTAGGCCCGTCTCCGATACTACAATATCTGGTCCTATAAATAAGCTGCAAAGCGCTTATGTAGATATTTATGGGATGAAAATACACTTGCCAACCATTATGGCGCCAGCTAAATTTTCTCCTTTAAACAGTTCAGCTCCAATTTATTATTCACTACAAGTCCCATCTTTTTTTGATTTATTACCTAGAGTAAAAAACCAATTTAGTTTGATGTATGAACTACGTGAACTAAAGTCCTTAACCGAGGTTTTTATTGCTCAAGCTATGAGTGGTAAATTAAATATAAATCAGACGCCAATTAAGAGGCTGGTTGACAATGTGGCCTTTGATTTCTTCCACAGCAACCAAGATATTTATGGTGAAATTCAGCGAACTAGCGAAATGGCCAGATCTGATGCGAGGCTATTGGAACTTTCTAAATGTATCCATAGAAGCAAAAAAGGCGTTTTTGCTGAAAATGGCCCATTTGTCAGGGCCTGTGTTAGGTTGTCATTAATAGAAGAATAAATTATTTTTTATTAAGAGCATTTATTCCGATTTATTATACCTATTGGCTGCTTTTTATCTTTTCGATTGAGAAACTAACTATTCCTTAGAACAGTAAAAATCTTCTAGTCTTTTAAATTATTAAATATCCCATCATAATCCATCTTTATGTAAGTATTATGACCTGATATCCTACATTTGTGTCTCCTAGAAAAATTCGCATCATTTTATTGCAATATTCAGGGGGTAAAATTTACCTGTTTATTTTACCTGGTTACAATTCATTTTAAATTTAAGTAAGCTTTTAGGGCTATTAAAATAGCCCAATTAAATGGAGCTTTGTTATGCAAACTGATATTTGGTTAGAGCAATATCAAACTAAATCACCTTATCATTTGCACACGGTTTGCCCACTTCAGACTATGGTTGTGAAAGAGGGAATAGTCCTGAACAAAGCTAAAGTAATAATGTGTTAGCTTATTTTTAAAAGATCAAGTTAGGGGGATAATCTATGTTCAACAGTAACAAACGCCATACTCAATTGAAAAGAAAAAAAACAGATAAGTTAAGTGGGGCAATTCTATTTAAATTTTTAACAAAATCGTTTAAAAATCATAGCTCTGTTAGCGCCATTGTTCAGAAAAATTTCATAAGTAAATCCTCAGTGGCTCAATATGCTAATGAAAAAAAGCAATCAGCTCAAGAGGTATTGCAACTTTTTGTTAAAGAGGCTGAGATAAAGTTAGTTGAAATTATTCTTGCAGAGAATTTGTCTAGAGCAGAGAAGCTTCAAAGTGTTAAAATTACGTTATGTCAACTACTGTTAAAAAATAGAAAGCATTATATACCATTATCTTTTTCTTCTGATGATATATTTTTTGATATTATTCAAAAACATTTATTAGCTATAAAAAATAGTGTAACAGCCATGCTAAAATTATTTGGCAAAGATATAGATAATAAAATTAAAGATCGCTTGACCTTGCAGCTGGTTGGCTTACTTAATACTGCACAATTTTTAAATATTCAGCAGATTGAGGATTATCTTGATGATTTTATTCATCAAATAAGCAACTCATAAAATCTGCCGATACATAGAAAGATACAGATAAATTATATAAAGCCATTTCCTGATTATCAAAAGCATGTGTAAAAAGTGGTTGAATTTTATTATACGCATTTAAAACTAGCAGGCATAGCCTTATTCTATCGAGCCAAATTAAATGAATACAATCAAAAATACTATTGCCTATTTGAGAAAAGGCGCTAGCCTTATTAGGCGCAAAGTGCGGGTATTATTTTCTCAGAGCAATCATCCTCTAAACTTAGTTCAGTTTTTAGGTATTTTGGAAGCTCTAACGTTTTTAGCTTTGGATGATCTTTTAAATAATCAATAATAGCAGGTTTAATCACTTCTTGCATGTAAGGAATAAGGTCAGCACAAATCTTATTTAACTGTTCTTTACCATCATCAAGAAGCAAAATTTCCATGGTGCGAGGAATAATTTCTTGTTCTTGATAGTTAACCTAAAATCCTCAGTTGAAATCTACTGTGGCCGCCTAACTCACCGAATCTAAAGGATTTTTCTCAATATTTTTTATTCGCCGTATGGGTGATACGCTTTCACAAAAAATATTGAGAAAAATCCTTTATCTTCAGCAACTAAGTCGGCCTCGCGACGATTTCAACTGAGGATTTTAGGGTTAAGATAATTTGCAAATATAGGCTCAAAGATAGTCCCACTGCAATGTTGTTTAATGGTTTTAACAATATCTGAAAATTTTTTGGCATTTTCTATATCATTTGTAGAATAAGCTTTAGCCGTATTTCTGCTTAATACTTGGTGTAAGATAAAATGTGTCATTTCGTGAAGTAAAGTGCTTGCAGTACTTTCAGTATTTCCAATGCCAATCCAAATGCTTGCATTTAAAGTGTAGATGCCACTAAAAATCCCATATTCAGGCAAAAATTTTGTAGTGTCACTATCAACAACATAAATTTTTAACTGCTTTTTATCTCAAGCTTTCAGCTGTAAGCATTCTGCAGTAGCTAAAGATAAAACGTAGCCGGGCAAATTATTTTTATATAATATAGTGAAGAGGTTGAAAATCAGGTTGTTTTTTAAATTCCGCAGTAGATTTCAACTGCGGAATTTAGGATAACCAACGACTTTTTTGTTGAGGGCGGTTAACTTTGACATTTTTGCTTTATAGAAATGAAATAAAAAATAAAGTTTTAAGAAATGAGTGCTGCTCTGCTTTTCGTATGATGGCCAGTCTGGTTCAGTTTTATAGAGGCTATCATCAAGTTGCTCAAGGGTTGAAATGGACGGCCGCCATTCTTTCAGGCATTTCTTTGGTTATTTTATTCCGTGTTTTACCCCCCCATGGGGTGCCTCATTATTAAAAGAAAAGTTGTTCATAATGTCACCGCTTTAACCTTAAGTGAGGCTTGAGGGTAGACTAAAGTCTAGACAGGTACTCAATAAAAAGGGGAGCTCATCGAAATAAGAATACCCAGTATGGCGGAAGGATTGTTACCACATTACATTAAGGCAGGTAAAAAAATAGACAAAAATATTTTTATACAAAAACACTTGCTTTTAATTTTCTTTCCTGTATTCTTAGCTTGATTTTAACGCACTGCCATAAAAGTATTGGTGCGGTTTAATCATTAAAATTATCGGAACAAGGAACTAAACCTATGGCAACTTACTTAGGCAGAGTAGCCACAATCCCATGACCATTAATGCTAACTTAGTGCGCAGCTATGATGTTGGGGCGAGACAGCTTGTACGCGAAATGGTTTATAGCATGAAGGGCAGTATAAAAATAGAAAATACAACCCCTAATGGCTTTGATTTAGTTATAGGCAGTTCAGTGTCCAATAAAACGTTTACTCTTGGCATGAAGATGCGAGGCAACACAGTATCAGGCCAACTGTCCACCGGTAATATAAAAATAATAGCGGAACAGGGCTGGATAATGGAAGGTCATATGGAAATAGACGTGAGTGGCACCCTGGTTGATGATGAGCATCCTCCTCCTCCCGTGGCAGCTGAGGTTCCTTCAGCTTTTTCCATCTCAAATAGCACACATTTATTTGCCGTAGATAAGGGCACTGCCGCTCAACTTACCATAGGTGGTTTTATTGTTACGTTGCTTGCTTGGGCAGCAAGGGGGGTTGCGTGTTTTGCTTTAACCTAAATTCCGCCGTTGAAATCGACTGTGGCCGCCTAACTCACCGAATCTAAAGGATTTTTTTCAGCGACTTAGTCAGCCTCGCGACGATTTCAACGACGAAATTTAGGTTAAAGTAACAGAGAAGCACGTCATTTTTTTTGAAAGCTGCTCTTAATGGAGAGTAATAAATACCCAAAACAATATAATGACAGGCATACCAAGCTTAAACATGCTAGTGGGATTATTAGCGCTGGCCATTTGGCTTATTTGGTTATTTAGGGATAAAAGTAAACCTAAATTTAATAAAGCTGGGTTGGTTCGTTGATCATAGGAGTTGTTTACAATTTATTTTTGCTAAGAGAAAAGAAGATACATGTTTATGATAACGGAGAAACAGGTTAATTTTTTCTTGAAGTTAGCCATGGTTACGAGCATTCTTGAGTTAGTGATATGTAACTATATTCAATATGACAGATTCTCAATTTGGGCAGTGACGCTACAGGCAATAAAAGAAGATAAGTGGATGAGTTATTTTCATTTCCTTCATTTATTTTGGTTTGGACAGTTTATAGCTGCAATATTTAGTATTATTATAATTAATGGCGCTTGGAAGCGCTATTATCCTATTCTGCTTATATATGTATGGACTACCTATTATTACCAATGGTTTGCATTTAATTATTTTCTTAAATACCATCATGTGGAGTCTTGGAAATATGCGTCAAGTCAAATAATGACAGGAATAATCAGCTTAAACATGCTAGTGGGATTATTAGCGCTGGCCGTTTGGCTTCTTTGGTTATTCAGGGATAAAAATAGGAATAATAAACCCCAATCGATCGTAGCATAGCATGTAGCATGCCGTCTCACTACGCTTTTCTCTTCTTTACATAAGCGAATGCTATTGCTAGCATTCGGAGATGGTGGACATAGATTGCAGATAGCCTGCACGGAGTAATATGAGCAAAATGACGGAGATACCGGCTTATTTAGGGAAGCGTTATGATTTACGCGTGCTTGACCAAGTACCGAATATGACGTTTGCATTAAAAGACATGGAAGGGCGTTATTTGTTTGCGAATAAAAGAATGCTGGCAAGTAATAAGTTATTAAGGTTGGAAAATATTCTTGGCCGTAGTAATCGAGATATCTTTCCGAAAGAGTGCTATGAAGTAACGGGTTTTATGTGTGACGAGCAAGATAGGAAGGTTTTAACAGAGCAAAAAGAGAAAAGGCACTTCAATGTAAAGTTGTACCCTAATGGTGATTTAGAAATAGAAGTAGGAGCAAAGTCTCCTTATTTTAATGAGGAAAATCAGTGTGTTGGTTTAATTGGTCATGCCACTACGCTAACTCAAGGCATGTTATTTGAGTTAGGGAAAAGTTTATTTTCAAGTGTTAAAAAATTTACAACAGCGCCGCTGTTTAACTTTAGCATTGATGAAACGCCCAATAAGTATGATCTTTCCCCGCGGGAGTCAGAGTGTTTATTTTATCTGTTGCGTGGAAAGTCCGCCAAGGAAATTGGTTTTCATTTAAACATTTCCCCTAAGACTGTAGAAGCGCATATTCAACAATTAAAGTATAAATTAAATTGCTGTAATAGGTCGCAACTGATTGAAAAATCATTACTCGCAGGGTTATTGTTTTTTGTGCCGAAGTCCTTGTTGTAAAGCGTCATTGTGCCTAATTTGTGTATTAAATTTTCTTAGTCTTCTTTACATAAGCGAATGCTATTGCTAGCATTCGGAGATGGTGGACATAGGTTGCAGATAGCCTGCACGGAGTGATATGAGCAAAATGACGGAGATACCGGCTTCTTTAGGGAAGCGTTATGATTTACGGGTACTTGACCAAGTACCGAATATGACGTTTGCATTAAAAGACATGGAAGGGCGTTATTTGTTTGCGAATAAAAGAATGCTGGCAAGTAATAAGTTATTAAGCTTGGAAGATGCTCTTGGCCGTAGTAATCGAGATATCTTTCCGAAAGAGTGCTATGAAGTAACGGGCATCGTGTGTGACGAGCAGGATAGAGAGGTTTTAACAGAGCAAAAAGAGAAAAAAAATTTTTATGTGAAACTGTATCCTGATGGCGATCTAGAAGTAGAATTGGGAGCAAAGTCTCCTTATTTTAATGAGGAAAATCAGTGTGTTGGTTTAATTGGTCATGCCACTACGCTAACTCAAGGCATGTTATTTGAGTTAGGGAAAAATTTATTTTCAAGTGTTAAAAAATTTACAACTGAGTCTTTATTTAGTTTTAATATTGACGAAACGCCCAATAAGTATGATCTTTCCCCGCGGGAGTCAGAGTGCTTATTTTATCTATTGCGTGGAAAGTCCGCCAAGGAAATTGGTTTTCATTTAAACATTTCCCCTAAGACCGTAGAAGCACATATTCAACAATTAAAGTATAAATTAAATTGCTGTAATAGGTCGCAACTGATTGAAAAATCATTACTCGCAGGGTTATTGTTTTTTGTGCCAAAGTCCTTGTTGTAAAGCGCCGTTGTGCTTAGCTTGTGTATTAAATTTTTTCAGTGTTTTTCCTGAGTCATTTTTTTGTCTGCTTGCTATAAACTCAGCGGTATACAGCATGGGTTGCCGCTTGGTTCAGGGGTTAGCAAATGAGGGGGAAAGAAGGCATGGGTTTAGATGAATGTGAGGCGTTGAGCACAAAAAATTCTACGGTAAGCAGGACGGTAAGCACGGTTGAATTCAAGCCGATGCTTAAGGAAATTGTAGAGCTGCGTTCTTTGTTATTTTTCACCCAGGAGAAAAATCAACAACTTGAAGCACAGCTGGCGGCAGAGCGTTCTGTGAATGCCTGTTTAGAAGATTATGTCAAAAAAGCGTGGGGCACCCATACAACCATAGCGGCCTTAGGTAAGAAGGCGGCCAATGAGTAAGGCCGCTGCTTTGCTGCAGGCGAATAACAGCCCATGGTAAGGGGCGTTAGGCTTGATGCAGACATAGCTCAAGCTACATTAAGACATTTCTTACAGTAAACTTTAGCCCAATCCTTTATCATTTGTACTGTAGCAAAGGCAGTGGGTGGCGCCTTCCAAGGATGGAAATGGCAACCTTAAGGATAAGATCGCCGCACGCGTTACCCATGTTTTTTGCTTAGAGAATCTTGCCGAAAAACATATTACCTAGAGTAGACTGTTTTTGGGGGATAGTGTAGTTGAGTTTAGTTGTTTGTTTCTTGTGAATTGTCTTGTAGTTCATTTTTTAATGCCTTAATGGTTCATAGAACACAGGGCACGTATCCTTCATGCCAAACCTATACCGCTTGGTTTGTGCTTTCCCGGGCAGTTTAGTCAGGTTTCAGCCAAAAATTGTAGCAGGATTTTTCATCTTTGTTAAGTTTGTTTTATCCGAATGCAGCCACGTAGAAAAGACGCCATGCTGGGAAAGCGTGCATCTGGAGGTGCATGAGAGGTATGGGTAATATTTTTATCAGTATTCTCGAGGTCTTCGGTCATTAAAATGCCAGAATGTGGAACCGACTTAGTATGATAAAAGTCAAACTGCGCTTGAAGCAGCGTTGTCTTGGCTGAAGTGCCCTCTAGCATGAGGCGTTGTTCCCGCAACTCCTGTAGAAAAATATCCAATAAATATTTTAATTCACCCAGTTCATGAATGGTGGTGGAGAGTTTACGCGATTTAGGAGAAAACTCCATGGTAATGGGAAACTGAAAAGAATAATACAAGGAAGTCCCTGGTGCCAAGCTGCCATCAAAGGCGGAGGGGTGAAAGATAATGGGTAAGTATTGCAGACGCTTATACATGCCAGAATAGACTTGTTGCAACAGGCTTATCGGGCCGGCAATATCGTCTTGTGCCGGGGTAAAGCCTTGGGCAGCTCCCGCCACAATGGCCACCAAATGCTTGAGGGTATCCACCAAATAGGGGTTGGGCTTTAGGTTACGATTTGCTTGTGCTAAGGATATAGCGAAGTCATAGAATTGTTGATTGCGCCAATAGGCCGTGCTTTTCCATGCTTTTGCTAATAAGTGGTTGTAAAAAGCTAAAAAGGCATCGTCTGTTGCAATTTTCTCATAGAATTGTTGGGAGAAAAATAACAGAGAGGTATGCCACTGGCAATTTAAATCGGGATGCTGGGCCAACTGCTTAAAAATAGCCTGGTGGTCGAGAATACTTTTGGGAGCACCCAGGGGGATGTTAAAGGCTTGCTGCAGGTATTTATGGCTGACGGCATTGCCAATATTGGGCAACATGAACATGGAGCGTGCCCCCGCCTGTATGGAAAACATTTTACTGGGGTGGAAGGAGGGTGTGCTATCTAAGCATTTCCACCAGCCAAAAGAATAGCCCGGTTTAAAAAGGTGGCGTGCGTAAGTAAGGTTATCTTTCTCACAATACAACTCCAGGGAATTGCCTAAAATAAACCCCGGGGGAATTTCTTTAGTGTCATAAAGTAAATGCTTTTTGACCTCAGGGTCTACATCATCCCCATCGATGGGGGCGAGCTTGCCATCGGGTGTGGGCACATAAAACAACCCATTTTTCACCACAGTACTGCTGTAGGGATATTGGGCGAGAAACAGTGGGTATTTATTACCAGGGTCTAGGGTATCCATCAACTGGGCTAATATAGGATCGCGTTCTGCAACGCTGTCTCGGACGTCGTGCCAGAAAACCTTTTTAATAGAAGCTTTCATTATCCATCGTTCCCACGTTAGTCGTGTCCGGTATGCAATAAAAAATTAACCCACTTTATCACATTTTTTGTGCAAAACCCAACAAAATCAAAGCAAAATATGTTCAACACCGCCTATTTTTGCTTGGGTGACAAAGGTTTCTTGCCATTGCTTTCCCCAATGTTTTTCGGCTAATTCAACCACCAGATAAGTCGTTTCTATGCCGGTGCGTTGGGCGTAGCTGGATAAGCCTTTTTGGCAAGCGGGACAGCTGGTGAGCATTTTGATGGGCTGGCTTGTCTCTGGTTTTTTACTCTTTAATGCGTTGATATTAAAGGTTATTTCCTGTTGTTTTTTATGCTTTAATTGTGCCGCAATGTCGGGGCGTGCCATGGAAAGCGTGCCGGCATCACCGCAGCAGCCTTTGGATAAAGCGACCTCGGTATTCATTAATTGTTGGGCCACATCCAGAGGATCTTGAGTCTTGATGGGGCTGTGACAGGGATTGTGGTAAAGATAGTGTTCGCCGTTGACCCCGGCTACGCTCATGCCTTTTTCCACTAAATACTCATGAATATCTAATAAGCGGCAGCCGGGGAAAATATCATGGAATTGATAGCGCTCTAATTGGTCGAGACACGTGCCGCAAGAGACAATCACCGTCTTAATATCGAGATAATTCAAGGTGTTAGCCATGCGATGAAACAGTACGCGGTTTTTAATGATCATGGCATCGCTTTGTTGGGCTTGTCCGCTGGCGCGCTGTGGGTAACCGCAACACAAATAACCGGGCGGCAGGATGGTTTGCGTGTTGGTTTCATAGAGCATGGCCAGTGTAGCAAGACCAACCTGGCTGAATAAACGTTCAGAGCCACAACCGGGGAAATAAAACACGGCTTCGCTTTTTGTCGTTGTTTTCTGGGGGTTGCGCAGAATAGGAATCATGCTGTCATGGCTCATGCCTAGCCATTGCCGAGTGGTTTTTGCCGGCACGGCCTTTGGCATGGGGTAACGCATAAATTGAATCACTTGCTCTTTGACCGCTGGGCGGCCGGTAGTTTTTTTAGGAATGTCCGTGGGTTTTTCTTTGCTAAATTTTTGATAATATTTGCTTAAAATCTTTTGTAGGGTAAAGCCTGTCCGCATCAGGATTTGCCTTAGGCCATGAATCATGACGCTTTTTTGTGTATTGAGAAAGTATAAAGCCAAGCGCGCGGCGAAAGCGGTTTTTTGTTGGCCTTGTCGCGCTAGCAGCGTGCGCATTTGCATGCTGACATCGCCAAAATCGATATTCACGGGGCAAGGTGATGCGCACTTATGACACAGCGTACAGTGTGAAGCTACATCGTTGAGTTCTTCAACATGGCGTAATGAAATACCGCGACGGGTTTGCTCTTCGTATAAAAAAGCTTCTAAAATCAATCCTGTCGCTAAAATTTTATCCCGAGGAGCGTAAAATAAATTAGCCTCAGGAATATGCGTGGTGCAAACGGGTTTACACTTGCCGCAACGCAGACAGTTTTTAATGGCTTTATTGATTTGGCCAAATTCACAGGCTTCCAACAGCAACGCTTCTTGTTGTAACAGGCGTAATGAAGGCGTATAGGCGTGGCTTAAATCGCCACCCAGCACTAACTTATTGCGATTAAAATGCCCCAGTGGATCCACATGAGCCTTATAATCAGCAAAGGCTTTGCGCGCTGTGGGGTTTAAAAATTGAAATTTCGTGAGTCCAATACCATGCTCTCCCGAAATAGCGCCATCTAATTCATGCACAATGTTCATAATGCGTTCTACAATGTGATGGGCTGTTTTCATCATGCAGGGATCATTGGAATGCACCGGAATATTGGTGTGTACATTGCCGTCACCCGCATGCATGTGCAGCGCGATGATAATTCGTTTGGCGCGAATGGCTTTGTGCGTTTTTAATAGGTCCTCACGTAGCGTAACAAATTCATCGCCGGCGAATAGTTGCGTTAAGGGTGTGGCAACACTGTCTCGGTAGGAAATACGCAACAGTCTGCGCTGCAATAAGCGGAAGATGCTGTCGCCTTTGCGGATAGCTTTGTGAATATCCGGGGGTAAAAGTTGTTTAACCGCTTCTGCAGGCTCCATAAGTTTGTACAGTAGGGTTTGCCAATTTTTTTTTGCATCCATCAGTAAGTTGTGAGCAGCGTTGATTTTTGCCCGTCGTTGTTCATCTTCTGTGGATTCTAAGCCATTGATTTTTTCTCGCAAGGCATCCAATACGGTAATTTTATTCAGCAAGGACTGCTCAATATTAATGCGTTCAATTTCATCGCTGTAGCGGGCTAAATTCTCCAGCGGAATAACTACATCCTCGTTGATTTTAAAGGCATTTGTGTGCTTGGCGATGGCAGCTGTTTTACTGCGATCAGACCAGAATTGGCGTCTTGCTTCAGGGCTTACGGCAATAAAGCCTTCGCCGTCACGGGCATTGGCTAAGCGCACCACATTCGCGGCGGCTGCAGCGACAGCGTGCTCATCTTCACCATCAATATCACCCAGCAACATCATTTTGGGGCGTGCTTGTCGTGCTGCTTTGGTGGTGTAACCCACAGCCCGTATATAGCGTTCATCTAAGTGTTCGAGCCCACTCAGCGCAATAGCCGGGTTATTATCCAATTGTTTTTTTATCTCGACGATGGCAGGAACGGCTTTGCTTAAATCATCCCCAAAAAATTCTAAACAAAACGTACGGGTATGGAGGGGTTTTGGATATAATACAAATACCGCGGAGGTAATAAAGCCATCACAGCCTTCTTTTTGTACGCCGGGCAAGCCGCATAAGAATTTATCGGTGACATCTTTGCCTAGGCCCTGCTTGCGGAGTTTGGCGCCTGGAATGGTTAACAGGCGTGGCTCACCGTTAATGGTTTTGCCATCGTCTTCAAAACAGGTTATTTTGAATGTTGTTTGGGGCTGCGTATGAATTTTGCCTAAATTATGCCCGATGCGTTCTACGGTTTGCCATTGTCCTTTGGGGGTTATCATGCGCCAACTGACCAGATTATCCAACGTGGTACCAAAGCGTAGGGCTTTTTTACCACCGGCATTCATGGCAATATTGCCACCGATGGTGCAAGCGTCTTGGGAGGTGGGATCAACCGCAAAAATACAATGGGCGCTGGCGGCTTTTTCTGAGACGCGTCGGGTAATCGCACCCGCTTGCACAGCGATAGTGGGTACTTTTTCATCAACTCCTGGCAGTGAGCGCTCCACCACCTCACCTATTTTCATGAGTTTTTCTGTATTAATAACAACAGTTTCCTCGTGAATAGGGATAGCACCGCCCGTATAGCCCGTGCCGCCACCACGCGGGATAATGGTAACCCCCAATGTCATACAAGCTTGAATAATGCCCAGTAATTCTTCTTCATAATCGGGCTTAAGGACGGCCAGGGGATAGGCAATACGCCAATCGGTGGCATCGGTAACGTGAGCGACGCGTGAGAGTCCATCAAAGCAAATATTTTGTGCGTGGGTATGGGGTTTGAGGGCCTTGAGTAATTTTTTGCGCCATGTTTTTTGCGTAAATAATTTATTCTCAAAGCGTGTAATGGCTTTTTCAGTCAGCCGAATAATTTCAATGGCCATGGCATAGGTTGCTCCATGGCTTTTTACCTGGGTTAGCCGATGTAATAAGGCATTAGACAGGGATTTCCAACGAGCGTTACTGGCCAATAAATCATCTTGAATAAAAGGGTTTCTATCAATGATCCACATGTCACCCAGGACTTCATAAATCATTCGAGCTGGATGCTGGGTTTCAGGCTGTTTGAGCAAATCACGAAAAAGCGGCCAGGCTTCTTTGCCTAAATATTTGATAAAGATGGCTTTATCTGTCAGAGAGGTATAGTTGTAAGGGATTTCTCGCCACTGTTGTTCCATGTATGCTTGCGTCACGCAGAAGAATTCTATTATAGTTAGCTTAGGCTGTTGTGCCGGAAGAAATCAAGTGCCCCAACTTATTAAGGATTAAGGAGTTTAACCATGCTACAACAAAGGAAGGTGTTTTTTGTATTGTTGATTGTGTTACTCGGGGCATTAGGTAACATTTATTACAATTACAGCAAAGAAAAAAAACTAGCCGATCAACGCTGCGATTTGGCTAACGGTAGCTGTCGTGTTAATTTACATAATAAAGGGGTCGTGCGTTTTTCTGCGGCCAGCAGGCCTATGGGTAAATCTGAGGTGGCATTGAGCATGAGTCTGCAGCTTACTCATTTGTCTGCCAAAAAAGCCGAGGTTTTATTTGCCAGTGATGGCCCTGACGCCTTGAAGCGCAACGATACACAGATGCAACGTTTTAGTTTGCAACCAGCCTCACAAGGCTTGTTCAGTGGTGCGGGGACCTTAAAAGTAGCGCCCGGGGCGCAGCGTTGGACTGCCATGGTGCTTATTGATACCGCCGCAGGGCAACAGTATGCAGTGCCTTTTGAGTTAACGTTGCAGAACCCCTAACGCTTGTTACCTTGCTTAGCCTGTTGTTGCTGCGGTAATGCAATATGCTTAAGTTCTTCTAAGGCGCGTTTGTAAACACGGCGCTTAAAAAAGATAACCTGTCGCATAGGTTGCCAATAACTTATCCAACGCCAATGATCAAATTCTGGCGGGCCATCGGTTCTATCAAAGCGCACTTTGCTATCCTCAGCTTGCATACGCAGCATAAACCATTTTTGTTTTTGTCCAATGCAAACAGGTTTAATATGGTGGCGCACCATGTAGTTGGGCAACCGGTAACGTAACCAACCACGGGTGCACCCCAACAAAGAAACATCTTCGGGGGCGAGCCCCGTTTCTTCCATCAGTTCGCGGTACATGGCCTGTTTAGGCGTTTCACCACGTTGAATACCGCCTTGAGGAAATTGCCAAGCATCGCCGCCTCTGGCGCGACGCGCCCAAAAAACTCGGCCTTGATGATTGATTAGAATAATGCCAACATTAGGACGAAATCCCTGCTCGTCAATCACAGTAGGTACCTAAAAGGATAAAAAAATAATGACTCGTATTCTGACATTTTTTGCGCAATTTTGCAAGTAAGTCTTTCATGGCGATAGGTTTTTTTGAGAATTTTTTCCTTGTAGGATAAAGAGTTAGCATTTTTTAGTGCGTTTCAGGTTGATGGAAAAGCTGATAGACTTTTGCGCTTGGAGGGCTGTTTGGAATGACTTTCTCTTTGTAACATAGATGCTATTCAGCAAAAATAGCTGAATAGTTACCCTTAAAAATCCCCATTGCTATTGAAAGCGATTGATTTAAAAGGATATTTGGGGGGGTGAATAGTTACTTCTCTTTTAAAGCTATTTTTGGTTGAAATCACATGAAATTGCGACAAAAAGTCATGAAAAGCATAAATTATGCGTCGTTAAAGCTTGCTTTGCTTGGTTTTTTAACGCTACTCAGCTTAATTTTCAGCTTACAGGCAGGCAGTATGGCCGTAAGTTTTACGACGGTGTTACACGCTGATAACACGCTGATGGGCCGCGTTTTTTGGCAATTACGCTTACCGCAAACCTTGACCGCGTTTAGCACAGGCGGATTGTTGGCGTTATCAGGCCTATTGCTCCAGGCGTTGTTGGGCAACCCATTGGCCGACCCCTATATCCTCGGGGTATCGGGCGGCGCAAGTCTTGGTATGCTGCTGGCATTGAGTGCTGGGCTGGCTGGGTTTTGGCTGTGGGGCTTTAGTTTCGTGGGGGCATTAGCAACCTTGTGTCTGGTTTTTTATTTAAGCGGTAAAGCGCAGTGGCCGGGGCGTTTATTATTGGTTGGTGTAATGATGGCCATGGGATTGGGGGCGATGATTAGCGTTGTGTTAACGCTAAGCCCCGCAACAGCTCTGCATGGTATGTTATTTTGGTTAATGGGCGATGTGAGCGATGCACCTTTTCCAGGTTTAGGGTTGTTAGTGTTATTACTGGCATTCGTTTATAGTTTTACGCTTGCCAGGCCTTTGGATGTATTGTGCCGAGGGGCGCTACAGGCGCAAGTGTTGGGTGTTAATGTGAAAGGCTTGTCTGTGCGCTTATATTTGCTCAGCGCTCTCTTGACGGCCGTTGCAGTAACCCAAGCGGGTAATATCGGCTTTATTGGCCTGATGGTGCCCCATGCCTGCCGTTTTCTGTTTGGTGTACGCCATCGCTACCTGGTGCCAGCCTGTGTGTTATTGGGTGGGGCTTTATTAACGCTGGCCCATGTGTTGGCCCAGCAGCTTTTTGCGCCTGCTATCATCCCCGTAGGCGTCATTACCGCTCTTTTAGGCGTGATTGTTTTCTTAAGTATATTGATTTTACGCTGAACACCTCTTATTATTCGCTTCTTTGTGCTACGGCATAGTGGATTGTCGCTGTAGTCCTTGTTAGTTAAACCTAAATTCCGCCGTTGAAATCTACTGCAGAGTTTAGGTTAAAGGATCTTCAGAGAGATTAGTCGTGGCATACCAAGAAACAGAATTACTCGCTGTGGAGCGAAATACCTCCAGTTATCAAACCCTTCCTGACCTCTCAGACTTAGCGGCCTATAAAGGAACGTTGACTGAGGCTTGCAACCTTTTTCCTGTTACGTTGGAAAAGTCCCTAAAAGCCAAAACAGACAGTTATGTTTTACATGTCCTAAAATTAGAAGCAAACCTCATTGGGCAATTAAAGCGTCCTAAAGATTTACCCTGGTTCTGGCAGTGGCCGCTACCGCGTTTTTCTCATCTTGTGGAAGCGCCTTTGGGTATTGAACCCGGACTTTTTTCACGGTTATTCAAAGCCTATCAACATTGGCAAAATGAAGGCCGTGAAGACCGTATTATTTGTGCGTCGCGATTGCGCGTATTGCGCGTTTTATATTTAGCAGGAAAAACAATCCCTTCTGATCTTGAAGTAGCATCGACCTATAAAGTACTTTATGATGACTTAAGAAAAGAAGAGCTCCAGCAGGTGTTTTTAGAGCAGCAGTGGGATAAAGAATGGCAGCGACTTGAAGACCCAACAGCGAGCAGCCTAGGCATTATTGAGCGTTTTAAGGCTTGGTATTTTACCCCGGAGGATCAAGCAAAATTACCAACACAATTTATTGATTGTTATAGGGTGGCTAAATGGTATCAGCCACAACCTGATACCCCCTATTATAATCATATGGATGAAATAATAGCAGAACCGCTTCATCAGTTACAAAAAGCACTTGCCAATGACAATCCAGAGCCACGTTCTTGGTGGGAAAATTTTAAATATTTATTGCCAAGCGCGCTGGTGGCAGTTTCTTCTGTCACACTGGCCTTAAGAATCGGTAACCTAGTCGGGTTTGGGCTCGCTAGTGCTTGTTTTATTGTCAATATATTTCAGGCTAATGAAGGTTGGAAATTTATACGCAGCAAATTTGAGCCACATTTACAAGTAGTAGAGCAACATAAAAACTTATCGCCTTTTTGGCAAATTATATGGTTTTTGACAAAGTCTGTCGCGCTTATATTTGCTTTTCTCTCTCCTTTCATGTTGTTGTTCGAAAATATTAGTGCGACAAAAAACGCTGACGTTGAGGGGGTGATAAAAGTCATTTGGTCTATTTTGATGGTAGGCTCTTCCATCAGCATTATACCTTTAGAGTATTATGGTTTAATGGGAGGCTTGTTAATCACGCTTGCTTTTTTAATGAATATTATTACCCGTTGCTTTAGTGCAGGGGATGTTTGGCTACATGAGCGTGCACAAAAAACTGTGGCCGAGCAATTTCATGTATCCTGGGGTAAGCTGTTGCGTTCAGGAATGCAAGATGCTGATATACCGAAAGTGGTCATCACAGAGTTGAAGGGTCTCTTAGAGGAAGGCGCGCTTGAGGAAGTTATGCGATTGCTAGGCTATATGGATATTAATAGACTTGAGAATAATAGCGAAGTGTGTCAACTCATTTTTAACGCATTACAAGAAAATTCACCATCAACATTCGTGCGAGCGTTGAAATTTTTTGCTAAGGTGCTCGTACCGCTTGGCGCTTTACCGGGCATTCGCTATCTTTACGGCTCAAATTTTGTGGAAGGAGGGGTAGACTATGGCGTTAGCAAGCCTGTCATGCACGTTATTTCCTTTCCAGGTCTGGCGATTAATGTTTTCTTGACGATTGTTTTTGTTAAGGATTTTTATGCGGTTTTTGATATCTTTGACAAGCATAGGCTGCCTGATTTAATGCAGTATCTAGATCCGAAGCTTAAGCGCTATGGTCTTTATCCAACAAATACAGTATTGACGCTAGGTTCATCAGCAACGCTCGGTTCTTTGGCTAATAGCATCCCCGTATTCGCCTCTATTGAAGATTTTATTATCATAGTTAATGGCCCCCCCACCAATGATAATTTAAAAAAGATATATGAATTATATAAGTTTAATCAAGGCAACACACATGTTTGTGAGTTGATTGAGCTGAAAGATGCCATAACCTCCCTTCAGACTGTTTTTTTGAAAATGAAGCAAGAACATTTCAAGGAGGCCTTACGTGGTAAATTTAGCCTTATTTTATTGCAAATACTTTATCAGAGTAATCAATTTTCTAATGAAGAACTACGCACCTTATTTAAAGACGTCGCTTGCGCTGATGAATTCTTAAATGGAAAAGAACAAGCCGCTAACACTGATATGAACACTGGGGGAGTAAATAATACAGAGACAATACTCGGTGCTCTGCAGCAAACTGATGGAAATTTTCCTCGTCGCGGGCCCTTTGGCTATAACCAAAGGACCTTAGAAGAAAATGAACAATATAAAAACGTTTTAAACTTCCAGCGTCAAGACCAGAAAGAAAAAACACACCAAGCTACAACAGCTTCACGCTTCGCAGGTTCTTTTCCTCTTCAGGCTGTGTAGATGCTTGAATTTTATTTTTTCTGCTGGGCAGAGGCGCACTCGTGGAATTTGTTTTTATTAATATGGCGAGTTTTTCTAGATCAATTTTTAGTAGCTTTTCTAGATTTTCATCGGTTAAGTTATCAAATTCAGCGCGAGCAAATGTTGTTTGAGCTGCAGTATTAAAATTTTCGTCAAATTGATGTGAAATTTTATTAGAAAGAACAATAATAAACCGTATATCTTTATTATTTAACTCTTCAGATAGCGAGGATTTCAAGCTTATAAGACTCCATTTTATGGCCTCACGAAACTCGTTACACAGCAGTAATAACTTTTGATGCTGAGGCATTGTGCCTGGCTTTAGGGTATCTTTAGAGGTGATTTCTGTTGTTGCGGAGGTTTTTAAGGTATCCAATCTTTGTATAAAAATGGGTGCTGCTGCTTGACGTGTTGTTTGAGTAAAGGCGTTATCAGGTAATGGAATAAGCAGGTTGGAATAATTTGCAACAAGGTTGTTTTTAGCGTTGTCAAGGTCACCTTGTAATTGTTCAAATAGCTTTCGGTAAGCAAGTATTTGACAGCTAACAAAAGAAATTAACTCATCAAGGTTAAGTGTGCATGAGGCATGACGTAGTTGATTGCGCAAGTACCACGCACTGGCGCCAAGGCCTGTGCGTAAGCCATTACTATTGCCTAAGGGGAAAAGATTGTTTTGTTGCGTTTTCTCTCTTGTTGTTAAAGACAATAAGTGGCCAAACCACATGACGTTATAAGCTAATTGATAGCCACTAAATTGTTTAATGATATCGTCGCTCATGCAAATACTTGCTAGGTTTCCCATCAATGCATCCTGCGGACAGTAATAATTAGTTATAGCGATTTTCATGTTATCTATGCACGTATTTATTGCTTGTAATATTTCCTTGATTTCATTGTAGCGATAGCCTGTGGCTAAAATAAAGGGGTTTTTACTCTTTTTTCGTTTTGGTTCGTTGCCTGTTGACTTTTGGTATGGAATAATGAAGACATTTTTATCAAACCGTAAAACCTCTGGGCTGTTTGGTTTTTTTGCGATTGCTTCTTTCTGCACGTCTGGGCTGTTTGGTTTTTTTGCGATTGCTCCTTTCTGCACGTCTGGTAAAACAATGGGTTGTATTGTTAGGGAAACGTTTGCTTTTTTTGGCGTAAGGTTTTTTAGCCATTCTGTAGTGCAATATGCGAGTAAGTCTTTTTCCAGCCGATGAAGTTCGGTGGATAACGTACTGATCTTGTCAAGTGCTAAGTCAGTGCCTTTGGCGGCTTGGCTAAGGTCTGGGTTTGCTTCAAGGGTTTTAATTTCTTCTGAAAGTATCACTAGGTTCTTATTAAATTTTATAGTTCTTATTGAAAACTTTTCTCGGTTTAAATAATTTTTATAATTTTCTTGAATATCTTCGTAAGCTGACCTTAGCTCTGAAAAGGTATCGCCTGCTTTTTTTATAATCATGTTTGCTGCTAGTTGTTCTTGTAGCTTGTCAAACATTGATTCTAGTTCTTTAATGATTGGTAAATAATTTTTAGGTGGTTGCGCTGCCTTCGTTATATCCTCTGACAGCGTTTTCATCTTCACTTGGAATGCTTTATTAGCGTCCCTTAAATTGCTGGCGGACAAGTTTTTTTTATGCTCTTTGAATATTTCCTGATATCGACGGCCTAAATCGTTAAAGCGCTCTTTAACTTGCTCAATGGCTGGTTCTGAGCGGGTTAGTTTTTTGGGTATGATTGCTTTATTTTTAGCTTGTATTTTTTTTACTTTTTTTGACTTTTTAGGTGGAATAGTTTTTCCTTCTCTGCTTCCTGCTTGTTTGGCTTTCTTTCTAAAAAATTGATAAAAGGTATAGAGAAACATCATTAAGGAAATTCCAGCTCCAATCATGTAAGCTATCAGCCTGTTTTTGTTTGGTTGGGTGAGTGATGAATTTTTATTTTCTCTTTGTTTAATGGCGCTACGTAGTCTTTCTATATCATGTTGGTAAACACCCAGAGAGTCACTTTCTTCTGTCATGCTAAGCTTTAGATAAAGATGATGCAGCAAGTTTAAGTTGCTAGTGCTGAGTTGGTGAGTCAGTGCTTTTTCTGCAGCAAGGTTTTTATCTTGAATGCTGAAGTAATAAAGAAGACCTATAAAGTTTAGCTTTTCTTGGTTAAAGGGTTCATTTTGCGATATGGGTGTTAGCGCTTTAAATAGTGCACTATATTTTTTTGTTGAGTTTTTGTCTTTTGTATTGTGGATCATTGCGATTAAAAAATCTTTAATGCTTTGTGCGGCTAAGTCACTGTGATTAACTTTTATATCCTCAATAAACTGGCTTAATAGTGTGAAAGCACCTGGAGAGTTATTGTCCCAGGCATACTCTAATTTTTTTAAAGGTGAATCGATGAAGTCTTTGTCGATTTTTTTATTGGGTCCGGTAAGCGCGAGTAGCGTTTCGAGATAGTAAGTTAAAATTTTCTCATTGTCAGTGTAAATGACTTGTGTGAAACTGGCTTCTTGTAGTATCGTTTTTTCTTCCATAGAGAAGTTTTTTGTAAGTACACCAAACAGCTTGAAGTACAGTTCGATATCATCATTGGCCTGTAAATATATCTGAATATGCAGGAGGATAGCCTCTCTGCTCAAAGGTAGTATGTTTGCCTGTGGTGACACATTATCTAGACAAGTCGCAAGACAGTTTTTTTTGCCGTGTAGGGAAAATATAATAAGCAATGAAGTGTCACTGGTATTACTCAGTGTTAATTGTTCTGCTGTAAAAAAGCCTTTTTTTAATAAGAACCACAGCGTCTCTGCATCATCGGTAGCCAGTAAGTGATTGATACATAGCTGTTGGATGACACTGGAGCTCTTAAGTAATTGTTGTTGACGCTCTGAAAGAGTAGGCAACCAGGCTTTGAGGCCAGTGAGCGTAGGCAGCTTATCTAGAAATTGGAAATCAAGCTGTGAGTAAGTTCCTCTTGGGGCTTGTAAGCTTGCGCCGTTGGCTATGGCTGGGGTGTTGAGATGCAGGTTGTTTTCCGCAACCGTAAAGCCTGTATCCACGAGGCCTCGTTGATGGCCCGGTTGTGGAGGTAATGGGGTAGGTATGGGTAGACTCATTGCTTGTTCAATCAACACAACCATAAAGCAAAGCTTGGTAATCGTGCTATAGGGCAAGTTTGCAACACTGTTTACCGGGAGTAAGAATACTGGATTATCGACAAGTATATCGGCTTTATTGATAGATATATCACAGGCTTGACATAAGGTATTAACAATGCGCTTGTAAGGATGGATGGTCACAGTGCGTCGAATGTTACCCTGAATCCAGGAAGAGAGGATTTTTTTGAAAGCGAAGTGTTGCTGTGCGACAGAAAGTTCTTTCTGTAAGAGCGTTAAGATAGCCTTGAGTTGTTCAGGCTGTTGCTGCAGCTGCTTGGCAAGGGCTTGGCCGTTTGTTGAAATATTTTGCCATATCAGGTCGGGTGTTGGCGAGATGCAAAGGACGTGGAAAGAGTCAAGCATGTCACCGAGAGGCTGTTGCATCGGGGTAGGCAATGAAAGATAGTTGATGTTTAGTGCCAAACCTGAATTAACTGTTTGTTTTTGTTGTGATTTTGGCATTTAGCGTTATCCTGGCATGAGAAAGACAATGCGTTGATGGTAAAATATGGTTTGTTTTTTGTCAATTGTTGGTTTTGTAGGGGGTGAGTATTGCATTTGACACCTTTACCCTAAAGCCTTCATACTCAAGCACAAGTTTATACTGAGCTCATAATAAGGATTGTTTATGGCCTCCCAACCACCGCCTCTACGCTTTATCACCGCTGCCAGTTTATTTGATGGTCATGACGTTTCTATTAACATGATGCGTCGGCTGTTGCAGGCGGCGGGCGTTGAAGTTATTCATTTAGGGCATCACCGTTCTGCGCAAGAAATTGTGCAGGCCGCTATCCAAGAAGATGTACAGGGTATTGCTATTAGCTCCTATCAAGGTGGGCATAACGAGTTCTTTGCTTATGTGATGGCCTTATTGCATGAGCGGGGCGTGGCGCATATTAACGTATTTGGCGGCGGCGGTGGTGTCATTACACCGCCAGAAATAGAGATGCTGTTGGCAAAAGGGGTGACGCGCATTTATACCCCAGAAGATGGGCAGCACTTAGGTTTAGTGGGTATTGTACAAGATATGGTCGCCCGTGCTGGCGAGGTTTGTTGTGCAGTACCTTCCATGGCATTTGCCAAGCTCTCTACGGATAATGACGTAGCGTTGGCACAGCACCTATCGGGTATAGAAAACAATAGTTATGAGGCGACAACGTTAGCACAGCTGGCGGTTTTAGCTGAAGGTTATCAACAGACTCCCGTGCTGGGGATTACTGGCACGGGCGGCGCGGGAAAGTCTTCACTCACCGATGAATTATTACAGCGTTTCCGTTTAGATCAGGATGACCTGCGCATTGCCGTGCTTGCCCTTGATCCTACCCGGCGTAAAACCGGCGGTGCATTATTGGGTGATAGAATCCGCATGAACGCATTGAGTGGTTCGCGTATTTTTATGCGCTCCTTTGCCATGCGCAATTCACCATCAGGTATTGTGCCGCAACTCAAGCATTTAATTAATGTTTGTAAAGTGGCGGGCTATGATTTAATCATGGTAGAAACACCGGGCGTGGGCCAAGGGGATGCCAGCATTGTGCCGTTGGTGGATGTTTCTTTGTATGTGATGACGCCGGAATTTGGGGCGGCCAGCCAACTGGAAAAAATTCAAATGTTAGATGAAGCTGATGCCATTGCCATTAATAAATTTGATAAACGTGGTTCAGCAGATGCGTGGCACGATGTGGCTAAACAAATGCAGCGTAATAGAGAAGTTTTTCAGCAGCCTTTGGAGGATATGCCCGTATTTGGTACCGTTGCATCACATTTTAATGATGCAGGGGTTACGGCATTGTATCAGTATTTATTGCAATGCTTTAATGAAAAAGCAAAAGGTGCTTGGGCCACGAAATTTGCAGACGTTACAGTAAAATATGCGGCGTTTCAGGATGGCATTATCCCTGCAGCGCAGCAAGGCTATTTAGGCGCCATTAGTGATTGTGTGCGCACCTATCATAAAAAAGCGCAGCAGCAAGCAAAAGTGGCTAAAAACTTACAAGCATTAAAAAGTGTGGCCTTACAACTTAATAATACCGATGAAATAAATCAACGTATTTTAACGGTGAGTGAGCAACTATCATCAGAAAATAAAGCCTTATTAGACAGTTGGCCTGAGATTTCAGCAACCTATCAACAACAAAATTTTACCACAACGATTAGAGGAAAAACTCTCACCACGCAACTTTCTTCAACCAGTTTGTCAGGCTTGACAATTCCCAAAGTGATATTGCCAAGCTTTACTGATGATGGCGCATTATTGACATGGTTGCTTAAAGAAAACCGTCCTGGAGAATTTCCTTTTACAGCGGGGGTCTTTCATTTTAAGCGTGAAGGTGAAGCACCGGGACGTATGTTTGCCGGCGAGGGGGATTGTTTTCGCACCAATAAGCGCTTTAAGTATTTATCCAAACACGCTGATGCAAAGCGTTTGTCTACGGCTTTTGATTCTGTCACGCTGTATGGTTTTGATCCAGCTTCATGTCCTGATATTTATGGGAAAATAGGTAATGCCGGGGTTTCCATTGCAAGTTTGGATGATATGCGTGCTTTATTTGATGGGTTTGATTTATGCGACCCTAAGACCTCTGTTTCTATGACCATTAATGGTCCTGCACCGACTATTTTAGCGATGTTTTTGAATGTGGCTATTGAGCAGCAGCAAGCAAAGTTCCCCTTAGAATCAGCTGAAGAAATTAAAGCGCGCGCTTTACAACAGGTGCGTGGTACCGTACAAGCTGATATTTTAAAAGAAGATCAAGCGCAAAACACCTGTATTTTTTCCACAGAATTTAGTTTAAAAATGATGGGTGATGTGGAAGAATATTTTGTGCGCAAGCAGATTAATCATTTTTACTCAGTGTCTATTTCGGGTTATCATATTGCTGAAGCAGGCGCTAATCCCATTTCACAATTAGCCTTTACCCTTGCTAACGGTTTTACCTATGTAGAAGCCTATTTAGCCCGCGGTATGCACATTGATGATTTTGCACCGCATTTATCTTTTTTCTTTTCCAATGGTATGGATCCTGAATATACGGTGATGGGGCGGGTGGCGCGACGCATTTGGGCGGTGGCCATGCGCGAGCGTTATGGCGCTAATAAACGCAGCCAACAATTAAAATATCATATTCAAACCTCAGGACGCTCTTTGCATGCACAGGAAATGGCGTTCAATGATATTCGCACCACGCTGCAAGCCTTAGAAGCTTTTTATGATAATTGTAATAGCCTACATACCAATGCCTATGACGAAGCCATGACCACGCCTACAGAAGATTCATTACGCCGCGCCATGGCTATTCAATTAATTATTAATGAAGAATACGGCTTGGCAAAAAATCAAAACCCATTACAAGGCGCATTTATTATTGATTATTTAACAGATGTGGTGGAAGCCGCTGTTCTTGATGTGTTTGATGACATTAATCGCCGCGGTGGCGTGTTAGGCGCTATGGAGAGTGCTTACCAGCGCGCTAAAATTCAAGATGAATCGTTGCTTTATGAAAAACAAAAAAATGATGGTTCGCTGCCCATTATTGGTGTAAACGCCTTTGTGGGAAAAGCAGCAGAAAAGGAAGAACCTTTTACGATGGAGTTAGCGCGTTCCACCGAGGCTGAAAAACAAAGCCAATTGCAGCGTCTTGCACAATTTCACGAGCAACATGAAACCGCAGCATCGCAAGCGCTACAAGCCTTAAAAGAAGCGGCCATTGCAGGCGATAATGTGTTTGCCGTGCTCATGGAAACCGTAAAGGTCTGCTCCTTAGGACAAATCACCCAGGCTTTATTTGAGGTGGGTGGACAGTATCGTCGGCATTTGTGATGTAAGCTTAGTAGGCTAAAGTTGATTAAATATATTTTAAAATCAAAAGGTTGCATAATCCTAAAATCCTCAGTTGAAATCGACTGCGGCCGCCTAACTCATCGAATCTAAAGGATTTTTCTCGATATTTTTTATTCACCGTATGGGTGATACGCTTTCACAAAAAATATCGAGAAAAATCCTTTATCTTCAGCAACTAAGTCGGCCTCGCGACGATTTCAACTGAGGATTTTAGGATAATTATATGTAAAATCCCAAGTTGAAGTTGGAATTTTACATGGAATAGGCTAAACTATTGTTTTCCATGCCTAATCTAGTGCCTTTTTATGTTTTATCGAAAAATCACCGAAACGCTGCAACGTGCGCTTGCCTCTTTTGCTGTCACAGTGCTCACGGGCCCAAGACAAAGCGGCAAGACAACACTGTTACGCCATCTGCTGCCAGATTATACTTACGTTAACCTTGAGCGCCCGGATATCTTATTGCGTATCAAAGAGGACCCCATGGGGTTCTTAAATGACAATAAGATGTGGATAATCGATGAGGCACAAAACTTTCCGGAGCTTTTTTCTTATATTCAAGTTTATGTGGATGAACAGGGTAAACCTGGGCAATTTATTTTATCAGGGTCACAAAATTTTTTATTAAGTAAGCATATTAGTCAGTCCCTTGCGGGACGTGCCGCCATTTTGCAATTATTGCCTTTATTGCAGCAAGAATATTTAAGTAATCCTGATTGTGCTGCACTGGATATTTGGCCATACCTTTATCAAGGCAGCTATCCTAAACCCTACCAAGAAAAAATTGATATTACCCTTTGGTATCAAAGTTATATTCAAACTTATTTAGAACGTGATGTGCGTTCGCAACTTAATATTAAAGACTTACATAAATTTCAATTGTTTTTAAAGCTTTGTGCCGGTAGACATGGGCAGTTGTTGAATTTATCCAGTTTGGCGGCTGATGTGGGCGTTTCTCAGACGACAGTCAGCCATTGGCTCAATGTCTTAGAAGCGAGTTATTTAGTATTTCGCCTACAGCCGTATTATAAAAATTTTAATAAGCGCCTAGTAAAAACACCAAAGTTATATTTCTATGACAGCGCTATTGTTTGCCAATTATTAGGTATTGACTCTAGTGAACACTTAAAGATTCATGCGGCACGCGGTGCAATATTTGAAGGTTACATTATTGCTGAAATGGTTAAATATTATGTAGCGCAAGGTAAACCTGCCCCGGTTTATTTTTGGCGTGACCAACAGGGCCTAGAAATTGACTGCATTATTGAACGTGGAGACATGCTAACAACGTTAGAAGTTAAGTCAGCAGCAACTTTCACGGAGAGTGCATTAAAAAATATAAAAACTTGGCAAAAAATTACCAAGGACGTAAGCATTAATTCTCTCCTCGTTTATACGGGGAATGAGCGTCTTAATGTGCAATCCCACCAGATTTTACCTTGGGATCAAATAACAGCCTATTTATCCTAAAATCCTCAGCTAAAAATCCCCACGCGATAGGCTGGCAATTCCTAATGTTAGGGGTATGGTAGTCCGATCATGCGCTTTTCAACACCTGCTTAAATTCATCAAACAGCGCCAAGGTTTCCTGGCATGGGCCACGCCGGCAGCATAATGTTGCTAAAACGACGGCGGCAAAACTCAAACAAAAACCTGGCAGTATGCTATAGACTGCAAAGATAGGAGCTTGCGTATAGGCACCTAACATTTCCCAAATAATGACTGTAATGCCACCGGTGATGATGCCAACCACGGCAGCACTTTTCGTCATGCGGCGCCAAAACAGTGAAAGCAAAATGGTAGGCCCAAAGGAGGCGCCTAAGCCTGACCAGGCGTAGCTGACAATACGCAAAATAGTACTGTGTGAGTATAAGGCTATAACCATGGCTACCACAGAGACACTGACAACGGTTACGCGGCTAATAAATACCAATTCCCGCTGTGAGGCGGACTTGCGCAAAAACACATGGTAAAAATCTTCCGTTAAGGCGCTGGAGGCGGCCAGCAATTGCGCAGCAATGGTGCTCATGACCGCTGATAAAACAGCGGCTAATAATGCACCGCCTATCCAAGGTGAAAACAGCGTTTGCGATAAAGCCAGGAAGACAGTTTCAGGGTCTTTTAACATTTCATGGGCATTGATGAAATACGCGCGGCCTAATAGGCCGGTAAAAACGGCGCCATAAAGTGCAATGATCATCCATGTCATGCAAATAAAACGTGCTTTGGGTATGACTTTCACTGAGCTTACCGCCATGAAACGTACCAGGATGTGCGGCTGCCCAAAGTATCCCAGTCCCCAGGCCAGCACGGAGAGTGTGCCGAGATAAGAGAATTGGTTAAATGCATCTAAGATGTGTGGTGATTGGTGTTTGATTAAAGAAAGGCTAGGGAGAAAGCCACCTAAATGTAAAGCCGTCATTACAGGCACTAAGATTAACGCAATAAACATTAAGGTGCCTTGGAAAAAGTCCAACCAGCTTACCGCTAAAAAGCCACCCACACAGGTATATCCCATGATAACCGCGACGGTAATAAATAAACCATAAGCATAATCAATATGTAGGCTTTGGTGAAATAGGACCGCGCCACTGACAAAGCCAGCACCGGTATAAACCGTAAAGAAAAATAATACGGTAAGTGCGGTTACGATACGCAGAATAGGGAAACCGTCAGCGAAGCGATGATAAAGATAAGCCGGAATGGTCAGCGCATCTTGGGCGAGCTCTGTATAGATACGCAGCCTTTTTGCCACAAACCACCAATTAATGAATGCTCCGATGGCAAGACCTAAAGGGATCCAGAATTTAGCCATACCGTGTAAGAAAATAGCGCCGGGTAACGCCAGTAACAACCAGCCGCTCATGTCTGAGGCACCTGCCCCTAGTGCTGCAATAGCACCACCCAGGCTGCGTCCGCCTAGCATATAATCAGACAGATTTTTGGTTTTTAAGTTAGCAATCCCAACTAAAATTAAGACGAGGGCTAGGTATAAAACAAAGGTAACTAAGGTAGACGTGGCCATTGATTAGCTCTTTTTTTTAAAGGATTGACGCAGACAACTTGCCAGGGATATAAGGATCAGTGTTGGCATGGGAATGAGCAATACTAATAGTGTTGCTGTCGTAAAGTGGTGTGGTAGCATGATGTAAGCAACTGTCACAAGGGAACGGTAGGGAGCCATTATAAGCGAAACGGCCAACTTTTCCCACCTAAGCTTTCATGCTATAGTAATGACGACCCTCCAATGGAGCCGGGGGAGCAGCTATGCCTGCAATAGGTTAGCAATTCCCAGTGGGCATTGCTACCAAGGGATAGGACTTTTATGATGTCGGAGAAACAGGATGTTAAGTATCGGTTTGATGAGTGGAACCTCCATGGATGGTATTGATGCGGCTTTGTTAGCAACAGACGGCACACCTCAGTCCATACACCCCATCGCTCACTATCACCTCAATTATGCCCCTCAGTTTACGGCATTGTTAAAAATTGCCGAGTTTGCCGTGAAAAAATTCAATGGCAACATGGAAAAGGCTCATGCGCACTTTATTCTAGCTATGCAAGAATATTTACAGCAAGAATTTTACTTATCCATGGAGGGTATGGAACTTAAATTGGCAGAGTTTAAGGCTTATCTATACCACAATAGCCCACCTCAGCAACGCATCACCCTCACTGAAGTTATTCAGCATTCCACGGCGTTGCATGCAACGGCTGTTAAAGAATTGTTGCGCCAAACCGATGTGACTCTTGAAGATATTGATGTTATTGGTTATCACGGGCAAACGCTTTTTCATCAACCAGGGCAGGGTATTTCTGTGGTGGTGGGGAATGGTCCACAGTTAGCCGATGCAACCGGTATCACTGTGGTGAATGATTTTCGCCGTCGAGATATTGCCGAAGGTGGGCAAGGTGCTCCTTTTGCCCCGCTTTATCACCAAGCTTTGGCGGTTCGAGACAATAAAATGCCCTTGGTGGTGGTTAATTGTGGTGGCATTTCTAATATCAGCGCCATTTATGGGCCAGAGTACGAGGATGTATTTGGTTTTGATACAGGCCCTGGCAATGCTTTATTAGATAGCCTGGTTCGTCAACGTACCCAAGGCAAAGAAAACATGGACAAAGATGGGGTTTATGGCCTCAAAGGCAAAGTAGACGATACCTTATTAGCGCTTTTACAGCAAAAAGCCGTACTTAAAGATGGGAAAGACTACCTAACGCTGCCGGCACCTAAATCATTAGACTACAACGATATGGTATTGATTGATGAATTGGAAAAATTCTATTTAGAAGATGCTTGTGCTACATTGGCGGCTTTCACCGCTCAGACGCTTGTTCAAAGTATTCAATTGCTACCCAAACAAGCCCCTGCGCATTGGGTGTTAGCGGGAGGAGGCTGGAAGAACCCGGTGATTCATCGTGAATTTGTGCAGCGGCTACAGGCTGCGCTTTCTGCTGATGTCAGCATAGAAATGGCAGACGACGCGGGGTGGAACAGTCAATTTATGGAAGCTGAAATTTTTGCTTATTTGGCTGTACGCAGCCTACACAATGAGCCCATCAGCTTTCCCAGCACCACGTGTGTGCCCAAACCGCTGTGTGGCGGGCATGCCTTCGTTCCTTGTCATGGCACTACCGCTGTGGTGAGAAAGTTGTTAGCGGCTAACCCTGATGTATTGATGGGCTATTCTGGTAATACGCGTTGAGCCCGCGTAGAATAGCCTCTTTGCCTACTTACTGAGAATAAAACATGTCTGTACGCCCCCACCCTTTGTTGCTGGTTATTTTAGATGGTTTTGGCCACGCCGAAACACAAGAACACAATGCCATCGCTCAAGCCAACACACCCACCTGGGATTATTTGCAAACGCACTATACCCATGGTTTGATTGAAGGCTCTGGTGAATATGTGGGGTTGCCCGCGGGGCAAATGGGTAACTCGGAAGTTGGGCATTTGACCTTAGGGGCAGGCCGCCTTGTTTACCAAGATTTTTCTCGCATTAAAAAAGCCATTGAGACCGGTGAGTTTGCCGGTGTTGCGGGTTTTCAAACAGCGTTTTCTCACGTTAAAAAAGCAAATAAAGCCTTACATGTGATGGGGTTACTTTCACCGGGTGGCGTGCACAGTCATGAGGACCATTTTTTTGCCTTGTTAAACGTAGCGGCCAAGCAGGGCGTTGAAAAATTGTATGTGCATGCTTTTTTAGATGGACGCGATACGTCACCGCAACGTGCAAAAACCTCATTGGAAAAGCTAGAGCAACGGCTGAATGTCTTCAAAGAAGGCAAAGTCGTCTCTTTAGTTGGGCGTTATTACGCCATGGATAGAGATAAACGCTGGGAGCGGATAGCGCCTGCCTATGATTTATTAACACAGGGTAAGGCTTGTTACGAAGCGCCTGATGCTCTCAGCGGTTTGGAGATGGCTTATGCACGTGGGGAAACCGACGAATTTGTGCAGGCGACACGTATTGGTGCTGAATCCCATGCTTTACAGGACGGTGATGCACTTATTTTTATGAATTTTCGTGCTGACAGAGCGCGGCAATTGACACAAGCATTAACCGAGCAACGCTTTGCTGGTTTTCAACGAAAAGTGGTGCCGGCACTAGCGCATTTTATGACACTCACCTCTTATGGTGAGCAATTTGCATTGCCCGTGGCTTTTCCACCCATGACGCTGGACAATGTGTTAGGCGCTTATTTATCTACGCAAGGTTTGCGTCAGTTGCGTATTGCTGAAACAGAAAAATACGCGCATGTGACTTTTTTCTTTAATGGGGGGGTGGAGACGCCTTTTCCGGGGGAGGAACGTGTGTTAATACCTTCGCCTGACGTTGCCACCTATGATGAAAAACCAGAAATGAGTGCCCCCGAATTAACGGATAAATTAATAGAATCCATCCAACAAAAAAAACATGACGTGATTATCTGTAATTATGCTAATCCAGACATGGTTGGGCATACGGGTAATTTACCGGCTACGGTTAAAGCCGTTGAAACCATTGATGCTTGCTTAAAACGACTTTATGCTGCTTTACGGCAAGCGGGCGGAGAAATGATTATCACCGCCGATCATGGTAATGCAGAATGCATGTATAATGAAGCGACAGGTCAGGCGCACACGGCGCATACCCATGAGCCTGTACCCTTTGTTTATGTGGGGCGTCCAGCACAGTTTATTGCTCATGCGGGGGCGTTGAGTGATATTGCGCCAACCTTGTTAAGCGTATTAAATTTACCCATTCCCCAGGAAATGACAGGCAAGTCGCTATTGATTTTGGAGCCGTGATGTTAAAGAGGCAAGAGCTTGTGAAGCTTGTTCTTATAACACTACTGACGTTGTTCTATGCAGCTAATGTGTTGGCCGCTGATAAAACCGTGGAAAAAACCAAGCAGTTAAAACAAGTAGACGCAAAGATTGAACGTTTGCAACGTAAGCTGTCCAGCGAGAAAAACCAAGCTAAAAGCCTAGATGATGTGCTAAAAGCATTGGAAGAAAACATTGCTGATTTATCACAGGCTGCTGAAAGTACCAGCAAACAATTGACGAAACATCAGCAAGCCTTTACCAATCTCAAAGCACAAGTGTCTCAATATCAACAAACATTAAATGCGCAATTGAAGGCTTTTGCGGTACAAATGCGCGAAGCTTATGTATTAGGCCATCAGCAGTACGTAAAGGTTTTATTGAATCAGCAAGACCCTGCGAGTTTAAGTCGTATGTTGGCTTACTACGGTTATTTCACTAAAGCACGTCTTAAATTAATTAGCGAGCTTAAGGGCACTCTAAAACAATTAGCAGACAGTGAAATCCAGCTACAAATAGAAACAGCCAAGCTGGAACAATTACAAGCAGACCAGCAAAAGCAAACCCAAGCGTTAAAAACCAGTTACCAGCAGCGTAAAGACGTTGTTGCAAAACTGCGTGCCCAAATCATCAGTAAAGAGGCACAACTAACCCGCTTACAAAATAACCGTAAGCAGTTACAGCAAGTTATTTCAAAACTGCAAGCTGAGCAAGCACGCCAACGCCAAGCTAAAGCGCGCCTTCCTTTTCGCAAATTGCGTGGGAAATTACCCTGGCCCACCAAAGGGCAGTTGATCCGCACCTTTGGCAAACCCATTGAGAAGAGCCAAATTCGCTGGAATGGTGATACGATTGCGGCACCGGCTGGGCAAGCTGTACATGTTGTTGCTGCCGGGAAAGTGATTTTTGCAAAATGGCTGCGCGGCTATGGTTTCATGATTATTGTCAGTCATAATGGTGGCTATATGAGCCTCTATGGGCATAATCAAAGTCTTGCTAAGAAAACGGGTGACGTGGTCCATGCTGGCGATGTTATTGCCTTGACAGGTGATAGTGGTGGTCAGCAGCGAACCGGCGTTTACTTTGAGATCCGTCATCGTGGCAAGCCTGTTAATCCGCGGCCATGGCTGCGGCGTAGAGGTTAGAAGTCTGCGTCATTTTACAACGTGTTATTTAGGGCGTGCCATCAATGACCCTTTTCTGCTGCAAATGGCGTAATAAATCGCCGTTTGCGGCTTCAACCTTCTATCCTCTAGCGACGCAACGTTGCATTTCGCACGATTACATGCAAAAATTAAATTAATAAAAATTAATTATAATTAAGACTTGTCGTGACAGAACAAGACCTAACAACAGTAGCAAATAATCCTAAAATCCTCAGTCGATTTCAACAGCGTAATGTAGGATAAGTATGGCCCAAATGCTTCGCTTGCGAAAATGACATCCCAAGAGGTCTTACACTTCTTCTTTTTGTTCCCTGGCTAATAGCTGCTTTACGGCTGTAGCGGGTGCAAGGTCTTTTAATATAACCTGATGCATTTGTTCCGTAATAGGCATATCAACCCCGTGTTGTTGCGCCATTTTCCAAACTTGTTTGACATTGTGGATGCTCTCCACAACCTGGCCAATACTCGCTAGGGCTTCATTGATAGTTTGTCCTTGGCCTAGTGCTATACCAAAGCGGCGGTTACGAGAGCCATTGCCCGTGCAGGTGAGTATAACATCGCCCACGCCAGATAAGCCCATTAGGGTTTCTGTTTGGGCGCCTAATGCTGCACCCAGTCGAGACATTTCAGCAAGCCCGCGGGTGATGAGTGCTGCTTGGGTGTTTTGTCGAAAGCCTAAGCCTTCTGCTACGCCGGTGGCAACGGCTAAAATATTTTTGACAGCGCCGCCTAACTGTACGCCTACCATATCAGAAGAGGTATAAACGCGAAAATAATCATAATGAAAATAGCTTGCCCAACGTGCGCGTTCTTCAGTACTTTCGCTGGCTAAGGTGACAGCTGTTGGTAGGGCCTCGGCTACTTCTTGTGCGAAAGAAGGGCCGGATAATATTGCCGTGTTGACCGATGGGCCACACAGTTTAGCGACTGTTTGATCTAAGAAATTATTGGTGTCTGGGTCTAATCCTTTACAGGCCCAACAGAGACGGCCTCTATGAATAACGACCTCCGCAATTTCTTCTAGTAAGGTGGGGAACACGTGGGTGGGCACAACCACTAAAATATCGTCGGTATCTTTTAGTGACTGTGATAAGTCATAAAAATACGTGATAGTTTCAGGCAAAACAATCCCGGGCAAATAGCGGTCATTGCGACCTGTATCGCTCATGTGCGTCATGATGGCGCGGTCGCGGCCCCACAGGCGAACTTGATGACCCAGACGCGCAAGCACCATGGCTAAGGCCGTGCCCCAGGAACCTGCGCCGAGTACAGTAATTGTTTTACTTTCCACGGGTATGTGCTTTAGCTGGCAATGGGCTGTTTTTCTTCGGGGGCTTGTTCATCATTAGTCTTACTTTGCTCATAGGCTGCACCAAAGTTGATAGGCGCCAAGACCAGTGGAGGAAAGCCACCACGTGCGATGGTGTTTGACACAACTTCTCGTGCGTAGGGATACAAAATGCTAGCGCAATGTGGGCCTAATACGCGCTCTAATTGTTCTTCATCAAAATCTTGTGCGGTAAAGATGCCTGCTTGTTTTACCTCGATGAGAAAAGCAGTATCGCCTTGTTGTTTGGCCGTGACAGTAACTGTCATAACTACTTCAAATAGGCCTGCTTCTTCTAGTGGTGCTTTGTCTGTTTGCACATCTACATTAAGTTCAGGCTGCCAAGGTTGGCGAAAGATTCGCGGCGTATTGGGGGCTTCATAGGAAATATCTTTAATATAAAGGCGTTGCACGTTAAATTGAGGTTGTGAGTCTTGTGTATTTTCTGTAGACATGATTTTTTCCTTAACCGATTGAGAGTTCTTTATCCAGCAGGGCTTTTTCTTCCAACGCATAGAGATCATCGCACCCACCAATGGGTTTGTCATTAATAAAAATTTGAGGAACCGTATGACGGCCACTGAGTGCTTCCATTTCAGCACGTAATGTAGGATTACCGTCCACGGAAATTTGTTGGTAATCTATTTTCTTTTTATTAAGTAGGTCCAAAGCGCGATAGCAAAAAGGACAAGTATCGGTCGTGTAAATAACAACGTTTGTCATGAATTAAGCCTCCTTAACCAATGGGATATTATCAGCACGCCAAGAGACGAGCCCACCTTGCAAGATGCTCACCTGGGTGAAGTTTGCTTGTTTAAGGAGGTTGGCGCTTTTTACGCTGTGTTGTCCATTCTCGCAAACTACAATAATGGGTTTGTCTTTGTATTTATTGAGTCTGGTGAGTTTATCGGGTAACGCCTGCTCAGGAATATTGATGGCATCGATGATGTGACCAGCACGGAAGGTCGGTTCCGGGCGGATGTCTAAAACTTTTGCTTGATGGTGGTTAATACTAGCCGTTGCATCAGAGACGGACAACAGAGGGACTCCTCTCACTTTGCTTTGGGTTTCTAAGTAACAAAGCGCTGTTAAAATGACAATGAAAGCGCCGAGCAAGTACCAATAGTTGCCGGCAAAGGTAATAATATCGTGCATATTGCCTCGTTGTAATCAATTAAAGTGCAAAGCTAAGCCTTGGAATTATCCTAAAATCCTTTAGATTGGGTGAATTAGGCGGTCGCAGTAGATGTCTACTGAGGAGTTTAGGATTATACACGTTTGTTTGTGGCAGCACCAGAGAAGCCGAGTTGCCTCCAGGCTTCATATAAAAAAATGGCCACAGCATTGGAGAGATTCAGGCTGCGACTGCCCGGTATCATGGGAAGGCGTAGCATGTGCTTTGTTGGTAGTGTTTCTAGAACGGTTTGCGGTAGCCCTCGTGACTCAGGCCCAAATAAGAGGCAATCGCCGGGTTCATAACGGACATCATCGTAATCTCGCGTGCCCTTAGTGGAACAAGCGAAGATACGTTCAAAAGGTGAAGCTTTAATGAAGGTATTGTAGTCAGGGTATTGGTTTACATGAGCAAGCTGATGATAATCCAAACCGGCGCGGCGTAGGCGTTTATCATCCATCATAAATCCAAGGGGATGAATAAGCGCGAGCCGGGAACCACTATTGGCACACAGCCGAATAATATTGCCTGTATTCGGTGGAATTTCTGGCTCATAAAGTGCCACGGTTAGAGAAGGGGAAGCGGCAAGGTTCTCCCCCTTACTATCTGCCATCAAGCCATGGGTGCGAGCCAAAGGCCCACACCCTGTTCTGCGACATAAATATTATTCTCTTCCTTGGTGAGTTCGCCATCAAATTGTTTAGCGTCTTTCATTTCTGTTTTTGTGCTTTCAGCTTGCTCTTTGATCTGAGCATCACGTAGCTGGATATAAGCATTGCGACGGAATACGTATGGATCTAAGGCTGCTTTTTCCATAATGCTTTCAGAGGTGAGTAGCGAAGCGCGGTAATCCACGATGCCCCAAGCCTCTAAGCTATAGCGGACTTTATCATTATCGATGAACTGCCATGGCGCGAATAATACTAAATCAAAAGGTAAGGCGAGCGCATCACGCACGGTGCTTGGGCCCAGGAAAGGTAATTCTACGTAAGTTGAGTTTTTCCAACCCCACTTAGCAAAGGTGAGCCCCATGTCATTTTTATGTGGTTTTAAACCAATGTGCTTAGCCACGTCAAATAAGCCACCCACACCGACAGTACTGTTGACTAAGAAGCGCCATGCATCATTAAAGGCATAGTACACGTCACCTTGCAAAAGATCAGAAGCGACTGTAGGCAGAGAATTTAAGTTCACAAAGAAGTTGCGCGTGCTGTTTCGTACCGGCTGAGGCAGAATGAAATTGTAAGCCTTGGCGATAGGTTTTAAAACAAAATTATCAACAGCATCGTTAAAGCTATAAGTGGCTTGGTTAACCTTATGGTAAGGATCATAATCATTTTTTGGACTGCCCGTGGCACAGCCAGCAAGCATGAGGCTTGATAAGAGTAAGAGTGTTGCTGATAAAACATAACAGACAAAGCGGGCTGGCTTTTGAGTGACTAACATGAATAATTTCCTTTGTAAACGTGGGTTATCCATTTCAGCACATGACGTTGGTTCAAGCTTGAACGTTTTTCTTAAATCTTGTATTTTGTCATATGCGGAGGGACATCACATAGAATGATGCTAGGGTCTGTTGACAATTCATCTTTATTATTCAAAGACAAGGCGAATGGCGGGCAGAGCAGCGGAATGTATACGTAATACTTGAGCCGCGGCGCGAGCCATTGAACGCCGTCTTTGGACGAAAAGATGAATTGCCAGCAGGCCCTAAGCACATCAGCTTGAATTATATACTCTTAACCTTGCAATCTGCAAGTTTCTGTTTTCTGAACGAGCAAGAGATGACGTATTATTTAATTAAAATTTTTCTTTCAGCTTTATTGATTGCGGCAATTTCTGAAGTGGCTAAATACTCCAGCTTGATGGCCGCTTTTCTGGCATCGCTACCGATGATTTCTTTACTGTCGCTGGTTTGGTTTTATACCGATACGCACAATACAGCAAAGGTAGCTTCTTTGTCATGGGAGATTTTTTTCCTTGTGCTACCGTCTCTTATCTTTTTTGTCAGCCTGCCCATATTGCTGAAATGGCGCTTGCCTTTCTATGGGGCTATACTGTTGAGTGCGTTATTCACAAGTTTGGGGTATGGAATCATGCTGTGGTCGCTTAGGTTATTCGCTCTCAGAGGCGGATAACTGTCATGAAAATCATCGATGAAAAATTTTTACAAACGCCGTGGCGTTTTGTTTTACAAGCCCTGTTAGTGGGCTTGGTAGCCTATGGTGTTGTTTTTTTTATTGGTATCTTACTCAATGATTCCATTTTCAGTGTTATTGGAGCAAGCTCTGTTGCGTCCAGCTTGTTTATTGCTTTCATGACGCCTCATGCGCCTACTGCTCAGCCACGGCGCATGGTGGGAGGATATATCGCCAGTATATTATTGGGTATATTTTTTCACTCTCTTCTCCATATTTTATGGGGGCATTTTTTACCTATCTCACCCATGGCATTGAAGAATATTTTGGGCGGTGTTGCTGTTGGTTGCATTGCTTTCATTATGGTTGTTTTTAACTTAGAGCATCCACCTGCAGTGGGTATTACACTGGGTTTGGCACTGGGAGACTGGGATTTGTTGACGGTTTTAGTGGTTGCGGTGACCATTACCGGTGCAAGCTTGATACGTTCAGTTTTCAAGCCCTGGCTCCAGGATTTGCTCTAGGGTCTGCCACATAATTTGCCCACATTATTTCCAAACGTTGCTTGCAAAAATCAAAGGTCAACAGATCCTAAAATTCCTGGTAGAATAAAAGCCTTTTTGTGTTCACTGTCTCAGAAGAATATGCCTGCTTTTAGCCTTGACTCTCCCTTAACAGCGCCTCTTCAGCGTATCCAAGCTTTAGCACGTCCTGGCTGGACAGGACATGGATTGGCCTTGTTAGGGGGGGCGCTGTTGACCTTGAGTTTTGCGCCTTTCAATTATATTATGCTGGCACCGCTCTTAATGGCGATGCTGTTAGCCATAACCAGTTCACTTTCTCCAAAATCTGCTTTCTTTAGAGCCTACTGTTTTGGCCTTGGTTTTTTTGGAACCGGGGTATCTTGGGTTTACATCAGTATCCATCGTTACGGTAATACCGATGTGGTTTTGGCAGCTCTTATTACTGCACTGTTCATTGCGATTTTAGCGCTGTTCCCTGCGCTAAAAATAGGCTTGTTGAATCGCTACTTTCCTGAAAAAACACTCAACCGGTATTTGTTGGCTTTTCCTTGTCTTTGGGTTTTGGTGGATTGGTTGCAGGGTTGGCTATTGACAGGTTTTCCTTGGTTGTTTGTAGGCTATACGCAAACACACGGTTATTTGTCTGGCTATGCGCCATTAGTGGGTGTTTATGGTATTTCATTTATTTTAGCTGTACTAGCAGCGCTTCTTAATCTGGCTGGGCGTGGTCTTAGGCAAGCTATCTATGCAGTTTGTGCCATCGTATTGATTGTTGCGGTGGGTTATGGTTTGCGAGCGGTTGCGTGGACGCAGCCAGTGGGTAAGCCGAAAACAGTGAGCCTTGTACAAGGTAATATCCCTCAACACCTCAAGTGGCAACCTGGCTATTTACAATCTATTATCGATACCTATCTTCGTTTAACTGCAACGCAATGGGGCCGAGATATTATTGTTTGGCCTGAAGCTGCCTTACCTATTGCGGCTAATGAGGTCGAAGGGTTGCTGTCAACGCTCGGTCGAACCGCGAGTCGTAACGGCTCTAGCGTGATTTTAGGTTTACCCTATCGCCTGGAAACAGGGAAGGGTTATTACAATGGCTTGACAGCCTTGGGGCAGGGCTCAGGGACTTATTTTAAGCGGCACCTTGTGCCTTTTGGGGAGTATTTACCCTTGCAAACTTTACTCAGGGGGTTGATAGGCTTTTTTGACATTCCCATGTCGAATTTTATATCAGGCCCCGTGCTGCAACCTGATATCCTCGCCAAAAATATGCTATTGGCTCCTTTTATTTGCTATGAAATCGCTTATCCACAATTGGTTGCACAGGGTTTCCCTCAGGCACAGGCCTTATTAGTTATTAGTGATGACAGTTGGTTTGGCGATTCTATTGCTCCAGCACAACATTTACAAATGGCGCAGATGAGGGCTTTAGAAGTGGGGCGAGAAGTGCTGTTTGACACCAATGATGGCATTACGGCCATTGTGAATACCCAGGGTTATAATGTAGCTACCTCTTTACGTTATGAAGCGACGGTTGTACAAGGAACGTTACAAGCTTATGAAGGAGCAACACCTCTGGTGAAATTAGGCTATGGGGCATTATTTGCGATTATCGTGACGTTGTTATTGGCTGCTTTATTTATCAGGTAAGCAGGGGCTGTACGGTTGACTCAACAATGCGGCCGTTCGCTCCTGATTTATGTCGAGCCCAGGTTATCTAAAATACCAATTAGGGCGTGTCATCAAGCATCCTTTTCTGCGCAAAATATTTCCAATGCCCGTTGACTCTCTGTACAATTCCTGTGAAAATAATCCTTTCTTTTGGCCTAGGGCGAATAATATGATAACTCGAACCGTTCTGACCACGTGTGATATATTACAAGCACTTATGTTTAAACGAGGACTAAAAACAGCCCAGCTGGCTCGTGCCATTAATATGCCACAGCAAACACTGCAACGCATCGTGACAGGCGTTAGCCCTAAGCCTCACCAGAGTTCATTTGATAAATTAGCCGCTTACTTTCAAGTGAGCACAGAACAGTTAAAAGGCTTGTCTCCTATTCCTGAATTAACAGATATTATCGAAAAGTTTTCGCCTTACTCAGGTATCAAAAAAGTAGCCTTATTGCGCTGGAGTGATTTAATCAATCCAGCGCATGTGTCTACGCTGGTTAGCCAACCCCAAGACAGCTTAACGTTTACCGATGCAGCGGTTGGGTCTGCAGCCTTTGCGTTGCGCATGAATGATGCTTCCATGGAACCCATGTATCCAGAGGGAACACTGCTGGTAGTTGACCCTGAGCAGCCTGCCAAAGATCGTCGTTTTGTTATTGCAACATTAGCGAAACAATCTTCTGCTATGCTTCGTATGTTGGTTATTGATGGCAATAATCGATATTTGAAGGCATTAAGTCCTGACATGTCTGATTTTCAGATGACAAAAATGGGCGCTAATGATGCCATTTTAGGTGTGCTGGTACAAGCCAAATATAATTTATTAGAAGCGCCCCAAACAGCTTAGCCTAAATTCCCACGCCATAGGCTGGCCATTCCCAGCGGGAATGGCTGCGGCGTAATAGAGTAAGAAGCCATACAGGAGGTTCTTTTATGCTAACCTTATATCCCAACCTTCAGCCTTATCACACCGAGCATCTTTCTGTAGATGATACCCATCGTATTTATGTGGAAGAGTGTGGTAATCCTAAAGGTCTACCGGTACTGGTGAGTCATGGTGGTCCCGGCTTGGGTTGCAATGGTGATTATCGGCGTTTTTTTGATCCTGAGCATTATCGAATTATACTTTTTGATCAACGCGGCGCTGGTCGCTCTATGCCCCATGCCTCTTTAGAAAATAATACCTCAGAGCACCTTGTCGCTGATATGGAAGCTATTCGCGAACAGTATCATGTGGATAAATGGGTTTTATTTGGAGGATCTTGGGGGGCAACATTAAGTTTGCTTTATGCACTCCAATACCCACAGCGGGTGCAAGGGCTTATTTTGCGGGGTATTTTTTTAGGACGCCGTAAAGATATTGATTGGCTGTATGAGAAGGGTGGGGTAAGCGAGTTTTATCCTGATTTTTGGGAGGATTATGTGCGCGGCCTATCTGTATGGCCAGAGGGTACTTTTCTCGAGGCATTCCATGAGCAACTGACTTGCGACCATAATGAAGTCGCTAGAATGGCTGCTGCAAAAGCGTGGTCGCAATGGGAAGCACGGCTCGCAACCTTATCCCCCAATTTGCACTTAGAAGAAGATTTCATTGAGCCGGCCACGGCATTGAGTTTGGCACGCATAGAATGCCATTATTTTAAGCACAATTGTTTTATAGGCGATGATTTTATTTTGCAGCATATGGATAAGCTGGCAGAGATTCCAGGTGTCATTGTGCAAGGTCGTTATGACATGATTTGTCCTCTACAACAAGCGTGGGCTTTGCATCAGCAATGGCCTGCGTCACAACTTAATATCATTCGTGAAGCCGGTCATGCTGCCATAGAGCCGGGAATTACTGATGGCTTGGTGCGCGCGACTAGAGAAATGGTGCGAATGCTGAAGGGGTAGAGGCAGAAGACAGACCCTAATACAAATGACGCATCCTATCAGCAATGCCACGCTCAGCGGGATTGCTGTGATTTTCTCAGCTATTGGCTTGCACTTTCATACAGAATATCTTATGATGTGCGGCTACGTAGGGCCTCTTTGTTAGGCTCTGTTGAAAGAAATTAAATTATAGGTGGTGATAATTAGTCATGCCCAGTGTTAGACTGAAAGAGAATGAGCCCTTTGATCTTGCTTGGCGTCGTTTCAAGCGCATGTGTGAAAAAGCCGGTATTTTAGCCGAGGTGCGTCGTCGTGAGCATTATGAAAAGCCTACAGAAGTACGTAAGCGTAAGAAAGCTGCGGCAGTAAAACGTACGCTCAAGCGCGTTATGCGTGATAGACCACAACGCCGTGATGATCGTCGTTAATCCATGAATAGTCTCAAAGAAACCATCCAAGAGGCCATGAAAAATTTCATGCGAGCGCAGGACAAACCGCGTTTGTCGGCTGTTCGTATGATATTGGCTGCCATCAAACAACGCGAGGTTGATGAGCGAATAACCCTGGAAGATGCTGATGTGCTTGCCGCTCTCGATAAGATGGCAAAGCAGCGACGTGAATCCATCGCGCAGTTTGAGCAAGCCAATCGCCAAGACTTGGTTGATAAGGAAAAACTGGAGCTGACCGTTATACAATCCTTTCTGCCTGAACAATTGAGCGAAGCTGAAATGGATGCCCTGATTTCAGAAACTATCGAAGCCGTTGGTGCTGCCAGCATGAAAGATATGGGTAAAGTGATGGGGCTACTCAAGCCTAAGCTCCAAGGTCGCGCTGATATGTCTTTGGTTAGCGGAAAAATTAAAGCAGCACTCCAGTAGCCTTGCAAATTGCCAACAGACCCTAACCTAAACTCCGCAGTCGACTTCAACTGCGGAATAAATCCCGCAGTCGATTTCAACTGCGGAATTTAGGTTTAACCCCACAGAGGTGGGCCGTCAGTGAATAAGCGAATTCCTCAATCTTTCATCGATGATGTTGTTAGCCGCAGTGACATCGTTGATATCGTTTCTTCCCGAATGACTGCATTGCGTAAAAAGGGCCAGAATTTTTCCGCTTGCTGTCCTTTTCATCAAGAAAAAACGCCATCGTTTACTGTCAGTCAATCCAAGCAGTTTTACCATTGCTTTGGCTGTGGCGCTAGTGGCAATGTTATTGGTTTTGTCATGGAATACGATAGGCTTTCTTTTCTAGAAGCCTTGACGCTTTTGGCCGAGGGTGTTGGGCTCACGTTACCGGAAGGCGTAGGAGATGCAGGGGAACAAGCCTCACAGAGGCCCTTGCTGGACTGTTTGCAACGTGTTTTGCAGGCTTATCAGCGGCAATTACGAGAGCATCCCCAGGCAAAACGTGCTATTGCTTATCTGAAAAGCCGTGGTTTAACAGGCAAGCTGTGTCAGCAGTTTGGCATTGGTTTTGCTCCACCGGGTTGGGATTATCTTTTAAAATTCATAGGCGATGTACCTTCCTTACATCAAGCAGGCCTTTTGAGTCAAAAAGAGGAACGTTATTACGACAGATTTCGTGATCGTATTATGTTTCCCATTCGCGATGAACGCGGTCGTGTGATTGGCTTTGGGGGTCGTGTATTGGATGATAGTTCCCCAAAATACCTCAATTCACCTGAGACAGCTGTTTTTCATAAAGGTCGTGAACTTTATGGGTTATATGAAGCACGGAAAAGTCATAATCAGCTACCACGTCTGATGGTGGTGGAAGGTTATATGGACGTTATGGCTTTGCATCAATATGGTATTACTTATGCTGTTGCAACCTTAGGTACAGCGACAACAGCCGATCACATTAAAAAAATGTTTCGTGTTTCTGATGAAATTGTCTTTTGTTTTGATGGTGACGCAGCAGGCTGCCGGGCTGCTTGGCGTGCCTTAGAAATGTCTTTACCTTTAATGCAAGGTGGGCGACAAGCCAAATTTTTATTTTTGCCCACCGGTCATGATCCTGATAGTTTAGTACGTGAAGAAGGGCGCGAAGCCTTTGAAAAACGTATTGCAGGGGCACAATCGCTGTCAGCTTGTCTTTTTAATAAATTATTGGGCGAGGTGGATGTCAATACCCTGGAAGGCCAAGTAAAGCTCGTCCATCTATGTAAGCCTTTATTTGAGCAAGTAAAAGATGATGTATTACAAGCCGCGTTGAGTCGTAAGCTAAGTCAATTAACACAACTGAGCGAAGCACGCCTACAAGATACCTTGGACAGAATCCCTGCCCCCCCCAGAAGACCCAGCACGCTTGAGCCTATCAAAGCCAAATCTCAGACCTTAACGCCTATTCGTCGAGCCATTATGCTGTTGTTGCAGTACCCAGAGAAATTAGTGATATTATGCCAATCATGCTTTGAACATTTACAGCTTGATGAAAGTTTGCCGGGTGCTGGCCTGCTGCAAGAGCTGGGTGAGGTTGTGTGTAAAACACCCAAGATAACCACGGGCCTTTTATTAGAGCACTTTCGTGAGCACCCCCATCAAGCTTATTTGCATCAATTGGCAGTAAGAGAACATGCGGTTCCTGATGTGGGGGTGGTGACGGAATTCTCTGATACCTTGGATAAACTCAGTAGCCACATCCAACAAGTTCGTATTGAGGCCTTGATGCAGCAAGCCTCGCAAGGCGGCTTGCGTGATGACGAGCGTGCGCAGTTGCAGGCGCTATTGGTAGCTCAAAAGTAGAAAGAGGAGTCTGAGTTAGTCCCAAACCACCCTCGACAACCCACCCGTGCTCAGTATGTCAAATGCGGGTTACCAAGGTCAGCAGTTCCCGCTGGGGATTGTCAACCTATCGCCTGGGGATTTTCAAGGGTGAGCCGTGTTCCCGCGAAGCGGGACAGCAAAGTATAACTTTGCTGAAGGGCAAACGCGAGGCTAGGAAGGCCGAGCAGGGTTATCCAAAAGCGATGGAATTCCGGCAGGGACGCCAGCAAGAAATTTGTCTTCAGAGTAAATCGCCGTCCGCGCGAGCGTGTACCGCGCAGGGTAAGCCCGTCTAAAAAAAGCATTGCTTTTTTTAGGGCGCACGCTCGAGCAAGGGTGCTCGAGCCGGTGCTAACCAATGGAATGCGTTTCCAACAGGAAGCCATTCCCGCAAGATGATTGCGAAAAATATTTACCTAATCACTTGCAACCTATTGATATTTATGGTTATTTAAGGCCGGCGGGAATTGCTGTACCAAGGTATCTGTAGGTTTTCATCCAAAGCCAGTAACTGTGCGCGGAAAACGTCTTGAATGCGCTCTAAAGCCTCTGTTGTCTCTGCTTCAAAGCGTAAGGTTAAATAAGGCGTTGTATTAGATGGGCGCACCAATCCCCAGCCATCGGAGAATTCTACACGCAACCCATCAATGGTGATAAGTGTGGCGTTACCAAAATCAGCCTGGGTGGCAAGTTTTTCCATGAGTGGCGCTTTTTCTGCATCAGACACCGGTAATTTAAGTTCCGGTGTGTTAAGGCTATCAGGAATGTTGGCAAAAACGTTGTGAGTGTCTTCTTCCTGTTGCGATAAAATTTCTAGCAAGCGTGCGCCTACGTACAGACCATCATCAAAACCAAACCAACGCTCTTTAAAGAAAATGTGCCCGCTCATTTCGCCGGCTAACAGTGCATTATCGTCTTGGTGCAGTCTTGCTTTGAGTAACGAGTGCCCTGTACGCCACATGATAGGTTTTCCGCCAGCTTTTTCAATGGCTTCCGGCAAATGGCGGCTACATTTTACGTCGAAAACCACAGAAGTACCTGGATGGCGAGACAGCACATCGCGAGCAAATAAAATCATTTGTCTGTCTGGCCAGATAATTTGACCTTGGTTGGTGACAACCCCCAATCGGTCGGCATCGCCGTCAAAGGCTAAACCGATATGCGCTTGCTCTGCTTTTACGGTGTCTATTAACGCGTGTAAATTTTCAGGAATGGTGGGATCAGGATGATGGTTAGGAAAAGTGCCATCAACCTCACAAAATAAGGGGACGACTTCACAGCCTAAGCGTTTAAAGAGCGCTTCAGCCAAGACACCACCAACGCCATTGCCACAATCGATAACCACTTTAAGGGGACGGGCTAACTGGATGGTTTTTGCGACGTGGTCAATGTAAGGGCTGATAATGGCTTGCTCTTGGTAGCTACCTTGGCCTTCGCGTAAATTCCCTTGTTGGATACGCTGATAGAGACCTTGAACGTCGTCGCCGGAGAGGGTTTGGCCTGCAACCACCATTTTTAACCCATTGTATTGCGCAGGATTATGGCTGCCCGTTAGCATGACGCCAGAGGTCACGGGTGTTGTACAGGTTGTAAAGTAAAGCAGGGCGGTGGGAATAATACCTACATCAAGCACGTCCAGGCCGGCATCCAATATACCCTGTATCAACGCTTTTTTGAGCTCGGGGCCCGATAACCGCCCATCACGCGCAACAGCCATGGCTTTTTCGCCTTTCTCATAGGCCAAACTGGCCAGAGCACGACCAATGGTATAGACTGCTTGCTTGTCCAATTGCTCATGAGCGACCCCACGAATGTCGTAGGTCCGAAAGATATCTGGCGTAATAGATTGGGTAACTTGTTCAGAAGACATAGGCAACACCGCATTTATGATTTAAAATGGGAGGCATTATAACATAATGAAGAAAGAATGATGTCACTTCGCGCTTTTCAACAAACCGCTATTCAAGCCTATCGGCTTTACAAAAAAAGTCTACTTATGGTGATGCCTTATTGTATCCTTTTGACCGCGTCCTCTTCGGTTTATATGCGCTGCATGATGCATATTTCACAGGATAAAACTGTTCACTTAACTTATGCTGTTGCTGGTTTGGCCCTGCTGGTGCTTAATTGGCTACTTTTTTTAATACTTTCTTTGAGTATTGACAGTTGCTACAGAGGGTTATCCCCATCGCGGTGGCATATTATTAAACAAGCAGGTGCGCGTTCATTGCAGGTTTTTGGGGGGACGCTTTTATTTTCGGTGTGCTTTGCTATGTGCGTGATAGCTTTGCTCCATATTTTCGCCGCACTAATGACGGCTGTTGGTGTCGATATTAATCATTTTCGCGCATCAACATCATGGGCATCTATGCCCAGGTTCGAATTTACCGTTTTTTGTGTTGTATTGGGTTTAGCCATTTTGCTTCCTGCCCCTTGGACAACCCTATATTACTTTGTGCTTTTGTTAGACAAAAAATGTGGTGTTATTTCTGCATTCTCTGCCACGTTCCGATTGGTTCGTGGCAACTATTGGCGTACACTTTTTATGTTGATTGGCACCGTGTTATTAGTGATTGTTTTGATGCTTCTCCTTGTCGTCTTGGCAACTATTTTATTGATGATGGTTGCAGCAGCTTTTTCTGCTATGACAAGGGGGGCTGCTTCTCTGGGAGGTGGAGTCATTGGTCATATGGCCCCAATGTTGGGATTGTTTATAGGCACGTTAATCTTACCCTTATTCACGAGTGTATTTTTAGTGTATTACTATCGATTGTATGGGGATAAACAAGACACATTGAATGTCTAAGCGCATTGTTTTCAGAAATTGATTACAAGAAATAATTAAAGTGAGTGGCAATTTTGATTTTTATCGTAATTTTTTGTTTTTTTGTATAGACAATACTTTCCCCTTCTTTTAGAATGGAATTCGCTTGGGAATACGGTAAAGGAGCTAAGTAATGGCCATTCGCACGTTTCAACAAACATTCATTCAGTCTTGTAAGCTTTATAAACAGAGTTTTTCCTCGGTGGTGCCTTATAGTATTGCCTTAGCCGTTTCTGTCTGTGCTTATATTTACTTTAACTGGGGTATTTCAAGTAAAGGGGTGCCCAGCCTTGCTGATGTTTCTCTCAGTTTGCTTTTTGCGGTGCTGAATTGGCTATTTATTTTGGCACTCTGTTTGAGCTTGAACCATTGCTATCATGGGCAATGTAGGTCCCAGTGGCAAACCTTTAAGCAAGCCTGTGGTCGCCTTCCCCGTGTTTTCTTTGGCGTGTTGTTAGTAAGCTTGTGCGTTTATGCACTTATAATAGCCTTAACCTTTTTGACCTGGAGCTTAACGGGGAGCGTCCTGAACTATTTTGCTGTAACTCCAGAAGATTTACAGTTTTTGGGTTTTTTTGGAAATCTGGCGCTTCTATTTATTTCTGGGGCTATTTGGGTTGTTGTAACGTTTTTATTCCTCTCTCCCTGGTTGAAAATGTATTTCTTTATACTCTTGCTTGATAAAGAGTGTGGCTTTTTTTCTGCCTTTCCTGCTGCTTGGCGATTGGTTCGTGGGAACTACTGGAATACGTTTTTTATGATACTCTGCACTGGCTTTTTATGGGGTATCTGGATATGCGCTTTATTTTTCCTGGTAGGCCCAGTGCTAGCTGCCGTTGGGCACATGGCTGCAGTGGGACCAGGTATGCTCAAAAATATTGCTGGTGTCGTCGGGGTATTTATGACAACCTTGATTTCACCCATCGCTGCCGGTGTGCATTTAATCCAGTACCATCGCCTGCGTGAACGAAGGAGTGCCGCTCTCTGAATAATGTTCTCCAAATCTAGCTCACAGCGGTGGACTAAAGCCTTAAGCTTATGTCAAGATGAAGCCAAAATTTTTCCTGCGAACCCCATTGGGTGCCGTGTATTTTGTACAATAAACGCACTATTTGGGTTTTGGTTTTCAGCAAACAGTTGCCCAAGTGTGTAAGCTTTGTAAAGGTAGCGCCTTTTTAGTCCATCATCATCGCCTGCGTGAGCCGCAAGCCGAGGTTTCCCAAGTTACCTTTGCTTTTTGGGATAGGTAAGGGTGTTTTTTGTGTTTAGAAGAAGGCGCATGTTGGATGCGCAGCAAAAAGGTAAATAATGATGGCCATTCGCACGTTTCAACAAATATTCATTCAGTCTTGTAAGCTTTACAAACAGAGTTTTTCCTCGGTGGCGCCTTATGGTATTGCCTTAGCCGTTTCTGTCTGTACTTATATTTACTTTAATTGGGGTATTTCAAGTAAAGGGGTGCCCAGCCTTGCTGATGTTTCTCTCAGTTTGCTTTTTGCGGTGCTGAATTGGCTATTTATTTTGGCACTCTGTTTGAGCTTGAACCATTGCTATCATGGGCAATGTAGATTCCAGTGGCAAACCTTTAAGCAAGCCTGTGGTCGCCTTCCCCGTATTTTCTTTGGCGTGTTGTTAGTCAGTTTGTGTATTAGTGCATTTACAATGGCCTTAACCATTTTGGCATGGTACTTGATTGAGTTTGCCCTGGACCATCTTGTTGTAACAAAAGGCTTAGAGTCTTGGGTGTTTTTTAAAGCGTTAACGCTTTTGGAATTTTTTGACGCGTTAAAGTCTTTGGGATTTTTTGGACATCAGGTGCTTCTATTTATTTTTGAGGCTGTTCGGCATCCTATAATGCTTTTAACGCTGTTATTCTTCTCTCCCTGGTTGAAAATGTATTTCTTTATACTCTTGCTTGATAAAGAGTGTGGCTTTTTTTCTACCTTTCCTGCTGCTTGGCGATTGGTTCGTGGGAACTACTGGAATACGTTTTTTATGATACTCTGCACTGGCTTTTTATGGGGTATTGGGATGTGTGTTTTATATCTCCTTGTAGGCCCAGCTCTAGCTGCCGTTGGACGCATGGCTGCAGTGGGGCCAGGTATGCTCAAAAATATTGCTGGTGTCGTCAAGGTATTTACGACAACCTTGATTTTACCTATCGCTATCGGTGTGTTTTTAATCCAGTACCATCGTCTTCGTGAAAGGCGACGTAACTGCAAAAGGCTATGAAGGCTGGATAGCAGCATTAGGTACAGTTGACTTTGACGTCGATAACAGTACAGGAATGTCCACCCCCTATTCGAGTGGATCTTTAACCTAAAATCAGCAGTTAAATCACGTTTTTGGCGATAACATTTTGATTCATCTAAGAAAACAAAAAAAGTCTCCATCACCAATAAGGGTGAACCAGAACGATGTGCCAGTGGCACATCGCAGTCTGGTGAGCGCGAGGACAGGATGTCCGAGCTGGGACTGATAAGAACAAGAGCCTTGCGACAGGATGTCTGTCGCAGTCATTGCTTATTTCTCTTTTTAGTTTCCTTATCTAAATCAATCTGTTACACCAAAGAAGCGCGATTTACTGCTGATTTTAGGTTTAAGTCTCATAGCGTTGGGAAATATCCTCACTATCATCGCCCTCGTATTAATCCAAGAACAGGAGAGTCTTATAAGAGTCAAGGTAAAAAGCGCCACCGCCCCTGGGAAAAAAAGTTTCATGATAAATCATTCTGGGATCGTTTTTAATGAAATATCCTGTATTAATTGGTGAAAGTCGCTTTAGCTTGGAGCCTTACTTTTCACTTGAAGAAATTGGTTACGATATAGAGTCTTGGATTCCTGAATGTACAGACTTTGTGGCATACGACTGTGAAGGTTTGCAGCTAAAGTTGCTCACTGACACCTTTAGTTATGAAAAAGCTAATTTTTGGGGCAAAAAGAAAGAGCTGTTGATGAAAGAAATCAGTCTCTTGCCACAAGAGCCGTTGCTGTATAGCCCTGAAAAATTAATAACGGACTTAAGAGAATGCTTATGCCCTACTTATGAAGAAGACCAAAAATTGGTTGCTTATTTGAAGAAGGCAGCATTGCCAGTGCTTATTAACATGTTGGTTAGACTTTATCGCTTAGATAGAAAATATTGGGATCAAAAAATTCGCAGGACTGCTTTTTGCTACCCACTAACAATCCAAGTAGCAGATGCCGACTGGCAAACATTCGAGACATTAAAAGCTGCTGAGGCAGCATTATATTATCGCTTAGCACAGGTTGGCTTGTATAGTGGCTTTGATGGCGCTGGACGACGCTTAGTGGTTGAGCCCTATAAGAAAAACAAGGTTGTTATCAGCTTGATAGAAGGGGTTGCGGTAGAGGCAAAGCCTTACTTGACCTGAGTTCGACATAAGAAGGTGGTAAAACCCAGAGAAATCCAGGAGGGCAAGGCAAAAGCTCAAAAAAACGCAGTACTAGCACCGCTAATGCGAGTATTTTTTTGAGCTTTTAACCTAAATTCCGCCGTTGAAATCGTCGCGAGGCTGACTAAGCCGCTGAAGATAAAGGATTTTTTTCCATCTTTTTTGTGAAAGCGTATCACCCATACGGTGAATAAAAAAGATGGAAAAAAATCCTTTAGATTCGGTGAGTTAGGCGGCCGCAGTAGATTTCAACGGCGGAATTGAGATACAAGATACACTCTTTAAAGTCAAGCAAAAAATGAAGTAATAGTCTTTTTTTGTTTGTTAAAATAGCTCGCGATATATATCTCGTATTTGCAGCTCAATGGAGTCTACCCTGTGGATTTGGGCTTATTCGAGGTGCAATAATAGCCAACAGCATCTCATTGCTCTTTGATAAACCTAAATCTACAGGATGAGTGTTATCACGCCCTGAATACTACGGTGTTGCCAACGCAAAACCTATCTTATGCTGTAAGCTCTGCTGCTGCCTTGCGATTAAATTTCATGGGCTCCCAGTTAGTCTTCGAGTAAAACATTCCCCATATCGCGTGCAATAGCTTACGCATCACGCTTACTATGGCTTGTAATGGCTTTTTCCCTGAACTTATCAGTCCATCATAAAATGCTTTCACCAATGGCTCTCTTTGTACCGCAACCCAGGCTGGCATATAGAGTGCTGTACGCAAATATTTATTGCCTGCTTTACTTATTCGCCGTGCTTTTTTTATCGAACTCCCAGACTCAACAGCTCGTGGGTCCAGCCCTGCGTAAGCTACCCATTGGGGGGCTTTCATATCGCTGGGTAGCCCTATAAGTTCCGATAAAATTTGGATAGCTGATGTAGTAGCCACACCTTTTATCGACAACAATAGGTGATACTGCTCTCGCAGCTCATCGTTTGCATTAATAATTTCTAAGGCCTTTGCCTCCAGAAGCTCCACGCGTTTGTTTAAATGGCGCAGGTTAACATCAATATCATTGCTAATGACTCCTGTTTGCACCTGGCTATACTCTGAAACATGGCGATGACACCGTTCCCGTTGTATTTCTGTTTTTAGCTGATGCATTCGCCTATTGATAGCTTGTAATTGTAAACTGCTCTCAGCGGGGACTTCCCACGCTTGAAATGGCATACAGTTGAGATAAGAAAGGATCGTTTTTGCATCTAATGGGTCGTTTTTTGCTCGCTGCATGCTGGCTATCGCGAAATGTTTGATAGCCTTAGGATTGGCTACCATCACTTCAACAAGCGGATGTTTGGCCAATAAAATAGCTAACTCAACATGATAAATACCAGTAGCTTCTAAACAAACTTTGCTAGCCGTCTGATTTTTTGTAATGAATTTAAGTAATTTTTTGTGACCAGTCGTACTATTGTCAAACGATGCCATCCTTGGGGCTGAGCTACCCTTTTTCCCCAATGCTACTACTAGCTCTTTAGCACTGACATCGATACTTACATAATTAATACTTTTTTTTGCTGTCATCTTTTTATCCTCTGAGGTATTATTGGCACTGGGTTCCCTGACCTTGAACATTGACTTACCTACCTTGTCATGCAGATTCTTTGATCTCGGATACACTTCGGTATGGGTCACGAAGGCAGGGGGCCTTTCTAAATTACAGTGTCTAGGCACTCAGGTTTAAACGGCCTCCCCAGATAAGAAAAAGATTGCCTGTTTATCCGTCGATTATCAAACTCTTCTTTTCCTCCCTGTTAAGATACAAGGTTTAACACAGTCCCCCTGGATTTATCGCAGGTTTTAGCCGTTCTTATGTTGAGCTCAGGTTACTTAAGTTAAGAATTACATTCTAGTGTGATAAGCTTAGCTAGTTAAATGGAGCTGGGTTTTAGGTCATTTACACACTTCAGGCAAAAAGAAACGATACACTAATCTGCGCTTATTTCGGGAAATTTCAGCGGGAGCAGCTGAATCTGGTTCACAGCTGTGGACTTAAACCTTAAGCTTATGTCAAAATGGGGCCAAAAATTTTCCTGCGACGGCTATTGCGCGCCGTACATTTTGTACAATAAATATACTATTGTGGGTTTGATTTTCAGCAACTCGTTGCCCAAGTGTGTAGGCTTTGTAAAGGTAGTGCCTTTTTAGTCCATCATCCTAAAATCCTTAGTTGAAATCGTCGCGAGGCCGACTTAGTTGCTGAAGATAAAGGATTTTTCTCGATATTTTTTGTGAAAGCGTATCACCCATACGGTGAATAAAAAATATCGAGAAAAATCCTTTAGATTCGGTAAGTTAGGCGGCCGCAGTAGATTTCAACTGAGGAATTTAGGATCATCATCGCCTGCGTGAGCCGCAAGCCGAGGTTTCCCAAGTTACCTTTGCTTTTTGGGATAGGTAAGGGTGTTTTTTGTGTTTAGAAGAAGGCGCATGTTGGATGCGCAGCAAAAAGGTAAATAATGATGTCAATTCGCACGTTTCAGCAAACGTTTGTTCAGTCTCGTAAGCTTTACAAACAGGGTTTTTCCTCGGTAGCGCGGCTGCTCTGCTGCATTGCTTTGGCTGCTTCTGTCTGTGCGTATCTTTACTTTAGTCCGAGCGTTTTAAGGGCGCCCAGCCTTGCTGGTGCTTCTCTCGGCTTGCTTTTTGCGGTGCTGAGTTGGTTATTTGCTTCGGTATTCTGTTTAGGCTTGAACCATTGCTATAATGGGCAACCTGGGTTTCAATGGCGAACTATTAAGCAAGCCTGTTGCCGTTTGCCTCGTATTTTCTTTGGCGTGCTGTTATTAAGTCTGTGCTTTAGAGCATTTTCAATCGTTTTGGTATATTGGATTGGGACAAGTCTAGATTCTATACCTCCACAAACCTTGAAGAATCTAGGGGGAGGCGCTCTGGGATTTGACATGCTTTTGGGTTCTACTTTTATTGCCGCAATGATTTTATCTATCTTGTTCTTTTCTCCCTGGCTCAAGATGTATTACTTCGTGCTCTTGTTAGATAAAAAGTGTGGCTTTTTTTCTGCATTTTCTACGGCTTGCCGCCTACTCCGCGGAAAATATTGGAATACGTTTTTCATGGTGTTCGGCACAGGCTTTTTGCTAGGTGTCTGGATGTGCGTTTTATTTTTTCTTATAGGTTTTGTTCTAACGGCTATTGGGTTCACTAATTCATTGAAGCCAGATGTGTTCACTGGCATTGTTGGCGCCATAGATATATTTATGACAACGTTGATTTTACCCCTAATAATCGGTATGTTTTTAATCCATTATCATCGCCTGCGTGAGCAGCAAGTCGAGGTTTCCCATGCCAGCAAATAAGACGCTTCTCAGTATAGTCAACGATAGCCTTGATTTATATCGGTTAAGTTTTCATGCCGTGTTGCCCATTATTATCTTGTATTTTTTGATCATTTTTTTGGTGTATTTGGTGGAGCAAGTTTGGTTGTTAGACTGGGTGCCCATTGCGGCTCAAGCAGTCCTATTCCTCACGGGGGCATTGTTATTTCCTGCCATACTTTATCGACAGTGGGAATGGCAAAGTAAAACACTAAAACGTCGTTGTTATCGGCAGGTCTTTTCCCTTACGCTTAAGCGCGCACACCGCAATATCGGTGTCGGTATTGCGGTGACTTCTATTGTAGCAGGCCCTAGCTATTTATATTGCAAGCTCACGCCACTAGGGCATTTTTATTACCACAGGGTAGATATGCTACTTGCGGTTGCAGGGCTATTGTTGGCCGTGAATTGGATATTATCGCCAGCGTTTATCATGCTTGAAGATAGGGGTTTAATTGCGTCACTGACGCAAAGCGTGCAGCTGATGAAAAAACACTGGTTGCGCACGGTAGCAAGCCTTGTTATTTGTTGTTTGCTGTGTTGGCTTATTCTTAAGGCTGCCTATTATATTTTTCCTCGTGTATTACTCCTGGTCGGGAATGGGTTGGCCTATGTGGCGCATGTGGATGCTGTGCGCTTTGGGATTAGTGCCTCGATTGTTTCGTTTCAATTATTGCCGGCTTTATTGGTGGCCTTACCCATAGCATTTGTTTTAATCAATTACGAGGCATTGGCCGAAATAGAGCTTAATCATGTCAAAAAATAGTTATACCGCAGAATCCATTGAAGTACTCAGCGGTCTTGACCCTGTGCGCAAGCGCCCGGGCATGTACACCGATACCACGCGCCCCAATCACTTGGCCCAAGAGGTCATCGATAATAGTGTGGATGAAGCCATTGCAGGCCACGCCTCTCGTATCATGGTGAAGGTTTATGCTGATGGTTCTCTCAGTGTGGATGATGATGGGCGCGGGATGCCCGTGGACATTCATCCAGAAGAAAAAATCAGTGGTGTGGAGCTGATTTTAACGCGTCTGCATGCTGGAGGTAAGTTTTCTAATAAAAATTATACCTTTTCCGGCGGGTTGCATGGTGTGGGTATTTCTGTGGTGAATGCGCTATCCAAGCAACTACAGGTAACGATTCAGCGTGAAGGGAAAGTTTATGAAATTGGTTTTGCGCAAGGGGAAGTAAATAGTCCATTGAGCGTTGTTGGCAAGGTGTCAAAGCGTAGTACGGGCACCTGTATTCGCTTTTGGCCGGATGCAAGCTATTTTGATACCGCTAAGTTTTCATTGTCGCGTTTGCGTTATTTATTGCGGGCTAAAGCCGTGCTGTGCCCAGGGTTGCGCGTTTCGCTTTGGGATGAAGCCTGCGATGAGCAAGATGAATGGTATTTTGAATCGGGCTTAAGTGATTACTTAGTTTCAGCGACACAAGAGGATTGTTTGCCCAATGAGCCTTTTGTGGGAAGCTTTGCCGCCGCAACAGAAACCGTGGACTGGGCGGCTTTTTGGTTGCCAGAAGGTGGGGAAGCCTTGTCTGAAAGCTATGTCAATTTAATTCCCACCATTCAAGGCGGCACCCATGTTAATGGCTTTCGCAGTGGCCTGTGTGATGCCATGCGAGAGTTTTGTGAGTTTAGACATTTATTGCCCCGCGGTGTAAAGTTAGCCCCCGATGATATTTGGGAAAATTGTTCCTACGTTTTGTCTGCTAAAATGCAAGAGCCACAATTTTCTGGACAAACGAAAGAACGCTTGTCATCAAGACAAAGTGCAGCCTTTGTGTCCGGTGTGGTGAAAGATGCGTTTAGCTTATGGTTAAACCAACACGTTAACGTAGGTGAAGCGCTCGCCGATATGGTGATTAACAATGCCGCACGGCGTCTGCGTAAAGCGAAAAAGGTCGCTCGTAAAAAATTAACCTCGGGGCCTGCCTTACCCGGAAAATTAGCAGATTGTAGCTTGCAAGACTTATCGCGTAGCGAATTGTTTTTGGTGGAAGGGGATTCGGCGGGTGGCTCTGCGAAACAGGCGCGTGACCGAGAATTCCAGGCTATCATGCCTTTGCGGGGTAAAATTTTAAATACGTGGGAAGTGGATGCTTCACAAGTATTAGGTTCGCAAGAAGTGCATGATATTGCTGTGGCATTAGGGGTGGACCCCGGCAGTGAAAATATCAGTGGGTTGCGTTACGGGAAAGTCTGTATTTTGGCCGATGCTGATTCCGATGGGCTACACATTGCCACGCTATTATGTGCCTTATTTGTTAAACATTTTAAGCGCTTAGTGGTGCAAGGTCATGTCTTTGTCGCTATGCCACCTTTGTATCGTATCGATTTAGGCAAAGAGGTGTTTTACGCGCTCGATGATGATGAAAAGCAAGGCATTTTAGATAGGCTGCAGGCCGAAGGCAAGAAAGGCAAAGTGAATGTGCAGCGCTTTAAAGGGCTGGGTGAAATGAATCCGCTACAATTGCGCGAAACCACCATGGCCCCCGATACTCGCCGCTTGGTGCAATTGACCCTAGACGATGATGATAATACCACACAGACCATGGATATGCTGTTGGCGAAAAAACGTTCTGCTGATAGAAAGCAGTGGCTGGAAGCGAAGGGCAACCTGGTGGAGATAAATTAGTGCAACAACATTTAGAAACACAGCCCCTTTGGGCATTTACTGAGTCGGCTTATTTAAATTATTCCATGTATGTAATTTTAGACAGGGCACTGCCACATATTGGTGACGGTTTGAAGCCAGTGCAGCGTCGTATTATTTACGCCATGTCAGAGCTTGGCCTAAAAGCTTCGGCTAAATTTAAAAAATCAGCGCGGACCGTGGGTGATGTTTTGGGTAAGTTTCATCCTCATGGTGATGGTGCTTGTTACGAAGCCATGGTCTTGATGGCGCAGGAATTTTCTTTTCGTTATCCCTTAATCAGTGGGCAAGGCAACTGGGGGTCTTCTGATGATCCTAAGTCTTTTGCAGCCATGCGTTACACCGAGTCTAAATTATCAGCCTTTGCCCATGTTTTATTGGCAGAGTTGGGTCAAGGCACGGTAGATTGGGGACCTAACTTTGATGGCACCCTGGAAGAGCCGTTAATTCTGCCGGCGCGTCTTCCTTCTATTCTTTTAAATGGAAGTACAGGTATTGCCGTCGGGATGGCCACGGACATTCCTCCCCATAATTTACGCGAGGTGGCTAATGCCTGTGTGCATTTGCTGGAAAACCCAAAGGCGACAACAGAAGATTTATGTGAACATATTCAAGGGCCTGATTATCCCACAGCCGCTGAAATTATTACGCCCAGCACAGCATTAAAAACACTTTATTCCAAAGGCACAGGGTCGGTGCGCATGCGGGCGATTTACACCCAAGAACAAGGGGAAATTATCGTCACGGCATTGCCCCATCAAGTATCAGGCGCTAAAATTTTGGAACAAATTGCCAACCAAATGCGTGCAAAGAAATTACCCATGGTGACAGATTTGCGTGATGAGTCCGATCATGAAAATCCCATCAGGCTGGTGATTGCCCCGCGATCTAACCGCGTAGATGTGGAGTCGCTCATGGCGCATTTATTTGCTACCACCGACTTAGAGCGTAGTTATCGGGTTAATTTAAATATTATTGGTTTAGATGGACGCCCGCAGGTTAAAGATTTACGCGGTATTCTGCAGGAATGGTTGCAGTTCCGTATAGCCACCGTGACTAAACGGTTACAATTTCGGTTAGACAACATTCTAAAACGCTTGCATATACTGGATGGTCTTCTCATTGCCTTTTTAAATATTGATGAGGTGATTCGTATTATTCGTGAAGAAGATAAACCTAAAGTGGAATTAATGGCGCGTTTTCAATTAAGTGATACGCAAGCCGAAGCGGTTTTAGAGTTAAAGTTGCGGCATTTAGCACGTTTGGAGGAAATGAATATTCGCCGTGAGCAAGAAGCACTGGCGGCAGAACGGGATCAATTAGAAAAAACCTTAGGCTCAGAACGACGTCTTAAGACGTTGGTTAAAAAAGAAATTATAGAAGACGCACAACAATACGGTGATGAGAGACGCTCGCCGTTAGTCGAACGCGAAGAGGCGCAAGCGTTAAAAGAGCAAGATCTTTTACCCTCAGAACCCATCACGGTTATTTTATCGCAAAAAGGCTGGGTGCGTGCTGCTAAAGGTCATGACGTGGATATTGAGAAATTAACGTATAAGTCTGGTGATGGTTATAAATCCCACGCTTTGGGTAAAACGCAACAACTTGCGCTTTTCTTAGATAGCACGGGGCGTAGTTATGGCGTGCCTGCGCATGGACTGCCTTCAGCACGAGGCCAGGGAGAACCTGTCACTGGGCGTTTTAATCCACCGGTAGGTGCCACCTTTGAACATATTTTTATGGGAGCAGATAGTCAGTGTTTGTTATTGGCTTCCAGTGGTGGTTATGGCTTTGTGACGACTATTGCTGATTGCATGACAAAAAATCGCAACGGCAAAGCCCTCTTAAAAGTCCCCGAGGGCAATACGGTGTTACCGCCTTCACCGGTCAATAATAAAGACACAGATTATGTAGCGGCATTGACTAACGAGGGCAGGCTGTTGGTGTTTGCCTTAACAGAATTGCCGCAACTACCACGCGGTAAGGGCAATAAGATTATAGCTATTCCGCGTGGTTCAGCAGAAAAAATGATTGGGCTTGTGGCTTTTGCTGAAGGCCAGTCTTTAGTGGTTGAGGCAGGCCTGCGGCATGTAACCCTGAAGTTTAAGGACTTGACGCATTATCAAAGTGAACGTGGACGCCGTGGGAATAAATTACCACGGGGTTATCAGCGTGTGACAGGATTAATGTTGAAAGAATAGTGGTGGGCGTTTACGCTGCAATAATTTTCATGCAATTAGTATGACCCGTAACACCAATAAACTCGCCACGGGTAATAATGACTAAATCGCCGCGTTCCACGAAGCCTGCTTGTACCAATTCCGTAACAGCAAGCCTATCTACATTGTCATTGTCTGCTGCTGTGGGGTCAAAGGTGAAGGGGTAAATGCCGCGAAAGAGGGTAGTGCGTTGGCGTGTTTGTTGGGAGCGGCTAAAGGCGTAAATGGGAATGGCCGAGCGAATGCGTGACATCCACAGTGGGGTCGCCCCCGACTCGGTTAGCGCAATAATGGCTTTAATATTTAAATGGTTGGCAGTATACATGGTGGCCATGGCGATGGATTCATCCACGCGTTTAAATTGACATTCCACACGGTGGCCGGAATGATGTCCGCTGGGATGTTCTTCAGCACCGAGGCAAATGCGCGACATGGCTGTCACTACTTCAACAGGATAATTCCCCACGGCAGACTCGGCAGATAACATCACAGCGTCCGTATAATCAAGCACTGCATTGGCCACATCAGAGACCTCTGCTCGCGTGGGCATAGCGTTTTCAATCATAGATTCCATCATTTGTGTGGCGGTGATAACGGGCTTGTCTAAAACACGCGCGCGATGGATAATGTGTTTTTGTACCGCTGGCAATTGTGCATCACCGATTTCTACACCTAAATCACCGCGTGCCACCATCACACCATCGGAGGCATTAATAATGGCATCTAGATTATCTAAGGCTTCATGACGTTCTATTTTGGCAATAACACAAGCTTGGCTGCCTGCTTCCTGGAGTAATCGTTTCGCCTCATGAATATCGGCAGCGCTTCTCACAAAAGAAATAGCGACATAATCGACATCCATGGTTCCAATAGCTTTAATATCTTCTTTGTCTTTAGCGGTGAGAGCTGGTGCTGACAAACCACCGCCTGCACGATTAATGCCTTTGTGGTTGGAGAGAATGCCACCTGTTTCTACCAGGCAGTGAATCTTGGTGTCTTGAACGCTTTTAACTCTTAATACAATGCGTCCATCATCTAGCAATAATTGATCACCGTGGCCTACATCAGACGGCAAGGCTTTGTAATCTATGCCGACGCATTGCGTATTACCAGCCAAGGGGTCGAAGTTTGCGTCTAAGGTAAAGGTCGCATGGGTTGCTAGCTCTACACGGTCTGCTGCAAATCTTGCAATACGAATTTTAGGACCTTGCAAATCAGCCAAAACACCAATGACGCGGTTTTGGGCCTGCGCGGCTTCCCGAGCCAAGTTCAATCGAACTTGCTGTTGTTCGGGGGTGCCATGAGAAAAATTCAAGCGCACCACGTTAACGCCGGCGGCAATAATATCTTTCATGGTGGTAGGTGTGTCGGTGGCTGGGCCTAGCGTTGCGATAATCTTAGTGCGACGAAGTGCCTTCATCATAACTATCCTTTTATACTTAACTTGAGTTCGACATAAGAACGACTAAAACCTGCGATAAATCCAAGGGGACGGCGTTAAAAGCTCAAAAAAATACTCGCATTAACGGTGCTAGTCTGCGTTTTTTTGAGCTCTTGCCTTGTCCTCTTTGATTTCTCTGGGTTTTACCTCCTTCTTATGTCGAACTCAGGTTACTTAACTATTCATCAAAATTTCCCACAAAACAAAGATGTCCTTAATGTAGTGTGGCGCGCGTTTGTTGCAGGGGCTCTAATGCTGCCAGGGGTTTGCCTTCTACATATTCAAGGAAAGCACCCCCGCCTGTAGAAATGTAGGAAATCTCAGCGGCGACCTTGAATTTATTAATGGCTGCAATGGTATCGCCACCACCGGCAATGGAAAAAGCCTCGCTATTAGCAACGGCATGGGCAATGGCCTGTGTGCCAGCGGCAAAGGCTGCTATTTCAAAAACCCCCACAGGACCATTCCAGAGGATGGTTTTTGAGGCCAACAATGTTTGTGAGATATTTTCTGCCGTTGCAGGGCCAATATCAAGAATCATATCGTCTGTCAGCACGGCATCGACAGCTTTGATGCTGGCTCCAGCCTCTGCCGAGAAAGTCTTAGCAACCACCACATCCCGCGGTAGAGGAATTTTACCACTGTCTAGTAATTGTTTTGCCGTGGGAACAAAATCTTCCTCGTAAAGGGATTTACCGATAGGAAAACCCGCCGCTTTTAAAAAAGTATTGGCAATCCCCCCACCAAGTACTAGCGTGTCTACTTTATCGACTAAGGCGTTGAGGACATTGAGCTTGGTGGAGACTTTGGAGCCGCCTACAATGGCTGTAACGGGAGATGTTGAGGTAGCCAAACCTTTATCCAGGGCTTCTAATTCTTCCAGTAATAAAAGTCCTGCACAAGCTTGCTTAGCATAATGCGCAACACCGTGGGTAGAAGCATGGGCTCGGTGAGCGCAGGCAAAAGCATCCATGACAAAGATATCACAAAGCCCAGCCAACCGTTTGGCAAGTTGGTGGTCATTGGCTTTTTCGCCGACGTTAAAACGGGTGTTTTCCAAGAGAACCACCTCACCGGGTTTCACTTCAGTCTTATGCAGCTGACTATAATCTGTTACAAAGCGAACGGGGCGATTGAGCAAGGGCTCCAGAAAATGTGCGACGGGTGCTAAGGAAAAGTCATCGTGTGGTTCGCCTTCTTTGGGACGGCCCAAGTGTGACATGAGAATGACGCCAGCTCCTTTTTCTAAGGCATAAAGAATCGTGGGCATGGCGCGCAACAGGCGTGCGCCATCAAGGATGCGACCTTCTTTTATGGGAACATTAAAGTCCTCACGAATGAGCACCTTCTTTTGCGATAAGGTTAATGCTTCGATACTTTTAATGGGCACTTGGCACTCCTTACATCATTTTTAATGATGTATCTATCATACGATTACTAAAGCCCCACTCATTATCATACCACGCCATGATTTTAACTTGTTTGCCGATAACTTTTGTTTGCGTTGCATCAAAATTGCTGGAACAAGGTGTGTGATTAAAGTCTACGGATACTAGGGGTTCTTCATTATAAGCAATAATTCCCGCCATTTCATGTTGACAAGCGTCATAAAGCAAGGTATTTATTTCATCGATACTGGTTTCTCTTTCAGCAATGAAGGTGAAATCCACTAACGAAACGTTAATGGTAGGCACGCGTACAGCCAAGCCATCTAACCGTCCCGCTAATTCAGGGAGCACTAAACCGACGGCCGCTGCGGCTCCTGTTTTGGTGGGGATCATCGATTGTGTCGCAGAACGCGCACGACGTAAATCACTGTGAGCGACGTCTGTTAACACTTGGTCGTTGGTGTAAGCGTGAATAGTATTCATCATACCTGAGACAATACCGATTTTTTCATGTAACACTTTTGCAACAGGTGCCAAGCAATTGGTGGTACAAGACGCATTGGAAACGATGGTATGTTCCGGTTTGAGAATATGCTCATTGACGCCATAAACCACCGTTGCATCCACATCACTGCCACCAGGTGCTGAGATTAATACTTTTTTTGCGCCAGCTTGTACGTGGGCCATGGCTTTTTCTTTAGTACGAAATTGTCCGGTACACTCGTAAATGATGTCGATAGCTAAGTCCTTCCAAGGTAAATTGGCAGGGTTCCTATCGCCGGCGATAACAATGGGATCACCGTTAACCACCAAATGATTGCTATCCACAGAGACGTCATAGCCAAAGCGCCCGTGCACCGTATCGTAGCGCGTTAGATGTGCATTCACTTTAATATCGGTTAAATCGTTAATAGCAACAATTTTTACTTTATTGTTGTAGCCATTTTCATAGATAGCGCGCAAGATGTTGCGGCCGATACGGCCATAACCATTAATAGCGACACGGATAGTCATGATTTACTCCTCAATACATCGAATAATTTCATCAACAGTCAATTTATAATGTTCAAACAAATGTTCAGCTGGAGCCGATGCGCCGAACTGGTCTATGCCAAGAATATGGCCCTCTAAACCTACATACTTGTACCAATAATCGCGGCTGCCAGCTTCGATAGCCACACGCGTTGTTATGTTTTTGGGTAAGACAAGCTGGCGATAAGATTCAGGCTGTGCATCAAACCGCTCCGTGCAAGGCATAGAGACGACGCGGATGCTGTGGCCTTTTGCATTAAGTTGTTGAGCCGCTGTGACGGCTAAGCTAACCTCAGAACCTGTGGCAATGATGAGAGCTTGGGGCGCAGATTTTGGTTCCAATAAAGTGTAACCACCACGTAGAATATTATTCACCGTTTCGTGGTTGCGTGCTTGGTGCGGTAGGGTTTGACGTGACAACAGGAGACAAGAGGGGCCTTGGTCATTTTCTAATGCGGCTTGCCAAGCGACAGCAGTTTCCACAGCATCAGCCGGGCGCCACACCTGTACATTAGGCATTAAACGTAAAGAGGCGGCTTGCGAGACTGGCTGATGGGTAGGACCATCTTCACCCAAGCCGATGGAGTCATGCGTGTAGATGAAGATACAGCGTTGTTGCATGAGTGCGGCCATGCGTACAGCGTTGCGCGCATAATCGACAAAGGTTAAAAAAGTACCGCCGAAAGGTATAAATCCACCGTAGAGACTTAAGCCATTCATGATAGCCGACATACCGAATTCTCGCACGCCGTAACACAGGTAATCGCCATCAACATCCTGTGGCGTAATAGTTTTTGCGCCTTCCCAGCAAGTCAAATTAGAGCCGGTTAAATCAGCAGAGCCGCCCAAGAGCTCTGGTAGTAAAGGCTTTAGGGCATTGAGTGTTTGCAAAGAAGCTTTACGTGAAGCGAGGGACTGAGCGGCATCTTGTACCTGTTGAATATGTGTTTGACAATGCTGTGTAAAATTATTAGGTAAGTCCCCAGTCAAGCGACGGATAAGTGTTTGAGCTTCATCAGGAAATTTTTCCTGGTAACTGTCAAATAATTCTTGCCAGGCAGCTTCTTTTTTATCGCCAGAGGCTGTTGCATCCCATTGAGATGCAATGGCATCGGGAATTTCAAATGGTGCATGGGGCCACTGTAGGGCTGCGCGTGTTTGTTGGATTTCGGCCTCACCCAAGGGGGCACCATGGGTTTTCGCCGTACCGGCAAGATTGGGTGCGCCGTAGCCAATGGTGGTGCGGCAGGCGATGAGAGTGGGGCGCGGGTCTTGTTGCGCGCTGTTTATGGCGGCAGCGATGGCATGGGCATCATGTCCATCAACGGCTTCAATAACCTGCCAGCCATAGGCACGGAAGCGGGCGGGTGTATCATCAGTAAACCAGCCTGATACTTCACCGTCAATGGAAATACCATTATCATCCCAAAAAGCGATGAGTTTGCCCAGGGATAAGGTGCCCGCCAAGGAGCACACTTCATGAGAAATACCCTCCATCAAACAACCGTCACCCAAAAAAGCATAAGTATAATGGTCAATGATAGTGTGATGAGGGCGATTAAATTCACGTGCCAGGAGGCATTCTGCTAGCGCCATGCCCACAGCATTGGCGATGCCTTGGCCTAAAGGCCCGGTGGTGGTTTCCACACCTGGTGTTTCTCCAAACTCAGGGTGCCCAGGAGTTTTTGAGTGTAACTGCCTGAAATTCCTCAAGTCTTCTGTGCTCACATCATAGCCTGTCAAGTGTAACAGCGCATAGAGCAGCATGGAACCATGGCCGTTGGATAGCACAAAGCGGTCACGATTTATCCAATGAGGGTTTTGTGGATTATGGTTTAAAAAGCCATGCCAAAGGACTTCAGCAATATCAGCCATCCCCATGGGAGCACCAGGATGTCCTGAGTTGGCTTGTTGAACGGCATCCATACTTAAGGCGCGGATAGCATTAGCACGTTGGCGATGTTCGGACATTTTGCGGGGACTCCTCGATGTAAGACTCAAGCTCATTGAGTCGTCATTACAAGCAATCCTCCATTGTCTCGCATATGCGTATAAACGGCAACCATTGGGGTGCTTAGACAAGATTTCCAGCAGGAATCTGCTGTGACAAAATAAAAAAGTTGTAAATCGAGATTTTTTTATGTAACATACCGCTTACAAAAAAACAGTTATCAATAAATAAATTAAATCAATATTACCGGAGAGTATTTTAATATGTTGACATGTGAGTTGTTAGGTGGGAGATGTTTTCATCACGGCGTTACCCAAACGGCCTTAGCGGACGGAGTTATTCATGAAGGTGCGCAAGCAGACCGCTATGTGTTTACTATTAACCTGGGCCATTATAAATCAAGTTTTAGTGTGTTAACCACAGACAGTTTAGCCGTGTTACGCTTAGAGGGTTTAAAAGGTTATCACCTGCCTGATAAGCTTGGCCTGTCTGCGGCTGCAAGTTCCTCGGTAAAGGTTAACACTCCTGCGCTGTTATCAGCTGAGTTTCCAGCAGAAACACCGGAGGGGTTAGCCTTATCCTCAGTTTCAATAGGGGAGTGATACCATGAGACCCCTGTTGTTAGATTTTGAGGTAAGCCATGCTTCGGTACAGTGGTTGCCTGTATCGCTTAAGGTGGAAGAGGGTCTGTCGAGACTCTTTCGCTTGAGTCTTACGGTCTATTCTACGTTGCTTCCTTCAACGGCAGCGCAGCTATTATCACAGTCAGGTACCGTAGCGTTTAAGCATCCAGGCTATGATGCGCGTTATTTTAATGGCATTATTACCCGCGTGACGCCCAAAGAGCTTCTCAACCGTCATGGGCTTTATCGTTATGATTTAGTTTTAGAGCCCTGGGTTAGTTTGTTGGATATAGACAGGGACAATAGGATATTTAAAAATCTATCGGTGCCAAGCATTATTTTACAGCTATTAAATGCTCATCCCTTACATCAGGTGGACAGCAGCGGTCTTAAGGCGACTTATGACGTGCTGCCTTACACGGTGCAATACCAAGAGTCTCGTTTTCAATTTGTTTCACGTTTAATGGAAGAGGCTGGCATAGGCTATTATTTTTCTCACGCTCAAAACAGGCATCGTCTGCATTTAGTGGATAATAATGGGATGTATCCCGCTTACCCTTTGAAGACTATTGATTATCATAACAATAACACCTATACCGAGGGGATTTACTATTGGGCTTGCAGGCAAAAACAAGTTGCCACGCATTTTTCCCGCCAAGATTATAATTTTAAACACCCAACCAAGCAGCGTCGAGTGGATGCCTTAAGAGGCCGGGGCAGCATTGCTGAATTTTCAGAATACTTGGTAAGCTCAGACTCACAATGCACCGTAGAAACCAAGGTTAAACAGCGAGCCCAGCAAGCAGACAGCGAGGCTTATAGCATTATGGCTAAAAGTCATTGTAGCCAGTTGAGTGCAGGGCAGGTTTTTAGTTTGGAACAGCACCCACGAGCAAAAGAGAATGCTGATTATTTGGTAACGGCTATGACGCATGTGATGGTAGACAATGTGCATTGGTCTAAGCTGAGTGAGACCTATCAGCCCAAAAAAGCAGCTAACCCTACGGATTATGACAACACATTGCAAGTTATTCCCATGGGTACCGTGTATCGTCCCCCCGCAAAGACACCCCGGCCTGTTATCCATGGGTATCATCTGGCCAGAGTTTATGGTGCAGGCGGCCAGGAAATTGATGTTGATGACTATGGACGTGTGCGCGTGATTTTTACGTGGGACGCTTACCAAACCCCCTCGTGCCGTATACGGGTTTTGCAGCGCTGGGCAGGTAGTGGTATGGGTGTACAGTTTATACCCCGAGCTGGCGATGAAGTGATTGTGCAATATATTAATGGTGACCCCAGTCAGCCTTTGATTATTGCGAGTTTAGCCAATGGGCAGCGGCCTCCCATTTATCAACAACCGAATAAAGTCAATGAGAGTGGTGTATTGACTCAAACCGTTAATAGTCAAGACACAGAACAATCTAACGGCATCACCTTTGTGGATACTCGTGGCCACGAGGCTATCACGATTAAAGCACAAAAAGATGCTAAGCTGGACGTTAAGCATAATTATCGCAGTGAGGTTTATCAAGACCAATCCATCACGGTGATGGGCAATGTGACGACTGAAGTGACGTTAGGCAGTATTCGTCAACAAGCCCAATGCATTACTCTGCGCGTGGGGGCTAGCAGTATAACCCTGGATGCATCAGGTATTCGGCTATCGGCGCCTAAGGTGACGATATTGAGCAGCCAAGGCGGGAGTATTGATGGAGCTGCCCGGTTGGGAGACGAACACCAATGTCCACAAATAGCCCATGGCAATGGCACCATACAATCGGCTTCTGGTAATGTTCTGATTAATGGTTTGGGAGCGGCGCGCTTAAATGACCCCCTTGCTTGCCAGAATGGCAGTACGGATAGCATTACGCAAGGCGTGCCCGGGATTTATATTAATGGGCGGCCCGCCGCCCAGTTGAATTTGCATACCAAGCATCATGGCGTCATCCAAACGGCGTCAGTGGATGTGATGTTAGGTGGGCAGGGTAGCCAAGCGTTGTTGGGTGCGGTGGTGCCGAGTATGCTGGACTGGGAAAATTTTCACTGCGGGGATTATTTGAGTAAACAAAAAGTCAGTCGTCATAGCGTGGGCGCCAGCCTGATAGGAGAAGAAAATGCTGAAGACACTAACGTTTATACGTCAGGTAACCGGAATGCTTATGGTCAAGCTAAATTTCCCCGAGGGGCGAGTAGCGATGAGAAGCTAACCACATTAAATGCCCCGCAGCGTGAGATTTACCATTCTGGCCCCAATAACATAAGCTATCCCAGTGACCGGGTGCCGTTTAAATCCAGTTACTTTAAGGAAGCCAGCTTTCAAGATTTCAAAGCTCACGGGCCACAGCCGGGGCATCACGTGTTAACCTCACAAGAATTATACCCACCGGTCATCTTTAATTTTCGCAAAGAAGTGCTGCCGCTGTTAGAAAAGCCGCTACCGCTGATTAAAAAGACCGCTTGCGATGACCCTTATGTACGCGCTAGGCTAACCCGTGATGAATTACATTATTTTCGGGCGAACGGTAACAATGCCACCCTCTTTATTCATGGTTATAACGTACCCTACGGTCATTATGCTAAGCAATACCGCCACATCAAAGTAACGGAGCATAAAGAAACGGTACCGCTTACGGCATCTTCACCGATGGGAAATATTAGCACTGACTGGGGCACGGAAGTCGTAAAGCGTGATATAACGGTTGATAAGGGCACGCCATCCTATCTATCATGTCTGGTGCCCCGAGCGTGGCGAGAGTTAGAGGGCTTTGAAACAAGTTCCGCCCGCACCTTATTTCGCGACCCAGAAGTGTTATCGCATAGGTTTCCTGCGTTAGCAGGCCTAGTACCGGATTATGAAACCTGGCGCAAGATGCAGCAAGATAAAGGCATCCAGGACCGTTACCCGGATTTACCGGCGAGTCTCTGGCAAGATGACAAACTCAATGGCGAAGGGGCGTTTAATTGGTTTGTGCACATGGAAGACAATTTAAACATGGCCACGGGCGAATTCAAGCGCAATGCTAATATGCCGCCCTATGCGGCAGGTGACCATAAGGACAATCCGTATTATAAATACACGCGTTTAATCAACATTGCGTGGAGCGGTGATGTAGCGACGTTAGATTATATGGATGCGGTACAAAACGGACATGATGTGGGCAAATATGTAGCCACCATTATCAAGCAGTTGGTGTTTTGGGACATAGAGGTTAATATTATTGCTCACAGTTTAGGGAATGAAGTCTTAATGTCGTGTTTGCAATGTTTGGGGGAAGAAGGCTATGCGGACAAAGTGTCTCATGCCTTTTTGTGGGACGCGGCCTTGCCCGATGATGTCTTTTCCAGTCCGGCGAGCAATCCCAATCCGCTGTATCAATTCCCTGATGCCCATAAGGTGGCGAAGAAAATCACGGTATTGTACAGTAAGCATGATAATATTTTAGGGCCCTTACCGTCTAACGCGGAGTTGCACGAGAAGCGCATGGACCCATCGGGTGGTTTTACCATTGAGGCGGTCTGTGCCGCCATTGGCACGATGGATTGGTTGAATCCACCGGAGCACTTGAAGAGTGTTTATAATGTGGCGAATATGTTTGGTAAGTCCTGGTCTTATTATTTGTCCAGTGAGTCGAATCGAAAGGACTATTATCAGCAATGGGTGTTGGCGCATCGAGAGGATTATAGGCAGATAGCGTTTGCATCGAGCTTGGATGAAGCGATGTGGCAGATGTTTATATGCTACCCAGAGGATTATGTTTTGTTGAGTTCAGCGGTTGATGCGAAAACTGCGTCGGATTGGCTAGTTAGAGCGAAAGCTATTATATCGGGCATATTTGGCCCACTTGTAGCAGCCCGTGGGTTCGTCAGTGTGGGTGAGAACAAACTTGAGGATTATGAGCTAGAGCTACTCAAGCCTGCAATTACAGCGGTCAACTCTGCAGCTACAGAGGTAAATTATTTTGTTAAGCAGACGAAGCACTTGTTTAGTCTGGTGAGGGAGCACTTGTACATTAGTATGCTAAGGGGGCACTTGCCTAATGTGCTGCACTTGCCTAGTGTGCTGAAGGAAGCCTATGCATCAGATAATGGGGTAAGAGAAAGTAAGGTTTTTATTTCTGACGTTGAGGTGAAAAGTATAATGGATAATTTATTGTTAAAAGCGCCTTCACAGTCTTGGGAACTGCAGGGGCTTGTGCCACATGTTGGAAGTTTAAAGGCACAACAGATGGCGGCGATTTTGTTGACGGTATTAACCAGCCCGGGAGTAGAGCCTCGGCCAGCCTTGGGCTATAAAGGGCCGGACTTGGATGATGATACAACACGTAGAATTTATAATGCTGGGAAGCTAATTCGTGCTGACCAAAAAGATTATCTCAAGACCCACTCGGGCATGAAAATTCCTTCTAAGGACATGATGGAGAAGGTTTATAAGAAGTTTATTATTGGCGGTAAAGGAATGACAAATTTTGGTCGGTATGACATACCAAAGGCTTAAGCCCATGCTAAAGCGATTAGCTTTTATAAAGCGTCATTGGTTGTTAACGTTATTTTTGTTATTCATCCTGTGGATAGCTCATAAAGTCTATCGTTTTTTTGTTTACGTAGACCCGGGTTCTGTGATGGTGACCAGTGTGTCCAGTGATGGTCATTATGCCGTGACCTCAGACTCACTCAAGCGTATTATTCTCTGGGATTTGCAGCGACACAAAGCCCGGCTGATTGCCAATAAGGCTAATATTTACAGTGCGTATTTCATTAAACACAGTGATAAATTTATTTGGCAAGACTTAGCGCATAATCGGGTTTATGTGGAAGATGTACAAGACCATATCATCAAAAGTTTTCAGCCAGGCTTTGCCACTTACGGCGAAATAATGACGACTGATTTACAGACTTATTTTGCTAGTGATCAAGCTTGGAATTTGTATTCGTGCAAGCAAGGTGGTTGCAAAGTTATAAAACGTGCCTATGATGTGAATGGATTTTTAGGTGAGCAGAAATTGCTTAACCTGTATCTTTCCAGCGATGATAAATTTCTCTTAACCTCAGGCTCAGGCAGTTATTTTGATGATATTCCCTTAAGTGCCGGTATTAATAATGGTCAGGCACTTAAAAAAGGTTATAAAGTTGAGCGAATCAATTGGGAGTCTTTATTGGAAGGTATTGTGTTATGGAGTGTTATGACAGGTAAGCCATTGGTTAAATACCCAGGCAACAAAGTTAAAGAAGTCGCAGCCATCAGCCCTGATGATAAATACATTGTGGGAGGCGATGAACAGCCGCTTGCCTTTGTCTGGGATTTGCAGTCAGGTAAGCGTTTGTTTCAGTTGGATTTTATTAAATATGGTCATATTGTCAATCCCAAGGCCCCGATAGACAAGCAGCGTTTTGATAAAACAGGCTTAATCCCTCAGCCTAAAGACTATGGTTATTGTTTAGGTTTCCGGCGTGATATGGATGAAAAAATTAACGGTAGCATTTTTCTAGCGGCTAAGTTTATAGATAAAACCCATTATTTGCGTTTAGTGTTTGATACTCCTTGGGCGGTGTTGTACCAAGTGACTAATCCACAGCCCAGTAAATATCTTTTCTTGGGTAAAGACCCTTATCCTGCCATGAGTGATTTTAGCGCTGATGAATCCTTAGACACCTCTTCCCAGGCCCATGTTTTGGTCACGGGACAGTATAATCACGATGGGATTATTGTTTACCACTATGATCCTAAGGCACAAACCTTAACCCGTGTATGGGCACCCAGTGCTCCAAGCTTTTTAGCCCGCTGGTTTTGGGTGTAATGCGAGGTTAATGTTTATAGTTACCAAAAATCTTGAGTTGTCAACAGGTTGCCAACAGATCCTAGTTTTTTTACAGCTATTCCCGCTCGCTTCAGTTTGTAAGGTATCTTCGTCATAAAAATTGATGTAAGATGGGATCCCTTTTAAAGAAAGTGTTTGAGTCAGCATGAACATTGAGCAAGCGCGTACCAATATGCTAAAACAGCAAATGCGCCCCTGTGGTGTGTTAGATGATGAAATTCTAGGCAATATGACTATCCCCAGAGAAGCGTTTGTGCCAAAAGCTTTTCGAAAGCTTGCCTACGCCGATATGTCTATCCCTATTGGCCACGGACACACGTTGTTAGAACCTAAGCAAGAAGCCAGCATTCTACAAGCCTTACAACTAAAGGCTACCGATACGGTTCTAGAGGTCGGAACAGGCACAGGGTATTTCACCTGTTTGTTGGCGCAAACAGCTAAAAAGGTCTACAGTGTAGAGAGTTGTGCTGATTTTACTGCCGATGCGCAGAAGCGTATCGATAATTTAGGCATCAGCAATGTTACGCTCTTTAGCGGAGATGGCCACTTAGGCTGGCCAGAGAAAGCTCCCTTCGATCATATTATTTTCACGGGTGGTTTGTTGGATTTGCCTACATCTGTGGCTTCGCAGTTAGCGCCTGAAGGCAACGTGGTCGCCATGTTAGGCAAACCGCTTGCTCAAACAACCAGATTATTAACCTTTAATGGTGAGTCTTGGGACAGTACCTTTTTGTTTGATGTAAGCGTTGCTTATTTAGAAGGGGCTGTGCAGCCTCAACGTTTTAATTTTTGAGCCTGCTGTTTGAGTGTGGCTGAGTAGGGTTTTTCTATGAATAAAAAAGTTTGGCTATTGGGTTTGTCCATGGGTTGTTTGATGGGAGCAACAGCGCAGGCTTGGTCGACTAATTTGCTGGATGTTTATCAGCAAGCCTTGCGCAATGACCCACAATTTGCAGCAGCGCGTTCCACATGGCTAGCAAGCCATGAAGACACAGCCATCGCGCGTGCAGCCCTTCTTCCACAAATTGATTTAGGCGGTAATGCGTTACGTAGCCATGCGCACACTGATAGCTCTACTTTTGCTAATACCACGGTTGGCGGTGATGATAGCTACAATAGCTATGCCTATGGTATTCAATTGACTCAACCCATCATTAATTTTTCTGCTTGGCATAATGTTGCTGTGGCTAAAGCCAGTACGAAATCAGCCGATGCCGCCTTTGCCTTTGCTGCACAAACCTTAATGGTTGATGTGTCCACGGCTTATTTTAATGTGTTACAAAATCAGGATGATTTGCGTCTAACGCAAGCCCAAAAACGGGCTGATTACAGTCAATTGGAGCAAAATCGCGAGCGCTACAAAGTAGGTATAGACACCATTACAGACGTCTATGATGCACAAGCAGCCTATGATGAAGATATATCGCAGGAAATTTCTGATAAAAATAATTTAGCCAATGCCAAAGAAGCGCTGCGCCGTATTACCGGTGTTTATTATAATCATTTAGATGGTGTGCAGCGTGAGGTGCCTTTAGTGCGGCCTAAACCTGCCAATATCGATAACTGGAGTCAGACATCGCTAAAACAAAACATGGAAGTATTATCCGCGCGTTATGAAGAAATTGCGTCAAGAGAAGCCGTGAAGGTAGCGAGCTCTGGTAATTATCCCGTGTTAAATGCCGTAGCTGATTGGGATCAAACGTACAGTGGTGCTGACAGCAATGCTGGCTCGAGTACTGGAGACGTACAAACAGCTTCTGCAGGATTTGATGTGACGGTACCCATCTTCCAGGGGGGAGCGGTGTCAGCAACCACCCATCAGGCGCTCTATAACTACCAGACTGCCAGCAACAATCTAGAAGCTTCTGCCAGAAAAGTTGTAGATGAAACCCGCTCGACTTACAATGATGTGGTTTCAGGTATCAGCAAAATTAGAGCTGATAAACAAGCCATCCTCTCCAATAAGAGTGCGTACATTACCACGCTAGATTCCTATAAAGTGGGCACGCGTACCATGGTGGATGTACTGGATGCACAAACGTCAGTGGTGCAGTCTCAACGGACGCTTGTGGAAGACAAATATGCGTTGATTATTGATACGCTATTGTTAAAGCAAGCAGCGGGCACCTTAACGGTGAAAGACTTAAAAACCATTAATCAATGGTTAGGTCGTGGTTATTCTCGCCTGTATAATCCTAACGTGGATACCATACACCCCAATATATCCCAACGCTCTAATCACACTAAGCACAGCAAAGTCGTAACCAAGCAGCAGAGCCAGGCCAAGAAACTCAGTGCTTAGCGTGGCACATCAGCTTGTGCTCAGCGTGGTATTTGGACGAAAAGATGAATTGTCAACAGGCCTTAATGGCTTTTAACAGTTTAGCCTTTGCTTGCATGCCAGACACTGCATCTAAATACTCAATGATATTATCTAGCGTAATAATGCTATGCACTTTAGTTTGATAAGTATTGGCAATTTCTGTGACGGCGGGTAAATGGCCTTGGCCTTTTTCCTGTCGATCTAATGCAATAAGCACGCCGCTGAGTGTGGCGGGATAGTCTTCTAAAATTTTCATACTTTCTTTAACGGCAGTGCCAGCTGTCATCACATCATCCACTAATAAAATATTGCCCTGTAAGGGAGCGCCTACCACGTGTCCCCCTTCGCCGTGATCTTTAGCCTCTTTGCGATTAAAAGTATACGGAACGTCTTTATTGAATTTTTGCTGTAAGGCAATGGCGGTGGTGCATGCGAGGGGGATGCCTTTATAAGCCGGCCCAAATAGGCTATCAAACGATAGGTCTAAGCTATCGATGGTCTCGGCATAAAATTCGCCGAGCTTTGCTAAGGCTGCACCGTGATGGATGGCGCCCACGTTAAAAAAGTAAGGGCTTTTGCGGCCAGATTTGAGGGTAAAGTCACCGAATTGTAGAACTTTTTGCTCTAGTATAAAGGTGATAAAAGCTTCTTGATAAGCGTGCATGGCTATTCCGTGTTACAATCTGACCCGTTTCGCATTATAGTCCATTTTTTTTCTGGGGCACAATGAACAATGAAAGTTATCTCTATTAATGTCAATGGTATTCGCGCAGCTGCTCGCAAAGGTATGTTTGAATGGCTTGAAAAACAGGCGGCTGATGTGGTTTGTCTGCAAGAATTAAAGGCCATGCCTGAACAGTTAACGGATGCTGTATTTTCTCCACCAGGCTATCATCGGCATTTATTTTCTGCTGAAAAAAAAGGTTATTCGGGTGTGGGTATTTATAGCAAAAAAGCACCAGATAAGGTGATTAAAGGGCTTGGGTTTCCTTTGGCTGATGAAGAGGGGCGTTATATTGAAGCGCAATTTGGTGATTTATCCGTTGTGTCGCTTTATCTACCTTCAGGTTCCAGCGGTGAAGCACGGCAAGCATGCAAATTTGATTTTTTAGCGCGCTATGAAAAAATTCTTGCCGAGCAACAGAGTAGTCGTCGTCGCTATATTATTTGTGGTGACTGGAATATTGTCCATAAAGCCATTGATATTAAAAACTTCAAAAGCAATCAAAAAACCTCAGGTTGTTTGCCTGAAGAGCGTGCATGGTTGGATGATGTGTTGACAAACGTTGGTTTTGTGGATGCCTTTCGCATTAAAAATCAGTTGCCTGATCAATACACGTGGTGGTCTAATCGTGGCCAAGCGTGGGCAAACAATGTGGGTTGGCGTATTGATTATCAGATTGTGAGCCCTTCCTTAGGTTCAGCAGTCAAACAAGTGGATATCTATAAAGAACAGCGTTTTTCTGACCATGCACCGTTGATTGTTGAGTATGACATATAGATTTTTAACGACATAAAAATAATTTTTTGCATTGATTGAAATTTATATAAAATTAAAATAGAGTGGTGAAAATTATTTCTCAGGCACGGTTTTCATGTTTATCTGAATAATTTATCACGGAAAAGGTGTTTGCCTACTGATAACCGAATATATGATATACAACTATGATTAAGACTTGGAAACATAAAGGGCTTAGGCTATTTTATGAGTCCGGCAGTAAAAAAGGTATTCAAGCTAAACACGCAGGTTTTAGCCGTTCTTATGTCGAATTCAGGTTATTAGCCTTGATGACACGGCCTAAACCCCGTGCGGTTGAATCCATCCTACCTGTGCTGCAAAAAGTAACAAAATAAAAACGGCGAGGGAAATACCAACCCTAAGTGTTAGGGTTTTAAGAACACGTTTTGACTGACCTTCATCTTTTAATAGATAATAGAGGCCTGCACCTAGGCTATAAAGCACAAAGCCTAGCAATATGATGATGAGCAGCTTAAAAAACATGGATGAATCCCTCTCTCAAAAAAATAAGCGGTACTTAGGGACAGTATACCTTAAAAATTACATGTTGCGTTTACGCTTCCTGCCTTGTTTTTTAGGCTTGCTAGGTTTTGCTTTTTTATTGATGCTGGGATGTTGGCAATTATACCGTGCTCATGAGAAAACCATTCTGCTGTCACAATATACTAAAGGCACAGCAGAACCGGTATTACGTTTGTCGTCACTCAAGCCACCCTTAGAACACTATCGTTATATGACCGTAAGTCTACGAGGTCACTATCTCAACCATCACAATATTTTATTAGATAATCGCACCCATCAAGGGCGGGCAGGTTACCATGTGTTAACGCCTTTCCGCGCCGAGCATTATCCTGACATTATTTTGGTTAATCGTGGCTGGATACCTTTAGGTGCTGACAGAGCGAGTTTGCCCACACTAAACGCTATACAGGGCGAACAAAGCTTGCAAGGCACTATCAGCTTTCCTAATCAACAACCTTTTTTATTAGGCAAGCCCGCCCACGAGGCGTGGCATTGGCCAGCAAGATTGCAATTTGCCCATTTGTCACGCATTGAGAAGGCCTTAAAGCAGCCTGTTGCACCCTTTGTGGTTTTATTGTCGCCTAAAGCACAACAGGGTTTTGTAAGACAATGGCGTCCTGCTTATTTGACGCCAGACAAGCATCGCGGTTATGCGCTACAATGGTTTTTGTGCGCCATTGTTTTTCTGATATTGTTGTTGGCAGCGAGCCTTCGTAAGCGAGACTAAATGTATGACTCATAAACCTCATCCTATCCAACGTTGGGTGCCATTAATTATTTTGGCTATTTTTCTAGTACCGATAGTATTAGCTTGTGTTTACTATAATTTAGGCGCAAGTCCCAATGGCCGTACGATGAACAAGGGCGTTTTGGTTTATCCCTGGATTAAATTTTCAAAACTAGCGCTTTCTACACCAGAGGGTAAGGCTTTACAGGTGGAGACTGTCAAACATCATTGGACTATGCTTTACATCACCACACAAGCCTGTGACAAAGCCTGTGAAAAGCACCTTTATGATTTACGCCAAGTACGTTTATCCTTGGGTAAAAATAGTTCTCGCGTTACTCGGGCCATCGCTACAACGGTACCTCAGAATGTGAAGATGCTGAAGCCAATGATTGCAAAAGCTTATGAAGGAACGGCACTTTGGCAGATGCCGGCAAACACCTATGCGAGTGTTGTTGCTCATCAAATAAAACACCAGTCATCCAATGGCTTTTCATTAGCGCAAGGCGGCTTATTTGTGTTAGATCTTTCCGGCAACCTTATTCTTGCCTATTCGCTGGATGCGCCCGCGAAAGACATTCAACAGGATTTGAAACGACTATTAAAGGTATCACAAGTTGGTTAAATTACAGTCTAGGAACAAACTGTTCATCATGAGTTTATTTGCCACAGGATTTGCGTTTGTGGTGATTCTATTGGGCGCTTACACGCGTTTAACCGATGCGGGCTTAGGGTGTCCCGATTGGCCTGGCTGTTACGGTCATATAGGGGTGCCGCAAACGTCACAAGCCATTGAACGTGCCGTGGCGCATTTTCCCGGCACGCCTGTGGAGCCTGTTAAAGCATGGACGGAAATGGTGCATCGTTATTTCGCTGGTGTCTTGGTGTTATTAGTCGTGGGTTTATTGGCGGCTTGTGTCAGGCGGCGCAAGCAGGGGGCGGAATACTCTTTAGGTTTACCGCTGTTGTTGTTGGCCGTTATTGGGTTTCAAGCGGCACTCGGCATGTGGACGGTAACGTGGCAGCTATTGCCAACGGTTGTGATGGGGCATTTACTGGGTGGTTTTACCGTGCTCTCTTTATTATGGTGGCTGAATTTGCGCTTTTGGGGTGCTGATGCGGGTACGGGTGCACAAACAAATTGGACAAACACCATACGTCCTTGGGCTTGGTTGGGGCTTGTGATTTTAGGGGTGCAGATTATGCTGGGTGGTTGGACCAGTGCCAATTATGCTGGGCTTTCCTGCCCAGATTTTCCCTATTGTCAGGGGCACTGGGTGCCTTTGCTGCAATGGAAGTCGGCTTTTGATGTATTGCATCCCATCGGTGTTAATTATGATGGTGGCGTATTGGATAATGGTGCACGTATGACGATTAATACTGTGCATCGTTTTTGGGCCGTGGCGACAGCCTTGTATCTTGCGGGACTAGGCTGCCTGTTGATGAAGCATTCGGGGCCGTGGCGTCTGTTTGCTGGCGCAATGCTTATTTTATTGGTTGTGCAAGTTGCATTGGGCATCATTAACGTGATTTGGTTGCTTCCTTTATTTGCAGCTGTTGCACATAATGGCGTGGCAGCGCTATTGCTGTTATCCTTATTGGCTGTTCTTTTTGCATTAAGGCCTGCGGGAGGCAAACTTGTCTACAGGTAATTCTGCTATTGTGGCAAAAGAAAAAAGCCAATGGGAAGCTTATTTAGAGCTCACTAAGCCGCGCGTTGTGCTGTTAATGCTGCTGACCAGTTATGTGGGGATGCACATGGCAAGTCAAGGAGCTTTACCTTGGATGCGTGTAGTAATGGCCATGCTGGGTATCGCTTTTTCTGCCGGTTCGGCGGCGGTGATTAACCATTTGATGGACCAACGTATCGATGCGTTGATGGGGCGCACACAGTGTCGTCCTCTGCCCACCGGGCGCATAACGCCTAAGCGTGCTTGGGCTTTTTCCCTCATCCTCGGTCTGTTGGGGATGGGTATTTTAGTGTTTTTTGTCAATAAGCTTACCGCCATCTTGACTTTTATTTCACTATTGGGTTATGCGGTGGTCTATACCCTTTACTTAAAACGCGCCACGTCACAGAATATCGTTATTGGCGGGCTAGCAGGCGCTGCTCCTCCGCTGTTGGGCTGGGTGGCTATCAGTGGTCATTTTGATTCCAAGGCTTTATTATTGGTGCTGATTATTTTTATTTGGACACCCCCACACTTTTGGGCTCTTGCCATCGACCGCTATGAAGACTATAAGCGTGCCGATATTCCCATGTTGCCGGTTACCCATGGTATTCCCTATACGAAACTATCGATTTTACTTTACACTATTTTATTGGTAGCGGTGAGCTTATTACCTTATGCCGTGGGTATGAGCGGGGTGATTTACCTGTTGGGCGCGCTACTGTTGGGTGCGGGCTTTTTATATTATGCCGTCCAATTAAAAATGAGTGACAATAAACGTTTTGCCATCAAGACATTCCGTTATTCCATTGTCTATTTGACCGCTTTATTTATTATTATGTTAGTTGCAGCCAAGTCTTAGTCTCAGGGCTTATTGATTTCACGAGGATGATGTTTCATGAGCGCAAAACAAAAAGTCAGTGCCGTTGTTATTATTGCTGTTATTGCAGCTTTTATGGGTTATTTATTCAGTGGTGAATTACGTCACCAAGCAGACCTGAAAGCGGACAGTATTTCGGGCACATTGTTTTCACCGGCTCGAGCTGTGCAGCCTTTTACCCTTACCAATGATGAAGGCAAGCCCTTTACGTTAACACAATTAAAAGGCCAATGGTCTTTGCTGTTTTTTGGTTTTACCCATTGCCCGCATATTTGCCCTACAACGCTGGCACAATTAAATCGAACCACGACCTTTTTGAAAGATGCAGGTATGTCGTCGTTACCGCAGGTGGTGTTAATTTCCGTAGATCCCGAGCGTGATACACCAGCACGTCTGCACAAGTATATCAAAGCCTTTAATGCAGATTTTGTGGGGGCAACGGGCGAAAAGGCACAAATAGATGCGTTGGCTAAACAAATGGCGGTGTTATACACCAAAGTGATTCCTGGCAATGGCAATGTGGAAATGTATGACATTGAGCACAGTGGGGCGGTAATGCTTATCAATCCTGCAGGGCAATTAAGAGCGTTATTTACCATGCCTCATGACGCAAAAAGCTTGAGTAAAGATATTTTAGCCATTGAGCAGGCGGCTTAAGCGGTGAGAAGGATAAACCTCAGGCCATGCCTTGCAATATTGGGTATTTTGTTGTTAACGGCTTGTTCGGCGGCTGATAATCGTTCCCTTTCGTTGAAAAAATACCAGGGCCGATGGGTTTATGTGAATTATTGGGCCACGTGGTGCAAACCTTGTATTGATGAAATGCCCGCTCTGGAAGCTTTCTATCAAACCCATCAAAGTAAAGGCGTCATGGTCATCGGTGTGAGCTTTGACAAGCTGCCTGCGGCAGACATCACAAAAACCGCCAAGCAGCTCGCCATCAACTATCCTTTAGTGTCTGGCCTACAATCGCCACCCTGGTCCTTGGATGCCATCGCCGGTTTGCCGGTCACTTATATTGTTAATCCTAAGGGGCAATTACAAGAAGCATTGTTTGGGCCACAAACGGCAGATAGCCTGGCTAAAAGTTTCCAGCAAGTCAGTGATGACATGCCCTAATGCGCTGTGCCATTCACTCTAGGCGTAAAAAATGTTAAAATAACCCTAAAATCCTCAGTTGAAATCGTCGCGAGGCCGACTTAGTTGCTGAATTAGTTGCTGAAGATAAAGGATTTTTCTCGATATTTTTTGTGAAAGCGTATCACCCATACGGTGAATAAAAAATATCGAGAAAAATCCTTTAGATTCGGTAAGTTAGGCGGCCGCAGTCGATTTCAACTGAGGATTTTAGGGTAACTCTCACTTTCACCAAATTTTAGAGGACGTTAGCTGTGAAAACACAACGCGGTTTAATTTTGCGCACTTTAACCCTTGGATTAGCCTTTCTGTTAGCGGGCTGTGCCACGCACCGCGTGTCCAATTACACGCCAACTTACGATAATGTTGCGGCATTGAAGCAAATTAAAGGCGCCAAACCTATTAATCTCGCTAAATTTACCGCCAGTGACAGTGATTCCGTGAAACTCTGCCGCCATGAAGGTTGGGAAACCTTACCCGATGATCAGACCTTTGAAGGTTATATTAACAATGCCATGGTTGCAGAGTTAGCCGCCGCTCACCTTTACAATCCCAAAAGCGATAGCACGCTAACGGCAGAAATGACCAAAATTGATTTTAACTCTCGCTTCGGCGGTTCCTGGACATTAACCGGCGTATTCAATGACTTCCACCAAGCGCCATACACTATTACCAGTAAGTATACTTTCCCGTGGGCATTCCGCGATGACAGTGCTTGTACAGAGGTAGCTCAAGCGTATTCTAAAGCCGTAGAAAAGTTCTTGCAGAAAGTTTACAAAGATCCGCATTTTCAAGCCACAGTGCGAGATTAATAAAAGTTCAGGAGTGAAGTACCATGCCTCAACACATCTACACCATGAACGGCTTAAGCAAGCTTGTTCCCCCGAATAAATATATCCTGAAAGATATTTATTTATCTTTTTTCCCCGGCGCTAAAATTGGCGTACTCGGGTTAAACGGTGCGGGTAAATCCACGTTATTGCGTATCATGGCGGGTGTGGATACGGAATATCAAGGTGAGGCGCGTGTGCAGCCAGGTGTTAAGATAGGTTATCTTTCTCAAGAGCCCGCTTTAGATGTCGAGCTTGATGTACGTGGCAATGTGGAAAAAGCCGTGGCGCCCATCAAGGAATTATTACAGCGCTTTGATGACATTAGTGCCAAATTTGCTGAGCCCATGGATGATGGTGTCATGAATGCCTTGTTGGAAGAACAGGGTAATTTACAAGATGCCATTGATGCGGTGGATGGTTGGGGATTAGAGCGACGCTTAGCAATAGCCGCTGATGCCTTGCGCTTGCCAGCTTGGGATGCCAACGTTACTCATTTGTCTGGGGGAGAAAAACGTCGGGTGGCCTTGTGTCAATTATTGATGTCATCGCCGGATATGTTATTGCTGGATGAGCCCACCAACCATCTTGATGCAGAAAGTGTGGCGTGGCTTGAGAAGTATTTACAGAATTTCCCGGGTACCATTGTGGCCGTCACCCATGATCGTTACTTCTTGGATAATGTTGCCGGTTGGATTTTAGAGTTAGACCGTGGTCAAGGGATTCCCTATGAGGGTAATTATTCTGCTTGGCTCGAGCAAAAGGAACAACGTTTGGCCCAAGAAAGCAAGCAACAAGACAACCTTAAACGTGCCATCAATGCAGAACTTGAATGGGTGCGCAGTAACCCCAAAGGTCGCCAAGCAAAAAACAAAGCCCGACTGGCGCGTTTCTCGGAGCTTAATAGCCGTGAATTTCAACAACGCAATGAAACCATGGAACTTTATATTCCACCGGGCCCGCGTTTGGGTGACAAAGTCATTGTTTGTGATAAAGTCAACAAAGGCTACGATGGTCGCACCTTACTGGAAAGCTTAAGTTGTGAAATTCCACCAGGCGCTATTGTGGGTATTATTGGTGCTAACGGTGCTGGGAAGTCCACCTTGTTTCGCATGCTAACGGAACAAGAAATCCCTGACGCGGGTACCATTGAGAAAGGTGAAACGGTACAATTAGCCTATGTAGACCAATCCCGTGATGCGCTGTCCGCTGAAAAAACCGTGTGGCAAGAAATTTCCGACGGCCAAGATATCATCACCATTGGTCATTACACAGTTCCTTCGCGTGCTTATGTGGGACGCTTTAACTTCAAGGGGCCGGACCAACAAAAATTAATTGGAAATCTGTCGGGTGGTGAGCGTAATCGTGTGCATTTGGCGAAATTGTTGCGCAGTGGCGGCAATGTGCTATTGTTGGATGAACCCACCAATGATTTGGATGTGGAAACGTTGCGCGCTTTAGAACAAGCCCTACTAAATTTTCCCGGCTGTGTATTGGTGGTTTCCCATGACCGTTGGTTCTTAGATAGAATTGCCACGCATATTTTGGCTTATGAAGAAGCGGGCAAGACGGAATTATTCTTAGGCAATTACAGTGAATATGAGGCTTTTCGGCTTAAAACGCTGGGTGAGTCCGCCGTGCAGCCACGTCATTATAAAGCGATACAATAACGTTCAGGAAACGCTACAATGTTAAAAAAAGGATTGGGTTTACTGTTTTTAGTCTGCCTGTTGGGCGGCTGTTCTACCGTTGGTAATACAGACCATGGCCGTTTAGAGGCGCCACAGTACAAGCCTTTGGTAAACCCCGGCTATCATCAGTGTACCTGTACAGGCCGCGACTGTTGGTGTGCACCTAAAGGATAAGGCGCGATGATAGATTACAGCAAGTTGGAAAGATCACTTTATCACTTGCAATTGCAGTTTGAAAATTATAAAACGCAGGACGATTCTCAGCCGATACTTATGCGTGAGGCCATAGAAGAGTCCGTCATTCAACGTTTTGAGACCTGCTGGGATTGCCTGTGGAAAGTATTGAAACGCTTTCTGGGGGAGGCATTGGGTATTCCTGAGTTGCCTAATAGTCCTAAGCCTATTTTACGCATTGCTGCCGATAATAAGTTGTTTTCTGCTCCTGTGGAGCGCTGGTTAACTTATGCCAATGCACGTATTGGAACGTCTCATGACTATAATAATGGGCAGAAAGCGCAAGAAGCATTAACGTTGATGGGTAATTTTTTGCTGGATGCCAAGGCGCTCTATGTAAAGCTGAGCGGGAACGCCTGGCGACATGACTAAGCTGCCCTGCCCTATTCATATCTCTGATGTAGCTTATGCAGAGTTGCTTGCGCTTTTGCAGCAGTATTTGCCTGGGGTAAGTGTATGGGCCTATGGTTCTAGAATCACTTCCCAATATAGAGCTACCTCAGATTTAGATTTAGTTGTGTTTACTGAAGATAAGTCTGCTGTTTATGATTTAAAAGAAGCCTTCGAAGAAAGTAATTTGCCTTTTTGTGTGGATTTGTTTCTTTGGGATGAGATTCCTGATTCATTTCATAAAACCATTAAACACTCTCATGTGGTTATTCAGTAATTGGGTATATAGTCCCCGCAGTTGAAAGTTCGGGAAATTATTTGTTAATGTGATAACATAAGTTTTATATTTTAGCGCCTGGATGTTAGTCAGATTTGGACAATTTTTACTGAAAAAACGAGGATTTTAGCTATTCTAAATGACAAGTTTTTTCAGTAAAAATTGTTCAAAGATGGCTGGCAGACAGACAGCTAAAACCCGAGGTTTCAACTGCGGGAACTATATACTGAGCTCGGTTGAGTACTAAGCTTTTGAGCTCACATTTGTAAATAATCTTTAAATTTAACCAGCAATTCCCGCAGAATGATTGCGAAAAATATTCACCCAGCAATCTGTAACTTATTGATATTTATAATCATTTAAGGCCAGCGGGAATTGCTGAAATCTAACTCACAACTGTGGCTCAAAAGTAGCAAGGGTATTCTGGGACAAATGCAAATTATACCTAAAACCCAACCGAGCCCAATATAGCGTAGAGGATATAGTTTAATGACCATGCAGCAATTTCGCCTTTGGGTTGGTTTGCGCGGTGTTGATGAGCGAGAAACGCGAGCTGTACAAGTGGTCGGTAAATTCTTCGACTTAGCTATGTTGGTGGTGGCTTTTTGGCTGCCCATTCAGTGGTATCTACAAATAAAGCACTTAATTCCAGAGTCTGTGGCGATGACAGCCGATTGGTTTGTATGGGTAGCTTTTGTGGCGGAAGCGCTGGTGATGACTGCATTGGTGGATAAAAAATGGCTTTATTTGCGCACTAATTGGTTGAATTTAGTCATTATTCTAGTGAGTTTTCCGCTCATCTGGGTGCATTTTCCTTTCCTGGCCACGCTCAGAGTACTACGGGTCTTCATGATAGTGCGCGTGTTAATTCCCTGGGTGGATATCAGTTTTTTAGTCTTATCCCGTAATCATTTAGGTACCACGCTCGTGATTGTGGTGGTGGTGACTTGTCTTGGTGGGTTGTTGCTTGCTTCTTTTGACCCTGGAATTCCTGATTTATCGGCCGGTGTTTGGTGGGCGTGGGAGACGGTGTCTTCCGTGGGTTATGGTGATTATGTGCCGGTGACTAATGCAGGACGTCTGTTGGCGGTGTTTATTATGCTGATGGGCGTGGCGATTTTTTCCCTCTTGACGGCGAATTTATCGGCATTTTTGATTAAAGGGGAAAAAAATAAAGGCCCCTATGATGAAGAAATGATGCAATTAATGCATGAACTTTATCGTAAAGTGGATGAGCTACAACAGCAGGTGCATGTGTTGGAGGTAAAGCAAGAGGGTTGTGGTAAGAATGGGGAGTAACCTGAGTTCGACATAAGAACGACTAAAACCTGCGATAAATCCGGGGGGGACGGTGTTAAGCCTAAATTCCGCCGTTGAAATCGACTGCGGCCGCCTAGCTCACCGAATTTAAAGGATTTTTTTCCAACTTTTTTATTCACCGTATGGGTGATACGCTTTCACAAAAAAGATGAAAAAAAATCCTTTATCTTCAGCGGTTTAGTCAGCCTTGCGACGATTTCAACGGCGGAATTGAGATACAAGGTTAAATTAGATGAGATGTTGTCCTGGGAGTACTGGGGTCCACGGCTATACTTTCCGATGAAGAAGAGAAGGGTGGTGCGAACAGAGCATTGTTGTGGTTATTTTCGCGGTTACGGCGGCGCGTAATGCAATTATCAATCAAAACTCCAGCAATACAGCAAAAGATAACAACGACAACCCCCATGCCCATGACAACACTACGGAAAGTATCGTGGCCTTCATCACTTGTTTCGCTATTTTGTGCTGAAGCTATTCTTATCAAGCACAGCAATCCAAGTAATAGTTCTGTTTTTTGGTGGCGTTGTAGTGAATCCAATACTTGCTTTGACATTTAGTAATTATCCTAATTTTCTAATTTTTAAAACGGCTATAAACTCTCGTCTATAAAAATAGATGTTGATAGGCTATTCTTATTTTTCCAATGAAACCTACAACATGACACTGCTTTACATTATCCTAAAATCCTCAGTTGAAATCTACTGCGGCCGCCTAACTCACCGAATCTAAAGGATTTTTCTCAATATTTTTTATTCACCGTATGGGTGATACGCTTTCACAAAAAATATTGAGAAAAATCCTTTATCTTCAGCAACTAAGTCGGCCTCGCGACGATTTCAACTGAGGATTTTAGGATTATCCTAAATTCCACCGTTAAAATCTACTGTGGCCGCGTAACTCACCGAATCTAAAGGATTTTTTTCCATCTTTTTTATTCACCGTATGGGTGATACACTTTCACAACAAAGACGAAAAAAATCCTTTATCTTCAGCGAGTTAGTCAACCTCGCGACGACTTCAACGGCGGAATTTAGGATTATTACTGAAGGCAACAGGCCCTAGTTTAACGTGAGAAACCAATGCAAAAAGTAGCTTGGAGGCTGTTATAGCTCATCGCCTACCTCATCACTCGCTGTAGGCTGATAGATATCCACCATATCAACACGCGCTTGTATCATCACACCCAAAATAGTTTGGCGCTTATCCATGCGCGCTGTGTTGAATTCGGGGTTTAACGGTTTGAGGTAAGCATCATCACCATCAAATAGCAATTGTTTGAAGGTGGCTTGTGATTGGTTAGCTACTTTCACCACCACAAAATCTTTGTCTTGTGGCTTGTACTCTGGATCAACAATTAACAGTGTGCCTTCAGGAAAACGCGGTGCCATGGCTTCGCCTTTGACGCGCAGAGCAAAGGCCATGGGACTCACTGTCGCATCAGTACTACTCCAAGCATTCCAGCCATCGCTGCGCAGGTTAGCATGTATGTTTGGCCAGTCTAGTGCATCTTCCCAAGAAATAAGCGGTATAGAAGTCCAACCACTGATGCTGGGATTGTAGGTGCCTGGAATGCGCTCCAAAGATAAAGGATCATCACCAATCAATTGGCTGATGGTCACAGAAAAGAAATTTGCCAATGGGCTCAAAGAATTACCGCGAGGTGAACGTGTGGATCCTGACAAAATACGATGTAGCGTTGGCTGTGGGATATTGGTCTTTCGAGCCAATTCAGCCTCGTTAATATTGACTTCGCTCATCAACTTGCGAAGGATTTCTTTGAGTCTTGAAGGTTGGCTGGTAGCATTCATGGTTATTTATTACCTTAAAGTGAGTTATACTCCGTAGTGTCCAGGCATAACGACAAATAATGATAACCCCCATTTTAATAAAAATGAAAACTTAATCAATCTTTTTTGTTAGAATTAATTTTTCAGCTAACAGCACCATCAATCATTTTTAGCCGTTTCTGATAGAATTAGGGGTTTCGCCATAAAACATGCACGTTTTTATCAAGGGTAGTCCTGCTTATGTCCGTTGTCCGAATTATGATGGTGAGCTTTTTCAGCTGCCTTGCTTGCTCATTTATCCATGCAGTTCAGCCATCAGCCAACTTAATCAAACAGCGAGCCCAGTTTGAGCAGGCGCAAATGGCGTTAAAACAAAATAAACGTGGCAAATTTCTTGAACTAAAGAAACAGCTAACCGCTTATCCACTTTACCCTTATCTGGATTATGCTGATTTAGTACGCCGCTTGTCTACCGCAAAGTCCCAAGAGATTGAAGCATTTATCAAACATTACCAAGGCATGCCGGTATCCGATAGGCTGCGTGGTAAGTGGTTGCTTTTGTTGGCTCAACGTAAACAATGGAAGGCTTTTCTTGCCCACTATCGCCCTGATGATGCCGACAGTATTCCTTTGCGTTGTGATTATGCCAATGCGCTTTTACAGACTCAGCAAAAACAAAAAGCCTATAAGGTGGTGCCGAAGCTTTGGCTGACCCATCAATGGCGGCCTGAGGTCTGTGATCCGGTATTTCGTCAATGGATGCAAGATGATAAGTTGACTTCTGCTTTGATTTGGCAGCGCTTGCGTTTGGCCATTGATTACAACAACCCTAAGTTAACCCATTATCTCATTACCTTATTACCGAAAAAACTTCAAGCGGAAGTAGAAAACCTAAAAAAGGTGCATAAAACCCCCAGTCTTGTCACGCAAAAACATTTTACCTCTCAGGAAAAACATGTAGATCTTTTAGTCTTTGGTATTGAGAAGATGGCAGTGCGTGACCCTGCTAGAGCGCTACGCGCTTGGAAAACGTTGCAAAAGCAACATAAATTCTCAACAGCAGCGCGGGAAAAAATTAATCGTTTTCTAGCGATTGAGTTGGCGACTGAAGGTTACCCTGAAGCGGTGGCTGCGCTGGAAGCCTTTAAACCTATGCAAGATGACCCGGTGGTACAACATTGGCGTGTGAGAGTGGCCATTGGCCAGGAAGATTGGCAAGATGTATTAGCTGCTATTGCAAAACTGCCCAAATCACAACAGCATAAGTCCATTTGGCAGTATTGGCGAGCACGTGCCTTGTATGCAACGGGCAAGAAACCTCAGGCGCGTTATATTTGGTTGCGTTTGAGTCGGCAGCGTAGTTACTATGGGTTTCTATCCAGTGTCAGGATGGGGAAGCCTTATGGTTTTAATCATGAAACATTGCGGGTCAACGAAAAAAGCAAACACGCGGTAGAGAAAGTCTCTGGCGTGGTGCGTGCCAGAGAGTTATTAATACTGGGTTATGATAGTCGAGCCAGACGTGAATGGCGTTATGCGATGCGAGGGCTCACGGAGCCACAACGGGAAGCTGCCGCTAAATTGGCGCAAGAATGGCGTTGGTATGATAGAGCCATTCATACTATTCTCTTGACAAAAAAACGTAATGACTTAGCCCTACGTTTTCCTTTAGGCTACAGAGATTGGGTGGAAGCAGCCTCGAGAAAAAATAATTTGCCCTCGGCTTGGGTTTTTGCCTTAATTCGTCAGGAAAGCCTATTTACCACTGATGCAAAATCCAGTGTGGGCGCATTGGGTTTAATGCAATTGATGCCGCGTACAGCAGAAGCCGAGGCTAAAACCCAAAAAATGAAGTATGAGGGTGAAAAAACGCTCTTAGATCCTGAGCTTAATATTCAATTGGGTACAGCACATTTGGCTAGCGTTTATAAACAATTTAAAGAGAATGCTATATTAGCAACAGCCGCTTATAATGCTGGTGCTCACTCCGTGGGCCGCTGGTTAACCCTTAAAAAGAAAATAGCACCTGACGTATGGATAGACATTATTCCATGGAAAGAAACACGTCATTACGTAAAAAATGTCCTGACTTACACGATTATTTATCAGAAGCAACAGGACCAGCGTCCTAATCTAAAGCCTTATTTGAAGAGTATTCCAGGGAAAGCCGGACCTGCTTATTCCAGTTGGTTCGACAGGTTTTGGCCTTTTGAGAGGGCCTAGGCTAGGTGCTGAATGACGGCTACACTATAAAAAAATGATTCTACATCAACTTGTTACGCGCCACCTTACTCGTCTTTGCGAGCGGCAGCGCGGCAATCCAAATTAAACCCTAGGAAAGTTTAAACCACGAAGCTATGGACTTTGAACACATAACGCCTTGCCTTGTTCAAGAGAAGGCATACCCATTTGCCACTTACTAAAAAAACAGAACAAGTTAGCTTGCCAGCTTGGCCTGCCGAGCTGTAGCCCGCAGGGCGAAAGCTGGTACTCGCAAATTCATCATCCTAAATTCCGCAGTTGAAATCTACTGCGGCCGCCTAACTCACCGAATCTAAAGAATTTTTTCCCATCTTTTTTATTCACCGTATGGGTGATACGCTTTCACAAAAAAGATGGGAAAAAATCCTTTATCTTCAGCGACTTAGTCAGCCTCGCGACGATTTCAACTGCGGAATTTAGGATCATTCAGCAGACGTACCTCCACAGCTAAAAATGAACGGATGGCTCAATGCATCCGTAGCATAGCCCCTTATCACATCAAGGGTGTGCTGTCGCTAATAAAGCGGGAAAAGCTGTTTGAATGCCATTTAAGATCATTCCCATGGCCATGGCGATGAGGATAAGCCCCATAACACGCATGGCAATGCTAATACCTGAAACGCCGAGTATTCGGCTGATGCGCCCTGCAAAAAAGAGTGCCATAAAGATAACCAACGCAATGAGCATGTCCGAGAGAGAAACCACAAGCCTATCACGCAATGTATTGTGTGCATTGATGTAGACAATGATGGTGGTCATGGCGCCTGGGCCAGCGATAATAGGAATTGCCATGGGAACAACAGCAATGCTTTCTTTAGTCGCGGCTGATTCCGTTTCTTGTTTTGTATGAGAGATATTAGATTTTTTAGATTGCAGCATCGACAAACCTAAAAGGATAATGACCAATCCTCCCCCTATCTCAAAGGCTGGAATAGAAATGCCAAAGAGTTTGAGCAAAGGGCTACCACCCCAAGTGACTACAATTAATGTAATAACCGTAGCTAATGCAGTTTGTGCGGCTAACTTTTTTCGCTCGATGCTGGTTTTATCTGGCGTGAGGCCGATAAAAATAGCCAAGTTGCCAAAGGGGTTGGTGATGGCAATCATGGTGACGGTATATTTAATTAACTCTTTGATATGCATTGTTTTGTATCCAACCTACTCTGAGGGCTTATGATTTAGGTGATGCTGTGCAGGAGCAGTATAACAGAAATTGAGAGGAAGCCTCCAGCTCTCCTCTTAACCTAAAATCAGCCGGTTAACGTGAGAAATCCCGAGAGCAAGCCCTCGAGATTTCTCACTTTAGACTCGAATTAATCCCACATAGCGTCCCTGGATTTTAACGCGGTTTGTCGGATAAATCATGGGGGGCATCGTGCTATTAGCAGGAAACAGCGTCACCGTATCATCGGTGTTGAGCTGAAAACGTTTTAAGGTAGCTTGGTCATCGTCGATGAGCGCGACAACAATGTCGCCATTTCTAGCTTGTTGGGTATGTTCACAAATAACAATATCACCATCAAAAATGCCTTCTTCGATCATTGAATCACCACGGACTTTGAGCGCATAACGTTGGTTTCCAACAAACAAGGAAGCAATGTCGATGATGTCTCTATCAGCGTAGGTCTCAATAGGTTTTCCCGCAGCAATCAAGCCTTCTAAGGGAATTCCATGGGGCTGTTGTATAGATTGTGCTAAGCGGATATTGCGTTTGCGTCCAGGAATAACGCCCAGCAAGCCTGCCTCGGCTAATGCATGGACATAACGGTGCACGACTCCCCGCGACTTAATGCCAATACCCTCAGCAATTTCTGCTTCTGTGGGTGCAATTTGGTGTTCTTGTATATACGTTTTAATGAATTGAAAGGTGCGTTGCGTGCTTTTGGTTAAACTCATTAAGGTTTCAGCCCTATCAGCCATGAAGTCTCCTTGACAAAGCGGGTAGTTTCGTTCAGTATAGAGAACAAAGAGAGAAAAAACAAGGTTAATGTTTGGCCATGATGGCTTTTAAAGAGGAGATTTTCGTAAGTCGCTTTAAAATCAGGTAAACTTAACCAACATTGTATCGGGTGGATGTCATGGAGCCCTTATGCGGTCTTTATTTAGGATAAAAAATCAACAGCCTTTGGGTTTGTTTGTCGTCTGTATGTTATCGTTAGCGCTTTTTGGATGTAAGCCTATCTATCTAAGCGAGACGAACGACACCTCCTCTATTATGGTTTCAGACTATACCGCCATTGATGTAAATGGACCTTTTAATATCCATTTGGTTAAATCCACGCCTGATGGCCGAGTGGATATCACGGGAGATTCGGCTTTGCTGTCCGACACACATGTTCGGGTGACGAATCATGTGCTCTATGTGTATCTCGATAAGTTAAGAAGTTATGGTTCGGTGAGAGGGAACCGATTGAAGTTGGATATTCCTACCGGTGACAGGGCATCCTTGAATATCTATTTGTCAGGGGATGCTTTTATGGATGCGCGCCATGTTCAGCTTACTGACAGTTATGTGAGTGTGAAGGATAATGCCTTTGCCTATGTGAATGCGCGAGGTGTTTTAAGCGCTTTTGCCTCTAATACTGGGCGAATCTATTATGAAGGCAATCCTATTTTGTGGGGACTTTATTCCGATGGCGGAGAAGTTTTACAAATTGACGGTAATCCAAACATCAAAACGCCACCAGAGCCTTATAAAGTAAACAAGGCTCACCAGCTAACCACAGTGCCTGATACAACGAGCAAAGCTCATGAGATACTATCAAGTAACTATAAAGGGTAACTTAAATTATGCATGATGACGTTATTGAAAAAGAAAACGTGGCCATTAAACAAGCCTATGAAAATTGGGTAAACGCTGTAGAAGCTGCTAAAGGTAACCCAGAGTCTGTATTAGCGCTTTATGCCGCGGATGCTATTCTATTGCCTACATTATGGCCTAATTTATTACAGCAAGAAAAACAACAGCTGGCCGCTTATTTTGTACAGTTCACGGGTAAGGCCTCTCTACAGGTGACGACAAAGGCCTTACTGACACAGCAGGACGGTAATATTGCCATTGCTTCAGGTTTGTATAGCTTTGATTTTAATGACGAGGAGGGGCAAAAACAAACATTACATGCGCGATTTAACTTTGTCTATCGTCGTGAGGATGAACAATGGCTGATTATCAATCACCATTCTTCGCAATTGCCTGAATAAAATGATGCGTTATGGTCGCTATGTTTTTTTGTTTGCCCTGTGTAGTAGTTATACGCTGGCTTTTGCAGCACAAGAATATGTGACGGCCGATGATGTCACGGCATCGTCGGCGGTAGCGGTGTCTAAACCGAGTGCGCCCAAACAAAGCAGTTCTTCTGCACCGCAATCGGCTAAAAAAGTAGGCCTCACCCATACAGCGAGCATAAAAGCAAAGCAACGTTTGCAGACGGTTAAGCAAGCTTTTTTTCTTTGGGTTAACGCCATGGAGTCAGCCACTAAGGGTGATGCAACACTTTTAAAGCAACTGTATTCACCACGTGCTATTATTTTGCCAACCTTTTCTCCGCGCATTTTAACGAGCAACCAGCCTCAGTTTGCTGATTATCTGAAGAAACTTAGTAATATCCATGAATTGAAAATACAACCGGTGAAGCTTGCCACAGAAATTTATGGCAATACGGCGATTAATACCGGGTTTTATAACTTTTATTATGTAACTGGTCATCAAAAAGCGGTGGCGTTAGCGGCGACTTTTACCTTTGTGTATCAAAAAGTAAAGGATCAATGGCTCATTGTGCAGCAACAATCCTCTATTACCGCGAGGGCCTCAAAAAGTGCCCCAAATAACACCTAAGAAAATAATAAGACCCACCCATTGATTATTAAGAAAAGCGTGAAAACAAGCCTTAGGAGTGCGATGCCGAATAAGCCATTGTTGATAAAACATAAGACAAGCGGCGAGGACTAAGCTTGTGTAATAGGGCAGGTGCCCGTCAATCAAAATGCCTAAAAGAATCAATAATCCCATCCAACTAATTTGTAAGCAGGCGGTCATGAGTTTATCGTAGTGTCCCATGACAATGGCAATAGACTTAACCTGCGCCTTGATGTCTTCTTTTCTATCGGCCATGGCATAAAATGTATCGTAAATAATGGGCCATAGCGCGGCAATAGCAAAGAGTAACCACGTAATGGGGGGCAAGTAGTTTTGCGTAGCAGCAAAAGCCATGGGAACCGCCCAGGCGAAGGCTAACCCTAAAAAAAGTTGGGGATAAAAAGTCACACGCTTAGTGAATGGATAAATAATGGCTAATGCTAAAGCAACAACGGCAAGCTGCCGCGCGAAAGCATTCAGGAGAAGTACTAAGCCTAATGCTCCTAGACAAAGCAAGCTAAATAATAGCCAAGCCTCCCACAAAGTAACCTCTCCTGTGACTAAAGGGCGGTTTTGGGTTCGCGCTATTTTGCCATCAATGTGTCGGTCAGCGATGTCATTGATAATGCAGCCGGCCGAACGCATAAGCACGGTGCCTGCCAAAAAAATCAGGATAATACGCCAGTGGGGGAAGCCTTGTGCTGAAATCCACAGGGCCCAAAGCATAGGCCACATCAACAAAAAAATGCCGACTGGTTTGTTAAGGCGCATTAATTTAGCATAGCCCTTCCAGGGAAGTTTTTTCATCGGCCTAAAAAGCTAATGTTGTGGTGAACCGGGTGGTAGTCCTTCGGGTGAGGGAGGTGCGTGAGGCGATAGAGGTTCAGAAACAGAGACGGGAGGTGTTGAGGGAACAACTAAAGGTGCTTGCTTTTGCTTTGGAAGCACTGGCTGCTGTAATTTCATTGCTTCGTGGGCAGCCTCTTGGATGGAGTAGGGGGCCTGATGTGAGCCAGGGTGTGCGCCATGAAGCATACCTGTGTTGGCCCTTGCGGGTGCTTTGGGTTTAGCTATTTTTTTCACCATGGGAGGCGTAGGTGCTTGTGCTTCCAGTGTTCGAAGATCATCAGCCTGAGAAATAGAGTAGGCGCCTAAGGCAAACATCAAAAAGGACAATATTATTAAAGTGAGTAATGAGAGGTGTCGAGTCATCATAGTATCTTTCCTTATTGCACAATGGTGATGGGCGTGCCTAAACCTGCCTGTTCTATTTCATTAACCACCTTGTCAGCAACGGCGACAGTTGCCAAAGGTCCTACCTGCACTTTGTAAATAGTCTGTTGGCTACCTGCGGCGGTGGAAATAGAAACAGCTTGCTGTGTTAGGTTTTCTAACTGTTTTTGTAGTTTGCTGGCATTGCCTTGTTCAGAAAAAGCACCAACTTGAATAAAAAGGATGGGTTGGTGAGCCGGGGGCTTGCCTTTAGCGACAGGTGGGCTTACTTTGGCTTGCTCAGGAGAAATAGCGGTCACTTGCACCAAGGCAGTTCCTTTGTCAGCATAGTCTAATTTTTTTGCTGCCACATAGGATAAATCTAAAATGCGGTTGTCATGAAAAGGCCCTCTGTCATTGACTTTCACAACGACGCTGCGATTGTTGGTCAAATTGGTTACACGCACAAAAGAAGGGATAGGTAGCACGGGGCTAGCAGCGGTCATGGCATACATATCGTAGGGTTCACCGCTGGAGGTGCGTTGGTTGTGGAACTTGGTTCCATACCAGGAAGCAATGCCTCGCTCATTGTAACCTTTGGCCGAGGGCAACACGTAATAGGTTTTGCCAAGCTCTGAATAAGAGACAGGGTTACCGTATTTACTTTTAGGCAGTGTGCGAGGAATAGCATTAGGAATGCTGGCAATATCTACTTCTTGCGTCGGCGCTCCATCCTGTGCTTGTGTATAACGGCTGGGATTGCTATCAACCTTAGGCGTTGAACTTGTACAGCCGGTTAAGGCGAGTACGCTGAAAGCTAAAGGGAGATATTTTTTCATGTGTGTACCTTAGGGTTGGCCTTGGACTTTTTTGCCGCAATAATATCTTGGCTCAATTGGTAAACGGCCAATGCGTACAAAGGACTGCGATTGTAGCGCATGATTACATAAAAATTATAGTAACCAAGCCAGAACTGCGGTTTACTTTCAGTATCATATTCAAATAGCGTCGCTCGTTGTGTTTTGGCGTCAGAAGCTTTAGTGCTGACGCCATAGCGCTCTAATTGTTTCAACGTATAGCGTGGTTTAGCCAGTTTACGCATGGCAATTTTTTCATAGCCTTGGCCTTTAACTGTGGCTATATCAGCAATAGGTTGGCCACGTTTCCAACCATTCCGCGCTAAGTAGTTCGCAATACTGCCAATGACATCGGCATTATTTTCCATCAGATCAATGGTGCCATCCTTTTGAAAGTCTACAGCATAAGCACGGAAGCTGCTGGGCATAAATTGTGGTTGACCAATGGCACCAGCATAAGAACCCTTCAGTGAGAGTGGATCAATTTTCTTTTGGCGTGTTACCAGAAGGTATTGGCTTAACTCTTTTGTAAAAAATTTAGAGCGTTTGGGGTAGTTGAAAGCTAAGGTTGCTAGCGATGAGAATACCGGAAAATCGCCTTTATGAGCGCCATAGTTACTTTCTACACCAACTAACGCTACGATGAGTGCTTGCGGGACACCATAGTGTTTTTCTGCTTTGGCAAGCAACGCTTCGTTGTTTTTCCAATAGATGAGGCCTTGATCTACGCGCTGCTGTGTCAAAAAATGTCGCTTGTAAACATACCAAGGTTTTTCTTCATAGGGTGAGGAAATGGCTTTGAGCACATTGTGGTCAGGTTTTGTTTCGCTAAACAATTTGACTAAGTATTCCCGGTCAAACTGATGTTGTGATACCATTACATCGATAAATTTTTGTGCTTTTTTATTGTGTATAAACGTTTGTTCTTGGGTATTTGTTGCAAAAACAAAAGGCATAATAAGCAAGAGGATAAGTGTGGATACATAATTCATTGGTTTCATAGGAAGAAGGCCTCGAGGCAAAAAGAGTAACCGGCATTTTGATTATGATTATGAGTTATTCGGAGAGAATTAGCAATTTCTCAGCCATTCCCGCAACACTATCGCGAAACATAGTTGCCTCAGTCATAATCCTAAATTCCTCAGTTGAAATCTACTGCGGCCGTCTAATCCGCCGAACCTAAAGGATTTTTCTCACTATTTTTTTATTCACCGTATGGGTGATACGTTTTCACAAAAAATAGTGAGAAAAATCCTTTATCTTCAGCAGCTTAGTCGGCCTCGCAACGATTTCAATTGAGGATTTTAGGATAATCCTAAATTCCGCAGTCGATTTCAACGGCGGAATTTAGATTGCCTGTTTATCCGTCGATTATCAAGCTCTTCTTTTCCTCGCAGTTAAGATACAAGGATAATATCAACGTTTCTAAAAATTGTTGCATAACGGTAAGCATAGTCGCTGAATCATGCTATTGCTTTTTCTATGCGCCAATAAGTTCCATGTAAAATAACAAACAAGGGTGTTTTACATCGTTGGTTTTTGTGTTAGCATGTACTTTCTTCTTTAATCAAATAACTAAAGACTATGCCTGTTTACCTTGAAATACCGGAAATAAGGGGCAGCGTCACCACCGAAGGTTATAAAGATTTTATTCAGTTAGAAGCCGTAGAATCAGGTGGCGTTAGCAATTATGTTGATATGACAGTGGGAGAAACGCTGTCGCGTTTTTCTTCACGGCCTGACTTCGAGCACTTATCCTTCATTAAAGTGATGGATGACAGTAGCCCTTACTTGTCATCAGCTGTTACCGACGCTGAGGTTTTTTCTCACGTGACCTTGCATTATGTAAGTTTGGGGGCGCCGCCGCACTTTACCTATTCGACCACGACGTTAAGCAATGTAGCGCCTTGTTATTACAAAGATGTTAGCTTTGAGGGTGCAAAGCCGAGAGAGCTCATTGTTTTTGCCTATAGCAAAATAGAACGCAGTTTCATGCCGCGAGATAGAGACAATGAAATTTTAGCCAAGTATGTTGCAGGCTATGATTTAGAGGCCGGTAGTAAGTTATAGGCCGGTAGTAAGTTATAGGGAGAATATAATGAAGACTCTCCAACAACTGTTAGATGAACTTGAGGCAGGTTTTCCTGATGCGCAGTGGGAAATTATTGGTGATGATAAAAGTGCGGCGTTATATCTTTCTGTGCGTCGAGAAAATTTTGGTAAGCGAGTTCTTTATTTATGCGGTGGCGATGGTTGTCGATACGTTGAAAGTAAGCGCCCTGTGGGTGAATTAAATTTTTTGATTAGATTTTCTTTATTGATAAAAAAATATGGTTGGCATGCAATGCCAGCGGTGAAGTTTGATTTGGATGTGGTGCCGACAAAAAATATCATAAGGCATTTTGAATCTTATGAAGAAAAAATACTATTTATTAGTTTAAAACCTACCGGCACCTTATTAGTACGGCGCACCTTCAGTACATCGCCATTGACCTTAGGAGGGGCAGGACTTGCAACCCTAAAGATGCGTAGCTATTGGGAGGTGGATGATTTTATTAATACCTTGGGCGTGGACTCTACTTTTAATTTTAAGAAATCCCGGTTAGATTTAAGCCTAAAGTTATCCTCAAGTGATAAAATTATGCAAACTAATCTAGCCATTGCTATTACCGGCAAATCTGTTACGGCTTCTACAACCTTTCCCCCTATCGATGTTGTACAAAAAGGCTGGCGCTTAGAAGGGCAAGTGGGTTTTGAGATTACCGTGACAGAAGAAGATATCCCCAAAGCGCCGCCACCCGTTGTGCCCGCAGATAATCGCTCCAAGCTTTGGATTATGCATCCAAAGGTCAGTCTGGCCATGTTGGCGGGTGAGGCGTCAATACTTTATCAATTGAGCTACCACTCTAAAAAAACCGCAGCCATTGCTATGTTAGGTGCGGGTGGTTTTAGTCTTTCTCGTTTAGGCGCAGCCAGTGCTGCTGCCGAAGCAGGTGGTGGGTTTAGTGCTTCAGAACTCTTATTAGGTTTACTCCCACTATGATAAAACAAGAAAACTGTGACAAAATTATAAATTTTTTAATAAAAGTGATAGCGGTGTTATCGTTTCTTGATCTATTTGCTAATATCATCAACTTTATTCAAATATATGCCTTTGTAGAGTTTTTTAGAGATTCATTTTTAAAGAACTGGTGTTATTTTTTATTAGGAAATTTAGTGTTGGCTATATTTTCTATTAATTTTTTTTATAAGAACAGATATGTTTTATTGCTGTTTTTTTCTCTTATCCCCGCTCTTTTTAGTAGCATTAGGGATATTTGGGGAATATATAGTCCCCGCAGTTGAAACCTCGGGTTTTTGTAGTAAAATAGTCTAATAGAAAAATTTAGGACATGGTTGTGCTAGAGTATAAATTATCAGAACGAGAATTAATCGAATTAAAATCTCGCCATCAAGGTAGTAAAAAACGTAAAGAAGCCGATCGCTTAAAAGCGGTGTATTTGCTAGGTAGCGGCTGGAAAATATCAGCAGTAAGAGAAGCCTTACTCTTAAGCGAAGATACGATACGAGGTTACTATAATAACTACAAGCAAGAGGGGCTGCATGGTTTATTGAAAAGTAAATATTCTGGACGGCAGTCAGAAATGACAAGCTCAGAAAAAGAAGCTTTATTTTTACATCTTGAATCAGTAACCTATCAGCGTGTATCTGATATTATTTTATACGTTGCTAAAGAGTTTGATATCGTCTACTCAGATAGCGGCATGCGCTTGATATTGAAAGAGCTAGGTTTTGTTTATAAGAAACCAGAGAAAATCCCCTACAAGGTGAACAAACAGTCTCAAGAAGCATTTATTAAGGCTTATAAGTCCCTCAAGAATACTGTAAATAAAGAAGATGGCCTTTATTTTATGGACGCAACGCATCCTGAGCACAATGCTGTCCCTGCGCATGGCTGGATGAAAAAAGGTAAGCGCATAGTCATGAAGTCAAACCCACAACCAAGACGTTTAAACATTAATGGTGCGATTAATATAGACAGTTTAGATATGGTTGTTAGGTTTGAGGAACGTTTGACTAAAGAAACAACAAAAGATTTTTTAGAATCTTTACGGAAACATCAACCAAAAGGTTATATTTATTTAATATGTGACAATGCAGGTTATTACCAATCTCCAGAGGTACAAAGTTTAGCTGAGGCGATGGCGATTAAATTAATATTTTTACCAGCCTACTCACCAAATTTAAACTTAATAGAACGAGTATGGAAGTTTTTTAAGAAAAAAGTATTGTACAATAAGTACTATGAAGAATTTGAAGAAATGGAAAAGGCTTGTAAAAAATTCTTTAGGCATATTTCTTATTATAAAGAAGAGCTGTCATCATTGCTGACAGAAAACTTTCAAATTATAGATATTTAAAACCCGAATTTCATACTGTGCTGGCTATATACTAAACGTATTATTGCGACAACGTTCAGTGATAACTCGGTTTTATTTTTAGGTGTTTTTATCATGAGCTTTGGCCTGCTGGCGCTGACGTTATGGCTTTTGCAACTTATTGAAAATCAGCAGAGAAATAGGCGTTAATTTCATGTTGAAAAAAACCAGAGTGAACAAAGTTATTGACATGCTCATAGCCTTTATATTAGTGGTGATATAAAGACTTTTTTAAGCTGTGCTATCGTGGGGCTAGGCTTAATAGCCCTAATAATTTACTTGTTAAGCCCATTATACACAGAGAGAGAATAGTTATTTTTTGTTCCAACTTTTGTGTGTTTAAACCTAAAATCCTCAGTTGAAATCGTCATTTTTTGTGAAAGCGTATCACCCATACGGTGAATAAAAAATATCGAGAAAAATCCTTTAGATTCGGTGAGTTAGGCGGCCGCAGTAGATTTCAACTGAGGATTTTAGGATTATACACAGAGAGAGAATAGTTATTTTTTGTTCCAACTTTTGTGTGTTTGAATAGACATCAAGATCCCAAAGCTTGCCATGACCATCACCATGGAGGTTCCGCCATAGCTCACTAAGGGCAGTGGCAAACCTACGACGGGTAAAATACCGGTCACCATGCCGATATTAATAAAAGCCGAGACAAAAAAGGTCAGGCACAGGCTGCCGCCCAATAGGCGAGTAAAAGTATCTTGTGCTTGTACGCTAATATAGGCGCTGCGGGCGACGATACAAAGGTAAACACTAATCAGTAATAATGCACCGAGAAAACCAAACTCTTCTCCGCTGACAGCAAAAATAAAATCTGTGGAGTGTTCAGGCAGGAAATGCAGGTGTGACTGTGTGCCGTTAAGCCAGCCTTTACCGAATAAGCCCCCGGATCCAATGGCAATTTTAGATTGAATGATATGGTAACCAGCGCCCAAGGGGTCACGTTCAGGATTTAAAAAGGTCAACACCCGTTGGCGCTGATAGTTATGCATGAAGTGCCAAAGTAAGGGAGTGCAAGCAATAGCGATGGAGCTCAATCCAATGATTAAGCGCCAACTCATGCCAGCTAACAATAAAATAAAAAAGCCGCTGGCGGCAATCATGAGGGCGGTGCCTAAGTCGGGTTGTTTGGCAGTTAAGAGCACCGGGGCTGCAATAATCAGGGCGCAGACACAAAGCTGACCCAGAGAGGGTGGCAGGGTTTTATTATGTAAGTACCAGGCGAGCATCATGGGTAGGCCCAGTTTAATTAGCTCTGAGGGTTGGAAGCGGAATAGTCCCAAGTTCAGCCAGCGTGTGGCACCTTTACCGGTGTGTCCCACCAGCAATACAGCCATGAGCAAAAGAATACAAAGGCCAAAAAACCACGGCGTGACAATCTGCAGGCGTTGTGGAGAGACCTGTGCGAAAAAAAACAACGTGACAAACGCTAAAATCATCCGCGCGATTTGGCGCTCCACCACGGGCAAATTTTTATTAGCAGCACTGTATAATACCAGTAAACCCAGTCCCACTAAAGCGCATAACCCTAGTAATAAAGGCCAGTCTACATGGAAGCGTCTCCAGAGGTTGTCTCGTTTAGCGCGTTGTTTGGGTAAAAGGGCAGCGAGCTTCATGTGATTTTCTCCTGCAGGGGGAGCTGGCTTGTTGTTTTTTTAAGGGGGTGTTTAAAGTAATAATCCATCACTCTGCGTGCTACTACCGCGGCTTCTGGATTATTTTCTACAATAACCGCAACAGCAATTTGTGGATTGTCCACGGGGGCGAAAGCGATAAAGACAGAATTGTCGCGCAACCGTAAAGAGACATCGGCCGCATCATAGGTGGCATCTTGGGCCACGCTGAATAACTGTGCGGTACCGGTTTTAGCTGCTACGGAGTAAGGGGTTTTGTGGCCAAAACGTCGATAGGCTGTTCCCCGTGGGCTTTTCACCACATCTTCCATGGCACGAATCACATGCGTCCAAAAATGTGTTGCGACATTAACGCGTTGTTCAGGGACAGGTTTTACGCGAACAACCTTTCCATCGGGAGAGGCTATTTTATCAATGAGCGAGGGTTTGTAGTGTTTACCACGTTCAGCCAGGATGGCTGTGGCATTGGCTAATTGTAGCGGCGTAGCCAACATATAGCCTTGTCCAATACTGGCATTTACCGTATCGCCCGTATACCAACGATCGCCTTTGGTGCGTAATTTCCACTCTGGTGTGGCGACAAGCCCGGGTAATTCTTCCGTCATTTGCACGCCGGTTAACTTGCCGAAACCAAAAGCATGCATAATATTATCGATGGGTTTAATCCCCATGTTATAGGCTAGCTTATAAAAATAAGTATCGCAGGATTGCACGATGGCCTTGTGAATATCCACTTGGCCATGTCCTTGTCTTTTCCAGCAGCGATACTTATGCAAATTACCGGGGATACGGAAAAAACCAGGGTCGAAAATAGTTTCGTTAGCGGTGACGGTGCCCGACTGTAAACCTTCTAAGGCCAGGAAGGGTTTAATGGTAGACGCTAAAGGATATTGACCACGAATAGCGCGATTATATAGAGGTTGATCAGGAGAGTTGGCTAAAAGGTGATAGTCCTTGCTGCTAATACCCGTGACAAATAAGTTAGGATCATAGGTGGGATTACTCACCAAGGCTAACACTTGCCCGCTATTGGGCTGAATGGCTACCACTGAGCCGCGCCACTTCCCCATGGCTTTTTCTGCGGCAATTTGTAAGCCACTGTCGATGGTTAAGTACAAATTACTCCCGGGGGTAGGTGGCGTAGTTTTTAATACACGGACCGTGCGTCCATTGGCATCGGTTTCTACTTGCTCGTAACCGACAGCGCCGTGGAGTTTATCTTCCATGAATTTTTCAATACCCACCTTGCCAATATAATTGGTAGCACTGTAGTTGGCTCTGTCCACATGGTCTAACTCTTTTTCATTAATACGCCCCACATAGCCTAAAACGCTGACCATGGCTTTGCCCAAGGGGTAATGTCGCACTAATTGTGCCTTAATGAACACACCGGGGAAGCGATATTGATTGACATAAAAATGGGCCACTTCCTTGGGGTTGAGTTTCATGCGAATGGGAATACTCTCAAAACGTCGACGGTGGTTAAGCCGTTTGAAAAATTCTTTTTTATCGTCTGGTGTGATGGTGAGCAGCGAGGAAAGTTGTTTGAGGGTTTTTTTTAAGTGAGGCACCTTGTCGGGCACCAGTTCCAGGTTATAAATGGGCTGATTTTCGGCCAGCAATACACCATGACGGTCATAAATTAAACCACGATTAGGTGCCACCGGCTCTAAAGCCAGCTGATTCTCACGAGACAGAGTGGTATACAGATGGTGTTTATCTAATTGTAAGTAAGCAAGCCTTGCTACCAGGCATAAGGCCAAGAGAATAACCAATAGTAAGGCAACCACCATGCGGCGTTGGTAGAGTTTACGTTCTTGTAATTCTGGCGTGGGGGGTAAGCGTTGTGACATGAAGGACCAGAAAATTCATCCATTGAGTAGTGGCCAGTATAACGTGGATTAGGGGCGGGGCTCAATGCTGCTGTGTTTTAGCGAATAAATAAAAAAAGCCGCAGTGGCTGCGGCTTAAGGTTTGTGGTATTGCATTGATTTAGAGTTTTAAAAATGCCAAGCTCGTTAAGTGTTCAGCAACTTTCTCAACAGTGCTAGTGTTAGTTGCTCGTGTTTTGTTGGGTTGTTTCCCTTTTGTTGAGTTGTTGCCCTTTGTAGAAACGTTCAGCGAAACAGGGGCTTTGTGGTAGAGACCTTGATTAGACTTCGGAAGCAAATCTTTTGATAGCTCTTCTAAATTTCTTTTTTGCGAAGTAGTATTTTCAGTTGTGTTATGTTGTTTGTTACTCCGCGGGCCTGCTTCGTTTGTTTTTTTGTCCTTTCGTGTGTTTTTTTGTGCATCTTTATGCTCGGCTTCAGTTCCTGTGAAGCCTATGCCTATCATGGTACAGCCCCCGAGGACAGACACGACAGCAAGAGGAAGTACAATAGGTGCTACGGGAGGGATAACCGCTGCGACGACCATGGCGACAGCGGGGATAAATAAAGTTAAGCTTGGTACTGCAATGCCGGACATGACAGGATTACCGCGAACTAAATTTTTAAGTTTCTTAAACATGATACTCACCTACAATTAATTAACAATTCTTCATGTAGGGTTAATGTACCATGGTAAACTTAACAAAGTATGACCTAAATATTAACAGCTGTTAAGGTTTAGCGGGGAGAGCCTGAGCGATGATAGGGGTGGTTGTGTAGCAAACTGTGGGCGCGATACAGTTGTTCAGCCACTATAATGCGCACCAACGGGTGGGGTAGGGTCAAGGGTGAGAGAGACCAGGTTTGTTGTGCCTTGGCTAAGCAATGGGGATGTAGGCCTTCAGGGCCACCGATGAGAAAACTCACATCTCGGCCGCTTTCTCGCCAGCAGCTGAATTGTTGTGCCAGCTGAGAGGTGGACCACGCTGCGCCTGTGACGTCCAAGGCCACCACATGATTGCCTGCGGGGATAGCCTGTTGCATTTGTTTACTTTCTTTGTGGATTAAGCGGGTAATATCCGCTTGTTTGGGGCGTTTGCCCAGGGGAATTTCTTTTAGGAGTAAAGCGCAATTGGCCGGAAAACGCTTGGCATAATCCTGGTAACCTGCTGTGACCCAGGCAGGCATGCGGTTGCCCATGGCCGTTAATATGAGTTTCATTGCAGGCGCTTAGGAGGCTTCGCCGGCTTCTTTTTCCTCGGGAATGGCTTCCCAGAGTTTTTCTAAATTATAGAATTCGCGGGTTTCAGGTTGCATGATATGCACCAACACATCGCCTAAATCCACCAAAACCCAGTCAGCTTCTTGCTCGCCTTCCAAGCCGCGAGGACGTTCGCCACAGGCTTTCGCTGCTTTAATGACGTTATCAGCCAGAGACTTCACGTGCCGAGAGGACGTACCGCTGCAGATAACCATGGCATCGGTCATGGAAGTGAGCTTTGCCACCGGCAGCACCTTAATATCTTGGGCTTTCAGGTCGTCGAGGGCTTTAATAGCTAGATGTTGTAGGTCAATGGTCTGCATGGGGTGCTTAGATAATCGATAGAGTAGTTTGGAACAATTATAACCGTTTTAGGCCATAAAGGCCATGGGCTTGGATATAGTTAGTTACAGCTGGGGGTAACTGTTTGGCAGGGAGATTACCCTGTTGTAATTGGGCGCGAATGGCCTGTGATGAGATAGCTTCGGGGGCTTGTTGGTAGCAGACGATGAGGCCATGGGTTTTTTGTTGTAATAGCGCAGGGTCTTGGGTTTGATGCTGCATGAACAATTGTTGTGAAGCCGGTGATTGACTGAGGGTGTATCCTGGACGATTGATGACTAAAAAATGCGAATAATTCAATAGGTTATCCCACTCATGCCATTGGTTTATTTTATTAAAAGCATCTTGGCCTAGCACAAATACCAGTGGTGATTTAGGATATTTTTTCCGCAGGGTTTGTAAGGTTGTTATGGTGTAAGAGGGCGTTTTTCTGTTAATTTCCAAAGGGTTAATGACACATTGGGGTAGGGCTAATTTTAGCATGGCCAAGCGTGCGGTAGCAGAGGCTTGCGTATCAGGCTTATGCACGGGTCGATGACAGGGAATAACATGAAAGGCTTCCCAGCTAAAGCTTGCGAGAAGGTTGTCCACCGTGCGCACGTGACCCAGGTGAACTGGGTCAAAGGTGCCGCCGAGTAAGCCAATCATGGCAATAATTACTTTTTACTTTCGCGTTGCTGCTTGCGCCTATCGGATTCCAACAAGGCTTTCTTGCGCAAACGGATGAACGAGGGTGTTACCTCCACCAATTCATCGTCATTAATAAATTCCATGGCCTGTTCTAAAGACATCTTGACTGGCGGGGTTAAGACGATATTTTCATCGGTACCAGAGGCGCGAACGTTGGTCAATTGTTTACCCTTAATGACATTAACCACCAAATCATTGTCACGGTTATGAATACCGATAAGCATGCCTTCATAGACTTCTGTTTGCGGGCCGATGAGCATGCGCCCTCGTTCTTGTAGATTAAACAAGGAATAACCGGTGGCTTTACCCTTAGCGTTAGAAATGAGTACGCCTTGTTTGCGTTGGCTGATAGGGCCTGTTTTTACTGCACCGTAATGGTCAAAAATGCTGTACATCAAGCCGGTGCCCGAGGTGGCTGTCATAAATTCAGTACGAAAACCAATGAGGCCCCGCGCTGGAATTTTATAATCCAGGCGAACTCGGCCTTTGCCATCAGGTAGCATGTCTTTGAGTTCGCCGCGGCGTTCACCCAATTTCTCCATGATGCTGCCTTGGTGGTCTTCTTCAATATCAAAGGTCACCGCTTCAATGGGCTCTTGTTCTTCACCATCCACTATTTTGCGAATTACTTCTGGGCGAGAAATAGAAAGCTCAAAGCCTTCACGGCGCATAGTTTCGATGAGGATGGACAAATGTAATTCGCCACGCCCGGAAACGCGAAATCTATCAGGGTTATCAGTATCTTCCACGCGTAAAGCTACGTTATGAATAAGTTCACGGTGCAGGCGATCACGGATTTGTCGGCTGGTTAATAGTTTTCCATCGCGGCCGGCAAAAGGAGAATCATTGACTTGAAAAAACATAGAAACTGTTGGTTCATCCACCGTTAAGGGCGGTAAGGCTTCTACATCGGTTGGGGCGCAGAGAGTATCTGAAATTTGAATACCTTCAATGCCGGTAATGGCGATAATATCGCCAGCTTGAGCCTCTGGAACCTCAAGACGCTCTAGACCCATGTGGCCTAAAACTTGTAAGATACGGCCATTACGCTGTTTACCCTCTTTGGAAATAATAGTAATTGGCATATTCGTTTTAACGCTGCCGCGCTGAATGCGGCCGATACCAATGGCGCCCACATAGCTAGAATAATCTAAGCTACTGATTTGCATCTGAAAAGTTCCATCTACATCCACGGAAGGTGGTGGCACTTTTTCAATAATGGTATTGAGCAAGGGATCCATGGTCTCAGCAGGGGCATCCATAGCTAACATGGCATAACCTTGCAGTGCTGAGGCATAGATAATGGGGAAATCTAACTGTGTATCATTAGCGCCTAAATTATCAAATAATTCAAATACTTGATTAATAACCCAGTCGGGCCTTGCGCCTTCACGGTCTACTTTATTGATAACCACAATGGGATTGAGTCCCTGTGCAAAGGCCTTCTGAGTCACAAAGCGTGTTTGCGGCATAGGACCGTCCACAGCATCTACCAATAAAAGTACAGAGTCCACCATGGAAAGAATACGTTCCACTTCGCCACCAAAGTCGGCGTGCCCTGGGGTATCCACAATATTGATGTGATAATCCTGCCATTGAATAGCGGTATTTTTGGCTAAAATGGTGATGCCGCGCTCTTTTTCCAGATCGTTGCTGTCCATAATGCGTTCGACCTTATCGTCTTGTCGGCCTAGCGTATGGGTTTGCTGTAGTAATTTATCGACGAGCGTGGTTTTACCGTGGTCGACGTGAGCAATAATGGCGATGTTGCGAAGGTTTTGAATGTTCATAATATGGACAGCTATTCAGGATACAGCCCGAAATTATAACACAGATAGTCGGGCAGAAGGGGAAACTTTACTAGGGTCTGCTGACAATTCATTTTTTCGCCCAAAACCGGCGTTCAACCTAAATTCCGCAGTTGAAATCGTCGCGAGGCTGACTAAGTCGCTGAAGATAAAGGATTTTTTTCCGTCTTTTTTGTGAAGGCGTATCACCCATACGGTGAATAAAAAAGACGGAAAAAAATCCTTTAGATTCGGTGAGTTAGACGGCCGCAGTAGATTTCAACTACGGAATTTAGGTTCAATGGCTAGCTCCGCTGCTCGCCAGCCATTCGCTTTGTCTTTGAACAAAAATCTTGAATTGTCATACAGACCCTAGAGGCAATGAAAAAAGGCCCCAATCAAAGTGAGAGGGGCCTTTTCTAAAGGCGGCATAGAGCAAACATAAGCTCGGTAAAATGATTACCCCTTGGTTCTTACCGTAGGCTTAGGAGCCACTTTGGGGCTGTTAGCCCGAAGTAATGCAGCTTTTTTAGCCGCTTCCTCTTCGCGCATGCGATGTGCGCCAAGTACCGTGTTGCCGAGGTTATCTTTATCAGTTGAGCTCGTTTTTTTTGCTTTCTTATTTTTAGGAAGTATCTTTAATATTTGATCTTTGAACCAGTTCATGGATGGCGCTGCAGCAGTAGACGCATTTGCAGCAGCATTTTTGCCGATGGTTGCATTAATGTCCATTTGATTCTGGTTTGTATTATGCTGACGGTTTTGCTCCCGCTTAGCAATAAGCTCAGGTGTGATACCTAAATCAAGTGTCTTTTGACGGTCATCTTCAGAAGGCGTAGCCGTAAATGAAGGTGCCTGTTGAGTCACATTGCTTAGATCGTTAATAGGCATAAAAGAGCCGGAGCGGTTAGGCGTAGTTTCAGCTTTTTCTTTAGCCATGTCGGCTCGGAGGTTATTGGCTTCCTGTTGTTTTTTCATACAGCCAGGACACACCGAACCTATTTGAAGCTCAGTTGAATGTTTGCCACAGTTTGTACAGTTTGCCATCATATTTCTCCCAAAAAAACCAAATCCGGTTGAATCTCTAGAGGCCCCATTGTAACAGAGTTTAGCTCAAAATACTATAGCTAGGGCAAAAAAAGTACAGCCGGGTAACTCCTTGAAATTTCAGTAAAAAGCTCAATTCCCCTTGTTAATCAGCCAATCTATATAAAAATTTTCTTGCCATCAACCCCCCAAATCCCCTATGCTCTAGTTGTTTAACCCTATGTCTGATGAGGTCCTCCATGGATGTCCCTTCCGTCCAGGAAATGCTAACCAACCTCGACCAATCCTTGCCTTATGTGCAGGATATGGTGTTTGCTGTTGCCTATGTTGGCGGTATGCTATTTATTTTTAGAGCATTGTATTCCCTAAAAGTTTATGGTGAAATGCGTACCATGATGGCAACGCAGTCTCATCTATGGACGCCCATTTCCCTGTTCATTGCAGGCGCATTTTTACTTTATTTACCCACGGCTATCCACTACACACAGCAGACGGTATTTGATAAATCGGGTAACATTTTGGCTTATAGCAGTGTGGGAGGTGGGTCGTGGCGCGCAGGCATGCAGGTGGTTATGGATATTGTGCGGGTTGTAGGCTTGATTGCCTTCGTCAGAGGGTGGTTTATCCTTGGTTCAAGCGGTCAGCAAGGCATGCAGGGCAATACCGTTGGTAAAGCCCTTACCCATGTGCTAGGGGGCATCTTGGCGTTTAATATCTCGGAGACAACCCAAATAGTGGCGAATACCTTTGGTTTTTAGAGGGCTCAGATTTCTCTAACAACAGCTTAAGAATTTCTTAAGCTTTTCGCCGTAAACTATGGCTAATAGCAGCGCGTAAACTATGGCTAATAGTAGCGTTTTAAAGTGAGAAATCTCGGGGGCTAGCCTCCGAGGCAAAGGTGATGGGGTTTCCAAAGGGGAAAAATGCAGTTTTCCCCTTTGGTAGCCTACGCGGGTTTCCCGCGTAGGCGAAATCAAACCAGGAGACAATCTCGGTCGCTTGCGGCCGAGTTGTTGAACAACTTGTTTTCTCGTTGCATAGGTAGCCTGAGTTCGATATACAATATGTTGAGCCCAGGTTAGGTGATTTTATTCATTCACGGAGAATCCACATGAATTCATTGGAATGTAAAGCAAAGATAGAGCATAAGCGTAATCGCTGGGTGTTGCAGATTGGTTTGTTGCTTATTGCTGCCGTTGCAAGTTTGGTTGTTGGGCATGCTTTTGCAGATACCGGCCCCAATAGTTTGGCTGGAGTGGCAGAAAATATCACTGACTCCATGAGCAATGTGGGTAAACTTATTTCAGCCGGTGCCTATATTGCTGGAATGGGGTTTGCTGTTGGTGCTGTGATGAAATTTAAAGCACACAAAGATAACCCACAACAAATTCCCATTGGTACGCCCATCGCCTTGATTTTTATTGCTGCTGCGTTAATATTCTTACCGAACATCTTCGAAACCACCGGTGAGACGCTTTTTGGCAGTAACGCAATGAAAGGTGGCTCGACAGGTAGTAACCAATTTACCAATTATCAAGGAAACTAAGCGCCTATGCCATTGCATCCTCTTGAGTTGAGCATCACTCCGGGTGCGTGGCCCGCTTTCCGGGTGAGAAGAAAAAATAAGAAATTTCTCGCCCTTTCCAAACAAATCCTTGAACGGGATTATGAGACCTGTCAGTTTTGTGGGTTTCAAGCCAGCGATTATCAGGAAGTTGTTAACCTCGATAGAGATTACCGCCGCAATACCCGAGAGAATATGATCACGGCTTGCTGCTTTTGTGCGCAATGTCATTTCATTGATGGGATTGGTGGTGAACAGTTTGGGGGTGGCAATTTGATTTATTTGCCTGAAATGACACAACCTGAGATAAATAGTCTCTGTCATGTTTTATTTTGTGCCATTGCTAATAAAACCGGCTATCGTGAATCAGCGCAAAATCTCTATCGTAGTTTTAAATTTCGTGCCCAACATGTTGAAGAGTCCTACGGTAAGGGTGCGAGCGATCCTGGTGTTTTGGTGCGGATGATGATGGAAACCAATATGGATGCACCTGATAAACAAGTTGCCATTTTAAAAGACTTACGCCTTCTGCCTTCTCGTGCTAAATTCAAAGAGCAAATTGAACATTGGGCTCGCACGGCTAATGGGTGAGCCCCGACCCCGCAAAGCGGGGGCAACGAAGCATCGCTTCGTTGAGGGGCGAACGCGAGGACAGGACGTCCGAGCAGGGGTATCCAGACACCATAAGCTCCCGGCAGGATGCCCCCAATAACCAAGCCCATAGGCTATGAGGGGGCAACGAAGCATCGCTTCGTTGAGGGGCGAACGCGAGGACAGGACGTCCGAGCAGGGGTATCCAAGCATCATACACCCTCTGTCTTCTGTCTTCTGTCCCCTGTATAATAGCTAATATGGCTATTACACAAAGGACTTCCTATGAGCTTTATTGATCCAGTCTTGGAAAGTGTTGATTCACTGCTGGCATGGTTTTCTTTTTCTATTAAACAAAGTATTAGTGCTTATTGTGAATTAGAAACGGGAGACAGTCGTACTTGTCTCGCTACCAAACATGGCTCTTTGGCGTCTGTCATCCGCATCAAAGGCGTGACCTCGCTTATTGGACAGCCTGAGTTTGAGCGCCTTTATAAAGGGCTTGCGCAAAGTTTACGCTCTGCTTTGTCACGCTCGGGACATTCTGTCCAAGTGCACTTTAATTATGACAATGAATATATCGAGCAACAAATTCAAGAAATTTTTCGACCTGCCACACTCACTGCAAAAAACCTAGCTTTAGATTTGGAAGATTTGTTCGAAGAGCGTGCACGTTATATCGGTCGTTACTGTGCCACAGAAAGCTTATTTTTGGTGCTTTATACGAACCCAACAACGCTTTCTCGAGAACAATTAAAGCGTGCCAATAAGGCTAAGCAAAAAAGTCTGAAAGAAAATAAAACCGTTTTCAAACAAAGCCAAAATCTTATGGCTCCCATGCCTGAGTTGCGCGATACGCATGAGTCTTTTGTGAGGGCAACCTTAGACGATTTGCGCGATTTAAACTTGTATTGTGATTTATTAGATATACATGCCGCTGTTAAAGAAATGCGCAAAATAGCCGATCCCGATTTTACTTCGCGGGATTGGCGTGCGATTTTACCTGGCGATAAATTACCTGTACGTATTGCTAAACGTTTTAGCGGTGAGCCGGCTGATTTATTATGGCCGCCTTTATCTAAACAAATTTTGCCCCGTGATGGTGAAGTATTGGATTTACGCAGTGTACGGCTGGGTGACCGGATTTATGCTTCAGTTTTTATTGATTTATTTCCCCAAGATATCAAACCGTTTAATAATTTGTTACAACGCGTTATTGCGGCCCAAGTGCCATGGCGTATGTCTTATTTGATTGATGGCGATGGCTTAAAAACCATGGGGTTAAAGCCTGTATTATCGGCTATTCTGAGTTTTTCTTCGCAGCAAAATAGGCTCATTAATGATTCATCTAATTTGTTGAAATACATTGATATTAATACCGATGATGCCGTGGTTAAGTTGCGCGTATGTTTTTCAACCTGGGCGCCTGTCGATGAGATGCAATTGTTGCGAACGCGAGCGGCACAATTATCTAAAGCCGTACAAGGCTGGGGGACTTGCGAGGTTTCTGAGGTTTGCGGTGATGCTTTTGCGGGTATGGTGTCCTCTTTATTAGGTCTGACTCAAAACAGCATGGCAACAGCCTCCATTGCACCCTTATCGGATGTTGCTTATATGTTACCCATTACTAGACCGGCGTCTGCTTGGGAACAAGGCGCAGTGCTATTTCGTTCGCCCGATGGAAAACCCTGGCCTTATCAGCCCGGCTCTAGCGCACAGACCACCTGGATAGATTTATTGTACGCCAGACCGGGGTCTGGTAAATCAGTTTTGTCTAATGCCATTAATTTAGCGTTATGTTTATCAGGAGGTATCAAACGCCTGCCACGTATTGCCATTATTGATATCGGCCCATCCAGTAGTGGTTTGATTTCTTTGTTAAAAGAAGCGCTTCCTATGGATAAACGCCATTTGGTCGCCTATCATCGTCTGCGTATGACACCCGAATATGCCATCAATCCCTTCGATACACAGCTAGGTTGTCGTTTTCCAACACCGCAAGAGCGTAGTTTCTTGGTGAATTTTTTAACGCTGTTATCAACCCCAGTGGGTTCTAGTAAGCCTTACGATGGGATTGCTGATATGGCAGGGCTCATCGTGGATGAACTTTACAAAAACTTAAATGATGACGGTAACCCCTACACGTATACCAACGGTGTGGACGCCTTAATTGACGGCGTATTAGAGGAAATTAACTTTGTCGCTGATAGACACACCACCTGGTGGGAAGTGACTGACGCATTGTTTAATGCAGGCTTTACCCACTATGCGGCTTTATCTCAACGTTTTGCTATGCCCTTATTGGCAGATGCCGCGTCCATTTGTCGGACCCAAGCGGTGGAAGACTTATACGGACATATTGTGGCGCCCACGGGAGAGCCTTTAATTACAGCCTTCGCACGGATGATTTCCAGTGCAGTAAGAGAATATCCCATTCTTTCGCGAGTAACGAGTTTTGATATTGGTAATGCCCGCGTTGTTTCTTTAGATTTGGATGAAGTGGCTAAAAGCGGTGGCGATGCTGCTGAACGCCAAACGGCCGTTATGTATATGTTAGCTCGTTATGTGTTGGCAAGGCATTATTATTTGACGGAAGATAATGTCGAAGATATGCCTGAAAATTACCGTATTTTTCACGGCAAACGCATTGCAGAAATTCGTGAAGATCCCAAACGCATTGTCTATGATGAATTCCATCGCACCTCTAAAGTGCAAGCAGTACGCGATCAAGTGATTATTGATATGCGTGAGGGGCGGAAGTGGAAAGTACAAGTGGGTTTGATTTCTCAGTCCTTAGACGATTTTGATAGCATCATGGTAGAGTTTGCCACCTCTATTTTTATTATGGATGCAGGACCTGAAGTGGCGGTGAAAAAAACCACAGAGATTTTTGGTTTGTCTGAAACCGCCGCTAACGGCCTGCGTTATAATGTGCACGGACCACGCGAAGGCGGCGCCACATTCTTAGCGCAGTTTGCCACCAAACGCGGTATGAATACCCAACTATTGACGAGCACCTTAGGCCCTATTGAACTATGGGCGTTTAGTACCACGGCCGATGACAGTAAGATTCGTAATGAATTGTATAAACGCTTAGGGCCCAAAGAAGCACGTCGCACCTTATCAAAACTATTCCCCAGTGGCTCTATTGCAAAAGTGGTGGAAGAACGTCTGCAGCGCATAAAGGAAACCGATGTGTTAGTGACAGAAGAAGCCAAGCTTAGCGTGGTAGATGAATTACTAGGTGAGATTTTAGAAATACATAGCAAGTGGGTGGCTGAGTAACTCACCCACATTCAGTATTTTTACGTATTTCTTTTTGTTGTCTTTTTAGTTATGCTGACCGAAAGGTTGGCCCAGCATTTGAGCTCAAGCTTAAACAATCAACAAAAAAGGAATACAACATGCCCCTGAATACATTAGCAACCATTAATACATCATTACCTAGTGACTCTGAAGATAGTTTTATTACCTACTTTAACGAACAACAAGTAGGAGAGAACGAGCCTGACAACGTTGATACGCAGGCGGTACGAACCATTTTCAAATCCTTTTTAATCAAAAATCCAACGATTTTTAAAGAGAATACAAGCCTAGCAACGGCATTACTGTCGCGCACCAGGGCACCTGGTCTGGTTAGCGATATGATTCTGCATACTGAGCCTGGTGAAAAGGCTACCTTTTGGCAAATTAGTAGAGCAACCCAAGCGCTTTTTCCTTTCTCTCATACTTTACTGAGTAATCACCAAGCCTCCCCCAGTCGTTGGATTTATCTATTAAAACAATTGACGGAAAATCTAGCGGCATTGCATCCCGGTCAAGGTAACGATTTTCAAGCCTGGTATCATTGTTTATTGGCTATCCATCGTGTGCTTAATATGATTGGTATGTTAGGGATAGGAAAGCCCGATGAAGATATTATTAAGGGTATTAATGAGCGATTAAAAAATGCTGAAAAACGGATTACATCAACATTTAAAAGCCATTTAATGAAAAGCCTATTATTGCATTTAGCGCAGGATAATGTGATGAGAGCTAAAGCCCTAGGAAAAACGTTCAAGCCCATTGAGAAATGGCAAGTTGTAAAGCATACTGCCTACGGCTTTTCCTATGCCACTCTTTCAGTTCTATCTGTCACAGGAGGAACGTTGAGTTTAGCCTTGGCGATAGCATCGCTTGCGGCCTATGGGGCAGGGTTGGCAATTCTTGGTCCGGCTCTCATTGCCTTTGGTACGGGTGTATTCATGGCTATTGTGTTTGCCATAGAAAGTATCGATCACTTTAAAGAGGCATTGGGGCCTTTTAAACCTAGGGCTGAAGAATGGATAAACAGCATAAAAAAAAATGTGCTTAAAGGTAGAGGGTGGTCTTCTTTCAACGAGCTTGTAGAAGCGCTCAGTCATCATGAAGCATTAAGCACCTCAGCAGAGCATATTGACTGGGATCCTATCTTAGCATTATTTGATGAGGACAAAACTAAGAAACTTATTGGAGAAATGAAAGGAGAATCTCTGCGTTCTGTTGCTTATTTTTTATTTGAATGTATCAAGCTTGCTGGTAAAGAAACTCTTAAAGCACAAGCAGTACAAGAGAAATTATGGGGAAAGATAACAGAGATGTCTGCTAATCTTTTTAGTAAAAAAGGTAAAAAGGTTCGTCGTCCTAAAACGTTAGAATTTATCCTGTTAAATTTAGAGCAGCTGAAGGCTGCTGATAAAATTACTGATGACCAATATGATGAATTTAAAAGTCAATATGATAGTATTATTCCAGCCAATATAACCAGCCCGGAAAATTTTGACACTCGATTGCAGGGCTATCATAATTTAAGTGAAGAATTATCAAAGGAAATTGCATTTACTGTACAAGGGCCTGCTGATAAAAATAAAAAAAGCGACGCTAACAATGATAACATTGGATCTACACAACTGAGTGATCATTGGTTTAGTCATTTTTCGTTAGATGAGGAAATAAAGTGTTTAGCAACAAAGTATAACTCTGTATTAAAGAACGATGATAAGCTTGAAGATGAGGCTGTGCTTAAGACAATTACGAGGCTTAAAGAAGCCTGTAAAGATATTCAAGACAAAAGATACGCTGGAACAGCCCGTGTTTCTCAGAAAGCCTTTACTATTTTACGCAGACTTTCTTCAAGAATAAGTCGGGCAAGCGTTATGTTGGCTGATTTAGAAAACAAAAAAAATCAGTCTATAATAGATATGCAAGCGCTCAGACAAGAAATGGCTATTGCTGATTTAAAGACAAGCCTAGCGGATTTTTATCAATATCATCGTATTACACAGTTGGATGGCTCTCCCCTTAATTTAGCCACTGACTACGTGATAGGCAATATTTCCTCAGATGGGAAATCAAAAAAAACAATGGCTATTGATACATGGTGGGATTCATTCTTAATGCAAAAAATCAACAATGTGTTGATTGGATCAACACCGGGAATGGGTAAATCTACCCTATTAAGCTACTTTGTTTTTGATTTTTATGCGAAGGTTCATCCATCTAGTACTATTCAATGGTGTTTACATATTGATTTGAAATATATATTCTCAAATGAACAAACGGCAGTGATTTTTAATGATAAGGACTGGTTAGTTAATCTAATATATTATGGGTTTTTCAATAAAGCGCGCCCGCGAGATGTTTTAAGTGGTTTTTCTTTTGATAAAGCGTGGTGTATGGATTTAATACGTAAGGAAATAATAGGCAAGCCGCAGGAAGTTATTTTACTGCTAGATGGCTTGGATGAGGTCCTTTATGTGGAGAAATCTGAGAACAGTAACCTTTTATTGAAAACACTCTTGGAAACTTTCAACAATAGAATAATGGTAGGCGAAAAAGAATCTTTGCCGGTGCTTTTTCAATGTCTTGATGAGGTTGAGTTTTCTGTTTTTGAAATTAATGTGTTTGATAGAATGCAGCGAGTTAAATTTTTAGACAACTATGATTTTTACGCTAACGAAAAAAAACAACTAAAAAACTTGGTTGCTGACGATACTTCTTTTAAAAAGCTTGCTGAAGTACCAACTACTTTAAGCATGCTTTGTGTTGTTTGGAAATCACTTTCTCCTAAGGAACAAGAAGGCTTGTCAGGAAAAATCAATAAAAGTTTTATTTATAAGCGCTTGGCCATTAATCTCACTCCTAAGGAACAAGAAGGCTTGTCAGGAAAAATCAATAAAAGTTTTATTTATAAGCGCTTGGCCATTAATCTCATGCAGCACTCTGCTAGAAAATATAATGAACTATCACCTTATAATATTGATGAAAAAAAACTATTGAATTCTCATGAATGGCAGTTTTTAATAAATATTGCCGTTCATGATTTAAAAAACACTCAAATGTTGGAAATAAATTCAGCAGTGTGGGAGCCTTGTTTAAAAAAATATAATGCAGGGGAAGGTTCGCGGCTAAGGAAGCAGCCTACAAGCTCTGCTTTACTTGTTTGTGCTAATCCTACAGAACAGCCATCTAACCGACGTTATCATTTTATTCATAGTAGCATTAAGGAGTTTGCTGCTGCCTGGTGGTTTTTTAATAAATTACAGAAAAATCCTGCAGATAAAGAATTGGCTATGATGGTGGCGCAGACTAAGTATAATCCACGTTTTTATCCAGTTTGGGTATGTTTGGGGGAACTTCTAGACGCTAACCCCCATGAACTTTTCGCATTTATCAAGCTGTTTTTGAATGTTAATTTATATGGTTATCGTGAAGAGCAGAGAGGAAAAGTATTTGACAGGAAAACTACTTCTGAGTATGCTTCTAAACCGCCTACGAAGATTTATAATAGTAGAGCCAAAAACTTTTTTAAGTGGTTTTTTAAAAAAAGCATGAGCTATTCCATTAGTGAAATAGAATATTCTGAATTAATGGAATATCTCTATGCGCCATTATTATCATTGCTTAAAGAGGTCAATATTCCAGCCTATGTAGCGTGTTGCAAACAGCTAGCTGAAGATAAGAGTCATGTAGTCAAAGAGAACCCTGCCATAGTTAATATACTCAAAAAACGTTATCCTTGGCTTGCAAATCAAGACAGATTAACTTTATTTTGTGCTAATAAGCTAGATGGCATAAAATTTAATAAAAATGATAAAGAGGCACTTTCTTTATATAAAATGGTTTCACAACTGCTAGAAAATTTAAGAAGTATCAACAAAATTAAAGTAAATGATTTCTCGAACAAAATTGAGAATGGTAGTGCTTATGCTCCACTGTATATTTTGTTGTTGGCTTTTGAGGGGGAGTTGAATACGGTGTTTGTTATAACGCATATACACAACAATAACCCCAGTGATGAATACATTCCTTTTCTTGCGCTTGCCTTAAAGCATTTGATTGCTAAAGATGAAGCTGTTGAGCACGAAGAATCTTTTTGGCTTGGTCTTTTCAAACGCTATCAAACTGCAAGCAATGAATATGATACAATGAAAAAAATCATTCTGCTTGTTTTAGCCTTTTTAAATAAACTGCCTATTGATGCACTGGGTCAAGTGGAAGCGTTGAATTATCCTGCCATTTATGATTTTTATACGCTAGAAAATTTACAGGCATTAGTTTATGCGTATAAAGCGCGCTATGCATCGAGCATAGTTAATGAATATTATGCAGATAAAGAATTATGCAGCGAAGCCACTGAGATAAGAGAAAAAATCATGGCTTATATCAAGCACCTAGATATTCCTTTTGTTCTTGTTGAGGGTGGCGTGATATTTTTGGCTGAGCGTGGCCTACATATTAATCTAGAAGAAGTGCCGACACTGCATAAAACGTTATACGTGTCGATTCAACCTGTTTGTGACCCATTAAGCACGCAGGTATTAAGAATTATTAACCCCCTTCCCATGGAAAAAAGGCCAAGCAGTGCTCTGCAAAGCTTATTGGATACACTGCCTGCACTGACAGAAACTATAGTTGACGTTCCTCAAGAAAAAAATAATTGCGAGATATTTAAAAAAGCGTTAGAGGGCTTGTTGAAGGAGGGATTTAATTTTCAGCTGTTAAGGAAAGACGAAAAAACTTTCACTATTGGTTTTAATAGGAAAAATTCTCCTGCTTTATTAAAGAATATCGACATTTCAGGAAAATTGATAAGGTTAAATAATTTACTGGTTAACGCATTGCTTGACAGAGATTTAAGTGTGGGGCTTGATAAAGATTATCAGTTGCGGCTCAATAGGCAAACTCTGGAATTAACGATTATCGCCAAAGATAGGCAAACAGGGAATGCAATAGGGAATCTATTAGAGCAAGCGGGTGGAACATATTTGCAGCCAGCAGGAAATGACGCGGCTAAGTATTCTAGTATTTTTCAGTGCCCACCCAAGGTTCAACAGAAACTCGAAACCGTGCCTAAGCATGAAGAGGTTGTAGATGCTAATGTGTCAGCCATTGCTTGTCCCATTCAATAAAACTCAGATTATTTTATTAAGCTTGCCCACAAGACCTGCATTGTGGGCATCTACCCATTGATTACATTGTTCAAATTGCTTTGCTTGCCAAGCTTGGATTAAGGCTTGAATGTCTTTTTTAGGAAATTTTGCAACAACATACAAATGATATTTAACCATGGCAATTGGCGTGTTAGCACCCACCTCGCCCGGGAATACTTGTGCTAAATTTAACAGTGGATAAGCCAGCTTATAGTGTTGCTCATCAAGTTCACACATCAGTGGCGTTAAATTTTCTATGTCAGGAACGGTGCCTTCGCGATCTACAATATTAGCCGGTGATACTAAGACTTGTAAATAGGCATCACGACCAATGTCAGGGTTAACAATAATGGCACCGACTTTGGCAATTTGTGTGAAAGCATTGAGGGCTTGATGAATATTTTCAGGGGTGAGCTGATGCAAGCCAATACGCGCCCCAATTAGGTGATAACGGTTGTATTCTTGTTGATTAATCTGGTAAGGTAAATTTAAATCCAAATATTGGACATTGTCGATAGTAACGTTTTTAGGAGGTTGTTGTTGATGTTTGAGCAACTGTGCCAAGGCACTGCCGTCCACATCCGACAAGGTAAGCGAAAATTTTTTATGGGGCATGGCTTCACATAGTGGCTTGATGGCCGCAAAATTAGGGCCCGAGCAAACATCATGAATAGCATAATGCGATGTTTCAGGGAAACAAATTTCTAGGGCTTGTTTGGTTATGTGTAGAACATCTGCTAGTCCTTTAAAACAGTCTTTAAAAACCGTTTCTTTTTCTAGCAAGTTAACTGGTGCATGGAATTGTTGGTGATAGCCTAGGCTGTGTATGGCTAGCGGTGCAATCACGGGGAATTTTTCAATAAACTGTCCATCACCCCCCATGCCTTGCCAATGTAAGGTTTGGGCAATACTGAGAAAACGCACATTAAGTGGAATGTATTGTAAAGATAAAAGTTGCTTGGCAATGTGTTTTAAATGGGGGTGTTGTGCAAAAAAATCGTGTGCTTCTCGCCAGTAGTCTCGTGCATGTTGAAGGCAGACCGTGCGCTTTAATACCTCATTGATGAGCAAGGTTGTATGATTGGCCAACTCTGTGAAATAGCGGGTTAAGTTTTTAAGGTCTAATGCTTGTCGCGCTTTGGTGATTTTTTGCAGGCTTGTGTTAAAGCTATCATTTTCGTCAGTGTTGTTTGCTAAAAAACAAAAGGTCAATTGTGTGGCTTGATCAAAGCGTGCTAAGCCTAACAAAAATTCCAAGAATAATTTTTGTTGGTCTGATAGGTTTGAGGTATGGGTTTTCTCAAATAATGTCTGCTGCTCTTTCGAAAAATGCTGTGGGTCTGTTAAAAAGTCGCCTGCAACCAATTTTTCTAAATAAGTAAAATAATCGTGAAATAGAATTTGTTGTGCAGGGTTGATTGTACAGTGTAAATCGGCAAAACCTTGTGCTAATGCTTCGTGTATAAAATGTCGCTGATGTTTATAGAGATTCTCTGCAATGGCAGTATTGAGGATGGTTTTGTTTTGCAATATATCAAAATCAGTGAGTTTTAAGAGCTTGGGAACATCTAAAATGCTTGTTGGCGTCATAACGTTTTAACTATCCTTGTTGTTTGCTGTATTATTTCCTGTTAGGGGGCGGTGATGGTTGGACAGAAGGCACAGATAATAACGCTTGGTGACTCATGGGTAAAGCAGATAAGGTTTGGCCTTGTGAAAGGGCAGGGGGCAGTATTTGTTTAGCGAGTAATAGTCGCGCCTTTTGGATGACGGCTGCTTGTAAATGTGTAGCGGGGTGAGGCAGTGAGAGCGCTTGCTTTAAATAAATTTCTAATTCATCACGCTTGATGGTGTTGTGAGTCCATTGTTTTTTCCAGTAGGCGCTCAGCCAACTAAGCATAAAATCTTTGTCTTGTTGGCTGGGTGTTCCTAACATCAGGTAAACTTTTACGGCAGCCAAAGGAACCTGTGGGGCGGTTTGAATTTCTGTGGCGAGGTCATTAGCCAAAGCTGGCAAAAATACTTCTTGTAATGCGTGCTCATAGGTAATAGATAAACTTTGCATCAGTGTTTTTTCGCTATGTTGACCAACCGGTGGCATCCACGTATGACGCGGCAGTGAGGTCTTAATATCCGCCATGGTTTCACTGAGTGTATTCAGTGTCTGTAAGGCCTGGTTGAGGGTGATCGTATCAGGCGAATAGGTTTGTGCTAGCAGTTTATATTCTGTGATGGCTTGTTCTGCTTGGTGAATACGAGTAATGTAGTCACTAAAATCATGAGCCAAATGATAGGTAAACAGACCAATAACTAAAATAGAGCCTAGTAAGGTTCCTCGTTGTAGCCATGTTTTTACCGGTGATAAGTGTCTTGAGGCTAAAGATGAAACATTATTCATTAAAAGCCTATCACTGAGCAGTTGCTTAACAAAAAAAGTTTTATTCTTTCTTGCAAAGCGAGGCTTGATGTCTTGAGTGTGTAAGTCAAAACATTTTGTGATGGGCGCTAAAAGTTGGTCGACGGTTTTATGGCGCTGAGATTGCAGGACGCTGGTGAAAAACACGCCTTGTAAATTAATGGGTAAGGTGAGGCTATCGGTTAATTGATGCAACAGTGCCACAAGCGGTTCTTGTAGTGTTTCAAGTTGTATGGGGAAATCTTTAATTAAGTCGCGCGTATCCACATTTAATTCTTGGTGCAAGCGCCAAATAATGCGTTGATTGAGTCGGGTGAGTAATGCTGCAAAGCCCTCATTCACAATCTCCGTTAGATGATGCTTTACGATATCTTGTTGAGTGAGAGGAATACCCCAAAGTTGTTCGCGTTCTTCGGCGTCTAAGTTTTGAAAAAAAGCTTGAAACCCTTGTAGGCGATCAAGTTTAGTGAGCACGATATGAATGGGGATTTGGTTACCAAAGGTTTTATGAATCTCTTTGAGACGCTGCTTGAGTTGACGATTGCTTTTAGAGCGATTAATTAAACTGTCGATAGAAATAACCAGCAGGATACCTTCTGGTTTCTGGCGTGGGTGATAATAAGCAATTAGGTTCAGTAGATGCTGCCAAAGTTTGGTGATTTTAGTTCGGCTGTTAGCCGCTGCATATTGACCATTGGTATCTAAAAAAACAGCCTGCTTAGAGACCCACCAATCACAGTTACGTGTGGCTTCTGGCGCTTTATCGGTTAGGATTTTTTTGGACAGAATATATTTTAAGCCGGAGCGATGCAGTAGGCTAGACTTACCACTGCTCGGTGTTCCCACCAATAAATACCAAGGTAGTTTAGCCAAGTGAATTTTGCCTTTTTGGCCGTTAATGTCAGTTTTACAGATGAATTGTAGTGCGCTTTGAAAGTGCTTGGTGAGGTTTTCATTAGCTTGATTAACTTCAATGGCTTCCTTTTTAGCCTGTAAAAAATCACGCCCGAGCTTTGCCGCCCAAAATACAAACAGCGCCAGTATCACCCATAAACGATTGCCCACCGAAGCGAGGGGCGTGTAATGATCAATGGCGATATAGGGACCACCAATCCAGACGATGGCGCACGAGGCTATCCAAAGGGACAGGGCGTTTAATAATTTGGGGGCCAATAGGGCAAGCACCGTATTCATGAGCGGGTATGCCCTATCAGTAGTTGCTGGCTCTCCTGCATGAGAGGGGCTGCACTCTCATCCAATAGGTAATTAAAGCCTGTTAGTAACGTTAATAGGATGATGAGCGTCAAAAGTAGAGTCATCCAAATAGGCAAGGGTGGCGCTTTAGGCTCTGCAGTGTTTTTTTGCGTTGCAGGCATTTGTGGTGTGCTTTTAGTTAAAGGTTTTGCAAAGTCACCGCGTTGTTCGCGAATTAATTGATAAAGGTTATCAATGGTGCGGTCCAATTGTGTTTTGCCCTGTTCCATTTGGCGAAACTTACCCTCAAAGCCCAAACTTAGGCACAGATAAAGCATTTCCAACAGCTCAATATGGTAAGCTGAATCTTCACTTAAACGTTCTAGAATGATGAATAAGCGTTCGCCGCCACAGGCTTCATCTTGAAAATGAGGCAATAACTGATACGGCCTCCAGCGATTTTCATCCCAAATCGTATTAGTAATGGCCTCATCTAAGCTTGCGCATAAGGCATAACGCGCAATAATGATGGTTTCCACGCGGTAGTTTTCCATTTGGGCGGCACTTTCAAAAGCCTTTATCTCGTGAATAAGTTCTTGCTGTAATCTTTCTAGATTGTCGTAATGTGTCGTTTTGCGTAAGCGGCTGATGAGCGAAAAAAGTGGGGCTGCCACAGTGATTAGGGGATTAATGCTAAGACGCGCCGTATACAAGTGTGTGCTGTAATGATTGCCCAGCCCTGTTAGTGGTGTGCGCGTGAGCAATGTTTGTGGATACGTATCAGCTATCGGTTGGCGGTTTGCCTCGGTAAAGCTAGAAACAATTGCGTCATCAGCCATATTGCCAGGAGTGAAAAGGGGGTTCAGGTCAGCTCATTATACCGGAAATGGGTTTGCAGGCATAGATTGTTCTGGGAAGTAGACTTGGCATTGGGCACAAGCCGTTAGGGCGTGTTATCAATGACTTTTTCGTCGTGGAAATTGAGAGCAATTGCGTGTATTTTTGAAGATAATAGTAGGTCTACTTGACGAAAAAAACACGCAATTGAATTAGGGTCTGTTGACAATTCATTTTCACGCTACAATTTGAATAAAACGGGTGCAAGTTTGCGTATATTTTCGTTATATAGTTCACTATACTGCCTCAAATAAACACAAATTTGCCCTCCGTTCCTTCAAATTTCGCTTGCAAAAATGAAATGTCAACAGACCCTAATTTTACGCAATCTGTAGCAAAAAAGGGTAATTGATGACATGCCCTAGATAACGTTAGAGCTTTCACTCTCATTGCCCAATTGATGCTTTAATTCTTGAACTTTACTAAGGGTCAAGTCTAACCACGTAGCAACCATGCGGGATTCAACACCACTTTTAAGCATATTCCTCGCTGATGCTAATTTAGTAAGCTCTGAACCTTCTTGTCTGCCTTTTTCCATGCCTTTTTCCATGCCTTTTTCCATGCCTTTTTCCATACCTTTTTCCATGCCTTCCCGCAAGCCTTTTTCTATCAACTGTTCTGCCAATCTTCCCATCGTATCACCTCGTCTATCTTTGGGCATTTTTACTTTATCTAACCACTCAACAAACTGGGCACCTTGCATATTGCTGGTTAGCAACATGTATCTTAGCACAATTTTTGCCAAGAACGTGTAATGCCCATCGGGCTCCAACTGTTGATATTTAACCAAATATTCTATAACCACCAGAAAATGCGCAGGCTCTGACTCCCGAGCATGTTTTAGAGCATAATTAAGTACCCCAACCATATCATGTTGTAAAAGAGTTTCATCACTTAACATTGACAAGTCTAACAAATGAAAAGGCTTGGCCCAAAATGCTGCAATGATATCAGAGGGTGCATCAATCAATGATTTAATATCATTGCTGAATTTGTAGGGTTTACCGTCAGGCGCATGATAGACCACCATAGGGAAAACCAAGGGTAAAGGTTTCTCCGCCTTGGGATAAAGATTGGCAAAGTATTCTAAGGCATTTACCGTATAGCGCATTAAACGCAACGGCATCAACCGGTCCGCTTTACTTTGATGCTCCAGCAATGCGCAGATATAGCCCTGTTTTTCGGCTAATTTAACGCGGAACACAACATCATCAGCAAATAAATTCAAATCATCATTGACGAACGTGGCGTTTTCAAGCTGAATGGCATCAAAGTCCAGTTTACTTGCTAAGCTCTGCGGAAGATAGGTTTCTAAAAAAGGACGATGTACTTCCGGCAAGGCCATGCTTGCTCTAAAAATTCTATCATGATTGCTGCCTTTACCACTGTTAGCGTTAGCCAGCTTACCTGCCGTTGTACTTATGTCATCAGCTATGGATAAAGCCACTTTATTTTTTTTATGCTTTGCCATAATCCTAAAATCCTCAGTTGAAATCTACTGCGGCCGCCTAACTCACCGAATCTAAAGGATTTTTTTCCGTCTTTTTTATTCACCGTATGGGTGATACGCCTTCACAAAAAAGACGGAAAAAAATCCTTTATCTTCAGCGACTTAGTCAGCCTCGCGACGATTTCAACTGAGGATTTTAGGATAATCGGACAACCAGAGCATTTAATTTATAAAATAATTATATATTAATTTTATTTAAAATGCAAAAATTAAATTAATCCCAATACACAATTCTTACTGGGAAATTTTTATGTTGATGTCTGTTCGCTATTTTCTGGAATCTGGTGCTATAATGCTCTTTTTCTGTGCGGAAACGTAATATGGGGCATCATCATGACCACGGGCATGGGCACTGTCATGCACCAGCAACCTTCGATAAAGCCTTCGCTTGGGCTGTGGGATTAAATACCTTATTTACTTTCATTGAAGCACTTTATGCTTTGAATGCGCATTCCATGAGTTTGTTAGCAGACGCCGGGCATAATTTAGGAGATGTGTTGGGTCTATTGATGGCTTGGGGAGCCAGCTGGTTGTTGAAGCGTCCTGGCAATAAGCAATATAGTTATGGCTATAAGCGAACCACTATTTTGGCGGCATTAGGCAATGCGCTTTTATTGGTTTTTGCCAGTGCCTTAATTGTGCATGAATCCATATATCGGCTGATTCATCCTGTTCTCATTGACGAAAAAATTGTTATGCTGATTGCCTTTATTGGTATTTTTATCAATGGGTTTACTGCCATGTTGTTCATGAAAGGCAGCAAAGACGATTTGAACATTAAAGCGGCCTTTTGGCATTTAGCCTCTGATGCCTTGATTTCGCTGGGCGTGGTTATTGCAGGAGCAGTAATTTTATATACGGGTTGGTTGTGGTTGGATCCTTTTGTGGGTATTTTAATCACTGTAGTGATTTTGTTGGGTACGTGGGGATTGTTACGTGATTCGGTCAGACTGATCATGGATGCTGTACCGAGTTGGATAAATCAAGACGACGTGTTGGTTTACTTGCAAAACATTCCCGGCGTGGCTGAAGTACACGATTTACATATTTGGGGTTTGAGCACCACCGGGGTGGCACTTACCGCACATTTGATCATGCCCGATGAATCCTTAAACGATGAAAAGCTTAGAGAAATTCGTTATCACTTAAGCCATGAGTACAACATTGAGCATAGCACGATACAAGTCGAAAAAGGTGTGTGTGATACATGGTGTGTCCAATGACAGCGTCCTAAGCGTTTTTTTTTTCTTAGCTTGTCCTAGCAATAGGATAACTATCAGTAATTCCCGCTGGGAATCTTCTATCAAGACGCTTGCATTTATTTACTCGCTGGGCGCCCAAACCCAATGTTGGTTATTAAAGTGGCTGAAAAGCCAAAGTATTTTCATGGTAATGGGGTATGCATAACCAGTAGCCCCCAATCATCTTGGGTGATTCGCGCTTCACAGACAAACTCTTTGCTGTAGGCGTTTTCTACTTCATCCATTTGGTTTTTCAAAATACCGGACAATAATAAATGACCTCCTGGTTTAACGAGAGCTGTCAAAACGGGGGCGAGCGCGATGAGTGGTTGAGCCAGTATATTTGCTAAGACAATGTCAGCGGGCGTTGGACTGTCTTCTTCTGGAAGGGTTAGGAGAATAGCTTCGGCGGGCACGCCATTTTTTTCCATGTTAGCTTGGCAAGCCTCAATGGCTTGTGGATCATTGTCGATGGCTTTGATGGGAAAAGCGCCTAAAACATAGGCTGCCAGTGCTAAAATACCAGAACCACAACCATAATCAATCACCGACTGCCCGGGCTGCATCGTGCGAGCAAGCCAAGTTAAACACAAGGCGGTGGTGGGGTGTGTCCCAGTGCCAAAAGCCAAACCTGGATCCAAGAACAAGCCGTGTTGGCTTTTTGCGGGGCCTTCGTACCAGGAGGGATAAATCCATAGCGTCTCTCCAAAGCACATGGGCTTAAAATCTTTCATCCAAGCGCGCTGCCAATCTTCGTCTTCCAAGGTGCTGAAGTGATAGGCCTGTAGGTTTTCGCCTACCCGCTCAATCAATTGTTTTTCAATGGCTTGAGTATCTACATTGCTTGCAAAGAGGGCTTGTAGGCGAATTTGCTCCCATAATGGATTATGGCCAGGAGCTGTTGAAAAGACCGGCGCTTTATCAAATTCGCGTTCCTCCAAGGTTACCGCGCAAGCGCCTATTTCCATGAGCAGATCACTGAGAGTTTCGGCATCATCTTGTGAAGCGGAAAGATTGAGTTGAATCCACACAGGCGTTCCTATTATTCCTCAAGGGCTGCCAGATAAGCATCACTCATCAAGTTTTGCATAGGAGAAAGTTCATCCACAATGCCAGTAGCTCGTTCAAAGGTATCATAAATAGCTTGTTCATCTAAATTTTTAGTAGAAGCAGCAACGAGTTGCGTTAAACCCAAGGCTGTTTCCATGCGCGTTTTATGGGTTTGTGTCATAGCATTGAGCATGCCAAAAAGTGGGTTATCTTGAGCATCTACGGCGTCGTCAAAGAGACCGCCTAAATCTAACTCGTCAAATGCTTCTTCAGATGCTTGTAAATCACCGTTGTTATTACCCATGATGTTGTCCTTTATTAAAGTTGTTAAAAGGTAAGAAACCGAGAGCATAGAGCATTTTTGTTTAAGTCACAATAGGTTGGGCTGTCAACCCAAAGTAGAAATGTCCGGTATTGAGCAAAGTTAAAATGTCCGGTGGTAGCTAATTGTACACAGCTAAATTGCACCACTTATGCACAAGTACACAAGCCAGTAGAGCCTTTCTCGTTAGCTCTGATAGGCTTGTGTACCCTGTGTATAAGTGGCGCTACCTCTTCAAGTAATAACAGACGAATGCGATTTCTTCGAAGAAACGGCGGGATATTTTTTCCAGGGATGCTCGGCCTTTGGCTTTCTTGTTTGATTTGAGTAAGTCGCTTCTTTGCGCGTGGCAATAGGAGCAGGGCGATTAGCTTTATCCATCGTTGTGTAGTTTAATACCCTATCCTGATAGATTAATGTTACTTGCTCTCGCCTCTCACAGACTGTCACCGCAGCGCCCCGCATGCGATACGAGGGTTTATTCATTTGAACTTGGTATAGGGTATTTTTATAGCTAATCTGCAGCTGTTTTGATAGCTTGCGCTGATGCTGTTCTGAGAATATCAGCCCAAGTGTTGAATCATCAGGCAATGATTTGCGGTGAGCATCTTCAGGACACGCGGCAACTTTACCAAAGCGATAGTTGTAATCTTGGATAAATTCCGGTAAAAATGCATTGGCGGTGGATATATCTGAGATGTTGCGCAAGCGCATTTCTTTGATGAGTCGGTCTTGTAAGGTTCCATTCATCTTTTCCACCCGCCCTTTGGCCTGTGGTGAGTTTGCACACATTAGCTTAATCCCTAGTTCTCGCATCGCTCGACCAAATTGCGTTTCGCCGCTGCCTGACTGAGCTTCCTTGGCGTTAACGCGGAAAACACCAAACTTATCGCTGTAGTAGCTTTGTGGGCGACCATGTGCCCTTAAATGCTGCTCACAGGCTTTGAAATAGGCTTCGGTCGTTTCCTGCTCTGAAAAATGTAATGCCAGGATAAGACCGGTGGCGTCGTCGACGAAGACAATCAAACAACAATGTGGCGCACGTCCTTCAAACCAGTCATGAGGAGAGCCGTCGATTTGAACCAGCTCGCCTTTAGCAGCTCGCCTGGCACGAGACTGATGGATTTTTACAGGTTTTGCTCGTTTACCTTTCCATCGACCATGCTTCATCATAAATTGCCGTAACCATTCAACAGAGAAGCTTAAGCCATGCTGTTCTGTTAATTTTTCATGGGCAAAGGTGGGTTTAAAGTCAGGGTAGTGCTCTTCAAGTAGTTTCAATACGTTATCCTGTATCTCTTCGGATATGCGGTTATTACTAGGCTGTCCTCCTCTATCCTTCAGGGCTAAGACTGATGGCCCTGATTGCTGATACTGGCGTTGGAGTCGTCGAAGGTGGCGAGTTGTTAAACCCAGTTGTGCCGCTCCCTCACGCTGGCTTAAAACGCCTGCTGTTATCTTTTCTATCACTTCTACTCTTGCCAGCCCCTGCTCGTTCATTCGGTAATACCTCCTGCTCATCTCTATGCCCCTTTATTTCATAAAGCGGACATTTTAACTTTGCTGAAACCGGACATTAACGCTTTGGGCTAACAGAGATTTCTCTAACGAAGAGTACCCCGCACACCACTTTCCAAAAACGAACCTCAAAACGTCGAATTTGCAAAAAACCAGTAAAATCAAGGGGTTGATAGATGCGTACCTTCGGCACCGACGTTCGCATGTAACGGAGAAACGGAGAGCAAAAAGGGAGAATTTGGGGTAAAATTGGTGATTTTATGATTCTCTAAGTACGCATGTGTTGCTTAGCTGAAACTCGCTAAAGCCCATGAATACTGGGGTTTGGAGGTGCTGATACAAAACCAGAAATTCCAACGAAAACTTTTCGAGAAATAAAAACTGGCGGAGAGGGAGGGATTCGAACCCTCGGTACGTGTGAACGTACACACACTTTCCAGGCGTGCTCTTTCAACCACTCAGACACCTCTCCCGCATAAGCTTGCGCAGAATACCCGAAAGTGCGGGTAAGTTCAAGTGAGAATAAGGTTTGTCAACCCAAAGTAGAAATGTCCGGTGGCGCAAATTTAGCCGTGTACAATTAGCTACCACCGGACATTTTAACTTTGCTCAATACCGGACATTTCTACTTTGGGTTGACAAATCAGCATTTTATTCTTGACTTAAGCGCATATTATCAGCATGCTTGTAAATATATAGTAAGCCGATATTGAGCTCATATTATGCCGACAAATTTTAAACCTGTATATACAATCAACGCGGCTATCGCCAAGCATCTGATGAGAATAGAAGCTGCCAAAGAAAAAGTAGCAATGCTGCCTGTAAATCCTACTGTACTTACATCTTTGCGTGAGACGGCAAAATTGTATACGACGCACTATTCTACCATGATAGAAGGCAATCAACTAAAACCCGAAGAAATACAGGAAGTTATTCAACTCGAAGGGCATTTCCCTGGTAGAGAACGAGATGAACGCGAGGTTAAAGGTTATTATGCAGCACTAGCCCAACTAGAACAATACGCAGCCCAAGGTGTTTCTGTTACTGAAAAAATAATCCAAATACTACATGCGCTTGTTATGAGTGATGGTAGAACGCGTGTTCAACTTACACCTTATCGTGACGGACAAAATGTTATTAAAGATAGTGGAACAGGAACAATCGTTTACATGCCACCAGAATCCAAAGATGTTGCTGGCCTTATGCGTAATCTTGTTTTTTGGATCAAAGAAAATGAGGACTTACCATGTCCCATTATTGCTGGTATTGCCCATTATCAGTTTGCAACAATTCACCCCTACTATGATGGTAACGGAAGAACCGCTAGGTTGCTAACAACATTAATCTTACATCTTGGAGGTTATGATTTAAAAGGTCTGTATTCTTTAGAAGAATACTATGCTAAAAATCTTTTGGGATACTATAGAGCAATTAGTGTTGGGCCTTCCCATAATTATTATTTTGGCCGCGCCGAGAGTGATATCACTGAGTGGGTCGAATATTTCACAGAAGGTATGACTTTTGCGTTTGAAAAAGTTGTTAGCCAAATGATAGCAAGCAATGAAAAAGGTGAAAAAGATCACTCAGAACTCATGCGCAGCCTAGATCCAAAACAACGCAAATCACTAGAACTATTCAGAGAGTATGATGTTGTCACCAGCAAGCAAATTGGTGATTTATTTGGTTTTCAGCCTAGAACAAATGCTTCTCTTTGCAAAAAATGGGTAGAAGCTGGTTTTTTAGAAATTGTAGATCCGAGTCTCAAATCAAGAAAATACAGCTTAGCTAGTAAATACAAAGAATTATTGGATAATTAAAATGACTCATAATCCTAAAATCCTCAGTCAATCGCGACTTTTTAGCGTAACGGGTTGGTTTAGATAGGAAAAAGAAAAAGCCGGAATACACCTCATTGGTGATGGAGTGCTTTTTCTTTTTTCTAGATGAATCAAAACGTTACTGCTAAAATCGTGATTTGACTGAGGATTTTAGGATAATACAACAAAACAAACAACTGTGCTTATAACAGGCGCAAATAATCAGGGCAAGATCATCTAAAAAGTATCAGTAATTCCCAGCGGGAATCTACTGTCTTGAAAGTCAAGTCTGAACAGGCACCCAATGGTAAAAATTTTAGCCGATTTGACCACAGGGTTCACAAGCCTATACGGTTAAATAAAGACCTCCTGGCTTGTGGACTTGTGGACTTGTGGACAAATCGGCGGACCATCCTTTACCAAAAGCTCTTAACCCAAACAAGGCGCTTTGTAATCAACCTCATCACGTAACATAGAGGCCGTCACGGCAGCAACGGCCGGGGATATTGTCGCCATTGATGACAAAACGGTGCGCCGTAGTTATGATAAAGCGTCATCAAAGTCCCCCATTCACATGGTTAGTGCGTGGAGTTGTGCTAATGGTATTGTCTTAGGACAGGAAAAAACGACGGAAAAGAGTAATGAAATCACAGCCATTCCAGAACTTTTAAATTCATTAGCATTAAAAGGGTGTATCGTAACGATTGATGCCATGGGATGCCAAAAAGGGATTGCAGAACAAATTATAAAAAAGAAATCCGATTATGTTTTGGCGTTAAAAGGCAATCAAGGGAATCTACATGCTGATGTTCAACAACTCGGCCGTTTGCCCCCGTTTTATTCAAATTGTGGCGTGAAAATGAATTGTCAACAGACCCTAGACTATTATCCTAAATTCCGTAGTTGAAATCTACTGCGGCCGTCTAACTCACCGAATCTAAAGGATTTTTTTCCGTCTTTTTTATTCACCGTATGGGTGATACGCCTTCACAAAAAAGACGGAAAAAAATCCTTTATCTTCAGCGACTTAGTCAGCCTCGCGACGATTTCAACTGCGGAATTTAGGATTATCCTCAAAAATATACGTAATTGCCCTCAACTTCCACAATGTTCACAACGAAAAAATAATTGATGACACGCCCTAATTACCTCCCAAGCCTTGCATTACATGTTATAATTTTATATATTATAAAATATTAATATGTAACATATAATACGAAATGAAAGACTTGTTCCCAACTAAATTAGCCTTAGGCTCACAATTCTGTAATCGCTTTACCGAACGCGCCTTACTCAATGAAAATATCGGTCGTGGACGACATACGGTCTTAGTGGCTCCTAGACGTTATGGCAAATCTAGCTTAGTCTTTAAAGTGGTCCATGAACTAAACATGGCATTAGCGTCCATTGATCTGTTTTTAGCTCATGATGATAGCGCGGTGATCAAACGACTATTAACAGGGATTAGCCAAGCCGTTTCACACTTATTGCCTGTGGAACAAAAACTATTACAAACGCTACAAGGCTTTTTTGTTAATTTCAGAGTATCTCTGACGGCCGCAGGATTCAGCATTGATGCACAAGGAGCCATGTCAGGCTTTGATCCCGTAGAACAGATTTTTAATGGTTTGCAAGGTTTAGCAAAGCTTGCTGAACAGCAGGGAAAAAAGGTTATTATTTTCATTGATGAATTTCAGGATATCCGTGAAGCAAACAGTTCTAAGTCTATTCAAGGCGCTATTCGCCATGTGGCACAACAAACCTCCCATATTGTCTTTATATTCTCTGGTAGCAATCGACATTTGTTACTAGAACTATTCGATGATAGTTCCAAACCACTTTATATGCTGTGTGACATGATGCATTTAGAACGTATGACATCAAAAGATTATTCACCACATTTACAAAAACTCGCTAAAAAAAACTGGCAACATCCATTGCCAAAAAATGTATTCAACAAAATTATGGCACTAACAGAGTTACATCCTTACTATGTCAATCTGCTATGCCATGAAATATGGCGTCTAAAAAACTTACCTGATCTTAATGATGTGACGAGCTGTTGGGAACGCTGCTATGACACGCATGAAGATAGGCTTGTCGCAGACTTAGCTAAGTTAACCGTAAAGCAGCAGTCTGTCTTAAAAACGTTAGCCCTGCACCCAGCTACAGAACCCACCGGACATGGTTTTGTGAGCACCGCTAATGTCTCTGTTTCTACCATTAATCAAGCCATTAATGTCTTACGCCACAAAGATATGATCCATAAGATTAAAAAATTAGACGATGCCGTCCCACAACTTGCTTTAAAACAATTACGCGTCTTGGATCCGCTACTTGCCTACGCGCTACGAAAATACGCGTAATCCCAGGGCCTAAAATTGGCCTCATTCTTGCATTATTAATGGGGACGCTGGAAAGCTACACTGGAGACTTTTAATGAGTAAGGATATTCGTTATAAGGTACTAAGTCAGCGCCCAATTGCGTCTAAGAAGGAATAACCTGGCTCAAGGATGAGCTATACTGATCGCCCTAAAGTAGTTTCATCACAGCGCTTATGCCAACACTGGCGATAAAGTGCTTCTAATTTTTGAGTAAAGTGCTCTCCATTACACAATAAAGAAGACGTGAGTTTTTCGCGCAAATGCCGACGCAAACCTTGTAGTGCTTCTTTATCCTGCGTGAGCACTTTCGCTTTTTCAATATAATCATCGAAATCTAAAGCTATCCAATCTTGTAGGCCTAATACAGACAGCAAGCTTACCCCTACTCGAGACACATGCAAATCTCCGGCTAATGTTAATACCGGTACCCCCATGTAAATAGCCTCACAACTGGTGGTCACACCATGGTAAGGATAAGTGTCCAGCGCTACATCAATTTGCTGATAATAAGCCAAATGCGCCGCTGTAGAAGCCACAGGATAAATCAGCTCAATACGTTCTCTGGCAATGCCACTTTTTTCAAACTTGACTAAACAATCCTCACGCACATCAGGACAAAATAAAGCCGAATTTTTTAATAGTAATCTTGCGGTAGGTAATGCTGTCAAAATCTCTATCCAAGCGGCAAGCAAAGGCTCATTAATTTTTGCCCACGTATTGAAACAACCAAAGGTAATATGACCACGGGTTATGCACGGTGTTTCATTAACCTCAGGTGCAGGCTCTGGAGGTGCATAGCATAAAAAGCAAGGCTCTACATACAATAAGCTTTCTTGATAGCGTTCGGCAAAATCTACAGGGTCCGTTACTTTGTCAGTCACCCGATAATCCATCGTTCTAAGGCCTGTGGTATCCGGATAACCTAAATAAGTTATTTGCACCGGCGCAGGTTTATAAGAAAAACTTGTTAAGCGATTACCGGCGGTATGGCCTGATAAATCCACCAGAATGTCAATCTTATCGGCATAAATTTTTGCGGCTAATGCCTCATCGGACAACGCGCGTACCACATGCCATTCATCACTTAATTCCGCTAAATGTGCAGTCATTTCATCGGGCATGGTAGCACTGCAATAACAAACAGACGTCTCAGCATGATACTGCAAAATGTTTTTCATGAAAAAGCTTACAGAATGCTGATAAAAATCAGCAGAGACATAACCTATCCTTAATTTTTTATCCCTATCCCATACTTTCTCCTTATGATTGTAGGGCTCAATATCTTTTGAGAAACGCCGCCCATATTGTTGATGTGCTGTCGAAATGACTTTGGGATTGGTATTAAGATAATGGAGGCTAAATAAATAATTCGAATAGGCTTCTTTACTTTCCATATCACGAGAAAATATTTTTTTAATTTCAGACAAGCCTTCTTGAACGTTACCTTGCGAAATATAGGTCGCCGCTAACTGCAGCCAAAGTTTAATATTGTGCGGTGACAAGGCCAATGCTTTTAGACAATATTCATTAGCTTTTGCCAAATGCCCTGAAGCCCGCAAAAAAGTTGCCAGTTGTACTAAGGGACCAAAATAATCTGGCTTTAACGCCAGTGCTGACTCCCAACAAGCAACAGCCTCATCCCAATGCGTCAAAGCATGATAAGCAATACCTGCCGCATAATACACTTCTGGCGATGAAGCCCGCCAAGCTAAACAAGGCTGCAATAAACATAAGGCTTTTCTAGGTTCATTATTGACAATCATCAACATGGCTAACTCTGCTATAGCCCTATCATCTCGACGATTACAAATGAGTAATTGCGTATATATTTTTTCGACATAGCGCTTATCCCCAGCCTTGGTTAAACAGTCACCCACATTGTGCAATAAAGTAACATTGTCAGAAAATTTTTCTAAGATGGTTGCAACGCATTGCTTGATTTTAGCCCGATGATTTAACATACATAAGGCGCGGAGTAAATCGACATAGGCATCCGCTAATTGAGGTCTCCAATCAATAGCCTGCTGAAAGCAAAAAGCGGCTTCCATCTGGTGTTGCTGGGCAGCCATAATCATGCCACGTAAATGCATGGCTTCGGCAAACGGTGTTTTTTGCTGCAAAGCATAACGCACACTACCCAGTGCTTGCGTCAGTTTTTTTTGCTTAAACTGCGCTTGTGCTAAATTGCACCAAATATGCGCATGCTTTTCATTTTTCAACAATAAGTTTTTACAAATAACTTCTGCCTCTTCAAACTGTTCTTGCTGAAGCAGTACATGAGCTAAATTGGCAAGAGCCATGAAATGCTCAGGCTCATAGCGCAAGGCATATTCATAATATTGCTGTGCTTTTGGCCAATCTTTAGCATTGTGATATTTTTTAGCAATAATAATATTTTCTTGAACCCGAGCATCCATTAATATGTTATTTCCATTTTTTGGTGAAATAATTTACTTTTTTCTCTCCTAAAGTTTAGTTCATAAAAAAAATTTCAGTTTTCCACAAAGTTCCACACCTTATCCACAAGTTATTGCCTTGCGGAACCCCTTGAAACACACTATCTTGTAAGCATGGAGTTTAGGAACACAAGATGTTGTGTTTTTTGAAATCCAATATTGGACGTTTTACCTAAAGAATCGCTTTTTCATCCTCATGAAAAAGTCGTCAATGTTGACAGGGGAAAGCATCCACCATTGGATAGGGGCCAGATAATCCTAAATTCTGCCGTTGAAATCTTCAGCGACTTAGTCAGCCTCGCGACGATTTCAACGGCGGAATTTAGGGTAATAAATTAACGGCCCCACAGCTTGCCCCAAAAGCTGAACGCTATTCATAGAGAATAGAACTTTTTTAGTACTCTGCGTGCATACCCGTTCAATCATTAGGGTATTGAGTGACATCAATGGGTTATTTCACAGACGAACCCGATAAAAATGGCACTTACTAAAAATAGCTTGATGATAGCTTTAATAGCTGTTTTTCAGCAACGGTTATTAAGCTAAGGAACCAACACAAAGAGTATTTGCCCGTACCCAGTTACTCGACTGGGTACAAGCCTGAAGGCAACGCTTCTACTGCCTGTAGAAGCGTTTTTTTTTACCAGAATCAAGCTCTGGCCTGGGGCCTGTTTATCATTCTTTTTTGAGCACGAGCCCTCTCTCATATAAATGGTTTTTTTTAAGTCCGGTTAATTCTGCCACCATTGTCGCTGCCTTTTTAACGGGCACTTCATCTAAGAGCTTTGCCAACAGTGTATCTACTTCTAAAGTCACCTCCTCTTTGATAGCTGTTTTCTCGCCCTTGATTAAAAGAACCAATTCACCACGCTGTTGATTGCTATCTTGCTGCATCCAGCGCAGCAGCTCACTCAAAGAAGCACTATACACCGTCTCATGTAATTTTGTTAATTCTCGCGCCACAACCGCCTGCCGCTCCTCGCCAAACTGAGAGATAATAGCTTGTAATTCATCAAGCACTCGATGAGGTGACAAGTAAAAAATCAATGTATGGGGTGAACTCACAATAGGAGCTAAAAAGCGCAAACGTGGCCCAGCTTTGGCAGGCAAAAATCCAACGAACGTAAACTTATCGCTAGGCAACCCCGCAACGCTTAGCGCTGAAATGGCGGCACAAGGACCCGGGATAGGTGATACCGTGATACCATTTTGGTGAGCGGCCCTTACCAACTGAAAGCCAGGATCACTAATCAATGGCGTACCCGCATCACTAATTAACGCTAACGTCTTGCCCTGCTCATTGATATCCGCAAGCAATTTCCCAAACATAGCATCTTCGTTATGCTCATGTAACGCCACCAAGGGTTTATTAATACCAAAGTGTACTAAAAGTTTTTGGCTGTGCCTGGTATCTTCAGCGGCAATCAAGTCCACCTTTTTAAGCGTATCGATAGCTCGTCTGCTCATGTCATCTAAGTGACCGATGGGCGTTGCGACAATATAAAGACAACCAGAATTAGATTTAAACATAAATGATTCTTGCTCCAATGGATTGCATTTCCGTCGACAACACCTTACCATTAGGTGATGAAAAAGAATAGCCATTTTACTCAGAGCCACCCGCGTTGATAATCCATTACTTGCGAAAACAATCAACCTCCATCTTGCTGCTTACTTTCCTAGCTTTTTACCTCCTAGCCACCCTTCTTTTGGCCGGCTGTAGTACCAGTAATATCCATAAAGCTCACCAAGCAAACAGCACCCTACAGCCGTCACAACATACACCCACACAGCTCATACAAATGGCAAACACCGCAAGTTCTCCCGAGCGAGAACTTTACCTTTTGCAAGCTGCTAATGGTTATTTGGATCTGGGGGATTGGGGTCATGCTAGACAGTTATTGGATCAACTCTCACAATACGCCCTGACCTTTGACCAACAAGTATTCCGAGAATTACTTGAGGCCAAATTAGCCTTATATCAAAATCAACCGGAAAAAGCGCTCAATATTTTACAAGCCATTCCTAATAATGACTCAATTAATAAACAGCTTCGTATTGAAAAACACGAATTAACAGCCAGCGCCTTCATTTATAATAAACAACCGCTCAATAGCGCATTAGAACGCATGGCCATTACCCCCTTGCTAGATACAACGCAAGCACAACAGGTCAATCAAGAAGCCATTTGGGAATCGCTTCAACAAATGACAGCTACCCAGCTACAACAAGCACAAAGCCACTATACAGTTTCACTGTATCAAGGATGGTTTCAGTTAGCTTATTTAGCAAAAATTTATCAAAACCAGCCTACACAACTGGTCCACGCTTTACAAAAATGGCGTGAGAAGTATCCAAATCATCCCGCCAATAAAATGTTACCCCATTCTCTTGAGGTCATTGATACACAAACACCACAAAAAATTGTCCTGTTGCTTCCTTTAAGTGGAAAATACGGTCCCTCTGGCCAAGCCATTCGTAATGGCTTTCTAACAGCCTACTATCAAGATAAAGCTCAAGATCACACAACACTTTCCATTGACGTCATGGATACGTCTGAAATGACCACAGTGGATACCCTTTACCAAAACGCCGTTACCCAGCAAGCCAATATCGTCGTTGGTCCACTCTCAAAACATAACGTACAAACGCTTGCTCAACTGCAGCCGCTACCCATTCCTGTTTTAGCATTGAATAGCATTGACGCTTCCCAACTAGCCAAGCCACGCTCCAAATCTTTCTTTCAATTCAGCCTATCACCTCAAGCAGAGGCCAAACGCACAGCTCAGCGCGCCTGGCGAGATGGGCACACCCAAGCCATCATGATCACCCCACAGGGCCCTTGGGGAGAGGGGATTGCCGCAGCCTTTAAACAACAATGGCAAGCACAAGGCGGCCGCATTGCTGGAAGCATTTCTACCTCTTCACGCTCAGCGCTGTCTGATGAAATTAAGCACTTACTCGAAGTAGACAGCAGCCAAGCCCGACATCGACAATTGGATAGCGTGCTGCATGAGAATACCAAAGCTATCCCAGAACGCCGCCAAGACGTGGATGCTATTTTCTTAGCAGAACCCCCGGCTATGGCTAGACAAATTCGTCCTCTGCTAAAGTTTTACTACGCTGGCAATATACCCGTGTATGCGACCTCTTTGATTTACAGCGGTTCCCCACACCCTAATCTAGACAGAGACTTAAATGGCATTATTTTTGGCGATATGCCCTGGGTATTAGCACCCACGCCCGCTCAAAAAAGCATGCAACAAAAAATGCGCCGCCTATGGCCGCAATCCTTTGAACGTTATACGCGCCTCTATGCATTAGGCTATGATGCTTATCACTTAACCTCACAAATCAATCGCTTAGAGTTGTTCCCTCAATTTGGTATTCAAGGAGCGACAGGACAACTTTCTTTAAGCCAAAACCATATTCAACGACGCTTAACCTGGGCACGCTTTCACCGTGGCACCCCTGTATTGACTCATCAATAAACACCCATGTTATTCACCTATTTTCAAGGTTTATCGCGCCAACAAAAAGGCAACCTCGCGGAACGGCGTGCTTATCGCTATTTGAAAAAAGCAGGCCTAACTCTGGTAACGCGTAATTATAGAACCTCACGCGGTGAAATTGATTTAATCATGAAAGATGGAAAAACTGTTGTTTTTGTAGAAGTTAGATACCGACGAACCCCCAAATTTGGTCATAGTCTCGACAGCGTCAACAAAGCCAAGCAAAGACGCATTCTTTATACTGCCAATCACTATCTACGCAGCAAGAACTACAGTTCACGTACTTTTTTTCGTTTCGATGTCATCGCTATGCATTCCGATAAAGATGATTTTACGATAGAATGGTTTAAAAATGCCTTTAGTGAATAAATCCTAAACGACAAACCACGGGAAATAAAGAGATAGAATGGCAATGCTAGACAATATTCAACAGATGTTCACAGACAGTATAAGAACAAAACAGCTTGCAGCAAAATCACTCCCTCCCTTCATTGAACAGGCAGGGCACCTGTTGGTTCAATGCTTATTGGGAGAAGGCAAAATACTGGCCTGCGGCAATGGCGGCTCTGCTGCTGATGCACAACACTTTTCAGCGGAATTACTCAACCGCTTTGAATGTGAGCGCCCTAGTCTTCCCGCTATCGCTTTAACCACCGATGCCTCCACTCTTACCTCTATCGGTAATGATTACTCTTTTGATCAAATTTTCTCAAAACAGATACTTGCGTTAGGACAAGCCAACGATACGTTGCTGGCCATTTCCACCAGTGGGAACTCCACTAACATTATGGAAGCCCTTAAAGCAGCCCACGAGCGCAACATGCGTATCATTGCGTTAACGGGCAGAGACGGCGGCAAAATCACTCATTTATTAAAAGACCCTGATGTAGAACTTCGAGTGCCTGTACAAAGCACAGCGCGTATCCAAGAAGTGCACATCCTTATCATCCACTGCCTTTGTGATTACATTGACAAAACGCTATTCGGTTCTGAACAAGGAGCCCACCATGCTTAAAACATTATTGCGCCAGAATCTAATTGTCGCCATGGTTATTCTCCTGTCCGGTTGTATTGCCGCAGCTTTCGCCACCGGAGCGGCCATCGGTGGTGCCGTGGTTTACGATAAACGTGCCATTAAAGTCATGTATGATGACCAAACCATTGAGTACCAGGCTATGCGCGCCTTGGAACAAAACAGTGACTTGGTCAATAATGCCCGCATTTCTGTCACAAGTTTCAATTATGTCTTACTCTTAGTCGGTGAAGCACCTAGTAAATCGCTACGCATTAAAGCTCAACAAGTTGTAGCCCATGTTCCAAAAGTTCGACGAATTGTAAATCAAATAACCATCGGTAATCCGATTAACTTCTCAACACAAAGTAATGACTCTTGGATAACCACACAGGTAAAAACAAAAATGCTGGCCACTAAAGGACTAACCAGCAGCCAAATCAAAGTCATTACTGAAAATAGTATTGTCTACTTGATGGGAATTGTCACAAAATCACAAGCCCAGCTGGCCAGTAAAGTGGCAAGCCAAATTAAAGGTGTTACTAAAGTAGCAACACTGTTTGAATACAAAGCACCCAAGGAGAAACATCACGCTGCTAAATAAAACCCTATGTAAAGTAAGAAATCTCGGGGGCTAGCCCCCGAGGCAAAGGCGATGGAGTTTCCCACGTAGGCGAAATCAAACCAAGAGACAATCTCGGGAGCGAACGGCCGAGTTGTTGAACCCTGGCACTTCCATTGCATCCTACAATGTAAGTTTGTTTGTTTATCTATCTATTCTATCTTATGAAGCGCTATCAGTTACCTCTTTTAATTTTGTTGAGCAGTCTTTTATCAGGCTGTGTCAGTGCTGCCATGACAAGCGCTAGTATGGCACAGGATAGAACTTATCTTGCCAGCAGTTCCAATAATCATGTATTAACCGCACAAGCCTACAATGCCCTAGGAACTCATCAAGACATAAAAAGCAAATCTAACATTAATGTCTCTGTTTTTAATAATATTGTTTTATTATCCGGTGAAGCAAACACTCAAAAAACTAAAGACGACGCTCAACAAATAATACAAAAATTAGTCGGGAAACAACGCAAAATAGTCAATACTATTCGCATTGGTCAACCCGCCTCTTTGGCAAGTTCAGCAGAAGACTCTTGGATCACCACAAAAATCGTCAGTCAATTATTTGTTCATCGCAAGGTCAATCCAAGACAAATTAAAATAGTCACCGAGGATAATGTGGTTTATCTCATGGGCCGTGTCTATGAAAATGAAGCCAAAACCGTCATTAATATTGCACGCCACACAGGTGGCGTCAAAAAAGTGGTCACCCTATTCCGCTATATTACATTATCCCCAGCTCCAACTGCCTCCACGGAGCCCGTTTAAAAAAAGCAACAAAAATCACTTTTTCCTTTTGCAAAATTTTAAAAAAATGCTACCATAGCGACCCTTAAGGTACGGTGGCTAGCGTGTGTGCTGTCAGTGGGAAAACTACTGCTTCAGTAGACACTATTGGTATTTTTATCCTAAATCCCGCCGTTGAAATCGTTGCGAGGCTGACTAAGCCGCTGAAAAATCCTTTATCTTCAGCGAGTTAGGTAAACGCAGTCGATTTCAACGGCGGAGTTTAGAGTTATATGCCCTGTACCTGAGCTTGCTTGAATATCAAATAGGAGTTGACTGCAGGATGATTTCCACATCTTTTTCTGAAGACATAACACCTCAGACCAAAGAAACTTCAAATGCAGATGTACTCAATGCTGCAAAGGCAGAATTTCTTGCTAACATTAGCCATGATTGCAAAACCCCACTGACCGGCATTATTGGCATGTCAGAAGTGCTACTAAAGCGCTTGAAAGACCTCGAAAACGTTAAGTGTCTACAGCATATCCTTAACTCCAGCCAAGAACTACTTAAATTCTTTGATAGCTGCCTCGAACTTATCAAACTCGAGAAAATGGACTCAGAGCTCATAGTCTCCCATTTCTCACTCAAATCCATGATTAACGATATCGCGGCCCTCTATGAATCAGCCATTGCATTAAAGCCTGTTCATCTATCTATCCACTGTGATGAGAATATCCCTGATTTATTGTTGGGCTGTCACAGCTATCTTTACCGCATCTTCTTGAATTTATTGGGCAATGCTGTGAAGTTTACCGATGCTGGAAACATCACCATCAACATGTCCCTTGGGACAAAATCCACCCCCAAAGAAGCCATTATCAAAGTATCTATTAGCGATACAGGCCCAGGCATTCCTAAAAACAAGCAACACGTCATCTTTCAACGCCTAAGCCGTCTACAACCCTCTTATCACGGCAATACCGAAGGCACAGGCATTGGGCTTTATGTAGTCAAAAAGTTATTAGACCGTATGGGTGGCGAAATACATTTAGAAAGTGACGAAAAGAAAGGCAGTATTTTTATGGTGGTTATTCCTTTGAAGATTCCACTACTACAAGAAAATGAATATCAACAAGCACAAACACTTTTAAAAACAGAACCTCCCCCGTTACTACCTGACCCGTTAACCCCTCCCTCTAAACTACATTCGTCACCTGAAGCACCGCTTAAACGTACACCCAATACCCCTGAAGCATCTACGCTACGGGTCCTTCTCATTGAGGACAATCAAATATCTCAACAAGTGGTCTGCATGATGCTCACGCCCTTGGGCTATCAGTTAGATATCGCTGATACTGGCGAAAAAGCATTAGCTTATTTTGAGCCTGGAAAATATGATCTTATTTATCTCGATATTGGCTTGCCTGATATTAACGGTTATACACTGGCCAAAATTTTTCGCCGCCTGGAACAAACCACTAAACATCAAGTCCCTCTCATCGCACTCACCGCCCATGCTGCCGTAGACGTGCGTCGCTATTGTGAAGGCAGCGGTATCAATGGCGTACTAAGCAAGCCCCTTTCTTCAGAACAAAATAAGCAAATTATCGAGCGTTTTGTGAAAGGCAGTTCTATCGATATAGAAGGGTTCCATTCCTTAGAGAAGCTATCTGCTAATAGCCAAACTGAAAGCAAAAGCGGCATTATTGACTTGGAGCAAGGTGCTGAAATTATTGCCCAAGATGAATTTGCTGCCAAAAGAATGCTACACAACCTCTACCAATCCCTACCTAAGAATCTAAAAGAAATGAACGAAGCCTACCGCTCTGGTGATGCTTATTCGCTAAAACAAGCCGTACACCGCTTTCATAGCAGTCTTTGTTACACAGGCACACCAAGGCTTCGCGAAGCCGTACAAACCATGCAATCCTCACAAAACGGCAGCCTGGCTAATTTAATGGGCTTCTATAAAAACGTTTTAGATGAAATTCGCGCTTTTGAGAAAGCTTATAAAAAAATGTTTTTATAAGCCACGTTCATTGGGTATACCGGCAAAATCACCCTAATTTTCCCAACCGTTCGTTTTTACTTTTTGCTTGCTTCTTTCTAAATTCTAATTTATCCTGCTAGCTGATTCATTGAAAAGTCACATAAACATGGGATGTTTATTGAAAATAAAAACTGGATTTTATAGTGAAGCGAGCCACTGCGAATAAACTCCCCTCTGATAGCTTATTACCATCAACTGTTTTTTCTCGCAAAAAGCAGTTAATGGTATTTCTTTAGAAACTATAGGGATATCGCTATGGACGACAAACTTGAAGGAATTGAACAACGAGCTGATAAAGCCTCTGGAAATTATCAGTTTATTGCTACACGGCTTAACCAACAACCAGTTGAGCAGAAGGCCCCCAATGATCCTTATCGCTCACCACCTCTGAACAAACCGCGGCAAGGACGCAGAAATGCTAATCCTGATTTAGCAACAGACCTTAACTTTGACCTTGGTCTTGGCGGCCGCCCCCCCCTTGCGCCGTAGCCACGTTTATGCTGAATATCAAGCCAATTATCATCATTAGGGTCTGTTGAAGTTTTTTGCTGTCTTACAGATCTAAGCTCGGCCAAACTGGATTATCCTAAATTCCGCTTGCAAAAATGAAATGCCAACAGACCCTAAAAAAACACATTAATTACAGCTTATAGATGATAACCACATCATTTAACCTAAAATCCTCAGTTGAAATCGTCGCGAGGCCGACTTAGTTGCTGAAGATAAAGGATTTTTCTCGATATTTTTTGTGAAAGCGTATCACCCATACGGTGAATAAAAAATATCGAGAAAAATCCTTTAGATTCGGTGAATTAGGCGGCCGCAGTCGATTTCAACTGAGGATTTTAGGTTTAATAGTTCCTAATTATGCTTACGCAAATGTGGAAATAAAATCACGTCCCTAATGGCACTGGTGTCCGTTAAAAACATCACCAGCCGATCAATACCCACCCCTTCACCTGCTGTGGGTGGCAAACCATGCTCCAACGCCATAATGTAGTCTGCATCATAATGCATAGCTTCTTGGTCGCCAGCATCTTTCGCATCCACTTGCGCTAAAAAACGCGCTGCTTGGTCTTCGGGATCGTTCAACTCAGAAAAACCATTAGCAAGCTCTCTACCGCCCACAAAAAACTCAAAACGGTCAGTGATAAAGGGGTCTTCAGCATTGCGTCTTGCTAAAGGCGAAACCTCAGTGGGGTAAGCCGTAATAAAGGTGGGGCGATGTAAATTAGGCTCAACGGTTTTTTCAAAAATCTCGATTTGAACTTTGCCAAGGCCAGCCTCTTCTGGCAAGTTTATACCTAGGTTCTGTGCAATGGTTTTTGCGCTGTCTACATTGTCTAACTGTTCAACACGAATATCGTCATTGAAAGCTAAAATAGCTTCTTTAACCGTATAGCGTTCAAAGGGCTGTGCTAAATCGTAATCTTCGCCTTGATAATGCACAACTGTCGTGCCTAATACTTTTTTAGTAATAAAGCGCAACATTTGTTCGGTGAAATCCATCAATTCTTTATAATCGGCATAAGCTTGATAAAATTCCACCATGGTAAATTCTGGGTTATGACGTGTGGATAACCCTTCATTACGAAAGTTACGATTGATTTCAAACACGCGCTCAAAACCACCCACCACTAACCGTTTTAAATACAGCTCTGGGGCAATACGCAAAAAAAGCGTCATATCCAGCGCATGATGTTCCGTGACAAAGGGCTTAGCTGTCGCACCACCGGGAATGGGGTGCATCATAGGGGTTTCCACTTCTAAGAAATTATGCTGTTCTAAAAATTCTCGCAATGCGCTAATGACCTGGGTGCGAATAATAAAGCGCTGTTTAGTGTCTTGGTTAGACAGTAAATCCAAATAACGTTGGCGATAGCGAGCTTCTTGATCCGTCAAACCATGAAATTTACCCGGCAAGGGTCGCAATGCCTTGGTCAACAAACGTATTTCAGTAACCTTTAACGATAATTCACCGGTCTTGGTTTTAAAGGGCGTACCCACCGCACCAATAATATCGCCGAAATCCCATTTTTTAAAGGTCTCGTAGGCACCCTCCGGTAAAGCATCCGCACGCACATACAATTGAATACGCCCCGACACATCTTGAATCTGCAAAAAGCTTGCTTTACCCATTAAGCGTCTTGCCATAATGCGGCCTGCAACCTTGAAACTTGTGGTTTCTTCCGCCAACGTTTCTTTACTCTTCTCACCATAAGCTTGCTGAAGGTCAACCGCCAAGGTGTCGCGTTTAAAGTCATTGGGAAAAGCAAAACCTTCCTCTCGCAAACCATCTAACTTCTCACGACGTTGTAAAATTTGCTGGTTCTCGGTGAGTTGCTCATCGGGATTGGGATTTTCGTTACTCATGATGATTCCTGTGTTCTATGACTCATACAAAATCAACAGGGAACCCGTAGGATGACGCTAAACAAAGCACAAGGTTGCTCAAAAAGCGCAATGTCTAAGCAACACCTGAGCATTTTTAAGCAACCTTTTAACACTGTTTAGCACATCGTACGTAAGTCCTGTTGTTTTAAACTTGCTTCTAAAAATAAATCAATACCACCATCTAAGACAGCTTGGATATTGCCTGTTTCCACTTGGGTACGTAAATCTTTTATGCGTGACTGGTCTAACACATAAGAACGAATTTGACTGCCCCAACCAATATCAGACTTGCCCGCTTCTACCGCTTGTTTTTCTTCATTGTGCGCTTGTAATTTTAACTCATACAGCTTCGCTTTTAGCTGTTTCATGGCCTGGTCGCGATTCTTATGCTGAGATCGCTCATTCTGACACTGTACAACGGTATTCGTGGGTAAGTGAGTAATGCGAATAGCTGAATCCGTCTTGTTGACATGCTGTCCACCCGCACCACTGGCACGATAGGTATCCACGCGTAAATCTGCAGGATTAATCGCTATATCAATGTCTTCATTGACTTCTGGATAAACAAAGGCTGAAGCAAAGGAGGTATGACGACGGTTACCAGAATCAAAAGGTGACTTGCGCACCAAGCGGTGTACGCCCGTTTCCGTACGTAACCAACCATAAGCATATTCACCGATAAATTCGATGGTGGCGCTTTTAATACCCGCCACTTCTCCCTGGGAAAGCTCAATCACTTGGGTTTTATAGCCTCGCTTTTCCCCCCAACGCAAATACATACGCAACAGCATTTCTGCCCAATCCTGCGCTTCTGTGCCTCCAGAACCTGCTTGTATATCTAAATAAGCATTATTGGCATCCATGTCACCAGAAAACATACGCCGAAACTCTAACTGGATTATTTCATCGGTGTAGGCTTGGATATCCGCTTGCAGACCTGTAAACGTCTCTGGGTCTTCATCTTCTGCTAAAATAAGCAGCAGCTCTTTGGCGTCTTCTAAACCTTGATATAGGGATTTAATGGATAAAACCGTGGCTTCCAATTTGGCACGTTCTTGCCCTAAGGCTTGCGCTTGCTTAGGGTCTTGCCAAACTTCAGGTTGCTCAAGCTCCAAGCAAACTTCTTCTAGTTTTTCTTGTAAAGCCGGAAAGTCAAAGATACCCCCTAAGCGCATCCAGGCGGGCTTGCAATTGACTGACGATTTCTTGGGTAGGCTTGATGTCCACAACTATACTCCAACAAGGGCCTAAGGCTTTGCAATAAAGAGAAATAATACCACATTCTAGACAGGCGCTAAAGCTATAGGTTATCTAGGAAAACGCCGTTCTACTTGCCTAAACACACCGACGATAATTAAATTTAACGCGAGATATAATGCACCAGCGACTAAGTAGAAAGTCATGGACGCATAAGTTTGACTGATGATGCGTTTTGTCACGCCGGTCAGCTCTAATAGCGCAATGGTACTCGCTAGAGAGCTCCCTTTCAGCACTAAAATCACTTCATTGGAATAAGCGGGCAATACAATCCTAAAGGCTGAAGGAAAAATGATGCGCCGCCATGTTTGGCCATGGGAAAGCCCCAGGGCTCTGGCCGCTTCCACAGCGCCTTTAGGTACAGCCTGCAAGGCACCCTGCAGTAAGGCCGTGCTATAAGCAGCCGTATTAATACTCAAAGCTACCAAGGCGCAACCAAAAGGCTGTTTAAAAATAGGCCAAAGAAAGCTCTCATGCAACCAGGTAAACTGCCCTGAACCGTAATAAATCAAATAAAACTGCACCAAGGATGGCGTACCACGAATAAAAAAGATAAACGCGTGAACCGGCCATTGTAGGTATGTGGAGCAAGTCTCTAATACGGCGGTCATCAGAGCCGCTAGTAACACGCCAAGCAGCAAGGCACTAATAACCAACAGCACCGTAAGCCAAAGACCTTGCAGCAATTGTGGCAAATATTGCCAAATCAAAGAAATACTCATGCAAACTCCTTATATTTTTGGCTGAGCTTTTTTATGCCGAGCATAGAAATAGACGTCAACAACAGATAAATAAGGGCTGCAGCAAAATAAAAGGTAAAAGGCTCGCGAGTATAAGCCGTAGCATTTTGGGCAGCACGCATTAAATCAGCCGCCCCAATCAGGGATATCAACGCTGTATCTTTTAATAAGACAAACCATAAATTACCCAGGCCGGGTAAAGCATAACGGAAAAGCTGTGGAAGAATAATGCGATAAAAGCACTGCCAGGCTGTCATACCACAAGCAGTAGCTGATTCTATTTCGCCCTTGGACACCGTTAAAAAAGCTCCACGAAATGTCTCGGTGGCATAGGATGCAAAAATAAGCGCTAAGGCAATGACCCCAGCCCAAAAAGAGCTAACCCCAATGTAGGTTCCCAAAAGCATGCTCAGCAACCACGTGCTGCCAAAATAGATAAAAAACAACACCAACAGCTCGGGTAAGCCACGAATAATATTGGTCAACGAGGTCGCCAACATAAAAATAAGCTTATGTTTTGACAGTCGCCCCCAGGCTCCTAACAAACCCAGCACTAAACCTAGCAGGAGCGCACAGCAAGCAACCTTAACCGCAACCCAAGCTCCCAATACTAGCTGGGATAAAAAACCATTAAACAGTAAATGAGACATAATGAAAATTGCCTAAGTGCAATGCGCTAAATTTGCAATACTACGGTGTAGCCTGCCCTCTGGGAAAATAATTATCATAAATTTTTTCATAGCTGCCGTTTTTCTTAATAGCCGCTAAACCCGCATTAATTTGCTGTAACAAACTATCATTGCCCTTTCTCACCGCAATCCCAAAACCTGCACCAAAAATAGTCGGGTCACTGATAGGCTTACCCACCACAGCGTACTGGCCTTTACCGTGCTTTTTCACCCACTCCAGCATCAACGGCGTATCACCAAATACCGCATCCACGCGACCGGATTGTAGGTCTAAAAAAGCATCCTGTTGGCTAGGATAGGTTTTGCTACTCACGGCTGAACCATAAGTCTTGGTCATATAATTAATAAGCGTGGTGCCCCCTTGCATGCCGACAGTTTTGCCTTGCATAGCCGCTTTAGAAAGCTGTAACTTAGCGCTAACAGGCGCTACAAATACAGAAGTTGGCGTATAGTAAGGCTCACTAAAGTTCACTTGCGTTTGGCGGATTTTGGTAATCCCTAAGCCTGAAATTAAGGCATCATACTTACCAATTTTAAGACTGGGAATTAAACTTGCAAAAGGTTGATTGCTAAAGGTGCAGGTCGCATTAATGGCTCGACAGACAGCCTTGGCAATATCAATATCAAAACCTTTAATCTGTCCCGTGGCATCAATATATTCAAAGGGTGGATAGGTAGCTTCTGTGGCAAAACTTATGGTTAATGGCTTTGCAAAACTCAGCCCGCTGAACAACATTAACAGCATACCTGTGACTGTAGGCATTAATTTTAATCTTTTCATGTTTATTCACTATCCTTTATATACTAATCCAAAGCTGTTTGGATAAATTGTTTAAAGCGTTCTGTTTTAGGAGCGGCAAACATCTCTTTAGGATGCCCTTGCTCGTGAATTTTTCCTTGCTGCAGAAAAACCACGTGATTAGAAACTTCTTTGGCAAAGCCCATTTCGTGGGTGGCCACTATCATGGTAGTCCCCTCTTGCGCCAATCTTTGCATCACCTTTAAGACTTCATTCACCATTTCAGGATCGAGGGCTGACGTAGGTTCATCAAATAATAAGACCTTAGGTCCCATGGCAAGCGCTCTAGCAATCGCCACACGCTGTTGTTGCCCACCGGATAATTGCTTAGGGAATTTATTGGCTTTATCCGATAGTCCAACTTTTTCCAATAAGGCTTGCGCTTTCTGTATCGCTACAGATTTCGACTGTTTTAACACACGCATGGGCGCTTCGATGATATTTTCTAAGACCGTCATGTGTGACCAAAGATTAAATTGCTGAAACACCATGCCCACATGGGTACGCAAATAGATTAATTCTTTTTTCTGTGTCTTGGGTTCACCATTGGCGCCATAGGATAAAGCGATAGGCGTACCTTCCAAATGAATATGCCCTTTATCCGGCAAATTCAGTAAATTAATACAACGCAATAAGGTACTCTTGCCCGAACCACTAGTACCCAGTAATGCAATGACATCACCTTCCTTTGCTGTCAACGACACATCATCTAACACTTGATGCTCGCCAAAACATTTTGATAGGTTCTGTAGAGAAAGGATTTCGGGCGCCTCGTTCAACATAAAACTGACTATATCACTATTACCATGGCCCATTTGAACACATTTTGGCTTTTTATGCAAATTTCCGCATAAACCACGGCGCATTATTCGTCATAGGCATATTTTTATTTACCTATCCTTCATTCGACAAATTTGTCGAATGGCAACTCGACAAATTTGTCGAATAGTACTATGATGAACTATACTACACTAATAATGGCATATTGCTATGCAAGAGCGCTATTTAATTCACAATCAATTTCGCCATGATATCAATAAATTCAATGAGATGGACCCGCACCTCTATGCCCTATCCAGACTCAGTCATCAATACAGCCCACGCTGGTGGCAAGCACTAAACCTACAAACACCTGGTATTTATATTTTAACTGGCGGCCGCCAGGTGGGTAAGTCTACCTCGTGCAAACTACTCATCCAAGATTGCCTACAACAACAAAATTTAGCCCCAGAACAAATTTACTATTTACCCTGTGATGAAATTTACACAGCAAAAGATTTAAGCGCCACCATGAGAAGCATTTTAGCCAGCATGGCTGGGGATAATTTTCTGTTAATTGTGGATGAAATAACCTATGTCACAGACTGGCACCGAGTCATCAAAGCATTAGCCGATGAAGGCTTATTTCAACAAGGCATTTGCCTATTAACAGGCTCTGACAGCCTTATTTTAAAAGAAGCTGCCATGAGTTTCCCTGGCAGGCGTGGCCAATCCGCGAAAACAGACTTTCATCTATACCCTCTTAACTTTGCTGAATATGTGGATTTAGTGGCTGCTGATAAACAACATAATAATCAATTACTGGCCAATTTATTCAAGGACTATTTAGTTTGTGGTGGTTATTTAAGAGCGATTAATGACGTCGCTGCAACAGGCAAAGTACAACCGGCAACTTATCAAACTTATGAACAGTGGATTCGCGGTGATTTTTTAAAGCGCAACAAAAATGAGGATTTTTTATTAAGCCTCCTCGGCACCCTGCTCACCATTGGCGTATCACAAATTTCTTATTCCAAATTAGTCCAAAAAATAGGGCTAATGAGCAAGGACACCTGTATTGCCTATTGCAATATGCTGCAACGCATGGATGTGCTTCTGGATTTGCAAGCCTTCGATCAGAATAAAAAACAAGGTTTCCCACGCAAAGATAGAAAATTCCACTTTTTTGACCCCTTCATAACCCACACCATTCATCAATGGTTACAACGTGAAGGACAAGCCACAGCAACCCCCCTGGAAAGCACATTGGTGGAAGCCTGTGTCGCCAGCCACGCTACACGCCTGGGGAAAAGCTTTTATTTTAAAGGCCAAGGTGAAATCGACCTTATTATGCTGTCAGAGGGTCATCCCCATGCCATCGAGATAAAATGGGCTGAGCAAATCCGCCCCGCTGATTTCAAAATGCTCAAACAATTTGAGCATGCCACCATATTAACCAAGACACCCCAGTCAGGTCATATAGAAGGCATTAAAAGCCTGCCCGTTTATCAGTTCCTCTATGAAAGCATGAAAACCTAGTTTTATCTCAACAATCCTTTATCAGTTACTTGTTCATTCTAGCTCGCCCAAATGTCATTTTCTGGTTGAAAAAGTACTGAATTAGTCCTATACTTAGCTATCATCGCATATAGAACCAAAAAGGTTCTATATGGAACCGCTTGAATTTCAAAAGGTTTTTATGTTAAGGGTCAATAAACTGGCAGATTATGCTGCTTGGGTTATGGTACACATGGCTAATGAGCCTAACCAGCTCTACAATGCCCGAGCCATTAATGAGAAGACCCATATTCAGCTGCCTACGGTCAGTAAGATATTGAAAAAACTGACTAATGCTGGCTTACTATCGTCTAAACGTGGCTCACAAGGTGGGTATGCCCTGGCACAAGCCGCTGAGCATATTTCTCTTGCAGCCATCATTCGTGCTATCGAAGAAGATATCAGCTTAACAGAGTGTATTGTTGAGGGTGAAAATAACTGTGCGTTGGAGTCCTTTTGTACCATGAAAGACAATTGGCTAAGCATTAATGGCATTATTCAATCGGTTTTAGAAGACATTTCATTAGCAGATATGCTCCATAACGATAAGCGTTTATCGCAAAAAATTAAAGGTATGCCTCATGACAGACCCAATTGATAGCCTAATCCATAAGGAATATGAGCATGGATTTGTTACCGACATTGAAGCAGAATCTCTGCCCCCCGGTCTCAATGAAGACACCATCCGGGCTATTTCACGCATCAAGCAAGAACCTGACTTTATGCTGCAGTGGCGCTTAAAGGCCTATCAGCACTGGCTAACCATGACAGAGCCTGCTCATTGGGCTAAAGTCAACTACCCGCCTATCGACTATCAAGATATGGTGTATTATTCCGCGCCTAAATCTAATAAAGATAAGCCGCAGAGTTTAGAGGAAGTAGACCCTGAGTTGTTACGCACCTATGAAAAACTGGGTATTCCGCTGCGTGAGCAGGAAATGTTAGCCGGAGTTGCTGTGGATGCAGTCTTTGATAGCGTTTCCGTAGCCACTACTTTTAAGGGAAAGCTAGCGGAACTGGGCATCATTTTTTGTTCATTTTCAGAAGCCGTGCACGAATACCCCGAATTGATACAAAAATATTTAGGCTCAGTGGTTCCCTACTCTGATAATTTTTTTGCAACGCTCAATTCTGCCGTATTTAGCGATGGCTCCTTTGTTTATATTCCTAAGGGCATAAAATGCCCCATGGAACTTTCCACCTATTTTAGAATTAATGCCATTTCCACCGGGCAATTTGAGCGTACACTGATTATTGCTGATGAAGGCAGCCAAGTGAGTTATTTAGAGGGCTGCACTGCCCCCATGCGCGATGAAAATCAATTACACGCTGCCGTGGTAGAATTAGTAGCGCTAGACAATGCAAAAATAAAATACTCCACCGTACAAAATTGGTACCCTGGCGATAAAGACGGTAAAGGCGGCATTTATAATTTTGTCACCAAACGAGGCGCCTGCCGCGGCAAACACTCAAAAATTTCCTGGACCCAGGTGGAAACCGGCTCTGCCATCACTTGGAAATACCCCAGCGTGATCCTACAAGGCGACCACTCTTGTGGTGAATTCTATTCAGTGGCATTAACCAATAATTATCAACAAGCCGACACCGGTACCAAAATGGTCCATATCGGTAAAAACACCTCCAGCACCATTATTTCCAAAGGTATTTCTGCACGCTTTGCGCAAAATGCCTATCGTGGCTTAGTGCGGGTTAATCCGGGCGCTGATAATGCCCGCAATTATACACAGTGTGATTCTATGTTATTAGGCGATACTTGTGGCGCACACACCTTTCCTTACATAGAAGTAAAAAACCCTTCTGCCCATGTAGAGCATGAAGCCACCACATCTAAAATTAGCGAAGACCAATTATTTTTCTGCAGGCAACGTGGTTTATCCACCGAAGATGCAATTTCCATGATAGTGAATGGTTTTTGTAAACAAGTCTTTAAAGAGCTACCCATGGAATTTGCCGTAGAAGCACAAAAATTATTAGAAGTCAGTTTAGAAAACAGCGTAGGCTAAGAGGATATTTTATGTTAACCATTAAAAATTTAAGCGCAACCGTTGATGACAAAAAAATCCTCGATGGTATTAATCTACAGATCAATGCTGGAGAAGTACACGCCATCATGGGCCCCAACGGCTCAGGAAAAAGCACCCTGTCTAATTTGCTCGCCGGACGCGAAGGTTATGAAATCACCGGTGGCAGCGTTTCCTATGAGGGGGAAGATTTGCTTGCTTTAGAGCCTGAAGAACGTGCCCATCGCGGTGTTTTCTTAGCGTTTCAATATCCCGTGGAAATCCCAGGTGTCAGTAACATTTCTTTTCTTAAAACAGCGCTTAATACCTTACGCAAAGAACAAGGCCTTACTCCCATGGATGCCATGGACTTTTTAACCTTGGTTAAAGAGACAGTAAAAACGTTAGAGATGAATGAAAGTTTTCTTTACCGCGCCATTAACGAAGGTTTTTCTGGTGGCGAGAAAAAACGTAATGAAATCTTACAAATGGCAATACTAGAACCTAAACTTGCCATCTTAGACGAAACGGATTCAGGCTTAGACATCGATGCATTAAAGACTGTCGCTAAAGGCATTAATGCTTCTCGTTCAGAAAAACGCGCCATCATCATGGTAACCCACTACCAGCGCCTCTTAGATTATGTAAAGCCAGACTACGTACATGTCTTGTCTGCAGGTAAAATTGTTAAATCGGGCAACCATGAACTCGCTAAAGCATTAGAAGCGAAAGGCTATAATTGGTTGGAAACAGCGCCGCAACGTTAAAAGAGAAATAAAGATGACTCTCGATACGAAGAAACACTACCAAACACAGTTTACCCAGACAAAAAATTCTCTCTTGGGTAATGAATTACCTTGGCTGAATGCTATTCGCCAAGAAAATTTAGCACAATTTCAAGCCGAAGGCTTTCCTCATACTAAACAAGAAGCCTGGAAATATAACAATCTCAAGCCCATCATCCAAACTGGCTTTCAACTACAAACAGAAAAGCCACAGTGGAACCTGGACGCCTATAAACCTCTATTACCTGCGATTGATGGCACAAGCCTAGTATTTATTGATGGTTATTTTTGTGAGGCGCTCTCCAATCATAAACACAATTCAAACGTATTCATTGCAGATCTCAAAGCCGCCTTAAGTCAGAAGCCTGAGTTCATCAGCACTTATCTTAAAGCCGTTAATAATCAAAATTACGCGAGCTTTTCCGCCTTAAATAATACTTTCATGCAACAAGGTGCTGTTATCAACATCCCTGCAAACATAAGCTGCAATGAGCCTATACTGCTCATTTACTTAACATCTGAATCCAATAACGACGAAAACTACAGTCAGCACCTCAGAAACCTTATTATCATTGGTGAAAATAGCCAAGCTACTGTTCTCGAGTATTACCATTCTATCGCCAAAACCGCGTACTTCACCAATGCCATCACCGATATACATTTAGCAAAACATGCCACTTTAGACTATACAAAGTTACAAGAAGAGGGCACAGCCAGCTACCATATTCACAAAACCCAGATAACCCAACAACAAGCTAGCACATTTACATCTCATGCTTTTTCTTTAGGGGCAGAGCTTTCTCGCCATGATATTCATGTGGAACAACAAGAAGAATATGCCCACAGTCAGCTTAATGGCTTGTACCTTGCACATCAACATCAACAAACCGATTCGCATACCTGCATCATGCATAATAAGCCTCATGGCAGTAGCTCAGAGAATTATAAAGGTATTCTTACTGGCAACAGTCATGCTATTTTTAATGGCAGAGTGGTTGTACAACCTAACGCACAAAAAATAAATGCCAAACAGAAAAATACTAACCTCCTGCTTTCACCCAAAGCACAAATAAATACCAAACCTGAACTGGAAATTTATGCTGATGATGTTAAGTGTGCTCATGGTGCAACTGTCGGCGAATTAGATGCAGACATGTTATTCTTTTTACGTTCTCGTGGCTTTACTATACAACAAGCGAAACAAATATTAACCTTTGGCTTTGCTAAAGAAATTGCTGATGAAATTGCTTTACCTGCATTATCACAATGGATACATGATAAGCTCGAACTTTGTCTTGCTCTTCTGCTAAGGGAGAAAACCCAATGAGCATCAAAACCTCAATACAACCCACAACGGATAAAATAGACTTGGCTGAATTACGCAAACAATTTCCTATCCTCCAGCAAAAAGTCCATGGCAAGCCTCTCGCCTATTTAGATAATGCCGCCACGACACAAAAACCTCGTTGTGTGATTAATGCCATCAGCAATTATTATCTGACCGTGAATGCCAATGTACATCGCGGCATCCATTGCCTCAGCGAGCAGGCCACTAACGCTTATGAAGCCGCCAGAGCTCGCATCAAAGACTATCTACATGCCAAACATGTAGAAGAAATCATTTATACCAAAGGCACCACCGATAGCATCAATTTAGTCGCACAAAGTTATGGGGAAAGTCATTTTAATGCCGGCGATGAGATAATCATTTCTGAAATGGAACATCACTCCAATATTATCCCGTGGCAGCTTATTGCTAAAAAAAGAGGTTGTGCTGTGCGCGTCATTCCCATGACAGAACAGGGTGAATTAGACCTTAATGCCTATGAACAACTTTTCAATGAGAAAACTAAATTTGTAGCCTTAGGGCATGTCTCTAATGCGATAGGCAGCATACACCCCATCAAAACCATGATAAGCAAGGCCCACCAATACAATGTCCCGGTGCTCATTGATGGCGCACAAGCCTTGGCGCACTTTCCTATCGATGTTCAAGACTTAGATTGTGACTTTTATGCTTTTTCAGGCCATAAAGCCTATGGGCCTACGGGTATTGGGGGGCTCTATGCTAAAAAATCCTTACTAGAAAAAATGCCGCCTTACCAAGGCGGTGGAGAAATGATTAAACGCGTTAGCTTTAACAAGCCTACGATGTTTAATGAATTACCCTATAAATTTGAAGCCGGTACACCGAATATCGCTGGCGCCATTGGTCTGGGAGCTGCCATTGATTTTCTAAGCAAGCTGGATTTTCCGAGCATCAAAGCCCACGAGGAGAATCTTCTCGACTATGCTACTCATAAGCTCAAACAACTACCCAAGCTGAAAATTATTGGCGAAGCAAAAGAAAAAACCAATATTGTTTCTTTTATCTTTGCGGACATTCACGCCCATGATTTAGGGACAATTCTCGATCATCATGGCGTTGCCATACGAGCAGGACATCATTGCGCCATGCCTATTATGGAACATTTTAATATTGCAGCCACCGCCCGCGCTTCCTTTGCCTGTTACAACACAGTAGCAGAGGTGGATCAACTGATAGAAGCACTCCTACAAGCCAGAAAGGTATTCAGCTGATGCACGATTTGCGAGAGCTCTACCAAGAAGTCATTATTGATCATAATCGTAATCCACGTAATCATCATACCCTAGAGGCTTGTAGTCACCATGCTGCAGGCTTCAACCCTTTATGCGGTGATGAAGTAACACTCTATTTACAGGTAGATAACGATATTATTACCGATATAAGTTTCAAGGGAAAAGGCTGTGCCATTTCTATGGCCAGCGCTTCTATCATGACAGAAACGCTAAAAGGAAAAAGTATTAAAGATGCCCATGCACTCTTCCATGACTTCCACAGTATGTTAACAGAAGAAGCCTTACCCTCTGAAGGGCTTGGCAAATTATCAGTATTAGCGGGTGTCAAAGAATATCCAACTCGCATTAAATGCGCCACACTCATTTGGCACACACTTGTTGCTGCCCTTAAACAAAGCAAAGCTATTGCTTCCACAGAATAAGGTAAACATCCATGGATACATCAGCACCCTGCCCACCGGATAAAGACACACTCAAAAATGCCATTATTACTGTATTAAAAACGGTTTATGATCCAGAAATTCCCGTCAATATCTATGACCTAGGCTTGATCTATAACGTTGATATTGACGATAAATATCATGCCCATGTACAAATGACATTGACCACACCTGGCTGTCCCGTGGCAGAAACCTTTCCCGGTATTGTAGAATCAACGGTGCGCAATGTCGCAGGCATCAGCGATGCAACGGTCGAATTAGTTTGGGATCCACCCTGGAGCACCGAAATGATGTCAGAAGTGGCTAAGTTAGAGTTGGGGTTTTTATAAGAGCACTTTCAGCAACTCGGCCGTAGGCGAACAAGATTGTCTCCTGGTTTGATTTCGCCTACGCGGGAAACCCGCGTAGGCTACCAACAGGGAAAATTGCATTTTTCCCCTGCCTGTGCCCCCCCAGTGTATGGAAGCCCCATCGGCTTTGCCTCAGGGGCTAGCCCTCTAGATTTCTCACTTTAAATATAATATCCAACATAATCAATCAGTTACACTGAAGCCCCCTTTAACCTAAAATCAGCAGTAAATCGCGCTTTTTTGGTGTAACAGATTGATTTAGATAAGGAAACTAAAAAGGGAAATAAGCAATGACTGCCACAGACATCCTGTCGCAAGGCTCTTGTTCTTATCAGTCCCAGCTCGAACATCCTGTCCTCGCGCTCACCAGACTGCGATGTGCCACTGGCACATCGTTCTGCTTCACCCTTATTGGTGATGGAGACTTTTTTTGTTTTCTTAGATGAATCAAAATGTTATCGCCAAAAACGTGATTTAACTGCTGATTTTAGGTTTAAGGTGGTAACATATATTTCCACTTTATTGCCAAATTAGTTATACTTATTACCAGCTTAGCAATCAATCAGTAATATCTATGACTATTAATTCACTCATAGCTGACCTTCAAAGCCTTATTCTGGATACGTTAGAATCTCAAATACCTTCTGCAATTACCAGGCACCAACAAATTGAGATTGTGCCCCAAAAAGCCACTATCATCATGGGAGTTCGTCGTTGTGGTAAATCTACCTATTTGCACCAAATTATTCACAAATTACTAGAAAATAATATACCAAGAGAAAATATTCTCTATTTAAACTTTTTTGATGATCGTTTACATGAGCTACAACATGGACATTTGAATAGTATTATGGAAGCTTATTTTGGCCTATATCCTGAAAAAAAAAATAAAGATACAATTTATTTGTTCTTTGATGAAATTCAAATGGTAACTGGTTGGGAGCCTTTTGTGGAACGCGTCATGCGTACAGAAAAATGTGAAGTCTATATTTCTGGCTCTTCTGCTCAAATGCTATCCAAAGAAATTGCTACACAAATGCGTGGTCGATCACTTTCATGGGAAATGTTCCCTTTCTCGTTTAAAGAATATTTAGACTACCATCAGATTAAATATCAAGAACCATTGTCAACAAAAAAACGACTTTTTATAGAAAAAGCCTTTAAAAATTTTTGGCAATGCGGAGGATTCCCAGAAGTTGCTAACGTAAGCGAAGCGTTGCGAATAAAAATCCATCAGAACTATTATCAAGCCATTTTATTTCGTGACCTAATTGAACGACACAACATTTCTCACCCAAAGGCTTTAAGCGACTTAGCTCATCAACTCATCGATAATATTGCCTCTCTCTATAGTATAAATAGTTTAGCGGGCTACTTAAAATCTCTAGGACATAAACTAGCTAAAACTCATATTTCTGATTATTTAAGCTGGTTTGAAGATGCTTATTTTCTTTTTACCGTACCTATTTTTGATGCATCAGTCAGTCGTCGTAAAGTAAATCCTAAAAAAATTTATTGTATTGATCATGCTCTTGCAACGTCGATATCTGCCAGCATTTTAGTAAATGCTGGGCATCTATTAGAAAATTTAGTTTTTAGTGCTTTAAGACGTCAATATAGTCCCCGCAGTTGAAACCTCGGGTTTTAGCTGTCTGTCTGCCAGCCATCTTTGAACAATTTTTACTGAAAAAACTTGTCATTTAGAATAGCTAAAATCCTCGTTTTTTCAGTAAAAATTGTCCAAATCTGACTAACATCCAGGCGCTAAAATATAAAACTTATGTTATCACATTAACAAATAATTTCCCGAACTTTCAACTGCGGGGACTATATAGTCAGTGCAGTATGAAATTCGGGTTTTAAATCTCTATAACTTGAAAGTTTTCTGTCATCAATGATGACAGCTCTTCTTTATAATAAGAAATATGCCTAAAGAATTTTTTACAAGCCTTTTCCATTTCTTCAAATTCTTCATAGTACTTATTGTACAGTACTTTTTTCTTAAAAAACTTCCATACTCGCTCTATTAAGTTTAAATTTGGTGAGTAGGCTGGTAAAAATATTAATTTAATCGCCATCGCCTCAGCTAAACTTTGTACCTCTGGAGATTGGTAATAACCTGCATTGTCACATATTAAATAAATATAACCTTTTGGCTGATGTTTCCGTAAAGATTCTAAAAAATCTTTTGTTGTTTCTTTATTTAAACGCTCCTCAAATCTAACAACCATATCTAAACTGTCTATATTAATCGCACCATTAATGTTTAAACGTCTTGGTTGTGGGTTTGACTTCATGACTATGCGCTCACCTTTTTTCATCCAGCCATGCGCAGGGACAGCATTGTGCTCAGGATGCGTTGCATCCATAAAATAAAGGCCATCTTCTTTATCTACAGTATTCTTGAGAGACTTATAAGCCTTAATAAATGCTTCTTGGGACTGTTTGTTCACCTTGTAGGGAATTTTCTCTGGTTTTTTATAAACAAAACCTAGCTCTTTCAATATCAAGCGCATACCGCTATCTGAATAGACAATATCAAACTCTTTGGCAACGTATAAAATAATATCAGATACACGTTGATAGGTTACTGATTCAAGATGTAAAAATAAAGCTTCTTTTTCCGAGCTTGTCATTTCTGACTGCCGTCCAGAATATTTACTTTTCAATAAACCATCCAGCCCCTCTTGCTTGTAATTATTATAATAACCCCGTATTGTATCTTCGCTTAAGAGTAAGGCTTCTCTTACTGCTGATATTTTCCAGCCACTACCTAGCAAATACACCGCTTTTAAGCGATCAGCTTCTTTACGTTTTTTACTACCTTGATGGCGAGATTTTAATTCGATTAATTCTCGTTCTGATAATTTATACTCTAGCACAACCATGTCCTAAATTTTTCTATTAGACTATTTTACTACAAAAACCCGAGGTTTCAACTGCGGGGACTATATACTGAAATTTACTATTATAAAACGAAAAACAACCGCGAAGTTGACTTCATTATACAAGCAAGCAGGCAAAAAAAAATATTAATACAAGTCTGCCAATCATTGAAACACTTAGAAACAAAAAAGCGCGAATTAAAGGCATTAACAGAAGCCATGAATGAATTAAATTTATCGTCTGCTCTTATTGTCACACACAACGAAAATGAAATGATAAACACCGATAAAGGCAGTGTACAAGTTATCCCAGCTTGGAAATTTTTATTAATGCATTGCTAAAACATATTATCTAAAAAAATAGGGTATTGATAAAGCCAGATTTAGACGAAAAGATGAACTGTCAACAGGCCCTAGTTTTCCAGAATACAATCAGCCCTAATAATGCCAATGCAATTAATAGCATAGACATGGGAATGGCATCACGCTCATGAACATGTGCAATTATCATACTGGTTACTGTAGAAGATAACCCCTGCATCATACCGAGCAAAGCCGATGCTGAACCCGCCATCGTTGGCAATATAGCCATGGTGGCGGCCTTTGACGTAGGCGCCATAAGCCCCATGCCACAAAAATAAACAGCCGTTGGCAGAAGCACATTAACAACGCTTAAAGGAAATAATAGTGCTAGTGCTAGCATGAGCAGTCCACCGGCTAACCCAAAGCAAACACCCAATAGCAAAACGGCATCGGTTGCCCACTTTTCACTTAAGAAACCCGCCATTAAACGACCTGCCAACATCCCGATGACTGTAACAAAAGCATAGCTACCATAAACATTAACAGGCACCCCAAGTTGGTGCACAAATAAGAAAGGCGATGCAGTAAAATAAACCACGGTACCACTCGCAATAAAAATAAAACTAAATAAATAGCGATTGAAGGCTTTATTGTTGAGTAAAGTAAAATACTGCAGAAAAATTTGCTTACCAATTCGTTCTCGTTTAACCGCGCCTTTCTTTGTTTCACGTAAAACCACTAAACACTCTAACAGCAATAACACCCCACACACCGTTAAAAATACAAAATCAGCTCGCCAACCAAACCAAACCTGTAAATGCCCTCCAATAAAAGTAGCAATAGCTGGTGCCCAGACAGCTGCCGCACTTAAGAAAGCTAAGGTTCTAGTCGTTTTCCTTTCTGGAAAAACATCATTAACCATTGCTCGCCCAATAGATGTCATGCAGCCCAGCCCCAATGCTTGCAGAAGACGACTAAAAATAAACAAATAAATATCTTCGGCAAAAATGGATAATAAAGAGCCTAAAATAAAAATAGGGAGACTCAGTAAGACAATAGGACGGCGCCCAAAGATATCTGATAACGGGGTAAAGACAATCCTAGAAATAGCTAAACCAAAATAATAAATAGCTAAGGAATATTGCACATAAGTGCTCGATGTATTTAGGGCAATAGCAATAGCAGGCAATGCTGGCAGCATAATATCGCGAGATAATTTCGCCATGTAGGCATTTGAAATAACGAAAGTGCCCGCCATGCCTTCTTTAGATATTTTCACTACTCCTCGCCCCCTGTTTCGCTATCCAGCAAGATATCGTTCTCTTGCCTCCAGCACTTCAAACTTGACCTCTTGTAAAGCCAGCCATAGATTCTCATAATTTTCTAATAAATGCCTATGGATAGACTCGACATCATTTATAGAGCGAGCATGTGCATTAGCAAGATAGGCTGCAATGCTTTTGGAAAATTCGCAAGCCAAATTTTTATTTAAATTATCTTTTATTTTTTTATTAAGCAAAGGAACTTCTCGCCCCCAAAAAGCAATGCCATTTACCGTGGCGTACCCTTCATTTTGCATACAATAAGGCGCATAATATTCAGCTGCCTCACAAAGACGTTTGCCATGATGCTCACAGACATAATCATAATAAGGAAAGTGAGGAAGGTGTGGTTCTGCATAGCCTTTAGCTTTTTTAATATCAAAGAGAACTTTTCTCCTGACCCTTGTTTTCTCTTCAACTAAAATCAAAAAACGTTCGCGATTAAAAGTACCCATCGCAAAAGAGGCCTGCTTTATTTTATAATTATCCAGTGCAGCCTGCTTTTCCTGACTCACCATATACTGCCTAAACAACTCCTGAACAAATATATCAGCAGGATTAATTGAATGACTATTTAATAGCCCGCCCCATTTCTTAGATTTTTTTAGATATAATTCAACATCATTTTCCCAGCCTTTTTCTTTTTTATCTTGAAAATAGCTAAAGGGACTTGGAGTATAATCTTCAGCAAATAACCCATCTAGATATTCTTGATAAAAAATATCAAAAAATAAAACATCCTCAAAATTTTTTGACTTTCTTAAAGATACTGACAGCAAAAAACAAAAAACATCCCATAAATAAGGGCCAAAGCAAGATCTATCAAAATCCACTAAACCTTCACCAAAGTTGGTTTTAGAGTAATTATCCACATGCGCACTGCCGTGGACTTTCACACGGGGTATAGCGTCATGATCAAACAAATAAAAAAGTCTTGCTTGAATTAGGGACTTTATACGTCTAAAATAAAAATGGGCCCCTTTTGCTTTATGAGCTATCTTCCTGTAAACAACTTCACTGTCTTCTGCTGGGTGCCGCCAAAATAAAAGTTCAGAGCTATGCATGCTTTAGTTTTCTTTGTAATGGTTTACAAGTATTGTCTTTTATAAAAACAGGTGCTGATTTTGTGTTTTCCATAGCAATAATAAGCTCTGCTTCAGCCTTTGTTATCCCGCAGGTTTTAGCCAACTCATCAATATTAGCCCCCATTTTTGTTATTCTTTTTGCATGGTCATATACTTTTTCTTCGTAATTAGTGTATTTTTCATGTTTTTGATTCTCAGCAATAATGTTAGCTTTGTTTGAAATACTTAATAATGCTTTGCCAAGCCCTACATTTGCTGTATTAATAATTTTTAACTCCCGCTGTAACTCAACATTAGAAGAAGCAATGTGATGATAGTTTTTCCCTAATTGCTTAATAAAATTCATCATGAAAAAGCATGAAACTAGCAAGGATATCGATACTCCGTAGAAAAAAATCAAATGCAACGTAATCATAGTAACCTCAGAAACAGCATTTTATTCTGTGTAGTAGACAAAGCATAAAGCATGCCATTTTTAATTTGGATTTACTTCAAGAGAGCGTATAAATTTTACATTACCATCAGGAAGCTCTATTCTTTTAAGCGTGGGCTTAACATTATCATTTTCATTGTATTTTCCTAGCTCTTTTTTATAATCCGCCTTCTGAAAAACACCCAACAAGCTATTATTTCTTGCGATGGTTATTACAACACGTCTATTTTTAATTTTTTCTTGTTCTGTGCTGTTGGCATTAATAGGCCTATATTGCCCATAGCCAATGGCCACCAAGCGGGATGGATCAACCCCCATATCTGTCATAAGACGCGCAATGGCTGCCGCCCTTAATGCGGAAAGCTCCCAGTTGGAAGGATAATAGGGGTGATCAACCGGCGTATTATCTGTAAATCCTTGTATTAATATAGGGTTTTCTCCCTTTTCTAATACCGCTGCTAATTGGCGTATAACCACCTCCATTTCTGGGGTAGGCTGAGAACCTGACTCTTTAAAAATAAATTTTGATTTTAGCTCGACTTCTAAGCCAATATTATTTTTGGTAACAGAAATGAGTCCTTGCTTTAATAATTCATTTAAAAGCTCATTACTATTATCAAAAGCAGATAAACTTTCACCCTCCTTTTTACTAGCTAATTCCGCATGTTCTTTTTGAGGTAAAGGCTTATGATTTTCTTTTAAAAAAGGTTCAACTAAGCTATTAGGAAGTTTTTTATAGTATTCACCAATTTTAATTTTATTTGAGCTTTCAATATTTAAAGCAAGAGATTCACTAATCGCATGCTTTATAAATTCTATACTCCCATTCTTTGAGGAAGCAACTGCATACATAACAACAAAAAATCCAAGCAAAAGCGTAATAAGATCTGCATAAGAAATCAACCATCTATCATGGTTATCTTCACTTCCTCTTATTCTCTTCCTTCTCATTAGATAGGATCCACCTTAATTTATTTTCTATTTCAAAAATCCTTTTAATCTTTTCTCTAATGCTCGATGATTCTCACCATCAGCAATACCAATAAGGCCCTCAATAATAAGTTCCCGTGATAAACTTTGCTTTGAAATAATGCTGCTGAGTTTCCTTGAGATAGGTAACAATAGTAGATTAGCAAAGCCAACACCATATATAGTTGCAACAAAAGCAACCGCAACCCCTGCACCTAATTTACTAGGATCATCGAGGTTCCCCATGACATGAATCAACCCCATAACAGCTCCAATAATACCAATGGTAGGGCTATAGCCTCCCATAGCCTCAAAAAACCTCATCGCCTCTAAATCATGTTCTTCTTTATTTTCCAGCTCTAATAACAGGACATTTCTTATCACCTCAGGTTCATTCCCATCTACCAATAACTCAAGACCTTTTTTAAGAAACAAGTCTGGCTCACGGGAAACAAATTTTTCTAGGCCTAGTAAGCCATCTCTTCTGGAGACATGACTCCAACGAACCAGTTTTTCAAGATAAAAATGAAGACAAACACTTGGTGGTTTTAAAATCCATGGTAAAATTCTAAAAGCACGTTGCATAATATCATAAGGGGTTTGTATCAACACTGCACCTAGAGTACCCCCAAAAACAATAATAAAGGCAGGCAAATTAAGTAAGCCCTCTAAACTTCCGCCCTCTAGCACCCAGCCCAACGATACGGCTAAGATAGCAAGAAAAATCCCCAGAAAACTTAATAAATCCATGTGTTTTTTCATTATAATATCTGCCTAGAAAAACAATAGCGTGCTCTATGGTGGAGCTTAATGCAACACCTAAAACTCAAACGCTACGGGTATAGTTAGCGCACTTTGAATTTCTATTTTTCTTACGTTTTTTTATTATCCCAACTTTTTAATTTAGTCCGCAGCTTAAGCACTGCTTGACTGTGAATTTGGCTTATCCTTGATTCACTTACACCAAGCACCTCACCTATCTCCTTCAAATTCATTTCCTCATCATAGTACAATGAAAGAACAAGTTGCTCTTTTTCAGGAAGCTTTTTAATATCGAGTATAATTCTGTGTTTAATATCATCTTTCTGTGCACCTTCTAAAGGTTCTACTATTCTTGAAGATAGCCCTTCAGAAAAATTATCTTTCTCCACACTTAAATCATCAAATCCAATAATACAGGTATTATTACTGTCTTTAAGAATCTTATAATATTCATCGAGGGTAACCCCCATTCTCTCTGCAATATCAGCATGCTTAGCTGCTATACCTGTTTGACCTTCAATATCTTTCGCAATTTCTGCAACTTTCCTTGCATTACGATGGACTGAACGAGGTGTCCAATCTGACTTTCTTAATTCATCTAAGATGCTTCCTCTTATCCGAATACCTGCATAGGTCTCAAAACTTGCTCCTTTACTTTCATCATAACCTTTCGATGCCTCTAATAAACCAAGCATTCCTGACTGAATCAAATCATCTAGTTGAACACTTTGCGGCAATCTATTTTTTAAATGCTGCGCAATTTTCTTCACAAGTGAAGCATGCTTTAGAACCATAGCCTCACTCGTGTTGGGAGAATTTTCGTTGTAACTCTCAAGCCCTCTCACGCTATTCCACCTTGCAATGTTGCTTGCGTTTGTATCAGTCTTTCAATAAAAAATTCGATATTACCACTAGCACTGGCTTGAATTGGCCAATTAATAACCTTTTTTGATAACTTTTGAACTGCCATTGATGCTTTAGAAGCGGGATAAATACTGTAATAGGCTTTTTGTGCCTTTATGGCTCTCCTAACATTCTCATCAAAAGGAATAGCTCCAATGTATTCAAGCGTTACATCCAAATATTTATCACTAACTAATTTTAGCTTTTTAAATAAATTAGTTCCTTCATTCTGATTTCTCACCATATTGGCTAGAATTCTAAATTTATTAATATCATGATTTTTTCGAAGTAATTTTATTAGAGCATAAGCATCAGTAATAGATGTTGGTTCATCACAAACAACCACTAATATCTCTTGGGCAGCTTGTGCAAAGCTCACAACCCCATCAGAAATACCTGCTGCTGTATCAACGATTAAGGTATCAACATCTTCCGAAAGCTCACTAAAAGCTCTTATTAGTCCAATATGCTCATTATTTGTTAATGTCACCATTTCAGAAAGACCGGAGGCTGCTGGGACTATTTTTATACCTTCGGGACCTGTAATAATAATTTCACCTAAATCTCTTTCGCCATTAATAACATGTGACAAATTATATTTTGGGTTTATTCCAAGCATAATATCAATGTTTGCTAAACCAAGATCAGCATCTAAGATCATAACTTTTTTGCCATGAGAGGCTAATGCCACAGCTAAGTTAACGGATAAACTTGTTTTTCCAACACCACCTTTTCCGCCAGTGATCGCAATTACTTGGACAGGATTGGGATCCATGGCTTTATGTAGCCCATTCATTTGAGTGCCGGAATTATAGTTATTCTCAAATCCCATTTACTATCTCCTTAGAAAAATTAAGAGCCAAAGCTATATCGCTGTTATCCTCACCATAAGACTGAACAACTTTAATAATATTCTCAACAATTTCATTAGAACGGGCCACATTAATATCTTCTGGAACACGCTGTCCATTTGTCGTATAAGCAATAGGTAGTCTTTGCTTAATAATGCTACTTAATGCCTCTCCCATTCGAATACCTTCATCCGTTTTGGTAAGTATACAAGCTGTGATAGACAAAGGACTATATCTTCTAATAGATTCTTCAATCACTGAAGTTTGGCTTGTTGCTGACAGTACTAAAAAATGTTTAGCACTTTTACCTGAAATATTTAATAAAGATAAGTGTTCAGCTAAAGAAACATCTCTTTGGCTCATTCCTGCTGTATCAATCAAGACAAAACGCTTACCCTGAAGAGTATCTAAAGAGCGTCTTAAAGAAATTGCATCAGAAGCAACATGAACATTTACACCTAAAATGTTAGCGTAGATTTTCAGTTGCTCATGAGCTGCTACTCTGAAAGAGTCTGTCGTAATAAGTGCCACCTCTCTAGCGCCATAGCGAAGAACAAATCGTGCAGCAAGCTTAGCAATAGTGGTGGTCTTCCCTATCCCCGTTGGCCCCACTAAAGAAATAATACCACCTTCTTCTAATTTATCCTGACTATAAATGGGCACTAAGCCCATAAGCTTCGCTAAAGCAAATTGCCAAGCTTTTTCTTCATCAAATGAATCATCTATCAGTGAAATAATATTTTGAGCAACATCAGCTGTAATACCAAGAAATGTTAGTTTTTTTAAAATCATTGCTTGTACTGGATTATGTAATTCTAAATTACTCCAAGCTAATCCAGATAATTGATTCTCTAAAATTCCTCTTAATGCTTTTACTTCTGACTTTATAGCGGTTAAAGAAGGATCTTCCGCCCACTGATACTTACCACTTCTGCACTTACTTTCTGGTGTTTTTTTATCTTCTTTAGCAGATTGCATTTTTGTAGAAATACTAAGGTCTTCTACTGAAGATATATTTTTATCAATTGCAGCAACAACCTCAACGCCATCGCCCAATTTTCTGTTGGAAATAATAATAGCCTCTGAACCAAAAAGTTCTCTAACCTCTGCCATGGCACTGCGCATATCTACTGCAAAAAAGCGCTTCATTTTCATTTTATATCCTTCATCACAAATACATCATGAATGTTTTATTTTAATTAAATGCATACTTAGTTTACAGCTCCTAATACCCTTATTTGTTTATCCTCAGGGATCTCTTGATAAGCGAGCACATGCATACTAGGAACCCTTGACTTAATAAAGCGCGCTAGCATTAAGCGAATAGAATCAGAAACAAGCAAGATAGGTGTTTGTCCTGTACTTTCTTGCTTTTCAGCAGCTTCCTTCACATTATTTAGCAGTCTATCCAGTAGCCCAGGCTCTATTGGTGGTGTCCCTTCATTTTGCACTTGCATACTTTGCTGCAATATCTGTTCCAGCTCAGCTCCTAATGTATAAACAGATACCTCCTTCTCTAATCCATTGATATTTTGTACAATTAATCGTTTGAGAGCTATTCTTACCCCAGCTAGAAGAAAGTCAGGAGACTGACTTTTGGTGGAATGTTCAGCAATACTTTCTATAATACTTCTAATATCTCTTACAGGTACCCCTTCTTGCAAAAGATTTTGCATGATTCTTACAATCGTTGTCATCGGGATAACATTAGGAATTAGCTCTTCAATAAGTTTAGGTGTTTGCTCTGTTATTCGTTCTAATAGTTTTTGAACTTCTTCGTAACCTAATAGTTCAGATGCATTATTTTTCAAAACTTGACTAATATGTGTAGCAATAACAGTACTAGGATCTACAACGGTATAGCCTGAAGTATTAGCCTGATCTTTATCGTTAAGATCTATCCAATAGGCTTCTAAGCCAAAAGAAGGGTCCTGTGTCTTAATTCCATTGAGCTTGCCATAGACTTGCCCAGGATTAATGGCTAATAATTTATCGACATAAACCTCTTCTTCAGCCACGCAAACACCCATTAAATTTATACGATAACTATTAGGAGACAAATCTAGATTATCTCTGATATGGACAGTTGGGATTAAAAAACCTAATTCCTGTGATAATTTCTTCCTCACCCCTTTTATTTTCGACATTAATTCCCCATTTTGCTTTTTATCAACAAGAGGGATTAAACGATAGCCTATTTCAAATCCAATGGCATCAACTGTCTCAACATCCTCCCAGCCAAATTCTTTACTTTCCGGAGGTTTTTTTTCTTCAGAAGGCTCATTACTTTTTTTAACGTCGGGCTGCAGTTTATTTTTATTTTTATTTAAAAAATAAGCAATTGCAAACATAGCTAACGATAATGTAATGAAGGAAACATGAGGCATTCCAGGAATTACCCCTAAAAGCGCTATAATACCTGCTGAAATTATAAGTATTTTTGACTGGCTAAAAACCTCTGAAACAACTTGACTGCCTACATCTTTCTCCGCAGAAACTCTAGTAACCATGATAGCAGCTGCTGTTGATAAGAGTAAGGAAGGAATTTGAGCTACCAGACCATCACCAATGGTTAAAAGCGCATAATTTTCTCCTGCCTGCCCCATACTCATCTCATGCTGCACAACACCAATAGCTAAACCACCAATTAAATTAATTAGAAGAATTAAAATACCCGCAACTGCATCACCTCTAACAAACTTGCTAGCACCATCCATTGCCCCATAAAAATCAGCTTCCGAAGAGATTTCTTCTCTTCTTTTTTTTGCGTCTTCAGCACTTATTAACCCAGCATTTAAATCGGCGTCAATCGCCATTTGCTTTCCAGGCATTGCATCTAAGGTAAATCGCGCGGTCACTTCAGAAATTCTTCCACCACCTTTGGTGACAACAACAAAGTTTATGATAACCAAGATGACAAAAACTGACAGACCAACTGCGTAATTCCCACCAATAACAACCTCACCAAAAGATTTAATTACTTGACCTGCAGCATCAGAACCCGTATGTCCATTTAATAAAACAACTCGGGTAGAAGCAACATTTAATCCTAGACGAAGCAAGGTAGCCACTAAAATAATAGTGGGAAACACCGCAAAATCTAGCGGTTTCTTTGTATAGATAGCCCCTAGCAATACAACAAGTGCAAAAGCAATATTGAAGGTGAATAACGTATCTAATAAAAATGGTGGCAAGGGCAAAACCAACATGGAGATTATAATAATCAATAGTATTGGCGTACCAATCCCTTTGGTTAATAGAGAGGCCATATTATTAAGAGAGTTAGTATTTTTCATTCTCTTTATCCTTAATACTTCATGTTCTCAGGTATAACAATTTCTTTTAACTTTTTAGGACGCTTACATAATCCTTTCTTTGAATTATCTATTTGATAAACATAAGCGAGCACCTGGGCAATAGCCACATATAACTCAGATGGTATTTCTTTATTAAGCTTGGTTGTATGATAAATAGCACGCGCAAGAGGAGGAAGTTCAACAACTTCAATCTCATGAGAAATAGCAACAGCTTTGATTTGTTGAGCAATAAAATCACAGCCTTTTGCTAAAAGCACAGGAGCGCCACTAGACTCCTTATTATATTTAAGTGCAACAGCATAGTGCTCAGGGTTTGTAATAATAACATCGGCATCAGGTACAGCTTGCATCATCCGTTTTCTTGCCATTTCTTGCTGCACTCTTCTTATCCGAGATTTTATTTCAGGATTACCATCCGTATTTTTCATCTCATCTTTTACTTCTTGCATACTCATTTTTAGTTGCTTATTATGATTCCAAATTTGAAAGGGGGTATCTACTAATGCAATAATGATAGTTGAAGCAGAAATTGAGACAAATCCAAAAGCAATAATTTCAAAAGCCTCAACAATAGATGTATTAAAAGACTTAAAAGACAAGCTTAGAATATTCTCATAATTAAAATAGATGAAAAGCAGTGAAAAGCTAACAATAATAACAAATTTTAACATTGCCTTAACAAGTTCCATTAACCCTTTAATAGAAATTATTTTTTTAATACCTTTAATGGGATCTATTCTTTCAAGCTTTGGCTTAAGCGAACCTAAATTAAGCTGGATTCCGCCTAAAACAGATCCAGAAACAAGTGTTGCAAAAAACAAAATTACTGCAAAAGGAATCAACAAGTAAAACCCATCCAAAACAATATCTTTCAAGTATTGAACAAGAAAAGAAACATCGAAAATCACCTCCCTCTCCAGAATAAAACTTTTCCTCATTATCTCACTAAATTTTTCCACAATAAGATTTCCAGAAAAAAGTATCATCCCTGATGAAAGCAGCAGCAAAACCACAGTATTTAATTCTTTTGAGCGAACAACAACCCCTTTCTTCTTAGAATCTTCCTTCTTTTTCGGGGTGGCTTCTTGCGACTTTTCTTGAGCATCATCACTGGACATGTGATACCTCGAAAATAACACTCCGAATAACTTCTTGCCCTACCCCTATAAATTCTTGAAATTGCGAGGCAACACTATTAAGTGTAAGCAAGATAATGAGTAGTCCTATACTCATCGTTAGCGGAAAACCCACAGCAAAAATATTTAATTGAGGGGCTGATTTTGCCATGACACCAAAAGCTATATTAATAATAAGCAAGGCAGTAATAGCAGGCAGGGCAACCAGCAAAGCACCAATAAACATCCACTTTGACCACTCTATGATATTGTAGAGTTTTGATGAGCTTATATGTGAATCAAATAAAGGCAGATATTGAAAACTATCAAATAATAAGCTAAATACTTTTAGGTGACCATCTAATGCTAGAAACAATGCACTAATTAGCATCATATAAAATTGACTAATAATTGGCACACTAACACCAGAACTAGGATCCACCAATGAGGCAAACCCCAAACCAGATTGCATAGCAATAACTTGTCCACCAATAATAAATGCTTGAAAAACAATTAAAATAATAAATCCCATTGCCATGCCAAGAATAAATTGCTCAGCAATAACCATAAAATTTAAAAGACTCAAGGCATCCATTGATACTGGTGTTGAAATTGCTGGGAAAATACCGATGCTTAACATAACAATAAGGGCTATTTTTATCACAGGGCTAACATACCTTGCGCTAAAAATAGGAAGAACAATGATGAACCCTGTTACCCTTGAAGAAATCCAGAGAAACTTTAGCATTTGTATTTCTAAAGCTGCTAGTGAATACTCCATGATCTTACACCAAGAAACCAGGGATATCATTCATCAAAGTAACAGTGTAATTTGTTATTATTTTTACAAGCCAAGGTCCAGAAAACCCTAAAGCTAGAATAGTCACAAATAGTTTAGGGATAAAACTTAAGCTCATTTCATTAATTTGTGTTGCAGCTTGAAACATAGCAACGACTAAACCGACAATTAAACCAGGAATAACTAAGACAAAAACCATCAGCACAACTATGACCATGGCTTGCCTAAAAATATCTAACATAATGTCAGGTGTCATTATTTTAACCTCTGATTAAATCATAAAGCTTGCTGCCAAGGTTCCCATAACCATTCCCCATCCATCTACAAGAACAAAAAGCATTACTTTAAAAGGAAGCGATATTATCAGGGGTGATAACATCATCATCCCCATAGACATTAGAACACTGGATATAACTAAATCTATAATTAAAAAAGGTAAAAAAAGTAAAAATCCTATTTGGAAAGCTGTTTTTAACTCACTGGTAACAAAAGCTGGCATAAGAATAGTTAATGGAACTTCATCAATGTTTTTTACTTCTTTTTTACCTGAAATATTTAAAAATAGATTGAGATCTTTTTCTCTTGTCTGCTGTATCATAAAAGCTCTAAAGGGCTTAATGGCACGTTCTAATGCTTCAGTCGTTGATATCTTTTCAGCCATGTAAGGTTTTAAGGCTTTCGTATTAGCCTCTTCTAAAACAGGAGCCATGATAAATAAGCTTAAAAAAAGCGCAAGGCCTATTAATATTTGATTTGTTGGCGTTTGTGGCATACCAATAGCTTGCCTTAAAATAGCTAGTACAACAATAATTCGAGTAAATGAAGTCATCAACATTAATACAGCTGGTAATAATGTTAAAAAGGTCATTACCGCCAATATCTGCAGGCTAACACTATAGGTCTGTTTTTCTCCAGCCCCAGAATCAACAGTCAACGCAGGCAAAGATAATGCATCAGCCAAGGCCATACCTGGTATCAATAGAAATAATAAAGAAAAAAGTAATTTAGCTCTCATATTTTCCCTTATTATGGATAGAAAACTCATGGAGCTTATTAATTCTCCCAGGAGAAACACCCAAAAGTAATTTTTTATCTTCAACCTCAATCATGATTATTTTTTCTTTCTGAGAAAGCGCAAGACCACCAACAACCTTCATGTTAAGGTTCTTTTTATATCGAAAGGAATTCATTTTCTTAATAAAAAAAGATAGAATAAGAATAATAGAAAAAACGATTAACAAACCAATCACCACATCAATCAGACTTGATTTGACATCTATAGCACCCATACTTCCTTTTATTTTCTCTACAGCAAATGCCGTATTTGAGATAAAAAGAAAAACAAATAAAAAAATTCTTCTCATTTTATCACTCTCTTAATTTTTCAATACGCTCTTCTGTACTAATTACATCAGTAAGCCTAATACCAAATTTGTCATTTATAACAACCACTTCACCATGTGCAACTAGTGTTCCATTCACTAATACATCTAAAGGTTCTCCAGCGGCTCTTTCTAACTCAACAACAGAACCTTGATTAAGCTTTAAAAAGTTTCTAATGGTCATTTCTGTTCTCCCTATTTCCATAGAGACATTGACAGGAACGTCTAGTATCATTTCAAGGTTGACATTACCAGAACCCACATTAGTATTTTCTGCTTGTAAGTTATCAAATTGAGCAGCTTTTGCTGCATCTTCTGCTTTTTCTTGTGTTTTATCAACCTGCTCTTGTTCGCTCATACTCTCTCCTTGTTATTTTATTTATTGTCTACTACTTTTAATGCAAAATTTCCTTTTGAATTTCCAAGTCTTGCTTTTAATGTAGGAACAGACTCAATATCAACTGTGATTATCTCAGGTAAATCTATGGGAATAATATCCCCTGCTTTTAATTTCATAACATCACTGAGTCTTAATGTCTTCTTTGACAAAATACTTGAAACGCCAATTTTTGCATCTTGCAACTCTCTCTTAAGTGCATTAGACCATGAAGCATCTGCTTTTGATGTGCTACCACCTAAAGCAGAGTTTAATTTTTCTCGAATTGGTTCTAGCATGGAGTAAGGCATTGCAACCACAATACTACCTTGTCCAATATCTATGGTTAAATCAAACTGCATAACAGCCAAAATTTCATTTGCCGTCAAACAATTAATAAGCTGTGGGTTAAACTCTTCTGCTGAAAACTTTGTATCAATATTAAAAATTGGGCTCCATGCTTCTTTATAAATCCTTAAGGTTTTTTCCATTAAAATATTTTTTATTCTTATCTCTGTTGGAGTAAAATTTCTTCCCTCTTCTCTCTTTTCAATTCTGCCATCACCACCAAATAGTTTCTCAACCAAAAGAAACAGAAGCTTATTATTGAAAATAAAAAGAGAAGTTCCATGTAGCGGGTTTATCTCAACAATATTAAAACTTGTGGGCAATTCATATGAGTCTCTTAGTTCTTGGAACTTTAATGCTTCAATACTTTTTAGCTCAACCTCCACTTCAACACCAAGAAAATCATAAAGCTCTAACTTGAATTCACGAATAAAGCGTTCATGAATAACCTCTAAAGTGGGCATTCTTCCACGAATAATATGTTCTTGGCTATAAAAGTCATAGTATTGATATCCGCTCCCAGTTGCATCCCTATCATCTCCTGAAGTCTTATCTCCATTGACATCAACAGCACCAGAATCCACACCATTCATAAGCGCATCTATTTCATCTTGCGAAAGTACATCATCAACCATATTATTGCATCACAAAGTCAGTAAAAAAAACGGCTTCGGCTCGAGCTTTATCATCTACTTGCTCCAGCAATCGATTAACTTCATCAAGTGCTTTAGTTGCCAAACCTACCTTTCCTTCATAAGTAGTGAGATCTTCATATTCCTCACCACTAAATAGAACAATTAAATTACTTTTTAAAAGAGGGCTATTGTGTTTTACTGATTCATAGCTATGTTTGTTTCTACTTAAGATAACTACTCTTACTTGCAAAAATCGACTACGCCCAGATATATCACGGTAATTAACAACAATAGGCTTATAGAGTTCATGATAGAGTGCCTCTTTTATCCCAGCATCCTCCTCAACAGCTAAAACCTCATCTGTCAGAACAGCATCATCATCACCCGGTAACAACAAAAATCCAGCAACACCACTTAATAATAAAACACCAGCTACAGCACCAAGAATGATGAAAAGTTTTTTCTTAGACTTAGGCTTTACCTCTTCATCACCTTCTAGTGCATCAATATCATCTTTCTCTTTAGCCATCTCAGATGTCCTCATCTTTTAATGCATGCGATACTGCAAGGCACATGCCACTTTTTTATCATTTAAAATTAAAGAGTTATATCGACAGACTGCTATTTTGGGCAAACTTTTGACTTATTTTTTTTATAAAATGTCAAGCACTTGCCACTTAAAGAGGGTCAAGAGAGTAGATAGAATCAATGACATTGAAAAATTTTTTACAGAAAGAATCACTATTCATAAGTTCAGACTGCTGCATTTTTTCTCTCAATGTCATTCTTAATTGTTGAAGTTTAGTTGTATCTTTCGATAAATTTTTAGCAATGGAAAGGTAGTCCAATTTGCTTTGCGCTGCATATTCTTCAAGCCCAAGAGAGCTTAATAGACTTAATCCTACGCGCGCAGCATGCCTGTTACCAACAAAAGAGATCACGGGCACACCCATCCATAGGGCTTCGCAGGTTGTTGTGGTACCATTATAGGGAAAGCTATCCAAGGCAATATCAACTTGCTGGTAAACAGCTAAGTGTTCTTGGTAAGCATTTAAATGCCCCATCAACTGAATACGATTAGCAGCAATCCCAAGCTGTATAAATTTTTCTTGATAAAAATGCTTGACTTCTGTTGAAGCTAAGCCACCTGCCTTTAATAAAAGTTTACTTTTAGGTATTTCTTTTAGAATTTTTGCCCAAAGTTCTAAGACCTCATCCGTTACTTTGACAAGATTATTGAAGCTTCCAAAAACTATTTCATTCTGTGTTAGTGCTGGCAATCTGTTTACAGGGGGCGAAAGTTTATCAGCTGTATAGCACAGAAAGCAGCCCGGAAGCTTTATTAATTTTTCACTATGAAACTTATGGGAATCTTTTGTCTCACTAACCGCATCTGTCAATCGATAAGCTATTTCTTCTAGGCCTGTAGTATTAGGGTAACCTAAATAACTTATTTGAATGGGTGCTGCTTTATTCAAGAAAATAGCCAACCTATTTTTATAGGTATGTCCACTTAAATCAAATAAAATATCTATTGAATCTTTTTTTATAAGCTTGTAAACAAACTCATTATCTTTGCCACTAATATTTCTCCAGCCATCTACCATGGATTTTATTTCTGTAGAAACAGTATCTTCTTGTGAAACATCAGCATATAAAATCAACTGATATTTTTCTCTAGAATATTTTAAAAAAATAGCCTGAACAAAATAAGCAACAGAGTGGCGTTTAAAATCTGCTGAAACAAACCCTATGATTATTTTTTTATTAGGCTTTTCATTATTTATTGAACAATCACTTTTAAAGTGAGAAATCTCGGGGGCTAGCCCCTGAGACAAAGACGATGGGGTTTCCCGTGTAGACGAAATAAAACCAGAAACTACTCTCGGAAGCGTGCGGCCGAGTTGTTGAGCCTTGGAAAATAGTGTTTTCCATTCGCAATGAAGCTGATAAAGCTGCTCTTGATCTGCAATAATACAATTAGCGATTAATAAAAATTGGCTATAGATAACAAACTCAGAAGGTTGAAGCAATAGTGCTTTTCTAAAGCAGTCAAACGCTTCCTTTGCGCACCCCATTTTCCAAAATAATCGCCCAAAATCATAATACACATGGATATTACGCCCATTCAAACTTAGAGATTGTATGAAATATTTTTTTGCTTCTTGATATTTTTCTTTTTTTACAAGCAAAGAGGCCAGGTTGTTTATTACACCAACTTGTCCACTTTTTAGTTTGAGAGATATTTTATAATGAAGTTCCGCAAGATTTAGTCTTTTCAGTTGGTTAAAAGAGTTAGCAAGATTGTTGTGAATTTTATACTGTTGATTATTTAATTGAAGTGATGCTTTATAATGAAACACAGCCTGCTCAACGTCTTTTAAATTACCATAAATCTCTCCTAGATAATTATGAATAAGCTTACTTTTAGGGTGATATTCGAGCCCATGCTTTAAAATAAGCGTGCTTTCTTTGAGGTTGTTATTGTTTTTATAGAACGTTGCTAATTGAAAATAATCATCCTCGCTTCCTCGAGAGGCTTTAATTTTTTTTAATAGCGCTTGAGAGGTAAGTTTATTCATTTTTCTTACCTGAAATTACTTAACTATAATTCGCCTAAAATAGCATTTAAGTATATTTTTTTTATACTATCAGCATCTAAAGGAATAGGATTGTTTTCTATTTCAAGGTATTGACTAGCCATTGCTGATACACTATCAACACAATCAATACTAATACCAAGAGGCTTTAATGTATGAGGAATATTAAGCTCATGTCTAAAGGTAATAAGCCACTCAAAAACAGCACTAAACAAAGGCGAAATCAAACCTAGATAATGAGCCAGGTGCGACATTTTCGCTTCAATAGCTTGGCGATTAAACATTAAAACGTAAGGTAATAAAATACCTTTTAAAAGCCCTTGGTGCAATCCATATTGTGTGCTTAATGCTTGTGATAAAGCATGCATTGCACCCGAAGCATGATAACAATCTATACCTCCCATCAAACCAGCGACCAATAAATATCCTCTACTTTGCAAATTATTGGGATCTTGATAAGCTATTGATAAATTTTCTTTGATAAACCGAATCCCTTCCAGGTTAAGGCCTGTAGAAAAAGGCTGAAAAGTTTCATTACAATAGGAATCTAGATGATTGCTCAGCGCATGCAGACCTGTTGCTGCTGTTAAATGCGCTGATAAACCTGCGCTTAATGCAGCATCAGCAATGACAAATTTAGGTAATAAGGCTGGATGCGTAACATATTGGTAGCGATTAGCGGAAGTATTGTACATTAAAAAACTGGCATTAACGGCAGAATCTGCACTGGTTGTGGTTGGTATAGCAATTAGAGGGCAAAGGCTTTCCTGAGCAGTTATCTCAAGCGCATTCAGATTTAAAGAACAGATATCGCCAATAATAACACTCCCTAATGCAATGGCTTTTGCCATATCCAAAACACTTCCACCCCCAATAGCGATGATAAGTTCAGCATTGGCTTGCCTAAACGTTTCTATACCTTTTTTGACATCTTCCTCTCTAACTGAGTTTATATTCTCAATAAAAAAGCTAATCGCTATATTTAAATTTTTTAACGCTTCAATAGGCTCATTGATTAATGATAAATCAAATAAATTATTATCAGTGACAAGAAGCACTTTTTGGATAGCTAATTTTTTACAAATAGCATCTAACTCCGCTACTCTACCCAAGCCAAAATGGATAGTTGTTGGGTAGTTCCAATTACCGATGAGATCTTGTTTTACCATTTTCATCATCCTACGTTACCAGCAGTTTTGCACCGTTCCTGATCCTGTGATGCCTTTTTGCCCTAATTGATTAAGCGTTAACGTAGCACAAGCGGTATCTGCACTGGCCTGCGCTCCCGTGGGTACAGCTTGAATGCTATAGGTTGTTGCAGTCGCTGCTGTTATTTGTAAATTATAAAAACCATTTTCTGTCGTACTCGGCGCATTCATTCCTACAATAGTCGCACCGACATAGGTGTTATTTTCTGAATAATAGCGTTCCACACGTGCGGCTAAATCGCTCAAGGCCACTGTCGCTTCTGCTCGCCTTGATGCAACAACATGTTCTGTATAAGCTGGATAGGCAATAGCTGCAATTACCGTAATAATAGCTAAAACCACTAACATTTCTATTAAACTAAAGCCTTTTAATGGCTCGGAGAAACACAGCTTTCGAGGCATATTGTGCATTTTTTATAAATCCTATTAATCACGGCAAAAGAATTGGGCTAAAGAACTAACTCTTCTTAGTGTAGTTAATGGGATATCTAGGCGCAAGAAAGCTATACTCAACTCAGGTGAACATAAGAGCAAGAAAAAATTAAAGTGGATAAAGTTTTTTGTTATCAATCTTATAAATTTTGTCCATTTTTTGCGCTAATTTCATGTCGTGGGTCACAATAACAAGGCTGGTATTTAGGGACTGGTTGAGCGACAACATCATTCCATAAACATTATCAGCGGTCTGCGGATCTAAATTTCCAGTAGGCTCATCAGCAAGCACACAATGGGGCCCTGCAACTAAGGCACGCGCAATGGCAACCCGCTGCCGCTCTCCTCCTGATAATTCAGCCACTTTATGGATAGCACGGTCAGCCAAGCCTACTTTCTCTAATAGGGCATGCGCTTTTTCCAGTGCTTTCCTTGGCTTCATTTTAGCAATCAGCAAAGGCATACTAATATTCTCAATGGCGCTAAACTCGGGCAACAAATGGTGAAATTGATAAACAAATCCCATGTATTGATTGCGCAAACGACTAAGTTTGCCTGAAGACAGTTTATTGATGTCTATACCCTTGATAAGCACCGTCCCACGACTTGGCTTTTCTAGCCCGCCCAACAATTGCAATAAAGTACTTTTACCCGAACCAGAGCTACCAATAATAGCAATGCGCTCACCTTCTTGCACAGTGAAGTCAATTTCATCCAATACACTGGTATAAAGCTTGCCTTCTGAAAAGGTTTTGGCTATTTTTTTTGCTTGTAAAACAGGGATACTATTCATAACGCAGTGCCTCCGCCGGTTGAACTCTGGATGCATTCCAGGCAGGATAAAGCGTTGCAAGCAAACTCATGAGAATAGCTGCAATACAAACGTGGACAACATCTGATGTCTTTAATAAAGAGGGAAGAAAATTGACGTAATAAACATTAGAGGACAACAACTGGAGATGAAAATAACCCTGTATCCAATTAACGATACCGGTCACATTCAGCGCAAGCCAAATACCACCAATAATTCCTAAAATAATGCCAACAAAGCCAATAGCAGCACCCTGCACAACAAAAATGGTCATGATTTCTCTTGGCGTGGCACCTAAGGTTCGTAAAATAGCAATATCAGCTTGTTTATCCGTGACCGCCATCACCAGGGTGGAGAGCAAATTAAACATGGCTACCGCTACAATCAAGAGCAACATGAGAAACATCATGGTTTTCTCTAAGGCAATGGCGCTAAATAAAGCGCCATAGGTCTTTGTCCAACTAAAGATATTATAAGAATCACCCAACATCGTTGAAAGCGCAAGGCTTATTTGATTGGCTTTATAAACATCATGAAGCTGCAAACGCAACCCAGTTACAGCATTCCCCAAGCGGAATAATTTTTGTGCATCGCTTAGATTGATATAAGCTAACGAACTATCATAGCCAAACCCATTTCCCACATGAAAAATTCCTACCACGGTAAAACGCTTATAACGCGGCATGATGTTGACGGGAGTTACCGTCATTTCTGGAATTAATAAGGTTGTTTTTTCCCCAACCCGCAAACCCAAATTGTTCGCCAAGGTCTGCCCAATAACAACACCGAATTTTTGTGTCTTTAGAGCATCCCAAGAACCAAAGACCATTTTTTTAGCAATATCTGTTTGCTCTGCTTCACGAGCTGGGTCCACGCCCACCACATAAGCAGGCTTCGGTTGTCCAAAATGTGTTAGAAGGGCTTGTCCACTCACATAGGGTGCAACGTGCAGTACTTCTTGATTTTCTTTCACTTGGTTAATAAGCTTATTCCAATTACTCAATTTTCCGCTATAGCTTTCGAGGCTGACTTGACGCGCCATGCCTAAAATTCGACTGCGTATTTCATGGTCAAAGCCATTCATGACCGATAGGACCGTGATAAGTGCCGTGATACCCAGCGCCATGCCCAGCATCGAGGTCAAAGAAATGAAAGAAATAAAGTGGTTACGCCGCTTGGCCCGTGTGTATCGCAAACCAATATAGAGCGTAAAGGGGCGGAAAATCATGGCACACTTCTTGCGTAATTAAAATTAGCGTTGTTACAGAGTATACCTTAAGTCAGAGAGAAAACCTATGAAAGACACAACCCCCATCTCCGATTATGAGCGCGATTATTTCCGAATCATGGATGAAATTGAACTCTCATATCGTATGCTCAATGAACAAGAAGCCGAGTCTTGGCAACAAGACTCTTCAGCGCTATCACCGGATACCGAAAATTTTGATGACAGGCAGCTACGTATTTTCAACTCCCTTCATCAAATTGATACGGATAATAACGAATTACTGCAAACCTTAAGTAAAAAATACCCTGAAATCAGTCAATATTTAAAAGTGCTCAATCATAAAATTGAGATTTTAGCCAGAGTTTGTTTAAGTAGTGAGGAACGTCCAAGTACCACGGTCAGCTTAAGTGCAGGCGGGCTTGCTTTTTTCTCAGCGACACCGGCAAACGTAGGCGAATATCTAGAACTTAAATTCTTTTTGTTGCCTAGCTATCACGGCATTATGAGTCTAGCTAAAATTGTCGACTGCCGACAAGATTCTGATGGTGATGAAACCAATACACCCTATCGTATTGCAACACAGTTCTGCTCGCTCGGAGAAGCCGATGAACAAATTATCACTCGACATATTTTCCAAAAACAAGCACGGCAATTGAGAGGCTCGCGAAAGGCAACCTCCCAATAAATTTAATATCAGCGGCACAGAGACCAAACAGGCCCTAGCTTTCAATGAATGGTATTATCCACCGCTAAGCGCAAATAAGGCGTTGATGTGTCTTTATTTTCCAGTGTCTTGTGCACCTCAAAGATATCAAAGACCTCTTCTGTGTGCGCATCAATAATTTCAACATCTTCGTCATAATCATTCATCAAGACAACGTCTAATTCCACATCACGAAAATGAGAAATACCATAACGTTCCTCAAATAGCTTTATTATCCCTGCCACACTTTCCATCACCTCTTCCGATGAATGACATTCTTTAAACTTTACCTTCATCACCCAATCCCCATGTAGCCTATTAATGGTTATCGGCTGTAAAGGTGAGAACTTTAAAAAGCCATTTCAGCCAACTCAACACAAAGCATAGCCGCCAATAAAGCAAGTCCTACTTCACAAAGCCTACGAAACCAAAGAAATTCTGGCACACTGTTGATTGGCGCAGACGCTCGTTCATGGGGTAACGCATGCGCTAATGCGGCATCAGCATCAAGCCCATATTTTTCCAATGTTTCAGGAAATAAAGGCTCTTCGCCTAAACAAGCATTCCACCAGCCATCATTCCAGGCTTGGTGTTCAGAACTTGTTTTCTGATAAGGGTTTCCAGATTCTGCTTCATCCATGATAAAGCCTTGATAGCCCTGACACCAACAATCTTCAATGCTGGGTGCTTGCGCTGTAAATAATAAACGGGCATGAGGTAATAATTGTTCGTTAGTATGAGACATTGCTGCGGTCCTCCTCTTGTTTGCAGGCATCCTTTCCCACAGCTCTAAGTATAGCAAACTTACGCAGGATTCATGCCAAATTTCCTTAAAACATTATTTGTAGGTAATGTGCCCAATGTTAAGCCAATCTTGTGTTAACCTTGTATCTTAACAAGGGTTAAACCTGCTGCTTGACAAATCCCCCACCAAACCACTAGCATGAGGACATTCAATAGTACAAAGAGTCTTCAACTATGCCCCTAACAGCGGTGCGAGCTTTAATGAAACAGGATATGGCTGATGTTGATCAATTGATTAAAGACAGCTTGCATTCTCATATTCCTTTGATTTCAGAAATCAGCCACTATATTGTCAATAGCGGTGGCAAACGCTTAAGGCCCCTTTTAACGTTGCTGGCAGCTAGGGCTTGCGGTTATGAAGAGAAAACGCACGTCCATTTAGCTGTTATTATTGAATTTATACACACAGCAACCCTGCTTCATGATGATGTTGTGGATATGTCTCATTTGCGCCGGGGAAGACAGACAGCCAATGACCGCTGGGGAAATTCTCACAGTATATTGGTAGGAGACTTTCTATACTCACGTAGTTTTCAGCTCATGGTTGCCTTACAGAGCATGCCCATAATGGCACTGATGGCGAATACAACCAACACCATATCGGAAGGGGAAGTTTTACAACTGCTGAATATGGAGCAACCCAATCATTCCCAAGAAAATTACATGGAAATGCTACGTTGCAAAACAGCCATTTTATTCCAAGCCGCCTGCCAAATGGGTGCGCTGATACAGCAGTCACCCCCACCCATCTGTGAAGCCATGTCAACCTATGGATTACACCTAGGTTTGGCTTATCAATTGGTTGATGATGTATTAGATTATCAGAGTAATGCAGAAAATATGGGAAAAGATCCCGGCGATGATTTTGCTGAAGGAAAATTAACCCTTCCCTTAATTTATGCCTTAGAAACGTGTTCCAATAAAGAGAAAAGCTTTATTGAGCAAGCCCTCAAAACCAAAGGATGTGAAGACTTCTCTTCCGTCCAAGAAATTATCCAAACAACGCAAGCCCTAGAGCGCACACGGGCATTAGCCAACACACACATCCAGCATGCTAAAGCGTCACTAGACGTGCTGCCGGCATCAGACTACCGCGACGCCATGTTATCGCTTTTATCCTTTACACTAGAACGTAATAGGTAAGTTATACATTAGCCGTTTTTGTAGACTCATGCTTATTAAGCTGCTGTTTATTTCTCTCAGCTAAAAGATTCTGCTCTTGAGCGGCTAAAGGCAACACCGATGCTGGCTCATAACTAATGTTAAAAGAAACGGCCGGTTTATCTTCAACGCCTTGAAAACCAAAATAAACTAACGCAAAGGTGTAAACCACCAATACACTAAACAGGCTATAAGCCACCCACTCTGTTAATTTTTTCCCCACTTTCCTCATCCTTGAGTCAAATATACCCAATCACCCTCTCTGTGCATTAAATTCTAGGCAATGCTTGGTCATATGCCAGTCTATTACTTGCTTTGGAGACAATGCTCACAAAAGACCAAGCATAATCCTAAATTCCGTCGTTGAAATCGACTGAGGATTTTAGGACAATCCTAAAATCAGCATGCCCTGCCGGCGCTGTGATGCTCGCCATTATTGGCACGCAGGCTTTGCCGGCCTAGGCCTGACAGACCCAGCCATGAAAAAACAAGCAAACTTAACCGCTACAGAGCCGGGATAAGCGTGAACGAATCTTCCACTTTGACAAACGCCAGCTGCTGGCGCCGCCTTGCTGCCATGATTTATGACAGTTTTCTTTTGGTCGCACTCTGGATGCTTGCTACCTGCTTGCTGCTATTCTTTCGTAAAGGCCACGCCATAGAACCTGGCAATCTTGCTTATCAAGGCAGTTTATTGACCATATGGGCGCTATTCTATTTGGGTTTCTGGCGTAAAGGTGGACAAACCTTAGGCATGAGAGCCTGGCACATCCAGCTCATCAGCACGAATAAAGCCCCGCTTACCAGCAAACAACTTGTCATTCGACTCATCATGGCCTTCATGAGTTTCACCTTATTGCTGGGCCTGGGATTTTTGTGGATGCTATTTCAACAGGAAAGACTAACGTTCTATGATAGCCTCAGCAAAACAGCTGTTATCCACCTTGCATCTTCTAAATAACCCCATCAGCTGTAGGAAAAGTCTCAATAAACACGCTCTTTTTTCTTCAAAAAAAGAAATTTTCGGCTAAAAAAAGCACTTTTGCAATTGCAACTTATTGATATTTAAGAAATAAGAAAAAAATCTCACCAAATACTTGTTGGAATTTTGCAGTTTATAGTCTACACAAAAAGCACTAGCGCCGTACAATGACTTCTAAGGATTTCAGGATGAAGTTTGAAGCGCCAAGCGCTAAAAAACAAGGGTTTCTTACAGTGGCGCCCATTATGTTTTACTTAAACCTAAATTCCGCCGTTGAAATCGTCGCGAGGCTGACTTTAGGCTAAAATATAATGGACGCTGCTGTAACAAACCTACGCCAAAGGACTGGCCCCTTCAGCATACCCTGGCATTATCATTATGGATGATGAGCCCGAGGCTGTTAACTGACTGGGCATTGTTTAAATGGTACGCCATGCTTAAACAAATGACTTGTTCATTAGCATCCTCATTTGCCAGGGTGTGGTGAGGCAAGGGGTTTTGTGAACTTAGGCCCTCTAAGCTCATAAAATTAGCCTTATAAAGCCTAAATATGCTTTTAAAATACTGTTTATCCAAGCAACCAAGTCCTCGGGCGGCGTTACTCCTCGCCGCCCTTTTTTTTGCCTAGCCTGACATTATCCTGTACAATTATTCTTTCCTTTACGACAATGGCCCCGTTATGGATTATCCCTTCGAACATTTCTCGCCTACACATATCAGCAAAAAAACCCCGGACTCTTCCAAATTTCTTAACGGCAGCGCACTAGAAAAGATAGTAATCTACAAGCGCTTTAAATCTGAATTTGCAAAAAAAATTAAGCTCGCCATCAAGCAAAACAACTTACGAATAATTATTAGCAAAAAAATCCAAGACACCCAGCAAAGCGTCGCCCTGCACCGCTATAAACACCATGCCAATGATGAGAATATCCGCTGGCTGGTCTATGAAATAAAAACCACGAAAAACACAGGCTTTGGAGATGCTTTTTTCCCCAGTTTTTGTATTCTGTCTGATAAGGATGGGGACATTTTAGGTTATTATTCGCCAAGCAAATTTGTTAAGCAGGCTAAAAAAGACCCAAACAACCTTCATGACTCGATTGAAGGAAATTACTATCAGTCTATCAAAGAGTTAGTCTTGTTTAATGTACTTCATGATAGAGAAGCTAACCGCCCTAGAGGCCGACGACAGGTTTTACCCTCGGACGATGTCTGTCTTATCCTACCCTACTTCAACGGACCAGACTTAGGCAGTATCCTGTCCGGTGAGCAATATTCTGTCGCCGGCGAGCCAACTCCTCAACTTAACGATGCAACAAAAAAAGCCATTGCCTTAGCTCTCTTTGATTTGCTCGGGCAACTTAATAAACACAACATCGTCCACGCTGACATAAAACCCGATAACATTATTGTTGAGGTAGATGGAGATAACCGCATCAGCATTGACGATGCAGGAAAAGCCATACTATACCTCATTGACCTCGGATCTGCCGGCATTTACGGGCTCATGGGGCCCAATGAGGGCACAAAAGATTATATAGCCCCAAGTCATACATCACTTGCGCGACAAGGATATAGTTACTACTTCTACACCCGTGATTATTACGCAATAGCTAAAACCATCGAACAACTTTTTTGTATAACCGGAAAGTCTTGCATAAAGTCACTCCAAGACATCAAGGAGGCCACTTCGGCTATCTGTCAAACAAAGCTTGAACAGCTGACGACCTTTTCTAATAAAGAGGTTCGAAAGGCCCTGCTTGAATATGACCAATCTATGCACGCAGCATTATGGCGCCTTTATAAGGCTATCTATAAATTTAACATCCCTCATGACCAGTTGAAGTTTGTTGAAATACCTTCAATACCACCACTACCACAACCAGAAATGAACGATGAGCCTGAACTTCTTCCCAAGGAGATAAATAAGATACGCCAGCAAACCTATGCTAGCAAGTCGCTGCTTAATAACCTCAAACCCAAGGCGATAACTTTTTCACTCACAACTGACAAAACAAACGGAATTAGTTATAATGACTTTTATAAACAATTAACCAAAAATTGCCCCAAAGCTAATGAAGCCCCCCCCGTAGAAGCGGGATACGTATCGGGGTTATTTGCTCAACATGGTACGGCAAGCGACAGCCACCTGCCGGCCTATGGACACCGTACAAATCTATACAAGACTGGAGAAAAATATGCCAGCCCCAAGCTCAAAAGCTCCCTGATATCTCCTATGCTTTATCCGAAAGTCAGCTAACGCGTCCTCACAATAAGATAATAAGCTAACAACGCAAAAAGTAGCGTCGGCAGGGAGGCTGCCAACACCGGCGGGAATTGATATACCACGCTAAAAGGCCCAAAGAATTGGTTCATTAAATAAAAAGAAAAACCCATGCCAACGCCGGCAATCACTCTTAATCCGGCACTAACACTACGCAAAGGCCCAAAAATAAAAGGCACTGCCAAAAGAATCATCACCAATGTAGATAAAGGTTGAAAAATCCGCTGCCAAAAACTTAGCGCATAGGTGGTCACACTAAGATTATTAGCTTTTAAATAATCAATATAAGGTAATAATCGCCACAACGGCATTTGGTCAGGCTCAATGGCTGCTACTTTTAATAAATCAGGGTCAATGGCAAAATCCCAAGGACGCTGCTTAATATGCGTTACCGTGACTTTTTTATCGGTGATGGTACTTCTGACAATGTGATGTAACCACCAATGCCCTTTTGAAAAATTTGCCCATTGCGCATAAGACTCGGCCGTTAGCTGATGCTTATCATTGAAGCTATAAATACTGATGTTGTGCAACTGACTATGGGGCGTAACCATGCGGATATGTACAAAATCATCTCCGTTTCGCACCCACGTGCCACGATTAGTCGTTAAGGCCTGCCCACCACTTACCTCAACGGCTTGCTGTGTTTTGGCATAATGTGTGGTTAACGGTGCAACAAAAGCACCTAACAAGGCCACAAAGAATACAATAACGAGAGCTACCTGAACGACAGAAAAAATAATTTGCTGAATGGACATCCCTGCAGCTCGCATGACCACCAATTCATTTTTATTGGCCAAAAAACTCAAACCGACCAGGCTTCCCAACAAACCACTCATAGGAAACAGTTGGTAAAGCACACTCGGTGTTAATAAAAACACATACTCCAACGCCTGCAAAATGCCATAATTACCGCGACCAATGTAATGCTTTTGCGCCACTAATGTTAAAAAAATATCTAACCCCAAAAAAATAGCGGTGATGGCTAGAATAGTTTGTGTAATTGTTTTACCAATATAGCGCTGTAAAATAGAAGGTTTCATGCGACAACCCTCTTACCTGGCACAAGCAGTTTAACGCTACGCCTCAAGCCCGTCTGGTAAACCCAAATAGCAAGCCCCAGGGCCAAAAAAGCACCATGAATCCACCAAAGCGATAAAATATGTCGTTCAGTCCAAAGTCGCCCTACAAACATCATGTTAACGTAGAGCAAATAAACCAACACCGGCGGTATAAATTGCGTAAATTTACCATGCCTCGCACTAATACGGCATAATGGCACCACTAAAATAGTGGTTAAAAATACGGATAACGGCAAAGACAGACGCCACTGCCATTCTGCCTCCAGCAAGGGGGTTTCGTGATGATGCACATACAGTTGGCTCATTGGTAAACTATTGGTGTTAAATTTTTGGTTTTTATTGTCCATATCAGGCACAGCCATTCCATACTCACCAAACTTCACGGTGCGATATTGTTTATCTCCAGCTGTACCAAAATAGCGATAACCGTCCTCTGCCACCACATAGGCATGACCGCGCTTGTCTAGATATTGATAGCCACTGGCTGCAGACATTACCCCCCAGCGGGATAATTTTTCTGGTTTATCTTTAGTATCCGTTGTCTGTTTGAATTGCTGAGGCCTGGGGTCAGGAGACTCAAATGCCATAAAAATATTCTCAGCTCTTTTTCTATCTCGCGATAGTTTTTCCACATAAAAAACACGCCGCCCGCCATCCACAGCTTCGAAACGCCCAGGTAGCAAAGTCTGCAACAAATTATCACGCGCCTGCTGGCGTAATTTATTTTTACCCGCTAAGACCATAGGGCTTATCCAAAAAGTAATAACCGCCACAACCATGGCGACAACAAGGGCCATCAACAGGGTATAACCCAAGAGACGCAAACGGCTCAGCCCACAAGCCGACAAGACTGACATCTCTGAGTCTAAATACATACGTCCGTAAGCAATTAGAATCCCAAGATAAAAACCCAACGGTAAAAGAATACCCAATAAGTAAGGGATTTGAAAAGCCATAAACTTAAGCAATAAACCACCGGCAAACTTACCTTCTGCAGCTCGGTAAAGATAATGCACAAATTGGTTGCTTAAAAAAATAAGCAGCAAAATCAGAGTGATAGCCACCATGTTGGCAAAAATTTCTCGAGAAAGGTAACGAAAGATAATCATGGTGTTATGGACATATTCCCTAGTGGTTACAGCATTTCCTCGCACTCACGACATTTTTTGGAAACCTTCGTTTTTGAGTCAACCTCTACGTTGTCATGACTGGAGAGCATTACCATAAAGCGTAAGAACCTGCTAAAATAGAGGCTTTGTTGCTGGCCGGCCATTATACCTTGACTCAAGGTTGTGCGCCACCTAAACCGACTAGGGCCTGTTGACAATTCAAGATTTTTGCTCAAAGATAAGGCGAATTGCTTGCGAGCAGCAGAATGTATACGTAATACGTGAGCCGCGGAGCAAGCAATTTAACGCAGTATTTGAGCAAAAAGATGAATGGTCAACAGGCCCTACATTAAGGAGCCCTTCATGGAATTTAATATCACCAGCGGACACCCCGAAAAACAACGCACGGCGTGTTTGATCGTTGGTGTTTTTGAGCCGCGTCGCCTGTCGCATACGGGTGAACAAATTGACCAACTCAGTGACGGCTATCTCAGTAAGCTCTTACGCCGCGGCGATATGGAAGGACGACGAGGCCAAGTATTACTGTTACATGATGTCCCTCATGTGCTAGCTGATAGAATCCTGTTAATTGGCTGTGGTAAAGAACGCGAATTAAGCGATGAGCACTTCCAAGCCATCATCCGCAAAAGCATCACCGTGCTTAATGAGACAGGCTCCATGGATGCCGTTTCTTTTCTAACTGAGCTTAATGTCAAAGGACGAGACATTCATTGGAAACTACGACAGACTGTAGAGCATACTCATCAAGCCCTCTACGTTTTTGATAAATTAAAAACCAAACAAGACAATAAACGCCGCCCACTACGCCGTATAACTATCAGCGTGAGTAGCCGCGCTGATTTACCCAAAGCCGAAGCCGCCGTTAAACGCGGGCAGGCTATCTCAGAAGGTGTGAGCCTGTGTAAAGACTTAGGCAATCTGCCTGGCAATATCTGTACCCCTTCCTATCTTGCTGAACAAGCCCAGACCTTAGCGGCAACCTTCGATAAAATCGATACGGTCGTCTTAGAAAAAGAAGAAATGGAAGCCTTAGGCATGGGGGCCCTACTTTCTGTGGCGCGCGGATCAAAACAACCCCCTAAATTAATTCGCATGACCTATAACAATGCACCTGCCGGGGAAAAGCCTGTTATTCTTGTGGGTAAAGGCATCACCTTTGATAGCGGTGGCCTTTCTCTAAAATCCCCTCAAGGCATGATAGACATGAAATATGACATGTGCGGAGGGGCGTCGGTTTTGGGTGTCATGCAAGCCGTTGCACAATTAAATTTACCCATCCACTTGATGGGCATAGTCCCCGCCACCGAAAATCTGGTGAATGGACAGGCCACAAAACCTAGCGACATTGTCACAAGCCTGTCAGGCCAAACCATCGAAATACTCAATACCGATGCCGAAGGACGATTAATCCTGTGCGATGCACTCACCTATTGCGAGCAATTTAATCCTGCTGTGGTTATTGATATTGCCACACTAACCGGTGCTATTCTAATGGCTTTAGGCCACGCCAACTCAGGCCTTTTCAGCAACCATGATCCATTGGCCCATGACCTCAGTAACGCCGCCAAACAGGCAAGCGACTTACTCTGGCGCTTACCTATTGGCGAGCCCTATGACAGTAACCTCGACAGCACTTTTGCCGATATCCGTAATATTGGTAAAAAACCGATAGCAGGCAGTATCACAGCGGCCTGTTTCTTATCCCGCTTTACCAAGAAATTCCATTGGGCTCATTTAGATGTTGCAGGCACCGCCTTTGTGGACACCCCCACCAAGGGTGCTACCGGACGCCCAGTGCCGTTGCTAACACAATACTTGATTAATTATGCACAACGAAGCTAAGGGCCGGGAATCACCCGATGAACGTTAATTTTTACTTGCTGTCATCAGCAGGCGTGCAAGCACGGCTAGATTTTGCCTGCAGACTGGCTGAAAAAATTTTCAAAGCAAAAAACCGTCTGTTTATTTATACCGAAGACGCAGAAGCTGCCGCTTATATGAATGACAGGCTATGGAGCTTTAAAGACAGTAGTTTTGTCCCTCATTGTCTACAAAACAACGCTTCTTCAGCTTCACAAACGCCTATTATCATAGGCTACAACCTTCCCGACAACAATGCTTACAATGCGTTGATGAATCTAGCATTAACACCGCCAAACTTTGCGAAAAACTTCCCCAAAACCCTGGAAATTGTTCCCAAGGATGAGAATTGGCGCCAACAAGGACGACAAAATTACCGCCTTTACCAACAGCAAGGCTTCGAAATAACCACCCATAACCTGTAGTGACACCATGGAAAAAACCTACCAACCTAAAAATATCGAAAAACATTGTTATAACACATGGGAAGAAAAAGGATATTTTAAGCCCACTCACCAAGGGAAAAGCTACTGCATCCCCCTACCACCGCCTAACGTCACCGGCACGCTGCACATGGGCCATGGCTTTCAACATACCCTCATGGACGCCTTAATTCGTTACCAGCGCATGCAAGGTCGCCGCACTCTTTGGCAAGGTGGCTGTGACCATGCCGGTATTGCCACACAAATGGTGGTCGAACGCCAATTACTACAGAAAAATCTTAATCGCCACGATTTGGGCCGTGAAGCTTTCATCGAAAAAATTTGGGAATGGAAAGAAAAATCTGGCAACACCATCAGTAACCAAATGCGTCGCCTCGGTAGCTCCATTGATTGGTCACGTGAACGCTTTACCATGGAGCCTAAATTATCTAAAACCGTTATTGAGGCTTTCGAACGTTTGTATGATGAAGGCTTAATTTATCGCGGCAAACGCTTAGTCAATTGGGATCCAACGCTCCATACAGCTATTTCCGATTTAGAAGTTGTTCAAGAAGAAGAACAAGGCAGCCTCTGGCACATCACTTATCCACTTAGCGATGGTACGGGCGAATTAACCATTGCAACCACACGCCCAGAAACCCTCTTAGGCGATACCGCTGTAGCCGTTCATCCCGACGATGAGCGCTATCAATCTCTCATCGGCAAAACACTGTCGCTACCTTTAACGCAACGAGACATTCCCATTATTGCTGATGATTATGTGGATGCAGAATTCGGAACCGGCTGTGTGAAAATCACGCCCGCCCATGATTTCAATGATTATGAAATAGGTAAACGCCATGACTTACCCTTTATCAATATCCTAACCCCTGAAGCCACACTCAACGAGAATACCCCGGAAAAATATCAAGGCATGGACCGTTTTGAGGCACGCAAAGCCATATTAGCCGATTTAGAGCAACAAAGCTTACTGGTTAAAACACAGCCACATCTTTTGAAAACACCGCGTGGTGATAGAAGCGGCGAAATTTTAGAGCCTTATCTAACCGACCAATGGTTTGTTAATGTTAAACCCCTCGCTGGCCCAGCTATTGACGCCGTTAAAACTGGCCAAATACGCTTTGTACCTGAAAACTGGTCTAATACTTTTTTCAGCTGGATGAATAACTTACAAGATTGGTGTATCAGTCGACAATTGTGGTGGGGGCATCGTATTCCTGCCTGGTATGATGAAACGGGCCGTGTTTATGTGGCTTGTGATGAAGCAAGCGTACGCAGCAAATACAATCTGAGCCCTGACACTGTCCTCAAGCAAGATAATGATGTGTTAGACACTTGGTTTTCTTCCGCACTGTGGCCTTTTTCAACCTTGGATTGGCTAGAAGATAGCCAGACTTTTCAAGACTTTTATCCAGCTCAGGTCTTGGTCACAGGCTTTGATATTATTTTCTTCTGGGTCGCTCGTATGATCATGATGGGGCTTAAATTTACCGGGAACATTCCCTTTCACGAAGTCTATATTACCGGATTAATTCGCGACCAAGATGGGCATAAAATGTCCAAATCTAAAGGTAATGTCCTTGACCCGTTGGATTTAATGGATGGTATTGATCTAGATACGCTTTGCAAAAAACGCACAGCCGCCCTTATGCAACCTAACATGAAAGCGCGGGTAGAAAAAGCGACCAGAAAACAATTTCCCGACGGCATTAACGCCCACGGAACCGATGCCTTACGCTTTACTTATTGCGCCTTGGCTGCCACAGGCCGTGATATTCGCTTTGATTTAGGACGCTTAGAGGGTTACCGAAATTTCTGTAATAAATTATGGAATGCTGCCCGTTATGTTTTAATGAACACGGAAGATAAACCCATTGCCCAAGGTGAACCTACGCTTGCTGATGCATGGATTCTCACGAAACTACAGCAAACCATTGATGAAGCACATCAACACTTTAAGCAATACCGTTTTGATTTACTGGCGCAATGCCTTTACGATTTCACCTGGAATGCTTATTGCGATTGGTACTTGGAATTATCCAAACCTATTTTATATGACAAAAATGCAAACGAAGCGACCAAAGCCAGCACCCGCTTTACTCTGTTAACGGTTTTAGAAACACTGCTGCGCTTACTGCACCCTATTATGCCTTTTATTACTGAGGAGATTTGGCAAAAGCTAGCTCCACTGCTTAATATAAATGACGAAAGCATCATGATAGCCGCTTACCCCAAATCGAACGCTCTCCTCAAGAATAACAGCGCCCACGATGATGTTGAGTGGCTTAAATCCATCATTCAAGCATTACGCAATATTCGTGGCGAAATGAACATTTCCCCCAATAAAGGCTTATCCTTAGTACTAAGCGGAGGCAATGAGCAAGACCAAAAATGCCTGCAGCAAACACAGCACTATTTAACCAACCTTGCCAAACTCAATAACATTACGTGGCTAAATGCTGATGCAACACCACCACCCTCAGCAACCGCTCTAGTGGGCGATTTAACCCTTTTCATTCCCCTGGCAGAGGTTATTGATAAGCGTGCTGAAATTACACGTCTTAACAAAGAGTTGGATAAATTACAAAAAGAGCTACAAAAATCAACAACAAAACTCAACAACCCTAATTACGTTGAAAAAGCGCCCGTGGCTGTGGTTAACAAAGAAAAACAGCGCGTCATGGATATGGAAAAAACACAAGAAAAGCTAAATCAACAATTAGAACGGATTAATGCCTTATGAAAATATACAGTCTGTTACATGCTGCCTTTGAAAGTAGCGCTTATTTTCAAACCTGGGCGAACGCCCAGCAGCATTCACTAATAGAAATACATCGTTATGCAGGCCAAGCACTACCTGATAAAAAGGATGTTGATGTTTTACTTATCATGGGTGGCCCACAAGATGCCGGACGCTATCAGGATTATCCCTATCTGGCAGAAGAGGTTAATTTTATCAAACAAATCATGGCAGAAGAAAAACCTATCCTTGGCGTTTGTCTGGGTGCACAGCTCATCAGCGAAAGCCTGGGGGCGCCAACCTTAACCAGCCCGCATAAAGAAATAGGTTATTTTCCCATCACGCTCACAGACGCAGGAAGACAAGACACGCGTTTACAAGCCTTACCTAATTCTCTCTCTGTTTGCCATTGGCATAACGACATGCCAGGCCTACCAACAGGCAGCCATGTTTTGGCCAGCAGTCCAGGCTGCCCCCACCAGATTATCCGCTATAATAAAAATACCTATGGTCTTCAATGTCATTTAGAATTAACCCGAGAGAACCTTGAAAAACTCATAGCGCATTGTCCAAAAGACCTCTCGCCAGGCCCTTATATTCAGCAGGCCAAGGACATGCTCAACGAAAATCATGAGACCAGCAATGCCTATTTAGGTCGCTTTTTAGCCGCCTTTCTTACCTAACCCCCACAGAAAGTGCGACAACTTCCCGCCGAAAAAGCTTATCCCCCTGTAGGCTTTGTCTTACCGAGTAGCTTAATGCACTGATTTTAGCCCCCTTGGCCCGCAAGCTCAGCAATAAATACGCCAACTATTTCCCCTTGTAAAGGCATTCACATCTATTACTATTAACGTACTGAAACTTGTTGATGATTGGATGATTGGAGGAAAAAACCATGCTATTAGAACTTATGCACACCCAGTTTGGTATTCGTAAACGGCGCAAACAAATCATAGAAAATGAAACGGCATGCGTGGCCATAGAGCAACAGCATGAAACTTTAGGCATCCCAAATTTGACCCATAAAGTGCGCACCCTAAAAACCATGCGCTATAAATTGAATGATGCCAAACAAGCTGTAAAAAAACAGCCCCATGACTTTAAATGTTGGATTCATAGAAAAGAACGCCTTAGCTACCTTAGAACACAAAAAACCTACCAAAAAGCGCTACAAGACTATCAATGCACACTAGAAGCACTAAAAAGCCAAACCACGTGCCACCTGCAACAACTGGCTACTGAGTTACATCAACTCACCAGCATACTACAACAAGCCACAGCGCGCTTTGATAGCATGAATCACACAAAAACACGCTTTGCTGCCAAAGTTAGAGAGTTTAGCTATTTACTGGGCATTTTTCCCTATGGCCCCATCAAAGATTTTTATAGCGGCTTTTTGCTGTGGCAACAACAACGCGTGTATAGCATCCAACGCTCCCTGTCCCAACAGGCGCTGATACACTTTCAAAAAGCGCTTTACCATAATTACGGTGACATGCACTATCCTTGGCAACGCTATTGCCAAGGCTTATGGTATTTCTACTTTGGTGGGCAGCTTAAGCAATTACCTTCTCAGCGTGAAGCAAGACAGCAAGCCTTTGACATTTTCCGCGGCTTGACACGTCTACGCTTTACCCCTGCACAATATCATTACGGACTGCTCTGTGACAATCTCAACGAAAAATTTCATTTTCATTACCTTGCTGCTTGCAAAGGCCATACAAAAGCAGTATTAGAAGCAACACGTCTTTTTTTGTTTACTCATTTATATGAAGATATTCCACTGTATCAAACACATGAAGATAAGACACCTTGTAATTTGCTTAGCCAATACCCTAATCCAAAGATTATTCAAGCAACGCTTTGGCAAAATTTCTGTACCCTCGTACAAAAAGGTCTGCCAGAAGCAAGACATATGTTATCTCAATTTCTAAGGCACGCCCAACTGTTAGAGGAAGAGATGGAAAAATTAGCCTCTAGCGGCGCACGTTTGCTCGATGGCAAACCCATCAACCCACAAAAGCACGGCGGAGAATTTTGCCTATTAGCCAAACAATATCAAAAACAAACCCAGCAAAAATTTCAAGAACAACGCTTACCCTACGTCGTTCCGCTGCAGAAATCTGAAATGCAAGGTGAATATATTGTGGAGCTGGCTGGCAATGCCTCTCAGTATGACTGTAAAGAAACAAATAGCTTTTTCAGAGCTTGCTGACGTTGATTTAACCTAAATTCCGCCGTTGAAATCGTCGCGAGGCTAACTAAGCCGCTGAAGATAAAGGATTTTTTTTCATCTTTTTTGTGAAAGCGTATCACCCATACGGTGAATAAAAAAGATGGAAAAAAATCCTTTAGATTCGGTGAGTTAGGCGGCCGCAGTAGATTTCAACGGCGGAATTTAGGTTTAAACATTTATGCCACAACGGTATAGCCATGCTTGCCCCTATCAGCATTTCAGAGTAGCATGTTGTTAGCAATAAACAGCTACGGATGACCTATGACGCTACCTAACTTACTGACACTTCTTCGCATCGCATTGATTCCCGTACTTGTATTTTTTTTCTACTTGCCTTTTGGCTGGGCTCATTGGTTAGCGGCCTTAATTTTTGCCCTAGCTGCTATCACAGACTGGTTTGATGGCTTTTTAGCCAGAGCCCTATCCCAAACCACACGTTTAGGCGCGTTTCTGGACCCTGTAGCCGATAAGCTTATTGTTGCTGTTGCTCTTGTTTTGCTCGTAGGCGAGCCACACTTGCGCTTTATTGCCATACCTGCCGCCATTATCGTGGGCCGTGAAATCGTCGTCTCAGGACTAAGAGAATGGATGGCAGAGCTGGGTAAACGCACCAGTGTGGCTGTTTCTTTTATTGGCAAAGCAAAAACCTTTATGCAAATGCTCGCCATTATCTTTTTACTTAGTTATTCTGAGGCAAGCATGCATCGCCTATTGCTTTATAGCGGTTATACATTGCTGTATGTGGCAGCAGTACTTACGCTCTGGTCCATGTGTCTTTATTTGAAAGCTGCTTGGCCAGAATTTAGCCAAGCCAACGCCGAAACAATAGAGCAAAAAATAGACTAAAACCAAAATTCCCCACTAAATCTTATTATTTTAGCCCCCAAACCTTGACAGCAGATTGTACTGCGTTAGAATAGCACTCCTATGAGCACATAGTGCGGGAATAGCTCAGTTGGTAGAGCACAACCTTGCCAAGGTTGGGGTCGCGAGTTCGAGTCTCGTTTCCCGCTCCAAATGCTTATAGATAAATTAGTTCTGTTTTAATGAATATCTTCGGCTTATTCCCTGTCAGAATCTTCTTCTTGATATTTTCATGAAGCTTATGGCTGGGTGGCAGAGTGGTTATGCAGCGGCCTGCAAAGCCGTGTACGCCGGTTCGATTCCGGCCCCAGCCTCCATTGTTTAATGCCCAGGTGGCGAAATTGGTAGACGCAAGGGACTTAAAATCCCTCGAGTGAATAACTCGTGCCGGTTCGACTCCGGCCCTGGGCACCATATAAATCAATGACTTACGGTGCGATTCCGGGTCTTTCCCACTTTAGGGGGCACTTTATTATCGACATAGGACTCTAACACGTAGTCTGTAGTTTTCAAAATTTCTAAAGCCATAAGCTCTTCGTTGAATCAATTTCATTTTGCGGTGGAAGCCCTCTGTGATGCCGTTAGATTTGGTGAAGCGCCACATTCTGGCTATTTCCGAATAATGAGGGCCGATCAAAGCCCTTACCGTATCCCTTTGCTAATTGTGTTGCTAACTGAGTAATAACAGCTTTCCCATATTCAGCACGCTGTTCTGCTAATATTTCGTGGTTAATTTGCCTTCCAATTTTCCAGTAAAGCAAGACCAATGAAGAGTTTACTTTTTGAGCAACTTGGGCTTTGGTTGACTCAATAAGTTGACTGATTTCTTTGAAAAGTTTATTGCTGACAATATCTGTATTCATAAAAAAAACCTTTATTACAATAGGTTAGAAAAGTGACGACAGTGTCGTCACTTTTTGGCGTATCCAAAGTTGATAATTTATCGGATGATTGTACCATAATATATTGATTGAAAATCAAAGAGTTATGCTTGTAGTTGAATCTAAAGCGTATTTTGGTAAATGCTACTAATAATAGCTTTAAGGCCAAGTGGTGCTTTTTAGCTCAGCTACTACTTGGTGCAACAAGCGCGCTTCTTCGGAGTTTAGCTGTGCTATGCCATAGTCATGGGTTTTTAAAATCACAGCAGCTTCTTGCGGGCTAATGCGAATAGTACTAGAATGTTGTTTATTATTTAACAAGTTAGTATAGTAATCTAACGGTGTTAGCTGTAAAAAATTATCAGTTAACATAGTGCCTCCTACTTTTATCTATTAAATAACCATGGGGGATTTTTGGGTATTTGCCCTGATGGTTATTGAGTGCTATTGAACGTTTTAAAGGTTGCGCTGAGCATCTGGTTTAAGGACTTGAGCCAAAATTCTTATTGAAATGTTCAGCAAATCCACGTTATGATTTTACTACTGCTACTAAATATACCGTTTTGTACAGAAATCGGTCGCTTGTAAAGAGCTAAGACGTATGAATCATCTTAATGCCCTCGATATCATGGACCAATTAAGCAGCGCTACCTTTGGCGTCAAAGACAGAGATGGCCGGTACCTTTTTGCTAATAAAAAAATACTCGAGCAATGCCGACTGAAATACCGTGAGGATATTATCGGTCAGCATAATCGTGAGGTTTTTTTAAAAGAAGAAAGCAGCCTAATTCACACCTATGAAGAGCAAGATATGGCCGTTATCCAAGAAGAAAAAGAAGTATCTGTCTTAAACACTTGGACCAAGCCTGATGGCACGCTAGAAATATTTATCGGCAGTAAAGCGCCCTATCGGGATAACCAAGGCGCATGTATCGGGCTGATTGGTCAATCGACCCAACTAAAAACAGGCTCATTACACAATTTAGGTAAATACCTCTTTTCAAGCAGTCAACGCTTCATCAAAAATAGAGCCCACGCTTTTAGCATACAATCACATTTACCCAACCACCAACTTTCTACGCGAGAGTCAGAGTGCCTTTTTTATCTCCTACGTGGAAAGTCAGCCAAAGAAACAGGTCTACTATTAACCATTTCTCCTAAAACTGTTGAAACTCACCTACAACATATCCGGGATAAGTTTGGCTGCCAAAATAAATCCCAGCTTATCGAAAAAGCGTTGGCTGAGGGACTACTCTTTTTTCTACCCGAGTCCTTAGCAAAAAAGCCCCTGGCTTGTTAGAAGTCGAATAGCTCAGAGAATAACGAACTTTTTTTGCGCTTCTTGGCATGGTGAGTTTCTTTATTTTGCAAGCCGTGCTCAGAAGCACTAGAAGCACTATCGGCTGCCGCGCGATCGATGATTTTATCTAATTCACCTCTGTCTAGCCAAACACCTCGGCACTGCGGGCAATAATCAATTTCTACACGTTGACGTTCAGCCACTTTTAATGGCGTATCTTTACACGTTGGACATAACATAATAGGGCTCTCCTCTCTAAATTAGCGCCTTAGAAGCTTCTAGTGTCAAGAGATTATAGCATATTGACAAGCAACGCTAATTTTCTGTATGTTCCAGTAAATTATTCTCCTATACTTTATAAAAAATGTTCAAAAAAGAAACTCTTCCTAACCCTGACACCCTCCTTTCTGTTAGCGAGCTCAATGGCCATGTCAATCAACTATTAAAACAAAGTATCCCTTGGGTTTGGTTACAAGGCGAACTCTCTAACTTGACCTGCCCTAGCTCTGGACATTGGTACTTCACCTTAAAGGATGCAAAAGCTCAAATCCGTTGCGCCATGTTCCGCCATCAAATCCAGCGTTTAGGCTTTAAGCCCAAGCATGGCGACCAATTACAGGTACTTGCCAAAGTGGGACTTTATGAAGCCCGAGGAGACTTTCAACTTGTTGTAGAGACGATACAAGAAGCTGGCAATGGCCGACTACAACAAGCTTTTGAAAAATTAAAGAAAGCGCTTGCTAAAGCAGGCCTGTTTGCCGTAGAGCACAAACGGAAGCTTCCCAGTCTCCCCCGGCGTATTGGAGTGGTCACGTCGCCCACCGGGGCCGCCATTCGCGATATATTAGCCGTACTAAACAGGCGCTTTCCCACCATCCCTGTCCTTATTTACCCAACCAGCGTACAAGGTAATGCTGCTGCACAAGACATTGTTGAAGCATTAACAATAGCCAATGCGCGGCAAGAATGTGATGTGCTTATTTTGGCCCGTGGTGGAGGCTCTTTGGAAGATCTTTTTTGTTTTAATGAAGAAATTGTCGCCCGCGCTATTTTTAACAGCACTATTCCTATCATCAGTGGTATAGGACATGAAATTGATACGACCATTGCAGACTTTGTTGCTGATGAAAGAGCAGCAACACCTTCAGCTGCTGCCGAACGTGTCGCTCCGGAGGCTACTTTTTGGCAAGCTGAGCTTAATAAACAAGCAAAACAACTAAGTCGCGGCATGCAGCTGTTTCTCTTCCAAAGACAACAACATGTACAAGCCTTAAGAAAACAATTACGCCATCCTGCTGAACGTTTACAACAGCAACAACAAACACTGGATCAATGGGAACATCGATTACAACAGGCATTACAGAATTATACGGAAAGGCAAAGGCTACGACTTTCCTCGGCAGTGTCTCGCTTTCAGCAGCAGCAACCCACACTGCGCCTCCTAAGGCATCAGCAAGCGCTCAAACAATGGCAAACCCGCCTACAACAAAGCGTTACCCACAACCTTTTCCAACATAAACAACGCTTCCAACAGGCCACACAAAGTTTAGATATGATAAGCCCTCTGGCCACCTTACAGCGTGGTTACAGCATTCTTACGGACCCCGAAAAACCTGGAAAAATTATCCGCCACGCTAAAGACACAAGAGTTGGGCGCGCTATCAAAGCACAACTGGGCAAAGGGGTGTTACTGTGTAAGGTACAGGCTGTAGAACAAGACTTATGAAGGTTTCCTTACTAAAATACTCTGCAAAATTTGTAGCAACTGCCTGGGCTCTGTAACTTCGTGATAATGTAATAACAAGCGTCGCGCCACAATCAATGCCTGCTGCATAGCTCGAAACCGTGCATCAGGTTCTTTTATTTCTGTTAAAAAAGGTGAGTGGGCCGCTCCCACTAAACGGCGAAATATTTCTATGCCGGCAAAGCCTGCAGTATGCTGAAGAATTTCTGCATTAAGCTTATCAACATCATCTTTTTTGGCCACATCTTCTGCCAGCGATGCAAATTTCTTCATAAAAAATGTGCTGACTTTAAGGATCATTTCTAAATACCATTGCCCATCAGCTAGGCCTTGCGTATTAAGATGATGTATCCAGGCTAACATGAAGTGTGCTATTAGCGTCCCTAAATCAAACCCAAAAGGCCCCGCCATGGCAAATTCTGTATCAATGACGCGCATATCTTTTTCGTTGACCAATAAGGAACCTGTGTGCAAATCGCCGTGTATTAATCCTTGACGCTTTTCCTTAAAGACTTTCTTCAAGCGTTTGACCACTTTTATGATGGCTTTATCCTGCTGCATGGCTTCAACCTGCGCTTCAAGCCCTGGCGGCACTCTATTATTGTCATGCAACTCAAAAGGATAAGTAAACACAAATTGCTCTGTCAGCGGGCATAGAATTTCATTGTTAAATTCTTTAAACAATTGCGAACGTGCGCGACCTTTTACTGAAAATTTAGAGGTAGCAAAAGCAATGTTGGCCATAAATTCGCTGATTTGGCGAGCTAGCTGAGGATAGCTCAAACCCTCTAATAAAGCTTGAGTCAAATTTTTATGCTCATGAAGATATTCCATGACGAGCAGGCACATGCTTTCATCAAAATGATGGAACCTGGGAATAACACCATTGGCATGCTCTGCATAATAGCTAAAGGCTTTGTTTTCCATGAGGATACGGCGCTTATCAAGCTTATGTTGCTCTCCCAAGCAACGGATATAAGGAAGCGACTGTTTAAGAATAATCGGTGACGATGCAGCATCATTTGTGGTGATTTTAAAAAGGTTGTTTAAGTTACCCTCAACCATCAAATCCACCTGTGAGTCACTCTTAAACAAGGCCTGCAAAGCCTGCTGTTTCGAAAGATAAGGTAGAATATCTTCTTGTTTTAGAATTTTATAGCTCATAAGTTATGCTGCTTTTATTGCCTGCTTATTATCCTAAATTCCGCAGTTGAAATCGTCGCGAGGCTGACTAAGTCGCTGAAGATAAAGAATTTTTTTCCGTCTTTTTTGTGAAGGCGTATCACCCATACGGTGAATAAAAAAGACGGAAAAAAATCCTTTAGATTCGGTGAGTTAGACGGCCGCAGTAGATTTCAACTACGGAATTTAGGATTATTCAACCACCTCCACAAAATACCACCTCATAACCTGTAAATTTGCGAATATTAATGACACCGGTATCTAGCAACCAATACTGGCCCTTGATGCCTTGTAGCATGCCTTCTATCTTAGGCGTTTTGTCTAAATTCAATGAGGTGATTTTTAAGGGATACTCTACTACAGGATAGTCAATTTCTTGTGACTTTTCCTCTGGCAGATAATGAACGGCCTCAGGTCCCCATCGTTGCAGTATCGCATCCACCTCATGCTCAATTTCTTTCCATAAGTTCGCGGCAATATCACCTAAATTTAGCGATTCAGGCTTGCCTTTGAGCATTTGTTGCCAACTTGTCTTATCAGCCATGTGCTGTTTAATAATAACTTCCACTAAGCCAGAGCAAAGTCGTGATGACACACGACAAAAGGATAACGCTTGTGTGGCACCCTGATCTATCCAGCGAGTTGGCACTTGGCTTAAACGCGTAATGCCCACTTTTAAACCAGAAGAATTTGCTAAATATACAATATGAGGCTGCAGACAGTGAGATTCACCCCAAGCAGGCTCTCGACACGTTCCCTGATGATAGTGGCACTGTTCGGGTTTCATAATGCACATATCACAACGTGCTAAAGAGCGCATACAGGGGTAACAATAGCCCTGGCTAAAACTTTTTGCCGTTTTACGGCCGCAAGCAACACAATGGATAACCCCCTCATAGCTTAAGCTCACCCGCTGCCCCAAAAAATCATTAATCGGGACTGCTTCATCATCCAGTGCCAAGGCATAAATAACCGGTTCAGCCAACTTTGCTGGCATTTTGCGTAAATGGCCTTTTACAAGTGTTTTCACCAACGTAGGTTCCTCATAGATATATTTGCAGCGATATAGGATAATAGGACATCCCTCAATGAGTCAATTCAACTAAATTATGAGCATTCTATTAGCAGGTATTTTTATTTTTCTGGGCTATATCAGTGGTTCTCTATCTGCTGCCATTATTATTTGTCGAATTTTTAAGCTGCCCGATCCCAGGCAAAGTGGTTCTAATAACCCAGGCACCACCAACGTGCTGCGTATTGGTGGCAAAAAAGCGGCTTTCCTCACCCTATTGGGCGACGGCCTTAAGGGACTCATCCCGGTTTTTGTTGCCAGCTTTTTTCTTTCTTCTCACCTTGCCTTGGGTTTGGTGGGTATTGCTGCCTTTTTAGGACACGTCTTTCCGCTATTCTTCCGGTTTAAAGGTGGCAAAGGTGTTGCCACTTTACTGGGTGTGGGGTTAGGACTCAGTGGCTACCTTGGTGTATTAATGATAATCACCTGGTTACTGATGTGTGCCTGCTTTAGATATTCTTCCTTGGCCGCTATCACAATGGCCATACTCACCCCCTTTTATGGCTTTTTCCTCATTAAGGGAGCTTTCTTACCGCTATTAGTGATGAGCATAATTTTACTCATTAAGCATAAAGGCAATATTCAACGTTTATTAAAAAATGAAGAGCCTAAAATTGGTAAAAAGTTCTAAGGTCTGTTGGCTCTAGGGCGCAAGACGGAGTAAACGCCATCCCTTCTTGTCTTTGATGTATTTCAAAGAGTCATGCAAACGATAGTCCCGCCCCTGAAAAAAAATATATTCTTCCGGCTTAACGCAATATCCCCCCCAACTCTCAGGGCAAGGCACTGTTTTATCCACCAACGTTGCTTGTAATTCATTGAATTTATCGAGCAAGGTTTGACGACTGTCAATGGGATTGCTTTGTGGAGAAGCAAGAGCTGCTAGCTGGCTCTCTCTGGGCCTAGATGTAAAATATTCAACAGACGCTTCTCTGGAAATTTTTTCGATAGTGCCACGAATACGCACTTGTCGCGTCACGCTGGGCCAATAAAAATTCAGTGCAACCTGGGCATTAGCAGCTATTTGCCTACCTTTTGCGCTACTATAATGGGTGAAAAAAATAAACTGTTCATTAACCAGCTGCTTCAATAAAACCACCCGAGTATCCGGCATGCCCTTTTCATCCACGGTGGCCAGAACCATGGCCGTAGGGTCATCGATTTCTCGCGTTAATATTTCTTCAAACCAACACTGAAACTGATCAAAAGGTCTGTGACAAGCCTGTTGTTTTTCTAAGCTGAGCTCACCATAATCACGACGAATATCGGCTATTGTTTTTAGCATAGTTCCTCCAAATTCCAACGCGGCCTAGCCCTAATAGACAAATCATCCCCATACCCCTGTAATAAACGTAAACACCCTGCATAAGCTATCATCGCACCATTGTCCGTGCAAAACTCAAAGGAGGGATAAAAAACATCAACAGCCAAACGTTCACATAAAGTCGATAAGGTTTGCCGCAATAAAACATTCGCGCTGACACCACCGGCCACTACCAATGAGCGGCTACCCGTTTGCTCTAAAGTACGGCGACACTTTATTACCAAACAATCCACCACAGCACGCTGAAAACTACTGGCCACATCAGCCTTAGCTTGTTCGGTCTGTTCAATGGATTGCCACGTTTGTAAGACCGCGGTTTTAAGACCGCTAAAGCTAAAATCTAGGCCTGCACGGCGTGTCATGGGTCTTGGAAAGTCAAAAGCATGTTCATTGCCTTGTCGCGCTAATTTGGCAATAGCCGGTCCACCCGGATAACCCAGCCCTAATAGCTTTGCGGTTTTATCAAAAGCTTCCCCCGCTGCATCATCCACAGATTGGCCCAAAATTTTGTAGTGCCCAAGACCTGCCACATCGGCCAACAAGGTATGTCCGCCTGAAACCAATAAAGCGGTAAAGGGAAAAGCAGGTGGCGTGTCTTCCAGCATCGGCGCTAACAAATGTCCTTCCAAATGATGCACACCCACCGAGGGAATATCCAGGGCCCAAGCCAAACTGCGCCCGACAGCACAGCCAACCAACAAAGCACCTGCTAAACCTGGCCCTTGTGTATAAGCAATCCCATCGATAGCTGTTCTGTTGAGACCCGCCTCTGTTAAAACCCTCTCAACCAGCGGTAGTACTTTCCGAATATGGTCTCGAGAAGCAAGCTCTGGGACTACGCCACCATACTCAGCATGCATTTGAGCTTGGCTATAAATAGCATGAGCCAATAGACCCTTTTCACTATGGTAAAGTGCGATGCCGGTGTCATCACATGATGTCTCAATCCCCAACACTATCATGAGCCATTCAACGCCCAATCATATTGCGATCCAGAAATACGCTTAATGCGTTGCAGCTGTGCTTTTAATGCGGGTGCCGCAAAAATATCCAGCACTTTCAAAAGATTAGATTGCGTATTTCCAAAATCCTCTTCATACCAAATAAATAAACGAGAGACTTTCAATTTACCCTGACGAACCACAACACCTCGTGCTGAGTTAATATATTCTGTTGCAGCTTTATCTAACATAACATCAATATCTTTGCCTTCAAAGGGCTTTTTCTGCAAATTAGGGCACCCCATCGAGGCACAGTTAACTGCAAAATGGATACGATAATCATTCCAAATAGGCCGTAAAATACGATGCTCAATATCATTTAAAGAGATTTTTTCGCCAAGCACGCTAAGTGTTTTATGACCCCAGGGGCCTTTAGAGAATACGCCTGGCGAGGTGTTAATCTCTAAAATGCTTTTCACCGGGTAATGCTTCAGTACGGTGTAAACTGTCTGTGCATTATACAAATTAATCCAAAAAGCTAATTGCTCATCACGGTTATAATTATCGATATCCACCGCTTGCATAGACTTCAGATAGCTCAATAACAATGCGTTATCCTGAGGTGTCACTGCCGAATAGCGCACTACGTTAACACCTTGATGGTTTGTCACTACGTATTTTTTTAGGAAGGCAGCCCACAGATGGTTATCAACGACCGAAGTTGACATTGGATTGAAAACATCCCAGCGGGCCCAAAGGTCTTTCTTGGGAGCCGCAAGGGCTGTGGCGGTTATCAGGATCAACAGGAGACCTAATAGGCGCGATGCGTGCCGGTTTAGCATGGCTTTTATCTCATTTAGCGGTGGCAGTATCTGACAATACCGATTATACCCAATTAACGTGAAGATGCCTGTTTGAGCATTCCATCTAATGAGCATCTTTAACCGTTTTTCCCTCAGCTTGTCCTCGCAATAGAATCGCTATTACTCCGGCAATCTTCGGTCAAAACGGTTAAATCTACTCATCATCTGGACGCTCAATCTTCACATTAAGCTCAGTAATAAAAAATATCAAAACCAAGCATCTTCACGTTAATTGAGTATATAATGTAACACTAATGGCCATTGTAAAAAAAAAACATGAAAAAGTCTTCACTAAAACAGCATCCTCTTAAAATACTCAGCTTATTTCTCGTCATTATTTTCTTATCGATACTAGCCATTGCTTATTGGCTGTATGAGCAAGCTCACCCCAGCACCAACGATGCTTACGTACAAGCCAATGTTGTCTATATTGCCCCCCAGGTTAGTGGCCCTGTTCAACAAATCTTTGTAAAAAACCATGAACAAGTAAAAAAAGATCAGTTACTCTTCACCATTGACCCCCGACCATTTCAGGATGCTGTGGATAAAGCAAAAGCTGTACTCAAAATAGCTCGCCAACAAGAACAGTCTGAGGAAGAAGCCATTCATATTGCGGCTGACAATTTAGCACAAGCCAAAGCAACCCTTACAGATGCCCAAAGTAATTACAATCGCACTAAAATATTAGTGCGAAAAGGCCAAGCTTCCCTACAAGATGGCGATGATACGAAAGCCGCCTTCGAGGAAGCAAAAGCAGCCCTATCCGCCGCTCAAAATCAACTCAAACAAGCCATTGCTAACTTAGGTGAAAAAGGTGATGCTAATGCTACTGTCCAACAGGCTAAAGCTGAATTAGCGCAAGCAAAATTAAATTTAAGTTACACCAACGTTACAGCCCCGGTAAATGGTTACTTAACCAACTTCAGCTTACGCTTAGGTAGCACAGTCCAAACCGGCCAAACGCTTTTCCAATTGGTCGACCCCTCAACATGGTGGTTAGAAGCTAATTATAAAGAAACAGACATTGCTCGAATTAAAATAGGTCAACACGCCACTATTCGCCTTGATATGTACCCTTCTCATGTGTTCAACGGCGTTGTTGACAGCATTAGTCGAGGCAGTGGCTCCTCGTTCTCTGTACTTCCGCCTGAAAATGCCACTGGCAATTGGGTGAAAGTCACACAACGCTTTCAAGTCAAAGTGGTGTTAACCAACCCCTCCAAAGCCTATCCTTTGCGTATCGGCGCCAGTGCTGTCGTCAACATCAATACGCGCACCCCCTGATGCAGAGCCCTAACCTCACCACCATACAGTCTTGGCAACGCTGGCTTATCACCGCAGCCGTGATGCTTGCTGCCGTAATGGAAGTATTGGATATGACCATCGTCAATGTGGCTCTACCTCATATGATGGGCTCATTGGGAGCCAATACAGAGCAAATTACTTGGGTGCTGACCTCTTATATTGTGGCAGCAGCCGTTGTCATGCCACTAACGGGACTGCTTGTATCTAGGTTTGGACGAAAAAAACTATTATTGGTTTGCATGTCCTGCTTTCTTATCAGTTCTGTGCTTTGTGGTGCAGCGACATCTTTGACCTCTATCGTGCTTTTTCGAACAGCCCAGGGGCTCTTCGGAGCATCGCTTGTCCCCTTATCTCAATTCATTTTAAGAGATACTTTTCCCGTTGAACAACAAGGCAAAGCCATGGCCATTTGGGGTATTGGCATCATGGCAGGCCCCGTCCTAGGCCCGACCTTAGGCGGCTATATTACAGAGACCCTCAATTGGCGCTGGGTATTCTACATTAATGTACCCGTTTGCATTGTTGCCCTACCCATGACATGGTTTTTTATTACGGAAACACCCACTACAAAAAAGCCGATGGACAAAGTGGGCTTATTCCTCTTAGTATTAGGCATTGGCAGTTTGCAATTAATGTTAGATCAAGGCAACAATAATGACTGGTTTCAATCCAGCTTCATCGTTATGCTCGCACTGATGGCTGTCTGTTCGCTAGTAACCTTCACACGACGAGGCATTAAAACGCAAGACAATATCATCAACTTGCGGCTCTTCTACGACAAGAATTTTGCTGTAGCAACCCTTTTGGTAACCCTGTTTTCCATGGGGCTTTTCGCTATTATCGCTATTCTACCCATTTTGTTAGAAGAGCTCATGCAGTATCCGGCGGTCACAACAGGTCTTGTTATGGCTCCACAAGGCATTGCCAGTGCTATTGGCATGGTTATTGTTGCACGCTATACCAACCGCATTGATGCACGCTGGTTTATTCTCATCGGTGGATTACTTAGCAGCCTGGGTGCCTATGCCATGAGTCATTTCAATTTGGCAGAGCCTCAAGCTAACATCATGCTCGCTTGTGCAATAAATGGCTTGGGGATGGGACTATTTTTCGTGCCACTGGCCACAGCTTGTTTTACAACACTACCAGCCAAAGATGCTGCCGAAGCGTCGGGCTTATTTAGTTTTGGGCGAAGCTTAGGAAGCTCCATGGGAATTTCGTTAATAAGTACTTTATTAAGCCGAGAAACCCAAATCAATTGGCATCGACTCAGTGGGCATTTAAGCCTTGCCAATGAAAATTTCCATGCCTGGCTACAAAGTCAACAGGGTGTACTCACCAACGCACAAAGCTTACAATACTTAGGAAACATCTTAGAACAACAAGCCAGCAGCGTTGCTTTTATTGATTGCTTTCACCTCATTGCTTTAAGCTTTTTGGGCATGTTGCCTTTGTTATTTTTACTCCAGAAAGCCAAGCAAACCGCCCCAACCACTATCCATTAGGACCCCGGGTTTGCTTAAGCCTAAATTCCGCCGTTGAAATCTACTGCGGAATTTAGGTTAAGTTTGAATACATCCTAGGGCCCTAACAATGGCCTTTACAGTAAGTCTCTTTGAGTTTGAAAACAGCAACAATCCCGGCCAACAAATAAGAGGCTGGACAAATTAATAGCGCCAACCGATAATCATGCAAGCTATAATGAGCCACACCATGCACCATGGTATTGTCCCAATTCAAGGTCAATAGCCAACCCGCCAGCGGCTGAAAAATCAAGCCACCGGCTACCACAGCCATATTATTAATCCCCATGGCTGTACCTACAAACGCCAAGGGTGTGCTATCTTTGACTAGAGCGAAGCTTAGCGCTTGACCTGCAGCAGCTAAACCAAAGAAAAACAGTAAAAATATCGTAACAACCCAGGGTAAATTTGCGTAAATAACCAACATGGAAACAATGAAACCCAAAAACCCTGTAAAGGCTAAAAATACAACCCGATGTAAGTTTTTATCAGAGAGCACACCAATGAGGGGGCTTCCCAGCGCAATGCCCACCCAAACGGCAGTAATTCCGTAAGCAGCGACAGTTGTGCTTATGTCGTATTTCTCAACCAAAAAAGGCACCCCCCAAAGTGCGGCAAATACCACAATAGGCGCCCAACTCAAAAAGGCATAAAAAGCAATCCACCACGTCTGTGATTTTCTACAAACATTCACCAACTGAGGCCACAGCGGCTTTTTCGCCGTTTCTTTGTCTTTCTGTCTTGGTAAAATCTGGGTAAAGCGATGTCCCGGCTTATCTCTCAGCGCTAAAAATACAAGAGCAGACAAGCAGAAGCCCACAATAGCAATATCAAAAATCGTTCGTCGCCAGCCGAAGTGGTGAACCCAAGTGGCGATAGGCCCTTCACCAATAAAAGCCCCCAGCGAGCTCATTAATTGCACAAGCCCCGCCATGAGTGCAAAATACTTGGGCGAAAACCAATGCGCAACCAGTAATAGGCCCCCTAAAAAAGAAAAAGCCGCCCCAAAACCAATACAAAAACGGCCAAAAGCTGCCATCCATACACTATCGGTGGTAGAAAAAAATAAAGCACCAGAAGCACAAATCGCAATGGCAACTGTCAACAATAATCGCGGACCAAAACGGTCATAAAGCATACCCGCAGGAAACTGCATGGGCGTATAGGCGTAATAAAAAGCGGCTGAAATAATACCCAGGCCACTGGCCTGCACACCATAGGCCTTCATCAGCTGATTGGTCATAACATCAGGTGAGACCTGCAAAACAAATTCGTAAACATAAAAGCTCGTCCCCAACAAGAAGACAAAATAAGGCATCACGTGTGATTTTAAGGACATTGCCGGTGTGTCCTTTTTAGAAGAGACGGTGGTAGACATATAATAAGAAACCTCTCTGTAAGGTAACGATTTACATACTTCAGCAATCACCCTCGAAAAATTTGGGGTCTGTTCATGTTAAGCTAGGACATATCGTTACTTTGATGACATAACAAAAGCTATCCAGATAAAGGTAAGCTTTTTGCTTAAAAGACAGTAATCATTTGCTAGATATTGGCTCTCAAGCTCTTCATCTTAATCTATCTTGTTAAAAAAATAAAATAGCTCAGCTTTATGGCAGAACGCTATCTGCTCGTCTTGAGATAACAATCACACTACAGAAACAATAAATTAGCCCAAAAATAGATTAAAAGTTAAACAGAAAAGGCGTCTTGTCAGCGCTTAATTTGAACATATGTTTTGGCTTGTGTCATGTCCGTCCATGCCTAGAAACGTATGGCCATTCTTTCATTTGCCTATAAACCTAAATTCCGCAGTTGAAATCTACTGCGGCCGCCTAACTCACCGAATCTAAAGGATTTTTTTCCATCTTTTTTATTCACCGTATGGGTGATACGCTTTCACAAAAAAGATGGAAAAAAATCCTTTATCTTCAGCGACTTAGTCAGCCTCGCGACGATTTCAACTGCGGAATTTAGGATAAATGATAAAAGCATGACTGCGTTATCCTAAATCAGGGTTGAAATTACTGTGTGAAAACGCTTCAATTTCTGCCAAACTTTTCTACAAAAGATACAATTGCTGCAAAGGGCATGATCGTGCCCGGGTTAGAAACAAGCTACTCAACTATTCAAACTCATCAACGATGCATTGCCGCCAGCGGCTGTGGTATTAACCGTCAAGGTGCGTTCCACACAAAGACGCTGCAAATAATGCGGGCCACCAGCTTTAGGGCCCGTACCAGACAAGCCTTCGCCACCAAAAGGTTGCACACCCACCACTGCACCAATCATATTGCGATTGACATAGGTATTGCCTACGTTGGCCCGTTGAGTAATAAATTCAACCTGTTCATCAATGCGGCTGTGTATGCCTAACGTCAACCCATAACCCAAACCATTAATATCGGTTACCAGCGATTCAAGTTCAGCTAATTTAAAGGTCATCACATGCAGTATTGGACCAAAAATTTCCCTGCCCAGCTCAGATAAACGATTAATCTGCAAAACACACGGCCTCACATAGTGCCCCACACTTAACCCTTGGGGCATAGGATACTCATAAAGACATGCACCCTGGGCTTGCATTTTTTGCTGGTAAGTTTCTAGCATAGCTTTAGCTTCTGCATCGATAACAGGACCAACATCGGTCGCTAATAAGCTAGGAGAGCCTAATTGTAACTCAGCCATAGCACCTTTCAACATCTCAATAACCTTTGCTGCTATCTCTTCTTGTAGCAATAGCACTCGTAAAGCAGAACAACGCTGCCCAGCGCTGCCAAAAGCCGAAACCACTACATCTTGCACCACTTGTTCCGGCAAAGCGGTAGAGCCTACTATCATCGTATTTTGACCACCCGTTTCAGCGATAAACGGTAGCAAGGGTCCTGGCCGCGCGGCCAACGTTTGATTAATGAAGTGTGCGGTTTCTGTGGAGCCTGTAAACATAACGCCTTGGATGTCACCTTGCTTAACCGCATAGCCCGCTAAAATTTCTCCAGAACCCGGAATCACATGCAATATTTCTGCAGGAACACCTGCTGCATGCAGCGCTTGTACTGCATGAATAGCAATAAGTGGGGTTTGCTCCGCTGGTTTTGCAACAACGGCATTACCCGTTACCAAACTCGCCGCTATTTGACCAATAAAAATAGCCAGAGGAAAATTCCATGGGCTAATACACAGCATCACGCCGCGCCCATGTAAGCTTAGCTGATTATGTTCACCCGTGGGTCCTGCTAAGATTTGCGGTACAGAAAATAACTGACGCCCCTGCTCAGCATAATAACGACAAAAATCAATGGCCTCACGCACTTCAGCAACAGCATCGGGTAGCGTTTTTCCCGCTTCATACACTAAACGGTAAAGCCAAAGGGAAAAATTCTCCTCTAAGGCCTTCGCAAAGGCTTCTAGACAATGGGCACGCTCATCCACCGAACGTTTATCCCAATGAGACTGATGCAAACGAGCACAGCTAATGGCCTGCTCCATATCTGCTATAGAACCCTCTGTTACATGCCCTACCACTTCCGCCGTATTGGCTGGGTTAACCAAGGGCGCTTTATCCGCCAATCGCATTTTCCCTTGTATCACAGGTCCTAGATGCAAAGGCTTCTTGTCTAAGGCATCCCAGTGTGCTTTTAATTCTGTTAAAAAACGCCGTGAGGATAAATCCACACCTTTAGCATTAAGACGCCCAGATGGATATAAATACACGGGCAGTGGAATATCCGGATGTGCCTTATCAACCCACGATGAAACGTCAGCTAAAGGACTTTTTACTAAATCTTTTATGGGCGTTTTTTCATCCACGATACGATTAACAAAAGAACTGTTCGCGCCATTTTCTAATAATCTACGCACTAAATAAGGTAATAAATCCTCATGTTCTCCTACAGGCGCATAAATACGACAAGGTATAGCTGCAAGATGCGTTTCAGCAAACTGATCGTAAAGTGCATCTCCCATACCGTGCAAACATTGAAATTCTAAATCTTGCTGCTCACCCGCCATTTCCAATACCGCCGCAACACTGTAAGCATTATGGGTGGCGAACTGCGGATAAATACAATCCGTAACCTGTAATAACTTATGCGCACAAGCCAAAAAAGACACATCGGTGCACGCTTTACGGGTAAAGACGGGATAGCCACTAAGCCCTTGCTCTTGTGCAGCTTTAATTTCTGAGTCCCAATAAGCGCCTTTAATGAGGCGTACCATCAGCCGACGTTGTTGCTTACGTGCCAATGCCACCAACCAATCAATCACAAAAAAAGCGCGTTTTTGGTAAGACTGTAGCGCAACACCCAACCCTTCCCAGCCCGCTAGACTCTCATCGGTAAATACCTTTTCTACAATATCCAAGGATAAGTCGAGACGATTCGCTTCTTCCGCATCAACGGTCAAACCAATGCCTGCTGCTTTAGCTTGCTGTGCAAGTGTTAATAATTTTTCACTGAGCACTTCCACAACTTGCTGACGCTGGGTAAATTCATAACGCGGATGCAATGCGGATAATTTGATAGAAATACCGGCGTTGTGTCTGGGATCTTGCCCTTCGGTCGCCTGGGCAAGATGCACAATAGCACGTTCATAGGCTTTAAAATAAGTATCGGCATCGGTTTGTGTGCGTGCGGCTTCGCCCAGCATGTCGTAAGAATAAAGATAACCTTTTTCTTCATGGGCTTGTGCACGCTGCAAGGCTTCGTCCATGTTACGCCCCATGACAAATTGTTTACCTAGAATTTTCATGGCCTGGCGTACCACATTACGCACAACAGGCCCACTGGCTTTTTCGGTAAAACGCCGTAAGGTGCTATACAGAAATCGACTGCGCTCTCTATTGGGCGCAATAATTTTTCCTGTTAACATTAAACTCCATGTGGCCGCATTAACAAACCACGAATCACTCTGACCTAGATGCTTTTCCCAGCAGGCATCACTCAGTTTGTCTTTGATAAGTTGGTGAATAGTTTTTTCATCGGGCACGCGTAACAAGGATTCTGCCAGACACATGAGCGCAATACCCTCATCGCTGGACAAATCATACTCTTGCATAAATGCATCCAACGCACCGCCCTGTAAGCGTCGTTCGCGCACACCTTCCACGAGTTTTTCTGCCACATGCTCAATACGCTGTAACGCGGCGGTGGACAGCGGACATTGCGTCAATAGATATTCAACACTAGCATTTTCATCTTGATGATAGACGTCATCAATACGCTCACGCAACGCAGTCATAGAAAAAATACAATCCGCTAAGGGAACTGTTGCCATCGGGATTTCTCCTGTTAACTCATCATTTTCTCTCGAATTTTAGCGATTAACTCCGGGTGTAAAACTGAAGAGTTAGCCTTCAAGGCGGCAGCCCAAATTTCAGGAATATAAAGCGGATGGAAACGACGCATATTTTTTTCAAGTTCTTGAATATAGTGCTCGTAAAAGTAGGCTAATACATCGGTAAATTTTCCATTTCTGTATAAAGCAAAGGGAAATACCAGTTTGCGTTTACTTAAAATAATAAAGTCGATTTGTTTATCTTTCTTTAATAGTTCACCCTTGAGCTTTGAAGGAATTTGTGATTTCTGACAAGCTGCACGTAGCGTGCGCAAGGGCAATTTATTCAAGAACTGCCGATAATCCTCTGGATTGTCAAATTCATGTTTGTCTAAATAGCCCTGCTCGTACAAATTTCGATAAATGGTATTAGCCGATGAACTAACATAAGACTCCTTCTGTAGCTTATCTAAAGCTAGCCCTTGCCCTTTTAGATACTGAAAAGAGGCTAACGCCTTCATGGATAAATTATCAAAAAGTGTATGAAAAGCGTCTACCGTTAACTGAGGCTTCACAAATTTCGCTTCGAATTGGGTCAATGTAAAAGCTCGCCGCTCTTCCAAGGAATAACTTTGCCAGCGATAAGCACGCTTATAATCGGTTTTATCATGAATTTGCACAGCAAACCGTTTGTCTACTTTGTAGACAGGAAACTGAAAATAGCCGGTTTTCCTGTTCACGAAGGTTTTGGCATTAAATTGACTGGATTCTAAAGTGGTAGAATCGTTGGACATAAGCTACTTCCTCACGCTTAACAACACATGTTCCAAAGTCTATCATATTTTTCCACAGACAAAAACCAACTTTCCTACTGATATTAAAAGAAATTAATGCTTACGGTTTACTGGGCCCGTCTTGAACAAAATACTTATTTATCAATCACAACCATAAATTAACAACAAGCCCCTAGGCCATGAGAACAAACTTTAGTATCATTTGTGCAACGCTTAATAGTCATAGGAAAAAGCCACCCATGCGCACCTCGCACTTGTTACTCTCCACACTACGCGAAACTCCTGCTGATGCTGAACTCATTAGCCATAAATTGATGCTACGCGCTGGCATGATACGCCGCCTAGCTTCTGGGCTTTATACTTGGTTGCCGCTAGGATTACGTGTATTAAAGAAAGTAGAAAATATTATTCGCCAAGAAATGGATAAAACGCAAGCCCAAGAAATTCTCATGCCAGCGGTGCAGCCTGCCGAGCTATGGGAAGAAAGCCAGCGTTGGGATGCCTATGGTCATCAATTGCTAAAAATCAAAGACCGCCACGAGCGTCTTTTTTGTTTTGGCCCCACCCACGAAGAAGTCGTCACCGACCTCATGCGCCGCGAAATAAGAAGCTATAAACAGCTCCCACTGTGCGTCTATCAAATTCAAACCAAATTTCGTGATGAGATCCGCCCACGCTTTGGCGTGATGCGTGCCCGAGAGTTTTTGATGAAAGACGCTTATTCTTTTCATCTCGATAATGCCAGCCGGCAAAAAACTTATGAGTCCATGTTTCATGCCTATCAAAACATTTTTACGCGTTTAGGATTACGCTTTAGAGCCGTCATGGCTGACAGTGGTACCATCGGTGGTGATGCTTCACATGAGTTTCAGGTATTGGCTGACTCTGGCGAAGATTTAATTGCTTATAGTGAACAAAGTGATTATGCTGCGAATATCGAGCGTGCTGAAGCCATTGCACCAACATCACCACGCGCCATGCCTACACAAGCCATGAGACGGGTACCCAAAACTGAGACCACTCAAGGCGCATCTCGCGTTAAGCTTCTTATTGTCAAAGGCACAGAAACCCCTTGGGTATGTCTGGTGCTGGATGAAAAACACACACTGAATGAAGTAAAAGCACAGCGGCAACTTGGTGTCGCAACCCCATTGCATTATGCCACTAAAAAAGATTTTCCTGCACCTAGCCTAATTAGCTTGGACATGCCTATTATTGCCGATCACAGTGCTGCGTGTCTTGCTGATTTTGTCTGTGAGTCTGAAACAACCACAGAGAACTATCAGTTTGTCAATTGGTCACGAGATGTCAAAGCGCCCATAACAGCTGATATCCGTAATGTTGAAGCAGGCGATGCTAGCCCCGATGGACAAGGCACATTATCTTTAACCCGCGGTATTGAAGTGGGCCATATTTTTGATTTAGGCACCAAATACAGTGAAGCCATGGATGCAACGGTGCTTAATGAGCAAGGCAAAGCGACTCCATTAAGCATGGGTTGTTATGGCATTGGCGTTTCGCGCATTGTGGCCGCTGCTATCGAACAACGTCATGATGAACGTGGCCCCTTCTGGACCGATGCTATGGCGCCTTTTTCTGTGGCTATTATTCCCATGAATATGCATAAATCCCACCGGGTGCGCGAATTAGCCGAAGGACTCTATGAGCAACTTCGCGATAATAACATTGAGGTGTTATTTGATGATAGAAAAGAACGCCCTGGCGTGCTGTTTTCTGACATGGACTTATTGGGTATTCCACATTGTATTATCATTGGCGAACGTGGTATTGATAAAGGGATTGTTGAATATAAAAATCGTCGCGATGATATACAAGCTGAATGGGAGATTGATAGTATTCTCGCTCAGCTTGCAGCGCGTCTAGCCTAACATAACAGCCTACGGGAATCACCCAGTTCTGCTGCAAATCACATAAAAGTGAGGGGGCCATTTCCCCCTCAATCTATTTTTCACCAATCAGCATGCAGCAAATTAAGCTCTGTTGACATTTCATTTTTGCAAGTGAAGTGCAAAGGGACATTGACTTACGTCCATTTTATTCAAACTTCAGCGTGAAAACGAATTGTTAACGGACTCTATGCTATGACTTGTGTTTTCTTAGGACGACCACGCCCACGGCCTGCAACTTTCGGTGCTGCTTTTTTAGCAGAGGCTTTGGCGACTACTTTTTTACCTGCTTTTTTTGCCACCGCTTTCTCAGCCGATGCCTTTGCGGCTGCTTTTTTAGCAATCGCTTGCTTCGCAACTTTTTTGCGTGCAGGCTTATTGGCTTTTGCTTCTTTTTTAGCCCACTCCTTTTCAAATTTCACGATAACTTTATTTAACGCCGTATATTTAGCCAATTGTGCTTTGGCTGTTCTGTGAGAAGTTTTTATCTGTTCTATCTCAGTTTTTACAGCATCTAAAGCTGCGCTTGTTTCATCATAGTTAGCCTTTGCTTTAGCTAACGCTGCTTTAGCTGTAGCGGTTGAAGACTTTTTCGCTTTTGCCATGGCTGCGACACGCTTATTCTTAGCTGTAGTTTTCTTGGCAGCTAATTTAGTGAATTTAGTTTTTAGCGTTGCAAATTTTTTACCTAAAGCAGCAACCTCCTGTGCTAATTGTTTAACAATATTTTCCTTTGTTTGTTCAAAAACATCTACCATATGAACGTCTGCTTTAGCTTTTTTAGATGCTGGCATAATTTTTTTCTCCCGATTTAACAGTACTTAATAAGTTTTTAGCGTTGTTCAAGCTCAGCAACTGATGGTTTCATCCTCAGAACTATAGCTATCACAGCGGGGCATTATAATGCGAACTCATAAAAAAGGGAAGGTAAAGCCTAAAAGGTAGACAAATTTTTTAAGTTTCTCTACTGTAGAGGACACTGCAAACTTCTTTAGCCCAACGTAAACTGTCAAGATACACAGTATTATAAGTTTCTAATCCTTCTGGTGTTTCCTGGGTGTTATTCCATTCCCCTTGGCTAAAATGAATGACATTATGTAAGACATCACCTATTTTTCCTTCAAACAGCAATAACGCTGCATTAATTTCTTCGCTTAAAGAAATTTTTCCAAGAATATCTTTCATGCGTTGATCTAACATGGCTTCTAAGTTAGAAAACAAGCCAACGGTAAAACACGTTTCAGCATTTAATGCTTCTTCGCGACCTAATAACTCACACATATGGGCTCTAACTAACACTTGTTCCATTAAATCTGTAGATTTATGCGACGTATTGGCAAGCGCAATCATACTAGCCCAGCAGGTAATACGTTTTAATCCTAACATAACGATAGCTTCTCGTATGGATTTAAACTGGTGAGACCGATAATTTTCTGCCGCATTTAAAATGCGAAATAATTGATAAGTCAGCACAGCATCTTGTATTAACAATGACTCTAATTCTTCAATGGTTAAGTCTGGGTTTTGCAGCTGGCTAACCATCTCCAGAACAACCAGTCGGTTTGTATCGGCTTTATGACCCTTCATTAAATTAGGACGACTTAAAAAATAACCTTGAAAGTAGTCAAAACCTAAAGACTTACACCACTCCAGTTGCTCGTAAGTTTCAACTTTCTCAGCCAACAGTTTACAAGGATAAGCCTTCAGCAGCTCAACATGCGCTTCCACTTCTTCTTTGCTAAGCGCTAAAACGTCTAATTTGACAAATTTTGCAAGGCTGAGCAAAGGTGCGCTTTGCTCACAATGAACAAAATCATCTAAAGCAATTTGATAGCCTTTTTTAGCCATTTCTTCAATGGCAGATAAAATAGTTGCATCACGCCCAACATCTTCTAAAACTTCAATAACTACTCTCTCTTTAGGCAGACACAACTCCATAGGACCCAGTAAAGATTTGCGTGTAAAGTTTAAAAAAACTGGATAATTGCCCACCACATCGGTGATATCCATTTCAGTAAATAATGCTGATAATAATTGTGAGGTTGCCATGTCACCGTCAAATTCAGCTAACGTATTAACATTTTCATGGTGGGTATCATTGAGACGATAAAGTAACTCGTAAGCTATAACCTGTAGTTCTGCATTGAAAATAGACTGTCTAGCAAATAAAACGGTTGACATAATTTCCTTCTACGACAATTTTTTGACAGTGTTAGGGCTTATCACGACTAATAGGGCCTGTTGACAATTCAAGATTTTTGCTCAGAGACAAAAAGACGCGATTTACTGCCGATTTTAGGATAATACCTGAGCCGCGGAGCGAGCAATTTAACGCCGTATTTGGGCAAAAAGATGAATTGTCAACAGGCCCTAATCTAAGCCTAACACAGAATGGAAAAATAATTTAAAAACTTTGCTTACAAAATTTGCTCAATGAGTATTTTTTAACTAGCCTTAGAATTAAGGCAGTCTAACTATTTGTACCCTATGAAGGCTATCCGAGATGCGCAAGGCTTCTCCATGATAGAGCTGTTGGTGAGCATGTTATTGCTTTCCCTCGGTTTGCTTGGCGTTGCCATGTTACAAACAACCACCCTGAAATATAGCCATTCTAGCTATCTGCGCTCTATTGCACATATGCAAACTAACGCCATGATAGACAGGATGCGCGCCAATACAGCGGGTGTTGATGCTGGCCATTATGATAGCATTTCAGGCACGCCCAGCAACCCTAGCTGTAGCACTTGCACCCCCGCACAAATGGCGCAACGCGATGCCTTTGACTGGAATTCCGATAACGCCAATTTCCTACCCAACGGCCAAGGCCGTATTAGCACCAATGGCAATGTCCGTACGATTACCATTTTTTGGGATAATGAGCGCACAGGCGCCACAGGCACTGCTTGTAGTGGCGACACCAGCGTTGACTTAACTTGCGCCATGACCGAAGTGAGGTTGTAATGCTGCAAACTTTTTCCTCACCCAGAAAAAACGGTTTCACGCTCATCGAAGTCATGTTGGCCATTACCTTGGGCGCCGTACTTATTGCCGGGCTTTTACAACTATTTGTTAATACTCATTCTACATATCGCCTACAGAATGGCTTAGGCCGCTTGCAAGAGAACGCACGCTTTGCACAATTTATCATGGAACAAAATCTTCGCATGACCGGTTATCAAGGCTGTAACAATCTTAATAAATCCGCCAACAATTTATTAGCCTCGGGCAATGATGTTTTAGGGGAAAGTAGCCAAATAATAGGGTTTGAATCCACCGGTGATGGCACTTGGAGCCCCGCATTGCCAGCGGCATTAACCGGACAAGTAGCCAGTGGCACCGATGTAGTTGTGGTACGTATGGCATCGCCCAGCATGAATTATTTAACCACGCCCATGACATCAGCCGCTGATGTGGTAACCGTTCCTACTGCCACCAGCGTGCAAACCAACGATATTTTGCTGATCACCGATTGCGAAACGGCTGATATTTTTCAGGCGACCTCGGCCGGCGGCGACCCGCTAACCCTTAGCCATGGCACTGGCGCTAACACCTCCGGTAACCTCAGTAAAGCTTATCAAACCGATGCCCGTGTTGCGCATATTTTAGAGTTTTCCTATTATATAAAAGATACGGGCCGCACTAATGAGGCTGGCGATCCTATTTTTGCCTTGTATCAACGTGACATTAACAACGTGGAAGAAGAATTAATTACCGGCGTTGAAAATATGCAAATCACCTATGGTTTGGATACCAGCGGTAATGGTAGCGCCGACACTTATCAATCTGCCAATACTATCGATGCAGCCAATAACTGGGGAGAAGTAAAATCCATTAATGTGTTGCATTTAGTCAATACCGTGGAAGACGTCTCGCCGCAACCACAGAGTTATACTTTTAATGGAACCACGGTCACAACACCCAGCGATAAGAAATTACGCCGTCAGTGGGATAACTTTGTTACCTTACGTAACCGCGCTTTGTGAGGCCATGGATGAAATTTTCAAACAACTATAAAAATATTGCCTATCAACGCGGAGCAACCCTAGTGGTCTCGTTAGCCATCCTAGTGATTATTACTTTATTAGGTGTCACCGCCATGCGCACCAGCGTATTTGAAGAAAAAATGAGCAGCAACTTGCAGGACAAACAATTATCCTTTCAAGCATCAGAATCCACCCTGCGCGAAGGTGAAGCTTGGTTATTAACACTAACCGGCGAGCCTGTACCAGTCACCAGTTGTTCCAGTTATCCTTGTGTATTAACCCACGACCCTAGTCGCGAAGCCTGGGGGAATAGTCACAGTTGGTGGCAAAGTAATTCTGCCGCCTTTACCGGCACCATGAACCAAGTTAATGCGTTACCACGCTTTATTGTAGAGTATGAACGTTTTGTGCCCGATGATTTAACCATTGGCCATGGCGTTCCGCCGGGCATGCAGTATTATCGCGTTACAGGTCGGGGAACCGGTGGATCTGATGAAACAGTGACAGTACTGGAAAGCACATTGCCGCGCCGTTTTTAGCCGGCCATTCCCGCTAGCTTTCAACCTAAAATCGGCAGTAAATCGCGTCTTTTTGGTGTAATAGATTGATTTAGATAAGGAAACTAAAAAAAGTATAACTTTGCTGAAGGGCAAACGCGAGGCTAGGAAGGCCGAGCAGGGTTATCCAAAAGCGATGGAATTCCGGCAGGGACGCCAGCAAGAAATTTGTCTTCAGAGTAAATCGCCGTCAACGCGGGTTTCCTGCGTAGGCGAAATCAAACCAGGAGACAATCTCGGGAGCGAACGGCCGAGTTGTTGAGCGCCGTATTTGGACAATAAAGATGAATTATCCTAACACCTGTGGACTAAAACCTAGACGTTAGTAGAATACAAAAAAAACTATTCGCCGACACTCAAAGTGCCCTCACTATATTTTTTTGCTCAAATAAATTTGCTAACCGATACTCCATACACGCAAGCGCTTGCAGCTCAGCGCGTAAGACCACTTGCCCGAAAGCGCCAAAATTTTCTGTCGTCCTTTTGAGTTCAGGCAACTTCCAGGGCAACATTTTATGAAAATCTCCCAACTGCAATGTTGAGACATCAGCCATTAATAAGTATTTATCTTTGCTAGTCCTGTAGACAAGTTTATTTTTTATCAGCGTCCGCAATAATTCATGGGGCTCTACTTTATAGTTATATTTATCGCTTTTAACCAATTGAGACATGGAAAGTGCTCGACCCTTTTGTTTCGCCTCCCACAGCGTTTGCAACCATAAAAAAGCATGGGAGAAACCATCCAGAGGCTCCCCGCCGCGCAAAGGATATTTCATGGTTAATGTACGCGTGACCACCACACCATAGAGAATAATCACCCAACTCACATAAAGCCAAACTAAGAATAAGGGAACCGCTGAGAGTGCGCCATAAATAGAATGATAAATAGGAAAATTCTGCACGTAATAAACAAAACCCAGTTTGGCCACAATAAAAAATGTTGCCGCTAGAAAGGCAGCAAAAAAACCATGTCGCCAAGGAACGCGCTCATTAGGCACCACCACAAAAAGCAAGGTAAAGGCCAAAAGCAGCATAATGAATGGCGCGAAGTTTAATAACACTGCTTCACCGCCCAACCACGCCGCCCCTTGCGATACCACAGGTAAAGCCAGAAAATAACTACTGAGTAATAGACTAAAGCTTACCAATACGGGAGAAAGCGTCAACACGCTCCAATATAATAAAAACGATGTTACCCCACGCCGGCGCGCTTTAATATGCCAAATATGGTTAAAGGCTTTTTCCATGGCAAGCACTAACATGACTGCTGTCAATAATAAAAAAAATAGCCCAATCACAGATAAATGCGTAGCATTGTCAGCAAACCGACTTAAGTAATCTTGTACTTCGGAACCGGTATCGGGTACAAAATTATCAAAAATAAAAGCTTGCACATGTTGATTCATGCTATGAAAACTTGGCAAAAAGGATAAAATGGCCACACAAACCACCATGATAGGCACCAAGGCTAATAAGCTCGTGAAAGTTAAGGCACTGGCTTGCACAAAACAGTTTTTACGCCAAAAATGACGCCAGGTTGCTGGAAAAAAGAGAATCAATAAGCGAAGCGTTGACATGGCAGCATCCTGTATTTGCAGGTATTCTCTGTCATTGTATAATGATAACCTCAATTCGATAGGTGGAAAAACAGCACAAAATGACAAACGTACTCATTCTCTACTATAGCCGTCACGGCTCCATTACTCAAATGGCTAAGCACATCGCCCAAGGTGTCGAGGAAATTGCTGGCGTAGAAGCCCGATTACGAACGGTGCCCGCTGTTTCTACCACCACCGAAGCCACACAACCTGCTATTCCTGAACAAGGTGCTATTTACGCGAGCCTTGATGATTTGCGCCATTGTTCAGGCCTTATTATGGGAAGCCCCACCCGCTTTGGCAACATGGCAGCACCCCTTAAATATTTCTGGGATGGGTCTTCTGAGCTGTGGATGTCAGGCGCGCTAGTCAATAAACCCGCCGCCCTTTTCACCTCTACGGCTTCTCTGCACGGTGGGCAGGAAAGTACCTTACTCAGCATGAGCATTCCTCTATTACATCATGGCATGATGCTATTGGGTATTCCCTTCACCGAAACACAACTCATTCACACTCAAACCGGCGGCACACCCTATGGCGCAAGCCATGTGACCTTTGGCGATAATGAACAACCTTTGAGCGGCGATGAAAAAGCCTTATGTCGGGCGTTAGGGAAGCGAGTGGCTACCGTGTCTGTGGCTCTCGACAAGCTTACAGCCTAAGCTTGCTTTTCATCTGGGCGAAAAAGCCCCCTTAGCTTAACGCTAAGGGGGATAAGAACTGACATAGTAACCTGAGTTCGACATAAGAACGGCTAAAACCTGCGATAAATCCAGGGGGACGGCGTTAAAAACTCAAAAAAATACTCGCATTAGCGGTGCTAGTACTGCGTTTTTTTTGAGCTTTTGCCTTGTCCTCCTGGATTTCTCTGGGGTTTACCACCTTCTTATGTCGAACTCAGGTTAGTTGAGTTATGCTGGTCGAGGCGGGGTTTGAGCTGAAGGGTTAAGCGTTTCCCATGCCTTTTCACATAACGCTTCAAGCGTATCTAGTTCATAGAATTGTAGTGAGGAAATGACATTATCCCCACGCCGCTTTATAGAGTTAGATACATAATCACCATTACGTTCCATTGTCTCAAGCCCAGGTTGTAATTGTTCTTTTTGAGTTTGGTTTAAATGGCCATAACGAATTTTTAACGTATGTATATCATTAGCTGAAGTAATACAAAACACATCTGATTGCTGGATGACTTTGTTTTTTGCTGAATTTGCTCCAGTTAGTTTAGGTAAATCAGAGGTATATGGAGCTGCATCATCAATGGAGGCTTGATTTAGTTCATCCTTTTTGGGCATATCCAGTATTTTTTCAGCAAGCTCTTGGGATGCTTTCGCAATGCCATCTGGAATATCCACTTGAACGCCCCTGAGTAAACAGTTACCCACGTATGCAAATTTAGCCTTGCGAGCGATCCCCCAAGCTTTAGTCTCATCGGTATCCGCACTTTTCACACTTTCTTCTTGATTTTTTTCAAGCCCATTAAAAAAATCAGCAAGTTCTTTGCCAGATAAGCCTTGTGGATATTTATTAATTTGTATACCGCCTTTAACCACGTTAGCGATGACAAGATGTCCTACATTACCAAGCAAAAACAAACCAGAGCTTGCATCATTGGCGCTGGTGATTTTGCTCATTTGTAAGCCATATCTACCACTACTTTGTAATAAGCATTGTTGTAATGAATGACTTAATCCATACCATACTGTTAATATGAAAGAAGGTGATGGATTAGTAGATGGTCGTATTACTCGACTATCAAGTTTTTGAAATTTTCATCACGCATCTAGCATTTGAAGTGCTCCTATATCAGCACCACGCATATGTTTTACGGAACTTTTAAGTTGAAAAAGCTGAGAAATTTTATCCGTATATTTTTTAAACATAGCCTGTGGGTCTTCACTTGTGACAATTTCCTCTATAAAAGCAGTCAACGACTCCATCATGACTTTCTCTCGTAGCGATCCAACCGTAGCTGCTAGACCTTTGTTTTTATGCAAGTCCGTTTGATCCTGATGAAAATGGAGCGCATGGTCACTCAAGAGGCTGATTAACAATCCGTGCTCTGAGCCATCAACACCTCTTTGCATAGCCAGCTGGTTCCATCCTTCATAGGATTTCCAGTCTTGTATAAAAACCTCCACAAGCCAACGGAGCGAATAGGCTTTTATAATGTCAACGTCAAGCCAAGTTGCATCATTGGCAACTAGATAGCGATAATCTTCTTCACCTTCATATTTTAATGCAATAACGCGCAACCTTTTATTATGTGCCTTTACCTTAAATTTAGCAGCGCGATAAGTTATTTTCTTTTTATTAAAACGCAGTGTGATTTCTTCAGTTTTACCCTGGTAGTTTTCAAAAAACTTTTGTACCTGAATAAAGCGACCATTAACATTAATCAGTTGAGTTTTTTTAATCTGACTTAATACCTGGGCTTGTCCAGTAGCAGCGACAGCACCATCAAAAAATTCTTTGTTGCCATAAAAAGTATCTCCAATTACAGCTTTGATTTTTAAGTCACTAAAATTAGACGTAAAGTCACTAAGTGCCTCTATTGCCAATGATATTTTAGTTGGGTAATTTGGATTGCGCCCCGGCATTTTTGGCCGGTATTTTTTTTGTATACCCTTCTTTCTTAGTCGTTTATCTTCTTTACGCCATGCTGAAATATCTGGGTCTGGTTCATAAAATCTAAAACCAACAGGAATCGTTAACGTATCACTGACCAATAGTAAAAAAATAATGTTTTGGCCACTAAAAAAACCAGCATGCTTTTTGTCACGTATTTTATGCACCTTTGCAATTTCTGTTGTGTTTTTAGAGCGCTCACTATCTGTGTCATCAATCACAAGCACGCCTGATTTAATGCCATATCGTTCTATTAATTTAATAACGCTGGCTTTTAACAATAACTCCCACGCAATTCTTGCTTTTTTAAACATCCAACACATGGCTGCTGCACTATATTTTCCGCAACTAAATCGCTCAAATCGAGCCCAGCATAATGAATTAGTAATGATTAAGCCCAATATGACAAAGGATAACCAGTAACACTGTAGCTTGCTCAATTTCTGTTCTGGAGAATGCTGCTTGATAGCATCATTGAGTAATTCTACATAATCTTTTATGAATGGTAATCCTTCGCCTATAATCATCCCGTGTCGCACCCTGATATAAATTTGTGCGGAAAATAATACAGAATTCAGCCTACAGCGTCAAAAACTTGATAGTCGAGTATTATATTCCAATCTATCGCTGCTGCTTGCTTATGCTTTTCATAACCAGGACGCTTGGCTAAATCGCCTAGCAACGGCTTAATAAAGTTGCTTTTCGAAAAATCATCAATCTCTTGCAGGCGTACGAGACAGTCAGCAATCACTCTTGGATTATTAGCATATTGCTGCTTTAATCGATCGATCATGCCTGACTGTGCAACGATAAACTTGGGTTGCTCACGATTTTGTTCATCATGAGGTTGTTTCGTATAAAAATCATAAAGCTGTACAAAACTAGCTATGTCACTCGCTGATAGTGGCAAGCTTGCATAATCATCATAATCCACTTGAATGAGTTTTACAGTTAAATGTAAAAAATCTTCTATACCGCTAATAAAACCAATGCGGATTATGCTATTCAATAAGTGGGCTTTAACAGCATTAGACTCTGTATGATTAAGCCAGTGCCATAGAGCACTGTAAATAAAGCTATAAACATCACTTTTAGGTTGAGAGGATTTTAAGAAGGCTATTTGCACAAATGTTTCTGTCAGCGCATAAAGTACAGCGTCATGAGGCTTATCATCAAGTACCAACTCACTAATGATGTCACAAAATTCCTTACTGTTTTCTTGAGAGGCCGTTGTCAATAAAATAGCCGCTAATTGTTGTATTTTATAGTACCATGCTTTTTTATCCCACTTGCCTTTTATTGCTTTGGCTACATGTACTCCTGCTTTTCCTAGGTCTTTAATAACAGGTAAAAGCGCTGCAACGCCAGCAACAGCTCCAGGACCACCTGTTGCAATACCTACAATAGCCCCGGTGCCCACAGTTTGTAGCAAACCTAAGCTGGCAGAGCCAAGATACCAAGCGGCTTTAGCGACTTCTGATGATTCATTGCTTCCAGATCCTAAGCGTAACAATGCTTGTTCCATACGACGGCATTGCCAAAGGCTTGCATCATCATCTTTAAAAACACTTTTCATGCCTTTTATTAATTCTTCAATATCTTTTTTATGTCCAGCTAAATCCACCCCAAAAAAGTGCATAGAGGTTAATAATCGCTCCCATAGCTTTGCATTCTTTTTCAACTGTTCTTTTGATAAGTCAGGTTTAAGTAGTAGACTGTTTTCTATCATTGATTGAAAAACCTGATAAACTCGGCTTTTATCTAACACGTTAAACTTATGAGCCAAACCTAGAATATCAGCAAAACCTTGTATTGTTGAAAAGTCTAATAGTATGCTAGTATCTTCTATATTTTTAAGGTAGGCATTAACTGCTTTTAAGACTAACTCTTTATCATTGGCCATAAAACAAAACCAAAGCATGTCCGCCATCCATTCTGTAGAAGGATTAGGTTCAACTAAAAATGTATCTAAAATTTTCATCTCTAGTTTTTTTAAAGAGGCCAGCTCTAATTGATTGGTAGGGTTTTGCGATAAGATGTTTTGTCTTAATGCTAACACTGAATTTATATCTTTTAATGGTAATTGATCGTCCATCGTAGATACTCCTTTTTTAGGTTGAGGGTTGGATATAATAGTAACTTTATTGAATTTTGTGTTATCACTGTTTTTTATTAGAGGGGAATTTGAGTAATAATGTAGATTTTCTATCTTTGTAGATTGTGTTCTTTGGCAACAAAGAAAACCTTCTTGATTCAAAGTATGCCTGACTATCCCTGCATCAGACTTTGAAAAAAAGGAATTTCTGATGTTTTCAATAGAGGGTGATTTATTTGGGGTTGCCACACGGCGACAAGTTAAAATAACACTTTTAAATAGATCGCCCGGGCTACTTTTAATTATATTGTTAATCTCATCTGATAGCTTTTCTTTATTCAGCAAAGAGGCTACTTCTTTTTCATGTTTACCAGTTTGAGGAAAAGAAGTTCCTATCATAATATAACGCAATAGATTATTTTTTATCGACTCTATTTTCTCGACTCTATCTACTGCTGATTGACCTCCTAGTTTTTTTATTAATCCAGCGTGTTCTGTAAAAATATCAAAAATTGCAGAAGATAAATTGGTTACGTTTTTATCCTGTTTTCTAAGCAATGTTCTTTTAATGCTTAACGCTGCTTGTTGATCACTAATTGACAAGAGTAGTTTTATTATGGTAAAAAAGCTTTTGAACAACCAATAATTTCTAATTATTTCATTGGGGTTATTCATGGGGTTGTTTAACATAAAATCTATTATGCTAAATATAATAGGGCAAAGATTTTCCCTATGGTTTTTGTAATATTCATTAAAAATAACCCTTGAGACTAAAGGATTGATGTATACTTTTTTATTTTCAATATTAATAAGACTGAATTTTTCCAGTTTAGCTTGAGATCTTCTATGATATTCTTCATTAAAATCGGATATTTGACTTGCTAGTTTTTTTAGAGAACATGTATCAATAGACTCCACGTCTAAAACAGCTAAAAAAAGCAAAATAGTTTCGCTTGCTCTTGGTTCTCTACAAACATACTCAACAAGACTTGAAATTTTATGGGTAATACCTTTTTTATTATTATTTTGCTCATGGTCAGATAATAAATCAATGCCATCAAACCATTCTGACCTTGATAAGAACTCATTAATGTCTATTTTTTTTTCATCACAGAAATCATTGACCTGATGAATCGCGGCAGGAAACCCACCCATACATTGGGCTAGGGTCTTTATTGTTCCTTCACTATCCTCTTTACAGCGTTTTAATATTCCTGCTTGGCGTTGTGCATCAATGAGCTTTACTGTCTCTTCAGTAGACCAAGGTATAAGGAATTGTGATTCTATATTAAGATTATCTAATGATAAAGGATTATCTTTTCGAGGCGTTGTTACTAATAGATTCATTTGGTTAGTAAACATTATACCGGCAAGCAATGGATTTATCTTATTAAAATCAATAATATCCAATAATATAAGACAAAAAACGCTATTGTTTTTTAGGCTGTTGTTAACGTGTTGTATAATACTATCCGTGGTGAGCGGTTGGCTAAGTTTCTCGCCGTTAACCCCCATAAAATCGACAATCTGTATTAGCAAGTTAGTTCTAGGATCTTCAGCTAAGACTAAGAAGTCGGTATATTGACTGCTATTTTCTCTCAAAAAATGACGGATAAGTGTTTTTTTCCCTATACACGGTGGGCCTTTGATCATGTGTACTTTAGGCGAAAAAAAACATAGAAATGACGATTCTAACTGAGTATAACATGTTAAGAAAGGCTCAGGTATATAGCAATTTCACTTCAAGATGCGAACACAGGTTTTTCTAAGATTTGAAAATTATCTGTTATTCTTGAACGCAATAATCTTTTCTTTTTGCCAATATGTCTAAAAAAATGTTTGATAGCCTCGGTAAAATCAGAAAATTTTTCATAATATTTATTGTAGGTAACTTGCTCATGCATAATCTTCCACAGTCGTTCTACTGGATTTAGATTGGGTGAATATGGCGGTAAATAATGTATGACTATCCCCAGCTCTTTAGCAAAATCCTGTACTAATCCACTACAATGGTAACCTGCATTATCCCAAATAATGTGCACTTTATAATTTCCAGGGTGATGTTTACGCAGCCGAAATAAAAAGGATTGTATGCTTTCTTCATTGATCTTGTCGGATTGCTCATAAACAACTTTGTGATTAGTTAAGCAGACTCCGCCCATAAAGTTTAAGCGGTATTGTCGAGCTGTTGTAGCAATCGGTTTACGCTCGCCTTTCATTATCCAACCATAAGCTAGCCTTGTTTGATGTTGTGGATGAACACTATCAACAAAGTAAATAGGCTCTTTTCTACCCGCTTTTTTCTTTAGTTTCTCATAATAGGTAATAAAATCTATTTGCTTAGTTTTATCTGCTTTAGCAGGAACTGCATTTGGTTTTTTATAACGAAAACCGTGCTGGTGTAACCACTTCGTCATGCCACTGATGGTGTATTTTTTATTAAAAGTTTTGCGTACATAAGCACAAATATCTTTTACATAGCGGTAAGTGTATTTTTTTAAATGTGATAAAAGTAACTGCGACTGCTCTTGGTTAAGTTGACTATTGCTGCCGCCATTTTCTGGCTTTAATTTAAATGTTTTAAAATAATCAGAAATATGCCGACGAATGGTTTCATCATCTAATAATAAAAGACGAGCAACTTCAGAGTAACTGTAGCCGTCATCGTAAGCTAATACAGCCTTGATTCGGTCACAAGTCCGCTTGTCGCGCTCTTTTTTATGGCGCCGTTGCAGCTTTTCACGTTCTTGTGTTGTTAGCTTTCTATTCATAACGGTATTTGATCATATCCTGATGATTTATGCAACTTTTTTAAGTCAAATTCGCATCTTCAATGGCGAGTGCTATAGAGCTTTGTTGATCTTTGGGTAATAATGCACTAACACTTCCAGCCATGTATAACTGTTTTTTCTCTGTCGAAATATATTCTTGTAAAGCACTAGTAGATTTAGCTCGGCGATCTGTTTCTTTGAAAAGATGATAATCACCGGTATGACCTATTGTTCTAGTATATCCATCTTTTTGTTTTGCTCCATAAACTCGGCAGTTTTTTGTATAATTCCATGGGTCAACGTGGTTGGCTTCGTCAGTGTATTCAAAGGGTAGTTGATATTGATTATCACGAAATGATAGAGCAAGATTCTCTAAGCAGCTCATTGCATAGCAATTATGGCTTTTATCATAACTATGTGTGTTTGATAATGTTTTTACTGTCAGTTTTTCACCATAACATCCGCCTAGACGACATGTACTTTCTTCACTTACGAGCTTTCTTTTCGTGATATACGTTGATAAATTGTACTGCTCTCTATCAACGTGTGTATCTCTTTCAATTTTTGCTATTATATCAGGCGTTTGTTTTAACTCATCAATAAAGCTTTTGTTTCCAGCGCTTTCAAAGGTTAATGCCCGCTGACCAAAAGACCAAGCGGATGCTTCTGCAATTGATGCACCTTCTAAATAGCCAGTATGTACGATGTTATAGCTTTTGTATTGCTTGTTTAAATGTTGCAGCACAGGTATGACACACTGTTTCCATAATTTAGAGAGCGCTTTTCCATTTTGCTTTGCGCTAGATGAATTATCTGTAATCGATTTTTTTAGATGATGAACAATGATGACTGTATTCTCATGCTGGTACACATGAGCCCAGTAATTTTTATTAATTTTCTCTAAGATATCAAGTGAAATCGATTTTTTAAACTCATCATCATCCATAATATTAGGCAATTGTCGCCATTCTTTATATTTCTTAGGTGGTGATATATTGAGTAGCGACTTTGCACACAATCTTGCGCAAGTTGCTGGTCCCGGATAACCATTTAATTTTTCATAGTTTTGTGGACCATCAGATTTTTTTCTTAATAAGGTTTCATCTTCTGTCATATTATCTCTAATGGAAAGTATATTAAGATTGTTATTCCAAATTTTTTTAAATTTTGTGCCGCCTGTATTTCGTTGTGCACTCTGTAGTACATTCTTGGCTTGGCGCCGATCTCCTTGTTTCATGAGTGCTCTAGCTTTGCAATGATGCGCTGATAGGTAGCCCTTATCGATGGCTAAAGCATTGTCAAAGCTTTTAATAGCTAATGCATAGTCACCACTAAAAACAGCGAGCTCGCCTAAATTCTTGTGGCAAATTTTACGTTTTGTAATGTCTTTTTCTTTATCACTATGTTTGAGTTCTGCTATACACTCTGTTATTAGTATCTCTACTTCCTTGAATAAACCTTTGTCATGGGTTCCTGTTGTAAATTGATCCATTCTAATTTGATTAAAATATAGTGTTGCCAGTGTTATTTTGGCTGATATGGAGTATGGCTTGATTAATTCCATGACTTGGATAGCCTGTTGATGTTTTCCACACTCATCGCAGATATTAGCAAATCTTAAAAAATATCCAATTAAAGCATCGTCTGAAATTTTTTCTTTGTCCTTTTTATCGATTGTTGGACACTTTTCAGTAATAAATTTACAGTCAATGATAATGCAGGCTTCCCGTGCGTCATTATAAGCTTCTTGCATATTGTTATTTTTGATTTTTTCCCGACTTCTCGTCAGGAGAGTATCTGCTATTTTGCATTGAAGTTTAGGATCAATACCCTCACTCAATTCTTTAGCTTTTTCAAAGTCACCAAGCGCATTGCTAAAAGCACCTTTACGGGTTGCAAACTCACCATGATTTTCATACAGTCTTTTTAGAAGCGCTTTATCATACCGAAAAATGGTGTCTGTTGACTGCTCAATAAGTTCAGTCATTAAAGCCATTACTCCATTAGCATCATATGTATCAAAAAAGCCGGTAAATTCATTTGCCTTAATTTTATTAAAGACAAATTCTACTAAAGCCACCTTGGCGATAGGTAAAACACATGCAGCTTCGTTTAACAAGTTGAAAGCTTCTTGTTCTGAGCCCTGCTTATCATAGATATTAGCAAGCAATAAAATGCATTGAGTGACCTTTCTTTTTTTGGGGCTTACTGTTATAGTTTTAGCCTTTTCTGGATTGTTTATAATGCTACTATACCCAAACAATTCAACGGCCTGCATTAGATGGTTATAGGCTTGCTCAAAATCATCTCCCTTGTAATGTTTTTCACTGCTTAGATAATAATTTTTTGCTTGCAAAGGCTTATCTTTTTTAGAAACATGTTTGTCTTTATATTGTTTACTCTTAAAGATAGTACCTCTCTTTTCAGCTGGAGGGACGCGACGTTTTGTTTTTATTGTTTTTAGTTTTCTAGGCATTTTTTCTACTAATTCCAAAATAGCGGTTATGGTACAAAACTGTGAGCACCATATACCTATCGTACGGTTTGTTTGCAATTAGTTAATTTTATCTGTACGTATAAAAAAAGATATCCGTATTTTTACGGATTGTGATGATGTTCATGGATAAGGTTGCTCAGTGAATGGATCTGTCAACTCTTTTTCGGACAATTTTATTACAGCCATCCCCGCTAGCAGTAGATTTTATAGGCGAACGAGATTGTCTCTGGGTTTGATGCCGCCTTGGGTACCTGTGCCCCCTTGGGTATGGAAACTCCATCGCTTTTGCCTCGGGGGCTAGCCCCCGAGATTTCTCACGTTTAAAAAGCTCAGGGGGTGGCACTTCCTAACAGACTCTAGGCTTCTTCGTTACGAATCACAAATACATCACAATCTGCAGCCTGGACAATAGCACTGGCACTGGAGCCTAGTAATTTAGCAATACCATGACGGCCATGACTACCCACAACAATCAAATCCACACCTAATTCTTTGGCAACAGCCAAAACCTGTCCTTTAACAGAACCACGCTCGATGCGTTGATCTTCAGGGGGAATCGCCAAATCTTTAGCTAATGCTGCCATTTCTTCTTTAGCTTGGTCTCTTAAAATAGTATCCATGTCAGGAGCCGGAGCATAGCTATAGACAGGTATAGACTCTAAGGCGTGCACTAGCGTTAACTTAGCGCCAAACATTTCAGCCATGGCGACCGCTTTTTTGGCCGTTTCTTTGGCAGACCCACTTAAATCAGTGGCGAGTAAAATATGATTGTATTTCATTGTTATTCCTTAATTCTTTGTTTATTAATTTAACTCATCAAGACTTAGTCTGACGCGCCTCGTACCAACAAGCCATAACCACACTAGAGGTTATAGCGAAACTTACCCCTAAAACCCAAGTAAAATACCACATACAAGACCTCCTTAATAGGCATTATGCTCTTTGTTAATAATATCATGGGTAACCTTACCGCGCATGACACGATACACCCAGCTGGTATATATGATAATGATGGGCATAAAAATAACTGCAGCAATCAGCATATTTTGCAGAGTGGTTTGACTGGATGAAGCATCCCAAACCAAAAGACTATCATTGGGCATTGTGCTAGATGGTAAAATAAAGGGAAATAACGTGGCGCCCACCGTGCCCATGACGCCCACGACAGCCAACCCGCTACTCACAAAGGCTAATAGTTCACGCCGAGCCACTAAAAAGAAAGTCGACAGCGCTGCGACAAACGCGAGTACGGGGAAAAGCCAAATCCATGGATGTGCGGCATAATGGGTCATCCAACCTCCGAGAGAAACATTGACCGCTTTATGCAAAGGATTAGAAGGACCGTTGTGTAAGACTGGCGCCATTAAATTGAAACCATAAACGCCCTTAGCTATCCACCAGCCACCCACAGCAAAGGCTAGAATAAACAACAATGCGGAAACACGTGTTGCAACGACAGCCCGACGCTGTACATTACCTTGAGTTTTTAAGTTAGCAAACACACCGCCATGCATTAATAACATGACTATACTCACTAAACCGCAGAATAATGCGAAGGGGTTAAGCAATCCGAAGAAATCTCCCGAGTAAAACATTCGCAAGGTTGCATCAAAACGAAATGGCGCACCTTGTAACACATTGCCCACGGCAATACCAAACACTAACGCCGGGACAAATCCACCTATAAATAGGCCCCAGTCCCAACTCCTGCGCCATAGCGCACTGGGCATTTTACTGCGATATTTAAACGCGACGGGACGAATAATCAAACCCGCCAGCACCAGCAGCATACCAAAATAAAAACCTGAAAAAGAAACAGCATAGACAGCCGGCCATGCTGCAAAAATAGCACCCGCGCCTAAGATTAACCACACTTGATTACCTTCCCAAATCGGGCCGACGGTATTGATAACCACACGGCGTTCTTCATCCTTTTTTGCAATGAAAGGCAACAACATACCCACGCCAAAATCAAAGCCATCCATCACGGCGAAACCTGTTAACAAAACGCCCAACAGCAACCACCAAATAACTCTTAATAATCCGTAATCTAACATGCTCTACCCCTCGTTGCGTGTTGCCATAACCGTGTTATTCCCATAACCCAACGCGCCTTCTGGCCCTTTGCGAATATATTTCACCATTAAGAAGACTTCCACGACTGCCAACAAGCTGTAATAAATAATAAAGCCCGTCAAGGATAATTTAACGTCGTGGGCAGACAGGGATGACGTTCCTAAGAAAGTCGGCAACACACCATCAATTACCCAGGGTTGGCGACCATATTCCGCCACAAACCACCCCACCAAGTTGGCAATCCAAGGCAAAGGCAAACTGAACAAGGCAAGGTATAAAAACCAGCGCCTCTCAAACAGCCTACGCCTTAGCATCCAATAAAAACCTACCGCGAAAAGCAATATAAAGAAGAAACCACAAGCAACCATCACTCTGAAACCCCAGAATAATGGCGCCACTTGAGGCACGGTGCTCCAGGCCGCTTTTTCCACCAACGCATCAGAGGCATTAGCCACGTCGTAGGTATAACGGCGTAGCAATAAGCCATAACCTAAGTCATCTTTGTACTGGTTAAATTGTGCTTTAGCTGCTGTATTATTAGCATCCTGCTCTAAAATTTGTAGTGCACCATAGGCTTTCATGCCACGTTCAATACGTGCTTTATCTTGAGAAACCAACTCGGTAATACCCTGGATAGGTTCGCTTATCGAGCGGGTTGCAATTAAACCTAGTAAATAAGGTACCTTTAACATAATATGGGTTTCACGTTGGGCCTGATCAGGAAAACCAATGAGCGTCAAATCAGCCGGTGCTTTTTCTGTATGCCACATCCCTTCCATGGCTGCAATTTTCATTTTTTGATTTTGCGCCGTCATATAACCACTTTCATCGCCCAGCGTTACGACCGATAAAGAAGCAGCCAACCCAAAGGCTAAGCCCACCACCATGGAACGCTTGGCCATTTCCACGCTTTTACCACGCAACAGAAAATAAGCACTTAAGGATACCACAAACATAGCACCCACTACATAACCTGCGCTAATCGTATGAACAAATTTAGCTTGTGCAACTGGATTAAATAACACATCAAAGAAGCTACCCACCTGCATCCGCATTGTTTCAAAATCAAAATAAGCGCCCACCGGATGTTGCATCCATCCATTGGCCACCAAAATCCATAACGCCGACAAGTTAGTCCCCAAGGCTAGCAACCAGGTAACCATTAAATGCAAACCTTTCGATAAACGATTCCAACCGAAGAAAAATAACCCCACAAACGTTGCTTCTAAAAAGAAAGCCATCATGCCCTCGATGGCCAAAGGCGTTCCAAAAATGTCCCCCACATAGTGGGCATAATAAGCCCAGTTGGTTCCAAACTGAAACTCCATGGTAACACCGGTGGCTACACCCATAGCAAAGTTAATCCCAAATAAGATACCCCAATATTGCGTCATCTTACGCCAAATGGATTTCTTGGTAATAACATATACGGTTTCCATAATGCCCAGTAGCACAGCCAACCCCAACGTTAATGGGACGAACAAAAAATGATACATAGCAGTCATGGCAAACTGCAATCGTGACAAATCAACAACTTCATGGCTTGGGATCATGAGAACGTCTCTTTCTTATTAGTGGAAGCCAATACATGCTGCTTCACCTGGACCGACTGAATAGACGGTGGGCTTGAGAAACATATTTGGTAAATGGAAAACAATAACAGTGCTTTACCTATTAACACTAAGGTAATTTCACAACGTAGGCTTTTTTTTCTGTAAAAAGAAAATAAGGACAAAGCGCGACACCCGCTGATAATTCACATGGGGGGTATTTTAGCTTAGGTAAGATTTGAAAAAGATGATGTAGATCAGAGTCTCTCCATCGGTTCAATAACTCGGCCGTAGGCGACCGCGTTGTTGAAAAATTTATTTTCATGTAATGCAAGAAAGTATTTGCAGCCTGCGAATATCCAACAGTTCCATATCACGGCGATGAAAACGTAAAACACCGTCCTTTTGTAATTTGGCAAACTGACGGCTGACGGTTTCAGGCGCCAGCCCTAAATAAGCACCGATATCTTCGCGCGACATGCTCAAGTGGAATTGTGAAGCAGACAATCCACGCCGAGATAAACGCCCCGACACACTCAACAAAAACCGTGCGATGCGTTCTTGTGCCGAACTATTGGGGTCAATGGCGTAATCATGAGATAATTTTTCACTCATCAAGGCCAGAAGATGCTTTTGCAAAGAGGGGAGTTTAGAAGAGATAGCAAATAACTTATCAAAAGGAATCTCACACACCGAGCTTGTCTCTAGCGCAATGGCTGAGGTTTGATAATGCTCAGTAGAAATAGCATGAAAACCCAAAAGCTCGCCAGGTAAATACAGCCCAACGATACGTTCTTCATCGCCAACGGACTTAACACTCTTAAAAGAGCCCGAACGAATAGCATAAAGCCCTTTAAAGATATCTTGTTCATGAAAAAGAAATTCTTTATTTTTCAAGATACGGCGACGTTGAACCAGCTCATCTAGCAAGACAACCTCTTTAACGCTCAAGCCCAGCGGCAGGCACAATTGTGCCAGAGAGCAATTAGCACAAGCTAATTGAAAACTTTTTGGATCCATCGGTAATCAAAGTAATCACGGATATTTTTTCCATTATATCATGCAATAAGACCTATAACACCAATCGTCCACCCCAAGGATACCAATAGCGCAAATCCATAAAAGGCATATTTTGAATAACGATGCCCTTTGACAAGATAAAGATCTTTTGCCGTTAAAAATAACCGGTGTATGCAATGCCATAACACCGTTAGCAAAAGGAAAAAAACAGCCAACCGCCAAACGACATTTATCCATGGAATAGCAAGATAAGCCTGCCCGGCAAATATGTTAGGTAAAAGATCTAATGGATACAAAATGCCTAAAATAAAAATAACAATTGGCATCAATAAGGCAGCCAGGGTACCGCCCACAGAGAAGAGTAACCAAAGTAAAGGTTTGATTGTTGAGCGTTGCATAACCTACTTCCAATAAATAAGCACAAGAAACAAAGCAGAAATCGCGCTAAATAGCACATAGTAGCTCAGCGTCACCACAAAATTTGGTACCTTTTTATCAGCAAGGTATAAGGGCATAGCTCTAGGCGCTAAAGAAAACCACGTGAAGCTGTGCAACAGTGCAAACATTAAGGCGACTACCGAAAAACCCATGAAGACTGCATTCGAAAAGAACGGTAAAGCAAGCCTACCCCGCAAAAAAAACGCCATTAAAAAAAGCGTATAAAGCCCTAGAAAAAAGCTGCTCATTTCTCGCAGGATATAGAAAAAATTCTGCTTATTTCTAAGCCACCAAAAAATATCTTTACGCGGACGGTATGCTTTCATCGGTTCCATAAACTATCCTATTATTTTTTTTTTTCAAGCCAACGAATTTGAGCGCAAAATCTACTGTGTTACCAACTTTCAACTGTTGAATAGCCGAGGCTGGATCTACAGACTTTGGGCAGACCTTTGAACAAAGCCCAGCAAAAGTGCATTCCCAGGCCCCCTCTTCACTGGCCACCACATCACGACGTTCATCGGCACCAGCATCACGCGAATCTGTATTATAGCGATGCGCAAGGGCCAAAGCTGCCGGTCCCACAAAGGCCTCATTCCTTGCAAATTGTGGGCAAGCCGAATAGCATAACAAACAATTAATACACTGAGAATATTGCTTAAATTTTTGCAGCGCTGCAGGTTTTTGCCTATTTTCTCCTTCGGCCAACGTACGTTTTGCCTTATTGATAAGATAAGGTTTTACCGCCTGTAATTTTTCTAAAAAGGTGCTGGCATCAACCACTAAATCTTTAATGACGGGAAAATGATTTAGCGGCCCTACCTCTAAACTATCACCATCGTACTCCTTCATGAAGGTATGACACAGTAGTTTGGGCAGACTATTCACCATTGCACCACAGCTACCACAAACCGCCATTTGACAAGACCAACGATAGGTTAATGTGGCGTCCACATTTTCTTTAATGTAATTTAATGCATGCAATAAGGATTGTTCAGGTAAATACGGTATTGTATAAGCCTTAAGATAAGGTTCACTGTCTTGCTCAGGATTGTAGCGCCAAACGTTAACGGTTATTTGTCGATTTTCGCTCACAAGCTGTCCTTCCCATAAACTCGTTTACCCGGCGGCAAATCAGTAATACTCACCGGCCCATAATCAATCATGGCGCGCTTAGTTTCACTATCCTGTCGCGCCAAGGTATGTAATAAAAAGTTTTCATCGTCACGCTCTACATAATCGAGACGCTGATGTGAACCGCGCGATTCTTTGCGCTCTGCTGCAGAGGCTACCATGACATCAGCAATGTCTAACATAGCTTCCAACTCAAAGAGATTGATGAGCTCCATGTTAAAAACTAAGCCTTTATCAGCCAACGCTATGGCCGGCAAGCGCGCTTTCAACTGGGCAATATCCTGCTGTGTCTCCTGCAATCGCGCCGCATCTCGATAAATACCAAGCCCATGTTCTACACTCTCATGCATTAAACGACGCAAATTATACAGTTGTTCAGGCCCCTCAGCAGTCAATTTGCGCTTCACACGAGCAGTTAGTTGCTCGTAACCCTGCTTAGCATAATGTTGTTGTGCAGACGTTAACGACATACGCCCATCTAAAGCAGAAACAGCCGCAATATCACCAAATACCAACAACTCAGTTAATGAATTAGAACCCAAGCGATTAGCGCCATTAATACTCACACAAGCACACTCCCCAGCTGCATATAAGCCTTCTATATTGGTCTTGGTATGAATATCCGTGCTAATCCCCCCCATGGTGTAATGCACCGCTGGGCGCACAGGAATGGGCGCAAAAACAGGATCCACGCCCATGTAACTTTTAGCTAACTCACGCACCATGGGTAAACGCTCATTAATTTTTGCCTCACCTAAATGGCGAATATCCAAATGCACCGCATCGCCATAGGCTGTTTTTACCGTACGACCTTTTTGTTGCTCATGCCAAAAAGCTTGGCTTAGTTTATCGCGCGGCCCAAGCTCCATGGCTTTTTTGCGCGGAAAAGGTTCCGGCGGACCTAACTCATAATCTTGTAAATAACGATAGCCGTCTTTATTGGTCAGAATTCCCCCTTCACCACGCGATGCTTCTGTAATAAGGATTCCAGCATTGGGCAACGCCGTTGGGTGGTATTGCACAAACTCCATATCCTTAAGCGCAGCGCCAGCCCTATAGGCTAAGGCCATACCATCACCGGTATTAGTGGCCGCATTTGTAGTAAAAGGAAATACTTGGCCTGCGCCACCCGTGCATAAAATAACTGCCCCAGCACAAAATACGAAAATTTTTCCACGCGCCATATCCAAAACAATGGCACCAAAACAACGCCCGTCATCAACCAACAATTCCAACACATAATACTCAGAAAAATATTGAATGTTTTCATGTTTAAGTGAGGTCTGAAATAAGGTATGCAACAAATGAAAACCCGTTTTATCGGCCGCATACCACGTTCGTTCTATTTTCATACCACCAAAAGCGCGGGTTGCAACACCACCGTCATCTTTACGGCTCCAAGGACAACCCCAATGTTCCAGTTGCAATAATGCTTCCGGTGCTTTTTTCACAAATAGATTAACCGCATCTTGGTCTGACAGCCAATCACCGCCACTAACCGTATCTGCAAAGTGAAAGCTGGTCTCGTCGGTATCTCGCTTAACCGCCGCCGCTCCTCCTTCTGCTGCCACGGTATGACTACGCATAGGATAGACTTTCGATAGTACGTTTACTTTGATACCCGTAGAGGCTTCAGCCGCTTTAATAGCCGCTGAAATACCCGCACCACCAGCACCAACAACCAGTATGTCAGAATAAATCATATCCATCACTTAACGAGAACCACGACACACAACTAAGCCCATGCAAAACCCAAAGGCCAATTTAGATAGCAAGGTGAAACCCAAGGGCATGATAGTAACAAAGGTTGGGTTAATCATGGGCAACACCATGAAAAAGTTTATTGCCCAAATGCAGGCCAACACGCTCATAGAAAGCATTAACATAGCGCGTTTAGAAAGCTTGATTAATATTCCCCGAAACACACTAACAAAACCAATCGCCACCAAGCTGGATAAAGCAAAGTGAATAAACAGCCCAAGCCAAGCTAGACCCACGCTGGGCGCAGGCCCGGTGAAAATACTATGGGTTATTTCATAGCCTACGTAGCTCACTGAAGTATTGGTGAAAAAGCAATACATGAGCACTAATACAACCTCAGCCATTCCCCCGGCCAGTCCCATCAGCATAGTGTCTTTCATGTTCAATCCGCGCGACGATGCCATGGCGCGGGCCTCATATTCTTTGTACGTAATAGCCATTCTGGTATCCTTTTTTTATATGGGTTAACTTAGGGTCTGTTAGCATTATTGCTGCAAGCAACGCTTGGAGAAACTGATTTAGCCTCGTTCCATTAACAGACCCTAATGATAACTAAAAAATGTACGCACTCAACACGCAATTGAGCATTTTCTTGTGTTTTAGCACACTCTCCTGATCTACATCATAAAGAAAAAGAACAGCTTCGTATAAAGTTATCCTCAGCGTTTAATTAGAGGAATCTTGTCGTGAATCAAGCAGCTTTTCGTGTAGAACATGACTTTTTAGGAGAGCGACGCATCTCCAATGACTGTTACTATGGCATACAAACTTTACGCGCCAGTGAAAATTTTGATATTTCTGGCATTCAAATTAAACAAGCCCCACCTCTCATTAAAGCCTTTGGCTACGTAAAAAAAGCAACGGCATTGGCGAATATGGAACTGGATATTATTCCCCAACATATCGGCGACGCCATTGTTGTTGCTTGTGATGAATTGATTGCAGGAAAGTTTTTAGACCAATTTGTTGTCGATATCATACAAGGTGGTGCCGGTACATCCACTAACATGAATGTTAATGAAGTGCTGGCTAATCGTGCTTTGGAAATATTGGGCTATGAAAAAGGTCGTTACGATATTATTCATCCTAACAATCATGTCAATCGCTCACAGTCTACTAATGACACGTATCCAACAGCGATAAAATTGGCGCTGCACTATCAATTAAGTAACCTTATGGGTTCCATTAAGCAGCTGCAAAAGGCTTTCTATGACAAGGCTGATGCTTTTAAAGGTATTTACAAAATGGGCCGAACGCAATTGCAAGATGCTGTGCCCATGACGCTCGGACAAGAGTTTGAGTCCTTTGGTGCAGCTTTCGATGACATTTTGGACCGAGTAACCGTGGATCAAGATTTAATTCTACGCATTAACCTGGGCGCCACCGCCATTGGCACAGGCATTAATGCACCGGCAAACTTTAGCCAACTTGCCACGCGACACTTACGCCACATTACCAACATTCCCCTACAAGTCGCCAATAACTTGATTGAAGCCACTTGGGACACCAATGCCTTTTTACAAATTTCAAGTGTCGCTAAACAGATTGCCGTTAAACTGTCTAAGATTTGTAATGATTTACGTTTACTGTCTTCCGGTCCAAGAACAGGTCTTAATGAAATTAATTTACCTCAGCTACAACCTGGCTCCTCTATCATGCCGGGCAAGATCAACCCGGTTATTCCAGAAGTCGTCAATCAAGTAGCTTTTCATGTGATTGGCGCCGATGTTTCTAATACCATTGCTTGTGAAGCAGGACAATTACAGCTGAATGTTATGGAGCCGGTGATTGCTTTTAATTTATTTCACAATATCATGATGCTTCGACGCGCCTGCGATACGCTAGCAAAAAAATGCATCAACGGCATCACAGCCAATGCAGACCATTGCTACGATTTAGTCAAAAACAGTGTTGCCATTGTCACCGCATTAAACCCCGCCTTAGGTTATGAAACGTCTGCAGAAATCGCTAAGGAAGCGTTAAACACAGGAAAAAGCGTTTATGAATTAGTATTGGAGAAAAAATTACTGTCTCAAGAGGTGCTGGATAACATCTTACGTTTGGAAAATATGGTAGCACCCGTAGTGGATATTGAGGCGTCTTAGGTGTTCGCGGGCATCGTTGTTGCTCTAGCGATTTTTATCGGAGCACGTTTAGGCGGTATTGGTTTAGGTCTCATGGGGGGCTTGGGCGTTGGCGTTTTAACCTTTGGATTTCATATCCAACCCACCTCACCTCCCGTAGATGTTATCCTTATTATCACAGCGGTGATTACCGCGATTGCGACCATGCATACAGCGGGTGGTCTGGATTTTTTGGTGCAGCAAGCCGAAAAATTTTTACGCAAACATCCTAAACGCATTATTTTTTTAGGCCCACTGGTCACCTATCTGTTTACGGTTTTAGCCGGTACCGGCCATATTGCTTATTCGCTGTTGCCTATCATTGCCGAAGTATCACAAGAAGTCGGCATTCGTCCCGATAGGGCCTTATCTGTTTCAACCCTGGCTTCACACTTGGGCATAACGGCAAGTCCTATTTCTGCAGCCACAGTCTTAGTGTTAACCATGCTTTCTCCCAAGGGTATTACGCTATTAAATTTATTAAGCATTACCCTACCCTGCACCTTGTTAGGCTTATGTGTAGCAGCCTTTGTTAATCATCTGCGACCGCATCAACTAGCGGGATTGGGTAAGCAAAGTACTCAACCTGTTACACTTGAACAACAGATAACAAACCGCGCCAAAGCCCGAGGGCAAACAGCGGCTGCGAAATGGTCAGTCATATTACTTTTACTGGCTATTCTTAGCATTGTCTTGTTAGGATCCTTTGCAGACTATAAGCCTAGTTGGGTAGTCGCTGGTCATAGCGTGACTCTGGCAACCACAAGCCTCATTGAAATGTTCATGTTCGCTTATGCGGCGATTATGGTCTTAAGTTTTCGAATTAATGTAGACACTATCGTCACACAAACTACCTTTATGGCGGGCATGAAAGCCGTTATTGCCATTTTTGGTATCGCCTGGCTTGGTGACAGCTTTTTTACACACTATATGAGTGTATTTCAACACGCCATCGCTGGCATTATTACACAATTCCCCTGGTTATTTGGGGTTTCATTATTCTTTATGTCCAGCTTACTGTTTAGCCAAGCGGCCACCGTTAGAGCCTTATTGCCGCTGGGACTTGCTCTCGGCATACAACCCCTCACCGCTATTGCTCTGCTACCCGCTATCAATGGGCTATTCTTTATCCCAAGCTATCCTATCGAAGTCTCTGCCATTAACTTTGACAGAACAGGCCATACAAAAATCGGCGCTTTGGTGCTCAACCACAGCTTTATGCTGCCAGGGCTTATCGGGGTAACTAGTAGCGTTGTGTTGGGTGGCATCTTAGTAAGAGTGCTGATGGGATTGCATTGATGATAGACTGCCCGCACTTTAGTTTACAGTTTTTAGTCGCACACCTGGCCGCCATCTTTGAACGATATTTGCTGAAAAAATGCGTTATTTAGAATGACTAAACGCCTTATTTTTTCAGCAAATATCGTTCAAATCTGACAACCATCTGTGGACTAAAAGCTTAAAATAAGCGCTCAACGAGCTGGACTCATTACCTGCAAACCAAAGTGCGGGCAGTCTATGCTCAACGCCGTAGGGTTCTGTGGAGTCTGTTCAACCCTCGGCACAAAGGATGCAAAGCGGCCCTGGTAGCAATCCCGCCAGCGCTGCAGGTGACGCACTTCCCAGAAAAAACCACGTCATTACGCCAAGATAGGTAACAAAATAGACAAATGTACTTTTGTACAAAAACACTTGCTTTTGGTTTTCTTTGCCTGTATTCTTGCACCCATATTTAACCTAAAATCAACTTTCTGCACACTTAACGCTATCAAGACAAGGAGATAATTCTATGGCAACTTACTTATATATTCCTGACATTGCGGGCAATGTTACAACAGGCTCTTATCAACATTGGATACAAATTGACAGTTTTCACGTATACACACGCCGAGACATCTACACCTACCCTGGTTCAACAGACGGTCGCGAAGTCAGTGGGCCAAGTCTTTCGGAACTTGTTGTTACCAAGCTTGCTGATAACGCCTCACCGCTATTAATGCAAGACAGCCTGTCTGATACCGTGTTTGACAGCATTAAATTACATGTTTGTCGCACAGGCACAAAGGGCGCCGAAGTTTACCAAGGATGGGAGTTTAAAAATGTCATTATTAGTCATTATGCTGTTCATCAAGGTCAAGCCCAAAAACCTTCAGAGCGAATCTCCTTAAATTACACCGCCATGGAACAAACATTCACACCCAGTGACAGCAGCCATATTAGCCAATCCCCCATAACATCTGGCTATAATCTGATGACAGGACAAACCGCCTAAGTTTAGCGTGTTGACATAACTATCAGGAGACAAATAAATATGACAATATCCTACGATGATGGGCTTGGTGGCCCGTGGGTGAGAGTTAAGCCTGGCGAATGGCATAATGATTCATATGACTGGTCCCAGAAACACCATTTGTATCTTTATCGCATGAAAGGAACAACTAATGGGCTGCACTACTATGTTTATGAACCCAAGCATGAAATGACGCGCTGGCAAGATTTTGATACCATGGTGGCTAAGGCTATCAATGTGGCAAAGACGCGTGGCCATGAATTGTTGCCAACATTTAAGTTTGAGCTGGATCAATTTGGTGAAATTCCATTGGGGACGGTACCCATAAAACTTGGGCAGTTAGCTATTATGACAATGAAATTATCAGGGGATTTATTATTACATCAGGAAAATAGTCATAATCCTATGACGATTAATGCCAACTTGATTCATAGCTATGACGTCAGTGCGAGAGAAATCTTGCAAGAGATGATTTTTAGCGCGAAAGCCAACCTAATAGTAGAAAAGCAAACACTAGATGGCTTCGATTTAGTCATCGGCAGTTCGGTTTCTAATAAAACGTTCACCCTTGGCATAAAGATACAAGGTAATACAGTTTCAGGCCAGCTTTCAACGGGAAACATAAGAATAGCCGCAAAGCATGGGTGGATTATGGAGGGACACATGGAAATAGAAGTTAGTGGCTCCTTGGTCGATGATGACCATTCGCCGCCTCCGGTAGTTGCAGAAGCCCCTTCCGTATTTTCTGTCTCCAATGGAACACACTTATTCGCCGTGGATCAAGGGACAGCTGCACAGCTTGCCATGGGTGGAACTCTACTCACCGTGCTTTCCATAATTGCAATTTGTGCTCTTTAAGGTAACAAAATACATGTTTAAAATAACAGAGAGACACGTTAATTTTTTCTTAAAAATAGCCATGGTGACGAGTGTGCTGGAGCTGCTGATTACCAATTACCTCCAATATAGAATGTTTCCTATATTGAGAGTTACTCTGCAAGCCATAAGAGAGGATAGATGGGCTGACTATTTCCACTGGTTACATTTATTTTGGGTTGGCGCATTTATTGGCTCAATTTTTAATGTGATTATCATCATGGGTGCTATCAAAAAACGGCCTATTGTTTTGTTATTATACATATGGGCAACGAGCTATTATATGTTGGGTAACTTTAAGTATTTTTTGAGTCACTTCACCCAGTGGGGGGGGATATATACTCAAAACAACCTAATGACAGGGATACCCAGCCTCAACATGTTAGCGGGTCTACTGGCATTAATGGTTTGGCTTATTTGGTTATCCCGACATAAACCTAAAATCAGCAGTTAAATCACGTTTTTGGCGATAACATCTTAACTTATCTAAGAAAACAAAAAAAGTCTACATCACCAATAAGGTGTATTCCGCTTTTTTAGTTTCCTTATCTAAATCAATCTGTTACACCAAAAAAGCGCGATTTACTGCTGATTTTAGGTTAAAAACAACAGAGCATCGCCTGCTCAAATTAAAGCTTAATAGCTTGAGGTTAGCCATAGATTCTCACTAGAAATTTTTAGCGGCAAGCCTGAGGCTAATGTTTGTAGCTATATCATAGCTTGCCGTGGATGTTAACCACGACTCCCACGGTCTATTTGGCTTGTAGGATGAATAAATGTTTAAAATAACAGAGAGACACGTTAATTTTTTCTTAAAAATAGCCATGGTGACGAGTGTGCTGGAGCTGCTGATTACCAATTACCTCGAATATAGAATGTTTCCTATATTGAGAGTTACTCTGCAAGTCATAAGAGAGGGTAACTGGGCTGACTATTTTCACTGGTTACATTTATTTTGGGTTGGCGCATTTATTGTTTCAATTTTTAATGTGATTATCATCATGGGTGCTATCAAAAAACGGCCTATTGTTTTGTTATTATACATATGGGCAACGAGCTATTATATGTTGGGTAACTTTAAGTATTTTTTGGGTCACTTCACCCAGTGGGGAGGGATATATACTCAAAACAACCTAATGGCAGGGATACCCAGCCTCAATATGTTAGCGGGTCTACTGGCATTAATGGTTTGGCTTATTTGGTTATCCCGACATAAAAACAACAGAGCATCGCCTGCTCAAATTAAAGCTTAATAGCTTGAGTTTAGCCATAGATTCTCACTAGAAATTTTTAGCGGCAAGCCTGAGGCTAATGTTTGTAGCTATATCATAGCTTGCCGTGGATGTTAACCACGACTCCCACGGTCTGTTTGGCTTGTAGGATGAATAAATGTTTAAAATAACAGAGAGACACGTTAATTTTTTCTTAAAAATAGCCATGGTGACGAGTGTGCTGGAGCTGCTGATTACCAATTATCTTCAATACAGGATGGCCCCTATCATTTATGCAACAGAACTTGCTATAAAGCATCAAAATTGGAAAGCTTATTTCCACTGGTTACATTTATTTTGGCTTGGCGCATTTATTGTTTCAATTTTTAATGTGATTATCATCATGGGTGCTATCAAAAAACGGCCTATTGTTTTGTTATTATACATATGGGCAACGAGCTATTATATGTTGGGTAACTTTAAGGATTTTTTGGGTCACTTCACCCACTGGGAGGGGATATATACTCAAAACAACCTCATGACAGGGATACCCAGCCTCAATATGTTAGCGGGTCTACTGGCATTAATGGTTTGGCTTATTTGGTTATCCCGACATAAAAACAACAGAGCATCGCTTGCTCAAATTAAACCTGGTATCTAGGGCGTGTCATCAATTGCTTTCGTTGAAATCGACTGCGGAATTTAGCATTATTCAGCGCTACAATGTGCAGCAATGATAGCCTCATTCGCCGAGGGAAACGGGTAATCCTGTAATTCATCCAGTACCACCCAACGAATGGCTTGCCCTTCACAGCCTCGTGCCTCACCGCTAAAAGCTGTGATGCGACAAACGAATAAACGGACTTTCTTGGTACCGTAGGCATAATCCACGGTTTCAAGCTGTGTGAAATCTAAAACATCAATGCCCACTTCTTCTTTGAGCTCACGAATCAAAGCCTCTCCCACAGTCTCCGCCGCTTCTAATTTCCCACCTGGAAATTCCCACAAGCCGCCTTGCTCTTGTTGTGGGGTTCGTTGCGCAATCAAAATCTGCTCGCGCTCATTGAAAACCAAACCAACGGCTACAGGAATAGGCTGCTCACTCACGCCGTAATTTTCCCACAGCATTGTTTGTACTTACGGCCTGAACCGCAGGGACACGGTGCGTTACGGCCTACTTTGGGCTCACTGCGCACATAGGGTTGTTGTTCGGTTTGGCTTTCCGCGCCAGAGGCAGGCAACGATTCCACAGCTAACATAGCAGGCGTAACGCCATCATGATGGAATTCCATCGATTGTTGGGCGGCCAAACGTTGGCGCGCTGCTTCTGCATCATCCAATTGGGTCTGTGTTTCTACCTGTACCACACTGACTAAATGAATAATATCTTCCTTTAGGCCATCCAGCATGTCTGAAAACAAAATAAAGGCTTCGCGCTTATATTCTTGCTTGGGATTTTTTTGTGCATAACCACGTAAATGAATACCTTGTCGCAAATGATCCATGGTTGCCAAATGCTCTTTCCAATGCCCATCCAGACTTTGCAACATAATGGCTTTTTCCAGATTACGCACAACGTCTGTACCCAGCTGTGCTTCGCGTTTAGCATAAGCCTCTAACAATAGGCTTTCCACTTTGGTTTTTAAATTATCAGCATGAAGACTATCATCATCTTCTAGCCACTGCCTCACCGGCATTGCCACTCCAAATAGACCTTCTAAACGATGTTCTAATGCGGGGAGATCCCATTGTTCCTCTAGCGTACCGGGTGGAAGATGTTCATCAAAAACATGCGTCAAGACAGTTTCTCGAATCGAGGTAATGGCCTCTAACACAGAAGTTTTGGCCATCAGTTCCGCACGCTGCTGATAAATAACCTTACGCTGATCATTGGCTACATTATCGAACTCTAACAGTTCTTTACGGATATCAAAGTTGCGCCCTTCTACTTTACGTTGCGCATTTTCAATAGCCTTGGTTACCCAGGGGTGCTCAATAGCCTCCCCCTTCTTCATGCCCAGTTTTTGCATGATACCGGCCACACGCTCCGGCGCAAAAATACGCATGAGATTATCTTCTAGTGATAAATAAAAGCGCGAGCTGCCGGGGTCACCCTGCCTACCCGCACGACCACGTAATTGATTATCAATACGACGAGACTCATGGCGCTCTGTGCCTAAAATGTGTAGGCCACCGGCGGCTAATACGGTCTGGTGACGCTGTTGATAAGCTGCTTCTAGTTCGGCAATCTTGGCATCAGAGGCTTTTTCACCCAGCGCTTCTACCTCTGCTTCCATACTACCGCCTAACACAATATCCGTACCACGACCCGCCATATTGGTGGCAATGGTCACGGCACCGGGACGACCCGCTTCCGCAATAATTTGTGCTTCTTTCTCATGAAATTTAGCATTGAGTACTTGATGTGGAATCTTATTTTTGTGCAATAGTCCTGACAAAAACTCTGATGTCTCAATGGAAACTGTACCCACCAAGACAGGTTGACCACGCTCGCAACAAGCTTTTATGTCCGTCAAAATGGCATCAAATTTCTCCGCAGCGGTCAGATAAATTTGGTCAGACATATCTTTACGCACCATGGGTTTATTGGTGGGCACAACCACGACTTCCAAGCCATAAATTTGCTGAAACTCATAGGCTTCGGTGTCGGCAGTACCCGTCATGCCTGACAACTTTTGATAAAGCCGAAAATAATTCTGAAAGGTTATCGAAGCAAGCGTTTGGTTTTCGCTTTGAATATGGACACCCTCTTTGGCCTCCATGGCTTGATGTAGACCATCGGACCAACGTCGCCCTGGCATGGTGCGGCCTGTGTGCTCATCTACAATAACAATTTCATTATTGGTCACAATATAATCCACATCACGGGCAAATAAATGATGTGCTCGCAGCGCAGCCGTTATGTAATACATCAAACTGATGTTGCTCATGTCATAGAGGCTTTCACCCTCATTGATAAGACCTTGCTTAGTCAACAATGCTTCTACGTGCTGATGACCTTCTTCGGTCAAATGCGCCTGCTTTGCCTTCTCATCTAAGGAAAAATCACCGGGTCCTTCTTCTTCCTGCTGCGCGACTAATTTTGGAATGAGTAAATCAATTTTGGCATAAAGCTCTGAGCTTTCCTCACTGGGACCTGAAATAATCAGCGGGGTACGTGCTTCATCGATTAAAATAGAGTCCACTTCATCGATGACACAAAAATTTAAATCACGCTGTACTTTATCCGTTAAATTAAACGCCATGTTATCGCGCAAATAATCAAAGCCAAATTCATTATTTGTACCGTAGGTAATATCTGCAGCATAAGCCACTTGCTTTAAGTCATGCGACATATTGGATAAATTAACCCCTACCGTACACCCTAAAAACTCATACAATGGACGCATCCATTGAGCGTCTCGATTGGCAAGATAATCATTGACGGTGATAACGTGCACGCCTTTGCCGGAAAGTGCATTAAGGTAACAGGGTAAAGTTGCCATGAGGGTTTTCCCCTCACCAGTGCGCATTTCAGCAATTTTATTATGGTGTAAGACCATGCCGCCTAAAAGCTGCACATCAAAATGGCGCATGCCGAGAATGCGTTTAGAGGCCTCTCGAACCAAGGCAAAAGCTTCTGGCAATAACGTATCTAAAGCTTCTCCTTGCGTCTGGTGACGCTGGCGAAGCTCATCACTTTGGCTTTTTAAGGCCATATCATCCAGCGCTTCAAGCGTTGACTCCAGCTGGTTGATTTGTTGAACAACGTGGCCATATTGTTTGAGCAGACGTTGATTACGGCTGCCGAAAAAGGTTCTGAGTAACTTGTTAAACATAAAATTTACATCACTTGCACATATTGGTAGGATCGATGGACGATAAACACTTGTCCGCTTCCCTTGGGAATAGGGCCTAGGGCTATTTTAAATCTTTAGATGCATAAACACAAAAGTTTTAAGCAAATTCTTGGCAAATCCAATTCTGCATTAACGCAGCTGCGTCAGCAGGTTACCCTCTATCGCCAAACCGATGAGCGCATACGCCGCTATTTACCTCAAGAACTTAGAGAACACTGCCTGGGTATTCACATCAACGATAAACAAGAACTCGTTTTTATTTTAGACAATGCCAACTGGGCAACACATTTTCGCTTTATGGCCGGTGATTTATTAAACAGCCTCCGTAAAGACCCTACGCTGGCCGGTCTGACCAAAATTCACTGTCGTGTGGATAAAATGAAGGCATCTATGAGTAAATCAAAGCCCCCTAAAAAAAGCCAACCCAGCATCAGCCAGACTAATGCACATATTCTAGAAGAAACCGCCAATGCACTCGGCCAAGACGATACGCTTGGCAAAGCGCTCCAGCGGCTGGCTAGCCATGTGAAAAAGGCCTAAGACTCAGCAGCGCTTGAGGCTTCCTCAACGACTTGAGCACGGTAACAACGCGGCGCATCAGCCACATCATCAAAAGTTACAAACTCAAAAGCCGTGGGATCCGCAAGCAGCTTGCGCACTAATTGATTGTTCAAGCTATGTCCTGACTTATGTCCTTTAAATTCACCAATAATGCTGGCACCCGCTAAGTAAACATCACCAATGCAGTCCAACACTTTGTGTTTCACAAATTCATCATCATAACGAAGCCCGCCTTCATTAAGCACACCTTCATCGCCCACAGCGATAGTGTTATCGAGGCTTGCCCCCTGGGCTAATTGACGAGCCTTTAAGTATTCATATTCTTTCATAAACCCAAACGTTCGAGCGCGGCTAATTTCTTTAATGTAGCTTGTGGTGGAAAAATCCAACACCATATGTTGTGCCGTGTTATTGATAACAGGGTGCTGAAAATCGATGGTAAAATCTAACTTAAAACCCTCATAAGGCTCAAAACTTGCCCATTTTTTATCCTGAGTTTTATCATCATCCATTTCAACATAAACTTTTTCTTTAATGCGAATAAAGCGCTTCTTTGCTTCTTGAATCTCAATACCCGCAGATTCAATAAGAAAAACGAAAGGAGCAGAACTCCCATCCATAATAGGGATTTCTGGTGAATCCACTTCTACATAGAGGTTATCAATACCGACGCCGGCCAATGCTGACAATAAATGCTCTACCGTAGCAATATGGGTGTCATCTTTGATAAGCGATGTCCCTAACATGGTTGCACCTACATATTCTGCCTTCGCTTCCACAGAAAAAGTAGGCTCTAAGTCTGTACGCTGAAAAATAATCCCTGTATCTACAGGAGCAGGTTTTAAGGTCAAACAAACCTCTTTACCACTATGTAAGCCAACGCCTGTTGCTTTGATGGTATTTTTTACAGTGCGTTGATTCAGGGAATTGGGCATGATAAATCCTCAGGTTTAAGTCTTAACTGCATCTATTGTATCATAATCTGGGTTGTAATTGTCAGAAGCCCTCATGTCTCAGGGCAAGATTATCCTAAAATCCTTAGTTGAAATCGTCGCGAGGCCGACTTAGTTGCTGAAGATAAAAAATATCGAGAAAAATCCTTTAGATTCGGTGAGTTAGGCGGCCGCAGTCGATTTCAACTGAGGATTTTAGGATTATGATCAAATGCAGGTCTCCAACTAGAGGTGTTATAGTCATTGATGGCAAAACCGTGCGTCGGTCGCTATGATAAAGCCTCATCAAAGTCGCTCATTCACATATGGTTAGCGCCTGGAGCTGTACTAATGATATTGTCTTAGGATAGGAAAAAACAGCAGAAAAGAGTAGGGGCTGTTGACAATTCATTTTCACGCTGCAATTTGAATAAAATAAAACGCCAACAAATCCTAATGAAATCACGGCCACTCCAGAGCTTTTAGCGTGAGAAATCTCGGGGGCTTGCCTTCAAACTTTTAACTCAACGTAGATACGACAGTTCTGCTTTCAGTTAGCTCTGATGCAGGGGAAGAAGAATCGCTACTTAAGAATATATTCCCCATGCTTCCAATCACTGATAGGTAAGAAGTTGAGCATTCTGCTAGCTTATTTGTAGAGGAAACTGAAGCAACAGCAACTGATCGTTCTACTAGCCTGTTTGTGATGAGCATATCAGAGGAAATTGAAGCAGTAGTAATTGATCGTTCTGCGACTCTTTCTATGCGGTAAGGCGTGTTAGAGACTACTTGCGATGTTGCATTATCAAACTTATCTATTTGCTCATTTAGCTTATTTAGCTTTTGTTCAATAACCTGCTTACTACCTGGAAGCACTTTATTCACCGTCGGCATAAACCTATTTACACCCAATGCCAACACGTTGGTTACCATCTTCATTGCTTTTCCTAAATAGGCCTCAAAAATAGTTTGTTCAGAAATTTCAACACTGGTGATTCTAATCTTGTAACGCATAGAAAAACTCATCCCCAGCATTCTAACACTAGCTTGCTGCCTCATCGCGATTGTAAGTTGCGCCTGCCTACCTGCCTTACTTACAGACTGCTGGGGTCTAGCCATTTGTCGGACCTGAGCCATCTTTTCAGGCATATTGCTGCCATTAAATACACTTGCCCGAGGTGGAACAGGCTTACTCGCAACAGCGTTGCTAGCTTTAACCACATCCTTCTGTTTGGGCGTAAATGATACTTTTGTAACAGGGTGTATAATAGGCTTATTCGAACCCGTAGATACTGCCATACCATAGGGTTTATTCTCCCAAATCTTCTCATACTTAGCCATGTCTAATTTATCCTCCTTGCTAAACACAAGAGGAGCCGTACTTTGCTTGTCTGCAACACTATTTTCTGCAGTGTTTTTCTTAGGGTTTTGATTAGGAGTTACATGCTTTAGCGTTGCTTTAGTGTCTTGCACTAATTTTTGAGTTATGACAGGCTTGTTTTTTGCAGTGTTATTTGCTTGAACGTTGATTTCAACTAGGGCTTCTTGTTTTTTAGCTGCAACAGACTTTAATGATACACCTTTTTGAATAGCCGCCAACAAGGCTGCGCGATCTGTTTCAGATTTTGCAGATGCTAAAGTTTGTAGTTTTTTAGCATGCTTCTCCTTGGGTGCAGTGTCAATCTGCTTCTTAAAAGGAGTGCTTCCGCCCTTTAAGCCTTTGATTGTGGCTTGTGCAATCATTTGTGCTTTATTCTCTGACATGCTAGTACCTCTTTAATGGCTTAGTCTGTGCTTAATCGCTTCAGTTATGCGTAGTGTACAGGAGTAAGCTTAAAGAAATATTAACATGTTATGCCCTATCAAGTAATTGTTTTTCGCAATAATTTTGCGGGAATGGCTGAACTTTGATAGACTTCCTTTTATAATTCCAAACTATTTAATCACCACAATGCTTATTCTCGCATTAAATTTACTCGGCCTACTGCTTATTGCCCTGATTATTTGGTGGTTTTGGTTCCCCCATACAAAAAATGAGCGGCACGTAGAAAAAGGCCTGGTTGAAATTGCTGTGGAAAGCGGCATTTATACCCCCGCCATTATCCATACCACCGTGGATAAACCCTTGGTATTGCGGTTTTTGCGTAAAGATCCTAGCCCATGTGCTGAGAAAGTGGTTTTTCCCAGCTGGGATATCACCCTGGACTTACCTTTAGAACAACCTAAAGACCTTAGTCTAACGCCTCACAAAGTAGGCGAATATGAGTTTACCTGCCAGATGTCTATGTATCGTGGCAAAATTATTGTTGAGGCTAGGGCCTGTTGACAATTCATTTTTTCGTCCAAATACTGCGTAAAACTGATTCAATTGCGTGCCTTAGGGCGTGCTTCACCCTGTACAATAAGCATGGCCATTTCTAAGGCTTGTTCATAATTCAAACGCGGATCCACGAGAGACTCATAAGCATGTTGTAAGTCAGCTTCCGTCAATCCACTGGTGCCTCCTATACATTCAGTAACATTTTCCCCGGTTAACTCAAAATGCACGCCCGACAAATGAGATTTTTGCTGGCGATGAATCTCAAAGCTATGACGCAACTCTGCTAAAATAGCACTGAAGCGACGGGTTTTTATACCATTTTTAGTGGTATGGGTATTGCCATGCATAGGATCGCTCATCCAAAGATGGCCAATGCCCGACTTTTTCGCCGCGTCAATCAATGGCGGCAAATATTCCTCAATGTGAGTAGCACCAAAACGATGAATAAGCACTAAGCGCCCTGCTTCATTATCTGGATTCAAGGTTTCCATCAAAGCCCTTAGCCATTCAGCGGTCATGGAAGGACCGACCTTTATCCCGATGGGGTTAGCAATACCCCGCATGTACTCCACATGCGCATCATCTAATTGTGCCGTGCGCATGCCAATCCACGGCAAATGCGTGGATAAATTGTAGGGTTTATCTTCCACATAACGCGTGAGGCTTTCTTCGTAAATCAAATGCAATGCTTCATGGCTAGTGAAAAAATCTACACGGTTTAATTCCGCCTGTTCCATACCCGGAATAACACTTAAAAAATCCAAGCTATCGCGTATCCGATTAGCCAATTGCAAGTATTTATCCGCAGTCGGTGAATGTTTGACAAAATCCAACTGCCAACATTCTGGGTGATGCAAATCGGCAAAACCGCCCGCCATAAGCGCTCGAATATAATTTAATGTCAGGGCAGAACGCTGATAGCCCTTGAGCATTAATTTGGGATTAGGTGTGCGGGCCTCAGGTGTAAAAGCTTGCCCATTAATTAAATCACCCCGATAGCTGGGTAATTTCATTCCATCTTTAGTTTCCCACTCACTGGAACGTGGCTTGGCAAATTGTCCCGCGATGCGGCCAATACGCGTGATAGGCTGACGCAACCCATAGAGCAAAATCAAGCTCATTTGTAACAGGATTTTAACTTTGTTATTAATTTTATCCGCTTGGCAATGCGCGAAATTTTCCGCACAGTCCCCACCCTGCAAAATAAATCGTCGTCCTTGTTGTGCCTCCGCTAATTGGCCTTTTAACTGCTGAACTTCAAAATGGGTAACGAGGGGCGGTAGCGTTTGTAGCGATGCCTGCACAGTTTTTACTGCTTGCGCATCAGGATATTGTGGTTGTTGAGAGGCATTTTTTGTTTGCCAGCTGTGGGGCGTCCAGGCTTTCTTCATAATAAAGCGACATTAGGTAACCTGAGTTCGACTAAGAACTCAGGTTAGGTAAAAAAAATCATTATGGCCCGTCTATTCAAGAAACACAACCGCCCCAGCTATAAACCTGCTAACAAAGGTATGAGGAGGGGTGAAAGTAGCGTTAATATCATACCACTGGTGGTGGCAATGGAGACCTTATCTTCACCTAAATTTAACTTAAGCATGGGCAAAGTAAAATCTAGCGCTGTTGCGCCACTATAACCAATCACCGCAAAAGCATGTCTTTTCCCTAACAATGGAATAATAATCAGCGCGACAATTTCACGTAAAAAATCAATGAAAAAAGCGGCAGTACCTAGTTGATGATTTAATACTTGGCCTGTTAATATGCCCGACAAGCTATACCAGCCATAACCAGACACTAACACCAAACCCACTTTCACGGGCAAATGCAATACCCAAGCACCCATAAACCCAGCCAGGAAAGAGCTGACCACCACAATACCCGCTGTTTGCAGCCCAATTTTATTTAATAAGATTTTTTTTAAAGGAATATTCTGGCGACGCAATTGATGCCCCACAATAAATAAAGCCACCCATAATACAATATCTATCAAACCGCTCAAATGCACCACGGGTACTTTAATAATATAGCCAGCCCACATCCCTGCAACTACCACCAAAACATATTTCATGCTCAACATGATATCCCACAAATAGCTTTTCCAGCAGGCTTGTCGTCTCGCAGCACGGGTAGTGGCACTGGGCAACAATAACCACAATGCCCCCACATTAAAACCCAATAATAGCACCACAAAAGCACCCACTAATTTACCCAGCATCATCAGTTCCACCCACAGGGTTTGTGCTTCGGCACCAAAACTATAGCCCATGAGCCCTAAAATCAGACTGATACTGAGCACCAGTAAATGGTCTAACAAACGCTCACTGATGGGTAGGCTTTTAAGGGCGTAACCTAATAATAATGCGAGAAAAATAGTGATGAGTTGTAGCATAACAAAAATATAGCGAGAGTTTGTTAGCCGAAAGGGTAAGACCTGCGCAAAAAAAAGTCAACCGTTTATAGCCTTTCTTTCCTTAAACCTAAAATCAGCAGTTAAATCACGTTTTTGGCGATAACATCTTGATTCATCTAAGAAAACAAAAAAAGTCTACATCACCAATAAGGGTGAACCAGAACGATGTGCCAGTGGCACATCGCAGTCTGGTGAGCGCGAGGACAGGATGTCCGAGCTGGGACTGATAAGAACAAGAACCTTGCGACAGGATGTCTGGGGCAGTCCTTGCTTATTTCCCTTTTTAGTTTCCTTATCTAAATCAATCTGTTACACCAAAAAAGCGCGATTTACTGCTGATTTTAGGTTAAAAGTGAAAACGGCGCAAATTAATGCCATCGCTATGCACAGCTTGCTGCATGCGTTCCATGGCATAAATACCATAGGATAAGTGGTTTTCAGTGTATTGACTGAAAACGGCTTTGGCACTTTTTTGCGTTTTAATGCCGCCAGGCTTGGTGGGTAAATCACTAATCAGCATTAACGCGCCAACGGGCACTTTGCGATCAAAACCACAAGTGAAAATAGCGCTGCATTCCATATCAATGGCTGAGGCTTTTTCTTCTTTCAAACGACGTCGAAATTTATCATCAAATTCCCACATCCTATAATCGGTGGTATGTATTACGCCGGTTTTAAAGGGTTGGTCTCGCGATAATAATGTTTGCGATAAAAGCTGCTGTACCATAAAGGCAGGCAAACTGGGTACACGGGGTGGCATATAATGCCGGCTAGCACCTTCATCACGAATAGCCGCCATGGGCAATAAAAAATCACCAATTTTCTGGCTGTGGTGCAATCCACCGCACAAACCCAACATCAACACACACTGTGGTGAAATATAAGATAAAACATCCACCACCAACGCAGCCATCGGTGCACCCACGCGGTAATCGATGATACTGATTTTATGTTTTTTAGAATGCGCCACATGCAAGGCTGAGCCATGAAAAACTTCTGCATCCATACGTTCGGCAAACATATCCACATAATGAGGGAAGTTGCTCATCAGCACAAACTTCTGAAAATCTTTGGCTTTTGAGCCTGAATACCGCGCTAACGTATCCAGAGCAATACGCCTACGGGTAGGCTGCGACTGCGAGGCTTCAGCATGAAAACTCACATCGGCATACTGATCTTCTAACTCTTCAAGTGACAAATCCGCTGCTTTTTTTACGCCAGCCATAAAGAACTCCTGGTGCCTTGCTATACTAGGGCCTGTTGACAATTCATCTTTTCAAATACTGCGTTAAATGGCTCGCTTCGCGGCTCACGTATTACCTATACATTCCGCTGCTCGGCCCGCCATTCGCCTTGTCTTTGAACAAAAAGCTTGAATTGTCAACAGGCCCTAGACTGTCATACCTTGCTGCACTATCTTAGGCGTAATAAAAATTAACAACTCTTTTTGGAAAGACGTTTTTTGCGTACTTCTAAACAATGCGCCTATCCAAGGTAATGACCCTAAGAACGGTACGCGAATGACTTGGTCGCTAGAGCCTTTTTCATAAATACCCCCTAACACAATGGTTTCACCATTATTCACCAGCACTTGAGTTTCCATTTCACGAGTAATTATCGCCGGCACACCCAAGACCTCTTTACTGGAAGGTTTATCATTATTTACCTTAATTTGCATGATAATCTTATTATCAGGCGTTATTTGTGGCGTGACCTTCAAACTTAGCACGACTTTTTTGAAGGACACACTGGTGGCACCGCTGGAAGTTGCTTCTTGATAAGGGATTTCTTCCCCTTGCTCAATATACGCCGGCTGTCCATCAGCCGTCACCAACCGTGGTGACGATAAGGTTTCGCTGCCACCCTCGCTCTCTAAGGCCGACAGTTCTAAATCAATAAGCACATCGCCAATTTGCCCTACTGCTAAGCCCAGGGTCGCAGGATCCGCATCAATCACGGGCGTAGCAGGCAAATTCACGTTTAAACGATTATCCACACTCAGTACAGAGAATGGATCACCGGCATTCGCAGCAATGGTGTTGGCACCTTGCAAGGTACCACTGATGGTGCCATTTGCACCTGTATCTGTAAGCCCCCAACGAATACCTAAATCTTTTTCTGCGGATTTATCAATGATCACAATGCGCGATTCAATAAGCACTTGCTTCACTGGCACATCCAACTTATGGATCAGTTGGCGAATTTCGCGTAATTTGGCCGCTGTATCACGCACCCATAGCGTATTGGTACGCAAATCAACACTCACTGTGCCTCGTTCAGACAATAAACTACTGTCTTTACTCTTAAGCAGTGCCGCCACTTCAGCTGCTTTAGCATAATTAACTTGGATAAGCTCAGAATGCATAGGGGCTAATTCTTCTACTTGCTGCTCTGTTTCTAATTCTTGCTTTTCACGTGCGGCTATTTCTTGAATAGGAGCAATCAAGGTTACATTACCCACGGTGCGTTTATCTAAACCTTGAGTTTTTAGGATAATATCGAGGGCTTGATCCCAAGGCACTTCAGACAAATGCAGCGTCACGCTACCCGTCACTGCATCGCTAACCACGATATTAGTTTGGGTAAATTCTGCAAGTAGCTGTAACACAGCGCGCACTTTGATGTCCTGAAAGTCCAAAGAAATACGTTTACCGGAATAGCGCGGCTCACGACTTTTCGCGGCACGCTGTGCTGCCTCTGTCATGGGTTTAATTTCTACAATAAATTTATTGCCTAACTGATAAGCTAAATGCTCGTAATCACCTTTAGCCGATACGGTCATTACCGTGTCACCGTGCTGTTGAATGGTTTTAATTAATTGTACCGGTGTGCCAAAGTCTGTCACATCTAAACGCCGTTGCAAACGTTTCGGCAAACGAGCATTGATCAACTCGACGTTAACATTTTCGCCTTGCTTGGTGACATCCACACCAACATTAGGATCAGATAACGTAATAACAACACGGCCACTGCCATCATCACCACGACGAAAATCAATAGCTTTCACACGGTGTTTGATCAGCGGCATGCTGCGAGATGCGGTGTCTACACCCACTTTGGGTTTAGTCACACGCTTATTATTTTCTAAGGTAACATAAACATAGTTGCCATCGAGGCGTGTCTTATAAGGGGTGGCTGACTGAAGTTCTACAATAACCCGGATACGCTGATTGGCGCTCACCGCAGTCAACTGTCTCACATTCCCCATATCAACCCGCTGTGTAGATTGCGGCAGCCCATTGGTAGCGCCATTAAAGTCAAACACAATACGGTCAGGGTTACGCATGGAAAAACTGCTGGGCGTTTTTTTGATGGCTTGTGAAAAAACTAATTGCAACTGGATACGATTACCGCTAATGGCTTTGAAGTTAGCTTCTTTTAGTGCAGGTAAAGCAAAAGCTGAAGCGGGCACGAGCAGCATAAACATCCATGACAAAAAGACAGTCAAAGAAAATTGCTTCATGGGAGTAAATTTAGCCATGGTGTATTGTCGTCCTTATTTTATACATGCCCCGTAACATTAACATATGTATTGACCGAAATTTGGGCATTTTCCTGAGAGGAGAGCGTTCAAACAGTTCCCTGACTGTAATAATAAATAAAGCCGGGCCTGGAGGCAACTTTTAAGGCTTACCTATAGCCCCCATCATTGAACATTCGAGTTTTAGTTGGCAACAGGCCCTAACATCCAGGCACTAAAATCCAACGCTTATGTTATCATACTCGCTAATAATTTTCCGAACTTTCAACGGCGGAGACGACATACCCTTTTTCTTGAAATGTTTTAGCTTAAATTCCGCAGTCGATTTCAACGGCGGAATTTAGATTTAGGCACTAAGACTCATTGACTTTGCGTTAGACGAATTTCTACTGGGCGTTTGATCCAGCCGCCACGCCCATCAGGTACTGTCTCTTCTAATTTCAACTCTTTGTCAGAAACCCATTTAACCTGCCCGTAATTTTTACCCAAATAAGCCCCTTTCGTGACATGGTAGACGGTTCCATCGGGCGCTGAAACTAATGCCCAAAGCGTTTTACCCTCACCAAGTACACCCACCATGCGCAGTGCGTCCAAGGGAAACCGCTCAAGTTCCTGTTTAGGGCGTGCAAGGTCTGGCTGATTTTTACCGCCCTTGGCGACAGCTGCGGGCATAAAAGGGCTACGCGCGGCCACTTCTTGATACTCATGCGGGTGATATTTTTTAAACGTGGGTAAGGCCGCTACGGGCTTAGCAGGCCTTGCTTTAACCGTCTTGATATATTTATCTAAGGCTTTTGATTCTTCATGATGCCCACAGCCGGAAAGCAGCACAACCATGCTTATGATAATAGTGATAATAGGGCTCGCCTTGGTTAATTTCATTAAGGTGTTGCCTCTTCTTCCTCTGATTCTGATAAGTAACGGTAAGTTGTCGCTGTCATATTCATCTCTAAATAATCTTGGCGACGGTTACGTATCTGTTGAATGGTATTTCCTTTCGCGTCTTTTGCTTGTGTCTTATCTGGTTTGGTGTGACGAATGGTGAAATCCCCAAGGGTTACAATTCTATCTAATTTTGCCAGCGCACTCACAAACATCGCAATTTGATGATAGCTCCCTTCTACAGAAATTTCTATGGGTAATTCTGCATAAAAGTCATATTTTTTCTCTGGCAATGGTTTGATGCGTTTAAAAGCTAATCCATTGGCAACGCCGACTTTAGAAATATCTTCCAATAACCCGGGGACTTCTGCTTTTCCAGGTAATTGGCGCAGCATTTTTCCGAAGACAATTTTCATTTCTTTTAGTTGTTCTCTATAAACAGCTAAGTTAGCAGCTTGCTGCTGTTTGACTTCAAATTGGTGGCGCAAAGCCGTATGCTGCTGCTTGGCTTCTTTGACTTCTTTCAGCTGATGTTGCCAATCAAAATAATAGCCTAAACACAAAATGACTATCATTAAGCTACCAATAGCTAAGGCTTTGATCCAGGTAGGCCAAGAGCCAATATTGTCTAAATTGATTTCAGTTAGGTTGATGGATTTCATGGCTTCCCTCAGACAACACCGGTAAACGGGTTAACATTCGAACCTTAAAGCTGTTTTTATTTAGCGCTTTTTTGGTATTAGTAATTTCACTTAATTCAGCCTGCTTCACGCCGGGCGCCGCATCAATATTGCGCATAAGACGCGAAACACGCATATTAGATTCTGCCTCACCTTCCACAATAATTTGCGGACCACTACGCGTTACTTCTGTTAAATAGACGCCATCAGGAATAACTTTCACAAAGCTTGTAAAAAGGCGCACGCCTAAGGGCCTGCTACTTTGCAAACGTTGTATAACATCCATACGTGCAATTAATAATGCTTGTTTTTCTTTCAATCCCTGAATTTCTGCAATACGTTGATCCATGATTTTAATTTCACCTTCAAGACGTGCATTAAGACCATGCTCCATGTGTAGCCAATTAGCAAAGACAAAGTGGACCGCAATAACCACCAATAAAGCGATAACCGAACCTCCGCCTAAACGGACAAAAAACTCCCGTTTGCGCCGCTCTCTAAGCTGTTCTCGCCACGGGAGTAAGTTGATATTGACCATCATGATCCCATCCTCCTCAAAACTGCATTTCACGCATAGCAAGTCCACAGCTGAGCATTAATGCAGGCGCATCATTACTCAACGCCGCCGCATTAACCCGAGGTGCAATAGACATATCCGCAAAGGGATTGACAATGGAAGTCGGTACGCCCAAGTTTTTTTCAATAAAAGCAACCAAGCCCGGTAAACAAGCCGTCCCCCCCGCCAAAACAATCGCGCTAACCTCACCATACTGATTGGCTGAATAAAAAAGTTGTAAGGAACGCCGAATTTGTTGCACTAAAGACTCCTTGAATGGAATTAACACTTCAGGCACATAGTCATCGGGCAAGTCGCCGTGTTTTTTCGCATAGCCGGCTTGTGCATAGGATAGCCCATAGCGTTGTTGAATTTCTTCCGTCAGCAGTTTCCCACCAAACACTTCTTCTCGCGTATACACCGTCTCGTGATTATGTAATACATTCAAGGAAAGCATAGTGGCACCAATATCGACAACGGCGATAGTCTGACCATCAGGCCCTTCGGGCAACTGTTCGGTCACCAAACTACAGGTCCTCTGCATGGCGTAAGACTCCACATCAACGATATTAACCTGCATGCCCGCACGTTCTACTACATCGGTGCGCTCATTGACGTTTTCACAACGCGAGGCCACCACCAACACATCCACCAAGTCCGAGTTATTTTCTGCAATACCCATTACTTCGAAATCAATGTTGACTTCATCAATGGGGTAAGGAATATAGCGATCGGCCTCCACCTCAATTTGCATCTCCAACTCTTCTTCCGTGAGACTCGCATCCAATTGTAATGTTTTGGTGATGACTGAAGCGGTGGCCACCGCCAATGCTACATTTTTAGTATGGGAGTTGGCACGTTCTAAAGCCAATTTGACTGCCTCGGTGACTTCTTCTTGATCTTTGATAGATTTTTCCACAATGGCATTGGGGGGAAACGGCGCCACGGCATAAGATTCCACACGATAACGATTACCAGGCTGTTTGCTCAGCTCCAATAATTTGACGGATGTGGAGCTAATATCCATTCCAATGAGAGATTTTGTGTGTTTTTTGAAAGGGAATTGCATAATTTATGACGCTCACCTAGGTACTTATGGACACCGCTGCAATAACGAGGCCAAAGAAAATTATTTTTATACTTTATTTTAGCTGCAAATTAGATTTTTTCAACAGATACTTTATTTTTTTGCCATAGGGAAAGGCCAATGAAAATCAATAAAATAATCCTAAATTCCGCCGTTGAAATCGTCGCGAAAAGGGTCATTGATGACATGCCCTAGATCAGGAGTCATCGTATAAAGATTGGGTTAAACCTTGTATCTTAACAGGGAGGAAAAGAAGAGTTTGATAATCGACGGATAAACAGGCAATCTTTTTCTTATCTGGGGAGGCCGTTTAAACCTGAGTGCCTAGACACTGTAATTTAGAAAGGCCCCCTGCCTTCGTGACCCATACCGAAGTGTATCCGAGATCAAAGAATCTGCATGACAAGGTAGGTAAGTCAATGTTCAAGGTCAGGGAACCCAGTGCCAATAATACCTCAGAGGATAAAAAGATGACAGCAAAAAAAAGTATTAATTATGTAGGTATCGATGTCAGTGCTAAAGAGCTAGTAGTAGCATTGGGGAAAAAGGGTAGCTCAGCCCCAAGGATGGCATCGTTTGACAATAGTACGACTGGTCACAAAAAATTACTTAAATTCATTACAAAAAATCAGACGGCTAGCAAAGTTTGTTTAGAAGCTACTGGTATTTATCATGTTGAGTTAGCTATTTTATTGGCCAAACATCCGCTTGTTGAAGTGATGGTAGCCAATCCTAAGGCTATCAAACATTTCGCGATAGCCAGCATGCAGCGAGCAAAAAACGACCCATTAGATGCAAAAACGATCCTTTCTTATCTCAACTGTATGCCATTTCAAGCGTGGGAAGTCCCCGCTGAGAGCAGTTTACAATTACAAGCTATCAATAGGCGAATGCATCAGCTAAAAACAGAAATACAACGGGAACGGTGTCATCGCCATGTTTCAGAGTATAGCCAGGTGCAAACAGGAGTCATTAGCAATGATATTGATGTTAACCTGCGCCATTTAAACAAACGCGTGGAGCTTCTGGAGGCAAAGGCCTTAGAAATTATTAATGCAAACGATGAGCTGCGAGAGCAGTATCACCTATTGTTGTCGATAAAAGGTGTGGCTACTACATCAGCTATCCAAATTTTATCGGAACTTATAGGGCTACCCAGCGATATGAAAACCCCCCAATGGGTAGCTTACGCAGGGCTGGACCCACGAGCTGTTGAGTCTGGGAGTTCGATAAAAAAAGCACGGCGAATAAGTAAAGCAGGCAATAAATATTTGCGTACAGCACTCTATATGCCAGCCTGGGTTGCGGTACAAAGAGAGCCATTGGTGAAAGCATTTTATGATGGACTGATAAGTTCAGGGAAAAAGCCATTACAAGCCATAGTAAGCGTGATGCGTAAGCTATTGCACGCGATATGGGGAATGTTTTACTCGAAGACTAACTGGGAGCCCATGAAATTTAATCGCAAGGCAGCAGCAGAGCTTACAGCATAAGATAGGTTTTGCGTTGGCAACACCGTAGTATTCAGGGCGTGATAACACTCATCCTGTAGATTTAGGTTTATCAAAGAGCAATGAGATGCTGTTGGCTATTATTGCACCTCGAATAAGCCCAAATCCACAGGGTAGACTCCATTGAGCTGCAAATACGAGATATATATCGCGAGCTATTTTAACAAACAAAAAAAGACTATTACTTCATTTTTTGCTTGACTTTAAAGAGTGTATCTAAAATCCTCAGTCAAATCACGATTTTAGCAGTAACGTCTTGATTCATCTAGCAAAAAGAAAAAGCACTCCATCACCAATGAGGTGTATTCCGACTTTTTCTTTTTCCTATCTAAACCAACCCGTTACGCTAAAAAGTCGCGATTGACTGAGGATTTTAGGTTAAACGATTAGCCGCTTCTGTAACACGGGCAAAATCGCCAATGGGATTATACCGACATGAACTTTTTGGAAACCCTAAATGAAAAATTCGCAAATCTGCCAAGCGTCCGGCACGCTCTGCTTCCGCATACAAACGCCGTAACAACGCCACATCGCCTTTGGGGTCAAACACAATAACCACCTCACCCCGCGCAATGGCTTGTGCCGCTAGGATTTCTAACAAGCGTGTTTTACCCACCCGGGTGGTGCCCAGCACCAAGGTATGGCCCACACGCTCTGATAAGGGTAAACCGACACTTTGCTCCTTAAGTTCCACGCCATGCAAATAAGGATTACCACCCAAAGGACTCTGTTCCACCCTCGGCACAAAAGCGGCAAAGCGACTTTGATAACAATCCCGCAAGCGTTGTACATGGCGCGCTTCCCAGAGAAAACCACGACCCAAGAACAATGCCTTGGATAACCGCGGCCAATCAGCAGAGGATAAGGCATAAGCAGGCAAACGCCCTAAATGACGCCGGTAACGCACAATATAAAAACCTTGATAAGTACGCCAAAGCCCCAGTACTAACACTGCGCTGCTCATCGATATCGCCTCTAAAGAGACAGGCATGAATAAGCCTGAAAGCCCTAATCCACCCGATAAGCCCAATGCTAGGCTACTTACCCATTCATAAGGTGGGCGCAAAAGACCTTCTAAGGGAAAACGCGGGTTAGACATGGAAAGAACAAGGCAAAAAAATAAGAGTGCTCAGTATGGCGGAAGAGTTGTTACCTCATTACGCCAAGACAGGTAACAAAATAGACAAATGTACTTTTATACAAAAACACTTGCTTTTGGTTTTCTTTGCCTGTATTCTTGCCGCAGTTTTATTTTACCATTATTTTGTATAGAGGAGTGTACCTATGGGTATTTATATGACGATTGAAGGCGTCACCGGTGGCGTGGCGAGCTAAGCCCTGTTCAACGTTTAATCGGCACATGAGGTGCCAAGCGAGACCCATATGTTACATTTGACTGGCGAAAAAGATGATTTAGAAACCGTCTGTCGGTATCGATACTGCACACAGTCTTATTCCGAGATAAAAGACTACATGGGCCGTGTGCTTGAAGCTAATCCTGATAAGCGGGCTTTTGTGGGGGGCGAGCGGCCTTATGTCAATCAGGGCTATATTCCACTGTCCCCCAATACGTTTATTTGGTTGCCTAGAAGAGATATAGACGACATAGACCCCTTGGTGGCCCAAGACTATCAACCTGCGTGCATCAAGGTAAATTATGCACCGCCCATGAATCGGTTTAAGCTCAGATGGTTACTCAGAAATACGCGGATTGATTTAGAGCTAGCTGCAAGTCAAGCACAAGTGCATATTGAGCAAGCCTCCTTATATTTACACCATAAGAGAAACAAAGCATCCAATTTTTTAAAGGAACATCAAGAAGAGACAAAAGCCTTTAGCTGGGGTTCTATAGACCGCGGCATTGAGCATATCCGTAAAGAAGCTCATGAGCTCCATGACGCCATTTATCGATTCACAGATAACGCGAGAAACTACATGGTAGCTGAGTACAGTGAGCGTTACGAGCCAGAAATTAAAGCCATTCTAAAAGACCTCTATAAAGAAGTTGATGAAAAATACACCACGGCGATGCGTGTGGCTAGGCGTCTTGCTAAAGTCAGCTACAATCTTTTAGTACACCGAGACCTTTTTCATAACTATGGTGAGATTAGCGATTCCTTGCTGTGGGAAACTTCCTTTCAGCAAGTGGATTGGTTAACCAACGTGATGCACTATGCTGAGAAAATCAGCCATGGTATGTTGGCGCTTGAAATAGCCAGCGATATTCATGAGGTTTATGAGGTGTATAAAGAACATGGCGATTTGGTGAAGGAGCTTCTAAAAATAGGTGGAGAAGTATTGGGTGGAATGGCGGTAGGTGCGGCTGCCGCATTAGCGCTTCCAACAAGCCTGGTAGGTATTGTGATTGCCGGGGGGATTGGTGGCGTTGGTGGTGATATAATTGGACACTATGCTGAAGAAATTGACTACAAAAAGATTTGGGGAGATTTAAAAGATGAGACGCATTCATGGATAGGTTAATTGCATTCACCAATTGGCTTCAAATCATTGGCCTTTTCTTGTTCTGTATTGTTGCTTCCTTAACGCCCTATATCTTTTTTTCAGTACGACGAAGATTCGATCCCTTATTTGGCCAGGTTAGTGGCTCAAGAAATGAAATGTTTCACCCTTTTAAAAGAGTTATGGGCTACTGTTTTTGTTTAGCTGCCCCTTGGTGGGCCATCAGAAATAAGTATATCTTTAAGCTATACAAAGGGTATGACTTTAGAGCCAATAGTACTAAGCTTCAAATTACTCTGGCATGGATATTCTACTACTCCTCCTTGTTTTGTGGTGTTTTTTTGTTCATCTCAGCAGCTATCCGTTATTTTCTTGATCTGCCAATCTCTGGGATGATTGATCTACCTATCTCTTAAAAGTCTCCTTATTGCTCAATGCCATTTTTCGTTATCAATGCGGGATAACGTTTAAGTCCATATATTTTCGCTAAACTATCACCTTGTGTCGGAATCAACGGCAACCCAGGAGCTAGCGCTTGTAATTGTGTCATAGCTTCCTGGTCGTGGACGTTAACCACTATGCCTAGGGCTTGTTTGGCTTGCAAGGTGAGTAAATGCGTCTTAAGCCAATCTTTGGATTGTGCATCATCGCCGATAATAAAAAAAGCAGGAAAGGCGCCTACGGGTGTCATGGGTAAGGGGTGTGCTTTAACTTCGCCTGGGGTTAGGGTCTTTGTGATGACGGGAAAGCTGTTGAGTTTTATTTGTGCTTTGCTGTGTGGTTGTTGTTGGGTCATGGCTTGCTGTGCATCATGGCTGGGCACGGGTGGTAAGGCGTAGCTATTGCTGCCTAATAAACTGATGCAGAGTATTGAGGCAAAGTGAGATTTTTTCATGGGTAGCGTCCTACAGGTTAGTGTTTTTTATGTGGCTTTAATTCAATGGGCTTTTGCTTGGGGTAAAGATTTTTTTCTAATTGACTGAATTCACGATTAAAGCGTAATTCAGCAGCGACTTTCTGGCGGGCAAGCGCAATGGCATTTTTTTCATAGTGGGTGCGTTTTGCTTGATTGTGTTCAGCCATGGCTAATAGCCAATTAGGGTCAAGATGTTTGCCTTGATAATAAAAACCCCAGGGTGTGTTGTGTTTAAGGTTTAAATAATGGCCGTAATCTTTAGCGCTTAACTGCCAGCGTTGGGCAATGGTTTGCTGTGTTGTTCGTGGCAAGTTTTTGAAAACTTGTGATGACAGTTGGTTAGCTGCAATAATGGATGGCATGGCGATGGTGCTTTGTTTTTCATTGTGTGTAATGGGAAATTGCACGGGCACTTGGGCGGCTGTGGTAGTATTGCAAAGCACTATACTTATGGTTATCAGTCCTATTAGTTCAAGATGTTTTAGTAGTTGCTTCATGGTTTGATTTATCCTGTGGGACACGTTTTGCCCGGTGCGTATTGATAAATAGGTGATTGCGTTTTAGGTTTATCTGCAAGATTGGCATACAGCATGGAGGCTTCCTGGCAGCGCTTGATGATTTGTTGTCGCAACTGTAAATCACTCTCCCAGGCTGCTTGGGCTTTCGTATTTGCTTGATACATACAGCCGGTTACGGTTGAAAGCAGTAATACAGCGAGCCCAATGCGTAATATCCATGGCTTCATAAGGTCACCTTTACCCATTGCTGCTTGTTGTTTTCCAGTAGGGCAATTTTGGTTTGTAGATTGATGTTTTCCAGTGTAAAACCCTCGCGCCTATCACCTTGGCGCATCAGGGTATATTGGTTGTTGAGCTTGATGGTGAGCATGGGAATGCCATTCCAATTGTCCATGCCCGTTACTTTGAAGGGTAATTGAGATACAGATAGATAATGTTTCGGGGTGTTTTGTTTTTGTAGTGCCTTAAGTTCTGCATCTATCCGTTGCATGATTTGTGAGAGAGGGGTATTGGCATCTTGCGCCTGGCTAGCTTGAGTTTGCTTGCTCAATGTGGTTTCCAGTTGCTGGAGCTTTGTTTGTACAGCTTGCATGGCTTGTTGCAGCTTTTGATTGGCGGCTTTTTTATCGTTGGCATTGAGATTTTTTTGCACATTTTCTAATTGCTGTTGCAGTTGCGCATTGGCGGTCTGTTGTTGTGTGATGAGTTGGGCGAGAGGATTGGATTTATTTGAAGGTTTTGGCTTGGTCATACAGATAACGAATAGCATGCTGAATAAGAGGCTAAAAACAATCACTGCTATTATGCTTAACCAACATTTTTTACCTTTGCTGGTCACCCATTTCCTTAAGCGCAAATAGGTTTTTATTGAGAGAGCCTTGGCTTTAGTCATTAATGTACTGAGCTTTTCCTTAAGACTATTCATGAGGACACAGCTCCATACAGCGTTTGAAAATCAGGTTTCAATCGAAAAGCCACTTTCCGATGCACGGGGTCTACCAATAATTGAAAAGCAGGGCCTGCTAAGGTTAGTAAGGCTTGCTGTAACGGTAGCGGCCCTAATGTTTGTTGCGTCACAGCCCGCGGCGTCTGCATCAATGCTTTTAAAGATTCATCCCATTGGGCTTTGTCCGATAAAGTAAACCCTGAGCCTACCAAGAGGTAGGCTATGGCTTGCCCCGTGGTTTTCACGGTCTCGGGAAACTGCAGGGTGACTTGCTGTTGTAAGGGGTTTTGCTGCGAGATGTCGGGAACAGGAGAGACGCTGATATAAGGGCTGGGATGCGTCTCTGATAGCGCCCAGCTCATGGATACCACGCCTAGCCCTAATGCAGCAATAACAATCCTAACGCTTTGCTTCATGGCAAAAACCGTTGTTGTCTTTGCATCACCGCCTCATCAATTTGTGTTTCCACAACAGAAGCCTCCATGGCCACAGGCTCTCGGTATAAGGCACTGTGCAAACACTGAAAGCGAAATTTCAATTGATGAATAGCCTGGCTGACGGCCGGTGTATCAGGTAAATTGCGTTCTGCTGCGCGGATGGTTTCTGCCATGTCGAGCACGCGCTGCTGGAGTTCTTGCTCTGGGATCAAGCGCGCAATGGGCTTTTTCATGGATGTTGCTTTGCGATGACTAAAGCAGGTGGTTAAGGCATGGCGCATGAAGGTTAACATAAGCATTCCTATTTGTTATTTGACACGGAGAGAATAGGCTCCATGTCAATATCATTTAAGGCTTGAGCCGTCTCTTCTAGGTTTTCAAAGGTCACTGCATTTTGATAAACCAAAAAGTCCACATCGTTACAGCCCGCGCAAGATTGGTCTTTAGATAGCACCCCGCGATGTTGTAAACTGCGGTGTAAATCCAAAACCTGTTTTTTTAAGCGCTTTAGGGTTTCTAAACTCACTTCAAGTTTATCCCTTTGGAATACCCCCCAAGGGGCTTGTTGCTCTTCAATGACATCAATGCACTTTGACAGACGTAACATTTTTTTATAAATATCCGGTTCGGGCTCTTTGAGGGTTTTACCGAGGCTCACTTTGAGTGGTTCTTTTTGTGTAGTCGCGTGTTGGTAAAGTGCTTTGTAGGCATAGGCGTGTTCATTTAAGGGCATGGTTTACTCCGTTGTATGAAAAAAACTAAAGAAATTTATGTTATCCAAAGCAGTCTCCCTCTATTACACTACAAGGGGTAACGCCGAGGCTTAGGTTTTTTTAAAATCCGATAAACATGCTGACGTGATAAAGCAATACCCAGCTCACGGCGTAACACCCGTCGAATCTCCGGCACGGATAAACCTTGTGCCGCTTTTTCATGAATAAAATAATTACGCACATGGCGTTTATAATTCTCAAAGCTTGGCACATAGAGATAACTGACATTGCCGCTGTTGTGCTCCATGGACATGTCATTCAAGTGCGCCCAGGCTTTCAGGAACAAGGTAAGCCCTAATTCTTCCGCTAAAGACTGCCAAGCCTCATTAAGCCCCAATTGTTCTAGTAAGGCTTTTTCATCAGTCAATGTCATGCCAAACCTCCTGAGCAAGGGATTGCTTTGCTTGTTTACCGTCCACGTAAACAACCTTGTCACCGCTGCCACCCAAATGCTGACTGGCAATGCCACGCAGCTTAGGAATACGGACATCCGAGGGTTTATGTAACAAGGTGCAGTAGCGCTTTTGAAAATCTTGCGCGATAAATGGCCAGACTTTGGTGGATTGCGTGCAAAGGCTTATCCAGCCGCCTAAAGCACTTATCACTTGGTGAATACGTTCATCAGCAAATACTACCGACGGATAAGGCCCAATACGCCGTACGGCGGCATCCACTTTGGTCCACGCCTCTAAGGCACGGGTTTCATGGTCGCCTTCTAAGTGACGCAAGATATCGGCAGGCTTTGGCATATAAACGCCCACTCGTGGGGCTTTAAGGTGATAATGAAAAGCCTGCTCTAACTGTGCCAAGGAATAATCTTGCAAGCATTGCCAGTACAGCGCTAATACCTCCGTACTTAAATGCTGCCCATAGAGTAAAGCCACTTGGCTGAGCAGTGTGTGAAATTGCACTTGTTTGTTTTGCGTGTCAGAAAACTTAGTGGACATGTTGGCATTCTCCTTCGATGGCATCTTCTTGTTCGGATTTAGCCAGCCACGCTCGCCCGGCCGCTTCATTCTGTGCGGCAAGGTTTGATGGTTTATCAGATGCACCGGCTGGTGTGGGTGGGTGAAACAAATTACGCCGAAAGCGGTCAATGCTATCGGCATGACGAAAGATGACGTGCAATCCCACATAGCGCTCACCGGCGGGATTTTGCCCTAGGTTGTACGGGGTAATTGCACAGCCATCGATGGCTTGCTGTAATGCCGCTGCATCGTAGCCTAAAGACAAGGCATTCTGGATACAATCATGACGGGCAGAGTCCAATTTGGCCTCAGGCTCTTGCATGACCTCTTTCCAGTACCTGAAAATTTTATCAACCATAGCCGGGGGCGAAGACACAATAAAACTTTCCTCGCGCGCGCCCACGCGCGTTATTGTTCTTTTTCTTGTTCCCTGTTCTTGATAGATATCCTGTTTTTGTTCCTGTTCTAGCTCTTGTTCCTGTTCCTGGCTTCGATGGGGCTTCGATGCCCCTTGGAAGCCCCTTCCAAGCCCCTTCGAAGGGGCTTCTGCAGAAAGATATCCACAGTTGTGTGCGGTTAATTGATAGTTTTCTGCATAGCGTGCAAAAAAAGCGGGGAGAAAGTTTAAGCGATGCGGTAACTCATTAATCAACTGAAGCACATGTTTATGGCGTTTATCATTGCTGCCTAATGTTTCCGCTACTTGATAGGCCAACATATTGTGAACCCAAATGGTTTCCTCGGCTTCATCGTAACTACAAAAATCCCATTCAATGAGTCGCGCTAAAAATTTATCAATATCGTCTAAAGAAAATCCTGTGTCATAGGCCATATACATTTTAGGTAAACGATAGACACCCAACATATTGCTATGAGGATTGCTTAATAAATAAAAAACCAACCCATGCATGGCGGGCTCCGTTTGTTGAATGCGCCTTCCGGTTTGGCTACTCCAATAATTAACCGATAGCGTGCTATAACGTCTCATACTTTTTCCTCGCAAAAATAAGAAATAAAAAATAACGGTTTAATCACAATGCAAGAGCAAGGTAGAGGAAAAGCAACACATCGGTCAAAAAAATATAAGTGTACTTTTAGGCAGTTATATAAGCCTTTATTGCTTTATGTTACCTGGTGAATCATTTAATTTTTTTAGCGTTTCAAAAACGCTTATTCACACAAAACACACATTTTATAGTGTGTTTACGTGACAACAAACACCGATAAGCTGTCATAAACCCACAAATAACACTATTAGGAATAAAAAAATGAACAATAATGAATTACACAATAACGTCATCACAGAACAAGAAGCCGCCATTTATATTGGCATGAGTCATTCTTATTTAATTCAAGCACGCACACAAGGCTTATTAAATAGTCGAACGCCTGCGCCACCGTTTATTAGAATTGGTAATCGTATTCGCTATCGGAAAGTAGATTTGGATAAATGGTTAGAAGAAAAGTTAGTCTATCAAGTAGACCCTTTTGCTGAGGAGTAAATTATAATAGAGAAGTCCAGGCATAGCATTGCCTGGACTTTTATGAGAGAAAATTTTTACATAAGATGAGATGCAGCAGCCGTACTTTTACAACGCAGCAGCTGAGTCCACTGCGCATAGCCACATAAAGCCATGACACCTTGCTTTTGCAGCACTTTATCACCATCACTAAATAGATGTAAGGCCTGTAAACAATCAAATACTGCTTGCTGAACCGCTTCATCAAAGTTTAATAACTCGGTTAAAAACTGAAAAATAGCCATCGCACCCTTGTCCTGCGTTAAGTATTCGCAACGAGCAACAATGTCTTGTATTTCATTAGGCTGTGGAGGCAACGCACACATATGCTGTTGCACTTGTTGAATAAGACAAATAATTAAATCCGACTTAGAGGAAAAATAACGATACATAGCACCTTTTTCTTTATTCAATGCTGAACAAATGGCATGAATGCTAGTTTGGTGAAAGCCACGCTCTAAAAATAAATCAGTCGCGACGGTTAAAATACGGGTTTTCATTAATGCGGCATAAGCTGTCATTACGATGTCTCCTTGTTAAGTGATAATTAAATGACGTTAACATCTATCACACCTCCTATGGTTTCTTCCGTAAAAAAACACTGCTATACCTGCCCGACAGTAACAGTTTGACACACCTTGTCGCATTTAATGTTAAAAGCCAATCAATGAACTAATTTAAGCTCAACGTAACACGTTAATAACTTACAAAATATAGGATGGCTTATATCACGCCCTTTCCAAATAGCGTATAACGTACTCGGTGACACTTGTAGCGTTCTTGCCAGTTCTTTTTTAGACTGTTGCGATAAACGATGAATTTCATTAAGCAGCTTAATCTCTATATTATGCGGCATGACAGACTCCTTTAAGATGATAATCGAGTAGTGCTGCCTTGCTCCAGATAGCTTGCTTGTCTAATAAAGAAGACCAAAATGGAAAGCCCAAACAATAAGCCAGGATAATATGCGACATGCCTTCCGCATGCGATTTGCCTAAAGCACCAGCTAGCATAGACGATAATCCCTGCTGCCAATAACGTGCATAACGCTGTATTACGTTTGCTAAGCGCCCTTCCCCTTGTGAAAATTCAATAAATAGTCGCGGTAATAAAGAAGCGTAAACATCATTCTCTTGGAATTTTAAAAAACCATAAAGCCTGTCTAACACCGCTGCTTTATTTATACAAGTACAGTCTTTAAGCTGCGCACAGTAGGCCGCGTACAAATGGCGATGCACCTGCTTTAAAACAGAGCGAATAATCGCCTCCTTAGAAGAGAAATGGCAATATACTGTGGCCTTGCTAATTCCACATGCTTGAGCAATATCAGCGATGGAAGTTTGCTGATAACCTTTTGCGGCAAACAACTCGCTACTCTTATTAAGAATAAGCTGCATGCCTTTAGTGCAGCCATTCTTCTGCACGTTCTGTTTTATTACTACTTCAGCGATTTGTAACATAATTGTAATCCTTTAGTTTTGAATTTTATAAAAATATATTACGTTTAAATTTTTTACTGCTTATCTATCAACTATTATATTGTTGAATGTAACATAGCATTGGCACTCAAACTTTGACCCAAGAGAAGATAACAATGCTCATGGTTTAACTCATGCTTTGTGGTTAATTCAATGGGCAGCATAAGTTGCTTTAAAATAAAAATAGCAACACTATTACAAAACAAGCAAATCGATTACCCACCACATAAAAACAATGGTTATTCAGCTCCCATCCTTTCTTCCTTCTTCTTTTTTAGACATAGTCCAGCCCTAGCGATAAAATAAGCTTTATCGCTTTAATTAAATTAATTGATATTGAATATTGATGATTTAATTATGAGTCAAATTTTCGCTTGAAATAATAGCGCAGCTTACAGTAAATTAGGTGGCTTGGCCTTTCTCCTATTAGTGTTCTCGATGATACATCGAGGGACATATTCACTTGCCCGGCAAGCAAATTTAACGAATGATAGTTCAACAGCTCTTTTACTATTTCAGCATTTGTTCCTGGAGTAATCATGAATGCTTCCTTAACAGTTTGTCATCAACATTGTTCAAGTATATATAAAAAAAGAAGCACGTCAATCCCTAAAGGGGAATAAAGACCCTTTAGTTTATTATTTTTAAATAATAGCAACCAAAAATAGCAGGATTGCTTACCTGACAATTGCAAAAAAAGTAAAAATCAGCAATAATGCTCAAAAAATGTGGGCAATTCGTCTTGAATCAACCGAGCAAAAAAAAGTCAGATCATGATTTACTGATCCAGTCGATTAAGCGCCTTATGCTTTCTAATGGAGATATGAGTGAAGCCGAACTAGCAAGGTGCACAGGAATCCCTAAAACTACGGTCTATAAAATTTTATCTGGCGAAACGACTGATCCTCGTTACTCCACTCTAACGCAAATTGCTAATTTCTTTAATGTATCATTAGATGAGCTTACCGGATTGGCATCTCTTGAAAGCCAACGGAGAAAAGAGCCAGGTAAAATTATACCTATTTTAAAATGGTCTGATATTATTAAAGGTAAGTCTTTTATTTCCAGTCTTTCTGCAAATAACTGGGAAAATTGGGTTAACATCGATATTGAAGTTCATAACGGGTATGCACTTATGAGTCGCCCATCAATGCGTTCACGTTTTCCAAAAGGTACTATTTTTATTATTGATCCCAACCTAAAGCCCGAAGATGGTGACTATGTGATTATTAATTATAAAGACTCAGATGAAATAGCTCTAAGGGAAATTTCCATTGATGGAAAGATAATTCAACTTTTAGCTTTTGATCCTACTTCATCTAGCGAGCCGCTAAATAACTCAATAAAAATTCTCGGTGTACTTGTTCAATCGAGATTTTTACATAGAGGAAATTAAAACAGCATTCAAACTTATTTCACTATGCGAAGCTTTGGAGGTCTATTAAGCAGTTCCTTTGCTTTATTGCTGTTAATATTTTTTTTATCAATTGTAGAAAATTTTTCAAGGCTAATGCCCGCCAGCACACCTATATAGCATGCTTGACTTGCTTCAAACTTAGAAATAATATGCTTATTGTTTGCTATGGTTAACGGATGCTCAACAAACTCTTGTTTTGTTATCTTATCTAAATATCCAACTTCTCCTCGGCGATTCTGAAAAATAACTTTATATCGACCATCTTCTTTATCCAACAAAAAGTTAAGTGCTTTTTCTGCTTTTTTAAGTGGTAAACGCCCTTCATAAGAAGCTCTGAGAGCACGCCCATAATACCCCCCAAGCCAGCATGAATCTATCGGGTTAAGTTGCTCAATAATGCTAATATCTGCTATTGCCTCAGCTAATTTGCACTTTAAAAACAATGCTCTTTTTCTAATATGAAAAATTACATCTTGCGAACTCATATCGACTTCTATCAGTCTTACCTTATATTTTTTTAGGACTGTAATTTTTTTAAAAAGTGAATATTTAAACTTAGATATCATAATCCATAATTTCTAAAATTTTTTACTAATTACATTTAGCAAGTTAGCATTTTTTTTCCCATCACTATCAAGTTTATTCCCATCTATTTTCCCACTATGGTATTCAGATAAATCAGGCAAATGAACTTCCTTTTGTGCTTTATGTGTATCAACTAGATTAGGCTCAATAAATAATGATTCTGTATGCTTTCTAGACTCAAGAATTGTAAGGTTGGCCGCAGGTAATCTATCCTCCTGATAGTGTTGTAAGATTTCTGGTACAGGCAAGTTATCTTGATGCCCTTTCGAAATACTTTTAGCAATACTATATGCATCTAATAGCGCTTGATTAGCTCCTTGCCCTAAAGTAGGTAGTACTGCATGTGCAGCATCTCCCAACAGTGTGATACATCCTTGACTCCAAGATTTCATTGGTTCAGTCTCGCATAATGGCCGTATAATAACAGTATTCTCATTTACATCCATGAGCTTTACAACCACATCAGGCCAATTAGAAAATCCTTCTTTGATTCTCTCATATGCAACATGTGCGCCTTGCTTAAATTCATCTAACATTAGCATTGCATTCCAATATTTATCTCCATTAGGTAGCGCTAATATTACAAATCGTTTGCCTTGCTCACCATAAAAGTAAGATGTTTGTTCAGCTAAATCTAAACCGACTAAATCTTCCTTATTAATAATGCCTCTAGCACTAATGATGTTGGATATGATTAATTTGCTATCTGGGAATACGCTTTGCCTTAACTTAGAGGATGCTCCATTAGCAATAATAACAATATCACCTTCAATGCTTTCGTCATTTTCAAAAATCACAACAACTTTATCGCCCTTTTGTTTGACTTCCTTACATTCAAAACCATAGCAAACGATATTGTCATCTAATTGACTTAGCAAAATATCATGTAAGCTTTTTCGTTTTATAGCTAAAAAAGGAAAGCCCAAACTACTACCAAGCTCTCGTACATTCTTTTTCTCTTGCAAGACAGCACTACTATTATAACTTTGCGAAGCGTTAACTCTTTCTGCTTTAGCTAAAAGTGCAGCCTCCAGCCCCAAGTTTTTTAATACCATGCCACCATTTGGAGTTAATAATAGCGCATATCCACTGGGGTCATCTTTGTCTTCTTTTTCATAAACTTTAACATCTACGCCAGGACATAACTTAAGAATCGTACTAGCTGCAGCTAATCCACCAACCCCAGCACCAATAATCACTACTTTTAACATCACTAAGCTTCCTTATTATCAATGGATATTTTAAATGGATTAAAATCAGTGTTGTAATCATAAACATCAGTTTTTTCTGCTTTCTTAAGCCATTTTACTACTAATGTTGCTGGCCAAATAATAATAAACGCAAGCCCTACCTGAGCGGGCCAAAGCATAAAAATCAAATTGACAATATGATTAAAGTCTAACTTATCAATATATAGTATACTAACAAAAAAAGATATTTGCACTAACTCACCTAAAATAGTAGACCCAAAACTTCTTAGGTAAAAAAATCGACCATTAGTTAGGAGTTTTAATTTAGCCAAAATATAAACATTAAAGAATGCCCCAATTACAACTCCTGCTGTACCTCCTAAAAAAGCTCTTAAAATAGGCCCAAAAACAAAATCAAATGATTGTTGGTGATCCCAAAATGAAGGAGATGGTAATTTTGATAAAAAAGTAACTGCAACAGAAAAAACAAATGTACAAATTGTCTTAAACCAAATTAATTGCCTTGATAACTGATAGCCATATACTTCAGCAATTATATCTTGCAAAGAATAATAAATTGGCATAATAAATACTGGCGCCGTTACCACCACACCCCAAATTATCGCTAATTTATAGTCTAAAACCATAGCTGACAATGAAATGCTAACATACAACATTGCAAATAACACATAATATTTATACTTCATAATTCCTCATTTACTTTCTACTTCGAGCTCTTTAGCTTTTTTTCCTCAAGCCATACTCTTTTAGATTCAAGCACCAGCCCTGGTAATGAAATTCTTTTGACCTCTTGCCTCTGATATAAGGCATTCCAATCTAAGCTTTCTCCTAACAACCATAATGATGAAATTTTTTGCATAACTCGTTTCATTGAGTCACATTTATCAAAATCAAGCCAATATATATTCCTCATACAATTATCGTTTGAAAGACAGTTTTTATTTTTTATAAATTTACAGGAAGCCCAATAATCTCTATTAATAATATCACAAATCTCATTTAAACTATTAACTGCAACAATTTTATTTTTTTGATATTTTATATTTATATTTTCTGGCCCAATAATATTTGATAACATCATGCTTTTGAAGTAACTCAACTCTGTTTTGCTGCCCTCTTGGCATAGAATCAACTGTATTGCCTCTTTTAACTTTAATGAGCCCAACACAATAGCTGCCGCACATTCTGCTGTTAAATCTGTAACGATTATGAATTCAGGGGTTATATTGACACGAAAAAAAATCGTAGTTAACAAAATTAATGCTATGAGCTTTTCAACCTTAACCATGAATGAGCCTGTAACTACCCCTATGATTTTTTCTCTTTTACAGTACGCTTTTAGCTTATCAACTGTAACTTTAAAATTATCTTCATCTAAAATAGCTAACAACTCATCATCGAACTTGAAATTCGATACCAGTTCATAAATAATTTTCGTTGGCGGAGAAAACACATTGTTTAAATTAAAACCAATGCAGGGTGAAACACCAATTTTTTTAATACTTACCAAAGGCAAATTGCTTTTTAGTTCAAAAATGGAACTGCAAACTATGCTGCTCCGATAAAGAAACTCTTTTCTTCCCAAATGTAATGTGAAAGCTATACTTGATAGTTCTAGTGAATCATTTTTTACTAAAAACTCACCAAATAAAGCAATCATATTTCTCAACATAGCTCTTGTAGGTGCAGAAAAATTAATAATGCAACAATTGCCATTGCCTGCATGATTTGATTTTTTATTATTCTCAACATAACTTTTTAAAATCGCATGAGCATTAGTACCTCCTATGCCAAAATTACTGATAGCCGCATACTGAATCTGTCTATCAAAAGAAAATATCACTTGACTATTAACAATAAAGTTTTCCATGCTCTTTTCAAAACAAGAGTTTATTTTTTTGCAGTGAATAACTGCTGGGATTTTTTGTTGCTGAAGAACAAATACTGTTTTAATTAAACCAGCAATACCTGATGCTGTATCCGTATGTCCAATATTAGATTTTACTGCACCTAAAAAACAGCCATTTTCTCTATCTTTACCATAAACTTTATTAACAGCGCTAAATTCTATTGGGTCACCAACTCTAGTCCCCGTAGCATGAAGTTCTACATAATCAATTTCGCTAGCTCTAACCGCTGCATTTTTTAATGCATCCCTAATACACTTCTCCTGCCCTATATAACTAGGAGCCATATAGGAAGGTTTATTACCCCCATCATTATTTATTGCTGAGCCCTTTATAACAGCATAGATATTATCGCCATCAGCTATAGCTTTATTCAAAGATTTCAAGACAATGGATCCTACCCCAGAGCTTGGTACAGTGCCTGTTGCATTGTCATCTAGCGCTCTACAATATCCATCTTTAGAAAAAATATATTTAGGTTTAAATTCATAACTTATGTCATCTGGCATCATTAATGAACACGCAGCAGCAACCATGATATCTGCTTCGCCTCTTATTAAAGTTCCACATGCCTGAGAAATCGCGACTAATGATGTGGAACATGCTGTACCAATGCTAACCGCAGGACCAGTCAATCCCAAGATATAAGCTATTCTAGAAGCTATAAAGTCTTTATCAATCAACATTTGCAACTTATGCAAACCAATACTATTAACAAGATTTTTATTTGATATAATTTTTTTATAAGCATAATTATTTATACCTGTTCCAGCAATAATGCCTATTTTCCCAGCAAAATTTTCAGGGATATAGGCTGCATCTTCTAAAGAACTCCATACAACTTCCATTAATAGACGCTGCTGAGGATCTATTAGTTTTGCTTCATCTTCACTAATATTAAAAAAATTATAATCAAAGTACTCTGTTGACTCAACATGTCCAACAGCATAAACTATATTTTCATCCAAAGAATTTTTATTGCCTTGAAAATGGCGTGTTATAAGATCTTCGCCTTTTATTAGCTTATTCCAATATTCTGCAATATTTTTTGACCCGGGGAAACGTCCAGCCATACCTATTATAGCAACATCATTGTCTCTACAAGCACTTCCCCTCAACTTACTTTTTTTATTTTCATTTAAAGAACGCAGCTTAGTAGATTTTATATATGTATTTAGCTTCGATGGTGTATAAAAAGAGAAAACATCAATTACTTTAATATCAAATCCAATTTTATTAAGATTTTTACTTAAATCCAAAGCTAAAAAAGAGTTTCCTCCTAAATCAAAAAAATTAGAATTATCATGTACCTTTTTCACACCAAGAACTTCCTTCCAAGCTTTTTTTATTTTATATAAATAATCATGCGACTCAGTTGCTTTATGTATTTCAAAATTATTTATTGTTTTTCTTAAAGCAAGTTTATCAATTTTTTGATTAGAGTTAAGAGGAAATTTTTTTAAAAATACATATTTTTCTGGAATCATATACGTAGGAATATTTTCTGAAAGAAAGCTAAAAATATAATTGTCATTTAATTCCCATCCTTGCTTTGGTATTATATATGCAGTCAACCGTCCATCTTCTTCATCATTAGATACATCCACTACAACATCTTGAACTCCTCTGCAAGAGAGTAAACAGGTTTCAATATCATTTGGTTCAACGCTATAACCTCTAATCTTTAATCGGTTATCTATTCTACCAACAATATATAGTAACCCATCTTCATCAAAATAACCTAAGTCACCAGTAAAAAATAATTTTTCATCTAGCATATCATGATAAATAAAGTTTTGTTTTGTTTTCTCAGCATTTCGCCAATACCCTTTAGCAACACCAAGACCTCCAATATAGATGCCTCCCTTGACATATGGAGGTAATGTTTCTAATTTATTATTCAAAACATAAAGCTGCTGATTTTTCATGGCATAACCATATGGCAAAGTAGCATTAGTCTCTTTAACTTCATAAATAATAGACCATATAGATCCTTCTGTTGCACCACCTAAACTTATAACTCGGGCATTAGGAAATGCTTTATAAATTCTATTAACTAGGTTAATAGAAATTTTTTCACCACTTAACATTATTAACCGCAAATATTTACTCTCTTTAATAGAAGCAGAGTCAATATAGTCTAATAAAATTTGCATTGATGATGGAGTTGAGTTCCAAATAGTAACGTTTTGTTGAAGCAAAATATTCAACCACGCTTGCGGGTTTTTTAATTGACTTACTGGTGGCAGAACTAACATTGAGCGACAAATAACTGCTATAAATATATCAAATACTGAAAGATCAAAACCTATAGATGTTACAGATAAAATAACATCTTTCTGGCTAATGCTAAACCTATTGATTAAATCTTGTAAAGTATTTAATATTCCGACATAACTTACCATGACCCCTTTAGGCTTACCTGTAGTTCCAGATGAATATATTATATACATTAACTCCTTCAGCTGAAATTTTGAATGAGCACTCTCTATTTGCTTGTTTAAAGAATAGTTTTCACATAAAATCTCACTATATTTTTTTACTGATAGATTATTTTGGAGGCACTTTACTGACTCATCGTCATTAACTAGAACAAGCTGGGGAGCAACGTCTTTTAATAATTTTTTCACATTTCCCATATCAAAATTTTTATCAATGGGAACATAGGTAATGCTCATTTCTATTGCCGCCAATATCACGATAATAAGTGATATATTAAATTCCATATAGATAGCAACAAGTTCTTCATCACTAATTTTATGAAATAAGAAAAAATTTTTCACAGCATCTATTTTTCTTCTCATATCCTCTAACGAGTAGTAGTGTCCCTCTTGATAAAATATGCTTTTATCTGATATTTGATTGTAGCTATAAATAAAATCTTTAAATGAAGTGTCTCTTGAGGAAGACAAGCTCATGCTGCTTTTAACTTTATTCTTTTGCTGATTTTTAATATTGCTAGTTGAAATATCGCCTATAACAGTACTATCATTACCACTTGAAAAGAAATCTAGAGCAGAGAGATACATGTCACACAAAAAATCTACAAAGAACTTAGAAAAATATTTTTGCTTGTAGTCAACTTGTACTCTCAAATGATTGCCATAGCTCTCTAAATTAAAGCTAAGGTTAAATAACCCTCCCCCAGCATTAACTAATATTCTCTCAAAATCAATACCAAATGCCGTAAAATTATTATCTTCTGTTTTCGCATAAGAAAACATTATAGGTATTGCCTTTTCAACATCAATTCCTTTTGGTGAAAAAAAATAATTAATCAAATCTGAAAAACTAATCGTTGAATTATTTAGTACGGAATTCAGACCATCAAAAATATATTTCAAGTTGTGCTTGAAATTTTTTTTTGGATTTATTCTATTTCTTAAGATGACTGTATTTGCTATAAATCCAACTGAATTTTCAAGTTCTAGCTTGTTTCTATTTTCAACAGTTGATAAGAAAGACAAATCATGCTGATCTGTCAGTTTATAAAAAACAGCGCATAAAGTAGTTAAGTAAAAAGAAAATACTGAACACTCCATTTGTTGACAGTAGTTAGCAATCCTATTTTTTAATGAAGTGCTTATACTAAATGTTTTAGCACCAATAACATTCTCATTAATTATATTTTTATCACCAACAAAAACATCGGGGAATATTAAAAAATTCTTTAATCTTGATGACCAGAAATTCATTTGAGAAAGAAATTCCTCTCGGTTCACCCAGTCATCATAGAAATCAATATGGTCAAAAAAACCCTCATCATGCTTTATTTGACTTGCTCTTCCTTCACAAATGCTTATAAAATTATTCATCAATATATTTAAAGAAAATGCGTCACATACAAAATGATGAATTATAAAAAGCATATAGCTTTCCCTTTCTGAAGCCTTTAAAAATATAACTTTAAAAAAGGGGGGAGATTCTAAATTTAATTTTTGATTAACATGTTTGTTTATTTGACTCTCCAATGCTTCCACACTATCGATTATATACTCGATTGTGGCACTTACACCACAAAAAGTTCCATCAAATACAAGAGCAGCTTCAGCCTTGTTTTTTCTGGAATATTTGAAGCTAAATAAAGCATGTTTTTCAATTAATATATTAAGTGAAGAAATAATTTTTTCAAAATCAACCTTTCCCTTTAATTTAAATAAAACAGGAATATTATAACTAAAATTACTATGATTTTTTTCTTCGAGGTAAACTAATCTTTTTTGCCCCTGTGACAAAGAAACCTTTCTTCTATTATTTTTAGCTTCATTTATTTGTATTGGGAGCCTATAATTTTTGTCTAAGCAAGCTATTTCTTTAATTAATCCTACTGGGGTGGGATTATTATAAAAAGATTTAAGTGTTAGTTTAACATTATAAATCTTATTTAGCTTTCTAACTAATCTTGCAGCCAAAAGAGAATCTCCGCCAACATGAAAAAAGTCATCATATGGCCTGCAATTTCTTGTTAGAAGCACCTTATTCCAAATTTCTGCAAATTTATCCTCGACTTTATTATATACCCCTTGTCTATCTAGGGGATATGAATCTATACTCTCTAAAAGTTTTTTGCAATCTATTTTTCCATTAGAACTTAATGGCCAAGTTTTGATATGTATACATTTATTTGGAAGTATTTTTTTAGAGAGAAAACTCAATAGTTTTTCTTTTAGATTAAAAATTTCTATGTTATTAGAAGTATCATAAAACACAATTAAGTGTTTTTTATATATCATGGAGATGGCTTTTTTTATGCTTTTAATATTTAATAGCGCATCCTCAATTTCTTTTAAATTTAATCTGATACCATTATATTTGACCTGTCTATCTCTTCTACCTGCAAAAGCCAAAACTCCATCTTTATTAGAAAATGCCATATCTCCTGTTAAATAAAAGTATTTATTATTTATAAAGCTAAATACTGGCTTACTTAATTTTCCTGCAAAATAATACCCCATCAATAAGCCTTCTCCCGAAAGTGCTAACTGTCCAACCTTTCCATAGGATAAAGGATTATTTTTTTGATCCAAAATACAAGCAGTCATATTTTCAATGGGCTTTCCAATCGGGACATATGGATGCTTCATTAAAATATCCTCTGTAACTCTAAAAAAAGTACTCCATATTGTAGCTTCAGTAGGTCCATAAAAATTCCATAGACTGGCTCCTGACTTAAGTATTCTCTTGGCAAGGTCATGTGATATAACCTCTCCTCCAGAAATAACTTTAATTCCGTTTAACTTATTATTAGTTTCTATTAATTGAATTAAGATTGAAGGAGTGGACTGAAAAACAGCTTTTTTTTGACATGAGATTATATTACTTATTCTGCTAACTCTATCAGGTTCATCATCTACTAAATGTATAACTCCACCTGCAAGTATGGGAGATAATAACTCTAAAATAACAATATCAAATGTAATTGATGTTGCTGAAATCCAAACTTCTTCTTTAGAAAAATTAATGATATCTATTGCAGCCTTTACTACATTAAGCAATGAATCATATTCTATAGCAACTGCTTTTTGTTTTCCTGAACTACCTGATGTATGTATGACATAAGCGACTTTATTCTCTGATGGTGAAAGGATCCAGTTATTTGTATCATGGGTCGCATCTTCTTCATCACTCATATACAAGCAAGTATTAAAAAAACCAACTATTTTGTCCGCCCACTTAGAACAAGTTATAACACTCTTTGCTCCCGTGTCTTGTATTATGTTTTTTATGTCCAAGTTAGCAGCTTCTTTTGACAACATATAAAATGGTCTTCCTGACAAAACAACTGCAAATAGCGCAATGATAAAATTAAAGTCCTTTTTTAAATAAATACAAATAATATCAGTAGCTTCAGTTTTTCTTTCTATATTTTTAGCTAATGAAAATGACTTGTTTAATAAAACACTGTACTCAAGCCTTTTCTCATTTTGAATAACAGCAATGGAACCAGCATTTCTTTTCATGCTTTCAAACAAGAGCTCACGCAAAGAAAGTTTTGATGTGTTATTTAAATTTAGTTTAGGGGGGGGCTGAGATTTATCATGGCATAGGGAGATGCTCTCACCATCATCTAGAATAAGTCGAGAGTATTTTTTATAGTTCCCAACAATACTATTAATTTCTTTATCATTGTAAGAAGTTGTATTATAAATAATCCTCAGCTTTAAAGCACCACAGGAAAAATTATAATAAAAATTAACTGCCAAAGGAAATTCTGTTTGTTCATACACATCTATTCCTTCAAAACTTAATTCATCATCTTTTATTAAATCCTCGTAACTATCAAATTGCGTAAAATAAAATAGGCAATCAAATATTTTGCTTCTCCCTGAAAGCTTCAGTATGTTTGCAAGTGGGTACTCCGAATACTCAGACACTTCTAAATATTTAGAATGTATCTGTTGCCCCATTTCCCTCCATTTACCTGTCTTTAATTTAAAAATCAATGGTACTGTATTAATAAATAAACCCATATCTTTAAGTTTGATACTTTTATCTGTTCTACAACTTTCAACTGTTCCAATAACCACATCGCTTGAACGACTTATGCTTTTTATAACTAATGCATGAATTAAAAGCAGAGTGGATTTCATGCTAATCTTATTCTCCTTTGAAAAAGTTTTTAACGCCAAAACCTCACCCAAGGGAAAATCATACTCTATTAAATTACTTTGCCCTTCTATTAAATAACTCTTTCTATCATCGTTTTCTAAAATGGATGATATGAAAGTTTCATTTATCTCTGCGGCCCAAAATTTTTTATAACTATCTAAAGAAATAAGCATTTTTTCTATATAAGCATATGGAACCAACATGTCATTTTTCTTTACTTCTTCTGAACAATCAGCTTTATAACACTTAAATAACTGTTTAACAAGAATAGATACACTTAATCCATCCAGTAAAGCATGACTAAAGTTAATAATTAAAGTAAAACCATAAGTACCAAAATTTAAAATATCAAAACTTATAGCACAACTTTTAATGTTACTTACAAGTTCCAGCTTCAATTTTTGTATAAATTCACCTTTTATCTTTATAGCATCAGAAACCGAGCTTACCTTATAATTAAAATATCTAATAACAGGAGGTTTTTCTTTAAAGATCAACTGCAAAGGAAGGGAATAATCAGATAAGTTAAATACGCTAGTCAAAATAGGATTGCTTTCTACAACAAGATTTATTGCGTTTACCATTCTATCCTTGTCTAAGACCGCGCTAAAATTATATGCAAAAATATCTCGGTAGATCAATGAGCCTTTATGTTCTTCAACGAACATTCCTTCTTGTAATTTACTCAAAGGCCAAGCATCTAAGATATTTGTCTCCAATATAACTCTAGATTTATCAGTTGGTTGTATCATACTGAATTTACTATAAGAGCATTTTTCTCGCATCCCAGAGGAAATAGGTGACATACTGCCCGCTATATAATCTATTCGCTGGTGCCTGAAAACATCTTTAATATTTAAGGTATACCCCATGCTCTCAAGTTTTGAGCAAATTGTTATTGTTTTTATTGAGTCCCCACCTAACTCAAAGTAATTATTATTCGTAGAAATTTTATTCTTTATTTGCAATACCTCTCTTAAAACATCTATCAATATTTTCTCTTTATAGGTTTCCTTTTTAATTCCCCTATGCTCATTAGCAATATTTATTTTATATAAATCAAACAAAGATTTTTTATCTACTTTCCCAGAGGTTAAAACTGGAAACTTATCTAATTTAATTATTTTTTTAGGAAAAACCTCACCAAAATGGTGGGCAGACAAATACTTATAAACTTCCTCATTCTCTAATTCATTTTTTTCACATATTAAATAAATTATAAAAGAGCTTCCGCCCTCACTATTATCAACTAGGGCAACAGATTTTAAAATTTTAGGGTGACAATCTAAGACAGCTTCAATTCCTGATAGCTCGACTCTAATTCCTCTTAACTTAATCTGCTCATCAACTCTCCCATGATATTTTAAAAAACCATTTCTACTCCAGCTTGCCAAGTCACCAGTTTTGTAGCACCTTTCTTTTTTCCCATTAATATCAACATAAATAAAGTTTTGCTCTGTCAGCTCCAAATTATTTTTATACCCCTTAGCCAACCCAGCACCACTAATGTATAACTCACCAATAATCCCTACAGCAACAACTTTTTTATATCTATCTAAAATATAGATATTGATATTTTTTATAGGGCGACCAATGTATACTTCTGGACAATCTACTTCACATGTCCAGTAAGAAACATCTATTGATGCCTCTGTAGGTCCATATAGATTCTCCAATTTCACCCCAGGAACAACTTGATAAACTTTATCTTTTAGCAATGGAGATAATCGTTCACCACTACAAACTAACACCCTCAAGCTATCAATATTATTTAGTTTGCCAGAACGTACAAACTCATATAGTAATGAAGGAACAAAATGGACTATTGTTATCTTGTTTTCCTTAATAATATTTTTTAAGTAAGAAAAATTTTTATCACCACCCTTTTTAGCTATTACTAATTCTGCACCTGATGTAATAGGTAATAGTAGTTCCCATAGTGAGACATCGAAATTAATAGAAGTTTTATGAAGAATTTTATCGCTAAAACTAACCTGATAATGATTTCTCATCCAAAGAATTCTATTTAGTAAGCCAGCATGAGTACCTACGACCCCTTTAGGGTAACCGGTTGTACCTGAAGTATAAATTATATATGCAGAGTCATCTGGTTTAACATTGCATCTTTTATCTAGCTCAATTTTTCTATATTTTGTTGAAGTTGATATAGGTTTTATAACAATTCCTAAAAAATTAAAATTCTCGCAAAAATTTTTTACATTAGTAATTATTGCTTTCACTTCAGAATCTTTTAGCATGAAGTTAATTAAATGCGGAGTAGTCCGACTATCTAATGGTAAATACACCAAACCTAACTTCAATAGGCTTAAAATAGAAATTAGCAGTTCAACTGATGGCTCCAAATAGACTGCAACAACATCACCTTTTTCTAAAGAGTAGCTTTGCAACTCACTGCAGAAACACTCAACTAGAAAAGATAACTCAGTATATGTTAATTTTTTTCTAATGTCTGTCGCTGCTATTTTACTTCTATTGTTTTCCATTGAGAAAGAGAGATAGTCAGCAAAGCTATTATATTCATAAGACATTAAACCGCCACTTCCCCACGTGACAATTTCCCTGTATTCATCTTCTGTTAGCAAACAAATTTCTTTAACTAATAAGTTTTTTTTAGTAATTATGTTTAATATACGTTTCCAGTAAAGTAATATTTCCTCTGCCTCTTCGGCGGAAAAAATATTTCCATCAAAGCTTAGAGAAACATCAAAAGCTTCTTGCCCCCCTGTTATTTCCAGCAATAACGGATAGTGCGTTTCCGTTAATATATTTATCTTCCGGCTTCCCCAAATTTTATCATATAACTTTAGCACTCTATTTATAGGTTCCGGCTTAAAGTCAACTGCTGTGGAGAAAAGTTCATTGACTTTATGGAAAGACGTCTGTTTAAGTATTTTGCTAGGTGAGTGATAGAAATATTTCTTCAGACCTTTATGCTGAAGTTTTAAGCTCTTTAGAACATCACCAATTCTTGTTTTGTCATCATACTTAATTCTAATGGGTAGTGTATTGATGAATAGACCTACAACACTTTTAATCAAGGGTCTTGGATAAGAGCGGACTGCTCCAAATACGATATCATGTTGCGTACTATACTTTGCCAGTAACAACCCCCAAGCTGCTTGACATAGTATATTGAGAGATAGCCCCTCACTATGTGAGAAATTTTTTAGCTTTTTAATTACATTTTTATCGAGCTGATCTTTTATATAAAAAATTTTAATATAATCTTTACTTTTCTCTTTATTATAAGGTAGAAGGGTCGATTCACTGTGGTTTTTTAAAACCTCTTTCCAGTATACTTCTTGCTTATCATTAAGGAATATATACTGGTTATCTCTTATAAAATCAGAATAAACTGCCTTCTGTTTACCTATTTTTTTGTCTTGGTAGAAGTCAAATAAATCTTTAAGAATTATTACTGCAGACTGCGCGCACATTAAAAGGTGGTGATATGTACACACCATAATGTATTGTTTTGGGGCCAGCTTAAATAAGCTGCACCTTAAAAGCGGTCCTTTAAATAAATCAAACTCCTGCGCTCGATCTTCTATTGCAAAATTATCTGATTTTTTTTTACCTAGTTTTATAGTCAAATCACTAAAATCATAAAACTCATTAACTAAAGAAACTTCTTTTATAACCTCTAAACAGTAATTTCCATCTTTTTCTATAGTTAGTCTTGAGCGAAGAATCTCATGCCGCTGAAAAACTTTCTCCCAAGCACGCCAAAGCTTATCTGCACTAATTTCTTCAGTGAAAGTTATCGTAGCTTGACTCAAATAGATAGGCTTTTTATCAGAATATACCGAAGAAAAAATTATACCTTCCTGGGTAGGCGTTAAAGGCAAACGCTTTTCGATTAAATCGACTCCAGACAGGATTTTATTTTTTTTTTGATATGTCGATTTCATATTACTCCATTAACACTCTTAGTCCAGTCTAGCTATTTCGCTTCAAAAGGGCATCAAAAAGTACGTTAACTAGTAACTACTTAAATATTGCAAAAGTAGCCCAAGTCAAACCTGAAATTTGCTAATAATACTATAATGCCCTGTATATGTAAAACAACTGCTCCCGCTCAAGCTCCCCGAAATAAGCTCAGTGACTTCCACTATTTGTAACACGCAACAGGCTCTCAGAACAAATCTGCCTATTAAATAAGCAACTCATGGTGGTGAAACGAAGCGATTTAAGGCGACTGAAAACAGACAAGGCATGGATGTTATCCACGATCAATAGATAACCTGAAATCAGGTGGGAAAGCAATTGCAAAAAAATAGCTCTCTCCCACTTAAGGGGCATTTTAATCAATGTTAGAGTAATCTAACACCTTGATTTGACGATCATTAAGGAGATTACAATGCCCAAGGCCAATAGTATCCTAGATTTACCCGGCTTTTCCATCAAAATGGTATCAACATCACTATCATCTGGAAAACCAAGAACAAGCCAATGACCCATGCCCCACAGTGCTCGGCATTGATGAGCATTCCTTTAATCGCAAAATAGGCTATGCCACCACTTTCTGTGACTTGCGCACACACAAAGTCTTTGATGTCGTCCCAGGCCGCTTTGAAGTGCAACTCGCCCACTATCTTGACTCCTTAATCGGTAAAGATAGGGTAAAAGTCGTTTGTATTGATTTAAGCTCAACCTATCGAAACCTCATTAAAAAGCACTTTCCCAATGCCATGATTGTCGCTGATAGGTTTCATGTCATTCGGCTTATGCAGCACCACTGCATAGCTGTCTACCGTGAAATTAACCCTGATATTAAAAATAACCGTGGCACACTGGCTGTCCAGGGGAACACCTTTTATCAATGGCGTGAGGAGATTGGCAGAATGTGGCGCTTCATCAAATCCAATGGTATCGCCGAGGGCTTCTCCACCGTAAAATGAAGTTAATTCAGCGAAGAGCTTATGGCTTTAGAAGTTTTGAAAACTATAAACTGCGAGCTAGAGTCCTATATCAATGGTAAGGTGTCCCTAAGGAGGAAAAGATCAATAAAGTGTATCAAAACATTTCCTATAGCTTTTTGCTCCAATATATGCCATTTTCATATGATAGCGCACTCAACCATCAACTGTTTTTAATAATTTTGCCCGACATCTTAGAATTAATTCTTTAATCATCACATTGGGAGTTAGTTTAAGAAGATATTCAACACTCTCAACGATATCATCTACTTTTATAAATTCATCTCTGTTAATTGAAGTTACATCTTTAGTCATCCCGGTATCTACTAAATTCGGACAAATGACTGTAACATAAATACCATGAGGGGCAAGCTCTTTATGTAATGCTTCATTTAAGCCCATCAAACCAAATTTTGAAGCCGCATAGCCACCCAGACAGTCTCTTGCAACAACACCAGAATATGAGGATATATTAATAATTCGCCCTGAACCTTGCTGTTTCATAATAGGAACAACGGCGTTAGTCATATCAAAAAGCCCTACTAAATTGACGTCTAGCATTTTTGTAAATTCTTCATGCGATAGTTCTGTTGTTCCTCTTTTTACATATCCAGCGCTATTTACAAGAACATCAATTCTCGAATGATTATCTATGAACGACTTAATACCTTGCATAATTTCTTCGTGATCACAAATATCTAATTCTAAATATTCAATGTCACTTTCAGGAAATTCAGAGTTTAAATCACTTAATCGACTCAGGCTCCTCCCCACCAAAAGTAATTTATAATTCCTTTTAAGGAAACACTTGGCAATAGCCTTTCCAATACCGCCTGTGGCCCCAGTTATTACCGCAACCTTTTGATGCATAAGACTACTCCTAAATGACAAACAGGGGATAAACCCTTTACATCACTCCTACGCTAGGTAATACATTCTAGCAATAGCAAAATGAAAGTCGAAATATAGCACTTCACTAAAGCTAATAACGTCACCAAAGGCTTCCATCTGAAAAAAGCATTGATTCAATACCCAACATATGGCCTTAGGAATTTTAAAACTTATAGACTGCTTGTTAGAGTTCTATGCCAAGGATAAATGCCACCCTAAAGTGAGAAAGGCCCCATAGCATTATCCATTAACCGAAGAATAGAGCTAGAATAAATGCCGTCTATTTGCCGTCCCTATGGAGTTTTAAGTATAGATGAGATTTTTTATTTCAAGGTAACCCTTTGATTATCAAGGATTAAAATGGCGCGCCAGGAAGGATTCGAACCTCCGACCGCCTGGTTCGTAGATTAGCCATTAAAGATTAACTTATTGTTTTTATTAAATTTTTAATCAGGCGTCCGTTACATAAGATGCATAAAATAACATGAATTTGCAGGAGAAATACATAAAATCTCCAAAGCTAATTTTTTATACAACTAATGAAAGTCACTTAGTTTTTCTTCTTATGGAGTAAGAGCGCGCTATTACGTCCTATACATTGAAGCTCATAGGACTCAACAAAACCTGGTAACAGCTTGTCCAAGAGTCAGACCAAGAACCTGCGTTAGCGATTCTTACCGATAATCATAGAGGGGCATGTGATAAAAAAACTAGTAGCTACTTTGTATAAAATTAAACCACGAATTTTTTACTGTTGAAAAACAAACCCTTCTCCGTATTGAGCCTCAATCTCTCGTTGCTCCTCGATAAAATCTTTTAAATCATTTGCAAGATTATGCAATAATTGCTCGTACCCTGGGTTAGGTTGTCTCTCATCATTAAGAGAGATCAAAGGCCTACTCCCTAAAATGTCAGCTAATTGCTGCCTGCTAATTCTTTGAATGTCAGCTGCTACTGCTCCCGGTCCCTGCTCTGTTGCATCTTCAAAAGCACTTGCCTCTTTCTTTTCTTCTGCCATATCAATTTACCTCTCCATGAAACTGCCTAAGTTTAGAGCAGCTCTGCAAACCTGTCCACTCTCTTTTGGGTCTAATTTTTATCTTTCATTCTCAAAAGCAAGAACAAGAACTCAATATTTCGCCTACCAATGAGTATATTGAAAAATGCATTTCACCTAAGTTTTCTACTTGACTTTCTAGCGCGGTGGGATATGATGAAGAGGTTACGTCGTGACCGGGACGACATAAGGTAACGTAGCGTGAGGCGGAAGTGCGTCAACACTAACCACCCCACTAAGCATATGACCTGGACAAGAGGCCAAAATGCCTAAAGGAATAATAACGCAAGCGCGAGCTTGTTTCTACATCTTTATCTATCGATATGGACTCTCATATCGTCTTTCTTTTCAAAAAGATACGATAGGCTTTCGCTCGCCTATGTTATTCCCCAATATCGTGTTGTGTGTTTCGTTGGTGTACTTCCCCCACTTTTTTCTATCCTGTTTACTGACAAAAAGTGAGGCCCATTCATGAACAAACTTATCCTTTCTCCACCTCAAGGGTTAACCCTCACCGCCAAAAGGCAAAATCTTGAACGTTTTTTAGACAAAGCTAAAGTTGATACTTTGGTGTTTGCACCTTTTTTGGAAGCTGTAGCTGATTTGCGCACCCATCTTAACCAGCGAACTCAAATGCGCCAACCCACATTTCTCTATGAACAAATGCAATCCTTTGAACAGCGTTGCATTTTTGCGGCACAATATAATCTGCAAACGCCGGCGATAACACAATTGGCTAAAACATCGCTCTTGGAAAGGCTCAATGCCTATCTTGCAGAAGCTATGCAGTATGACACCATAGCAAGCTTGAGTACCGCTCTAGGGGCTGCCCTGCCCTACTGTTATTTTAATAAAACGCAAAACCAACTCTGGCTTAAGCTTACCCAACGTTTATTACCCGCTGACTTTATCTATACGCCTTTGTTAGACACGCAAGAGCCTTATCAAGAGAATTCCATACAGTGTCTGGACATCATGCCACAAGGTGAAGCCTGGTATATTCTGTTAGTGCAATTAAAAAAAACGCTGTTTAACCGAAATATCTGTTTGGTAAGGCCAACAGTATCAACGCTTGTGCCGGCTTACGCTGCATAAGACAGGAACACAACGCAGCAACATAACTTAGAAATAGAATCTCATAAAATAAATGGCGACTCCTACGAGCCGCCGTTGTTTTGGCTAATATAACGACTATACGTGAGGCGCTTTAAGCGCATTTCTCTCTTTAGCGTCCACCGTCTTACTGCCATGCATTAACCTAATATCATCAAGACTATAATTGCCTCTAGAGCGGCTTTTATACTCTCCTGTCCTAAAATACCAGCAGCGCTTTTTGGGTGCCCATTTAAAGCCTGCTGCTTTGAGGGTGTCTTTATGGGGTTTTGTGTCGCCACTTACCCATACCCAAAAGCCGCAAATCTCAATGGTAAGCTGTAAATGAACAATGGCATTAATAGCCTCATTTACCGCCTCTCCAAAATTCTCTGCTGAGTGTGAATGCTGAATTTCACCGTCAACGTCCTTTAAAAGGCTGTAGGCAAGATTCACCATCTTCATCATTTCAAGACCCGCCGGATTAATATCCGGGTGATATTTTTTACAGGCCAAGCGATAGGCTTTTTTAACTATCGCGGGTGTAAGGATTGTCTCCGTAATACCCAAGATAGAGACGGCTGTTTGCTGTTGTAAGGTGTGTTTCATGATTTTATCCTTAAAATTGAACAAGGCAACACACCCCGAGGTGCATTACCTCGGCGGGTTAATAAAAAAAGGAGCTTGCCCCAAGGGACAAACTCCCAACGGGGCAAGCTGGCAATCTCTATTTTCTTCTGTAAAGAAATAGGTTGATTGCTCTTTTTATCAATCAGTGACAACAGGCTCACGACTATCAACCTCACCAACCCTAACTGTGTAGGATTGTGATGATAGTTTGAGTGTTTTATTCTCAATGATGACGACCGTTCTCTATTGCAATGCAACAGCTTGGCTAAAGACAAACGTAAAGCCTATTCACAAGACCTCATTTTGCAGTGAGGTTTCGCCGGACTTTCACCGGCTCATCAGTTGTGTTAGCCAATGTAGACTTTAACAATATAGTGGCGATGATGGCCTAGCTCCGCTGATATTTGTTTTCTTACTTTGATATCTACAGCACGTTGCGTTCTTGTTAAGGTTTGTGGGCTTGGTCCACCAGCTAAAGGGGCTTGCCAGCCTCGGCCATTGGCGTATACATGGGTTAAGGTTTCATAACGGCATTGTGCATAGGCATGTCTTAATCCATGTAAGTTCTTTAACCCTTGTTGACGGGTTATCGTATTATATTTAGCGCGTTGTTGGATGTAGGTATTGTCTTTTTCAATCAAGGAACCATCCTGCGCTAACGCTTTCGCTTTGTCTAAAGCTTCTCGCTGTGCGTCATTGCTGATGGGAATAACCCGTTCAATCCCACCTTTGGTCCAACTGCCTTGTAGGCGTAGTTGGTTCCCTTCATCGGCTTGTGTCGGTTTGATTTTGATGCATTCTTCACGGCGCAGGCCAAAGGCTTGTTGCAATGCTAAGCTTGCTTGAATGTAAGAGGCTTTGATTTGGTTGATATCTAGGCTGTGGATGGCTCTGTTTTTAGGTAAGGTTTTGTTGGACGCAGGCTTGGAGACTTCTACATTATTCACTACATTGCGTTTATTCAACGTTTGGCAGGCATAATTTAATGCACTGAGACGGTTCTTAATGGTGCGTGGGCTTTTGTTGTGTTCTTGCCAATGGCTGACTAAGCATTGGATATGTTTTTGCTTTAAGCTATTGAGCTTGCGCAAACGAAAGCCTTGGTCATCTAACTCTTTAATGGATAATAACAGTAAAGAGGCATAATCCCGTTTGGTTTGTTTGGCTAAGGCACGGCCTTGGGTTAATACATAAGCAATGGAGCTATTGATTTGTTTACATTGATTATTCGTCACGTAAATAACCTCGTACTTTATCTAGGGTCTGGTAACCCATGTCATGGCTTAGCTGTGCTATTTTCTCTGCATGCGTGCCATTTAATTGTGCATAGGTTTTGCGTGCATAATATTTCCGGCAACACAACGTTCTAGGCAAGTCTGCCAACTGTAAATTCACTTCATAAAAATGCTTAATGGCAGGATAGGCAATGCTTGGAAAGTCTTCTTTATCGGCTAACTCTGCCAATAACGTTTTCTGCTCCATTATACGAGCAATAATGCGCCGTTCTCGGCCATTAAAACTTAAGTTGCTTGGCAAGAATAAAGCGTCTTGCTCTACACAGGTTATTGGCGAAAATAAAAACGCCTCTTGCCGCGTTAAGCCAAAGGTCCATTGCAACTGTAGTAAAGTTTTAACATACGCATGCAGGTTAGAAGCTAATAAGGCCGCTTCATCAATCATCAATGGCTGTTCATAACGTGCAGTTGCAGTGCCAACAGTTTTTTTATTACCTAAATCAACCACTAGCGGAAATTCATGTTTATTCTGCGTTAATGCAAAAAGCTTCTTTAAAATAGCCAGCTTGTTCTGTAAAGTTTTACGTTGATAGCCCCGTGCTTTCCAAGCTTCCACAACCGTCAAAACATGCTTTTCACTCAAATGCCCCAACTTAGCCGGTAATTGCCCCTGTTGAGTTAAAATATTCAACGCATCTTTTAGGGTACCCAAGGCATTCCTCCGATAGGAAGGCGCATTAAAATGCCGTGTTGCCACACGCCGGTGCCATTCTTGAAAGAGTCGTGCCCGTCTGTGCATAGTCACTGTGTCCAATTGTTACGTTTAGCGTAGGTTAGGGCTAACGAATAAGAACAAGTTGCTTAGCCGTTGGCAAAATGCCACTGCCCAATCAGGGACATATCAGTTCCCAAAGTTGTTTTACCAATAAAAGTTAAAGTTTAAGTTCCTCCTGTTAAATTAATGTAAATGAAAAAATAAAAAACGTACAACGCTAGCCAATCATGCAAAACGCATGAATGCTGTAATGAAACCCCTAAAGGTTATTAGGTGAAGAAAAAAATGTGAACGATTCACAGATAGTGAGTGCCTCTCTTCACAGCTCAAAAACTGCGACTTGCTCAAGGTTCGAGAGTAAGAAAGCGACATAAGACGTATTAGAAGACTTAATACGTTTCATCGGAGTCACACCGATTCATCAGTTATGTTTAAATAAATACTAACATGTGATTTTGTTTTTTTCAATTAAAAATGAGGCATAGAGAACCAACAAGCCAAATGCTAACGCACGATAAGTCGCTCTTGTCGATCACTTCATACGTTCACCATGAGTTTGATGTTCGTTATTGAGATAGCGGTATGCCTGTGTTATTGAAACCATTAGGTTTCAATAATAGAAAACCAGCGAAAATACCTTACAAAATAAATAAGGCAATTTAAGAAGCATTCTTTAGTTTAGTATCCTTCATTCCAACCACCATATTTTCTAACACATGATAATAGGCTTTTATCTACCGCGAGGAACAACAACCAAGATGGGTGCTCCAGCTACTCCTGGATTCAAGTCGCTATCCGCCATTCCCAACGAATTGAAAAAGCCAATCAAAAATATCAAACCTTAGTGCCTGGTGTCACCATGGCTAATTTCACTCAAAAAACGCCTCGGCGTGGTTATGTTAACATATTACCTGTTAGCGCTGATAACCCTGCTTATCGCGTAGGCCCTCGCAATGGTGATATTATTCTAACGGTTAACCAACAACGTGCGCCTAACATTGAAGGCTTAATGAAAATTGTTAACAATAAAAATAATCAAAGTTTATTATTAAATGTTATTCACGGTCCTGATGCTATTTTTGTGGTGATTAAATAAATAGAACGCTGAGAGATTAAGACGAAAAAAAGCTTTTTATGGGGCTTTTTTATTATCACTTCTTAAAATCTAAGTATAAACATATTACTACTATTAGTAGGCATACTTGCCAGGGTATTTTGTAAAAGCTCACAAGCATTACAGTCGTCCTTATAATTGAATCCTCTGCCGCGCCGCTCCGCAAACTCATTTACATGAATTAACAAGTCATCTACCGGAATGGTGCGATACTTTTCAGGTAAGCGACCTCTATTTTTTAGCGCGTACTTTTCATTGTGATTACAACTTCTGTGCTCAAATACTTCTTTCATGGCAATAGACTCATACTCTTTCAATAAGTCTTCTCTTTTATCCCAAGACAAGTTAGGATTACGAAATAAAGTAACGATAATTTGATACAAAGCTTGCCGGGCATGTTTTGAACAATTCGGAAACTTCTCTGTATTATAATCACCGAGCAACTCAACGAGAAGTTTCTTTTGAGAAACACTGTCTAGTGGCTTTAGGGGTATTTTACAGGCGTATGCTGCTAATAACCGCAGCGTATCACTTCTCTCTGCTGGGGATATATTTCTACTTCTTAAACGATCTGAGTGGGTAGCGTATAAATTTATTCTTTGATGTTCACGGTTCTCTTTGAGTAATTTTTTCTCCTCAGAAGTCATTTTCTTCTTGGACCAGCTAACATTATAAAGACTCCTCAATTCATTAAAAATAGGAGTCAATACCTCTTCATAGCTTGACAGATTTGGCCTTTCAATCATTCGCTTTACTCCCAGTTTTTATAAACAGCTCATCAGCGCTTGGTCTTTCAGTTGGCAATTTTTCGCACCATGACTAGGTTGGTTTGAGCAAAATTGTAGCAAATAATTCTTTCAACCGCAACTTTTTTCAGCACAATCTAGGGCAAAATCAAGCCATTTGTATAATAAGTTGACAGGCATTGATGAATTGTCGTTTGGTGGTGAGGTACGTCAATACCAAGTGCTAATCAATCCGAATCAACTGCTCGCATATCAACTCAGTTTCGAGGGTCTGGCGAAAGTTATCGAAGTCAACAACCGTAATGCTGGGGGGTGGTATTTGGATCGTGGAGCTGAACAACTCGTCATACGCGGTGAGGGCTGGTTGCCCAGTGGTGATGATGGCTTGACAGCTATTGCCAACATCCCACTAAAAACCAACGATGACACAGTCATTTATCTCAAAGATGTTGCTAAAGTAGCACTAGGTGCGGAAATACTGATGGGGCTACACTAATCCGGACATATAGAGTAGACTATAACCAACCGGAGGAAGCGAATGCCTACAAAAGCAACCTACACCCTAGAGTTCAAAAAATCATCAGCAAAGCTTGCTGTTGAGTCAGAGCAGCCCATTGCCCATACAGCTAATAATCTTGGTTTAAATAAAACAACCTTTATATAGCTGGATCACTAAATTCTATCCAGATAAAATAAAGCGCCTACTGACGATACGATGACGACAGAGCTAAATAGATTACGCCGAGAAAATATTCGCCTGAAACAGGAACGTGATATTTTAAAAAAGGCCACCTTGATTTCAAGCACAAAAGCCACAATAAAATTGTCGTCCTGACAATTTTAAAAAGGACTATTTTTGTTATCGATACCCCGCCCCTAAATCGGGGGAAAGACCATCGTCAATGCCATTACCTTAAGGCATTGATAACAAAAAAATTCTGAAAAGAACAAAATCGCGCCTGCGTTTTTGTCACTGTCGTAATTGACGCGTTACACGCGCCCGACAGTGACAAAAACGAAGCGCTGCTTTCGTTGGGCAGGGCATGGTCTCATACCCTGTGATGTGCGTGGATGTTATACCCACACGATGTGTTATGCCAGGACTTGCTACCGTCTCTCCCCGAGAAACGAATAGCTTGCCATCAAGGCATAACCGGAATATTCAATAAGATTATTGAATGGAGTATTCTCCATGCCATGGAGAATCTGTTTGCTTTTTTGCTCGCCTCAGCACTTACCTCCATTAACACACAGCCTATTGCGCAATATAGAGGGCTGCTTCATGGCTGTGGATAATGGGGATAAGCTATTTGTACCTAATTACATCCCGTCAATTATTTGGTTTTAACTAATTGATGAGTCTTCCAAACTAGGAAAGCAGCGGGTATTACCAATAATGTCAAAAATGTTGCACTCAACATACCACCTACCATAGGTGCGGCAATTCGTTTCATTACCTCAGAGCCTGTACCAGCTCCAAACATAATAGGTAATAGGCCAACAAGAATTGCTAACACTGTCATCATGATAGGTCTTATCCGCAAAAGAGCACCTGAAACTATAGCAGCTTTTATATCTTCAATTGCTAACGGACGATTTTCACTTTTTGCCTTGTCCTGTTGAGCTGCTAATGCTTGGTTTAAATAAACCAACATAAGAACACCAATTTCAACAGCTACACCAGCAAGAGCAATAAAACCAATAGCAACAGCGACAGATAAATAATAATTTAAGAGATAAAGCAACCAAATGCCTCCAATAAGCGCTAATGGTAAGGTAATCATAATTAAAGCCACTTCACCTACTCGGCGAAAACTTAAATAAAGCAATAGTAAAATAATGCCTAATGTAATAGGCACAACCATCATCAGGCGTTCTTTAGCCCTCTGTAAATATTCATATTGACCAGACCAAGTCAATGAATAGCCAGTAGGTAAAGTTAATTGCTCACTTACTGCCTTTTGTGCTGCATCAATATAAGCTGTTAAGTTTTGACTATTAATGTCAATCAATACCCATCCCGTTAATCGAGCATTTTCACTCTTAATGATGGGAGGACCATCAACAAAAGCAATATCTGCAACATCCCCCAAAGTAACGTGTGCTCCAGCTGGAGCTACAATAGGCAATTGCTTTAACTTCGCGATAGAATTACGGTAATGTTGTGGATAGCGTAAATTAACAGGATACCGCTCTAAACCCTCTATTGTTTGCGTAATCTGGGCACCACCTATGGCCGTATTGATAACCTCTTGCACATCTGAAATATTTAAACCAAAACGTGCCGCTTTGTATCGATTAATATGTATATTAATATAGCGACCACCTGCAACACGCTCACTATAAACAGAAGCAGTACCTGGCACAGCTTGCAAAATTTTCTCAAGCCTCTGACCAATTTCTTGTATTTTTAGTAAATTGGGACCAGATATTTTTATACCTATTGGGGTTTTAATTCCAGTTGCTAGCATATCTATGCGTGTCTTAATTGGCATGACCCAGGCATTAGTTACACCAGGAAAATTAACCCGCTCATTCATTTGCCTACGTAATTTCTCTATTGTCATACCATCTCGCCACTCACTCTTTGGCTTAAGCTGAATTAACGTTTCTATCATAGTCAACGGTGCGGGATCTGTAGCTGTCTCTGCCCGCCCAATTTTACCAAAAACACTTTTCACCTCTGGGAAACTTTTAATTAATTTATCTGTTTGCTGTAAAAGCTGCCGAGCTTTACCTATAGATATACCTGGCAAAGTTGTAGGCATATACATCCAGTCGCCTTCATTCAAATCTGGCATGAACTCTGAGCCTAGCTGTGAAAACGGCCAACAACTGATCAAAACAATAAAAAAAGTTAATGCTAATACTGCTTTTGGGAAATTAAGTACTAAATTTATTAAAGGTTTATACAGTGTTTGCAATAAGCGATTAATTGGGTTTTTCTTCTCTGCAAGAATATTGCCACGAATAAAATAACCCATTAAGACAGGTACCAATGTAATAGACAACCCTGCGGCAGCAGCCATTGCATACGTTTTAGTGAATGCTAGAGGTGAGAATAAGCGTCCTTCCTGAGCTTGTAGGGCAAAAACAGGAATGAAGCTTAACGTGATAATAAGCAATGAAAAAAACAGCGCAGGACCTACCTCGGTCGTTGCTTTCTGAATAATTTCCCAACGATTTTCATCCGTCAGTGGTGTTTTCTCTGCATGTTTATGCACATTTTCAATCATGACAATAGCTGCATCTACCATGGCTCCAATAGCAATGGCTATACCTCCCAAAGACATTATATTTGCATTAATACCTTGCCAATACATGATAATAAATGCCACCAAAATTCCAACTGGTAAACTTATTAATACTATTAAGGAGGAACGAAAGTGAAACAAAAATAGCATACAAACTAAAGCAACGACAATAAACTCTTGGATAAGTTTTTCCGACAGTGTATTAATAGCTCTTTGAATGAGATTTGAACGATCATATGTTTCAATAAGCTTAACATCTTCAGGTAAGGCTTTTTTAAGCTCTGTTAACTTGCGTTTAACGGCTTTAATTGTTTTTACTGCATTTTCACCTTGACGCATAATAATAATGCCACCAACTACCTCACCTTTTCCGTTTAGTTCAGCAATGCCTCGACGCATTTGAGGGCCCAATTTCACCTTAGCAATATCCTTTAATACAATAGGAACACCATTTTTATTGGTTGCTAAGGGTATATTTTCTATATCACTAATAGTTTTCAGATATCCATTACTACGAACAATATACTCTGCCTCACCCATCTCAAGAACAGAACCACCAACCTCTTGATTAGCCTTTTGAATAGCTTTTCTAACTTTATCTAGCGAGAGATTATAAGCTCGTAGACGATTAGGTTCCACAACAACTTGATATTGTTTGACCATACCGCCAACTGTTGCTACTTCCGCCACACCTGGTATAGTTTGTAACTCATACTTTAAAAACCAATCTTGTAAGCTGCGTAATTCTGCTAAATCATGCTTTTTATTTTTGCTAACAAGAGCATACTGATAAACCCACCCAACCCCCGTAGCATCAGGTCCAAGTTCTGGCTTAGCATCAGCTGGAAGCTCTGCAGCCACTTGGTTTAAATATTCAAGCACACGAGAGCGTGCCCAATATATATCAGTTCCATCTTTAAATATTACATAGATAAAAGAGTCTCCAAAGAAAGAAAACGCTCTTACTGTTACAGCACCTGGTACAGCTAACATAGCAGTAGCCAAAGGATACGTCACTTGGTCTTCAACCACTTGAGGAGCTTGCCCTGGATAAGATGTTTTAATAATATAGTCGATTGAATTTTAATTGACTGACTGATGGTGTATAATCCTATGCTTTTAGGATGTTAGTTTAGTGAGTTATTCAACAGATTTAAGGCAAAAAGTTTTAGACTTTATAAATGCAGGCCATTCGATTGAGTCAGCCTGCCAATTATTTGATGTCAGTCGTTCATCAGTTCAGCGTTGGAGACTGAAATTAAAAAATACAGGAACCCTGAATCGAAAACACAGGGTCAAATCACCTTATAAAATAGATGAAGCTGCTTTACGCGCTTATATTGCCAACCACCAAGATACTTATTTAAGCGAAATTTCAACTCACTTTAATGTGACGGTCTCAGCGATATCAAAGGCGTTAAGTCGCCTAAATATTACACGCAAAAAAAAACCACGCTCTATGCAGAAAGAGACGAAGTCAAGCGACACGCTTTTATAGAAACTATTGCGCAATATCCTGCTGAGAAGCTCGTTTATATTGATGAGTCTGGTATTGATAAGTTTATGTCTAGAGATTATGGGTGGGCTTTAAAAGGGCAAAAAGTCGTTGGTAATATTTCGGGTAAACGTTATGCGAGAGAAAGCTTTGTTGCTGGGCTGCATCAGGGAAAAAGCATAGCTCCATTTTGTTATACAGGCACTTGTGACACAAGCTTATTTAATTTTTGGTTAGCTAAATTTTTATTGCCAACATTAGGTCCTGGGCATCTCTTAATTATGGATAATGCCACTTTCCATAAATCTGAACAAACACGAATATTAATTGACAATGCGGAATGTCAGCTGTGCTTTTTACCGCCTTACTCGCCTGACTTAAATCCTATCGAAAAATTTTGGGCTAACTTAAAAAATAAAATTAAAAATATTATCCATGAGTTTTCGACTCTAGCCGAGGCTATTGACCATACCTTCAAGTTAGATCAATTAAAATTCAAATGACTATAACTTGCACATCTGATAAATCAGGAATAGCATCAACAGAAATATTTTTTAATGCATAAATCCCAGAAATTATTAAAAATAAGCTAATAGCCAAAACTAGAAAGCGATTTTTTATAGACCATTTAATAACCCAATCGATCATCTATAAATCCTCAATGTACGTTTTGCTTATTCTTTGTATCTATGCGCTCAAGCTCGGCCTTCAAATTAGCTTCTGAATCTAATAAAAATTGTGCTGATGTCACAACTTCTGCTCCCTCTTTCAATCCAGCTAAAACAACTGATTCATTACCAGACTCAACTCCAACTTTAATAGGCTGAATTTTATATTGCCCATTGCCTAAACTTAAGATAACTCTTGGTCCTTTTTCGACATAAATAATTGCACTGTTGGGAATCATCAGGCTATTTTTCTTTGGTGTTAATAAAATGGTAATGTCAGTATACATATTAGGCTTTAAGATTCTATTTTCGTTAGGAAGCAGCACACGAACTTTCAATGTATGTGAAATAGGATCCAGCTTTGGATAAACGTAATCTACTTTACCATGCCAAGATTGCCCTGGCATGGATGGCATATGTATTATCGCAGTTTGCCCTACTTTCAGCTCATGTGATTGACTTTCAAATACTTCTCCAAGGATCCAGATTGGATTTAACCCTTCAATAGTTAACACATTAATATCTGGTTTGACATGCATTCCCTCTCGAATATGCAGCTCAGAAATAATGCCTGATTGAGGAGAGAAAAATTTAACAAGTTCCATTGCTTTTTTTGTTTCTCTCAGCTCATTAATTTGAGACGTAGAAACTCCCAAAGTTAATAGCTTTCTCTTCGAGGCTTGTATCAAAGTATTATTCTTTCTGTTTAATGCAATCAAATATTCCTCTTGTGCATTTATCAATGTAGGGGAATAAATTTCAAACAGCAACTGTCCTTTCTTAACATAATCCCCCGTATTTTTTACTAGTAAATTTTTTATCCAACCATCCGTATAAGTATGAACATGCTGAATCTGGCTTTCATCAACAGCAACATAACCAATAGTATTAATCTGCCTAGAAATATATTTTTTAATGACACGTGCTGTTTTAACAGCTAGATTATGTTCAACACTATTTGCTATCTTTATCTTGCTATTATTAGATTTTTCTTCGTATACAGGGACTAAGTCCATGCCCATGGGAGATTTTCCTGGTTTATCTCTTCGATAATTTGGATCCATAGGTGCAACCCAATATAACGGCTTTTTTTCTGATTTTTCTATATTAATTTTATGATGAGATGCAGGCTTGGTGTATAAAAAATAACTCACTAACCCCCCTAGTAAAAAAGCACTTAACAATAATATGGCGTTTATTATATGTTTCTTCATTGATTGTTCCGCTCTTAAAGTAAAAAGAGATTAGTTATATCTTATAGTGAAATTCCCTTGCCATACCTGTTGCTAAGTGATATAAATTATGACAATGGAAAAACCATCTACCAGGATTATCTGCAACAAACATAAAACGCCTTTTACTCTTTGGTGGAACTGAAATAATATCCACTAAAGGACTATTTACTATTTCCCCATTGATAATCGGTCGCATGAAATGCCCATGTAAATGCATGGGGTGGTACATATTTGTTTTATTAATTACATCAACATAAACCTGTTCACCAGGCGAGCATATTAGTGGCGAAGCTTTAGGGTAAATCTCGCCATTAATAGACCAAGTATAATTTTTCATATCCCCTCCTAGCACTAGCTCATAGTGACGCTTAGGTCCCTCTGGTATCGACACTGGCATCAACGAACGGATAACTCTCTTATCCACTAGGCTACTCTTTGATAAAGAAGGAATTTTATTTTGATTCTCAGCTGCTTTTCTGTGACTCCCGACTTGTAGAAGCCCCATCGCTTGGCCAGTTTTTGTTTGGACAATACCTCTTATAGCAAATTGCCCTGCCTTTTTAACACGGACAATAACATCATAACGCTCTGCTGTAGCCATAAGAATATTCTCGACTATAACTGGCTCAATGGGCTGTCCATCTACCTCTACAACTTCTAATTCATGGTCATCAATACTAAACCAGAAGTAGGAAGATGCGCCGGCATTAATAATACGAAACCTTAGCTTATCTCCAGGCTTAGCGTGACAATACCAAGGTTCTTTTGAATCTTTTCCATTTAATAAAAAAGAAGGGTAATCAATGTCAGCTAAATCAGGCGCTGATGCTGCCTCTTGCATACCATCAGGTTGCTTTAATCGCTTCAAAATCTGATAAGGGCTTTGATGCAACCAATCAGTAAACATCAAAGTATATTCTTTATCATAAGTCAGATATTCTTTCTTAGGCTCAATAATTAAAGGACCTGCCAAGCCAATTTGTTCTTGTAGCTTATAATGAGAGTGATACCAGTAAGTACCTGTTTGACGCAGCTGGTACTCATAAACAAATACCTCATCCTGCATGATAGGACGCTGCGTCACTTCAGGCACACCATCCATGGGATTAGGTAAAATGATGCCATGCCAGTGTAGTGTTGTCGGCTCTGTGTATTTATTCGCGCATGTGATGCGCAAAATATCGCCTTCTTTTACACGAATTTCTGGGCCAGGATATTGTTGATTAATAGTGATGCCATCAATTGATACGCCATCAGGCGCAAGCCTTTGTCCCGCAATAATAAAATCATACTCAGTGTTAATGGTGGAAGAAGTATCTCGAGATGTCCAATTTGTTGATGAATCTTTGGAAACACCTGCTGACTTACGAGCCAAAGGAAAAACGCTTACAGCTCCCACTCCCACTAAGCCGAGTAAGCTTTTCTTAAGCAGGGTTCTTTTTTTAAAATCGATATTCATTTTATCATTTATGCTCATCAAGGTACTCGTATTCAGACAAGGAGGTACCTAAAGTATAGTCCTAGATAGTATTAGCTACTTTATTGCTGTAACTGACAGAATATGAATGTTCATCGAGCTTTATAACTAATGAAGTTGAAAGAATTTTAACCAAGAAAGGCTAAATAAACCGACCAGTGAGGTACTGCTGTGGAATTTTGAGCTGTTTGCCTTCTTCAACCTGTTGAGTGCTGTTAAATACAGCTTCATAGGATGAAGGATCAATGAGTTGGGTTTCTACTGCTTCGGCAGTTGTATTGAGTTGGCTCACCATATTTTGTAATGGAGTACCTTCAAAACTCTCCTGAACAGGGTTAGTATTATCCGGCATCAATTTATCATTGCGTAACAGACCAATGCGCATACCCAAAGGCAATAACACACGCACAACAAGCGGAAAAGTTGTAACGCCTACCACAGCGCCAACAGCTTTACCCGAGGGACTAATAAGACCACCTAATGCCTCACCTGCATTTGCACCTCCAACGGCACTGATAGCGGATAGCACTTGCTTAATTCTAACTGGATTGGAGTGGCATTGACTTCCCAATGCCGTTATAACGGCTGTCAGTACAGCACTTGAGAAACCTGTTAGGCTACCTATAACGAATACGCCTACGGGTCCTACTAAATTGCCAATACTAACGCCAACAATAGCACCGGCTAATGCCCCTATGCCCATGTTAACTCTAGTCTGCGGCTGCAACTTAAGCTTGGCAGGCCACATTTTCTCACCAAGCGAAATTATCATTGGTGTAAGCACTAAACCAGCTCCCGCGCCGATAGTTGCTCCTACTAGCATACCTAATGGCCCCATGGACATTCCATATTCAGCCATCGCAAAACTCATCCCTGTAGCGCCGAACAATTTCCCCCCGACGACCATACCCAAAGCCGTTACAATACGGCTCGGTGCGCTGATTTTATTTGCTTTTTCAGCCACCACAGCAGCAAGCGGTGCAGCAGTAACAGCTGCCAGCAAACCAAAAAGTAGCGCCCCTCCAGACCCCAGTACTAGCATTCCTAATGCGCTAAATATCATGGTCATTACTACAGCAAATAAGGCGCCAACAACATAAGGCGCAAACTCCCTATGCTTAGTTTCTAAAACTTGTTCAGTGCTAATTGCAATGCTTTCAGAAGCTTCAGAGGCGTTAGCCTTACGCCAACGTTCTATTGCATAGGTGCAGACTAACCCTGTAATTGCAGTAAAAGCGGCTAATATAATTCCACCCAGAGGACCTGCAAAACTACCTATAACAAATCCTATTGAAGCGGTGATTCCTCCTACAAGCCAATGAACATTGGCGCTTAATGTCGTATCTTGCATGGATTAACCCAATTTTGTAAAAAAAACTTTCAGATGTACTGGGCTAATGATATGTTATTTGAGCCCCAAAGTGAAACTTTTTTACACAAAATTTACGCTTTCATCCACTTCTTCTATCTGAGCACAATGAAACAACGCATTAGATAAGGCTGCTTTTTTATAACCCGACATAATAGATAATTTGAATACTCATGAAACATCTCATCTTTTTTTGAGCTTTGATTAGCTAACTCTCATCACAACAACTACAGGCAATCTTTGTTATCTCTGCATGTAAACTATTTTGATTTTATGATTTGCTTCAGGGAATTACTCTAATGCCTTTAATGTGCCTCTTAATTGAATAGACTGTTCCTGTAGAAAGTCACCTTTATCTTTTCCACCTTGCGCAATCTCCTCCAACTGCTGCTCCCACTGGGCAGTAGTAATGGGGTTGGTGAGGCTATCAGGAAGTTTTTCAATCAGCGCTTTGCCTTTGTCGGTGGCCATAACCTGCTTACCTTGACGCTTGAGGTATTGACGATGAAAGAGTGTTTCTAGGATATTGGCGCGGGTGGCTTCTGTCCCGATGCCAGCGGTAGTGGTTAGGATTTTCTTGAGGTCAGGGTCTTTGATATCGCGGGCGATGTGTTTCATGGCATCAATGAGAGTGCCTTCGGTGTAATGTGCCGGTGGTTGGGTGTGTTTGTCTTTAACGATGGAGTGTTGATGCTGGGCGGTTTGGCCTTCTTGGGCTTCGAGGATGGTCGTGGTGTTTTCTATTTTCTTATTCTCTAAGATAGATTTCCAGCCGGTTTGGATATCTTGATTAGCTTGGGCTTTAAACTGATGGCCTTGGCAGTTGATAATGAGTTGTCGCTGTTGGTATTCGTGGTCGCCTGCAAATTGTGCCAGATAGTAACGTACGATGGTGTTGTACGTGAGGCGTTCTTGGGGATTGAGCTTTGCTAAATCTGTGGTGTGTTTGGTAGGGATAATGGCGTGGTGGGCGGTGATTTTTTTATCGTTCCAAACGCGGGACTTCCGGGTGAAATCACAGATTTTAATGAGTGATGCTAGGTTATTATCCATTTTTACTAATTGCTCGCTGATGGTTCTTGCCTCAGCATGCTGGCTTGCTGGCAAGTACCCGCAATCGGTGCGGGGGTAGCTCGTCAATTTGTGGGTTTCGTAGAGGGATTGCGCGGCTTGTAGGGTTTCTTTGGCGGACAGGCCGTGTTGTGCTGACATTACCTTTTGCAGTGCTGATAGGGATAAACATAAGGGTGGCGGTGTTTTTTTAGGGGTCTCGTTGTATTCTTGAATGATGCCGCTCTGGTTTTGAATAATGTTTTTAATTTGAATTACTTTTTCTTTATCCAAGCAATAGCCTTGTTCATTGGCCATCTCTTTAGGGATTTGCCAGTGGGTGGTCGCTGTGTCGTTATCATTAAGGTTAAACGTGGCGTCTAACTGATAATGGGCTATGGGTGTAAAGTATGCAATGTGATGGTCGCGTTTGACCACAAGATTGAGGGTAGGTGTTTGTACACGGCCCACGGACAAAGCCCCTTCACCGCGTTTGGAAAACAAAGCGCTTGCCGCCATGGTCATGTTCATGCCGATGAGCCAATCGGCGCGTTGGCGTGCGAGCGCTGCTTGATACAAGGGGGCTGTTTCTGCTTGCGGTTTTAATTGGGTGAGCGCTTGTTGGATGGAGGCTTCATCTAAGGCTGAAAGCCATAATCGTTTTATTTCACCAAAGTAGTGGCAATAGTCTAAGACTTCACGGGCAATGCATTCACCTTCTCTATCGGCATCGGTGGCGATGATGACGGTGGTTGCTTTTTTAAGTAATGCTTTTACCGTATTAAATTGCTTTTTCAGTTTCGGTTTGACCGCCATGCACCAGGTATCTGGAATAACGGGTAAGACGTCCAGTCGCCAAGGTTTGAGGTTTTTGCAATAGTACTCAGGTGGCTGTTGCTCTAGCAAATGGCCAAGACACCAGGTCACTATGATATTGCTGCCTTGAATAAAGCCTTGCTGGCGTTGGTTAACGTTTAAAACTTTAGCGATATCGCGGGCTTGGCTGGGTTTTTCACACAGATATAGGGTGGTCATGCTGGGACTCCTTCATTTTTTGTTGTAAACGTTGGGCGATGGTGTATAGCCTTTTTTTATCGTGATAGGGACTGATGGGTAATTGCAGCGCTTGAAACAATTGCCGTGGGTCGATGTGTTTATCGTAGTGTGTGCTGCCTAGATAATCGTCTAGCGTGACCTTGGTTTTTGATAAAGTGGGTAGACTGATGAGTTGGCTCAGTAGACGCAATAAACCCAATGTGCTTTGGTGGCTGTCTCGTTGCCAGGCGGCATAACGCCGTGTGCCTTGTAGCACCTGTTGCTCGGCGACATTCCACGCTTGTTGGCTCTTGATGATGACGCTTAAAAGCGTTTTATTAGCGGGCCAGCTGATATCAAATCTGAAGGTAGCCAAGGGTAACGGCTCGCCATCCTTGAGCGTTGGATTTTCAGGGTGATTTAATGTTCGCTCATAAGTCTGCATGCTATCGTAGGCGCTTTGCAATCGGCTGTGGGCCACTACATCACCTTGACGCACATGCTTTTGATAATGGGCTAAACGTGCCATGGCGTCTTGCGCTAAGGGGCGTTGCCTTTTGCCGTAGGTTTTTTGTAGGCAATATAAAACTTGCCGATTAGTCACCGGCAGTGCGTAAGGTTGCATCACAGGCCTCCTCTAAGGTTAATGGCGTGTCTTCCTCTGTGTCAGGTTCAGGTTGCACAATCGTGTGGGATGATGGAGAAACCGCCTGAATAAAAAAATCCAATTCATTGCCAGGCTTTTTATTCATAAAATCACGCAAGGCTTGTTGCAAGCTGTCGTAATTTTCTAACCAGCGTTGTGCGATATCGGGGATGAGGATTTTTTGTAAATTCTCTCGGCTTACAGAACTACGCAAGTCATGACACAGCGCTGCGATACACAAGCCATAGGTCCATGCATCTTGTTCGCGGTAACAGGTTTCAGCAGTTGTGAAACGCGGTAACAAATACCCTTGCCGCCATTTGAGGGTGTTGATGGCGCGCTGTAAGGCTTTCTCTACATTGGCCTTATCAACCTTTGCCAAGGCCTCACATGCGGGTTGATAGAGTGCCTCATAGTAAGGGCGCGATAAGCCTGATAAACGGTATAAGGCGCGATAATAGGTTTGGTATTTTTCATCGGCCATGCTGCCTCTCCTCTAATGCATGTATTGCTTGCGATAAGGTTAAAAAAGAGGTTTCCCCCACAAAGCGATAGCGTGGTGCTTTATCGTGTGTGCCTCCTAAAAACACCAAGGGAATACTGCGCCCACCCAGACGTTGAAATAACGTCAAATGCTGTTGCAAGGCGTGAGACGACACTGCTGATGTGGCAAAGGCTGGAATAGCAATAAAAACAACCTGTAAGGCGGGATAGGTTTTTTGCAAGCGTTGTAGGACCGCGTACTCACGGCGACAGTGTGGGCATTGCCAATCCACGAAAGCGAGTAACAGGACGTTACCATGCGGATTACCTTGGGTTATCACTTGTGTATTAGAGACCGGTATTCCCCAATAGGTTGATGTGTGTGTGGCGGCCAGGCTGTTTGTGCTCCAGATACCTAATAGTAATAATAAGATGTGCTTTTTCATGCCGCGTCTCCTATTAGTTTGCGTAATAGAATAAGCGGCCAGGGATGTACAATGGCCAATTCCACGATGAGCACAAAACCCAGGGCATACCAACGCAGACTAATAAGATAATCCGTTAAAGCCTCAGACCACTGTTGCCAACGAGCAAGGGTTTTAATAAACACATGCCAGCTGCAAAACAAAAGGATAAACATGCTATAGCGTATTAATACAACAATGTTTAATGCCGCTGTCAGCGTTGCTAATCGTTGGGTGTCTATGTCTAATAATCCATACCCAACCACAGCTAAGCACATGAGTATTAATAGGCTGAGCAAGAAATAAAAGTGCCACCGTTTTTTCATTTCATAACCCCAGTCGTTTTGTTGCCATGCTGCTGACACGGCCGGCGGCTTGACTGGCACCGCTGTCAGCCCCTCCTGCCATTTGCGATAAGGCGCTGCCGGCGGCAATGCCGGCCCAGGTACCCATGCTGGTAAGCACTAGGGGTAAGCCTAGATATAAGAGTGCTACAATTTTATCGAACCACACTTGCCAACTGTTCATGCTGCCGCTGATGCCATACAGGCTTTCCATCAACACATTGTCTAACCACATCACGCTGTGCCATAAAAAGCTGCATAATGTGAGCGAAAATAAAAAGAAGCTCGCTGCCACACAAAACTTCACACTGTATTTGGCAAAGGGTAAGAGGATGGCCAGCAACATATAGACGGCAAACAATAAAATCGCTTGAATGATGGGCAGACTGTTCACCAACAATTTGTTCTGCGGATAAAAGGAGAGCTTTTCAAAACTGGCGCCGAGATATTCACCTACATCACTGGCATAGCCGCCGGATTGGTCGTCTTCTAAGGATTCATAGCCTTTGAAGGAATGCGGACTGCTATTGATAATGAGCTTTTTAACGGCCGCCTGCTCTAAGACGGTTTTGTCGGTGCTCATGTGCGCGATTTCATCGGTAAAGCTTGGCGGTAGAGCTGCTTTTAATTTCATGTATAAACCGTGTTGGCTGTCTTGCCACCAATCGGTACATTGGGGTTCGCCCCAAGGGCTGTGGTTACTCACTTGACCTGCTTCACTGTCGCGGCTGGCATCAAAGGGAAAATCCATCACCGGGGATGCGGCGCGGTGTTTGTCGTAAAAACCGGAGACGGTTAAAAAGGTTTGCGAACCCAACCAACCCACGTCTTGTTTGCCAAAACGGGATAACGTGGTTTGCACTTGGGCTTGTTGCGTATCATCCCATTGACTGTTATCCAGATAGGTACTGTACGCCGGTAAATAACACTGCTGATAAAATTGGCTCACTTCTTGTTGTAATTGTGGGTCGTGAATACGACTGATATCTAAGGTATTGTGTAAGGCACGAAATTGAATAGGCTTGCAAGAAAGACTTGCTACTGCTGCATCATTCACACCGTTAGATACTTGCATCACCCAATACCACCACACCGGCACGGTGACACTACTGGGTGCCGGAAAAGCATTGTCATAGGTGGTCTGGGTTTGTCCGGGGTTAACGTCTTTGCTGCTATCCGTACAGGCTGGCTGAAAATGTAACACCGTGGGTGATAAGGTCACGCTAGGCATGCCGGCGACAAAGAGAATAGCGAGCGCTGTTAAGGTGGCGGTGAACAAGCGCCGGGTGGCAATAACCGCTGCATCTTTAGCCCCCATGGATAAAAAAGGCGGGATGACGGCATTTAAAAAAATAGCAGCAAAGGGTAAATAAATAAGCCCGGTATCCACCATGATGGACCAAAGGTTATCGTACAATTGCCAGCCTAAGAGCGTGGTATATAACGAGAGGTAGCCAGTCACGCTCATGTTGGGCTGTCTCCTGACTTGTGAGGAAACACCGCCCCGCCTGCTAAATTCTCTGGCTTTTCAATAGGCTTAAATTGATTGTGAGCCGCTTGTTGCGCTTGTACTTGTTTTAATAGCACTAAGGCGCTGTTGGCGGAAAATTGTTTTCTAATGTCATTGTTAAATTGAAAATCTTTAATGTCAGCGGTGAGCCTATCAATGGCGGCTTGTACCGCTTTGACTGCGGCTTTGTTGTTATAAATGACAGGGATTTGTTTGCCGGTGAGCAGTAAGGTGCGTGCCATCAAGGCTTCATCAATCACACGTTCCGTGGCAATTTCTTGACTTAAGCGGCTCATGTAAATAGCTTGGGTGACTGGTGCCAAGCTTTGAATATTAGTAATGACCGCTTGATTGATGGTAACACCGGGGGCTGAGACTTTTTGTAAATGAGCAAGAGTTGCCTCGTCAGTGCCATCCACTAAATTATTGAGCTCGGTTTTAATGGTTTTAGCCTGGGCGGCTGTCTCTGGCAATAAGCCGCGTCCGGGAGTGGATGCCTTTTGTCCGCCGGGGTATGTCGTCACTGAAATATCACCCACCACATTGACGACCCAATCCGCCGCCAGTGTGGGTGTCGGCCAAAGTGCCACCATGCCTTTGGCTTGGGTATCGCCACTCGGGGCACTGGTGTCATCGTAAGACCTACCACTTTGTAGCGCCACGTTATAGGCGGCTACCACCGTATCATGCACCACGGCAATGGCCGGTTCATTATCACCACCGGCAAACACGGTACCGTCTTGGTTACTGCCCGCGACCCAGGGTACGCCTTGGCGGCCGTTATCATCATCCACATTCTCACTCACTTGATTAATATCACTGCTGTCACTGTCACCGTCTTGTGCTTTATTCATACGCTGCTGCCAATCAGAGGTCATAGCCACACTTAACCAATCATTATAGGGGTTTTGTCCTTGTTGGATGTTTTGCTGCATCACCTGGCAATTTTTGGTGGAGACTTTTAAATCGCTGTTGGCACCGGCCAAACCATCATTAAGCATGTTATAAAGATTAGGGTCGGCTTGTGCCACAATGTACATGGGGAGTTCTGTGATAGCGCTGGTGGCATTGTCCACCACGGTTTCAGTCATGGCCATGAAGCTATTACTGATATCATTCATGGAATTGGTCACCGATATATCCGGGTCAAACACACCGCAATCGTAATTAAGCCCTACATCGGGTTGTGCGGTTAAAGGAATGGTTTGGTTACTGTTACTCATGGGTGTGGGCATGCTTTCGGCACCGCCTAATTGATAGTACAAACTGCCCGGCCCTACGGGGATGATTTGGCCACTGCCAGAATAGGTATCATCGGCCCAAGCGGTTAAGGTGAGTGTGCTTAATACCGCTGTCATTATCAGCTTACGTGTTAGTATTTTTTTCATGCGTTTCTCTTTCTATTAAAAGCTTGTGGTTCTCACCAAATGCCAACTGCCGCCTGCTTGAATGCAACCTTCGTAATGTCGCCAAAATACCCAGACATAATTACCTTGACCTTGTTGAGTTTCTTCATTATCCCAAGCACTACCTGGCACACCAGTTTGCGTACCAAACACCGAACATTGCTCATCCACACTGGGATAAATCATTTGCCACTGGGTTTCATCGTCGTTGACTTTAGTTTCCGCTACATCACAATGGTCACCGCAGGCACCATCACCGGCACGCAAGCCTTGATGTACATGCATACCGCCATCATCGGTAACAATATCTACGGCACGTTGGGCGATAACGGCTGCGGCTTTGGCATCCACCGGTTGATTAAGAAAACCCACGCGCGGATAAAGCGTGCCCCAATTGCCAGTGGTAAAAGAGCCGATGGCATCATAAAAGGGCACTAAGGCTTGTGGATGGCTGATGGCCTCATACAGGGGATTGCGCCATTGGATACTATCCGCCGGTGATGCAAAGTAAGGATTATAAGCAATAGCTAAGCTTGGAATAAAAAACTTGCCAGAAAATAAGGGCAGAATAGGATTGCCAATGACATCGGCCTCTTTGAAATGGTCGTTAGTATCTAAGGCACTTCTGGAATTTTCATTACCGGTATTGAGTGATGCACCACCGCCCGATAAGGCTTTAAAGCTGTCATTACCCAAGGCATAGGCTGCCGGGTCAATGAGCGTTTCGGCAATATCCCACGGGTTGCTGTCTTCTTGCGCATACACGCTCACCACCAAGTCCGGCAAATATTCATTGACCATTGTATATTCCCATTGAATCGATCAGTCATTATTATGTAGTCGATCGGTTATTATGATTTTTATCGATCAACCATTATTATTTTGTCGATCACTTTTTAAAGAGTTTAAGAATAAGTGATCGACAACCAATAACAAGCGATCGACAAAATAATAGTCTAATAATAACAATAACTTAACACTGTATTTTATCTTCTCCGTGTAATAAATTATCAGCCTGTACTCAACATAAGCAGGACTGGTGGTTATGAACCCAAAGAGATTAACGATGAGAAGATTAAAAGACGTATTGCGGCTCAAGTTTAGCTGCAAATTATCCAACCGAGATATCAGTAAATCCATTAGTATTTCGGCAAGTACCGTCAGCTACTACACGCGAGCGTTTACCGACGCTGGGTTAACATGGCCACTACCTGAGCAGATGACAGACTCAGCCCTGGTGGCTGCATTAGAGCCTTATTGTAAGCAACTAACCTTGAGTTCATCCAAAAGCAAACAGTTACCCTGCTTTGAAACGGTGCATCATGAGCTTAAACAAAAAGGTGTCACTTTACAGCTGTTGTGGCAAGAGTATAAGGCACGTTATCAACGCGCAGCTTACAGTTATACGGAGTTCTGTCGACGTTATCGTGAGTTTGCCAAACAACTTAATCCTGTCATGCGTCAGGTACACAAAGCCGGCGAAAAATGTTTTGTTGATTACGCAGGTCCCACCCTCACGATTTATCATCCACAATCAGGAGAAAGCCTACAAGCAAAAATATTTGTAGCAACCTTAGGCGCTAGCAATTTCACCTTTGTCTATGCCACGTTAACGCGTAGCATACCTGACTGGCTAGAAAGCCATACTAAGATGTTGGAGTTCTTTGGCGGCGTACCCCAATTGATAATCCCTGATAATGAAAAAGCCGGTGTTACTCACGCTTGTTATTATGACCCAGAAAAAAATCCACATTACACCGCTTGGGCCAGTCATTATCATACCACCGTGCTACCAACACGTCCCGGCAAACCACAAGATAAAGCCAAAGTAGAAGCGGCTGTTAAGCTTGTAGAAAGCGCTATCATGGCACCGTTACGCCATCAAAAGTTCTTCTCTATTGATGAACTCAATGACGCGATTAAGCCTTTACTCAAACAACTCAATGATAAACCCTTTCAAAAATTGACGGGCAGCCGACGTTCACAGTTTGAAGCACTAGAAAAATCAACCTTAGCACCACTACCTAGTCAACGGTATGAGCATGCCATCATAAAACGCGTTAAAGTCGGACTTGATTATCATGTTTGCATTGAGGGACACTACTACAGTGTACCTTATCAGCATATCAATCAGACGGTGGATTACCGTTTAAGTCGCCAACAGGTGGAAATTTATCGAGATGGCCAGCGTATTGCAAGCCATTTACGCCAAGAAATTATCGGAGAGAAAACAACGTTAACCGCGCATATGCCAGCAGCACACCAGGCCCATGCACAATGGACGCCGGCTAGTTTCTTACAGTGGGCACAACGTATTGCACAGCCTGTCACAGACGTTGCCCACTACCTTATTCGTACACAGCCACATCCTGAATGCTGCTATCGTTCCTTTCTCGGATTAAAACGGCTAGACAAGACCTATGGTAACAAACGATTTGTCGCTGCTTGCCAATATGTTATGCAAAACCAAACGATAAGCTTTCGTTCGCTAGAGTCTGTCTTAAAGAATAGGCTTGAAAACAATCAGGAAAACCCACCTGAACAAGAGAAAGACTTTACCTCACCGTCACACGCCAATATTCGTGGCTCAACCTATTATCATTAACACGAGAAGGAAACCTATCTATGGACCAACACACGCACGATAAATTGATTCAATTACGCTTACACGGTTTTATAGAGGCGTATACGGAATTAAGTCAACCTACATCGCCTCAAGACCTTTGTCTTAGTGACGCCTTGACTATCATGACCGATAGAGAGTTATGTTTACGAGAAAATAAGCGACAAGCTCGTTTGTTAAAGTTAGCAAAGTTACGCTATCCACAGGCGAGTTATGAAGCGATTAATTATCGCTTACCACGACAATTTAATCAGCAACAGTTCAAAGAACTAGCTCATGGGCAGTGGATAACGCAAGCGCGTAATATCATCATCACAGGGCCTACGGGCGTTGGCAAAAGTTATATGGCTTGTGCGCTTGGTCAACTTGCTTGCCGGCGCTTACACGCTGTTCTTTACTACCGCGTTGGGCGGTTGGTGGAGGCTTTGCGGATTTCTCATGTTGATGGTAGCTACGGTAAGTTGCTAGAGCGTTTGGCTAAAAAGCACGTTTTAATCCTCGATGACTGGGGCATTGATCAACTGGACAGGCAAGGCCGCCGAGATTTATTGGAAGTGCTTGAAGACCGCTGTGGCCGAACAGCGACGATTATCACATCGCAGTTACCGACAGCCCATTGGCATGATTACATTGGTGACGGCACGATTGCTGATGCTATTTGTGATCGATTAGTGAATAATGCTTATTGCTTTGATATTGCGGGTGAGTCTGTTAGAAAAGTGGGAAATAACTTGACTCCCGTCGATCACCAAGTATGATCAAACCGAAGATAAAGGCAGTGATCGACAAAATAATTTTGCTTGATCGATTCAATGGGAATATACAGTCAGCCAATCTAGTCGCTCACTTACATAACATAAACGCCGTTCAATACGTCCATGACCTTTATCACACTCTTCGTGTTGGTCTGTAATATTGTGCGGTTTGCCTTGACACAATTTTTCAACTTCACTCGATAAAAATAGAGTAATATCATCCGCTGCGAGCCAGGGAGAGGCGCAGCCGAGGGCGAGTAGTCCGCGATAGCTGACGATTTTTTGAAGAGCGTAGCGAGTTTAAAAAATCTTTACGTCAGCGTAGAGTCATTTGAGAGACGGTCCGCAGTGTGCGTAGTACACGTAGGGCCGTTGACGAGGACGGTCGCGGCTTTATGGCGGTCGCGTTATGCGAGTTCATTTCGGGGTCACGATGGCCGAAATGTTTCTCGAGCATAGCGACTCACTTGATGTAACGTACTGTGGTTCCCTTTCAAGGATAAAACATAATCCGCTTTTTTTTGGCGGATCTTTTTCGCAATTTTCTTCTGTGTACCCATTGCGTCGATACTTACAATGCAGCCTTCGAGAGCCAGTAAATCTAATAGTTTTGGGATAGCTGTGATTTCATTAGACTTTTCATTGACTTTTTCTTGCCCTAATACGTAAACGCCTCACAACCCCGTCTTAACTTTTAAATATTAGTTGTTAGAGACCACTGGGGTGATGATGTCAGTGGTTAGGTTGTGCGGTAGCAGTTTTTCAATGTCATCACGGCTCTGGCATTGAGCGATGTGGTTAAAGACATAATTAAGATAAGCAAAGGGTTCCAGGCCGTGGGCTTTCGCGGTAGCGATTAAGCTGTAACACCTAGCGCCGGCTTTGGCGCCTTCGTCACTACCGTGGAATAGCCAGTTTTTTCGGCCAATGGCAAAGGGTCTAATAAGGTTTTCCACGATATTGTTATCGATTTCATAAGCACCATTATCTAAATACGCAACCAAATATTGCCATTGGTTCAGTGCGTAGGTAAAGGCTTCACCTAGCTTATGACGTGGCGGTACTTTGTCTTTGTTTGTGTCCAAGAAGGTTTTTAATTCTTCAATAATCGGCAGCGCTTTTTCTTGACGTAGTTGGTAACGCTGTTGTTCGCTGTATGCGTTTTCTCTGGCTATTTTTTCAATGTCGTACAGCCTGCCAATAATGTCCACGGCTTGTTGCGCCAGTCCTTCGGCTTTGCTGATTTTTAACACGTCATGGAATTTGCGCCGGGCGTGCGCCATGCAACCGCCGCGACTCATGTTGGTGCTGTTAGCTAGCCAATGATAACCACTGTAGCCATCACATTGCACATGGCCCTTGAAGCCTTCCAAGAAATCCTTGGCGTGTTGGCCCGAACGTGAGGGCTGATAATCAAAAACGATGGTTCTTTTATCAGGTGGGCCGGCGGCATACACCCACATGTAAGCTTGTTTATTTTTCTTAAGTACCTTAAGTGGGGTTTCATCTACTTGCGTATAGGATTGATTGAGAATTTTTTCTTTGAGCAATTCATACAAAGGCTGACAGTGTGCCATGCTGTTAATCACAATCCTACCAAGCGTTGCGCGACTTAAATCAACGTGGTAACGTTTCCAAATGGCGGTTTGTCGATAGAGTGGCAGGTGGTCTTCAAATTTTGACGTGATAATCTGTGCAGCCAATCCTGGGGCTGCTATCGATTTGGGTAAAAAAAGGTTGGGCAACTTGGCGGTGAGCACGCCTTCATGGCCATTTGTTTTATCTTCGCAACAATTGCCATATTTAGGGCGGCGGTAGCAAATGACTTTAATCTTAATGGGTTCAATGTCTAACTTTTCAGTGGTTTCTTCACCAAGACAGGGGCGTTGTTTGCCACAGCAATCACAATTCTTTTCTGCGTCACTGACATCAACGATGATATCTTCACGGGGCAAATCCGTAGGTAATGGTTTACGCTTACCTCGTTTTTTGGGTTTGGCATTTTGTTTGGGTGTTGCAGCGGCTTTTTTGTCTTCAGGCGGGTTGTCGGTTTCTAAGCTAATCCCTGCTTCATCGAATAGTCCTAACTGTTGGCTATTTTTTTCTGTTTTACGAGCAAAGCGAAAATGCTTTAGAAGGTTATAATGTTCAAGTAGGCGTTGGTATTTGTCATCGGATTGTTTTAATTTTTTGTCGTAAGACTTTACTGTTTCTTCCAATAATTGAACGCGCTGCAAGAGTGCGGCGTTGGTTGTTTTTTCTTTTTTTGCCTTTGTTTTCATGGTGTTATTATACCAAATAACACCATGAAATCCTATGTTTTTTTTAACAATAATGACTAAAATCAAGCTCGGGATAATCGGCCATACGCATGAAATCAAAACCAGCTAGCAAACCGTAGAGTTGTGCATGACTGATATTCAGAATGTCGTCGTGGTGCCGAGGAAACTTAAAGCGTCCTTGCTCTAGCCGTTTATACAGCATCACAAAACCATTTTTGTGCCACAGTAGCATTTTGACTTTATCGCCTTTTTTGTTATGAAATAAAAATAGCGTTGGCGACTGCGGTGTTTGTTCAAAGGTTGAAATTATTTTTAAGGTTAAGCCATCGATGGAGCAGCGCATATCGACGGGTGCCATGGCCACCATAATAGTTAGTTTGTCGTTGAACGTTATCATGACTAAATTTCTAATACTGTCAATAAAGATTTTAATTGCTGATGAGGAATATCCAAGGGTAATTCGATAAGCAAGCCACAGGGTTTGCGTAGTCGCAGCATAGCGGGTGGCGTGGGTGCAGATAGTTTGATGGGCTGAAATTTATTGTCGCTTGTTAATATTTTTTTGTTACTATTGATTGGCTTTTGGCGCCCCCAATTTTTGAACGTAGAGTAGCCGATATTCTCTTGTTTACAAAATGCAGGTTTTGATAGGCCGCTGGCGGCTTGAGCTGCTAATAAAGCTTGGCGTTGTTCGGGGCTGTAGGTTTTTGTTGTCATATTTCTCTCCTGTGGTTAATGAACCTGGATAGTATGGATAAAGTTAGCGGGGATTAAAAGATGGGGTTGATGAGACGCTTACCCTAATACTAACTTGCTCGACGTGGCAAAAGCACTCACCATATGGATAGCTGATTGTCCTGCTGCAGCGTCAAAACTTTTTCTTAGACACTTGCCATCAATAGCAATGATTTCCTTTAACGCTGATTGAAAAGACTGAACCCAGGCAATGAAGCACGCTCTAAAAGCTTCTGGCTCTAAAGCTGACATGACCCTAGCGAAGGTGTTCTTTGATGGAATGCCTTGCTCAAAGGGCAGAAAGCGCCGAAGATAATCCAGTTTTTCCTCGCCAAACGTTACAAAATCTCGCCAGCTTTGTGCGCCACAAATGCTTGCGCATAAAACAGTGAGTAAAATTTCATTCAGCGGATAAAGTTTCTTTCGTTCAATTCTTGGGTCTTCTAGCTTATCAAAATGATAAAGAAAGGCGGGTTGCTTTGAGCTGGCCATCACTAACTCCTTGTTTTGTAAAGCAAGAAGTGTAATCCTTTAGTGAACTTTTACCAACCCCTCTTAGCATAATTTTAATGGGACAGCCCTGTAACCGCCTCCCTCTCTTGTTCCAAGTTATGCTTTAATGTGTAATATAAGAGCCCTATACCTTGGTTTTGGCTTTCTCTGCCTAACAGCATCTCATCAGGCATTCTTGTTAAGTCAATCAGCTGGAAAGGCTTATACCAATATCTGTCGATAAGCGCACGGGGCGCGTCAATTAAATCCGTAATATCAGTGCTGTAGCGATAAGGCTTTTGCTCTTTGTTATGATAAACCACTGCTAAATAGACTAACGGTAATGGCTTATCTTTCTTTTGGTTTTGTTTGGCAAAATGCTCCAGCACGTTGAGCTTATAACGCAGTTCTCGCAAAGGCATCAATTTTTCAGCGCGAGATTGATGCTCGTGAATACAACAAATATATCCCTCTTTTTTGGCGATATTCATGCTAAAAACGGTATCACAAACAGACAATCGCAGCTTGTCATCGATAAAGCTTGCTCTTTCTACTTGCACAGAGTCATAATCAATATGGCCTGCTAACTCCTCAGGCAACTGTCTCTTTAAAAAAGGTAGATAGACTTCCGGCAAGCTCATACTTGCCCTGAATAGTTTATCGTGAAAACTGCCTGGCAGTTGCTTCATCTGGCGTTGAGCTTTTTCTAGCGCCTCTTTGTTATTGTTTTTTTCCACTAACATACAGCGCCTTCGACTAATCATTTCATTGCAAATATTTATTTTCAACAACTCGGCCGCAAGCAACCAAGACTTATTATTTTAAATAGAATTTTAAAATAATGCAATATATATTTTTAAGGCGCTTTAATTTAGCTGCTGCCGGGCGGTTGGATTATCCTAAAACCCTCAGTCAATCGCGACTTTTTAGCGTAACGGGTTGGTTTAGATAGGAAAAAGAAAAAGTCGGAATCCACCTCATTGGTGATGGAGTGCTTTTTCTTTTTTCTAGATGAATCAAGACGTTACTGCTAAAATCGTGATTTGACTGCGGATTTTAGGATTATCCTAAATTCCGCAGTTGAAATCGTCGCGAGGCTGACTAAGTCGCTGAAGATAAAGGATTTTTTTCCGTCTTTTTTGTGAAGACGTATCACCCATACGGTGAATAAAAAAGACGGAAAAAAATCCTTTAGATTCGGTGAGTTAGACGGCCGCAGTAGATTTCAACTACGGAATTTAGGATTATGCAACCACTCGCCCTATGAACATCAGAGAAACCAAGGCCAACAGCATTAGGGTTACCGGCAGCCAGGGCAAGAGCACCTAAATTTATTTTATAGAAAAATCAATGGGTTATTGGCTACCAGAAAATATTCTTTAAAAATAAAAACCTTTTAAAACAATCCGTTACTAATTAAAATGCGGTTGCCCTGTTACCGGCAGGTTCAATAAAGACGCCACAAATACAAAATGATATACTGACTGAGTTCTACTATCACGAGTAACCTTTCATGACCGAACAAGACGAATTGAAACAAGCCGCGGCCCTCGCTGCTCTGGATTTTATCGACGATGATGCCATTGTCGGCATTGGCACGGGTAGCACGACCAATTTTTTTATCGCGGCCTTAGCGGCACGCTTTAAACATCGCATCGACGCCACAGTGGCAAGCTCTCAGGCTTCTGCAGAGCGCCTTAAATCTCACGGCCTACGTGTTCTCGATTTGAACACTGTTCCTCAGGTGGATATCTATGTCGATGGCGCTGATGAGGCCACCGAGCAACTACAACTTATCAAAGGCGGCGGTGGCGCCTTAACGGGTGAGAAAATTTTAGCCAAAGCTTCCAAACGTTTCATTTGTCTCATCCATAACAGTAAGCTGGTTAAACGATTAGGACAATTTCCCGTTGCCGTAGAAGTACTGCCTATGGCACGCAGCCTAGTCGCACGGGAAATTGTTAAATTGGGCGGCCAACCTGCCTATCGCGAAGGCTTTGTGACCGACCATGGAAATCTTATTTTAGATGTTTATCATCTTGATATTATGGAACCCATGAAACTGGAAACGGCTTTAAATGAAATTCCGGGAGCCATTTGTAATGGCCTCTTTGCTCACCAGCAACCTGATGCCCTTTTGGTGGCCTATAAAAATACTGTCAAGAAGCTATCGTTGGAAAAAACCACCCCCTCATCAACACAGGATAACTCATGAACTCAATTTTTAATGTCTTCACACGCTCACCGTTAAAGGATTTGCAAAAACACATGGACATCGTTCTCCAGTGTGTACAGCATATTATCCCCTTCATGGATGCTGCTATGGCAGCAAATTGGGATAAAGCCGAGCAACGGCAGGGGCAAATTTCTGAACTGGAAAGACAAGCCGATGAAATTAAAAAAGAGATCCGCCTCAGTCTACCTAAAAGCTTATTTCTCCCCGTGCCAAGAACCGATATATTGGACATTTTATCCAGCCAAGATAAGGTGGCCAATAAAACCAAAGATATTGCAGGCCTCATTTTAGGGCGTCGCATGTGCATCCCCCCTAATATCCAAACCACCTATTTATCACTGTTGCAACGTTGCTTAGATGCCGTCAACCAAGCCCATAAAACCGTCAACGAATTAGATGATTTATTGGAAACAGGCTTTCGCGGCAATGAAGTTTCATTAGTGGAAGAAATGATTGAAACCCTGGGCAACATCGAGCATGATACGGATGAAATTCAGATTACAGTCCGTAGTGAATTATTTGCTATGGAAAAAGAATTAAATCCCATTGATGCTATTTTCCTCTATAAAGTCATTGAGTGGACAGGCGATTTAGCTGACTGGTCCCAACGCGTAGGTAATTGTTTAATGTTACTTTTAGCACGATAGAGAAAAACTGTGGCAAAATTATATTTTTATTATTCCACCATGAATGCCGGCAAAAGCACCACGCTACTACAATCCGCTTATAATTACCGCGAGCGCGGCATGGACGCTTTCCTGCTTTTACCAGAGATAGACACGCGTTTTGGCCGCAATCAGATTACCTCTCGCATCGGCTTGAATGCTGATGCCACCACATTTTCCACCCAGGCTAATTTACTTGACGTGGTAAAAGAAGCGCTGGCTAAAGCTCCTAATACACGTTGCGTTTTATTAGACGAAGCGCAATTTCTCACCAAAACACAAGTATTACAATTAAGCGATGTACCTGACTACCTTGGCATTCCAGTATTGTGCTATGGGCTGCGTGTAGATTTTCAAGGTGAACTGTTTGAAGGCAGCCAATACCTAATGGCTTTAGCTGAAGAGCTTATTGAAATTAAAACCATTTGCCACTGCGGCAGTAAAGCCACCATGGTACTACGTTTAGATGAACAACAACGCCCTATCAAAGAAGGCGCACAATTACTAATTGGTGGCAATGAGGCTTATATTCCCACTTGCCGCAAACATTATAAAGAAGGTGATATTGGCACAAAACTTCGCGAGAGCCATTCACGTAACCAGGAAAAAGACCATGCTTGACAATAAATTGATTGAAAAACTTCTACAGATGGCTCAAGGCGCGCGGAAAAATGCCTTTGTTCCTTACTCTACTTTTCCTGTGGGTGCCGCTCTGTTAACTGAAGACGGCTCTATGTTTAGCGGGTGTAATGTAGAGAATGCCTCCTACAGCATGGCACTTTGTGCAGAAACTGTCGCCATCGGCAGTATGGTGGCACAAGGCCATCGAAAAATTAAGGCCTTACTCTTAATGGGGCATGAAGATATTCTGTGCACACCCTGTGGTGCCTGTCGGCAGCGTATTAATGAGTTTGCATCGCCTGACACGCCCATTTATCTATGCACACAGCAAGGATTGCAGAAAACAGTTACAGCATCGGAATTACTACCCTTTGCTTTTAATGCAGATTCTATGTCTTAGCCGCTAACTTTTAGGTTTTTTGGAGAAATAACATGACGACCCCCGCACTTGCTTGTGAAAAAATTTCATCTCTCGCCCCAGGCTTTCGCCCCAAAGTAGGCTTAATCCTAGGCACAGGTTTAAACGACTTAGCTGATACCATCAAAAACCCGATTGTTATCCCTTATGGCGACATTCCCGGCTTTCATCAAAGCGGCGTTGAAGGCCATAAAGGTCAATTGGTGTTGGGCCAGTTAAATGACGTACCTGTTGCTTGTTTTCAGGGCCGCGTACATTTATATGAAGGCGCAAGCTTCGACAAAGTCAAATTAATGATCTACACCTTCAAGCAATTGGGCTGCGAAACTTTACTGCTAACTAATGCGGCAGGCTCACTACGTGAGAATGTGGGGCCTGGCGACATCATGATGATAACGGATCATATTAATTTTCAAAATGGTAACCCTATGGTTGGCCCTAATGATGACAGTTTTGGCGAACGTTTTTTTGCTATGCATGATGCTTATCACCCTGAGCTGCAAGCGATTTTTCGTGAACAGGCTAAAGCATTAACTATTCAATTGCACGAAGGCGTTTATATCGGTGTTTTAGGCCCAAGTTTTGAAACCCCTGCTGAAATACGTGCCTTTAAACGATGGGGCGCTGATGCCGTGGGCATGTCTACGGTGCCTGAGGTTATTGTAGCCCGGCATTGCGGTTTAAAAGTGGCAGCCTTTTCTGCTATCACCAATTTAGCCGCAGGCTTAGTCCCCGATCAAGCCCTTAATCATGATGAATCTCTGCACTTTGGACAGCAAGCAGGCATTCACCTATCTACGCTTATCGAAACCACCATCACACACCTCTAGGAGAAAAATCATGCTGACTGAAAAACTCATCGGGCTTGTGGATTTAACCACCTTAAGTGATGATGATACACCAGAGCGCATTGTAAGCCTTGTTGAAAAAGCACAATCGCCTAAAGGCAATGTTGCAGCAGTGTGTATTTACCCACCCTTTATTCCTATTGCCAAAGAAAAATTAGCAAGCACCTCCATCACCATTGCTACGGTTAGTAACTTTCCCAAAGGCAATAACCCTATGGAAACGGTGCTTGCTGATATTAAAGCCAGCATTGAAGCCGGCGCCGATGAAATTGATGTCGTCACGCCTTATCATTATTACCTAGGCAAGCATGATGACGACATGAAACCACTCACCTTCTTAAAAGCTTGCCGCGCTTGCTGTGGGCCAGATATTACGTTGAAAGCCATCTTAGAAACTGGGGCGCTCGCTACGCCTGAGCGTATTTTGCAAGCAAGCCAAGATGCCATTGAGGCTGGCATTGATTTTCTCAAAACCTCCACCGGCAAAATGCCCATCGGCGCCACAGCAGAAGCCGCTGACGTGATGATGAAAGCCATCGTAACATCCGGCAAATCCGTTGGATTTAAAGCATCAGGTGGCGTACGCAGCTTGGCCGATGCTAAAATTTACTATGATTTGGCCTGCGAATACTTTGGTGAGGCGTGGATTACCCCTGAACGCTTTCGCTTTGGTGCTAGCGGGTTATTGGATGCGCTATTAAATGAAAAGGCCCCCACGTCGGACAGCGGATACTAAGAGCGGTTAGCACCTCAAAGCGAGGGTTGAAGCGATTTACAGAAGCAATCAACCCTAAAAGTTACAACGCAACCAATTGATTTTTAAGGATTATTAATTTATTTTGTAAAAATAAAGCTTGACTTTTGTAATTATAAAGCTAGACTTTATTTTTACAAAACCATTTCTGGGCAAATGTTAATCATGCAGAGCCTCCCTCGCTTCATCTCCGATGAGCTATTGTTTGCACTACAAAATAGCCCTGTTGTATTTCTTAATGGACCTCGTCAAGCTGGAAAAAGCACCTTGGTGCAGACGCTTGCTCAAACAGCGCACCCGGCAACCTATGTGACCCTTGACAATGCCATGCAAGTGGCCGTTGCTACAGACTCGCCTGAAAGTTTTTTACGGCAATTTAAAGGTCCAGCCATTATTGATGAAATACAAATGGCGCCAGAACTATTTCGTGTGCTAAAAATAACAGTAGATGGGCTACGCCTAAGTAATAAGCAACAAAGCAATGGTAAATTTTTATTAACAGGCTCAGCTAACATTATGGCACTGCCCAAATTATCGAATCCCTTAGTAGGGCGCATGAGTGTTAAAACACTCTATCCCTTTGCTGCTTGTGAAGTTTTTAAAGGTAAAGGCGATTTCATTCAACGACTTTTCCAAGCCGATTTTGCACCCATCACAAAGGATATCACTCTCCCAAATGCTATAGGTACTGCCACCTTTCCAGAGATTTCAGGAAAAGAAATGCGAGCATATAGTGAATGGTTTGATGGTTATCTAACAACCATTTTACAGCGAGATGTGAAACTACTCGCTGAATTGGAAAAAATAGGACGCCTACCTACAATGCTGCGTGTTCTAGCTGCTCGGGCAGGAAAATTAATGAATGATGCTGACATTGCCCGCGACGTCGGCTTGAATTCAGTAACTAGCAAAAATTATCGCGTCATTTTACAAACAATGTTCCTATGCTTTGACCTACAACCCTGGTACCGCAACATCAACAAACGTTTAGTAAAGTCTTCGAAAGGTTACTTATTAGATACCTTACTATTATGCCATTTACTGGATTGGAATATAGATGATTTAAAAGCACGCAAACCAGAACTTTATGGCCATGTGATTGAAAATTTTGTTGCCACTGAGTTATTAAAGCTATTATCCTTCTCAACCATCAGAGCTAACCTATTACACTTCCGCACTAGCGATAACAAAGAAGTGGATTTTATTTTAGAGCGTCCCGATGGCAGCTTAGCAGGCATCGAAGTAAAAAGTGCTAGCCGAGTAAACGCGAAGGATTTTAGTGGCTTAAAACTCTTGCAAGAGGTTGCCAACAACGATTTTGTTTGTGGCATTGTTTTGTATGATGGTAACGACATTGTGCCCTTTGGTCCCGACTTATACGCCGTACCATTAGCAGCACTATGGCAATAAGACATATATACCCGTAGTTGAACCTAAAATCCTCAGTTGAAATCCCAGGTGAGTTCTAGGTTCACCGCAAAGCGCGGTGGCCAATATCTCGTCGAAAATAACAACCGTCCCAGGTGATTTTTGCGGCGTTATCGTAAGCTTTTTGTTGCGCGGTTTTAATGGAATCACCCAAGGCTGTAACACAAAGAACTCGGCCGCCATGGGTATAAAGCTTATTATTGCTTAAGGAAGTCCCGGCATGAAATACCTTAACATCAGGTGCTGAAATATCCTTTATACCTTGAATTTCATGACCACGTTCGTAAGCAAAAGGATAACCACCAGCCGCTAACACAACGCCTAATGCCGCGCGTTTATCCCATTGTATAGAATAACTCGCTAAATTTTTTTCCACAGCAGCAAGACATAATGCAACAAAGTCACTTTGTAATCGCATAAGAATGGGCTGCGTTTCAGGATCACCGAAACGACAATTAAATTCGAGAACGTTAGGTTCGCCATCCGCTGTAATCATTAAACCCGCATAAAGAAAACCTGTATATAAATTCCCTTCAGCTTGCATACCTTTTAAGGTGGGGTGGATAATGTGCGCCATGATTTTTTCGTGCAGCGCAGCACTGACATTCGGCGCTGGAGAATAGGCACCCATGCCGCCCGTATTGGGTCCCTTATCGCCTTCATCGCGCGCTTTATGATCTTGCGATGTCGCTAATGGCAAAACTTGTTCGCCATGACAAAGGGCAATAAAACTTATTTCATCGCCGGTTAAAAAGTCTTCAACAACAATTTTTTTTCCTGCCTCACCAAAGGCACTACCGCCTAACATGTCTTCCACCGCCGCTGACGCGTCTGCAAAGCTCTGCGCAATAATCACGCCTTTACCTGCCGCTAATCCATCGGCTTTGATAACCTGCGGAAAAGTTTTTTGTTTTAAGTAAGCCATGGCCGTTACTTTATCAGTGAAGCTTGCGTAGGCGGCCGTAGGAATTTGGTGACGCATTAAAAAACGCTTACAAAAGTCTTTTGACGTTTCTAATTGTGCGGCGGCTTGTGTGGGGCCTAAGCAAGGTAACCGTGCTTGTGTAAATGTGTCAACGATACCCTTAGCTAAGGGGGCTTCAGGCCCAACCAACGTCAATCCGATGTCTTGTGTTTTTGCAAATGCCAACAGGCCTGGAATATCCAACACGTCTAAACTGACATTTTCCACCTTGGATTCCAACGCTGTTCCCGGATTGCCAGGCGCCACGAAAATTTTTGTTGCCATAGTGGACTGAGCACACTTCCAAGCAAGCGCGTGTTCACGTCCCCCACTGCCGATAATTAAAATACGCATTAATGTCTAAAGTGCCTCATCTGACTAAATACCATGGCAATATCATGTTCATTGGCCGCCGCAATAACTTCTGCATCGCGAATGGAACCGCCAGGCTGAATAATGGCGCGAATCCCGACCTCCGCTGCAGCATCAATAGCATCACGAAAAGGAAAAAATGCATCAGAAGCCATCACACTGCCTTCCACAGGTAACCCTTCTTCTTGTGCTTTCATGTTAGCCACTTTCGCACTGTAAACACGACTCATTTGACCAGCCCCAATGCCGATAGTCGCATTCGCTTTGCCATATACGATGGCATTAGACTTCACATACTTAGCCACATTCCAGGTAAACAATAAGTCCGTAATTTCTGCAGGTGTAGGCGAACGCTGTGTGACAATTTTTAAATCATCTTCAGACACATGACCTGTATCCTGTTGTTGAACCAGTAAGCCACCGGTTATTTTTTTCAAATCGTATTCAGTCATGCTTACTGCTGTATGAGCAATCTGTAACAAGCGTACATTGGATTTTTGTTGAAAAACACCCAAAGCATCTTGATTAAAAGCGGGGGCAATAACCACCTCAACGAATTGCTTTGCTAAAATAGCTTGCGCTGTTTCACCTTCTACGGGTGCATTAAATGCAATAATGCCACCAAAGCTTGAGGTCGGATCCGTTGCAAAAGCGCGCTCATAAGCATTCAACACATTCTCTCGCATTGCTATTCCACAAGGGTTAGCATGCTTGACAATGACACAAGCCGGAGCTTGGAAGGTTTTCACACACTCCCACGCCGTATCGGCATCCACTAGATTATTAAAAGATAAAGCTTTACCCTGCAACTGTTGGGCACAGGCTAAGCTATTATTCGGTGGATTTTTTGCCGTATAAAACGCTGCCTGCTGATGAGGATTTTCCCCATAGCGTAAATCCTGCACTTTTTCTAACGTCACCGATAAGGTCGATGGAAAAGTAGGGCTAGCTTCTTCTGTTTGTTGTGTTTTAAGATAATTGGCAATGGCACTGTCATATTGTGCTGTGTGAACAAACGCTTTTGTTGCCAAGGCCTCCCGGGTTTTAGCGCTTACAGCGCCTTTTTCTTGTTGTAGCTCTTCCAAAACCAACGCATAATCGCGTGGATTCACCACCACAGCCACCGCTGCGTGATTTTTAGCACCCGCGCGCAACATGCAAGGTCCACCGATATCGATATTCTCAACAGCCGTAGCCAAATTGCAACGAGGGTCTTGGATCACTTGTAAAAAAGGATAGAGATTTACCACAAGCAAATCGATAGGAACAATACCTTGCTCGGCCATCACCGTCTTATCTATATCTCGGCGGCCCAATAGCGCGCCATGTATTTTAGGGTGTAAGGTTTTGACGCGGCCATCCATCATTTCTGCGGCCCCAGTATAATCAGAGACATGGACAACAGGAATCCCCGCATTTTCAAGAAGCCGGGCGGTACCGCCGGTGGAAAGGATTTCAACATCCCATTTTTGTAGCATAGTTGCAAATTCAACCACGCCCGTCTTGTCCGATACGCTAATGAGCGCTCGTTTAATAGGTTTGGAATTCATTATTGTCGTCAACATCCAAGAGGCTACCAAAATATACTGCGCAACAAAAGGCAGTCAGTATATACGGCTAGCGCCTGCCAGCCAAAAAACCATGGCTAGCAGACGCTAACAGCGATAGATTTAGTTGATATCGTAAACTTTAAGCTTCTTACGCAACGTGCCACGGCTGATGCCTAAAATACGTGCTGCTTTGCTTTGGTTACCTTTAGTGTGCGTCATGATAAAATCAAACAAAGGGCGTTCAACTTCAGCTAACACTAAATCATACAACTCAGAAATTGGCTGATTACCCAGCTGAGCTAATAGATTATTCAACGCATGTTTTACACTGTCATGTAAGGACTTATATTGCTCTTGTAAAGCAGGTTCTACACTGTTTATGTTTGAGTTGAGCGTTTCATTGAGCTTTGGGTCTAGTATTGTATTCATGTTCATTGTTTCTCTCTCGTAATTTCCATTTTTAAATCAATTAGGAATAAATATCCGCTTACTCCTCCCTATGAAGTGGGGCTCCAGCCACACTAGCCCATCGTCAGATACGTTGTTAACAAGACTCCATCTTGCAACAAAAATAACCAATTTCTGGCAATGGATGGTGCATTATAGCACTGGTTGCCAATTAATAAAACAAACTTATGACAAAAAATGTACAATGTGTGCTGTCCTCGTCCAATTGCGGCAATGTCTTCGGTTTAAATAGGAAAAAAGAGAGGACGTGGCAAAATCCACCCAAATTAAAACATAATCATTTGATTTTATTGAATAACTTTACTTTCACCCTGTCATCAAGCTACGCTGCTACTCGCAAAAAACCAATGAGCAACCCAAACGGCAGCTACCACACCGACGATATCTGCAATTAACCCGGCTGCAACGGCATGTCGCGTCCGACGAATCCTGACCGCACCAAAATAAACGGCTAAAACATAGAAGGTTGTCTCAGTGCTTCCCACCAGAACGGAAGCCATTTTCGCGGCAAAGGAATTAGCACCTTGGTGCTGTATGATGGTAGCAAGCATGGCATTGGTGCCACTACCCGAAAAGGGCCGCATCAACGCCAAAGGCAAAACAGAAGGCGGCATACCCAAATGATGCAGCAAAGGCCCGGCCCAATGCGATAAGTTTTCAATAGCCCCCGATGCGCGTAACATGCCAATGGCCACCATCATACCAATAAGATAGGGTAAAATATCCAACACCACCCCGGCACCATCCCGTGCGCCTTCTACAAAAGCCTCGTAAACCTTGACACGGCGAAAGCTTGCATAAAAAGGTATCCCCACAACAACCCCGAGGAATAAAAGGCTGGACAGTAGCTCATTAATGCTGGTTTTCATTAACTTTCCTCTTGGGGACGTTTAATCGCAAAAGGTTTCAATGCAGCAAAACCCCTTGCCGCAAAGATAGCTGCAATCGTCGAACAGCTGGTGGCTAATAAGACGGGAATAATAATCGCCGTGGGCTCCTTTGCGCCGCCTGCTGCCAAAAAGGCAATGGTGCTCGCGGGAATGAGTTGAATGCTGGAAGTATTGATAGCCAAAAAAGTGCACATGGCATTGGTCGCTGTACCTGGGTTTGGATTTAAACTATCTAGCGCTTTCATGGCTTTTAAACCAAACGGGGTGGCTGCATTGGTCAATCCCAATAGGTTGGCTGCCATATTTAATACCATCGCACCCATGGCGGGGTGTTCAGCTGGCACGTCGGGAAAAAGCCACGTTAATAACGGGCGCAACAGTTTAGCGAGCCCTTGAATGAGGCCTGCCTCTTCTGCTATTTTCATTAAGCCTAGCCAGAAAATAATAACACCGGCTAAACCTAAACTTAGCTGGATGGAAAATTTCGCTGATTCGGTGACAGAGGCGACAACAGCAGGCAACTTTCCATTGAAAAAACCAACAATGACGGAAATCACCATCATCCCCAACCAAATATAGTTAAGCATGTTATTATACCTTTCAAATTAAAGCCCTTGCCGGAGCAGTTTACCATCCATACCATCCATTCGCTATTATCCAAAGCCAACCTACTGTTACCCCGGAGCCCCAGCGCACGTTTAGACGTGGAAGTATTATTGGCCTTTCTGCTAAAACGTTCGCGTGCGTATTTATTGGCTCATGGAGAGCAGCCGCTTTCTATGGCACAAACTCAACAATGGATATCCCTTTTAGCACGCCGACAACAAGGTGAACCCATTGCCTATTTAATTGGACACTGTGAATTTTGGTCGCTTGCTTTTCAGGTAAACGAGCATACATTGATCCCGCGCCCTGAGACAGAAATATTGGTGGAGTGGGTGCTGGAACTCTATGACGCAGATTCCCGCATAAAAGTCTTAGACCTCGGCACAGGCAGCGGTGCCATTGCATTAGCACTTGCGACAGAGCGCCCTCATTGGGAAATTACTGCCTGCGATATTTCTGACCAAGCTTTGGCTGTGGCTCGCAGCAATGCACAGCAATTAAACTGTCCTCAAGTTAGCTTTCATAAAAGTGACTGGTTCCATAGCCTACCGCCGCAAAACTTTCATATGATTGTAAGCAATCCGCCCTATATTGCTGAAGAAGATGTCCACCTGCAGCAAGGAGATGTCGCTTTTGAACCCCTACTTGCCCTACAGTCCGGCACGGATGGCTTAAAGGACATTCAACACATTACAGCGCAAACCAAACACTTTCTGAAGCCAGGTGGGCACTTGCTTTTTGAACATGGAGCAGCACAAGCCGCTGACGTAAAAACCTGTTTACAACGGCAGGGTTATCAACAAATTACAACGCGATGTGACTTAGCTGGGCATGAACGATGCACTGGAGGTCTATTGACGTCACCCAATGCTTTTTAGCATAATGATGGGCTACTTTGGCCCACCTGGCCCCCAGGGTTTGTTCACAATTTATTTTCAAACTGCAGCGTGAAAATAAATTGTGAACAAACCCTAGAAGTATATAGTCCCCGCAGTTGAAAGTTCGGGAAATTATTTGTTAATGTGATAACATAAGTTTTATATTTTAGCGCCTGGATGTTAGTCAGATTTGGACAATTTTTACTGAAAAAACGAGGATTTTAGCTATTCTAAATGACAAGTTTTTTCAGTAAAAATTGTTCAAAGATGGCTGGCAGACAGACAGCTAAAACCCGAGGTTTCAACTGCGGGGACTATTAGATAACGGAGAAAGAAAATTCATGAGCACTGATTCATTAAAATTTGAGCCTTACGTGGAAAAAAAAGGTGAAGAGTACATGGGTGAGGCGCACCGGGCGCACTTTCGTCATATTTTATCTTCTTGGAAAACACAACTGATGGAAGAAAGTGACCGCACGAAGAGTCACTTAAAAGAAGATGCTGCCAATTTCCCTGACCCCAACGACCGCGCTAGTCAAGAAGAAGAATTTAGCCTTGAGTTACGTGCCCGCGACAGAGACCGCAAGTTGATTCGTAAAATCGAGCGTGCCTTAGAAAGCATTGAATCGGGTGATTACGGTTTTTGTAAAGCTTGCGGTATTGAAATTGGTATTCGTCGACTCGAAGCGCGCCCAACGGCTGATTTGTGTATTGATTGTAAAACGCTGGATGAGATTCGGGAAAAACAAATTACGGGTTAGGCCCGTTAATTGGGTATATACTTCCCGCACGTTAGTTTACGATTTTTAGCCACACATCTGACGACCATCTGTGGACTAAAAGCTTAAAATAAGCGCTCAACGAGCTGGACTCATTACCCGCAAACCAAAGCGCGGGCAGTATAACATCCAAAATTTGCCAATGGATACAGCTGCATGCCCACTATTATAGAGACCATCAAGCAACGACACTCCACGCGTGCCTTCTTAAATAAGCCTGTCGCCCCCGATCTGGTTATACAACTAATCGATGCAGCGCGCTTTGCGCCTTCAGGCTGTAATACGCAACCTTGGGATGTGGCTATTGTGCAAGGCAAAACCTTAACCCGCCTAGGGAATGCCATTATCCAAGCTCGCGAAGCAGACTTACCAGAAAACCCAGACTATGCCTATTATCCACCGCAATGGCGAGAACCCTACAAGACGCGACGAGCCCATTGCGGCCTTGCCCTTTATGGTGCCGTAGGTATTGGTAGCCAAGATAAACAAGCACGAAAAGAACAATGGTACGCCAATTACCATTGTTTTGGTGCGCCTGTCTGCCTGTTGTGTTTCATTGACCGCGATTTAGGAAAAGGCGCCTGGATGGATTATGGTATGTTTATACAAAATGTTTTATTAGCAGCCATGGATCTCGGACTTGCCACTTGCCCACAGGCCTCGTTAGCAGAGTACCCTGATATTGTTCGCCAGACATTAGCCTGGCCAAAAGAACAAGATTTATTATGCGGTATTGCGCTGGGTTATCCTGATAAATCCCACGCCATCAATCAATACCGCACTGAGCGTGAGCCTACAGAACAATTCACCACATGGTTTACTTAAGGGCCGACTGTTGAAATTTCCAAGCCCTCTGACGGAAGCTACATTAATTAAACGTTATAAACGCTTTTTGGCTGATGTAACCTTATGGGATGGAAAACACTTAACCATTTACTGTCCCAACACAGGGGGCATGACGCATTGTGATATTTTAGGTAGCCGCATTTGGTTTTCTACAAGCCTCAATACCCAACGCAAATACCCAAACACATGGGAGCTTGTGGAAGTAGACGGCGGTGAATTAGTCAACATCAATACCCTTACGGCTAATGCCTTAGTGGCTGAAGCTATCTCTGAGGGCACTATAATAGAATTAGCAGGCTACGAGCATTTAACCAGAGAAGTAAAATACGGTCAAGAAAACAGCCGCATCGATTTTCGACTGACCCGTGGGGATGAGCATTGTTATGTGGAAGTTAAAAGTGTGACCTTATGTGAGAGCAATGGCCATGGTTTTTTCCCTGATGCCGTTACCTCGCGTGGCACCAAACACTTGCGTGAATTGATGCATTTGCGCCAACAAGGCCATCGCAGTGTATTGCTTTTCTGTGTTCAACATACGGGTATTCGAGATGTGGCGCCGGCCAACCATATCGACCCATGCTACAGTCAAACCCTGGCACGCGCCCTGGCGTGTGGTGTGGAAATATTAATTTACCAAGCGGATATTTCATTGGATGAAATACGCTTAGCGCGACGGTTGCCCTTTGCGACACATTCGTAATCGGGGAATCCTACGTCGACTTTAAAAGGAAACGCTCTACTATGACAATACGCACACAATCACCCCCAGGCAGATGGTCCTCTGCCTGGCTATTTATTTTAGCCGCCACAGGCTCTGCCGTGGGTTTAGGTAATATCTGGAAATTTCCTTATATTACCGGCGAAAACGGTGGCGGCGCCTTTGTGTTATTTTATTTATTCTGCATTTTACTGGTGGGTATTCCTGTCATGATGTCTGAAATTTTAATCGGGCGTCGCGGACGACAAAACCCGGCTAACAGTGCTGCCACCGTAGCACTGGAGTCTGGCCGTAGCCGCCGCTGGCAAATTTTTGGCGCCATGGGGATTATTGCAGGCTTTTTAATGCTTTCTTTTTATGTAGTCGTTGCTGGTTGGGCGCTTGATTATATTTTTCTAGCGGCAAAAGGCGACTTTCATCATACTACCAGCCAACAAGTTAATGCCCTTTTTGCTCATTTAGTGGCAAGCCCTATGCAATTATTATTCTGGAGCACCTGTATTTTATTGGCTACAGCTTATGTGGTTGCCTGTGGTGTTAATAAAGGCTTAGAACGCTTTGTGCGCCTTTTATTGCCCAGCTTACTTGTATTACTGCTGGTCTTAGTTGGTTACGCCATGAGTTCTGGACAATTCGCAAAAGGACTTCATTTTCTCTTTCATCCAAACTTCCATGAGTTAACCCCCAAAGCCATGCTGACAGCGCTGGGCCATGCTTTTTTCACCTTAAGCTTGGCATCAGGTGCTATTATGATGTACGGTGCTTACTTACCGAGAGAAATTTCCATTGTGCGCACATCTATCACTATTGCTCTTGCTGATACCTTAATCGCACTCATTGCAGGTCTTGCTATTTTCCCTGTCGTATTTGCCAACCAACTTGCACCCGGTGCCGGCCCCGGCTTGATTTTCCAAACCTTGCCGCTGGCTTTCGCACAATTGCCCTATGGTTCTTTCTTTGCCTGTTTATTTTTTATTATGCTTGTCTTCGCCGCACTAACCTCCAGCATTTCGCTATTAGAACCCGCTATTGCCTGGCTGATGGAAAACATTCACTACAGCCGCTTTAAAGCAACTGTCTTTATGAGCTTTGTTATTTGGCTATTGAGCCTGGGCACTATTTTTTCTTTTAATTATGGCGCACAGGTGAAAATTTTTGGTTTAACCTTTTTTGACTTGATGGACTATATCACTGCAAACTTGATGTTACCTATCGCAGGTTTGCTTACCGCTATTTTTGTGGCTTGGTTTATGAAAAAAGACTGTCTTTTGGATGAACTGGCTATGAAAGACGGTATGGTTTTCAAATGTTTTTACTATAGCCTGCGCTTTATTACGCCTTTAGCCATTTTGGCCGTGCTGGTGTTTGAGCTTTTCTAAGCAATTCCACCGCGCTCACTATAGATAAGGCGCCTACCAAAACGAGACGCCCCTTCAACCTAACAAAAATATTAAGTGCCTGACTTACGCAATACAATTTCAACGCGACGATTTTTAGCACGACCGGCAGCGCTGGCATTACTAGCAATAGGATGGCGCTCACCAAAACCTTGGGTGAAAACACGGTTTTGATTAACCCCTTGAGAAACCAAGTAAGCCCCTACACTAGCAGCGCGCTTTTCAGACAATGTTTGGTTATAAGAAGCAGCCCCTGTGCTATCGGTAAAACCTGACACAACCACATTATTGTCTTTATAAGCTTTAATAACTTTAGCGACAGAGGTTAATGTTCGGTAAAACTGTGCGTTAATATTACTGCTGTTGGTTTGGAACGTTACATCAGAGGACATCACCAATTTAATTTGATTGCCTTGCTGTATTACTTGAACACCGGTACCCTGTAGTTCATGTCGTAATGCTGCATTTTCTTTATCCATGTGACTGCCCACGGCTGCACCGCCCAAGCCACCAATACCTGCACCAATCAATGCACCTTCTTTTCCACCTAACAAAGCACCACCAATAGCACCGGCAGCTGCACCTAAGCCTGTACCTTTAGCCGTACTACTCACTTCTGATTGGCCGGTATAAGGGTTGGTTGTCGTACAACCACTTACTGCTAATAAAGCCGCCACAGCGCCAAGCACTATCAATTGTTTATCATTTCTCGTGGACATGTTTGCATAACCTCTTAGGGTGTAAAATAAAAATTAAACGCTAGGGTCTGTTGGCATGTCATTTTTGCAAGCGAAGTTTAGGGGCTTGGGCAAAAAGATGTATTGTCAACAGACCCTAAATATATTAGAACGCGCCACCATTTACAAATTAAGTTTGGCTAGAGCTATACTCATGCACTTTCTCCACAAGCCAAGCCACCTTTTCCGGCTCTATTTGTGGATGAATGCCATGTCCTAAATTAAAAACATGACCATTGCCTGGACCAAAAGCGTCAAGAATCGTTTTTACCTCAGCTTCGATGGCCTCAAATCCACCATATAAAACGCAAGGATCCATATTGCCCTGTAGAGCAACTTGATGCCCAATGCGGCGCCTAGCATCAGCTATATCCACGGTCCAGTCCACCCCCACAGCGTGACAACCAATGGCAGCAATATTTTCTAACCATTGACCGCCTTGCTTGGTAAACGCAATGACCGGCACCGGCACATCGTTCCACGTTTTATGTAAACCAGCAATAATAGCTTGCATGGGTTCTAGTGAAAAAGCGTTGTAGGCAAGTGGCGTTAACACACCTCCCCAAGTATCAAACAACATCACCGCTTGTGCACCCGCCTCTATCTGGGTATTTAAATAATCAATCGTGGTATGCACGAGCTTCTCTAATAGCAATGCTAAAGTCTCAGGGCTTGAATACAGCATCCCTTTGACTTTGGAGAAGTTTTTCGTAGCACCACCTTCTACCATATAGGTAGCCAACGTCCATGGACTGCCTGCAAAACCGATGAGCGTTTTTGATGGGTCCAGTTGTTCTTTAACTAAACGTAAGGCATCGGGCACATAATGAAGCGTTGTTGCGACATCGGGCACGGGTAAATTAAGCACATCTGCATGACAGGTGATGGGATATTTAAAACGGGGCCCCTCGCCCTCTGCAAAATAAAGTCCCAATCCCATGGAATCAGGGATGGTTAAAATATCCGAAAAAATAATGGCCGCATCTAAGTCAAAGCGTCTGAGCGGCTGTAGTGTTACTTCCGCTGCTAATGCTGGCGTCTTGCATAAAGTCAAAAAATCACCGGCTTCGGCTCGTCGTTGGCGATATTCAGGCAAATAACGCCCCGCTTGACGCATAATCCAAATAGGTGTGCGTTCTACCGGCAGTTTCAATAACGCACGCAACAGCGGTTGTGACGGTTCTTTCAATGAGTTACTCCTGAGCAGCTTTTCTAATGGCTTGATGCACGTCACTATAAGGTTTTGGCCAGGGTTTTTGTTTTCTCAAATGACGAGGAAGCTTTGCAACGGCTTTTTTCGCCGCACTTTTTGTCGCGTATTGGCCGTACACCAGAACATACCAGGGTTTTTGCTTGAGAATGGTTTTATAAATGCGTGCTTTTTTGCCTAGCTTATTACTTTGTTTAAAATAGGTTAATGCCGCCGCATTGCGCACACCAATTACTTGTAAGGTGTAATAAGAAGCTGGGATCTTCAACAAGGCTTTTTCATCGGCGGTATAAGAAGAGACCTTTGGTTTTGATACCACCTTGGGCATGGCAGGCTTTGGTTTACTCTTCGGCTTACTGGGTTTTACCTTATTGGCTTTAGGTGTAGGCTCGGCTTTAGGCTTTGTTTTGGGCTTAGGCTCCTCTGCCACTGCAGGTTTAGAGGGCTGCTTGGGTTGCACGGCGGGTGCTGCCGCAGGCTGGCTGGCTGCTGGCTTAGGTTCATGACGCACCACAAGTGGCTTAGGTTCAACCGCGGCGGCTTGTTTTTTCTCAGTCGGTTTTGCGGGGACTATCGCTGACATTTTCGGCCGGGGCGCAATGGCCGCTATCTCGGCATTAACTGCATTTGCCGGTGCTTGTTTTGCAGGTTTGATAGCGGGCAGGGATTTCTCAAGCCGCTGTTTGGGCTTGAGGGTTACGGGCTGCGCGGCTGGCTTTTGAGGTTTGGCCAAAGGCTTACTTTCACTAAGCTCTTCTTTTTTTTCTGTTTTTTTCTTAGAAGGCTCAGAGATTACTTGTTGGGGTTGCTGAGACGCCATACTGTCAATAGCATGGGTTGTTTCTTTTTTGTAAATACGTTGATTGAAAAAAATAACCGCGGGCGGCAGCACAAAAATAAGCAGCAATAGCGCGCTAATTTTCACTTTATGGCGGCCCATCAAGTGTTTTAGGTTAGCCCAAGCACTAACAGCAGGGGCCATGTTTAATTCATCTTCCTCGTCAGGCTCACCCTCTAATAGACATTGCGCCACTATCTCGGGGATGCGCCGAGGCAAGCCTTGCGATTCGGCATGGATCCATTGAATCGTGCTATCATCGAAGGGAAAATCGCCCTCATAATTTGCTTTTTGTAGATAAAAATCAATGAATGCCCGAACTTCTTCCACCGCCAAAGGTTCCAGCGTAATACCATGCATGAGTTCCTGCTCATCATCCACATCAAAAAGCTTTTGAATTTTTTGAGTCATGCTAACATCGCCAACTAAAACCAAGTGCAAGACTGAACTATTATCTACTTGTAAGCGCACCAATTGTTTAAGCGCTTGCAGCAGGGAAGCATCCAGTTTCTGTGCATTATCGATGATAAGCAGGCCTGATTTTTCTTCTTCTCGAAAGTTGTTAAGACATTGTTCCAATTGAATTAAAGAGTGTGTTTCCTCTGGAGAGGGTAACGCTGCTATTTGAAAAGTCTCCGTGAGTTGCTGCAAGAGTTCATCAGTATTGAAAAGCTCATCGCCCTGAGCCACATGAACAGATAAGTGTTCGGACATTTGCTCAACAATACTTTCAATAAACTGATAGCGGCCAATACCATCGGCACCTTCTACCGATAAAAGCACATTACTATAGAGACTTAAGTGTTGAATCAGTTCTAAATGTTGCTGCCACAGCGGCGACAAATAAACGCCATCTTCTGTGGGTAGAGAAAAGGGATTTTGCGTCAAACCTAAGGTGGCCCAACTGTCTTCCTCTGATAAGGTTTCATGCGATTGACTCATAGGATAATACTCCTTATTCGTTAGGATTTACGCAAAACTAACAAGACACATTGCACTCACAAATAGCCGCCCATACCTGTTGGTGTTCCAATGCGGCGGTTACCATGCCTTGCCCTAGAGACTGTAGAACTACCCAACGTAACTGACCCAAAATGACTTTTTTATCGCGAGCCATAGCCTCAAACCAATGTTCCCTGGAAAAATTTTCCCCTAACGTTGTTGGCAAATTAAAGGCTGTCAATAATGCCTGGATAGCTTCACATTGTGAAGCGGTAATCCAGCCTTGGTCACGAGATAGGCATGCTGCCATGCACATACCAATAGCTACAGCTTCTCCATGCAAAAATCGTTCATACCCGGTTAAATATTCAATGGCATGGCCAAAGGTATGACCAAAATTTAACAAAGCGCGCACGCCAGACTCTCGTTCATCAAGCGCTACTATTTCAGCTTTTATTTCGCAGGACCGGGCAATGGCATGAATTAAGGCATGGGTATCTCGGGCTTGCAGGTCTTGCTGCTGGGTTTGTATCCAGTGAAAAAAGTCAGCATCATGGATCAAGCCATATTTAACCACCTCGGCCATACCTGCATTATATTCACGCTGCGGTAGACTTTTTAAAGTACCAACATCCATTAGTACAGCTTTAGGTTGGTAGAAAGCACCGATTAAGTTTTTACCCAAAGGGTGATTAACACCTGTCTTACCGCCAACCGATGAGTCCACTTGGGCAAGCAAGGTAGTAGGAATTTGGATAAAATCCACCCCTCGTAAATAGCAAGCTGCTGCAAAACCTACGACATCACCAACAATTCCGCCCCCTAAGGCAATTAACGTGGTTTGTCGGCCGTGGCCTTTTTCCAACAAGCTATCAAAAATCAAGCTCAACGTGTCTAAATTTTTATAAGATTCACCGTCCGCTATGCACAGATAATCCCAAGATAAGTCCGAGGGTAAGGAAGCTGCAAGGGTATCTAAATACAACGGCACTAGAGCCTCTTGCGTCACCACCATCGCTTGTTTACCTGTGAGATGCCGACTTAATAAGGCGGGCAACTGCAGCAGCGCCTCCCCAATATAAAGGGGATAAGAACGTTCTGCTAAAGGGACCGTCATGGTGATAAGTTCTCGTTCGGCGCTTGGCATCCTCACGAACCGATTTTATTGTCACACACGTAATTAATGATATCTTTACTGACAGCCCTGACAGTGCGCCCATCGGTATCGAAAACCACATCAGCAAGCTCGCGGTAAGTAGCGTCACGCGCTTTGCGCAGCGCAGACAAGGTTTCCTCGGGGTTTTCTGTTTGTAGCAATGGCCGACGCCTATCGCGCGCTGTCCTTGCTAACTGCTGCTCAACTGACGCATCCAAGAAAGCAACTGTACCGCGTGAAGCAAGCGCTGAACGATTTTCTGGTCGCAAAATAACGCCACCGCCTGTGGCAAGCACAATATTGCTAAGCTTGGTTAGTTCATCCAATACTTTGGATTCACGAGCACGAAAGCCTTCTTCACCTTCAATGTCAAAAATCCAAGGGATATCCGCGCCGGTACGACTTTCAATTTCCTGGTCTGTGTCGTAAAAATCCATACCTAGATCCTTTGCCACATAACGACCAATGGAACTTTTTCCCGCCCCCATAGGGCCGATTAAGAAAATATTTGGAATTTTCTTTATCATGACTGGTTACTACTACCTCTCGTTCTAACGTTGTTTTTGTACAACTCAATGGTTTCAACAACTCGGCCGCAAGCGACCAAGATTATGCCCTAATGTAATTTCGCCTACGCGGGAAACTCTATCGCTTTTGCCCCGGGGGGCAAGCTCCGAGATTTCTCACTTTAAACCGATGTATACCTCTTGAAATGAGCCACAGGAGAAAAATAATTCGGCTCGCCACTGTTAACTTTACCACTCCTTTAGTGGGAAAGAAAGCCCAACCTATTGTGATGTTAGCCCAAAGCGTTAATGTCCGGTTTCAGCAAAGTTAAAATGTCCGCTTTATGAAATAAAGGGGCATAGAGATGAGCAGGAGGTATTACCGAATGAACGAGCAGGGGCTGGCAAGAGTAGAAGTGATAGAAAAGATAACAGCAGGCGTTTTAAGCCAGCGTGAGGGAGCGGCACAACTGGGTTTAACAACTCGCCACCTTCGACGACTCCAACGCCAGTATCAGCAATCAGGGCCATCAGTCTTAGCCCTGAAGGATAGAGGAGGACAGCCTAGTAATAACCGCATATCCGAAGAGATACAGGATAACGTATTGAAACTACTTGAAGAGCACTACCCTGACTTTAAACCCACCTTTGCCCATGAAAAATTAACAGAACAGCATGGCTTAAGCTTCTCTGTTGAATGGTTACGGCAATTTATGATGAAGCATGGTCGATGGAAAGGTAAACGAGCAAAACCTGTAAAAATCCATCAGTCTCGTGCCAGGCGAGCTGCTAAAGGCGAGCTGGTTCAAATCGACGGCTCTCCTCATGACTGGTTTGAAGGACGTGCGCCACATTGTTGTTTGATTGTCTTCGTCGACGACGCCACCGGTCTTATCCTGGCATTACATTTTTCAGAGCAGGAAACGACCGAAGCCTATTTCAAAGCCTGTGAGCAGCATTTAAGGGCACATGGTCGCCCACAAAGCTACTACAGCGATAAGTTTGGTGTTTTCCGCGTTAACGCCAAGGAAGCTCAGTCAGGCAGCGGCGAAACGCAATTTGGTCGAGCGATGCGAGAACTAGGGATTAAGCTAATGTGTGCAAACTCACCACAGGCCAAAGGGCGGGTGGAAAAGATGAATGGAACCTTACAAGACCGACTCATCAAAGAAATGCGCTTGCGCAACATCTCAGATATATCCACCGCCAATGCATTTTTACCGGAATTTATCCAAGATTACAACTATCGCTTTGGTAAAGTTGCCGCGTGTCCTGAAGATGCTCACCGCAAATCATTGCCTGATGATTCAACACTTGGGCTGATATTCTCAGAACAGCATCAGCGCAAGCTATCAAAACAGCTGCAGATTAGCTATAAAAATACCCTATACCAAGTTCAAATGAATAAACCCTCGTATCGCATGCGGGGCGCTGCGGTGACAGTCTGTGAGAGGCGAGAGCAAGTAACATTAATCTATCAGGATAGGGTATTAAACTACACAACGATGGATAAAGCTAATCGCCCTGCTCCTATTGCCACGCGCAAAGAAGCGACTTACTCAAATCAAACAAGAAAGCCAAAGGCCGAGCATCCCTGGAAAAAATATCCCGCCGTTTCTTCGAAGAAATCGCATTCGTCTGTTATTACTTGAAGAGGTAGCGCCACTTATACACAGGGTACACAAGCCTATCAGAGCTAACGAGAAAGGCTCTACTGGCTTGTGTACTTGTGCATAAGTGGTGCAATTTAGCTGTGTACAATTAGCTACCACCGGACATTTTAACTTTGCTCAATACCGGACATTTCTACTTTGGGTTGACATCGTTAGAGAAATCTCTTGACTTCAAAATCCAACATTAGTAAACTCGCATATAATATGAATGACAGAATCAACTTTTAATGTAGGTAGCTTATGTGGATTAGAGGTAACTACTCTTAGGGTACGATAAAAATAAATCAAAAAACCTCAAAAAACACTTGACAAGATTTTGGAGCAAAAAATCGTAAAACCTTAACCTCCTCTACAGCATCAATCCTAAGCGCCATATAAGATCACCAGGATCACCAATTTGTTTTTATAAAAAAACATTCATCCTAACGTCTCTTCTCTCATCAGACAAACGCTGTGGCGGTCAAAAAAAGCCATGATATAATCCTAAATTCCGCAGTTGAAATCTACTGCGGCCGCCTAACTCACCGAATCTAAAGGATTTTTTTCCATCTTTTTTATTCACCGTATGGGTGATACGCTTTCACAAAAAAGATGGAAAAAAATCCTTTATCTTCAGCGACTTAGTCAGCCTCGCGACGATTTCAACTGCGGAATTTAGGATAATTTGTTTTTTATCGTACTACAAAAAGCAATGGCTAGCAGACATACCAATTCAGCGCGTGAAGAACTTGCGCGAATTAAACATGAATTTGCCTCGCAATCCAAAGCGGGAAAAGTTTCGCTAGAGGCAGCTATGTTGATCAAAAGCCTGATCATCCTCATTGAGCTTTTCTTTTCAATCTTCCTCGAAAAAAACACCAAAAAAAACAACCGCAACTCAAGCAAACCTTCTTCACAAACCGAGCCTGACAACACCACCAAAGGACGCTCTGGCTCTAAAAGCAAAGGGAAACTTGAACAGCAGTTGAGTGCTGCTAATGCTAGAACCGTGACAACAGATATTTTATTATCTGTCGATACGTGTCAAGGTTGTGGTGACTCACTGCAAGACCAAGCGGCAGATGGCCTTGAGCGTCGTACTCGAATTGATATTTTCTTTGAAAAAACGGTAGAACATTTTGATGCAGAAATAAAAACCTGCCAACAATGCCAAACCACCAATAAAGCCCAATTCCCAAGTGACCTGCATGGTAAACTACAATATGGCAATGGGATCAAAGCCTTTGTGGTCCAGCTAATGGTTTCACAAATGGTTGCTATTAATCGAGTACAAAAAATGTTATCCACTATGATAGGTCAGCGACTCTCTGAAGCCACTTTACTCAGCTATATTTTACGCTTACACAGTGCCCTTGAAAGCTGGGAGCAATCAGCAAAAGAAAAATTATTAACGCAACCTTGCCTGTACGTTGATGAAACTTCATTAAAAGTTGAACGGAAAAATCATTGGATCCACGTTCACTCTGCCGGTGACATCACATTAAAGCTTTTGCATAACAAACGTGGTCTTGAGGCGATGACTGATAATAATATTATCCCATGTTATAGCGGTGTTTTAGTGCATGATTGCTGGGCTTCCTATTTATCCTACGACCATTGTCTCCATGGACTTTGTGGCTCACATTTATTGCGCGAGTTAACCTTTATTATTGATAGCAATCATTATCCTAAAATCCTCAGTTGAAATCTACTGCGGCCGCCTAACTCACCGAATCTAAAGGATTTTTCTCGATATTTTTTATTCACCGTATGGGTGATACGCTTTCACAAAAAATATCGAGAAAAATCCTTTATCTTCAGCAACTAAGTCGGCCTCGCGACGATTTCAACTGAGGATTTTAGGATTATAAATGGGCAGTAAGGATGAAAGCATTATTGCAAAAAACCTGCAAGAAAATTAATGACAGCGACACAAGGTGCTTAAACAATACTGACTACAAGAGGCTACAAAAAAGTTATCGCTGTATTATTACGCAAGGCGAGAAGGAGCTGCCAGCTATTTCTAAAAAAGCTAATGGTAAAAAAGGCTGTATTGCAAAATCAGATGCACATAATCTCTGGGAGCGGTTTAAAAAACATGAGCTATCAATCTTGCGTTTCGCAAAGGACCCTCATGTGGCTTTTACTAACAATCGAGCTGAACGCGACTTGCGAATGGCTAAAGTAAAGCAAAAAGTGTCGGGATGCTTTCGAGCTAAACTATATGCCGAGGCCTATTGCCGGACACCTGCTATTTACAAACCATGGCCAACAAAGGGATTAATCCACTTATCGCTATTCAGATGGCCCTTAATGGGGAAATTGATGAAATAGGGGGAGAGTAGTTACCATTAAAGCACGAGATGTTTTTGTATCTGAAATGGGCCTAGATGAAGATACATGGCTTAGAGCACGAGCTTGGGCACTGTGGAAAGCGACATTTGAACTTTGCAATATTGCAGATAAAAATAGTCCAGCAGCTTTTATACAGAAAAGGATTATTGATGAGGTAATAAATGAGTAAAAACAATTCAAAAAATTTAGCTAACAAAGGGCCTAACCCTAATACTAAAACACCACTTGATGGTTATGAAGAACTTGTCTTTTTAAAAAATATTATTTCTTCTCCTAATATTCATGCAGGAGATTATACTTACTATGATGATAGGCGATATGGCGCCAAAAACTTTGAAGAAAATAATGTGTTGTATAATTATCAACCCGACAGGGTGAAACTTGTTTTTGGTAAGTTTTGTGCAATTGCTGCTGAAACTAAATTTATCATGACAGGTGATCACAAACTCGATGCTATTAGCACCTATCCTTTTCCAATTTTTAAAAATGGTTGGGAAAGTTTGTATGATGTAAATCAATTACCTATTAAGGGTGACATTATCGTAAAAAATGATGTCTGGTTTGGATACAATAGTATGGTGAGAAATGGCGTGACAATTGGGAATGGTGCGATCATTGGCGCGAACAGCTTTGTTGTAAAGGATGTGCCTGATTACGCTATCGCTGCGAGCCAGGGAGAGGCGCAGCCGAGGGCGAGTAGTCCGCGATAGCTGACGATTTTTTGAAGAGCGTAGCGAGTTTAAAAAATCTTTACGTCAGCGTAGAGTCATTTGAGAGACGGTCCGCAGTGTGCGTAGTACACGTAGGGCCGTTGACGAGGACGGTCGCGGCTTTATGGCGGTCGCGTTATGCGAGTTCATTTCGGGGTCACGATGGTCGAAATGTTTCTCGAGCATAGCGACTCACTTGAGTTGCAGGTAATCCAGCCAAAATTGTTAAAATGCGTTTTGATGAAAAGAATATTTCTCGCCTTTTGGAGATTGCTTGGTGGGACTGGGACATAGAAAAAATTAATGCTAAATTACCAGCTATTTGCAGTTTGGATATTGAAGCGTTAGGTGATGACTAGTTGTGTTTGAATCAATACAGGAAAATTATTGTTAATGTCTAAGAGTGAAGGTGAATATCACAAGGTTATTTATGAGTCGAGGTAATGAATGAGTAAGATAATTTTATTAAATGGCGCTGGTTCTAGCGGCAAAACCTCGATCGCAAGAAGCATACAATATTTATGCACCGAACAATGGCTTACCTTTGGTGTTGATACATTTATCGAAATGACGCCATATCCGTCACCAGGTAAAGATGGTGAATATTTTGATTTTGTACCTGGAGAGAATGAGCGTGGGCCTCTCATGTCAGTTAAATCAAAACCAACTGGTGATAAGTTGTTTGGTGCAATGCCTGATTTTGCGCATATGCTTGGCTCTAGAGGCAACAACCTTATCATAGATGAAGTTTTATTTAATGATAAGCAGCTAAAGTCCTATGTAGATAAATTAGCCGACCATACTGTTTACTTTATTGGTGTTAAATGCGATTTGGCTATTATGCAAGAACGTGAGTATTTGCGCCGAGATAGAGTGCTTGGTTTATCTAACGATCAATTTGATAGAGTACATACTGGCATGCGAGAATATGATTTAACAGTTAATACAAGTAATACATCAGTATTTGATGTTGCTAAAGAATTAATCACTTTCATAGAAAATAATCCAAACCCGGGTGGCTTTAATAATATGAGAGGAAAACTGTAATGAGCATTAATACAACTTACCTTGATTTATGCACTCAAGTTTACGAGATAAGCAAACCGACTGCACCAGAAGATGCTCTTGCTTTTTATAAAAGTTATGCAGATGAAACGAGTGGCGCTATCTTAGAGCCAATGTGCGGTACTGGCCGCTTTTTACTGCCTCTAGCAAAGGACGGATATAAAATTGAAGGCTCAGACGCAAGCGAGCACATGCTAGATGTCCTTAGGAGTAAAGCAGAACAAATGTCGCTAAAAGTAAACATTTGGAAATCTGTAGCAAGTGAAATACCAGATAATAAGCTTTATTCGCTTATCTTTATTCCAAGCGGTTCCTTTGGATTGATAACTGATGCTGATGAAATATCAAAAACATTAAAATCATTTTATAACCATTTAGATGATGGCGGTGTTATTGTTTTTGAAGTAGAAACAAAAAGTGCAGTACCAGAACTAGGTGTATGGCGTGGCTCTAATTGGTTGCGTCCAGATGGAAAATTGATCCTACTATCTTCTTGTGCTTCGATTGATGGTGATATCTGCTCTTCTGTAGCTAAGTATGAACTGATTGATAAAAACCAAGTGATTCAGACTGAGATTGAAGAATATAAAATTAAAATATATGAGCCGGGGTCATTATTAGAATTACTAAAGAGTATTGGATTTCATGCTGTTAAAATACTAAAGACTTTTGATCGTTCAAATGGTCCTGGTGATAGCGACGAGAGTGTTATCTATGAATGCAGAAAGTAAACGGTATATAGTCAGCACAGTATGAAATTCGGGTTTTAAATATCTATAATTTGAAAGTTTTCTGTCAGCAATGATGACAGCTCTTCTTTATAATAAGAAATATGCCTAAAGAATTTTTTACAAGCCTTTTCCATTTCTTCAAATTCTTCATAGTACTTATTGTACAGTACTTTTTTCTTAAAAAACTTCCATACTCGCTCTATTAAGTTTAAATTTGGTGAGTAGGCTGGTAAAAATATTAATTTAATCGCCATCGCCTCAGCTAAACTTTGTACCTCTGGAGATTGGTAATAACCTGCATTGTCACATATTAAATAAATATAACCTTTTGGCTGATGTTTCCGTAAAGATTCTAAAAAATCTTTTGTTGTTTCTTTATTTAAACGCTCCTCAAATCTAACAACCATATCTAAACTGTCTATATTAATCGCACCATTAATGTTTAAACGTCTTGGTTGTGGGTTTGACTTCATGACTATGCGCTCACCTTTTTTCATCCAGCCATGCGCAGGGACAGCATTGTGCTCAGGATGCGTTGCATCCATAAAATAAAGGCCATCTTCTTTATCTACAGTATTCTTGAGAGACTTATAAGCCTTAATAAATGCTTCTTGGGACTGTTTGTTCACCTTGTAGGGAATTTTCTCTGGTTTTTTATAAACAAAACCTAGCTCTTTCAATATCAAGCGCATACCGCTATCTGAATAGACAATATCAAACTCTTTGGCAACGTATAAAATAATATCAGATACACGTTGATAGGTTACTGATTCAAGATGTAAAAATAAAGCTTCTTTTTCCGAGCTTGTCATTTCTGACTGCCGTCCAGAATATTTACTTTTCAATAAACCATCCAGCCCCTCTTGCTTGTAATTATTATAATAACCCCGTATTGTATCTTCGCTTAAGAGTAAGGCTTCTCTTACTGCTGATATTTTCCAGCCACTACCTAGCAAATACACCGCTTTTAAGCGATCAGCTTCTTTACGTTTTTTACTACCTTGATGGCGAGATTTTAATTCGATTAATTCTCGTTCTGATAATTTATACTCTAGCACAACCATGTCCTAAATTTTTCTATTAGACTATTTTACTACAAAAACCCGAGGTTTCAACTGCGGGGACTATATAGTCAGTGCAGTATGAAATTCGGGTTTTAAATCTCTATAACTTGAAAGTTTTCTGTCATCAATGATGACAGCTCTTCTTTATAATAAGAAATATGCCTAAAGAATTTTTTACAAGCCTTTTCCATTTCTTCAAATTCTTCATAGTACTTATTGTACAGTACTTTTTTCTTAAAAAACTTCCATACTCGCTCTATTAAGTTTAAATTTGGTGAGTAGGCTGGTAAAAATATTAATTTAATCGCCATCGCCTCAGCTAAACTTTGTACCTCTGGAGATTGGTAATAACCTGCATTGTCACATATTAAATAAATATAACCTTTTGGCTGATGTTTCCGTAAAGATTCTAAAAAATCTTTTGTTGTTTCTTTATTTAAACGCTCCTCAAATCTAACAACCATATCTAAACTGTCTATATTAATCGCACCATTAATGTTTAAACGTCTTGGTTGTGGGTTTGACTTCATGACTATGCGCTCACCTTTTTTCATCCAGCCATGCGCAGGGACAGCATTGTGCTCAGGATGCGTTGCATCCATAAAATAAAGGCCATCTTCTTTATCTACAGTATTCTTGAGAGACTTATAAGCCTTAATAAATGCTTCTTGGGACTGTTTGTTCACCTTGTAGGGAATTTTCTCTGGTTTTTTATAAACAAAACCTAGCTCTTTCAATATCAAGCGCATACCGCTATCTGAATAGACAATATCAAACTCTTTGGCAACGTATAAAATAATATCAGATACACGTTGATAGGTTACTGATTCAAGATGTAAAAATAAAGCTTCTTTTTCCGAGCTTGTCATTTCTGACTGCCGTCCAGAATATTTACTTTTCAATAAACCATCCAGCCCCTCTTGCTTGTAATTATTATAATAACCCCGTATTGTATCTTCGCTTAAGAGTAAGGCTTCTCTTACTGCTGATATTTTCCAGCCACTACCTAGCAAATACACCGCTTTTAAGCGATCAGCTTCTTTACGTTTTTTACTACCTTGATGGCGAGATTTTAATTCGATTAATTCTCGTTCTGATAATTTATACTCTAGCACAACCATGTCCTAAATTTTTCTATTAGACTATTTTACTACAAAAACCCGAGGTTTCAACTGCGGGGACTATATAGTCAGTGCAGTATGAAATTCGGGTTTTAAATCTCTATAACTTGAAAGTTTTCTGTCATCAATGATGACAGCTCTTCTTTATAATAAGAAATATGCCTAAAGAATTTTTTACAAGCCTTTTCCATTTCTTCAAATTCTTCATAGTACTTATTGTACAGTACTTTTTTCTTAAAAAACTTCCATACTCGCTCTATTAAGTTTAAATTTGGTGAGTAGGCTGGTAAAAATATTAATTTAATCGCCATCGCCTCAGCTAAACTTTGTACCTCTGGAGATTGGTAATAACCTGCATTGTCACATATTAAATAAATATAACCTTTTGGCTGATGTTTCCGTAAAGATTCTAAAAAATCTTTTGTTGTTTCTTTATTTAAACGCTCCTCAAATCTAACAACCATATCTAAACTGTCTATATTAATCGCACCATTAATGTTTAAACGTCTTGGTTGTGGGTTTGACTTCATGACTATGCGCTCACCTTTTTTCATCCAGCCATGCGCAGGGACAGCATTGTGCTCAGGATGCGTTGTATCCATAAAATAAAGGCCATCTTCTTTATCTACAGTATTCTTGAGAGACTTATAAGCCTTAATAAATGCTTCTTGGGACTGTTTGTTCACCTTGTAGGGAATTTTCTCTGGTTTTTTATAAACAAAACCTAGCTCTTTCAATATCAAGCGCATACCGCTATCTGAATAGACAATATCAAACTCTTTGGCAACGTATAAAATAATATCAGATACACGTTGATAGGTTACTGATTCAAGATGTAAAAATAAAGCTTCTTTTTCCGAGCTTGTCATTTCTGACTGCCGTCCAGAATATTTACTTTTCAATAAACCATCCAGCCCCTCTTGCTTGTAATTATTATAATAACCCCGTATTGTATCTTCGCTTAAGAGTAAGGCTTCTCTTACTGCTGATATTTTCCAGCCACTACCTAGCAAATACACCGCTTTTAAGCGATCAGCTTCTTTACGTTTTTTACTACCTTGATGGCGAGATTTTAATTCGATTAATTCTCGTTCTGATAATTTATACTCTAGCACAACCATGTCCTAAATTTTTCTATTAGACTATTTTACTACAAAAACCCGAGGTTTCAACTGCGGGGACTATATAGCGCATCCTTATGCTGGTAAATAATTGCCCCACCAATGATATTTTCGTTTTGCTTAAAAAAATATTAAAGCAATTAGGCTTGTCATTTATTATTGATTGATTAAATCCGATAATGCCATCACGTATAATTTTTTGCTCTTCTGAGGTGGGATTATTTTTTATTTCAAACTTTAGTTCACTCATTATGGCTTCCTCGATGCAGTAAAATTACCAGCATAAAATGCGATTAGAGTGTTGCTATCATTAACGCAAGTTTTAAGACTTTTATACTTAGCTTCCCACTCTTGTTCTGTCATATGACCATTGCTAATTTGATGCTCTTTGCTATCGAGACATTCATTATTAAGCAGTAACTGCCTAACATCATTCTTGATCAAAAATGGCTGAAAAATAGATGCTTCAATGCAGTTCATGCCTACTTGCTGAATTAAACTAGGGAGCATTTTACCAAGGTTGCCGTTGCGATCATCACCTTCAGCAATTTCATATGGCAAATTTGGTGGTTGCCATGCAGGGTGCGCTGGATAGCTATAGGCATAATTCATAATCCCTTCAATGCCAATGTAAATTCCACCTGACTTCAATACAGATTTAATTTGCTCAAGAGCATGGCGTGGCTTGTGCACATGATGTAAAACAAATCGGCAATACACAACATCAAACTTTTGATCTAATGAATCTAATTCATAAATATCATGAACCTTATACTCAATGTTTAGATTATCAGGAGTTCTAGCTCTCGCGGCATTAATCTGGTTTTCATTATTATCAATCGCAATAACCTTGCCATCACTTCCGACTAGGCCCGCGATTATTTGAGTCATAAACCCAAGACCGCAGCCAATATCGAGTACTTTCATGCCGGATGTTACACCATGCTTTTTCAAAAAATATTCTGTTTGCTCATTAAAGCTTTTCTCTAGAATTCCAAGGCTTTCTTGGCCTTGTTCGCCAATGCTATAGCAATATTTTTCAGTCATGGTGATTCTCCTTGGGTATATTTTTCACGGCTTAGCCGATACAATACATGTCGTTTTAATGGGCTAGTATCATCTAGCTTTGGGTGGCAAAACCATCGGCTTCATTATGTTGCAGGCCAATTTTCTGCATTACTCTAATTGATTTAGCATTGCCCGCAGCGGTGAATGATACGATCTCTGGTATATTTAATTCTCTGAATGCATAATCTAAAACGGCTTTAGCGCCTTCAGTGGCAAAGCCCTTACCCCAGTGTTTGGATGATTGGCCAGTTATCACCCAATTGGTTATCATGACATGTGCTGCTAATTCCCGCCAGGCTCCAAATCCAGTTGAGCCAATACCGTATTGATAACACATTGGTAGATTAAAAATATTGGCAGTAGACATATAATTTTCTGGCTGTAATTCTAAGTCTGTTAGCGGTACTTTTTTCACAAAAACAGGCGTGTTATCTATTTCTATCTGTAATGAAGTACCACCAATACCTTTGTGCATTACTTTGCCCTCAACAAGCATTTGTTGTAGCTGTTTATTGCTCAAGCAGGCTAATGCACTAGATATCCTGCTGTATGTTTGCTGTCTTTTAGTTAACTGGTTCATGTTTGTGCTATGCCGATATTATGCTGATAAAATGCTATTAAATGGTTCATATTAATCTTCCTCAACATCAGCATGAATTTTTGCTGGTTCTTCTAATATGGATAATATTTCTGTGGCGCAATAAACTTTATCACGCTTGCCATCATTGACTTGGCTAATAATATTCTCGCCTAACAGTTTGCGAACACCGCGTTCAGCAGTGCTATAAGCAATCTCAAGCTCTTTAGCTATCTTTTTGATAGTTAGGTATGGATTAACTGCAAAATGATCAACGATGTCTACAGGAACGCTAGATGAACCGCTTGCAACTTGCAGCTTCCATTTATTAAGTAGGTTATTAATTCTTTCAGCGCGTGATAAAGCATCTTCTGATTGCACAGCGACGCCATTTAGAAAATAAATTAACCAGTCCTGCCAAGTGTTGTTGCTGCTTACGTTAAATAATTGCCTATAATATTCATCTCGTGTTGCCTCAAAAAATGCACTTAAATAAAGCAGTGGCGATGGCAACATCTTTTGCTCAATTAATAACAATGTAATTAGCAAACGCCCAACTCTACCATTGCCATCTAAAAATGGATGGATTGTTTCAAATTGATAATGGCACAGCGCTATATGAATTAGGGCTGGTAACCTGCGATCATGTAAAAACTTTTCTAGATCACCTAAACAATCTGCTAAGTTATCTGTTGGTGGTGGCACAAACTTGGCTGTATTCAATGTGCAACCAGGAGGGCCAATCCAATTTTGTGTCTTTCTAAATTCACCAGGCGTGGCATGAGAACCTCTAACACCTTGCATTAATTGCTCATGAATTTCTTTTATTAACCGTAAGGACAGAGGTAGAGCATCAAGGCGCTTTAACCCAAAATCTAAAGCAGTAATGTAGTTCTGTACTTCCTGCAAATCATCTGGATTCTGATTAACGGATACGCCTGCATTATGAGCTAAAATTTCACCGATTGTAGCGTGGGTGCCTTCTATCTTACTGGACAATACGGCCTCACGGGTGATAAATGGGCGCATTAGTAGATGAGGATTCGGTAATTTGCTACCTTCTCGAGCCAGCTTACCCAGCAAGAAATCAGCCCGCGATAATGTGCTTACCAATTGGTTGGTCCATTCTATTGCCGGAGGTAGTGGATTAGGAACATAGGCATTGTAGCCCTTAGGTGATTTAATCACTTTGCCTGATAATGATTGTTGTATATCCATGCTTTAAACCTCTTGATTTCTAGACTTAAGTATAGCCTTTATTCTCGATAATATCAATATTCGATAATAAGTTAAGCTTTTAATTCCAAAGGTGAGAATAAGATTGAAGTATGTTATCATGTTTTACGTAAATCGATAATAGTGCGTGTATGATATGTCCTTTAGGTAGCGAAATATGACACTTAAAGGACATGTTAGATTCAAAAGATCTATTACAGCTAAAAACCAGTATAGTTTTAACTGGGTTGATGACAAAACGTGTGGAGGCATATATGAGCAAAGCGAAAAGAATATTTATTGTTGGCCAATCAGGTGCTGGCAAAGGTGTAGTGGCAGAAGAAGTGGCCAAGCAATTAGGTTGGAAGTTTATTAATGCCGACGTTTTAGCTAGCGTTGCATCTATTGGACGCAGTGTTACCGATGTATTTGGTGCTGGCAGTGAAGATAAATTCAATCAAACATTAACTGAAATTCTGCAACATCAGATTACTCAGGAAAACATCGTGGTTACCACAGATGAAAATGTTGCTTGTGATCCAAAGGCTCGCGAAATATTAAAGTCAGAATTTACCGTTTATATTGAGGTAAGCACCTCAGTTCAGGCTGAGAGAATGAGCAATTATAGACCGCTACTGCCAGTTGATGATTACTCAGCGCTGCTAGATGGATTGCAAAAAGAACGTAATCCTTGGTTCGCTGAGGTGGCTAGTTTCACTATAAATTCCGATAACGGAGACATTGAGCGTGATGCCAAAAGCGTTGTAGAGGAATACAATAAGTAAACTTATATTATTATCGGTTATGCATAAAATCGATAATAGGGTTGAAAGTTATCACCGCTCTTAGAATTAATGGCTAACGATATTATCGATTGCAGCGTATTTCGATAATAAGGCTGGATGTGGAAATTATCTACTCCGGGCGGTGCTAAAATCACGTTTTTGGCGATAACACCTTGATTCATCTAAGAAAACAAAAAAAGTCTCCATCACCAATAAGGGTGAACCAGAACGATGTGCCAGTGGCACATCGCAGTCTGGTGAGCGCGAAGACAGGATGTCCGAGCTGGGATTGATAAGCATAAGAGCCTTGCGACAGGATGTCTGTCGCAGTCATTGCTTATTTCCCTTTTTAGTTTCCTTATCTAAATCAACCTATTACACCAAAAAAGCGCGATTTACTGCTGATTTTAGGATGCAAGAATACGCATTGATTTTGCAGTGAATAGCACCTATAATCGCCTTAAATAATGCGGTGATTAATATGTGGATTCATGAACATCAAGACTGGCCAAACTTTATATGGGATGCAGAAGACCTAGCATCCAAGCTGGCTGATATACGCTATCGCCAAGGCCGTTTGCTGGGACGCATGGAAAAGCTTGGGTTTGAGCTGAAACGTGAAGCGTCTTTGAGTACGCTTACCAATGATGTCGTTAAATCATCGGCTATTGAAGGTGAAAACCTGAACCTGGAAGAAGTGCGTTCATCTATTGCCCGTAGGCTTGGGATTGATATTGCGAGGCTTATTCCGGCAAGTCGTGACGTTGAAGGTATCGTTGAGATGATGCTGGATGCCACGCAGCAATTCTCTAAACCTTTGACTAAAGACCGCGTGTTTGACTGGCATGCTGCCTTGTTTCCAACCGGGCGCAGTGGCATGCACAAAATCACAGTTGGCGGTTGGCGTACTGTTGAGGCTGACCCCATGCAGGTTGTTTCCGGTCCTATCGGCAAAGAAAAGGTTCATTTTGAGGCTCCTACTGCTGAGCGCTTAGAAAAGGAAATGGAAGCGTTTCTTGCGTGGCTGGCGGGTGAAGATGGTACCGACCCTGTCATTAGAGCAGGCATTGCACACTTGTGGTTCGTAACAATCCATCCATTTGACGATGGCAATGGACGTATTGCCAGAGCTATTGGTGATATGGCGCTTGCTCGTGCCGATGGTACGCCAGATCGTTTTTATAGTCTGTCATCCCACATTGAGGCAGAGCGCAAGCATTATTACCATCAGCTTGAGGCGCAACAACGTGCAACACCTGATATAACAGATTGGCTGTCATGGTTTTTGGATTGCCTTGGCCGGGCTATCAGCAATGCTGAAGCCACGCTTGGTAATGTGCTGTTTAAGGCGCGGCTCTGGGATGCTATCAATCAAAAGCCTGTGAATGATAGGCAACGTCAGGTCATCAACCGTATGCTTGAGGATGATTTTGAAGGTTTTATGAACACCTCTAAATACGCCAAGCTGGCTAAGTGCTCGAATGATACCGCCCTGCGGGATATTCAAGATCTCAAGGAGCGCGGTATCTTTATTCAGAACCCCGGTGGTGGACGTAGTACCAGCTACAGGCTCCCGGATCGCGAAGAATGATGCGTTTCCAATGGAGGAAAAGCGGGATTCAAACCCTCGGTATCGTATCGTAGTAATCTGCATTAAGGGGTTAATACTACTCAACCTGAGTTCGACATAAGAACGGCTAAAACCTGGGATAAATCCAGGGGGACGGTGTTAAACTTAAATTCCGCGATAAGAAAAAGATTGCCTGTTTATCCGTCGATTATCAAGCTCTTCTTTTCCTCCCTGTTAAGATACAAGGTTTAAGAGACAAGGTTGATTTTAAATCTTGAAAACCAACGCTAAGATTTTCATATAAACTTGAGCGAGCTTGTCAATGTCTGCTACGTTTACGCGTTCATTGATTTGATGAATGGTGTCATTACAAGGGCCTAACTCAATAAGTTGGCAGCCTAGCGTTGCAATGAAGCGTCCGTCAGAGGTGCCACCGCTGGTGGAGAGTCGGGCTTCGGTATCTAGGATATCCTTGATGGCTTGTTGGGCGGCTTGTGTAAGTGTGTCAGGTGACGTCAGAAAGGGTTTACCACTGTGTTGCCAGGTGAGCTCATAAGGCATGTTTGCAGTGTCTAGAATGGTCGCGGTGCGTTGCTTCAGTCTATTGGCGTTAACTTCTGTGGAGTAGCGAAAGTTAAATCGTGCTTCTAGCGTACCGGGTATGACATTGGTGGTGCCAGTGCCCGCTTGAATATTGGAGAGCTGCAACGAGGTGGCGGGGAAAAAGTCGTTACCTTCATCCCAGACTTCTTGGGTTAATTTTTCGAGCACAGGCAAAGCGTGATGAATGGTGTTAGTGGCTAAGTGAGGGTAGGCAATGTGGCCCTGTTTGCCAAGAAAAGTCACTTGGCCATTTAAGGAACCACGGCGGCCATTTTTAATAGTATCGCCTAATAGGGTGCTACTGGAAGGTTCTCCCACAATGCAATAATCAGGAATAATGCCTTGCTCTTTTAGCCACTCTACCACCTTCACTGTGCCATCAGTCGCTGGACCTTCTTCGTCGCTGGTAATAAGAAAACCAATGGAGCCTTGTAGTTGTTTGCGATGCTTTACCAAGAACTGTTCTGACGCCACCAACATGGCGGCAAGACTTGCTTTCATGTCGGCTGCGCCGCGGCCATAGAGATAGCCATCGACTATGGTTGGCTCAAAGGGTGGGGTGTTCCATTGTTCAAGAGGACCCGTGGGTACGACATCGGTATGGCCAGCAAAGATTAGCAAAGGCTTAGTCTTGCCGTATTGGGCCCAAAAGTTTTGTACCTTACCAAAGGGTAGAGGGGTTATTTCAAAACCCAGTGCGCTGAGCTTTTCTATAAGTAGGGCCTGACAACCGGCATCATCAGGTGTAATGGAGGGGTTGGCAATGAGCGCTTTAGCGATTGCTAAGACATCAAGCATCAGCCAACCGCAATAATTCATTAATGCCGGTTTTGCTGCGGGTTTTTGCATCCACTTGCTTAACGATAACCGCACAATATAGACTGTAACGTCCGTCTTTGCTGGGTAAGTTGCCGGGCACTACCACAGAGCCGCGGGGAATTCGTCCGTAGCTTATTTCGCCACTTCCGCGATGATAAATGCGTGTGCTTTGTCCTAAAAAGACGCCCATGGAAATGACACTGTCTTCTTCCACGATAACGCCTTCTACTATTTCTGAGCGCGCCCCGATAAAACAATTATCTTCAATAATCGTTGGGTTAGCTTGTAGCGGCTCTAAGACGCCACCAATGCCAACGCCACCAGATAAATGCACGTTTTTACCAATTTGCGCACAAGAGCCCACAGTAGCCCATGTGTCCACCAAGGTGCCACTGTCTACATAAGCACCGATATTGATGTAAGAGGGCATAAGTACGGTATTATTAGCGATATAGGACCCACGTCTCGCCGTGGCGGGGGGGACAACGCGCACGCCTTGGGCTTGTAGTTGGGCTTTGTTTTCTTCAGCAAATTTCAACGGCACTTTATCGAAGTATTGGCTGGGGCCGCCGGGCATAACATCATTATCAAATAACCGAAAAGACAATAAGACTGCTTTTTTAATCCATTGATAGGTTATCCATTGCCTCTCTATTTTTTCTGCAACACGGATTTGTCCCGAGTCTAGCATGCCGAGGGTTTCTTCCACGGCACTTTTTATATGATTAGGGGCTTTTTGTGGGTTTAACTCGGCACGTTGTTCAAAGGCATCTTCAATGAGGTTAGACAGTGCAGTCATTGTGGGTTACTCCTCTGTAGGTTGCATAAGGGGGCGGTTTGGTCAGGGCATGTCATTGCCTTTGTAAGGCCCCATGGAAAAGTGCGTGCTGACTTTGTTAGGGGCTATTCAAACCTCGCTTGCGAAAACGAAGCATAAACAGCCCCTAAATTTACCTGAGGTTGTTACTCCTCGCCAGGTAAAGCTTCTTTTTTCTTAGCAATTAAGGTATAGACAGAAGGCACAACAAATAGGGAGAAAACCGTTCCTAAGGTCATACCACCCACAATAACCCACCCCAGCTGGTGACGACTAACGGCACCTGCACCACTAGCGAGGGCCAACGGTAGAGCACCCAGCACCATGGCGGCGGTTGTCATTAAGATGGGGCGTAGTCTTACGGAAGTCGATTCAATTACCGCATCCCAAACGCTGAGTTTTTCTTTAATCTGTAGTTCATTAGCAAATTCAACAATCAAAATACCGTGTTTACTGATGAGACCAATAAGCGTGATAAGGCCAATTTGAGTATAGATATTTAGGCTTCCACCAATAAGATGCAAGGTGAACATGGCACCGGTCAACGACAAAGGCACGGTGGTCATGACAATAATGGGGTCACGATAACTTTCAAACTGTGCTGCCAATACCAAGAAAATAAAGATAATAGCAAAGACTAAGGCTTGTTCCATGGCATCGGAGGCTTCGATAAGCTGCCTTGCTTGGCCGGAATAGTCTATCTGTAAATCTTTAGAAAGATTTTTTTCCGTATAGTCTTTCAGGAAGGCTAAATCTTGACCTAGGGTAAAGCCTGGCGTATTAGCCGCTGTTAGAGTGGCCGAAGGTAGTTGCTGGAAGTGATTAATAGACAGCGGTTGTACGGTCTTGGTAATAGTGACCAAGTTGGACAGAGGTACAGTCTTGCCAGAGCTTGTGCGCACATAGACGCTATTGAGCAGCTCTGGATTATTTTGATAATCAAAGTTTTTATCAAACTCTGGGATAACAAAATAACTGCGTTGGTCCATGGAGAATTGATTTTGTTGTGGTTGCCCTAATAACACAATCAACGCTTGTGATATTTCCGTCATCGATACGCCGAGTAAACCGGCCATATTACGATTAATGGTGATATTAATCTGTGGCGCATCTATCATCAAGTCCACATTTACCCCCTCGAAGCCGGCATTATTTTCAGCTGCTTTTTTGAGCTTAGTGATGTTATTGTAAAGCTCCATGGTGGGGTTGGCTTTTGTGGATTTCAACACAAAAGAGATAGGCAATAAACCGGCGTCAGGCAGAGGTGCCGGTGGGAAGGGGATAACCTTCAGGCCTTGTATGCCCCACATTTTGGGGAATAGGCTCTTAGAAATTTCTGAGGTGGTGCGTGTACGTTTATCCCAATCGATAAGAGCGATAACCGCGATACCGGTATTGACGCCCGAAAAGCCATTGATAATCACAAAGTTTTCTTTCTCAGGCACTGAATTATAAATTTGGGTCAACTGAGAGGTGTATTTTTCAGTAAACTTAATGTTAGCCGAGGATGGGCCTTGGATAAAGGTGAACAGCACGCCTTCATCTTCGGTGGGAGCAAGTGTAGAAGGTGTGTGGCTGTAAATAACATAAAACAGCACGTAAATGATGGCTGCACCACCTACCACAAACCAGCGCATGTGCAGTACTTCACGCAAGATTTTTCTGTATTTTTCTTTAAAATTGTCAAAGGTTTTGTCGACAAATAACGCCCACTTGCTGTGTTGGTTGGTTAATAATTTAGAACACATCATGGGAGAAAGTGTTAGCGCGATAAAACCTGAGAAAATCACAGCACCCGCTAAGGTGAAAGCAAACTCACCAAATAAGACGCCGGTGATGCCGCCGGTAAAACCGATGGGGGCATAAACCGCTGCTAAGGTCAGCGTCATCGCAATGATGGCAAAGCCAATCTCTCGCGTACCATCAATAGCGGCTTTAAAGGGGGTTTTACCTAAGCCAATGTGGCGGTAAATATTTTCTACCACCACAATAGCATCATCCACCACCAGCCCAATGGCTAACACCCAGGCTAATAGCGTAATGGTATTGATGGTATATCCCATGGCCAGCATGTAACTACACACGCCAATGACAGACAATGGAATAGTCACGATAGGAACAATAACGGCGCGAAAGGAGCCCAAGAAGAGCAACATCACCGCAATAACAAACAGTACAGCTTCTGCGATAGTGTCATAAACTTCATCAATGGAGGCTTGAATAAAGATAGATTGGTCATAAATGACTTTAGTTGTCATGCCTTGAGGTAATTCTTTAGAAATCTCTGGTAATAGTTCATTGACCTCTTGCGAAACCGCTAAGGGGTTAGCGTTAGATTTGGGGGTAATACCGATGACCACAGATTCTTTACCATTGACAACAGCAGAGGTGGTATAGTCTTTCGCCGCCAATTGCGCCTTACCGATATCTTTTAGCTTGACCAGTGTATCGTTGTTACTGTACATCACCATGTTGTCGAATTGAGGGACTGATTGCAGGTCAGTGTTCACCACGACGTTAGCGGTTTGATATTTACTTAAAACAGCACCTGCCGCGGTTTGGATATTTTGATTAACCATTTGGTTATAAACTTCGGCTGGCGTAACGTTGAGTCCTGCCATGAGTTCTGGGTTTAATTGTAAACGCATGGCGTATTCACGTTCGCCATAAATGGTGCTGCTACTGACACCGTTAAGCGTGTTTAGCTGCGGTTGGACAACACGAATCAAATAATCAGTGATGGCCTCCGATGTCATGGTGTCGGAAGCAAAGTTAATGTAAACCGTGGGTGGGGAAGAAGAGTCACTTTTTGCAACGATAGGTTGTTGCACATCCGGTGGCAATTGATACATGACAGAGGTTACTTTTGCCATAGTATTGGCCAGTGCGGAATCAATGCTACCATCTAATTTTAAATAAACGGTAATAACACTCTGTCCTTCTACACTGCTGGAATACATATAATCGATATTATCGATGCCGCCAATGGCATTTTCCAGCGGTGTTGTCACAAAGCCTGCCATGAGGTCTGGATTGGCGCCAGGGTAGTTGGTAGTAATGGTTACCACGTTGGCTGCAATATTGGGGTATTGACGTACCGTCAGGCTTGCAAATGAGACCAGCCCCAACAGCAAGAGCATCAAGCTCAGCGCGCTGGAAAAAACCGGGCGGCGAATAAAAATATCAGTAAAATTCATGGTAATAAGCTCTCCGCATACTTAGCTATCAACAGGCTCTAGGGCTTTGAAGTGGCTGACTTGGGTTGTGAGGCGTAAAGTGCCTTCATTTTTTCCAAGTGAGCGGCTTTTTGTTGGAGCTCTTTCTCTTTTTCTTGGAGTTCTTCTTTTTTCTCTTTTAACAGGGCGGTTTTTTCTTTGAGCTCTTTGGCTTGCTTGTTTCTTAAGAACGCGGGTTCTTTTCCTGAAACCTTATCAAACTTGGTCTGTTTCTCTTTAAGCGTTTTAGCTTTGGCGGCTAACTCTTTTTTCTTATCAGCTAGCTTCTTGCGGCCTTGGTCTAGTTGCTGTTGTTTTTCTTTTAACAGTTTTTCGCCACCGCCTTTTTTGATAAGGAATAAGTCCCATTGTTCCTGAGTCATAATCTTATCGCCTTCAGCTAGCTTTACTTGGCCGGCGCTGATGACGCTATCGCCAGCTTTTAGACCTGATAACACAGCGATACTATCGCCGCGTTGTTGGCCGACGGTGACCTTTTGCTTAGTGGCAACGCCCTTTTTATCCAAGTACACGGTGTCGCCAGAAGGCGCGTAATTGATAGCTGTTTGGGGAACCACTAATACAGGTTGTTTTTTACCTGCAAATACTTTGACATCCACATAAGTACCTGGCATGAGTAGTTTATTAGGGTTGGGCACTTTAGCACGGGCGCCGATGGTGCGTGTCTCAGGATCGATGCCAGAATCGAAAGCGTAGATGGTGCCAGTAAAGGTCTTATCACTATAAGCTTTTGCTGTTATTTCAACTTGTTGCCCTACGGCCAGCTGGCTGAGATAGGCTTGGGGAATACGAAACTCAACGCGAAGCGGGTCTAAAGCTTCTAAGTTAACAATTTGCGTTCCCTTATCCAGATAATCACCTAAATCCACTTGCTTTAGGCCTAAACGCCCAGAAAAAGGCGCCCTCACGTAGTGTTGCGCTAATTGTGCCTTGTAGCTCAACACGCTCGCTTTATCGCCATCCATGGTGGCTTTGGCTTTGTCATACTCGTCTCCTGAAAGGACTTTACGCTCATACAGTTTGGCTTTACGGTTAAAGTCGCTGGTACTGTAGGCAAGTTTGGTTTCAGCACGCTTAAGATCAGCAGCGATGATGTCAGGGTAAATTGTTAACAGCAGTTGGCCTTTTTTAACATCAATGCCGGAGCTAAAATGAACGTCGGTGATTCGGCCTGCCACCTCAGAGTCGATCCAAATACCATTAAAGGCAGACAAGGTGCCGGTGCCTGCTATTTCTGTTTGCCATTGGTCAGGCGTGGCTGTAGCAAGTTTTACCACGACAGGAGGCATTTTACGTGCGCCAGGTCCTGTATCCGAGGCCAATTTTAAATATAACAGTACGCAAAAAAGTGCGATGGCAAGAAGGACGATGGAACCAGTGAGATTACGTTGGCGTTTAGTCATGGTGTGTTGCTCTTACTATACTTCAAGAAACAGATTTTGTTCGCAAAATATACTGCTGTTAACAGAACCTGAGATTGTTGGGCTGCCTGAGACAGCTTGAATTATCAATTAGATTTCAAAGCTTCGATTATCGCTTTGTCTGACTTACAAAGCAAGTGGCATTTACAATTTAAACTTTCATAAAATTATAAAATAAATTTTAACGCTTCACAAAGGCATTCCGTTTGTTTTGGAATAAAGCTTGCATGAGGTTAATCATAGCATAACTCGCCGAGTAAAGGATTATGTTGGCTAGGTTTATACAATTTTTTTTATTAGGGGCAATACTTGTCAGCACAGCAAGCGTTTATGCCGCTGAAGAGGGTGATAAAGAGAGATTGAAGTACTATGCCATTCGCCCTGCTTTTGTCACCAATTTGAAGAGCCCACCCAATCGACCCGTGTTTTTACAAATCAAAGTGGACTTAATGACCTATGAAACTTCAACTATTGATGCCGTCAAAGAACATATGCCGCAAATTCGCCACAGGCTTCTCATGGTGTTTAGTGAAAAGACGCCCGATGAGCTGCGCTCCCGCGAAGGAGCAGAGCAGCTCAAGGTAACGACGTTGGAACAGATCCAGCAAATTCTAGAACAGGAGGGCAGCGACGGTAGTGTTGAGCAAGTCCTGTTCACAGAAATGTTAATTCAATAGCCGCCTTTTTTGCCGGTGCCCACAAAAGTGAAATACCAAGACAGGCTAAAAGGCTTCCACCACGGGTTTACGCCAGTGGCTTTATCTTTATGATGAAAAAAACCATTTTCAGAAGGTGGTTCGTAATTAAAGGTTAATTTATATTTACCAATGCCATGGAGTTGAACGTTAGCGCCGTAATGCGGGCCATCGCTAGCAACCATGGGCATCAAAGAGCCGGTAGCCTGCCAAAGGGGTTGGCCATTTTCATCGAGCGTGATGGCACATCTTGTACCGTAGTCTTTGCCGGGTTTGGTATGACACTTATTGTTAACTTTGGTCAGTGTATAAGCCACTTTAAGATAAGGTATCCATTCGCCCACGCCGAAGCCGTTAGGGTTGCCTTTTAATGCATGAACATCGGTTTCCAAATGCACATCGGGATGTTGGGGAAAGGCGGGTAAGGTGGGAGCCATGATAACCGGCTGTAAATAAACGGCGCCAATTTCCATACTGTTTTTTTCGAAAGCTTGGCCAATGGGGTGTTCAGCCGCTAAGCTGTTAGTAGAGACCAACAATAAGGCTGAAGACGCAAATCCAAGTAAGTATTTTTTCATGAATGTTTAACTCCTTTGTTAATGAGCCAGCACAAGCGCATGTCGATAATGCCCCAGCACTGAATAATGTAAACCAAAAATAGCTGGCCACCAGGCAGCGCCAATCATCAGGCTGCCTAATAATCCGGGGGATAATGTTATCCACTTTTTTAGGCCTTTTAGGTGTTGGGCGGATAAAATTTTATGACCTAAATAAAAACTCCAAGCAATAGCGCCTGTAAATAAGGCTATTTTTAGAATTTCAATGGCCAAAGCATTTAACCCCAAAAAGGAAAGTTGTTTGAAAAGAAGCTCGCCTAGGCCGATGATAATAGAAATCATCGCAACGGGCGCAAATTGATAGCCTAACTGGGTGAAGCGTTGCTTAAAAGAACCCCCACCACCAAATCGTCCCGCAAACCAAGCAGATAAACTGTTACAAAGGGTTAAAAGGCCTAAAGCAGCAAACATATAAAAGGTCATGAAGCCTACTATCATGATAAACTCTAACCAGTTGAACACTTGTCGTTGTTCAGGATGTACACTCATGAGCCAAGCCGGGCCAGCATTGCCAACCCACATCCAACCGTTATCAATAAAGAAGCTCCCCAGTGCTTGTTTGATCACTTGATAACTAGGCAGGATAAGCCACAAGAAGCCACCCAACGCCACCCCTGTGGCTAAGAACATGAAAATAATTTCAGCCAAGTTTGGGTTGTATTGGCGGATTTTTTCTATTTCTTCACCAGGTTTTCGAAAGCGTAAAAATAGCCCACCGTTTGAGGAAGGCTTTACACAGCGAAAGCACTCAATACAGTGGCGCGATTCTTCTTTGCGGCTCACGGCAATCATGGTGGGGCAAACCCCTTTTTCCGTATAAGTATCGCCGCCCGGTTGTTTATGTTTAGGCGCAAACTCCAGGGCGCCCAGACGGGAAAAAACCCCTAATAATAAGCCAATAGGGCAAGCATGTCGGCACCAAGCACGCTTATTTCTACCGTATAAAAAACCGATAATTAGCGCAATAACCAAAACGCCACCGAAAAGCTCAGCAAGTCCTAAGGGTTGGTCGCGCACATCCAAGGTTTGGCCAAGAATCGTGACAATGATAAAACTGACAATGGGTGTTCCTTCCCAGCGCAGCCAAGCGGGGATTTTTCTTTTTAGACCTATTTTATTTGACCATTGGGAGGCTGCGCCCAGGGGGCAAAGAATGCCGCACCAACTGCGGCCGCTGAATAATACTGACACAAAAACTAAAGGAAACCAAAGCCCCCAGAATAGATAGATAGAAAATTCCGTGAAATTGTTCAGTGGAGTCGCGCCTTGTAAGGGCTCCGGTAAAAACAAAGGCAAAAATAGCAATACCATAAAAAACACAAACATCGCAGCATGTATCCAAACGAGTTTATCGCGATGACGGTAAAAAAAACGTTCTAGCCACGGGGCAAATCGAGTTTTCCGTTGTATATAATCGGGGTGCGGCGTAACATTCACGGGAATTTCGTGTAGTTTTTTCATGAGTGATGTCCCGCTTGGGAAAGTGTTGCTTGTTTGAGTCGATGATTTTTTACGGCAAGCCAAATAAACAAGATGGAAAGTGTTGGAATTAAAAATATCGCTTGCGCGCCGGCGCTTTCGAGGGTGGGATAAAAACCCAGCCACGGAATTTGTGGTAAGAAGCTAACCGGGGTGATGCTTATCCAGCCCGCTTCTTGTAACTCTACCATGGCACCACCAATGAAGAAAAAGGCCATGTAGTAGAGGAAGATAGCGGTGGTGAAGAAAAAGATACGGTAAGGAATTTTAAAGGTGGCCGTTTTCATAGCCCAATAGATGAAAGCAAGTGCAACGCAAGCAAGCACGAAGCCTGTCAGCAATGCCAGCCATTGGTCATGACTGCCGATGGCCAATGCTTGATAGAATAAAATGGTTTCAGCGCCTTCACGATACACGGCTAGAAAAGCAGCTAAGCCTAAAGCAAACAAGCTGCCGCCGCTTAGCGCTTTATTGATTTTTTGTTTAATATAATTTTGCCAACGGTCAGCCTCTCGTTTTGAGAATAGCCAGTAGCTTACATAGAATAAGACAAAGGCGGCAATGAGCATGGTGATCCCTTCCATGGCTTCACGGTTGGCACCAGCCGTTTTAAATAGCGTGGCGAACAAATAAGCGGTAATGACGCTAAGAATGAGGGCCAGTACAACGCCGCTATAGATAACGCGAGATTTATCTTCATGGCCTGCGCGACGCAAATAAGTTAACAGGGCGGTGATAATCAGCATGGCTTCAAAGCCTTCGCGCACCAAAATAATAAAAGACTGTGCGGCGGCTTCGCTAAAGCTATTGGTTTTATTGTTGGAAAGCATGGCGGCATTATCCGCTAAGCGAATTTGTAATTTGGCCCAGGTGGTGTCCAATTGGCTTTTGGGGGCTTGGTTGGCAGAGCCACCTATCAACGCGCGGAAAAGTGCTTCTGTTTTACTGTTAATACTGGGCGAAATGGCCATTACAGCATTTTCCATGCCCGTGCCTTCATAATAGTGAAAGTAAAGATGACTAAAGCCTGTCATAGTGTCCATGGCTGTGCTGGCATTGTAACGATTAAGGAGAGCATCACCTGTCTCCTGCATAGTTTTAACTACCGAAGCATAGTCTTGCGTTTGGGAAGGGGTAGACGATGTGGCAGCAAATATCCAGGGACTACAGAACAATAAGAAGCAGCCAAGGAAAAGTGATTTAAAACGCATGGGGGCACCTCAAGATTATTGGCCAGTTTGATATAGGGACTTCTTAACGTTTTGCTTGTCCATAGCTTTTGCATCATCCTTCAAGTCTTGACAAAGCTTTTGTACCGCTTTATTGAGTTTTTCAGATTGCGCCGCGGAGGGCGCGTTTGCCATGAGCTTAGGTAGTTGGCTGAATTGTTGTTCAATTTGAAATACATGCGCATTGCCAAACGTGACCCGCGCCGCAGGTTCCATGTCAATATCGTACATCTTAAAATAAGCCATGACAGCATCGATACGTGCATGATTGATGTCTTTGGCAACATAGCTCTTTTGCGCTTTTTGTAGGCGCTGGCAGATAGACTGGGCCGTTGTTTGCCAGGTGGCATCTGCTGCTTGCGCCCACCAAGGAAGAAAAACGAAGACAAGGGTGGTGAGCTGTCTGACTAAATTTGCTTTCATCACAGTCTATTCCAAGCGTTTAAAAGGTAGAGTTAAGATTCTATTACAAAGCTAAATGAGAATCAATAGCATTTAGAGGGGTTGTGTTAAGCCTTTGCCCGCATAGCCTTGGTCATGTCCGCTGTTAATTTTGAGACAGCCCCAAAAGCGCGGTTGATTTTTTTAAACTGAATTCCGCAGTAGATTTCAAAGTGAGGAATCTCGGGGGCTAGCCCCCGAGGCAAAGGCGATGGGGTTTCCATACCCAAGAGGGCACAGGTACCCAAGGGGGCACAGGTACCCAAGGGGGCACAGGCAGGGGAAAAATGCAATTTTCCCCTTTGGGAGCCTACGCGGGTTTCCCGCGTAGGCGACATCAAACCAGGAGACAATCTCGTTCGCCTACGGCCGAATTGTTCAACTGCGGAATTTAGATACAAGGCTTAACTCGACTATCAAGTTTTTGACGCCGTAGGCTGAACCCTGTATTATTTTTTGAACAAATTTATATCAGGGTGCGACACGGGATGATTATTGGCGAAGGATTACCATTCATAAAAGATTATGTAGAATGACTCAATGATGCTATCAAGCAGCATTCTCCAGAACAGAAATTGAGCAAGCTACAGTGTTACTGGTTATCCTTTGTGATATTGGGCTTAATCATTACTCATTAAAAACACAACAGAAATTGCAAAGGTGCATAAAATACGTGACAAAAAGCACGCTGGTTTTTTTAGTGGCCAAAACATTATTTTTTTACTATTGGTCAGTGATACGTTAACAATAACGATTCTTGTTGGCTTTAGGTTTTATGAACCAGACCCAGATATTTCAGCATGGCGTAAAGAAGATAAACGACTAAGAAAGAAGGGGATACAAAAAAATACCGGCCAAAAATGCCAGGGCACAATCCAAATTACCCAACTAAAATATCATTGGCAATGAGAGGTACTTAGTGACTTTAAGTCTAATTTTAGTGACTTAAAAATCAAAGCTGTCATTGGAGATACTTTTTACGGCAACAAAGAATTTTTTGATGGTGCTGTTGCTGCTACTGGACAAGCCCAGGTATTAAGTCAGATTAAAGAACTCAACTGATTAATGTTAATGGTCGCTTTATTCAGGTACAAAAGTTTTTTGAAAACTACCAGGGTAAAACTGAAGAAATCACACTGCGTTTTAATAAAAAGAAAATAACTTATCGCACTGCTAAATTTAAGGTAAAGGCGCACGATAAAAGGTCGCGTGTTATTGTATTAAAATATGAAGGTGAAGAAGATTATCGCTATCTAGTTGCCAATGATGCAACTTGGCTTGACGTTGACATTATCCTAAAATCCTATTCGCTCCGTTGGCTTGTGGAGGTTTTTATACAAGACTGGAAATCCTATGAAGAATGGAACCAGCTGGCTATGCAAAGAGGTGTTGATGGCTCAGAGCACGGATTGTTAATCAGCCTCTTGAGTGACCATGCGCTCCATTTTCATCTTGGCAAACTCTTAGTGCTTGTGAAGCTCTGGCAATAATTATCTAATGTAAGCGCCCATCAAACAGTTAGCAGTATGAATCCAGTTGTTATCATTTTCATCAAAATAATCCCATCGTACTGCAGCTATGTATAACGTTATAGAATGAAAAAGTACGAAATAAAGACCGTCCAAAAAGCTGTCTTTCTAAAGCATAAAAAGTGACATTACCGTGTGTTAGGAAAGTTGAGTGTCGGGGTGAAAGATACTAGAGCACAAAATTAGCTTAAGAAATGGACGTTGTTGATATTGATGCTACTTTTGATTTAATATTTTTTTATCATGTGGTAGAAATTTGGAAGAAGTCAAACTTACAGGAAATTTTTCTTTAAAGTAGTCTTATTTTAGCTTTAGGGGATGTTTACCAAATCATGTTATTATCAACCAATCGATTACATGTTGGCTTGCACTGCAAAAAACTTTAAAAATAATGGAGGTTTGTCATGTTGTTACGTAAAATAGTATCTGAACTGTTTAGAGCAAGTATCAAGGTCGATGTCGATGCTGAGTCTATTGCTAGGTTGATAAAGCAACGTGTAGAACAAAACCCTGAGCTATTACAAGAGAGAGAATATTGCCGTCTGGCAGTAAATTGTGCAGCACAGTCTGGCCATCTTAAAGTTATTCAGTGGTTGCATGCGCAAGGTGTTACCGTAGAAGGAGGTAAGATAGGCCCTTTTTCAATTGTCAGGGCTGCTAGTAATGGCCATCTTGATGTCCTTAAGTATTTGCATCAATGTGGAGTTTCCTTGTTAGAAAAAGATGAGGTGGGTAAGTCTCTCATATATTATGCGCTTTTCAAGGCCGCTGGTAATGGCCATCTTGATGTCTTTAAGTATTTGCATCAATGTGGAGTTTCCTTGTTAGAAAAAGATGAGGTGGGTAGGTCTCCCATGCATTATGCGGCGGTGGGTGGCCACATCCATATTTTTGAATGGTTGTTAGAAAAGGGGCTTTCCTTAAGAAAAGAAGATAATAATGGAGGTTTAATTATTCATAGTGCTGCTGTTGGTGGCCAACTTGGTCTCCTTAAGTATTTGCATCAAAATAAAATTTCCTTGTTAGAAAAAGATAGGGGGGATAGGTCTCTTATGCACTATGCGGCGGCAGGCGGTCACATCCATATCCTCGAATGGTTGCTCAAAAAAGATTTCACCCTAACAGAGAGCGCTAATCAAGGAGTTTTATTCATTCATGCAGCTGCTTCTCATGGCCAGCTTGATGTCATTCAGTGGGCATGGAAAAAAAATGCTTCCTTACTAGCGGAAAAAACTCAGGATGGCCAAACCGTAGTACATCTTTTAATTAACGTCGCTTTATCTGGTAGACGACGCTACCTTTCATTTGAAGCTATCCAGAGACTATTGAAGGCTATCCAGTGGGTATGTGAAAAAAATGCCTCATTGCTGACAGAGAGAAATAACAGTGGTGATTCTCCTCTGCAACTGGCAGTTAACATGCCCTCTACCGGAGCTATGGTAGTGAACTGCTTATATAAGCTAGGTGCTCCCTTGTCAGAAAAAGATAATAGGGGACATACTCTGTTGCATAGGGCAATCCTTAATAGTGATTTGCAGATGGTGAAATGTTTAATCTGGAATGAATCGCCTTTAGAGGAGTCAGCGGATGTGGGTTTAGCAGAGTGCGGTTGGATTACCCCCCTCCAGCTTGCTACATGCCTCGGCCATCTTGATATGGTGCAGTGCTTAGTTAGTGCAGGTGCTTCTCTAACACGCACCTGTGCCAACGGTATGACCGTGCTGCATCTTGCGTCGATGCTTGGGTCTGTTGAAATGGTCGATTGGCTGTGTCAACAAGATATTCCTCTTTTAGCGCAGACGTTGGACAGCGGACAGACTCCGCTGCACAGTGCAGCTGTGAGTGGTCGTATTGATATTATAAAATGCTTATTAAGTCATGGTGTATCGCTGACAGAAGTAGACCGTAACGGCCAAAATATTGTACATTATGCCGCACTTAGGGGGCGCCTTAATGTGTTGCAATGGTTGTTAGGGAAGCAGGTACCCCTCACTGCCAAAACGAATGGTGGCCTAACCGCAGTGCATGCGGCAGCTCAAGAAGGACATCTTGACGTGCTCAAATGGTTGTTAGGGAAGCAGGTACCCCTCACTGCCAAAACGAATGGTGGCCTAACCGCAGTGCATGTAGCAGCTGAAAATGGACATCTTGACGTGCTCGAATGGTTGTTTGAACAGGGGTTGTCCCTGACTACTAAAACCAATGCTGGCGCAACCGCAGTGCATGTAGCAGCTGAAAATGGACATCTTGACGTGCTCGAATGGTTGTTTGAACAGGGGTTGTCCCTGACTGCTAAAACCAATGCTGGCGCAACCGCAGTGCATGTAGCAGCCTTCAAGGGTCATCTTAGCGTGCTCAAATGGTTGTTTGAACAGGGGCTGCTCCTGACCGCTAAAACCAATGCTGGCGAAACTGCAGTGCATGTAGCAGCTCAAGAAGGACATCTTGACGTGCTCAAATGGTTGTTTGAACAGGGGTTGTCCCTGACTACTAAAACCAATATTGGCGCAACCGCAGTGCATGTAGCAGCTAAAAATGGACATCTTGACGTGCTCAAATGGTTGTTAGGGAAGCAGGTACCCCTCACTGCCAAAACCAATGCTGGCGAAACTGCAGTGCATGTAGCAGCTCAAGAAGGACATCTTGACGTGCTCAAATGGTTGTTTGAACAGAAACTATCCCTTTTGGAGAAAACTAATGAAGGAACAACGGTACTACACATAGCGGCCAATAACAACAATCTGCCTATAGTGAAATGGTTGCTAAAGAAAAAAGTGCCTCTCATGGAAGAATCAACTGAATTTTTAATCTATAGTAGAAGTGAAGAGAGCATTGCTATTACACCCCTCCAGCTTGCTATATGCCGCGGCCATCTTGATATGGTGCAGTGCTTAGTTAATGCAGGTGCTTCTCTAACACGCACCTGTGCCGACGGTATGACCGTGCTGCATCTTGCGTCGATGCTTGGGTCTGTTGAAATGGTCGATTGGCTGTGTCAACAAGATATTCCTCTCTCAGCGCCGGAGGCAAACCTCGGACAGACTCCGCTGCATACTGCGGCTGCGAATGGTCATATTGATATTATAAAATGCTTATTAAGTCATGGTGTATCGCTGACAGAGGTGGACCATCGAGACCAAAATATCGTGCACTTTGCCGCATACGCTGGTTGCCTTAATGTGTTGCAATGGTTGTTAGATAAGGAGGTGGACTTCGTGGCCAAAACTGATACCGGCATAACCGCAGTATATGTAGCAGCCTCAAGAGGTCATCTAAACGTAGTCAAATGGTTGTTTGAACAGGGGTTGCCTCTTTCGGAGAAAGCAGAGGGTAATTGGACAGCTTTGCTTGTTGCTGCTAGCGAAGGGCACTTTGAAACAGTCAAATGGCTACTGCAACACGGGGCTTCCTTGCTGGAGGCTACAGATGGCTGGAATGTACTACACATGGCAGCCAAGAAAGGTCATTATGCCTTCGTGAAATGGCTTATTAATGAAACTCGTATCGATATAATGGCGAAGACTACCGCAGGCCAAACAGTTTTATCCCTTTGTGATAATAGCATTCGTGAGCAGGTAGTTGTATTGATAACGGCAAAAGGTTTTACGGTAGAAGGAGAGCAAATATATCCCATATACCCCGAAGCCATTGCCAGCTTTGAGTTTATATTTAGGCTTAAGCAACAGGGTGAGTTAGATACTCCCAATACTAAGACGACTGTTCTACTAGATAGGCTTTATGAAAGCATTGCCAAGCAATTTATTCAAAGCGTTCACGTCAGCCAGGATAGTATTGAACAATTAGTTTTTTTGGCACAGCAAGCTAACAGTAAAAATCAATACCTTTCCTTATTGAAGGCCTATATTTGCTATTTGCAAGCTAGCCCCTTTTTAAATACTCAGCAGCGCATGGCGTTACTAACGCTGTTAAAGCTTGCCAATCGTGGTCATACGCAATGGTTAACGATTGAAGAATTAACTCATTTGTTTAGTTCAAGCGATTTTAGGGCCGTGTTAACGGTTACAATTTCAGATAGTACTGATGAGGTAACCCTGCAGTATTATTTAACCTTATGGCTAGAAGTATTGAGTGCATTGATTGATGCTAATATGCAGCTTGATACAGAAAATGCCCTGTGGGTGTCCGAGCAGTTGAAGCCTTTTAGTAAAGTGCTCAACCTCGCGCATCGACGCCATCTACAGCCTTTATTGGAGTTAACCAAACAAACGCTAAACCAAATCACAAAAACTCATACCACAGCACATTTGTCGGCAGCAGCTCTTCATGGGCTTGCTGCGTTATGGAGTACGGTTAAAATAGCGGGTGTTACAGGATTTGCCATCACGGTTAATCCATTGGCTGTTGGTGGTTTAGTTGGACCACTAACAGATTTAGGTCGACAAACCCTTGGTATAGGTAATGAATTGAGACTTGCTTGTTTAGAGCGTTGGCGTAAAAAAGCATGGTGCCGTAATATTTATCAGTTTCGCCAAGAATTAGCTAGTGCCGTGATGCTTTATCTACAAGTTAAAAATGCACGTTGCAGCCCTGATATTGATAATATTGATGAAGATGAGCTTTATAACATTATTGAGGAGATGTTTTCTGCAATACTTGAAGAAAGTGCTTTTGAAAATCATGCTGCAGCACGTTATTTGATAATTATGTTGGTTAGAGACTTGCTGCAAGGTTGTGTTTATGGGCTTAACGGCGTAGATAAGGTGAGAGCGCTGTGTTACAACTTTCTGTCAGGCTGTTTTTTCTTCGAAGATAGTAATACTAAAACTCATGTTTTGCAGGTATTATTATCACAGCAGCAAACTGCATCTGCACAGGGACTTCGAGACGTAGAGTCAGTGATTGTGCAACGATTGCGAGAAATATGTGGTGCTTATTTTAAACAGAATCAGCGCCATCATAAATTGGATGATAAACAATTACCATTGATTTTACAGTGGCTTATTGTTTTAAAAACCAACATTTTAGCGAACAGCAGCCACAAACCAGATCTGATTAGTTTGTTTATTCGAAGTCTTAAAAAAGCCAGTAATTCTAACCGAGCTTGCCGAGCGATATTATTTAATTATTTTAGAGGAAATGAATCACAGGTTGAGGATGTGCGAAACATTTGGCAAATGGTGGAAGCTAATGTGGCTCAAGAAACATTAGATAGGTACACCATCGGAAAACGCGCGACAGAATACAGAACCTTAGTTGTAGCTGCAAAGCGTTATATTTTGAATGCAGGTCGTCCAAGTGGTGAATTTTTTAATTTGTCTTTGTTGAATAGTGCATATCGTCAATTCATTGAGGATAATTCTAATGCGACCGCCTACGGTTTTCCAGCTGCGCTGAATAATCGCTCAACGACAAGGCGCTTACTTACGGCGTTGAACTCTCAGGAGCAGGCAGAATTGGAACAGATAGATAACTCTAGGGAGTCACCCATAAATTTAAGCGCATTACCATTGGAGGAAGGGGCGGAGTTGACAGTTTCTTCACAGCAACGTTCAGAAATAGCGTATAATGGCTGACTACATACGGCTGCGGGGAGTTATCATATTATCATAAAGGTATAAAAGCTGTAGAGTTGAATCGTTTTGTTGAGTTGCGATTGTTAAAAGTGCTAGTTATACCGAAAGAAATCATATTTTATTTATCGTTATATTAGTATGATTTAACCTAAATTCCGCAGTAGATTTCAACTGCAGAATTTAGGTTTAAGGTAAAGGCACATAACAAAAGGTTGCGCGTTATTGCATTAAAAATCGAGCCCAGGTTATTACGTATACATTCCGCTGCTCGCAAGCAATTCGCCTTGTTTTTGAACAAAAATCTTGAATTGTTAACAGGCCCTAGGGACTATTTGATATGAGCGGTTGACAGCCTGGACAAAATACCGTGCTGCGTTGCCCTAGGCGGATTTCTTCCAGTAGACTATTACAGTGTCTGCAGGCTTGGCCGCCACGACCGTAAACCTGTAGTGACTGTTGAAAATAACCTGGCTTTCCTTCAGTGTTGACAAAATCCCGTAGCGTGGTACCACCACGCTGGATAGCTTGGCGAAGTACTTTTTTGATGATGTTGGTTAAGGTTTGACATTGTGACAGCGTTAGGTTTTGCGCGGGTAGTTGGGGGTGGAGGTTCGCTAAAAATAAGGCTTCATTGGCGTAAATATTACCCACACCGACTACAATTTTCTGGTTCATAATAAACGTTTTTAGCGGTAATTTTTTATGGCGGCTTTGTTGCAATAAATACTGAGCAGAAAAGGCACGCTCTAGGGGTTCTACGCCGAGGTGTTTTAATAGCTTGTGCTGTTGCCAGGGTTGCTCTATCCACAGCATAGCGCCAAATCGCCGCGGATCATTATAACGCAGACAGCATTTAGCGCTAAATACAATATCCACGTGATCGTGCTTTTGTGGGTCGGTTTCAGGTGGAATAATACGGAGTGAGCCAGACATGCCTAAATGTATGAGAAGTACTCCCGTTGAGGTTATTAATAACAGATACTTCGCACGACGTTGGATTTCCGTGATGCGTTGTCCCACTAAGCATTCAGCGAGGTTGTTAGGAATGGGCCAGCGTAATTGTGTGTGGCGTACGATAATGTGTTTTATGCGCGTATTGAGAATATGCGGTTCGATACCGCGTTTGCAGGTTTCTACTTCGGGTAATTCTGGCATCTGATTAACGATTAGTTGAGTTGAGGCTGACTGCATAGTCTTGTAGTGCGAGTTTTTGCTTTAGCCTATGGTTTTTATATAAAAAGTCAGCAAACTGTTGGTACTTGGCTTTATCAAGAAAACTGGGGTCGCTGGCAAAGTAAGGTATGGTTTGCGCCCAAATGCGTTTATTTAAGTCATTGTTAATGTCAGGGTGCGCTTTAGCAAAGGTTTGCCAGGTGCTGTTAGGGTGGGCGCGTAAGTAAGCAACGCCCTGTTGGGTGGCAAGCAGAAATTTTTTAAGGCGCGGGTCGCGGCTCTTTTTTTTGTTGGCCACAAAAATTAAGGCATCATAAGGTGGTACGCCATTATTCTCAGGATAAAAATTTAAAGGCTTATAACCAGCTTGGCGGATTTCCTCGGGTTCCACATTACGAAAACCACCGCTGATGGCGGCGGCGCGGTGGGATAAAAGTGCTTGTACTAAATTAAAATTCACATCCACTACATTAACCTCGGATAATGCAACATGATGCTGTGCGAGCATGACTCCTAAGGTGAGGTTGGCAATACCACCGCTGCTGTAAGCAATGGTTTTGCCTTTGAGATCCGCCAGAGAATGAATGGGGCCTTTAGCTAATACGGTAACACAACTCAACGGTTTATCGATAAGGGTGCCAATGCGAATAAGTGGTAGGCCCTGTTGGGCTTGTAAATACAGTTGTGGTTGATAAGCAATGGCAATATCGGCTTTACCGGTGGCGACCCATTTGCTGGGGTCGATGCTATTGGTGGGTGCGACAATTTTTATATCGAGGCCCTGTTGTTTATAGAAGCCTTGCTCTTGCGCCACAAAAATAGGGGCCTGCGAAGGATTTACAAAATAGTCCAATACCAGCGTCAATGGTGCATTTGCCCAAGCAAAGCAAGGCAGAAAAAGCAGTGTCCAGCATATATTTTTCATTTGTATTCCCTCTCCCACGGTAACCAATAGCTTAATAATTTATCCAGTGTGAAAAACAAAGTGAGTCCTATCACCACCAAGGTAAACAAGGCAGCAAACATCAATGCTACGTTGAGTCGGCCATTGGCGTTGAGCATCAAAAACCCCAGACCTTGACTGGCACCTACCCATTCACCTGCCACAGCGCCAATGGGCGCAATGGCTGCAGCAACTCTTAACCCGGAGGCTAAGGCGGGTAAGGCTGCCGGGATTTTTATATACCATAATAGACGCCAAGGGGAGGCATTCATGGTTGTCGCTAAAGCTTCCCAAGCCGCAGGGGTGCGCTGTAATCCATCTAAAAAAGCGCTGGTGATAGGGAAAAAAATCATAATGATGGTGGTGATGATTTTAGACGACATTCCATAGCCAAACCACAGGACCAATAAAGGGGCAATGGCAAAGGTTGGGATAGCTTGGCTGATGAGTAGCAGGGGCTTGAGCCAATGATGGATGAGGCGGCAATAGGCCATTAATAATGCGCTCATCACCCCCAATATCGTGCCGAAAAACAGTCCAAGACAGATTTCTAACAAGGTGGGCAAGGCTTGTTGCATAATGAGGTGGGCATTATGCCAGCCAGTGATGGCTACTAATAGCGGAGAAGGCAGCATAAAAGCTGGAATTTGGAAATACCAAACAAAGCCTTGCCAAATGACCAGTGAAAAACATCCCAAGAGTAGGCTACGCTGAATCATAATGGTTCCTCTTGTTGTGCCGCGCCTAGTTTCTGGAGAATCTTTGTTTGCCAATGTAGCAATTCATGGTCGGACGTTGGGCGTAAGGGGGGCGTATTGAGGCAAATAGGGCGTGAAAGATAAGGTGCGAGAGAGGTCAATAGATAAATACTATGGCCTAGTCGTAATGCTTCCACCGGGTCATGGGTTACCAGTATGACTGTTTTTTTGTTAAATAATTCAGCGCTTAGGGCTTGCATGCGCTGGCGTGTAATGGCATCTAGCGCACTAAAAGGTTCATCCATGAGGATGATAGGCTTGTCTTCCATGAGGGTGCGGGCCAGAGCCACACGTTGGCGCATACCGCCGGAAAGCTTAGCCGGGCGCTGGTCTTTTTCTTTGTATAGCCCCACCTGTTCCAGCAGCATCAGCGCTTTTTCTTGTTGTGGTTTTTTGCCTCGGAGTCGGCTGCCGAGGGTTACATTATCCAGCACACTAAGCCAGGGTAACAATAAGTCTTCTTGGGCCATATAGGCTACTTGTTGATGCAGAGGTTTGCCGTGGGCATCGGTAATTTCCCCCTGGTAAGGCACAACATTGGCGATACAAGCAAGTAGGCTAGATTTACCCGTACCGCTGAGCCCCAGCAGACATGTAAATTGCCCGGCTTCAAATTGTGCGCTGAGATGAGTGAAAATAGCTTTAGTTTGGCGTGTTAAAACCAAATCACGAAGGACAATAGCAGGCTTCATGGTGTTTCCTAGGCTGGCATTATCCAGCAAGTGTTTGCAACAACGGTGAATGCTGCAAAGGGTCGCTTGCACGCAAGCCTCTCAGCCCTATATAAACTAACTATAAAGCTCCCCAGAATCTAGGAGCATTTTAATGCCAATATGATGTGCTTGTAAACGCTTTTTGATGAATTCAGTGGGTTCTATCTTTTCTTAACGCCCTAGAGCATGTAACCGGCTTGCGAGGCTAAAAAGCTTTCCACCGTGTCCACGGTGATTTGCGTTTGCCGGTCAATTTCTACATTAACAGTATCACCAATTTTTTTGTCTTTAAAAGTGGTGCACTTTAGTGTTTCTGGAATTAAATGTACTTTAAAGCGCTGAGTTTCTTTATTCACATCCACCAGGGTTAAGCTGGCACCGGCTAGGGCAATAAAGCCCTTTTCAAAAAAATAGTTAGCATAGGCTTCAGGCATCTGAAAAGTGATGATGTAATTGTTTTCTGGTGTATCAATGTGGATAATTTCTGCCATGGCATCGATATGGCCTGAGAGTTGGTGGCCACCAATTTCATCACCGGCGCGGGCGGAGCGTTCTAGATGAACCCGCTGCTTCTCTTGCAGCAAGCCTAGCGTGGTGCGCGCGAGAGTTTCTGCCATGACATCAAAGGTCACGTCATTGTTAGCAATGGCAACCACGCTAAGACATACACCGTCTACGCTGACACTGGCCCCTAACTGCAAATCCTGTAGCATAACGTCGGGAAATTGTATTGTGAGTGTCAATAAACCTGGTTTTCTTAAAAGACTTATAACCGGGGCTGTTGCTTGAATGATGCCTGTGTACATAATGTTTCCGTTTGTTTTAAGCGTGCGTAGGGTTTGTTAACCGTTCATTTTTGCACCGGTTTTATTTAACCTAAAATCAGCAGTAAATCACGTTTTTGGCGATAACATCTTGATTCATCTAAGAAAACAAAAAAAGTCTCCATCACCAATAAGGTGTATTCCGCTTTTTTAGTTTCCTTATCTAAATCAATCTGTTACACCAAAAAGACGCGATTTACTGCTGATTTTAGGTTTAAGCTACAGCATAAAAATGAACGGCTAACAGGCCCTAGAGATTTTAGCGTAAAAATATTTTATAATACCCATCGCCTATTGCAAAGAGAATATGATGATATGAGAGCCAATGAAATTTTACAAAATAGTTTGCTATTGGTAGGGCGTATTTGCCTTGCACTTGTATTTGTTGTGGCGGGTTGGGGAAAGTTAACGTCATTTTCGGCAACGGCGGCAAGCCTTGTCGCCATGGGTGTTCCAGCCAGTGAGTTTGCCTTGGCATTGATTATTTTAGTAGAGCTGGGTGGTGGAATTTTTTTAATCATGGGTTTTTATAGCCGTTTTTTCGCGTGTTTGATGTTGCTTTTCACCGTGGTGGCCACCTTTACTTATCATAATTTTTGGTTCATGGGGGGAACAGCAGCGAAGTTGCATATGACACAATTTCTTAAAAATGCTGGTTTGATCGGAGGCATGTTATATGTGATGGTGAATGGTCCCGGTAAGTTTTCCATTAGAGGTTAGTATGAAGATGAAAGATGCAATGACTCAACAAAAGCAGCAACGACTCATGATGTTCATGGGGTCGGCCGTGTTTGGCCTACTATTGTTCTTATTGGTTTTCCCAGCAAATGCCTCAGATAAAAAACTGCCTAAGCCGTCCCTAACGCCACCGAGCTATCCTCTGCAGTTTGTCATCGTAAAACAAGGTTTGATGATGATGCCGCAAAATATCACCGAAGTAAAAGTGGTGCCGGGGCAAAAAGCAGGTTGTTATGGTGTACAGTGGGCCTTGGATAAAGCCTCAACGACTCAGCTCAGGGATTTAACCCGTAATAATCTTCATGGCTTGATGATGGTTATGATCAACGGGCAAATGGTGGATGTAGCGCCTATCCAACAACCCCTGGGGGAAAAAACCCAATTGCCTGCTTGTTACTCTAAAGTTCAGGCAGAAAAGATTGTAGCCGCGCTGCAGGCGAAAAATCACAGGGCAAAAAAAACGTAACGCTGGCGCTCTACGGCATGCATTTTGCGTGGAGATAAGCTCTCGTGGGTTGAAGGAGCTCTCACATGTCCAGGTTTAAAAGAGGCCAACATTTTTCCATTTGCCTGTTTTTTGTGCTTTCTATTGCCTTATTTCCCAAGGTTTCTTGGGCCGCGGGTACAGAAGATATTAAAGAAGATCCCAGTGCAGCAGCCATGGTGGTTGATGCGGTAGTCGCCAGGCCTCTACTGTTTGTGGCTACGGTGATTGGTAGTGCTGTTTTTGTGGTTTCTTTGCCTTTTAGTGCGGCTGGAGGCAATATGGATGCCGCGGCAGAAGCGCTAGTAAAAACACCAGCGCGCGCCACGTTCCAACGCTGTTTGGGATGTGAGGGGAGTGGGTATTATGACCCATATGAAGAAGGCCTATAAAGAAGAGGGTGTTAAGCAGAATTGTTTCTCTGAGCCCTAAGGTACAGGTGGAAACAAGTACCGACTCATTAGGCTTCCCACGGCGAGGTGGGCTTGCACACCGATGTCGAGTAACCATAGTCTCCAGGACTCGTAAAAGTAACGGTTCAGAAAATACCAACTCTACTAAACACCTGCCTATAAGTTTGAACGAAATTCAAACAAAAAGCAAGCTTCAGTAACATCGTGTGTTAGCCCAAAGCGTTAATGTCCGGTTTCAGCAAAGTTAAAATGTCTGGTGGTAGCTAATTATACATGGCGTTGTAGACAGCTACATATAATCGTTGGATTATACATAGAAATTGTTTAAAAAGTCTACGCTGTATACGCGCGATACGCTAGATTATTGCTGCCGATAATGTAATATTATCGGAAGTAAGAACCCCTGTGTATCAAAAAAGAACACAAAATCCAACGCCCGCCTCCAACCAAGTAAACAGCCGCCATATTAATTATATGGCTTTGAGCAAGTTATCCAATAAACCATGGCAGCCATCTTAATGTGTATCCACAGCGGGGTAACTGAACGGGTGCTAAATAATTCAATTAAATCAAAAGGTTATGCAATGTACATATATACATCGTTGCGACGTATTGACTTATACAACTTGTAGTTGTATATTTACCTTAACACGGCCTACCCCTCTGCTATATCTAGTACGGGTGGGTTCTCTTTTGCTTCAAAACCAATCAAGTACTGTTTTTTGTCTAGTGTGATAATACGCCAGGGAAAATTTAATCAAATCCGAAATTTACCATTAATAAAGTTTAATGTCAACATACAAGAAACCATGGCTCTCATTTGATGAGCAGGTTAAGTTATTAAAGTCTCGCTCTCTAAACATAACTAACGATAATGTAGCCAAAGATTACTTAAAACGAATAGGCTATTATCGGTTAAGTGCTTACTGGTATCCTTTTCGAAAGCAAAAGCCTGAAGGTTATCGAGAAGATAATTTTATTGATCATAGTAACTTTAAAGATGTTATAGCTTTATATGTCTACGATAAAAAATTTCGCTTACTTTTGCTTGATGGTATAGAAAGAATCGAAGTATCACTTAGAGTAGAACTTTCACATGAGCTTGGAAGAATAGATCCTTTTGCTCATAGAAAGCCAGAGCTACTACATAATAATTTCACCCAAAAGAAATCAAAAAAAAATGATGCTACAAACTATGAAATATGGTTAAAGAAGTTAGAACAAACTATAAAGCGGTCAAAAGATGATTTCACCAAACACTACAAAAAAAAGTACGACTTACCTTTGCCAATTTGGGTTTCAGTTGAGCTATGGGACTTTGGGTTATTGTCTCATTTCTACCAGGGGTTAAAAGTTAAAGATAAATTAACGATTGCTAAAAAATATAATATACCAAGCGGTGAAAAAAATGAAAATTGGATATTAATGGAAAGCTGGCTACGCAGCATTAACTATATCAGGAATGTAGCGGCACATCATAGCCGTTTGTGGAACAAAAGTATTGTAGATCAACCTAAATTGCCAGGAAAAGACTTGCTACGCACCTTCGGTTACTCATCAAGCGCAAGTGCTTCAACATCAAAAATTTATCTCGTACTTTGTATTCTACTGCACTTTATAAAACAGGTATGCCCTTCCTCATCATGGCCTCAGAGGTTAAAAAAATTTATTCTAGCTTTTCCTAATACACCTGGTCTGAGCATTAAGAATATGGGCTTTCCTCAAAACTGGGATAAACAAGATGTATGGAATAACTCTCCCGCTAAGCCACCGCCTATGGCGGTGTGAGTAAAAAAGGTTTTACCGTTCACGGAGTTGCAGATTTTTAAGGAATAGTATCTCCTCTTCAAGCCTGCCCAGGCTTTTAAATGAAGAGGAGAACTATATGATGAGAGAATGGAAAAGCCAGTCTCATGTAAAATGGTATTGTCGATACCAGATTGTCATCGTACCAAAATACCGAAGAAAAGCAATGTTTGGTGCTTTACGGCGAGATTTAGGCGTGATATTGACAGAATTATGTTCGCGTTATGAAATTATTTTGGAGGAAGGACATGTAATGAAAGATCATGTGCATATGTTATTATCAATTCCTCCAAAATTGAGTGTGGCACATGCTATAGGGAAGTTGAAAGGGAAATCAACAATCCTGATCAATCAAAAATATGTGCGTCAAAGGAATTTTCGTGGCTTGAGCTTTTGGTCACGAGGTTACTGTGTTAGTACGACAGGTTATGATGGGCATATTATTAGAGAGTATATTCGTAATCAAGAGGCTTATGATAAAAAAGAAGCTCAACTAGAATTGCATATTTAAACCTAAAATCCTCAGTTGAAATCGTCGCGAGGCCGACTTAGTTGCTGAAGATAAAGGATTTTTCTCGATATTTTTTGTGAAAGCGTATCACCCATACGGTGAATAAAAAATATTGAGAAAAATCCTTTAGATTCGGTGAGTTAGGCGGCCGCAGTCGATTTCAACTGAGGATTTTAGGTTAAATTAACCATGGAGCCTGGGCGAAACCTTGCCCCCTTTTAGGGGGCAAATTCAAACTACCGGCTATGCCGGTAGTACATGATTTTTTACTGAAACCGGACATTAACGCTTTGGGCTAACAGCTTCAGTAACATCGGGTGGAAAGGCTGCGTATCCAACCGCCAGTTTTTAGTCAAGTTTTCATCGTCTTTTGTGCGTGCTTGTTTTACAATAGGGCAAGATTTTTTGTTGACACATTAGTTCATATTGATGAAATTTATTCGTGGCTTCCATAATATTCCCAGAAATATGCCAGCGTGCGTGGCTACCTTGGGTAATTTTGATGGGTTACACCGTGGGCATCAAGCCGTGCTTACTCAGCTAATGCATGCATCCACCCAAGAGAATTCTCCCCGGCTAATTATTATTTTTGAGCCACAACCCCAGGAATTTTTTCGTCCCCAAGACCCACCCGCACGTTTGAGTACGTTGCGTGACAAACTGCAGGGTTTTGCTGAGGCGGGTATTGAATATGTATGTTGCCTACCCTTTAATGCTGAGCTTGCCACCCTCAGCGCCGAGGATTTTATGGCACGCTTGCTTTGTCAATCCTTTAATATCAAACGCTTAGTGGTGGGGGATGATTTTCGCTTTGGTCGTGGGCGGCAGGGGGATTTTCAGTTATTACATGCTTATGGCAAAGACAAAGGGATTGCCGTGGAACAAATGCAAACGGCAAGCCTCGCAGGAAAGCGTATTAGCAGTACTCGTATCCGCCAAGCGCTGGCGAATGGTGCTTTCAAAACAGCTGAAGCACTAGTGGGCCGTCCTTATCTGATCAGTGGACGTGTGATTCATGGCGATAAGCGTGGTAGAATGTTGGGCTTTCCCACGGCTAATATAGCGCTGCATCGGCTGAAAGCTCCGGCTTACGGGGTGCACGCCGTTCGAGTAATAGGTTTGGGGCCTTCTTCGCTGCCGGGGGTAGCTAGCTTGGGCTGGCGACCAACTATCGGCGATAAAGCGCACGTGCTAGAAATCTATTTGTTTGATTTTAATAAAGAAATATACGGCAGATCCCTTAGTGTTGCCCTTGAAAAAAAATTAAGGGATGAAAAAAAATTCAAGGATTTAACTGAATTAACCCAAGCCATGCAAGAAGATGAACGGCAGGCTAGGGCATTTTTTGCAAACCTAAGATAACGACCCATGAGTGACTATAAAGATACCCTAAATTTACCGAAAACCGCTTTTCCTATGAAAGCTAACTTGGCTCAACGTGAGCCTGATATGTTGAAACAGTGGGCTGAGAGCGACCTCTATGCACGTTTGCGCCAGCACTGCCAAGGACGTGAGAAATTTGTTTTGCATGATGGTCCGCCTTATGCCAATGGCGATATCCATATGGGGCATGTTATCAATAAAGTCTTGAAAGATATCGTTTTAAAAGCGCGGACCCTCAGTGGTTTTGATGCGCCGTTTGTGCCCCATTGGGATTGCCATGGTTTACCCATTGAGCATCAAGTGGAAAAAAAACTAGGCAAGCCTGGGGTTAAAACCGATAAAAAAACCTTTCGGGACGCTTGTGCCGCTTATGCGACTAAACAGGTTGATGGGCAGCGCGAGGATTTTAAACGGCTAGGTATTTTAGCGCAGTGGGATGAGCCCTATTTGACCATGCATCCCCATTATCAAGCGAGCATCATTCGTAGTTTTGCAAAAATTGTCGAGAATGGGCATTTGTACAAAGGCTATCGTCCGGTGCATTGGTGTCTGGATTGTGGTTCTTCATTGGCAGAAGCCGAAGTAGAATATGCTGAGAAGGATTCACCTTCTATCCATGTGCGTTTTCCTGTAGAAGATGAAAATGCTATGTTAGCGCGTTGTCAGCATACGCCAGACTTTCAATTAGCCGGGCCTTTGTCCGTGGTCATTTGGACCACAACGCCTTGGACTTTACCTTCTAATCAGGCCGTAGCCCTAGGAGCTGCTATTGATTACGTCATTGTGGCGTGCCATGGTGCCCAGGGTTTGGAATATTTACTCATGGCACAGGCGCGCATGAAAGATATCATGGTGGCCTATGACATTAAGAATTATCGTGTGGTTGCCGATTGTGTGGGTGCGGATTTAGAGCATCTCTTGTTGCAACATCCTTTTTATGCCAGGAGCGTGCCGTTAATTTTGGGGGAACATGTTAGTACTGAGGACGGGACCGGTTGTGTGCACACGGCACCGGGACATGGTCAAGAAGATTACACCATTGGGCAACAATACGGTTTGCCCGTGGATCATTTTGTAGGGTCTAATGGCTGCTTTAATGAGCAAACGCCCTTGTTTGCCGGCCAGCATATTTTTAAAGCCAATGCGCTGATTTTAGAACGCCTAAAAGCCGAGGGTCGCTTGTTGCATCACAGCACTTTAACCCATAGCTATCCCCATTGTTGGCGACATAAAACCCCCTTAATTTTTCGCGCCACGCAACAATGGTTCATTAGCATGGAACAGCAACAATTGCGTGAAAAAGCAATCGAGGCTATTTATCAGGTGCAATGGGTACCGCAGTGGGGAAAAGCGCGTATAGCCGGCATGGTGGGTCAACGTCCTGATTGGTGTGTCTCTAGACAACGTTGCTGGGGGGTGCCGCTGTGTTTGTGGGTACATCGACAAACCGGTGAATTGCATCCCGAAACAGTCGCGTTGATGGAAAAAGTGGCCCTTGAGGTCGAGAAACAAGGTATTAATGCGTGGTTTGAATTAGACACCGATCGGCTTCTTGGTGATGATGCCGCAGACTATGAAAAAGTGCCTGATGTATTGGATGTTTGGTTTGATTCCGGTAGTTCGCATTATTGTGTTGTGCAACAAGACGAAGGCCTGCAATGGCCTGCTGATTTATATTTAGAAGGTTCTGATCAGCATCGTGGCTGGTTTCAGACCTCTTTACTGAATGCCATGGCCATGTATGAGGAATCGCCTTATAAGGCTGTGTTAACTCATGGCTTTGTGGTGGATGGAAAAGGACGAAAAATGTCTAAGTCCTTGGGTAATACGGTGATGCCTAAGAAAGTCATCAAAACCATGGGGGCAGATATTCTACGTTTGTGGGTGGCGGCTTCTGACTATCGTCAAGAAATTCATTATTCCGATGAAATTATCAAACGTCAGATGGATAGTTATCGGCGTATCCGCAACACAGCGCGCTTTTTGTTGGCTAATTTAGCAGGTTTTGAGCCGGCAGAACATGCGTTGCCTTATGAAAAATTACTGCCTTTAGAACAGTGGGCCATGGCTCAGGCTTTTGCTGTCCAAAAAGAAATTGTCAACGCTTATGATGAGTATCAATTTCATGTGGTGATTCAAAAAATCCATCATTTTTGTGCCATCAATCTTGGTGGCTTTTATTTAGATATCATCAAAGACAGACAGTACACGACACAAACAAAAAGCACGGCACGTCGTTCTGCACAGACGGCTATGTATCATATTTTACAGGCTCTGGTGCGTTGGATGGGGCCGGTATTAAGTTTTACCGCCGAAGAAATTTTACGTTATTTGCCAGGACAGCAACCAGACAGTGTTTTTATGACAACCTGGTATGAAGTATTGCGTCCTTTAAATGAAAACGCAAGCTTATCAGAAACAGACTGGTCGCTTTTAATTAGCACGCGTGAAGCAGTCAACAAAGAGCTAGAAGCCAAGCGAAAAGATAATGTTATTGGCTCTCCTTTAGATGCTGAGGTGCATATTTATTGTGGAGCACCTTATTTATCACTATTAGAACGCCTGGCTGAAGAATTACGCTTTATTCTTATTGTGTCCGAAGCTCGTGTAGAAACTAAAGCATTGGCGACCGATGACGCAGTAAAAACAGAGTTGGCCGACGTCTGGGTGGACGTTAAGCCTTCGTTGCACGAAAAATGCGAGCGCTGTTGGCATCGACGTCCTGAGGTTAGTGCCAATGCTACACATCCCAACTTGTGTGCGCGTTGTGAAACCAATGTTTTTGGTACAGGGGAGCAGCGGTGTTTTGCGTAGCTACCATGAATAAGCGTACTCATCTCTTATTGCAAAAAACTATCAGCTATTCCTCCTGGTTAAGCCTTGCTTTGTTGGTGATTGTTTTAGATCGCGCCAGTAAAGTGTTATCTCTTGCCCATTTAACCTATGGCGAGCCTTTGGCCGTTTTTCCCGGCTTTAACTTAACGCTTTCTTATAATCGTGGTGCCGCCTTTAGCTTTTTGAGTGAACATAGTGGTTGGCAGCAAGGGTTATTTGTTGGCATTGCACTGTTAGTGAGTTTGGTTATTTTAGTTTGGTTATGGCGCGCCTCGACAAAGCGGTTTTGGTTTTGTTTGGGGCTGGCGTTAATTCTAGGTGGAGCACTGAGTAATTGCTGGGATCGTATTTTTTACGGTTATGTGGTGGATTATGTGAGCCTTTATTTTAAACAATGGCACTTTGCTATTTTTAATGTTGCCGATAGCGCCATTACTGTGGGCGCTGTTATATTGATTGTTGATAGTTTTAGGAGTACAGACGCGTGAATGCCATTATAGAAAATGCCACCGTGACCATGCATTTTTCCATTAAATTACCCGAGGGAGAAATGGTGGAAACCAGCTATGTTTCTGGGGATCCTGTTACCTTTAGCTTTGGTGATGGCACATTAACCCCGGGTATTGAGAAAAAGATGTTAGGGCTTGGCGTGGGAGATAAACGGACTTTTGAAATATCGCCGGAAGAAGGTTTTGGCCTGAGTGATGAAAGGAATATTCATAAGCTGCCGCGGCAAGATTTTCCAAAAGACTGTGAGGTAGAGTTGGGCCGTGCTATTGTGTTTGAACAGCCTAACGGACAAAGCATCTTAGGCGTTGTCGTGGCGGAAGAGGACGATGACGTTGTGATTGATTTCAATCATCCTTTGGCCGATAAAGCGTTAGTGTTTGACGTGGAAATTTTAGCCATTGCGCCCCAGGAGGTTGCCGATGAAAAACTTTGAGGTTATTTTAGCTAAACCGCGCGGTTTTTGTGCCGGTGTGGATAGAGCCATTGAAATTGTTAAGCGCGCTTTAGAAATGATTGGCCCGCCTATTTATGTACGCCATGAAGTGGTGCACAATAAATATGTGGTGGATAGTCTGCGGGAGCGCGGTGCCATTTTTGTGGATGATATTGATACTATTCCCCCAGGCTCTTCTGTTATTTATAGCGCTCATGGCGTGTCTCAAGATGTACGCAAACAAGCGAAAACACGCGACTTGAAAGTCTTAGATGCCACTTGTCCTTTAGTGACAAAGGTACACGTAGAAGTGGCCCGTTGCAGTCGTAACAATATGGAATGCGTGCTCATCGGACATGCGGGGCATCCGGAAGTGGAAGGTACGCTGGGTCAGTATGATAATCCTGACAAGGCTATTTATTTAGTGGAAAATAAACAAGACGTGGCAGCCTTGGCCATTCAAGATCCTGAGCACGTGGTTTATGTGACGCAAACCACCCTGTCCGTGGATGATACCAATGAAATTATCAGCGCCCTGAAGGCACGTTTTCCTCTCATTCAGGGTCCTTCCAAAGAAGATATTTGTTATGCCACACAAAATCGACAAGATGCCATCAAAGAAATAGCCGGCCTTTGTGAGGTGATTATTGTGGTAGGTTCGCCAACCAGTTCTAACTCTAATCGCCTGCGTGAGTTAGCCGAGCGGTTAGGCTGTGAGGCTTATTTAGTAGACGGTGCTCACGAGGTCAATGCTGCTTGGCTTGAGGGTAAAAAAACCGTAGGCGTGAGCGCCGGTGCGTCAGCGCCAGAATTATTAGTCCAGCAAGTGGTAACACAGCTCAAAACCTGGGGTGGCTCCGTCCGAGAGTGGGCAGGGAAAGAGGAAAATATCGTTTTTGCTTTGCCTAAGGAGCTTAGGGATAGTTGACAGTTCATTTTTGCAAGCGAAATGTCAACAGGCCCTAGTAATAAGCCCAATTTACCCTTGGTGTTGGGCTTACCGCCTTTTGCGTTTTTCTAATTGCCTAGCCACCCAACAGCGCCAAGCGAGGCGTGTCAACCAATAGCCCAAGGCTCCGGCCACTATTCCACTGACAAAAGCACCCAGATACAGCGGCAGCCATGCTTTCATCAATACTTCAATGAGCCAGGTTTTTGTAATGTCATCAGGAATGGCTAAGGCGGGGCGTTGTAAGATAAGTGCGCCTACTTTATAGGCAAAGTAAAAAATAGGTGGCATGGTAAAAGGATTGCTAATCCACACCAATACCACAGAAATAGGTAAGTTGGCCTCAAAAAAAATTGCCAGGGCTGCCGCTAGAATCATTTGGAAAGGAATGGGCAAGAAGCAGGCAAACAGGCCTATAAATGCAGCGCGGGCCACACAGCGGCGGTTCAAGTGCCATAAATTAGGGCTGTGTAAAATGCTTCCGAATATTTGTAATGACTTATGATGTTTGAGCGCATCATGATTAGGTAAATATTTTTTAATAAAATGTTTTGGCATAGGTGTTAGTTAATGCTAAAATTAATTTTATTAAAAATTATAAAATTAATTTATTTGTTTAGAGGCCGCACCGCTCCTTTGTATTATTTGATGATGGAACCCATAAGTCAACTGGCTTTAGGATTGCTAATGGGTTTAAGTATGCTGCGCTGGTTGCCTGCTTTACCTTCAGCAGCAGGCTGGATACTACTATGGTTGAGCAGTGGTGTTGCAATACTGTTCATGAAAAGGACGAGCATACCTGGGCGCGTGATGTTAGCGGGGATTTTAATCGGCGTTATGTGGGGGTGTTGGCGTGCTGAGAAACTGTTGACGCTACAGTTGCCTTTGCGTTACGAAAATAAACGAGTAACGGTGACAGGGGTTATTGCCACAAGGCCTTCACGGCGAGACCGTATCACACGCTTTTTATTTTCAGTGAATAGGCTTGCTGGAAAAGCCTTGCCTAAGGCGCTATTAGTGCGTTTGAGTGTTTACGGCTATGGTCATAAACCTTCGTTGGCGGTAGGGCAACAATGGCATTGGACCGTGAAATTGAAGCGCCCCCGCACGTGGTATAATCCTGGAGGTTTTGATAGTCGTCTTGCATTATTACGCCAGGGTATAGGAGCTAGCGGTTATGTTGTGCTTAAAGCACCTCATCGATTGCTAAGCGATAAGCGCTATCATTATCCTTTACAGAATCTGCGGCAATGGATCTATCGGCATTTATCAGCGGCCTTAGGCAAAGAACCGTTGGGTGGCATTGTGCTGGCGTTGGTGTTGGGAGAGCGAGATAAGATAAGCCCGCAGCAGTGGGATACATTGCGTGTGACGGGGACTAGCCATTTGGTGGCGATTTCTGGTTTACACATTGGCTTGGTTGCCGGATTAGTCTTTTGGTTGTTAAAACTGTTTTGGGGGCGCTTAGGCCTTTGTATCTATTGGCCAGCCCAAAAGGCCGCTATCTTAGGCGCTTTGTTGGTGGGAGCGTTTTACAGTGCATTGGCAGGCTTTGCGCTACCTACGCAGCGGGCTTTAGTGATGCTTGGCATTGTGGCTATTCATATCCTGTGGGATTTGCCACCAGGATTTTGGCGACAGCTTGCCTGGACGTTATTGGTGATTTTAGCTTGGGAACCGTTGGCGGTATTCAGCAGTAGCTTTTGGTTGTCTTTTACCGCGGTTTTTCTCATCGGTTATAGCATGGGGCAGCGGGTGCATAACACGGGGTTGTGGTGGAGGTTTGGGCGCTTGCAATGGGTGATGGCGCTGGGGTTATTGCCATTGTCCTTTGCATTATTTCAACAGGCTTCTTGGATAAGCCCATTGGCGAACTTTTTGGCGGTGCCCTGGATGAGCGTCATTGGTATTCCCCTCGTGCTGTTGGCGGCGTTTATTAGCCTGTGTGTGCCCGCCTTAGCGCCTACACTCCTGGAACTGAGCCTATGGCCTATACGGCTGTTGTGGCATTTTTTGACCTATTTAGCACAGTTACCCGGTGTGCACTGGTACCATAGCTGGGCACACCCATGGTTTATGGTACTTTTTATGGCGAGTATATTGTTGGTATTAGCGCCGCGTGGTCTGCCAGCGCGTTGGCTAGGTAGCTTGGGTTTTTTATTGCTTTTTTTCCCCAAGACGGCTTTCTTGCCAGCGAACAGCGCACGCTTGACTTTTTTGCAGGTGGGACAAGGATTAGCCGTTGTCTTGCAGACGGCGCAGCACGTATTGGTTTATGATACGGGGCCACAGCTGAGTCCTACCTTTAGCGGTGGCACAGCGGCCGTTTTACCCTATTTGCGTTCGCAGGGTATCCAACAGGTTGATGCGATAGTCATTAGCCATGCTGATGCTGATCACCGCGGCGGCCTTAACGCCATTTTGGCACAATTGCCAGTGAAAAAACTTATCAGCAGTGTGGATAGTCCGGTTTTGCCCCCGTTGACGGGACATTGCCGCCAGGGTCAGCACTGGCAGTGGGATGGTGTCAGGTTTGAATTTTTATATCCATCACCACAATTAGCACGCCCGGGGAATGCCGGTGCCTGTGTTTTATCCATTCAAGTAGGGCAGCACCGCGTTTTATTAACCGGTGATATCGAAAAAGCACAAGAACGCTATTTAGTAAAACGCATGCCCGCTAAGCTGCGCGCTGATATTCTCTCAGCCCCACATCATGGCAGTAACACCTCTTCCACAAGGGCTTTTTTAAATGCCGTCCATCCACATTATGCTGTGTTTTCCGTCGGTTACGCCAATCGCTTTGGCTTTCCCCACCCTCAGGTTTTAGCCCGTTATGCATCACAGGGCATTAAAATAGCTGAAACCTGGCAAACGGGCGCTTTAACTTTTTTCCTGCAAGCAAACCAACCCTTGTTACCTCCTCAAGCTTATAAACAGGCAACCAAACGGTTTTGGTATAGCGTCCCGGGCGGCAAACCTTAACAATTGTTCATAATTTGATAATATTTCTTTAAGTATTGGGTGATATTCTGCTAAAAAATGGGTTCGTTTGGTACAAGTTAAAGAGGTATACAGTATGGCTCAAGGTAAACAAGAGTTAGAGATTCGCAGACAAGGTGACGAGCTTATTAAGCGTGATGGCAATTCACTCCACTATTTTAGTGGTAGCTTAAAGCAATTTGCTGAAAGCAATGAATTTTTTCGCACGCAGCTTTTGGGGCTTGCTCCTAGCCAGGGCAATGATAAGGTTATGGATAATAAACCCGTTACTCTTGATGAAGTAAATCAAGATAAGCTTCGAGCTTGTCTATTGGGCGTTTCTTCCGAAAAATATGAAACAGCTAGAGATGCTTACTACAGTAAATTTGTAAGCCAAGCAGACTTTAACAATAAGGAGAAGAATAATCCCTATATCCAGGGACGTTTGGGCGGCTCTATATTCTCACAACTTGTGCTACAGCTTAGTTCTTTAGTCATGGAAAAAATATCCGGCAATTTAGCGGGCGGGAATATAATGATGGCTATTAAGAGTAACGTACAAATGTGCAGCGGCGCCTTTCAGCAGGAAGGCTCTGAGCAATATAGCACATTATTTTTTGCCGTTGATAAAACATGTTCTGCTAGTTGGATGTTGGTAGTTGTAGAAGATGCTTGCTTGCCCTTGCAAGAACAAAAAATACACGTGGCAGATAACATGACTCACCGTTATAAGGGGGCTTGGTATCTAGGTGACAAAGATTTGGTGGCAAGTTTGCCAACAGCACAAACCAATTGTCCCATAGAGATAGGACTTGCCCATGTATTGCTACAGATAAAGCATCAGCGTATCAGAAACGGTATCAATGCTTGTTTTGCTAACAACGGCCATTGGGATGATAATGAAGCCGTTAAGTTGCTTTTGCAGCCAAGTACCAGTGCAGATACTGATAGCCCCTTTGTGCAGCATTTCAATAGGTCTGAATTTAATCCAAAAGGTGGGACAGCTGAAGAGAAATCATTGATAGATACGATAGTGATTCATGAAGATAATAAGGTGTCTATTCCTTTACATCGAATTGCTCAAGCTCTTTTTAATAAGAGTGCCTATACGTACACCCCAACTTTTTTTAAGCCTAGACCACCAAAGCTGCTCGCCAACCTAAGAAAGAAGGTAGGAGAATGGAAGACAGAAGGCAAGACAGTTATTCCTCTGAACGAAATTGATTTGTTAATGGTGTCGCTAGCAAATGATGCCAATACGCGTAAGGATCAAAGCGTACAAAGGGGCACCGAGCTTTACCTTAACGTTGTGAATATTGAAAGCAATACTCACTTTAAGCGACCTACTGAAGGGCATCGAATTCTTGTTTATGATTTTGCTTTAATTGTGCGGTTGGCAAAACAATTGGAGCAGGATGTTAGGCAAAAAGATAATTTTATAGAACCAAAGATAGAGTTTCTCTCCTTCGAACCCAGCTAATTCAGGCTTTAAACGCTGCCTAAAGCTCGCCTATGCCCAATACAATTGGGTGTAGGCGCTCTTCTCATTCGACACCCGCTCAAAATAAAGGTAATCTTAGCTTTTAAGAAAAGCAAAAACAGGCTAAAAGTTGCACAAAAAACAAGCAAAGACAAGCTCCCTGCATACTTATAAACGACTTTTAGGCTACGTAAAGCCCTTTTGGATGTTTTTCCTGCTGGGTGTGATAGGCATTATGTTTGGCTCGGGGGTGGATTCTGCCTTTACCTACTTGGTTAAATCCATTCTCGATAAAGGGCTCATTGGGCGCGAGCAAAACTATATTACCTGGATCCCTATTATCATTGTGGTGATGTTTATTGCCCGAGGCTGCGCTAATTTTTTGGCTAACTATTCGCTTTCCTATGTAGCGCGTCAGGTCGTCATGGTGTTGCGACAAACATTATTCGGCCATTATTTGGCGCTGCCGGCGAGCTATTATGAACAAACCACCACCGGCAATATGCTATCTGCCATTATTTATAATGTGGAGCAGGTGGCCAAGGCAAGCACCAATGCGTTGATTACCATTATCCAACAAAGTTTTTTGATTTTAGGGCTGTTGGTGGTGATGTTTATTAACAGTTGGCAACTCACACTATTTTTCTTTTTAGTGGGGCCGGTGGTGGCGGTCATCGTCTATGTGACTAGCCGGGGTATGCGTCGGGTAAGCTTACAAATCCAGCAGGTCATGGGGCGTGTAACCTCTATTGCAGAAGAAGGCATTGATGGCTATAAGGTCATAAGAACGTTTGGTGGCCAAGCTTACGAAACCAACAAATTTAACGAGGCGACCGAAGAAAGTCGCCAACGTGAAATGCGTGTGGTAGTGTTGAATTCCATCAGTGTGGCGACGGTACAAATCGTTGCCGGGATTGCTGTCTCTATTATTGTTTACTTTGCCATGTCAGCCACTATTTCTGCCGGGACCGTGGTATCCATGGTGGCGGCGATGCTGGCTATGCTTCAGCCTATCAAACGTCTAACAAAAGTGAATAAGGATTTGCAAAAAGGTTTAGCCGGCGCGGAGAGTATTTTTGAGATTTTAGACCGTGAGCCTGAGGTGGATAAGGGCACCAAAACCTTAAATAGGGCCAAGGGGCTTGTTGAGTTTGATAATATTATGTTTCGTTATCCTAAGGCTGAGAAGGATGTATTGAAAGGTGTGAGTCTGAAGATTGAACCTAATCAAACTGTGGCCTTGGTGGGGCGTTCCGGTAGCGGTAAGTCTACTTTAGCCAGCTTATTGCCGCGCTTTTATGATGTGACTGAAGGCGATATTCGTCTGGATGGAGAAAATATTTGTGATTATACCCTCAAAGATTTACGTCGCCAATTGTCGTTAGTGTCGCAGAATGTGGTGCTGTTTAATGATACGATCGCTAACAATATTGCCTATGGCTGTGAAGGCAGTGTAACACGTAAGCAAATCAAAGCGGCCGCTGAAGCGGCCCATGCGATGGAATTTATTAATGAATTACCCAAAGGCTTAGATACCTTAACCGGTGAAAATGGGGTGTTATTATCGGGTGGACAGCGCCAGCGTTTAGCCATTGCACGTGCCTTATTGAAGGATGCGCCCATCTTAATCTTGGATGAGGCCACCTCTGCTTTGGATACGGAGGCAGAGCGCCATATCCAAGCAGCCTTAGCTGAGTTGATGGAAAATCGTACTACGCTCGTTATTGCTCATCGATTATCCACTATCGAGCATGCCCACAATATCATTGTCTTGGAAGATGGCTGTATTTTGGAGCAAGGGCGGCATCAGGATTTATTAGCTCAGGGTGGGCGCTATGCTAAATTGCATCAGTCTCATCATGGCTCGCATGTGGCCGCCGGGCGGACTTGATGTTAAGTCAACTCAAACAAGCCATTACCCGTGCCTGGTACAGCGGGCATCCGGCCTTTTATTTGCTGTGGCCTTTTTCTTGGTTTTACGCCTTAGCCCATGCCGTAAAAAGCCATTATTATCGCCGTAAACCTAATCCTCCTTTTGCTGTGCCTGTGATAGTTATAGGCAATATCAGTGTAGGGGGCACGGGGAAAACGCCGCTACTGATTGCATTGGTGGAATTGTTGCAAGCCCATGGGTATCGTCCTGGTGTGGTAAGCCGTGGCTATGGGGGTGATTATGCCCGTATGCCTTGTCAGGTAAGCAAAACCAGCCAAGCCTGCGAGGTAGGTGATGAACCCTTGCTTATTTTTCAGCGTACGGGTGTGCCGGTGGTGGTTGCACCGAATCGTGTACAGGCAGCTAGTAAATTACTGCAAGAGACCCATTGTAATCTTATTTTGTCCGATGATGGCTTGCAGCACTATGCCTTGCCGCGTGATATAGAAATTGCTGTGGTTGATAGCACGAGACCATTGGATAAGGCACGACGTTTGCCTGCCGGGCCCTTGAGAGAGCCTTGGTCTCGGTTGAAATCTGTGGATTTTATTGTAGCTAATGGCAAGGCCAAAAGCGGGCAGCATGAGATGTGTTATGTTTGCGATGAATTATACAACTTGCGAAATTTCAACCAGCGGTTATCATTAGAGGCATTGGTTCATAAAAAAATACATGCTTTTGCCGGTATAGGAAATCCTTCGCGATTTTTTAATCAATTGAAAAAGTTAGGCATAAAGGTCATCGAGCACCCATTTTCTGATCATTATCAGTACAAAGTTGAAGATTTTTATTTTAATGATGATTTAATGGTAGTCATGACCGAAAAAGATGCGGTAAAATGTAGGGACTTTGGCAAGGATAATCACTGGGTTTTGCCTATCAAGGCAAGGTTATCGGAAACTTTTATAAGAAAATTACTGGAGACAGTTCAAGCGCTAGGAGATGGCACACATGAAAAAACTATGCATTAGCATTGTTATACTCTTAATTATCCTCGTGGGGGGCATGCCCTTCGGTATGGGATTTGTGATCAAAAATCAGTATGAAAAACTGCTTGCACAGGTGCCTGCTTCTGATGATTTTCAGGTGAGGCTTGTGAGTTATCACCGTGGTTGGTTTACCTCTAAGGCTAAAGTTGAAGCGACGATTGAGTTGCCTCCCACAAAAACTGAACCCAACCGAAGCATAAAGCTTGTGAGTACCGATGTGCTGGAACATGGTCCAGTGTTGTGGGATTCTAGTAAAACAGAAGGCCATTTTTGGATGTTGGGTCAATCCTTTGTCAGGACAAGCCTTCAAGTGGTTTCAGGATTGCCTGAATCGTTAAAGGATAAAGTTGTGATAAGCGGACTTACACACGTCAAACTTGATGGCGCTATGCTAACCACCCTAAAGGGTAACCCTATAACTTATATGGACCCGAAAGGCGAAGCAACTGTAGATTGGAAAGGTCTCGTGGGTAGCTGGAAAACAGACGGAGCCTTCACCAGCGTCAAAGGTAACCTGCATTTACTAGGTGTTGATGTTAATGCAAAGCAAGCCAACGTAAACTTTTCTGGTATCAATTTGCGGTACAATGAAGAAAAAAGCAAAGATGGCTTTTGGTTGGGCGAAAATAGCGTATTGGTTCCTATGTTATCGCTGGTCGAGAATAACCAGCAGGTATTCTTGTTAAAAGGTCTACACCTTGACATTGCCAGCCACCAAAAAGGTGACTTCATTGCTTCTAAATTGCTGTTAAAATTCGCTGACTTACAATTGAAAGATAAGCATTATGGTCCTGCGGTACTTAAAGCAAACAGTGACAACTTGGATGCAAAAGCGGTGGCCAAACTCAATGCCTTGGCCCAGGAAATTAATGAGCATTCTCAGGGTAAGCCAACAGCTGAACAGCAATCAGAGCTTATGCAAGCTATTGTGACGGTTCTGGGTAAAGGTGCCAGTATTGCGGTGGAAAAACTGGAAATAAACACGAGCAAAGGGCTTATTGATGGCCATAGCCAACTACATTTTGCACCGATTCCAAAAGGCCAAGAAGCTTCATTGCCGCAATTAATGCAAACAGTAGCATTCTCCGCTGATTTAGCGGTTCCAACGTCCATTGTTGAAGATGCGTTGGGGCAGATGGAAAAACGCCACGCTGTCGCCATGGCTCTGATGGCACAGAGTAATAATGGAGGCAACAGCGCACAGCAGGTGCCTGACGCCAAACAAAAATTAGCAGCTTGGATGGAGTTAGGTTTCATCCAAAAGGTAGACGGACGCTATCGCGTGACTGTGAATTTTGAAAAAGGTCAGTGGATGATTAATGGCAAAACAGTGGCCGAGTTGATGCAGCAAGCGCAAACGCTGCAACAGCAAGCCATGCCAGCAGCAGCTCCTGTAACGGCTAAGCCTGCTCCGGCTAAAAAATCTATGGCTAAGCCTGTAAAAGACGAGAAGTCGGCAGTTAAGGCTAACGCTAAAACCAATTAAAAAGAAAGATTGAGTTAGCAGAAAAAGCCCCTTATTAAGGGGCTTTTTTTTTTGAGTATAGTGAATTGAATTTAATTCACTATAAGATCAGCGCAGGTGGCAGGCTTTCAGCCAATAAATACATTCTCAGATCCTGCTGTAACTTTCCCCCCATGGGCTGTTTTATCGTCGATTCTTACAGCTGCTTTGCCATTAATAAAGACTTTTTTTGAGCCTGTGGTGATTTGATTATCAGGACCATTCAAACATTGACAGGCATCCCCTAAGCGTGCGGCAAGCTTACCATTAATCAGAACAGTAGAAGCTCCTTGGAGGATGCTTTTGGCGGTATGCTTTTGTTGTGGGCAGCTATGAGCATCCCCTTGGCGAGCGGCGGCTGGCATTTTTTCTCCTTAATATTTTTCAAAGGTATTATAGATTAATTCTTAAAAGAATTAAAGATGCAGTATAAGGTGCCGATGTTATTTGTGGAAGAGCTCAATCTGGATAGACCCCATGGAAAGAAAGCTATTAATCGTAGATGATGAAGAAAAGGTATTACGTGCTTTATTAAGGCAATTATCCTTTGAAGGGTATGATGTGATCACGGCTCCCAGTGGGGAAGAAGGGTTGAAATTACTCAAAAAAGAAGAAATTCCCGTTATCATTTCTGACCATAAAATGCCGCACATGACAGGGGCTGAATTTCTAAAAGAAGTTAGAGAACAGTATCCTAATAGTATTCGTATGATCTTAAGTGGTTATGCTGATTTTGAGGCGGTATCTGACGCCATCAATGAGGGTGGGATTTATAAATTTTTAGTGAAACCTTGGGATGATAAGACCTTAATTTCTCATATTGATAAAGCCTTCGAATTTTATCAAAAAAAGAAGCAAGAGGTACAAGCAGGGCAGGCTGTTGCTGAAGCCATTGAAGCGGTTATAACCATTGGCAAAGGGTATAACATTGAGTCTGTTAACCCCGCCTGCTGTCAGATGTTGGGTTACTATGGCGAAGAGTTGGTAGGAAAACCCTTAAGCTTCATTTATGCTGAAGAAAAAGGTGCCCAACAATGGCAAGAAATTGAGCAAACCTTAAAAGAAAAGCGACACTGGCAAGGAAATATGTATCTTTATAGAAGTAATAAAGAGCCCTTTTTGGTCTTTCTATCCGTTGCTGCCACTTTTAATCAGACTCAGACCCTTCAAAGTTGCACCTGCTCTTTTATTGATATTAATGACGGCAAACAAAAAGAAGAGGAATTACGTTATCTTTATCAACATGATGCATTAACAGGCTTAATTAATCGCGATGTTTTTGTGGCTAATTTATCTCAGCAAATGTTAACGGCAGAAGAAAAAGGCTATGAAATATTAGTTGTGCTGTTAAATTTAGAACGTTTTAGACAAATTAATGGTGCTCTTGGACATTATTATGGTGATTTAGCCTTAAAAGGGGTGGCTGACAAGTTAAAACAATGGAGTATACAGGGAGAAACCATTGCACGATTAGAAGGTGATAACTTCGCGCTTACATTACCCTATGAGGTGGGGACATTTAATTTTTTAGAATATTTAAGCGGGTTAGAAAGGCATTTTACGGAATCTTTGCAGCTTGATAAACACGAATTGCATTTAACCGTCAACGCGGGTGTTAGCCGCTACCCCATGGATGGCAGCAGCGCTGAAGAGTTAATGAAACATGCCAATATTGCACTAACTTACGTTAAAGAAAAATCGCTAGGTAAATATCAGTGCTATCGGACAAGCATGCAAGATAATACTAAGCACAAATTGATTCTGGAAAATGATATACGCAAAGCCATTAAAGCTAATGAATTTCTCTTGCATTATCAACCCAAACTTAGCCTTAATAATAATCGTATTGAAGGCGTAGAAGCATTAGTCAGGTGGAATCATCCCGAGTTTGGCCTGGTTCCACCCTGTGATTTTTTGCCGCTATGCGAAGAGACGGGATTAATTGTAGAAATAGAAAGAAAAACCCTGCATCAAGCTTGTGAATTGCAACAGAGGTTTATACATGACATTAAGCGGCCAATACAAGTGAGTTTGAATTTATCAGCGCAAGAATTTTCTAACCCTGAGTTATTAAGCCTATTTCATGATGTCATAAGGCAATATGATATTCCAACTGAGCAGATAGAAATAGAAGTCACTGAAAGTCTTTTGTTGGAAGATATGTATGTTTGTGAAAAGACACTAAAGGGATTACACGAACTGGGTATAAAATTAGCGTTAGATGATTTTGGGACAGGATATTCTTCCTTGAGTTATTTAACCCATCTACCTTTTGATACTGTTAAAATTGATCAATCGTTTACAAAGCAAATGTTGGTTAATGATAAAACCTGCAAAGTGCTTTATGCGATTTTAAATTTATGTAAAAGCCTATCTTTGCAGACTGTCGTTGAAGGTGTAGAAGATCAAGAGCAGTTGGCATTGTTGAAAACTCAAGCCTGCGATTATGTGCAAGGCTACCTTATTGCAAAACCTTTAAGTAAAGAAAAGTTGATTGACTTTTTCAACAAGCACCCTAATAGCACCACGATGCAAGGCATAGGAAAGCTGTTATGAATATAGCTAATGAAGAAAAAAAAGATACGTTACTTTTTGTTGACGATGAAGAAAATATACTGCGCTCCATGAAGCGACTTTTTATTCCCTTAGGCTATGAGGTGCTGATTGCATCCAGTGGTGCTGATGCTTTATTATTATTGAATGAAAGTGATGATATTGATGTGATCATTTCAGATATGCGCATGCCTGAGATGGATGGGGCAGCTTTTTTAAAAGAGGCTGCTCGTCATTGGCCGCATCAAAAAAGGTTGTTGTTAACAGGTTATGCGGATATTGAATCAGCTATTTCAGCGATTAATGATGGTAAAATTGACCACTATTTAAAAAAGCCCTGTGAAGAGAATGAACTTGAAGATTGTATTGATAAGGTTTTGGAGGCTAAGCGATTAAAGGAAAAAAATAAAGCGTTAGAGCAGGAATTGCGGGTAAAAAATAAAGAACTACACGCTTTAAATGAAGGATTGGAAGAAAAGATTGAAAAGAAAACTCAACAAATTAAAATGACGTGTGATACATTACAAAAAACCTATCAATCAACTATTCAAGTATTGGCAAGTTTAGTGGAATTACATGAGGGGGAGCATAAAGGGCATTGTCGAAAAATTGCCGCCATGGCTAAGAAAACCTCAGAAAAGTTAGGTCTTTGTGGTGAGGAAATCCAAGATATTTACTTGGCAAGCCTTTTACATAATATTGGTAAAATGGGTATGCCTGATGCATTAATAAAGCAACCCGTTTCAAGCTTTTCTCAAACTGAAAAGCAAAGCTATATCCAATACCCTTTGTTAGGTGAAGCAGCGTTGATGGCTTTTGAACCATTAAAAAATGTAGCCGGTTTGATTGCAAATCATAAAGAATATTTAGATGGAAGCGGGTATCCTATGGGATTAGCAGAAGAGAGTATTCCAAGAAATGCAAATATTATTACGGTCGCGGTGGATTATGCTGAATTACAGCTGGGTATATTGGAAGGCACCGCATTGCCTGCAAGCCAAGCTTTGCAGGTTATCCAAAGCAATAAAAATAAACGTTATCGAGAAGATGTCGTTGATGCTTTTGCTAAAGTAATAGCGGAAAGCCCTGTAGAGCAAGAGCGGTTACAGGAACTATTGCTTGCTGCTGAAGACTTAAGAGAAGGCATGGAGCTTTCGCGAGACTTGATTGCCAACTCCGGCATTATGCTGCTTTCTCAAGGGCAAATATTAAATAAAACGCAAGTTGATAATATTAAAAAGCTTAAAAGTTTGACTGTTTATATAAAGGCCTAGTATAGAGCCGTAGCGTTTGAGCTTTACATTTTAGGTTAATGCAACACCTAAAATTCAAACGCTACGGGTATAGTCACGGATACCTTAAGAGTTTGTTGATACGCCATGCAGCGGCAAGCTGATTTCAAAGGTTGTTCCTTGTCCCAGCTCGCTGGCAACATTAATTTTTCCGCCGTGTTTTTGAATAATGCCATAAGAGATAGAAAGTCCAAGGCCTGTGCCTGTACCTATGGGTTTGGTCGTGAAAAAAGGGTCAAATAATTTTTCTAGATGTTCATCAGCAATACCTGATCCGGTGTCGCTGATTTTAATGGTGATATTTTCTGGGTCTTTTTGTGTGCTTATGTTAATTTCACCGCGCTCCTCAATAGCATGGCCGGCATTAACCAGCAGATTCATGAAAACTTGATTCAATTGGCCCGGATAACAGGCAATGGTGGGTAATTCAGCGAGCTCGAGGTTTAATGCACATTTGTATTTTATTTCATTAGAAACCATTTTGATGGTAGATTTTAAGCAATCATTAATATCAACCTCTTTTATTTCTGCTTCATCAACGCGGGAGAAGCTTTTAAGGTCAGCAATAATATCAATAATGCGTTTCATGCCATCGGTGGAATCATCCAGCAGTTCAGTTAAATCTGAAAGAATAAATGCGAGGTTGGATTTTTTGATTAATACAGATACTTTATTTTGTAGATCTTTATTCTCTGGTTGACCTAATAGTTTTTCATAAGCATCAAGGATCTCTGTGATATTAACCATGTATTTTTTGAGAGCGCTAAAATTAGTGTTAATAAAAGCAAGAGGGTTGTTTATTTCATGAGCAACACCGGCGGCTAATTGTCCAATGGAGGCCATTTTAGAGCTTTGTAATAATTGCGCCTGCATATTTTTCAGTTTTTCGTAGTTTTCTCTTAATTCTTGTTCTGATGAACGTCTTTCTAACAGTGTGCTAAGTTGTTTGGTTGCTGTTTTAAAGATAGTTAAAATTTCTTCGGGGCTTGAGAAATTTATTTTTTCATTTTCACAAAAAAACTCTGCAATGGCGATGGTCTCATTGTAGCGAAGGATGGGAATGCCTAGGGCATGTTGTAAGCCAATACTTTTTCCGACTTGTGAGCGAGGTGAATTTATTTCAGCAAAAACATTTTCGAGATAAAAAGCCTCGTTTTTTTTATACACTTTTCCGGGAAAGCCTTCATCTATTTTAAAAAAAGTTTTTTGAGTGTTATCAATAAAAATTTGGTGTTTTTCTGTGTTGCTAAGAAAGTAAATATCGGAAGTTCTTAATATTTTTTCCTCTTTATCGTTGTCAACCAGATAAACATGGGCAACAGGGTAGTGGTAAATTTTGCATAATAAATTGATAAATTGTTGTAAAAAATCGTGGGTGCTACTATTTTGTTCGCCAAGCTCTGCAATAGTGAATAATAGGTTTAATTCTTTATTTTTTTCATGCAGGTTGTTATTTTGATTTTTTAACTGTTGATTTGATATGAATAATTCACGTGTTTTATCTTCTAATAACGCTTCAGCTTTTGTACGAGCTTTACGTTCCCGCTGTAGGGCGCGTTCGTAATTTGGTTGTTGGGACATAGGATTGCTTTCCTCTACGAAAATGCAAGCTCTAAGCGGCAATGAGAAGCGCCATTATGCATACAAAGCGGATGATTAATGGTAACGCTAGTATTGAAATGCTCAGCCGCCCCTTCAATAAGGCCTTCACTTAAATGGCACATCTTGCGTGGTGAGCGGTATAAGATAACAAGCGCTTTAGGGGAGGGGTCTTCATACTCAATGACAGGTAAAGATGCCTCTGGGAATAATTTTCTTACTTCCACATGAATGACATCGTGTACTGTTTTTAAAAAGTCTTTTAAAGTGGGTTGCCCTTGAAGAAAAATAGGGTACTTGCTAGCAAGGTTTGGAAACATAAATTTACCAAAGGCACGTACGAGATCTGACGCAGGGATTTTTGTTTTTGCTGATAGTTCAGTGACCAAGGCCATAAGCTCTGCATCGTCATAGCTTTCGCCTGCCGTATAGATGCCTTCGCTTTTTGGTTTCACTTTGTCCAATAAGTGTTCCCAAGTGTCCATGCCAAATTGCTGTTCAACCAATTCATTAAAGAGGGTGAAGACCATGCCTTTCATGTGCTGTTCCTATTAGAGGGCTTAGTGAAAGCTTAGCACATATGTGTTGAACCTAAAATCAGCAGTTAAATCACGTTTTTGGTGATAACATCTTAATTCATCTAAGAAAACAAAAAAAGTCTCCATCATCCTAAAATCCTCAGTTGAAATCGTCGCGAGGCCGACTTAGTTGCTGAAGATAAAGGATTTTTCTCAATATTTTTTGTGAAAGCGTATCACCCATACGGTGAATAAAAAATATTGAGAAAAATCCTTTAGATTCGGTGAGTTAGGCGGCCGCAGTCGATTTCAACTGAGGATTTTAGGATCATCAATAAGGGTGAACCAGAACGATGTGCCAGTGGCACATCGCAGTCTGGTGAGCGCGAGGACAGGATGTCCGAGCTGGGACTGATAAGAACAAGGGCCTGACAGGATGTCTGTGGCAGTCATTGCTTATTTCCCTTTTTAGTTTCCTTATCTAAATCAATCTGTTACACAAAAAAGACGCGATTTACTGCCGATTTTAGGTTGAAGGAGTGTCCGGCTTCTTTACAGTGAGAAATCTCCGGGCTAGCCCCGAGGCAAAGGCGATGGGGTTTCCATACCCTGGGGGCACAGGTACCCAAGGGGGCACAGGCAGGGGGAGACATGCAATTTTCCCCGTTGGTCGTCGTCAAGGCGGGTTTGCCGCGTAGGCGACATCAAACCCGGAGACAATCTCCTTCGCCTACGGCCGAGTTGTTGAAGATGGGCAATAAAAAACAGCAGGAAAAGAGGGGAAGAAAGAAGGGCGAGGATCTTCATAAAAGCATAAAGAGCCTCGCTACATGCATTCAGGCGGCCTAGTCTTTTTTCCTATCCAGTTTCTCTTTAATTCTTGCTGCTTTACCACGAAGGTTGCGTAGATAGTACAACTTGGCGCGTCGAACATCGCCACGACGCTTCACAGTAATGCTGTCTACTAATGGGCTGTGTAGTGGAAAAACACGCTCGACACCTTCACCGTGGGAAATTTTTCTAACCGTAAAAGCAGAGTTTAAGCCACGATTTCTTCTGGCGATAACAACACCCTCAAAGGCCTGCAAACGTTCGCGGTTACCTTCTTTTACTCTAACCTGTACCACAACGGTATCACCAGGCGCAAAACTTGGAATGTCTTGCTTCAATTGGGCAGTTTCAATGTCATGAATAATTTGGTTCATTGTTGGCTCCTTAAAAAAACTATTCGTAAGAAGAATTATCAGCATTATGTTCGCTGATAAACGCTTCTAGCAGCAGCTGCTGTTCTTGTGTTAACGATAAATCGTGTAATAATTCTGGTCGCTGTCGCCAGGTTTTTCCCAGCGATTGCTTCATGCGCCAGCGGGCAATTTCTCCATGGTTTCCTCCTAAAAGAATCGAGGGGACTTTTTTCCCATCAATTTCTTCGGGACGCGTATAATGCGGGTGGTCCAGAAGCCCTTCTGAGAAAGAATCTTGGGCGGCCGACTCCCCGTTTCCCAGCGCACCCGGCAATAAGCGAGCTAAGGCGTCAATCAGCACCATAGCCGGCAATTCACCGCCACTGAGAACATAATCACCAATAGACCAAGCATCGTCAATGTGTTCATCGATGATGCGCTGATCAATGCCTTCATAACGCCCTGCTACCAAAAGAAGCGGGGCAGATAACAGGCTGGGCAGGGCTTGTTGGGTTAACGTTTTTCCCTGTGGCGACAAGTAGACTGTTCTACAAGCAGCCGGTGCGCGCTCTTTTAGTGCGCTAATGGCATCGCGAAGCGGCTCTACCTTCATCAGCATGCCGGGTCCGCCACCATAGGGCCTATCATCTACTGTCCGGCGACTATCATGGGCAAAATCACGTGGATTGCTTATATCCAGGCTTAACAGCCCTTTTTGTAATGCACGCCCTGAGACACCATGGGTTAATGCATCAAACATGGGCGGAAACAAGGTGACGAGGCCCACCCAAAAAGGCTGTTTTCGTGGCTGTAAGTTGTCAACACGCATCTTATTGGAGTTTTCTAAAACTCAGTATCCCAGTCTACAATGATTTCTTTTTTGGTTAAATTTACTTCTTTTACCACCTCTGGAAATAAATAAGGCAGTAAATGTTCTGTTTTGCCTTGTTTGACAACCATGACATCATTGGCGCCCGTCTCCATAAAATGGTCCAAAATACCTAAGAGGTTACCGTCAGGGGTAACGACGGATAGGCCTTCCAAATCTGACCAATAATAGTCGTCAGGTGCCAACGCGGGCAGTGCTGAGCGGTAAACAACGACCTTGCTGTGGGTTAAAGCAGCAGCTTGTTCGCGGGTTTCGCATCCTGGCAGCTTAATAAGGATACGCTTACCATGGGTTTTTGCCTCATCAAAAGCAACCTCGGAATAGCTATCCCCTTGTTTTAAATGCCAGGGGTGATAATCTAGGATCCCCTCCTCAGGAGAAGTGAAGGAAATCAACCTAATCCAGCCCAGTACGCCGTGAGGTGCCCCTAGTTTACCTAGAACAACCCAGTTGTCACTTTTGTTATGTTTCTCTGCGCTCATAGCCAGGCAACATTTAAGCAGCGTTAGCTCTTGCCTTTTTAACTAAGGTTTCTACGCGGCCTGTTAGTTGCGCTCCTACAGAAACCCAGTAGTCAACACGCTCTAAGGCAAGCTCTAAAGGTTTTTCATTACCGCGAGCGACAGGGTTAAAGTAACCCAATCTTTCAATGTATTTACCATCGCGAGGTGCATCTTTATCAGCAGCGACAATATGGTAAAAAGGGCGCTTTTTGGAGCCACCACGAGCCAGGCGAAGTTTTACCATGGTATAGGGTATCCTCATAAATTGTTGTTAGACAGCTACTTTGGAGGTTTTTTCTACCCTCTAAAGTCGGAAAAATTAAACGAGCAATTGTACCTGGAGTTAATGATATGTGCAATGGTTTTACATGAAATAAGCACTTCCTTGACGTGTTATTTCGAAAAACTCATCCTAAAAAGCATGTTTTTCTTTTTAAAACAAAGGACTAGCGAGTTATTATGGTGATGTTGCTCGGTAGCTTGAAATAATAAAACTTATCCCCATGTAGGAGTTCTAGGCGATTTTTCACTTAATTATTATTTTAGGAGAAGCTTACATGTCAGATGTGGCCGAAAAAGAAACCCTGGGCTTTCAAACGGAAGTCCAACAGCTATTAAAACTCATGATTCATTCGCTCTATAGCAATAAAGAGATTTTTTTGCGAGAGCTTGTATCTAATGCCTCCGATGCCTTGGATAAACTAAGACATTTAGCCATCACCGATAAAGCTTTATTAAAGGATGAGCCGGAACTGAAAATTCAGGTGGATGTGGATAGTGAAGCGAAAACGATTACCATTACCGATACGGGTATCGGGATGAGCCGTCAAGAAATGATGGAGCACCTGGGCACTATCGCTAAATCAGGTACGCAGGAGTTTTTATCACAGCTGACAGGCGAAGATAGTAAAGATTCGGCATTGATTGGTCAATTTGGTGTTGGATTTTACTCAGCTTTCATTGTTGCTGCTAAAGTTGTTGTCAGTTCTCGTAAAGCAGGCCTCGATGCTTCAGAAGGTGCATGTTGGTCTTCTGAGGGCGATGGCGAGTATACCATTGAAAACATAGATAGAGCGGAACGTGGTACTAGCATCACGTTGCACTTAAAGGCCGATGAGGGAGACTTTTTAGATGCATTTCGTTTGAAAAACACTATCAACAAATACTCTGAGCATATTAGCTTCCCGGTTTACATGCTAAAAAATGAAATCCCTGGAGAACAGGAAGAAGGCAAAGAAGACGAAAAAGCACAAGCAAAAGCGCCTGAATATGAGGCTATCAATAGTGCTAAAGCGTTGTGGAAAAAGTCTAAAAAAGAAATTAACGACGAAGAATATAAAGAATTTTATAAACATATTGCCCATGATTTCCAAGATCCACTGGTTTGGAGTCACCAAAAAGTAGAAGGCAAAATGGATTATACCAGCCTCTTGTATATTCCTTCCAAAGCGCCTTTCGATTTATGGAACCGCGAGCGCCCACGTGGGCTTAAGCTCTATGTTCAGCGTGTCTTTATTATGGATGAAGCCGAACAATTTTTGCCGTTGTACTTGCGTTTTGTCAAAGGTATCGTGGACTCTAATGACTTATCCTTAAATGTTTCGCGTGAGCTGTTGCAGACGGATAAACAAGTAGATACCATGCGGGCCGCGTTGGTGAAGCGAGTCTTGAAACTCTTAGAAGGTGTTGCAAAGGATGACGCTGAAAAATATCAAGCTTTTTGGGATGAGTTTGGCTCTGTTCTAAAGGAAGGTATCGGCGAAGACTTTAATAACCGTGAACAACTCACGCGCTTATACCGCTTCAGCTCTACACACACGGATAGTGAGGTGCAAAATGTATCTTTAGCTGATTATATCTCTCGTATGCAAGAAGGCCAGGATAAAATCTTTTATACGGTGGCAGAAACGTTTGCTTCCGCTAAAAACAGCCCCCATTTGGAAATTTTCCGTAAAAAAGGCATTGAAGTGCTTTTGTTGAGCGATCGTGTGGACGAGTGGGTCATGAGCCATCTTACGGAATTTGAAGGTAAATCCTTCCAGCCTATCAATAAGGGTGAGATTGACCTGGGTGGCATGGATAGCGAAGAAGAAAAAGCAGAACAAGAAGAAATCAGTGCTGAATTTGACTCTGTACTAAAGCAGGTTAAAACCGTATTGGGTGAAAGCATTGCTGATGCACGTTTGACTTATCGGTTAACAGGTTCGCCAGCTTGCGTGGTTGTGGGTGAGCAGGATATGGGCGCCCATATGCAGCGCTTATTGAAGGCGGCGGGTCAACATTTACCAGAGAGCAAGCCTATTCTTGAGCTTAATCCTGAGCATTTGCTGGTTAAACGTTTACAAGATGAGCAGGATGATGAGAAATTTGCTGAATTGACCTGGGTTCTTTTTGAACAATCCATCTTGGCGGAAGGCGGTCATCTTGAAGACCCTGCTACCTTCGTGAAGCGTTTGAATGCGCTCATGTTAACCACGGGTTAGCGAGATCTAAGGGTACGGCCTCTCTTATGGGGGGGCCATGCTTGATTTTAGGCCCGATTATTTTACCGCTGAGGTGGCCTTAGCATCAATACTCAAGGCATGAATTTCAGGCCCCATCATATCATCCAACACCCTATAAATACGTTGATGACAAGCAATAGGGTTTAGACCTTCAAAGGCTTGACTGCGTATGGTGAGCATAAAATGTCCTGCACCACTCTCAGCACCAGCATGGCCGATGTGGCTATCACTATCATCATAAATAGAAAGTTCAGAAGGTGCGAAGGCGTTCCTTAAGCGTTTTTCCATTTCTGCCATGCGTTGTTCATTATTCATGATTTTTTTGAGTCATTATCCAAGTAACGAGTTAAGTAAAGGGCTTGTAAGACGACAAAAACAAGCGTCAAGGTCAGCATACCAAACAGTTTAAAATTAACCCAAGCATTAGTACTGAAATGGTATACCACAAATAGATTAAGCGCCCCAGTGAGCAGGAAAAAGGCAACCCAGGCAATGTTAAGTTTTTGCCAAACTCCAGGCGGTAACGCTACATTTTTATCTAACAATCTACGGATGAAAGGTTTTTTGCCGATATATTGACTGAGAAAAAAACCCAAAGCAAATAGCCAATTGATTAAGGTGGGTTTCCACTTAATAAAAATTTCATTATGCAAGAAGAGTGTTAGGCTACCCAGAACCAAAATAAGCATCAGGGTAATGACCTGCATTTGCTCAAATTGGCGATGACGACACCAATAAATACCCACTTGGAGTAGGCTTACAATGATGGCCGCCACTGTGGCTGCGTAAATGCCGCCCAACTTGTAGACAATGAAAAATAGGAAGATAGGAAAAAAATCATAAAGTAGTTTCATGGAATGGCGTTATTTAAGTGATGAGTTACCTGGACATTATAGCGTGAAAATAAGCTAAAGCGGTAGATGAGCTAGAAGTTACATAGTCCCCGTCTATACTTAAGGTTAGAGATAAATCGTGCGGTGGCCCATAGGCTGTTGTTCAACCTTGTATCTTAAACCTAAATTCCGCAGTTGAAATCGACTGTGGCCGCCTAACTCACCGAATCTAAAGGATTTTTTATGTGGCGTTTATTGATGTTTGGCGTAATGCTATTGGGCTCTGTCTCTGTGTGGGCTGCCGATAAAGATAATAGTGGCTATCAGCTATTTTTGAAGCTCGATAGCATCAAAGCCTCAGATGCGGCTCAAAAAGCTCATGAAAAAGTCTATTTAAATGTGCTGGCCTATACAGAAAAATTGGATAAAATGCAGCCCAATCGCCATTATACGGTGCCTGATTTACCTTTAACCTGGCATGCACAAGCCTTAGAGAAAGTTAAAGCCGTGCCTGTTTGGCACGATACGCTTGCGGCAGGTGATGCGGCTGAAGTGGTTATTTCCTTGGCAGAACGTAATCGCCCACCCTGGTGGACCGATAACTTAATTGGTTCTTTAAAGCTACATGTGAAAGATGATAATGGGGTGCTAAAAATTGACTGGCGTCAGCATGACTTTGCCAATAGCTCACCACAAGCAGCAGGCCATATCCAAAAAACCTACAAAAAAAACAGTGGCCAGGTGCATTACCGTTTTAAAGGTGACGGATGGTACTATGATTTGATACTATCTATAGAAAAGCAGCCGCTACCTAAGATTATTAGTTAATCGCGGCTGGCCATACTGCGGTTCAACCAGAATTTGTCCATGACACCTCTATGAGTCAGTTTTTCCAAATACATCCTGATAACCCTCAGGCCCGTTTATTGCGCCAAGCTGTCAGCATTGTGCACGCTGGGGGCGTTATCGCTTATCCTACAGATTCTGCTTATGCGTTGGGTTGCCATATTGGTGATAAGCAAGCCCTAGAGCGCATACGAGCTATTCGTAAACTTGATAAAAACCATAACTTCACCCTGGTGTGTCGTGACCTTTCTGAGCTTTCTACCTATGCGTGTGTGGAAAACTCAGCGTATCGGCTCATTCGTCAATATACGCCGGGTCCTTTTACTTTTATTCTTAAGGCTAAAAAAGAAGTGCCGCGCCGTCTGCAGCATCCGAAACGAAAAACCATAGGTTTGCGCATTCCTAACCATAAAATAGTTCAAGGGCTTCTGTCAGCCTTAGAGGAACCTCTCATGAGTGTAACGTTACTGATGCCTGATGACAGCTTGCCTTTGACCGATGCTGAAGAAATTCGTGAACATCTTGAAAAGCAAGTGGATTTGGTTATCGACGGTGGCGCTTGTGATATTGAGCCCACGACCGTCATTGATTTGCAAACCACTGCAGTCGAAGTGCTGCGTCAAGGTAAAGGGGTGTTATAGTCCTAAGACATTGTGCATAATGCTCCACCGTTGTTTTTGAAATAAAGGTTTTGCCAAAATCCAATGCTCGTAGACTGCTTGTTGAAAGCCGTCTTTTTCTTTAAGTAGTAATAAATAATTGACATAATTGAGCAATAAAGGTGATTTTTTACTAACCATAAAGCCAAGTAAAACGGGTTCATTAAGCTTCTTAGGTACGATGAGTGTATATTTATTGCCGTGAGCAATCCACATTTGTCCTTGGATATGGCTACTGACGCCAATATCTGCTTGCCCCTTGAGCAGTGCGTTGCCAATTTTCTTGATGGATGAGCGAATGGTAATTTTAGCGTTGGGAAAGACTTGTCGCGCAAAAGTCGCTAACGGTAAGTCCACAGCAATGCGTAAATTGGGATAGTTTTTATTAATGCCTTCAATACTGCTGTAAGCTTTTTCTCGCGATTTAGGCACAATGAGTGCGATAGAACTCGAGTAATAAGGGGAAGACACGCCTAATTTTTCCAGTCGCTGTGGTGTGACGTAAGCACCCGCCATGGCGATGTCAAATTTATTATCATTGAGATCTTTGGTGAGATTATTCCAGCGAAAAGGCACAAATTCCACGTTAACCCCCATAGATTTAGCCAGGATATAGGCGTAAGCAATGTCATAGCCTACTAATTCATGCCGATGGTTAAAAAACGCAAAAGGGATAGCGGTTGGGTTGTAGCCTACACGCAGTGTTTTTGTCATTTCAATGCGAAAGAGACCGTCCCGGTTACTTGGGTGTGTAACAATATTATCTACCTGGTTCATGGGAATTACCGTGGATTCCAAGCCTGAAGTATATTTTTGGTCAAGAGAGTAGGTTTTTAGCTTTTCAAAATTTTGTACATTTTGAATAGGAAAATAACGGTGGATAAAGGTGATGCTTACTATGACAGCCAAGAATATCAGGATAAGGTGGAGCATTAGCTTTCTCAATTTAATCTCTAAGAGACCATAATAGTTGAGTGCGGTTAGTATTGTCATAGCCGCATATGCCATGAGGGAGGTGGGAATCATTACGAATTGTATGATGGGGAGGATGCTCGCATACAGCGTGATACTATTGTCTGATAGATGTAGCCACTGCGTTAAAAAGTTAACCCCATTGATGGTACTATTTGGTGTACCGATGGATGATAGAAAGCTTAATAGAGGAAGGCTAAAGTGAGTTTGAAAGTCTATGGACTGGTGATAATAAAAGGCTGCAAATAGCATAAAGGCATAAATAAAGATGTTGCCTACTTGTATGAAAGGGTAATTGACGAGAGTAATAGTTTCGACAATTTCTTTGCTACGAAGATCATTTATTTTCTCCCCATTGAGAAGTTCATTAATAATATCTTGTAGCATAGGGATACTGAGTACGGTTAGGGTGGTGGTCGTGGTTAAGATTAAAGGGCGTTTTAAGAGCGCCAGGGTCTTTCTGTAGCTAAGGTTGGCAAAGCAGGTGATGAAAACAGGAAAAACCCAGAATATTAGTAGCAAGGCAATAAAAAGCAGCACAATAAAGTAAATGCCAAAAGAGACCAATTGTTGTAGATTAATGGTGCCCGCGATACTTGCCATAAGACAAAAAACGGCAATAGGTGCTAAGCCTAATAAAAGTTTCCAGAGTTCGATGCAAATATGAGTGATGGCATCAAAAAATTGTAGTAGCACATTTTTTTGGGGGATTCGTTGCATCGCAATACCTGAGAGTAATGCAAAGATAACAACAGCTGGGACATAACCATGAGCCAAGGATGAAAAAATATTGCTCGGCAATAAAATACTGCTTAATTCAATGTCGTTGGGATGAAGGCTGGCTGTCAAAGAGGTGCTGACAGCCAGAGCGTTACTTTTGGGAATAAGCCATGAAACACCCATGATAATGACGAAGCTTACAAAAAGTAATATAAGATAAATCAACCAACTACGTTTGAAAAGTCGTGTCGCTATGTTAGGTTGTAAGCTACCAATACCGTGTAAGAGTGATGAGATAAGGTAGGGGAAAACGGCTGCTTCCACTAGCATAATATAAGCATGACCAATCCACTGCAGCTTTTGGGCAAGCTGGCCAAAAAACAGCCCGGTCACTATACCCAAAAATATACCATACATCATGCGGCGGGCAAGTTGATTGTTAATGGCAGAGTTGGTAGAGGCGTTCATCAGGCGACCTTATTTTGCATAATCAAGCAATTGGCAGCGATTCTAGCATATTTGAGGGGCCGGTGTGTAATTGTAGCCAAGGACTGGCTTGACAATATCCTTCAAGCCACTTAGTCTAACCTTTTTGTAGGATTAAGAGACTTTTTCTTTGAACACTTCAGACTCGCAAAATAAGCGAATTCTTTCAGGTATGCGCTCTACGGGCAAACTCCATTTGGGCCATTTTCATGGTACGTTGAAAAACTGGATAGAATTACAGCATCGTTATGAATGCTTCTTTTGTGTAGCTGATTGGCATGCACTAACCACGCATTATGAAGATCCCAGCCGCATTAGCGAATATGTCTGGGAAACACTCATTGATTGGTTAGCTGCCGGAGTCAATCCTGGTTCTGCGCATATTTTTGTGCAATCCCATGTGCCTGAGCATGCAGAACTACACGTGCTGTTGTCTATGGTAACGCCGTTGGGGTGGTTGGAGCGAGTGCCGACCTACAAAGAACAACAGGAGAAAATCAAAGATAAAGACTTATCCACCTATGGTTTTCTAGGTTATCCTTTGTTACAAAGTGCTGATATTCTAATCTACAAGGCAGGTTTTGTGCCTGTGGGTGAAGATCAGTTGCCTCATGTTGAAATGACTCGAGAAGTAGCTCGGCGCTTTAATCATCTCTATGGGCGAGAGAAGGATTTTGCAGAAAAAGTAGACAGTGCCATTGCCAAAATGGGTAAACGCGATGCTAAGCGTTATCGGCAACTTTTAAAACAATATCAAGAACAGGGCGATCAACAAGCGCTAGAGACAGGTCGTGCACTACTGGCTTCTCAGCAGAATATTTCTCTAGCAGATCGTGAACGTCTGTTTGGACATTTAGAAGGCAGTGGGCGGCTTATTTTGTTGGAGCCACAGCCGCTATTGACCCCCGTTTCTCGATTAGTGGGCTTGGATGGACAAAAAATGTCAAAATCCTATGGCAATACCATCACGTTGCGAGAAGAGCCTGAGGTTGTGGAAGAAAAAATTAAAACCATGCCCACGGACCCAGCGCGTGTGCGGTTGGCAGATCCCGGTGAGCCAGAGAAGTGCCCGGTGTGGTCTTTGCATGAGATTTATTCTACTGAAGAGGTGAAAACCTGGGTGCAAAAAGGCTGCCGAACGGCGGGTATTGGTTGTCTGCAATGCAAAGGCCCATTAATTGATAGCATTAAAGCTGAACAAGCACCCATGCGTGAACGTGCGCAGGAATATGTGGAAAATCCTGCTTTGGTCAGCGAAATTATCACCCGTGGTGCGCAAGCCGCTCGTGAGATTGCTCGTGACACCCTGGAAGAAGTGCGTGAAGCCATGGGCCTTAACCATCCTATTAATCGTGGTTTATCCGAGGATACCTTGGTGGGAGGCACTCATGACGAGGTTGCTTCCTAAGCATTGGCCGTTAGTGTCATGAGTGAACCTTTAGCTCCTGAAGAAAATAACGTCGTCTCAGTGGGTGTTACTGGGGAAGATGCCCCTCAAGTGATAGAAGAAAACCCGCCTGCAGCGACTGATGTACTGATAAAATACATCGCTTTAGTCAGTGGTGAGCGGCTAACCGAAGTGCCCGAGGATTTATATATTCCCCCGGATGCCTTAGAGATTTTTCTTGAGGCTTTTGAAGGGCCGTTAGATTTGTTGCTTTATCTGATTAAGCGGCAAAACTTGGATATTTTAAATATTCCTATTGCTAATATTACAGCGCAGTACATGGAGTATGTGGATTTGATGAAGCAAATGCGCTTGGAGCTTGTCGGGGATTATCTTGTCATGGCGGCTACCTTAGCAGAAATTAAATCACGTTTGTTATTGCCTCGCCACGAAGAAGAAGAGGACGAAGACGTTGATCCTCGGGCGGAGCTTGTGCGTCGCTTACAGGAATATGAGCGCTTCAAGCAGGCCGCCGAAGACTTACAGCGCTTACCGCAAAAGGGCATTGATTTTTTCCAGGCCCAGACTAAGCCGCCAGAAAAAGACGCACGGCGACCTTTGCCTACGGTTGAGTTTAAAGATTTGCTCTATGCGCTTAAGGATGTGATGTCCCGTGTGGATATGCAGAAAAGCCATAAAGTAGTTCGCGAGGCGCTTTCCACCCGTGAGCGTATGACTCAGGTTTTATCATCATTAGATAATGAAAGTTTTACGGAATTTGTGGAACTGTTCACGTTAGATGAAGGGCGCATGGGTGTGGTGGTGACCTTTCTTGCTATCTTACAGCTGTTGAAAGAATCTTTAATAGAAATGGTGCAGCAGGCTCCCTTAAGCCCTATCTATGTTAAAGCCGTATAAGGCCTAGTATAGGCCCTATTAGAAAGTTGAGAAAGACAATGAATGATACAGTATATTTGGCAGAGGAGCAGCTAGAGGCTATCATTGATGCAGCCTTGTTTGTGGCTGGTCAGCCTCTGACGCCAGAGCGCCTTTTGCAATTGTTTGATGAAGACAATGCACCAAGCAAAGATGCCATCAAAGCAGCCTTGGCGCATTTGCAAACAAACCATACCCATAGCAACTTGCTATTAATAGAGTCGGGAGCGGGGTTTCAATATCAAGTTAAACAGGAGCTCTCGCCTTGGCTGTGCCGGTTGTGGGATGAAAAGCCGCAACGCTATTCCAGAGCATTTTATGAAACCTTGGCGTTGATTGCCTATCGTCAGCCCATTACTCGAGCAGAAATCGAAGACGTGCGTGGTGTCGCTGTCAGTACTAGTATCATCAAGAGCATGCAAGAGCGTGAGTGGGTAAAAGTGGTTGGGCATCGTGATGCACCGGGAAAACCAGCTATTTATGGCACTACCAAGCATTTTCTTGATTATTTTAATTTAAAAAGTCTCTCAGAGTTGCCCAGCTTGTTAGAGCTGCAAGATTTAGACACAGTGGAATCTGAACTGGCAGAGACCTTAGAGGCCAGTAATCAACCGGTTCAACAGTCTTTACCCATGGAACAAGGCGATGCCGATGCCGCTTTGGATTTCCCTGATGTTGACGAAACTGAAAAGGCTTTGCCGCAATGACAGAGAAATTACAAAAAGTGCTGGCCAATTTAGGGGTTGGTTCTAGGCGAGACATGGAGGCATGGATTAAAGCAGGCCGTATTACGGTTAATGGGGAAATAGCCTCCATTGGCATGCGCGTTGGTTCCCATGAAAAGTTGCACGTGGATGGAAAGCCCTTAGAAAGAAGAGTGGCAAAAGCCATTAAGCCGCGTGCGCTTATTTATAATAAACCCCCTGATGAAGTGTGTTCGCGCCGTGATCCCAACTGTAAAAAAACGGTGTTTGACCGTTTGCCGTTTGTGGAACTTGGGCGCTGGGTCAGCATTGGGCGCTTAGATATCACCACCACCGGGTTGCTTATTTTTACCAATGATGGCGAACTTGCGCATCGTTGCATGCATCCTTCTTTTCAGGTGGAACGTGAATATGCCGTGCGGGTGTTAGGCAAGGTGGATAATGATATGTTAACCCGTCTGCAAAAAGGCGTTAGGCTTGCCGATGGTATGGCAAAATTTGAGAGTATTTTAGATGATGGTGGTCGCGGGGCCAATCATTGGTACCGTGTGGTGTTGCGCGAGGGGCGCAACCGCGAAGTGCGTCGTCTTTGGGAAAGTCAAGGCGTTCAAGTGAGCCGGCTTATCCGTATTCGTTATGGCAATATTCGCCTGCCAAGGGACTTGCCCGTGGGGCAATACCGTGAGTTGCCCATTAAATACTTACAGGATAAACAATCGTAAGCGCTTAAGTTCTTGGAGTAAAAACTATGCCACCCGCAAAACAACAGTCTTCCTTGCAGGCATTCTTGACCTGTTCTTTATTAGATAGGCAGGTGATTGTTTTTTATCAGCTCCTCAAAAAATGGTATGGCGCTAGCACTGCAGAGATCAATCGCTGTATTGTAGAAGCAAGATTGCGCAGCAGCCAAGAACAACGATTAACGCGTAAATCCTGTGCTGCGTTGTTGCAACGCCTTAAGGCGGGCGGCTGGTTGGGTAATGTTTCCTCGCAGCGATTGCATGATTATTTTTGTGGTTTTGCGCCAGAGGAGCTTAGATATATTATCAGTGGATTGGCGCGTTGCTATCCTAGAGAGTTTATGCTGTCTGAAAATAGTGTTTACTTTTTCGAAGAGTTCGATGATATTTATCCCATGGTGGCGATGGCAGTTTATGGTAATCATGCCGATTTGTTTTTATCTTTTGGTTTGCGTTTTCGTTCATCCATGAATTTTTTTGCGGCATTAACCGTGATGGGGGCTGAAATTTCCTTTAGTGAAGCCTGGCTTTCCACCCGTCATCCCATGATTCAACTTTGTCTCTGTTTAGCTAAGTTTGCCTGTTATTATCGTGATACCCCAGTGCCTGCTGATTTATTAATGGTATTACGTTTTTACCAAAAGACAGACTTTTCAACGGTCAAAAATAGTTTTACCCTGTATCACCAATCTCTTTTTGCCCTTTGTCAGGGTGATATGGATGCTGCCATGCAGTATTTTGCTCTTATGGATAGTAGCTCTTCTCTGACATTAACGCTCAGTGCTAATTTTCAATTTTTAAAGGGTGATATTAACACGGCGGTGAAAACCTATAAAAAAGCCTTAAAAACAGCTCGCAAAGTGACCAAAAGCCAATGCTATTATTTTGATGATATTAGCTTAGTCTTTTACCAACTTGCTTTGCTTTACGGTATAAAAGCAGAAGAAGAAAGTGCTCGCGGCAGCCAGCAATATGTAAAGTTCGTAGAATATGTCGATATTCCTCATTGTGACATGACGATGCAGCTCATGGATGCTGCCAGACATTTACTACAGCAAGATAAAGATGTGGCGCATCATGTGGTGGGGGATATAAGGTCATATTGTACTCTCAATATGTCTGAGCAGCAGAGTTTTATGTTAGAAAGTCAGCTATGCCTCATGGAATATTTGCTGGGGCAGGATAATAGCTCCAGCGATTTTATCGCGCGATTAAAAAAGAATATCGCACGGTTCACAACATGCCAATATGGTTTAGGGCAACTTTTGCTGTTAGAAATTTTCACAAAACTGGTTCCTGAGGACAGAGGTGCTCAAGCCGCGTTAGCGCGTTTGCCGATTAAATTTCGTTGGCTTAAGCTTGTGTTCATGAAAAAGCAATGGGAGTATGGTCTTGAGGCGCTCAGTGAAATTTTAGTTGAACCTGAAAAAGACTCGCAAGCGTTGCGTACGTTATGGTTGCTAAATCCTGACGATTATGAGCTGACGCTTTGTGAACAGAAGCGGCTAAAATCTGGCAAATGGGGGAAAGGCCGAAAAATACCAGCAAGCAAGTTAGTAGAGTACAGCGAAAATGCTCGCTATTTATCATTAAAAGATAAACAAGCATTATCCGCTTTAGAAAGGCTACATTACTGGTCAAGGGAATATGAATTTAACATGGCAAAAGCTCTGCCAGCGCTTATTGGTCACGACAATATAGAGCACAGTCTGACACGCACTAAATTGTCTTTACAGGCCATGGAGATTGAGCTTTTTATTGAAGAAGAAAGTGGTGGTTATCGTTTTAGTCTGTCGCATTCGATAAGCGGTGAAGGTGTGGTTTTAGAAGCTTTAGATATTCATCACTATAATGTATTAAAAGTCACACCAGAGCTCAGTAAAATAGCGCGCGTTTTATCGGAAAAGGGCCTTTGGGTACCTGAAGATGGCAAAGAACAAATTATAGCGCTCATTAAGCGTGCCAACTCAGATATTAGTATCCATACGAGTAGTTTTGATGTGGCATTACCTAAGGTGGATGCTAACCCTGCACCCTATTTGCAACTCTACCCCCAAAAACAAGGTGCGCGTATTGCCGTTTGGGTAAAACCTTTGCCGGAGAGTGCTTATTTCCCAACCGCGCAAGGCAAAAATACCATCATGGCGAGTCGGCAGACTGCAGAGGGGAAAACTGAAAAAGTACGCGCTGTGCGTGATTTTGCCGCGGAAAAACAGCATTTTCAAGACTTAATGACGGCTTGTCCCACGTTGTTACAAAGTGAGGTGGCAGAGACAGGTCATTATGAAATGCCTGAGGTAGAAACCGTACTGGAGGTTTTATCGGAATTAGAAGCCGTTAAAGAAACGCAAGCCTTACAAATTGAATGGCCGCAAGGGCAGCCTTTTCGCATTAAACATCGTCTTAATAGTCAGTCCTTATCCTTGTCCATTACCAGTAAAACCAATTGGTTTGAGTATGAGGGTGATGTTGCCTTGGATGACGCTGAAGTCATGGGTTTGCAAGTTTTACTGGACGCGATGGACAAACAGTCTACGCGTTTTATTCAATTAAGTGACGGTGACTTTTTAGAGTTAAGCACTGAGTTACGTCGGCAGTTGGATACGCTACGCGCCATGAGCGATGGCCATAAAGTGCATGCTCTGGGTGCAGGTGCTTTGTCTGATTTAACTGAGCAAGTAGAGCATGTGGTCTTTGATAAAGGCTGGCAGGCGCATTTAGATAAACTTGAGGCCATGGAAAAACATGAGCCGGCCATTCCCTCTACTTTGCAGGCAAATCTACGCGATTATCAACAGGATGGTTTCTATCATTTATCTAAATTGACCCATTGGGGTATGGGCGCTTGTTTGGCTGATGAAATGGGTTTAGGTAAAACCTTACAAACTATATGTTTATTGTTAGAACGTGCGCCGAAGGGCCCAGCTTTAGTCATTGCCCCTACCTCGGTTTGTTTTAATTGGCATGCAGAAATTCAGCGCTTTGCACCAACGCTTAACCTCAAAGTGCTAGAGATAAATGGCCGCGAAGATTTAATTACAGGGCTTGGTCCTTTTGATGTGTTAGTGTGCAGCTATGGCCTGTTGAATCGTAATGTGGAATTGCTAGAAAAAGTTGCTTGGGAAAGTCTTGTGGTAGATGAGGCGCAGGCTATCAAAAACCCAACCACAAAACGCTGGAAAGCCTTAATGCGGCTCAAAGGTCATAACCGTATTGCATTGACAGGGACTCCCATAGAAAATCATTTAGGCGAACTGTGGAGTATTTTTAGTTTTATTAATCCTGGCATGTTTGGTTCCGTTGGGCATTTCCAACAGAAATATATTGTGCCCATTGAAAACCAAGAGAGCAAGCCTGCGCTACAAGCATTGCGCACCTTAGTGAAACCTTACATTTTGCGCCGCTTAAAAAGCCAAGTATTAGAAGCATTACCTCCCAAAACAGAACAAACGCTATTTATCGAGCCTACGGAAGAGGAACGTGCTTTCTATGAGGCATTACGCAAAAATGCGCTAGAGCAATTAGATGAAGGAGAATCAAAAAATCGCATTAATATTCTGGCGCAAATTGGCAGGCTCCGCCAGGCTTGTTGCGACAGTAGTTTGGTTAATGATGATTTAACTATTCCCAACAGTAAGCTCAAAAATTTAGAGCGCTTACTGCAGGATATTATTGAAAACGGTCACAAGGTTTTATTATTCAGTCAATACGTGCGTTTTTTGCAGAAAGTGAAAGAGCGGCTTGAAGCCCTGAATATTTCTTTTCAATACTTAGACGGTTCCACCAGTGCAGTACAGCGTAAAAAAGCAGTGGATGCCTTTCAAAATGGAGAAGGGGATGTTTTTCTCTTGAGTTTGAAAGCCGGCGGCTCGGGCTTGAATTTGACCGCTGCAGACTATGTTATTCATTTAGACCCTTGGTGGAACCCTGCCGTGGAAGACCAAGCCTCTGATAGAGCCCATCGTATTGGCCAACAACGCCCAGTAACGGTCTATCGACTTATCATGAAAGATACGATTGAAGAAAAAATTCTCAAACTACACGCCGACAAGCGTCATTTGGCAGAAGAATTATTAGCCGAGCAAGGGATTAGTGGTAAATTAAGTGATGAAGCGCTGCTTGCACTATTGCAAGGACGGGGATAAAGGCTCGTGCAAATTTCGCTTGCAAAAATGAAATATCAACAGACCCTAATAATACAATTTAGGGTGTGTCATCAATTGCTTTTTCGCCGCGACAATTGCGTACATTTTTGAGGAGAATAGCAGGGCTCTTTGATAAAAAATAAGCGCAATTGAACCAACTTTACGCCATTTGCAGCAGAAAAGGGTAACTGATGACACGCCCTAGGCATTGAGTCCGCGGTGGGTTAAAAAAAGGGGGGCAGGGCAAGATCATCTAAATTTATTTTATAGAAAAATCAATCGGTTATGAGCCACTAAGAAATATTCTTTAAAAATAAAAACCTTTTAAAACAAGTCGTTACCAATTAAGACGCGGTTGCCCTGGGGGGGACGTGGCAGCAGGGCTAGCGGTCATTTTTCTCAGAGTCGTTTTCTTCTTCCTGACAGATTTGTAATTTATTAGCGCGAGCAAACTCTAAGATGGTGTCATAAAGTGCTGGATTAGCGGTTTTTAACGATGGGTCAAGAGCAACGCATTTGTAGCCACCGCGCACCACAGGTTCTAGCATGGGGGAATAATAAATACGCCGGTTACGAAAAGTAGACAGGTTACCACTCATGCGTTCAGCCCAATCGCTGGGGCGAAAGGTTTTACCCTCATCGGTAACGCCTTGGATAATAATTTTTTTGAGTGGCTGTTTTGGGGTTTCTGACATATTGCCGGGCATTTTCTCATCGTCGTTTCTTACATTATATCCACAATTGCCCTAAGCTGCACGTGATGTTTTTTTTGCTGTCAATGTGGTTTTTTAAGGACAGATATAGGCTTGCGGGCGAACTTTCAACTTATTGATTTTTAAGAATAATCCTAAATTCCGCAGTTGAAATCGTCGCGAGGCTGACTAAGTCGCTGAAGATAAAGGATTTTTTTCCGTCTTTTTTGTGAAGGCGTATCACCCATACGGTGAATAAAAAAGACGGAAAAAAATCCTTTAGATTCGGTGAGTTAGACGGCCGCAGTAGATTTCAACTACGGAATTTAGGATAATCCAAGGTTTCGGTTTTTTAAATCTCGATTTTCATGTGAAAACGAGATTTGTGACCGCGTTTTTTGTTAAAAAGTGAGGTCGAACATCTCGTTTTTGTAGCAATTTAGATACAAGGTTAAAAGCGGGAACCTACTGTCTCAAAAGTCCAGTTTGAAAAGACGCCCAAGGGTAAAAATGTTAGCCAATTTGACCACAGGGCCTACAAGCCTGCCGGTTGGTAGGGTCTTCACATTCCATTCATTTAGCGTTATCTTATATCCAATAACCTGGGCTCGACATAAGAAGGTGGTAAAACCCAGAGAAATCCAGGAGGACAAGGCAAAAGCTCAAAAAAAACGCAGTACTAGCACCGCTAATGCGAGTATTTTTTTGAGCTTTTAACGCTGTCCCCCTGGATTTATCGCAGGTTTTAGCCGTTCTTATGTCGAACTCAGGTTAATACTCAACGCCTCTTCCACAGAGAGTAACGCTCACAGCGCAGGAAAAAGAACATGACCCAACAATCCCATGAATGGCCCCAGCAGGTTGACAGCGTCAATAGACAAGAAGACACACAAATAATGGATGAGGAGATAGCGATAGCGAGTATTGCTGAACTCAGTAATCCAAATTTGGTTGACAAAGCAACCTTGCAAAAACTAGCGGGTTTTGCCCAGCACCCTTCTCCTCGGGTGATGGCCCAATTGTTAACCACATTGAATGGCAAGTTCAATTCAAAGGGTGTTAATGACAAGTGGGTTTTTGCCGCCGTCGGTTTTGCCTTATGGACGAGTACGTTGAGCCGTGTTCAACACTTTGTTGGTGGGCATACCTCTTTGCCGGTTAATCTATTGGGACAATTAGCCGACGCGGCAGACAAGCTACATAGGGGCAAAAGACCTGACTGGGATAGTTTGTACTTAAGCTTAGTTGCCATTAATGCGTGTATTAATGTGTTGCTTGCAGCGGGTATTGGTCATATCAACAATGAACACTATAAGAAAACCACGAAAGTTTTAGAGGCAATCAAATCAATAGCGTGTATACCGCCCACCGTTATTTTTTTATTGGAGCAAACGCAAACGCAATTAATTTGTCTTAGCCTGAATTCACCCAACGATAGTCAAAAAAGTAGTATCAAGAATGAAATGGGGAAAGCTTCTTTAAACATAGGATTAAGCGCGCTTTATTTGGGTACGGGGCTTGGCGAGTTGATTGTTGCAACCGGTGTTTCAACGGCATTTCCCCCGGCGGCGCCTGCTGCTGAGGCGGTTGCCATTGTTAGTTTTGGGTTACTAGCGGGATTGGCGGCTGAAAGAGCGTTTCAAGGGATTAAGAACATAAAGGCCATTAAGCAAAAAGTGGATGAAAGAGGGTATGTGGATAACTTATGGCTTGCCCTCAACATTAAGGATAACAAACGCCATGAGAGTCCGCTTAATGTACTATTTGATGGGCATTTCCAGCGGATTATTGCGATGCTGGAAAATAGCCAGACGAATTCCTTACAGTTAAAGCAGTTACTGTTTGGACTTTTTCACGTCCTTAAGCAAGATAGGCTTGAAGAAACAAAGGTACAAGCGGTGTTTCAGGTGATAAAAACCTGCTATAAAGCACATCAGAGCGATGACAAGGCCAGTGTCGGGTTATTTCTCTTGGAGCAAGTGCAACAACTTAGAATACACTATCAGACTAACCATGCTGGGGATGAACCTTTGCTCCTTACCCATTTTGTCATTGAGCTCGCAAATTTCATCCCTAATGACAAACTATCAACAGTGGGTAGCTACTTAAATAGTCAACCTCAAAACAATTGCTATTACGATATAGACTTTACCGTTGGCAGGCTGTCAGTACATAATCATTTTGAAGGGGTTGCTATTAGTGAACTGACAAAAGAGCAAATCAATAAAATATCACGAGGATGTAACGACAGAGAAGCCCCGCCGATGACAACAACGGGAACAAGTGAAGTTTTGAGGAACAAAAATATTATTGGCACTCGATTTAATTTTTCTTTTCTCAACAATGCTGAAGAGGCCGTGACGCTTTATCGTGGCGTGACAGAAACCAATCGCGAAGATGATAAACAAAGAAAAAAAGACAAGAACCCTAAACAAACTAGGGTATTAAATAAAACTGATGAAGAAGTGATTTGCGGTGATAAGAATATCATTAATACTGATTTTACCAATGTTACTGATCCAATCAATGATCCTTTAGCGGATTTTTCTAATGTCTCATTAAGGGATAAAGCAATCAGCAAAGACATAAACAACCTAACGGCTCATACCGTCAATTTTATTGGTAACTACAAACATTGTTCTCCAGCAATGTCTGGTGGTCTACCCGCTCAACGGGGAGAAGCCTCACCTTATCTGCTACTGGAACAGACGTTGCTGGCGTTTTATCAAGACTATGGCCGTGTACCTTATTTATTCCAAGATGAACCGCTGGCGTCACAACGGTGCTTTGAATTGGGTACAAACTACATACAGTTACACCTTGTTGAAAACCCAGCCAACAACGCGGCGCAAAATGAGCGTTCGGCATTTTCCCCCGTCAAACTAACACGCTGCGGTGAATGCACTGTTGCGACGCTGCTAAAGCCCATGCAGTGGCCGCGAGGGCCTACCATTGTATTTGGCCAGGCGGGTATGGGCAAGAGCACCTTAAGTCAATACATGGCTTATTTATGGAGCCAGCGCAACAGTATATCAGACTGTCCCGTTGGGTTGGCTGAGTGTGAGATAGTATTTTACCTACCATTGCGCTATTTAAAGCGCTACCGGCCATCTGAAGCCTTCAAGCCGGGTGCAATGACTGATGACATCCTGGCTGGGGTACTATTATTTCTCTTCAGGCAGCTTTATCCCCAAAAAACGCTCGAGGCAGAGCGAGGCGATAAACTCAGCGTCAGTATGTTAGCGACGCTAGTAAAGGAGCGCGCTGATAGCGTGTTGTTCATCGTGGATGGTTTAGATGAAATCACGACGGAATTAAAAGACAGTCAGGGCTTTCACCATCAGTTCGTGCGGTATCTACTGCTACAACCGCGTGTCATGCTGACCAGTCGACCCATCGTGATACAACCTAGTTTGTTACCCGTTAAACAACAAAAGGAAGACTGTCGTTGGTTGGAAGTGAAAGGCTTTCACGAAGATAGCATGAATGCTTACATTAGCGATTATTTTGGTCAACGTGGTGAGGACTTAGTAAGTAAAGGTGAGCAACTGCAATGCTACTTAAACAATAATGCCTTGTTGTTTGATATCTGCCATACGCCAATTAACTTGGCGTTATTATGTGTGGTTTGGGAAGAGGATAAGACATTATTGCAAGCACCACCCGGGCCCGATATAAAACCTGAAGTAAAGCAGGATAAAGACGTAACAACACCCTCATTTAATACCATTGATATTTATCAACGGTTATTACTGTTTTTACAGCGACGCTATGTCAAGCGCTCACTGGCCTTGCAACCGAATGCCGTGGATTGTATCAATAAATTTAATGAAAAAACCTTGGATGAACAACAGGCTTATATTCAGACCTATTGTGCGGATTTAATGGATTTTCTGATGGTGTTAGCAACCTATGGCATGACTCATGATGAGCTTGCTTTTTCTGGTGATACCCTGACGAATTTATTGGAACAGCAGGCGCCGTTATTGAGAAAATTTTATCAACGCTTACCTAGCGCTTATCAACACTCCCTAAAAAAGCAGCATGAGCCATTACCCGGTGAGCCGCCGGTTAGTAAGCATCGCTTACAGCAGATTGCCTTTTTACAGGGGTTACGGGAGTTTGGCTTATTGGCTTTTGCGAGCCCCGGGGGCAATTTAGCTGGTCAAGAGATATGGTTTTCTTTTTTGCATTTGAGTTTTCAAGAATATTTGGCGGCTCACCATCTTGTAGCACGACTGCGGCGTTGTCTTGAGGACAGGCGTGACCCCCAACAAGATAGCGCCATACGTTGGACGGTGGTGCGCTATAAATATGAGCCACGCTACCGTCGATTTTGGCAGTTTGTGATGGGTGAGGTATCACAAGATAACCTATTATTTGCTGCAATAGAGGCACTGCGGTGTGGTGTGTTACCCATCAAGCATTGGGGTGTACAAGATAGTGAGGCAAATGAGAGGATAGAGCAAGACTTAAAAAACTGTTGGCTCTCTGGTGTATCGGCACAGGCCGATAACGCGGTTAAACAAACGTTAGTTAGCCGGTTACAACAGGGTTTGAGTCACCCCAACGCCAAAGTCCGTAAACAGGCATTAGAGCTCCTTGAAGCGCTACCGCCAGGATTTACGGACAACGCTGATATCCTCACGGGTTTATTAGAGCACCTCATAGAGCATGAAAGCGCCTCTCTGCAATGTGATATCCTCTGCGCAATAGCGCTCTTAGGCGCACCGTTGGCAACTCATGAAGCGATTATCAAGCGTGTCATCGCCGGGCTTGAGAGTGACAATTGGGCGGTTCAACGCGCTGCCCAGATAGCAGTGAATGCCTTAGGCGCACCGTTGGTAAGCCATGAGGCGTTTATCAAGCGCATTATCGCCAAGCTTGAAAGTAATAATATTCAGGTTCAACGCAGTGCCCTGGGGGCAGTGGAGGTCTTAGGCGCGCCGTTGGCAACCCGTGAGGCGGTTATCATGGGTGTCATCGCCGGGCTTGAGAGTAATAATCCTGAGGTTCAACGCACTGCCTGGAGGGCAGTAGCAGCCTTAGGCGCGTCGTTGGCAATCCATGAGGCGGTTATCAAGTATATCATCGCGGGGCTTGCGAGTGACAATCTGCAGGTTCGACAAGCTGCCCGGCAGGTAGTGATGAGCTTAGATGCGTCGTTAGCAACCCGTGAGGCGGTTATCAAGCGCGTCATCACCGGGCTTGTAAGTGGCAATCTGCTGATTCAATGCACTGCCCTGTATGCAGTGAGTGTCTTAGGCGCGCCGTTGGCAACCCATGAGGCGGTTATCAAGGGCCTCATCGCCGGGCTTGTGAGCGGCAACTGGCAAGTTCAACACGCTGCTCTGATGGCAGTAAGAGCTTTAGACGCACCGCTGGCAACTCATGATGCGTTCATTAAGAGCCTTATCGCCGGGCTTGAGAGTGATAATTGGCAGGTTCGATACACTGCCCTGGAAGTAGTGCGGGTCTTGAGGGTGCCATTGGCAACCCGTGAGGCGGTTATCAAGGGCCTCATCGCCGGGCTTACGAGTAGCGACTGGAAAGTTCAAGATGCTGCCCTGCAGGCAGTGTGGGCCTTGAGGGCGCCATTGGCAACCCATGAGGCGGTTATCATGGGTATCATCGCCGGGCTTGTGAGTGAGCATATGTACGTTCAACGAACTGCCCTGGAGGTAGTGATAGCCTTAGGCACAGCGTTAGCAACCAATCAAATGCTCATCAACAGCCTATTAGTCATGCTTGCAAGTGATAGCCGGGAGTTGCAACCAGGGCAGAGCAAAGTTGTTGCTGCACTAGATGCCATACTAGGCCACTCAGTGCTAACATACTGTTTATCTAATGCAAAGTTGTCACAAGCCGCTCATCAATGGTCACCTAAAGCGGTTATTCAGCGCTATTTATGCCAGACTCAAAAAAAATTTATGCTTTACGTAGAGAAGCATTCCTCATGTTACCTTGTATTAGACGATAAGTATGGAGCAATAGATTCAGTTCATTCGGTGCCTTTAACCTGCGAAGAATTCACCTTACTGTTATCACTGACTGATGGTCACAATCTGTTATTTCCAACCACTCATACACTTTCCGGGCATATTGTTGTGCGGCCAACAGAGGGGTCTAACGCTACTGCAGAAAAAGTAGATAATGCTATTGATCACCGCCCTGTGTTTAAACCGAGTTCCACGGAAATAGCTGCGAGTTTATGTGAAGCAGATAATGCGAAGTGTATCTTACCCGCGCTACATGACAGCCATTATGACAACATCATACAGCCAGTAACGATAAAAAAATCAAATGTATTTAAAGATTTTTCACGGTACTTAACTTCTGCTGAAAAAACGCAACTTAAAGATGCCCTAACGGTTATTAATGAGTTGTTAGTAGATATGGATATCGGCGATGAAAGTGGAGATAAGGCTTCACTGATGAGACTTAGCTCATCTCTGTTAAGTAAAGCAACTGATTTGGCTGAATTCGACATAAGTCAAGAAGGGGCACAAGCTTACCTTGCGTCTATAATACAGACAATGGAAGAAATAGAAAAAGCCCAACAGGTACAAGCAACCTTCTTTCGATAAAAATTAATGAGAGGTAAGGAAACGCTTACTGATCTCCCTCATTGTAGTATACTGCGCCTATGGCTTCCCATGGAATTTCCGATTATGAACAAAAACAAGCTCTCGCTCGCCACCCGTGTCATTCATGCTGAACAACATCCCGACCCCAGCACAGGGGCTGTGATACCGCCTATTTATACCAGTTCCACTTATATACAAAAAAGCCCAGGTGTGCATCAAGGCTTTGAGTATTCGCGTAGCCAGAATCCGACCCGCATGGCCTATGAGAATTGTATGGCTAACCTGGAATCAGGCAAGGCAGGCTTTGCCTTTGCGTCAGGTCTAGCGGCTGGTGCGACATTGTTAGATCTGTTGGATCACGGTTCTCATGTCATTGCCATGGATGATTTATACGGTGGTACCTTTCGTTTATTTAATAATGTGCGTCAGCGTTCGGCAGGCCTAGTGTTTGATTATGTAGACTTGAGTGATACCGAAGCCGTGGTGAAGTTGATTAAGCCCAATACGCGTATGATTTGGGTAGAGACACCCACCAATCCGCTATTGAAATTAGCGCCACTGGAGAAAATAGCCGCCATTGCCAAACAGCATGGCATCATCACCGTGGCGGATAATACCTTTGCAACGCCTATGTTACAACGGCCTTTAGAACTCGGTTTTGATATTGTGCTGCACTCTGCAACCAAATATCTTAACGGCCATTCTGATATGATTGGTGGGTTGGCTATCGTGGGTGATAATAAGGAACTGGAAGAAAAAGTACGTTTTTTGCAAAATGCGGTGGGTGCGATTGGTGGTGCTTTTGATAGCTATTTAGCCTTGCGCGGCCTCAAAACTTTATCCATCAGAATGAAACAACATTGCGAGAATGCCCTGATGTTAGCGCAATGGCTTGAAACGCGCCCCGAGGTTGATAAAGTCTATTACCCAGGCTTGGCCAGCCATCCTCAGCACACGTTAGCAACGCAGCAAATGGCCGCTTTTGGTGGTATGATAAGCTTCACGCTTAACACTGATTTAGCGGGTACTGTTAAATGTTTAGAGCGTTTTCGTGTATTTGCTTTGGCAGAAAGTTTGGGTGGGGTTGAAAGCCTGGTGGAGCATCCGGCTATCATGACCCATGCTTCTGTTCCCCCTGAAAACCGTGCGGCTTTGGGGATTACCGACAGCTTAATCCGGCTTTCCGTAGGTATTGAGGCTGTGGAAGATTTGAAACAAGACATCAGCCAAGCGCTAGAAGCACTGAAAGTTAGCTCTTGATGGAAAATTTTCGTAAAAAAAGCTTTTTTTAATCTCAAAGGCTTGAAAAAGATATAGGGATGCGTTAGTATACACATCGATTTGATGCGGGGTGGAGCAGTCTGGCAGCTCGTCGGGCTCATAACCCGAAGGTCGTAGGTTCAAATCCTGCCCCCGCTACCAACATTTTGTGTGCTTTATGATGAACCCCTTTTTAGGGGTTTTTTATTGGCTGAAGGATAGGGTCTGTTTACATGTCACTTTCACGCTGTAGCTTGAACCTAAAATTGGCAGTAAATCGCGTCTTTTTGGTGTAACAAATTGATTTAGATAAGGAAACTAAAAAAGCGGAATACACCTTATTGGTGATGGAGACTTTTTTTGTTTTCTTAGATGAATCAAGATGTTATCACCAAAAACGTGATTTAACTGCTGATTTTAGGTTAAATAGAGCGCGCGAAAGTTAACGTGCTTTTAAAGGGCGTTTGTAACAATGAAATGTAAAAGAGCCTCAGTTTGGAACGAGTTAGGGTAGAGTTTTGGCTAAATCTGTGGCGGACATCGAAAAGCTATTAGCGTCTGAGATTTGTGCATTAGGCTACGAACTGGCAGGCTGTGAGCTTTTAAATCATGGAAATAACACTACATTGCGTCTTTTTATTGATAAAGAGGCGGGTATTCGTGTTGAGGATTGTGAAAAAGTCAGTCGCCAAGTCAGTGCACTATTGGACGTTGAAGATCCTATTGCCACTAACTACACCTTGGAAGTTTCTTCCCCAGGTTTAAATAGGCGTCTATTTAAATTATCGCACTATCAGCGTTTTGTTGGCTCAAAAATCAGGGTTAAACTATCCAGGCCCATGGGCGTGGATAAACGTCGTAAATACGAAGGTATATTAACGGCTGCAGAAGGTGAAGGTATCTCTGTTGAGGTAGAGGGTGAGGTGTTAAATTTCTTGTTAGTGGACATAGATCGGGCCAATGTAGTGCCGGACTTGCCCTAGTAGGACTTGGATTTGATAATATGTGAGGTTTCACAATGAGTAAAGAGATTCTTTCAATGGTAGGCGTACTTTCTGATGAGAAAGGCGTGGATAGTGAAGTTATCTTTGAAGCTATTGAAGCGGCATTAGCCATGGCCACACAAAAACGTGCGGAAGCCGATATTACCGCGCGTGTGAAGATAGACAGAAAAACGGGAGATTATGAAACCTTCCGAATCTGGACCATCCTGGATGACAATGATGCCAGCTATGAATCTCGGGAAAAACATATCTTTATTACCGATGCCGAAGAAATTGATGCTAACCTAAAAGTGGGTGATACCATCGAAGAACCTATGGAGTCGGTGGATTTTGGACGTATTGGTACCCAAACAGCGCGCCAAGTCATTTCACAAAAAGTTCGCGAAGCAGAGCGCGCTAAGATAGTTAATGACTATTCCGGCCGAGTTAATGAACTATTTACCGGCGTGGTTAAGCGTTCTACGCGTGATCGTGTCCTATTAGATTTGGGCAGTAACGTCGAAGCCGTTATCACTAAAGAACATTTATTGCCGAGAGAGTCTTTTCGTGTGGGAGACCGGGTGCGCGGTATTTTGATGGAAGCACGCCATGAAGCGCGTGGCCCACAACTTTTTCTGAGTCGTACCACCCCTGAAATGCTTATTGCTTTATTTAAGGTTGAAGTGCCTGAAATTGGCGAAGACCTTATTGAGTTAAAGAGCGCAGCGAGGGACCCTGGTAGTCGTTCTAAGATTGCAGTGAAAACCAATGATGGACGTATTGACCCTATTGGTGCTTGTGTGGGGATGCGTGGTTCGCGTGTCCAGGCGGTTTCCAGTGAATTGGGTGGTGAGCGCATTGATATTGTTATGTGGGACGATGATCCCGTGCAGCTTATCATTAATGCCATGGCACCTGCTGAAGTCGATTCTATTTTGGTGGATGAAGAAAAGCACACCATTGATATTGTTGTAAAAGAAGAGCAGCTGCCACAGGCCATTGGCCGCAACGGGCAAAACATTCGCCTTGCTACAGAATTAACAGGCTGGACGCTCAATATCATGACAGAAGAGCAAGCCACTGAGGCCAGTTCTGCAGAGGCCGAGCGTGTGATTACCTTATTTATAGAAAAATTACAGGTAGAACGTGATGTCGCTGAAGCCTTAGTAGAAGAAGATTTCACGAGCATTGAAGAAATTGCCTATGTACCTGTACAAGAAATGCTAAATATTGAAGGCTTTGATGAAGAAATTGTTGAAGAATTGAGAAGCCGTGCAAAAGATGCTCTGTTGATGATGGAACTTATCAATGAGGAAAAGTTATCGGATGCTGAGCCTGCTGAGGATTTATTAGCTTTAGAAGGCATGACAAAGCATCTGGCTTATCTTTTGGCAAGTCGAGGAATTATTTCCCAAGAAGACTTGGCTGAACAAGCCATTGATGACTTATTAGATATAGAAGAATTGAATAAAGCACAAGCGGCAGCTTTAATTATGGCAGCCCGTGCGCCATGGTTTGCGGCTGCAGATGATGAATAATAGGGGAGTGGGCCTATGTCAGAACTTACCGTTGAAAAACTAGCGGAGGCAGTTGGCGTTTCAGCTGAGCATTTGCTAAAGCAATTAAATAGCGCAGGTGTTGCTGGGATCACAGAACCTCACCATGTTGTCAGTAACGATCAAAAAAGTGCTTTACTTGCCTACCTAAAGCGTCATCATGGCGATGCGAGTACCACTAAAGCCGAAGGTGCAGCGGAAGATGCCAGTACTTTGATTGCAGCGCCTAAGAAAATCACGTTAAAACGTAAAAGTATCAGCGAAGTTAAGGTAACCAACGCGCAAGGGGCAAAGGGCACGGTTAAGGTACAAGTGCGCAAAAAGCGTACCTACGTTAATCGAGCAGCGATGGTGGCCGAAGAAGAGCGTTTAGAGAAAGAAGCGGCCGAAGAACAAGCGCGCCTTGAGGCAGAAGCAGAGGCCAAACGACAAGAAGAAGCGGAAAAGCTTAAAGAAAGTCAGGCTAAAGCGCAGGCAGAACGCCTCAAAATTGAAGCCGAAACGAAAGCCGTCCAAGAAAAAACGCAAGAAGCAAAATCTAAAGAAGCGAAGAAATTTAGCACGCCGGTTAAAGAAGATAAGGAAGATGAAAAGCAGCAAAAGCGCGCTAAAAAATCCGTAAAATCTAAAGAGAAAAAGCATACGCCTAACCTGAGGAATATAGATCTTCACGAAATGATTGAGGAAGTTGACGATAAGTTATCAACTCGCCGAGGTAAACGTAGAGCAGCTAAAGGTAAACTTAATATCAGCGGTGATCTGGCGGCACTGCGCCAAGGTTTTGAAAAACCCACAGCCCCTACTGTGCATGATGTATTATTGCCCGAGTCTATTTCTGTGAGCGATTTAGCGCAGCGCATGTCCATTAAAGCGGCAATGGTTATTAAAGCCATGATGAAAATGGGTACCATGGCCACCATCAATCAAGTGATTGACCAAGAAACGGCTATTTTGGTTGTGGAAGAAATGGGCCACACTTATCGTTTGCTGAACGAAAACGAAGTGGAAGAAGCCTTACAACAATCTCACAATGAAGAGCAATTTGAGCAGCATACCCGTCCGCCCGTCGTAACCATCATGGGACATGTGGATCACGGTAAAACCTCTCTCTTGGATTATATTCGCCGCACTAAAGTCACCCAGGGTGAAGCTGGTGGTATTACCCAGCATATTGGTGCTTATCATGTTGAAACAGAAAGTGGTGGCAGTGTCACTTTTCTTGATACACCAGGACACGAGGCGTTTACAGCCATGCGTGCCCGTGGCGCGGAATGTACCGATATTGTTATTGTGGTGGTCGCGGCTGATGATGGTGTGATGCCACAAACCAAAGAAGCGATTCAGCATGCCAGAGCCGGTAATGTGCCTATTATTGTGGCCATCAATAAAATTGATAAACCCGAAGCAGACCCTGACCGCGTGAAAACAGAGCTAGGTACGCACGATGTTATTCCAGAAGATTGGGGTGGCGATACGATGTTTGTGAATATTTCTGCAAAAACCGGCGAAGGTATTGATGGTTTACTAGACTCTATTTTGCTGCAGGCGGAAGTTCTCGAATTAAAAGCCCACACGGAAGGCCCCGCCAAAGGTGTGGTGTTAGAATCGCGCCTTGATAAAGGTCGTGGCGTGGTGACTTCTTTGTTGGTGCAACAAGGTGCCTTACGAAAAGGTGAAATCATCGTCGCTGGCCGTGAATACGGTCGTGTCCGTGCCATAAATGATGAAATAGGGCGTCCTTTATTGGCCGCAGGTCCTTCGACACCCGTGGAATTATTGGGGATGCCGGCAACGCCGCAAGCGGGTGATGAATTTGTGGTGGTTTCCAGCGAGCGTAAAGCACGTGAAATCACGTTATTCCGTCAAGGTAAGTTCCGTGAAGTGGCTTTGGCGGCCCAAAAAGCGCCTAAATTGGAGGATATCTTTAACCAACTGGGTACAGGTGAAGCTAGCACCTTAAACGTCATCCTAAAAACCGATGTGCAGGGCTCTTTGGAAGCTATCACCGATGCGTTGAATAAAGTAGGTACTGATGAAGTTAATGTATCGGTATTAGCCAGCGGTACGGGGGGTATCAGCGTGTCTGATGCCAATTTGGCGTTAGCCTCTAAAGCCATTATTATCGCCTTTAACGTGCGTGCCGATGTGGCTGCAAGGCAGGTTATTGAGCGTGAAGGCATTGATGTGCATTATCACAGTATTATTTATAATCTTATTGATGAAGTAAAATCTGCACTCAGCGGTATGTTGGCCCCCGAAGAAAAAGAAAAAGTATTGGGGCTTGCTGAGGTGCGTGATGTGTTCCGTTCACCGAAATTTGGTAATATTGCCGGCTGTATGGTGCTAGATGGCATGATGCGTCGCCAAGCCCGTATTCGCGTGTTGCGTGATAACGTTGTCATTTACGAAGGCGAGCTTGAGTCCTTACGTCGCTTCAAAGAAGATGCCGCAGAAGTGCGTAGTGGCTTTGAATGTGGTATTGGTGTGAAAAACTACGATGACGTCAAAGTGGGCGACCAAATAGAGGCCTTTGAAATTATCCGAGTTGAGCGAGTGTTAGATTAATATCATGGCAAAAGTTGCAGCAAAACATCATCGCTTGGAGCGTGTTGCCGATGCTATTCATCGGGAACTTGCTAGGATATTGCAATTTAAGGCCAAAGATCCCAGGCTGAAATTTATTACCATTTCTGAGGTCAACGTGGCCAAAGGCATGCAATTTGCTCGGGTTTATTTCACCGTATTAGGTGAAGAAGCCGAGGTGGATGCTGCTAAAAAATTATTAGCACACATGTCCGGTTTTTTGCGCTCCAGCCTTGCCCAAGCCATGCAGCTCAGAATAGTGCCGGAACTTGCTTTTATCTATGATGAGACAGCACAGCGCGCTGCTAAGATATCGCACTTAATTGATAGTGCTTGTACTGAGCTCGGTTGAGTATTAGGTTTTTGAGCTCGCATTTGCAAGCCATTTTTAACGTGAGAAATCTCGGGAGCTTGCGTCCGAGTCGTTGGAACAAACTGTATCTAAATCTAACTCACAACTGTGGCTCAAAAGTAGAGAGGGGATTCCGGGACACATGCAAACTGTACCTAACACCCAACCGAATTCAGTATGCCCAATGAATCAGCCGTTACAAATTCCCAAGACGTCTAAAGCCTGTCGCCGTGCATTAAATGGGGTTTTTTTATTAAATAAGCCCTTAAACATTTCTTCTAATCAAGCGCTACAATACGTCATTCGTTATTTTGCTGCCCAAAAAGCAGGCCATACAGGCAGCCTGGATGTATTAGCCACAGGCATGTTGCCTATTTGTTTTGGTGAAGCTACAAAATTTAGCCAGTATGCTCTCGATGCCGATAAAACCTATGAGGTAACCGCCTGTTTAGGCACAAAAACCGACAGCGGCGATGCCGAAGGCAGTATTATTGCCCAAGTCCCTGTCTCACAATTACCCTCGCACAGTGATGTTATTGATGTTTTAAAAGACTTTCGCGGCCCCATTGCTCAAATTCCCCCCATGCATTCTGCCCTAAAACATCAAGGCCAACCTTTGTATCGTTTAGCTCGCCAAGGCAAAAAAGTAGAGCGCCCTTCCAGAAATGTAACAATTTATGCATTGGATTTATTAGATTATCAACCTGAACAAGTCAGTTTGCGTGTAACCTGCAGTAAAGGCACTTATATTCGCAGCCTACTCATGGATATTGGTGATGCTTTAGGATGTGGTGCTTATGTAACGGCTCTACACCGCACGGAAGTGGCAGGTTTTCAGCCGTCACAAATGCTAGACGTTGAGACCTTGGACCAACATTTTCAAACAGAAGGCTTGGCAGGTGTTGACCAGCATTTATTACCCATAGATTCCTTGTTAACGCAGTTTCAAGCCCTACGCTTAACGGCTGAGCAAGCACGCTGTATCCAGCAAGGCCGCCAATTCCCCTTTGATTCTCCTGCAATCCCCTGCTTACGCCTCTATGATGCGCAAAAAATTTTTTTAGGTCTAGGGCAGATTAATACCCAAGGCCGCCTACAGCCTAAGCGCTTGCTGAGCAATGCCTAAGAATACCTTTTTACTTTTTGAACAATGTGTTTTTCTATGATACAGTTGTTCCCAGGTTTTTGCTGCCTGTTAATCCTAAATTCCGCAGTAGATTTCAACTGCGGAATTTAGGTTAATGGTAGGTATTGAATAAAATAGAGAAGTAAGTCTATGGGATATAAAGAAAAGATGATGGTTGCTGAACAGGTTAAAGAAATATTAAGTCTTCATAAAACCGCTAAAGACTATTATTCGCAGGTAGTATCCAAGTTGGTTAAGTTACCACAAGTAGGTGATATTTTTGACAAATTGGAGCCAGACCAGCTAGTGACACTTTGCTATCTGCTTTATGACTTGAGTAATGCGAGTAAAACGGACGGTAAAAATATTCCACACTATATTGCTGATGCTATTGTTGCTAAAGTTTTACAGGAATATAACAACATTATTGCCAATAAAAAGGGAGCTGCTTGTATTAGTCTTGTTCTAGAAGGGCTCGGAAAGCTCGTGGGTGACAACTATTTAGATTCACCGGATAAACTGAATATTCAGCAAGTCATTAACCTATTTACTAAGCTACAGCAAGAAGTTTGGCAGGAAAATCCTGTGCGTAACACTGCAAATGGTTTGTTAAGTTTAGCAAAATGTTTAAAAGCAAGAGGTGAGAGGACGCCTTTTTTAGATCCCAGTTTCGTTAACGGCACACTGGAAAAGCTACATTCTGCTTGTCTGCTTAAGGCGAATTTTGTTAGCCACTTGGATATTACCAATTTCTTATGTGCGTTGGATATATTGTTACAAATAAAAGCGCTAGATAGTTCTGTGCATTTTGTCTATGAAAATTTTGACATGCTATTTACAAAGCTGTTAGGAGCGAAAGAGGTCAGCGTTATCGATGTTAGTGGTGCTTTAAATGCTTATCTTAATTTGTTTATTCAAAAACGCTTTGGTGCTGCTGCGAAACTAGCGTTGACAGCGCAAGGCATTAAGTCTATTTCCAGCATAATCTTTCAAGCCAAATCACCCTGCTTGAAAGCCACCCATAGCGCGCTATTTTGCTTGACTCAACTATTAGATAGAGGGTATTTAAAGCCTTTTTGTTGCGAGGATAATGCGCAAGAGTCGTTACTAGGTTCGCTGCTTAATAATATATCAGATACTAAGGCTTCGTTGTTTAGCCCACAAGATGTTTCTAATATATTACTTTATGCCGGTAAGTTGATAAACAGAAATTGTTTAGCGGGTGCTTCTCAGTTAGATGGAGATAAAGTCATCATTGTGTTTCGCCGCTTGCTAAAACATGGGTCATCGAGTTTTGTCCATGTGGCTAATTTTTTAATGGGGATGATGCAATGGCTTAGAGGTTCTTCGAAAAAAGGTTTGCCGTTGAATGAAGAAGATGCAGTGTTACTGCTTAATAAAGTAGACAGAAATGCCACTCAAGAGACCAGTAATTTTTTACTGGCGTTAGGCACATTAATCCAGTTTGACTATGTGTCAGCTAAGTTGTTTGCAAGCCATGCTGGAACTGTTGAAACGTTATTTATGAGTTTGCTTCAGCGTCAAGATTTAAAAGCCGTGGAAATTTCTAATGGGGTTTTAGGTTTTTCGAAGTTTTTTAACGTCTTTTCCATTAAGGGCTTGACTTGCTTAGATATAAATGAACGAGCCATCTCTCAGTTGATGATGAACTTATCAAAGGATAATGCATTAAAGGCGGTTAATATTTCTAATTTCATTTTTGGGCTTATGGGAACGTTAAGAATTCAAGAAAAATATACTAGGAATATGCTGTCCTTTACCCTAGATGAAAAGCTCTTGTTATCACTGCTTGAAAATTTTTGTAGGGATAGTACCGTAGAATTGCGTAACTTCTCAAAGTTAGCGATAGGTTTGAATTGTTTGAGTGAGTGGGGGCTTTTATCTAAAGGTACTAAGCTGGGGGCAGATAATGTGAGTAATCTATTTGAGCATCTATTTAATAGCAAGCATCTCAGTAACGTCAATATAATAAGCTTATTAAGGTTTCTATTGGACTTTCAGGAAAATGAAATCCTTGCGCTTGATGCTGTTGATCTTAACCTCATAGCAAAATTTCTTCTGGAAAAAGTAGTTAGGGTTAACGCTGGTTTTTCTAAAGGAATCCGCAGTAGACAAATTGCGAGTGATACCATTGCATACCTGTTTCAGGTAGCTTTTTATGCGAAGGGAAAGCGCTGCGGAATAAGTTGTGATAATTATAATGAGCTACTTTATTTTTTCCTGCAGCAACAGCTTAACGAATGTTCGTTAAAGGTAAACAATTCTTTTTATCCGAGTCTACGGCTAGCCCTCACTTATTCAACCCTTACATTGGAAAAAACAACATTGCAAGCTTTACTTATGTTTTTAGCGCCAAAACAGTTTATTTCTTCCAGGGTCATTGTAGAGATAGGCAATATAGCATTAGATTTGTGGAGAATGTATGCGTCTGACATACCTGAAGCGACTATGCACACGTTGGTTGATAAGATAAGCTTTTTCTTAACGCGGAATAGATTGGAACAGCGCCAGTTAATGCATGAATTAACAACGCTTAAACAGCATCTAGGAGGCACCTCCGTGGGTATGATGCCTGGTAAAAAACGCGAAGTTTTGTTGAGGGGAGGAGCGTACGGAGAAATGCAGAATATTTTACGCGAGAATGCTAGCGCTAATAAAACCACGCTGAAGCGCCAGCGGAATAGTTTTAAGAGGGGGGACTCTACTGATGATGAGCCTCCTCTGAAGAAAGTTAAGCGGGAGGAAGTCGCAGAACCAACTTATGCTAGTCAGGTTTTCAAACGTTTTAAAGCAGACTGCAATTCTAACCACTCTGAGAAGGCCACCTTTACAACTAATAAAAAGCTAGGTTGAGATAAATTGCCAATGAAAACCTGCTTGTGTCTTAGCATAAGTTTGGGTAAGCTTGCGTCTTAATTAAGCCCACCAAGGTTATTTTAACTATGACTAAACCTCTTATTATAGGTAATTGGAAGATGCATGGTTGTTTGGAAAGCAATCAGACACGCATTGAGACGTTGCTTGCATCTGTGGAACAATACGCCGGCGTGGATGTGGTTGTGTTGCCGCCTTTTGTTTATTTGGCGCAAATGGCAGCATTGCTTGAGGGAACACCGCTGGCTTTTGGCGCACAAACTATGTCCGAGGAAGAGGGCGGCGCTTTTACGGGCGAAGTGAGCGCGGCTATGTTGCAGGATTTGCGTTGTCAGTATGTACTACTAGGGCATTCGGAGCGACGTCAGTATTATGGTGAGAGCAACGAAAAAATAGTTCAAAAATTTATCATTGCGCGTAAGTTTGGCTTAACGCCTGTTTTATGCGTGGGTGAATCCTTGTTGCAGCGAGAAGCGCATGAAACTTTTGCTGTTATTAAAGCACAAATTCAATGTATAATTGATGGCCTGGGTGTTGAAGCGTTATTGGGTAGCGTTATTGCCTATGAGCCTGTGTGGGCCATTGGTACAGGGCGTAGTGCCACACCTAATATGGCTCAAGAGGTCCATGCCTTTATTCGAGAGTATTTAGTAGAGCAGCATGCTGAGGTTGGGCAGTCGATTCCTTTGCTTTATGGCGGTAGCGTTAAGCCCGATAATGCACAAGCATTGTTTGCCATGCAAGACATCCAGGGTGGATTGATTGGCGGTGCTTCTTTGCAGGCTGAGGCTTTCATGGAAATCATTCATGCGGCCTCAACGTTATAAGTGGAAAAATAATTACCTATGTATCAAATAATTTTATTAGTTCATGTTCTCATTTGTCTCGCGCTGATTGTTCTGGTGCTGTTGCAGCAAGGTAAAGGCGCTGAAATGGGTGCCGCCTTTGGTAGTGGCGCATCACAAACCGTGTTTGGCAGTCAGGGTTCTTTATCATTCTTAGTGAAAGTGACCGGGTTGTTGGCGGCGTTATTTTTTGCGACCAGCTTAACGTTGGGCTACATGGCAGCACACGGTCGCCATAGGTCGGTGCTTCCTAGCGAGACTCCTGCAAAAACATTGTCTCAGCCTGTGGATTCTTCTTCCACTGGTTTGGGAACTCAAAAAAGCCAGTAGCCTGTAATCCAACCGAGTTCAGTATACAGAGTTGTTTCTTGTCCATTCATGATTTAGAATTAACGGCTTGCGGAACATAAATTTTTGCCGACGTGGTGGAATTGGTAGACACGCTGTCTTGAGGGGGCAGTGGCGAAAGCTGTGCCGGTTCGACTCCGGCCGTCGGCACCATACGTTAGTAAGAGGGGGCGATCGTTCTCTCTGCGTTCAAGTGTTAGTGCGCTAGGCCTGATGTTAAAGGAACTCTTATGTTAGAAAATTACTTGCCTGTGTTAATTTTCATTGTAATAGGCATCGCCATTGGTGTCGCGCCTCCCTTATTTAGTTTTATCTTGGGTAAACGTAATCCAGACGATGCAAAGCTTTCTCCCTATGAATGTGGTTTTGAGCCTTTTGAGGATGCGCGTTTGCCTTTTGATGTGCGCTACTATTTAGTGGCTATTTTATTTATTATTTTTGATTTGGAGACGGCATTCCTGTTTCCTTGGGCTGTGGTCTTTCAAAAATTAGGCTGGTTTGCTATGGGTGCCATGGGTATCTTTTTGGGCTTACTGACCATTGGCTTTATCTATGAGTGGAAGAAAGGGGCACTAGAGTGGGAGTAGCAGAACGTTTAAAAAGCAATGGCTTTTTGTTGACCAAAGCAGAAGACTTAATTAATTGGGCGCAATCAGGCTCCATGTGGCCGATGACCTTTGGCCTGGCTTGTTGTGCTGTAGAAATGATGCACGCAGGTGCATCGCGTTATGATTTGGACCGCTTTGGTGTGATGTTTCGCCCTAGCCCGCGTCAGTCTGATGTCATGATTGTCGCCGGTACCTTAACTAATAAAATGGCCCCGGCACTGCGTCGCGTTTATGACCAAATGGCTGAACCGCGCTGGGTGATTTCCATGGGTTCCTGTGCTAACGGTGGTGGTTATTATCATTACTCTTATTCGGTAGTGCGTGGTTGTGATCGCATCGTACCGGTAGATATTTATATTCCAGGCTGCCCACCCAGTGCGGAAGCTTTTCTCTATGGTGTTATTCAGTTGCAAAACAAAATAAAAAATCAAAAGGTTTTTTCAAGAGGAGAGTAGCGCCATGGGTCATATGGCTACATTACAGGAACAAATCAAAGACCGTTTTGGTAAAGAGGTGCGCAATATCGCCTTGGCGCAAGGTGAATTGACGCTAGAAGTAGAGCGTGATGCTTGGGTTTCTGTGGCTAAAGCGCTGCGTGATGAAGCCGTTTTTCAGTTTGAAACCTTAATAGACCTCTGTGGTGTGGATTATTCGGAGTACGGCGCCACCCAATGGCAAACCTTTGAGTCTACGCGCACAGGTTTTTGCCGTGGTGTGGAAGCATCGGCTGACGAACAGACCGTTTTTTGGGATAAACCACGTTTTGCCGTGGTGGTGCACCTTTTGTCTCTACAGCATAACCAGCGCTTGCGTCTTCGTACCTTTGTGGATGAAGGCTTACCCATGTTAGATACATTGATTGATGTTTGGGATGCGGCCAATTGGTATGAGCGCGAGGCTTTCGATTTATTCGGTATTTTATTTGAAGGGCATCCTGATTTGCGTCGCCTATTGGTGGATTATGGCTTTGTTGGGCACCCTTTTCGCAAAGATTTTCCGCTGATCGGGCATGTGGAAATGCGTTACGATGCCAGAGAGGAACGCGTGGTCTACGAACCCGTCAGTATTAAACCACGCACGTTGGTGCCCAAAGTGATTCGTCACGACAATCGTTATCAAGAAGATGCCTCCAAAGACACAGAAGGGAGCCCATAGTAAATGGCTGATATCCACAATTATACCGTCAACTTTGGTCCTCAGCATCCAGCTGCCCACGGCGTTTTGCGTTTAGTGCTAGAAATGGATGGCGAAGTGGTACAGCGTGCTGACCCGCATATTGGTCTTTTGCATCGTGGCACAGAAAAATTGGCTGAGAATAAACCCTTCAATCAAAGCATCGGTTACATGGATAGATTGGACTATGTGTCCATGATGTGTAATGAACATGGCTATGTGTTGGCCATCGAAAAATTATTAGGTATTGAAGCGCCGATACGGGCTCAATATATTCGGGTCTTGTTTGATGAAATTACCCGCATCTTAAATCATTTGATGTGGTTGGGGGCGCATGGTTTAGATTTGGGCGCTATGACCATGTTTTTGTATTGTTTTCGTGAGCGCGAAGATTTGCTGGACTGCTATGAAGCGGTTTCTGGTGCTAGAATGCATGCAACTTACTATCGTCCTGGCGGTGTATACCGTGATTTGCCCAATCGGATGCCTCAGTATCAGCCCTCGCCGTGGAGTAACGCTAAATCCACCAAGAAAAAAAACCAAGCCCGCGAAGGTTCTCTGTTAGATTTTATCGAAGACTTTACTCAACGTTTTCCCACCTGTCTGGATGAATATGAAACCTTATTGACCGATAATCGTATTTGGAAGCAACGTACAGTAGGTGTGGGCGTTGTTTCGCCTGAACGTGCGTTACGTTTGGGGTTTACGGGGCCTATGCTTAGAGGTTCCGGCGTAGAATGGGATTTACGCAAAAAGCAGCCCTACGAAACCTATGCCGATATTGATTTTGATATTCCTGTGGGGGCTAATGGCGATAGTTATGATCGTTATTTGGTGCGCATGGAAGAGATGCGTCAATCCAATCGTATCATGCAACAATGTATACAATGGCTACGTGATAATCCGGGGCCGGTGACCCTTGCTGATCATAAGATTACCCCGCCCAAGCGTGAGACCATGAAAGATGATATGGAAGCCTTAATTCATCACTTTAAACTGTTTACTGAAGGATATTGCGTGCCAGCAGGAGAAGCCTATGCTGCGGTGGAGCATCCTAAAGGTGAGTTTGGTGTGTATATTGTTTCCGATGGTGCGAATAAACCTTATCGTCTAAAAATTCGTGCGCCGGGCTTTCCGCATTTGGCCTCTATTGATGAAATGTCACGAGGGCATATGCTGGCGGATGTGGTGACCATATTATCCAGCCAGGATATTGTATTCGGGGAGATAGATCGCTGATGAAAAGCTGCGAGACTTACGAAATAAAACCAGAAACCAAACTGAAAATTGATGACTGGCTTAAACGCTACCCTAAAGAGCAGCGTCAATCAGCCGTGATGCAAGCACTTAGCTTACTGCAAGAGGATAATGGCGGCTGGTTAGACAAACCTCACATGGATGCAGTTGCTGCGCATTTAGGTATGCCGGCCATTGCCGTCTATGAAGTGGCAAGCTTCTACAGTATGTACGAACTGAAACCAGTTGGGCGCCATAAGTTATCAGTATGCACCAATATTTCTTGTATGCTGAGAGGCTCTGAAACCATCATGGAATATTTAAAAACACGCTTGGACATTAAACCTGGCGAGACCACTACTGATGGGCGTATCACGCTCAAAGAAGTAGAGTGTTTGGGGGCTTGTGTGAATGCACCAGTGGCACAACTGGGTCGAGATTATCACGAAAACTTAACCCTTGAGAAACTGGATAGATTGCTGGAGGGTTTAGAGTGACAGCAAAGCTTAACGACGTTTGTTTTCGATTCCAAAACCAGGATAACACGTGGACGCTGCCTGTTTACGAAGACGCTTTAGGGGGCTATCACCAATGGCGTAAAATTCTCAAAGAACAAACGCCCGCCGAGGATATTTTGGCAGCATTAAAGGCATCTTCTCTACGTGGTCGTGGTGGCGCAGGTTTTCCAACGGGTTTAAAGTGGAGTTTTTTGCAGCGTAATGCACCGGGACAAAAATATGTGGTGTGTAATTCCGATGAAGGCGAGCCGGGTACGTGTAAAGACCGTGATATCTTGCGTTATAACCCACATCAACTCATAGAAGGCATGGCCATCGCCGGTTATACCATGGGAGCGACTGTTGGTTATAACTATATCCGTGGTGAGTTTTATGAGCCTATTGACCGTTTTGAAGCCGCCCTTAAAGAAGCCTATGCGGCGGGTTTGTTAGGCGATAATATTTTAGGGTCAGGTGTAAGCTTTCATTTGTATTCTCACTATGGTGCCGGTGCTTATATTTGTGGTGAAGAAACAGCCTTGATGGAATCCTTGGAGGGCAAAAAGGGGCAGCCGCGCTTCAAACCACCTTTCCCCGCTAATTATGGCGTGTATGGTTGTCCTACCACCATCAATAACACAGAAACCTTTGCGTCTGTGCCGGTTATTTTAGACAGAGGCGCCGATTGGTTTTTAAGTCAAGGTAAGCCTAATAATGGCGGTTATAAGATTTTTTCGGTCAGTGGACATGTGAATAAGCCGGGCAACTTTGAAGTGCCTTTAGGGATGCCTTTTAAGGACTTACTGGAATTAGCCGGTGGCGTACGTGGTGGTCGTAAGCTTAAAGCTGTCATTCCGGGTGGTTCGTCGGCGCCTATTTTGCCCGCGGATATCATGATGGATTTAACCATGGACTACGATGCCATTGCGGGCGCAGGCTCTATGTTAGGGTCGGGTGCAGTTATCGTGATGGATGAAACGACCTGCATGGTGAAACTGTTAGCGCGTATTGCGCATTTTTATTTTGAAGAGTCTTGTGGGCAATGTACACCTTGTCGTGAAGGTACTGGATGGATGGCGCGTGTTGTTCATCGTATTCTGCAGGGAGAAGGTCGACCAGAAGATTTGGATTTGCTAGATGATGTGGCAAAAAAAATCATGGGGCGCACTATTTGTGCGTTGGGTGATGCGGCTGCCATGCCTGTTTTAGGGATGCTAAAACATTTTCGGGAAGAGTTTGAATATTTTATTACGCACAAAGAACCTCTTGTGGAAGCGTAATGGCAGGATTAAGAAAATGGTTGAAATAGAAGTTGATGGTCGTACGATTGAGGTAAAGCAAGGCACCATGCTTATTGAGGCAGCTGATAAGGCTGGCGTCAAAATTCCTCGTTTTTGTTACCATAAAAACCTCACCGTGGCGGCCAATTGCCGTATGTGTTTGGTGGAAGTCGAAAAGATAGGTAAGCCATTGCCTGCCTGCGCCACACCCATTACACCGGGGATGAAGGTTTTCACGCAATCGGCTATGGCTCGTGAAGCGCAAAAATCCATTATGGAATTTTTGTTAATTAACCATCCGTTAGATTGTCCTATTTGCGATCAGGGTGGGGAGTGTGAATTACAAGACATGGCTATGGGCTATGGGCGTGATATTTCTCGTTTTTCTGAGAAAAAACGCGTGGTGGCGGATGAAGATATTGGTTCACTGATAGCAACGGATATGACGCGCTGTATTCATTGCACGCGCTGTGTGCGCTTTGGTGAAGAGGTGGCCGGTGTGCGTGAGTTGGGGGCGACAGGCCGAGGCGAGCACATGCGTATTGGTACTTTTGTCGAACACAGTATGTCTTCAGAAGTTTCTGGCAATATTATTGATTTGTGTCCGGTGGGCGCGTTGACGTCGAAACCCTATCGTTATCAAGCGCGCGCTTGGGAATTAGAACAGTTTCCAGCCATTGGCCCGCACGACTGTGTCGGCTCGAACATCTTTATTCATACGCGCCGCGGCGATGTGATGCGCGCTGTTTCTCGTGATAGTGTGGATTTTAACGAACCTTGGATTTCTGATCGAGACCGTTTTAGTTACGAAGGGTTAAATGCGCCAAGCCGTACCTTGTTGCCGCGAATTAGATGTAATAACGGCCAGTGGGAAGAAGTAAGCTGGGCTGAAGCCTTAAATTTTGTCGCCAGAGGTTTGAAGAAAATTTTAGGCGAGCATGGCCCTAAGCAAGTGGCGGGACTTGCGTCTCCCAATAGCACGCTCGAAGAAGCCTATTTGATGCAAAAATGGTTGAGTGCGTTAGGGTGTAATAATTTAGACCACCGCATTCGTCAACAAGATTTTTCTGCGCAAGGTGCTGAAGGTTTGCACCCTAACTTAGGCTTGCCTTTGCGTGAAGTGGTTAAATTAGACAGCATTCTATTGGTGGGTTCAAATATCCAACAAGAGCAGCCCATTGCTGGGTTGCGCGTGCGTAAAGCGGCGGTGCGTGGCGGAAAAGTTTATGCTATCAATCCTGTAGACCATGCGTTTAATTTTCCGCTGGAAGGAAAACTTATTTGTGCGCCTGATGCGATGGTTGCGCATGTGGCGGGCATTGCTTGTGCGTTGATGGATTTAAGCAGTGTGACCATCGATGAGCAGGCCCAGCAGTTACTGGCTGGCGCAAGCGTAGAAGCCAAGCATAAAGAAATTGCCCAAACACTTTACGCAGGCTCGCGTACAGGTATTATGTTGGGTGCTGTGGCGCTTAATCATCCACAAGCGGGCACCTTGCGGATCTTGGCCAGGCTGATTGCACAGCTTTCATCGGGCAGTTACGCTTATTTGACAGAGGGTGCTAATGGTAGTGGCGCATGGATGGCGGGTATGATCCCCCATCGTGGTCCGGCCGGTAAAGCATTAGCAGAACCGGGTTTGAATGCTTATGATGCCTTTCAACAGCAACTGAAAGCCTATGTGTTACTGGGTATTTCTCCTCAATTGGACTGCGCCCATCCTCAGCAGGCGATGCAAGCATTGAATAATGCTGATTTTGTTGTTGCGCTGAGTGCTTATGATGATGAACACGTCAACGATTATGCGGACGTGGTTTTACCCATTGGCTTATTTGTTGAAACAGCAGGCACCTATGTTACTATTGATAAACTGCAACAAAGCTTTCCCGCCGCTATTTTACCGCCGGGTAAAGCGCGACCTGCCTGGAAGGTATTTCGTGTTTTAGGCAACCTGTTTGAATTAGAGGGTTTTAATTTTAATACCGCCCAAGAGGTTCAACAGGAATTACAACGTCAGTTAGAAACGGTTGATGAAATGTCACCGGTAAATTTTTACCCAGAAAGCTTGAGGGCTGCACCAGCGGGCATGTTGACTCGGGTGACCGAGTGGCCCATGTTGCGTTGTGATGCTTTAGTTCGCCATGCGGATGCCTTGCAACAGGCCATCACCAATAAGAAACCGGAAGTGCGTATTAATAGGAAGCAAGCCGAACAACTCGGTTTGCGTGATGGGGATACTTGCACCGTTAAGCAAGGTGAAGGCGTGGCGAGTCTGCCGGTCACCCTTGACGATAACGTTGCTTTAGGCTGTGCATGGATTCCGGCTGGTTTCCAAGCAACAGCAGACTTAGCGGACTCTTTTGGAACCGTTGAGATAACCAAGTAACCGAATATAGTTAGGACGTTCCATGCTAGATAATTTACTAACACTGATTTGGATTGTGATTAAAATCCTCATAGTGATTGTGCCTTTATTGGTGGCTGTGGCCTATTTAACCTATGCTGAGCGTAAAGTTATTGGTTACATGCAGTGTCGTGTAGGGCCTAATCGTGTGGGGTTTATGGGGTTAGGGCAACCTATCGCCGATGCGCTTAAATTATTTTTGAAGGAATATTTAGTACCCAAGGCCTCTAATCGTTACCTTTTTATTGTAGCGCCCGTACTAAGCTTGGCGCCAGCCTTAGCCGTATGGGCTGTGGTGCCCTTTGGTGAAGGCATGGTGATTGCCAACATTAACGCCGGATTGCTTTATGTCTTGGCCATGAGTTCTTTAGGTGTTTATGCTATTTTGATTGGCGGATGGGCCTCTAACTCTAAGTATGCCTTTTTAGGTGCGTTGCGCTCTACAGCACAAGTTATTTCTTACGAAATTGCCATGGGTTTTTCGCTGGTGGGCGTCTTGATGGCAGCGGGTTCTACCAACTTACAAGACATTGTTATGGCGCAACAAGGCAATATACTGCATTGGTTCTTCTTGCCTTTGTTGCCTTTGGCGATGGTGTATTGGATTTCTGGTGTAGCAGAGACCAACCGTGCGCCTTTTGATATGGCGGAAGGGGAGTCTGAAATTGTAGCGGGTTTCCACGTAGAATATTCCGGCATGAACTTTGGTGTGTTTTTTCTTGCTGAATATGCCAACATGATTTTTATTGCAGTCCTGGCCTCGTTACTTTTCTTTGGTGGATGGCTTTCACCTTTTGCGGGTATGCCTGTGCTAGGGCCTTTGTTCGCCTGGGTGCCTGGTATTGCTTGGCTACTTATTAAAACCAGTTTTTTCTTATTGATGTATTTATGGATGCGGGCAACCTTCCCGCGCTATCGTTATGACCAAATTATGCGTTTGGGGTGGAAAATTCTCATTCCCGTGACACTGGTTTGGATTAGCCTGCTTGCTGTTGCCATTAAATTACATCTTGCGCCTTGGTTTAACCATTAAAATAAAGACATTGATTCATGCTAGAAAAAATTAAAGCCTACGCAAAAACCTTTACGCTTTGGGAGTTGTTTTTGGGCTTAAAGCTCACTGGACGTTACTTCTGGAAACAAAAAATAACGATTCAATATCCCGAAGAAACAACGCCCACCTCTTCGCGTTTTCGGGGCTTGCATGCTTTGCGCCGTTATCCTAATGGTGAAGAACGTTGTATTGCCTGTAAACTGTGTGAGGCTGTTTGTCCAGCACTGGCTATTACTATTGAGGCTGAGCCACGTGAAGATGGCTCAAGGCGCACTACGCGCTATGACATTGACCTATTTAAATGTATTTATTGTGGATTTTGTGAAGAGTCTTGTCCGGTGGATTCTATTGTAGAAACACCCATCGCCGATTATCATTTTGAGCAGCGTGGTGAGAACATCATGACAAAAGAAAAGCTATTAGCGATAGGGGACCGTTATGAACCTATAATTGCTGCGGTCAAACAGGAAGATGGCATTTATAAATAGTCTTAGATTCTGCAGACAATTCGGAAAAAAATTATGATTATCCAACACCTTGTATTTTACGTTTTTTCAGCGCTGCTTGTAATAAGTGCGTTGGGCGTTATACTGGCACGCAACCCAGTAAGAGCGGCTCTTTTTTTAGTGGCCGCTTTTATCAGCTCGGCGTTATTATGGATGCTGCTAGAAGCTGAATTTTTGGCGCTAGTTTTGGTTATCGTCTACGTAGGCGCTGTCATGACGTTGTTTTTATTCGTGGTGATGATGCTCAATCCTCGTACGGAGAATTTACGTCATGGCTTCGTGCGTTATTTGCCTTTTGCTATATTGGTTGTGGCGCTACTGAGTACCGTGATGGTTATTGTACTGGGCCCTTCACATGTTGGGGCCTTGCCTGCAGTGGTGCCTCATCCAGAAGGTTACAGCAATATCAAAGCGTTAGGTATGGTGTTGTATACACATCATGTTTTAGCGTTTGAAACAGCGGCGGTTATTTTATTGGTGGCTATTGTCGCGGCTATTAGTCTCGCTTTTCGTGGTATGCGGCCGGGCACTAAAGGTCAGCGTCCCGAGTGGCAAGTGTCTGTGCGTCGCGAGGATCGTGTGCGCTTAGTTTCTATGCCCGCAGAAAAAAAAGGGGGTCATTCCTAAATGTTATCCTTATCCGCTTATTTAATCTTAGGAGCCATTCTCTTTGCCATTAGTTTGGCTGGCATCATTATTAATCGGCGTAATGTGATTGTATTGTTAATGTGCGTAGAGTTAATGCTATTGGCTGTTAATATGAATTTTGTGGCTTTTTCGCATTTCTTCAATGATACGGCCGGTGAAATTTTTGTGTTTTTCATCTTAACGGTGGCAGCAGCGGAATCAGCCATTGGGCTTGCAATACTGATGGTATTATTCCGCAATAGTCAGACGATTGATGTGCAGAAACTGGATTCATTAAAGGGCTAAACCGTGTCTCAATTATTACATTACTTTACCTTGTTTGCTGTGCTCGCCCCTCTGGCTGGAGGGTTGCTAGCAGGGCTTTATGGAAAGCAACTGGGCAAACAGGGGACGCACTGGGTGACCATCTTGGGGGTGGCTATTTCCTTCGTGCTTTCTTTGGCAATTTTCAAATTATTAATCCTAGGGCAGGCTTCTCCCTATAACGGCAATGTATACACCTGGGCCATTAGTGGTAACTTGCAATTTAATATTGGTTTTCTTGTGGATAAGCTCACCGCTATTATGATGCTGGTGGTGACCTTTGTTTCCTTGCTGGTGCATATTTATACCATTGGTTATATGGCTGATGACCCAGGCTATCAGCGTTTTTTTAGTTATATTTCTTGCTTTACCTTTGCCATGCTGATGTTGGTGACAGCCAATAATTTCTTGCAATTGTTTTTTGGTTGGGAAGGGGTGGGTCTTATTTCCTACTTACTGATTGGCTTTTGGTTCAAGCGAGAATCGGCGAACCTGGGTAGCTTTAAGGCTTTTCTCGCCAATCGTGTGGGTGACTTTGGTTTTATTTTAGGTATTGCCGCGATTCTTGATACCTTTGGCTCCGTCGATTATCAAACGGTCTTTGCACAACTACAACAGTCTGACATTGTTAATCAGACCATGACCTTATTACCGGGTATGCAAGTGTCGGTTATTACCGTGATTGCTATTTTGTTGTTTATTGGCGCCATGGGGAAATCCGCACAAATTCCTTTACATGTTTGGTTGCCTGAATCCATGGAAGGCCCCACGCCTATTTCCGCCTTGATTCACGCGGCTACCATGGTAACCGCGGGGGTGTTTTTGGTTGCCAGAATGTCGGGTTTGTTTGAATTATCTCCTGTGGCATTAAGTGTTGTGCTTGTCGTGGGTGCTACGGGCGCATTATTTATGGGGCTGTTGGGTATTACACAATATGATATTAAGCGCGTGGTTGCCTATTCTACATTGTCTCAATTAGGTTATATGATGGCTGCCGAAGGTGCGTCAGCTTATCAGGCCGGTATTTTTCACTTAGTGACGCATGCAGCTTTTAAAGCCTTACTGTTTTTGGCGGCAGGCTCGGTTATTATTGGCATGCATCATGAGCAGGATATGAGGAAAATGGGTGGGTTGCGTAACTATATGCCTGTTACCTATGTGACTTTTTTTATCGGAGCGCTTTCCTTGAGTGCTATTCCACCTTTTTCAGGTTTTTTCTCAAAAGACGCCATCATTGAAGCCATTCATTTATCAACGATTCCGGGGGCAGGTTATGCCTACATTTTAACCTTACTTGGCGCTTTTGTCACAGCGCTCTATACGTTCCGGGCTTTTTTCCTCACTTTCCACACCAAGCCACGCATGGATAATCATACTAAAGAGCGTTTGCAAGAGTCGCCTTGGGTTGTTTGGTTGCCGTTAGTGATATTGGCCGTGCCTTCCACGGTGCTGGGGGGGCTTTGGATTGAGCCGATGTTATTCAAAAAAACGGGACTTTTAGGGCAAGCAATTACTGTGTTACCTGCTCATGACGTGCTGGGCACGCTGGGTGAGCATTATCACGGTGCTTGGGCTATGGTGAAGCATGCTTTTTACACAGCGCCTTTTTGGTTATCCCTAGGGGGTATCTTTGTGGCATGGCTCTTTTGTGCGGCTAAACCGCAGTGGTCAGAATGGGCTAAGTGTCGTTTTGCGTTACCTTATCGTATATTGGTAAACAAGTATGGCTTTGATGATTTTAATGAGGTTGTTCTCGTAAGAAATACCCGGCGTATGGCGGATTATTTTTTCTATGTGGGTGACCTTAAATTTATTGATGGATTTTTTGTAAATGGCTCTGGGCGTTTTATTGACTGGTTATCCCGTGTCGGCCGGAAGATGCAGTCGGGGTATTTATATCATTATGCCTTTGCCATGATTGTTGGCTTATTAGTATTTTTAGCGTGGTTCATCCTATAGAACCCCCAGTTTTGACGGAAAATAAACAAATATGCTTCACTTACCTTATTTAAGTTTGTTAATTTGGCTGCCTGTTGTCGGAGCAGCTTTTGTTTTAATGACAGGAGGCGACCATAACGCGCATCGTGCACGACTGATTGCGCTTTTGGTTGCCATTGTTTCGCTTTCCATCAGTATTACCCTATGGTCTAACTTTGATTTAACCACATCCGCGATGCAATTTAAGGAACATGTGGCTTGGATTCCTGCTTATGGCATTAATTATGACCTGGGCGTGGATGGTATTTCACTGCCTTTAATCATGCTAACCACGTTTACGACATTGGTTGTTGTTATTGCCAGTTGGCGCAGCATCCAAGACAAAGTAGCACAGTATTTAGCCGCCTTTCTTTTAATGCAGGGCATGATGATTGGCGTGTTTGAAGCCATGGATACTATTTTGTTTTATGTATTTTGGGAAGGCATGCTCATTCCCATGTACATTTGTATTGGCGTTTGGGGTGGAAAGAATCGTAGCTATGCATCCATTAAATTCTTTCTTTATACCTTTATGGGGTCTGCCATGTTTTTAGTGGCGCTACTTTATATGCACTTTTTGGCCAATAGCTTCGCATTACAGGATTTCTTTGATTTGAAACTAAGCTTACATCAGCAAGAATTAATTTTTATCGCCTTTTTATTAGCCTTTGCTGTAAAAGTACCCATGTGGCCTGTGCATACGTGGCTGCCTGATGCTCACACCGAGGCACCGGCGGGGGGCTCCGTGGTGTTGGCAGCTTTGATGCTGAAGATGGGGGTGTATGGTTTTTTACGTTTTTCGCTTCCCATCGTCCCTGATGCCGCTCGTAACCTTGATTGGCTGATGATTATCTTATCCTTGGGTGCCATTATTTATATTGGCTTGGTGGCTATCGCCCAGACTGATATGAAAAAGCTGGTGGCTTATTCATCCATTTCTCATATGGGATTTGCCACGTTAGGCTGCTTTTTGGTGTTTGTCATTATGCGTAACACCGGAAACTATGTGGATGCCTACGTGTCTTTAGAAGGTGCTATGGTACAAATGGTTTCCCATGCCTTTAGCTCGGGTGCCATGTTCTTTGGAATAGGCATGCTGTATGACAGGCTACATTCCCGCGATATTGCTGATTTTGGTGGTGTGGCGAACAAGATGCCTGTTTTTGCAGCTTTCTATATGTTATTTATTATGGCCAATGTCGGCTTGCCAGGCACCTCGGGGTTTGTCGGTGAATTTATGGTAATCATTAGCGGTTTTAAAGCAAATTTTTGGGTGGCGGGTCTTGCTGCCACATCACTTATTTTGGGAGCAGCTTATTCCTTGTGGCTTTATAAGCGTGTATTTTTCGGGGAAGTAGCTAACGAAGGCGTTGCACAGCTGCAAGATATGAATGGCTTTGAACTGTCTGTGTTTGCTTTACTTGGGTTTATGGTTGTTTTTCTTGGTGTTTATCCAGAGCCGCTGCTGAATATTTTTCATGCCTCTGTTGGACACTTGTTAGTTTTAGCACAACACTCAAAATTGGGGTAGTAAAATCATGTTTCAAGTACCGAACCTATTACCTCTTTTGCCGGAAATTTTTGTGTTAATGATGGCCTGCGTGGTTTTGATTGTTGATGTCTATTCCTGTAAGAAAAATAAGCACTTTGCCTATGTTCTTGCTCAGTTAACCTTACTGGGTGTTGCCGTATTGACCTTGCGTGAGGTTGGTTCGGGAACTGTGATTAGTTTCCAGGGGAGCTTTATTCTTGATTCTTTAAGCATTATTATCAAGCTGTTTATTTATCTGCTGACGTTTGGAGCATTTGTTTATGCTAAGCAGTATATCCAAGACAGAGATATGCCGATGGGCGAATATTACGCTTTAGGCTTGTTTTCCATGTTGGGTATGATGGTTTTAGTGTCCTCTTGTAATCTATTAACGCTTTATCTTGGCTTGGAACTTTTATCTTTGCCTATTTATGCCATGGTTGCTTTGCAGCGCGATAAGGCTATTTGTACCGAAGCATCTATGAAGTACTTTGTCATGGGAGCCATGGCATCGGGCATGCTGCTGTATGGTTTTTCCATGCTTTATGGTGCCACCCATAGTTTAAATATTGCAGGCATTGCGCAAAGTATCGCTGGGGAGTCTAGCCAAAACAACTTAATGTTGGTGTTTGGGTTAGTATTCATTGTGGTTGGGCTTGGCTTTAAGTTAGGAGCTGTGCCTTTTCATATGTGGGTTCCTGATGTTTATGAGGGCGCACCTACATCGGTTACGCTATTTCTGGGTGGAGCGCCGAAGCTTGCCGGTCTTGCGCTTGTATTTCGTTTATTGATAGATGCGCTACCGCATTTGGCAGGGCAGTGGCATCAAATGTTGCTGGTGATGGCCATTTTATCCATGGGTATTGGCAATATTTTGGCCATTGCGCAAAGCAGCCTCAAGCGCATGCTGGCTTACTCTTCTATAGCTCATATGGGTTATATGATGCTAGGTTTATTGTCTGGCACAAAAGCAGGCTATGCATCTTCCTTATTCTATATGGTTACTTATACCATTATGTCCATGGGCGCTTTTGCGGTGTTAATTTATATGGCACAAAAATCCATGGATGTAGAAGCCATTGAGGATCTAAAAGGGTTGAATGCTCGCAATCCTTGGCTTGCTTTCATGATGCTGTTATTGATGTTCTCTATGGCTGGCATTCCACCGACGGTAGGCTTTTTTGCCAAAATGGGCGTGCTTGAGGCGCTTATTAGTGTGCATGAAGTATGGCTTGCCGCTGTTGCTTTATTGTTTGCTATTATTGGCTGTTACTATTACTTGCGTGTGGTCAAAACCATGTATTTTGATGCGCCGGAAGATGCGTCAATACTTACCAATACGCTTGATGTGCAGATTGCTATCAGTGTTAACGGTCTATTTGTGCTTTTATTAGGCTTGTTTCCCAGCGCGCTGATTGTGTTATGTCGCCATGCCTTTGGGCTCTAAGTCTTCTGGCATGTAGCCTCTGTATTTCTTGGCATACCTCTTGCCTTCAAAGACCTAACTACCGGTTAATCAATGCATTTAAATGACAAAAAAATTATCAATTTCTGGGGTGATAGTAGGCGTTTTACTGGTTCTTTCTTCACGGGGGGTTGAAGCAAATTATAGCTTTGAGCCTATTCAACCTATTCCCAAAGCCGTCTTTTTAGACAAAGAAAAAGTGTCTCTAGGGAAGCAACTATTTCTTGATCCGCGTTTATCGGCAGATAATTCTATTTCCTGTGGGAGCTGTCATAGTATTTCAAGCAATGGTGCCGATAATAAACGTTTTTCCTTAGGTGTGGGTAATCAAAAAGGCGACATGAACACACCGACGGTGTTTAATTCGGGTAGTAATTTTCGGCAATTTTGGGATGGTCGGGCAGAGAGCTTAGAAGAACAGGTGGATGGCCCCACACATGACCCCAAAGAAATGGGGTCTACCTGGCCAGAAATTATCGGTAAGCTAAGCAAAGATGCAAACTATCAACAGGCTTTTAACGATATTTATGATGGAGAGATAACGCCTGCAAATATTCGTGATGCCATCGCGACTTTTGAACGTTCTCTGATTACCCCCAATTCTCGGTTTGATCAATACTTACGTGGTGATAAAGACGCTATCACCCAACAAGAGTTGAAAGGTTATGAGTTGTTTAAATCTTTCGGTTGTGTAGCTTGTCACCAAGGGCAAAATGTAGGGGGGAATATGTATCAGTCTTTTGGTGTGTTTGGCAATTATTTCAAAGATAATCAAATAGAAAATGAGGCTTCCTTCGGGCGTTACAATTTAACCAAAAATCCCAAAGACAAATATGTATTTAAAGTGCCAAGTTTGCGGAATGTGGTAGAAACAGCACCTTATCTGCATGATGGGTCCGCAGAAACCCTTCCAGAAGTCGTGAGCATTATGGCAAAGTATCAAGTGGGGCGTGAATTATCACCGGAAGAACTATCAGCGTAAACGTCTCACGAACCCATCTTAACTTTTCGAATATTAATTGTTAGAGACCGCTGGGGTGATGATGTCGGTGGTTAGATTGTGTGGCAGCAGTTTTTCAATGTCATCACGGCTCTGGCATTGAGCGATGTGGTTAAAGACATAATTAAGATAAGCAAAGGGTTCCAGGCCGTGGGCTTTGGCGGTGGCAATTAAGCTGTAACACATGGCGCCGGCTTTGGCGCCTTCGTCACTACCGTGGAATAGCCAGTTTTTTCGGCCAATGGCAAAGGGTCTAATAAGGTTTTCCACGATATTGTTATCGATTTCATAAGCACCGTTATCTAAATACGCAACCAAATATTGCCATTGGTTCAGTGCGTAGGTAAAGGCTTCACCTAGCTTATGACGTGGCGGTACTTTGTCTTTGTTTGTGTCCAAGAAGGTTTTTAATTCTTCAATAATCGGCAGCGCTTTTTCTTGACGTAGTTGGTAACGCTGTTGTTCGCTGTATGCGTTTTCTCTGGCTATTTTTTCAATGTCGTACAGCCTGCCAATAATGTCCATGGCTTGTTGCGCCAGTCCTTCGGCTTTGCTGATTTTTAACACGTCATGGAATTTGCGCCGGGCGTGCGCCATGCAACCGCCGCGACTCATGTTGGTGCTGTTAGCTAGCCAATGATAACCGCTGTAACCATCACATTGCACATGGCCCTTGAAGCCTTCCAAGAAATCCTTGGCGTGTTGGCCCGAACGTGAGGGCTGATAATCAAAAACGATGGTTCTTTTATCAGGTGGGCCGGCGGCATACACCCACATGTAAGCTTGTTTATTTTTCTTAAGTATCTTAAGTGGGGTTTCATCTACTTGCGTATAGGATTGATTGAGAATTTTTTCTTTGAGCAATTCATACAAAGGCTGACAGTGTGCCATGCTATTAATCACAATCCTACCAAGCGTTGCGCGACTTAAATCAACGTGGTAACGTTTCCAAATGGCGGTTTGTCGATAGAGTGGCAGGTGGTCTTCAAATTTTGACGTGATAATCTGTGCGGCCAATCCTGGGGCTGCAATCGATTTAGGTAAAAAAAGATTGGGCAACTTGGCGGTGAGCACGCCTTCATGGCCATTTGTTTTATCTTCGCAACAATTGCCATATTTAGGGCGGCGGTAGCAAATGACTTTAATCTTAATGGGTTCAATGTCTAACTTTTCAGTGGTTTCTTCACCAAGACAGGGGCGTTGTTTGCCACAGCAATCACAATTCTTTTCTGCGTCACTGACATCAACGATGATATCTTCACGGGGCAAATCCGTAGGTAATGGTTTACGCTTACCTCGTTTTTTGGGTTTGGCATTTTGTTTGGGTGTTGCAGCGGCTTTTTTGTCTTCAGGCGGGTTGTCGGTTTCTAAGCTAATCCCTGCTTCATCGAATAGTCCTAACTGTTGGCTATTTTTTTCTGTTTTACGGGCAAAGCGAAAATGCTTTAGAAGGTTATAATGTTCAAGTAGGCGCTGGTATTTGTCGTCAATTTTTTTTAATTGTTCGTCAGATTTTTTAAGTTTTTCTTCAAGCGATTGAACGCGCTGCAAGAGTGCGGCGTTGGTTGTTTTTTCTTTTTTTGTCTTTGATTTCATGGGGTTATTATACCAAATACCCCCATGAAATCCTATTATTTTTTAACAATAATGACTAAAGTCAAGCTCGGGATAATCGGCCATACGCATGAAATCAAAACCAGCTAGCAAACCGTAGAGTTGTGCATGACTGATATTCAGAATGTCGTCGTGGTGCCGAGGAAACTTAAAGCGTCCTTGCTCTAGCCGTTTATACAGCATCACAAAACCATTTTTGTGCCACAGTAGCATTTTGACTTTATCGCCTTTTTTGTTATGAAATAAAAATAGCGTTGGCGACTGCGGTGTTTGTTCAAAGGTTGAAATTATTTTTAAGGTTAAGCCATCGATGGAGCAGCGCATGTCGATGGGTGCCATGGCCACCATAATAGTTAGTTTGTCGTTGAACGTTATCATGACTAAATTTCTAATGCTGTCAATAAAGATTTTAATTGCTGATGAGGAATATCCAAGGGTAATTCGATAAGCAAGCCACAGGGTTTGCGTAACCGCAGCATAGCGGGTGGCGTGGGTGCAGATAGTTTGATGGGCTGAAATTTATTGTTGCTTGTTAATATTTTTTTGTTACTATTGGTCGGCTTGCGTCGACCCCAGTTTTTAAAGGTAGAGTAACGAATATTTTCCCGTTTACAAAAAGCAGGTTTTGACAGGCCGCTGGCAGCTTGAGCGGTCAGTAAGGCTTGGCGTTGCTCTTGGGTGTAAGTTTTTGTGGTCATGTTTTTTTCTCCAATTATTAACTCATCAGAGAAGTATGGTGGATACTATAATCTTTTAAAAGATGGGGTTGCTGAGACGCTTACCTATCAGCTATTGTAAGCTTTCTTTATACGCTTAATGCACCAGTCACAGGGGTACAGTAACGATGGTGAAGTTTATTATGATTGGAGTTTTAAGTGTTGTTATCGTGATAGGTGCGCTTTCTTTTATGCGCTGGAATGATAAAGTTGATGCCTCATATAATGTTGAAAACCAGATTTATCAATTACAACGAGATAATAATATTATTGATAATGTGATGCTACAGAGCTATTACAGCAGTAATTACAATTATGATGAATTGGCAAAGCGTATTAGTGGCTTGAAAAAAAGTCAAAAAGCCTTATCCGGTTGGGTTAATGTAGAAGATGATAGCAGCATGAATGCTAAAGTAGCGTTATTAGGAAATACGATTAATAAAAAAATTGAGGCCGTAGAAAATTTCAAAATGGAAAATTCTATTTTACATAATTCTATGGGGTATTTTGCAACTCTGTCAGAAAAAGCAAATGCTGTAACGGAAAATGAAGGAAATAAAAATAATAAAATTATCGCCCAGGTTGTGCGGGATGTTTTTAAGTATACAACAACAAAATACGATGAACGTATTGCTGAGAATATAAAGGTTCTGTTGGGTGAATTAGTTGTTACGTCAAGAAACGAGTCTGTTTTAACAAGCTTCAAACAACATACCCGGATTATTTTAAAATATCATGCAAAAATTAGTCAGGTTATTGATAAAATCTTGAATTTTCCGGTTGAAAAAAATTTAGAAAATATCAGAAAACATTATGAGGCGAGGGAGGCAAAGGAAATATTAGCATTAGAGATTTTTCAGATGATAGCATTAGGTATTTTTTTCTTCGCTGCTTTTTTTGTTGCTTTTATGTTATATCAGGTGAGAAAGAAAGGACAGGCTTATGTCATTGCAAAGCAGGCCAGCCAGGCAAAAAGTGTTTTTTTAGCCAATATGTCCCATGAACTTCGTACACCGTTGCATGCCATATTAGGCTATACAGATTTAGTTAGTGAGGATATTGAAGAGCTAGTAGGGGAAAATTATCCTGAAGCTATTAAGAGTAATATCACCGGCATTAATGTGGCAGGTGAGCATTTGTTGAATTTAATTCAAGATATTTTGGATTTAAGCAAAATTGAATCTGGAGAAATAGAAATTAATAGCCGAGAGTGCACGGTCGATGATTTGGTTGATAGTATCAATAGAAATTTTTTACCCAAAGTAAGCCGAAAATCAGGGGTTAAATTTTTAACAGAAAATAATTCAGAAACAGAAATTATTTTCACTGATAAAACTAAGCTGCAGCAAGTGATTTTGAATTTATTAAATAATGCCATTAAATATACGGAATTTGGTTCTATTAGTGTGGCCATTAAGGATGTTTATGTGTCCGATAAAAAACATTTATCGTTGTCAGTAACTGATACAGGGGCAGGCATTAGGCGCGATAAGCTGCAAGAAATTTTTGAGCCTTTCCAGCAAGCAAACCCTGAAGATGAGAAAACTGGTACAGGCTTAGGTCTTGCTATTTGTAAAAAACTCACAGAGTCGCTAGGGGGTGAAATTAACGTGGAATCCCATCTAGAAAAGGGCAGTTGTTTTACAGTAACAGTTCCCACTATTTACAGTACACAAGATAGCCCGGAAAGTTAATTATGTCACAGGGGACTACAGACAACAACTATCTGCTCATCATACTGTTGGCTATTTTTGCCTTATGTTTTACGCTATTCATGTTAAGGAAGTGGCGTTTGATTGCGGATAAATTAAGCAAACAAAAAGCATTACTTGAAACAACTAATACAAATCTCAGTACTGAAGTTAAAGAGCGTAAATTAGCAGAGAGGAAATGACGAGATTTCCAACAAAAAGCAGCAAGTCTTGCAAAAGACAACTATAAAAAAGCAACGCTTTATGCCATACTGCCGTTACTAGACGCCATTGCTCAGGCGGCAGAAAATCTAGAAGAAACCCTAGACGATCAAGTGCATGTGGAAGCATTAAACGCCATAACAGATAATGTGTCGAATATTAAGAAGCAATTAAACTGAGTGCCCTGGAAACTTTTGCCTAATGCCCATCAATCCGTTTACAATGACCCTAATTATTCGCACTCGTCGAGAAGAGAGAGTAAACAATGGCTGGACATAGCAAGTGGGCAAATATTAAGCATAGAAAAGGTGCGCAAGACGCCAAACGTGGTAAGATTTTCACAAAATTGATTCGAGAAATTACTGTCGCGGCAAAATTGGGTGGTGCAGAATTATCCAGTAATCCTCGTCTACGGACGGCGGTGGATAAAGCGCTGGGTCAAAATATGACCAAGGATACCATTGAGCGTGCCATTAAACGGGGGGCTGGTGGCCTAGAAGGCGCTGATATGGAAGAAGTGCGCTATGAGGGCTATGGTATCGCGGGTGTCGCTGTTATGGTGGATTGTCTAACGGATAACCGAAATCGTACGGTTGCAGAAGTGCGCCATGCTTTCTCCAAGCATGGTGGAAATTTAGGAACAGATGGCTCAGTTTCTTATTTATTCAATCAGCAGGGTATGATTATTTGCAGCAAGGGGCAAGATGAAGAGACCATCATGGAACTTGCGTTGACCGTTGGCGCACAAGATGTAGAAGAACAAGAGGATGGACGTGTGCTTGTATTGTCGGCCCCCGAAGACTTTATCGCACTCAAAGACGCTTTGGCAGAAGCTAATGTTGCCATGGATAGCGCTGAAGTGACTATGCTTGCCTCCACGGAAGTAGATTTAGATAAAGACCAAGCTGAAAAATTGTTACGCTTGGTAGATGTCTTAGAAGATTTAGACGATATTCAAGAAGTTCATACTAATGCTCAAATTAGTGATAGCGTCTTAGCTGAGTTGGAGTAAGTGCCTGGATGTCATCCGCAGAGGTTACGATTTTAGGTATTGATCCGGGGTCTCGCATCACAGGCTATGGTGTTTTAGTCTCCAGAGGGCGTGAGCTGCATTATGTGGCCAGCGGTTGTATTCGTGTGCTGGGCAAAGACTTTCCTCTTAGATTGCAAACTATTTATCAAGAGCTACGAGATATCATCGCGCAGTACCAGCCCCACGAAACGGCTATTGAACAAGTATTTATGCATGCCAATGCCGGTTCTGCCCTTAAATTAGGGCAAGCGCGAGGAGCAGCTATTGTAGCGGCGGCTATGCCCATGTGGGAGTATTCTGCCCGGCAAATCAAGCAAGCCGTGGTAGGCTACGGTGCCGCAAGCAAAGCACAAATACAAGCTATGGTTAAGCACCTGCTGAAATTATCGGGCACGTTACAAGAAGATGCAGCAGATGCCTTAGCTATTGCTATTTGTCATAGCCATTTTCGCCAAGGTCTAGGCCAACTACATGCAGTTAAATCCATCAAAAGAGGGCGCGTACGGTGATTGGACGTATTCGAGGTATACTCATTGAAAAAAAGCCACCTGTGGTTTTATTAGAAGTGGCGGGGCTTGCCTATGAGGTTCAAGCGTCTATGACCACCTTTGGTCACTTGCCGCAAATAGGCCAAGAAGCCATACTGCATACTCATTTTGTGGTGCGCGAAGATGCGCAGCTGTTGTACGGTTTTCATGAAACACGGGAGAGAGCACTGTTTCGTCTTTTAATTAAAATTAATGGTGTTGGGCCTAAAATGGCCTTGGGGCTTTTATCAGGCATGGATGTGGATAGTTTTTTGCATTGCGTGAGTCTCGAGGATTCTGCTGCCTTAGTTCGCGTGCCTGGTGTGGGTAAAAAAACTGCCGAACGACTGATTGTTGAAATGCGTGATAAACTGTCAGCCTTTGAGCTTGGTGCAACCACGTCGGTCAGTGAGCCATTAGCACAACAGCCCTTAGAGCAAGTTAAGCAAGATGCTATTAGTGCCTTAGTGGCTTTGGGCTACAAACTTGCCGAAGCCACCAAAGCTGTCAATAACGTTTATGAATCTCATTTAAATAGCGAACAATTGATTCGTCATGCCTTGCAAGGGGCCATGAGCGTATGATAGAAGAAGATCGTTTAATAAGTCCCTCGTTAACAGAGCCTGAAGAAAATGTCATAGACCGCGCCATTCGTCCTAAGTTGTTGGTTGACTACGTGGGGCAGGATGCCGTGCGAGAGCAAATGGATATTTTTATTGGCGCGGCAAAGCAACGCCAAGAAGCTTTGGACCACTGTTTGGTTTTTGGACCGCCGGGTTTAGGAAAAACCACACTGGCGAATATCATTGCCAACGAAATGGGCGTGACCCTAAAGCAGACCTCAGGGCCGGTGTTAGAAAAAGCCGGCGACCTTGCGGCGTTATTGACCAATTTAGAAAAAGGCGATGTGTTGTTTATCGATGAAATTCATCGCTTGAGTCCTGTTATTGAAGAAATCCTTTATCCCGCCATGGAAGATTATCAACTTGATATTATGATTGGCGAGGGGCCAGCGGCCCGTTCCATTAAGTTGGATCTTCCACCCTTTACGCTCATTGGCGCCACCACGCGAGCCGGCTTGTTGACGTCACCCTTGCGTGATAGGTTTGGCATTGTGCAGCGCTTAGAGTTTTATAAGCTCGAGCATCTTGCGCATATTGTGCAGCGTTCAGCGCATATTCTTCAGTTGGATATGGATGAGAAAGGCGCAGAAGAAATTGCTAGGCGATCGCGGGGCACGCCGCGTATTGCTAATCGTCTATTGCGCCGTGTACGTGACTATGCTGAGATGAAAACTCAAGGCATCATTTCGCAACAAACAGCCGATAGTGCGTTGAGTTTACTGGAAGTAGATCAACAAGGCTTTGATATGATGGATCGTAAATTACTATTAGCCATTATTGATAAATTTGATGGCGGCCCTGTGGGTATTGATAGTTTGGCGGCGGCCATTGGCGAAGAGCGAGGTACGCTGGAAGATGTGTTAGAGCCTTATTTGATTCAGCAAGGCTTTATCACACGAACGCCGCGAGGGCGCTTGGCGACGCGCCATGCTTATGCACACTTTGGTTTGGATTTGCCGGAGAAAGAAAGCTAAGATTTCTCGGCAGGGCAACCGACTCTAAATTGCATTACAAATAAGCTTAGTTCTGAATTTATCATCGAGGGCAGCCATACTGCGCTTACGTTTAACGCTCGCTTTTAAGCTTGTGTCGCGTTTAATGATGTTGAGCGCCATATGTCTTATAATGGCATAATTCTCTGGCGACGCTGCTGTTCTGATCCGTGAGCCATCTTCACCAAAGGTAACGTCTAACGTCCAGTGCAAAGAGTTTTCTACCCGCCAATGTTTGCGAATAATCGGCATCATTGATTTGGCATCGGGTACACAGGATGAAATATAAAAGCGTGTATCTTGTGTGTTGTGTGTTTTCATCTGACGTTGAGTTTTCACCATTATAATGCTGGTTAACTTTTTCCATTTACCTGTGTCTCTAAAGCAGCCCGATTGTTTGGCGATAGGAACAGCCCAGACTTGTCGGTGTTCAATGCGTCCGTGTCCTTTATCGCTTTCTTCATAGAAATCAACATCCACCCCTTTAAAATCAGACTCTAACGCACTTTCAAAAAAAGATTTAACATCAGCATGTAGGTTTCCTTGATTACCTTTTAACGCCAAAACATAATCAGATTTCTTTTTTATAATTTGTTCTGCAATCCCTTTTTGGCATCCCATGGCATCAATCGTTACGATACACCCTTTTAATGCTAATGAATTTAAAAGTTCTGGAATGGCTGTGATTTCATTACTCTTTTCCGTCGTTTTTTCCTGTCCTAAGACAATACCATTAGCACAACTCCAAGCACTAACCATGTGAATGGGGGACTTTGATGACGCTTTATCATAACTACGGCGCACCGTTTTGCCATCAATGGCGACAATATCCCCGGCCGTTGCTGCCGTGACGGCCTCTATCCAGTTGATAAAGCATTGCTGAAATTGTTTCGTATCTAACCGTCTCATAACACGGGCAATTGTGTCGTCAACGGGGATCCCGTTCTCGTAAGGCAGAAATTGCCGCAACCAATCCAGCTTTAAATCGCCAAAATCCTTGATAGCTTTCCAGCCATCACAGCCCGATACAGCCGCGCTGACAACTAAAAAGACGATTTCTATTAACGGGTAGGCTTTGGTTCGTTCAATACGTGGGTCTTCTAATTCATTGAAATGGCTTAAAAAATCAATCTTCATCGGGCGGCTCCTTGGGGTGTGAACCGCTATTTGATCATAATAATTGCCGTTTGTCGATCCCTATTACAATCGATTGTCAATACTTTTTAGATGATCTTGCCCTGGATTTCTCGGTAGACCCTACAGTTTCTCATTGAAACATGGTAGAGTTCACCAAAGTGTTTTATGCGATTTAATATACTGGGGGCAAGGCCGTGGCCGTGGATCACTCCATCTTAGACTTATTCTTACAATCAGGCGCCGTTGCCAAAGCCGTTATGCTTGCATTGATAGCGGCATCCATTGTTTCTTGGGCATTTATTTTTCAGCGCAGTACAACGTTGCGGCAAGCATCTCGCGCTTTATTGGATTTTGAGGATGAATTTTGGTCCGGCGTGGATTTAACCGCGCTATATGGTAAATTAAAAAAACAAGACATGACCTTAGCTGGCTTAGCGGCTATTTTTAGTTCGGGGTTTAGTGAGTTTGCCCGCTTACATGAAAAACCAGGCATTGTGCCTGAAGCGGCTATGGAAGGGGCGCAGCGAGCCATGCGGGTAGCTTCTTCCCGCGAATTAGATAAGCTAGAGCAGCATTTACCTTTTTTAGCCTCGGTGGGTTCCGTGAGCCCTTATGTGGGATTGTTTGGAACCGTGTGGGGGATTATGACGGCTTTCCAAGCCCTCGGTGCTGTGCAGCAGGCAACTATTTCTATGGTGGCGCCAGGAATTTCAGAGGCCTTGATTGCCACAGCCATGGGGTTGTTTGCCGCTATTCCCGCTGTGATTGCTTACAACCGTTTTTCCAGTCAAGTTGACAGGCTTGCTAATCATTATCATTCCTTCCAAGAAGAATTTGCAAGTATCTTATATCGTCAAGCTAATGCTAACCTAGCTTAATATTGAGGAGAGTAAGGGGTGTCGCGTCTTCGTCCACGAAAAGCCATGGCAGATATTAACGTTGTTCCTTACATCGATGTTATGTTGGTACTGTTGGTCATTTTCATGATAACAACGCCATTATTATCGCAAGGTGTTAATGTAGATTTACCGCAGGCTAAAGCCAAACCACTTAAAGCTAAAGATCAAGAGCCCATTATTGTGTCGGTAGACAAACAAGGCCGCTATTTTTTGAATGTGGCCAATGATGCCAAAGCGCCTCTAGCGCCACAGCAGCTTGCGGTTCAAGTGGCGGCACGTTTGCAGTTAGCTAAAAAAGCCAAGCAAGCGGTATTGGTTTTGGTGAAAGGCGATAAAGATGTAGATTATGGGCGCGTGGTTCAAGCCATGGTGCTATTACAGCGCGCAGGTGCTGCACGCGTGGGCTTAATGACGCAAGGGTCCGCTAAGGCTGCTGCATGAAGATGTTTTGGCAAGGAAAATATAATCGATTTTTTATCTATTCTTTCTTGCTGCATATTCTTTTATTTTTATCCTTTGTTTTCTCTTATGCTTCCTCGGCTAAACCGCAGATTTTTTCCCAAACCCAAAGAACCAATGTAAAAATTGTCAAAGCGGTTGCTATCGACCAAGCTCAGGTGGATGCGCAAATAAAGGCCATAACCTACACAAAACAAAAGGAAGCACAACAAGCCAAAGCTAAACAAAAAGCCCTAGAAAAACAATTGAAACGTGCTAAGGCGCAGCGCATAGCTCAGCAGCGCCAGTTGAAAAAACTACAAGCCCAGCAGCGTGCCGTGAAGAAGAAAATGCAGCAAGAGCGCTTGGCGGCGCAAAAAAATTTAGCGCGTATTAAAAAGCAAACAGCCCAAGCGAAAAAAATGCAGCAACAAGCTAAGGCGCGTGCGTTAGCTGCTAAGAAAAAAGCTGATGCAGCAGCAAAACGGCGCCAGCAAGCCTTGGCGGCTAAAAAACGACAACAAGCAAAGCTTGCCGCCCAAAAGGCTGCTGCGGCAAAAGCGGCTGCCCTTAAAAAGCAACAGGCACAGCAGCAAGCGCAGGTTAATCAAAAAATTATCAGCCGCTATACAGCGCTTATCTTACAAAGCATTCGCAATAATTGGAATGTGCCCCCCGGCTTAACTGCAAGTTTGCACAGTACCTTTGAGATTAAATTATCATCAGATGGGCGGGTTATCGCTGTAAAATTGATAAACTCTAGCGGGAATGCAGCCCTTGACCGTTCAGCTCGCACGGCCATTTATAAAGCGTCTCCTTTACCCCTGCCCGATGATAAGCAGTTGGCCAAACAATTTAGTGATATTGTCTTAAAAGTAAGCCCGCAGGGAGGAATCGGTGTATGAGAGCCTTTAATTTAGCGAAGGCAGGCGCTTTTCATCAGTTGCGCTTCCTCTTTGTATGTCTATGCCTATTTGCAGGTTTGCTGCAGGCAAGCTCAGCGCAAGCTGCATTGCGTTTGGAACTAACCAAAGGCATTTATGAAGCAACGCCCATTGCCGTTGTGCCTTTTGCCGGTAGCAGTCCCGTGAATATCACCAACATTATTCGCGCCGATTTACAAAACAGTGGTTACTTTCGGGCCTTAGCCAATAAGGATATGCCAGCAAAACCCCATAGTCGTGTAGATGTTAACTATAAACAATGGCGCAAAACTCAAGCCGATAATCTGGTTGTAGGTGCTGTTCGAGCGACTGCTGATGGGCGCTACAATGTGACCATGCAACTGTTGGATGTTTATTTGGGATTAGCGCGTCAGCAGGGGAACCCCAATGCGGCGTCACCAGTTTTATTAAGTTTAACCTTTACGGTAAAAGCACAAGCATTACGAGCATTAGCTCACCATATGAGTAATCTTATCTATGAAAAACTCACCGGTGAGAAAGGTATTTTTAATACTCGGATTGCCTATGTGGTGGTGCGGCCTAAAGGAAAGCAAAAAGTCTATACCCTAGAGGTCGCCGATTATGATGGTTACAATACCCATCGTCTGTTAGTGTCACCTGAGCCTATTATGTCGCCTGCTTGGGCACCCAATGGGAGGCAGTTGGCTTACGTTTCCTTTGAGAAAAAGCGCGCTGCTATTTATGTGATGGATATTATTACAGGAAAGCGTAAGCGCTTAATGGCCTATCCTGGTATTAATGGGGCACCTGCATTTTCACCTGATGGCAGGCAATTAGCATTGGTCTTATCAAAGAGTGGGCATCCTAAAATTTATATTTATAGCTTTGAGAGCCAACGCTTAAAACAAATAACGTTTGGCAGCGCTATTGATACTGAACCTGCCTGGTCACCCGATGGTCGGTCGTTATTGTTCACCTCTGACAGAGGCGGTGCACCACAGATTTATCGCTTAAGTTTAGCCGGTGGTAAACCTAAGCGGGTTACTTTTGTGGGTGATTATAATGCCCGCTCCTCATTTACTCCCGATGGAAAAGCCATCGTGATGCTGCATCGGCAGGGTGGGCTGTTTAACATTGCCCTACAAACGTTAGCAACGGGTGATGTGCGCGTACTCACACAGTCTGGTATGGATGAGTCGCCAAGTATCGCGCCTAATGGTAAGATGGTGGTTTATGGTTCTCGTTATGGCGGACGTTCGCTCTTGGGAGAAGTTTCTACTGATGGACGGGTAAAATTGCGCCTGCCGGCGCAAGCTGGAGATGTTCAAGAACCAGCTTGGGGACCTTTTTAAATAACCAATGTGTGAGGAATAAGCCAATGACACAAAAATTTTTCCTAAAAGGAAGTATTGCAGCCGCTTTAGTTTTAGCGTTAACCGGGTGTGCCACTTATAGTGATCATGATAATACCGCGCCGGTATCGGGTAGCTCACATGCCAGCGCGCAAACGAAGCAGGGCAAAGATGCACAAAGCTTTGGCATCGGCCAACAGGCTCAGTTTAATGGTACAGCCTTAACGAAAGATCAGCAACAGACATTGCTCGCGAAAAAAACCTATTATTTTGACTTTGATAGTTACAGTGTGCGCTCTGATGATTTGCCAGCGCTACAAGCCCAGGCTAATTATTTAATTGCTCACCCTGATAAGACCGTGGTTATTTCTGGTAATACTGATTCACGCGGCAGTCGTGAGTATAATATTGCGTTAGGTCAGCGTCGTGCTAATGCGGCTGCTGATGTCTTGAAGCTCGACGGTGTGCCGGCCAGCCAAATTCGCACGGTAAGTTACGGTGAAGAAAAACCTGTGACTACCGGTCAGACAGATGAAGATTATAGTCAGAATCGGCGTGATGATTTGGAGTATGAAGTTAATTAGTGCGCTATAGTCCCTGAGCTGAAGGCTCGGGGACTCGGGTCTGTTGACAATTTATTTTCACGCTGCAATTTGAATAAAACGGGTGCAAATTTGCGTGTATTTTCATCCTAAAATCCTTAGTTGAAATCGTCGCGAGGCCGACTTAGTTGCTGAAGATAAAGGATTTTTCTCGATATTTTTTGTGAAAGCGTATCACCCATACGGTGAATAAAAAATATCGAGAAAAATCCTTTAGATTCGGTGAGTTAGGCGGCCGCAGTAGATTTCAACTGAGGATTTTAGGTTCATGACATAGCTCACTATGCTGCCTCGAATAAACACAAATTTGTCCCTTGTTCCTTCAACCTTGTATCTTAACAGGGAGGAAAAGAAGAGTTTGATAATCGACGGATAAACAGGCAATCTTTTTCTTATCTGGGGAGGCCGTTTAAACCTGAGTGCCTAGACACTGTAATTTAGAAAGGCCCCCTGCCTTCGTGACCCATACCGAAGTGTATCCGAGATCAAAGAATCTGCATGACAAGGTAGGTAAGTCAATGTTCAAGGTCAGGGAACCCAGTGCCAATAATACCTCAGAGGATAAAAAGATGACAGCAAAAAAAAGTATTAATTATGTAGGTATCGATGTCAGTGCTAAAGAGCTAGTAGTAGCATTGGGGAAAAAGGGTAGCTCAGCCCCAAGGATGGCATCGTTTGACAATAGTACGACTGGTCACAAAAAATTACTTAAATTCATTACAAAAAATCAGACGGCTAGCAAAGTTTGTTTAGAAGCTACTGGTATTTATCATGTTGAATTAGCTATTTTATTGGCCAAACATCCGCTTGTTGAAGTGATGGTAGCCAATCCTAAGGCTATCAAACACTTCGCGATAGCCAGCATGCAGCGAGCAAAAAACGACCCATTAGATGCAAAAACGATCCTTTCTTATCTCAACTGTATGCCATTTCAAGCGTGGGAAGTCCCCGCTGAGAGCAGTTTACAATTACAAGCTATCAATAGGCGAATGCATCAGCTAAAAACAGAAATACAACGGGAACGGTGTCATCGCCATGTTTCAGAGTATAGCCAGGTGCAAACAGGAGTCATTAGCAATGATATTGATGTTAACCTGCGCCATTTAAACAAACGCGTGGAGCTTCTGGAGGCAAAGGCCTTAGAAATTATTAATGCAAACGATGAGCTGCGAGAGCAGTATCACCTATTGTTGTCGATAAAAGGTGTGGCTACTACATCAGCTATCCAAATTTTATCGGAACTTATAGGGCTACCCAGCGATATGAAAGCCCCCCAATGGGTAGCTTACGCAGGGCTGGACCCACGAGCTGTTGAGTCTGGGAGTTCGATAAAAAAAGCACGGCGAATAAGTAAAGCAGGCAATAAATATTTGCGTACAGCACTCTATATGCCAGCCTGGGTTGCGGTACAAAGAGAGCCATTGGTGAAAGCATTTTATGATGGACTGATAAGTTCAGGGAAAAAGCCATTACAAGCCATAGTAAGCGTGATGCGTAAGCTATTGCACGCGATATGGGGAATGTTTTACTCGAAGACTAACTGGGAGCCCATGAAATTTAATCGCAAGGCAGCAGCAGAGCTTACAGCATAAGATAGGTTTTGCGTTGGCAACACCGTAGTATTCAGGGCGTGATAACACTCATCCTGTAGATTTAGGTTTATCAAAGAGCAATGAGATGCTGTTGGCTATTATTGCACCTCGAATAAGCCCAAATCCACAGGGTAGACTCCATTGAGCTGCAAATACGAGATATATATCGCGAGCTATTTTAACAAACAAAAAAAGACTATTACTTCATTTTTTGCTTGACTTTAAAGAGTGTATCTAAATTCCGTTTGCAAGAATGAAATGTCAACAGACCCTACTGTATACGCAATTAAAATTAACCTAAAGCTGGGTGTTTAACCCCAAATTGGGTATAGCTGTAAGGTTTTCCCACTAAAATATAATTTTTGGTGAGGAAGTCTAAAGTGCTCGTAGTAGTTGAAAGAATAAAATAGCAAGCCCTGCGCCAGCAGGCAGAGTAATTATCCAAGAAAGGAAAATATTCCTGACAACATTAAGATTCAGCGCGCCAAAGCCGCGCGCAAAGCCTACGCCTAACACAGCGCCAATGAGCGTTTGCGTTGTAGATACGGGTAGCCCTATTCCAGAAGCAATGATGACTGTGCTGGCTGTGGCTAATTCCGCAGCGAAGCCGCGGCTGGGCGTGAGTTCTGTAATTTTCTCGCCCACGGTGCGAATGACTTTATAGCCGTACATGCTTAATCCAGCCACAATCCCTAGAGCACCAAGCCCCATGACCCAAAAAGGAATGGGCGACTGGCTGTTAATAATGCCTTTACTATTGATGACTTGTACGATAGCTGCCAATGGGCCAATGGCATTGGCAACATCATTAGAGCCGTGGGCAAAGGCCATGCAGGAGGCGGTAAAAATCATTAAAATCCCAAATAATTTTTCCACGCTGGCATATTGAATGCGACGGCGCTTTCCATGGTACGTGGGGGCTTTGATTTTGCTGAACAGTAATGCACTGATGAAGGCTAGCAGTAGGCTAATGCCTATAGAACCCAACCATACCTGTAGGCCAGAGAGATTAAGCCCTAAATGTTTTAAGCCTTTGAGTAGTGTCACTTGTGTAATGACAAGCGCTGCAAAAAAAACATAAAAGGGCAAGTAACGCTTAGCTTTTCCAAAAGGATCATGGGTATTGATAATGAGAAACTGAATGCTCATGAAGATGAAATAGGCCAAGAGGCCAGAAATCATAGGAGAGAATATCCAGGTCGTGGCAATGGTTAAGGTTTTGCCCCAATAGACCGATTGTGGACCTAAGACAAACGCACCAAAACCAATGAGTGCGCCTACGATGCTATGGGTGGTGGAAACGGGCCAACCTAAGACCGAGGCTACAATCAGCCAGGTGCCTGCCGCCAAAAGCGAAGCGAGCATACCATATACCAATAGGTATGGCGATTGAATAAGTGGCTGTAAATCAATAATACCGCCGCGCATGGTTTGCGTGACCTGGCCGCCCGCCAGCAATGCGCCGGCTGATTCAAAGATGGCAGCAATGAGAATAGCCTGGAAAAGCGTTAATGCTTTAGAACCCACCGAGGTTCCCATGGCATTGGCAACATCGTTGGCGCCAATACCCCAAGCCATGAAAAAGCCAGCCATGACGGATAATGTTAAAAGCAATGTGGTATGTTGAAGCATAGTAACCCTGGGACAACAAACCTTGAAAAGTGAGGATAGTATCCCTGTTGTTAGGAGAATAAGCAAGTGCTTTTTTTGGCAGCAATTCTCTTTTGGCAAACGGCCTGAGCTATCTGCTCATTTTTTATTGTAACAACAAGGCGCCAAATGATAAGCGCGCAGGCGTACTGTTTATATCAACTGATTATGCGTTGTCTTATGCGGTGAGCCGTTGAATCTTCAACAGGCTTGCGATAAGCGCTGCCGGTACTTTCCCCAATTGAAGCTAGGGCCGGGGTCTGTTTTGCGGCCAGGGGCAATATGGCTATGGCCCACAATACGCTCAGGGGTAATCTGGGGGAAGTGTTGGCAAAGGGTGTTTGTTAACGCCACTAAGCTGTCATATTGCGCATCTGTATAGGGCGTTGTGTCAGTGCCTTCTAATTCGATGCCAATGGAAAAATCATTACAAGATGACATACCATCGAAAGAAGACTGACCCGCATGCCAGGCGCGGTGTACGAGATCAACAAATTGTATCAGCTCGCCATGACGACGGATGAAAAAATGTGCGGAGACTTTTACAGCGTTTAGATTCTGGAAACTTTCGTGTTTGGATGTATCCAACTGGTTAGTAAAGAGTTCGCATACTTCATTGCCCCCAAATTCACCCGCAGGCAAACTAATGCCATGAATAACCAGCAGACTAATGGGTATATTCGGGCGTTGGTCATAATTAGGGGAGGGAAGCCAACGAGCTTCTTGCAGGCGTCCGCCATCCAGTGTCAAGGTTGTCATTAGTCTTGTCGCATTCTGTCAGTTAACGCCATGGGGGTTGGATATTTAAGTACTACGATATAAGAAGACGCCACAAAGGTGAGGATGGTGGTAGCCTGGATAAGGTAGGAGGCTGATTGACCAATTAATGTGGCTCCTGTGGCAGCGTTGCTAGCAATATACGCGATAAGCAATGAAAATTCGCTAGCTTGTCCCAGGCGCACACCCACTTCCCAAGAAACATGTTTAGATTCGCCAGTACGGCGTAGCAATAACTGAAATAAAAAGGGTTTAATGATCATCATGAGTAACGCCAAAATAGCAGCGGGCACGAGAATAATTTGTAGAAACTGCACATTGAATGTTGCACCAATGGCGAAGAAAAACAGTACCAAGAAAAAGTCGCGCAAAGGTTTTAGGCTTTCTGCAATGTAAAGTGAGATAGGACTGGCAGCCAGGGCAACACCGGCAATAAATGCCCCCACATCAGCGGATAAGCCAACTTGTTGAGCTAATTCGGCCATCCCCAGACACCAACCAATAGAAACCAAGAAAACATATTCTTTGATTTGGTCGAAGCGCGTAAATAATTTAACAAGGATAAAGCGTTGGGCAAGATAGGCCACTAACAACAAACCCGGTAGTGATAAAGCCAGCATACCAAAGGCTTCCCAACTGACATGTCCCAAGTTGGCGCCGTCTAAGAGGATAAGTGTAACGATAGCAATAATATCTTGCATCAGCAGTACACTTATCATGACTTCCCCGGTGTGTTGGTGATGCAGGATGGTGGTGGGCAGAAGCTTCAGACCAATGATCGTACTGGAAAACATCATGGAGGCGCCGATGATAATACTTTCAATCAAATTAAATCCAAATAATTGCCCCACGGCAAAACCAATGGCCATAAAAACCAGGGAACTAATCAGTGCCACCCAAGTGACTTTTTTCAACATATGCAGTAAATCTTGTGGATGTAGGTGCAGACCTAGTAGAAATAAAAGAAAGATAATGCCCACATCGCCGATTTTTGAAATGATGGCGGGTTCTGCGATGAGCTTTAAGCCCCAAGGCCCCAGCAGCATACCTAACACCATATAGGCTACCAACAACGATTGTTTGGTAAACATAGCAAAAGTGGAGAGCAGCGCTGCGCCGGTGAAGATTAAAAAAATAGAAAAAACAATGGAATCCGCGTGCATAGGTGGCGTATTTAAAATGAATGCATAAGCGAACATTCTAACGTAATCTGAGGAAGGGATAAAGCAGAGACTAAGCTTGCGCAAATTTTGACGATTCGGCAAAATACTCTATGCTTATCTTATACCTTAGTTATTCTGGTGAGAGTTTAGCGTGCGTGGATGCCATAGGGCAAAAATTCGTATTCCTTTGATTTCATTGATAGTTTTATTTTTCATGGTTGGATGTGAGCAGGATGGCCCTCGTCAAAAGCAAGCCCATGCAGAAAAAACCATACGCACAGCCGCTTTGTCTGAGCATGGACGCTATGCGCTGGTTGCCTCCATTGGTTCACCGGCCGTCTTGTGGGATACGCAGCGCCATAAACAATTATTCCAATGGCGCCACCGCGCCGATACCGACCACGCCATTATTGTTACAGCGATTACGCCTGATGGCCGTTATGCGATGACGGGCGAACCCACAACGTTGGTGCGCTGGGATGTGGAAATAGGTAAGTCACGGGGCTATTGGCAAATGCCAGCCAAGATAAAAGATTTAGCCTTATCCCCCGACGGCCAATATGGCTTAGTGGCGTTGGCTAATCAGCAGGCCCATTATATGGATTTTGAAAATAATCAGGTGTTGGCAAAGCTCAAGCATGATGGGCCTATTAACAGTGTGGCTATTTCCCCCGATGGCCGTTATGCAGTAACAGGTTCTGATGATAGGACTGTAAAACTCTGGCTATTAGAGAACAAGCAACTTTTGCAAATTTGGCGGCATGAAAAGCCTGTAACTTACGTGACGTTTGCCGCCGATAACCGCACGGTAATGAGTAACTCCGCGCAAGGTGGTATTTTTTTATGGAGCACCACCAGTAAAAAACCATTGAGACATTTAGAAACAACACCCACCTCCATAACTGTCGCAGAGTTTTCGCCTAATGGGCAACTCCTAGTTGCCGCCAGTCCACCACGTATCCTCAGTCTTTGGCATGTTAACTCGGGCCAAAAAATTAAAGAATGGCTATTGCCGAAAACCGACTTTTGGAAACCTACCTCTGTTATCGTGCACGATATTAGTTTTCTGCCGGGTAACAAATCCATTATGACAGAAGATTCAACCGGTTTGGGCCAAGTCTGGGATATTCATTAGAGCCTATGGCGTGGGGATTTTTTAGGATAATCCTAAAAAAATCCCACGCGATAGGTTGGCAATCCCCAGCGGGAACTGCTGTTGGCAATTAAGTTTGCTTTATCTCTAATATACAGTAGAATAGTCCCGTCAAAGGGGAGGGGAAGGAAGCATGGTTCATTCGCTTTTCCTCACTTCCATTCAATGAACGTTAAGGAAGGATGCCATTTTATGAAACGTTTATTTTCTCTGTTAATTGTCTCTATTGTTGCTTTGAGCGCTAATGCACTTGCTGAGGGTTATGTTGACGCAGTCAGCGGTACCATTGGTGGGGGAAATCCACAAGGGCTATTTGGTGGGCGTATTTCTGCTGAGCATCACTGGGATGGTCATTGGCCTGCAACGTGGGGTTGGGCATTTACCGGCTATTGGGACGGCAGTGTTGCTTACTGGAATGCCACCAATGCGTCGGATAACAAAGATATTTGGATTGGTACCATTGCGCCAATTATTGACTTTGAAAAAGTGACGCCCATCGGTAATACCACTATACAGCCTTATTTAGAAGGCAGTTGTTGGCCCGCTCTGATGTCGAGTGACCGTATTGGAGACCATGATTTAGGTGCGCGTTGGACTTTCCAAGATATTGTGGGTGCTGGTGTTCGGTTTGGAAAACGTCAACAATATGATGTCGCCTATCGTTATGTACATTATTCTAATGCAGATCTTGCCAATAATAACGACGGCATTGATGCGTGGGGAACCGTAAACTTTACCTACCACTTCGCTTAAATTACCTTAAACCTAAAATCCTCAGTTGAAATCGACTGCGGCCGCCTAACTCACCGAATCTAAAGGATTTTTCTCGATATTTTTTATTCACCGTATGGGTGATACGCTTTCACAAAAAATATCGAGAAAAATCCTTTATCTTCAGCAACTAAGTCGGCCTCGCGACGATTTCAACTGAGGATTTTAGGTTAAAGGCAAGCGCTTAAGTGTGGCTGGCATTGGCTATCGATGAATAGCATATGATTCATCGGTATTTCATGCCAGTCTGTTTCAATACTGTTAAGCTTTTCCGAAGCCACTAATGCACCACAGGTTTCCCTTGCTTGGGTTATATACTTCTGATTGAGCTTGGTGAAGTCCAGTTTATTGGTGTAGTAAAGTGTGGGCGCACTTTCTTGTGTGTTCGATTGGTAACGCACGACTAATAGTTCCTGCCCATTGGAAATAGCCAAATTCATGGTGGATAAGCTCTCAATGCCTAGCGCTTTTTTTTGTTCACTGACTTGCAGTAGTGTTTTATTGATAGCGCTTATCATGTCTTGCATGGTGTGTTCTTGGGCCTTTGAGGCCTGTAGGTGATTGAGAAACAGTGCAAATAAATGTTCAGAGTCTGTTTGCCCTTTTATAATGTCATAACAAGGGTCGCTTAAGCTTCTGCGTAAGTGGCGCTTGATAGTGCCAAAATCCTGAATCAAGCCATTATGCATGAATAAATATTTTCCACAATAAAAAGGGTGACAGTTGAATTGGCTCACACCTCCCATATTGGCTGCGCGCACGTGTGCAAAAAAGCAGGGAGATTTTATTTTTTTAGCCAAGTGCAATAAGTTTAAATTATTCCAGGCGGGTTGAATGGAATGAAAAACCGCAGGTTCTTCATCGATGTCCAAATCATACCACCCCAAACCAAACCCATCGCCATTTAACTTGATATCTGATTCTTTGGCTTCAATGCTTTGTGCAATCAGGGAGTTTTGCGGGCGAACGATGATATCTTCTAACACTAAAGGCTCACCCATGTAGGCAATAAATCGGCACATTATTAGTCGCTCCTATTGGATTAGGCGGGGCTTTTTCTCTTATCGGACAGATGAGAGATAGCTTGAGTAGGTCTACTTGACGAAAAAATACACGCAATTGCTCTCAATTTCCACAATTTTCACGACGAAAAAGTAATTGATGACACGCCCTAATATCTAAAATATAAGATATTTGCATTACATTGCCAAGTTTTTATCTGGTTATTTTATAATATTCAAGGGCTTGCAGCCTGAATGCTGGGCAATGTAAGACAGTGCTCATAGATAGCTTGTATACGAGGAAAAGCCGCTAGGGAAAAATCAAAGCGTTTGGCATTGTATACCTGAGGAACCAAATAAACATCAGCCAAACTTAAGTGAGGGGTAAAGCAAAACGGCTGAGGGCCTTGCTTGGCCAACAGAGTTTCCAAGGCTTGAAATCCCTGTTGTAACCAATGATGATACCAGGCTGTTTTTTGTGCTTGGCTCGCATTAAACGCGTGTTCCAGATACTGCAATGCGGATAAGTTATTCAGTGGGTGAATATCACAGCCAATGAGTTCGCAGACTTCGCGAATCTGGGTTTGGGTTTTCGTATCTTGGGCCATGAGTGATGGTGTGGGGTATTGTTTTTCCAGGTAATCAAGAATAGCGCCGGATTGGCTGATAAGCAGTCCCTTTGTTTTTAGCAAAGGGACGCGCCCTTGTATATTTAAGGTTTTATAGGCTACTTCGTGTTGTTCGCCTTCTTTTAAATTAATCTCAATATGTTCATGGGGAATATTTTTATGCTGTAAAGCAATGCGTACACGGTAGCTGGCTGAGGAACGATAGTAATTGTATAGTGTTAACATATTGATGCCTTCTAGCAGTTTTTCTCTTGCCGCACCCGCACACGGCCAATTTTATTGACAATGATCCTTAAAGCATAGCGTTTTTCAGGCGAGGCAGGGCAATAATAAAAGCTGCCATTTTGATCTTTGGTCAATCCCGCCGGCGTTAAGGTGACATAATCTTTCCCGGCCGGGAAGGCGCTCCAACGCAATGTGTCACCGGCTTGCAGAGCAGGGAAATGGTGCAAAGGCCTGTCGTTATTATTAAGCTCGCCATCGCCATTCTCATCGAGGAACACCAATTGTCCCTCTGCCCAGCTGCCTTGGCAACGGTTACCCTGTTGGCTAGGGCAAAGCGTAGCATAACTGCCCTGACCCAAGGCTGACTGGCGAGCTAAGTTAAGGCCGTTGCGTAGCTGCTGAGCCACTTTTGTTGCGCGTTGCTGTAAGAGTAAGCTTTGCCCGAAACCTGTGGCTATCATCGCTAACATGGCAATGATAAGGAGAACCACCAATGTCTCAATAAGCGTGATGCCTTGTGCATAAAACATAATTGCCTGACAATTCTTTTTTGCTTTTTTATATTATTTATTTTTAGCTTTGGCTTGTCAAGAGGTTTTTCTGCTCGCCACTTTGAAAGTTGGCTTAAAACGCGTTAAGCTCTACAGTCAAAGGTCAATCTTCACTGACAGGGAAAACCATGACGCTAATTATCTTATTATTATGTCTTGGCATTGAGCATTTTACTGGGCTTGGGGCTCGGTTGCGCCATTATTGTTGGTACGATGCTTATGTGCGGCGTTGGTATCAATATCTGCAGAACTATAATATTGGTCACGGCCTGTGGGGTGCGTTGATTATCATTATGCCCTTGGTGATTGCCATGGGGCTCATGCAGTATTTTCTGGCGGACGTATTTTACGGACTGCTGGGGATGCTCATTGCGGCACTCGTATTGTTGTATTGCCTGGGGGCCAACATCGAAGATTCACTACACGCTTATCTTGATGCGGCTAAACGGGAAGATGCAGAAGGTATTTTGGACGCAGCGAAAAAGTGTTTAGGGGCAGACTGTCCAACGCAATTAGCAGAAATCCCTAAGGCCATGAATGGTTTTATTTTTCGTGAAGCCAATACGAGGCTTTTTTCTGTGCTTTTTTGGTTTGTGTTATTGGGGCCTCTGGGCGCTATACTCTACCGAGCAACAGAACGCCTGTCTAAGGCATGCGATAGCTATCCTCATCTTGGCAAAGGTGCTTGTCGTTTAGTTGACTTTTTACATTGGCCGGCCATTCGTGTGGTAGGTCTTTTTTATGTATTAGCCGGACATTTTACCGCGGCTTTTGGTTGTTGGTACAGCCACTGGCGCTCTCCGGTGAAACACAATGATGAAGTGCTGCTGGGGATTGCAACCTGCGCCCTCGGCAGAGAAAAAGAAGAGGAAAGCGTAGATCATACGGTGAACCGCGAAGCCTGTGCTTTGGTTAAGCGTGTGTTGGTGGTGGCATTGGTGATGATTGCCATGTGTACTATTGCCATACTGCTCGCCTGATGGGAAAAAGAAGCCGTCTGGGGCTAAATTTAGTATTCAATAGTCTATTCGTGTTATTCGCAAACGCGGCTTTCGCCGCGCCTACCCAAGCGCGTGTAGTGAGCCTGGCGCCTAACCTGACGGAAATGCTGTTTGCCATGGGGGCAGGCCCCCAAGTTATTGCCGTGGATGAAGACAGCGATTACCCACCCGCCGCCCAAGCGTTACCCCGGGTGAGTCGTTTCTCCCATATCAATACGGAAGCCTTACTGATGTTGCAACCCGATGCAGTGGTCGCCATGCGTAATACCGAAGACACCGTACAGCTACACCGCCTCTCAGCCTTACAAGTCCCCGTTAATGAATTTTCCATCACACGGGTTAATCAAGTTGCCGATATCATGGTAAAGTTGGGGCGCTTGACGGGACAAGAAGAGGCCGCTAATAAGCTAGCCATGCAGTTTCGCGCACAGTATAAGCACTTAAAAAAAATCTATCGACACAACCCCAAACGCCGGGTATTTTTTGAATTGTGGGCTAAGCCGTTAATGAGCGTCAATAATAAAAGCTTAATTGGCCAACTACTCAAAGCCTGTGGCGCTAAGAATATTTATGCCCATGCCCCCATTCAAGCACCTACCGTCACGCAAGAATCCGTCATTGCCCATAACCCTGAGATTATTTTTGTCACCAACCCTGCTGAGAAAGCTAAATGGCAAGCCTGGCCAGAATTAGCCGCGGTAAAACAAAACGCCATTATCGTGGTAAATCCTAATTGGCTGGAGCGTCCCGGGCCTCGTTTATTACAGGGCATGGCGCAGGTTTGTGAAGCCGTGGCAAAACAAAGCCCCGCTTAAGCAGGGCTGATGTTTAATTTTATAGGGTTGAAAGGCTTGTATAAGTTGTTTTCTCAACGTTTGGTAGTAAGTCATGCCCTTGTGAGAGCGCAAATAAATGTTTTGCGAAGATTTCAATACCAATTTTGTGATGGTTATTACTTTGAGCGGCTAGGGATGGTTTAGCAATAGCCTGTTGTAACGTCTGCTGCTTGTTATCGGCCTTATGATAGTCCGTAGCCATTTTTCTAAATATTCTAAAAATAAGTTGTCTATCGGTGTTTTGGATATCAGGCTTATCGTCGCTATTATTTTCTGCAATCCCAGCCAAAATAGCCGCAGGTGTTTTGCCTATATTCTCCTTGAGAATAGCGCTTATTGCTTGCAAGCTCGGATAGTCATCAATGTTGATGGTGACTGTTTCGGTTTTAAAGAGTGTTTTTGATGTATAAGAGGCGCGAAGCAGGTCGATTAATACATTTATTTGTGTGGAAGATAGTTTTACTTGGTTTGCCTCAGCGTGCAGGCCTAAACTCTTATAATCAAAAGTTAGTATCCCATGCACTGAATTATTACTGTTACTATAATACCTTTTCAGAAGGACGAGTAAAAGATTTTCTAATATTGCTTTATGCTCTACTTTAATTTTCCCAGAGTTTTTAATGAATTTTAATGACGCAACCCTGTCAAGTGAACCAAAGAGTGAATAATTTGTCGCGAATTTCCCTGGTTGTGTTTGACGAGGGGCGTAGTGACTTGGAGTATACTCCTTAGGAATAATTTTATTTAAGCCATCATTCTCCAAGGTGTATTTTTTTAAGATGCCATAGATAAATGCTTTGTCTGAGTTTTCTACGCCATCATTATTTAGTAGATTTTCTATATAGCTGCAAATAGCTTGTTGGTCGGCTAATGCTTTAGTTCCTGCCTTATGAATTCTGAGCTCGAACATCGTTTTTGATGAGCCTTTGTAATCAAAATATACTAACAAGTTGAGTTCATCTTTAGAAACAAGATCGACAGGGTCGTCTATTTTTTCATTTTTCTCCAGAATAGATTCCATGCCTTTTTGGATCGTAGTAATATTGGTATAAGTGACAATAGGAGGAGTATCGTGAAAACTTTTAACTGCATCTGCCTTTATGGTGTTTTTATCAGGAGTAGTGCTGGATTCAATTTTTTTTTCACATTTCTCTTTGGTTTTCAGAAGATTTTCCTCTTTATCGGAAAGCGCAGTTAAAAGCTTTGCTCTATCGTTTTGAGCTTCTTTGAGTCTCGCTACTTCATTTTCCAACGAGTCAAGTGCTTCTTTTGCTTGTGTGATATTATCAAAATTTGGAATTTTAATATCATTAAAGAGGGTAAGTTGCTCTAAAAGTGAGGTGCATGTCTTTTGGATAGTGGCTATCTGTGTGTCTTTGTCTTTGAGTTCCTTTAAACTATTTTTGTACTCAAGCAAGTTAAGTGAGAGTGTATTGCTTAGTGTCTCGTCTATGTTATTTGTTTCAGAGATAATATCTGAAATTTCTGTTTTTTTAACTCGTTCTGAGGCTTGGTTTTCTATCAATAGACTCGAGTCAGGTTGATGTTCCTGAATTTTTTTCAAGATGGCTTTTTTGCATCGCATGGCAATGGCTTTTTCTAATTGTTGTAACTGTGCTGTTAGTGTATCAATTATACTTTCAATGCTTTCTTCTTTATTCAGCAATGTTGTGCTAAGCGTTATGGCTACTTCTTTGATCCAATTTTTGGGTATCGTGATATCATTTATTCCAAATATATTTTTTATAGTGTTATCGCTTATTATTTGAAGTTTTTCTTTTACGCGGGTTTGTAAGTTTTCTTTTTCCAAGCTGGTATCAAATAACTGAAAAAAATCTGCAATGAGAAGGCGTCTACAGTTTTCGGGGTTATAGTCTTTTAAGAGTGCCTCTTTATTTTTAGTGAGCTCTGTTTTTTTATTTTTTAGATTTTCTTTGTAAATGTAGTCATTGTCGCCGTTTGTAGCAGTAATGAAATTTTGAAGTTCTTGAATAGAGCCATTATTCCCATATAAAGTATCCAGTTTATTATCCACAAACAAAGCTTGTAAGTAAATAACGAGAAAAGTTAATTCATTCTTCTCTGTATCAGGGAGTAGTTTTTTGCGAATGGCTTCCAATATAAGTTTAATGGCTAGTTCAAAATGATTTCTTTGGCACTCTGCTAGCGTGGTTGCTTCTTGAGCGGTATTGGCAATAATAGCTGCAACTGTAATTTTTTTATTGTCAGGCAAGTTGGCTATCTGAGAAAGTATGCTTAGTTCAGTGTGTAGCGAGGCCTTGGTATCTTTGAGTTGTTCTTTGGCTGTTTTTCGTATTGCTGCTATGAGAGAGGCATAATCATTTTTAAGTTTGGGTTGTAAGTCTTCATCTTTTGCATTAGCTAACCACCAAAAAACAGAACCGTGTTTCAGCTCTATTTTTTTGATATTTTCCTCGCCAAGATTATTTTTTAATTTAGAATAATTTGTTTGATGAACAGTTAAGCTTGGTTCTTTATCGATTTTTTCAAAAAGTACTTTAATATTGTTAAGCGCAGTTTCACAGCCGGGATAAATAGATTCCAGAAGCCCATGCAAGAAAGTATCACAAGCATTGTAAACCTTCTCCATGTCAAATTGCGAGTTTTTACTGTGTGCATGTTTCCATTCAAAAAGTTGACTGATAAGAGTAAAGCTATTTTTGCGATGCTTTGCTAAATCCAGCCGTTTAGTTAAATCTTCTAAGGTTTGATTATAGTCATCTAATGTTTTTTGAGACTTTTGATTCTCTTGGTCAGCTTGAATTTTATTAGCTAAAGTTAATAGTATTTCCTGAAAAAAAGGGGTTTGTAGTTCAACTTTTGTTTGAGCCATGTAAAACCTCGGAAAGGATAAATAAAACAGTTGGCGCATTCTAAGCCACAATCCTTAACAAAATGTTAAGAGAATGAACATTGGTTAAGGTGTTTTTTGCTAACGTATTGTTTCATGGTTGCTGGTAGCAAAAATGCTGGTGAAAAAATAAGCGTTGGCGCTGATTTTAGCGCGAAAATTTGTTATCATAGCGCGTTTTATAGAATGATGAATGGAGGTTGCTCATGCCCATTTATGAATATCAATGTACAGTTTGTGGTGAGCGGCTGGAGAAGCTGCAAAAATTAAGCGATGCGCCGTTGGTGGATTGCCCTTACTGTAAAACGTCAAATGTACTCGAAAAACAAGTGTCTGCAGCGGGTTTTCGCTTGAAGGGCACGGGCTGGTACGAGACGGACTTTAAAAATAGTGGCAGTAAGGTGCCTGAAAAAAAAACCGAGGCTGCTAAAACCGAGGTTGCTAAAAAGGCTGAATAATTGTTTTGATAAGGCGCCATTCTTAGGCATTAACTTATTATTTTTGTAATAAAAAGGAATTGATATGGTTTGGTTAAGGCGAACCTTGATTGCCGGTCTTTTGGTTTGGCTGCCTTTGGTGGCGACCATTTTTGTGCTGCGTTTTTTGGTGGAACTCATGGATGTAAGTTTGCGGCTTTTGCCCCATGCTTATCAGCCGGATACCTTGGTGGGCTTTCATATCCCGGGACTGGGGGTGTTGTTTACCTTGGTGATTTTATTAGTAACCGGGCTGTTGGTGCGAAATTTTTTAGGGCGCCATTTGATGGGCTTGTGGGATGCGTTGATTAGCCGAATTCCCTTGGTGCGTTCTATTTACGCGGCGGTAAAGCAAGTCTTGCATTCTATTTTTTCTTCCAGTGGGCAGTCTTTTCGCCAGGTGGTGTTATTGGAGTATCCCAAAGCGGGGTTATGGAGTTTGGCTTTTTTGACGGGCAAGGCCTGTCAAGCCATTGAGGATGAGACCGGTGAGCCAATGTTATCGCTTTTTGTGCCCACCACGCCTAATCCGACTTCGGGCTTTTTGATTTTGGCACCCAAAGAAAAGGTTAAGCCTTTGTCTATCAGTGTAGATGAAGCTTTAAAGATGGTTATTTCTCTTGGGGTTGTGCAGCCGGGTAACGTATTCAAAACAGACCATCACTTTTAGCTGCGAAGAAATTATCTTAATACAGGACCATACTATGCGTACTCATTATTGCCAACAGGTAACCGCCAAACAACTTGACGAAGAGGTTCATTTGTCCGGTTGGGTGCATCGACGTCGTGACCACGGCGGGGTGATTTTTGTGGATTTGCGTGATAAGACGGGCTTGGTACAAATTGTGTTTGACCCGGCAGCCTTTGCCACTTTTCATGAGGCGGAAGCTTTGCGCCATGAATTTGTTATATCCATAGTGGGCAAGGTAAGGGCGCGCCCTGAGGGGAGCCTTAATCTTAACATGGTGACCGGTGAAATAGAGGTGTTAGTTAGCACGCTTAGCATTGAAAACACCGCGACACCGTTGCCTTTTCAATTGGATGAGTACAATACGGAACTTCATGAAGAAACGCGTCTTAAGCATCGTTATCTGGATTTGCGCCGTCCACACATGCAGGCCAAGCTGCGTTTGCGGGCTGAAATGAATCATTATTTGCGTAATTATCTCAAGGAGAAGGGCTTTTTAGAGGTGGAAACCCCCATGCTCACCAAAGCCACTCCAGAAGGCGCCCGTGATTATTTAGTGCCAAGCCGAACCCATCGCGGTAAATTTTTTGCGCTGCCGCAGTCACCACAATTATTTAAGCAATTGCTGATGATGTCAGGCATGGATCGTTATTATCAGATTGTGCGTTGTTTTCGTGATGAAGACTTGCGTGCTGACCGTCAGCCTGAATTTACTCAGTTGGACTTGGAGACTTCTTTTCTCAACGAGCAAGAAATCCAAGATTTAATGGAGCACATGGTGGTGGGGCTGTTTAAGGCTGTTTTGGCTGTGGATTTGCCCAAACCTTTTCCGCGCATGCGTTATAAGGAAGCCATGGAACGGTTTGGTAGCGATAAGCCTGACTTGCGTATCCCGCTAGAATTGGTTTCTGTGGATGAATGTGTGTCACAAGTAGACTTTAAGGTGTTCCAAGGGCCGGCCCAAGATAAAGAGGGGCGCGTGGCGGCCCTGCGTGTGCCTGGCGCTTGTCGCTTAACCCGTAAAAATCTTGACGATTATGGTAAGTTCGTGGCCATTTATGGTGCGCGTGGTTTAGCTTATATTAAGGTCAATAATAGGGAACAGGGGCTTGAAGGCTTGCAATCACCTATTTTGAAATTTTTAAACGCTGAGGTGGTGGATGCTATTCTTGAGGCGACCTGCGCGCAAAGCGGCGATGTTATTTTCTTTGGAGCGGACAAAGCCCATATTGTTAATGAAGCCATGGGCGCTTTGCGGGTGAAAGTAGCGCAAGACATGGGACTGGTAGCAGAAGGCTGGGCGCCTTTATGGGTGGTTGATTTTCCCATGTTCGAACAGCTCGGTGATGACGGAGGTTGGCATGCCTTGCATCATCCTTTTACAGGGCCTAAGCTCAACGAGCCAGAGGCAGTAAAGGCCAATCCTGGGGAGGTGCTGTCGCGCGCCTATGATATGGTCATTAATGGTTTTGAAATTGGTGGGGGTTCCATCCGGATCCATCAGAAAGCCATGCAAGAGGCGGTATTTGAATTGTTGGGCTTAGAAAAGACAGAAGTTAAGCAGCAGTTTGGCTTTTTATTAGAAGCGCTAGAGCAAGGTTGTCCTCCTCATGGTGGCATGGCCTTTGGGTTGGATAGAATGGCCATGTTGATGACACAGAGCCAATCTATTCGTGAGGTGATTGCTTTTCCTAAAACGCAAAGTGCCAGCTGCTTGTTAACCGCTGCACCGGCGGAAGCTAATCCTCAGCAATTGAAGGAGCTTGGGGTTACGTTGCAGAAGAGCTAAGGGCAAAATCATTCAAATCTAATTGACGTCTGGCGCTCAAAACAATAGCGTGCTCCATGGAAAGCTTCATGCAATACCTAAAACTCAAACGCTACGGGTATATTGGCACTCTTCTTGCCTTCCCTCAAAGAGTATCCCTTTTAATTGGTCGCCAAGGATGCTCTATGCAAACAGCCAACATCCTCATTATTGACGATGATATTACCGCGTGTAAAATCGGCAAACGTTTTTTAGAACGCGATGGTTTTAATGTCATTACGGCTCAATCCGGCGAAGCATGCTTTGCCGCGCTAGCGACACATGCGATTGATGCCATCCTGTTAGATATTTTATTGCCAGACACTAACGGCTTTGACATTTGCCAAACCTTAAGAAGTCAACTAGAGACTAAAGTTTTACCTGTTTTGATGATGACTGGGTTAGATGATAATGACTCTATTAATCGCGCTTATGATGTGGGAGCTACGGATTTTGTCATTAAGCCCATTAGCTGGAAAATTGTCTCCAATCGTATGCGTTATCTGTTACGTGCAAGCCAGGATAGGAAAAGCCTTTATTTCACTGTAGGTCAACTTTGCTCTAGTCAGAGTAAACTTTCTTTAGCGCAAAAGATTGCCAAGCTTGGTTATTGGGAATGGGTCGTAGGTGAGAAAGATATCTATTGCTCTGAAGAGATAAAAACACTTTTAGCCATCCAGGAAGACAGTAATTACATTGCAAAAGATACATTCTTTGCTTTAGTCTCTGAGCGAGAAAGAGAGGCTGTGGAAGGTATGTTAGCGCAGGCGATAGAAGATAAAACACCACAGGCCATTGAACATACTATGCAATCGGGTGATAGCACATTGCAGGTTTATCACAGTGCCGAAAGTCATATTGATAGTGTTAATAAACAGCAGCGTTTAGTCGGTGTTATTCAAGATATCACCGAAAGGAAAGCCTCTGAAGAAAAAATACATTATCTTGCCTATTATGATGATTTGACCGGTTTGCCAAATCAAGCATTTTTTAAAGAAAGACTGCGTGAGGAAGTAGAAGCTGCAAAGCGGACGGAGAGCTTGCTTGCTATTGTTTTTATTAATATTGATGAATTTAAGAAAATTAATGAAACGCTAGGACATAGTGCTGGCGATAATGTTTTAAAACTATTTGCCAATCAACTTAAAAACTGTATTAGAGGTTCTGATACCCTTTCTGTCTGTCGTGACATTACGTTAGAGAATGTTTCGCGTTTTGGAAATGATGAGTTTGCTATTTTGTTTGCAAACGTTGATAAAGTAACCGATGTTGCTTTAATTTTAAAACGTATCCGGCAAGAATTTTCAACGCCTATTAATACAGGCAATAAAGAAATTTTCATTGATATTAATGCGGGTATTAGCATTTATCCTCACGATGGACAAGAAGAAGGCGAATTAATAAAACATGCCGGCTCAGCTATACGCCATAGCAAGTCTAAAGGAAAAAATGATTATACTTTTTATTCCAGTGAGATGAATCATCGCGCGTTGGAGCGTTTTTCTGTAGAGACCAATATTAGAAAGTCCCTAGAAGAAGACCAATTTGAAATGTATTATCAGCCTAAGCTTGCTTTAGAAAAAGATGAGTTTTCCAGCGCTGAAGCTTTATTGCGCTGGAAGCGTCATGAGCTCAACAGTGTATCGCCCGGAGAATTGATTAATATTGCTGAAGAGATGGGCTTGATTGTTGATGTAGGTGATTGGGTCATCAATAATGTTTTTTCTCAGTTAAAAAAATGGGAGTCGGGTATTTTGCCTGATTTGAAAGTGGCTATTAATATTTCTGTGTTACAGTTACAAAAAAAAGATTTTTTAGATAAGCTGAAAAAGGCAGCAAAAAAATATAAAATTAGACCGGGTATGGTTGAGCTGGAAATAACAGAAAACACACTGATGCATATACAGGAGCGGTTTAATACGCTGGTTAACGAAATAAAAGAAGCGGGCTTTAGTGTGGCTATTGATGATTTTGGGACTGGCTATTCTAGTTTGCAGTACTTAAAATATTTCCCCATTGATAGGCTTAAAATTGATAGAGTTTTCATACAAGATATTTGTGAAAATCAGGACAGCCGAGCTATCATTCGCGCTATTATTTCCATGAGCAAAAGTCTTTCTTTGCAAATAACAGCTGAAGGTGTGGAAGATCAGCAGCAGCTGGGTTTTCTTGCTAATGCCGGTTGCGACGAAATACAAGGCTATTATTTCAGCCAGCCTTTGCCTACACAAGAAGTAGAAGACTTTATCAATAATTATAGAGCGAAGAAGAGAGCAAATAATGGATAAAGAATTATTAGAACTTTCTACTATTGATGAATTGTTTTCTTTAGATGATGAGGGCGAGTGCTTTTTTGAGGAAATGCGAGAAGAGTTTAAAGTATGTATTGCGGCGGGAATTCAAACTCTAAAAGAAAATGAAAAGGCGCTTGACTTCGAAAAAATCAGCGATACGGCTCATGCCATGAAATCCATGGCAGGAAATCTTGGAGCTAAAAAAATATTTCAGAATTGTCGTTATATAGAAAATAATATTTCTATCCAAAATATCGATGAATTACAAGGTTACATTTTTATGTTGGAAGTCGACCTTGCGCAAACAGAAAAAGCCTTTGATTATGTCATTGAGCACTATAAAAGAATCTGAATTGCGTTTAACCTAAATTCCGCAGTTGAAATCGACTGCGGAGTTTAGATTTAATCGTGGTGTGCTTGTTGTCGCTTGGCCGCTGTTAAGGTGTTTTGCATCAGCATGCTGACGGTCATGGGACCAACGCCACCAGGTACTGGTGTTATCCATTGCACTCGTGGTAGGGCTTTTTGAAATTCTACATCACCGAGCAACTCCCCCTTGTTGGATTGGCTAATGCCTACATCAATTACAATGGCCCCTGGTTTTATCCATTCGCCTTTAATTAAATGCGCAACCCCGGCCGCAGAGACAAGGATATCTGCCTGGCGTACATGTTGAGCTAGATTTTTTGTATGGATGTGACAATTAGTAATGGTGCAACGACGAGCCAATAGACTCAATGCAATAAATTTCCCATTTTTCGCGCCAATGACAACCGCATTCTTGCCCGTTAAATCGGTTTTCAGACTATCCAATAGCTGTAAAACACTTGCGGCAGTACAAGGCAAATAATGAGGCATTGTACCTTGAGTCATATAACCAAGATTAAAAGGGTGAAGACCATCAACATCTTTGCCAGGGGAAATGGTTTGTATGACATTTTTTACATCAATAGATTGAGGCAAGGGTAGCTCAACAAAAATGCCATGGACTTGTTCATTTTTATTTAATTTTTGTATTAAATCTAAAACCTCTATTTCTGTTACCTCTTCATCAAATAAAAAAGGTGTAACTTGAATGCCTGCTTTTTTGCAGGCTTTAATTTTTTCGTGAAAATAAATTTTCGATGCAGGGTCTTCCCCCATTTTAATAATAGCGATGCGAGGGGCATCATTTCCTTGCTTCATCCAGGCTTTAATATCAATAGCGATATTTTCTCGTAAGGTATCTGATAGTTTTTTGCCGTCGATAATCTTTTTATGCATGTTTTATATTAGTAGAGTTTCATACTTGAAAGTGTAGTTAATTTTATCGCGCTGGTCAAAAAAATTGCAGAAAAAAATATATGCATTATGCTTGTAATTGAGCCCTTAAATGCAAGGTGTTGCCCTATGATAAAATTGTCAAGAGAACGGCACAAAAACAGTGTTGTCAATTTTGTGACAAACATGTATGAAAGTAAACAAGACTTGCTATTACAGCATATTTTTAATGAGACTTATCAGAAGAGGCCACCTATTATCGAAGGTAAATTAACGGTCACCGAGCTAAAAAAACGTTATAAGGATTTTTTAGGCGAGCAACAAGATGCCGCCTTATTATTCAGAAGCTCGCTCAGTATGTTTCGCGATGTGCAATTATTGCACCCTTCTTATATCGTTGCCAATTTGAGTCAAGCCATTACCAACGTAGAAAGCCATCTCGGCAACCTAGAGAGTGCCCAGGGAGCTATTTATCATTTAGCTGAGGATTATAGAGACTTTCTTGGCATTTCGCCTTTTTATGCTCACAATGAAGCTTTTTTTTTATGGTTGTTGGACGGTATTTTGCATAAGAAAGGCCACAGAATGTTCTATCAATACGTTGATTATGATGTTTTTTTAGACGCTTGTTGGCTTAGCTTGCACGGTGAGATGGATGAGATTGTGGCAGTGATGGAAAAAATGGTTATTAAATCTTAAAGGTATTCAGTATGAAAAGCGAAAACTTTTTTTATACAGCAGGTAAAGGTTGGTCAGTAAGTGAGTTTCCAGCTTTAGATTCTGAGAGCACATTAGTGATGATTATTGGTGGGGCGCACTATTTAGAAAATGCCGATGCCTTGCAAGCGCTTTATCAGGCCTATCCTTCTTCACATTTTGTGGGCTGTTCTAGCGCTGGAGAAATTTATCAAAGTACGTTGCAAGATGATAGCATTACGGTAGCCGTTATTAAATTTGATAAAACCAATTTAAAAGTTTCAGAAATTGCTATTGATGATGCTGGTGAATCTTTTGAGGCAGGAGCAAAATTAGCAAAAGAATTAAATTCAGCAGATTTAAAAGGTATATTAGTTTTCTCTGATGGTCTGTCGGTTAATGGAACTGATTTAGTTAAAGGGCTACATAGTGAGCTTGCAGAGAATATTATTGTTACCGGTGGCTTGGCTGGGGATGGTGATAGATTTCAAAAAACCTGGATTTTATCTCAGCATAAAAAACTGTTGACGAACCATATCGCAGCGGTTGGCCTCTATGGTGATGATGTGGTTATTCGTTATGGCTCTCAAGGAGGCTGGGATACTTTTGGGCCTGAACGTACTATTACACGCTCTGTTGGCAATGTAGTTTATGAGATTGATGATGAACCGGCACTTGCGCTGTATAAAAAATATTTAGGCGAAAAAGCTAAAGAATTGCCAGCGTCTGCATTATTATTTCCACTATCTATTCGTGAGACAGAAGACAGCGTTGTAAAAGTTGTGCGAACCATTTTGTCCGTCGATGAAAAAGAAAATTCAATGACCTTTGCCGGTGATGTACCCATAGGATGGTGTGCGCAATTAATGACTACTAATTTTGAGCGGCTCATTGAAGGGGCTTCCAGTGCAGGCGAATTAGCAAAGGAAGCATTAAATAAGGAGGTTTTTTCATTGGCGGTTAGCTGTGTTGGACGTCGCTTGGTTTTAGGTGAACGCACCGAAGAAGAAATTGAAGCGATATTGGATGTGTTGCCCGAAGGCAGTAAGCAAATTGGTTATTATTCTTATGGGGAAATATCACCCACCGGGATGCGCAATTGTGAGTTGCATAATCAAACCATGACTGTAACGAATATTTTTGAGCGATGATTTAGAGGATGGTCATGCGAGAAGATTATCATCCTACTTTAAAGCGGCAACTGAAGCGAATAGATTTTTCGTTGGAAAATGAAACTATTTCTTGCCATGCGTTAGAGATGTTGCTTGATAAGGTGAGTCAGACATATAAAGATAGCGATGAAGAGCGTTACGTGCGCGAAAGGGCTATGGATATCTCTTCCAGTGAAATGCGTGAATTGCATGAAAAAATAAAATATGAAGAAAAGAAATTACGTGCTGTGATTTCTGATGGGATTTGTTTTTTAGATGAATTCTGGCGAGTCAAAGAGCTCAATGCTGAGGCAGAAAGACTATTAGGTAAAAGTGTTGTAGCCCTTAAAGGAGAACTTCTTTTTGAAAATATAGAAATGATATCATTTGATAATGAATTTTTTTTTGTTGATAGTAGTTTGATTATCGAGAAGGTGAAAACAGGCGAGCCTTATCTCATTGAAGATGCGAAGCTTGCGGGGAGTGATGATGATGAAATGATCAGTGTTTCTTTGGCTGTTAACCCCATTATTGTGAACGATGAGTTTGAAGGAGCAATCATTGTTATTCATGACATTACAGAAAGAAAGCATGAGCAAGAAAAAATAAGAAAAGCCTTGGTCAGAGCAGAACAAGCTAACCTCGCTAAATCTCATTTCTTAGCAAACATGAGTCATGAAATTAGAACGCCAATGAATGCCATTATAGGAACCGGAGAATTACTGCATGATACGGGTTTAGACCAAGAGCAGCGGCAATATGTTGAGTCCATACAGTCTTCAAGCACGGTTTTACTCAGTTTAGTTAATGAAGTGCTAGATTTGTCTAAAATTGAGGCTGGGAAATTCAAGCCGCATTCGGCACCCTTTAAGCTACGGGAGCTTGTGAGTGATGTTTTTCTGTTGTTGGAAAATATTGCGACAGACTTAGAGTTTACTTATCATATCGATAAAAATATTCCTAATGCTTTACTGGGGGACGCCAATTGCCTTAAAAAAATATTGAATAATCTATTGGGAAATGCCATTAAGTTTACAGAGAAAGGCGCGGTTCAACTGCAAGTGACATTTTTGCAAGAGACTGAGGATGCTGTTTGCTTACAATTTGAGGTGAAAGATACGGGTATTGGTATATCGAAGCAAGAGCTGCCAAAGTTATTTGATAATTTTTTTCAAGTGGATTCTAGTTATAAGCGAAAATATAATGGTTCGGGGCTGGGGCTTTCCATTGCATCACATATGGTTAATCTATTGGGTGGTAGTTTAAAAGCTTTTTCTGAAGGGGAAAACTGTGGTGCCTGTTTTTCTTTTTCCATCAGTATACGTAAAGCAAAAGAGCAACCTGTATCAGATGTAAAGAATACGGCACTTTTATTGTCAGAAAACGCGAGTTTTGCCAAAGAGGCGGAATTAAGCTTGCAACGCTATCAATTTAAGCTAAAGAAAGTGGAGACTTTGCAAGCGTTGACTGAAGATTTTTATGAAGATTATGGGGAAGAATTTTATCCCGTTGTTATTGTGGATGAAGAGTTTCATGATGTATTAAAAGAAAATTTCCCTGAAAAATTTTTCGCCAAAACGTTAGTGATGATTTTCAGTCGTCATACTACTGCTTTTACTAAGCAGTGTAAACATCCTGCTTTTTTGTACCTAGAAAAACCTATACAGCAATCTAAATTATTTAATTCTTTGGTAAGCAAAATTAAGTTGGAGTGCTGTAGTCAGTTGCTGGAAAATTTAAAAGATAATTTTAATGCAAATATTTTGGTAGTAGAAGATCATAGCATTAATCAAAAAATCATTAAGAAACATTTGGAGAAATTTGGTTGTCATGTCACTTTAGCCAATAATGGAGAACAGGCTTTAGAGATTTTGCAAGCCTCCCGTTATGATTTGGTTTTTATGGATTGCCAGATGCCTATTATGGATGGCTATGAAGCTACCCAGACGCTAAGAACCCTAGAGGCACAAAAAGCCAGCAAGCAAGAACGCAGTATAATTATTGCGCTAACAGCCCATGCGTTACAAGGGGATAGAGAGCAGTGCTTGAACGCAGGAATGGATGACTATTTAACTAAACCTTTTAAGCGATTGGAGTTACAACAGATTTTAAATAAATGGCTATAATTATGCTAGGGTTCGTAGATTTCTTACTCACTTTAGTATGGTTGGGCTTATTGGGGAAAGACAGAAAATGGAACATGATAGCACAAACCAACAAAAATTAGCGCAGCAGCTTAAGCGACTAACTTTAGCGCTGGACAGTGAACAAAAAGAGCGCCTAGAAGCCTTAGCTTTATTAAAGGAAATTAGGCAAATGCATTGTACATCAGATGAACCAACTCGAGCAATGTTAGGGGCTTCTGACTTTTTCAAACAAGTTGGTCGAGAATTGCAACAAGCTTTGCAATATACGGTAAACCTGTCGGGCATTTTGTTAGAGCAGCCTGAAGAAATCAGCGGAAGGCAAAAACTAAAAGATATTGCCTCCAATATGAACATTGCATTGTTAGATTTAGATAGGCTCCTGGAAGAACAAAAGAAACCCATGGCGCAACCGTTGAACACTTATAAATATAGCGCATTGGTGCTTTGCCAAGATGAGCAGTTTCTTGCAGTGACCGAGGCTTTTTTAGGTAAGTGGGATATTCGCTCAGACTGTATAACAAGTCCTAAATTTGCTTTGGCTAAATTTCAAGAAGGTGAAATAAATAAAGATAAATATGCGTTGTTTATCATTGATGATAAATTTATGGATTTTTTGCGTGAATATAAGCAGGAAAATTTATTTGCTGAAATGCTCACGGTTGTTTTTTGTGATGATGTTTCAATGGTTTCTACAGAAGGTTTCCCCGAGAATGTGAAATTTTTACAAAAACCCGTGGGGCAGTCAGCTATTTTTAATTCTTTGGTCTCAAGCATTGCTGTTGAGCATGATTATAAGCAATGTGCTAAAGATGAATCGAAGGTTGATGCTATCATTTTGGTGGTGGAAGACCATGAAGTCAATCAGCGTCTCATTAGAGAGTATTTACAACGTTTGGGCTATCAAGTGCAGGTTGTTAACAATGGTCAAGAGGCCATCGATGAGCTAGAAAATAAAAACTATGACTTGATTTTTATGGACTGCCAGATGCCGGTGCTAGATGGCTATGAGGCGACTAAGCGTATCCGTAAAATGGAAGAAAATACGGATAATCGTAATAAGATTATTGCATTGACTGCCCATGCTATGCAGGGCGATAGGGAGCTTTGTCTTGAGTGTGGTATGGATGATTATTTAGCTAAACCTTTTCGTAAGAAAGATTTGATGGGTATGCTTAATAAGTGGCTATAGAAATGCTTTTACAGTCAACAGACCTCTGTGAAAATACTTTTATTTGCCTTCTATAGTCCCTGCCGTTGAAAACTCAAGACGTTATTTACGACTCAGTGCCTTTACATAACGCAATCGATTAGCGTTAGTCACTACGGTCAGAGATGATAGCGCCATGGCGGCGCCTGCTACAGCCGGGTTCAAGAGATGCCCGGTAAAAGGAAATAGCGCGCCGGCTGCAATAGGAATTCCTAATACATTATAAATAAATGCACCAAATAAATTTTGATGGATATTACGAACGGTTGCGCGAGAAATAGCAATGGCATCAGGGATGCTATGCAAATTATTGCTCATCAGTGTCACGTCAGCGCTTTCCATGGCGATATCTGTGCCTTGCCCCATGGCAATGCCGATGTGTGCCTTAGCCAAGGCTGCTGCATCGTTAATACCGTCTCCCGCCATGGCTACCACTTCACCGCGTGATTGCAGCATATTGATATAGTCTAATTTATCTTGAGGTAACACATCAGGGTAGACTTTGTCGATGCCTACCTGTTTGGCTACGGACTTGGCAGTGGCTGCATTATCGCCCGTCAGCATGACGACTTTGAGGCCTTGCTTATGCAGGCGTTTAATCGCATCCTTCGCGGAAGGTTTAATAGGGTCGGCAATCACAATGATGCCAATAGGCTGTTCATCTTGGGCCAAATAAACCGGTGTTTGGCCTTGCTCAGAATAATGTTGGGCTTGCTGTTTTAAGCTTTGCAAATCTACTCGGTATTTATTCATTAATTTTTCGTTACCCAGTAAAGTCTTTTTGCCGTCTAGAAAACCAATGACGCCATGACCTGCAATGGCTTTAAACCCCTCAACGGGGGTGAGTTTTAGCTCCAAGCACTTGGCGGTTGCTAAGATGGCATCCGCCAAAGGATGTTCAGAGGCAGCTTCAATGCTGGCGGCTTTTTGCAGCAACTGTGCTTCATCCCAATTATGGTAAGGGTCTAACGTGATAACCTCAGGGGTGCCACGGGTAATGGTGCCTGTTTTATCCAGGCAAATGGTTTTAATTTTACGAAAGTATTGCAGCGCATCGCCGTTGCGAATTAAGATTCCCGTTTCTGCAGCTTTGCCAATGCCAACCATAATAGACATGGGGGTTCCAAGCCCTAATGCACAGGGACAAGCAATAATCAATACCGTCATGGCAGTAATCAAACTGTAAGCCGGGTTGGGGCCAATATTTAGCCAAACTAAGGCGGTTAGGATAGCAAGCATTAAAATGGCTGGAACGAAATAAGCCGAGATAGTATCGGCAAGACGACCAATGGGGGGTTTGGTATTCTGTGCATGACGCACTTGTGCAATGATTTGTGCGAGCATAGTGCCTTTGCCCACCTGCTGGGCTTCTAACAAGAGAGAGCCCGTTTTATTTTGTGTGCCGGCAATTAATTTGTCGCCTTGTTGTTTCTTGATGGGCAGCGGCTCGCCTGAGATCATGGATTCATCCACATTAGAATGGCCACTCAAGACAATACCATCAACAGGAATACGTTCGCCAGGCCGTATACGCACGATATGACCTAATTTAATAAACTCAATAGGGACATCTTTTTCTTCGTTATTGTGGACTAGGCGAGCTGTTTTGGGTTGTAGGCCCATGAGACTTTTAATTGCTTGTGAGGTTTTACCGCGTGCGTAATTTTCTAAAAAAGCCCCTAAGTTCACAAAGGCTACAATAAGAACGGCGGATTCAAAATATAAATGCTGCCCGATGGCCGGCATAATATGCGGTATAAACACCACGGTCGTGGAATACAGCCAGGCTGCAGCTGTACCCAAGGCAATGAGTGTATCCATATTAGCGCTGTGGGCTTGAATAGCTTTCCAAGCGCCGCGGTAAAAATGGCCGGCAGAATAATAAAGGATAAATAGCGTAAGCAGGCTAATGATAAACCAGCTTAAACGCCCAGGCATAGAGGTAATGGGAGGAATCCACTGTGTGAAATTGCTTATTAATAGTAGTGGTACTCCTAAACTACCTGCGACCAGGGTTTTGTAGAGCAACTGTCGATGATAATGATCTTCCGCTGTTTGAGAGGTTTCTGGTGTATTTTCTTCGGCAGAGAGGGGGACTGCTTTGTAGCCAGCTTTGGCCAGTTTTGCCACCACCATTTCTGAATTGATTTTACCATGAATCATGAGGGTGCGCTCGGCAAAGTTAACCGATGTCGCAAGGGTACCAGGCGTGCCTTCCAAGTGTTTTTCGATGGCTTTAACGCAGGCGCCGCACTTCATGCCGGTAATGCTAAAGTAGCTCACAGGGCTATCAGGTAATTTGGAAATATCGCTCAACATTTAATCTCTTTTTACGGGAATGGGCTGTCCATGGCTGTCCACAGCTACAAAGGTAAAAATGCCTTCGGTAACTTTGGCGCGAATGGCTGTCTCTTGCGGTAATGCCCAAGCCTGCAGGCGAATAGTCATGGACGTGTTGCCTATTTTCAGCAATTCTGCATAGCAGCACAGTATATCACCAACATGTACCGGACGTAAAAAGGTCATCTTATCAATGGCCACGGTTACCGTGCGGCTGCGACACTGTTTTTTGGCCATGACGCCCGCCCCCAAATCCATTTGCGAAACCAGCCAGCCTCCAAAAATATCACCATTGGCGTTGGTGTCTTTGGGCATAGCGATGGTGCGAATGACTAAATCCCCTTTGGGTTCTTCTTGAGCTGTTGGCATGAATTGATCCTAGATATGTATTAAATTGATATTATTCACACTATAGCATTTTTAACGGTAGGGTATGAAGTGTTGAATTTTTGATAAGAGGTAAGAGTAATTACTGGCGGCAATTACATGTTCCTAAATTTCGCGGTAGATTTCAACTGCGGAATTTAGGATTATAAGCCATCTTTAAACGATTTTTACCTGATTTTATTCAAACTGCAACGTGAAAATGAATTATTAACAAACCCTAATGTAAGGCGGAGTGTTGCACGCTCCGCCCAACGATTAGCTTTACAGCTTGCTGGCTACAAAGTCCCAATTAACCAGGTTCCAGAAATTTTCTAGGTATTTGGGTCTAGCGTTGCGCACATCAATGTAATAGGCGTGTTCCCACACATCACAGGTTAACAAGGCCGTTTCACCGTTGGTCATGGGGGTGCCAGCGTTACTGGTGCTGGTGATAGCAAGTTTGCTGGCCGCATCTTTGACGAGCCAAGCCCAACCCGAACCAAATGTTGTCACAGCTGTCTGCGTAAATTTTTCTTTAAATTCGGCAAAAGAGCCAAAGGTATCATTGATTGCATCGGCAAGCGCGCCCATTGGTTCAGGGTTGGCATTGGGTGTTAAGCAATTCCAATAAAATGTATGGTTCCAGACTTGGGCGGCATTATTAAAAATACCCCCGGAAGATTTCATTACTAACTCATCCAAAGATAAGCCTTCGTATTCTGAACCAGGGACTAATTTATTGAGATTATTAACATAGGTCGCATGGTGTTTACCATAATGGAATTCCAAGGTTTCTTTGGAAATATGGGGAGCCAGTGCATCCATTTCATAGGGTAGTGGTGGTAATTCGTAAGTCATTATTATTTTCTCCTGTTAACAAAGATTAAAACTGGTTATTTAGGAAAGCCATCAGGCAAATCACCCATACCGGGTGGCATCATGCCTTGCATGTTACGCATCATTTTCTTCATGCCGCCTTTAGCAAGTTTTTTCATCATTTTTTGCATTTGGGTGAACTGTTTTAACAGTTGGTTCACTTCCTGCACCTGGGTACCAGAGCCTTGCGCAACACGGCGTTTACGCGAGCCTTTGAGCAGTGCTGGAAAGCGGCGTTCTTTAGGCGTCATGGATTCTATAATGGCTTTGAATTTACCAAACTGTGACAGCGCACCGGAATTGGCTAATTTTTCTTTACTTATGCCGGGCATGCCGGGTAATTTATCCATCAGGCCTGCCACACCGCCCATGTTATTCATTTGTTCAATTTGTTGCAGAAAATCTTCGAGGTCAAAGCCTTTACCTTTCTTGAGCTTTTTGGCCATTTTTTCGGCTTTTTTCTTGTCAAGTTTGCGTTCAGCTTCTTCAACAAGGCTCAGCACGTCACCCATACCCAAAATACGTGAGGCAACACGGTCAGGGTGGAAAGGGCTGAGGCCGGCAATGGTTTCACCTGTTCCCAAGAACTTAATGGGTTTGCCAGTAACTTGGCGCACGGATAAAGCGGCACCACCGCGTGCATCACCGTCGGTTTTGGTGAGGATGACGCCAGTCAATGGTAGGGCATCGCCAAAGACTTTAGCTGTTTTGGCTGCATCTTGGCCGGTCATGCTGTCTACGACAAATAGCGTTTCCACCGGGCTTGTGGTTTGGTGTAAGGTTTGAACCTCTTGCATCATGGCGTCATCGATGTGTAGACGGCCGGCGGTATCCACAATCACGACATCGGCCATGGTTTTGCGGGCTTGCTCTAAGGCTGCACGTGCAATATCCACGGGTTTTTGGCTGGGATCAGAGGGGAAAAATTCAGTGTCTATTTGTTTGGCCAGGGTTTTTAATTGGTCTATAGCGGCCGGGCGATAGACATCGGTACTAACCAAAAGGACGCTTTTTTTATGCTCTCTTTTTAAGTGATGAGCCAGTTTTGCAGCTGTGGTGGTTTTACCTGCACCTTGTAAGCCGGCTAACAAAACAACTGCCGGTGGGCTTGCTTTTAAGTCAAGGCTCTCACAAGTATCACCCATGAGGTGAGTTAGTTCATCTTGAACAATTTTGACGAAGGCTTGACCTGGGTCTATGTTTTTAATGACGGTTTGGCCGAGGGCTTTTACTTTAATCGTTTCAATGAGTTGCTCTAAGACCGATAGAGCAACATCAGCTTCCAACAGCGCACGTCTGACGGTGCGTAGCGTTTCTTTGATGTTGTCTTCGGTTAGGCGGCCTTTGCCGGCTAGGTTGCGCAGCGTATCAGAAAGTTTATTGGTTAAGGTATCAAACATAGCAGGGCATTGGTTGGAAATATAATAGACGTAGTTTAACATAGAGTGGCTTATAAATTCTATTGAACCTGGGCTCGACATAAGACGGCGGAATTTAGGTTTAACACAGTCCCCCCTGGATTTATCGCAGGTTTTAGCCGTTCTTATGTCGAACTCAGGTTATTGAGGGTCTTGAGAGAAAATGCAGGCTTGTGATGATGAATATTGGATGCGACGGGCCTTGATAGAGGCTGAACGCGCAGAACGGCGAGGGGAAGTACCCGTCGGGGCTATTTTGCTGAAAGACGGTGAATTATGTGCAGCTGACCATAACTTAACTGTAGCTGCTCATGATCCTTGTGGGCATGCGGAAGTCAGGGTGTTACGGGCGGCAGGTTTACAGGCCGAGAATTATCGTTTGGTTGACTGTACGTTGTATGTAACTTTGGAACCTTGCCCTATGTGCGCTTATGCCATGGTGCATGCGCGTATAAAGCGAGTGGTATTTGGTGCTCATGATCCTAAAACTGGCGCCCTGGGTGGTATGTTAGATATCCTCGGCGACCATGCGTGGAACCATCGCATTGAAATACAGGGTGGGGTCTTAGCTAAACCTTGTGGTGACGTGTTGCGACGCTTCTTTACGGCGCGTCGGTGAGCTAAGGCCCTATTTTTTCTCCAAGAGCTGCAATAGCAAGTAACTGTAGTACTCAACCGCATGGTCCACCGCACGTATTTTACGCATGGGGAAGGTGTATACCTGTGGGTGTTGGGTTTTGCCATTCATTTTATAATCCATGCGCAATTGAGCATCACAGCCGTCTTTACCCTGTTGCCAATAATCTTGCAGGCCCGTTAGCAAGATTGTTATGTCGGGCTTATTCACAGCATCAGGAAAATTAAAGAAAAGGTTGTGGGCATTTTCCGGGCAACGCAAGGTGCGTTCTAAGGCACCGCCGGTTGCTTGATCTAATACTAATAGAGTTTTATTGGTTTGTGATAATGCTTCTTGTAACAGAGAGGAGGCGCGATGATAAGGGTGTGCTAAAAGGTGCGGCTCTACATGCGGTTTTAGCAGTGTTTGTAGGCGTTCTGCCTCGCTTTCATCGCAAGTTAGCTTAAATTCCACATAGGGAAATTCAATACGATAACCTACGTCACAAGGCTCGTTTTGTAGTAGGTTTTCAAGCTCTGTTGCAATATGCCCTTCACTTACGCCAAACAGTCGCCACTTCATTAAGGTTTTGCTCTGTTGTGGTGCGTGTTGTTGCAGAATGGGCAAGACTTGTTCTTGAAACATGGGTAGGCATTCGCATGGTGGGCCCGGTAACATGAAAATAAGTTTGTCATTGTGTTGTACGAAGCAACCGGCTGCTGTGCCTTGAGTATTGGGTAACACGTGAGCATGGGAGGGGAATAGGGCTTGTTGACGGTTGCTTTCTGGAATAGATAAGCCAAACTGCGTGAGACGATCCAGCAACGCTTGCCAAGTTGGTTCGTGGAAAAGCAGTGGACGTTGTAAGACGTCGCTCAAAGCAAAACGGGTTCTATCGTCAGATGTAGGGCCTAACCCGCCGGTAAGAATAACGCCATCAAACTCTTGCAGAGCAAACTCAATAGCGTGCCGAATATTTTTCTCTTTGTCATCACACACCAAATGTGTGCCCACTTGAATGCCTTGTTCCAGCAACAGTGTAGCAATATGCTTGGCATTGGTGTTGAGGATATCGCCACTAACCAGTTCGTCACCGGTGGCGATGATAGCAAGCGTTATTGGGGCCTTCATCGTATGTTTCCTAGGGCTGATAAATGAAACCAAGCCAGCCTTCATTGGTAGACGGTGAAATACTACCGCCATTGTTGGTATCGGTATCTTGGCCTGCCACGTGTGTGCCTTCTAAACGCACACCCCAGCGTGAGGTAATGGCATACTGTGCGCCGGCGCCCAGGTACGCTTCTTTTACTTTAGGCTCATCATCCATTAAGGAGGTGCTTGCGGTATTGGTGGATTGGGCCTCGTATTTACCACGCCCTAGTCCTAAACGAGCATAGGTTAATAAGCGTGGCGTAAGGCGGAAACCGGGCAGAATGGACAAGCGAATACTATGCTCTTCATAGGCTTTAATGCGGTTACCGCCATCGCTGGCACTATCGCCGCTGGGGTTAATGTTAAGACCTAATTCACCGGCTAAATAATAGCGGTTATAGGTTTTGCTATAACCCGCAACGAGCGCAATGCCTTTTTGGTCTTCGGAATAACTATTACCGCTACCCAGGCCTGGGCCATAATCCAAGTCGGTGCTGTTAGCAATATAGCCTAGGCTACTACCCATATAAAAGCCATTAAAGTCAGCAGCCCATAGGCTTTGGCTAGCCATCAGTGCGCTAAGGAAAATGAATGATGTTAAAAAACGTTGCATGGTAATTAGCCCTTATAAGGTTTTAATTTTTTGGGGACAAGTTTGTTGTCTAAACGTACGTACTGGGGCAAGCCATTGCGATAGGGCGGGTGGTCCTCACCCTGAATCAAAGGTAACAAATACTCGCGGCACTTGGGTGTAATGTGAAAGCCATCACGGGAAATAAAGCTTTTGGGCAAAGGCTTTTCTACGTTGGCAACGCTATTTAGTGGAGTGGTGCCAATAGCCCAGCCGTACCGTTTGGTGGGCTTTCTCTGTAAAGTGACCATCACACCATGTTCACCGGCCAAGGCTAATTCTACAGCTCGTTGTCCGAGGGCGTACGCTTGGTCTACGTCGGTTTTGGAGGCAATGTGACGCGCGGCGCGTTGTAAGTAATCAGCGACAGCCCAATGGCATTTATAGCCTAGCTTTTCTTTGATAAGCCCGGTAATGGCGGGCGCTACGCCACCCAATTGTGCATGGCCAAAGGCATCGCGCGTGCTTTGTTCGGTTAAAAAGCGGCCTTGCTTATTTTTTAGGCCTTCAGAAACCACAATGGCACAGTGGCCATGGGCTTTCACGTGTTTTTTAACCCGCGCATAGAATTTTTCTGGCTCAAAGCCTCTTTCAGGAAATAAAATAATATGCGGAGCTTCACCCGGTTCCTCAGCAGCCAAGCCACTGGCGGCGGCTATCCAGCCAGCATGACGTCCCATAACTTCCAGCACAAAGACTTTGGTGGAGGTAGCACACATCGATGCTACATCGAAACCTGCTTCGCGGATAGAGGTAGCGACATATTTAGCCACAGAACCAAAACCTGGTGAGCAGTCGGTAATGGGTAAATCATTATCAACGGTTTTAGGGATACCGATACAGGTGAGCGGATAGCCCATTTGTTCGCTGACTTGGGCTACTTTATGGGCAGTGTCTTGGGAGTCACCACCGCCGTTGTAAAAAAAATAACCAATATTGTGCGCTTTAAACACATCGATAATACGCTGAAATTCTGCTAAATTGCCATCCACATCTGTTAATTTATAACGGCAGGAACCAAAAGCCCCCGAGGGGGTATGACGTAACGCCGCGATGGCTTTTGTCTTTTCTTTTTGGGTATCGATAAGTTCTTCGTTAATGGCGCCTAAAATGCCATTGCGGCCCGCGTAAACCTTAAGTTTGTGGCGGCGTGCCGTTTCTAACACACCACAAGCGGATGCGTTAATAACGGATGTAACACCGCCAGATTGCGCATAAAAGGCATGGCGTTTTGCAGGGCGTGGCATAGGTTGGGGTCTCCATAAAGTTGGCAGATGTAAGCGATGGGCAACACTAGGGTCTGTTGCATCGCGTCTCTTAGGTGTTTTTGCTAGAATGGGGTTTGTCGACAATCCAAGCATCCCCGACACCGATTCTATCACAAATAGGGTGTGCGCAAAACGATAGCTAAAACTGATGAAACATATCCACATTTTGGGCATTTGCGGCACCTTTATGGGCGGAGTAGCAGCGTTAGCGCAAGCCATGGGGTATTGCGTAACAGGTTCCGATGCCCATGTTTATCCCCCCATGAGTACCCAACTAGAAGCTTTAGGTATTGCTATTCAAGAGGGGTTTGATGTTGAACATCTAAATCCTAAGCCTGATTGCGTGATTATTGGCAATGCCATGAAGCGCGGTAATCCTGCCGTGGAATACGTATTATCGGAAGGTTTGCCTTATACCTCAGGGCCACAGTGGTTAGCAGAACAGGTGCTACGAGACCGTTGGGTATTAGCGGTGGCGGGTACCCACGGTAAAACCACCACTAGCAGCATGTTGGCATGGATATTGGAAGCCGCAGGGCTTAATCCCGGCTTTCTCATCGGTGGGGTGCCGTTAAATTTTGAACGGTCTTCCCGTTTGGGTGAGTCACCATACTTTGTCATTGAAGCCGATGAATATGACAGTGCGTTTTTTGATAAACGTTCTAAGCATATTCATTATCGACCAAAAACCTTGGTCATTAATAACTTAGAATTTGATCATGCGGATATCTTTACCAGTCTTGCCGACATACAGCGGCAATTTCATCATTTGGTGCGTACTATTCCTGCAACGGGCCGCATTATTTATCCAACGGGCTGTGAAGCCATTAATGAGGTGTTGGAGCAAGGCTGTTGGACGCCTCGCCAAACCATAGGGTTGAACGATGCAGCTGCTTTGTATGCCAAGTTGCTTGCAGGCGATGGTTCTTGTTTTGAGGTTTATGCGGGGGCCGAACAACAAGGCACGGTAAACTGGCGTTTGTTGGGCGAGCATAATGTTTTCAATGCGTTAGCGGCCATTGCAGCGGCACAACACGCCGGTGTGCCGGTGGCACAAGCCTGTGAGGCGTTGGCGCACTTCCAAAGTGTCAAACGCCGTATGGAAGTTAAAGCAAAGGTGGGCGAGCTTACCTTGTATGATGATTTTGCTCACCATCCCACGGCCATTGCAACCACCCTACAGGGGTTGCGTCAACGCGTAGGACCTGATGGTCGTATTGTGGTTTTATTGCAACTGCAGTCTTATACCATGCGAACGGGCTATCACGCGGATAGTTTGGCGCAAGCACTACAGGAGGTCGATGGCCTGTTTGTGCTTAAGCCTTCTGCGTCTGACTGGGATGTGGAAGCTGCTTTAAACAAGGTAACGAGCCCTGTTGCGTTTTATGATAATACCTCAGCCTTAGCATCAGCTGTGCTGCAGAGTCTCACCGGTGATGAACATATTGTCATGATGAGCAACAGTAGTTTTGATGGGGTGGGTGATAAATTAATAGCCGCACTTGGAGTGCCAGTATGACAGAGATTAAAAGACGTCATGGTTGTTTAACGTTATTGCTGCTGGTCATTATTCTCATCAATAGTCTGTATGCATTGATTTATCTTTTGGGCGTGGTACCTTTTCATTTTATCTTTAGAGCTGGCAGTGATGTGTCGGTGATGTTGTCGCGCCTACAGTTTGTAACGGCGATTTTTAATAGTGTGTTTGCTGTGGCCTTATTACGTTGGAAACGTTGGGGCTATTGGGGATTAGTACTGTCTAATCTGTTGGTGGTTACGTTAAGCGTCGTGTTACACGGTCTATTATACTCCCTCGTGACTATTTTCTTTGCCGTTATTAACATTGGATTATTATGGTCCGTTTTGCAGATGGGGTATGACAAGAATGGTTGGTCACAGTTGGAGTAATATGTTGATAAAGTAAACCTGGAGGTGTAAACTAAAACCTGTTTTTTAACCGTTTGTTTGGTTTTTGATGAAAGGGGTTGCAAAATGGTGAATGAGTTTACAGAAAAACAACAACAAGTATCAGCTGCATTAAAGCAGTTGGAGCTTGATGCAGAGCGTTTTCTTACGGGTCTTAAATTGGCTGGGGCCGTTGTCGTAACGAATACGGTGACTACAGCTATTGTCGAGAAAAAGGATGTACCAGAGCCTGAAGATTGGCATGGGTTATATGAAAAGTTGTTTGTCGTGGCTAATGTGGTTGGGCCGGCAATGGGGCTATCCGCGTTTATAGTTGCTGGGCCCTTGCAAGCGTTAATGCTTAATTGGTTAAAAAAACGAGCAAGGCAGCGTTATGGCGTTACCGACCAGATGATAACGGAGGCGGACGGGAAGTTGGATGGCTTTAAATCAATAGAGCTCAAACCTTTTGCAAAAACCCTCGGGCGCTTTTTGTTATTTGGATTTATCACGTTTGTTATCTATACCTGGTTGATTAATGGGGCTTTGCTTCTTGATAGCACGGGCATTGCTGCTGCATTTATTGCTTTGGCTGCTGTCCTCTCGGCGGCTGGTTTAGGAGGCATATTACAGCTGTCGGGCGTCGCTGTAGATTGGTTTAATATGGTGCAGATGGGTTCAGCTTTTCTAGCTATTGGCGAGCTTGTGCTGTTTATGGGGGACATTTTAGGCGCTTACGCTGGCAATATACCGGACTTAGCCATGGAGGCCTATTTGCCGGCTGTTGGTGCTTTTAGTTTGCCAACCTTGTCTGCTTTACTGCAAAAGTTAGTCGCGGGTGGTTGGAATAAACTAAACCCTGAGGCAGCTAGTGATAAAATAGGGAGCTTTGCCTTGATAAAGGACCTATTTGCAGGCCAAACTAAAGAGGGTGAAGAAGATACCTTAATGACTGATTTTGGTGGTAGCTATGGGGCTGTTGTCAACACTGGGAACAGCATTCAGCAGCCTGACTTAGAGGACAGCGTTAAGAATACCGGTTGCTTGGATTGCTTTAACCTAAAATCAGCAGTAAATCGCGCTTTTTTGGTGTAACAGATTGATTTAGATAAGGAAACTAAAAAAGCGAAATACACCTTATTGGTGATGGAGACTTTTTTTTGTTTTCTTAGATGAATCAAAATGTTATCGCCAAAAACGTGATTTAACTGCTGATTTTAGGTTTAAGGCAGTATAGCCGCGCTGCCGTCTTAAGCATTACTTAAGGAAGCATTAATGTTATCCTAAGTAAAATAGCTGATAATAGGGCATATTATCTAGAACAACGTAACCTAAAGGTATAATCGTATGGCTGCTTCCGAGAATGACAATAAATATGCTAGGCTTGCTGTTACCCCGGACGATCTCGCTTCAATGGAAGCTGAGCTTGAAAGGCTTAAGGGTGTTTTAAAAGTTACCAATAGTAAAGCTAAAGACGTTTATGATTTAAAAAATCAGTTAAAAGACTGCCAGGCAAGACATAAAGCCATTAAAAAGCGGCTTGCAAATGATGAAGAACATGTTGGCGCTAAAGAAGGTTTTCTCAATCAGCAACTACAGGAGATGAAGTCTTCTGCTAATTCATCCGGTGATCAGGCGCGCTTGGCACTGGCGGAGTTTGGGCTTTCTTTATGGTTTTTGAAATATAAGGTGGAAAAGCGCGCTGTTAAGCAGCTTAAAGCAGAGGAAAAATCGTGGGATGCCACAAAAGAACTGACACGTACGCAAGAAAAGCTGCAGCAGGCCGAGCAAGCGGTAAAAGATGCTGGCGGTGACCCCCAGAAAGTGAAGGATGATGCACTGCTCTTAAAACAAGACCTGGATAGTTTTAAAGAAGACGCTAATGTAGCGGGTCACCCTCCTCAGCATGATTTCACGAAGACCTTACTAGATGCAAGACTTAGAGCTGAACAAGGGCCTGAACAAGGGCCTGAACAAGGGCCTGAACAAGGGCCTGAACAAGGGCCTGAACAAGGGCCTGAACAAGGGCCTGAACAAGGGCCTGAACCTGAACCTGAACCTGAACCTGAACCTGAACCTGAACCTGAACCTGAACCTGAACCTGAACCTGAACCTGAACCTGAACCTGGGCCCAGGCTTGGATAAGAACTAAGGGGTATGAAGCTTGTTTCTAACCCGCTGTAAATCTTCCCAGGCCTTTGCTTTTTCTGTGGGAGACCTGAGTAAGTAGGCGGGGTGGTAAGTTGCCATGACAGGGGTTTTGTCGGGCCCATAATGAAAGGTCTGACCCCTGAGTTTTCCCATACTTTCTTTTTGCTGTGATAAATACTGTGCTGAAATGCGTCCCAGACAAAGGATGAGCTTTGGGGATAGGTGTTTAAGCTGTTTGAGGAGAAAGGGTGTGCATTGCTGAATTTCTTCTGGGCTTGGGTCGCGATTTTTCGGCGGTCGGCATTTTATGATATTGCAAATAAACACATCCTGTCGAGTAAATCCGATAGCCGCTAGCATTTCATTTAATAATTGACCGGCGCGTCCAACAAAGGGTTCACCTTGTTCATCTTCGCGCGCGCCAGGCGCTTCCCCCACAATGACCAAGTCTGCCTCTGGGCTGCCGACGCCAAAAACGGTTTGGCGTCTGGTTTGATGCAAGCTACAGCCTGTACATTGACTAACCGTAGTCTTGAGCTTTTCAAAATCATCCTCTGCAGAGGCTATCATCGTGCGTTCTTGCCAGACATGAATACCCATGGCATTGAGATAATAGGATTGCTGAGAATCTTTCGTAGGTGTGCTCATTTACGCTACATATCCTGCCTTTCGGCGCTCTTTGTCTAGTTTTTTAACTAAAGTAGAGTTTGGGTAGTTTAGCCTTAAAATTTCATCGGTGGTATTAGCTTGATTGGGTAAGCCAAGTTTGTCGTAGCTATTGACCATCATGATGAGAGCCTTTTGCACAGACGGTGTGCCTTGGTAGTGTTGGATGATTTCATTGGCGCGATTGGCAGATGCGATATAGTCTTTGCGCGTATAATAAAAATTAGCCACATCTAGCTCGTGAGCCGCAAACAGGTTACGCAAATAAACCATGCGTTGTTTGGCATCCACCGCATAAGGGCTATGGGGGAATAGGCGAATGACTTGGGCAAAATTAGCATAGGCTGCTCTTGCATGGGTTAAGTCACGGCCTGATAAATCCACGGGGAAATAGCGTTGGGCAAAAGTCCTATCTTGCGAAAATTGCGTGACAGCTTTCATGTAATAGGCATAGGAAACGCGAGGGCTTTCTGGATAAAGGTGAATATAACGGCTGGAGGCCGCTAAGGCTGAGACAGGGTCATTATCCTTATAATAGGCATAAATGATGTCTAGTTGGGCCTGTTCGCTGTGAGAGCCAAAAGGATAATAAGAATCTAAAGCCTCATAGGCTTTAACCGCGTGGGTATAATTATGTTTACCCAACTGGGTTTCGGCAGTACTATAAATGCTTTGTTCCGACTTACCTTTATAAGGGTCATGGTCGCTATCTGAAAAAATGGAACAGGCTGACAAACCAAGATTCATTATAAATAACGAGAGCAGAGCAATTATTTTTTTCATAGGTAAAGCCCGTTGATAATGAATGTTGGCCAAAAAAGAGGTGGGTATGCCAAGTTTTAAAGTGAGAAATCTCGGGGGCTAGCCTCCAAGGCAAAGGCGAAATCAAACCAGGCAACAATCTCGTTCGCCTACGGCCGAGTTGTTGAACCACACCAAAACCTACCCATTCGTAGTATAATGCCGCCAATTGTACCTAAAACACCAACTAATAACCATAAGTCATGACCTCTAAAATCCAAATAAATTGTCAAATTCCTGCGGCAGCAACAGGCCAGCGCTTGGATGTGGTGCTTGCGCAGTTGCTGCCGCAATATTCACGTTCACGTATTCAACAATGGATTAAACAGGGTGAAGTTTTATTGGAGGGTAAGCGGGTATCCTCGCGCTATAATGTGCTGGGCTTGGAGCAGGTGAATATTAACGCCACCCTGCCCGCAGAAGTGCTATTAGCACCAGAAGCGATTCCCTTGGATATTGTTTTTGAAGACCCTTATTTACTGGTAATTAATAAGCCTAAAAATTGGGTGGTGCATCCGGGGGCAGGCAATGCAGATGGCACTCTGCTTAATGCTTTGCTGCATCATGAGCCGGCGCTGCTGCATTTGCCGCGAGCGGGAATTGTTCATCGCTTAGACAAAGACACCACGGGTTTGTTGGTGGTCGCGAAGCGTTTGGAAGCTCATCATCAATTGGTGAAAGCATTGCAGGCCCGTGAGATTAAGCGAGAATATTTAGCCATCGTCAATGGGCAAGTGACAGCTGGCGGCATCGTTGATGCAGCCATGGGACGCCACCCAAGGCAACGTACCCGTATGGCAGTGGTGTCTACAGGAAAAAGAGCGGTGACACGTTACCAGGTGAAGGAACGGTTTACAGAACACACTTTATTGCAGGTGGAGCTAGAAACGGGGCGGACCCACCAAATTCGCGTGCATATGGCGCATTTGCATCACCCGTTGTTAGGTGATGTTACCTATGGCGCGCGCCCTCGTTATCCGCGTGGAGCAAGCGCGACATTGCGAGAAGCTATTGATGGATTCAATCGACAAGCATTACATGCCTTTCGTTTGAGTTTAGCCCATCCTATGTCCGGAGAATGGCTGTCTTGGGAAGCGCCAGTTCCCGAGGATTTTCAGCTGTTGTGGGGATTACTGAGTGATAGCTGAGCAGGTGCGTTGGTGTAACACCCTACGCTTTAGAGATACTTCGCTTGCAAAAATAAAATGCCAACAGGCCCTAGTACTTTATTCTTTTTCAGCCAAATAACGCGCATTAACCTTGTCACGGAGATCTTTGCCGGGCTTAAAATGCGGTGTATATTTGCCATAGGTGATCACTTTTTCACCGGTCTTAGGGTTGTGTGCTTGTCTAGGTGGGTGATAATGCAGAGAAAAGCTGCCAAAGCCGCGTATTTCAATGCGTTCGCCTTGGCTGAGTGCTGTATTCAAACACTCAATAAGATAATTAACACTTTCTTCAATTTCTTTCTCAGATAAGTGTCGTTGTCCTTTAAACAGTTTATTGATGAGTTCTGATTTGACCATGTTACCTTCTCTACAAATCTAAGGGCGTTGAGTATAAGCATAGCAGGAAAATGGGGCTTGGAAGCCAAAAACTTAAGAAAAATGCGCTACATAGGGACTAGAGCTTGCAGGTATTGTCCTATGGCCTCGGGATAGAGGATATGTTCTAATTTTTGTACTTTGGCCTTTAGTTGCAGCTCATCATCGTTGGGGGCAACGTTACAGCGGGCTTGGGCGAGAATGGGGCCTGCATCTAATTCGGCGATAACCACGTGAACCGTGGTGCCATGCTCTTGGTCGCCTGCTTCCAAGACACGCTTATGCGTGTGTAGACCTGGATAGCGGGGCAAAAGCGAGGGGTGAATGTTTAGGATTCTGTTATCAAAGCTTGCTACAAATTCAGCGGACAAAATGCGCATAAAGCCAGCTAAGATTATCAGGGTTGGTTCATAGGGTGTTAGCAAGGCGTTGAGGGTTTGATCATACTCTCTACCGTCCTCAAAAGGGGCTTTAATAAGGGTGTGCGTAGGAATTCCTGCTTGTTGGGCGCGTTGTAGACCAAAGGCATGTGCTTTATCGCTGATCACACAGCAGATTTCTGCCTGGAGTTTATTGGCAGCAATGGCGTTAATGATAGCTTGCAAGTTGCTGCCATTGCCCGAGATTAGGACGGCCAGTCGATGCGGGTGAGAAGGCATTAGGCTTCATCCCAGAGCACTTGTTGTGCATTGTTAGCTTGGCAAGCCTCAATAGTGCCAATCTGAAAGACCTTTTCTCCAGCAGTTGTCAGGATAGCGGTGGCTTCCCCAAGCTGTGTGGCAGGTATGCCTATGACCATACCAATACCACAATTAAAGGTGCGATAGAGTTCTTCTGTTTCGATATCGCCCTGTTGTTGTAACCAATGGAAAATATCAGGCAATGAAAAACTTCTGCGGTTAATGTGCGCAGAGAGGTGATCCGGTAAAACGCGCGGTACATTTTCCAGTAGGCCACCGCCAGTAATGTGAGCCATGCAATGGACATCCACGGTTTCGAGCAGTTTCAGAATGGCGGGCACATAAATGCGCGTGGGTTCCATGAGTGCTTGCCCCAAGGTGCTGGGGCCGAAGGGCATGTTCAGGTCAATATTGCCCGTGTTGAGAATATGCCGGATGAGGGAGTAGCCATTGGCATGAGGTCCTGACGAAGCAAGTCCTAGTAAAATATCACCGGCTTGGACGTTAGCGGGCGTAATGAGTTTGGATTTTTCCACGGCGCCCACACAAAAGCCGGCCAAATCGTACTCTTCACCTTGGTACATGCCAGGCATTTCCGCGGTTTCTCCGCCGATGAGGGCTGCTCCCGCTTGTTGGCATCCTTTAGCGATACCGGCGATAACGTGTGTGGCGATGTCTTGCTTCAGCTGGCCCGTGGCATAGTAATCCAGGAAGAACAACGGTTCCGCACCGCAGACGATGAGATCATTAACACACATGGCTACCAAATCGATACCGATGGTGTCGTGTTGGTTAAGGGTATTGGCCAGTTTGAGTTTAGTGCCAACCCCATCGGTGCCTGACACTAGAATGGGTTCTTTGTAACGGCTGACGTCCAGTTGGAAAAGTCCACCAAAACCACCTAAGCCGGCAAGGACTTCTTTGCGTTGGGTGGTTTGAACCAGAGGTTTAATGGCGTGAACCAATTGGTTGCCCGCATCAATATCGACACCAGCTGATTTATAGGTTACATTGTTAATAGGCATGACGACCTTAACGGAGCGGACTTGTCTTTGCAAATATTGTATCAGTTTACCTAGCAGTTAACCATGACACGAACCAAAAAATTGTTCAAAAAAGCTAAAATGCCGGAGCTTTTCATCGGCATCTATTTAGGCGTATGGGCCCTGACGAGTCCAGCCTTGGCTGTATCTGTTTCTCATCTCTATCAAGGACAAGTGCCCATTTCATCACAGTCTTTGCAGGAGCGTCAGCAGGCCTATCCAAAGGCTTTAGAACAGGTCATTAAAAAAGTCAGTGGTAATAGCCATATTGCTTCTTTGCCAGCCATGTCACAGCTACTGTCACATTCAGCAAGTTATGTGCAGTCCTTTAGCTACGAGACAACGCAGCCGGCGGAGTCTGGTGATGCTAAGCAACAGTTATTGCTCAATGTGCAGTTTTCTTCTGTTGCGGTTAATGCCGCTTTAAAAAAACATGGGCAGGTTGTTTGGGGTAATAATAGGCCTTTAACGGTGGCATTTGTGCGTATAGATACCTTGCCGCAAACGCAAACGGTGTTGGCCGCTGGCAGTGATAATAGCGCATTACAGACACTACAACAATTAGCCAAAGAAAATGGCTTGCCCTTATTGCTACCGCTCATGGATTTAAGCGATGCAACGGTCATTTCATTGGCGGATTTTACTCCCTTAAAGCCTGCGGTTTTTGTGGAAGCAGGGAAGCGTTATGGTGCCGAGGGTGAGCTGATTGGTTATGTACGCCAAACTGCAGGCCAATCATGGTCGGCGCAATGGATTTATGTGCTAAAAGATCAGCAGTTTCAATGGGAAACGCAAGCGTCTGATTTGTCGGCGCTATTCAGCAAAGCCTTAGCAAATTTATCCAATGATTTAGCAGCTCGTTACGGTGTGTTAACGACTTCAGAAGCAGCGACCAAAGTCAATCTGTTGATTAATGGTTTAGCATCGGTGAATGCTTACGCCGATGCCATGGATTATTTACGCAGTTTGCCGGTGGTTAAATCCGTAGATGTATCACAGGTTAACGGCGATAGTGTGGTTTTTTCTTTAATGGTACAAGGTGGGCAAGCAGCGCTAGCGCAAGCGGTGAGTCTTGGGCATCAGCTTACACCTAAAGTGGATGCAGTCTTATCACCTCAAGAAGAGGCTGACTTGCGTTACCAGTGGATGCAATGAGCTACAAACGGTTTTTAAAATACATGCCTAATGGTTTGACTATCATGAGGCTATGCTTAGTCATTCCTACCATTTGGGCTATTTTTAACGCTTATTTCCTGTTGGCGCTTTTTTGTTTTATGCTAGCGGCTATTAGTGATGGCGTTGATGGTTGGTTGGCAAGACGTTATCAATGGCAATCACGTTTTGGCTCTATTGCAGATCCCTTAGCGGATAAGTTGCTTATTAGTGGTTGTTTATTGGCGCTCACCTATTGCAGTCATTTTCCTGTGATGCTGATGGCTTTAATTTTATTACGTGATGTGGTTATTGTCAGTGGTGCGCTGCTTTATCATTATTGGATTGGACGTTATGATATGCGCCCAAGTTGGTTGAGTAAATTGAATACTTTTCTGCAGTTTTCTCTAGTGGCAGTATTTTTTATCCACATCGCGGGCTTGTTATTATTACCTAAATTATTAGCTGGGTTAACCTTACTGGTGGCTCTCACGACCTCGTTAAGTTTATTACATTACGTAGGGCTCTGGGGGTGGCTAGCTATCAAAGCAAAAAGGGCAAACTATTCATGACGCGTTGGCAAGGGTTGGGTTTTGGTTTAGGGCTGGTGTTGTTTGGGCTGTTACTGATTTTTTTAGGCAGTGTGTTAGTGCCTTTTTTGACGGCAGCCTTATTAGCGTTTATTTGTGACCCCTTGGTGAATTATTTAGAGGGGCGAGGTTTGTCTCGAACCTTGAGTGTGCTGTTGGTTTTTTCTGTGGTATTGCTGCTGTTACTGTCAGTTTTAGCGTTACTTATTCCCCTCTTAGAAGCACAAGTGAATGTGCTGATTGCGCAAATTCCTCATTTGTTAGACTGGTTGCAGAGCAGCTTGCTGCCTTGGCTGCAACAATATTTAGGGATTGGTGATTCTATTCAATTGCAAAGTGTGAAGAAAGCTTTTGTCACCTATTGGCATCAGGCCAGCAGTTTAGCCACGAACCTATTAATAAGTTTGAGCAGTTCAGGTATGGCAATGCTTGCCTTTTTGACTCATCTAGTGCTGATTCCTGTGGTGACTTTTTATCTATTACGGGATTGGCAGAAGTTGCTGCAATCCTTACGTGATTTATTGCCTCGTGCTTTGGAACCCAAAGTCGTTAGCCTGGCAAAAAGTTGTCATAGCGTATTGGGTGCTTTCTTTTGTGGACAACTCATGGTGATGCTTGCCTTGGGCTGTATTTATTCGCTTGGGTTGTGGATGGGCGGATTAAAACTTGCTTTGCTTGTGGGTATGATTGCAGGGCTTATGAGTATTGTGCCGTACCTTGGGTTTATTGTCGGTATTTTAGTGGCGAGTATTGCCTCGCTAATGCAGTATCATGACATTCAGCAATTGTGGGTGGTTGGACTGGTGTTTTGTGTGGGGCAGGGGATTGAAAGCTTTTTGTTGACCCCTTGCTTAATCGGTGAAAGTATAGGTCTTCATCCGGTAGCCGTGATTTTTGCTATTTTAGCGGGTGGACAGTTGTTTGGATTGGTTGGTGTTTTATTGGCACTGCCAGTGGCTGCTGTGATAATGGTGTTGTTGCGTGATTTACATACTCACTATATCAAGAGCACATTGTACGAGGAAATACGTCATGACTGAGCAGCTTGTACTGGGCTTGCGGCTTGATGAAGAAGCAACCTTTGCTAACTTTTATGCAGGACAAGGCTTGGGTTGGGTGGGACAACTTACGCAATATTTAGGCGAAAATGAAGCTTGGTTTTATCTTTGGGGGTCTGAAGAAGTAGGGCGGAGCCATTTATTGCAGGCTTGTTGTCATCATTTAGCAGCCCAAGGAAAACCCGTTAGCTATATTCCGTTAAAACAATGGGAACACCTTTCACCTTCATTGCTAGAAGGGCTAGAGCAGATGGCTTTGGTGTGTATTGATGATATAGAGCAGATAGCGGGCCAAAAAGCTTGGGAGGAAAGTCTGTTTCATTTGTATAATCGGCTGCGCGACAGCGGCAAGCAGTTAATTGTCAGCGCTAATAGTACTGTGACGCATTTGCCTTTGTCTTTACTAGACTTGAAATCGCGCTTAGCGCATTGCCTCCAATATCAATTACCTGAGTTAGCGGAGCCAGAAAAGTTGGCGTTGCTGCAATTGCGTGCCAGTGAGCGAGGGTTGTTCTTACCAGAAGAATTGGGTGCTTTTTTATTGCGACGTTGTTCCAGAAACTTGAATCAATTGATGGCGATGTTGGTAACATTAGACAAAGCCTCGTTGCAGGCTAAACGACGCTTGACCATTCCTTTTGCAAAGGTGGTGTTGGATATTTAGGCTGAAAGAGCGGAGGATAAATTTGTATCCGTTTTATTCAAATTACAGCATGAAAATGAATTGCCAACAGGCCCGAAGAGGAGCAAGAAGCGCTCCCGTGGGTAAAACGGGAGCATAATCCTAAAATCAGCAGTTAAATCACGTTTTTGGCGATAACATCTTGATTCATCTAAGAAAACAAAAAAAGTCTCCATCACCAATAAGGGTGAACCAGAACGATGTGCCAGTGGCACATCGCAGTCTGGTGAGCGCGAGGACAGGATGTCCGAGCTGGGACTGATAAGAACAAGAGCCTTGCGACAGGATGTCTGTCGCAGTCATTGCCTATTTCCTTTTTTAGTTTCCTTATCTAAATCAATCTGTTACACCAAAAAGACGCGATTTACTGCTGATTTTAGGATAATAACAAAGCGTTTAGCTAGTTTTTGTCGCTGACTTTGTAGCAGACTTAGCAACAACAGCTTGATTGCCAGCTTTATTTTGGCTTTGGATCATTTTTTGTTGACCTTTAGTAGCCGCAGGCATTGCGCTGTTTGCTTGCATGTTTTGAGCAGCAAAAGCAGAAGAGGCAAGTAAAGTCACAGCAGCGATAGCGATAATTTTTTTCATGGTTAAAGTTCCTTAATCAGAGTTACAAAAAAGAGAATCCTGAGTTATTTGAGAGGGCTAACTCTCAAATAACTCAGCTCAGTATATGCTAGCTTTCCGCAGGATGTGAATTCTTTTTTTGTTACAATATTGTTACATCCCTGTGACAGAGTGCCAACTACTTGATGACAAGAAACATAGCGCCTGTTCCATGCAGGACGTTTAGCAGTAAATGACCACCTTCGGGTATGTTTTTGACTTTAGACATCAGCACGCTGATGTTCGTCGCAGCTTGTCTATTAGCCGTTAAAATAACGTCACCCTCACGTAACCCAGCACGGTAAGCCGGACTGTCTGGGTTAACTCGAATGACGCCTACGCCTTGCACATAGCCTCGTTGTGGAACAACATGGGTAAAGTTTGCAAGGGCCACACCGGATAACAAAGTTTGATGTTTCTTGCTCGCTTTTGCCAGCTCCTCGGGAGAAAGTAGGCGTGTGGTAATATGTTTTTCTTTGCCATCACGAATGAGGGTAAGTTTCACTTTATGTTTGCTGCCTAATAGCCCAACGGTATTGCGTACTTCGGTAGCAGTTTTCATGGGATGGCCATTAACGGCAGTGATAATGTCACCCACCTGAATGCCTGCTTCATTGGCTGGCGTGTAGGGATTAACTTGGGTAACCAAGCCACCCTGTACTTGAGGTGTATTGAAGGCATTCGCTAAAGCCGGCGTTAAATTTTGTACCAAAACACCCATCAAACCACGATGCACTTGATGATATTTGATGAGCTGCTCAACAATGGGTTTGAACATGGAGGCAGGAATAGCAAATCCGATACCCACATTAGCACCGTCTGGTGCGAGAATCGCGGTATTAATGCCTACCAGCTCGCCTTTCAAATTGACCAACGCACCACCAGAATTACCCGGATTAATAGGGGCATCTGTTTGAATAAAATCTTCGTAGCCTTCAATGCCCAAACCACTGCGGCTTAAAGCGCTCACAATGCCTGATGTGACTGTTTGGTTTAACCCAAAAGGACTGCCGATGGTCGCTACAAAGTCACCCACACTAAGGGCGTTGGAATTGCCCAGTGTGATTTGCGTTAAATGTTTGGCCTTAATTTGAATAACCGCAATGTCTGAGGCCGGATCTTTACCGATAACCGTGGCATCAAAACGCCGGCCATCTTTGGCGGTAACCATGATGGTCTTGGCATCTTTGATGACATGGTTATTGGTCACAATATAGCCTTTTGAAGCATCAATAATGACGCCGGAGCCGAGGCTTTCGAATTTGTGTTTTCCCGAAGGTGATGTTTGGTTAGGCGGTATTTTTTGTGCAGTAGATGCTGTTTTCTGATAATCGCCAATGGCCGCGATATTAACAACGGCCGGCATGATACGCTGTAGCATGGGGGCAAGCGTGGGTGTGGCTGAGCCCGTTGGGGCAATTTCTGCGCGAAGGCTGGGGCTTAAAAGCGCAATGCATAAGGAAAGGCAGGCAAGTAAATATTTCATTGAAGACTCCAAGGCTGTTGTGCTTCGCATTATAACCCCAGGAAAAATTTTAAGTAAACAGCAATTCCCGCAAAATTATTACGAAGAATATTTAATAAAATTAATTTAATCTATTGATATTTATAGTACTTTTAATCCAGCGGGAATTACCGGGTGAACCAAATGAGTGATGCCATGCGTCCAGTTGTGTTGTTTTGTCGGTAGGAATAAAATCGTGCATCATCAACGGTGCAATGTTCTGAAGAAAAAACTTGCGTTAGGCCTAAGCGATGCAGGCGAAGGACGGCTAATAGCCGTAAATTGGCTCGAAAGCGGTTATTTTCTTCGGGAAGAAAAGCCCAAGCATCAGAAGGGCAAGCATCCACAAAAGCGTCATAAACATCAAGCCCTACCTGATAGTGAGGTTGGCTGATACAAGGCCCTAACCAGGCAAGTAACTCCCTATGAGGGTTGGCAAACTGTGCTAAGGTATTTTCTAAAACGCCGCCGGCCAGACTGCGCCAGCCACAGTGGGCGGCTGCAACCTGTGTTCCTTGACGATTACATAATAGCACCGGCAAACAATCAGCCGTCAGAATGCTGCAAACCGTGTCTGATTGTGTGGTGGTGCTGGCATCAGCATCGGGTGTTATTTGAGGTGATGGAAGCGTTGCAACGGCTATGCCGTGGGTTTGGTTGAGCCAGCAAGGTTTTTTCGACAGGGATAACTGCTGTTGTAAGGCGATGCGATTATGCTCGACATGAGCAGGTTCGTCACCCACATGAGCACCTAGATTGAATCGATCATAAGGGGGTTTGCTGATGCCAACGTTAGCCTGCCGCAGGCTAACGCCGGCATGTACATTAGCCGGTGCAGGCCATTGGGCTTTTAACCATAGCGCACTCATAGGGTGTTTATAGTGGGCCCATCACCCAAAAAGGCGGCTAGATTTTTTGCGGCACTATCGATAAGGCGTTGACGGGCAGCAAGGCTTGCCCAAGCGTAGTGAGGCGTAATGATACAATTTTCCAAACCCAATAAGGGATTATCAGGTGAAGGAGGTTCACTGCTTAAGACATCTAAACCGGCGGCATACAATTTACCTGATTTTAGCGCTTGCGCCAGTGCCCGCTCATCAACCAGGCCACCACGGCTGGCATTGAGTAGAATGGCACCTTGTTTCATTTTGTCAATTAATTGAGCATTAATAAATTGATGAGTCTCTGGGGTTAGCGGTGTATGAAAACTCAAGACATCGCTTTTTGCTAAAACGGTTGCTAAATCTACAAAGCTTACGTGCTCAGGTGTGGTGTTGGGCGGGGTGCGTTTATAAGCTAATAGATTCATGCCCAGCGCCTGGGCAATGTTAGCCACGTGCATGCCGATGGTGCCATAACCGATGATGCCTAAGGTTTTTCCGGCAAGCTCAATCAGCGGATAGTCCCAATAGCAATGTACAGATTGTTTACACCACTTCCCGTCATGGACGGTTTGGTTGTGGTGGCCGACACGGTGGGTAATTTCTAATAACAGGGCAATGGTGGTTTGTGCGACGGAATAGGTGCTGTAAGCAGGGATATAAGTGACAACGATACCCTGGGCACGGGCTGCTTCCACATCAATGTTGTCATAGCCTGTGGCAAGTACGCCAATGTAGCGAAGTTTTTTAAGCTTGCTCAATAAGCTCGCATCAAGCTTTACTTTATTGGTTAATATAATCTCTGCATCTTGGCTATGTTTGAGTACGTCGGTAGGGCGGGTTTGCTCGTAAATATTACAAACAGTGACTTGTGATTCCACCGGGCTCCAATCGGCGTCGCCTGGATTGATAGGGTGGTTATCTAAGATAGCAAGTGTTGTCATCATGAATAGGCTTATGTATGTCAAAATCTGATTATACGGCTCTCCTATGGGCACATCAAATTCATCATGGCTTGCTTTTGCGCAAGGAATATGTTCCAATCTTTCTGGTGGCCTCGATGGTCCTTCCACAACGATAAATTGCTCACCTGGTCAGGTCCGGAAGGAAGCAGCCAAAGTAATGGACTCGGGTGTAGGAGTCGGGCTGTTGTAGGTCACCTTTATTCTTTCCTTCTGCATGCTTTTATAGACACTCTCTAGACTTTAACTAAATATCATGGCCTATCAAGTACTAGCCCGTAAGTGGCGTCCTAAAACGTTCAAAACCGTCGTTGGTCAGACACATGTTTTGCAAGCACTTATTAATTCATTGGACAACCAGCGTTTGCATCATGCTTATCTTTTTACGGGTACGCGTGGCGTGGGGAAAACCACGCTGGGGCGGATTTTAGCTAAATGTCTCAATTGTGAGTCGGGCATAACCAGTGAGCCTTGTGAACAATGTGATGCTTGTACCACTATTGACGCAGGTTGTTTTGTAGACCTTATCGAGGTTGATGCTGCATCTCGCACCAAGGTAGAGGATACACGGGAGCTGCTAGACAATGTGGCCTATGCGCCTAGTGTAGGACGCTTTAAAGTGTATCTCATCGATGAGGTGCACATGTTATCTACTCACAGCTTTAATGCGTTGCTAAAGACGTTAGAAGAGCCACCGCCCCATGTAAAATTTATTCTTGCCACCACAGAACCGCATAAATTGCCCGTGACGGTTTTATCCCGTTGTTTACAATTTCATTTAAAGCATTTATCAACAGAGCTTCTGATTGAGCACTTAGCCCATATTTTACAAGCAGAGGGCGTTGGGTTTGAAAAGGCGGCATTGGTTTCCTTAGCGCAGTCAGCCAAAGGTAGTGCCCGTGATGCATTAAGTTTGCTTGAGCAAGCTATCGCCCAAGGGAACGGCCAGGTTGGTGTCGAAACCGTCAATGCCATGCTGGGGCTTTTAGATCAGGGATGTGTTTTTAAGTTGCTACAAGCCTTGCATGTAAAAGATACTGAAGCATTATTTGTGACTATCCAGGAAATAAGCCAGCAGTCAGGAGATTTTGCTAGGCTTTTAGAGATGTTGCTGTCAAGCTTGCATCAAATCGCCTGCGTTAAACAATATCCTCAGATGTTAACACAAATTTTAGTGAATCAAGAGAATATCCAAGCCTTAGCCTATGCAATGAATGCCGAAGACATTCAGCTTTTCTATCAAATTGGTCTCATTGGGCGGCGAGACTTGCCTTTGGCTCCTGATGAGCGGGTGGGTTTTGAAATGTTAATGCTACGTATGCTAGCCTTTCAGCCTACGCCAGGCGAGGAAAAACCAGAACGTGCCATTGTAGCTAAACCAGACGCTAAACCAGCAGCACCACTTTCTGTACACGCGCCTGTATCGCCCAAGCAATCCTCTCCCTCTGAAGCGCCAGGGCAAAAATCGAGGCCGCCCTCAGCTCCCTCAGAGGGCGATAATGGCCAGCCAGGGCCGATAGACTGGCCGACGGTTTATCCACAGTTAGGCCTACGTGGAATTTCACAGGCATTGGCCAGCCACTGTGCATTCCACAAACAAGATGGAGAAACACTCCACCTTGTTTTACCCCCCAAGCAGAGTGCATTATTACAAGATAAACACCGCGACAGAATCAATGAAGCGCTCAATAACTACTTAAAAAAACAGGTTAAACTTCTCATAGACATCGGTGAAGCCAAGCAGCAAAGCCCCGCTGAACAGCAGTTAGCTCATCAAGCTTCAGCCAAGAGTGCCTTAGAAGAGAGCCTTGAAAAAGACCCGATGGTGCAATCGTTAAAAGAGAATTTTGGCGCGACGCTTCAACCGGGTTCACTACAAGCGAAGGTTGACAAACCCGAGTAAAAATGGCAGAATAACAGCCAGTTATGAGTTACCGAGGTAAAAATACTCCTATGGAAAATCAATTTCAAGATGGTATGGATGAATTAGTCAATCAGGCTAAAAAAATGCAGGATAACATGCAACAAGTCCAGCAAGATTTAACGGACCTTACGGTTGTTGGCCGGAGTGGTGGTGGTTTGGTGGAAGTTATCATGAATGGCCGCTATGGTGTAAAGTCTGTATCCATTGATCCCAGCACGCTCGATGCTGACCAACAGGAATTTTTAGAAGACTTGATAGCCGCGGCTACTAATGATGCTGTCTCCAAAGTTGAAGAAGCTTCTCGCAACAAAATGATGTCATTAACCAAAGGCTTAAAATTCCCAGCCGACTTTAAAAACCCCTTCCAAAACACCGAGGAAAAGTAGACGCGTGAGCCCGCTCATTAGGCAGCTGACAGACGCTTTTCGTTGTTTACCTGGCGTTGGGCCTAAGTCTGCTCAACGGATGGTTCTGCATTTGTTGGAACGAAATCGGGAAGGTGGTTCTCATTTATCGGCGTGTTTAAGGCAAGCCATGGAGAAGGTGTTGCATTGTGGACAGTGTAGAACGTTCTGTGAGACACCTCTTTGTGATATTTGTCAAAGTCCACGTCGGGATAGGACAAAGCTTTGTATCGTTGAAAACCCGGCAGAATTGTTTGCTATCGAACAGACAGCTTGCTATTCCGGGTTATATTTTGTGTTAATGGGGCATTTATCGCCTTTGGATGGGATTGGACCTGAAGAATTAGGTTTAGATATATTATTAAAGTTCCTCAGGCAAAGCACAGTCCAAGAAATTATCTTAGCCACCAACCCTACTGTGGAAGGAGAGGCGACAGCACATTATATCGCCCATAGCGTACGGTCTTTGGGGCTTAACGTGACGCGTATTGCTCATGGTGTTCCCCTTGGGGGAGAGCTTGAGTATGTGGATGGCGGTACCTTGAGCCATGCGTTATCAGGGCGTACAAATCTCCACGTAGAATTAGAAAAGTAACCCTATCGTCTTTTGCTCCAAAGAGGACGGACAGATTTGAGGCTAGAAGTCTATACCCAATTAACCGTTTGCAGTGTACATTTATGGAGAATGTTATGAATACGTTGTATGGAGTACCTCTCTCTCCTTTTGTTCGAAAAGTGCGTTTAATGTTAGAACATAAGGGCATTCCCTATAAGCTTAAGCCGGTTATGCCCGGTGATGACTCTTCAGAGTATCGAAAAATCAGCCCCCTGGGTAAAATCCCAGCCTTGGTGGATGATTATGGCACGTTATGTGATTCCTCTGTTATCTGTGATTATATTGAGCACCGTTATCCAAGCAGTGCACTGTATCCTGAAGACCCCTATGAGCGCGCGCGTGCATTATGGTTTGAGGAGTATTCGGATACGGCTTTGTTTGTGCCTTTGGTAGCAGGTATTTTTTTCCAAAAGCTCGTGGGACCTTTATTTTTTGGTAAAGCGACGGATGCTGCGTTGTTAAAACAGGCTCAGGGAGTAGAGTTTCCTAAGGTCTGTGAGTATTTAGAGTCGCAATTAAAACCAGAAGCATCCTACTTCGTCGGGGATAGCTATACGATTGCAGATATCGCTATTGTTTGCCCATTTATCAATGCCCATTATGCCGGCTGTGATGTGGATGAAGAGGCTTATCCTAGACTTGCTCGTTTTGTAAAAGCACAAATGGCCGGTACGAAGATTGCTGCTTTTATAGCTGAAGAACGTCAGATGTTGGTGAAATAGAAAACAGACGATGAACTGCTGATTTTAGGTTTAAGTTAGTTTCTGCCCTCTGATCAGCTAAAAGCATTGATGCCCGTAATATGCTTACCCAGCACTAAGATGTGTACATTGTCAGTGCCCTCATAAGTAAATACAGACTCTAAATTATTCATGTGCCGAATAACAGGATATTCTAGGCTAATACCGTTGGCGCCTAACAAATTTCGTGCGGCGCGCGCAATTTTCAGCGCTTCTCGGCAGGCATTGGCTTTGGCCATGGAAATCATGGTGGCCGTGGCTTTACCTTCATCTTTAAGTTTGCCTAATTGAAAATTCAAGCATTGTGTTTTAGTGATTTCTGTTAACATGTCGGCTAACTCTTTTTGTACCAATTGAAAAGAGGCCACAGGCTTATTGAATTGTTGGCGGGTTTTAACATAATCAACCGCTGCATCGTAGCAAGCTTGCGCTGCCCCCATGGCGCCCCAGGCAATGCCGTAGCGGGCTTGATTTAAACATCCTAAAGGGGCAGCTAAACCAGTATCGCTGCCAGGAAGATAATGGCTGTCCGGTACCAAACAATCTTGTAAGCTAATTGCTCCGGTGGAAGAGGCGCGTAGCGACATTTTTTTATTAATGCTGGTGGTGCTGTATCCTTCCGTGTTTTTTTCTACAATAAACCCACGAATGCCTTTGGGGCCTTGCGCTGTTTGTGCCCAAATAATGGCGATATCGGCTAGCGGGGCGTTGGTGATCCACATTTTTGAACCATTGAGTAGCCAGCCGCCATCTACCTTTTTAGCGTTGGTACGCATGCTGGAAGGATCAGAACCGGCATCGGGCTCTGTTAAGCCAAAGCAGCCAATACAATTCCCTGCAGCCATTTTAGGCAAGAAATGTGTTTTTTGTTTTTCATTGCCATAAGCGAAAATAGGATACATGCACAAAGAGTTTTGCACTGAGGCAAAGCTACGAATGCCACTATCGCCTCGCTCTAAGGCTTGGCAAGCTAAGCCGTAAGCAACATAAGAGGCATTGCTACCACCATAATTTTCAGGCAATGTCATTCCTAAAAGCCCCAGCGTTGCCATGGACTTTATGACTTGTCTGGGAAAGGTTGCTGTTTCATAGGCATCGGCGATGATAGATAAGATGCTATGGTCGACAAACTTTTCGACGGAGGCCTGGAGAAGTTTTTCTTCGGTGGTTAATTGTGTATTGAGTTGTAAAAAGTCTTCCATATCTCTATCCTTTATCAATTTGCGTGGTGCTGCTTTTTGACCAGCTCAACAATGTCATCACAACTTGGCAAAATGTGTTGCCAAGTATTGCCAATGGGAATAAAACAATCTTCAGCGGTTAAGCGTTTAATGTTGGGCAAGGGTGATAGCTTTTCAACAAATAGCGTGACTAAGGCTTCGCTGAGTGACCCGGTTCGCCTGCATTCATCCACAATAATAATGTGCTTGGCTTGTTTGACAGCCTTTATGATAGCGGCTTCACTTAAGGGGGCCAGCCAACGTAAATCTAGTACGCCGCAAGGAATCCCTAAGCTATCTAAACGCAATTGTGCCTGACGCGATAAATAATAGCCATTACCATAGCTGATGAGATAAGTCTCAGCGGACTTATCGCCGTGTAAACCTATTTCTCCGAGTGAAATGCGCCTCTCAGGAGAAGGGTACTGCGCCATCCATAAACCATCATTAGCCGTGTGCAAGTCTTTGGTCATGTATAAACCAATAGGTTCTAAAAAAACCACAATGCGCCTTTCTTCAAAGGCTAGCCTGAGCGCTTCGCGGAGCATACGCACAGCGTCTAAGCCTGAAGAGGGACAAGCAATGATAATGCCGGGTATGTCGCGCAGCACAGCAATAGAATTATCATTATGAAAATGTCCACCAAAGCCTTTTTGATAAGCAAAGCTTGGTATCCGAATAACCATAGGGTTTGCGTATTGACCCTGTGAGAAAAAAGATAAGGTTGCCGCTTCTCCGCGTAACTGATCTTCAGCATTATGAAGATAAGCAAAAAATTGAATTTCTGGCATGGGTAAAAAGCCTTGCATGGATAAACCAATAGCGGTACCGAGAATGCTGGTTTCATCCAAGAGTGTATTGAAGACCCGCTGTCCGCCAAATTTTCTATAAAGGCCTTTGGTGACATTGTAAACGCCACCTTTTTGTGCCACGTCTTCACCAAAAAGCAGTGTGCTAGGATATTGCGCCAAGATATCGATGAGCGCAAAGTTAATTAATTGTGCCATATGTCTGGGCCAAGCTAATTGCTTGGCCTCAGCTGCGAATAATGCATCGCGCTGTTGAGTTGTTTTTAAAGGAGGCATGGATAGTTGGCTTTGAGGTGGAATAACCGCGGCGGCAATGGCTGCGGCATTGGTGAGGGGAGATTGTTGTAGTGCTTGTTGGGTTTTAATTTGAATGTCTTGCTCTAGTTGTGCATAACGTTGCGCAATATCTTTTGTTGAACAAATCCCTTGTTGCACAAGTTCGCGCGCCGTATGCAGTAAGGGATCATCAGCCTGTGTCCTTTCTATGGCTTCTTGTGTGCGATAAGCCGCCTCAATATCAGAACCGGCATGGCCTAATAGCCGAATGAGTTTAAGGTGTAAAAACACCGGTTGCTTTTTTATGCGCGCTAAAGCATCGGCTTTTTTTGCCTGGTGAATAACATCAAAAACATTTAAACCGTCGGCGACTAAGTAATGTAGGTGTTTTTGTTGTGAAAAACTTTCTGCAATCCATTGTGGTGGGGTTTTGACAGAAATACCCAGCCCATTATCCTCACAAATAAACAGTAAAGGTAAAGGCAGCCGATTGTGACTTAACCACTTGGCTGTGTTGAAAGCGCTTTGTGCTGAGGCATGGTTAACGGATGCATCGCCGAAGCTACAAAGGACAAGCTGATTTTTTTCTTGTCGTGCAATGCCTAAAGCACAACCAACCGCTTTAGGTAAATGGGAAGCGATTGTGCTGGTTTGTGGTGGAACATTCAATGGCAGGCTGCCAAAAACTTTATGACGCCCGCCGGCAATGGGGTCTGTTTTAGCGCTGACTAAGGAGAGTAATATATCGTAGACATAATCCAGGTTGGGCATTTGTTGTGCCCTGGCTAGCATGAAAGCACCACTGCGATAGTGCAGGAAAGCCGGGTTCTCATAGGAAAAGCTGTGGCCCAAGCCAGCATTGCCTTCGTGGCCTGAACTACCAATGGTGTAAAAGCCTTTGCCTGCCTTTTTGAGTTGTCTTGCTGCAACATCCAATAAACGGCTTTGCAATTGTGCATCCAGCAACTGCAAACAGGTTGGGTTGGATAGGCCTAAATCAGCAATAGCGATATGACTGTAAGCCATTGGAAATTGCTCGTTTTTCAGCCTAGCGTAAAAGTTTTTATGGAGAGTGGCGGCGCTGTCCATGGTTTCTTCTAAATAATCAAAGGGGTAGCTATTAATCTGAGTTCGACATAAGAACGGCTAAAACCTGCGATAAATCCAGGGGGACGGTGTTAAACCTAAATTCCGCCGTTGAAATCGACGGCGGAATTTAGGTTAAAAGCTCAAAAAAATATTCGCATTAGCGGTGCTAGTACTGCGTTTTTTTTGAGCTTTTGCCTTGTCCTCCTGGATTTCTCTGGGTTTTACCACCTTCTTATGTCGAACTCAGGTTATTAGAGTATATACCCAATTCCCCTTTTTTGTTGCAAATGGCGTAAAACTGATTCAATTGCCACAATTTTTGCGACGAAAAAGTCATTGATGGCACGCCCTAGATGTCACTTTTCCAGTCTCGCTGCTAAGAATGATTCTTTGATGAAAGGGGCTTTTTTTAGGGAAGTGCTGTAAAGTGTTGAGTTTGCCTGCCGATAAGCTGTGTAGGGTTACGCCAGCAAGATGAACAGTTCCTATGGATGCCCAAAAAGTTCAAGAAAGCTTAAATAAGGCTATCAAACTACAGCAAACCGGTAAAAACCAGCAAGCACGTGCCATTTGTGAAAAAATCATCGCTATTGCGCCACAGAATACACAGGCTTTATTGGTGATGGGCATGTCTTTTTTACAAGATGCGCCCGAGCAAGGCATTTTTTATCTCGATAAAGCCATGAAACTGAAAAAAGATGATCCCAGTGTTTTATGTAACCGCGCGACGTTATTGTCGGCGCTCAATCGTTGTCAAGAGTCTGAAAAAGACTTTCAAATGGCATTAAAACTTGCGCCACGGTCTAGTCATATTTATAACAACTTAGGTAACCTTTATAAAAAATTGCAGCGTTTTCAGGAAGCAGCAAATTGCTACCATCAAGCTATTCTATACGATAAAAATTGTTATAGTGCATTGAAAAATTTAGGCGCTATCCAACAAGAGCATGGCCAATATCGCCAGGCGGCTGTACATTTAAAACAAGCACTAGCACGCAAGCCTGACGTGCCCGACGTGCTGCATCGTCTCGCTATTGCGTTGAAGAATTTACGTCAAGAAAAAGAAGCCTTAGTCTGTTTGGAAAAAGTAAGGGAATTAGAGCCAGATAACCCACAGGTTTACTGTAACCTGGGTAATACGTATGTGAATATGCATGAGTTTGACAAGGCTTTCGAACAATATGCCATTGCAGAGAAAATTAAGCCGGATAATTATTCGCTTTACAGCAATAGGGGGTTTGCTTATCAAAGCCAAGGGGATTATGCCAAGGCGTTGCAATGCTATGAAAAGGCGCTTAGCTTAAATCCTAAGGATGCTGATGCGCACTTTAATCGTTCGTTGACCTTGTTATTGTTGGGGCGCTTTGATGAAGGTTGGCGCGAATACGAATGGCGATGGAAGAATAAGAAATTTCCAAATCTTTATTATAAAATTCCCCAGTGGAAAGGTGAAAACTTAGCGGGGAAACGCATTTTGATAGCCATAGAGCAGGGATTTGGTGACTGTATTAATTTCTGCCGCTATGCGCCTCTGCTTAAGGATAAGGGCGCCTATGTTATTTTAGAAACACATGAAGCATTGAACAGGCTCATGGAAAGTTTACCGGGTGTGGATGATATTATGGTTAGAGATAAAAATACGCAGCCACCTTCTGTTGATTACCAGGTGCCATTATTAGCATTGCCGCAGCGCTTTGGTAAGGGTATAGAAGACATTCCACAGAATATCCCCTATTTAAGTACTAATGAAGCGGAGAGTGTGGTAGGGAAGAAAAAACTTAGCGTTGGCGAAGGAATGAAAATTGGCTTGGTTTGGGCTGGAAATCCAAGTCACAAGCGTGACCGTTGCCGCTCTATTACCTTAGAGCAATTTTATCCTTTATTTGAACTACCTGACACACAGTTTTTTAGCCTACAGAAAGGTAAACAAGCGTCTGAATTGAATACCTGTGCCTACCCTGTTATCGATTTGGCCGTAGGTATCGAAAATTTTGCAGATACAGCAGCTATTATCTCTCAGTTAGATTTAGTGATTTGCGTAGATACAGCGGTTGCACACCTAGCCGGGGCATTGGGTGTGCCGGTTTGGGTGGCTCTACATATGGTTCCTGATTGGCGTTGGCTTTTAGAGCGTAGAGATACGCCTTGGTATCCGAGTATGCAGCTTTTTAGGCAGCATGAGTTTGATAGTTGGGAGGGGGTGATCCAAGAGATGCTAGAAAAACTTTATGAGCGGCTGCATCGATAGGTGATTTACTGTAAAATGTGTATCTTGATTTCATCTATGGTTTGTGGGAGATTTTGGTGGATAGTTACTATGGTTTTAAAGTGAGAAATCTCGTTCGCCTACGGCCGAGTTGTTGAAATAATGGAAAAAATACTGTTTGAAAATGATTATTTTCGCGTTGAGCACTGCCTAGACTCAGAAATCCCAGGTTACTGTATTTTGTTCCCGAAAAAAACCGTTGACTCTTTTGCAGAACTTGATGAACTGGCTCAGCAGGATTTTGCCAAAACCTTAGGTTTAATTCAACGGGCTATTAATGCAACGGTCGCACCAGAACGCATTTATACCTTAGTGTTTGCAGAAATTCTCCCAACGTTACATGTGCATATTTTCCCACGCACTAAAGACATGCTGGCTCAATACCAAGCACGTAATGCGATAAATCCTGAGGTAGGCGTGAGCGGTGCTTATTTATTTGAGTGGGCGCGAGCCCATTATCAAGCGCCAGAAGGCTTTGACTTAGCAACCTTGCGTTGTGAACTTGTGCGGGGGCTGAATAGGCCCAGCGCCATCAACGACGAATCTCTATCATATCAGGCAGGTTCTGCAAGCGTTCCATAATGCGTGACAGGATTTCTGCATTATCTACTTCAATGGTCATGTGTACGGTAGCTGAATTTTCTGCTTTATTGGTCACGCTATTAATAGACAGCAGGGTTACTTTTTCGTTGCTGATAATGCCCGTAATATCTCGAATGAGGCCATCTCGGTTGAGAGCTTGAATACTAATATCAACGGGGTAGGTTTTCTCAATATTATTACCCCACTGAACTTCAATGAGGCGCTCACTTTTTTGATGGTGGGCTTGTTTGATGTTGGGGCAGTCATAACGGTGGATAGAAATACCGCGTGTTTGTGTGATAAAGCCTACAATGGGGTCGCCCGGCACCGGCTTACAGCAGCGCGCGATATGAGATAATAAATTATCAATGCCATGAATATTAATGTCTGATGCACTGTATTGTGTGCTTGAGGGTGCATGGGGTTTATTATTGAATAAGACTTCAGGGGAAGGTGGCTTGTCTTGTTCTTGGAGGTCTTGAATGACGTGAATAAGCTGTGCGATGCGTAAATCGCCCGATCCAATGGCAGCTAACATATCTTTGCTTGACCTAAAATTAAGTTTAGGGGCGAGCTTTTCAAGGGTGTGACTGCGTAAGCTCAAGTGGTTACGCTTAATTTCTTTATCTAAAAGCTCTTGGCCTTCTTGTAAGTGGCGTGCATAATCCTGCTGTTTAAACCAGTGATGTACTTTTGCTTTAGCTCGAGAGGTTTTAAGATGGCCTGATTGGCTGTTTAACCAATCTCGGCTGGGGCTTGCATGACGGGCGGTGAGAACTTCCACCTGCTCACCGGTCTTCAATTGATAGGTGAGGGGAACAATGTTGCCGTTTATTTTAGCCCCACGACAGCGGTTACCAATTTCGCTGTGGACATGATAGGCAAAGTCCAAGGGGGTTGCACCTTGTGGTAAATCCATAATATCACCAGCAGGAGTAAATATATAGACACGGTCTTCTAAAAAGCCTTTGTCTAAATACTGGGCCATATTAGCATCCGTGTGCGCCAACTCTTTCTGCCACTCTAATACCTGTCGCAGCCATGCAATTTTAGCTTGATAGCTTGATTTTTGTGGACGCTGTGTTTCTTTATACTGCCAATGAGCAGCTACGCCAAGTTCGGACTCCTCATGCATTTTATAGGTGCGAATTTGAATTTCCACCACTTTATCTTCAGGTCCCAAAATGGCTGTATGAATGGAACGATAGCCATTAGCTTTGGGTTTGCTGATATAATCGTCAAATTCTTCTTGGATATGCTTCCAGTGTGAGTGCACGGCGCCCAATACCTCATAACAGTCTTCCACTTGAGGCACGAGAATTCGAAAAGCGGTGGCGTCATAAATTTGGTCATAGCCCACTTTTTTACGGCTCATTTTTTTATAGATGCTGTAAATGTGCTTGGCGCGGCCACTGACGTCTACATGAGAAATATGAATGCCTGCTAAAAGGTTATCCAATGCATTTTTGACCGTCTCCACATAAGCTTCTCGGTCAAGACGCTTTTCATTAACAAGTTTAGCTATCTCTTTATAAGTTCCTGCTTCTAGGTAGCGAAAAGCAAGATCTTCTAGCTCCCATTTAAGTTGTCCAATCCCTAAACGATTGGCCAAAGGGGCATAGACATCTTGAATTTCATGGGCCAGGGTCTGCTGTTTGTTCTTGTCTAAATTCTGTACGGCGCGTAGCGTGCAGGTACGCTCGGCAAGCTTGATGACAACCACGCGAACATCTTCTACCATCGCAAGCAGCATTTTACGAATGTTATCTACGTGGGTGCGATTACGTGTGCCTTGGTGGCTGTAAATAGTGTGAATAGCGTCCATTTGCTCAATGCCAACCACAAGGCGTCGAACATTTTCGCCCAAATGCTCAGCGATATCGTTGAGGGATAATTCTGCATATTGTGTACTATCGTAAACAATAGCCGCCGCAATACAGTCTAAATCAAGGTTTAATTCCAGCAGAATTTCTGCCATGGATAGACCTTGTTGCAAACAAGAAATGCCGGTTAGTGTGGGGCTGTCTTCGCCGGCTAATTGTGCAAGAATACAGGCATTACGAACCACGCGAACATCGCTGGAGGGACGTTTTTCGATGATAAAACCTAGCCAGGCTTCAACATCGATTTGTCCATCGGCGCGGCGCGGCGCGGTTGTTCTTACTTGGACCATTGAGGTGTCCCCATGATTCAGATGCCCTGTCGAACGACAATTTTAACTGTATTCAGTATAGGTTACCATAGATGTCTCGCCATGCATTTATTTTTCAAATAATGCAATAGATTCCACATGCCCGGTATGTGGGAACATGTCCATGACGCCAACACTCACTAAGCGATAACCTTGTTCTGTAACCAATTCACCAGCATCACGGGCGAGGGTCGCTGGGTTGCAAGAAACGTAAACAATTCGTTTTGCATTGAAGTCTGTGAATTGCTTAATAATATCAAGAGCGCCGGTGCGGGCAGGATCTAAAAGGATTTTATCATATCGTTGTTTAGCAAAAGGCAGTTGAGTGATATCTTTACTCAAATCGGCACAATAAAACGCAGTATTGTTAAGATTATTTAATCGGCTGTTCTCTTTAGCTCGATCCACCATGGTTGTTGAGCCTTCTACGCCAGTAATATGTGCACAATGCTGTGCCAGTGGTAGTGTAAAATTCCCTAAGCCACAAAATAAATCCAAGATGTTATCTTCAGGTTCAGGCGCCAGAAGCTCTAGAGCTTTTTGGAGCATAGCGCGGTTTATTTCAGGATTTACTTGGGTAAAATCTAAAGGATGAAAATGAAGGTTCAAATCGTAGTCAGGGAAAGCGTAGGATAGTCTTTCTTGCTCGCCTTCCGGATAAAAAAGTTGACAGGTGCTTTCATTACCCGGTTGTAGATAAAGCTTTAGTTGCCATTTTTCAGCAAAGGCACGAAGTCGCTCTATATCCTTACTGGAAAAGGGACTCAAATGGCGTAGCACCAAGGCAATGTCATCATCCCCACCGGCTAGCTCTACTTGAGGAATTTTATCCCTAATGGATAGTTCTCCTATCCATTGGCTCATGGGAGTGATAAGTTTAGCAAAACGTGAGTCAAGAACCTCACAATAGGCTAAATCAGCAAGGAACCGACCATCAATCTCACGAAATCCAACCAGAACCTTTTCCTTTTTTAAGACATATTTGCAGCCTAGGCGCGCTTTTCTACGATATCCCCAAGTAGGGCCGATGAGAGGCGGTAATATATTTTCTGGTTGGATACGCCCAAAGTGGGCTAAATGATCTAAGAGGGTCTGTTGCTTGTGCAGAATTTGCTGTTCATTGCTTAAATGTTGCAAGTTACATCCACCACAACGGCCAAAATGTTGGCATTTCGGCGCTACACGATGGGGATTGGGATTCTGTATCTCTCCCAAAGCGAGCCCCTCATTGAATTTTCGATGCTTTTTTGTATAAACGAATGAGACAGTTTCATGGGGTAACGCGTGGCGTATAAAGGCGGTTTTACCGTTAATTTGAGTAACGCCACGGCCATCGTGAGCCAAGGATTGGATGGTTGTCGTTGGTTGTGGTCGGGATGGCTTTGATTCAGTCATGCTAATTGGATACCTTGCGGATAATTCTTGTTGTATATGTAAACTTTTGTTCAAATGAAAAGCAGATGATGGCAATAATGGGGGGGGGAGCTTTTAAAAACCCGTATCCATTGGTTGCTTTATGCCCATTCAAAGGCTCATCAGGCGATTGTAGATAGCTTTTAAAACGAATACAAGGTAGGATTGTGAATTTGAGAAGAACACTGGATTAAGGTGGATTTATGCGTTTAATCTTATTAGGGAGTCCTGGTGCCGGTAAAGGGACACAGGCTACGCTTATTACGGAACATTACCATATTCCGCAAATTTCCACGGGCGATATGCTACGTTCTGCCGTGAAAGCAGAGACAGAGCTGGGCCGTCAAGCGGCTGCCATTATGGATGCTGGTGGCTTGGTTTCTGATGACATTATCATCAACCTGGTTAAAGAACGTATTAAAGAACCTGATTGTAAAGCGGGTTTTTTACTGGATGGATTCCCTCGCACCTTGCCTCAAGCGGAAGCTATTACTCAAGAGGGTATCACTATCGACCATGTCATTGACATTGATGTACCCGATGAGGAGATTGTTGCGCGTATTAGCGGTCGTCGTATTCATCCTGCCTCTGGCCGTGTCTACCATAACATTTATCATCCGCCGCACGTGCCAGACCAAGATGATAAAACAGGCGAACCACTTATTTTTAGAGAAGATGATAGAGAGGAAGTGGTTAGAGAGCGCTTGCGTGTTTATCATAAACAAACAAAACCGTTAGTGGACTATTATCGTGTACAAGCAAAGCAGCAAGAAGCGCTTTCTTTCTCGCAAATTTCCGGTATAGGATCCGTAGAAGAGATTCGCCAACAACTATTTACTATTTTAGATTGAGGTAAAGGAATATGGCTGTAATACAGGTGAGTAATGATAACTTTACTCAACTGATTGATTCAAATGATATTGTTGTTTTAGATTTTTGGGCAAAATGGTGTAAGCCATGTATAGACTTCTCAGCGGTACTGGAAAAAGCGGCTGAAAAATTTCCGTCTGTTACTTTTGGCAGTGTAGATATTGAAGCTGAAGAGACCTTGGCGGCGGATTTTAATGTACGCACAGTGCCTTTGCTCATTATCTTTCGCCAGCAAATTGCGGTTTTTATTGAGTCTGGTGCTATGCCCATGTCAACCTTAGAGGATTTAATCAGACAAGCGCAGAGCTTAGACATGGCCCCCATTAAACAGCAAATTATGGAAGAAAAGGGTAGTTAAGTATGGCAAATAAGCCAAAACCTCCTTTTGCAGTGCTGTTGGTAAACTTAGGAACCCCGGAAAGCCCAACCCCATCTGCTGTGCGCCGTTTTCTTAGTGAATTTTTATGGGATCCTCGAGTGGTAGACTTATGGCGTTCGCTGTGGTGGTTTATCTTAAATGGGTTTATTTTGCGTTTTCGCCCCAAGCCGGTTAGCAAACTTTATCAACGTATTTGGATGCCTGACGGTTCTCCCATTCGTGTTTATTCAGAAGCATTGGCAACAGCATTACAAAGCAAACTTAGCGAGCGTTATGGGCAAACTATCCCGGTGGAATTAGGGATGACCTACGGCAAACGTCATATTAGAGAGACGTTGCTTGCGCTTAGAAAAACTGCCTGTCGACGGGTGGTTGTTTTGCCTCTATTTCCTCAGTATTCTGTAAGCACCACAGCGCCGGTTTTTGACGCCGTAGCGCGCGCTTTAGCGCCTTGCTTTTATTTGCCAGAAATACGCCAAATCAACGAATATTATCAACATCCAGCCTATATTAATGCCGTGGTCCATAGTATTAAACAACATTGGGCCGAAAAAGGAAGAGGTGAACACTTAGTATTTTCCTTTCACGGTATTCCTGAGAAGTATCGGGAGAAGGGTGATCCTTATCCTGAGCAATGTCATGTTACAGCCAAAGCGGTGGTCCAAATCTTAGCCTTAAAGGACTCGGAATGGACACTTGCATTTCAGTCGCGTTTTGGTCCAGCACCCTGGGTTAAACCTTATACGGATGAAACATTGAAGGCGCTTGCTGAAAAAGGAATAGCACAGGTGGATGTTATTTGTCCAGGTTTCGCCGTAGACTGCCTTGAAACGCTAGAAGAAATTGCAATTCAAGCTAAGGCCTTATTTTGTGAAGCTGGTGGAAAAACATTGAACTACATTCCAGCGCTTAATCATTCTACTTTGCATGTCGACGCTCTGTCGCAAATTGTATCAGATGCTGTGGGTGGCCTTGCTATGAGCGGGTGAGCTCTAGGTGCGTAGCCTCGTATTATACCTAAAATTCAGCTGCTCGCAGTAAATACTCAACCTTACCTAAACTTTAATGCTTGATTGTCTATAATTTAAGACTAGGGCCTGTATAATCCTAAATTCCGCCGTTGAAATCTACTGCGGAATTTAGGATTATTCTATTTTCTCTAGATTTTACCTGCAAAAATGAAAAGAGGCCTAAAAAATTAGCATCTAGCTGTATATTTTTTGAATATTTCACCATAGGAAGGGTGATTATGACAACGTATAATTCAAATTCAAAGCATGCTCAGCTTTCAGAGTACGAACAACAGTTGTTAACGCTTTTTCAAACTCAATTATTATTACAGCCGCAACAACTTGAAGAAATGGAAGTGGCTTTAACACAGTTAAAACAAAGAATGCTGCAGCAAGAGCAATTATTAGAGCAGAAAGATAGAGAATTAATGAATAATCAGCAGCGTTTATTCCGCTTAGACTCTGCTTTGCAGCAAGAAACCAATGAAAGCGCCATTTATTATAAGTCCCTGCAACAGCAAAAATTTGCCTTGGATCAGGCGGCTATGGTGCTTGTGCTGGACTCAGAAAGTCATTTACTTTACGCCAATCAAAAATATTTTCAACGTACGGGTTTTCGAGGCGAGCAATTGCTCAATCAGTATTTTAATTTAGTGGACTTAGAGCTAAATGAACAAGCGGTTTTTGGAAAAGTTTGGGAGACGGTTAAGTCTGGTGAAGTTTGGCGAGGTGAATTACAATGCCGCACCATAACACAAGAGTCCTATTGGGTGGATGCGACCATTGTACCAAGCTTGGGGAGCCGTGGTGAAATACTACAATATTTGGGGATTTTCTTTGATTTAACACAAATAAAACAAGCAGAAGCTAAGCTGCAGGAAGCAAAACACAGAGCCGAGTATGCGCATCAAATCAAAAGTGATTTTCTAGCCAATATTTCTCATGAATTACGCACACCTCTGCATGGTATTTTAAGTTTTGCTGATTTAGGTGTGCGTAAGGCAAAAGACAGTGAACCTGAAAAACTCATTCATTATTTTGAGAGTATAAAAAATAGCGGTGAGCGATTGTTAAAGTTATTAAATGAATTGTTATCGCTATCTAAATTGCAGGCAGGCAAAATGCCGCTCACTGTAGGGTTTATTGATTTATATGCGGTATTTCAGAATGTCACTAAAGAGCTTGAAGCGTTGGCGGCTGAAAAAGAAATACGGGTAGTAATTGAAGCACCTGCAGCATCCAGTAATGTTCACGGTGATGAAAATTTAATGCGCCAAGTCGCGACTAATTTGATAGGAAATGCTATTAAATTTTCGCCTAAACAAAAAACAGTACAAGTGACCTTTGGACGTTGTGGTCTAAAAGGCAATCAGGTATCCAAAGCATTTGATGCAGAACCAGCTATTAGTGTTCGTATTAAAGATGAAGGAAAGGGTATTCCTACGGAAGAAATTGAAGATATCTTTAAGAGCTTTGTACAAAGTTCTAGGACTAACCAAGGTGCGGGTGGTACAGGCTTAGGTTTGGCTATTTCAAAAGAAATTATCTGCCGTCACCGCGGCGTTATTTTTGCAGAAAATAATCACTTAAGTAAAGGAAGCAGCTTTATCATTGTATTACCTATAAAACAATTAGCAAATCTTAGTTAACCTTCAAACGTTGCTAGTGACTAGCGTGGAAGTATAAGCATGAATGCAATAAAAGTATTAGTGGTTGATGATGAGCCTTTAAACTTAGAGATTCTTAATGAATACTTAACAGAAGCAGGTTATGAGGCACGGGGTGTTTCGGATGGTATGGAGGCCTTAGGGGTATTGCAAGCAGAGCCCCAAGCGTATTCTGCTGTTTTATTAGATAAAATGATGCCAGGTTTAGATGGTTTTGAGGTATTAAAAAAAATTCGCAGCGATAATGGTCTGGATGGTTTGCCTGTTATTATGCAAACTGCTGCTGATAATCGAGAAGATATTCTGTTAGGATTGCAAGAAGGGGCATTTCATTATTTGACCAAGCCCTTTGATAAAGATGTTTTGCTATCGGTGATCAGTACCGCTGTTCGCGAATGGTCTTACTATCAAAAGCTGCGCTTGGAGTTGGCACATAGTAATGGTTGTTTGCAACATATGCAAAAGGCAGAGTTTACTTTTCATGCGCTTGATGATGGATTATCGCTTGCCGTGTTTATTGCTACTGCGTGCCCTGAGCCCAGCCGTGTTGTGGTCGGCTTGTCCGAATTGCTTATTAATGCAGTGGAACATGGGAATGCTGGGATAAGTTATCAAGAAAAAGAGAGTTTGATGCGTGATGAGCAGTGGCAAACTGAAGTAACAGCCAGGCTTAATAACGATGAAAACAAGGGCAAACAGGTACAAGTAAGCTTTCTACGTAATCCTGATACCATAAAAATTAGTATCAAAGATGCCGGTGAGGGTTTTGCCTGGGATACTGCATCTTTTTCTTTGGATGATGTTAGTACCCGAACCCATGGTCGGGGGATAGCACTAGCAAAAGCCCTCAGTTTTTCACGTATAGAATATGTTGGTAAAGGTAATGAGGTGCATTGTTGGGTGGACTTGTCTGATTAACACTTCTCCAAACTTCATCGATAACAGTGTAACAGCTTAATTCTAGCTTGAAAAAATCCAAAATAATTGACTTTAGATGCTGGGTGGATTGTAACTTATTGATTTGTATAAAATAAAAAACCTGCAAGGGAGAAGCGAGGCATTCGTCAACACCAAAACTTCTTTCTTGCAGGCTTTCGTTCAGTAAAAATAAGTTTTACTATTTAGCCTTACGCTTTACTGCTATTCTTTTTACCGTTGTCTTACGACGAGCGGTAGTTTTTTTAGCAGCAGCTCTTTTTACCGTTGCTTTTTTACGTACAGGCGCTTTTTTAGCAGCGACTTTTCTTTTCACCGCTGCTTTTTTGCGTACAGGCGCTTTTTTAGCAGCGACTTTTCTTTTCACCGCTGCTTTTTTACGCACAGGCGTTTTTTTAGCAGCAGTCTTGCGTTTTACAGTGGTTTTACGAGCTGGTGATTTCTTCGCAGCTGCCTTCCTACCTGTGGTAGTGGTTTTTTTGCGAATGGTTGTTTTCTTTGTGCTCGTTTTTTTAGCAGTTGTTCTTTTTTTAGGTGCTGAAACAGCTTTTTTAGCAACTACTTTCTTAGCAGCCGCGGCCGCGGCTTGAGCTGAGTCTTTTGCGCCTTTCTTATAGGCGCTAGCTACATCTTTTTTGGCTTGGGCTTTCATTGTCGCCATTTTCTTGTCAGCCATTTTTTTAGCATCGGCCAACTTTTTCGCTGCAGCTTTTAGTTGAGTTTTAAGTTTAGTGATTTGCGCAGAAGACACGGTTGACTTCCTTGCGGTGGTTTTTCGGGCGACCGTCTTCTTTACAGAAGGCTTTCGCTTCACGACTTTTCTTGTTGCCATGGTGCCTCTCCTAGCTACCTAATTGTTAATGGAACACTACAAACATAGCACAAATTAAAAAAAGTAAAGTAAAAATTTCAAAAAAACATTATATTTTTTAATTTTTTTACTTGGAATGTGCAAAAAGCTCCGATTCAAACTGCTCTCAGCGTAAAAATCAGCATTTCTATAGAGCGTTATCGGTGGGATAGTCAAACTATTTAAAGTGAGAAATCTCGGGAGCGAACGGCCGAGTTGTTGAACAAAAAATTTTATTACTGAAGATGAACATTTTGAAGCGGGTTTGTAGTTGAGGTGATTTGTTTTTTCTAAAGCTAAGCAAGTTAGCTAAGGTGGAAATAATTTTGTTGCTAACTCACAAGCTTGTTACAATGAGTTTTTCGAAAGCGTCAGAAAACTGACACTTTTTATTTTATAACCGAGTTTTATATTGATCATACTCTTGTGTAAGTGAATACAAAAGGATGTTCTGTTTTACTAGAACTCAGTCTAGGAGGGAATATGTCCAAACTATTTAAGTCAGCTCTGTTCATTAGTTTATTATGTTTGAGTTCGTTGGCATTGGCAAAAGAGGGTCTAACAGGTTACTGGATGACTTTCAATGATGATACGGGGACGCCACGCAGTATTGTACAGCTTAGTGATGCTCAAGGTGAAGTCTTAGGGGATATCGTGAAAGTATATTATAAGCAAGGAGAAGGCCCAGGAGATGTTTGCGAGAAATGTTCTGGCTCCCGACATAACCAGCGTTTTTTAGGCATGAATATTTTGTGGGGTATGAAAGCAAGAGGTGATGAATGGGCTGGCGGTTATGTGCTCGATCCTGAAGTTGGTAAAGTCTATCACGGTAAATTAGTTTTGTTGGATAATGGCGCTGAGCTTAAAGTGCGTGGTTATATTGGCTTCCCTCTATTTGGCCGGACTGAAATTTGGAAGCGTGTTCCTCAATCGATCTTAGAGCAAACAGGGACACCTGACATAAGTCTGTCTTAAAGGGAGAGATGCAATTCTCCCTTCTGGAAGCCCTAACGTGGATTTCCTGTGTAGGCAAAATTAAATAAGGAAACAACCTCGGGAGCAAACGACCGAATGATTGAAGAAGTCAGGATAAGCGTGTTGGATAAGCACCACATATTAGCCGTTGACCAGGGAACCAGCAGTACCCGCGCACTCATTTTTACAAAAGAGGGTGCGGTATTGGCGGAGAGTCAGCTGGCTTTAAAACAATATTTTTCTGAAGAAGGTTGGGTAGAGCATGATGCCGAAGAAATTTGGCAAGCTACACAGCAGGTTTGTCGAGAAGTATTAGAGAAAGCTAATTTAGACGCCTCGCAAATTGCCGCCTTAGGCATTTGTAATCAGCGTGAGACCACCATTCTTTGGGACAGAGATACCCATAAGCCTATTCATCGTGCCATTGTTTGGCAAGACAGACGAACTACAGAGTACTGTAAGCAGCATTTGGCTGATGGCAGAGAACCCTTCATACAAGCAAAGACGGGCTTATTGCTGGACCCTTATTTTTCAGCTAGCAAAATTCATTGGTTATTAGAAGAAATCCCAGAAGCGCGCGCTTTGGCAGAGAAAGGTAAACTTGCCTTTGGGACCATTGACAGTTTTTTGATTTGGCGCTTAACGGGCGGGAAATCTCATGTCACAGATGCCAGCAATGCTTCTCGGACCTCGCTGTTTAATATACACAAGCAAGCCTGGGATGATGAGCTATTGGATTTATTTGCAATACCCGCCAATATCTTGCCAGAAGTCTTAGATTCTAGCGCCTCTTTCGGACTTGCTGAAAAGGCATTTTTAGGAGAGGCGATACCCATTACGGGGGTTTTGGGGGACCAACAAGCCGCGCTAGTGGGACAAACCTGTTTTCAGAAAGGTATGATAAAAAGTACCTACGGAACTGGCTGCTTTTTGGTGATGAATACAGGGAACGACGTTGTACAATCCCGACATCGCCTATTGAGTACGGTGGCCTATCGTTTAGAAGGAAAGCCCACCTATGCGCTGGAAGGCAGCATTTTTGTCGCGGGCGCAGCAGTGCAATGGCTTAAAGATGCGCTGTGCCTTATTGAACATGCCCATGAAGCAGAAAAAATAGCGACCCAGGTGCCCGATAATGGCGGTGTTTATTTGGTGCCAGCTTTTACAGGGCTTGGTGCACCCTATTGGGATCCGATGGCACGCGGAGCTATTTTTGGTCTAACACGTGGCAGTGGTGTTGCACATATCGTACGAGCGGCCTTAGAGGCCGTATGCTATCAGACACGAGACTTACTAGTGGCGATGCGTGAGGATGGTGCTCATCCTCCTTCCCATTTACGTGTTGATGGTGGCATGAGCACCAATGGATGGTTGATGCAATTTCTAGCGGATATTCTAGGAGCGCCGGTGGAAGCTCCGCAACATAAAGAAACCAGTGCGTGGGGAGCCGCTTTGATGGCAGGCCTGCAAGTAGGGCTTTATGATTCATTAGATGCGATGAGCCAATTATGGCATCAGGCATATTGTTTTGAGCCCAATCTAGATGACAATACTCGCCAAATTCTGTATCAGGGCTGGCATGAGGCTGTGCAACGCGTGTGTACGAAAGCTTAGTGGCTTTAACCTAAAATCCTCAGTTGAAATCTACTGCGGCCGCCTAATTCACCGAATCTAAAGGATTTTTTTTCATCTTTTTTATTCACCGTATGGGTGATACGCTTTCACAAAAAAGATGAAAAAAAATCCTTTATCTTCAGCGGCTTAGCCAGCCTCGCGACGATTTCAACGGCGGAATTTAGATACACTCTTTAAAGTCAAGCAAAAAATGAAGTAATAGTCTTTTTTTGTTTGTTAAAATAGCTCGCGATATATATCTCGTATTTGCAGCTCAATGGAGTCTACCCTGTGGATTTGGGCTTATTCGAGGTGCAATAATAGCCAACAGCATCTCATTGCTCTTTGATAAACCTAAATCTACAGGATGAGTGTTATCACGCCCTGAATACTACGGTGTTGCCAACGCAAAACCTATCTTATGCTGTAAGCTCTGCTGCTGCCTTGCGATTAAATTTCATGGGCTCCCAGTTAGTCTTCGAGTAAAACATTCCCCATATCGCGTGCAATAGCTTACGCATCACGCTTACTATGGCTTGTAATGGCTTTTTCCCTGAACTTATCAGTCCATCATAAAATGCTTTCACCAATGGCTCTCTTTGTACCGCAACCCAGGCTGGCATATAGAGTGCTGTACGCAAATATTTATTGCCTGCTTTACTTATTCGCCGTGCTTTTTTTATCGAACTCCCAGACTCAACAGCTCGTGGGTCCAGCCCTGCGTAAGCTACCCATTGGGGGGTTTTCATATCGCTGGGTAGCCCTATAAGTTCCGATAAAATTTGGATAGCTGATGTAGTAGCCACACCTTTTATCGACAACAATAGGTGATACTGCTCTCGCAGCTCATCGTTTGCATTAATAATTTCTAAGGCCTTTGCCTCCAGAAGCTCCACGCGTTTGTTTAAATGGCGCAGGTTAACATCAATATCATTGCTAATGACTCCTGTTTGCACCTGGCTATACTCTGAAACATGGCGATGACACCGTTCCCGTTGTATTTCTGTTTTTAGCTGATGCATTCGCCTATTGATAGCTTGTAATTGTAAACTGCTCTCAGCGGGGACTTCCCACGCTTGAAATGGCATACAGTTGAGATAAGAAAGGATCGTTTTTGCATCTAATGGGTCGTTTTTTGCTCGCTGCATGCTGGCTATCGCGAAATGTTTGATAGCCTTAGGATTGGCTACCATCACTTCAACAAGCGGATGTTTGGCCAATAAAATAGCTAACTCAACATGATAAATACCAGTAGCTTCTAAACAAACTTTGCTAGCCGTCTGATTTTTTGTAATGAATTTAAGTAATTTTTTGTGACCAGTCGTACTATTGTCAAACGATGCCATCCTTGGGGCTGAGCTACCCTTTTTCCCCAATGCTACTACTAGCTCTTTAGCACTGACATCGATACCTACATAATTAATACTTTTTTTTGCTGTCATCTTTTTATCCTCTGAGGTATTATTGGCACTGGGTTCCCTGACCTTGAACATTGACTTACCTACCTTGTCATGCAGATTCTTTGATCTCGGATACACTTCGGTATGGGTCACGAAGGCAGGGGGCCTTTCTAAATTACAGTGTCTAGGCACTCAGGTTTAAACGGCCTCCCCAGATAAGAAAAAGATTGCCTGTTTATCCGTCGATTATCAAACTCTTCTTTTCTTCCCTGTTAAGATACAAGGTTTAACTATACCCGTAGCGTTTAAATTTTGGGTTTTTGAGCTACCATCCTCTTTTTTTAGGGCAAAATCATTCGCTGCGAGCCAGGGAGAGGCGCAGCCGAGGGCGAGTAGTCCGCGATAGCTGACGATTTTTTGAAGAGCGTAGCGAGTTTAAAAAATCTTTACGTCAGCGTAGAGTCATTTGAGAGACGGTCCGCAGTGTGCGTAGTACACGTAGGGCCGTTGACGAGGACGGTCGCGGCTTTATGGTGGTCGCGTTATGCGAGTTCATTTCGGGGTCACGATGGCCGAAATGTTTCTCGAGCATAGCGACTCACTTGACAATAGCGTGCTCCATGGAAAGCTTAATGCAACACCTAAAACTCAAACGCTACGGGTATATATTCTAATGCTGAAACTTTAAGTTTAAGAATGAAAAGTATTTGACTAACGTAGTCAAGCAACGTATCATAGCCATCGTGTGCTCGAGTGGAACGGGGTATAGCGCAGTCTGGTAGCGCGCCTGCTTTGGGAGCAGGATGTCGGGAGTTCGAATCTCTCTACCCCGACCAAATTTCCCTAAATTTGTTCACTCAGTTCTGTCTTCTTAAGATAGAATTCCTTCGACACATGATGCGCCCGTAGCTCATTTGGATAGAGCATCGGCCTTCTAAGCCGAGGGTAGCAGGTTCGAATCCTGCCGGGCGTGCCACTTCCTATCTAACAATGTGGTGAGCGTAGCTCAGTTGGTAGAGCCCCGGATTGTGATTCCGGTCGTCGTGGGTTCGAGTCCCATCGTTCACCCCAATTAAATCAATAGCTTACGAAGTTTTTGTTCTTTTAAACCCAAAGCTATTTATAAAAAGACGGCAAATAGACGGCGCTTTTGGTCAAGGTTATGGGGTTTAGTTTAGCTGTCTGATATAATCATCCTCTCCTTCTAATTGCTATTCAGCTCATATTCTGATTACCGTAGCGAACGCATATTAAAGCATAACGGTAGCGGGATTTATTATTGGTTAATGATATGAAAAACTTAAATATTTTATTCATTGGTGGCACAGAGTTTTTTGGGAAAATTTTGGTCGAAAAATTGCTCGCTGATAATCATAAAATAACGTTGTTAACGCGTGGTAACAGCAGGCCAAAAGAGTTCTGGTCTGAAATAAAACATATTTGTTGTGGTAGAACTGATTATAAAGCTTTTAGTGATGAGCTTAAGAATAAAGATTTTGATGTTGTTATTGATAATGTAGCAAGTCAAGCGGCAGATATAGAGTCTATTATTGAGGTCTTTGCCTCGCGCAAGAATCCACCACAGTACATAGTTTGTTCTAGTGTAGCAGTTTATTCTGGTGAGGTACCTGATTTTGGCTTTAAAGAAGCTGATGCAGAACTGTCTCTTGAAGCAGCTAATGGTGATTGGAAAATCGAATATGCTAATGGCAAACGACAGATGGAAAGTTGCCTTCAGGCAAAACATGGTGATATGCCCTATACGATTATGCGCCCAACAGTTATAGAAGGGCCAGGTGACCCTCACAAGAGAACTTGGTTTTGGATTCAAAGGCTTCAAGATGAAGCGGGTATTATCTTATCAAAAGCAGAGAAAAATACACGCTATCACCATGTTTTTGTGGATGATGTTGCGCAAGCTTTCTATTTAGCAGTTGGAAATGAAAAAGCACATAACCAGGTATTTAATATTGCTGGTGATGAGGTTTTAACTATTGAAACCTATTTACAATATCTTGGTAAAGCTTTAGAGCTTGAAGAAATAAAAGTCTGCTGGTTAGACGAAAAAGTTAGACAAGAGTCATTACCAAATCACGAACTCCCGCCTTTCTTTAGCGGGGTTTGTCTGGTTGAGAACACTGATAAAATAAAGCGAATATTGGAATTTAAGCCCATAAGTACAGAAGATTTTTTGCAAGAAACTGTAGATGGGTATAAAAATATAAGAAGTGATTCTCAAGGCTATGAGCATAGAGCTGCTGAGAAAGAGTTGTTAAAAAAGAGTAGCTCAGATTGTGAAGATATAAACGTGAGAGGTAATAGCTTTAGTTTTAGTTAGGAGTGGATATATTTTTATATAGGAAAAATGTGCTTAATATTGCATTCAAGCAGAATTCGTGTAGCATGAAGTTACGATTTTTCTGTTTAGGAAAGTTATCTAACATTTTTAATACAGTCTGCTGATTAAAAATGGCCATATGGTTAAACTCGCAACTACTGATAATATCATAGCCAAACTCAAGGAAAATATTCTGTTTGTTGTTTGTCTTTATAGGAGGGGCAGCAAAAATATGTTTCGTACGTTTGTAGATTTCATTTGGGATCAGGTTTTTCATTGCTTCCCGTAATATATATTTTTCAGTATTATTTCTCAAGCGCATATCGATAGGCAAATTTAGGCAAAATTCTGCCAGTTCTCTATCTAAAAAAGGTAACCTTCCTTCGATTGAGTGTGCCATTTCGCTTCTGTCTCCTAGGTAACTAATGATATTTTCTGGGAAAAAAGTATTTAACCAATAATAAACGGATTGGTTAACTGGGTGCATGGAGGGGCATAACTCAAGTGATGCTATTCGTTTAGTAAATGGATTAGTTGGCAAATTTGCTCTAATGTCAGAACACAGAAACTTCTGGATAAGTTGTCCAAGGTCATGGCCAAGCTTCCAGGCTGCAGGAATAAAGCCTAGAGTTTTTCTTATAGGTGCTAAAACATCGTTATGTATATAGTCTCCTTGAGAAACATAGGCTGCGCTTGTTGCTAGATTCTCATGCCGTAGCATTTCCAACTTAGCATTTTGACCGCTAGTTTGGGCGGCAATCAAATCTTCTTTATGGTATTGATAGCCTAATAGCATTTCATCAGCACCTTCCCCCGTTAAGACAGCCTTATATCCAGAGTCTCTAACATGCTTGCTTAATAGAAATTTCGCAATTCCACAGGTTTGGAATACTGGTGCTTCACGGTGGTAAATAGTTACCTCAAAGTTATCAACTAAATCTTGTTCGGAGACTTGTATGTAAACGTCTCACGAACCCATCTTAACTTTTCGAATATTAATTGTTAGAGACCGCTGGGGTGATGATGTCGGTGGTTAGATTGTGTGGCAGCAGTTTTTCAATGTCATCACGGCTCTGGCATTGAGCGATGTGGTTAAAGACATAATTAAGATAAGCAAAGGGTTCCAGGCCGTGGGCTTTCGCGGTAGCGATTAAGCTGTAACACCTAGCGCCGGCTTTGGCGCCTTCGTCACTACCGTGGAATAGCCAGTTTTTTCGGCCAATGGCAAAGGGTCTAATAAGGTTTTCCACGATATTGTTATCGATTTCATAAGCACCATTATCTAAATACGCAACCAAATATTGCCATTGGTTCAGTGCGTAGGTAAAGGCTTCACCTAGCTTATGACGTGGCGGTACTTTGTCTTTGTTTGTGTCCAAGAAGGTTTTTAATTCTTCAATAATCGGCAGCGCTTTTTCTTGACGTAGTTGGTAACGCTGTTGTTCGCTGTATGCGTTTTCTCTGGCTATTTTTTCAATGTCGTACAGCCTGCCAATAATGTCCACGGCTTGTTGCGCCAGTCCTTCGGCTTTGCTGATTTTTAACACGTCATGGAATTTGCGCCGGGCGTGCGCCATGCAACCGCCGCGACTCATGTTGGTGCTGTTAGCTAGCCAATGATAACCACTGTAGCCATCACATTGCACATGGCCCTTGAAGCCTTCCAAGAAATCCTTGGCGTGTTGGCCCGAACGTGAGGGCTGATAATCAAAAACGATGGTTCTTTTATCAGGTGGGCCGGCGGCATACACCCACATGTAAGCTTGTTTATTTTTCTTAAGTACCTTAAGTGGGGTTTCATCTACTTGCGTATAGGATTGATTGAGAATTTTTTCTTTGAGCAATTCATACAAAGGCTGACAGTGTGCCATGCTGTTAATCACAATCCTACCAAGCGTTGCGCGACTTAAATCAACGTGGTAACGTTTCCAAATGGCGGTTTGTCGATAGAGTGGCAGGTGGTCTTCAAATTTTGACGTGATAATCTGTGCAGCCAATCCTGGGGCTGCTATCGATTTGGGTAAAAAAAGGTTGGGCAACTTGGCGGTGAGCACGCCTTCATGGCCATTTGTTTTATCTTCGCAACAATTGCCATATTTAGGGCGGCGGTAGCAAATGACTTTAATCTTAATGGGTTCAATGTCTAACTTTTCAGTGGTTTCTTCACCAAGACAGGGGCGTTGTTTGCCACAGCAATCACAATTCTTTTCTGCGTCACTGACATCAACGATGATATCTTCACGGGGCAAATCCGTAGGTAATGGTTTACGCTTACCTCGTTTTTTGGGTTTGGCATTTTGTTTGGGTGTTGCAGCGGCTTTTTTGTCTTCAGGCGGGTTGTCGGTTTCTAAGCTAATCCCTGCTTCATCGAATAGTCCTAACTGTTGGCTATTTTTTTCTGTTTTACGAGCAAAGCGAAAATGCTTTAGAAGGTTATAATGTTCAAGTAGGCGTTGGTATTTGTCATCGGATTGTTTTAATTTTTTGTCGTAAGACTTTACTGTTTCTTCCAATAATTGAACGCGCTGCAAGAGTGCGGCGTTGGTTGTTTTTTCTTTTTTTGCCTTTGTTTTCATGGTGTTATTATACCAAATAACACCATGAAATCCTATGTTTTTTTTAACAATAATGACTAAAATCAAGCTCGGGATAATCGGCCATACGCATGAAATCAAAACCAGCTAGCAAACCGTAGAGTTGTGCATGACTGATATTCAGAATGTCGTCGTGGTGCCGAGGAAACTTAAAGCGTCCTTGCTCTAGCCGTTTATACAGCATCACAAAACCATTTTTGTGCCACAGTAGCATTTTGACTTTATCGCCTTTTTTGTTATGAAATAAAAATAGCGTTGGCGACTGCGGTGTTTGTTCAAAGGTTGAAATTATTTTTAAGGTTAAGCCATCGATGGAGCAGCGCATGTCGATGGGTGCCATGGCCACCATAATAGTTAGTTTGTCGTTGAACGTTATCATGACTAAATTTCTAATGCTGTCAATAAAGATTTTAATTGCTGATGAGGAATATCCAAGGGTAATTCGATAAGCAAGCCACAGGGTTTGCGTAACCGCAGCATAGCGGGTGGCGTGGGTGCAGATAGTTTGATGGGCTGAAATTTATTGTTGCTTGTTAATATTTTTTTGTTACTATTGGTCGGCTTGCGTCGACCCCAGTTTTTAAAGGTAGAGTAACGAATATTTTCCCGTTTACAAAAAGCAGGTTTTGACAGGCCGCTGGCAGCTTGAGCGGTCAGTAAGGCTTGGCGTTGCTCTTGGGTGTAAGTTTTTGTGGTCATGTTTTTTTCTCCAATTATTATTAACTAATCAGAGAAGTATGGTGGATACTATAATCTTTTAAAAGATGGGGTTGCTGAGACGCTTACACTTGTATAGTAGATAGATTGACTTTTAACGAGTCTGCTACCCTTTGGGCGAAGGGACTTTCATCAAAATCTTCATGTTCAAATGCTATAGTAAATGCTTCTATTGCAGGGTTTATTTTTGAAGCTAATGCTAGTATGGATGTTGAATCAATCCCACCGCTTAAGTAGCAGCCAATCGGAGTATCAGCTATCATACGTCGCTCAACTGCAGCCTCTAGAGTGCTTTTAAATCTTTGAATGAGTTTTTTTTCTGATGTTTGGCTATTTACTTGATTATTAAAATACGGGCGCCAGTACTTTATAGGGCTTGTTTTTTGTGACTCATAAATTAGATAACTAGCAGGGGGTATTTGTAAAATATTTTCAAAACAACTTTTTTCACAAAAGGGTGCAAGATGATAAAAAGCACTTAAAGTTTCGCTATCAAACTTAATAGAAGAACTAAAGGGCCGTAGTGCTTTAATTTCAGAGGCAAAAAGTAGTTGATTCTTATCAAAAGCATAGTAAAGTGGTTTTGTGCCAAATCTATCACGTGCGAGAAATATGGCTTTTTTGGTATGATCATACAAGGCGAATGTAAACTCACCCTCTAAGTGCTCTAAACATTTGATACCATATTTTTGATAGAGTGCTATAAGAATTTCGCTATCAGTTTCGGTAGAAAATGAGTAGCCTTTTTGGCTCAAACTTTTTTTAATGTCTCTATAGCCATAAAACTCGCCATTTACTACAGCTATAATATCTTCATTCTTGGAGAGAAGTGGCTGTTTTCCATTATGTAGGCCAACTACACTAAGTCGAGTATGCCCTAAGAAAAACCGATTGTCATCTGAGCAGTATATGCTTTTCTCGTCTGGCCCTCGATGGTGTAGTCTATTTAGTGCTTTAGAAAAAATTTCTTTTTGGATTGGCTGTTCCGCGTTGAATATACCTAGTATGCCACACATGACAATGCTCATAAAGTTATATATAGTCCCCGCAGTTGAAACCTCGGGTTTTTGTAGTAAAATAGTCTAATAGAAAAATTTAGGACATGGTTGTGCTAGAGTATAAATTATCAGAACGAGAATTAATCGAATTAAAATCTCGCCATCAAGGTAGTAAAAAACGTAAAGAAGCTGATCGCTTAAAAGCGGTGTATTTGCTAGGTAGTGGCTGGAAAATATCAGCAGTAAGAGAAGCCTTACTCTTAAGCGAAGATACAATACGGGGTTATTATAATAATTACAAGCAAGAGGGGCTGGATGGTTTATTGAAAAGTAAATATTCTGGACGGCAGTCAGAAATGACAAGCTCGGAAAAAGAAGCTTTATTTTTACATCTTGAATCAGTAACCTATCAACGTGTATCTGATATTATTTTATACGTTGCCAAAGAGTTTGATATTGTCTATTCAGATAGCGGTATGCGCTTGATATTGAAAGAGCTAGGTTTTGTTTATAAAAAACCAGAGAAAATTCCCTACAAGGTGAACAAACAGTCCCAAGAAGCATTTATTAAGGCTTATAAGTCTCTCAAGAATACTGTAGATAAAGAAGATGGCCTTTATTTTATGGATGCAACGCATCCTGAGCACAATGCTGTCCCTGCGCATGGCTGGATGAAAAAAGGTGAGCGCATAGTCATGAAGTCAAACCCACAACCAAGACGTTTAAACATTAATGGTGCGATTAATATAGACAGTTTAGATATGGTTGTTAGATTTGAGGAGCGTTTAAATAAAGAAACAACAAAAGATTTTTTAGAATCTTTACGGAAACATCAGCCAAAAGGTTATATTTATTTAATATGTGACAATGCAGGTTATTACCAATCTCCAGAGGTACAAAGTTTAGCTGAGGCGATGGCGATTAAATTAATATTTTTACCAGCCTACTCACCAAATTTAAACTTAATAGAGCGAGTATGGAAGTTTTTTAAGAAAAAAGTACTGTACAATAAGTACTATGAAGAATTTGAAGAAATGGAAAAGGCTTGTAAAAAATTCTTTAGGCATATTTCTTATTATAAAGAAGAGCTGTCATCATTGATGACAGAAAACTTTCAAGTTATAGAGATTTAAAACCCGAATTTCATACTGCACTGACTATATGATAGCGCAATATGTTTACTGAGCTTACCATATCAAATGGAAAATAGATCTACGTCGAAGCAAGAATTATACTATAAATGTCTGGAAGATATAGCGCCAAGCTACGACTTATTGATAAAAAACTATATAGCTGAAAATTTATCAGATGTTGATGATGATAATTTCATTCGTAATGGCTTATTGTCATTATCTAATGATACAGTTAGGCAACGTTTAGGCAGATTTTTTGAACGACAGGCAGTGGCGGCCAAAAAAATTATTAAGCACTCTGGATTGAAAAATATTGCAGCATTGAAAAAAGTTGGAGATTTCCACTGTGGTAACTCTTGTGCTGTCAAAATAGTAACAGCCGATAATAAAAATTATTATTATAAGCCAACTGATCCTACGAATATTTTATTTTTTCAAGAGCGAATAAAAGAGTTAAATCAAGGTGGATTTAACTTTCAAGAAATAAAATTCTTAAAGAAGAGTGACAATTTCTACATAACCCAAGAAATACTATGTCTTAAAGAAAGCCCTGAAGATTTGTTTCAATATTATTTTCATATAGGAGCAGTGATTACTTTAAGCTTTATCTTTCGAATGTTTGATCTTCATGCGGAGAACTTTATATTAGCTTCTTCTATCCCTAATTTGGTTGATTATGAGTGTGCTTTTTTCCCTATTATAGATATTTTACCTCCACATAATATAGAAGGGAGCTTGTTACTTACTACTAAACATAATAAAAAGGCTCTAATCAGAAATGAACTCTCAGCAAAAGAAATACAGTATTTGTTGTTAGGTATAGATGAAGCTTGGAATTGCCTGCAAGACAATAGAGACATTGTTCTGAATGATATTGAACAGTATAGAAAAAAGCTTAGCTGCAGAATGCTTTTTAAGCAGACTGAATATTATAAGAAACTTATTTCGATGTTGTTTCATCCCCAGTTATTAACAAATGAAAATCAGCTTATAAAGTATGTTGAAGAGTCTTTGGTGGGAAAAACTATTATTTCAAGGAGTATAGTTGCCTCTGAAGTATTAGATGTGTTGAATTTTGATGTACCTTACTATTGTTTTAAAAATAATCAACTTGAGCATTATAGCAAAGGCGTTATCAAGCAATCTTTTATAAAGGCGGATGGATTCAACCAATCAAAAACACATATGGGCAATAAATATACAGTATTAAGTATAAAAGAACAGTTTAATAGTTATCTTAAAAAGTATACTTTTTAGTTTACTTTTTTTGGGTGAGGCAAGGTTTAAAGTAGACTTTCTGTTGTATCTTGAGGATAATTTCGATATAATTGCGACTTTATTTCATAACCTAACGTTTGGAGGGATACCTTGATAGAGTTAACACCTATAAAATTTGATGAAAGTCTTTATAATGAATCTGATCTATCGGCTTTTGCCACTTCTGGGTAACTATTAATAAAATATAACCTGAAGTTCAGAAAATAAATAGGGTGGTGAAAGAGAGTTACAGCGCTTAGCTTTATTTTAACTTAGATATGTGCTTTTCGTGGATGGAGCCGAGTAACCACCCGATCTTCATGCTGTCTTCAGCATTAAATTTGTTAAGTAAGTTTGCGTGTTTAATAAAACTTTCTAAGCAAATAGTTTCGATAGTATCTGTTGCTTTGTTTAGCACTTTAATGTGGGGTGTTTCTTTTGAAAGTTCTTCACCCATATACTTAAATTCGGCTATTGCCGATGTGCCATGAACCTCAGCAGAGCTTTCATGATAAAGCTTAGTGATTATGCTTGCATCTATAGGATGGAGAAAACTTAGTAGATCAACATTTTTTAAAACTTCGCTTGGAGTGAGTTGTATGTACGCACTGCCTCGTCGAGCCTGAATTAGGACTTTTCCTGATTTTCTATAGTCTTCGTACGAGCTTGCAATTTTGTATTTCAATTGATGTGTGTTGCCATCGCATTGTACACTTTTTTGTTTCTGATACACTTCTATGAAGCGTGAGAAAAAATTCCCGAGTTTATTGATAGTTGCGAGCGACTTCATCCTGCAGACCTATGAAAATGTATTTATTTGCTACTTTCTAATAGATGGAGATTCTAACAGACAATATTATCTAATGCAAAAAGAGTCTATTAAAAGCCCTAAATTAATTTAATGTTATGAGTTTTCTTTTTAACAAAAAACAAAATATTTCCTGTTAACAGGGAGGCAATAATTATGTATAAAGAAATTAAATTGCATCTTATTATTATATCTATGATTTATGTTCTTCTTTTTTTTATGAGTAGCATTTTAGATCAGAAGCTAGTAAATATTGGCTTTTTTAGTGTGCCAGCCCCATTTTTATATTTTACATTTATTTACCCTTTATCAAATGCCGTTGCTGAAATTTATGGGCCTAAAAACACATGGAAGTTTCTACTTTCTGGTTACTTTATAACGGTTGTTTTTGCCCTGGGGACATTAGGTATTATTCATTTACCTAACCCAGTAGGGGCAAATTATACTCAGATACAAAAAGATTATGAGATTTTAGATTCTGCTATATTAGGATGTCTGGGGTGGGGTTATTTAGCCTTTTTTGTTGGTATGTTCATTAATGTCAAATTGATGGCAAAATTTAAACTAAAATTTTCAGGGGCACATTATTATAGGAGAAGTATAATTTCATGTTTGTTCTCTGAGTTAATAGTTACTATTTTGGCTAACCTCCTAATTTGGGGGCCTCGTCTCACATATAAAGAGTTAATAAAATTAATATTTTTTGGCTATTTATTTTTAATCCCGGTAACAATCATCTGGGCTTATATTGGAAACGTATTCAAAAACATTTTGTATATTTGTGAAGGTAACAAGAAATATATTTTTAATGAAGATTTCTGGAGAGTATTAAAGTAAGTCCTTCATAAACTAGAGCGAATTTCTATGACTTTCCCTATAATCTTAGTTGATTTATCAATTAGTTGGGGCATAAATGAAGGATTTATAGCAATTAAATAATTTCCTTCAGCTCCAATAATAAACTGTCTAAATATGGCCTCTGGCATATTTTCAATTTTTGCAATCACAAAGTCTCCATCTTTTATTTCTTCAGTTTTCTTTGTGATTAATATAGAGCCTTCAACGAAGCGTGGTGACATTGAGTTCCCTGCTTGCTGTATTGCAATGACCTCAATTGGTGACTCATTTGAAATTGGGATGTTAGGCGTTTGTGTTAACTCATCAGGTGTAATGTCTCTAGCAGCTTGAGCTAAATTTAATAGAGGAATTTCTTTAATTAAAGTTTTTGATTGATATTGAGATTCTCCAGTTTCTGTTGCGCTACCATCACCTGTCTCTAGCCAACTTAAGCTTATGCCAAGTTTTTCGGCAATGAGGCGGCGTGACTTCTTGTGAGGAATGCATTGGCCATGAAGCCATTTATTTGCCCCAGCCCTAGAGATGCTAAAAACTTCTTGTATATAAGTGATGCGGCCACGACCCAGCGCTGGATAACTTCGCATGTCTAATGCTAAGTTAAAGCGCTTGGCAAACTCTTTAGCCGCTTTAGTTTCGTCCATACTAATAATATTTAAATATACAAATCTGACAAAGGATTCTATCAAAAAATTACCAAGAGGACAATAAAACACCCCAAAAGTACACTTAAAAAGAATCTTTAAGCTGTTTTATCAAATAAAAGTGCACTTTTGTGTTGATTTTTTGTGGTTTTAACTATATCATCTTCCATACTTTCAAGGCGCCTTAAGAAAGCAAGGAAAAATTAAGCTAGCTTGGATTGGGTTATTTCTTTCCTAATGAGAATGCTCTGGTTTGTGCTAGGACAGTGAAGATAAGGTTTAAAGCGTATGTTAAATTTGTATAAGCATAAAAGTGAGAAGGTATTGCCTAGTAGAATAGAAGGCAAGACCAAGCAGCAACTACTTGCAGAAAGTATTCAGTTGTTTGCCGCAAAAGGTTATCACCAAACATCTATTGCCGATATTGCTCAGGTATGTGGCATTAGCAAGTCGACAGTATATTGCCATTTCTCTTCTAAGGAGGCGATCATCCGCTCTGTTTTAAAGCAGGTGCATCGCCACTTGTATGTGGCTTACTGTGCGCAGCTTAAAGACTGTACCTGTATGAATAAAGAAGAAGTATTAGACAGGCTTTATAGTTTTTTAAAATTCCAAGAGAATGATGCTTACGCTTCTTTGTTGCCACGACTATTTATTGAGTTTTCACAAGGGAAAGGGCGCTTAGCAAGCATAATACAGCGTTATGCACGTTATTGGCAGCAAGGATTATCGTCCATGTTAGCTGGTGCTTTAGGGGAGTCACATGCGGAAGGCATGTCGCATATTATCTTAGCTTATTGTTTGGGCTTTCCCTTTTGGTCTTCTTTATTAGATAAGCAAGCTATTTGGAGTAAGGCAGCACTACTCGATTATCATCTTAAAGGAGTCTGGCATGCCGCATAATATAGAGATTAAGTTGCTTAATGAAATTCATCGTTTATCGCAACAGTCTAAAAAAGACCTGGCAAGAACGCTGCAAGTGTCACCGAGTACGTTATATGCTATTTGGAAAGGGCGTGATATAAGCCATCCCATATTTTGCAAGTTATTAAAGTGTTACGTTGAACTTAAATTAGTTCATTGATTGGTTTTTAACATTATCATGAAGATAATGCGATAAGGTGTGTCAAGCTGTTATTGTAGGCAGACATAACAGTATTTTTTTACGGAAGAAACCATAGGAGGTGTGATAGATGTTGACGTCATTTAATTATCACTTAACAAGGAGACATCGTAATGACAGCTTATGCCGCATTAATGAAAACACGAATCTTAGCAGTTGCAACTGACTTGTTTTTAGAGCGTGGCTTTCACCAAACCAGCATTCATGCCATTTGCTCAGCACTGAATAAAGAGAAAGGTGCTATGTATCGTTATTTTTCCTCTAAGTCGGATTTAATTATTTGTCTTATTCAACAAGTGCAACAGCATATGTGTGCGTTGCCACCGCAGCCTAATGAAATGCAAGATATCGTTATCCGTTGTCAATACTTAACGCAGGACAAAGGTGCGATGGCTTTTTTTCAATTTTTAGCGGAGTTATTAAACTTTGATGAAGCAGTTCAGCAAGCGGTATTTGATTGCTTACAGGCCTTACATCTATTTAGTGATGATGGTGAAGTGCTGCAAAAGCAAGGCATCATGGCTTTATGTGGCTATGCGCAGTGGACTCAATTGCTGCGTTGTAAAAATACTGTATCTCATGTCATGTAAAAATTTTATCTCATAAAAATCCAGGCAATGTTATGCCTGGACTTTTATTATGAAGCTTACTCTCCTGCAAAAGGGTCTACCTGATAGACTAACTTTTCTTCTAGCCATTTATCCAAATCCACTTTCCGATAGCGAATACGATTACCAATTCTAATAAACGGTGGCGCAGGCGTTCGATTATTTAACAAACCTTGTGTGCGGGCTTGAATTAAATAAGAGTGACTCATGCCAATATAAATAGCAGCTTCTTGTTCTGTGATGACGTTATTGTGTAACTCATTATTATTCATTTTTTTTTATTCCTTATGGTTTTATTTGTGTATTTATGACAGCTTATCGGCGTTTGTTGTCATGCAAATACACTATAAAATGTGTGTTTTGTGTGAACAAGCGTTTTTAAAAGTCTAAAAAAAATTAAATTATTCACCAAGCAACATAAACCAACAAAGGCTTATATAAGCACCTAAAAGTACACTTATATTTTTTTGACGCGTCTATTGTTTTTCCTCTACCTTGCTCTTGCATTGTGATTAAACCGTTATTTTTTATTTTTTATTTTTGTGAGGAAGAGGGATGAGACGTTATAGCACACTATCGGTTAATTATTGGAGTAGCCAAACCGGAAGACGCATTCAACAAACAGAGCCCGCCATGCATGGTTTGGTTTTTTATTTGTTAAGCAATCCCCATAGCAATATGTTGGGTGTCTATCGTTTACCTAAAATGTATATGGCTTATGACACAGGATTTTCTTTAGAGGACATTGATAAATTTTTAGCGCGACTCATTGAATGGGATTTTTGTAGTTACGATGAAGCCGAGGAAACCATTTGGGTTCACAATATGTTGGCCTATCAAGTAGCGGAAACATTAGGCAGCAATGATAAACGCCATAAACATGTGCTTCAGTTGATTAATGAGTTACCGCATCGCTTAAACTTTCTCCCCGCTTTTTTTGCACGCTATGCAGAAAACTATCAATTAACCGCACACAACTGTGGATATCTTTCTGCAGAAGCCCCTTCGAAGGGGCTTGGAAGGGGCTTCCAAGGGGCATCGAAGCCCCATCGAAGCCAGGAACAGGAACAAGAGCTAGAACAGGAACAAAAACAGGATATCTATCAAGAACAGGGAACAAGAAAAAGAACAATAACGCGCGTGGGCGCGCGCGAGGAAAGTTTTATTGTGTCTTCGCCCCCGGCTATGGTTGATAAAATTTTCAGGTACTGGAAAGAGGTCATGCAAGAGCCTGAGGCCAAATTGGACTCTGCCCGTCATGATTGTATCCAGAATGCCTTGTCTTTAGGCTACGATGCAGCGGCATTACAGCAAGCCATCGATGGCTGTGCAATTACCCCGTACAACCTAGGGCAAAATCCCGCCGGTGAGCGCTATGTGGGATTGCACGTCATCTTTCGTCATGCCGATAGCATTGACCGCTTTCGGCGTAATTTGTTTCACCCACCCACACCAGCCGGTGCATCTGATAAACCATCAAACCTTGCCGCACAGAATGAAGCGGCCGGGCGAGCGTGGCTGGCTAAATCCGAACAAGAAGATGCCATCGAAGGAGAATGCCAACATGTCCACTAAGTTTTCTGACACGCAAAACAAACAAGTGCAATTTCACACACTGCTCAGCCAAGTGGCTTTACTCTATGGGCAGCATTTAAGTACGGAGGTATTAGCGCTGTACTGGCAATGCTTGCAAGATTATTCCTTGGCACAGTTAGAGCAGGCTTTTCATTATCACCTTAAAGCCCCACGAGTGGGCGTTTATATGCCAAAGCCTGCCGATATCTTGCGTCACTTAGAAGGCGACCATGAAACCCGTGCCTTAGAGGCGTGGACCAAAGTGGATGCCGCCGTACGGCGTATTGGGCCTTATCCGTCGGTAGTATTTGCTGATGAACGTATTCACCAAGTGATAAGTGCTTTAGGCGGCTGGATAAGCCTTTGCACGCAATCCACCAAAGTCTGGCCATTTATCGCGCAAGATTTTCAAAAGCGCTACTGCACCTTGTTACATAAACCCTCGGATGTCCGTATTCCTAAGCTGCGTGGCATTGCCAGTCAGCATTTGGGTGGCAGCGGTGACAAGGTTGTTTACGTGGACGGTAAACAAGCAAAGCAATCCCTTGCTCAGGAGGTTTGGCATGACATTGACTGATGAAAAAGCCTTACTAGAACAATTGGGGCTTAATGAGGCTTGGCAGTCTTTAGCGGAAGAATTAGGGCTTACCTTGTTCCTGAAAGCCTGGGCGCACTTGAATGACATGTCCATGGAGCACAACAGCGGCAATGTCAGTTATCTCTATGTGCCAAGCTTTGAGAATTATAAACGCCATGTGCGTAATTATTTTATTCATGAAAAAGCGGCACAAGGTTTATCCGTGCCGGAGATTCGACGGGTGTTACGCCGTGAGCTGGGTATTGCTTTATCACGCCAGCAGGTTTATCGAATTTTAAAAAAGCCTAAGCCGGTGCGTTACGGCCTTTAGTGTAATGTTGTGTCGCGGTTCTTGAGATAGTCAGTCTCTATGTTCTTTTCCCACTATGGAGAAACTGATGCCTCTGAATGAACACGCCTATGCCTACAAAGCACTTTACCAGCAACGTGCTGCTGCAAAAAAACAACCACTCAAGGTGAGTGTCGGTGAAACCCTCAATGAGCCTGAGCCCGATATTTACAAACAAATGCTGCGGATTTCAGCCAGCATTCGTCTGATAGAAAGCGATGCGGGTTTCTTTGAGGCTTGTTATCAATCCACGTTGTCTATCAACAAGGAGACGTTATTGAAGCTTAAGAAACAAGTGCTGGATTTACATCGTGGTCTACAGCATCACGGTGTATTGTCCAAAGACCAAACCTGTACCGGCTGCAAAGACGTAGACTTTTTGGTTTACCAAAATGCCGTGACTTTTGAACGTTTGGAAGAAGTGGCTCAAACCTTGAGTGATATCGAGATGGAGCCTGTCATCTCGCGTCAATCTTATTAAATCTGAGAGGAAAATTCATATGCCACTGAACACAGAAGGTTATGCTTTTAAATCTTGGTACCAACAAGCCAAGACAAGCCAGACACCCCAATACCCAACCCAAAAACCTACCACCACCGCAAAGACTGAACCAACACAAACACCAGAATCTTCAACACTCACCTGGCAACAGCTCATGTACCAACGCACCTTAGATATGGCAGAAACCATTTGTGTGGCAGAACGGCAATTACCCGATACACCCAGAGTGCGTGCGGTATTACAAGTGCTGAAGTTTCGCTTTCAGTGCTTACGCGCCGCAGCACTGGAAACCTCTTTTGTCATGGAGCCTGCCAAGATTGATGCACAAATAGAAGCCTCGGCGCGCTTTCGGCCTAGCTGGATGCGGTGTGTGCCATGAAAAGGCTGGCAAGACCTTTTATTGTTTTATTGAGTTTAGGCGTAATATCCATGAGCTGGGCACAATCAGCAACCCATCCTAGCCCTTATATCAACGTTTCTCCGGTACCCAATGTCTCCCAACAAAACCCACTACAACAGCAGGTCGCGCTGCAGTTTCCTGAGACCGTGAAAAACACAGAGCAAGCCATAGCCTACCTGTTGGTAGGCTCAGGGTTCACTTTATCGGACAAAGCCCAGTGGGATGAGTCTTTAAAAGCATTGATGCAGACACCATTGGCTGTGACACAACAAACCTTAGGACCGCTACCGTTACAACAAGCCTTGCTGACCCTAGCAGGTCCTGCCTTTCAATTACTGGTAGACCCCGTGCATCGTAAAATCGCTTTTCGCTTGCGGCCGGATTTTCAAAAGCTGTATGGAGATAGGCCATCATGAATAGTCTTAAGGAAAAGCTCTGTACATTAATGACTACAGCCAGGGCTCTCTCACTAAAAACCTATTTGCGCTTAAAGAAATGGACGGCTAGCAAAGATAAGAAATTTTGGTTAAGCATAATAGCAGTGATTGTTTTTAGCCTCTTATTCAGCATGCTATTCGTTATCTGTATGACCAAGCCAAAACCTTCAAATAAATCCAATCCTCTCGCCCAACTCATCACACAACAACAGACCGCCAATGCGCAACTGCAACAGCAATTAGAAAATGTGCAAAAAAATCTCAATGCCAACGATAAAAAAGCCGCCAATCAAAAGCTGCAACAAGCCATGCAAGCTGTACAAACAAAGCTCCAGCAACTGGAAACCACATTGAGCAAGCAAACTCAAGCTAGCCAGGCGCAAGATGCCAATACCCCTCTCTCACAAATCATGCAACGGATAGATGCAGAACTTAAGGCACTACAAAAACAAAACACCCCGAAACATTATCTATCTGTATCTCAATTACCCTTCAAAGTAACGGGCATGGACAATTGGAATGGCATTCCCATGCTCACCATCAAGCTCAACAACCAATATACCCTGATGCGGCAAGGTGACCGACGTGAAGGTTTTATCTTAGCAAGTCTCAACCCGCAAACCAAAACTGCTTTATTGGAAAATAAAAAACAACAATGGGTGAAGGTGGTGTTATGACGTATTTTATTTTACGAATAAGTTTGGCAGGACTGTTGCTATCAACCTTGACCGGCTGCATCTATCAACAAAGCACGCAAGCAGAGCAAGCCTGGGAAAGTGATTTACAGTTGCGACAACAAGCTATTAAACGCTGTCAGGATGTCAACCTGCTGTATGCCAATCTTGCAGGCGAAAAGAAAATGCCGTCGCCCATTTATCAATATGCACCGGGCAAAGCGTGTCCCACAGGATGAATGAAATCATGAAGCAGCTACTAAAACAGTTCTGGATAATTAGCTTGATAAACATAGCTCTTTGGAATAGCGCTACAGCCGCTCAAGTACCTGTACAATTTCCCGTTACACACAATAAAAAACAAAGCACCCTCGCCGTGCCATCCATTATTGCAGCTAACCAACTGTCACCACAGGCTTTCAAACAGTTGCCACGAACAACACAGCAAACCATTGCCAAACGCTGGCAGTTAAGCGCTAAAGATTACGGCCATTATTTAGACCTTAAACACAACACATCCTGGGGTTTTTATTATCAAGGCAAACATCTTGACCCTAATTGGCTATTAGCCATGGCTGAAAACAATCAAGCAAAACGCACCCACTATGAAAAAAATGCCATTGCGCTTGCCCGCCAGAAAGTCGCTGCTGAATTGCGCTTTAATCGTGAATTCAGTCAATTAGAAAAAAATCTTTACCCCAAGCAAAAGCCCATTGAATTAAAGCCACATAGAAAACACTAATCCGTAGGACGTTATCCATGAAAAAGTCTCACCTTGCCTCAATACTCTGTATCAGTTTATTAGCCAGCAATAGCTACGCCTTACCACCCATGCCCACTAAGGACGCACAGCAAGCCATGACCCAACAACAACCACACAGCAAAGCACAAATAAAACTCAACAGCTTTCCCGTCATCACAAAGACCCTAACCCCAGGCGAAGTTAAAGCACACCCCTTACCCATGACACCCGTAGGCGCCTTTCCTGCTTTTTTTATTATCGGCGATGATGCACAATCCAAAGATTGGCTTAAGACGCATTTACTCACCTTGCAAGCCAAACAAGCCCTAGGCATAGTGGTTAACGTCCACGACCAGGAAGCTATGACACAATTACAAGCGCTAGCTCCTGGGTTGCCGTTGATTCGTAAGCGTCTCATCAACCCCATCTTTTAATCCCCGCTAACTTTATCCATACTATCCAGGTTCATTAACCACAGGAGAGAAATATGACAACAAAAACCTACAGCCCCGAACAACGCCAAGCTTTATTAGCAGCTCAAGCCGCCAGCGGCCTATCAAAACCTGCATTTTGTAAACAAGAGAATATCGGCTACTCTACGTTCAAAAATTGGGGGCGCCAAAAGCCAATCAATAGTAACAAAAAAATATTAACAAGCGACAATAAATTTCAGCCCATCAAACTATCTGCACCCACGCCACCCGCTATGCTGCGACTACGCAAACCCTGTGGCTTGCTTATCGAATTACCCTTGGATATTCCTCATCAGCAATTAAAATCTTTATTGACAGTATTAGAAATTTAGTCATGATAACGTTCAACGACAAACTAACTATTATGGTGGCCATGGCACCCGTCGATATGCGCTGCTCCATCGATGGCTTAACCTTAAAAATAATTTCAACCTTTGAACAAACACCGCAGTCGCCAACGCTATTTTTATTTCATAACAAAAAAGGCGATAAAGTCAAAATGCTACTGTGGCACAAAAATGGTTTTGTGATGCTGTATAAACGGCTAGAGCAAGGACGCTTTAAGTTTCCTCGGCACCACGACGACATTCTGAATATCAGTCATGCACAACTCTACGGTTTGCTAGCTGGTTTTGATTTCATGCGTATGGCCGATTATCCCGAGCTTGATTTTAGTCATTATTGTTAAAAAAAACATAGGATTTCATGGTGTTATTTGGTATAATAACACCATGAAAACAAAGGCAAAAAAAGAAAAAACAACCAACGCCGCACTCTTGCAGCGCGTTCAATTATTGGAAGAAACAGTAAAGTCTTACGACAAAAAATTAAAACAATCCGATGACAAATACCAACGCCTACTTGAACATTATAACCTTCTAAAGCATTTTCGCTTTGCTCGTAAAACAGAAAAAAATAGCCAACAGTTAGGACTATTCGATGAAGCAGGGATTAGCTTAGAAACCGACAACCCGCCTGAAGACAAAAAAGCCGCTGCAACACCCAAACAAAATGCCAAACCCAAAAAACGAGGTAAGCGTAAACCATTACCTACGGATTTGCCCCGTGAAGATATCATCGTTGATGTCAGTGACGCAGAAAAGAATTGTGATTGCTGTGGCAAACAACGCCCCTGTCTTGGTGAAGAAACCACTGAAAAGTTAGACATTGAACCCATTAAGATTAAAGTCATTTGCTACCGCCGCCCTAAATATGGCAATTGTTGCGAAGATAAAACAAATGGCCATGAAGGCGTGCTCACCGCCAAGTTGCCCAACCTTTTTTTACCCAAATCGATAGCAGCCCCAGGATTGGCTGCACAGATTATCACGTCAAAATTTGAAGACCACCTGCCACTCTATCGACAAACCGCCATTTGGAAACGTTACCACGTTGATTTAAGTCGCGCAACGCTTGGTAGGATTGTGATTAACAGCATGGCACACTGTCAGCCTTTGTATGAATTGCTCAAAGAAAAAATTCTCAATCAATCCTATACGCAAGTAGATGAAACCCCACTTAAGGTACTTAAGAAAAATAAACAAGCTTACATGTGGGTGTATGCCGCCGGCCCACCTGATAAAAGAACCATCGTTTTTGATTATCAGCCCTCACGTTCGGGCCAACACGCCAAGGATTTCTTGGAAGGCTTCAAGGGCCATGTGCAATGTGATGGCTACAGTGGTTATCATTGGCTAGCTAACAGCACCAACATGAGTCGCGGCGGTTGCATGGCGCACGCCCGGCGCAAATTCCATGACGTGTTAAAAATCAGCAAAGCCGAAGGACTGGCGCAACAAGCCGTGGACATTATTGGCAGGCTGTACGACATTGAAAAAATAGCCAGAGAAAACGCATACAGCGAACAACAGCGTTACCAACTACGTCAAGAAAAAGCGCTGCCGATTATTGAAGAATTAAAAACCTTCTTGGACACAAACAAAGACAAAGTACCGCCACGTCATAAGCTAGGTGAAGCCTTTACCTACGCACTGAACCAATGGCAATATTTGGTTGCGTATTTAGATAATGGTGCTTATGAAATCGATAACAATATCGTGGAAAACCTTATTAGACCCTTTGCCATTGGCCGAAAAAACTGGCTATTCCACGGTAGTGACGAAGGCGCCAAAGCCGGCGCTAGGTGTTACAGCTTAATCGCTACCGCGAAAGCCCACGGCCTGGAACCCTTTGCTTATCTTAATTATGTCTTTAACCACATCGCTCAATGCCAGAGCCGTGATGACATTGAAAAACTGCTACCGCACAACCTAACCACTGACATCATCACCCCAGTGGTCTCTAACAACTAATATTTAAAAGTTAAGACGGGGTTGTGAGGCGTTTACGTTGATTCCGACACAAGGTGATAGTTTAGCGAAAATATATGGACTTAAACGTTATCCCGCATTGATAACGAAAAATGGCATTGAGCAATAAGGAGACTTTTAAGAGATAGGTAGATCAATCATCCCAGAGATTGGCAGATCAAGAAAATAACGGATGGCCATCACACTAAGCTGGCAAACGACACAGAACACACCGCAATAGATAAAAAGCCACGATAAGGTGATTTGAAGTTTAGTACTATTTGCCCTGAAGTTATAACCTTCATAAAGCTCAAAGATATATTTATTTCTAATGGCCCACCAGGGTACAGCCAAGCAAATAGCATAGCCTATTGCCCTTTTTAATGGATCATGGGTTTCGCCTTTCCAGCCACCAACATTTCTAAAGAGTGGATCAAACCGCCACCTTACCGAAAAAAAAATGTATGGCGTCAGAAGTAAAAAAATTATGAATAACAAAGCTGCGATGTTTTGCAGATAATTCGTTAAGGTGATTAGCGTAGCCATGCAGGACTTTCATGCTCCAAATTTTCTAAAATCTGTTTATAATCTATTTTACTAACGTAGTTACCAATCTTGATGCCACCAACAGCCGCAAGGCCTCCGGCAAGAAAGACACCCACGAAGCCCTTCCCCAATAGCATCAGGAACATTCTATCTAAAGCTGCTGTTCCAGCCATTTCCGCCGCTATCTTGATAAGTGTTAACTGCCATTCAAAATGTTCCTTATACTTTTCATAAACCTCATGAATATCACTGGCTATTTCAAACGCCAACATACCATGGCTGATTTTCTCAGCATAGTGCATCACGTTGGTTAACCAATCCACCTGCTGAAAGGAAGTTTCCCACAGCAAGGAATCGCTAATCTCACCATAGTTATGAAAAAGGTCTCGGTGTACTAAAAGATTGTGGCTGACTTTAGCAAAGCGCCTAGCCACACGCATCGCCATGGTGTATTTTTCATTAACTTCTTTATAGAGGTCTTTTAGAATGGCTTTAATTTCTGGCTCGTAACGCTCACTGTACTCAGCTACCGCATAGTTTCTCGCGTTATCTGTGAATCGATAAATGGCGTCATGGAGCTCATGAGCTTCTTTACTGATATGCTCAATGCCGCGGTCTATAGAACCCCAGCCAAAGGCTTTTGTCTCTTCTTGATGTTCCTTTAAAAAATGGGATGCTTTGTTTCTCTTATGGTGTAAATATAAGGAGGCTTGCTCAATATGCACTTGTGCTTGACTTGCGGCCAGCTCTAAATCAATCCGCGTATTTCTGAGTAACCATCTGAGCTTAAACCGATTCATGGGCGGTGCATAATTTACCTTGATGCACGCAAGTTGATAGTCTTGGGCCACCAAGGGGTCTATGTCGTCTATATCTTTTCTAGGCAACCAAATAAACGTATTGGGGGACAGTGGAATATAGCCCTGATTGACATAAGGCCTCTCGCCCCCCACAAAAGCCCGCTTATCAGGATTTGCTTCAAGCACACGGCCCATGTAGTCTTTTATCTCGGAATAAGACTGTGTGCAGTATCGATACCGGCAGACGGTTTCTAAATCATCTTTTTCGCCAGTCAAATGTAACATATGGGTCTCGCTTGGCACCTCATGTGCCGATTAAACGTTAAACAGGGCTTAGCTCGCCACGCCACCGGTGACGCCTTCAATCGTCATATAAATACCCATAGGCACACTCCTCTATACAAAATAATGGTAAAATAAAACTGCGGCAAGAATACAGGCAAAGAAAACCAAAAGCAAGTGTTTTTGTATAAAAGTACATTTGTGTATTTTGTTACCTATCTTGGCGTAATGAGGTAACAACCCTTCCGCCATACTGGGTACTCTTATTTTTTTGCCTTGTTCTTTCCATGTCTAACCCGCGTTTTCCCTTAGAAGGTCTTTTGCGCCCACCTTATGAATGGGTAAGTAGCCTAGCATTGGGCTTATCGGGTGGATTAGGGCTTTCAGGCTTATTCATGCCTGTCTCTTTAGAGGCGATATCGATGAGCAGCGCAGTGTTAGTACTGGGGCTTTGGCGTACCTATCAAGGTTTTTATATTGTGCGTTACCGGCGTCATTTAGGGCGTTTGCCTGCTTATGCCTTATCCTCTGCTGATTGGCCGCGGTTATCCAAGGCATTGTTCTTGGGTCGTGGTTTTCTCTGGGAAGCGCGTCACGTACAACGCCTGCGGGATTGTTATCAAAGTCGCTTTGCATCCTTTGTGCCGAGGGTGGAACAGAGTCCTTTGGGTGGTAATCCTTATTTGCATGGCGTGGAACTTAAGGAGCAAAGTGTCGGTTTACCCTTATCAGAGCGTGTGGGCCATACCTTGGTGCTGGGCACCACCCGGGTGGGTAAAACACGCTTGTTAGAAATCTTAGCGGCACAAGCTATTGCACGGGGTGAGGTGGTTATTGTCTTTGACCCTAAAGGCGATGTGGCGTTGTTACGGCGTTTGTATGCCGAGGCAGAGCGTGCTGGACGTTTACAGGATTTTCGAATCTTTCATTTAGGATTTCCAGAAAGTTCATGCCGGTATAATCCCATTGGCGATTTTGCCCGTGTCACGGAAGCAGCGAATCGCTTGACGGCACCGTTGTCTAATGAGGGCGAAGGCCAAGCGTTTAAGGCTTTTGCCTGGCGTTTCGTCAATATCATTGTGCGTGCCTTGGTGGCCTTGGGACGCAAGCCGCGTTACAGTGAGATTGCGCGATTTATTGTGGATATTGAGCCGTTGCTATGGGATTACGTTGCTTTGTTATTGAAAGATATCAAAGAAGATTGGCAACGTGTTGTGGCCCATGCCGCCACTAAAATCAATCTGCGTGATATTCCTTTTAACCTCAAGGGCCGCAGTAAAGAGACGGTAGCCCTATTGAATTATTTACAACGCATGGGAATTAAAGATACGGTATTAGCCGGACTTTTATCGGCTTGTCATTACGATAAAACCTATTTCGATAAGATTACCGCCTCCTTATTGCCCTTACTCGAGAAGCTTGGCAGTGGCAGAGTGGCGTCTCTTATTTCGCCTGACTATGAAGACATTAACGATAAACGCCCCATTATGGATTGGTTGCAAGTCATTCGCGGACAGCACATTGTCTATGTAGGTTTGGATGCTTTATCCGACCGGGAAGTGGCATCCGCTGTGGGTAATGCCATGCTATCGGATTTGTGTGCAGTGGCAGGCCAACTTTATAAGTTTGGGGTAAATGGGCGTTATCCACACCGTGATAACGCTTATGCTGAAGATGAAAGCAACGTGCCTATTACTGTTCATGCCGATGAATTCAATGAGCTGTGTGGTGATGAATTTATTCCCTTACTCAATAAAGCCGGGGGCGCCAATTTCCAAATAACCGCCTACACCCAAACCTGGTCTGATGTGGAAGCGAAATTAGGCAATCAAGCCAAAGCCTCACAAATGGCGGGTAATCTCAATAGTGTTATTTGTCTGCGCGTCTTGGATGAACACACTGCTAATTGGTTTACCAACAAGCTTAATCAACGAGTCACCGTTCACGATATCGCTGAAGGCAATAGTCTGCAACACGGTGAGCACACCTGGAGTGCTTCTCAAGATACACGCCTGCAAACAAGCGAGGTCCCATTATTAACCGCCAATGATTTATTGCAGTTGCCCAAAGGGCAAGCCTTTTGTCTATTGGAAGGTGGCAAGCTTTATAAAGTACGCTTTCCTTTACCCATGGAGACAGATGTCGCACAGGTGCCTGACACGGTAGCGGCCATGGCACAAGGACTGCAGAAGGTACGTTGTCATGGGTGAGAAAGTATTAGTACCGGCCATCAGCCCGGTTGGCTTTTTATTATCGATAATGACGGGCGGATTGTTGGGAGTGCTTTTTTGTGTGGGCAATGTATTCATAACAGATAAACGTATAGAGCAGTTTTTTACGCATACAACGCTACCGCTGATGACGCAACCCAAAATGCGCTCAGCTTTATATGCATACCTGCGTGATAATGCTATGAAAGCTATTCAGCTGATGTCCAAGCGGCTGCATGTGTTGATGCAACAATGGCGCGTTATTGTCATGGGTCTTGTATTAGCCATCATCGATGGCTTGGTATTACGCAAAATCCGTCTACAGCGCGCAGGCCCTGATAACAGTATCTTGCATCGACGTTATTTGCGTTTGTTGGATGCTGGGCTTGTCGTGAGTGCTTGCTTAGGCGTTATCGGTAGTGGCATGGCTGGATGGTTTTTTTTACTGCCGTTATTAGCTCTACATGGCGCATGCCGCACCTTACCAAAATACGGGGTGGGCTTATGAGAAGGTTTCCAGAGATACTACAAGTCTTCCTCTTCTCTTTATTATGTTTGGTCTCACCCCTAAGCCTTGCTAAATTAAACCCCTTAGCCAAACAACAACTGCAAGACATCCAACGCACACTAGAAAGCCTGCATATCCCTTTAAAAAAAGCTCAGGACTATCAAGATAAAACCGCTCGGGTACAATTTTGTTATACCTGCCTGCAACAAGACATTAACCGTATTAGCCAAGGCTTGGAGGCAGCCCTAGCCCAGGACAATCAATTACCCCGACATGTTGAGCCTGTTGCTGGCGATTACGTGAATTTGAACGGCAGCGCCTTACACGAGAATGTCCCCCATGATGAGTGATAAGCAATTACAGGCTTTTCAGGCCGGCTCAGGCTTTAGTGCGTCGGCCTACAGTAACGATATTCGCTGGTTACTAGGCGCCGTGACCTTACTGATTGCCGCGAGTCTCGTCATTGGTCTCGTGTATATTCCCATTGAATCGATCAAGCAAAATTATTTTGTCGATCACTGCCTTTATCTTCGGTTTGATCATACTTGGTGATCGACGGGAGTCAAGTTATTTCCCACTTTTCTAACAGACTCACCCGCAATATCAAAGCAATAAGCATTATTCACTAATCGATCACAAATAGCATCAGCAATCGTGCCGTCACCAATGTAATCATGCCAATGGGCTGTCGGTAACTGCGATGTGATAATCGTCGCTGTTCGGCCACAGCGGTCTTCAAGCACTTCCAATAAATCTCGGCGGCCTTGCCTGTCCAGTTGATCAATGCCCCAGTCATCGAGGATTAAAACGTGCTTTTTAGCCAAACGCTCTAGCAACTTACCGTAGCTACCATCAACATGAGAAATCCGCAAAGCCTCCACCAACCGCCCAACGCGGTAGTAAAGAACAGCGTGTAAGCGCCGGCAAGCAAGTTGACCAAGCGCACAAGCCATATAACTTTTGCCAACGCCCGTAGGCCCTGTGATGATGATATTACGCGCTTGCGTTATCCACTGCCCATGAGCTAGTTCTTTGAACTGTTGCTGATTAAATTGTCGTGGTAAGCGATAATTAATCGCTTCATAACTCGCCTGTGGATAGCGTAACTTTGCTAACTTTAACAAACGAGCTTGTCGCTTATTTTCTCGTAAACATAACTCTCTATCGGTCATGATAGTCAAGGCGTCACTAAGACAAAGGTCTTGAGGCGATGTAGGTTGACTTAATTCCGTATACGCCTCTATAAAACCGTGTAAGCGTAATTGAATCAATTTATCGTGCGTGTGTTGGTCCATAGATAGGTTTCCTTCTCGTGTTAATGATAATAGGTTGAGCCACGAATATTGGCGTGTGACGGTGAGGTAAAGTCTTTCTCTTGTTCAGGTGGGTTTTCCTGATTGTTTTCAAGCCTATTCTTTAAGACAGACTCTAGCGAACGAAAGCTTATCGTTTGGTTTTGCATAACATATTGGCAAGCAGCGACAAATCGTTTGTTACCATAGGTCTTGTCTAGCCGTTTTAATCCGAGAAAGGAACGATAGCAGCATTCAGGATGTGGCTGTGTACGAATAAGGTAGTGGGCAACGTCTGTGACAGGCTGTGCAATACGTTGTGCCCACTGTAAGAAACTAGCCGGCGTCCATTGTGCATGGGCCTGGTGTGCTGCTGGCATATGCGCGGTTAACGTTGTTTTCTCTCCGATAATTTCTTGGCGTAAATGGCTTGCAATACGCTGGCCATCTCGATAAATTTCCACCTGTTGGCGACTTAAACGGTAATCCACCGTCTGATTGATATGCTGATAAGGTACACTGTAGTAGTGTCCCTCAATGCAAACATGATAATCAAGTCCGACTTTAACGCGTTTTATGATGGCATGCTCATACCGTTGACTAGGTAGTGGTGCTAAGGTTGATTTTTCTAGTGCTTCAAACTGTGAACGTCGGCTGCCCGTCAATTTTTGAAAGGGTTTATCATTGAGTTGTTTGAGTAAAGGCTTAATCGCGTCATTGAGTTCATCAATAGAGAAGAACTTTTGATGGCGTAACGGTGCCATGATAGCGCTTTCTACAAGCTTAACAGCCGCTTCTACTTTGGCTTTATCTTGTGGTTTGCCGGGACGTGTTGGTAGCACGGTGGTATGATAATGACTGGCCCAAGCGGTGTAATGTGGATTTTTTTCTGGGTCATAATAACAAGCGTGAGTAACACCGGCTTTTTCATTATCAGGGATTATCAATTGGGGTACGCCGCCAAAGAACTCCAACATCTTAGTATGGCTTTCTAGCCAGTCAGGTATGCTACGCGTTAACGTGGCATAGACAAAGGTGAAATTGCTAGCGCCTAAGGTTGCTACAAATATTTTTGCTTGTAGGCTTTCTCCTGATTGTGGATGATAAATCGTGAGGGTGGGACCTGCGTAATCAACAAAACATTTTTCGCCGGCTTTGTGTACCTGACGCATGACAGGATTAAGTTGTTTGGCAAACTCACGATAACGTCGACAGAACTCCGTATAACTGTAAGCTGCGCGTTGATAACGTGCCTTATACTCTTGCCACAACAGCTGTAAAGTGACACCTTTTTGTTTAAGCTCATGATGCACCGTTTCAAAGCAGGGTAACTGTTTGCTTTTGGATGAACTCAAGGTTAGTTGCTTACAATAAGGCTCTAATGCAGCCACCAGGGCTGAGTCTGTCATCTGCTCAGGTAGTGGCCATGTTAACCCAGCGTCGGTAAACGCTCGCGTGTAGTAGCTGACGGTACTTGCCGAAATACTAATGGATTTACTGATATCTCGGTTGGATAATTTGCAGCTAAACTTGAGCCGCAATACGTCTTTTAATCTTCTCATCGTTAATCTCTTTGGGTTCATAACCACCAGTCCTGCTTATGTTGAGTACAGGCTGATAATTTATTACACGGAGAAGATAAAATACAGTGTTAAGTTATTGTTATTATTAGACTATTATTTTGTCGATCGCTTGTTATTGGTTGTCGATCACTTATTCTTAAACTCTTTAAAAAGTGATCGACAAAATAATAATGGTTGATCGATAAAAATCATAATAACCGATCGACTACATAATAATGACTGATCGATTCAATGGGAATATACACAGACAAAGTGCTAAATATTACGATTATATATTTGAAGTGATACAGGCTCGGTTGAGACTGAAGGTGGATTCCTACTTGGTCAGTATTGTTAGGCATATTTTAGCTATTATTGCAGGCGACCAATTAGCCTTTTCTCCAGCAATTACCGAAGATAGTCTACCATTGGGATTATTACAGTCTATCTTCAGTGACATTTATCCGCTACAGTACCACCCAACGATAATGGTACCCAAGAGGTTCTCGCCTAACAATAAGCCTGTTTATTATTCGCTAAATTATCCAACAAATCTTATATTCTCTGTTAAATCCAGTAGCTACCAAGCCATGTCAGGGATCATCAGCGATTTGGAAAAGGCTGTCAGTCTATTTTTTGAGCAAATGAAAGGACCTAATAGTCTATGTAAAAAAACCATCGTATACGATATTTTAAAAGCGGTTAATTTAGACTTCTATCATATAAAAAAAACCAAAAATCCTAATATCAAAATACCTAAAGATTTAAACCTGGAAGATTCAAGGCTGGCCCAAAGCTCAGTTAAGCTTAATAAAACAAAACCTTTTGCTGAATCCTCTACATTCTTCCGAGGTGCGATTAAAATTTCTCATGAATCATGATAAACAGTCTTAATGCTTATGCTTAAAAACACATCATCTAAAAGCTTGCTTATATTCTTAATTCGATTTCTCACCGCTATTAACTTTGGTTTCATTTACTCAAGTTTAACGCTTTACCTAACTAATGTTATCCACTTCAGTCTAATGCACGCTGTAAATGTCACTTCCCTCTTTATAGCGTTATACTATTTTTTCCCAATTGTAGCGGGTTATATAGGCAACAACTTCATTGACTTCAAAGTACTTTTTTTGATGGGTTTACTCTTTCAAATCATAAGTAGTGTTTTATGGTTGCTATCCACCTCAAAAACTAGCGCTTACCTTGCTATTTCTTTTTTCGTTGCAGGGAGTATGGTAATAACCTTATGCATTAATATGTTGCTGACTAAAATCCATGATAAGAAACCAGCAGAGATAAAGCGAGAAGCTTTTATCTGGCTATACTTTGCAATGAATTTTGGCATATTTAGCGGTTATTTATTATCAGGTTTCTTTGCTATATTTCATGATTATAGAGCCTTATTTGTCTTTAATATCCTTATAAACACGTTCATTATTTTCACAGTCATTTTGTTGTTTAAGGGTATATGCTTTAATGATAAATATCGAGCAAAGTCTGCTTTTCCTGTTGGTTTTGCACTTTATCTTTTGGTCATCCCCATAAGCTACTTTATTCTGCAAAGCCACGCTTTAAGTAGAAGCTATTTGCTACTTATTTATACTTTGTCTTTTCTATTTATAGCAAAAGCACTTCTCTTCTCTCCGCCAGACTCTAAGTCCAAAAAGCATTGCATAAGTGTGCTTACCATTTTATTGCTCTCTGTTTTATTTTGGGTTATTTACATGATAACGCCCACTATATTGATGGCTTTTCTACAGACACTGATTAAAAGCCATAGCTGGCATCATGCTATTGCACCACAATGGATTGGTAATATTGACCCTATCGTAGCATTGATATTTTCACCCATTGTCATCAATCTAATGAATCGAAAAAAGGGGCTCCTCTTAAAATTTAAAGACTCTACTTTTTGCTTTGCTTTTGGTATTTTTTTGACAGTCCTAGCACTGTGGATATTGGTGCTTTCTCTTCAATATCATCTTTTGCTTATTCCCAGCATCATGCTTTTTATCTTTATGACAAGCTTGGCTGAAATCTTTGTGGGGCCTGTCAGTTATGCTTTTATTATAGAGTTACTGCCAGACTCATTAAAAGGCTTGGTGTCAGGGTTCTGGGTTATCACCATAGGTTTTGGTGGTCTGATCTCTGGCTACCTTTCAAAGGGAATTTTTAATTTAAGCACGGACAGGGCTAGTCACTTGTCTGATCATATGACTAAAAGCATAAACTTTAGTGTTCTTTTTACTGTTACTTTTGCAGCTTTTTTAGTAACGTACTACTTGCTGAGGTGTTCTAAATCTTTATCGCTAAAGGAAGGCTAAATTTTTATATTGTTATTGCTCTTTTGTGAACTATTGGAAGTTGTCATTCACTATAGATTCCACATTGAGGCATATGTAATTTTTCTGGCTCTTCCCAAATAGTTTTAAACCCATCGATGACTTCATTATTCACGTATTTGATTGAACTGCTTTAGGTTATAAATTCTCTTGTCTTTTTCATTTCTTTGTACTGGTCCAACTGGACTATTTTCTGAGTCTTCCAGCTTTCGCAACGTAACTACGGAGATACCGACCATAGCAGCTGCCTTCTTGATACCCCATGTTAGCGTTGGCTTACGGTTTGAGGTAGAAATTACAGCTTCTCTTAGCGTTAACAGGTCGTCAGCTCCAGCAGCCTGAAATTTCTTCATGAGCTCAGCTGGTTTTTTGATGCCAAGCTTGCTGTTTAACATTTCTATAGCAATTTCACTTCAAGATGCGAACACAGGTTTTTCTAAGATTTGAAAATTATCTGTTATTCTTGAACGCAATAATCTTTTCTTTTTGCCAATATGTCTAAAAAAATGTTTGATAGCCTCGGTAAAATCAGAAAATTTTTCATAATATTTATTGTAGGTAACTTGCTCATGCATAATCTTCCACAGTCGTTCTACTGGATTTAGATTGGGTGAATATGGCGGTAAATAATGTATGACTATCCCCAGCTCTTTAGCAAAATCCTGTACTAATCCACTACAATGGTAACCTGCATTATCCCAAATAATGTGCACTTTATAATTTCCAGGGTGATGTTTACGCAGCCGAAATAAAAAGGATTGTATGCTTTCTTCATTGATCTTGTCGGATTGCTCATAAACAACTTTGTGATTAGTTAAGCAGACTCCGCCCATAAAGTTTAAGCGGTATTGTCGAGCTGTTGTAGCAATCGGTTTACGCTCGCCTTTCATTATCCAACCATAAGCTAGCCTTGTTTGATGTTGTGGATGAACACTATCAACAAAGTAAATAGGCTCTTTTCTACCCGCTTTTTTCTTTAGTTTCTCATAATAGGTAATAAAATCTATTTGCTTAGTTTTATCTGCTTTAGCAGGAACTGCATTTGGTTTTTTATAACGAAAACCGTGCTGGTGTAACCACTTCGTCATGCCACTGATGGTGTATTTTTTATTAAAAGTTTTGCGTACATAAGCACAAATATCTTTTACATAGCGGTAAGTGTATTTTTTTAAATGTGATAAAAGTAACTGCGACTGCTCTTGGTTAAGTTGACTATTGCTGCCGCCATTTTCTGGCTTTAATTTAAATGTTTTAAAATAATCAGAAATATGCCGACGAATGGTTTCATCATCTAATAATAAAAGACGAGCAACTTCAGAGTAACTGTAGCCGTCATCGTAAGCTAATACAGCCTTGATTCGGTCGCAAGTCCGCTTGTCGCGCTCTTTTTTATGGCGCCGTTGCAGCTTTTCACGTTCTTGTGTTGTTAGCTTTCTATTCATAACGGTATTTGATCATATCCTGATGATTTATGCAACTTTTTTAAGTCAAATTCGCATCTTCAATGGCGAGTGCTATATACAAACCATACCAGGCATCGGAAAGATACTCTCCAGTGAGTTAATCGTTCTATTACCTGAGCTAGGCCAATTGAGTCGACGAGAGATTGCTTCTTTGGTGGGAGTTGCTCCAAGAGCGAATGACAGCGGAAGACATCAAGGTTATCGTTCCACGGGTCATGGACGACCAGGCATTAAGCCAAGGCTATACATGGCGGCGATGGCAGCACGGAACTCAAACTCTTCGTTAAAAACTTTTTATAATGGGCTTGTTGAGCGAGGGAAGCCAAAGAAAGTGGCTTTAACCGCATTAATGCGAAAAATTATTGTTATAGCTAATGCCCGTATTAAAGCGCTTAACTTGTCAATACAACCGACTTAAACATGAATCTATAGGATAGGCTCTCAGTCACACCTGCATAATTCCTGAAGCGGAGTGAATATTGATATTTCTCACCATTAAGCTTGTGGACCCTGTGTATAAGTGATGTACCCTAACTAAAAGTTGGTTCTCAGCGAAGGAGACACTTGAAAAAGCCGCATGTAGTTGATGGAGTAACAGCACTTTTGGTCTGTTATATGGGCAAAGAACTAACCTTTACAACATGGTTGATTGTAAGCTAGGCTGAGTGATACTGTCCATAGCGTTCGAGGGCCGGTGTGATTATCAGCGTACACTCTAACCCACCTTTCGGTAGATATCAAGCTTCTGTTAAACCCAGCAGCCATTTTCTATGCGATGCCTGTTTCATAGCTAAAGTGCTCGGTGCATTTGTTGAGTGACTAGATTACTTAAAATACAGGCTGGGCTGGTAATAGTAATCTGGGCATTCTGATAGAAAAAGCCTTTTTCTGTAGAAAACCGATAGGCTTTATTGATAGCTTTATTAGGTTCTATCGCTAAGTTGTAAGCCCATGCATGATTATAGTGAATGATTTTGCCTTGTAGTTCATCGAGCATGAGCTGTTGAAAAGATTCTGCTAGATTGTTTTCTTGATAATAGAGGCAACTACCAAGTCTGGCATTTTGTTCTTCGTTTGATAAATTTAGCGGAGGAAAAACTAAGCCCGCCTTATAATTGCTGTATCCTTTGGCGCAGAGATAATATTCAATATGACCGGCTAAAAGCTGTAACTCTACTGGATATGTGTTTGTTAAGCCGTTAATGCTTATTTCTATGATATAATAAGCTTTGATAAGCGGTTCACAAGAAAAGCCATTGTCTTGTGGCTTGTGTTGATTTCTGAGTAAGTAAAGTCCTTGGGTTGGTAATGCTTTAACGCCTTTAATGTTAGCGTCATAACGGTTTTCGTTTTCATCGATCGAAAAAGTTGTATGCCAGCGTAGTCCAATAAAATCATTGATTTGCTCACAAAATTCTAGCAAACTCATTGTTTCCAATGCCTTTATTGAGGTTATCTTGTTCCATAGGGAGGCATTGGATTTTAATCTGGCATAGCAGTTCCAGGTTGTTTCTTGAGGAGAAAATTCAGCAGCTATCTTGTCAAAGGCTACTTGCAAGTCTGTTCCTAGCAGCCTCTGTAAAGCTTCATTTATCTTTCTGTTTAAGAGCGGGAATAATGCTGAAAAAGTTGCTTGATTAAGCTCGGCGGCTTCCTGTGTGAAACCAAGTTTGTAAAGGATAGGCACAATAATATAGCGTGAGAAGCAGCTGTGCAGCGGGGATAGTTTGAGTGCTAAATGAAAAAGCTTTGGGTTGACAATTATTTGTTGTCCCAAAAGCGTTGCGGTTGCTTGCAGAATAGCGACGTTTTTCTGTTTGGTTTCAATGTCTAAGCGGCGTAGTTTTTTTTCATCTTGGTCATTTACTGTTTTACTTAGTTTTTCTGAAAGTTGAATAATTTTCTCAAAGCCCACAGAAGCTTTTATTAATTCATTGATGGCAGTGGTTGGGCTGGTTTTTTCTTTTTTAAACATGCTATAATTTTTCCAGGTAATATGAATTTTTATCTATTGTAATACAATAAGTTATGCTGTTAAATTTATTTTTTGTCGATGTTTTCGACGTCAGGGGCGAGGATGCAAGATGTAGAGTCGTTATTGGTTGATTTAGGGTTAAGCGTAAATGAAGCTAAAATTTATCTGTCAGCATTAACGTTGGGAGAAAGTACCGCGATGCTGATAGCGCTAGAAAGCCAAGTAAAACGCACAACGGTTTATGGCTGCTTGGATAGTCTATTAGATAAAGGGCTGTTACATATCACAATTAAAGGTAAGCGGAAGCTTTTTGTGGCGGAAGATCCTAATTATTTGCTGATTCTTTTAGAAAAGAAAAAACAAAAGCTCAATAGTGCGTTGCCTTTATTGAGAAAAGAATTTTTTAAAGCGCCAGATAATTTTCATCAAATTAAGCAATACCAAGGCCTAGAAAGTATTAAATTGCTTTATGATAATTTTTTATCAGAATTGGCGGCGGGTGATGAATATTTAGTAATATCGCATCAAAGTAAATGGCTTCAGCTGGATGTAGAATATTTTTCAGCGTTTATTGCAAAGCGTAAAAAGCTAAATTTGGATGTAAAATTATTATTGCAGACAGAAAAACATGCTGAGCGCTGTCAGCAAGATGTCTCTTCTAATCAGCAGGTAAAACTTTTACCTGGGCACGTTAACTTGAATATTAATGCCATTATATTGCCTAATAAAATTATTTATATGCAGCTTGCAGAACCTGTTCTTGCTGTTGTTATGGAAAACCCACATGTGGTCTCTATGCATAGAGAAATGTTTTATTTATTATGGAAAGTTTTGGCGTAAATGAGGATGGCGTCTGGGAGGCTATACCCTCTTAATGAGAGATGTTAAGAGGGTATAACATAGGCTTTATGGGGTATAAGTAGGGGCTGGTGATGAGCAATAAGCTTGCGCTAATTCAACCAGAACGGTTTTGTGTCCTGTATCAGGTAACAGAGTGGCTTGTTGGTTATTCTTGTTAATGATTAAGTTAAATAATTTCTGATCTGTCTCAGAGGCGCTATTTATTATATGTTTAACGCTTGATAAACTTATGTCTTGATTTTGGTTGTTAAGCGCATGAGTTCTTAAATCAGTAATAACCTTAGGAGTGTCTCTAAATAATAGCGTGAAACTATGTTTAGAGGAATAAACCTTATTCACAATAAGAGAAAACTTATTCCCTGAGATGGTTTTTTCAGTAGCTGCTACTTGGCTTGTTGTAACTGGAGGCGTGAGATTAGGCAACGGTTGGTTTGTAGTTTGCTTTAGTTGTGAGTTTGGTGTAGCTTTTTTGGGGGATGTGCTTTTTTTATTTAGTTGTGAGTTTGGTGCAGCTTTTCTTGGGGACGTGCTTTTTTTATTTAGTTGTGAGTTTGGTGCAGCTTTTCTTGGGGACGTGCTTTTTTTCTTTGGTGCTAATACAGCAATGGCTTGTTGCAGCGAGTCAGGTCTGTCTGCTGGGCTTATGGCACCAAGTTCTTTAATAAGATTTTCAATCTTTTCGCGTGTGTTAGGGAATCCTTCAGCACCTGTTATACCCTCAAATAATCCTTCAAGTTCGAGGGGGTTGTTCAATAGCTCATTATCGAATTTAAATCTAACTTGCCTGTTTTTGTCAAGGAGTAGCTGACCATCTTTGTCACGCAGGAGCTCAACGCCGCGCCGATTAATACTGTCTGTGACACCAAACAGCAATGCTAGAGTTGCCGCAAAGGAAAAGTAATCATTTTGGGGGGATGACTGGGTTTTTGCTAATTTTTCAGGTGCCATGAGTGTAATGGTGCCGCATATACCGACATCTTCACCGATATAGTTGGCAGCCCCAAAATCTGTAATTTTAACGTCAAATGTGGCTGCATCAACCATAATGTTGGCAGGCTTAATATCATGGTGAACGATGCCAAGCTTGTGCATACGTTGCATTTCTTTTGCTAAGTTATAAGCGATTCTTTTACGTTGCGAGAAATGAAGCTTGTTCTGCATTACTGTTTTTAAATCTGTACCTTTAAAAAGAGGCATAATGATATAAGCTTCTGTTTTATTGCTATTAAAACTAATATGCGCACTGGATTTGGGGGTTCCAGTTTCATGTTTGTATTTCTTACTAGGGTACATGCGGCCAATTATTTCAGCTTCTTTTTCTGCCTGTTGTTTAGTGAATTTTTTTCCTAGTTTAATTGTTTTAAGCGCTTTCTTGGGCTCATAGTAACGAAGATTACGTCCGTCTGCTTTTATCATTGCTTCTAACATGGGTACAGCAACGCCACCAATAGCGCCCTTACTGCGTGATTGATCATAAATCATGAGTCGAGGTTGATTATCAACTGCGTTATAGCTTCGCTTTCTTATAGTCAATACGTCCTCGCGAGAAATGCTAACGTCTGTTTGAGTTAATTTCTTTTCAAGTATTTCCTGCTGGATGGCTGTTTGAAAAAGTTTGTTAATTTCTTCGTTTAGCTGAATATTTTTTTTCATCTTATTAAACCGCATGGTGGGTTACATATGGCCTATATTGATGCTATTTTGTTAAGGGAATATTAGCCTTTCAAAATAGAATGGCTTAAATAACAGCGATAAACGGAAAAAATGATTTAAAATCAAACGATTGCATTTTTTAAGTTTCCTGGCCTAAATCAATCTGTTGCGCCAAAAAAGTGTGATTGACTACTAATGTCAATATTTGGCGTCAAACATTGCTTTGAATTTGAAAAATTGTAGCTATAATTGAGATGAGAACAACGCAGCACCTTTGGCCGGGAAGGTTCGCAAGATTATAGTACAAAGGGAATTGGCTATGAGAAGAACAATGCAAGTGCTTGTTGTAGAAGATAATCCTGTTGCGCAACAAGCTACTTCCTCTTTATTAGAAACATTGGACTGTAAGGTTGATACAGCAACGACAGGTATGGATGCCATGTCCATGTTTGAGAGGAAAAAGTACGATATCATTTTTATGGATATTGGTTTGCCCGATATCGATGGTTATTGCATGACTAAAATTTTTCAGCAAAGTGAAAAAGAGTCAGAGAAAACCGTCATCATTGCGTTGACGGCGTCCTATGATGGATATTACAAAGACTATGCTGAAAGGGTTGGTATGTCCGAGTTTATGGAAAAACCTTTATCTATGGCTGCCGCTAAGCGCGTTATTAATAAATATGCGCATTAGGATTATATCGCCCCCGAGCCTTCGACTGCGGGGGGGGATATACTGTGAACTTTAGTCTTTGCGGCGTACTTTCTTTTTGCGATGCTTTCCTTCGGCAAAAGATGATTTCTTGGGTTTACCAAATTTAGCTTTTTTGCCGAAATCTTTGCGTTTATGGGACGGCTTTTTCTTTTGCAGTTCCACGGGTGACAGCTCGCTGTGTGGCAATGGATTGGTTTTTTGAATAAGGCAGGCTAGGGCTGCGGCAATGTCTTCCACGGTACAATCATTTTGCTCTAGCATATTTTCAATAAAGCGATGATAGTGTTTGAGTTTTTTGGGCTTTTCTAGCACACTAATGACGTCAATCATTAGCTGTTGGCTGCGGCTTGCTTTCATTTGTTCCAGAGAAGGTGGGTCTAACTTTTGAATAGACTTACCCATGGCGCGCTCAATGTCATTCAGTAGGCGGCGCTCTCTTGGTGTGACAAATAAAATAGCTTTACCTTGGCGTCCGGCCCGTCCAGTGCGGCCGATACGATGAATGTAAGATTCCGTGTCATAGGGAATGTCAAAGTTAATCACATGGCTAATACGCTCAACATCAATACCACGGGCCGCCACATCAGTAGCAACCACAATATCCAGAGTGCTTTTTTTAATACGTTCGATGACTTTCTCGCGAGCAGACTGAGCCATGTCGCCATGTAGGGCGGCGGCGGCGTAGCCGCGGGCTTGTAGTTTTTCAGCTAACTCCGTAGCGAATGTTTTGGTGCGAGAAAAAATAATGGTAGCTTGTACTTCTTCAATTTCTAAAAAACGCGTTAATAAATCTATTTTTTGCTCTCTATGTACAAGGGTATAAAATTGTTCAATGGTTTCTGTGCTATTTTTTGTAGATTTAATTTGAATTTTTTGTGGGTTATTCAAATAGCGCGAACAGATTTTTTGGATAGAAGCGGGCATGGTGGCGGAGAATAAGCCGGTTTGATGCTTATGGGGAATTTGTTCCAATATCCATTCAATATCATCAATAAAGCCCATTTTAAGCATTTCATCGGCCTCATCAAGGATAACGGTTTTGAGGGCGTCTAGCGATAAAGAACCTCGTCGCATGTGATCCATAACACGTCCTGGTGTGCCAACTATCACATGTACGCCACGCTTTAGCGCGCGCAATTGTGTACGGTATTCTTGCCCACCATAAATAGCGGTTACGTGAAAGTCTTTCAGATTTTTTGCATAACTCTGAAACGCTTCGGCCACTTGAATAGCAAGTTCTCGAGTCGGAGCGATTACCAGGGTTTGAGGCTTTTTCTCAGCCAACTCTAAATGGGCAAGCGTAGGCAGGGCAAAGGCGGCTGTTTTACCGGTACCGGTTTGGGCTTGGGCCAAGAGGTCGTTACCACCTAGAAAATAGGGGATGCTTTGTTGCTGAATGGGTGTAGGGACTTCGTAGCCTAACTCAGTTAATGCAGATAAAAGGGAATCGGGCAGCCCTAATTGGCGAAAGGTAGTTGTTGACATAATGTGCTCTTTGTAGGTAATTGAATGTTAGGGGTGCATGCGGTGCTGCGTGGGTGCAAAGGCACATAACCCTAACATCAGGCGTTAAATGACGACTTTGGCAGTAACCTCTTGATTTTTTATAGGGAAATCAGTTTATTGTGCCAAGAAATCGCGATTGACTATTGATGTTGAGGATAACAAGAGCAGTACAGCGACAAAACTGTTCATTATACATGCATGCCAGTTAAAAGTCACTTTATTTCTTATGATGAAGAGACGTTTAAGGGATGTTGAGCAGATTTTCTCTGTAGTAGGCGAGTTCCTCAATAGAGTCTTGGATATCCGCTAAAGCTAAGTGGCTGGATTGCTTAGAGAATCCTTGGTAGACTCTCGGCGCCCAGCGTTTGGCAAGCTCTTTCAGCGTGCTGATATCCAAGTGCCGGTAGTGAAAAAAGGCCTCTAATGTTGGCATGTAACGTGCCAAAAAGCGGCGGTCCTGGCAAATGCTATTGCCACACATAGGAGATTTGCCCTTCGGCACATAGTGCTCTAAAAAAGCCAATGTTTCTGCTTCAGCGTGGTTTTCGTCATATAAACTCGCTTGGACGCGTTTGACCAGGCCTGAACTGTTATGTTGTCTGGTGTTCCAAGCATCCATGCTGTCTAGGTGCTCGCTCTCTTGTTTGATGGCGAGCACAGGGCCTTCAACGTACTCGGATAAATCTTGGCTGGTTACCACGGTGGCAATTTCAATAATCCTGTCTTGCTCAGGATTTAGTCCTGTCATTTCCAAGTCTATCCAAATGAGGTTGTTGGCGTTCTTCTTCATGGTTTTCCTTTGTCTTTCATCGTCCTTGCAATTCTACCAAAAGTACCGCAAGATTACATGACCCGGGGTGTGTCATCAATGACTTTTTCGTCGCGACAAAGGTGGAAATTGAGAGCAATTGTGTGTATTTTTGAGGATAATAGTTGCTTTACTTGACGAAAACATGTACGCAATTGAATCAGTTTTACGCCATTTGCAGCCGAAAAGGATCGTTGATGACACGCCCTAATCTGAGTACACAATAAAGCATAATCTGTGGAGAGACGATGACAAAATTAAAAGGATTATTGGTAGTAGGCTTGTGTTTGGCCTCGGTAATGGCTTTTGCTGACCATCATGACAGCAAGCTATCTAGCCAAAAACAAAAAGTTAGCTATTCTATTGGTATTGATGTTGGCCATAATATCGAGCAGAGTTTTCAGCAGCAAAATATCACCGTTGACCCCAAAGCCTTTGCCTTAGGCGTTGTTGACGTACTCAACAAGCATAAGCCACGTTTATCTGCGCAAGAAATGCAACACGTCATGACGGCTTTCCAGCAAGATATGCAAGTCAAAGAGCAACAACGCGCGCGTAAGCTCATTTTGGCGAATCACCAAGCCATTTTTACCAGTAAAAGTCCTGTGGTGGGTAACAAAAACGCTAACGTAACCTTGGTAGAGTTTTTTGATTATCAATGCGTACATTGTCGTCATATGGCACCGATTATCGCACAGTTGAAAAAGCAGGACCCTAAGCTACGCATTGTCTATAAGGAATTTCCTATTTTTGGACAGGATTCTGTGTTTTCTTCTGCGGCAGCGCTTGCCTCTCGTCACCAAGGCAAATACGAAGCCTTTCATAATGCGCTGCTAAGTTCGCCAAAGAAATTGGATGAGAAAGAAGTTTTGTCCTTAGCCAAACAAGTAGGGCTTAATGTAGTTCAATTGCAAAAAGACATGAAATCTCCCGCTGTGATGAGCGAGATTAAAGCCAACCAAGCCTTGGCGCAAACGCTAGGTATTGTTGGTACGCCAAGCTTTATTATTGGCGACAAGCGTCTGTCCAAAAAGGATGCTTACCCCACTTTCTTTGTGCCGGGTGCTGTGGATGGCAGTGTCTTGAAAAGCATGATTGAACAAGTGCAAAATCATAACGCTAAGGAAAAGTTTAAATTTCCAGCAGGGCAAGCCCCGCAAGAAGCGCCAGGGACGTGGCAAGGGGTTTAAATTGTTTGGCCTCGCGTATGTGGTGCGAGGCCAATTCCCTTCTATTAGCCTAAATTCCGCAGTTGAAATCGTCGCGAGGCTGACTAAGTCGCTGAAGATAAAGGATTTTTTCCGTCTTTTTTGTGAAGGCGTATCACCCATACGGTGAATAAAAAAGACGGAAAAAAATCCTTTAGATTCGGTGAGTTAGACGGCCGCAGTAGATTTCAACTACGGAATTTAGGATTAGGGCTCGTTTACCCATCAACAAAACACAACGCTTTTTCTAACACCCGCAGATCTGCGCCTTTCTGATGAACATTTTCGCTAAGATAACGTCGAAAGGCTTTAGCGCCTTGTTGGCCTTGAAATAATCCTAAAATATGTCGAGTCAGCTGACCTAGGGTTTGCCCCAAAGCCAGTTGTTTGGCCACGTAAGGGAAATAGTCATCTACTATTGCTAAGCGTGATTTGCGAGGGGTATTATCGCCAAAGAATAGTGCATCTACTTGGCTTAAGAGGTAAGGGTTTTGATAGGCAGCACGGCCTAGCATCACGCCGTCCACATGATGTAGTTGCGCTTGGGCTGTTGCTAAATCATTGAGACCGCCGTTGATGATAATGGCAAGTGGTGAGAAAGCTTTTTTGATGTCATAGACTCTGGGGTAGGATAGGGGTGGAATTTCACGGTTTTGTTTTGGGCTTAAACCTTGTAGCCAGGCTTTGCGTGCATGGATGATAAAGCGCTCGCAGCCGGTTTGTTGACTCAACCTTATAAAATGGGCTAAAAAGTCATAGGAGTCTTGTTCATCGACGCCAATGCGCGTTTTGACGGTCACTGGAATATCCACCACGGCCTTCATGGCTGCGACACAATCAGCGACAAGTTTGGGCTCGGCCATCAAGCAGGCACCAAAATTGCCAGACTTTACGCGAGGGCTAGGGCAACCGACATTCAAATTAACCTCGTCATAACCGTAGTCTTGAGCCATTTGGGCGCATTGGGCTAGCTGAGCGGGATTTGAGCCACCGAGTTGCAAGGCCACGGGGCGTTCTACGGGATCAAAGGCCAATAAACGCTGGCGTGGGCCATGTAGGAGAGCCTGTGTGGTAACCATTTCTGTGTATAATAGGCAATGTTTACTGATGAGACGTAAAAAATAGCGCTCATGACGATGAGTCCAATCCATCATGGGAGCGACAGAAAAACGATAGGCGGGCATGGTTGCTGGTGGAGTGTTTGTATGCATCAGGATTGTTCAAACAACGAAGCTTGTAACGATTTTAGCGTAAAACTGTTCAAATTCATAGCACATGCTGGTAAGATGGCTCTTTTAACCATCCTAAATCCCACAGTAAACTTCAATGGCGGAATTTAGGAGCATGGACCCTATTTTCAAGGAGCGTTTTTTATGTCGCTAACCCCTTCCCGCATGATGCCTTTAGGGACATGTGCAGAACCTTTTGAATTAGTTGACACAGTGTCAGGCACGCAGAAAAGCTTGGCCGAGCTTAAATCAGAAACGACGACCGTTATCGCCTTTATTTGTAATCATTGTCCTTATGTGAAGCATATTCAAGCCGCATTAGTTGCTTTAGCAAAGGTTTATCAAGTCAAGGGTGTCAGGTTTGTTGCCATTAGTAGTAATGATGCAACGTTGTACCCCCAAGATGGACCTGAGTACATGAAGGTGGAAGCACAAGAGAATGCCTATACTTTTCCTTATTTGTATGATGAAACACAGGCAGTTGCGCGAGCTTATGGCGCAGCTTGTACGCCTGATTTTTTTGTGTTCGATGGGGCGTTGGCTTGCGTTTATCGTGGCCGATTTGATGCTTCCTCACCTGGGAATGGTAAACCTGTCACCGGAGGAGATTTATCCCGGGCGTTGGATGCATTATTAGCTGGTAAGCCCGTTGATACTGAACAGTATCCTAGTATGGGTTGTAACATTAAGTGGTCTGAATGAGTATATATAGTGAATTGAATTTTATTTGACTGTTTTAGCCTCGCATCGGCCATTCATTTTTAAATAGTTTTACCTTAAATAACGCGTCATTTAGAACGGCTAAACTCCTTGTTATTTAAGATAAAATTATTCAAACTTAAATAACCGCTGCGGACTAAAAAAACAAGAGACTTACCTATATTAGTATATTAGTAAGAACATAGCAGCCAAATAAAATTCAATTCACTATACTCTCCGCCGTTGTAAAGAGAAATTAATCATGAAACGCTCAAAAAGCAGCCGGCGTTGGTTGCAAGAACATGCCAATGACCCTTATGTAAAGCAAGCACAGCAGTTGGGCTATCGCTCTCGTGCTGCTTTTAAATTAGCTGAGATTCAAGAAAAAGATAAACTCATTAAGCCCGGCATGGTGGTGGTGGATTTAGGTGCAGCTCCTGGCGGGTGGTCGCAGTTGGCGGTAGATTGGGTGGGGGAAGCTGGTGATGTTGTTGCTTTGGACCGCTTAGCGATGGACCCCTTGTCGGGAGTTAGCTTTATCCAAGGAGACTTTCGGGAAGCAGGGGTGTTGCTGCAACTGCAGGATATTTTAACAGGGCGTGCTGTGGATGTGGTTATTTCTGATATGGCACCTAATATGAGTGGTAGCAAAGCCGTGGATATTCCACGGGCTATGTTTTTGTGTGAGTTGTCTCTTGATTTTGCAAGACAATCTTTAAAGCCGGGTGGACACTTTTTGGTGAAAACCTTTCAAGGAGAAGGGTTTGATGCTTACTTGAGAGAGGTGCGAGGGTCTTTTCAAAAAGTAAGTTCGCGTAAGCCTAAAGCCTCTCGGCCGCGTTCGCGAGAGCTTTATTTGTTAGGACGCGGTTTTAAACCTTAAGGTTTGTTGAAAATGAATTGTCAACAAACCCTCATACACTTAGGCTACGTTTTTTTGATTGCTATCTACACAGTATGAGGTAGTTATTGATTTCTAAGCGTTTCGCCCCCATACTACTCAGGTGTGACTACGATTTTGAAAGGTGAGGTATAAATTTTGAGTGATATGTTTAAAAATTTGCTGCTTTGGCTTGTAATAGCCGTTGTGTTGATGTTTGTTTTTAGTAATTTTGGGCCTCGCAAGGTGGCAGAGCAAAAATTATCCTATTCACAATTTATCAAGCAGGTTAAGCAAGGCAATATCCAGTCGGTCACCATTGAAAATCAAAAGGTACGAGGTAAAACGTCCAATGATAGAACCTTTGTCACCTACATGCCCATGGAAGACCCTTTCCTTCTGAGTGATTTATTTAAAAATAATGTAAATGTTATTGGTAAGGCGCCTGAGCAACAAAGCCTGTTGATGCGTATTTTTATTAGCTGGTTCCCCATGTTGCTATTGATAGGGGTGTGGATTTTCTTTATGCGCCAAATGCAAGGCGGCGGTGGTCGTGGCGCTATGTCTTTTGGGCGCAGCCGTGCGCGGCTGCTAGGCGAAGACCAGGTGCAAGTGACTTTTGCTGATGTGGCTGGGGTTGAAGAAGCCAAAGAAGAAGTCAAAGAATTAGTGGATTTTTTGCGCGAACCTGGCAAGTTTCATAAACTTGGCGGAAAGATACCGCGCGGTGTTTTATTGGTAGGTTCACCGGGTACAGGTAAAACGTTATTGGCCAAAGCGGTTGCCGGTGAAGCCAAGGTGCCTTTCTTCACAATTTCTGGTTCTGATTTTGTAGAAATGTTTGTGGGTGTAGGTGCTTCTCGTGTGAGAGATATGTTTGAGCAAGCGAAAAAGCAAGCACCTTGCATCATTTTTATTGATGAAATTGATGCCGTAGGGCGCCATCGTGGTGCAGGCTTGGGAGGCGGTCATGATGAGCGTGAACAAACTCTCAATCAACTACTCGTGGAAATGGATGGTTTTGAAGGTAATGAAGGGGTTATCGTCATGGCAGCCACTAACCGTCCTGACGTGTTAGACCCTGCGTTATTGCGGCCTGGCCGTTTTGACAGGCAAGTGGTGGTGCCTTTGCCCGATATTTTGGGCCGTGAGCATATCCTCAAAGTGCATATGGGTAAAGTCCCTTTGAACAAAGATGCCAACGCGCGCAATATCGCACGGGGTACGCCTGGTTTTTCTGGTGCAGACTTGGCTAACTTGGTTAATGAAGCGGCTCTATTTGCAGCGCGTGAAAATAAGCGCGAAGTGGGTATGAATGAATTTGAGAAAGCCAAAGATAAAATCATGATGGGTGCTGAACGTAAATCCATGGTGATGAACGAAGATGAAAAGAAATTAACTGCTTACCACGAAGCAGGGCATGCTATCGTGGGGCTCTGTGTTCCCGACCATGACCCGGTCTATAAAGTAACTATTATTCCTCGGGGTCGTGCGTTGGGTGTGACGATGTATTTGCCGGAACAGGATAAATATAGTCAGTCACGTCAGCAGCTTAACAGTATGATTTCCAGCCTGTTTGGTGGTCGTCTGGCCGAAGAACTTATTTTTGGTGTAGAGCGCGTAACGACCGGTGCGTCTAATGATATTCAGCGTGCCACAGAGATTGCCCGCAAAATGGTGACACAATGGGGGCTGTCGGAAGCTATGGGGCCATTAATGTATGGTGAAAATCAAGAAGAAGTCTTCTTGGGTCATTCGGTGACGCAGCACAAAGAAATTTCTGACGACACAGCGCGTCTCATTGATGAAGAAGTCAGAAAAATCATTGATGATAATTATGAGCGTGCAAAGTCTATTTTGTTGGACAATATGGATATTTTGCATGCTATGTCCGATGCATTGATGAAATATGAAACCATCGATGAACATCAAATTAAAGCCTTAATGGAGGGTAAAACGCCAGAGCCGCCTAAAGACTGGCAGGATAATAGCGATGAGAGTTCGGATGATGCCTCTGGTGGTCATCAGCAAACAGTCTCCTCTCAGGATAATGAACAGCGCCAGGCGGGTGATGAAGATTCCATGGATGGCCAAAAAGCTTAGGGCTGTTGAGGAGTAGAGATGGTTGCCACGGATACTCGCTTGCATTGTGGGAATACATACCTAGATTTATCACGCCCTCAGGTTATGGGCGTGATAAATTTGACCGATGACTCTTATTACGGGGCACGGCGTTATGGTCATGCCTCGCCTGACGCTATTTTGGATGTAGCCCTGCAAATGGTTGAAGAAGGCGCTGCCATTATCGATATTGGCGCGGAATCTACGGGAGCCGCCGCTGATCCTTCTTATTTGGCTACACAAACGACGACAGGCGTAGAGCAGCAATTGGAACGCTTGTTGCCAGTCGTGAAACGTTTAGCCACTGAGCTTCCTGTTCCTATTTCAATCGATACCAGTAGCCCAGAGGTCATGCAGCAGGCGGCTCAAGCTGGGGCAGGTTTCATCAATGATGTGCGCGCACTCTGCGAACCTGGTGCCGTAGAGATGGCGGCTAAATTAGAGCTACCCGTTTGTTTGATGCACATGGCCCACCCTCACCATGTTCCATCTCTTGACGCCATTGCTAAGCAAAATGATTTTTTGTTGCCTACCATTAAAACCTATTTACAAGAACGCATAGCCGCGTGTATGGCTGCGGGTATTCCGCGCGCGCGTATTGTCGTTGACCCAGGCTTTGGCGGCGGTAGTTTTGGTAAATCCATGCGCCAGAATTTACAACTGATTAAGTATTTAAATGAATTTGAGTCATTAGGGCAACCCTTATTGGTTGGGTTATCACGTAAGTCTTTTTTTGGTTTTGCGTTGAATATTCCCGTGGAGGAACGATTGCCAGCGAGCCTTGCGGCCACCGCTTTATCTGTGCAGCGTGGTGCGCGTATCATTCGCACTCATGACGTCAAAGCGACCATAGAGGCGGTGCGTATCACAGAGTATATTGAGGAAAGCCATGAGTGCGTCTAATAAATATTTCGGTACCGATGGCGTGCGCGGTTTTGTGGGGCGCGCGCCCATTACCCCTGATTTCTTATTGAAACTAGCCTGGGCTGCCGGTACTGTGTTATCGCCGCAGCCTGGTGGCAAAGTACTTATTGGCAAAGACACGCGAATTTCCGGTTATTTAGTGGAATCTGCGATGGAGGCAGGTTTGGCGGCGGCAGGCGTAACTAGCCACTTATTAGGCCCTATGCCCACGCCCGCTGTTGCCTATTTGACTCGCACCTTTCATGCGCAGGCCGGCATTATGCTGAGTGCCTCTCACAACCCTTATCATGATAATGGCGTAAAGTTTTTTGCCGCTGATGGCCGTAAATTGCCTGATAAATTGGAACAAGCCATCGAAGCACAGCTAGAAAAACCCATGACCACCGTGGATCCTGTGCGTTTAGGGCGCGCGAAGCGCTTACATGATGCGCCGGGCCGTTATATTGAATTTTGTAAGAGTACTATCCCCTCAAGAGTCTATTTGGATGGCTTAAAAATTGTTTTAGATTGTGCCAATGGTGCCACTTACCACATTGCGGGTAATGTAATGACAGAGCTAGGTGCCAATGTTACCACCATCAATGTGGAGCCTAATGGTTACAACATCAATGCGGCTTGTGGTTCTACTTCACCCGCGCAACTGCAAACCGTCGTGCAAGAACAGGGCGCAGATTTAGGCATTGCCTTTGATGGCGATGGTGATCGCGTCATCATGGTGGATAATCGCGGCGACGTGGTCGATGGTGATGAAATCCTGTTCATCATTGCCAAGCACTTTCAATCCCATAATCGCTTAAACGGCGGTGTTGTGGGAACCTTGATGAGTAACTTCGGTTTAGAACGCACGTTAACCGAGATGAATATCCCTTTTGTAAGGGCAAAAGTCGGTGATCGCCATGTTCTACAAGAGCTGGACCAGCGACAATGGAAATTGGGCGGTGAATCTTCAGGCCATATTCTGTGTTTAGATGCTAATACTACTGGAGACGGCATTGTTTCTGCGCTACAAGTGCTCACCGCTATGTGGGCCGCTAAGCAACCCCTGCATGAACTGAAAGCCACTATGCACAAAATGCCGCAAATCATGCTGAATGTACCTTCACCTCGTAGTCATGATGTCATCGAGTATCAAACCGTCCAAGCCGCATTAGAAGAGGCGCAGCACTGCCTACAAAACAGCGGCCGTGTATTGTTAAGACCCTCGGGCACAGAACCCTTGATTCGCGTGATGGTAGAAGGCGAAAATGAACGACAAGTCCAGCAACTGGCAGAACAATTGGCCGATGCTGTCAAAGAGGCTGTTCAAGCATTGACCTAATTTGCTGCCATTTTTTGCATTGTTTAAGCTGGATATCTGCTCAGCATCACTTCCCTGCTAACAAATAAAGCCTGCTAACACTGGGGAGAAAGCCATCTAGAGAAATATTTTTCGCAGACTTTTTAGGGTATCCTATGTCAATTTGATTAGGAATTTTTCTGGGTTTTAGTTATGTATGTGTTTCACTATAATAGCCTTGAGTGATGCTAAAACCTTCTTTGTAAAGATGGTTTTATATGTGAAATAATTTATTCTAATTTTAAGAGGATATTGGTGATGCCAGAAGAAAATCTTGAGAACTATGTCAGTCTGCAAATAGAAACAATAAAGCAACAGAGTGAAAGAATAAATGAGCTATCAAGGTCTTTAGAGGAAATTAAAAAGAAAGGGCTTGATATGAAAAATCAGTTTGATGGACCTATGAGTGGTTTTAATGAAAGGTCTAAGCTAAATGGTAATAGCGTTCCTATTAATAACCCTCAAAAAAATGAAGAGGAGGAAGGGATTATCTGCTGTAGTATCTCTTAATCAGACAAATTCATTTATTATTAACAAGTAAAAGTGAGAAATCTCGGGGGCTAGCACCCGGGGCAAAGGCGCTGGGGCTTCCATACCCAAGGGGGCACAGGTACCCAAGGGGGCGCAGGCAGGGGAGACATGCAATTTTCTCGCGTAGGCGACATCAAATCAGGAGACAATCTCGTTCGGCTACGGCCGAGTTGTTGAAAAGGAAGTTATAGGCTTTTATAATTTTATCAACAATTCCCGCTGGGGATTGCCAACCTATCGCGTGGGGATTTTTAAGGGTGAGCCGTGTTCCCGCGAAGCGGGACAGCAAAGTATAACGTTGCTGAAGGGCAAACGCGAGGCTAGGAAGGCCGAGCAGGGTTATCCAAAAGTTATGGAATTCCGGCAGGGACGCCAGCAAGAAATTTGTCTTCAGAGTAAATCGCCGTCCGCGCGGATTGATTCCGCGCAGGGTAAGCCCGTCTAAAAAAAGCATTGCTTTTTTTAGGGCGCACGCTCGAGCAAGGATGCTCGAGCCGGTGCTAACCAATAGAATGCGTTTCCAACAGGAAGCCATTCCCGCAAGATGGTTGCGAAAAATATTTACCTGATCACTTTCAACCTATTGATATTTATGGTTATTTAAGGCCAGCGGGAATTGCTGTAATTTTATCAACGCGATTGCTCACCATAGCTATTCCTAATCTTTTCAGTTATAGGTGGGAGGTTGGCATATTGAGCTTTATTAGCCATCAATAATCTAATTTCGTGCGTTAGCATTTGGCAGTAAAAGACCTAACTCAACTTGCTTTGCGCAGCGGCTCGATGGCTAAGTGGAACCCTAAAGCCTTCAAAACTTTACCCAAGGTATCGAGTCTTGGATTGCCTCGCTTAGATAGTGTTTGGTATAAGCTTTGACGATTCAAGTGTGTTTCTTTCGCTAATTTACCCAGACCACCTTTTGCCTCTGCGACATTACGCAGTGCTAATAAGAATGCTTCTGTGTCATCATCATCTTGATATTCGTCTAGCGCTATTCGCAAATAGGCCGCAGCCTTTTTAGGGTCTTGCAGAGATGCTGTTAGCAACTCATGGGCATCGCCTGTTTTACCTATAAGATGTTTGTCAGTCATGATTTTCACCTCTTAATTCTTGCCAATATTTTTTTGCTGTTGCAATATCTTTTGATTGCTGAGATTTATTTCCACCTAGTAAAAGGATAACAGTCACATCACCGTGCTCAGCAAAATAAACACGATACCCGGATCCAAAAGTAAGTCTTAGTTCATAGACACCATCTCCCACAGGCTTGTAATCACCATAATTTCCTAGGGATACACGGTCAAGTCTACGGAATATCTTTGCTTGAGTAACGGGATCTTTCAACTTGTTTATCCATTCTTCAAAAGGCGATTTTCCGTTTGGAGCTATGTAATATCGTATTTCTTTATTCATATCTTATTGTCGTATATAAACGACAGAGGGTCAAGTTCTGGTCATCTTAAGCTAATTGAACATAAAAGATCAGTTGAATCCTTAAGAATCCCCTCATTTTAGACAACATATTGAACACTAGTAATCGATTTGATGCCTTTCATACGTAACAGTACTCATTGGTCAAATTTTGTTAATATAGCATGTTACTAACATGAAAGAGTCTAGGTCTTTCCAAAAGCACCCCCTTATCGTATAATGTACCGTCTTTTTTTATAGATGGGCGCCTTGGGTTGGTTTTTTGGGCGTAAGATATTAATTTTTTCTTTTGAATCAATATCTTACTCTCAAGAACACGCCTTGCCCACACCTTTATACATTATTATTTGGAGTTATTATGGCATTAGACAGTCAAGTCACAGCAGACGTCGTGAAAGAATATCAACGTTCCCCTAATGATACGGGGTCCTCAGAGGTTCAAGTGGCTTTGTTGACGACGCGTATCGTAGGGCTAACTGAGCACTTTAAAGCATTCAAGAAGGATAAACACTCTCGCCGTGGATTGTTAAAACTAGTGAATCAACGCCGTAAGTTATTGACTTACTTAAAGCGTACAGATGAAGCGCGTTACACTTCTCTTATCAAGCGTTTGGGCTTGCGTCGCTAGTTATTTTTTATTTGCGCTTGCCTGCTGTGCTTCGTTATGGAAGCGCTAACAGTACGGCGAGCATTTTATCAAGGCGTATTGATACTGAAGCATTCCAGACGACCATCCTTATCAATAAATAGGCCTGCGAAAGGTCCCATGCGCCTTGCCAGTCTTTTAAATAAGGATAAATATGTACACATTAGTTAGAAAAACATTTCAATACGGTGAGCACACCGTTATTCTAGAGACCGGCGAAATTGCCAGACAATGTTCTGCTGTGATGGCGCGTATGGGTGATGCTATGGTTTTAGCCACCGTTGCGGCGTCTAAAAACGCAGACGAAGGTCGCGGCTTTTTTCCATTAACGGTTAATTATCAAGAAAAAACCTATGCTGCAGGTAAAATTCCTGGTGGATTCTTCAAGCGTGAAGGGCGTCCTTCAGAATCTGAAACCTTAGTGTCTCGCTTAATAGACCGTCCTGTTCGTCCATTATTCCCCAAAGGCTTTAGTAATGAGGTGCAATTAATAACCACCGTGCTTTCTGCCGAAGAAGGGGTGGAAAACGATATCTTGGCGATGATTGCCGCCTCTGCTGCTTTATCTATTTCAGGTTTACCTTTTGCAGGACCCATTGGTGCTGCGCGTGTAGGCTATCAAAATGGCGAGTTTCTTTTAAATCCATCCAAGAAAATGTTAGGAACTTCTGAGTTAGACTTAGTGGTAGCCGGTACGAAAAGTGCTGTGCTCATGGTGGAATCAGAAGCGCGCGAATTGTCTGAAATGGTCATGTTGGATGCCGTTTCTTATGGTCATGACATGATGCAAGTGGTTATCGATGCCATTAATGAATTTACTGCAGAAGTTAAGCCTGTTGCGTTGGAATGGCAGCCGCCACAAATCAATGAAGCGTTGCAAGCACAAGTGGCGGAGAAATTTACAGACGCTTTGACAAAAGCGTATCAGATTCAAGAAAAGCTACAGCGTCAAGATGCTATTGCTGCCTTGAAGGCTGATGCAATAGATGCGTTATCTGTCGCTGAAGGCGAAGAAGGTCCTAGCAAACCAGAGGTTCAGGGATTGTTTGAAAAGCTTGAGAAGCAATTGGTTCGACAAAGCATTTTGTCGGGTAATCCGCGTATTGATGGGCGTGATACCCAAACAGTTCGTCCTATTCGTGTTCGCACTAAACTATTGCCTCGCGTGCACGGTTCTGCTTTATTTACCCGTGGTGAAACACAAGCTATTGTGGCTGCCACGTTGGGAACAGAAAAAGATGCACAGTTGATTGATGCGCTAATGTCTGAGTCTCGTGATACCTTTATGCTGCATTATAATTTCCCTCCTTACAGCGTGGGCGAAGTTGGGTTCATGGGCTCACCTAAGCGTCGTGAAATTGGCCACGGTCGTTTAGCACGTCGTGCTATGCGGGCTGTTATTCCAACGCAAGAGCAATTCCCTTATACCTTGCGCGTGGTGTCTGAAATTACTGAATCTAATGGCTCTAGTTCCATGGCTTCTGTTTGTGGTACAAGCTTGGCATTGATGGATGCGGGCGTGCCTCTGAAAGCGCCTGTTGCGGGGATTGCCATGGGTCTTATCAAAGAAGATCAAGGCTTTGCTGTATTGACAGACATTTTGGGTGATGAAGATCACTTAGGTGATATGGACTTTAAAGTGGCAGGTACGGCTGAGGGTGTTACTGCTTTGCAGATGGATATTAAGATAGAAGGTATCACTAAAGAAATTATGCAAATTGCTTTAGCACAAGCACAAAAAGGTCGTTTGCATATCTTGGATGTTATGAAAGAGGAAATCCAAACGCATCGTGATGATATTTCAGAGCATGCCCCTCGCATTATCAGCATACAAATCAACCCTGATAAGATTCGTGATGTTATCGGTAAAGGTGGTGCTACCATCCGTGCCTTGACAGAAGAAACCGGTGCGACCATCGATATTAGCGATGAAGGTTTGGTACGTATTGCTTCAGTTAGCCGCGAAGGTGGAGATGAAGCTAAAGCGCGTATTGAACTTTTGACGACTGATCTCGAAGTGGGCAAGCTTTATCAAGGTAAAGTCATTCGTGTGGTAGACTTTGGTGCCTTCGTGAATTTATTGCCAGGTAAAGATGGTTTATTGCACATTTCTCAGCTTTCTGAAGAGCGTGTAGAAAATGTTACGGATATGGTAAATGAAGGTGATAACGTGACGGTTAAAGTTATGGAAATCGATCGTCAAGGCCGCGTGCGTTTGTCTATGAAGGCCTCTGTTTTAGCAGAAACTGCTGAATAGTAAGGCTAAATAAAGGCCAGCACAACGGGGGCGAACTGTCGATATGCCCTCGTTGTGCTGGCCTTTTTTTATCCTAAATCCCGCAGTCGACTTCAACGGCGGAACTCAGGTTAGGTTAATCCTAAAATCCTCAGTTGAAATCGTCGCGAGGCCGACTTAGTTGCTGAAGATAAAGGATTTTTCTCGATATTTTTTGTGAAAGCGTATCACCCATACGGTGAATAAAAAATATCGAGAAAAATCCTTTAGATTCGGTGAGTTAGGCGGCCGCAGTAGATTTCAACTGAGGATTTTAGGTTAATTAACGGGCATAGAAACGCCTTTTATATCAGTGTAAAATAGCGTTATTAAACTTATTCCTTTGACAGACCGCTTATGCTTTCCGCTTTCCAGACCAAAACCAATCTGTAAATACAGCCTTGCTTGGGTCACTATAGGGCTTATCCAGCACTGAATCATCAACACTGAGTACGCCGCCTGTTAATTCAATCTTGTTTTTTCTTCATCATACAAATCTTTTAGCTCAAATCCTTCGCGTGCTAAAAATCGGTTTACACTATGGTGCGAAACTGTTTCCATAATCTCGGAAGTAGGTTGCTTGTACCTGTTGGGCTTTTTCTATTTCTTCCATTGTCTGTATTATAGATGCAAGGTAAGCTTGTGCCCCTTCTTGGCTTATGTCGAATTCAGCCAAATCAGTTGCTTTACTTAACAGAGATGATCTAAGTCTCATCAGTGAAGCTTTGTCTCCACTTTCATCACCGACATCCATATCTACTAACAACTCATTAATAACCGTTAGGGCATCTTTAAGTTGCGTTTTTTCAGCAGAAGTTAAATACCGTGAAAAATCTTTAAATACATTTGATTTTTTTATCGTTACTGGCTGTATGATGTTGTCATAATGGTTGTCCTGTAGCGCGGGTAAGATACACTTCGCATTAGCTGCTTTACGTAAACTCGCGGCTATTTCCGTGGAACTCGGTTTAAACACAGGGCGGTGATCAATAGCATTATCTACTTCTTCTGCAGTAGCGTTAGAACCCTCTGTTGGCCGCACAACAGTGTACCCAGAAAGTGCATGAGCAGTTAGCAGATCGTGACCATCAGTCAGTGATAACAGTAAAGTGACTTCTTCTCGGGTTAAAGGCACCGAATGAACTGGCTGAGTTTCGCCGTCTAACACAAGGTAACATGAGGAATGCTTCTCTAGGTAAAGCATAAATTTTTTTTCAGTCTGGCATAAATAGCGCTGAATAACTGTTTTAGGTGACCATTGATGAGCGGCTTGTGACAACTTTGCATTAGATAAACAGTATGTTAGCACTGAGTGGCCTAGTATGGCATCTAGTGCAGCAACAATTTTGCTCTGCCCTTGTTGCAACTCCCAACTGTCACTTGCAAGCATGACTAATAGGCTGTTGATGAGCGTCTGATTGGTTGCCAACGGCGCGCCTAAGACCCTCACTGCCCCCAGGGCAGCTTGTTGAACCTGCAAATTGTCACTCGCAAGCCCGGCGATAATGCGCTTGATAACCGCCTCATGGGTTGCCAATGGCGCCCTCAAAGTCTCCACTAACTGCGGGAAAGTGCGTTGAACCCGCAGATTGTTACTCTTAGGCGCGGCGATGGTACCCGTGATACACTCTACCTCCAGGGCAGTTTGTCGAACCTGCGCATTGTCACTTGCAAGCTCAGCGATAACGCCCGTGATAACCGCCTTATGGGTTGCTAACGACACATCTAAGCTCATCACTACCCGCAGGGCAGTGCATTGAGCCTGAGCATTGTTACTCGCAAGCCCGACGATAACGCGCTTGATAAATGCTTCATGGGTTGCCAATGGCACCCCCAAGGCTATCACTGCCCCCAGGGCAGCTTCTTGAACGTGTTCATACTCACTCTCAAGCCCGGCGATGACGCGCTTGATAACCGTCTCATGGGTTGCCAGCGGTGCGCCTAAGGCTATTATCACGCGGAGGATATAACATTGAAAAGAAGGGTTTTCATCGTCGGTGGGGCGCTCTAATAAACCAGCTAGGATATCATAGCTGTCCTTAAACCCTGTCTTAAATCCTGTCGGTAACGATGCAAGGAGGTCTAATGCCTCATAACGGACCTTGACGTTGAGGTGATTCAAATCCTGCCGTAACGCTATAGCTAACGCTTGTTTAACCGCATTATCGGCCTGTGCCGATACACCAGAGAGCCAACAGTTTTTTAAGTCTTGCTCTATCCTCTCATTTGCCTCACTATCTTGTACACCCCAATGCTTGATGGGTAACACACCACACCGCAGTGCCTCTATTGCAGCAAATAATAGGTTATCTTGTGATACCTCACCCATCACAAACTGCCAAAATCGACGGTAGCGTGGCTCATATTTATAGCGCACCACCGTCCAACGTATGGCGCTATCTTGTTGGGGGTCACGCCTGTCCTCAAGACAACGCCGCAGTCGTGCTACAAGATGGTGAGCCGCCAAATATTCTTGAAAACTCAAATGCAAAAAAGAAAACCATATCTCTTGACCAGCTAAATTGCCCCCGGGGCTCGCAAAAGCCAATAAGCCAAACTCCCGTAACCCCTGTAAAAAGGCAATCTGCTGTAAGCGATGCTTACTAACCGGCGGCTCACCGGGTAATGGCTCATGCTGCTTTTTTAGGGAGTGTTGATAAGCGCTAGGTAAGCGTTGATAAAATTTTCTCAATAACGGCGCCTGCTGTTCCAATAAATTCGTCAGGGTATCACCAGAAAAAGCAAGCTCATCATGAGTCATGCCATAGGTTGCTAACACCATCAGAAAATCCATTAAATCCGCACAATAGGTCTGAATATAAGCCTGTTGTTCATCCAAGGTTTTTTCATTAAATTTATTGATACAATCCACGGCATTCGGTTGCAAGGCCAGTGAGCGCTTGACATAGCGTCGCTGTAAAAACAGTAATAACCGTTGATAAATATCAATGGTATTAAATGAGGGTGTTGTTACGTCTTTATCCTGCTTTACTTCAGGTTTTATATCGGGCCCGGGTGGTGCTTGCAATAATGTCTTATCCTCTTCCCAAACCACACATAATAACGCCAAGTTAATTGGCGTATGGCAGATATCAAACAACAAGGCATTATTGTTTAAGTAGCATTGCAGTTGCTCACCTTTACTTACTAAGTCCTCACCACGTTGACCAAAATAATCGCTAATGTAAGCATTCATGCTATCTTCGTGAAAGCCTTTCACTTCCAACCAACGACAGTCTTCCTTTTGTTGTTTAACGGGTAACAAACTAGGTTGTATCACGATGGGTCGACTGGTCAGCATGACACGCGGTTGTAGCAGTAGATACCGCACGAACTGATGGTGAAAGCCCTGACTGTCTTTTAATTCCGTCGTGATTTCATCTAAACCATCCACGATGAACAACACGCTATCAGCGCGCTCCTTTACTAGCGTCGCTAACATACTGACGCTGAGTTTATCGCCTCGCTCTGCCTCGAGCGTTTTTTGGGGATAAAGCTGCCTGAAGAGAAATAATAGTACCCCAGCCAGGATGTCATCAGTCATTGCACCCGGCTTGAAGGCTTCAGATGGCCGGTAGCGCTTTAAATAGCGCAATGGTAGGTAAAATACTATCTCACACTCAGCCAACCCAACGGGACAGTCTGATATACTGTTGCGCTGGCTCCATAAATAAGCCATGTATTGACTTAAGGTGCTCTTGCCCATACCCGCCTGGCCAAATACAATGGTAGGCCCTCGCGGCCACTGCATGGGCTTTAGCAGCGTCGCAACAGTGCATTCACCGCAGCGTGTTAGTTTGACGGGGGAAAATGCCGAACGCTCATTTTGCGCCGCGTTGTTGGCTGGGTTTTCAACAAGGTGTAACTGTATGTAGTTTGTACCCAATTCAAAGCACCGTTGTGACGCCAGCGGTTCATCTTGGAATAAATAAGGTACACGGCCATAGTCTTGATAAAACGCCAGCAACGTCTGTTCCAGTAGCAGATAAGGTGAGGCTTCTCCCCGTTGAGCGGGTAGACCACCAGACATTGCTGGAGAACAATGTTTGTAGTTACCAATAAAATTGACGGTATGAGCCGTTAGGTTGTTTATGTCTTTGCTGATTGCTTTATCCCTTAATGAGACATTAGAAAAATCCGCTAAAGGATCATTGATTGGATCAGTAACATTGGTAAAATCAGTATTAATGATATTCTTATCACCGCAAATCACTTCTTCATCAGTTTTATTTAATACCCTAGTTTGTTTAGGGTTCTTGTCTTTTTTTCTTTGTTTATCATCTTCGCGATTGGTTTCTGTCACGCCACGATAAAGCGTCACGGCCTCTTCAGCATTGTTGAGAAAAGAAAAATTAAATCGAGTGCCAATAATATTTTTGTTCCTCAAAACTTCACTCGTTCCCGTTATTGTCACCGGCGGGGCTTCTTTGTCGTTCTGCTTCATTTTTGTTGGTTCCTGGTCAACCTGCTGGGGCCATTCATGGGATTGTTGGGTCATGTTCTTTTTCCTGCGCTGTGAGCGTTACTCTCTGTGGAAGAGGTGTTGGGTATTAACCTGAGTTCGACATAAGAACGGCTAAAACCTGCGATAAATCCAGGGGGACAGCGTTAAAAGCTCAAAAAAATACTCGCATTAGCGGTGCTAGTACTGCGTTTTTTTTGAGCTTTTGCCTTGTCCTCCTGGATTTCTCTGGGTTTTACCACCTTCTTATGTCGAGCCCAGGTTATTGAATATAAGATAACGCTAAATAAATGGAATGTGAAGACCCTACCAACCGGCAGGCTTGTAGGCACTGTGGTCAAATCGGCTAACATTTTTACCCTTGGGCGTCTTTTCAAACTGGACTTTCGAGACAGTAGGTTTAAGTCCGCCTTTATTTTAGATACTCCTAAATCCCGCAGTCGACTTCAACGGCGGAATTTAAAGTAGCGCCAAAAATTCATTTCGGGTGGATAGATTATCTCGAAATAAACCGCGCATCGCTGAAGTCGTCATGACAGAGTTTTGTTTTTCCACGCCGCGCATCATCATGCAAAGATGTTTGGCTTCAATGATAACGCCTGCGCCTTTGGCGCCGGTAACCTCGAGCAGTGTTTCAGCAATTTGGCAGGTTAACGTTTCTTGAATTTGTAGCCGTTTTGCAAACATATCTACAATGCGGGCAATTTTTGAAAGTCCCAGTACACGACCATCGGGAATATAGGCCACATGGCATTTGCCAATAAAAGGTAAAAGGTGGTGCTCACACAAGGAATACAGCTCAATATCTTTGACGATGACCATTTCTTGGCTGTCTGTATGGAAAATGGCGTCATTGATGATATCCGGGAGCTTTTGATGGTAGCCTTCTGTCAAAAAGCGCATGGCTTTGGCCGCACGATTGGGTGTATCGCGTAAGCCTTCTCGCGTAACATCTTCCCCAAGCGCTGTGATAATTTCAGTGTAGTAATCAGCAATAGACATGATACTTCTAGATCCTAAGGGCTTAGCCTGGCGGCCATTTCATGGGGCGTCCACCCAACAAATGCAAATGAATATGATAGACACTTTGTCCGCCGTGAGCGTTGCAGTTGAGCACACAACGGTAACCATCGTTGGCAATAGTGAGTTGATGGGCTAATTTATTAGCGACAAGCATCATTTGTCCCAAGAGTTGCGTATGCGCTGAGTCTGTATCGTTGAGCGTTGCAATGTGTTGACGGGGAATAATGAGCTTATGGTGAGGAGCTTGTGCATTTAAATCTGAAAAGGCAACCAGGCTTTCATCCTCATAGACAAGCGTTGTGTCCAGTTGGCCATTGGCAATTTTACAAAAAATACAGTCCATCTTTTTTCCTGGAAGACAAAAAGTGTTATTATAATGCTTTACTATGGCGTTTGATAGGGCTTGTTGACTATTCAAAATTATATGAATTTAGGGGGAACGGTTCGTGCCTGTCCACCTGAAGAGACCAAAGCACGTATTTTGCCTTTGCTAAAGCCTTTAGGAATTACGCGCGTGGCCAATGTGACTGGTTTGGACCATATCGGCATTGAGGTTGCTGTTTGTATCAGACCTAATTCCAAGCATTTATCAGTTTCTCAAGGCAAGGGGCTCAGTGCTGATTTTGCCTATGTGTCAGCGGTGATGGAATCTATAGAAGCCTATCATGTGGAAAACGCACCTGAACCTACTTTGACGGGCACTTATGCACGCTTACACGCGGATTACCCCTTGTTAGATGTGTCTGCCTTGCCGGCAGGGCATGCCCCTTATGAAGACCCTAAACAAGTAGAATTAGGTTGGTTGCAAGGTGAAAATTTAATTACTCGAACGCCCTGTTATATGCCTCATGGTTTACTGTCTATTGATACCACTAAGCCCCATAGGGAATATGCGTTGCTGCTTGCGAGCTCTAATGGGCTTGCCTCAGGCAATACTTTCGATGAAGCCCTTTGTCATGCGTTGTATGAACTTATTGAGCGAGATGCTTATGAAGATTGGTTAACTTATGATGACCGAATGTTACAGAGGCGTGGCGTGTGTCTTGAGAGCTTGCAATCCTCACAAAATAAAACGTTGTTAACACAGCTTAAAGAAGCGGATATGGAGCTTTGTTTGTATGACATGACAACGTCCTTGGGGATTCCAAGCTATGTTGCTTATATAGAAGGGAGGGCATGGGCTCGAGAGGCCTTGGGTAGCTTTTCAGGTTCAGGTGCGCATTTAAACCGTGAAGTGGCTGTAGCACGTGCTATTACAGAAGCAGTACAAGCTCGTTTGACATTAATCAGTGGTTCGCGTGATGATGTTTTTCCGGATAAATATTATGGCCGTTTTCAATGGTCAGCATTAATAGAAAATTCGTCAGCATCGGCAAAACTGAACCTTCATGAGCCAACCTATATGCAGCCGGCAGGGAGTTTCCTTGAAGACAGCCAACAAATGTTGGATAAATTGGAGGCGAGTGGACATACGCAAATTGCAGTTTATGATCACACTCGCGATGATATTGGGGTTGCTGTGGTACAAGTTATCGCCCCGGGTCTGCGCTTCATGACAGCTGGCGGTTAGGGGCTGTTGACATCAATGTGCTTCCCCATACTTAATCTTACAATTAAGGAACGTAGACTGCTTTATCCATTGTGAGTCAGGATAATAAGAGACAACCAGCGTGCCTTCTTTGATGAGATTGATGACTGGTTTTATGTAAGTTTCACTTAAAGCAGGGCAGCCCCAACTGCGTCCCAGGCGACCGTATTTCTTAATAAAATCTTCGCTGACATACTTAGCGCCGTGAATAACCACATCACGGTTATATGCCGCGTCATTAAATCCCTTGTCTAGCCCTTTAAGGCGCATGGCGTAGCCATCATGCCCATAGTAAGTATTTTCTGTGACGAATACGCCGATGCTGCTTTGCTTACTCTGGGGAATATCAGAAAATTTGGTGGCATAATTAGCGCCACTATTACGTCCATGCGCCACCAACAAGTTGTACAAGACTTTCTCGTTAGCAATATCAATAATCCACATGCGCTTAGCGGTGGAGGGCATGGAATAGTCGATGATGGTCAACAGTCGTTTAGGATCATAACCATAGTTTTTATGAGCACAAAGATAGGCTTTTACTGCTGTATAACCGGCTTGTACAGAAAGCGTAGGCGCTTGTGCGTGTATTTTATGTAAAACATCGCTGTACTTAATGGCAAACTTAGGTTTGTCATGGGGGTTGCTCGCTTGGGCTGTACTCATACTGAATAGCCCGAGTGTAAGGGCGGCTAATAATTTTCTCATCGTTAAACTCCTGCTTCTGCCTTTCCGCTTTTATTCGGAAAAGTAACCTTTGGTTACGCCAGGTCCTGATGGAGTCCACGATATCCCAATTCCTGCAAAAGTGGGTGTTAAAATATAGTAATCACCTAACATCGTAAAGCCATCCTGTCCGTTAGGGAAAACATAAATGAGTCCATTGCTGACAATTAAATGCCGAACCAGCCCGGCGTTGCTATTAATGAGATTAGCTGGGATGCCATTTAAATTGCCTGTGCAGCCTACAAATGAATCCCTATCTAAGGCACAAATTTCTACGGCCAATTTATAGGGGTTGGAGGCTTTTATCAGTTCCGTGTACATGGACTTTTGTCGATAATTATTATAAGTGGGGATGGCAATGGCCATGAGAATGCCCACAATGAGCAGTACTGTCATGAGTTCTAACAGGGTAAAGCCGTGCTGTCGATTTTTTCTCCATTGATTCATAACAGATTTCTCTTGCCATCAGAACTGCCTAGCTGGTTAGATTATAGACAATCTGGAGGAGGTTTGTATATTTTTTAAGCATGCATTTTTTATGCCATTGGCAGGCGTTAATTGAATAATTTTTTGATAGCCGGGGAGATGAGAAAAGCGGCTAAACTAAAAATTAACATACTGAGCGCAATGCCCAAAAAGGTGTGAAAATATAGGCTGTCTAACGTTTTTAAAGATAAGTTCTTGGTGGAAGGGGGGATAGTGAATTTAGCCAAGAGGCTGGATAAATACCCAGCAAAGGATAAGGACAGAAAGAGAATGCCCACGAAGGTGCTTTTAAGCTTTTTAGGGGCGTATTCTGTAATGGCGGACATGAGGGCTGGCATCATAACCAGCTCACCTAGGCCTAGTAAAATATTGCCTAAAATAATACTTAAGAGAGAAAGCCATTGATGAGCTTGCCAATGCACGGCAAAGGCAAAGGTGAGAAAGCTCAATGCGGCACAAAAAAGGCCTAGGCCGATTTTTTGGCTCATAAAAGGCTCGCGCTGTTTGGCATTCAAGTATTTCCATAAGACAGCTAAAAAAGGTGTAAGGCAAATAATAAAAAAAGGCTCCAACGATGCAAACAGTATGGTAGGAATAGTGATACCTGCCACGCTTTTATCAATATAACGTTCAATGAATAAGGTCAAAGAGCTTGTGATTTGTAAGCTGGCTATAAAATAAGCGATAGTCAGGGTAATGAGAAGCGTTAGTGCAATAATATGCCGAGCTTCGGTGCGATTACTTTTGGCAATAATGACGAGTAAGCCTGAGAGTATTAGCAGAGCAAACAAGGACAGGATGCTACCCAATGCATCAGGAAACTTAAAAAGCAAACTGATCAAGGCAATGAAAAGCAGCAAAACGGAGTAAAACACAACAGTGGCAAGGGAAGAGCGTTTTTTAGGGAGAGAGGCGGTGGCGGGGAGGCATTGGGTGTTTTTAAGGAAAAAGCAAAGGTTGATGGTCATGATAATGGCACTGACCCAGAAGCCGTGATACCAATGATTATTATGGGTGACCAACCCATAAATAAAAGGGCCGAGCATGGCGCCAGAGTTCATTCCCATGTAAAAAAAGGTAAAACCTGTTTCGCGGCGCTTATCGCCTGATGCGTAAAGCATGCCCGTGAGGGTAACGCAGCTGGGTTTTAGAAAGCCTGTACCAATGACCAAGGTGCTAAGCCCCACAAATAAGCTATGCTGCCATGTACTGATTAGCACTAGATTGCCTAGGATAATAAGGATGCTGCCCAGTATAATGGCTTGGCGGGCGCCTAATACTTTATCGGCAAGAAAGCCACAAATGACCGGGACTGCGAAAGCCAACGAGACATAAACGCCGTAAATACCATAGGCATTAGCATCGCTGAAACCGACAGACTTGGTTAAAAAGAGCACTAATAAGGCTTGGATACCATAATAGTTAAACCTATCCCACATCTCTGTAAGCGTTAATATGGGGAGCGCTTTGGGGTGTCGATGCGTGATGGCTTGTTCTTGCATAGTGTATAAGTATAAAATAGCGGTGCAGGGCTTATGCTGGCTCTTCTTCTTGTGAAGGAGACGCATTGTTTTGTTTGGATAAAGGCCCTGGTTGTCAAACGCCTGTTAGCATGTGGTGCCGGAAATTTTCATTCCTGCCAAGAAGTATAGAAGGTTATTTCATGAATGTCTTAAATATCGCTGCTTATAAATTTATTAAGCTAGAGAATTTACCCCTTTTGCGCGCGCTTTACAAGGAAAAATGTTTAACATTAGGCTTGAAGGGTACAATTTTGTTGGCGCCAGAAGGGATTAATTTATTTTTGGCGGGAAGCAAAGAAGCCATCGATGACATGTTAACCTTTCTTAGAAAAGAGGATAAAATGGCAGACTTGGCTGTCAAAGAAAGTTGGTCTGAAAAGCAGCCTTTCACGCGGATGTTGGTTAAACTTAAGCAGCAAATTATTCCTGTGGATGCAGAAAATATAGAGCCAGAGGCTTACACGGGAGCCTCTATTTTGCCTAAAGAATTAAAGCGTTGGTATGATGAGGGGCGAGATTTTAATCTATTGGACACGCGTAATGATTACGAGGTGCGTGTAGGTACCTTTGAGAAGGCCATTGATCCTGATATTGCGAGTTTTAGGGAGTTATTTGATAAAACGGAAGACTTTTCCCAAGAGGTTAAAGAGAAGCCTTTGGTTATGTTTTGTACAGGTGGTATTCGCTGTGAGAAGGCTTCTGTGGTTTTAGAGCGGCAAGGCTTTAAAAATGTTTACCAATTGGATGGTGGTATTTTGAAATATTTCGAGGAATGTGGCGGCGAGCATTATCAGGGGGATTGTTTCGTGTTTGATCAGCGCGTCGCTTTGAACAGTGATTTAGAAGAAACAAACATTGTGCAGTGTTTTGTTTGTCAAAACCCCTTGAGTGAGGCAGAGCAGGCTCTGCCGGATTACGTTCCCAGCGTATCTTGTTCTTACTGTAAAGGTTCTCCAATGAAAAAGCGTCAAGCCTTCGAGGTTAGCGAGCACGCTAATTCTGGATCATAGTTGTTGAACTTGATGGACGATTGTTGGCCCTTATGAGCCGAGTCTTCCCAGGTTATTTGTGGTACAATCGTCCTTGCTACGAAAATTAACAAAGAGGTCAGCCATGAGCTTAAAACTTGTATCTCCTGGAAATGCACCAGAGGATATTAATGTCATTATTGAAATTCCTGCCTTCAGCAAACCTGTTAAATATGAAGTTTGTAAGGAAACAGGGGCTATTTGCGTAGATAGATTCTTGTCTACACCCATGTATTACCCTTGTAACTATGGCTATGTGCCAGGTACGTTGGCTGATGATGGCGACCCTGTTGATGTGTTAGTAGTTGCGCCTGCGCGCCTGATGCCCGGTATTGTTATTCGTGTGCGCCCTGTGGGCAAGTTAAACATGAAAGATGAATCTGGGGAAGACACGAAAATTTTAGCTGTACCCGTGGAAGACTTGACTTCTCAGTACAATGATATTAAGACTTATGAGGACTTACCAAAGCCTTTATTAGATGCTATTACCCATTTCTTTGAACATTACAAAGATTTAGAACCCAACAAATGGGTAAGCATTGCTAATTGGGAAGGCCCTGAAGCAGCTAAGCAAGATATTATGCATTCTATCGAGCATTATAACGAACAAGCGTAATTCCTTTAAAAATGCGCTGCGCCCACATCTTATAATAAGGAGCCTAATCCATGTCTGAGACAGTTGATAAATATGATGCTGACCCCGAGGAAACACAAGAATGGTTAGATGCGTTAGCCTCTGTGCTTAAACGAGAAGGGCCGGAGCGGGCACATTATTTGTTGGAATGTCTCGTGGATAAAGCGCGCCGTTCTGGTGCTCACATGCCCTACAATGCAACGACAGCTTATGTGAATACGATTGACCTCATGAATGAGGCCCCTTATCCAGGTGATTTGGAGTTAGAAAAACGTATCAGTGCATTATTGCGCTGGAATGCCGCCGCCATGGTGATGAAAGCAGGGCGTGTTGCGTCAGAGTTGGGCGGTCACATTGCAAGTTATGCTTCAGCCGCGACTTTATACGAAGTCGGCTTCAATCATTTTTTTCGTGCTGATGAAGGTAAGGGTGGCGATTTAGTTTACTTTCAGGGACATTCTTCTCCAGGTATTTATGCGAGAGCGTTTTTAGAGGGGCGCTTGACTGAGGCGCAATTGGAGAATTTCCGTCAAGAAATTACGGGTCAGGGTAATGCACTGTCTTCTTACCCTCACCCACACTTAATGGGGGATTTTTGGCAGTTCCCTACCGTTTCTATGGGGCTTGGACCCATCATGGGCATTTATCAAGCCCGCTTCTTGAAATACCTAGAGCATCGTGGTCTTGTTGAAACCAAGGGACGCAAAGTTTGGGTCTTTTGTGGCGATGGTGAAATGGATGAACCTGAATCCTTGGGCGCTATTTCTTTGGCTGCACGCGAAGGCTTAGATAATCTTATTTTTGTGGTTAACTGTAACTTACAGCGTTTAGATGGTCCTGTGCGTGGTAATTCAAAAATTATCCAAGAGTTAGAGGGTGTCTTTCGTGGTGCTGGCTGGGATGTTTACAAGGTATTATGGGGTGGCCTCTGGGATCCGTTGCTTGCAAAAGATACTAAAGGCCTGTTACGCAAGCGTATGGAAGAAGCCGTAGACGGCGAATATCAAAATTATAAAGCACGCGATGGCGCTTATGTGAGAGAAGAATTTTTCGGGAAATACCCTGAATTAAAAGCCATGGTGGCCAATATGTCTGATGAAGCTATTTGGCGTTTAAATCGTGGCGGACATGATCCACAGAAAGTTTATGCGGCTTATACGCAGGCCGTTAATGCCAAGGGTAAACCTTCTGTTATTCTTGCAAAAACCGTCAAAGGCTATGGCATGGGGCCTGCTGGCGAAGGGCAAAATACCACCCACCAACAAAAGAAAATGGATGAGGCCTCACTGCGACAATTCCGTGATCGCTTCAGTATTCCTGTCACTGATGAGGCATTGAAAGATTTACCTTTTCATCGTCCAGCAGAAGATAGTATTGAATCTAAATACTTACAACAGCAACGAGAAAAATTGGGGGGGTATTTGCCGGTGCGTCGCCCTCAATCGGAGTCTCTGCAAGTGCCCGGCTTAGAGGTTTTTGATGCTTATCTGAAGGCAACTTCCCGAGAAAATTCCACCACGATGTCTTTTGTAAGACTGTTGAGTACCTTGCTTAAGGATAAAACCTTGGGTAAACGTATTGTGCCCATTGTGCCTGATGAAAGTCGTACCTTTGGGATGGAAGGGTTGTTTCGTCAATTAGGCATTTACTCTTCTGTGGGGCAATTATACAGTCCTGTAGATGCCGAACAATTAATGTATTACCGTGAAGAAAAAAATGGCCAAATTCTTCAGGAAGGACTGAATGAAGCTGGTGCTTTTTGTTCTTGGTTGGCGGCCGCTACTTCTTATAGCAGCAATGATTACCCCATGATCCCTTTTTATATTTATTATTCCATGTTTGGTTTTCAGCGCATTGGTGATTTGGCTTGGCTTGCCGGTGATATGCAAGCGCGCGGTTTTCTTATTGGAGGCACAGCAGGCCGAACCACGCTAGCAGGTGAGGGCCTACAGCATCAAGATGGGCATAGTCATATTTTGGCGGGTACTATTCCGAATTGTGTGACTTATGATCCCACCTTTGGCTATGAAATGGCTGTTATTATTCATGATGGGCTTAAACGCATGTACGAAAAACAAGAAAATGTTTTTTATTACATTACCGCCATGAATGAAAACTATCAGCACCCGGCTATGCCAGTGGGTGCGGAAGAAGGCATTGTTAAAGGGTTGTATTTGTTTCAGGCGGGCAAAAAAGCAAAACATAAGGTTCAATTATTAGGTTGTGGAACTATTTTGCGTGAAGCCATTGCAGCGGCTGCTTGGTTAGAACGTGATTTTGGTATCAGTGCAGACATATGGAGTGCCACAAGTTTTAACGAGTTGGCCCGAGAAGGACAAGCGGTTGACCGACATAATCGCCTACACCCAGAGGACTCTCCAAAGAAAGCCTATGTCACCACGTGTCTGGAAAAAACACAAGGGCCCATTATTGCCGCAACCGACTATATGAAGTCTTACAGCGAGCAAGTGCGTGCCTTCTTGCCCGGAAAGACTTATATGACCTTGGGAACCGATGGTTTTGGGCGCAGTGATACGCGTGCTGCCTTGCGACACTTTTTTGAAGTGGATGCCAAGAGCATCGCGATAACTGCATTAAAGGCCTTAGCCGATGAGGGTGAAATTCCCGCACAGCAGGTGGTTGATGCCATGAACAAATACGGTATTGATGCAAAGAAGCCTAATCCCATAACCCAATAAATTATTGAGGAAAGCGCAGTGTCTACATTACAAGAAATAAAAATTCCTGACATTGGTGGTGCCGAGCAGGTAGATATTATTGAAATCTTTGTTGGGGTTGGCGATGTTGTAAAGGCTGATGATTCATTGCTTACTTTAGAATCTGACAAAGCCTCTATGGAAATTCCAGTACCCATGGGGGGAACTGTCGCTGAGCTGAAAGTTGCCGTGGGGGATAAAGTTTCTGAAGGCGACTTGATTATTTTATTAGAGATGGCTGAGGCTCAAGCCGAAGAAGCAGCTCCAACACCGGAGGCTCCTGTAAAAGTGCCTACAGTTGAGTCATCAGCACCGGAACAAGAACAGGCCTCACCACAACCTAGTGCACTAGAGTCAGTGTTTGTCCCGGATATCGGTACGGATGCTAAGGTGGATGTTATCGAGGTATTCATTAAGGCCGGTGATACCATTGCTAAAGATGATTCTTTAATTACCTTAGAATCAGACAAAGCCTCTATGGAAATACCCGCACCTGCGGCGGGGGTTGTGGAGTCCTTGAATCTTTCTGTAGGCGATAAAGTTGGGCAGGGCGATGTAATTTTAACCTTGTTTTCTAAGCCGGCGGGAGGTGCGGCCCCAGCGTCAGTGTCTACGCCAACGCCAACGCCAACTAAAGCTTCTGCTGTGCCGCCTAAACAGGAAACGCAAGCAAAAGCGCCCGCCGCCGCCAAACCGCTCGCGTTAGGTGGGGACGATGTTCATGCGGGGCCTAGTGTTAGGCGTTTTGCCCGAGAATTGGGCGTGGATTTAAGCCGCGTTCCCGCAACAGGGCGCAAAGGGCGCATTCTATTAGAAGATGTTAGACAGTTTGTAAAACAACAACTGACAACCTCGTCGAGTGCCGCGTCCAGTGGGGGAATGGGGTTACCAGAAGCACCGGTGGTAGACCACAGTAAATTTGGTGAAGTAGAAACGCTGCCATTGAATAAAATTAAGCGGTTGACGGCACAATTCCTACACCGAAATTGGTTGCTCGTTCCTCATGTGACGCAATTTGAGGAAGCCGATATCACCAAACTAGAAGCCTTTCGTCAGGCAGAAAAAAAGAATGCTGAAAAGCAGGGTTTTAAGCTAACGCCTTTAGTTTTTATCATGAAAGCGGTTGTTGCTGCGTTAAAAGCTTATCCAACCTTTAATGCCTCTTTGGATGAAAGCGGGGAAAACCTCATTCTGAAAAAGTACTATAACATTGGTGTAGCCGTAGATACGCCCAATGGATTGGTGGTGCCTGTGGTTCGTGATGTTGATAAAAAAGGTATCTTTCAGTTGGCTGAAGAACTCGGGAAAATCAGTCTTAAAGCACGAGAAAAAGGTTTGTCACCCTCGGATATGCAGGGTTCAACCTTTACCCTTTCAAGCTTAGGAGGCATTGGCGGTACAGCGTTTACGCCTATTGTTAATTTGCCTGATGTGGCTATTTTGGGTATTTCAAAATCTTCCATCAAACCCATTTATGAAGATGGCGAGTTTGTGCCTAAACTGATGTTGCCTTTGTCACTCTCCTATGACCATCGTGTTATTGATGGTGCTGAAGGTGCACGATTTACTAGCCACTTGGCGCGTAGTTTAAGTGATATTCGTACATTGCTTTTATAGTTGAATGGTTTTATGCGGTTAAGAGCGGTTGGTTTTATGTTGGGCGTTGGGTTGTTATGTATGACGCTGTCAGGCTGTATTACAATGGCAACGCTAATTTTGTAAACATCAAGGAAAACTCAAACGCTACGGGTATATAATTGGGTATATAAACGCTTAGAGGTAAATTATGTTAAGAACGTTACCATTGTTATTATTGGTTTTTTTCTTGTCAGGATGCGTGGCGTCTTCTACCGCTATTAATAAAAAAGATTTAGATATCAAGACTCAGATGAGTAGCACGATATTCCTGCAGCCTGTAGCGCCAACAAAGCAGGTGGTTTATCTGCAAGTGCATAATACGTCTGGAAGTACAGCCTTTGATTTGGCGCCTAGTTTAATGCAAGCATTAGTGGCACAAGGCTATCAAATTACCCACAATGTGAACAAAGCGCATTATCTTCTGCAGGTGAATATGCTAAGAGCAGGCAAAGTGGATAACCACAATGATGTAGCGCGTACGTTGGCAGGTGGTGCTGGGGGCGCTTTGGTTGGGGGCTTGTTAGGTTCCATGACTAATGATTCTGCTACCACAACGGTTGCAGCCTTAGGCGGCGCGGCCTTAGGGGGGTTGATTGGTGCTTTTGTGAAAGATGTGACTTATGCCGCTGTTGCGGATATTCAAATTTCGACGCGTACTAACCAAGCCGTACATCGTCAAAGTAAACAGCATTTACAGCAGGGTAGCAGTGGCTTTACACGCTTGACGTCTGAAGGGACAACCCACTGGGAACGTGTACAAACGCGCGTGGTCACCAGTGCAAATAAAGTGAACTTGAGCTTACAGCAAGCAGCACCTGCAATGGTCCATAGTATGAGCCAATCAATTGCGGGTATATTTTAAGAGGAGAAATCTTGGCCTTTTGCGGCCGAGTTGTGGAAACTGAGTTTGAAGTAAAAATGGCTAAAACCTTCTTACGTCGAATGCCAGTTATTCTAATTACTGAGGGGTTTAATAAAAATGAGTGAGATAAAAACACAAATCGTGGTTTTGGGCAGTGGGCCAGGTGGTTATACAGCGGCTTTTCGTGCAGCAGACCTTGGCTTGAACGTTGTTCTTGTAGAACGCTATGAGCAAATTGGCGGTGTTTGTTTAAATGTGGGCTGTATTCCTTCCAAGGCGCTCTTACACATTGCGAAAGTCATTGATGAAACCCGTGAAACCGCTAAGCACGGCTTGAATTTTACAGAAGGCACTCATGATGTCGATAAAATTCGTGGCTGGAAAGATGGCGTTGTGGGGCGTTTGACGGGCGGTTTAAAAGCCTTAGCTAAGCAACGTAACGTTGAGATTGTGCAAGGTGTAGGTCGCTTTACCGGCAGCCATCAATTACACATTGACGGTGAAAAAGGTCAAACAACCGTGGACTTTGAGCATGCCATTATTGCCGTGGGCTCTCAGCCGGTTAAATTGCCTTTTATTCCTGAAGACCCGCGTATTTTTGATTCCACGGGCGCCCTAGCGTTGGCTAAAACTGATGGCTCCATGTTGATCATAGGTGGCGGTATCATTGGTCTTGAGATGGCGACTGTTTATGAAGCATTGGGTACAGAAATCAGTGTGGTTGAGTTTATGGATGGCCTAATGCCAGGTGCAGACAAGGATATTGTGAAGCCTTTGCATCGTCGCTTACAAAAGCGTTACAAAGACATTATGCTAAAAACTAAAGTAACGGCTGTTGATGCGAAAAAAGATGGCATTTGGGTGACGTTTGAAGGCGATAAAGCACCGGCGGAGCCTGTGCGTTATGATCAAGTATTGGTTGCCGTAGGGCGTCGCCCCAATGGTGGATTAATTGATGCTGATAAAGCCGGGGTTCATGTGGATGAGCGCGGTTTTATACCGGTGGATAATCAACTGCGTACCAACGTATCCCATATTCATGCCATTGGTGATGTGGTTGGCAATCCCATGTTAGCCCACAAAGCTGTGGCGGAAGCGCGTGTAGCAGCAGAAGTCATTGCTGGACAAAAACACTTTTTTGAACCTAAAGTTATTCCTTCTGTTGCTTATACGGATCCTGAAGTTGCTTGGGTAGGGGTTACTGAGCAACAAGCTAAAGAGCAAGGTTTAGCCCACGGTAAAGGTTCATTCCCTTGGGCTGCTAGCGGTAGATCGCTAGCCATGGGACGTGATGAAGGGATAACCAAAGTCATTTTTGATGAAAATAACCGTTTGATTGGCTGCGGTATCGTGGGACCTAGTGCGGGTGATTTAATTGCAGAAGCAGCGCTTGCTATCGAAATGGGCTGCGATGCGGAAGATATTGCGTTAACGATTCATCCTCATCCAACGCTTTCAGAAAGTGTGGCTATGGCCGTAGAAGCCTTTGAAGGAACTATTACTGACTTGTATATGCCTAAGAAAAAGAAAAAATAACCTCTCAACAGGCTTTAGTATAGGTGAAAGCGGCATTTTTTTGACAGGTGCCGCGCTGCCTTTTTTTAGATAAATAACCTGAGTTCGACATAAGAAGGTTAAATAGCTCCTAACATAACCTGCCCCCTTCTTTTTTTCTTCTCTAAAGTACCAAACCATACGGTCGATAGCATTACTAAGGATTTTCTTAGCAACGTGTGCTTATTCGTTGCTGTGTCCAGGTGACGTTTATGGATATGGACTTATCAGCATTTAAAGCAAGCTTTATTGAAGAGAGTATGGAATTACTCCAGTCTATGGAAGATAATTTTATTGCTTTAGAACCTGATAACTTGGATAAAAATATTATCCATGAGGCCTTTCGTGCTGCTCATTCTATCAAAGGAGGGGCGGCTTCTTTTGACTTTCAGGCGTTAACGGTGTTTTCTCACGCATTAGAAACCGTTTTAGATGGCATTAGAAATGACGAGATTGAGCTGTCGCTTGATGTAGTCGATGTGTTATTGAGGGCTATTGATGCATTGTCTTCTCTGCTAGAAGCGGCTGCTTGTGATAAGGTGCTTGAAGTGGATAACTATATACCGCTTCAAGAGACGTTACTCTCGTTTTCTACCCAGCAGGCCCCTCAAATCACAAAGCAAACCTCCTGTACAGCTAGCGTGAAAAAAGAACCTGAAACTGAAGATCTAGAGGCTTTATTTGATAGTTTGGTTGCTCCTCGCAATGAGGCACTGAAAGCTAATAAGAGCGGTATTGAGGAAAAGCCTGAAGAAGTTGTGATAAATGTTTCTCAAAAAGAAGTCAGCTCCATTAGAATTTCCATAGAAAAGATAGATGAGCTGGTGAATTTAATTGGTGAACTTGTTATTACGCAGTCGGGTTTGGGGCGAAATTTTTTGGAAAGTGGTGAACTTGATAGTCGAGGTCTGCGTGATGGGCTTATGCATTTAGAGCATAATACACGAGACTTACAAGAAAGTGCCATGCGAATAAGAATGCTACCCATCGGGCATATTTTTAATCGTTATCCACGCATTGTTCGTGATCTTAGCCGAAAGTTAAATAAAAAAGTTCGTTTAGACATTTTAGGAAATGATACGGAGATAGATAGAACTGTGATGGAAAAAATAGGTGATCCCATTATGCATTTAATCCGTAATGCACTCGATCATGGTTTGGAATCTCCAGAAGAACGTCTAAGGATGAATAAGCCCGAGGAAGGTTACTTGAGGGTACAAGCACTACAGAAAAGTGGCAGTATCTTAATTGAAATTATGGACGATGGAAAGGGATTGAGTCATGAGAACATTATTGCAAAAGCTAAAAAAAATGGCATAACAGATGTCGAGGAGTTTTCAGAAGAAAAGTTAATGGAATTACTTTTTTCACCAGGATTCTCTACGGCTACATCGGTATCTGATGTGTCTGGACGCGGTGTTGGTCTGGATGTGGTTAAGCGCAATATACGCGCGTTAGGTGGCATTATTGAAGTGTCATCTGAGGCAGGTTTAGGAACGCGTTTTATGATTAGATTGCCTTTAAGTCTGGCGATTATGGATGGACAACTGTTGCAAGCGGGCGACCAACTTTTTGTTTTACCCTTGGTAGCTATTATGGAATCGATGCCAGTTAATTATGCTGATGTACATGAAATTTCTTCTGGGCAGAAACTCTATAACCTTCGTGGTGATTTTATCCCTATGATTCATTTAAGTCAGTTACTAAAACTTATGCCACATCATACAAAAGTAGAAAAGCCTTTAATGGCCATTATTGATGTTGGCGATAGAAAAATAGGTTTGGTGGTAGATGAGCTGCTTTCTCATCAACAAGTGGTTTGTAAAAATATTGATGCTAACTATAAAAAAATCGATGGCGTATCGGGTGCTACAGTTTTAGGGGATGGGCGTGTGGTATTAATTTTAGAGGTTGTAGGGTTACTGAAATTAGCAAAAGAACAACGAATTTTTTCTGAAAAAAATGACCAAAATGGTTTAGCGGCGTGAGGTGACATTATGGGGATCTTCAAAAATATTGAGGATTTTAATAAAACATATAATGAAGATGTTAAGCCTGACTATCAGCTATTAACCTTTATCATGGATGGTGAAGAGTATGCCATTGATATTTTTAGTGTGGTTGAGATACGAGCTTGGGAAGCGCCAACACTGTTGCCAGGAACACCTTCCTATGTCAAAGGTGTTTTTAATCTTCGTGGTGTCATTATTCCTATTATTGACTTGCGTGAACGTATGCGCTTGGAAAAAGTAGATTATACGCCATTGACTGTTATTATTGTGCTTCAGGTAAAAGTGCAACAGACATATAAAAAACTTGGCATTATCGTTGATGCTGTTTCTGATGTCTATCACGTTTCTGAAACTGCAATTCAAGCGGCGCCAGACCTGGGGCCTGAAGAAATTAACAAACAGATCAAAGGGTTATTAAATATAGACGATAAGATGATTATTTTATTGGATGCATTGAATTTACTGGGCATTGAAGAGTTGCAAGAGCTGGATGGGGTTGATAAATAGGGTGAAGTCATGAAAAGTGCAAAAAATTTGATGTTGACCTGTAAGATAATTGCTGCCAATGTGTTGATTCTTGTGATGGTTATTATTGTTTATGCGTTTATACTCTCGAAGAGTAATCATTTAGGGGTGGGGCAAGTTATTTTAGCTTATTCGCCCTTTTTCTTAGTTGCCGTGTCCATGGGGCTTTCAAGCTATCTTTTGTTGGTTTCAATGAAAAGGCGAAAAAAACAAATAGAAGTTATTTCAACATTTGCAGATCAACTGGCTAAAAATCAATGGGAAAGTCAGTCTGGGTTTGCTTCTAAAGAAAATTTGGGTGACCTCTATCATGCTATTGAGACTATGCAACGTGTTTTAATGAAGAAATTCAAGGAGCTTCATCAAAAACACGATGAAGCTATGCGTTTGACCTATGCGTTAGAAAATGTACGAGATGGTGTTATGTTGGCAGATAAAGAGCATAAAATCATTTATCTGAATCGTTCCACCATGAATATTCTAATGCTTTGTGAAGATTTTCTTGCTGAAAAAGTGCCTGAGTTTAAAAGTGGAGGCATTTTAGAAGCAGATTTATCAGGTATGCTCAATAAGATTGTAGAGGGCACGCTTTGTTTAGATGGCTTAAATGAAGATTGTGAGTGTCAGGTGAAAGCAGGATCGCGTATTTTGACGTTGGTTGTTTCGCCTGTGTTTGATGAACATAGTGAGCGTATTGGAACCGTGGTTGAATGGTGTGATAAAACTAATGAAATATTGGTGGAAAAAGAAATGGACTCTATTGTGGAAGCGGCAAGCCATGGGGATTTTACGCAGCGAATTAATACCGTCAATCGTCGTTGTTTTCATCGTAGTTTGGGGTTGGGCATTAATAAAATTCTCTCTATTACTTGTGGCGCGTTGGATGACACAGAGAAAGTGCTGGATTCTATGTCGCAGGGTAATTTTACTAAGATGATAAAGGGAGATTATCAAGGTGTATTTGGCAAGCTTAAAGAAAATGTGAATCGAACCACCGTTAAGTTGACGGGCACGATAGAAGGTATTCGTACTACCAGCCAAAAGGTCAATCGTACCAGTCATCAATTGGCTAAGGCTAATATGGATTTAAACATTCAAACTAAAGAACAAATTTCCTCTTTAAGTATTACGATGCAAAATATTAAGAAAATTGCAGGTATGGTCAAAGACAATGCATTGCAAGCAAAAGAAGTGGATGAGTTGGCTTCCTGTGCTCAAAATTATGCACAAAAAGGCGGAGAAATTGTTGGTGATGTGATTGAAGCGATGAAGATTTTAAATGACAGTAGTGAAAAAATATCTGATATTATTAGTGTGATTGACAGTATTGCTTTTCAGACAAATTTATTAGCGCTTAATGCCGCGGTAGAGGCAGCAAGAGCTGGAGAACATGGGCGAGGGTTTGCGGTGGTTGCCGGTGAAGTTCGTAGCCTTGCGCAGCGTAGTGCTGAGGCTGCACGTGAGATTAAAACACTGATCACAGACAGTGTGGATAAAGTTGAACAAGGAACAAAATTAGCTTTTAATTCTGGTAATGCTTTAAATGAGATTGTAACCACAAGCTCTGTGGTGAGTGAAATTATTGGAAAAATGGCGCTAGCAAGTCAAGAATAAGCGTCTGAAATTGAAAGTGTGACACGAGAAGTGATGCAAATGGAAGAAATTACCAATAAGAATGCACAGTTGGTGGCAGAGGCTGAAAAATCAAGTAGTACAGCACACATGCTGACGCAGCAACTGGCAGAATCTTTAGAGTCCTTTACTATCAATAAAATCAGTGAGTGAGGACGTTTAAACGCTTCTGTGCCAACTAGGCCTGGGGGGAAGGGTGTTATCTTTTTTATCCTCAGTGGCAGGAAAAGCACGTTTTCCCAGAGGTGAAGCCCCATAATGTTCTTTAGGCAAGAAAATGGCAAGTTGTTGACTTGCTTTTTCGTTATTATTTTTAGCCCCAAATCCTTTTTCTGTATGCTCAAGGACACGTAGTAACCCAAGAAAATGTTTGGGAGCCCGAGGGTTTTGTCCATACCACTCACTCAGTTTTGCTTTATCGCTGAGCTTCTCTTGTAATAGCTTGTTAAACGTACAGTAAAGCTTCATATGATTGGCTTTTTCTTTTTCTACTGAAGCAATGAATTGTTGTAAGCTATGCAGTAGCGTGTAGTGAACGGTGTTAGACATTTTTTCATGATGCGGGTACTGCTCAAAAAACTCTGCAAGGGCTGAGCCAATGGCGCGACCTAAGTTGCGACGTAGCTGTAAACCAGGTGAACAAGTCTTATGCCGACCTTTTGCTTGACGTTTATCGTTCAGTTCAAAGTCTACTTGAGTCAATGCATTCAAAAAATCTAGCCGTTTTGTATGAGGGATCTTGTTTTTTTCTTCATGGATAGCAATGGCTTGGTTGATTTGAATCAAAGGAATAAGCGCTTGGGGATGACTATCTAGCCAAGTATCTAGTTTGGCTAATTGCTCCTTATCATCAGCGAGCTTAGCTAATTCATCATAATAGTCAGCATCTGATTTTTTCGATTTTGCAAGATAATATATTTTACCTAAAAAATCGGCCAAGGGGGTGGGCGCCTTTTGCCAGGAGGGGACAAGGCATTCGTCAATAGCTCTTAGCGTATTTATTTGCAGTGTGGGCATCTTAGTATTACTTTAAAAATCAATAAGCTATGCTGGCTCAGGCCATAAAACCCCTACAAAGCTAGCGTTATATAGAATCGTTACGATAATTGTACATGGATTTGTTCAAAAAATCCACAAAATGATTAAAAATCAATCTATTCCTGCGTTCGGGAAGCACGAGAGCTTTTCCAAAATACCTCTGAGCCTGATTCTTGACGAGCCAGAATACGTGCGGCAACGAATAAGAAGTCGGATAAGCGGTTGACATAAGGTAGCGCTTGGTCGTTGATGGGCTCAAGCTCAGCAAGGGTCAGCAAATCGCGTTCTGCTCTTCTGGCAATGGTACGCGCTAAATGGCAGGCAGCAGCGCCTGGCCCGCCACCTGGTAAGATGAACTCTTTTAAGGAGGGTAACGTTTCGTTGAGTCCATCAAGCTCATTTTCTAGGCGTTTAGTATAATCTTCGGTTAATGTTGTATAGCCTGGAATGCTGAGTTCCCCACCCAAATCGAATAAATCATGCTGAACTTGTGTCAGGTAAGCGGTGAGGTTTTCAGGCACCCGGGAGGTGGCCAATATCATTCCAATGGCACTGTTTAACTCGTCAATGGAACCATAAGCTGTGACACGCGGGCTATTTTTAGGGGTACGCGAGCCATCTCCCAAGCCTGTGCTGCCGTCGTCACCGGTACGCGTGTAAATTTTAGAGAGGCGATTGCCCATGCAAGATGACCTATTTCAATAAGATAGGATCAAGATTTTATCGTGTTTATGGGCACTTTTCTAGGATTTAATTTGGATTGCCGCGCTGCCGCTCGCAACGACGAATAAGGTGGTGCGTAACAAGTTGATGTAGAATGGTTTTTTTAGGGTGTGCTTGAGCGTTCATCATTTCTTGTGAAAGCAAACCGTATTGAGTAATAAACTAACGGGTACACCATAAAAGAAGCATTGCCTTTCAATGACTTACGCGCTCTCTTACTCGTCTTTGCGAGCGGCAGCGAAGCAATCCAGGGTGGTAGGCTGACTTATTCTATTTTTTCAGTGAACTAAAAACAGGTATGTCCTTTCTTGAACAAGGTGGGGCGTTATGTATTCAGAATGCACAGCTTCGTGGTTTAAACTTTCCTAGGATTTAATTTGGATTGCTTCGCTGCCGCTCGCAACGACGAATAAGGTGGTGCATAACAAGTTGGTGTAGAATGGTTTTTTTAGCGTGTGCTTGAGCGTTCATCATTTCTTGTGAAAGCAAACCGTATTGAGTAATAAACTAACGGGTACGCCCGAAAAAATACACTGTCTCTCAGTAGCTTGCAGCCCCTCTTACTCGTCCTTGCGAGCGGCAGCGAAGCAATCCAGGGTGGTAGGCTGACTTATTCTATTTTTTCAGTGAACTAAAAACAGGTATGTCCTTTCTTGAACAAGGTGGGGCGTTATGTATTCAGAATGCACAGCTTCGTGGTTTAAACTTTCCTAGGATTTAATTTGGATTGCCGCGCTGCCGCTCGCAACGACGAATAAGGTGGTGCATAACAAGTTGGCGTAGAATGGTTTTTTTAGCGTGTGCTTGAGCGTTCATCATTTCTTGTGAAAGCAAACCGTATTGAGTAATAAACTAACGGGTACGCCCGAAAAAATACACTGTCTCTCAGTAGCTTGCAGCCCCTCTTACTTGTCCTTGCGAGCGGCAGCGAAGCAATCCAGGGTGGTAGGCTGACTTATTCTATTTTTTCAGTGAACTAAAAACAGGTATGTCCTTTCTTGAACAAGGTGGGGCGTTATGTATTCAGAATGCACAGCTTCGTGGTTTAAACTTTCCTAGGATTTAATTTGGATTGCTTCGCTGCCGCTCGCAACGACGAATAAGGTGGTGCATAACAAGTTGGTGTAGAATGGTTTTTTTAGCGTGTGCTTGAGCGTTCATCATTTCTTGTGAAAGCAAACCGTATTGAGTAATAAACTAACGGGTACGCCCGAAAAAATACACTGTCTCTCAGTAGCTTGCAGCCCCTCTTACTTGTCCTTGCGAGCGGCAGCGAAGCAATCCAGGGTGGTAGGCTGACTTATTCTATTTTTTCAGTGAACTAAAAACAGGTATGTCCTTTCTTGAACAAGGTGGGGCGTTATGTATTCAGAATGCACAGCTTCGTGGTTTAAACTTTCCTAGGATTTAATTTGGATTGCCGCGCTGCCGCTCGCAACGACGAATAAGGTGGTGCGTAACAAGTTGATGTAGAATGGTTTTTTTAGCGTGTGCTTGAGCGTTCATCATTTCTTGTGAAAGCAAACCGTACTGAGTAATAAACTAACGGGTACGCCCGAAAAAATACACTGTCTCTCAGTTTGATAGTGGATAGGATTGATGTCTTGTGTTTTTTCAGTTCTCATGAAACGTTTCATTTCACTACCAAAAATTGACCAAATAGTAACCGGATTTTCTCTGGGAGGAGCTTTATGCCCTGAAATTAATGCCAGCGTTAGCTCCGGATTTATCTGAGCTGAGCGGGAACCACTGATAAAGCTAAACAAAAATTGCTTTTTTGTTTAGCTTTATATAGACTTTTTGCCCTACTCAGGCGTGAAAGAGCCTAACAAATTAAGGTAATTGGTGTGCTGGACAGTAACTTTCTTCAAAAAATTCAACAGCGTAGAACGTTCGCTATTATATCTCACCCCGATGCGGGCAAAACGACGCTTACGGAGAAGCTACTTTTATTTGGGGGGGCTATTCAGCTTGCGGGTACCGTTAAAGGGCGAAAAGCTGCACGCCATGCGACCTCTGACTGGATGGCCTTAGAGCAGCAGCGGGGTATATCCGTGACCACCTCGGTCATGCAGTTCGCCTACGAAGATGCCGTGGTTAACCTTTTGGATACCCCCGGCCACGAAGACTTTTCTGAAGATACGTATCGTACGTTGACGGCGGTGGATTCTGCGTTAATGGTTATCGATGCTGTTAAAGGGGTTGAGCCACGAACCATTAAGTTACTAGAGGTTTGCCGCTTGCGTCAGACGCCTATTTTGACGTTTATTAACAAAATGGACAGGGAATCAAGAGAGCCCATTGAGTTGCTTGATGAAATTGAATCTATCTTGCGGATTCAATGCGCACCAGTAACTTGGCCCATTGGACGTGGGAAAGCCTTTCGAGGTATTTATCATCTGCTGAATGATGAAGTTATTCTTTATGATTCTGCGCGTGGCGATAAGATTCAAGGTGCCGAAGTTATTAACGGTTTAGATAATCCACGCTTAGAGGAATGTTTAGGTGCCGATGTTATTGCTGAATTTCGCGAAGAATTAGAGTTGGTGCAGGGCGCTAGCCATCCTTTTGATAGGGAAGCTTATCTGAAAGGGGAGTGCACACCGGTTTGTTTTGGTTCAGCCATTAATAATTTTGGTGTGCGAGAATTATTGTCGCTGTTTGCTAAAATAGCGCCATCACCCTTGCCGCGCGAGACTAAAGGGCGGCAAGTGTCTCCCGATGAAACTAAATTTTCAGGGGTGGTGTTTAAAATTCAAGCCAATATGGATAAGTCGCATCGCGACAGAATTGCCTTTATGCGGGTTAATTCCGGGCACTATCAAAAAGGCATGAAAATACATCATGTACGGTTAGGGCGTGATATCCAGGTTAATAACGCTATGACCTTTATGGCCGGTGAACGCACGGCAGTAGAAGATGCTTGGCCGGGCGATATTATTGGCCTGCATAATCATGGCACCATTCAAGTGGGTGATACCTTTACCCAAGGGGAAAAGTTAAAGTTCACTGGAATTCCTTACTTTGCGCCGGAATTATTTCGCTTGGTGACTTTGCGCGATCCGTTGAAAGCTAAAGCGCTCCTAAAAGGTTTGATTCAATTGTCAGAAGAAGGTGCCACACAAATTTTTTGTCCATTGAGTAATAATGATTTAATTATTGGTGCGGTGGGGGTTTTGCAGTTTGATGTGGTGGCGCACCGCTTGAAGTCTGAATACAATGTGGATTGCGCTTTTAAGGCGGTTAATGTAGCAACGGCGCGTTGGGTCTTTTGTGATGATAGTAAAAAGCTTGCTCAATTTCGGGAAAAAGCCTTTGGTCAATTGGCGTTAGATGGTAGTGAACAGTTAGTCTATATTGCCCCCACGCGCGTTAATTTATCGTTGACCGAAGAAAAGTGGCCGGACATCAGCTTTAAAGCGACAAGAGAAATTTGATGCCTTTTTTCCGAGGAGAATAGCAGGGCTCTTTGACGAAAAAATAAGCGCAATTGAACCAACTTTACGCCATTTGCAGCAGAAAAGGGTAATTGATGACACACTCTAGTAAGGAGGGTTGCGGTGTCTTATCTGGCGTGCTCATTGATGTTCCCGTACGGAGTTGCTACTATGCCTGCTATCTTTCAGGCACAGGGTATAACCAAATGGCAAAAGTTGTTCGAAGTTTGTGCTATTTTGCTGAAAAATTTGTTCCTGATGTGCAAAAACGCCTGCAAACACTCGCTTTATGTCTAGAAGAAAGCGGTTTCTCCGTTCAAACCTTGCGGGTTTGTTGTCCCGGTGATACTTTTTGTGCTGTGGCAGATAATGCTATAGGTGAAAATTTATTTGTCAGTGTAGGAAAAGTGAATTTTGAGCAATTGTTGCAGCAAAAACAGGACTTTTTTGTCAGCAAAAATATATCTTGTCATGTAGAGTTGGCTCAGGATACGTTGCGCCAAGGGCACGCTGATTTTTTAATGGCAATGGCCCATGAGGCACCGCATAAATTATTTCAATTTGCCTACACGTTCAATAATACGCATTCTAGTCCTTTTTTTCCCTCGGCGGCCTATGAACGGGCAGGGTTTTCCATTGGCTTTCAATCCACAGACCTGGCGGAAGATGCGGCAGGGCTAGAGGACTGGCTACAGAGACAACGCCAAATGTGGGTTGAGGTTGAAGCCTTATTGGCTGAAGAGCAAGACTTTTTAGGCATTGATTCTTCCATTGCACCACTGGGTGGGGATGCTGGTAGTTTGCTGAGGCATCTTAAAGCCTGGGGATATGGATTTGCGGCATCAAAACTGTCTGATATCTATCTACAGATGACAGCCTTTATTAAACAACAAAACCCTAAGCCCGTGGGGCTTTGTGGGTTGATGTTGCCCTGTCTGGAAGACTTTGCTCTAGCGGATGAATATGTGAGAGGACAATTTTCTCTGCAAGATAACCTCTTTCTCTCCCTGCACAGCGGTTTAGGTGTGGATACGTATCCTTTTGCTTTGAATGAAAAGCCAGAGCGTATTTTAAATCTTTTGAAGCTAGTGCAAGGCTTATCCAATAAATACAAGAAGCCGCTCTCCGTACGTTTAATCAATGACGGAAAGGCTACCCGAGGGCAAATGACAGATTTTCAGAGTCCTTATCTAAGAGACGTGATTTGCGCTGGACTATAAACCTAAATTTCGCCGTTGAAATCGACTGCGGCCGCCTAATTCACCGAATCTAAAGGATTTTTTGCCATCTTTTTTATTCACCGTATGGGTGATACGCTTTCACAAAAAAGATGGCAAAAAATCCTTTATCTTCAGCGACTTAGTCAGCCTCGCGACGATTTCAACGGCGGAATTTAGGATAAAAGCTAATAAAATCAAACTGTTAATGTTTTTCCCAGGATGCTGCAAGAGCGCCTAGCTAATTTTATGCTCATTATTAACAAAAAAGCGTTTTGAGCAAAAATTTTTGACTATTTTTATTGCTCATTTTAAACTTATAGCTAAGTTGAGCAAGAAATTATTGGTCATGGCTGGAACATTTATTGGGCGTAACAATGAATTAGCGCGTCTAACTGCTTTATATAACAAAAAGACCCCCAATTTAGTCGTTCTGAAGGGGCGACGCCGAATAGGCAAAAGCCGTTTGATTAATTTTTTTGCTGAAAAACGAGAAGGTAGATTTTGGGATTTTGCGGGACTTGCGCCCGCGGCAGGCATGGATGCTCAGAGTCAGCGCGACCACTTTGCAAGACAGCTTGCTGCACATTTGAAATTGCCACCTTTTACCTTCCAAGACTGGAGTGATGCGTTTCAATCCTTAAATCGGCACCTTAAGCCCCATGATATTATTTTATTTGATGAAATTTCTTGGATGGGCTCGAAAGATCCTAGTTTTATCCCTAAATTAAAGGCATGGTGGGATAAGCAGGCACTTCCTATTATGTCCGTTTTTTGTGGTTCCATTTCTACTTGGATTGAGGAAAATATCCTAAAAAGCACTGCTTTCTTTGGGCGGATTAATCTAACCATCACATTAGAACCTTTGCCGATACCTGATGCAGGTAAGTTATTGCGTTCTGTTGGATTTCAGGGTTCCGATTATGATACCTATAAATTGCTTAGTGTCCTGGGGGGGATCCCATGGTATTTAGAGCAAGTCACACCAGGAGAAACGGCAGATACGTTAATTAAACAATTATGCTTTGAGAAAGATGGCTTATTAGTTTTAGAGTTTGAGCGTATTTTTTATGATTTGTTTAATGGTAAAGGCGCCATGTATAAAAAGCTGCTGGATGCGCTTAAAGATGGGATGAAAACCTTGGCTGATGTGCGTAAGGCTACGGATTTCCCGCATAGCGGGACATTGAGTCGTTTGATGGAGCATTTAATTATTGCGGGCTTTGTACAAAAGCAGACACTTTGGTCTTTCAAAACAAAGAATCCTTTGAAACAAAGCCTGTATCGTATCTGTGACCCCTATATGCGCTTTTACCTAAAATTAATAGAGCCTCAACGTAATAAGATTAATTTAGGAGGCCTGCGAGATATAGCACTGACAAGCCTGCCTGGGTTTGAAAGCCATATGGGTCTGCAGATGGAGCAATTGCTTTTGCAAAACAGGGAGATGCTGCTTAAATCTATCGGTGTTAACTCTGCAGATATTGTAGCCTGTGGCCCATTTAGACAAGCAAAAACAGCAACAAAAGCAGGTTGCCAAATTGATTATTTAGTACAAACAGCAACCAATAATTTGTTTGTTTGTGAATTTAAATTCAAGCGTAAAGAACAAGGTATAGACGTAATAAGTCAAGTGCAAGAAAAAATTAATGCATTGAAAGTACCGAAAGGGTTTGCAACCATTCCCGTCTTATTCCATATCGGTGGTGTTTCAAGCAATGTGGCGACCAATGGTTATTTTTATAGGATTGTGGATATAGCTGACTTTCTTGAAGAAACAGCCCTGACTTGACAGTAACTGAGCTAACCGGCTAAAATCTAACCCTTTTTGGTTGTTGTGTGACCACTTAAATTTCCACTGAAAACCCACCAAGGAATAGCATGGCATGATTCCCGTTCGTTGTGAAACGTTGTCACTGGATATGAAGTTAGATGGGTTTTCTCTCTATCAACGCTTGGCTGCTTATTTTGGCGATAGGCCTTTATTTTTATTGGAGTCGCTAGCGGGCCCCGATGTCGATTGTCGGCGTACAATGGTGGGAATAAATCCTCTTATAACGCTTACAGTCAGTCAGGGTAAGGTTAGCTTGAGCGGAGAGGTTGCTTTACTGGATGCATTGACACCGGTTTTTGCAGATTCAGCTTTTCTCCTATCTGATACAACGCCCTATTGCTATACACTCAAAACTAAAACGCATATTTGGGATGTGTTGCGTGCGTTGGAGGCTGCTTTTCAGGTTGATGATGAGGGCCCTTTTTGTGGTATAGGTTTGGGCTTTTTTGGCTATTGTGGCTACGATACCATTCATTATATTGAGACCTTGCCTTACTCTATCCCCAAGCATGATGATTTGTCTGATATGGTATTTTCGCTTTATCAAAGTATTATTCATGTGGATTTAGCCAAAGAAACAAGCTCACTGATTGTTAATCATAGTCCTTATTTTCCAGCGTTCTCGTTACAAACGTTAAAAACGCTTGCCCTTGAAAAAACGCCCGTAGTGTCTTCTGATATTCTGCGGGCTGCAGTTCCTCCTGTGGAACAGATGCAAGACTCCGTGGATAAGAGTCAGTACCTCACGTGGGTAGAGCGTGCTTTAGAACACATTGCTGTGGGTGATATTTATCAAATTCAATTGGGCCATGAATTACGCTTGAAAACAGCTATTTCGCCTTGGCAAGTCTATGAGCGTTTGCGCGCTATTAATCCATCGCCCTATATGTATTATGCACAATTTCAACAGACCAAAATAATTGGCGCAAGCCCTGAGGTTTTTTTGCGTATCCAAAAAGATAGCGTGGAAATGCGCCCCATTGCTGGTACCATTAGGCGTGGTAAAACAGCCGAAGAGGATAAGCAGCTGGAAAAGCAATTGCTTGCTGATGAAAAAGAGCGGGCTGAACATTTAATGCTGGTGGACTTGGCGCGCAATGATATTGGCCGTATTTGTGAGGTTAACACGCTCGAAGTCAATGAATTGATGGCCATAGAGGCCTATTCCCATGTTTCTCATTTAGTCTCTAATGTTAAGGGAAAATTAGCCGCAAACTATGACAAGTATGATGCGTTGGCGGCTACATTTCCTGCTGGCACCATGACAGGAGCCCCAAAAATAGAAGCGATGACACTGATTGAAGCCATGGAAACCAGCCGACGCGGCATTTATGCCGGTTGCCTGGGCTATATTGATTTTAGTGGTACAGTGGAGACGGCTTTGTGTATTCGAACAGCCTGTTATGAAGCAGGTGAATATAGGATTCGTGCATCAGGCGGCGTGGTGGCCGATTCCACCCCAGAAGCTGAGTGGCAAGAGACCATCAACAAATTAAGCGCCACTTATTTTGCTATCACCGGTGAGGAATTAAAGTATGCAGATATTATTGATTGATGCTTATGATAGCTTCGTACATATTATCTACCAATACCTGTTGTCTTTGGGCGTTAAGGTTGATGTGGTTAGGAACGATAAAGTTTCTTTATCGGCCATTGATAGCGGTCGTTACGATGCACTGCTGTTAGGTCCCGGCCCCGGGCATCCTAAAGATGCTGGTTATATTGAATTGATTGAGCGCTATGGAGAGCAGTTGCCTTTATTTGGGGTTTGTTTGGGCATGCAGGCCATTACGCTGGCTTTCGGTGGCAAAATTGCTTGTGCCAAGCATTTAATGCACGGCAAAACCAGCCAAGTAAAGCACGATGGTGAAGGCTGCTTCCAAGGCATGCCTAATCCTTTTGAAGCGACACGCTATCACTCTTTAATCACCTCAGAAGCAGATTTTCCAGAAGCACAGCTCATCGCCACCGCCACCGCGCTGGATGATGGCTACATTATGGGGCTCAGGCATCGCCAATTACCCATAGAAGGTGTACAATTTCATCCTGAGAGCATTTGCACTCAAGAGGGGATAAAAATTTTTGGTAACGTTTTGGGCAGCTTAGCCCTATGATTATATAGATGATGAATTTTACTGTCGTTTTAGCTGCAGGGAGCCGCGCACCGCAAAATATGCCGCAAGGTTTGACCGCTTCGCATATGCTTACCGTTGTCAATGGTCGTCCCATTTTGTCATGGGTGGTCAGGGATATTCTCAAAAAGACAGATGATCAAGTTATTCTTGTTTGTGATGGGGATGACGATGAGCTTATTAGTTTTTATAAAAGGCGCTATAAGCAGCACGCACGTGTGGAGCAGGCGCTATTATTAAATTCACCATCCATTAATCATTCACTAAAGGTAGGTTTAGATGCTATTGATGCTGAGAGCAAAATATCCAATAGTCGCGTGCGTGTGGTGTTGGGGGATACTTTTTTGCTGGGGGTGGAATACACTCAGGAGGATGCGGTTTATATCGCTGACTTTTCCTATGCCTCCGATATTTGGTGCGTTGCTTCTTTGGATGAAAACCAACAAATTGCCTGCTATCACAATAAGAAAAAGGGGCTCACCAGTCCTGACTATAAAGCCATTGTGGGTCGCTATGAATTTTCTTCTTTTTCTCTATTGCAAGCCTCGCTTGAGTCAGTACTGGCTCGGCATGAACGAGAGCTTAGCTTTGTGCTGGAAGCCTATGCAGAGCATAAACCTCTCGAGGCAAGAGAAATTAGCACCGAGAGCTGGATAGATTTTGGTCATTTGGAAGGGGTCTCCAAAGCCAATCGTCAGTTAATTGAATCAAGAAGTTTCAACGCGTTAACCATAAACGCTATTATTCCAGAGATTCTCAAAAAAAGTGCCAATAAGCAAAAGATGATGACGGAGCTGTATTGGTACCAACAATTACCAAAGTCACTTAAAGCGTTAGTGCCTAATATTATTGATAGTCATGAGTGTGATACTCACTATGCAATATGCATGGAGTACCATGGTTATGGAACGCTAGCTGAAAAATTTGTTTATTTTGAATTACCCATGAGCTTTTGGACATTTGTTTTGACTAAGCTTTTGGATATTATTGCTTTATTTAAGAAGTATGCTCACGAGGTTTCACCTGCTGCTATCGATTTGCAAGCCATCTATGAGCATAAGACATTTTCTAGGCTCGATGCTTTGTCTCGGCAGCGGCCTGAGTGGGGTGTATTGCTTGCAGAAGATTATATAAAAATTAATGGAAAAGCTTATAAAAACCTTAATCTGTTAAGTGATAAAATCACAGAAAAAAATCGGCATTTGATAAAAACAGGTGATGTTGCCATCGTTCATGGCGATTTATGTTTTAATAATATACTCTTTGATATTAATTCCGGGGTGGTGAAATTAATTGATCCCAGGGGTGAGTTCGGCGGCAAAACACCAAGTTGCTTGGGGGATGTGCGTTATGATTTGGCTAAGTTAAGGCATAGTTTTTGTGGTAATTATGATTGTGTGATTGAAAGTGATTTTCAGTTGTCAGGAGCAGGTAGTGAATTTCAATTTGAAATTTATAAGGCAGGGCAAGCAGAAAGAGAAGCGTTATTTGATAAATTGATGGTAGAGTATGGTTATGAGCCTACTGATATTCGGTATATTGAAGGGTTGTTATTCCTATCGATGATTCCTTTGCATCAGGATTCCTATAAAAAACAAAAAGCCTTTTGGTTGAGTGGTATTATGGCATTAAATGAATTTTTTTGGGGTAATAGTTAATGAGAATTTGTGTGGATTTAGATGGAACCATTTGCTCTATTCGGCAAGAAGGGCAAACCTATCGAGAGGTTGAGCTATTGCCGGGCGCTAAAGAAATGCTAATGACGTTTAAAGAACAAGGCCATACCATTATTATTCACACAGCTCGCAATATGCAAACACAAGGACATAATGTGGGTAAAGTGCTCAAGAATGTAGGGAGAATAACCTTAGAATGGCTTGATGCTCATGGAATTCCCTATGATGAAATTTATTTTGGTAAACCTAACGCGGATATTACCATTGATGATAGGGGAATACGCTTTGAGGGTTGGGAGGCTATTTCCATGGAAAAAATACAGCGCCTTGCAAAATGTAAATAAGAAGTTGCTAACATGTTAAATATTATAATTCCCATGGCTGGTAGTGGGTCTCGTTTTAGAGACAAAGGTTATCAGGCGCCAAAACCTTTTATTACCTTCAATGGAAAGATGATGATAGAGCATGTGCTAGAAGGTTTACCCTTGGATAACGCGAAGCTTATCTTAATTATTCAATCAGCTTTCCAAAACAGTCATGCCCAGGAGTTAAGTTATCTAGAAAAAACCTATGGTGTGATTTTTTCTTGTGTAAAAAGTTTGACGGCAGGTGCGGCTTGTACCGCACTACAAGCGCGTATGTGTATGGACTTGGACTGTCCTGCTTTATTTGTCGATTCTGATAATATTTTTCAAAAAAATGCTCTTGAACAGTTTGTCACCCATGCTCAGACAAATGCTTTGGCAGGGAGCTTGTTGACTTTCCATTCAAAACAAGATTGCTTTTCCTATGTTAAAACCAATGCTAAAGGTCAAGTTATTCTCACGCGGGAAAAAGAGCCTATTTCTAACGATGCTATTGCTGGCGCCTATTATTTTGCTCAAGGGCATTATTTTGTAAATGCAGCTATTGAAATGCTTATTTATGGTGATAAGCAAAAGGGCGAGTATTATATGTCTACCGTTTATAATCATATGATAGAGGCAGGTCTTATTATTGGGCATTATAATATTTCTTCACAACAATTTGCTTGTGTGGGCACGCCAGAGCAATTGGATGTTTATTTGCACACTAATGGGAGGGAGGAATGAAAATTGCCATCCAATTATACGGTCACCTACGTACCTTTGAAGCTTGTGCACCGGCATTAAAAAAACATATTTTAGACCATTATGATGTTGATGTGTTTATGCATACCTGGGATCAAACAGAACATAGCACAAAAAGTTGGTATGATGATTCCGTCAAGGCGTCAACCTTGGCTGTCAATGAGCATGTGCTTAAAAAAATTGAGCAGTTTTATGCGCCAAAGGCCATTAAAATAGAAGCGCAAAATTTATTTGAAGAGTCAGGCAAATTTGGGACACATGATAAAATTCAGATTAGCCTCCAGGGACTTAAATACATGCTCTATAGTCAGTGGCAAGCCAATAAGCTGCGCGAGGACTATGAACAAGAAAATCATATTAAGTATGATTATATCATTGTAACACGGCCAGACATTTTTCCTTTTGTAAAGCTAAACCTTGCTGATTATGAGAAAGAGTTTGAATATTATAAAGATATTTCTATTCACTTTGTTCATAACTCTGAAATCCATATAAAATCAAATCGGGTATTTAACTATCGATTGCTGGGCGATGTTTTCTATGTTGCGACACCAGCGGTTATCAGTAAGATAGCGAGTATTTTTCAAGAGTTTGATTATTTTTATAAAAAAATCACCTCTACATTTCCTCCTCAAGTAGAAAATCCTGAGCTTGCCTTTTTTGAAGCCATTATGCAAAAGGGCATCATTCCTCGCCAGTATATTAATTATTTTGCAATTAAAAGAGCTGCAATAAAAGATGATATCAAGTTGCTTCCGCCTGGTGAATTAGCGCCAGAGTTGCACATGTATGCTGAAACAGCATGGAGCAAAAGGCTATTGGGTGTTTTTGTGCAATATGCACCTGCTGTTATGGTGATAAGCATCATAAAGCTTTGTGAGAAATTTGCAGCCTGTGGCCGATATCTTAATAGGCTGAAGGAGATGGGATGATAGCAGCTGTGCCAAAAATATCCATTATTTTGCCGGTGTACCAGGTTGAGTTATGGCTGAAAGAGACTGTTCAGTCTATTTTGAATCAAACCCCGAGCTAGGCAATTAACATGTCAGAGATAAAAATCAGTATAGTTGTTCCCGTATATAATATAAAAGCTTACTTGAAAGAATGTTTGGCGTCCGTTTTGGTGCAAAGCTTGGTTGATTGGGAAGCTATAATTGTTGATGATTGCTCTTCTGATGGGTCTATTGATGTTGCACAAGCCTTTGTAGAAAAAGATCCTAGGTTCAAACTTTTTTCTCATGAAAAAAATCAAGGTTTGGGTGAGAGTCGCAATACAGGTTGCCGCGCAGCACGAGGTGAATATCTGCTTTTTCTAGATGGAGATGATGTACTCTGTCAAGATATTCTAAATGATATGTATACTAAAGCGAAGGACTCTGATGCAGACCTTTTGATTGGTGATTTTTTTGAGTTTGCTCATGAAAAAGGTGTACCTGATACACGGCAGATTTATCCTGCAGGCGCGATGTTCCAGCAAAAATTTGCTGATAAGCATAAGCTTATTACTTGGCAAGATATGGCTCAGGATTTCGACTTGATTATGTTTAATATTTTTTCTACAACTTGTTGCGGGAAATTATTCAAATTGAGCTTATGGCGAGAGTTGGGCTGTGAGGCGCCCCTGAGTTTAAGAATGGCAGAAGATTTTATTCCTGTAAAAAAATTTATTTTCTCTGCAAAATCTATTTTGCCTTATCCTCACTGTGTTATTTTGTATCGTAAGCGTGCGAAAAGCGCAACGCAAAAGCGAACGAAGCATGCTTTTGAAATACTTCGAGCTTATCCTGAAGCAGTGCGGGTATTTCAAAAGGTGCTACCCAAAGGAGAGTTGGCAGAGTATATAGAACGCTTTTTTATCCGTTCCTTTCATCAACATATGTGCTTTTTCTTACCTTATCGCTATTGGTGGTGCTTTTACCAGCAGGCAGGAACCCATATTAAGGGTATGACACACCGAAAACATAAAAAGTTTTTAAGGTATGTGGCATTGGATGGCTGGGCAGAGGGTAAAGCCTTGACATTTATTAACCTTTGTCTGTTAAGTTTTTGTCTTTTATGTAGAAATTTCTGGAAAAAGAAAATCAAGTTGCAAAAGCTGTTGAATTAAAGTACCCTTTCTACCTGGCATTTTCCTACTCTAATTACTTTTGTATGATTTGCTAGCAGTTGCTTGTGGGCTTGTCTGCAAGCGGGCTAATACACCCCAAGAAAACCATTTAATTATATATTTTTGTACGAGTTTATTATCTATTGATGAAGCTTGTGCTCTTGCAAAAAAGTAGTTTATAACCCCAATGAGAGGTATACATGTTAAGTGGCAATGAGCCCATTGAGGAGACTATTCTTGAGGCTGGTAGCAAGCGGTCTTATTGGCGTGCGCTCTATAAGTATAGAGAACTGCTATATTTTCTTGCCTGGCGGGATATCTTAGTTCGTTATAAGCAAACTGTACTGGGTATTATATGGGCTGTGTTAAGGCCGGCATTGATGATGGCCGTTTTTACAGTATTATTTGGCAGGATTGTCAAATTGAAATCTCCATCAGATGTTCCTTATGCTTTACTGGTTTTTGCGGGCCTTTTGCCATGGCAATTTTTTGCAACCGCGGTGCAGCAAATCAGCGAAAGTCTTGTCCAGAATGCAAATTTGATTTCGAAGATTTATTTCCCTCGTTTGCTTATACCGGTTAGTACATTGGCGACTTCTCTGGTGGATCTTGTGATTTCACTTGGCATTTTTGTGTTGTTGATGGCCTATTATGAATTTGCCCCCCATCTACAGATTTTATTCTTTCCATTCTTCCTTCTATTAGGTATTTTGCTTTCCATTGGAATAGGCTTATTTATTGCGACATTAAATGTTTATTATAGAGACTTCAGGTATCTTATTCCCTTTGCTATACAATTAGGCCTCTATATTTCTCCTGTCGGCTTTTCTAGTACCATTATTCCTGAAAAATGGCGGCTTATTTATTCTCTAAATCCCATGGTCGGGGTTATTGATGGATTTCGTTGGTGCTTACTCGGACAAACGACAGAACCCTATTGGCCGGGTGTATGTATGGCAATTATTATAACGTTTTTTATGCTGGTTATTGGCTTTCGCGTTTTTCGAAACATGGAGCGTAACTTTGCTGATAGGGTGTAGGTGGTAGAGTTATGGCCGGTGATGTTGTTATCCGTATTGAAGATGTAGGTAAGAAGTACAGAATCCGCTCCTCCAAGCAGCAGCGCTATGATACCTTAAGAGATAGTATTCATACTGCCGTTAAATCTTTGCTTAAAGGTAATTTCTCTTCTTCTAAGGCTGAAGATTTCTGGGCGTTACAGCACATCAATATGGAAATTAATCAAGGTGATAGAGTAGCTCTCATTGGCCATAATGGTGCGGGAAAGTCCACCCTGCTGAAAATTCTTAGTCAAATTACTGAGCCGACAGTGGGGCGAGTTAGCATCAAAGGGGCGCTGACAAGTCTGCTTGAGGTTGGCACAGGGTTTCACCCTGAGCTTACAGGGCGTGAAAATATTTTTCTCAATGGCTCTATCATGGGAATGCCTAAGCATGATATTCGTAAGCAGTTAGATGCCATTGTGGATTTTTCAGGTATTGAACGGTTCTTAGATACGCCATTGAAGCGTTATTCCTCAGGAATGCAGACCCGCCTAGGATTTGCGGTAGCAGCGCATTTACAATCGGATATTATGATAATTGATGAAGTGCTGGCTGTGGGTGATGCTGCTTTCCAACAAAAATGTATCGGCAAGATGAATGAGCTTTCTAAAAGTGAAGGTAAAACTATCATCGTCGTAAGTCATAGCATGCGCCTTATTGAAAGCTTGTGTAAAAAAGGTTTTGTGCTGAATAAAGGGCATTGTACTTATGCCGGTGGGCTTTCTGATAGCATTGAGCACTATATGCAAGCGGTAACTGTTAATACGGCTGATTCGGATTTGAAATCTTATCTGCAAGGACTAGATTGGGGAGAACTATTTCAATTAGATAATATTACTTTTTCACAGGATGGGCTGGAGGTGAAGTCAGAGACTGGGGAAATCACTATGGTAAACAACCTTCCCATTAAGGCAACGTTCTTCTTTACAGCTTTTAAGGAACTTGGTGATTTTCGTTTTTATTTTATTATTAGAGATAGTGAATTTAGAGAGTTATTTTTTAGTTTTCATGATGATGACAGTATGTCCATTTCACCTTTGAGTCCTGGAAAGTATACGCTCTCAGCTAATATCCCAGAGTTGGTGATGGGTGGATATAATGGCTCCAATAGATATATTTTAACCATTGGAGCCACACGGCATCATGGCAAGAGTTTTATCCCAAAAGCTAACATTCATATTCCTTTTCTGGTTGACACGCCTTCATCAGCTCTTAAGGGAAAAGCCTATCTTCAAAGGCCTATATTTCGTGATGTCATCGCACCTTCTATTGAATGGTCAAATATAGAGGAAGCATAGAGCGGGTGAAAGTTTTTTATTTGACGCATGAGGGCCTGTTAACAATTTAAGTTTTTTTCAGTTGCATGTTTGAATAATCATAGGGATGATTTCTGTTAGGGGAAATATAGAATGTATGTGTTTTTAAAAACAAAGTTGAAGCAACTAGTTTTAGGGATGGCTAGAAAAATATTAAAATACTGTGTGCCTTTTAGAAAGTCGGCAGCAGTTGTTTATGTGGCACAATTTCCTAAACAAGGTATCTTCTATCAAGACAGACCAGAGGTTGGCTGTGTTAATTTAGCAGAAAAGCTGAAACGCGTTGAAGAGGGTGGGCCTTTTGAGTGGCCTAACATGATTGCACTCAATAAGTCATTGCAACACTTTATAGAGGATGGTCAGAAGGTTGCAGTTATTGGTTCAGGGACAGGAACCTTTGAATGGCATGCAAAAGAAGCTTTCCCTACCTGCCATTTTTTTTCTAGTGAATTTGATAAAGATTGTCATCGATGGAGCAAAGAGAACCGCGCGCACGAAAATATTACTTATACGCGTCTTGCTTGTTCCGAACTCTTAGATGAATATGGATCCTTTGATGTAGTAGTGGCTGTTGATGTTATTGAGCATGTGGCTGATGTTGAAGCCTTTATACAAGATATAGCTCGTTTAGCGCCGCGCCTTGTTATAACAACACCTAATCGAGATAGATTACTGGAAACCGCATTGGCTTATCAGCCAGGTTATTACCAACATGTTAGAGAGTATGATTGTGGTGAGATTTATTGGATACTAAAACTTGCCAGTAAGCGAGATGTTCGCTTGTACAGTAATTTAGGGCTTCACTCTACCTCAGTCGAACCTGTAGGGTTTATGTCTACGTGTTTTAATATTATTGCTGTTTGTGATTTAAGTCACTCAGAAACGGCTACAGCTAAGTCTTGCTAGGTTCTTTGATTCAGGAGTAGAATTTGGAAAAGTTAATGCTTCATGGTTTTGGCAATCCTTATGGTTTTTCAAAGCTAACAGAGGCTCATCAGGTTGATGTTCAAGAGAGCCGATATATTTGTAGCAATGATGTTATTCAAGTTGCACCTTGCCCAAATAGTTTAAAAGAAGCCGCGCATACTTTTTTAGGTATTGGCAATGCTCACTTTCTTCATTGTTTAGCCAATGTGCTTGCGCAAGGTTACGTGGTTGATAAAGTAGTTGCTGTGGATTTTAGCTGTAGCCAAATTAAGCACGCTCAATATATGTGGGAGACTTTATTAGCTTCTTCAGACCGTGTTGATTTTGTGCGTAGATTTTATTGTTTAGACTTAGGAAAATCGGCTGTTGAGTTGTTAAATACCTGGCCTGAAATGCCTGTAGGATTTACTAATGGTGCTTTTAATGAAGGTAGAAGCTCGAATTTAGATATGGAGCTTGCTTTTTGGCAAGATGTTACCTTTAAAGATGAGGAATTTAAAGCGCGTTACGGGCAGCATACTCAAGCCGTAAAAGTGGATAGAGGTATTCAGATAGCTTCCCACACGATTGGTGATATAACGCAACAAGTATTAACTTTATCTGCCTGTCATAATCAAGATTTTACAATGACGCCTTTTACCTTGTCCTATGGTGGTGGGTTTTTAGTTAATGAAACCATTTTTCAGGCGATGAAAACACAATTAATAAGTTCAAAGCCACTGTTTATTCATGATGATATTTCTATACTTGGCAATGCATTATTAAAACGGCTGGCTTATGATCGTATTTTATTTTGGGCATCCAATGTTTTTTCCACTTATTTTATAAAAAAACATCCTCCGTTAGCAGATTTTTTTAATTTAATTAAGAAAAGAGCAGCTTCCAAACGTCCTCCTAATCTAAACATACAAATTATTCAGGATAAACGAGCGGATACGAAATTAGATAAGCGCTTAGCACAAGCTTATCCTAACCAGGCTTATTTGCCTACCACGCACTGGCATGCTTTTCATAAAGTTAGTGATGTCATAAGTCCTTATCAAAGGATACTGGAAGTCGTTAATGAACTGAATCATATAAAAGCGGACTTAGGGTGTTCAAAGTTGCTTAATACTGACTATCTTGCTTCGGATTGTTTACAAGTAATGAAAAAGGAAGCGCTATTAACTTATGACTGCATTTTTCTGCATATTCTGCTAGGGCATGGTATGTCTCGGAGTGAATTCAAACGGATTTTTGCGCTTTGTAGGGCTTTCGGTAAAGATATTGTTATTTTAGAGCATAATCGTTTTTCAAAGGACTTTGCTGGAAAGAATTCTGCTCCCCACCTTTCTTCTTTAGAAGAAATTAGGGAATTATGTGGTAAAGAGGATGCATTTTATTTTTGCCACGGTGAGCAAGATGATTCGAGAAACCTATTGCTTCTGTTTAAAAGCAAACCCGGGCCCAGTTAGGTGATAGAATAGCGGAGTCGTCGTGCATATACTCTTTATTACGTCAGAATTTTTAACTAGAGATGGCCAGATAGAGCATGGGGGGCTTGCTAACTACTTGGCTAGGTTAGCCCCTGAACTTGTGAAAGCAGGCCATGATGTTACTGTGCTTGTTTTTGGAAAAGAGTCTTTTCAATTCAAATATAAAGACGTCAACGTTGTTGCCTTAAAACAGCCCGTATTACCTCGCGAGAGAAGAGGTTGGCGTTGGATTGGAGCCATTTTGCAACGGCTTGTGTGGAAGTGCCCTTTTGCCCTAAATTTTTTCTATGCTACCTATTGCTTGCTGTGTGGTGTTTGGGAGAAAGCGTTTTATCATAGCTTAGCGCGCTCTGTTAATGATGCTATTCTTGTTCTCCATGAAAGTTCTCCTATAGATATTATTCAATACGCTAATTTCTCTGCAGCAGGCTTGGAGCAATTTCCAGGCATCCCTGCTTGTGTACGAATTTCTAGCAATACGCGGCGCTATGAAGAAGTATCGCCAAGTTATAGACTTGCTTTACGCTATCATATCCATGAAGAAGAGAAATTTTTAAAAAACTTCATAGGTCTAATTTTTGGTCCCGCAGATCACACGAACCGCTCACTGGAAAAAGATTTAAGGCTTGCCCCAGCATCTATAAAGACTATTGAAACCTTGTTTTATAATGAGCTTGAAATTCAGGATGACAAGCTGCTACAAGCACTTTATAGAAAAGGGATTAAGAAAAATGGTTTTTTTCTTTTCTTTGGTAAGCTGACAAAAATGAAAGGATATGTAGACTGTTTGCATGCAATTAGCTTGCTTGCTGGAAAATATACAGACGTACACTTCGTTTTTGTTGGTGATAGCAATATTCTGGTAGAAGGGGAAGGGCTGAAGCCAAAGACGTTAGCTCATCAATTGCTTCCAGGTGCTTTTAATCGCCTACACTTTACCGGTTTGCTAAATCACGAAGCGCTTTATCCATTGATTAAAGCTGCTAGAGCTTGCTTGATCCCCTCTTGGGTGGATAACTTTCCTAATACAGCATTGGAAGTTATGGGCCTAGGTGGGCTATTGATTGGGACGCCTGAGGCAGGGCTTGCTCAACTACTAGTTTGTGGTGAAAATGGATTTCTCTGCCGCTCAAAGGACCCTAAAAGTCTTGCAGAAAAAATAGAGAAGGTTCTTCAACTACCGGTTGAGGATTTGGCGCGCCTTAAAGAAGCAGCTCAAAAAAGGGTGGAGCAGAATGCACCTGATAGAATCATCAAGCAGCTAGTGGATTTTTACAAAAGTACAATACATGCTCAGCGTAGCTGAGCAATAAGCTTTAACGTGAGAAATCTCGGGAGCGAACGGCCGAGTTGTTGAAATGTCATTATCCGGATCTCCTGTAACACTTTTGTTCGTTTCATGATGCTAATCCCTTGTTTTTACTTACAATTAGCTTATGCCAATTCCGGACAAATGGCCTGCTACCTAAACCAGACGAGCAGCATGTTACCAACAGAGCGCCTACCGCATCTTGTCTATTGTTACTAAATAGTGTAGAATATGGTCAATTTTGGTGCAGATAATTTTCTGCTAAAAGTCGCTTACTTTGTTCATGCTTATGTCTTTATTCTCGGGTATCCGCTTGTGGCGCCAGGCGCTATACCAAAATTTATATCATAACTTGTTGATTAGAAACAATGTTGTTGAGGCTTCTGCTTTTCAACAGTGCCTTCTTATGTTCAATGGGGTAACAGAATGGTTTTGCTGTGGGAGAACACATGGCTAATAGGCATAGCGCATTAGGTAAATTCAGTTCGCTGCGAGAAGCATTGGGTAGGCTGTTATACCTTTCCTATACGCTCAGCCTTCGAGATTTTCGTCAGCGCTATCAAGAGACCGCCTTAGGTTTAATTTGGGTAATAGTACAGCCACTTAGCTTTTTAATAGTAGTAGCCACGGTCGTACATTTTGGTTTGCGTGGGACTAATCACTCTAAAACACCTTACATAGTATTTCTAGCGACGGGCTTTATTCCATGGTTATTTTTTTCTACCACATGTGTACAATTAACCAGTGTTTTCCGAAAATATGCCTATGTGGTAAAAAATGTTAATGTGCCAAGCATCACATTGTTTTTTGGTGTTTTTTTTTCCAATATTTACGTACACTTATTATTAGCTATTATTTTAATGGCGGTGTTAGCATTATACGGTTTTCTTCCCAATCTCATGTATTTTCAACTGTTTTATTACTCTTTTGCTTGTGCTGCATTCGTCTTTGCCGTAAGTTTAATTACTGCTTCTTTCTTTATTTTTTTTCGTGATATTGAAAAGCTTATTCCTATCATCATGCAATTTGGTTTTTGGTTTACACCTATTTTATGGGATAAGGATAGAATTCCTACTCGTTTTGCTTGGTTAGCGCATCTCAATCCTATGGAGTATGTTGTATCGGGTTACCGGGATACTATTCTTCACGCAAAACCTTTTTTCGACTTGATTTGGCAAGGTGTTTATTTTTGGGGTTTGACGTTAGCTATCTTAACGTCGGCCTTTTTTCTGTTCAAGCGTCTTAGTCCACATTTTATTGAAGTACTATGAGGACTAAGATGAGGCAAGACATAGTTATATCTGTTCAGAATTTAAGCAAGTCCTATAAGCTCTATAATAGTAAACGAGGGCGCTTAAAAGAGGCGCTAAATATTCGAGGTAAAAAATATCATCGCGAACACAAAGCCCTAGATAACATTAGCTTTGAGATGAAGCGGGGTGATTGTTTGGCTATTATTGGCAAAAATGGTAGTGGAAAATCAACACTATTACAAATTATCGCAGATCTCTTGAAGCCAAGCAGTGGATATGTAGATGTACGAGGTAAGATATTGGCTTTGGTGCAGCTTGGTGCTACCTTTAATCCTGAGTTTACAGGCCTGGATAATGTATTTCTGTATGCTTCAGTGCTTGGCTATTCATCGAAAGATATTAAGCTTAAATTACCAGAGATTTTGCGCTTTGCTGATATTGGTGATTTTATTGATCAAAAAGTTAAAACCTACAGCTCGGGCATGCGTTCAAGGCTTGCTTTTTCTGTGGTTATTAGTCTGGATCCTGAAATCCTCATTGTTGATGAAGTATTGTCTGTGGGTGATATGTTTTTTAAGCAAAAGTGTATTAACAAGCTAAAAGTCATGCTAGAAAAAGGACTAACGTTGTTTTTTGTTTCCCATAGTCTGCATGATGTAAAAGCCTTGTGTGACAAGGCATTGTATTTAGAACAGGGTAAAATGCTTGCTTATGGTAATGTAGATGAAGTTACAAATTTATATCAAAATAGTGTAGCAGGGCCTACAAAAAAAACAGATAAACAAGGGGATACATCTGAGAATGTTGAGGAAGAAAATGTTAAAGGCCAAATACTACCTGCAGCGGATTTTGATAGACACTATAGCTGTTCAAATTTATCTTGTTCAACGGAGCGCTCTGGCGATGGTGCATTAACTTATTTTAAACTTTCACTTTTCAATGAGAATATTGAAGAATGTAATAAGGTCTGTATTTTTGAATCCATTCAAATAGCCGCTTATTTTCATGTGTCTGCAGAAATCGCACAGAGCTTTGACTTAGGGTTAGTTTGCCGAGATGCCAGAGGCTATGATGTTTTCGTTATTAACTCCACCGACCACCAACTTGATGTTATGCCATTTAAATCTGGACAAAATTATCTATGGAAAGTTGAAATCCCACAGCTGTTATTATCGCCCGGTGTTTATAGTTTAAATATTGGTGCTAAACCACAAAAATCAGGTGATAACTATTACGATAGGATTTTTAACGCTTGTGTTTTTGAGGTGACACGTACCCAAAAGATGCTTGCTAATAATGAAACTGTGCATGGGTGCTTTTTTTGTGAAGCTAAGTTGAGTATTACGCCATGAGCAATAAACGAGAAAAAATATGCTGTATTGGCGATAAAACTAGCCTGTTTTTTAAAAATATTGCGCATCTGTTATTTTCTGTAGAGAAAATATTTGTTCATGAGAATGATATACCAGAATACAGCGATTTTATTCATTGGTGTATAACTGAGGGTGTAACAAGATTCTTGTTTCCAAACCCCTATGGTAACGAAAAGAGACTGGATTTTTATCTGTACCTACGCAAAACGGGTAGTATGCCATATATCACCTCCGATAGAGGTGCGCTTTCTCACTCCTGGTTTTTTGATGCTAATGGTTTTAATGCAGATAGTGTTTCCTATGACGCTGTCAATTGGGATAAGCCTTTGTCCAAAGCGCGAGATGAGCGTGTGACAGCGTATATAGAGCAACAAATGAGTGCCGCAACTTCTTTAGAGAAGCAAGGTAAAATGATAGGTGGGGAGGCGCTGCGAAAAAAGTTAGGTATTGCTAAGGCCAAAAAGGTGCTATTTGTTCCTCTGCAAAGACCTTCTGATGTAGTGATTCGGTATTTTTCTGGTCATGTGAAAAACTTAGATGATTTCTTGGCTCAAATTATTATTGTGCAGGAAGCGCTTGCTGCAGATTGGGTTGTTATTGTAAAAAAGCATCCCCTTGAAGTAGAGAAGCGACAAACCAAGCTCCTGCATTATGTGGATGATGATACGCATTTCAAAGATCTTCTGGCCCTGTGTGATGCTGTGGCATTGATCAACTCAGGCGTTGGTGTGAATGCCATGATGCAGCAAAAACCTACGTACTATTTTGGTGAGGCTTTTTATACACACCCTGAAATTAATCAGTCAGTTAAATCGGCAGAAGAACTCATCGAACAGCTACGTGAAGCTCCTTTGGCTGTTAATTTTGAGAAGGTAAAGCGCTTTATTAGTTACTTACTGGAAGATTTTTATTGCTTTGGTGAGTTTGGCACGGAGGAGCGTATAGAGCGTGATGGCTCCAAACGGACAGTCACCACAAAAATCACATTTGACCAGGTGAAAAGTCTGCCCTTCAAGCGTGATGTAGATATGATCATGGTAACTGATGTAGCCTTTTGGATGCGTAATATTGGTAATCAAGCAAGAATTTATCAATTACTTGTGGCATTGCATAAGCGGTTTCGTATTGTGGTCTTTTTTGTAGGGAAGGTATCACCCGTTGACCGCGTTAGGCTAAGAGGTTTGGAGCTTGATATCACTGTTGCCTTCGAACAAGATATTTATCCGCCTGATGCGTTGATTATGCATGTGTCTCCCCCTAAAAATCCTACATTGAAAAAGTTCTATCGCAAAGAGCTGGTTCATAAATTTGCCTATTTCTCCCAACATATTACCTATAAGTCAGTCATTATTGAATATATAAAGTTTGATTATCTATTTGATTTGCTGAAGTCTGATGCGTGTCGCATTATTGATACACATGACTTATTTTTTCAACGGGCAATATCCTATAGAAAAAATGCGGATGTGAATTTTATTGAAGTATCTGAAGCTGAGGAAATAGCCATGCTAGATAAGTATGACTATGTTCTATCCATCCAGCAGAATGAGAAGCATTTTCTTGAACAAAAAATAGCGCAAGCTAAAAACTTATTGGTTCCTCATGCAGTAGTGGGGCAACCTTGTTTTAAACCGATTGTCGATGAGATAGTGCGTATTGGCTTTGTTGCAGGTGCAGCAAACACACCACATTTAGAGTGGTTTCTAAACAATGTGTGGTGTTACTTTGAGAGTTGCCAGCAAATTTCATTGAATATATATGGTCCAATTTGTAATAGTCCTCGGGTTAAAAAATGGAAGAAAGCAGGAAATATATTTTTCCACGGTATTTTGCCTGACTTAGAAGCTATTTATACAAGTTTTAACGTTGCTATTAACCCTATTCGTTATGGTTCTGGCTTAAAAATTAAAAATGTTGAAGCCCTAGCTTATGGTATGCCACTCATAACATCAAGTATTGGTATGCAGGGGATGGAAAATGGCGCGGATAGTGCCTTTTTGGTCGCTAATACTGTAGATGAGTGGATTGATAGTATTCTGATGTGTAAAATGTCTCCCACGCTGTGCTCAGTATTGTCTCAATGCGCCCTGGAGTACAGTAAGACTCATTTCTCTAGTCGTGTATATGATTCACTTATTAGTGTCATAGAAGCAAGGATTAATAAACAATGAAATTTAATCAAACTGAAGCCTTAATGTATAATTTTTCTGTGGAAGGAACCTTTGATTTAGCCAATATGGCATTACGGCTTAATGCTAAACGGGTGCTAGATATTGGGTTTGGTTCAGGTGGGGCCAGTATGTTTTTTGCAAGCCATGGTCGTCAAGTTACCGGTATTGGTCTTGCTATTGAGCAATATGATTATTCTCAAAGGGATTTTAAAGAGTTAGCTATTAACTATGAGGAAACGTCGCTAGAAGAGTTTAAATCTACAGAGAAATTTGACATGATTTGGGCCTCACATGTTTTGGAACATAATTTAAATGTCGGTTTTTTCTTAGATAAATGTCGTGAGTTGCTTTCAGAAAAGGGTTGGCTTTGTATCATGGTTCCCCCTTTTAAAAACGAGGTTGTGGGTGGACATGTCTCCACAGGCTGGAACCTTGGGCAGTTAATGTATGTTTTGTTGTTATGTGGGTATGATATTAAGCATGGTCATTTTATTCAACATGGGTATAGTCTGTGTGCTTTTGTGCAAGAATCTGAAACTAAACTGCCAAAGCTTAAAATGGATATAGGAGATATTGAAGCGACTTCTACATTTTGGCCGATTGAAGTCAAGCAGGATTTTAATGGTGACATTAAGCAAATTAATTGGTTTGACGATTTTAAGACCTATGAAATTGATAAAAGACAGTTGAAAAGTTTGCAGCAAGAAAATATAAAGCTTAAAAATGCGCTACAGGAACAGACAAAAGAGTTTATGGTAAAAATACGTGATGAGGTTCGTGCAGAGCGGGAAAAACTAAAGCTTTTTTACAACGTCCCTGTTCAGCAAGAAAAACCAACGCTTTATAACCGCTATAAGCGATCAACTATTCCGCGTAAGTTGCAGTTTTTAAAAAAAATACCTGTCATAGGCTCTGTAGCTCTTTTCATAAAACAACGGTTGTTTGGCTGGCATTGCTAGAAAGTATTACTATCTTAAATTCCGCCGTTGAAATCGACTGCGACTTAGTCAGCCTCGCGACGATTTCAACGGTGGAATTTAGGAGTATTTGGGCTTGGAGCTAAGTTTTATACTCCCCTGAGTGTCTGAAAAGCCTCTAATGCACAAGCCCGGGATGTTTTTAAGTCGACGATAGGCTTAGGATAGTTCTTTCCTAAACTTATTTTAGCCTCTTTTAAAATGGCTTTCGGTGCTTCCCAGGGACAAAATAAATATTTATTGGGCAAGGCTGCAATTTCTGGGATAAACTCACGCACATAGTGGCCGTCTGGATCAAATTTTTGGCCTTGGGTAACAGGGTTAAAAATACGGAAGTAGGGGGCTGCATCGGCACCACAGCCTGCAATCCATTGCCAGCTGGTGCTGTTATTGGCTAAGTCTGCATCGAGCAGAGTATCCCAAAACCATCTTTCACCATGGTGCCAATGCAGGCGTAAATTTTTGACTAAAAAAGACCCCACCAGCATGCGTACACGGTTGTGCATGTAGCCTGTTTGCCATAATTCACGCATGCCAGCATCGATCATGGGAATGCCCGTTTGACCTCGTTGCCAAGCGTTTAATTGCTTGCTATCCTGGCGCCAAGGAAATTCATCAAATTTTGTTTGTAGATTTTTATAGGGGAGCTCTGGATTATAGTAAAGTAAACTATAGGAGAATTCTCGCCAGCCTAATTCGCTGCAAAAATGTTCGATGTGTTCATCATCTCCCGTGCTACGTAGCGCATACCAAAGTTGGTTCGGTGAAATTTCACCAAAATGTAAATGCGGGGAGAGTCTTGAGACATAGGGTTTTGCGGGAAAGTTTCGCCCTTCTTTATACTGAGGCAGGCCTTCGTCAATAAATTGTTGAAAACACTCATGGGCGGCTGTTTCCCCCATTTGCCAATGAGTCTTTATTTTTTTATGCCAGGGAATTGTGGGTAATAATTTTAATTGTTCTGCACTGTTTAGCGCAGCGCTATCGCGATGGTAAATAATAGACCGAGGTGCTGGCAGAGGAACTCGGGGAGGAGGCGCTTGCAGTGCACCTTTCTTATAAAAGGGAGTAAAGACTTTATAGGGAGTGCCATCTTTTTTCTTAATATTCCAGGGTTCCCACAGCAACGTGCCATTAGCGCTTTTGCTATCAATGCCTTTGGCAATCAAATGTGCTTTAAGTGCTTTATCACGGTTGATGCGCCAAGGTTCAAAGCAGCGATTCCAATAGATAGCTTTAATAGCAAAACGCTTCGCAATATCTGCAAGAATATCCATGGGATTACCCTGATAAATGGATAGTTTACCCCCCAGAGATTGTTTCAATGCGACTAGCGAATGGTGTAACCAAAAGCGGCTTGCAGCTCCCATGGCATGATCACCGGCATTCTCATCATCCAGGATATAAATGGGTAAGACATGTTCATGCTTGGCAGCTAAACTGAGCGCTGGATTATCTAATAAACGTAAATCTTGGCGAAACCAATGGATGGCGACTTGTTGTTGAAAAGATAGCTCCCTCATAACAATCTGCAAGTAGATCCCATCTTGAGGGGATTGCTGATTTTTATAGGGAGTTCTATTATTGTGGGCGGGAAAAGCTTAAATGGCGGACTATAACTTTCTAACTTGCTTTGTATTTCCATAGGGCATTCTAAAGTGTCATTTTTTGATATGTTATCATCAGAATGCGTATTATTCTCTAACTTTTTTTGTATTTCCACGGAGCATTCTAACGCGTTATTTTTTAATATGTTATTAGCCGCTCTTCGATATTCCTTAAAGAAATTAACACGCTTTATATTAGATGTATTAGAAACGGGAGGGAATGTTTGACCGCGGAAGAAACTCTTTGCTAATACGTCTTTATCAAATAACGCAGATAGCTCTGATAATTGCTTAATACGCTCTTCAGGGTTGTGTGCATCTAATCCTTTAAGGATAGACATGAGTTTATCAGCTACTATCTCACAATTACCCTCAAATAGAGCTACCGTAGAATTATCTTGTATTGTAGTAAAGAAAAATTCTGTAAGCTCATGTTCCTGACTAGCAAGATTATATCCTTTTAGATACTCATAATTCCACCCGTAGGATTTACCTAAACTGACAAAAAATAGCTTATCTAAACACTTGCCTAAAGAAAATAAATCTGCCGCTTGTGTTTGAGGAATATTAATGCCACTACGATTCGCCTCGAGCTTCTCGGGAGCAATATTCGGTTCTGTCCCACTACATTGTGTTGTTTTATCGTTTAAGTTGTGCGCAAAGCCAAAGTCTACTAGGCAGACTTCTAGCGTATGGATGTTGATCATAAAATTAGCAAGTTTGATATCATTATGTACGATATTCAGTTTATGTATGCGGTCCACTTCCGCGCAAATATTAGCGGCAAGCTCATAACACTCTGCACCACTTAGCTGATATCCCCAAGTCAGGTCGTGTTTCGGTATTATTGCTGCTAATAGGCCGTGCAAATCTATATCCCCTAGTATAGGCATGTAAAGATACGCGCAGGTTTTAGTCTGATTAAATATCAGATGGGCTCGCCCTTTGGGTTCATGCTTCTTACTGGGATAGGCCAGATTAAACATCTGGCACTCACGTTGGAGGCCCTCGATTTGAGATTTGTTAAAACATTTGCCATCAGATGACGTAATATGCTTAATAAGCTTACTGGGCCGATAAAAACCTATACTGCCATTTTGGTTAACAAGCGCCTTAGCCACTAAGGTTTTAATGACACCAAAGCCCCCTTTTATAACAGGGGTACTAACACGATACAATGCATAACATAATGTGTCATTTTGATTATTTGTGGGGCGCTGTTGAATATGAATATGATCTCCATTTTCAAGGGAAGCAATGCAGCAGCTGTTGGTGGTAGTGTAGGTATTCCTGCTATCATCGCCAGCCATATTTTTTGCTGATTTTGCCATATCAGCAATCAGTGTTTGGCAGGACAATGCATCGTTATCAGATAAATTTAAATACCATGGTGATAATGTTCTTTCTTGATTAGCTTTCATGGGCTCGCCTGTTTACTTTATTAATAGTTTTGCAACTATTCAGCAAAAATAGTTGAATAGTTACCCCTAATTGACGCCAGGCCAAGCAAAGCTTGGCCTGCGGCGCTTAAGTGGGAGAATGGCATTTCCCCCCCCCCCCCCCCCCCCTCTTAAGAACCCCCCATTCCCACTGAAAGCGGTTGATTTAAGAGGATATTTTTGTTTCGCGGGAGGTTTTGGTAAATAGTTATACAGTTTTTAAGATGTTTCGCATACTACAAGAGTGAGTAGTATTTGTCTAGAGCAAAAGCGTCAAAATTCCTATCCGACTTGGCTCCCAATTAATCTACCAAACACTCTATCGGCTAACACAATAACCGCGGTCGTCGTTGGAACAAGTCAGTGTCACTTATCGAATAAAGCGAATACATAGCATGTCATTTTTGCGTGTACTTTCATGACCTAGTTCACCAGGCTGCCTCAAATGAGCTCAATTTTCTCTGACCCCGACTATATTCATATTCATCCGCGCTGAGGACAGTATAGCGCTCAATCAGTGCTAAACCTTGTATCTTAACGGCGAGGAAAAGAAGAGCTTGATAATCGATGGATAAACAGGCAATCTTTTTCTTATCTGGGGAGGCCGTTTAACTCACCGAATCTAAAGGATTTAGTCAGCTTCGCGACGATTTCAACGGCGAAATTTAGGTTTTAAGGTATATTGGTTTTTGTTCTATTACTTAATTTAGAATCAATTATATCAAATATAAAGTGTCCTAAGAGCCAAAATAAAAAAATATACACAAGCTTAAGCCACCATGGGTTTGTCGGTTGGCAGTAAGCGATGAGATATTAACTGGCGTAAGCAACAACCACAGATAGAAGCCAAGCAATTATTAACATGAACAAGCTGTTGAGGGAAAAAAGACTTTTAAAAAGCTTTCTCATCGGATTGATACTCCAAGATTCATTCTATTTAACCTAAGCGTATTTAGGTATTTTTGCCTGGGGGGCTCTATAAGAAAGTAGACCCTGTCAGGGTCATTAACGCTTAAGTAGTTTGTCAACTATTTTTCGCTCGATTGGCCCAACTGAAAAATATAATAGGGCTCCAACTAAAAAGATGTAAATAAATTTAAACCACCATATAATGGGTTGAGTGTAAGCAATAATATACCAAGAGGCATAAACAAAAAGGCTCGAAAGAACATAACAAATTACTCCCATGACCCAAAATTTAAGCGAAAAAAAAGTTTTAAAAAATTCTTCATCGTATTTAGTCACCATAGTTCAAAATAGAGTTGATACTCCAAGATTCATCCTATTTAATCTAAGCGTATTTAGGTATTTTTGCCTGGGGGGAGCTCTATAAGAAAGTAGGCCCTGTCAGGGTCATTAACGCTTGAGTAGTTTGTCAACTATTTTTCGCTCGATTGGCCCATATGAAAAATATAATAGGGCTCCAACTAAAAAGATGTAAATAAATTTAAACCACCATATAATGGGTTGAGTGTAAGCAATAATATACCAAGAGGCACTAACAAAAAGACCCGAAAGAACATAACAAATTACTCCCATGATCCAAAATTTAAGCGAAAAAAAAAGTTTTAAAAAATTCTTCATCGTATTTAGTCACCATAGTTCAAAATAGAATTGATATTTCCATTTTCATCCTTTTTAACCTTATTGCATCAAGATATTTTTGGGCTGGCTTTTCGATGAGAAAGTATATCATATCGAGGTTTTTTGCCCTTAGTTGCTGATAAAGTTTTGGATGTTTGGCTCTAAGTCTGTCACTGGCAGCACCTGCTTTATAAAGCAAGCCTTGCATTGCAAGTAAACTAAACGTAGCGCCCATGGTAAATTTTAAGAAGGTTTTTATTGTAGAGTTTGCTGCAAGCTGCTCAATAAAAACTTCACTAGAATAGTTAGCGAGTCCCGCGCTGCTTATGCTTTTTCCCCATAAAAAGCAGCCTTTTAATACCGCAGCTTCGATAACTTTTTCCTTTGCTGAAGGAGATAAAGATTCATAAAAGTTGTATAAAATGATACGAATGGCTTTTTCAACAGGTGAATTTCTTTTTATAATGCCGTACCGTATAACGTCCAATAGCACATGATATGCCCTACGATTCTGTTCACCTATCTTTATTTCCTCTTCAGTATCCCAAAAAGCCAAACCCTGGCCGGTTCGTTTAATACCATCCCAAAGTGTCTCAGGTACGGAAATCATACCCTGGCCCAGTGCTTCAGCTATAGATAGTGCCTTCATGAGCAGTCCTTATAATGGTACGCCTTGTGCTAAATCATAACCAGAAACAAGCGGGCCTTCCGGTTGATTGTTCGCATCTCTGGGGATAAATTTCATTTGGAGCTTGGTAAAATTTAGATGGACGGTTTCTAATAACTCGCTTGTTTCATCACTATCTATTCCTGTTACGTCATAATGACTAATAATAGTATCCTCTAAGATATAGTCCCCGCAGTTGAAACCTCGGGTTTTAGCTGTCTGTCTGCCAGCCATCTTTGAACAATTTTTACTGAAAAAACTTGTCATTTAGAATAGCTAAAATCCTCGTTTTTTCAGTAAAAATTGTCCAAATCTGACTAACATCCAGGCGCTAAAATATAAAACTTATGTTATCACATTAACAAATAATTTCCCGAACTTTCAACTGCGGGGACTATATATTCTAAATATTCGTCAGAGGCGTTGGCAGTGCGGCAAGCGTGGATGATTATGGTACCTAAACAATGTCCTCTACATCCCCCGTCAAATAGCTTGGGGCTTGATCTGTCCATGGGCTTACTGATGACAATTTCGCTAATCTGAGCAAGCAGTTCTTCTCTATTTTGGGTATTGCCTGGTTGAGTATCAATTTGGCGAGATAGGCCAAAATCCAACGCGTTTAGTTTTATCCAGCCTTCATGGTATTTTTTGGAAACAGAACCTGAAATATCTTCAGCTTTCATATAAAAAGGCATGCTCTTCTCCTTAATATGAGGTATTTTGGGGATGATATCAATATAAAAACAAAAAATCCAGCAATTCCCGCTGGCCTTAAATAATATATCAATAGGTTGCAAGTGATTAGGTAAATATTTTTCGCAATCATCTTGCGGGAATGGCTTCCTGTTGGAAACGCATTCTATTGGTTAGCACCGGCTCGAGCATCCTTGCTCGAGCGTGCGCCCTAAAAAAAGCAATGCTTTTTTTAGACGGGCTTACCCTGCGCGGAATCAATCCGCGCGGACGGCGATTTACTCTGAAGACAAATTTCTTGCTGGCGTCCCTGCCGGAATTCCATCGCTTTTGGATAACCCTGCTCGGCCTTCCTAGCCTCGCGTTTGCCCTTCAGCAAAGTTATACTTTGCTGTCCCGCTTCGCGGGAACACGGCTCACCCTTAAAAATCCCCACGCGATAGGTTGGCAATTCCCAGCAGGAATTGCTGCAAAAAATCAAACAAATAAAAATAAAATCTGTAGGCTGGGGCTAGAAAAATATCCCCTTTACTGGTAAATATTTGGTACAATGAGGGGTTTCTACGAGCTGGAGTTATTATGGAGCCGCAAGCCTATTTGAAAGAAGCCTTAGCGCTTGCTGCACAAGGGCGGGGGCGTTGTGCTCCAAATCCGGCGGTAGGATGCATAGTGGTTCGTGATGGGCGTATTATTGGGCGTGGTTTTCATCAGGGGTGTGGTCAGCTTCATGCTGAGGTGAACGCTTTACATGGCTTATCCGACGCAGAAACGATAGGGGCGTTAGTGTATGTCACGTTGGAGCCTTGTTGCCATCATGGGCGTACCCCGCCTTGCACTACCCTCTTGATTAACAAGAAAGTAAAAGCGGTTTATTATGGTTTTGCTGATCCTAATCCTCTCGTTGCTGGACAGGGGCAGGCCGCATTACAGGCAGCGGGTATTCATTGTGAACGCTTAGACTGCGTTGAGATTAATCGTTTCTACGACAGTTATGCCCATTGGACACAAAGACATAGGCCTTGGGTGACGGGAAAGCTTGCTTTGAGTCTAGATGGTAAGGTGGCGGGCAGCAAAGGTGAACCTTTATCGATTACTAATCCCAGCCTACAGGCGTTGACCCATGATTTTCGTGATAGCTGTGATGCGCTATTAACCTCGGCGAAGACAATTATTTGTGATGACCCGCAATTGACAGTAAGGAAGAATGGCAAAATTTTTAGCAAAAAGCTGTTCATTCTAGACCCACGCCTTGAGATGCCAGAGAGCGCAAGGCTGCTAACTCTACACTCGGATATTATTCTGCTGCATAAAGAGCGAGTAGACAGAGAGCGGGTAGATTATTGGCAAGGGCGTGGAATAGTTTGTGTACAATTGCCCGAAGCGCAGGGTTGTGTTGATTTAGATGCATTGTTGGATTATGCAGGAGAGCAAGGTGTGCACGATTTATGGCTGGAAGCTGGCCCAAGTTTACTTAATGCCTGCCTTAGCAAAGGCTTGCTGCAGCGATTACTCTTGTATGTGGCGCCTAAGATTTACGGCATGGATGCGTTAGAGGCTTTCCCGAAGCCGATGAATTTTATAGAAAAAGCTAAAACATTGGTATGGCAGGTTGCAGGTAACAATGTTTATTGTGATATGCGTTTTTAGCGGAGGTTTACACAGTGTCCACAACACCCATTGCAAGTATTGAAGAAGCTATCGAAGATATTCGCCAAGGTAAAATGATTATTCTTGTTGATGATGAAGATAGAGAAAACGAGGGTGATTTGTTTTGCGCAGCTGAAGCTGCTACGGCAGAACATATAAACTTTATGACGAAGCATGCGCGTGGTTTGGTTTGTTTAACCATGGAAGGGAATGATTTAGAACGCTTAAATCTACCTATGATGGTTAAAGAAAATTTATCGCCCTTTGAGACGGCTTTTACCGTATCTATTGAGGCGGCTAAAGGTGTAACAACGGGTATTTCAGCCCAAGATAGGGCGCAAACAGTCGCGGTGGCCATTGACCCCCATAGTGGGCCTCAAGATGTTGTATCGCCTGGACATATGTTTCCATTACGATCTAAAGAAGGTGGCGTTTTAGTGCGAGCAGGACAGACAGAAGGCAGTGTTGATTTGGCTCGCCTTGCTGGTTGCCATCCATCGGGGGTCATTTGTGAAGTTATGAATGACGATGGTTCTATGGCGCGCATGCCTGATTTAGAGAAATTTAGCAAAGCGCATCATATCAAAATTGTGACCATCAAAGATTTAATTCGTTATCGTATGCAGGCGGAATATCTCGTCAAAGAGGTTGCTTGTGCTAACTTGCCCATAGAAGACCATGGTGATTTCCAAATTAAAGTGTTTGAAAGTAAACTAGATGGCATGCAGCATATTGTGATGCAGAAAGGCGAAATATCTTCAGAATCGCCTTGTTTAGTTCGTGTGCATTCAGAGTGTTTGACTGGCGATATTTTTGGTTCTACGCGCTGTGATTGTGGTTGGCAATTGAAAGCTGCTCTGCAAAAGATTGCCGAGGAAGGTGGTGTGTTGCTTTACATGAAACAGCAAGAAGGGCGTGGTATCGGGCTTGCTAATAAAATTAAAGCTTATGCATTGCAAGAACAAGGTATGGATACAGTGGAGGCCAACCATCATTTAGGCTTTGCAGCTGATCATCGTGACTATGGCATTGGTTCGCAAATTTTACGTTATTTGGGTATTCGGCGCATGAACTTGCTCACCAATAATCCTAGAAAAATTTATGGTATTGATGGCTATGGATTAGAGATAGTCAATCGCTTACCCATTGAAATGACACCAACGTCTAACAATGAACATTATCTAAAAACAAAGCGTGATAAGTTGGGTCATCTATTAACAGAATTGGAGTTATAAATTATGCAACATATTGCAGGACAAACAGACGGGCATACCTTTTCAGTCGCCATTATTGTAAGTCGTTTTAATACAAAAATTACCGAAGCCTTATATGAGGGTGCTAAGCAGCGCTTGGATAGTTTAGGTTTTAGTGCTGCAGAGATAGTGCGCGTGGATGTTCCAGGGGCGGTGGAAATTCCCCTGATTGCAAAACGTATGGCGCGCTCTGGAAAATTTGCTGCCATTATTGCCTTAGGTGTTGTTATCCGCGGGGAGACGACACATTATGATTATGTCTGTGAACAGGTCAGCCAAGGTTGCCAGCGTGTAGGTCTCGATCATGACATTCCCGTGGTTTTTGGTGTATTAACCACGGAGAATGCTGAACAGGCATTGGCGCGAGCTGGTGGTCAGAAAGGCCATAAAGGTGTAGAGGCGGTAGATGTTGCCTGTGAAATGGTTTCAGTGATGCAAACAATAGACAGTGCTTTATGTTAGAAGAAGCAATCAAGCCTCATTTAATCTTGGACACCAGAGGATTCCATTGCCCCATTCCTTTATTGCGTGCGCAAAAAGCATTGCGGGACTTGGCGCAGGGTGATGTTTTATTAGTCGTTAGCACAGATAGCACAGCCGTTGATGACTTTGCGAGTTTTGCTAATAATACAGGGCATCAGCTGTTGAAAACACAGCAAGATAATGGGGAGTATTTTTTTTGGCTGGTAAAAGGTGGGAGTGCGAGCGCAGATGTTTAAAACTATATCTACTTGGTATCAACGACACTTCTCAGACTCAGCTATGCTGGTCTTATGGCTAGCTATTATTGCAGTTATTACTGTTTTTTGGTTAGTGGGGCATATGTTAGCGCCGGTAATCGCAAGTGTTATTATCGCTTACCTCCTAGATGGCATGATGGAGCGGCTGAAGAAACTGGGTTGCCCACACTTGGTAGCCGTCAGCACAGTTTTCGTTATTTTCTTAGGTGTGGTGTTAGTTGCATTTTTGGGGCTTGTCCCTTTGCTTTGGCAACAAATGCTGCATTTGTATTCTGAAATCCCTCACATGTTGACCTTAGCGCAACACCATTTAGCACAATTACCAACGCAATATCCTGACTTTGTTACGCAAGCACAATTAAAAACCATGGTGGCAACTTTCCGTGAAGATTTAACCCATTATGGGCAGGTTTTGGTAGGTTTCTCTGTGGCATCCATTCCAGGCCTCATTACGTTAGTGGTTTATTTGGTGTTAGTGCCATTGTTAGTTTTCTTTTTCTTGCTGGATAAAGGGACCCTCTTGACGGGTATTAAGAAATTTCTTCCCGAAGAAAAGCGGCTTCTACTGCGTGTATGGTCTGAGATCAATGTGCAAATAGGTAATTATGTGCGCGGTAAGTTGATTGAAGTGGTGATTGTTGCCATTGTAACGGTAATAGCTTTTTTGGCCATGGGATTACAATATGCTTTATTATTAGGGGCGCTGGTTGGTTTATCTGTCATTATCCCTTATATTGGGGCTGTTATTGTTACTATCCCTGTGGCCATTATTGCTTTATTGCAATGGGGTTGGTCATCACATTTCGCTTACTTGATGGCAATTTACGCTATCATTATTACCGTTGATGCGAATATTTTGGTGCCATTGCTGTTTTCTGAAGCTGTAGATTTGCATCCCGTTTCTATTATTATTGCGGTTTTGATTTTTGGGGGGCTTTTCGGCTTTTGGGGTGTTTTCTTTGCTATTCCTTTAGCCACGGTGGTCAAAGCTATTTTAATGGTTTGGGAATCGCCGCAAAAGGGTCTGGAAGAAGGCTCGCCTGTTTGAGCTTGGAAAGAGGGTGGCGCCCAGGGAGCGCTACCCTGCAAGTGTTTTGACCTATAGATTTTCTGCAGCAAAATCAGCCAACTTAGAGCGTTCACCGCGTACTAATGTCATGTGCCCGCTATGTTCCCAGGTCTTGAATCTGTCCACAGCATACGTTAACCCCGAAGAGATAGACGTTAAGTAGGGTGTATCGATTTGTGCTAAATCACCAAGGCAGACAATTTTTGAGCCAGGACCAGCACGGGTTACCAAGGTTTTAATTTGCTTTGAGGTTAAATTTTGTGCCTCATCGAGGATGACAAAGCGATTGAGGAATGTGCGGCCACGCATGAAGTTCAGCGAACGTATTCTGATGCGGTTTTGAATAAGATCATTGCCAGCATCGCGGGTCCAACTGTCGCCATCTTCTGGATTGTTGAGCACGTCTAAATTGTCCATAAGTGCGCCCATCCAGGGTGTCATTTTTTCCTCTTCGGTACCGGGCAGAAACCCAATATCCTCTCCCACAGGCACCGTCACCCGCGTCATAATAATTTCTTGGTAGAGATTTTGTTCTAAGGTTTGTGCCAGAGCCGCTGCCAGAGTAATCAGCGTTTTCCCGCTACCGGCATGTCCTTGTAGACTAATAAACGCGACACTAGGGTCCATCAGTAAATTTAATGCGAAAGACTGTTCAGTATTTCTGGCGGTAATGCCCCAGATTGCATGCTTAGGGTTACTGTAGTCTTTGGCCATTTGAATGATGGCATGGTCAGCATTGCAATGGCGGACAACAGCACGAAAGTTTTCATCATTCTCCATCGTTAAACAATCGTTAGGAAACCACTGGGTAATGTAAGGGCCAGTAACGCGATAATAGGTTTTACCATTTTCTTGCCAAGACTCAATGTCTTTGCCATGGGTTTCCCAAAAATCAGCAGCCAGCACATGTAACCCTGAATGTAGTTGCGTTAAATCATCAAGCACTCTGTCATTGAAATAATCTTCTGCATGAATACCCAATGTGCAAGCTTTAATGCGTAAACTAATGTCTTTAGAGACTAAAGTGACTTTTGTTTCAGGGTGTTTTAGCTGCAAATCCATCACAGTAGCCAAAATGGTATTATCAGCTTTAGTACCCGGTAAGAAGCTGGGCAAACTGGTGTTGATTTCCATGTTTTGAAAAAATAATCTTCCGGAAGGCTGGCCGGTTCTGCCATTATCAAGGTTTTTTAAACTGGAGAGAGGAATGCCTTCAGCTATTGCTTTTTCTGATGCGTCGGCAATTAATTCATCGATAAAACGATTGACCTGTCGAACATTGCGGGCAACTTCTGTTAAACCTTTTTTGCCATTATCTAATTCCTCTAAGACCGTCATGGGGATAAAAATGTCATGTTCTTGGAAACGAATAAATGCAGTAGGGTCGTGCATAATGACATTGGTGTCGAGAACGAGTAAACGCTTGGCGGTGAAAGTTTGTTTTATCATGAGCATCCCTTTGTGTTACACAATTTATTGGGTAGTAAATGGAGTGGATAACCTTTATAATTCAACGTTCAGTGTAAGTATAGCAGGGATGCAGAAGACAATAGTAAGGTCTAAAAATAAGGCGCGTTGACAACTTGTTTTTGCGGGCGATGGTTAAATTGTTTTTTACTATCTCAGCACAACTAGGGCGTGTCATCAATTACTTTTTCGTCGTGGAAATTGAGAGTAATTGTGTGTATTTTTAAGGATAATAGTAGGTCTACTTGACGAAAAAAAACATGCAATTGAATTGATTTTACGCAATTTGCAGCAGAAAAGGGTAATTGATGACGCGCCCTAAGTATATAGTCCCCGCAGTTGAAACCTCGGGTTTTAGCTGTCTGTCTGCCAGCCATCTTTGAACAATTTTTACTGAAAAAACTTGTCATTTAGAATCAACCATGTTGTAAAGGTTAGTTCTTTGCCCATATAACAGACCAAAAGTGCTGTTACTCCATCAACTACATGCGGCTTTTTCAAGTGTCTCCTTCGCTGAGAACCAACTTTTAGTTAGGGTACATCACTTATACACAGGGTCCACAAGCTTAATGGTGAGAAATATCAATATTCACTCCGCTTCAGGAATTATGCAGGTGTGACTGAGAGCCTATCCTATAGATTCATGTTTAAGTCGGTTGTATTGACAAGTTAAGCGCTTTAATACGGGCATTAGCTATAACAATAATTTTTCGCATTAATGCGGTTAAAGCCACTTTCTTTGGCTTCCCTCGCTCAACAAGCCCATTATAAAAAGTTTTTAACGAAGAGTTTGAGTTCCGTGCTGCCATCGCCGCCATGTATAGCCTTGGCTTAATGCCTGGTCGTCCATGACCCGTGGAACGATAACCTTGATGTCTTCCGCTGTCATTCGCTCTTGGAGCAACTCCCACCAGAGAAGCAATCTCTCGTCGACTCAATTGGCCTAGCTCAGGTAATAGAACGATTAACTCACTGGAGAGTATCTTTCCGATGCCTGGTATGGTTTGTATAGCCGTCTTCTTAGACGTCAGTAATTCATCATCGGCTATCAACGCATTAATGCGCGTTTCAAAGGCTTCAATTTCATTCGTAAGCATCTCTATCATACGCGAGCAACTGGCTTGCATTAAACTGCTTGTATTAGGAGCTTTCAATCGATTTTTTTCAGCTGTGCGCATTTGCTTTAAATCATGCTGGCGACTGACCAAATTATAGAGTTCGCTTTGAGTATCATTGGGCGGCTCATAACAAGCCAGGGTTTCATGTCGTTCATAGCCATAGCGTGCCAGAGCTTTTGCATCCAATGCATCGGTTTTTACCCCGTGTCCATAGGAACGAATAAAACTTTTTACATGGCGTGTATTGGCACGATGAACCGCTATGTGTTGTTGACAGAGTGTTAAGAGCAGGGGCGCTTCATAGCCACCTGTTGTTTCTATCACACATAAAGCTTGTTGGAGTTTTGCAGAGTATTCGGTTAGAAATGCTTGTATTCCACTGATGTCATTAGGGTATTCATGAACGGGGGGGGCGCCGTGCAAGTTAACAAAAAAATTGAATTTACCGACATCAATGCCAACGAAGTTATTATATGCTACCATCATAGTCCTCTCGATAGTTAAAGGTGTTTACGATTGTAAGCGGGAGCACTTTATGTGTCCCTTGCAACCATTCAAACGTATCGAGAGCTGGGCTAGAGTACCTGGATTCTACGCGGTTGGTTTTACCAATAGCTATACGGTCGCTCATGCCCGCGAACCCTGGGCTTATGCCTGGGGTTCTACTCTCTTGGGACCTACTATAACAAAACTAAGACTTACAATAGCTAAAATCCTCGTTTTTTCAGTAAAAATTGTCCAAATCTGACTAGGGTCTGTTGACAATTCATTAATTTGACAAAATTATTGCGTAGAATTGGATAAACTTGCACATCGCGTTATATAACCTTTATTCTTTAGCTAGCTCAATGTTTGCATCTAAGTTTAAATCATCACAAAAAAGGATAAACTTTTCGCGCAAGGTTGTGATAGGAATATTTGCAGGTATGGTGACTGTCATGACCAAAGAAAACATAGGTGAACCGGTGTGACTCGCTGAATAGGTATTGGTGTAGAGCTCGCTAATGCTAATATCTTGTTCTGTGAAAAATTGGCTGACTTCATGTACAAGCCCTGGGTTATCCATGCCAATGACTTCTACAGAATAGGGGAGATGATTTTTTTGTGCCGGTGCAGCGTCTGTACGGCGCGCGATAATTTGTAGTTGGTTGCGCCGTTTAAAGTTGGGTAATTGCGTTTCAAGTTTAGCAATGGCATCCCAGGATCCTGATAGCAATGCCATGATGGCGAATTCACTGCCCAGTTGTGACATGTGGCTATCGTGGATGTTGCAGCCGCAGTCTTTAGTGAGCTTTGCCAGTGCTGTGACGACGCCAGGCTTATTTTTAGTCAATAGCGAGAGTGCCAAGAAAGTTTTTTTGCTCATGATAAATCCAGACAGTAAGAAAGCGCCTTTTAGCCATTATATGACAAGTTGATGGAACTGTGAATGCATAAATAAATATTTCCAAGGGTTTCAGACAGGAGTTGCTGAGAATTATTGATTTCTTGTGATATGAATGGTAACGTATGTGCCCTGTTGTAGGCACGTAGCTCAGCGGTAGAGCACCACCTTGACATGGTGGTGGTCGGTGGTTCGACTCCACTCGTGCCTACCAACCCTTTCTATAAAGGGTATTTCTTCTCTCTCCAAAGACCAAAGGAATCCATTTATGCCAGTGATTACCCTCCCTGATGGTAGCCAGCGTGTTTATGAGCAGGCTATAAGCGTAGCCCAAGTTGCAGCAGACATTGGTGCAGGTTTAGCAAAATCCGCTTTGGGTGGACAAGTAGATGGTCGCTTGGTGGATATGAGTTTTGTGATAAAAAACGATGTTACGCTTGCGATTGTTACCGCAAAAAATGATGAGGGCGTGGAGATTATTCGTCACTCAGCAGCCCATCTATTGGCGCAAGCGGTGAAAGAATTATTTCCTACCGCCCAGGTAACCATCGGCCCTGTTATCGATAATGGCTTTTATTATGACTTTGACGTTGAAAGGGCTTTTACACCTGATGATTTAGCCGCCATCGAGGCTAAAATGTACGATTTAGCAAAGGCTAACCTGCCTGTATCGAGAAAGCTAGTATCCAGAGATGAGGCTATCGATCTATTTAAAGGTATGGGTGAGCATTACAAAGCAGAAATCATCGCTGACATTCCTGCTGATGAAACCTTGTCCTTATATTCTCAAGGTGATTTTACTGATTTATGCCGTGGTCCCCATGTGCCGAGCACGGGCCATCTAAAAGCCTTTAAGCTGATGAAAGTGGCTGGTGCTTATTGGCGTGGTGACGCTGCTAATCCGATGTTGCAGCGTATTTATGGTACAGCTTGGCCTGATAAAAAGGCGTTAAACGTTTATTTGCACAGACTAGAAGAGGCGGAGAAGCGTGATCATCGCAAATGGGCAAAACGCTTAGATTTATTCCATGTGCAGGAAGAAGCGCCTGGTATGATTTTTTGGCATGACAAAGGTTTGATCTTCTATCGCTTGGTAGAAAATTATATTCGTGACTTATTGCAGCGTTATGGCTACCAAGAGGTTCGCACGCCACAGGTGGTAGATCGCAGTCTGTGGGAAAAGTCAGGCCACTGGGATAAATACGCCGATGTGATGTTCACCACGCAGTCTGAAAGCCGAGAATATGCCATTAAGCCGATGAGTTGCCCTTGTCATGTTCAAATATTCAATCAAGGCTTGAAAAGTTACCGCGATTTACCTCTGCGTATGGCAGAATTTGGTAGTTGTCATCGCAATGAAGTATCTGGCACCTTGCATGGTTTGATGCGCGTGCGACATTTCGTACAAGATGACGCTCATATTTTTTGCACAGAAAATCAGTTACAAAGCGAGATTGCGCACCTTATAGAGCAAGTTTTTGAATTATATGAAACTTTTGGGTTTGATACGATTCAGGTTGAGCTTTCTACACGCCCTGTGGAGCGCGTGGGGAGTGATGAAGTTTGGGATAAAGCGGAACAAGCTTTGGCTCATGCCCTGGATGCCAAGGGCTTAGCATGGACTGAAGCGGCTGGCGAAGGGGCATTTTATGGCCCTAAAATTGATATTTCCTTGCGCGATTGTTTGGAACGAGTGTGGCAATGTGGTACAATCCAGGTTGATTTCTCAATGCCTTCTCGCTTGGGTGCTCATTATATCGCTGAAGATGGTAGCAAACAGGTGCCTGTGATGGTGCATCGGGCCTTGTTAGGCTCGATAGAACGCTTTTTAGGGGTGCTGTTAGAACACCATGGAGGCAGTTTGCCAGCTTGGTTGTCGCCCTTGCAGGTTGCCATATTAACTATCGCAGATGCGCATGCTGACTATGCTAACGCTGTGGCTAGCCAATTGAAGGCGCATGGCGTTAGAGTGTTGACAGACTTGAGAAATGAGAAAATAGGTTTTAAAATTCGAGAAAGTACTTTGGGGCGCATTCCCTATATGCTCGTTATTGGTGAGCGTGAAATGGAAGAGGGTGCTGTTTCGGTTAGGACTCGCGAGGGCGAGGATTTGGGTTCTATGGCGCTAGAGACGTTTATTTCACGTCTTGATTCGCGTTTGAGCAAAAAGCGATAAAGAGGATAGGGTAAAATTAGCAGTAAGAAAACACGCTTAAATGATAATATCTTAGCAGCTACTGTTCGACTAATTGATGCTGAGGGCAAGCAGTTAGGTATTGTAACTTTAGAAGAAGCTAAGCGAGCAGCAAAGGCGGCTTCGCTTGACCTTGTGGAAATATCACCCACAGCTGAGCCTCCTGTTTGTAAAGTGATGGATTTTGGCAAGTATTTATTTGATGCTAAGAAGCGTCAATCGCAAGCCAAGAAGAAACAGACCCAAGTTCAAGTTAAAGAAATCAAATTTCGTCCCACGACGGAAGAGGGAGATTATCGGGTAAAGCTACGCAACCTGATACGCTTCCTTGAGCATGGTGATAAAGCCAAAGTCACGGTCCGCTTTCGCGGCCGGGAAATGGCCCACCAACGTTTAGGAGCCGACTTATTAAAGCGGATTCAAGCAGACCTAGAAGAATACGGTGTGGTTGAGCAGTTTCCTAAGCTGGAAGGGCGCCAGATGATTATGGTGGTATCTCCTCTCAAAAACAAAAAAAAGTAGAAGATGTTTCTTAATAATATAATATGTTGAAACATATAGGTTCTCGGTTTTTTAAAGTGAGAAATCTCGGGAGCGAACGGCCGAGTTGTTGAAACTGCGGCGTAAATATTAAATGCGGAGTTTATTCACATGTCAAAAGCAAAAACACATCGAGGTGCTGCTAAGCGCTTCAAACCAACTGCCAACGGGTATAAGCGAAATCAGTCGCACCGTCGTCATATTCTTACCAAAAAATCGGCTAAGCGGAAACGCCATTTGCGCCCTACCGCCGCCGTTTGTCCAGCTGATATAAAACAGGTCCGTGGAATGCTCCAAGACTAAGTTTTATGGGTGGCAATGTCGCTTTCCTTTATACAACTGTGCTCGGTGAGCAACTTGTTTTTATGGAAGGCAAAAGTCATTGCTAGAGCCTGGAATTTGTGGAAACCCTAATTTTTAATCGCTGCGGCCTCTATTTTCATTTTAGAGGTCTCGATAGTCAACGTTTTTTTAAGAGGAATATGATATGCCTAGAGTAAAGCGTGGTGTGACGGCTAAAGCCCGCCATAAAAAAGTTTTAGATGAAGCAAAAGGTTATTACGGTGCGCGTAGTCGCGTTTATCGTGTTGCCAAACAAGCTGTTATTAAAGCAGGTCAATATGCTTACCGTGATCGTAAACAAAGAAAGCGTCAGTTTCGCAGTCTTTGGATAGTACGTATTAATGCGGCGGCCCGTGAGTGTGGCATGAGCTATAGCCAATTTATTAATGGCCTCAATAAAGCGGACATTCAGATCGATAGAAAGGTGCTCGCGGATATTGCTGTATATGATAAACCGGCTTTTGCAACTATCGTCGAAAAAGCTAAGGCTGCTTTATAACGCGTTCTTTTTGCTTGGGTGATTGCTCGAGCCATTGTGGTTGTTTTAAAGAGTCGTTTAGAGAAACCTGCATTCCTCTCTGGGGGGGGCAGGTGGTGACGGCATCCGCTCGGATGCCAGCACTTTTTGCTATCTGTTTCACACCCTCTCCTGTCGAGAAATAACTCATGTATCAAGAAGATTTACAGGCTATTGTCGCTGATGTGGAAAGCCAGATTGAAAAGGTTACAGACCTGAGCGGTTTAGAAGACCTTCGTGTTCAAGCACTGGGTAAACGAGGTTCCTTGACTAGCTATGTGAAGGAGTTGAAGGCACTACCTGTTGAAGAAAAGCCTAAATTGGGTAAGGTGCTCAATGAAGCCAAGCAAAAGCTATCTCGGCAATTGGCTGAACGCCGTCAACAATTAGAGTTGGAAGCGCTGGCAGCAAGACTGCGCAAAGAAAATGTAGATATAACGCTGCCTGGTCGTGGTACGGGTGTGGGTAGCGTCCATCCGATTACGCAAATACGTCATCGCATCGGTGTTTTTTTTCAGCAGTTAGGATTTATTCTCGCTGAAGGCCCTGAGGTTGAAAATGAATTCTATAATTTTGAAGCGCTAAATATTCAGTCACATCATCCTGCTCGTGATATGCATGACACCTTTTATTTTCCCGACGGTAGTCTTTTACGTACACATACGTCGCCTGTTCAGATTCGAACGATGGAAAAAATGACACCGCCCGTGCGCATGTTAGCGCCGGGGCGGGTATATCGTTGCGATTCGGACATTACGCATACGCCTATGTTTCATCAAGTGGAAGGCTTGGTGGTTGATGAAAAAGCGACGTTTGCTGAACTTAAAGGCTTACTGCAGGAATTTATGATTGATTTTTTTCAGCGTGACGTGGGGTTGCGTTTTCGGCCGTCTTATTTCCCTTTTACAGAGCCTTCTGCAGAGGTTGATGTGACTTGTGTTAACTGTGGTGGGGCAGGTTGTCGGGTTTGTAAGCATACAGGGTGGTTAGAAGTGTTAGGGTGTGGCATGGTTCATCCTAATGTATTGAAAGCCTGCGGTTATGATGAAGAGAATTGTACGGGATATGCTTTTGGTATGGGCGTGGAGCGTTTGGCGATGCTTTTTTATGGCATCGATGATTTGAGAATTTTCTTTGACAATGATTTACGCTTCCTAAAGCAATTTTAAGAGAGAGCTAAGCCATGAGAGTAAGTGAAAACTGGTTAAGACAATGGTGTAACCCAGACGTGACTCGGGAGGCATTAGTTCATCAACTCACGATGGCTGGGCTTGAAGTGGATGGCTTATATCCTGTTGCCGGTGAATTTTCAGGTGTCGTGGTGGGCCACGTATTATCGACAGAGCGCCACCCTAATGCCGATAAATTAACGTTGTGCTCTGTCGATGTGGGGCAAATAGAACCGCTGACTATTATCTGTGGTGCTAAAAATGTACGAGCCTCTCTAAAAGTAGCTGTTGCAACCATCGGTGCCTGCTTACCAGGTAATTTTAAAATAAAAAAGACTAAGCTGCGGGGAGTAGCATCCATGGGGATGATCTGCTCTACGAGCGAATTGGGTTTAGCTGAGGGTTCAGAGGGCATTATGGAGCTTCCTCTAGATGCACCGGTAGGGGAATGTTTAACGACTTACATGGCGTTAAAAGATACCGTTATTGCTATGGACTTAACCCCTAACCGTGGTGATTGCCTGAGCGTGCTAGGGGTTGCTCGGGAAGTATCGGCTATAAATAAAACATTCCTGGAATTTCCCGCCATAGCGCCTCAACAGGCAACACTGCCTCGGAAAGTGTTAGCAAATTTGTCGGCACCTGATGCTTGTCCGCGTTATGTGAGTCGGGTCATTGAGTCTATCAATGAAGACGCTAACACCCCGTTATGGATGCTAGAAAGTTTACGTCGTGCGGGATTAAAAACCATTTCGCCTGTTGTAGATGTCACCAACTATGTGATGTTGGAGCTAGGCCAGCCTATGCATGCTTTTGACTTGGATAAATTAGAAGGTGATATACAAGTTCGTATGGCAAAACCTGCAGAGCTCATAAATCTACTTGATGGAACCGAGGTGGAATTGACCGATGATTGCTTGGTGATTGCTGATGAGCAAAAGCTATTGGCTTTTGCCGGCGTTATGGGTGGTGCATCTTCAGCCATTCAGTCAGACACAAAGAATATTTTACTGGAAGCGGCTTTCTTTAACCCATTAGCGCTGGCTGGTCGTGCTCGTCGTTATGGATTACAGTCTGATTCTGCACATCGCTTTGAGCGTGGTGTAGATTTTCAATTGCCTGTTCGTGCTATAGAGCGAGCTACTGAACTCTTGTTATCCATTGTGGGAGGAAAGCCTGGGCCAGTTCACGAGGCTTGCATAGCTGAATCCTTGCCTGTGTTACCACGCATTGCTTTACATCGAGATAAGATCGAGGCGTTGTTAGGCATCAACATACCCGATACCGATGTAGAACGCTCATTAGATTTCTTAGGTATGTCCTTAGCGTGCGCACCTTTTGGATGGTATGTTACACCGCCAAGCTATCGCTTTGATATTGCTATTGCTGCCGATTTAATTGAAGAACTAGCGCGTAGCTATGGGTATAATAATTTACCTGTCTCAAGGCCTTCCGCTGCGGGTGTGCAGAGAACGCGCTTGGAAAAATATAGCCGAGAGGCCGATTTTCGTCAATTCTTAGTGGCGAAAGATTATCAAGAAGCCATTACGTATAGTTTTATTGATAAAGATTTACATGCTTTATTTCACCCGCAAGCTGCAGCACAAACCTTGCTTAACCCTATTTCTGTTGAATTGTCTGTTATGCGAGCCTCACTATGGCCAAGCTTGTGTAAAGTGTTACAGTATAATTTACATCGTCAGCAGCAGCGGGTGCGTTTGTTTGAGTTTGGATTGCGATTTATTGCTACGCCAAATGAAGCTCTACAGCAGCGTCCCACGTTAGGGGGAGTCATAGCGGGGCCTGTTTGGCCAAACCAGTGGGGAGCCCAAAATAAGGCGGTAGATTTTTTTGATCTTAAAGGTGACGTTGAGTCTTTGCTAGCCAACTGTGTTAATCTTAAGGCTGTTTCTTGGGAAAAAACTGAAGATATTTCCCTACACCCCGGGCAGTCTGCTAAAATCATTTATAATGATACAATAATCGGCCTGATGGGGATGTTGCATCCGAGCGTGCAAGAGGCGTTGTCGTTATCGACACGGGCTTTTGTTTTTGAGCTTTACTTAGATAGCTTGCCTGCGCTATTGCCTCCCTCCTTTGAACCGTTGTCTAAGTTTCCTCAGATTCGGCGAGATTTGGCTTTTTGGGTGGATAAAGAGGTTTCTGTTGCGGATATGCTTGCTCGAGTCAGGGAGACTGGGGGAAGTTTGTTGACAGATGTTCAGGTTTTTGATATCTATCAAGAGGAAGATGCTTCGACTAAACAGAAGAGCGTGGCATTGAATTTGACACTTCAACATAAAAATCGAACTTTGGTCGATATTGAAGTGAATGAGCTCATAGAAAAGATAGTCGATGTACTACAATGTTGTTTACATGCAAAGTTGAGGAGCTAGATAATGGCATTAACAAAAGCGAGTATGGCAGAAAAACTTTATAAAAGTTTAGGGTTAAATAAGAGGGAAGCTAAAGATTTAGTCCAACGCTTTTTTGATGAAATTAGCTTAGCGCTAGAAAATAGCGAGTTAGTTAAACTGTCTGGTTTCGGAAATTTTCTATTACGGGATAAGCCTGAACGCCCGGGCCGTAATCCCAAAACAGGCGAGGAAATTCCTATTTCTGCTCGACGCGTGGTAACCTTTAGACCTGGTCAGAAGCTTAAAGCGCGTGTGGAAACTTATCGTGGTGATACAGTAGGCTTAGATAGTTTAGATAAGCCGGCTGACGATAGGGCAGAGTAATTTTATGCCGTCTGTAACGCAATTGCCGCCCATACCAGACAAGCGCTACTTCACCATTGGTGAGGTAGCCAGGCTTTGCACGGTGAAACCACATGTTTTGCGTTACTGGGAGCAAGAGTTTCAAGTGCTAAATCCCTCAAAACGCCGCGGTAATCGCCGTTATTATCAGCACCAGGATGTTTTGATGGTCCGCAAAATTAAAAGCCTTCTTTATGAACAAGGCTTTACTATTGGTGGCGCTCGTCAGCAATTGATGAGTAAATCTCGGCAATCTCAGAAGATTTCTAGTGCTGCCTCTAAGCATCATGCTGAATTAGCGCCTTTTCTGCGTGAGCTACAACAAGATATAGAAGCCTTACTATTGGAATTAGCTTAGGGCCTGTTGACAATTCATTTTCACGCTACCATTTGAATAAAACGGGTGCAAGTTTGCGTATGTTTTTGTTATATAGTTCACTATACTGCCTCAAGTAAACGCAAATTTGCCCTCCGTTCCTTCAACCTAAATTCCGCAGTTGAAATCGACTGCGGCCGCCTAACTCACCGAATCTAAAGGATTTTTTTCAGCGACGTCGTCAGCCTCGCGATGGTTTCAACTGAGAGATTTTGGATCATTGGTATACTTTTGCTCTTTTCTATTGTTTTCTTTTCCTTAAAATTAGTGTAATGTGACGCCCATTGCCGTTGCGGCAGTTGTCTCCGTGCATCAATGACATACATAAAAGGAGCTTCGGATAATGGGTAAGTGTAAAACAGCCCCGCGTTTTATACGGCTTGGGCTTGTGATTGCTACGTTGAGTAGTGGGCAGGCTGCTTTGGCTTCTGGTTTTCAGCTCTGGGAAGAAAATGCTGCGGGTACGGGAGATTACCATTCGGGCTATGCCGCCGATGCTAATGATGCGAGTACGCTTTTTTATAATCCTGCAGGACTGACTGAGATTACCCACCCCCAAGTGGTTGGCTCTATTGTTGGTATTAACGTTGATGAAGAATTTCATGGTACAGTAAAGCGAGTAACGTCACCGACACCAGGCATTAATACCACTGTTGAAACGGGAACGGCTGAAGGGGGTGGTCTCACGCCAGTTCCCTCTTTTTACTATGCACAACCTATCATCCCGCATAAATTTACCGTGGGTATCGGGGTGGCAGTGCCTTTTGGTTTAGCCACTGATTATTCTAAAGCTTCCATTGCACGTTATGCGGCAACTGAATCCAGTATTAGTGCTATTGATTTCATGCCAGGGTTTGGTATCGCCATCAATGATAAGCTATCTGTGGGTGCAGCGCTGGATGTAGATTATGTGCAGGGTGAGTTTGATTTAGTGGCGGGTGCTGGATCTAATGGCAGTAAAGATAGTGTGAATACTAATACGGCTGATGATACAGCGTTAGGTTGGCATGCGGGCATCCTTTATAAATTTACCCCTATGACGCGTGCGGGCTTAGCCTACCATTCCAAAATTCACGTTAATCTGTCTGGGGATAGTAAATTTGAAGGCCCGCTGGTGCTAGCCGATGATAATGTTTATAAAACCAACGACTTGTCCAGTAGTTTTGATTTGCCTGCCTATACCAGCGCTAGCTTATATCATGATTTTAATCCACGTTTTGGTGTGACAGGCACGGTAGATTATACGCAATGGAGTTCTTTTGATGAGTTAACCTTGAATAATGTAGCAGGCATTGCAGCGCCAGATCCGAAGAGTAAGAAGCCAAAACTATCGCCACAAGCTATCGATGTTAACGTGGTGGAGAATTTCCGCAACACTTGGAACTTTGCTGTGGGTGCGCATTATAAAGTCAACAACCAATTATTGCTGCGTTGCGGTGGCGGTTGGGATGAAACCCCGGTGCGAGGCGATACGCGTAACCTACAATTACCTGATGCCAATAAATGGGCTGTATCAGCAGGGGCACACTATCAGCCAATAGCACCTTTAGGCGTAGATGTTGGTTATACACACTTTTTTGTCAATGATGCTCACATTCATGATACACAAGCCACAGGCTCACAAACCACCACATCCACGGGTGAAGTGCAGACTAATATTGATCTCTTTGCGTTGCAGCTGACATGGACGTTTGTGTGATTGACTGCTGCTTTTAGGTTGAATTATGCGTAAGCCCTGCGTATATTTAGAACTTAATTCTTCAGTACATTGAGTTAATAATTCGTTGTGTCTTTTTTGATGATAGGCCTTGCCGGCCATAGTTTAACCCCAGAAGAGCGAGATATCCTCCAGCATCCTATGGTTGCAGGGGTGATTTTTTTTAGTCGAAACGTTGCCAATATTGTCCAACTAGCTGAGTTAATAGCAGACATTAGAGCCTTGCGCGGTTATCGGTTTATTTTAGCGGTTGATCAAGAGGGAGGAAGAGTACAGCGTTTTGGTGCACCTTTTCAAACCTTGCCAAGCCTTGAGCAATTGGGACACTGCTACAGAAATGCTCCCGAAACAGGGCTAAAATTAGCGGAAATGGCAGCATGGCTGATGGCCGCTGAACTGTTGAGCCAAGAGATAAATATGAGCTTTGCACCCATGGTGGATTTAGACAGAGGCTGTTCCAAGGTCATGGCAGGGCGGTGCTTTTCTTCTGAAGGTAGAGAAACAGTTGCTTTAGCGAAAGCCTATATGCGAGGTATGCACAGCGCGGGTATGCCAACGACACTGAAGCATTTCCCCGGGCACGGCTCGGTGCAAGCCGATACTCACGAGGAAGCAGCCTTGGATAACCGGAACATAGCCGAGCTGGAGGCTGCAGACGACTTGCAGATTTTCCTTTCTCTACTCCCAAAATCCGAGGCTTTAATGTTGTCGCATGTCATTTACCCGAACATAGATTCGCGGCCTGTAAGCTTTTCTGCAGCATGGGTGGAATATATTAGAAAACGCTATCACTTTTCAGGCGTTCTATTTAGCGATGATATGTGTATGGCAGGTGCAAAACAGGGCTGTGCCTTGAGCGCTATTGGCCAAGCGTTAGAAGCGGGCGTCGATATGGTACTCATTTGCAATGAGCAAGATTTAGTGGTCAAAACGCTGGATAGCTTTCATACAACGCTAGGGAATAGCTCTGATGAGAGGCTAGCGCCTTTATTTAATTTGCCTTGCAAGCCCCCGCTTTCCATGGCACAGTTGCAACAAACTCCTCGTTGGCGACAAGCCCATGAGCAAATAGAACAATTGGCGCAAGAGGTAAAAAAATGAACAAGTTAGAGTCTTTTGTGGCCTGGATGCGCTACCAAGAATTAAGTTTTCATGGGCATGGTTGGCTTATTGAAATAGCTGTTGTAATGGCAAGCCTATTATTTATCAATTTTTTTGTTCGTTTTATTTATCATCGCCTACAGCCACGCATTGCCAAAACCGAAAACTTTTGGGATTCTGCCATTTTAGACGCTTGCTATAAGCCTCTTCAAGTGTTGGTATGGCTTATCGGTTTGTCGGCTATTTTGCAGATTGCGGTTAGTGCGTTATGGAACGTTTCTGCGGTGGTGTATATACGTGAAGCTCGCGTATTTGTGATGATTTTTATTATTATTTGGTTAGTCTGGCGTTTGATTGGCCAAGGTGAGCACAAATATATTACGGTGACTAAACATCAGCGTTTAGATAATACGACCATCTATGCCTTGGGGAAATTAGCGCGTGTTGTTACTTTAATTATCGCATCACTATTTTTGTTAGAAGCTTTAGGCATAGGCGTGTCTGCGCTGGTTGCTTTTGGTGGTGTCAGTGGTGCGGCGGTAGCGTTTGCTTCTAAAGACCTCTTGGCTAATTTATTTGGTGGGTTAGTGATTTTCCTTGATAGACCCTTTGCGGTAGGCGATTGGATACGCTCGCCTGACCGCTCTATCGAGGGAACTGTTGAATATATCGGCTGGCGTTTGGTGCGCATCCGAACTTTTGATAAACGCCCGCTTTACGTTCCTTGTGGTTTATTTACACAAATCATTGTGGAAAATGCTTCTAGGATGAAAAACCGTCGCATTAAAACTAATGTGGGTGTTCGTTATAATGATGCAGCTAAAATTGGTCGTATTGTGGAATCTATTAAAGCGATGCTTTTGAGCCATGAGTCTATTGATAATCGACAAACTATTATTGTTAATTTGGTTGAGTTTGCTCCTTCGTCCTTGAACATTATGATTTATACCTTCACAAAAACAACTGATTGGGTTAAGTTTCAAGAAATTCAGCAAGATGTGTTTCTAAAAATCATCGCGATTATCGAGGCTCATGATGCAGAGTGTGCTTTTCCCACAAGAACATTGCATATTCCTGAGGAGGTAGTTGTTTCGCCGCCTATGGAGGCTTCTGCTTCCAGTAATTCCCGCTGGCCTTAAATGATTATAAATATCAATAAGTTACAGGTTTCTGGGTGAATATTTTTCGCAATCATTCTGCGGGAATGGCTTCCTGTTGGAAACGCATTCTATTGGTTAGCACCGGCTCGAGCATCCTTGCTCGAGCGTGCGCCCTAAAAAAAGCAATGCTTTTTTTAGACGGGCTTACCCTGCGCGGTACACGCCCGCGCGGACGGCGATTTAAGGGGAGCGAGCGCGCGCTCCCCTTAAAAATCCCCACGCGATAGGTTGGCAATTCCCAGCGGGAATCTACTGTTCTGCTTCCTAAGCCCTGGACGGAAACGTCATAAATGAGGTATGCTACGCCCCAGCTGCTTTCCCCATTATTTAGATAGGATGATGTCATGAAAATCCCTGAGTTTATTCACGAAGTTTACGAAAAATCCTCCTGTTTACATCCCTTAAGCGAGATAGAAACAGCTTTAGACAAAATGGCGAGTGAAATTCATGATCAGCTGGCCGAGAGTAATCCTATTTTTCTCTGTGTGATGATTGGGGGTCTCATCCCCATGGGGCATTTATTGACCCGTTTGGATTTTCCTCTGGAAGTGGACTATGTTCACGCAACACGCTATCGTGGTGAAACGCAAGGTAAAGAGTTACAGTGGAAGGTTGAACCGCGTACGGACTTGGCTGGGCGTAATGTAGTGATAGTGGACGATATCTTAGATGGTGGTGTAACGCTGGCGGGGATTTTAGACTATGTTAAGCAGGCAGGGGCAGCTTCTGCCTATACGGCTGTTTTGGTAGATAAGCACCATGTGCGTCTCGATGGCGGCGTAGATCAGGCTGATTTTACCGGCATACAGATTACCGAGCCACAATTTGCCAGCCGTTATGTGTTTGGTTTTGGGTTGGACTACAAAGAGTACTTACGCAACGCACCGGGTATTTTCGTTGTTGCGCGTGAACATGAGTAAAATTGCCGTTATTGGGGCTGCTTATTTAAGCAATCTACCCGGCTTAAACCTTAATGAACGCCAGGGTATGGATACACCCTATGGTGAATTGGCATCCCCTCTATTGCATGCGACGCTTGCCGAGAAAAAATTAATTTTGCTGTCTCGGCATGGCGAAGGCTATACTATTCCGACGCATAGAGTCAACTATCGCGCCAACATTTGGGCGCTAAAAGAGTTGGGGGTCTCAAAAATTATTGGTGTTTTATCCGTTGGCGGTATTCGCCCTGATATGACGCCAGGGCATTTTTCTATTCCTGATCAGTTGATCGATTATACCCATTCCAGAGATGCGACATTTTTTGATACCTGCCAAAACAGTGTGCACTACCTGGATTTTTCCTATCCCTTCTCCCAAGCCATGCGACAAATTTTTATTCTTAATGCAGAAGCGTTAGGGCTAAATTATAGCGACAGTACGACGTATGGCGTTTCCCAGGGACCACGCTCCCAGACCGTTGCCGAAATTAATCGTATGGAAAAAGACGGTTGTGATTTGGTGGGGATGTCAGGCATGCCTGAAATTGTATTGGCGCGAGAGCTGGGTATGGAATATGTCGCCATTGCTGTTGTTACTAACAAAGCTGCCGGTCGTAGTGAGGGCCTACCCAAAGTCACGAGGGAAAGTATGTCTCACGTGCTTTATGATAGCCGTGAAGCCTTATTTGACCTGCTTAGCGCGGGGATTGCAGAGCTGGAGTGACACGGGGCTCTTCTGTGGACTTACTGCTTTTGTTCTTTTTTATCGAGACCGGATGAACTTTTATCAATACACCCAATAAGGGATTATCCAAATAATGGAGTTCGTCTGCACGCATGCGCGCACTTTCTGTGAGACGGAAAGTCGCTAACGCTTCATTTGCAGAAGCAAGCTTTACCTTATCTTTTAAACTATCGGTGGGTTGATTTAACAAAAAGTCAGCGCGTGCCGTTAGATAGTGAGTCTGTGCGATGGTTAAGGTGCCATCTAATTGCCAAGCCATGATACCGTCGCTAGCATAAGTCAGCGCTTGGCCTTCGGCAGGTGCTACGGGTTGCCCAAGGCTGTTAAAAGGTGTTCCGCCGTAGAGATGGATAGTTTTTGACGTCTTGAGTGGATTTAATGGTTGCAACCAAGCGGTGTGCAAGAGGATTTGGTAGTCTGGGTTGTGTTTTAAGCGGTAAGCTTCTCTCTTAAGCAAAAAGCGACGTTGGGGTAGCACTTGATAAGTTACGGGGTCTGTTGACGGGGTATCAAGGTCTTCTTCCGCAAGTGGTGTGAGGAAAATGGCGTTGTCACTTAAAATTTTATGAGGCTCTTTTGGCCATAACTGTGAGCTTAGCCCCTGCGGGGTAATATGTTGGAAGACAATAACATCGATTTGATAGAGTTTTTGTGCAGCAGCACCATAGGAAACTGTGGAGAAAAATAGTAAAGTGCTCCAAAGTGCTATCGGTAGTAATTTAAGTTTTTGCATGAAAAATAGCGATAAAAGGATCATGGCTCATTCTAACAGTAATTTGTGGTGATGTTAATGTGAGCTCCTGGGCTGTCCCATTAAAAAAGAATGCATTATCTTGATGAACGGTATAAACTTCTTGCTTTTAAACACGGTAGATTCCCGCTGGCCTTAAATAGTTAAAAATATCGTAACTATTCACCAAAATCGCCCATAAAACAAAAATATCCTTTTAAATCAATCGCTTTCAACCTAAATTCCGCAGTAGATTTCAACGGCGGAATTTAGGATTATGGAAAACGCTGACCTATTGTGCAGTCTATCATGGAGTATTTTTAATGGGAAATTATATAGGTATTGATATTAGCAAAGCTGTGTTGGATGTTGATTGGTTAGGAAACGTGCAAAAAGATTGAAAAAAAATCCGAGAAAAAAATGTGGATTACGTTAAAGGACTGCAGAAAAGGCCGGATGGGGTGAGAAAACACTGAGTACCATCTTAATGCAAGAATTTTAGTGGGACAGCCCCGTTGAGTCTCTTCGGGCTGCTGGAGATTAGTAAATTTTTATGATATAAGATCAAGAGCTCCGTTTATTACCTTTACTGGTTGCAGGGGGAATAAGTTGGATAAAAATATTATAAATAATTTTGATAAGGCTCTATAGGGATTCTGGGGTCTTGCCAAATAGATTGTGTTCATTGAGAATACCGCCTAATTAATAATATAGTAGAACCTACCGATATGGAAATCAATATACAGCATTTAATTGATGATGCAAATTGTTATGAAACTGTTCGAGATTTAAGATGGCCAGGAAAAGTATTTTGCCCACATTGTAATTCAGATGATGTTATCAAACGAGGTAAAGATGATACTGCACCTCACAAGCAACGTTATGAATGCAAAGGATGCTGTAAACGATTTGACGATGTAACAAATACCGTATTTTCTGGTCATCATCAACCATTAAAAATATGGATTACTTTTTTGTGTTTTTTAGGACTCAATTTATCGACAGACCAAATTGCAAAAGAGTTAAATTTAGTAAGCGGCAAGGGCGTACATTTTATGAGCTAAATGTTTGCTGGATTTGTCCAAAGTCCAATATTTTAAGCCATCAGCGATTAGTAGAAACGATGTGCTGCTGATGAATGAAATCCAGGAGATTTGTTATAAGCGCCCTTTTTACAGATATCGACGGGTAACCTGTGAGTTAAAGGCCTTTGCATATGATGGATAACGCTTGCACGCTACCCAAATCTACAAAGGCACGACAAGTAATAGATAAAAATGAATGGATAGAAAACTTTTCATTTTGAGTCTTGCATTTAAAATTAATCGGTTCAATTAGTTCATGCGATATTTTAATTACTTATGCTCGGCTCTCAAATTAAAGAGCAAGTTTAATTATTTAATTTCACGAGGTAGAGAAATATGAAAAAATCATTAATTGTAATAACAGGTGCCAGCTCAGGCATTGGTAGAGCTATTGCTCAAGAGTTTTCTAGAAATAGCTACCCCTTGTTGCTACTTGCAAGAAGGTTAGATCGTTTAGACTCGTTGAATTTACCTAACACAATTTGTCGTTCTGTAGATATTTCAGACTACTCTTCCGTTTCAAACTCAATTTCATTTGCAGAAGAACAATATGGCTCTGCAGAGTGTTTAATCAATAATGCAGGTGTGTTATTTGCAAATAATTTTCATGAACAAACTTCAACTGAGTGGGAGAAGATGCTTGAGACTAATCTAACAGGCGTTATAAATTGTACACATCTTGTGATGAATTCAATGATTAAAAATAGAAAGGGAACCGTTATTAATGTAAACTCAATTGCGGGCAAAAAAGGCTTTCCTATGCTTGCAGCTTATTGTGCAACAAAATATGCGATCTCAGGCTTTACTGAGAGTTTACGAATAGAAGCAGCCAAGAAAAAATTGAGGTTTATCTCTGTGTCCCCTGGTTATACAGAAACAGAGCTGTACGATCATACTATAAATCCAGAACTTCGTAAAGATTATAAGAAATGGGGTACAGCTATTAACAATGTCTTGGCTCCAGAGGATGTTGCTAGGGCAATATTTTTTGCTTTTGAGCAGCCTCAACATGTATGCATTAGAGAGATAGTAATAGCACCAACGGAGCAAACTGATTGAAGTAGAATCAATATACTTCGTATATTATCCATTGTAAGAGATATTTTATTAAGAAAATGTTAGCAGTTTGTTGAGGAAATAAACCAGATATTATTAACAGTATCCTTTATTTAAGAAAATTTTACTTTTGATGTTTAATGAAATGCAGTTTGGAAGCAACATCATTAACTAGGTTATGGACGACCAGCCTTATTATTAAGTATTTAATGTATATAGTCCCCGCAGTTGAAAGTTCGGGAAATTATTTGTTAATGTGATAACATAAGTTTTATATTTTAGCGCCTGGATGTTAGTCAGATTTGGACAATTTTTACTGAAAAAACGAGGATTTTAGCTATTCTAAATGACAAGTTTTTTCAGTAAAAATTGTTCAAAGATGGCTGGCAGACAGACAGCTAAAACCCGAGGTTTCAACTGCGGGGACTATATAGTCCCCGCAGTTGAAACCTCGGGTTTTTGTAGTAAAATAGTCTAATAGAAAAATTTAGGACATGGTTGTGCTAGAGTATAAATTATCAGAACGAGAATTAATCGAATTAAAATCTCGCCATCAAGGTAGTAAAAAACGTAAAGAAGCTGATCGCTTAAAAGCGGTGTATTTGCTAGGTAGTGGCTGGAAAATATCAGCAGTAAGAGAAGCCTTACTCTTAAGCGAAGATACAATACGGGGTTATTATAATAATTACAAGCAAGAGGGGCTGGATGGTTTATTGAAAAGTAAATATTCTGGACGGCAGTCAGAAATGACAAGCTCGGAAAAAGAAGCTTTATTTTTACATCTTGAATCAGTAACCTATCAACGTGTATCTGATATTATTTTATACGTTGCCAAAGAGTTTGATATTGTCTATTCAGATAGCGGTATGCGCTTGATATTGAAAGAGCTAGGTTTTGTTTATAAAAAACCAGAGAAAATTCCCTACAAGGTGAACAAACAGTCCCAAGAAGCATTTATTAAGGCTTATAAGTCTCTCAAGAATACTGTAGATAAAGAAGATGGCCTTTATTTTATGGATGCAACGCATCCTGAGCACAATGCTGTCCCTGCGCATGGCTGGATGAAAAAAGGTGAGCGCATAGTCATGAAGTCAAACCCACAACCAAGACGTTTAAACATTAATGGTGCGATTAATATAGACAGTTTAGATATGGTTGTTAGATTTGAGGAGCGTTTAAATAAAGAAACAACAAAAGATTTTTTAGAATCTTTACGGAAACATCAGCCAAAAGGTTATATTTATTTAATATGTGACAATGCAGGTTATTACCAATCTCCAGAGGTACAAAGTTTAGCTGAGGCGATGGCGATTAAATTAATATTTTTACCAGCCTACTCACCAAATTTAAACTTAATAGAGCGAGTATGGAAGTTTTTTAAGAAAAAAGTACTGTACAATAAGTACTATGAAGAATTTGAAGAAATGGAAAAGGCTTGTAAAAAATTCTTTAGGCATATTTCTTATTATAAAGAAGAGCTGTCATCATTGATGACAGAAAACTTTCAAGTTATAGAGATTTAAAACCCGAATTTCATACTGCACTGACTATATACAAACCTAGATTAAATTGAGAGTCTATCATGAATGGGAATAGCATTTCTAGTAATCAACACCCTAACAAAATAACATGTTTTTTGATCGGAGAAAGCGGACTTCTAATTGAATGTGCAGCCTTACTGTTAGATTTTGATTTTGAAATAAAAGGAATCTTAAGTCTAAACTATACTATTCATCAATGGGCTTTAGAAAAAAATATAAAAATTTATACGGATAGAAAAGAGTTTTGGGATATTTTAAAAAGCATAAAATATGATTATTTATTTAGCATAGTAAATCCTAGAATTATTCCTAATACAGTTTTATCAACACCAAGTAGTTTAGCAATAAATTTTCATGACTCCTACTTACCTTATTATCGTGGAGTTAATTCTACGTCATGGGCAATACTTAATAATGCCAAATTTCATGGGGCCACTTGGCATGTAATAAACTCTAAAATTGATGGCGGTGGTATTTTAGGTCAAGAAAAAATAAAAATTGACCAAGATGATACAGCTTTTTCCCTGGATATTAAGTGTCATGCAAAAGCTGTATCAATTCTGAAAGACTTAGTTCCCAAGCTTTTAAAAAAAAACTATACTATTGTAAATAATCCTTTTAAAGAAGGTGGTTATTATTCGCTAAAAGAAAAGCCATTCGAGTGTGGTGTTTTGATTTGGGATAAAAAGTCTCAGCTCTTATATAAAGAGTGGCGAGCTTTAAATGTAGCTCCACTAAGTTACGAAAATAAATTTTGCTCTCCTAAATTATTAATTGATGATACCTTTATCATTCCTTATGAGTTCAAAATTAGTAATGATATTTCAACTCATTCTCCAGGAACAATTGTTGATATTTGTAAGTTAGATATTAAAATATCAACACAAGACATGGATGTAAGTCTGAGTGGATTTGTTGATGTTTATGGTAATGTTTTAAGCATCAGTCAAGTTATCAAAAAGCATAATTTAAAATTAGGTATGAAGCTTTTTATACCAAATAATCAGGATTTAGCAAAAGCCAGTAAAAAATTTATAGATTTCTCACACGAGGAAAGTAAAGTTTTCAAGAATATACTTAACTCAAAACCTTGTGATTTTTATGTGAGCGACGATAGTAATCAAAAAATTTCTGTAACTAAACGTTTTTTTCCGGAGTTTTTGAAAAAAATAGATTTTATTAGTTCCCATTGTGGTTTTGACAAAAAAACTATATTTAATTCAATATTGTTGATTTACTTTTATAGGCTTAATAATTACGAAAATTTTTCTTTATGTATATCAACGAAAAATATATTGCATAATGATCTTGAAAATAAATTGTTTAGAAATTTTGTGCCATCCAGCTTTAATTTATCGCCAGCCGATAAGTTTGATGATGTTTTAAAATTAGTAGAAAAGAAAAAAAATGAAATATTAAATAGCAAAGGATATATTTGTGATATTTTTCAAAGATATCCCGAGTTGAGTGAGAAAAAAAATCTAATAAATATTATTATAAATAATAATGAGCTCCAAAATTCTATATCTGATGAATGTGAGTTATATTTTAATTATGTGCCTGGTGATGCTTTTTATACTTACAAAACCACCCAGGATAACAGTGGATATTTTTGCTCTTTTGCTAAATATATAAATGAACATTTGATAAATTTGTCTGCAGATATTATTGAAAGTGGGTACCAAAAGCGACTGCGCGACATGAGCTACTTATCTAGATTTGAAATGGATGTATACTATCAATTATCAAAAAAAGAACATTTTTGTCACCATGAGAGTATATTCAATTTATTTAAAAAGCAAGTAGCATTAACACCAAATAATATCGCATTGTGCAGTAAAAATCACAAGTTAACTTATACTGAATTAATGAAGGCCTCAGAAAGGCTTTCATTAATTCTAGCTAATATAGCTAATGGTAAAGATGTAATAATTATACTAATGTCTGAGAAAATAGATGCCATTATTTTAATTTTGGCTACCTTGTGTATAGGAAAAGCATATTTACCAATTGATGAAAATGCTCCTGCTAAATTTTTATGGTCTATTGTAGAGGATATTGATTCGGCAATTATTATAAGCCAAAAATCATTATTTAATAAGTTCTATAACTCTAAGAATAGGAAAGGCGATTTTTTTTGTTATGAAGATATTTTGAAAAAGAATATAGTTCACACTCCAAGTCATATTAATCCTGTATCAACTAATGGTGATTCCTTGGCTTATATAATGTTTACTTCAGGTTCAACAGGTAAACAAAAAGGTGTAAAAATTTGCCACAAAGCTATAATACGCTTGGTTAAAAATAATGGCTTCTTAGATGTAAACTCTAATGACATTATTGCGGGAGGGTCTAATCTCGCTTTTGACGCATCTACCTTTGAGGTTTGGGGAGCTTTGCTAAATGGTGCGGCCTTACATCTTATCTCTCCTGAGGAAATATTAAATTTTTCTATATTTAAAAGAGTAATTATTGAAAATAAAGTAACAATTATGTGGCTAACATCAGAGCTCTTTAATCATATTTGTGATAATGATGTAATGATTTTTAGTTATTTAAAATCATTATTAGTTGGAGGTGATATTGTTAGCTCAAAGAATGTAAGGAAAGTATATACTGAGTGTAGAAATAACATTCTTGAAATTATCAATGGGTATGGACCAACAGAAAACACTACTTTTACAACTACATATAGCATCCCAAGAAACATTAATGGAAGGCACCCCTTACCCATTGGAAAACCAATTTCTAAAACAAAAATACTGATTTTGGATAAATTTAGAAATTTGATGCCATTTAATGTGAAAGGAGAGCTATTTATAGGTGGAGAGGGATTGTTTTTGGGATATATAAATGACCCAGATCTACGGAATAGTAGCATAAATAAAATTTCGCTTGGGGGAATAGAAAACTTTTATTATAAGTCTGGTGATTATGTAATGATGTCTGAAGAAAATCATCTTTTATATTTTATAGCTAGAAAGGATAATGTAAAAAAAGTTAGAGGATTTAGAGTTAATCTTAGTGAAATTGAGACTCAAATCAATAAAATTGACTATATTGAGCAAGTGAATGTATTGATACATAAAGAAAATAATAGTAAACAGATCATAGCATTTATTAAAACAAAGAATAGAAAGAAGCTGGATAGGAAAGCGTTTCAAGATCAACTTGCTGAAAATTTACCAAAATATGCTATGCCTACTAGGATTATTGAATTAGAAGATACTCCATTAACTTTTTCAGGGAAGTTAGATAAAAGGAAATTATTAGGTCAAGAATATACCAGCAGTGATAAAAAACATGATAAAAATTCAACTCTAGAAAATAAACTAATTACAATCGCTTCAAATTTACTTGGGGTTTCTTGCTTACGTAAGGACGATAACTTTTTTGATTTGGGTGGACATTCTTTGCTGGTCGCAAGGCTAATAAATGAAGTTAAAAATAAATTTAATTATGAATTGAATTTATGGGCCTTTATGAAGTTACCTACAGTTACAAATGTTGCCCAGTTAATTAAAGAAAATATAAATATGAATCATGATTTGTCTCCAATGATTGTCCGAGATATGAAGCTAAACGATTCTTTTTGCACCTATAAACCCAATACTAGTATGGAAGAGCCGAAAGCAGTATTTTTAACAGGGGCTACCGGATTTCTTGGAATAAATCTCTTAAACGAATTGTTGGAGAAAACAAGTTACAAAATATATTGCCTTGTTAGAGCAAGCTCGAAATCTAATGCTGAAAAAAGAATAAAGGAATCATTAAATAAATATAAAATTAAAGTTAACGGCATGCTTCTTAAGGAAAGAATAGAAATAATTGTTGGCGATTTTGAATTGCCATACTTTGGTATGAAAAAGAATTATTTTTATGAAATTTGTAATGCTATCAACATTATTTTACATAATGGTGCTAGAGTTCATCACCTATATGATTATGAGCTACTAAGAAATGCTAATGTGTTAAGTACACTTGAGTTATTAAAAATGATGAGAAGTGGTAAGAAAAAACATTATTATTTTATTTCCACATTATCCGCAGCTAATGAAAACCGTGATAAAAATAACTTTATTAATGAGAATTATTTTAAAACAGAACCAATGAATTTTGAGTTTGCTGATGGATATACTTTAAGCAAAATGGTGTCTGAAAATATTCTTGCTACAGCAAGAATACAAGGAAATAATGTGAGCATAATTCGACCAGGGTGGATTTTGGGCCGGCTAGATACAGGAAATTGTAATCTTGACACAAATCATTTATCCCTATTTATCAAAGGATGCATCCAGATGCAGGCAATACCCAATATTAATGCTAGATTAAACATTATGCCAGTTGATGTACTAAGTAGCGTAATAGTTAAAATAATCCAATCAAGATATGATGCCCCAAATGTATATAACATAATAAACCCCTATTGTTGTACCTGGAGTGATATATGTAGGTATATTGTTAGTAATGATTTTTATGTTGAGAGCATGAGTTACAATAAGTGGTTAAAAGATTACCTAAATAAAACAGATCAAGATAATGCTTTGTTTTTACTCAGGCCTCTTTACAACGCAATAGATATGTCGATATTTGAGAAACAGGATAAATTGTATGATGCAAACTATAATAATACTAAGAAAATTTATGAGATGTTGTCTATTGGGAACGTTGACATGAGTGAACATATATTGGAGGCTTACTTTCAGTATATGAAAAACTCCGGCTTTTTGGCCACCACCAAGGAATTTATAGATGGATATTCATGACGAAAATTCAAGAAAAACTCAATCTTATTTAGAGTCCATAGCTGATTGTATGCCTGGAAATTTTTACTGGAAAGATAAAGATGGTAGGTATCTCGGATGCAATCAACTACTGATTAATACACTTGGTTTTAGCAATAAAAAAGAGCTAATTGGTAAAACAGATTATGATATTTGGCCTGAGAAAGCTGAAAAGTTGCTGAAAAATGATAAAAAAGTCATAGAGGAAATTAGAACTTTAAGATTTAAAGAAGAAGTGGTTCTTAATGGGGAAAAATTGTTCTTTGCGGTTGTTAAGATGCCGTGGATAAGCAGTGAAGATAGAAATATATTAGGTGTTATTGGTAATTCGCTTGATATAACAGAAATAAGAAACGCAAGAGAACAGGCACAAGCTGCCAATAAAGCTAAGTCTGCCTTTTTAGCTAATATAAGCCATGATATTAGAACCCCTCTCTCTGGAATGATTAGTATTGCTGAAGCCATGATTGATAGTCCCAGTTTAAGAACAACAGAGAACATCAGAGATATTTATCAGTCATCAGTTAATTTATTAAAAATGCTTAATCAAATTTTAGATTTTACAAAAGCTGAGTCAGTTGATTTTAGAAAGCTTCAAAAATCAGAAACTTTTCCAATAAGAGAGGTCGTTGATGATACCTTATCCTTATACAAGCCTAGCGCTAAAGCGAAAAACTTGTTACTAATGGCTGAATTTGCAAATAATGTTCCTTCTCATATCCAGACAAAACCGACATTTATTCACAAAATTCTAGTTAATTTAGTAGGTAACGCACTTAAGTTTACCTATAAAGGCTACGTGAAGATTGATGTTTGGTTTGATAGGGAAAGGTCAAAAATTTATTTCTCAGTGTCTGATACTGGAAAAGGTATACCTGATGATAAGAAAGAATCCATATTTGAATGGTTTGAAAAACTAACACCTTCTTATAAAGGCACTGAACATGGTACAGGCCTTGGACTTGCTACAGTAAAGAGTGCAATTGATGGGCTAGAGGGTAATATCAAGGTCAAAGACAATAATGGCGGGGGTACCGTGTTTACATGTGAAATTCCCGTTAAATTTATTAAGCAGCCTAGTTGTGATGACGAACATTCCTATACAGAAAATTTTGTTAACAAAGATAATTTAAGAAACCTTGATAAGGTTAATATCTTAAAGAAAATTGGAACAAATGAAATGCAGCAACCCCAACCGCTTGCTCAAGATGAAATCATTTGCGGGAAGCACATATTATTAATTGAGGATAATGTAACGGCTGGGAAGGGCGCTGCAATGTTACTTAAGAATTCAGGATTTTCAGTTAACTGGGTACAAACAGGAAAAGATGGATTAGATGAAATATTGACTAATAATTATGATATGATTATCTCTGATATTGGTTTGCCTGATATTGATGGTGATAAGGTGGTGTTAAAGGCTCGGGAAGAAGGTATAAAAACGCCAATATATGCATTGACTGGACATGCCAAGGTTGACAGGGAAGCGTTGATAGAAAGTGGTTTTACTGAAGCAATGCTTAAGCCATTAAATATCAAATTATTTATTAACTTAATGAAGCATCATGATTATCATGAAGTTACAAATAAAAAAGAGATCATTAATTTATCACTTTGTGATGAAATTGGTTTTGATAGGGAAACTGCTAAAGAAATCCTTATCAGTTTCATTGAAAATTTTAGCGTTGATGTAGATGAATTAAAGCAAGGAATTATAGAGAAAAACTATGGAAAATTAAGAGATGTTCTTCATAAAATACAAGGTGGTGCGGCTTATGCCTGTGTGCCGAAGCTTTCTACTGTATTGAAATCTGTACACGAAACGTTAAAAGAAAAGTCTATGGCGGGAGAAAAAATAGACCTTGATAAATTATTTCAGCCAGTATTCGATTCAATGAAAGAGTTAAAGCAAGAGTATCAACAGTACTATTTGTAATGTGCATTAGTGTCATTACCAAGGCAAACTGTCGGTCTAATTACCAAGCGATTTTGTCACTTGCACTCTAGCACATAAAATTAAAATCAGTCAAATTTTTCTTGTTGATTTGCCCTTGCTACTCTTATATGTATAAAGGTCAATATTTAATCTGACATTCCTTAAGTTAGTTTAAAGTTATTCACGTAAAAATAGATTTTACTCTAATTTCACGCGAGTGTTAGATTAAATATTGAGCTTTACAGTATGTGAGCTCATGATTTTCCAGTGGGGGGGGTATAAGCAAACTGTGCGAAATAGGCTTTTGGGGATTGTCCGTTAATGATGGTGGGTTGAGAGCTGCTGTGCTTTGTTTCTTCCCTTCTAAAATGCCCTAAAATTGACGGGTGAATGGATTGGCTTGAGGAGGTCTTTCGAATTTTTCGAGCATTTTTAACCGCTGCGTTTTTGCCTGAACGTGCCCTTTTTAAGGGCAAACTACCCGCATTAGAAATGGTTGGTGGGGCCTCTGAGAAACTAAGTTCAGAATAGGAGCTTGTAAGCTGGTTTCTTGTCGGTGCGTTATTAGTCTTCTCGTGACATATGTCTTCTATTTGCTTAAAATAAGTCTCGATAGCTTTTTTATTCTCGCTGGAGATAAGGTTTAGCATCTCACTTTTTATCAGTGCAATAGGTCTGTTTTTATTAAAAAAATGACTAGGATTGTCTGCATTGTTGAGATGCTTTTTGCATAGTTCTTCTAATAAAGTCACGACTTGTTGATTAGTTGAAACATTGCAGAGCGATTGTATACGCATGAAAATATCATGGAGCTGCTTTTTTTTATCAGCTGTTTTTTGTTTTAACTTTAAAGTTTTTTCTAAATCTGGATAGTTGCGGTTACTACTTGGGGTTAAGTTTTTGAGCATGTCTAGCTGGACACGGCGAAAGGCCGCATGTAGGTCAATTTCATTAAACCCTCGAGAGTTTTTCTTAATCGGTATTGTGTTGCCGTTTTTTAGCGTGATACTGGTTAAAATAGTTTTATTTTTAGCTTTGGACTGTGAAAGTGACGTAGTCACCATTGCTTCGATGCTTACTTGATAGCCTTCATTAACGTATTTTAGCGCATTGCCAAGAGCGACTTGTTCAGAAGTGAGCGTTTCATCGTTTAGTGCTGCAACGGCATTAACTATGCCACAGGTTGTAGAAGAAGCATTGGTGATGAGTATTGGGTGGTAGTCTGTTTTTTCAATGATCTCTTTTTTTCTGCTTTTAATGGCGCCAATGATTTTGCCTTTAAAGTTCAGATAGTGAGTATGATTAATATAATTATTATCAATGGACAGAGTAGCCAATTTAATGTCTTCGTCACCTTTTTGTAACTTTAACAAGGTGATAGTTGTTCGCTGTTTTGATTTATAACCTTCAAAGGACTCATCTTCCGTTATGGATTTTACTATGTTTCCCACCGTATTTTTTTGTTTTATAGTAAGAGTGAGAAAACGGTTATTTACTGAAATATCGATGGGCTTTGGCAAAGATGGTGGCATGTGATTTAAATCTTAAAACATGCACACTCCAGCTATGCTAAATAAACAATTGAGTAAATTATACCTGCAAATCGCCCAAAAACCAACAAAAAGTTTACAAAAGATTTAATTGATCCATTTGTAGGTTATTTTTTGGTTAACACATTGTTTTTTATAGACATTTGTCGCTCTATGCCTTAAGTGTATCCAGCAATCTTTGGACTTTTAATAAGGCAGATTCTTCTGATAAGGTAAATTTTATTTTATCAGGACCCTCTAAACGTAAATTTTCTTTGGGGTTTTGAATAAGTTTAATAAGCTTCTCAGGTGATACATTAGGTTCTGGGTGAAATTCAATGCGACCGCCCTTTGCAGAGCTATCAATTTTTTTGATACCTAAACGTTGTGCTTTTAGTTTAAGCGATGTGACGATAAACAAGGTTTTTGTTGCCTCAGGTAATAGGCCAAAACGATCAATTAATTCTACCTGCAAGTCTTCCAACGCATTTTCTGTTTCAGCGTTAGCAATGCGTTTATACAGTATTAAACGCGTATGAATATCATTGATATATTTTTCTGGAATAAGCGTTGGAATAGGTAAATCTATTTCACAATGATTTCGTGAATCTTTACTAATATCGAAGGTTTCACCTTGCTGTAATGATCGCACAGCGCGATCTAAAAGCTCCATATAAAGGCTAAAACCAATAGCGTGCATATTACCACTTTGGTCATCCCCCAGCAGTTCACCGGCGCCACGAATTTCCATATCATGGGTTGCCAGCGTAAAACCAATACCTAAATCGCCTAAGGACTCAAAAGCTTCTAGGCGTTTTTGCGCAACGCTATTTAATGCTTTTCGTGGTGGTGTTAATAAATAGGCATAGGCCTGGTGGTGGGAGCGTCCTACACGCCCACGTAATTGGTGTAGCTGTGCTAAACCAAATTGATCAGCGCGATTAATGATAATAGTATTGGCGGTGGGAATATCAATGCCGGTTTCAATAATGGTCGTACAAACTAAAACGTTAAAGCGTCTATGATAAAAATCAGACATGATGCGCTCTAATTGTGTTTCGCGCATTTGTCCATGAGCTACTTGAATACTGGCCTCGGGAATAAGCTCAGCAAGTTCTTCAGCAATGCGAGCAATATTTTCAACTTTATTGTGCAGAAAGAAAACCTGTCCACCTCTCAAGGTTTCCCGCAGGACAGCTTCGCGCACAGTGGTCTGTTGATATTCTCGAATAAAGGTTTTAACGGATAAACGTTTTTCAGGAGGTGTTGCAATAATGGATAAATCTCGAATGCCTGACATCGCCATATTTAACGTGCGTGGAATCGGGGTGGCGGTGAGTGTTAAAATATCCACTTCTGAGCGTAATTTTTTTAATTGTTCTTTCTGATTGACACCAAAGCGATGTTCCTCATCAATAATAACAAGCCCTAAATTGTTAAATTTAATGCTGGGCTGGATAAGCTTATGTGTACCGATAAGAATATCAATGTTGCCACTGAGCAGCTTTTTAAGAATATCCGTTTGCGCTTTGCTGGTGCGAAAACGCGAAAGCATTTCTACGTGTACGGGCCATTTGGCAAAACGGTCAGAAAAATTTTGAAAATGTTGTTGGGCCAATAGCGTGGTGGGTACCAGTAAAGCCACTTGCTTGCCACTTTGCACGGCGGCAAAAGCAGCCCTCAAGGCCACTTCAGTTTTTCCAAAGCCGACATCACCACAGACCAGGCGATCCATGGGGTTTTTAAGGCGCATATCCTGCAAGGTTTCATCAATGGCGCGTTGTTGGTCGGGGGTGGGTTCAAAGGGAAATTCAGCCGCAAATTGTTGATAGTCTTCTTCGGGATAAACGAAGGGAAAACCTTGGCGTGCTTCGCGCTTGGCATAAATAGCCAGTAATTCAGCGGCCACATCGCGTGCTTTTTCAGCGGCTTTGCGTTTGGCTTTTTGCCAATGGTCGCTGCCTAAATGATTCAACGGTGCATGTTCGGCATCTACCCCCGTGTAGCGATTGACTAAATGTAAGGAAGCAACCGGCACATAAAGTTTGGCTTCATTGGCATACTCAATAAGAAGAAATTCACGCTCTTGACCTTGCACGGAGAGATTTTGCAAGCCAAGATAACGACCTACGCCGTGTTCGATATGGACAATGGGGTCGCCGATGTGCAATTCTGTTAAATTTTTAATGACGGCATCAGGGTCTGTGGTTTTACCTTTGCATCGTCTTTGCTGCAGAACCTGTTCACCAAATAGTTCTGTTTCACTGATAATGGCAATATTATCCTCGGGAAGTTCAACGCCTTGTGCTAAGGGCCCAATACAAATACCGTATTTTTCTTCGGATTGTACAAAAGCCTGAAAGGTATCCATAGGTTCCGGCGTTATAGCAATTTTTCTTAACAGTTCCGTTAAAACTTCCCGCCTACCAGCACTTTCCGCACAAAATAATAGGCGGTAAGGTTTTTTTTGCATATAGCTTTCTAAATGGTGCAAGGGGGATGCTTTTCTACTTTCCAAGGTAAGGGTTGGCAACGGAGTGCAAGGAAAAGCAATCGCGGTGTTTTGCTCATTATCAGTTTGGTGGCAACGTATCAGAGGGAAAGTTTTAAGTTTTCCAAATAGCTCATTTTCTGGGATAAAAACTTGCTGGGGGTTTAAAAGTGGACGTTCCACATCATGGCGTCGCAATTCAAAACGCTCTTTAATTTCTTGCCAAAATTGCGCGATGTCTTTGTTAAGGTTCCCCATCATCAGTATTAAGCTATTTTCAGGCAAATAATCAAAAAGTGTCTGTGTCTGTTCAAAAAATAAAGGTAGATAATACTCAATACCCGCAGGGCAACTGCCTTGCGTAATGGATTGATAGACTGGAACATGGGTTGGCGTGTTTTCAAACTGTGCGCGAAAAGCTTGTCGAAAGCGACTAATACCTTGTTGAGTCAGAGGAAATTCTCTGGCTGGCAATAATTCAATGGCGTTGGTTTTTTCCAAAGAGCGCTGCGAGTCAGGATCAAACGTGCGAATACTCTCCACTTCATTATCAAATAATTCTATGCGGAAGGGATGAGATGCCCCCATGGGGAATAAATCCATGATAGAACCACGCAAGCTAAATTCACCATGGCTGACCACTTGAGAGGTGTGAAGATAGCCAGCCTGGGTTAAACGTGCTTTCATGTCATCAATGATAAGCGTATCGCCAAGTTTTAGGAGAAAAGCCTCTTGCTGAACAAAGGTTTTGGGTGCAATGCGCTGTAAGAGCGTATTGATGGGAACAATAATAACGCCTTGTTTAAGGTTGGGTAGGCGGAAAAGTGTCATTAAACGCTGAGAAATAATATCCTCATGAGGGGAAAACTCATCGTAAGGCAATGTTTCCCAATCGGGAAAAGGAAGGAGGTTTTGATTAATGACAAAATCACCGAAAAACCCTAATTCCTGTTCCAGTTGGTTAGCCGTTAGCGTATCGGGCGTAATAATAAGGCATGTCTTCTGGTTTTGGGTCAAAAAAGAGGCTATTGCTAGGCTGCGAGCGCAGCCTGATAATTGGCTCCAGTGTTGCTGTTGCCCTATTTGGGGCAGTTGCGTTATATTTAATTTGGACATCAAGGGCATGGCTTACTACTACTTTTAAGGATATTAGATGAAATTAATAAAAAAATTAGCGGTTGTTACGGGAGCGGCTTCCGGGCTCGGACAAGCTACCGCAAAACGCCTAGCAAATCAAGAGGTCTCATTAGCGCTATTGGACTTGGATGAAGCGGGTCTAGTGAGAGTGGCCGACGAAACGGGCGGTGTTCCTTTTATCGGTGACGTGAGCAACGCTGAAGAGATGGAGTCTGTTTTCAACGCTATTTTCGCAACGCTAGGTTGTGTACAAATCTGTATTAATTGTGCAGGAATTGCGCCTGCGACGCGTATCTTAGGACGAAAAGGGCCCATGGCTTTGGATGCCTTCGCCAAGGTGATTGATATTAACCTCATCGGCACGTTTAATGTAATGCGTTTGGCAGCAGCGCACATGCAACAGGCAGTAGCTGACGAAGAGGGTGAACGTGGTGTGATTATTAATACTGCCTCAGTAGCTGCTTTTGATGGGCAGCGGGGGCAAGCGGCTTACAGTGCGTCTAAGGGCGCAGTCGCTGCGATGACACTACCGATAGCCCGTGATTTAATGGATAATGGTATTCGTGTTATGGCCATTGCGCCAGGTGTGATGGAAACGCCCATGATGGAGGGCATGAACCCTAAAGTACAAGCAAGTCTTGCTGCCATGGTGCCGTTTCCTAAACGTTTAGGGAAAGCTGATGAATTTGCACAATTGGTACAACATATTATAGAAAACCCTTATTTAAATGGTACCGTGGTGCGTTTGGATGCAGGCTTAAGAATGTCTGCGTAATTTTCGGCAATTTGGAGAAAAATAAAATGCAATATTTACACACAATGATCCGCGTGAAGGATTTAGAAAAAACACTGGACTTCTTTTGTAATAAGTTAGGTATGGTTGAAATGAATCGTATGGATAGCGAGCAAGGACGTTTTACCTTGGTGTTTCTCGCCGCTAGTGAGGACGCTGCTCATGCAGAGCAAACAAAGGCGCCTTTATTGGAGTTAACTTACAACTGGCCCGATAAAAAAGGTGAGACAGAAGATTATCAGGGCGGACGTAACTTTGGGCATTTAGCTTATCGTGTGGAAAATATTTATGCGCTTTGTGCCAAGCTAATGGAAGCAGGTGTTACGATTAATCGACCACCCCGCGATGGCCATATGGCTTTTGTTAGAAGCCCCGATGGTATCTCTATTGAATTGTTACAACAAGGCGAGTCTTTTGCGCCGGAAGAGCCTTGGGTTAGTATGAAAAATCAAGGTGAGTGGTAGCTGTTATACCGCGAGCGGCTTGAATCATTCGCTCACTTTCTGTGATTAAGGTACGTCTGCTAAATGATGAACGCACAAGCGCATCCTAAAAAAACCACCCTTTATGATTTTATAATTGCCCACATTATCGTCATCACGAGCGGCAGCGAAGTGACCCAGGTTGAACGATAGGAACGTTTTAGCGACGAAGCGGCACACTCTGAACACATAACACCCTCTCTTGAACAAGGCAGGGCACCATGTATTCAACGTACATGACTTCGTAGTTTAAACTTTCCTATCGTTCAACGTGGATTGCGTCGCTGCCGCTCGCAAGGACGAAGTAAGATGGCGCGTAATTTAATGATAAATAATAATTTTTTTATTTGTAAATTTTTATTATGTTATCCTAGCTCTAATCAGCCTGCAAACTGTCGATAATAGCTTTCAAAAAGCGTGACGCTTCACCACCGGTGACAGCTCGATGATCGAAGGTCAATGATAAAGGCAGTATACGGTGCGACTCAAAGCCACCCTCCACGGGAACTACTGTATTACGAAAGCGGCCTACACCAAGAATCGCTACCGTGGGTTCTACCACAATAGGATTGGCATAGCGGCCGGCAAAAATACCAAAATTAGACAGTGTAATCGTAGCATCCCTAAAAACTTCAGGCGGAAAAGTTCTTTCTGTAGCATGTGTTTTAAATTGGTTAATCACATCCCGCAGTGCTTCTTTAGAAAGCTTTTGGGCCTCTTGGATAACAGGTGCCATCAGACCTTCAGGCGTGTCTACGGCCACGGCAATATTAACGCTATTTAATAGCGCACGTGAACAGCTAGCATGATGGTAATGGGCATTAAGTGCGGGTTCTATTTGCGCTGCAGCAACGACGGCTGATATTAAGCGCACGGTAAGGTCTTCGCCCTTGGGCCAGTGCTCAATGTCGGCATCATCGGTTAGGGCGACGGGGCAGACGTTGGTATTGGAATGTGCCATGACGTGGGCCATGGTACGGCGCATGCCTTGGATTTTTTTCATGGGTTGGCCGAGAGCCTCTGGCGCTTTGGTAGCAGCAGTACTGGCATTTTCTACATCTTGCGCTGTCATTTGTCCGTTGGGACCTGTGGGGGTAATAGCATTGATATCCACCCCTCGTTTTTTAGCTAAAGCGCGCACGGCAGGCACGGCTTTCACGCGGTTAGAGGCTGTCGTTGGCTTGGGTGTGATGCCCGTGGGTTTTTCTTCCAGTAAGCTATCGGAGGTTTGAATATTACCTACGACGGTTGCAGCATCCTCGGCTGTTGGGGAATTGTTTGCTTCTGCTTCACGGCCTTCAAACTCAATCAAAGGTGCACCCGTCTCGATAATATCGCCTGACTCGCCATAAAGTTTTGTAATGCGGCCAGGGAAGGGCGCTGGCACGTCTACGACGGCTTTGGCGGTTTCCATGGAAACCATTAATTGGTCTGTTTTGACGGTATCGCCAACCTTAACGTGCCATTCATGTATTTCAGCTTCAGTTAAGCCTTCACCAAGGTCCGGAAGATTAAAAACTTTCATGTGTTACATAAGCTCCATGGTACATTTCACACTATCAACAATGCGTTGAGTACTGGGTAAATATTTTTTCTCTAATTTTGCATAAGGCATTACCGTATCATAACCACAGATACGAGCAACAGGTGCTGTTAAAAATAGCAGAGCATGTTCTGCCAATTGTGCAGCAATTTCAGCGCCAATACCGCCTGATTGAGGTGCTTCGTGAACAATGGCACAGCGGCCTGTTTTTTCGACGGATTGAATAATGGTCTGCCTATCGATGGGACTAATAGTGGCAAGATCAATAACCTCAGCACTGATGCCTTCTTCAGCAAGTTTATCTGCCGCCTGTAGTGTTTCTATGACAGAAGCCCCCCAACTCACCAGCGTAATATCGGTGCCTTCACGTAGAATAAAACAGGAGTCTAAAGGCAATGCCTTGCCATCATCGGGGACTTCTTGTTTCACTAAACGGTAAATACGTTTAGGCTCTAAAAAGACCACAGGGTCTGGGTTGCGAATGGCCGCTAACAATAATCCATAGGCTCTGGCAGGCGATGAGGGAATAACCACACGCAACCCCGGTGTATGGGCAAACAACGCTTCGACACTTTCTGAATGGTGTTCAGGTGCATGAATGCCGCCGCCAAAAGGCGCACGGAAGACTATTGGGCAGCTAAGGCGCCCACGAGTACGGTTGCGCATGCGTGCCGCATGACAAAGAATCTGCTCTAAGGCTGGAAAAACAAAACCCATAAATTGAAATTCTGCCACCGGCTTTAATCCTTGGGTGGCCATGCCGATACTGAGGCCGGCAATCATGGCTTCAGCTAAGGGAGTATCACGCACGCGTTCTGGGCCAAATTTGTCATGTAAACCATCAGTAGCACGAAAGACACCGCCATTAGGGCCAATATCTTCGCCTAATAGCACAACGTCTTGGTCTGTTGAAAGTTCGTAGGCTAAGGCTTGATTAACGGCTTTCACCAACGTGATTTTAGGCATAGTATTATCCTTCTGCTTCTGCGTTAATGCGTTGCTCTTCATAGGCTGCAGGCAGCGTGTCGTAGAGGTAATCGAACATGGCCGTTACCGGTTGTGGTGTCGCATTAAAATAAGTGTCAACGGCGGATTGAACGTCTTGTTGGCACTGTGTCTGCAACGCTTGTTCTTTATCATCTCCCCAAAGGCCTTGTTTCGTCAAATAAGTTCGAAGACGAATGAGGGGCTCTTTTTGTAGGGCTTCTTCTCGTATGGCCTTGTCATCATAGCGTGAAGCATCATCGGCAGTGGTGTGATCGCATAAACGATAGGTGATGGCTTCGATGACGGTGGGGCCTTTGCCTGCGCGAGCGCGCTGTAGCGCTTCTTCTGTTAAAGCACGCACGGCAATAACATCATTACCATCCACTTGATAACCGGGGATGCCAGCGGCAATAGCTTTTTGTGCGATGGTTTGGGCACCGGTTTGCTGTTTGCGTGGCACAGAAATAGCCCATTGATTGTTGTTCACCATAAAGACGACGGGTAACGCCCAAGCGCCTGCAACGTTTAGGGCTTCGCTAAAATCACCTTTAGAGGTACCACCCTCACCGATGCAAGTGATAACGGCGCGTTTTTCTTGGCGTATTTTTATGGCAGTGGCAATGCCGGCAGCATGCTGGCATTGTGTGGCAATGGGTACACAGAGAGGTAAATCTTGTCGAGCACCAGGCGCTTGAAAGTCGCTGCCGCGTTCATCACCGCCCCAATAACTTAGGATCTCTGCCAGAGTGACACCGCGCTGGATCATAGCACCATAGTCACGATAATAAGGAGCCAGCACATCGTCGTCTTTAAGGGCATGTCCATAACCCACAAACACGGCTTCTTGGCCTAAGGTACCTGCGTAGGTACCAATTTTACCGGTGCGTTGTAAGTTCACGGCTTTAGTATCAAAGGTTCGCAATAATGTCATCAGTTCGTACAGGCGTAATAATTGAGCAGTATCTTCCGCAAAGGCAGGCAAAGCTTGTGTCAGTTGGCCTTCAGCATTTAGGATTTGTTGGTAAGTAATAGCAAACTGTGCCACTGTGGTCATTTATATAACTCCTAGAGTTTTTCTTCCGCTAATATATCAGCAACCTCGTCGGTGGGCCTATTTTCTTGTTGTGCGCGTTGGAAAATAGCGTGCAGACTGTCTTTTATTTCTTTAATTTTTTCTCGTTGTTGCGTGGGAGACTGCTCTCTATGTGCCATCATGGCATGAATAAGGCCGCCGGCATTGATAACATAATCGGGGGCATAGAGAATGCCACGTTCGTGTAACTGTTTCCCATGTTTAGGTTTGGCTAATTGATTATTAGTGGCACCCGCGACAACTTTTGCTTTAATCTCAGGAATCGTTTTATCATTGAGCACTCCGCCGAGGGCACAAGGTGCAAACACATCGCATTCAACAGCGTGTATTGTGTGAATATCCACAACGTCCGCCCCAAAAGCTTTCACGGCACGCTGGGTGTTAGTAGGCTCAGAGTCACAGAGGGTCAATTTAGCACCCGCTTCATATAATTCTTTGGCGAGCGCAAAGCCCACATGGCCTACGCCTTGAATAGCCACATGAATACCCTTTAAGTCTTCACGGCCATAGGCTTGTTCGACAGCCGCCTGTATGCCATGTCGGACGCCATAGGCGGTATAGGGGGAGGGATCACCACCAGTAGCCGATGTGCTAGCCACATGAGGGGTTGCTTTCGCAATGGTATCCATATCTTCTACGGTAGTCCCACTGTCCATGGCCGCAATGTAGCGACCGTCGAGGCTATGAACAAATTCGCCAAACGCATGAAAGAGGGCTTCGCGGTTGAAAAGTGCTTTAGGTTTGAGAATAACAGATTTCCCACCAGCGCAATCTAAGCCGGCCATGACATTTTTGTAGGCCATGCCTTGTGCTAAGCGCATGACGTCAATGAGTGCATCTCCTAGAGAATCGTATTCAATGAAACGACAGCCTCCCAAAGCTTGGCCTCGGTGTGGACTATGAAGTGCAATGATGGCGTGCAGACCGGTGGCTTTGTCACAGTGGACGTGAAAGTTCCCAAAGCCCAAACGCGCTGCGTAATACATTATTTCATCAATATCACGTACTTGTACATTGGGGTCTAAGAGTTTATTGGGTGCCATTGTTCCTCCACAGGACTATTGTGATAACAAATGCTCTGCCGTATGATAGAGCGGGCGTGAAAATAATACAACCCAGCGGGGAAAGTGATGAAAAATTTTACAAAAACAGTCTTGAGCGTTTTTTTAGTTTGTTTTGCCTTTCAGGCCACCCAGGCCGCAGAAAATAAAGGACCTATCCTCAATAAAGTGATTTTAAATTTGCAGGTAGCCGGTTGGGTTAAAACCAAAACAGCCCGAGTAACCATTGGCGTTGATGCGACCTTAGGGAAATCCGGGTTGGCGGATATCCAACAAAAAGTCTCCAGCAATTTACGCACGTTAAATGCCACTGGACAATGGCATATTACCCAGTTTTCGCGCCGTAAAACACAGTCAGGCCTGGAACAAGTGCATGTTGAAGCACAAGCGCGCTTGCAACAAAGTGAGCTAACCAGCCTCAGAGGGCAGGCAAAAAAGCTTAGCAGACCGGGTATGACTTATCGGGTTGTTAATATTGCCTATACACCCAGTCTTGTGGAGAGAAATCGTCTGCAGCAGAAACTACGCGAAGAAATTTATGGCAAGGCTCGCGAAGAATTGATTGCGTTGAATAAAATTTACTCTGATGAGAGCTTTTCTCTGCATGAAATAAATTTTGTGCCGATGCCCATAATGCCAAGTGCCACTACGCGCCTGATGGCCGCAAAAGTAACAGCGAATAATACGTTACCAAGCAGCCAAGAAATGATTTTATCGGCACGGGTCGTCTTAGCATCAAAAATTTATAACCGTTAAACACATGCCGCAGGATGCTATTTATTTTACGCATGCCAATGGTTTTCCCTCGGGCTGCTATCGTAAATTTTTGAGCGCCTTGCAGGATGAATATCCGGTTGGTTTCCTAGAACAAGTGGGACATGATCCCGATTATCCGGTAACGGATAATTGGGAATACTTGGTTGCTGAAATCTTACAGGATATCCGATCCCGTTACGATGTGCCTGTTATTGCCATGGGACATTCCATGGGCGGTCTCTTAAGCTATGCCGCTGCTGCCCGGCATCCGGAGTATTTTAAGGCCGTCATTCTTTTAGACGCACCTGTATTTGGCATTTTAAAGTCGCAATTGATTCGCTTGCTGAAGCGTTTGGATCTTATGCATCATATAACGCCAGCCAGGCTTACCAAACGGCGTCGACACCACTGGGAAACGCAACAAGATGCTATCAATTATCTGAGAGCCCGCAAAGTCTACCAACATTTTGATGAGGATTGTCTGCGTGATTACGCACAGCATGGCATGGAGCAAACCGCCGAGGGGGTGGCATTAAAATTTGACAGGGACATTGAGCACGATATCTACCAAACCTTCCCTGATAACCTTAGGGGGATGCGTCGCCACATTTCTTGTCCGATTATGTTGTTGTTTGGGGAAGAAAGCGCCTATATTAATAAGATGGACTTATTTTATATGCGCCATATCTTGAATATCCAATACAAAAGCATTAAAGGTGGGCACTTGTTTCCTTTTGAATACCCCTTGGAAGCAGCGCATTTGTTGAAAAAAGTAATAAGGAGCGTGATATGTTAGTGGTGATATTATGGTGGGTTTTAGTACTAGGTTTATTGGGAACTTTAGCCTATCGGCGCGCGTCGCTTTTGATTTTTACTGGAGCATTGGCTATTTTCTTGGCATTATTTACTTTCTTGAGCCCTGCGGGTTGGTTCTTGAAAGCTATCTGTTGGGTGCCTTGGTTTGCCTTGGCGCTGTTGAACGTCAAACCATTGCGCAAAAGTTTCATCACAGCCAGCCTTTTCAAACGCATTAAAGCGGCCATGCCCACAATGTCTTCGACTGAAAAGGAAGCCTTAGAAGCCGGTACCGTCGGCTGGGAGGGCGAGCTTTTTTCTGGTGCGCCTAATTGGACCCTTTTGCACAATATGGCAAAGCCTGAGTTGACGGAAGAGGAACAAGCCTTTTTAGATGGGCCGGTGGAAGCATTGTGTGACATGATTGATGATTGGGATATTACCCATCAGCGGTTTGATTTGCCTGAAGATATGTGGGCCTTCATTAAGCAGCAAGGCTTTTTTGGTTTAATTATTCCCAAAGCGTTTGGTGGCAAAGGTTTTTCTGCCTTGGCGCACTCTGAAATTTTAACTAAATTGGCTTCACGCAGTGCGACAGTTTCTTCTACAGTAAGCGTGCCTAACGCTTTAGGCCCGGCGGAACTGTTATTGCATTATGGTACAGAAGAACAAAAAGATTATTATTTACCGCGTTTAGCAGAAGGACAGGAAATTCCCTGTTTTGCGCTGACTTCTCCAGAGGCGGGTTCTGATGCCGCGTCTATGCCGGATAGAGGCATTGTTTGTCGAGAGAAAGTTGATGGCAAGGATGTTTTGGGTATTCGATTAAATTTTGATAAACGCTATATTACGCTTGCGCCTATTGCAACGGTGATAGGGCTTGCTTTCAAACTTTACGACCCCGCTGGACTATTAGGCGATAAAGAGTCTCTAGGCATCACCTGCGCCTTATTGCCTCGTGATACCAAGGGCATAACCATTGGCCGTCGTCACTTCCCTTTAAATATTGCTTTTCAAAACGGACCTATTCAGGGTAAGGATGTTTTCATTCCCTTAGAGGCTATTATCGGTGGTGAAGCCATGATTGGACAGGGCTGGCGCATGTTGATGGAATGCCTTGCTTGTGGGCGTGCTATTTCTTTACCAGCAACGGCCGTCGGTGGCTCACGTGCTGCGTTGTTAAACACCAGCGCTTATGCGCGTATTCGTCGTCAGTTTAATATGGCTATTGGGCGCTTTGAGGGTATTGAAGAAGTCTTAGCGCGCATGGCGGGGCTTACTTATATCATGGAAGGCGTGCGGCAATTTACAGCTAATACGATTGACCAAGGTGAAAAGCCCTCTGTACCTTCGGCTATCACCAAATATCATTTGACTGAGGCGGGTCGCCAAGTGGCCATGGATGCTATGGATATTCAAGGCGGAAAAGGTATTTGTTTAGGTAAATCTAATGTTCTCGGACGTAGTTATCAAGGGGTACCCATTAGCATTACGGTGGAAGGCGCTAATATCTTAACCCGTAGCCTGATTATTTTTGGCCAGGGTGCCGTGCGCTGTCATCCCTTTATATTGCGAGAAATGTATGCGGTGGCTAACGAAGATACTGCTGCAGGCCTACAGGCTTTTGATGATATTTTATTTGCGCATATGGGGCATGTTATCAGTAATGCTGTGCGCGCTTTTTCCCTAGGGCTTACCGGTGGGCGTCTATTAAATGTTGCCGCTGCTCGAAGCACACAACGCTACTATGGACAGCTAACACGCTTTAGTGCGGCTTTTGCATTGATGGCTGATAGTGCCATGTTGCTATTGGGCGGAAGTTTAAAGCGTCGGGAAAAATTATCCGGGCGCCTGGCTGATATTTTTAGCCAACTTTATATGTGCTCGGCTGTGTTAAAACATTTTAAAGATAATGGTAGCCTGCCTGCTGAAGCGCCTTTTATGCATTGGGCGTCACAGTTCTGTCTTTATCGCATTCAACAAGGCTTAGATGAATTATTAAATAATTTTCCTCATAAAATATTGCGGCGTGTCTTGCGTGTTATGGTGCTGCCTTTGGGAAGACGTCTTAAGGCGCCTAAGGATTCGCTAGGCACACAATTAGTTAACGCTTTATTAGCGCCGTCTGCCCTGCGGGAAAATTTTGCCAAAAACTTACATCAAGGCGACAGCCAGAAGGGTAACCCCCTGGCGTTGTTTGAAGAAAGTCTGGCGGCCATTGTGGCTGCGGAACCTATAGAGAAAAAATTTAACAAACTAGTTAAGGCAGAAGCACTAGAAAGTCAGGCTGCTGAAGCACAAGTTGAGGCATTAGTCCGTCAAAAACTATTCACAGCAGAGGAAGCAAAATTATTAAGGGAAATTTGGCGAGTACGCGCTCGCATTATTGCTGTTGATGATTTCGCGCCAGAAGAGTTGTCTCGTGTTATGTTAGCAACAACGACAGAAAAAAAATCGCAGGTTGTCTCTATTGATGCTGATACGCCAGAAAAATTATCTAAAACAAATTAAGATAGATAATCCTAAATTCCGCCGTTGAAATCGATTGATGTCGTCTAACTCAATGAATATAAAGGATTTTTTTCAGCGGCTTCGTTAGCCTCGCGATGATTTAACTGCTGATTTTAGGTTCAGCGGGAACTGCTGAACTTTCAACCTCAGGGTTGCGATTTCCAAAGGGTGCTACCTCAATGTTCTTTGTAAGAAAAAATTCTTTCCCATATTCTGCTGTAACATACCCCCATTTTGCAACGTTAATACCCGCAGCCATTGGCAAGATATTACCCACTATATCAGCAGATAAATAATCCTCTGAGTAATGATTAACAACATTGTTCGTCCCCATTTTTTCACGGATCCAGTCGGTTAAACCAAAGCTTAAACTATCGCCAAAGCCAGCCACAGCATCAACAACCCATTGTGGAAAGACCGGTGGTTCTAACAACGAAAAGCCATGACGTGATGAAGGGATAGTCATATGGCTGTGATATCGGGGTAAGGGCCTATTTTCCTTATTACGTGGGTAATAACATGTCTCTAAACCACAAAAACCAACATTTTTTTGACAGGGTTTTATGACGCCTATCATCCTGTATAATGATAGGGTATATTATTTACTAAATAATCCAGGTCATCTTCGATTGGAAAATTGGGATCTTTCTTTTTAACGAAAGCTTTTAATAGCTCGATGAGCTCTTGTTGATGTGTTGGTTGCTGCTCTGCTAAGGTAATCCTAGCCATTGATTTATATGGCTCAATATTTAATAGCCGCCCTTGAGCATCAAACCCTCGAAATAAACCATCTTCTACATCAATAGCCTCTAATAACCCTTCTGCAGAATCTACAGTTTCGTAAACTTCAAGATAAGCGTCTTCAACATAAATAAAAATTGGTGTTTTCATTTTTAAAACCTATCAAAAAAACTTTTATCATCCTAAAATCCTCAGTTGAAATCGACTGCGGCCGCCTAACTCACCGAATCTAAAGGATTTTTCTCAATATTTTTTATTCACCGTATGGGTGATACGCTTTCACAAAAAATATTGAGAAAAATCCTTTATCTTCAGCAACTAAGTCGGCCTCGCGACGATTTCAACTGAGGATTTTAGGATTAAAAATGCTTTTTGAAATACAGCCAGAAATCAAGCTGCCGAAGCCTATGGTAATAACCTTCATTATTTTATTAAACAAAGCCTGTAATACGTAGACCATCTTTTTATTTATCAGCAAGTTAGGTGCCAGATTGCTATTTTATATAAGATATACTATATTGTATATGGGGGTGACTGTTATGAATAAAGTGCTTATTTCAATGCCGGAGCAACTTGCTGCCAGAATGAGAGCAGCTCTCCCTGCACGCCAGCGCAGCAAAATAATTGCACACTTAATAGAAAAAGAAGTAGAAAAACGCGAGCAAAATCTTTATGAGTGTGCGGCTGCTGTTGAAAAAGATTCTGCCTTAAGCCAAGAAATGAAAGACTGGGATGAAACGCTAAATGACGGATTGGACGATGAATCGTGGTGACATCTACTGGGTAGACTTAAATCCAACCAAAGGCTCTAAAATAAATAAAGCAAGGCCTTGTGTTTTAGTAGGAGCAACGCCCATCAATAAAGCACGGCGAACAGTTGTTGTTGTCCCTCTCTCAACGTCTGCAAAGGCAAGGCCACCCATAACCATTTCAGTTTCTTGTATGAGCAAAGAGGTAACTGCGGTATGCGATCAGATCCGCACTGTTGATAAAAGCAGACTAAAAAACCAAGCCGGTTACCTTTCAGCAAAAGACTTAAATGCACTTGATGATGGGTTAAGGCAAGTCTTATCTCTATAACCCTCTAAACAAACATTGCCGAAAAGAGATATTCTCAGCAATGTTTAACAGCAAACTATTAACTCAAGTGCACATTTAGATCAAAAGATTACATATGACCCAAATACAATCACTATGTTGTAGGTAACCTGAGCTCGATATAAGCAGAAAGCTAGGGTCTGTTGACATTTCATTTTTGCAAGCGAAATTTGAAGGAACGGAGGGCAAATTTGTGTTCATTTGAGGTAGTATAGTGACCTATATAACGAAAATATACGCAAACTTGCACCCGTTTTATTCAAATTGTAGCGTGAAAATGAAATGTCAACAGGCCTTAGTCGTCGCTTCTGCTCCTTGCTTTTCTTCGCCTAAATCGATATTAAGCTCTAGGCGGGAAAAATCACCGTTATCGGCAAGGTTGACATTGACTTGCTCACGGTCGATTTTTACATATTTAGAAATAACATCAATTAACTCTTGTTCAAGCAAAGGCAAATAGTCAGGCCCTTGACGGCGATTACGTTGGTGAGAGACCACAATCTGTAAACGCTCTTTCGCTAACGAGGCGCTATTTTGTTGATAGCTCTTTTTTTCTGAGCGGAAGAAATTTAATAAACTCATACTACCGTTACCTCTCCTTTGCTGAGTAGACGTTTTAACCAACTTTGCTTTTTACAGGTCACAAAGCGTAAATCACGTTCTTCGCCCAAGAAGCGTGCAATGGCATCTTGATAAGCCTGAGATGGCGTGCTGTCAGCATCAGCCGTGACGGGCATGCCTTCATTGGAGGCGCGTAGTACAGCCTCTGATTCTGGAATAACACCTAGTAGAGGAATAGACAGAATTTCTAAGATATCATCCAAGGCTAGCATTTCCTTTCTGGCAACGCGTTCAGGAGAGTAACGTGTTAATAAAAGATGTTCGCGAATGGGCTCACGGCCTTCTTCGGCGCGTTTAGATTTGCTCGCTAGAATGCCTAAAATTCTATCAGAGTCACGTACAGAAGAAACTTCAGGGTTCGTGACAACAATAGCTTGGTCAGCAAAATACATAGCTTGCAACGCACCTTGTTCAATACCGGCGGGTGAGTCACAAACGATATAATCAAAATTTTGTGACTTTAGCTCCTCGAGGACTGCTTCTACACCTTCTTTATCGAGAGCGTCTTTATCGCGGGTCTGTGAAGCCGGCAAGATATAAAGATTTTTTTGGCGTTTATCTTTGATGAGTGCTTGACTAAGGCTGGCTTCTTTTTTTACAACATTAATAAAGTCGTAAACAACCCGTCGCTCGCAACCCATAACCAAGTCAAGGTTACGTAAGCCAATATCAAAGTCGATGATGGCTACTTTCTTGCCGAGTGAGGCTAAACCGTAGGCGAATGCTGCGCCACTGGTTGTTTTGCCTACACCTCCCTTGCCTGAGGTAATAACAATTATTTCAGTCAATGTCTTGTCCCTTTCGTTTAGGTTGTTTAAATTAAAAACAGGTTCACTGTTGCCTGAAGCAAATTCTCAGCTGTCAATTTCAGCAATTTGGATTCTGCCATCTTTCAAGTATACATGAGCATTCTTATCAATGGCCTGCTGTTGTAAATCTTCTTTTAGTAAGTATTGTCCTGCAACAGAAACCAGCTCTGCATCCAGTTCTGCGCAGAAAATGCGCGCATTATTATCGCCTTGCACACCAGCCAGTGCGCGGCCGCGTAGTTTGCCATAGACATGGATGTTGCCTTCAGCCAAAATCTCGGCGCCATGGCTGACTGACGATAATATAACTAAGTCTCCGCCAGCAGCATAGACTTGTTGGCCAGAACGTACGGGTTTGTCGATAACTTTTGTGGGACGATAAAGCGGTTTAGCGGCTTCGGGCTTTGCTTGTGGTTTAGCGGGTGCTGCAGGCTTAGATTTGCGGCTAAAAAGGCTTTCGTCTTTACCTTGCGGCATAATAGCGAGGCCTGCCTCTGTGGCGGCAAAATTTTGTTGTGGATTACCACCCCGAATACCAACAGGGACCAGGCTAAGCTGCTTGAGACTTTTCATTAAGGCGGTAAAATCTAAAGAGACGCTGAGATTGTTGAGTTTGGTCAGACAGATAACCAAAGGTGCTTGTTGAAAAAACTTTGGTGTGCGACTAATGAGTGTCCCTAGCTGCTTTTGAATTACATCAATATCGCAAGAGGCTAATTGTAGAATAGTCAGCGTAAAGAGACTGCCTTTCAGCTCAAAGGCCGGTTCGATGAGTAGTTCTTCTTGTTGCATCGGGGATGTTGGTATTTGTAGACGTCATGCCGGTATTCTCTAATAAAAGTTGACTAATTGGAAGAGGGCGATGCAAAAAATTTTTGAAAGCCGTTATTTTTTTGTTATTCTTGCCAGGCGTTCTTAAGAAACATCACGCTCATTTACAAGTGAGCCGTGAAAATAGCGAAGGAAATCAAATGTCAGAGAAAATTTGGTTAGGAAATTATATGGAAGGGGTGCCTAATACTATTGACCCTGCTACCTATGAATCACTGGTAGACATGCTAGAGCAAAGTTGCGAGAAATATGCGCGACAAGCAGCTTTTACGAGTATGGGGGGGATTATCACCTATGGCCAACTTAATCAAAAAACAAAAGCTTTCGCTACTTTCTTAAAAGAAAACTTTAACTTAAAGAAGGGCGCGCGAGTGGCGTTAATGCTGCCAAATTTGTTGCAGTACCCCATTGCCATGTTTGGTGCTTTGCGCGCCGGGATGACTGTGGTTAATGTTAATCCCCTTTATACGGTGCGTGAGTTAGTGCATCAACTAAATGATGCCCAAATTGATGTTATCGTTGTGGTTTCTAATTGTGCCAGTGTTGTTCAACAAGCCTTACCACAAACTAAGGTGAAGCGGGTTATTGTTACTGAAGTGGGTGATGCATTACCTTTTCCCAAAAGTAGCTTTATTAATTTCATGGCAAACCGCGTGAAAAAAATGGTGCCGGCTTGGGATATTCCTGATGCTTATTCTTTCACTGACGTGCTAAAGAAAGGGGCGCGTGTTGCTTTTCAACCGACGGAAATTTTGAGTGGAGATATTGCCTTTTTACAATACACCGGTGGTACGACAGGGGTGGCTAAAGGCGCGATGCTGACGCATCGTAATTTAGTCGCTAATGTGGAGCAAATGTCTGCTATTGTCGGACCATTAATTCGCCCAGGCGAAGAGGTGATGATAACGGCATTGCCACTTTATCATGTCTTTTCTTTAACCGTTAATTGTTTAACGTTTACCAAGTTTGGTGGTTTGAATGTATTGATTACCAATCCGCGTGATATCCCCGCTTTTATGAAAGAGCTGCAAAGTCATAAATTTACGGCCATTAGTGCAGTGAACACCTTATATAATGCGTTACTGAATCGTTCAGAATTTGCAGAGCTTGATTTTTCTAATTTACGGATGTCCTTGGCCGGTGGCATGGCTGTGCAAAAAAGTGTCGCTGAGCGCTGGCATCGCATTACCGGCTGCCCCATGGCAGAGGGCTATGGATTAACAGAGGCTTCACCGGTTACCCACGTTAGTCGTTTAGACCTTAGTCATTATACAGGGGGGATTGGTTTTCCTTTGCCTTCTACTGATGCACAAATTCGCGACAAGAAAGGTCGAGCATTGCCCGTGGGGGAGGTGGGTGAGCTTTGGGTTAAAGGGCCCCAAGTTATGAGAGGCTATTGGCAGCGGCCTGATGAGACCGATAAAGTCATACAGGACGGCTGGCTCGCAACGGGTGATGTAGCCAAGATGGATGAGTCCGGTAACTTTTTTATCGTAGATCGCAAAAAAGATATGATCATTGTCTCAGGCTTTAATGTCTATCCCAATGAAATTGAAGAAGCACTAGCCATGCATGATGACATTTTGGAAGTTGCTGTGATTGGTGTACCTCATCCTAAATCCGGTGAGCAGGTAAAAGCGTTTGTGGTGAGTAAAAACCCTGCGCTTACCAAAAAAGATTTATTGGAGCACTGTCGAGACCTCTTAACGTCTTATAAAATGCCCAAGGTTATTGAATTTACTGATGAATTGCCAAAGAGCAATGTCGGCAAGATACTGCGTCGTTCCTTGCGTGACAGGAAGCGCCAGGCTAAGACTTGATGGGTTTTACGTGTCAAGATCGCCAATATCAAAGACAATAGAATGGAAGTCGATGTCAAACCATTGATGGAAGCGTTCTAGGGTGCGCTCTTGCGGCCAGCTAGACTGGGGAAACCCCCAAGATCCTAACTCAGAATCAAAAATACCCTTATAGATACTATCAATGTAAGCTTTGGCTTCGCGTGGGCCATTAAAGGCAGGAATGAGCAGAATAGTACAATCTTTGCGGATATCTGCTAAGGTATAGTCCCGGGTAGTATTAGGGTTTTTTTTCAGCCACTGAAGCATTTTCACTGTCGGCTTAACAATGGCAGCGATACGGTTTACTTCAAACATAATTAAAATATCCCTAAATCTACAATAAAAATGCTTATTCTTCACAGTAAACCATACTTATTATCTTCTGACAAGTTAGCTGCAAGTAGGTTGCTTTAGTGCTGAACAAAGACTTAACAACATATTAACGCTTGCTTAAAGAAGTACTTTTCTTAAGAAACCTTAGCAATATTAATGAAACGAAAAGAACAGGTGATACATTTCTGTTAAGCTGTTTTTGTAAAAGTTCTTTTAAATCAGTTAATTACTTCCATTTTTAATTTTTTAAACTAATGGCTGTTTTTTGTTTTTCGTTAATATTTCCTTAAGGTCCGTGCTATAAACTAACAGCAACTAAACAAATGCAATGACGTTCTATTAGGAGTTGCGACCATGGCATCATTTACTTTTTTTGCAGCCCCCGCTAGCGGCCCTTCTTTCTCCGCAGGAAACGCGAAGAGAGATGAAAAAAGCAATCAATATAGTGTGAGAAATAGTGAAGACCGCAAAGTGGCTTTAGCACAACATGTGGCGCCTGCAGCTTCTCAAGCAAATAAAAAGCTAAGCTTGGCGGCCATTCGTAAAGGCTTGAGTCCAGAAGGGCTAGCACGTCTTAATAGCTATGAACAAAACATGAGCGCTAGACAGTCACAAGAAGCAGCAATTTCTGCTGGCGATAGTCGTTCAAGTACTTTTTTTGCAAATCCAGCTCAAAGGCCTTCACTTTCTCCAACTTTTACTCAAGTTGCTAAGAAAGAAGATGATAACAATGAGTTTGGTCCAAGAGATTCGCAGATTCGCCAAGATGCTGCTAATCAGTACCTCAACCCTGTTGCTTCTATGCAAGCGGGTATAGTAGATGCCGCTACGCTTCGCCAAGCGCTTACCGCTGCACAGCAAGCGACCATCGATAGCTACAATGAAAATGCTGAGGCGCTAAATCCACAACAACCTCAATTAGGTTTGTCACGCTAACCTTTTTCTCTCGTAATTAATTTGCCACGGATGGCATTAATTACCCATCATTTTTCCGCCAAATTTTAAAGTGAAAAATCTCGAGGGCGAACGGCCGAGTTGTTGAATATCCACGCCGTTATGCTATGGTTTTAGCATCTGTCACGCACGGCTGTTTATCACCATGGATGAATTAAAAACCTTTATGCAACAATTGGCCCTAGAAAGTGGGGCAATTATCAAGCAGTATTTTCGTCGTGAGCTGACTATCGATCTTAAGTCTGACGCTTCTCCTGTTACTATTGCTGATAAAAAAGCGGAAGAAAAAATTCGTAGGCTGATTGAGACCCATTATCCTCAGCACGGTATCATCGGCGAAGAGTGGGGTGAGGTGAGGCCCAAAGCCGACTATCAGTGGGTGGTTGATCCCATTGATGGCACTAAAAGCTTCATCAGTGGTTCCTTTGACTTTGGTACTATTATTGGTTTATTGCATAAGGGTGAACCGGTGCTGGGTATGATTCATCAACCTGTACTGGGAGAATTACTCATCGGTGATAATAGGCAAACAACTTGTAATGGTATACCTGTGCATTGTCGTGACACCCTGGCGCTCAACGAGGCCACGTTGCTGACCACTGACTTTTATAAGGCGAAAGATGATGCTTGCTGGCCTGCTTTTCACCAATTAACTCAGGAAGTCAAATTAGCGCGCACTTGGGGTAATACCTTTGGCTACTCACTGGTGGCAATGGGTTATGCTGATATTATGGTCGATTTAGCGGCGGCTGCCTGGGACTTTATGGGGGCTATTCCCGTCGTTCGCGGTGCGGGTGGTGTGATGAGCAATTTGCAGGGAGATTCTCCAGAGGGCAGCACGGCGGTAGTGGCTTGTGTACCTGGTTTGCAAGAGGCGTTGATTAAACGTCTCAACAGACTCTAACGCACGCGCGAGCATGGTTTTTCCTAAGAAAAACTGCTAAAATCCCCTCTCTAAGTCTCATCCTTTCAAGTAGGGAGCTACCATGCTACAAGCCTATCGTGACCATGTAAAAGAACGCCAAGCCGAAGGTATTCCACCGTTACCCTTGTCTGCCGAGCAGGTGAGTCAGCTGGTAGAATTGCTCAAAAACCCACCTAAAGGTGAAGAAGATTTTCTCTTAGATTTACTAACGCATCGTGTCCCGCCCGGCGTAGATAAAGCGGCTTATGTGAAAGCGGCTTTTTTAGCTGACGTTGCGCAAGGAAAAGCAAGCTCGCCACTTTTAGATAAATTGCAGGCGACCAAACTATTAGGGACTATGTTAGGTGGCTATAATATTGCGCCTTTAATTACTTTATTAGACGATGAAGCGTTGGCTCCAACGGTGATGGAAGCCTTGTCCAATACCTTGCTGATGTTTGATGCGTTTCATGATGTGGCTGAAAAAGCGGCTAGCAATTCTTTTGCCCAACAAGCTATCGATGCTTGGGCTGAAGCCACATGGTTTTCCAATAAAACACCATTGTCCGATAAATTAACGTTGACGGTTTTCAAAGTGGAGGGTGAGACTAATACGGATGATCTTTCTCCAGCACAAGAAGCCTGGAGTCGTCCTGACATTCCTTTGCATGCTTTAGCTATGTTGGGCTCCACCATGGACGCCCCATTAGCAACCCTTGAAAAGCTTAAAGAAAAGGGGCACCCTATTGCTTATGTGGGTGATGTGGTGGGTACAGGTTCTTCGCGTAAATCAGCCATTAATTCTTTACTTTGGCATATTGGTCAAGATATTCCTTTTGTGCCCAATAAGCGCCAAGGTGGAGTTATTTTGGGTAATAAAATTGCTCCCATCTTCTTTAATACCGCTGAAGATTCCGGTGCATTACCCATCGAAAATGTTGACGTGAGTGCCATGAGCATGGGTGATGTGATCCATGTGTATCCTTTCGAGGGGCGTATTACTGATGAACAGGGTAATGAGCTTTCTACCTTTGAGTTGGCACCCAGCACCATGCCCGACGAAGTGCGTGCAGGTGGACGTATTCCGCTTATCATTGGCAGAACGTTAACGGCGAAAGCGCGCGAGTTTAAAGGCCTGGCTGCATCAGACATGTTTATTAATCCTGTTGCTGATGCTGAAAAAGCTAAAGGTTACACACTTGCTCAAAAAATGGTGGGCAGAGCCTGTGATCAAGCCGGCGTGTTGCCAGGGACCTACTGTGAACCAAGAATGAGCATGGTGGGATCGCAAGACACCACGGGGCCCATGACCCGCGATGAATTGAAAGAGCTTGCCTGTCTTGGATTTTCAGCCGATATGGTGGTGCAGAGCTTTTGCCATACGGCCGCTTATCCCAAGCCTGTTGATATTGAAACACAGCATACCTTGCCTGATTTTATGAGTAATCGTGGTGGTGTGGTCTTGAAGCCAGGCGATGGTATTATTCACTCGTGGATGAACCGTATGCTGTTGCCTGATTGTGTGGGTACAGGCGGTGATTCACACACACGCTTTCCTATTGGTATTAGTTTTCCGGGGGGCTCGGGTATTGTCGCTTTTGCTGCCGCCATGGGTGTTATGCCCTTGGTGATGCCAGAGTCTGTATTAGTGCGCTTTAAAGGAGAAATGCAGCCGGGTATTACCTTGCGTGACTTGGTAAATGCTATTCCTTATGCCGCGATTCAGCGTGGTTTATTAACCGTAGCCAAAGCGGACAAGAAAAATATTTTCTCTGGCCGCGTGTTGGAAATTGAAGGTTTGCCTGATATGAAAGTAGAGCAGGCCTTTGAGTTAGCTGATGCATCGGCGGAACGTTCTGCCAATGGTTGTACTGTTAAGCTGAATAAAGAGCCCATTATTGAGTATTTGAATTCTAATATTACCCTGATGAAATGGATGATAGCCAATGGTTATGAAGACGCCAGGAGCCTAAAGCGCCGTATTAAATCCATGGAAGCTTGGTTGGCTCAGCCTGAGCTTTTGGAAGCAGATAAAGAGGCGCAGTATGCTGAAATCATTGACATTGATTTGAGTGAAATCAAAGAGCCTTTATTGGCTTGTCCTAATGATCCTGATGATATTAAACCGTTATCTGCTGTGGCAGAAACGGCCGTTGATGAGGTTTTTATTGGTTCTTGTATGACTAATATCGGTCATTATCGTGCAGCGGGTAAACTGTTTAAGGACTTTGGTGGTGTGGTGCCTTCGCGTGTCTGGGTTGTGCCTCCTACTAAAATGGATGAAAAGCAATTAATGGAAGAGGGCTTTTATTCAATCTTTGGTAAGGTAGGTGCCAGGACAGAAGTGCCCGGTTGTTCGTTATGTATGGGTAACCAGGCGCGTGTTGCCGATGGGGCAACCGTGGTATCCACATCAACGCGTAATTTCCCCAATCGCATGGGCCGTGATGCTAATGTTTATTTGGCATCGGCTGAATTGTCGGCGGTGACAGCAACCCTTGGTCGTTTGCCTACGGTGGCAGAGTATCTAGATAAGATGCGAACCATTGATGCCATGGCCGGTGATATTTATCGCTACCTTAATTTTGATCTATTGGAAAGCTATCAACAGGTTGCAGATAGCGTTGATATGTCTGGCGCTTAGACATTATGTACGTTATCTTTGGTAATTATGGAAATCCTACGGTTGCGCTCATGCAATGGGCACACGAGGAAAAGCTTGCAGATGTCTATGTGGTTTCTGTTGATACAGGTTGGGCCGCTGAAAGCTGGTTAGCACGCTGCGAAGCCGGTTATGCATTGGCGCGGCGCTATGGTTTTCAGGTTCAGGTTTTGCGTCCCAAAGCACAAATGGCAGATTTAGTAAAAGATAGGGGTAGTTTTCCTTCTATTAAATTTCAATGGTGCCCTGGTTTTTTGAAGGGTTTGCCTTTATTAGATTGGTTAGATGGTGAACAGGATATTGATGGGGTAGCCACTATTTTGACCGGTAAACGTAAGATCGTTTCAAGGACGCCTCATCTATTAGAAGAATTTATTGAAGAAAGTGAACATTATGGCCATCGTCGGGTTTGGAACCCCTTAATTAATAAGGGGGATGATAGCTTTAAAGCGCTTATTGAGCGTAGTGGTTTGTCTTTGCTCGCTCACCGCAGCTTAGAGTGTGACCCTTGTATTCATGCACAGGCTGCTGATTTTCAACGTTTAGCGTCTGCAGATTGTAAAAAAACGCGAGCCGTGGAGGTTTTGGTAGATAAAACCATGTTTGAACGTCCCATCGATGAGATGGTTAGACAGTATAAAGGGCAAGCTTGTGCTACTGTCATGGGCAAGCATGGGCAGTTTAGTATGGGATGTGGCGATGAATTTGCGTGTGGAGCATAATCCTAAAATCAGCAGTTAAATCACGTTTTTGGCGATAACATTTTGATTCATCTAAGAAAACAAAAAAAGTCTCCATCACCAATAAGGGTGAAGCAGAACGATGTGCCACTGGCACATCGTTCTGGTTCACCCTTATTGGTGATGTAGACTTTTTTTGTTTTCTTAGATGAATCAAGATGTTATCGCCAAAAACGTGATTTAACTGCTGATTTTAGGTTCAAGCTTGTATTTTTACATTTAACGATGAATGGCAGTTCTCATGACCAAGTATATATTTGTAACGGGTGGTGTGGTTTCTTCTTTAGGGAAGGGGATTGCATCAGCTTCTTTAGCCGCGCTTTTAGAAGCGCGTGGTTTAAAGGTGACGCTAATCAAATTAGATCCCTATATTAATGTGGATCCTGGCACCATGAATCCTTTTCAACATGGTGAGGTTTTCGTCACCCAGGATGGCGCAGAAACAGATTTAGATTTGGGACATTACGAGCGCTTTGTTCGTACCACGATGACCAAAGCGAATAATTTTACCTCTGGACGTATTTATGCCAACGTCATTCGCAAAGAGCGCCGTGGCGATTACTTGGGCGGAACGGTGCAAGTTATTCCTCATATCACTGATGAAATCAAGCAATCCATTCATCGTGGAGCGACGGGTGCTGATGTGGCATTAGTAGAAATTGGCGGTACTGTGGGAGATATCGAGTCATTGCCTTTTTTAGAAGCCATTCGTCAGGTGCGTATCGAAAAGGGTGCATCAAATGTTGCGTTTATCCATTTGACGTTAGTGCCTTATATTGCGACAGCAGGTGAAATTAAAACAAAACCTACGCAACATTCCGTTAAAGATTTGCGTGCCATTGGTATTCAACCAGACTTGCTTATTTGTCGCTCTGAAAGTGAGTTGCCGGCACCTGAACGTCGCAAGATTGCATTATTTACTAATGTGGAAGAGCCAGGTGTTATTTCCCTTAAAGATGCTAAGAGTATTTATCGTATTCCCTTAATGCTTCATGACCAGCATGTGGATGATTTGGTACTAGAAAAATTGCAGTTAACAGCACCACAGGCAGACCTGTCAGCCTGGAAACGTGTGGCTGATGCCCATGAAAACCCCAAAAAGACCATTACTGTAGGGTTGGTAGGGAAATACATTGATTTAACCGATTCTTATAAATCTTTATCCGAAGCATTAACCCATGCCGGTATTCATACATCAACGCGGGTTAATATTCAGTATATTGATGCGGTCGCTTTGGAAACCCAAGGTGTCGAACTATTTGCCGGTGTGGATGCTATCTTAGTGCCGGGTGGTTTTGGTTCGCGTGGCGTGGAAGGCAAGATTTTGGCCGCGCACTATGCACGAGAACAGAAAATCCCTTACCTGGGTATTTGTTTAGGTATGCAAACGGCACTTATTGAATATGCACGTCATTGCGCTGGCCTGCCTGCAGCAAATAGTAGTGAATTTGAGCCTGAAAGCATGTGTCCCGTGGTAGCGCTTGTGACAGAATGGCAGGATGCTGATGGTGCTATCCAAAGTCGTGATAAGCATGCGGATAAAGGGGGCACCATGCGTTTGGGAGGGCAAACCTGTCAATTATTGTCGGGTAGCCGTTCTCGCGAACTTTATGGGAAAGAGGCTATCATGGAACGCCATCGCCATCGCTACGAGGTCAATGGGCGCTATGTGGCGCAGTTGGAAAAAGCAGGGCTGAGTATCGCGGGGACATCTGAGGATGGACAATTAGTTGAAATGATAGAGTTACCCGAACACCCTTGGTTTGTGGCTTGCCAATTTCACCCTGAATTTACCTCTAATCCCAGGGATGGCCACCCTTTATTTATTGGCTTTGTTAAGGCAGCTTTAGCCTTACACAAAAAGAATAAGTCTGAACAAAACCTTGTGTCAAATGTAGTGGGAGAATAAGATGAAATTATGTGGACATACCGTCGGATTAACATCCCCGCTTTTTCTAATAGCCGGTCCTTGTGTTGTTGAAAGTGAACAATTAGCCATAGACACAGCGGGTGAGCTAAAATCCATCGTAGAGCCTTTGGGCATGTTTTTTATTTATAAGTCCTCTTTTCAAAAGGCCAATCGCTCAACGTTAGCGGGATACACAGGGTTAGGATTAGAAAAAGGTTTAGCTATTCTAGAAAAAGTAAAGTCTCAAATTGGTGTACCCATCTTAACAGATGTTCATGAATATACGCCGTTAGACGAGGTTTCCGCTGTGGTTGATGTATTGCAAACACCGGCATTTTTATGTCGTCAAACAGCATTTATCCAAAATGTTGCCAAGCAGGGCTTGCCTGTTAATATCAAAAAAGGCCAATTTTTATCGCCATGGGATATGAAAAATGTAGCGGATAAAGCGCTTGCTACTGGTAATGAAAGCATTATGGTTTGTGAGCGTGGCGTTTCCTTTGGTTATAATAATTTAGTTTCGGATATGCGTGCTTTGTCAGTAATGCGGGATACCCGTTGCCCTGTGGTTTTTGATGCAACGCATTCGGTACAGCTACCAGGGAAAGGCCCGGAGGGGAGCTCTGGTGGACAGAGAGAGCATATTCCTGTGCTTGCTCGCGCAGCAGTTGCGTCGGGGATTGCTGGTTTGTTTATGGAATGTCATCCTACGCCGGCTAACGCATTGAGTGATAGTGCCACGGTGTTTCCTTTAGATAAAATGAAACCGTTGTTGACCTTATTGCAGCGCTTGGATAAGGCCGTTAAAGCCCAACCTTTTCTTGAGCAGTCCATCATTGAGGAGTGAAATCATGGTAAGTATTGCGCGTGTTACAGCTCGTGAAATTTTGGATTCTCGCGGTAATCCTACGGTTGAGACGGACGTTATTTTAGACTCAGGGCAGTTAGGTAGGGCGGCCGCGCCTTCAGGTGCCTCCACGGGTTCTCGAGAAGCATTGGAATTGCGTGACAAGGATGCTCGGCGTTACCTTGGCAAAGGTGTGTTAGCGGCGGTAGATAATATTAATACGACTATCGCAAAGGCGCTGCAAGGGCAATCTTATGTGACACAAGCTGCTTTGGATGATGCCCTGTTGGCCTTGGACGGGACAGAAAATAAATCAGCATTGGGGGCTAATGCACTGTTAGCGGTATCCTTAGCTTATGCACGCGCTTGTGCTAACGCAGCAGACAAGCCACTGTTTGAAACCATTGCAACACAAAAGCCTTTTTCTATGCCCGTGCCCATGATGAATATCATCAATGGTGGTGCTCATGCCGATAACAATCTGGATATTCAAGAATTTATGATAGTGCCGGCCGGGGCACCTAGCTATCGTGAGGCTCTGCGTGCGGGTGTCGAAATATTTCATCGGCTGAAAAGTATTCTCGTGTCAGAAAAACTGAATACTGCCGTCGGTGATGAAGGTGGCTTTGCACCTAACTTGTCTTCTAATGAGATGGCCATGGATGTCATTATGCACGCCATTGGCGAGGCAGGTTATGTCGCGGGTAAAGATATTTATCTGGCTTTAGATGCAGCAAGTTCTGAGTTTTATCGGGATGGAGCCTATCACTTGAAATCAGAGGATGCCGCTTTTACTGCTGCTGAATTCACTCAGCTTTTAGCCTCTTGGGTAGAAAAATTTCCCATTGTCAGTATTGAGGATGGCATGGATGAAAGTGATTGGACAGGTTGGCAAGGTTTGACGCAGTGCTTGGGTAATAAAATCCAATTGGTGGGCGATGACTTGTTTGTAACCAACACAAAAATTCTTCAAGAAGGGATTGAGCGGGATATTGCCAATGCGATTTTGATTAAGTTTAACCAAATTGGCACATTAACAGAAACCATACAGGCCATTAAGATGGCGCAAAAAGCCGATTATGGTGTTGTGATTTCTCATCGTTCGGGTGAGACTGAGGATGTTTTTATTGCGGATTTAGCAGTAGCGACGGGTGCAGGCCAAATTAAAACAGGCTCGCTTTCTCGTACCGACAGGGTGGCTAAATACAATCAATTGTTGCGTATTGAAGCTATGTTGGGTACAGAAGCTCATTATGCAGGACGTCATACTTTTGCGGCGCTACGTTAGATGGTAAGGCGAGTTTTTTTGGGTAGTTTATTGCTGCTGTTTTTATGTTTACAGGCTGAGCTGTGGTTTAGTCAAGCCGGTATCTCTGAAACCTTGCGTCTTAAATCTGAAGTTGCAAAGCAGGAAAAAGCGAATGGCATTTTGTTGGCGCGTAATCAGGTTTTAGAGGCTGACGTGCAAGATTTGAAAAGTGGTAAAGAAGCGATTGAAGCGCGTGCCCGGCATGAGCTAGGCATGGATAAACGAGGCGAGACTTTTTATCAGATTGTTGACTGAGGCTGTATGTCTACTTCCCATTACGCTATCATCCCTGCGGCAGGTTCTGGCCTTCGAATGCAAGAAGCCATACCCAAACAATATCTTCGTTTAAATAATCGTTATCTAATAGATTATACCTTGGCGCCTTTTATGGCTTGTTCTGCTATTAAAAAAGTGGTGGTGGTTTTAGCAAAAAAGGATGAACACTGGCAGCACAGTGAGTTTGCGGTGCACCCTCGTATTTTGACCACCCAAGGGGGGGCTACGCGGGCGGAATCTGTTTTAAATGGTTTAAATGCTTTGAACCCCCTTGCCCGTGACGCTGATTGGGCAGTCGTGCATGATGCCGCGCGACCCTGTTTAACGCCGGCTAATTTATCTCAGGCTATTTCAGTTTTGACGCAAAAGCCTGCGGGAGGCCTGTTAGGTATTCCTGTACAAGATACATTAAAAAAAATTGATGCGGGACAACATTGTATCGAAACGGTTTCACGTCAGTCTATGTGGCAAGCACAAACGCCACAAGTTTTTCCTTTAACCTTATTAAAGTCGGCTTTAAGAGCAGCCTTAGAGACAGGAGATGTTGTCACTGATGAAGCTGCAGCAATGGAGCTTGCGGGCTATAGCCCTTATCTGTTAGAAGGAGAGCGTTGCAACATTAAAGTGACGCGCCCTGCAGATATACCGTTGGTGAAGTATTGCTTGGGAGAAAATAGTGAGTGATTTGCGTATTGGTCAGGGGGTTGATGTACATGCCTTTGAGGAAAATAAGCCTTTGGTATTAGGTGGGATAACCATTCCTTATCCTTTGGGTATGAAAGCGCATTCTGATGGTGATGTTGTGATCCATGCGCTGTGTGATGGGCTGTTGGGGGCGTTAAGCTTAGGCGATATTGGGCAACATTTCCCTGATGCAGATGCAACCTACGACAATGTTGATAGTAAAAAATTATTAGCCAGCGTATGGCGCTTGATAGCAGAGAGAAAATATAAGCTTTGTAATGCCGACATTACCCTGGTGGCGCAGAAACCGAAGCTAGCGTCTCATATTCCAGCCATGCGTTCCTGTTTAGCTCATGAGCTAGGTGTTGAATTGGCGCAAATAAGCATTAAAGCAACTACCAGCGAAAAGCTGGGCTTTACTGGCAGGGAAGAGGGGATTGCCGCGATGGCGGTTGTGTTGTTGCAGAAGGTATCGGGTGACAGAGCTTAAGACCTGTCACCGTTGAAAAACAGCTGAAAAACATTTTTATGCAAAATGAATGGTTACACCCAAGTTTAGGCTTTGTTGTTCAAAATGTTGACTAATAGAACTCGTTTTTGAAGCGCCAATATTGGGCGTTGCTGTCACATTATAAGAGTGCGAAGGTGTGCCTAAATAGTTGTAAGTTAGATTGATGGATACAGCACCGCTAAGCGCCACATCAAAACCAATGATGCCTTGATAGGCGAAGCTATTATAGCTATCATCATGGGAAAAGGAGGGTGGTGTTTCTGATAGCTGTTGACTAATAATGTTAGGGAGGTTACCACTGGCATCGTAAGTAAGTCGCCCAGCACCGACACCCACACCAATGAAGGGAGTCAAGCGGGTTCCCGTCATCCAGTCGTAGTAAAGGTTGGTCATAGCAAATCGCCCCTTGACACTACCATCAGCATTGCTGGCGTCAGGGTTGGTTATTTTGTTGCCTAGATTCTGCTCGATGTTATCCACATTATTTCGAGTGGCAAAAAAGGATTCCTCTATGCGCAAAGGCCCATATTGATAGCCAATGGCGGCTCCCGCTTTGTAACCTTTATCGTACTCAACGTCGAGCTTTTCTGCTTTCTTAATAGGCACAACTCCAAAAGCTTCGCCATCGTTTTGTATACCAGTAACCCCGCCAAAAATGCGTGTATAAGGACCTTGTTGAGTTGTTAGGCTGTCATTACGAAAGGGGGTGACAGCAAAACTAGCTTGGGCTAAAAAGCATATAGCGATGGATGCAAATGAAGAAAGAAAGCGTTGAGATAAGTTGCGCATCATGGGTAAGATTTTCCTTGCAATTACGGTAGGGCACAATTGTACATGAGATTAATCTGAGAATATACCCGAGTTCCTTGAACCTAAAAGTAGCAGTAAATTGCGCCAGCTTTGTGCCCGGCAGATGCTACCGCAAAGTACAATGATAAAATTTTAGGCTATGGATGGGGCAGCCCTAAAGGATCTTGCGCTGTAGGTGCGATTGCCCTATTGATACAATTGTTTTCATATGTTAAATTCAAGTTTTAGCCGTTCTTATGTCGAACTCAGGTTATTAAGCCAGCGCAGCCGATAAAAATCGTCAGGAGTGTCTTATGGATTATGTAGATTCATATTCTGTACAAACAGCTAGGGAAACTATCCTTCTAGAAAAAGACGCAAAGCCCAATCGAGCTGTTGCCGTCATTTTAATGAATAATTCTATGCGATTTGGGATACCTGATCAATACTATGATAGCCCCCTACGTGAAATACGTGATAAAATTATTAAGCATGCACATGCTGAAGCAGTAAATAGAGGTCATGGCGAACAGATAAAAATGGAACATCACCATGTAATAGTTGAGCGCGACGAGTGTGCCAACTATAACCCTGTAAGAGATGAAATACTGGAAAACAGGATTTCCAATGATCTAAAAAAGCTTCTTGGTATGGAGTATCATAGTCTGCTAGAGGAAAATAGGGATGTAGGAGTTGACATTGCTACGTTAACAAAACCCTTAAGAAAGGAGGATAGTACGCAAAACTACTGGAATACTTTGCCATTTCCTGGCCAGGTAGCAATCTTAGAGGTTGTAACTTTTTTCAATGATTTAAAAAATAAATCCGTTAATGAGCTTGCTGCTTTATATGCAAAACCGGATTTGGATTTCTATCTTGGCAGAGACTGGGTAAAAACTAACTTATGGGGCTCAACGCTTACAACAGCAGAGCATAAAAAATTAACAAAGTTAATATTTATTGCTGAGAAAACAGCTAAAAGCAATGTTGCTTATTATTTACAAAATTTGCTTTTTAAAAATTTTCGTGCATTAGTAAAAAAAAATATGCCTGTAGCTAAGGAAATTTTTAAGTTAACTAAAAATTCAAGGCAGAAAGTTGTGACAACAACAACCTACTGGGATAAATTAAGTTTAGAAGAGCGAATAGAAATTCTAAAAGTCGTGGATTTTTTAAATGATTTATCAAGAGAGTCTCCTTGGGTGCTTGCTCGCAAATATTTAGGCGTAGATAAAACGTTAGATTATTTTTCTCATAAGTTACTAAAAAGCAGGGGCCTCACACAGGAAGAGCAGGCGAAGTGGAGCCAAGCAGTAAAGTCCAAGAAGGAAGAGAGGCTTAAAAAAAGGATCGCTAAAAGCAACATAACGGCGGTAAAGCCTAACCGCTTTTCAACCTTCTCTACCCCTGGTAAGTTATATCTGCCAGATAATGATTTTTCTTTATCAAAAAATTTACCTGGATTAAACGAGTATGAACGTGAATGTGTTCTGAGTATTGGGATGAATAACTTTAGATTTTTTAGTATGGATGAGTCAATCAAGAAAAAAATGCTTGATGTTGTTCATAGAATGAAAAAGTTAATTTCTGATCGAACTATTAACTTTGACGTTAGTGATTTTTTGATTATGAAAACAGAGGAACAACAAATTTTTTTAGATAAGATATTTACTATTAACAAACGTAATATTAATGATTACAAAGTAGAAAAAGCTGTTAATGACCCGTTAGAAAAGCACTTGGCTTTAGCTTGTTGTACTTACTTCAAAAATCATGAAGAATTTAAAAGTAAAGACTTTCTAGCGCTATTAAATTTTATTTCTAATTCTCACTCGGATAAAATATCTAAAGAAGCTATGTTTTTAATAACTGAAGAACGTGGTGTTTATTTTCAATCTGATTGGGCACTGTTAGCACCTAGCAAATCTAATGAAGAAGTGAAAATCGTTTTACACGCGCTTAATGATTTGTTTAACTGTAACCATGAGAAAAGACTAGATATTACTCGACATCTATCTAAAAAAATTACCACAGAGAAGAATTTAAGTCTTAATGTGTCAAATGCACTCTCTCATGCTCAGATTTGTCGTCACTTAACTGCGCCAGCAGCTTCTTCTTTACAAGATATCTTGCTTAGTAGCTTTAGCCAGCTTCCTGAGTACCTTAAATCTTTACTCCTCAATAAAGGGTGTTATTCTTCTTTTGATGATTTAGCGACAAACTGGAATGACTTGGATTGTTCTAATAGGGTTCAGTTGTTATATAGACTGCCGAGCGATAAAGATTGGGTGAATCTGCTTCAACCAGAAGTCTATGAGACTGCTGGTTTAGCAAATTTAAACATCTCTAAAGAGAACTGGTTAAACAGTAGTTCCGATGAAGAAAAGAAAAGTCTGTTGAAGTCAGCTGCTAATTCTATCAAGCAGCAAGCTGGGGAGCCCTCTCTATGGAAATCTGAAAGATTTTTAGAATCGCTGAACTCATTAAAAAAACGAAATTTGAAGCAACCCTTGAAACGGAAAAACCATGATGCAACAGCCCCCATTTTCCATATCCGAGCTCCTAAGATAGAAAAAAGTAGTGTAGCTCAGTGGTCTCGCAAACCTCAGCTTTCAGCCCTCCCTGTCGAGCTGGCAGCTGTTGATAATTCAAAGATAACGCATTGAAAAATAGCTTACTGATCCCCTCATTTATGTTTAAGGATTAAACAACGCGGAATAAATAAATTTGACATAAGCGGTTGATTTTATTGATAAAGAAGATCATCATACCGGTTGCTAAAAACCACCTACAAAGAGGTACGTATGATGATCAAGTCCATAGTAACGAAAAATCTGGCAGAAGTTAAGGGTTTTATTGATAGCCAATTTGAGATGCAACTACACAGCAAGCAACGGCTCTCGCTGGGCAATGCGGTCATCGGCACGCTAGCAAGCGGCACGTTAATGGTCAGCCAAATGGGTGTGGGGCTGGCTAAAGTTAATGGCCTACTTCCCAAGCACGCCAAAAAACAAGTCGATAGACTATTATCCAATGAGCATATTAACAGCCAGCACTGCCAGGCCACGTTAGCAAAGTTATTGATTGGCGCCCGACAGCAAATCATTGTTGCCATGGACTGGACCGTATTTGCTAGAGATAAACAAATGACACTCACGTTTCGTTTAATAACCAAGCATGGCCGAGCAACGCCATTGCTTTGGCAAACCGTTAGCACCGATAATCTAAAGGGTAAAAAGACAAGTTATGTGTTTGCTTTGTTTGATAAGTTACGCCGCCTTGTTCCAGCGACGACCGAGGTTATTGTTTTAGCTGATAGAGAATTTGGCACATTAAATAACATGAAGAAATTAAAAGAAAGGCTCAATTTTGACTATATTTTAAGGATAAAACGCAACTTTACGGTGACAGACTCCAAAAAAGAAATAAAAAAATTAGCGTATCAGTGGCTTAATCAACAGGAGGCAACGTGCGTTGAAAGCGGTTATATCACCGTACAAGACTACCCGGTTGAAAAGATAGTTATTGCTAAAGAGCCAAAAATGAAAGACATTTGGTGTCTAGTTTGCAGTAAAAAAAATATCGCGACCCAAACGATTTTAACGTATTACGGAAAACGTTGGGGAACAGAAACCAGTTATCGTGATGAAAAAGATTTACAGTTTGGCATGGGATTAAAAAAGTCTCGCATAAAAAGTATTGAGCGCCGTGACAGACTGTTATTAATTAGTGCGATTGCTATCATTTTTTTGACGCTGTTAGGTGCTGCCAGTGAGGCTGTTGGCTTTGACCGATACATTAAAGCCAACACGCTAAAATGCCGAACTCATTCCCTTTTTACGCAAGGCAGAGTCGTCCTAGAGCTGCTACCCAATTTAGCCAAGCGCTGGAAAATCCCCATTATCCGAGCGTTCTTGGAACTCGTGAAAGGCATCAAATCGATTACTAGTGTTCAATACGTTATCTAAAATAATGGTATGGACTCGCCCCACTTATAACCATACACTCTATGGTTGACGGCATCTAGGTGCCAAAATAGTCAATATTACTTGATAAGTAGGAGAGTCCAATATGAATACTAACGTATTAGCTATAGATATAGCAAAAAATGTGTTTCAACTTTGCAGCGCTGACAAGCAAGGTAATCTGCTAAAAGAAAAAAAAGTAACCCGAGTTAAGCTATTGGAAGATATTGAAAGTTTACAACCAGAATGCATTGTCATGGAAGCCTGTGGCAGTGCGAATTATTGGGCGCGTGAACTATCGTGTCGGGGCTTCACTGTCAAGTTAATTGCTCCTCAATATGTGAAACCTTTCGTAAAAGGTAATAAAAATGACAAGCAAGATGCTAGAGCTATTGTTGAAGCAGCGCAACGCCCAACGATGAATTTTGTATCACCCAAAACGCTTGAGCAACAAGATATGCAAAGTCTATTACGTATTCGCGAAGGCCATGTTGAAATGCGTACGAAGACGTGTAACCAAATGAGAGGTCTACTTGCTGAATATGGAATTATAATACCGCAAGGTGTACATAAACTAAGAGCCGTGTTGCCCAGTATTTTTGATAAAGAAAAAGACAATGGATTAACATTTCAAATGAAGGAGTGGATTGAGATGCAATATAATACGCTGCTTGTATTCGATGAAAATATTGATAGATGTGATATTGATATTGCTCGGATGGCCAAGTCAAATGAAACATGCCAGCGTCTCATGAAAATAGAGGGTGTTGGTAGAATTAGCGCTGTTGCTGTTATTGCGGCTATTGGCAATGGTAGTGCGTTTAAAAATGGCCGGCACCTTTCTGCCTTTTTGGGATTAGTCCCAAGACAGCATTCTAGTGGTAATAAAGATAGACTGCTTGGAATTAGCAAACGTGGTGACAAGTATATTCGTACATTATTAATACATGGAGGTCGTTCTGTCGTTAGCCGTATCGGTAATAAAGAGGATGCACGTAGTTTATGGATTAAACGCATCAAAGATGAGCGTGGTCACAATAAAGCATCCGTAGCGGTTGCTAACAAAAATGCGCGAATTATATTGGCAATGCTAAAAAGTGGCGAAACCTATCGCCAGGTAGCTTAAGTAAACTAAAAAGATTTTAACAATCAGGAGTTGCGAAGATAATCATGTGATGAGAAATAGGTAAGACCATCGTTTGAGAGCCTTGCTCCCCTCAGGGATAACCCTTGAGTTAATCCGATAAAATGATTAGGCACAAACGAGCGCATATCCATCAGGGCACGAAGTAATAGGCTTCACAAAGATGCCGGATACATGAGCGCAGCTTACGACCTAAAAATTTATCATGTTTTATCTTTACAAACGGGGCGAGTCCATACATGAGGGGATTCTTAAGGAAAAATAGGTAAAAAATCGTAAAATTACGTCTCTAATAACAAACTAAAAAAGACTATTATTTTATTTTTTGCTTGATTTTAAAGAGTGTATCTAAATTCCGCAGTCGATTTCAACGGCGGAATTTAGCAAGTTTTTCTTTTCCTCGCAGTTAAGATCAAGGATAATAGTGTGGGAATGGCTTTGTGTTGGAAAAGCATTCTATTGGTTAGCACCGGCTCGAGCATCCTTGCTCGAGCGTGCGCCCTAAAAAAGCAGTACTTTTTTTAGACGGGCTTACCCTGTGCGGAATGGAGCCGCGTGGATGGTCTATGACGTTTACATATTATCTTTGGGCAAGAAGTGGGCAAAGTATAATTTTGCCCTGAGATAATCCACCATTGTTTAATGAGGCAGCCCTAAATGATTTTGCCTTGTAGGTGCGACTGCTCTACTGGCATAATTGTTTCCATATATTAAGCTCGAGTTTTCTATACTCATACTAAAGCTATTAAGCCAGCGCAGTCGATAAAAATAGCCAGGAGTGCCTTATGTTCATACCTCACTATTCCCAGACAACATCTCAGGAATATATCCTGTATGCAGAAGGCTTTCGCGATCCAGCGGTTGCCGTCACTTTATTGAATAATCCTACGCTATTTGGGATACCTGATAAATACTATGATCTTTCCATAGAAAAAGTGCATCTTAACGTTATTAAGCATGCACATGCTAACGCAATAAATATGGGTCATAGCGAACAGGTGAAAATGGGACATGACTTTAGAGTAGTTGAACGCGACAATTGTGCCAACTATAACCCTGCAAGAGATGAAATACTTGAGAACAGGATTTCCAATGACTTAAAAGAAGTTCTTGACATGGACTACCATAGTCTGCTAGAGAAGAATCAAACCGCAGAAATTAAGATCTCTACGTTAATAAAAAAAGCTTTAAGAGAGGACAATACGAAAGACTACTGGAATACTTTGCCATTTCCTGGCCGAGTAGAAATCTTAGAGGTTGTAACTTTTTTTAATGATTTGGCAAATAAATCTGTTAATGAGCTTGCTACCTTATATTCAAAAAAGGATTTGGATTTCTATCATGGTAGAGAATTGGTAACAACTAAATTAGAGGACTCAACTTTTACAAAGGCAGATCAAGAAAAATTAGAAGGGCTAAAATTAATCGTTGATAAAATAGTTAAAAAGAATGTTGCTTATCGTTTACAAAATTTACTTTTTAAAGATTTTGATGACCTCGAAAAAAAAAATAAGCCTGTAGCTAAGGAAATTGTTGAGTTGACTAAAAGTTTAAGGCAGAATGTTGCGATAAAAACCTACTGGCATAAATTAAATTTAGAACATCGAATAGAAACTCTAGAAGTCGTGACTTTTCTAAATGATCTATCAAGAGAGTCTATCAGAGCACTTGCTCACAAATATTTAGTTGTAAATGAAACATTATATGATTTTATTGATCATGAGCTACTAAAAAGTAGGCGCTTCACAGAGGCAGAGCAGCTGAAGATTAACCAAGTGATACAGTCCAAGAAAAAGAATCAGAAAGAAAAGTCACCCAAAGAAAGAACTGGGACAGAGTTTTTTTCTCCAATTAGCAGCTTTAATGATTCATCTAACTATAACAGTAAGGAAAGGCAGGGTATCGACGTAATTGGAAATAGGCCTATTATTCAGTCTCCATCTAAAAAAACTGCTACATTTCGCTCTGAACCGGGGCAAGATCAAACTGCCTGTGTGATAAGTTGACAGATGTTAAGGGGTTGTGATCAAATATGCCAATTAGTTGGTTGAAATAGGATGTTTGCATGAGTTTCTATCACATTGTTGAAACAATAGAGGCCCCTCGTCCTTATTTGTAATGCAACTTAGAGTTTGTTGTGGCTTCTACTTTCTTGTTCGACTCTCGTTGATTTTTAGGTTACAGTTAGAGAGTTGATTTCAATAAGTATAAGCAAAGGATAGATTTTGGCTAAAGAATTAAGTATCTTGTTGAGTAATGATGATGGCGTGCATGCGCCAGGGCTTGCCGCACTGGCAGTGACACTTAGTGACGTTGCACAAGTTACCGTGGTTGCACCGGATAGAAACCGTAGCGGGGCCAGTAATTCATTGACGTTAGATAATCCTCTGCGTGTGCGTGAGCTTGATAATGGTTTTATCAGCGTTGAGGGAACGCCAACGGATTGTGTGCATTTAGCTATTACCGGGTTACTAAAAAAGCAGCCCGATATTGTTGTCGCGGGGATCAATGCTGGCGCTAATTTAGGGGATGATGTTTTATATTCAGGCACGGTAGCTGCGGCGACAGAAGGGCGATTTTTGGGGTTGCCTGCTATTGCAGTATCTTTGGTCAGTGAGCGTTTTGTGCATTATGATACAGCGGCCAAGGTGACAAAGCGCCTCGTTGAGCGATTGCGTAAGAAGTTTGTATCGCCGGATACCATCCTGAATGTTAATGTGCCGGATATTCCACTGTCTTCCATTAATGGTTTGGAAATTACCCGTCTCGGGACTCGTCATTGTGCAGAGCCCACTATTAAAGAAACAGATCCGCGCGGTCAAACCATTTATTGGGTAGGGCCTCCAGGTGCTGAAGAAGATGCTGGGCCGGGAACCGACTTTCATGCCATTGCTATGCGTAATGTTTCCATCACACCATTGCAGTTGGATTTGACCAACTACAAAGCTTTTGAGAAAGTGTCTGCCATGGTTCATGATCTTGATTTAAAGCAATCCTCATCATAAGTTATGCAGAGAACTTTTTCACTTCTATGTATTCTATGTTTGTTCGTTTTAGCAGGATGTGCTAGTCGAACACAGCCTGCGCCTGTGGTTAATGGTTGGCAGCAGCCCATTGCCAAAGATGGTCTTCACGTCGTGGTGAAGGGGGAGACGCTTTATTCCATTGCCTGGATGTACAGGTTGGACTATCATCAATTAGCTAAATTGAATCATCTTAATGCGGATTATGATATTTATCCTGGACAAAAACTACGTCTAGTGCCACCTAAACATAAGGTCGCTAAATCTCCTGCTTCTAAAGTTAAACGAAAGCCTACGCCTGTTAAGAAAAAGGTGCAAGTTAGCGAAGCAAAGCCTGTAACGAAGAAAAAACATGCAGCCCGAAAAGCCAAGGCAAAGCCTGCAAAAAAACAGTATGCTAAGCATATTTCACATTGGTATTGGCCAGCTAAAGGCAAAATAATTGCCTATTACTCAAGCAGTACTGTGGGTAATAAAGGAATTAATATTGCAGGACGTCGAGGTGAAGCGATTCGAGCTGCAGCAGCCGGCAAAGTGGTCTACCGAGGCGACGGTATTTCTGGCTATGGAAACCTCATTATTATTAAACATAATTCAGCGTACCTGAGTGCTTATGCTCATAACCAAACTATTTTAGTGAAAGAAGGGCAGTGGGTTAAAGCTTCTCAAAAAATTGCCGAAATGGGAAGTACGGGTAGTGATCGTGTGATGCTGCATTTTGAGGTGCGCCGCTATGGAAAGCCGGTGAATCCTTTAAAATATTTGCACAAAAAATGATACAAAACAAAAGGTTGAGTTTATTTTAGCGGAAAAGGTCAAAATAACGTCAATTCTCGGAACTTTCGTCATTTTTTTCTTGTCTAATGCTAGCTAAGAGTGGTCACTACATAGTATGATATTAGGGTCTGTTGACAATTCATTTTCACGCTACGATTTGAATAAAGCGGGTGCAAGTTTGCGTATATTTTCGTTATATAGTTCACTATATTGCCTCAAATAAACGCAAATTTGTCCTCGGTTCCTTTAAATTTCGCTTGCAAAATGAAATGTCAATAGGCCCTAAGGGAGTGTCTGTAACACTCTGATTAGAAGCTGTTGATAGTATCAACAGCTTCTTGTGGTTATGCTTAATAAAATTGGAGGAGGCTTTATGTCACATAAAAAGGACAAACAAGAGACTCCGAAGGACAATGTAATCAACAAGGATGATGATTCAATGGAAAATGAAGCAATGCTCAAGGAGAGCAAAGATACCAGTGCGGTGGTTTTAGATACGAAGGAACTTAAACCTCGTAAAGCCGCGTCCTCACAAAGAACACGGAAAGCTGCGCGTGCTACCAATAGCGCGACTAAAACGTTTGATGCAACGCAGATGTACCTTAGTGAAATCGGGTTCTCTCCTCTACTGACAGCTGAAGAAGAAGTGTATTATGCGCGTTTATCCTTAAAAGGGGATATGGATGCGCGTAAAACGATGATTGAAAGCAACCTTCGTCTGGTGGTAAAGACTGCCCGACGCTATTGTAACCGTGGTTTGGCGCTGCTGGATTTAATTGAAGAAGGCAACCTCGGCTTGATACGTGCTGTTGAAAAATTTGATCCCGAACGTGGTTTCCGCTTTTCTACTTATGCAACATGGTGGATAAGGCAGACCATTGAACGCGCTATTATGAATCAGACGCGCACCATCCGTCTACCCATTCATATCGTCAAAGAACTCAATGTGTATTTACGCGCCGCGAGAGAACTCACACAACAATTAGATCACGAGCCAACAGCTGAAGAAATAGCCGAGATGGTGGATCGCCCTATTGAGGACGTAAAGCGTATGTTAGGGCTAAATGAGCGAGTTGCCTCTGTGGATACCCCAGTGGGTAAAGAAGCAGATAAGCGCTTGATTGATACCCTGGCAGATGATAACAATATTGACCCAGCGATGGCTCTGCAAGATACGGATTTACGCGATAGCATTAGTGGGTGGCTGCAAGAACTCACTGAGAAACAACGCGAAGTGTTGGCAAGGCGTTTTGGTTTGTTAGGTCATGAACGTGCCACACTAGAGGAAGTGGGAAATGAAATAGGCCTCACGCGAGAACGTGTGCGCCAAATTCAGGTAGAAGCCCTCAAGGCGCTGCGAGCCATTATGGAGCGTCATGGTTTGTCCAGCGGCGTTATTTTTGAAGATTAGGGTCTATTGACGACGAGCCTGCTTGCATATATTTTGCGGGCAGGCTTTCGTTGGCTTATGCTTTGCATGTTTGTGCATACCCTATGATAGCCTTGCAAGGCCCAATGTCAGACAGTGTTCCCTTAGATGTTGATATCATTAAGCAAGTGCTTGCTGGCGATAAGCAGGCTTTTAACCTATTGATTTATAAATACGAATGCCGCATCCAGCATGTGGTTGGGCGTTATTTACACGGCAGTGTTGATGCCTTCGATGTAACGCAAGACGTTTTCCTCAGAGCCTATCAAGCATTACCCCGTTTTAAAGGGAATAGCCATTTTTATACTTGGCTTTACCGAATTGCTGTTAATACCGCTAAGAATCATTGCTTAGAAGTAAAACGCCGCCCGCCAAGCAGTGATATTGACTTTTCTGATGCCGAGCAGTTGCTTGTTTATCCGCAAGTTTATGAGAGTGTGGATCCATTACAGGCCCTCATGAGTCATGAGATGGAAGCCTATATTTTTCAGACTATCAATGCGTTACCGCATAAATTACGCATAGTCATTACCTTAAGAGAATTAGAAGGCTTAAGCTACCACAGTATTGCTCGCAAAATGGCCTGTCCTGTGGGGACGGTGCGCTCTCGCATTTTTCGGGCCAGAGAAATATTGGGAGCAAGCTTGCAGCAGGGACTACAGCAGTATTCTATAGCGCAACGTCGAGCCCAGGTTAGGTAGAAAGGGGCTCTGGCGTAAACTCAAACTATACCTGTTCCTAGAAATCCTGTAGAATCTAAGCCCTAGATTTACCGTTGTTTTTGCCCATGATTGATAAACGCTACATTCGAAATTTCTCTATTATTGCCCATATAGACCATGGAAAGTCAACCTTGGCGGATAGGTTTATTCAATATTGTGGTGGATTAACACAACGCGAGATGGCTGAGCAAGTACTTGATTCCATGGACATTGAGCGAGAGCGGGGCATTACCATTAAGGCGCAGAGTGTGACCTTGTCTTATAAAGCCAAAGATGGGCATACCTACCAGCTTAATTTTATCGATACCCCAGGACATGTGGACTTCGCGTATGAGGTATCACGTTCTTTAGCAGCCTGTGAAGGGGCGCTCTTGGTGATAGATGCAGCTCAAGGAGTGGAAGCACAGACGGTTGCGGTATGTTATACCGCTATCGAACAGTCCTTAGAAGTCATACCCGTGCTGAATAAAATTGATTTGCAGCAAGCTAACCCAGAAGGGGTTATTCAGCAAATTGAGGAAATTATTGGCATTGAAGCCCAAGATGCCGTCAGGGCGAGTGCTAAGAGTGGCTTGGGTGTCGAAGATGTGTTGGAAGCCATTGTGCAATGTGTTCCTCCTCCGGAAGGAGAGCGAACAGCGCCACTACAGGCGTTAATTGTAGATTCTTGGTTTGATAGCTATCTCGGGGTTGTCTCATTGGTACGGGTAAAACAAGGTGTGCTGAAGAAAGGCGAAAAAATTCGTGTCATGTCCACAGGAAGAGACTATCTTGTTGATAATGTTGGTATTTTTACGCCAAAACGTAAAGATACTGCTGTGCTTTCAGCTGGCGAAGTGGGCTATGTTATTGCAGGTATTAAAGATATTAATGGTGCGCCAGTGGGTGATACCTTGACCCACACGCATGGCGCAGCAGCAGCGCCCTTAGCAGGCTTTAAAAAAGCACAACCTCAGGTTTTTGCAGGACTTTTTCCTATTAGCGCTGATGATTATGAAGATTTTCGTGAGGCTTTGGCAAAATTATGTTTGAATGATGCTTCTCTATTCTATGAACCTGAAACGTCTGATGCGTTAGGTTTTGGGTTTCGTTGTGGCTTCTTGGGCATGCTCCATATGGAGATTATTCAGGAACGCTTAGAGCGTGAATATGGTTTGGATTTAATTACTACAGCTCCCACAGTGATTTACCAGGTGGTAGATAGCAAAGGAGAGCTGCATGAGGTTGATAACCCTTCAAAGCTACCTGCCCCCGGTGCAATCGCAGAATTTCGTGAACCCATTGTCAAAGCCAATATTCTTGTGCCACAACAATTTGTGGGAAGCGTCATTACATTGTGTGTAGAGCGTCGAGGTATTCAGCGCCAAATGCTTTATTTAGGTAATCAAGTATCATTAACCTATGATATCCCCATGAATGAAGTAGTCATGGATTTTTTCGATAGGCTAAAATCCATAAGTCGTGGTTATGCTTCACTGGATTACGCACTCGATAGATATGAAACGGAAAAGTTGGTTAAACTAGATGTGCTTATTAACGGTGATAAGGTGGATGCCTTAGCCATTATTGTGCATCGCGACCAAGCACAAGCACGAGGCCGAGAACTGACAGAGAAAATGCGAGAGCTTATTCCGAGACAAATGTTTGATGTGGCTATTCAAGCAACCATTGGTGGGCATATTATTGCCAGGCAAACCGTTAAAGCATTACGTAAAAATGTCACCGCTAAATGTTATGGTGGGGATGTTTCTCGCAAGCGTAAGTTATTAGAAAAGCAAAAAGCCGGTAAGAAGCGCATGAAGCAAGTGGGTAACGTAGAAATCCCACAGGAAGCATTTTTAGCTGTGCTGAAAGTAGATAAGAAGGAGAAAAAATAAATGGTAGAATATCTGCCCATTATTTTGGCTGTTGGTGCGCTGGTTACCGGATTAATTTGGCTGTGGGATGCTTTGTTTTTTGCCCGCAAGCGCCGTCATTTTGCCGGTATGCGCGGCGAAAAGCATAAAGAACCTATATTGGTAGAATATTCGCGCTCTTTTTTCCCTGTTCTTTTATTAGTTTTTATTATTAGATCTTTCATCGTTCAACCGTACGTTGTTCCTTCAGGCTCCTTAGAACCAACAATTTTACCTGGGGATTTTGTGGTAGTGTCGCAGTTTTCTTATGGTCTGCGCTTGCCCGTACTGCGAAAAAAAATAGTGGCGGTTGGCGAGCCTAAGCGAGGCGATATTGCTTTGTTTCATTGGCCAGCCAATCCTAAAATTCTTTTTATTAAACGTGTGGTTGGTGTGCCGGGCGATCATTTGGTTTATAAGAATAAAGTATTAACCATTAATGGCCGGCGTGCTGTGCAGAAAACCTTAGCGCCTTATGCTAAGACCCGAGAAGGTATTGACGTTTTTCGAAAAGAGGAAAATTTGCTGGGCATTCAACATGAAATTTTAGTGCAAAAGCACGGTGGGGAACAGGAAGACTTTTCAGTGACAGTGCCTAAGGGGCATTATTTCATGATGGGTGATAATCGTGATGACAGTGATGATAGTCGTTTTTGGGGCATGGTGCCTGAACGTGATTTGGTGGGTAAAGGCCAAATGATTTGGATGAGTTGGAATGGACCTGAAAGACAGGTTCGTTGGTCTAGGATAGGTAATATACTATAAGGAAATTAAATGAAAAACTTGGCAAGACAAAAGGGCACAACTTTTATTGGTTGGGTGGTTATTATTGCGCTGATTTTATTTTTTGTTTATGTGGGCATGAAGCTGATGCCTATTTATTTGGATAATTATAGCATTAAGAAAGTGATGGTTTCATTGGAAAAAGATCCAGGTTTTTCTTTTCAGCGCTATACACCTTTAACCAAAAACAAATTTAAAAAAACACTCTATAAGCGGTTTACGGTCAATGCATTGAACCGAGACTTGTTGGATAAATTGACTTTGGCTCCACAGGCGGGTGGCGCTGAAGTTTCTTTGGATTATGAGGTCCGAGAACATTTATTTGCTAATATTGATATTGTTTTAACCTTTAATAACAGCGTGGTTGTAGAAAAGACGTGACAGCTTGTTTAGATAAATTATGTAAAGTATTGGGATATAAGTTTGATGAGCCTCGCTTGTTAACGCAAGCATTGACGCATCGCAGTAGTGGTGCGCAAAATAATGAACGCTTGGAATTTTTAGGCGACTCTATTTTGAACTTTACCATTACTCAAGCGTTGTTCCAGCGTTTTCCTACCATGAAAGAAGGAAAAATGAGTCAGCTGCGAGCTAAGTTGGTGCGGGGAGAAACCTTAGCACAGCTTGCTAAGGGATTAAATTTAGGTGAATATCTGCGTTTAGGTATAGGCGAGATGCGCAGTGGCGGTTATCAACGCGCATCTATTTTGGCCGATACTCTAGAAGCTGTCATTGCTGCTGTTTATTTAGATGCGGGCCTGGACGTTTGCAACTCTATGATATTAAATTGGTTTGCTGAGCGTTTGGATAATTTAGCCAGTGACGATGATAATAGAGATGCAAAAACGCAGCTGCAAGAGTTTTTGCAATCTTTGCAGAAGCCATTACCGTGTTATACGGTGTTCACAACGGAAGGCAAGGCCCATGAGCAAACTTTTTTTGTGCGTTGTGAGGTAGAGGGGGTAGATTTTTCTGCTGAAGGAGAAGGGCACAGTCGTCGTCGTGCTGAACAAGCGGCAGCTGAACTATTTTTAACTAAATTCAAACAAAGCAAGCTTATTTAGTATGTCAGAATATCTCCCCAAAAAATGTGGTCATGTTGCCATTATTGGTCGACCTAATATGGGTAAATCCACGTTACTTAATAGCCTGCTAGGCGAAAAGTTAAGCATTACCTCCCGCAAGCCGCAAACAACGCGTCATCGCATCTTAGGTATTAAAACCACAGACACAGTTCAAGCGATTTATGTTGATACACCCGGCCTACACCAAAAAGAAAAGCGCGCCATGAATCGCTACATGAATCGCGCAGCCATCAATGCGTTACAAGAAGTAGATGTTATTCTTTTTTTGCTGGATAGAGAACATTGGACGGCAGAGGACGTTTGGATAGCAAAGCATTTAAAGGAAATTAAAAAGCCCGTTATTGTTGTCATTAATAAGATTGATAAATTAGACAAAAAAGAGCGTTTGCTACCTTGCATGGCAGCGTTACAGAATGCGCTTAATTGCCACAGCATCATTCCCGTCTCTGCTAAGAAAGGGAGGGGTATTCAACAATTGGAAAAAATTGTGCATAAATTGCTGCCGCAGGATGAATTTATGTTTCCGGAGGAACAATTTACAGACCGCAGTCAGCGTTTTTTAGCCGCTGAAATTCTGCGTGAAAAATTAATGCGCAATTTAGGTCAAGAGCTGCCCTACAGTTTGACAGTTGAGATTGGGACGTTTGAGTATGTGCAGGAGATAAAAACTCACATTAATATCGATGCGCTGATTTTAGTTGAAACACAAGGGCAAAAGCAGATTATTATCGGTAATCAAGGTGAAAAGCTTAAAGCCATTGCCACAAAGGCGCGTGTTGATATGGAAGATTTATTTCAAGAAAAAGTTTATTTGCAGGTTTGGGTGAAGATTCGCCAAGGTTGGGCTGATGATGAACGTGCTTTACGTAGTTTAGGCTTTGATGATGCCTAATGAGGTTCCACTTCAGCCCGCTTATGTATTACATGGACGCCCCTATAGAGAAACGAGCTTATTGCTTGATGTTTTTACCCAGGAGAAAGGTCGTGTTTCAGTATTAGCAAAAGGCGTGCGGCGTCCGAAATCACGGCGGCGTGCTTTTTTACAACCTTTTTTTCCATTACTGATGCACTGTAAGGGTAAATCTGACTTATTGACGCTTTATCATGTGGAAGCCTCGCAACCTTATTGTCTGCTGGCCGGGAAACAATTAGCGTGTGGTTTTTATCTTAATGAGTTGCTAACGCGTCTATTACTGCATGGTGAAGCCATGCCTGCGCTTTTTGCCTGTTATCATAAGACATTACTGGCGATTGCGTTAGAAGAAAATATACAGATTGCTTTGCGCTTATTTGAAAAAGAGCTGTTAGATCAGTTAGGTTATGGCGTACAATTACACACAGACAGCCATGGACAGGTTATTTTAGCAAACGCTTTGTATCGCTACACGCCTATGATAGGCTTTATAAAGACTGAGCAAACAGAGGATAATCTTATTGCCGGGCAGGGTATTTTAGCATTGGCAACAGGTGATTTGTCTTCCGTTGCTTATCGTCGAGCAGCGAAACAAATTTTAAGGCAGGCGTTAGCGCCGTTGCTTGGAACAAAACCGCTCAAGAGTCGAGAAATGATATAGGAGATATTTTCATGACAAACAGCATTTCCCCTATTTTATTAGGCGTCAATATTGATCACGTTGCAACACTACGTCAAGCACGTGGCACGCGTTATCCTGATCCCGTTAAAGCCGCTATGCGCGCCGAGGAAGCCGGAGCCGATGGCATTACTTTGCACTTGCGAGAAGATAGACGGCATATTCGTGAACGTGATGTGGAAATGATCAAAGAAGTGTTGTTGACCAAAATGAACTTGGAAATGGCACTCACGCAAGAAATGCTCGACATTGCACAGATGATAAGACCTGCTTGTGTTTGTATCGTGCCTGAAAAGCGTGAGGAGTTGACCACAGAAGGCGGCTTGGATGTCTTAAATCATTTGCCGCGCCTTAAAGAAGGCATTGATAGTCTGACCCAAGCGGGTATTGAGGTTTCTTTATTTGTGGATCCCGAGCCTGAACAAATTGATGCGGCAAGGGAAGCGGGAGCGCCTGTTATAGAGCTTCATACAGGTTATTATGCCGATGCGATGACAAAAATGGATAGGGACTATGAGCTAAAGCGTATTCAAGAAGCTGCGCGTTTTGCAGATGAACTGAATATGCAGGTAAACGCGGGACATGGTTTGAACTTTCAAAATATACAGCCCATTTCTCGCATTCCACAAATAGCGGAAGTTAATATTGGACATGCGCTTATTGCGCGAGCTGTGTTTATCAGTTTGCCTACGGCGGTTCAAGAAATGAAGCGCTTGCTATTAGAAGGGCGTAGCCTGGTTAAGGCGTAAGACAGCAATTCCCGCTAGCTTTAAATAACCATAAATATCAACGGGTTACAAGTAGATTGGTAAATATTTTTCGCAATCATCTTGCGGGAATGGCTTCCTGTTGGAAACGCATTCTATTGGTTAGCACCGGCTCGAGCATCCTTGCTCGAGCGTGCGCCCTAAAAAAAGCAATGCTTTTTTTAGACGGGCTTACCCTGCGCGGAATCAATCCGCGCAGACGGCGATTTACTCTGAAAACAAATTTCTTGCTGGCGTCCCTGCCGGAATTTCATCGCTTTTGGATAACCCTGCTCGGCCTTCCTAGCCTCGCGTTTGCCCTTCAGCAAAGTTATACTTTGCTGTCCCGCTTCGCGGGAACACGGCTCACCCTTAAAAATCCCCACGCGATAGGTTGGCAATTCCCAGCGGGAATTACTGGGCGTAAGACCCTCTGTTCGCCGCCTAAGGCCTGTTTATGATGCGAGCAATGTTTGCTGCCTAGAAGTTTTGCTCTTGGTGGGCTTTTATTGTGCCATCTACGGCTTTGTCCATTTCTTCAAAGGCTGTTTCAATGAACATAAACTGTTTATCTTTAATGACATTTTCAAGGTTTTGAGCGGCCTTTTTCAAACGTGGGGTGCCTACATAGCACGTTGCGCCTAAACAGCGATGAGCTAAGTCTTGTAAGGTGTCCCAGGCTTGCGACTGATAAGCCTGGCGCATGCTTTCCTGCTCTTCGGGTAATTGTGTGGCTAGCATATCCAATAATTCTTTTGCTACCTCTTCTTTATCGGCGGCAAGCTTTACAGATAGGAGCCAATCAATGTGCGGTAATTCGGAGGCGCTGTTGTTTGTCATAAGAGGTTCCTTTCATTTCATTAAGCGCTCAAAGCTATCTCCCTAAGACTGCTTTAAAGTTTCCTTAAGGTTCGATTAATTTGCTACTATTACTATAGTAGTGAGCATATTAACAACATTCCGGTTATAATAGGCCAATTAATCATAGATTTCCACTAACAGTCAACCGTTAATTCGGTTTAAAGAAGCGTATTCCATGGTCCAAAAAGATGAAATCAGTTTACTAGAGCGCTATGCTAGGTTGACTAACAACAAGGTGTTAACCAGCCAAGCGGATCTAGATCCCAAAGACCGGGTGTCTATGCCCATGGCGGCCTGGTGTGCTGAGCGTGGTAATATTGTTGTGCTGCTAAGCGGTATGATTTTAACCTGCGTGCCAACCTCTCGTGTGGTACACAATTGTAAAACTATTATGCTCAACAAAGGTCTGAAGCCTGGCCGCGTGCGTCCCGCTACGCGTGCGCTTATTGACATGTTATTGGCCAATGTTGAGTATGAAGAAAAAGCTGAAACAGAAAATACTGCACAAGCTGAATTGAAAAAACGCATGTCGACGGTGAGTGGGCAACAGCAGCGTTTACGGACGTTGGTGGATGAAGCCATGCGTGCTGATGTCAGTGATATCCATATTGAGGTGCGCACGGATGTCGCCAAAATTCGCTTTCGTAAACATGGAGAGCTTTATTTGCATGCAGAATGGTTTCCGCGCATGGGGCGAGAAATAGCTTCCGTAGCATTTAACAAAGAAACCGACCATGCCACCCAGCACTTTAATCCGCTGATTCCTCAAAATGCGTCTATGCCTTTGCAAATAGATAGTAAGCAAATTCGTTTGCGTTTAGCCAGTATGCCTGCCCATGGTGGCTTTGATATGGTCATGCGGCTATTGGGTACGGGGGAAGTGGATGAGCATAAAATTACCCTAGAAGAGTTAGGGTATACCGCAGAACAGGTTTATATTATCAGACGTGCTGTACAAATGCCCCACGGTGCTGTTTTGTTAGCCGGCCCTACTGGTTCAGGTAAAACCACCACACTAGCTGCATGCATGAATTTGGTTAATCCTACTCGAAAATTGTATACCATCGAAGATCCCGTGGAGAAAGTGGTTGAGCATGTGACACAAGTGCCGGTGAATACCGAACAAGACGACCGTAGTTTTGCCAGTTTTGGGCGAGCCTGTTTGCGTATGGATCCTGATTATATTATCCTGGGGGAAATGCGTGATGAAGACACGGCCAATGTCATGGTGCGTGCCTCCATTACCGGCCACTTAGTTTTTTCCACCATTCATACCAACTCGGCCCCAGGTATCGTGACCCGCTTAGTGGATATGGGCATTTCACCGACTTTATTGGCTGATGGTCAACTGTTAGTGGCACTTATTTGTCAACGTTTAGTTGCTAAGCTTTGTGAGGATTGCTCTGTGTCTATCGATGACTCTAAATTACATCAGCCGCATGAGGAACGCCTGAAGGCTGCCTTCGGGGATTGTTGGGATAAGGTACGTGTGCGCGGCCAGAATAAAGAATGTGAAGCATGCCATGGCACCGGCGTTGGTGGTCGGCGTGTTGTGGCCGAAGTTATTTGGGTGGATGATAGAGGGCGTGAATTTATTCATAAGGAAGATACCTTTGGTTGGGAACGCTATTTGCGCCAACAAGGCTGGCAAGACCACCATGAACATGCGTTGGCCTTGGTTCGACAGGGCTTAGTTGACCCTTTTGACGCTGAAAAAATTGTCGGTGAAATTAATCCTAAATTTACTCGGGATGGTTTTGATTATCGCAGTATTATGGATACGGATTCAGCCGCTTCCCCTGAGTAAATAGAATTTAACTATTAAGCATGAGGTTATTTTTGCCGTGAGTACAGCAGCAAACTCCATAAAATTAGACGGGGACATGACACGCCGTATCAAGCAAATGCTGTTTGGCTCAAAAGAGCAACAGGCTTTGCTGGAAGATTTGGCAACACTCATCGATGACGGTGTTCCGCCCAACAAAGCCTTAGAAGTGTTAGTGCAAGTGCATCGTAGCTCTGTTAGAGATTGTATGCTGGATATGTTATTGATGCTTAGTCAGGGTAGACAATTGGCCACTGGCATGCAGGGGTGGTTTCCGGATTACATTGTTGAATTGATTCGTGCCGGTGAAGAAGGGGGGTCGATTGCCGACACCATGCATGCTGCAGCGAGGGCATTGGGTCAGAAAAACGATGCCATTACATCGTTGTTCAGCTCGTTGACTTATCCTATTGTTGTGAATGTGATGGCAATAGTTGTACTTTTGTACATGAACAAATCCGTCTTTGGGCAGTTTGCTTCCATTAAACCCATTGAGCGTTGGCCGGTCATTGGGCAGAATTTGGTGGCTATGGCACACTTTATTCAAGACTGGGGCATTGTGGTTTTAGTTTGTGCTGCTGGATTTACTGTTTTCTTAAGTTTGACGATTCGTTTTTATACGGGCGAATTTCGCCAATATTTGGACTATTTGCCCTTATTCTCTATCTACCGTAAAATGCAAGCAGCACGCCTCATGGAAACCATGGGGTTATTGATTTCTAATGGTGTAGTTTTTAAACGTACCTTGGAAATTATGTATCAGAAAGCCTCGCCTTATCTCATGCATCATCTGATGATTATGGAGATGCGCTTAGGAGGCGGGCGACAGAATGTGGCAGATGTCATGCACACGGGGCTTATTAATACCTCTGATGTATTACGTTTGCGCGTGACAGCGGAAGCCAAAGGCTTTGAACATGCTTTGGTGCGTATGGGGCGCTATGCCGCTGACAAAGGAAATAAAACCATTGCCTTGGCGGGTAAATTAACGGGGGGTGCCATGTTGGCGCTGGGTGCCTGGCTTGCTGGTTACATGGTGTTAGGTATTTATCAAGTGGGCTCTTCCTTAGCGACATAATTTTATATAACGATGAAGATGAATTTACAAACACAAGTTAAACAGCGAGGAATTGGGCTTTTAGAGCTGATGCTATCGCTGGCGATTATTGCACTATTGCTGGTCATGGCAACGCGTTATTATTCTGCAGCACATGGTTCTGAGCAACTCAATGCGGCGGTGGAAGCGCTACATGCTATTTATGCGGCTGCGGAAACTTATGAGGCCAACAATCCGGGGGGAGGCTTATCAAGTTTACAAACCTTGGTGGATGATAATTTATTACCGCAAGTGTTTGGAAATAGTGGGCAGCTAGCCAATCCATGGGGGGGGACTATTACCTTAGCGATTACAGCAGCCACGGGAGGGCAGCCACAGGAAATAAATATTATTATGCGTGATGTTCCTAATACGCAATGTCCGGCGCTTATTGCTTCCTTGGCTCAAACGCTTTCCAGTATTGATAAAGTGGGTTTACAAGGTTCTGAGGTGCTTTTGTCATCCCTGGATATAAGCACGGTTTGTAATTCTGGTGATGATATTGACGAAGTGAGCGTTATCTATTACAACTAAACATTAAGGTGATTTTTAATGAGAACAATGGCCAAAAAATTTCATAGGTATGCCCAACAAGGGATAGGACTTTTAGAGCTCATGTTATCTTTGGCTATTATCGCCCTATTATTAGTAATGGCGACGCGCTATTATTCTTCGGCTCATGGTTCACAACAGTTAAACGCAGCAGTGGAAGCCTATCATGCCATCTATGCGGCTGCCGAAACCTATGAAGCTAACGATCCTGCTGGAAGTCCTGTGCTAAGCGATTTGGTCAGCACGAATTTACTCCCACAAGTCTTTGGTAACAGTGGTAAATTAGCTAATCCTTGGGGTGGCACCATTACTTTAACCGTTTCCGCTGCTTCAGGGGGTGCGGCGCAGTCTATTTTTATTAGTATGACTGCTGTGCCAGGAACGCAATGTAATGCGCTGATTGCTTCTCTTGCACAAACGCTTTCTGGCGTTGATAAAGTGGGTGTGGGTGACTCAGCTTCTAGCCTATCAACACTTTCCGACATTAAAAAGGCGCTTTCTGCTGATCCTCCCACCCCCGTTTGCACTCCTGCTGGTGGTACGGTTGGTGTTGTGTATTATAATTAATGTTTATTTCAGGAGCGGATCGGCGTGATTAAAGCATCCACTATTTATCAACGAGGCATAGGGCTTTTGGAGCTCATGTTATCTTTGGCCATTATTGCTTTGCTATTGGTAATGGCGACACGTTATTACTCTTCGGCTCATGGTTCGCAACAATTAAATACTGCTGTGGAGGCCTTTCATGCAATTTATGCGGCGGCTGAGACTTATGAAGCTAATGATCCTAATGCTAATTTAACTGACTTGTCGCCATTAGTGAGTGCTAACTTATTGCCGCAAGTATTTAGTGGCACAGGTAGTGATGCGGGCAAATTGGCGAACCCCTGGGGTGGTGAAATTGGTTTAACGGTTACAGCGCCTACGTCGGGTAATCCTCAGTCCATCTTAATCAGTATGTACGATGTGCCTGATACGCAATGCGGTGCGCTGATTGCATCCTTGGCTCAAACCCTTTCTAGTGCTGATAAGGTAGGGCCTGGTACGAGTGGGCTCTATAGTGCGAGTGAGGTGAAGTCTAAGTTAGCTGGGGGAGATGCTTGCGGTACTGGCTCTACCGGAGGGAGTACCACGGTTTCCGTTGAATATTTTAACTAATTGTTTTTGTCTGTGAGGCTTTATCATGAGAAAACGTCTGAGGATTAACAGCGAAAAGGGTATAGGGCTTTTAGAGCTTATGCTGTCTTTAGCCATTATTGCCTTATTATTGGTAATGGCGACGCGTTATTATTCTTCGGCTCATGGTTCGCAGCAACTAAATGCCGCGGTGGAAGCGTATCATGCCATTTATGCGGCAGCGGAAACCTATGAAGCCAATGACCCCGCCGGAACACCTCATCTTGTTCAATTGGTTAAGGAAAATTTGTTGCCTCAAGTCTTTGGTGGGACGGGCAGCCTTGCAAATCCGTGGGGAGGAGGTATTAACTTAACGGTTACGCCTGCAGGCAGTGGTAATCCGCAATCTATTTTAATTACCATGCACTCTGTACCAGCGACTCAATGTACAGCACTTATTGCTTCTCTTGCACAAACCTTATCTGGTATTGATACAGTGGGTATTGGTATTGATTCTAGCGGCTATAAGACAGCATCTGAAATCAAAGATACGTTGAGCGGCAGTAGCTCCATTTGTGGTGATACAGGAGACAGTAATATTGTTGGCGTAAACTATTACAACTAGGTGTGTCGGACTAGTAAGCTTAATTACACAGAAGAGCATAGGGCTTTTAGAGCTTGTGCTGTCTCTGGCAGTTATGGTTCTATTGTTAGTCATGGCTACGTGTATTATCCTAAAATCAGCAGTAAATCGCGCTTTTTTGGTGTAACAGATTGATTTAGATAAGGAAACTAAAAAAGCGGAATACACCTCATTGGTGATGTAGACTTTTTTTGTTTTCTTAGATGAATCAAGATGTTATCGCCAAAAACGTGATTTAACTGCTGATTTTAGGATTATTCCTTAGCCCATGATTCTCAGCAGTTGAATGCTGTCGTGGCGGCTTATCATGCGACTTATGTGGCAGCAGAAATCTATGAGGCTAACAATTCTCAAGACAGTGTCATGGATTTAACACCGTTGGTTAATACGAATCTTAAGAAATCTGTTTGCAGTTTCTTTTGTTAGTGTCGTTTTTATGATGAACCCGCTTTGTGTTTTCTATGATTTTCTCGTAAGTCCTATTTATATCTGTATGTGGATAAACAAATGAGTGTTAAAAAAAATTCAATAGACCTTCATCGCCCTCTGGGCTATGGTGTTGTTGAATTAATGTTTGTTTTAGCACTTATTGCGACGATTCTTGTTTCTTCCATGCTTTTCGTGCAGGGTATTCTTTTTCGGGATAAGCTGGGGCAGACAAAAAATACAGCACACCAAGTCATGCAAGCATTAACCTACTTTTATCAGGCCCAGTGTCAAAATTTAACGACGTCGGGTAGTGCTTCTTCTCAGTTGATTCCGATAAAATCATTAAAGCTTTATGGCTTAAGGGCTTACTTGCCTGCGCCTTTTTCCGATAGTACAATACCTTATGCAGCGTATATCAAGTCTTATACGGTTCCATCGCCGCTTGGTGGAACGGGTGAGGTTAATATCTGGTATTTAGAGGTCACTGCGGATGTGTCTTTATTGCCCCAACCGCTGTCTACACAAACGCTATATGCTTACCAAGGAATACTGGGTGCTTCTTCAGCAACCAATTCAGGCAGTGCCGTAACAATGATTTGGGATTTCTACCCTTATGGTGATACTGTTCCTGCTTATAGTGCTAATTTGGATTTGATGCAGGCTTACACGCGCAAGTTTGCTTACTTTCAGCAGCCTACGCGTTTGGATGGCTCACCATTCGCAGGGTTAGCGCCATTTAACCCCAGTTGTACGGCACGACAGGAGTCATTGCCATGAAGTTTGCGCGCTATCAGCGAGGTTTTACCTTACTTGAAATCATGTTTGTTTTAATTCTGTTAACCTTGGTGACGGTTTTGACCATGCAGAATTATGCTAAACGTGATTATAATCGCCGTGTTGCGCGTTCTGTTATTCAATATCAACAAATCTACGAGGCTGCACAATCTTATTATGTAGATAATGGTGGCCAGTGGCCTAAAGGAGTAGCTAAGCTTATGCCGGACTATCTGCCCCAGTTTGGCCAAAGCCAGCGTATTTTAAATCCATGGGGGGAACCTTATCATTTTTCAGTGGCCGGGGGAGGGTCGCCCGTGCAACCACGGGAGTCTAGCTTGGAGATTCGTAGTGACTATCTTTCCTTGCGTGTTGCCAATGAAATTGCGTCGCAATTGCCGCGAGCTACCGTGACCCAATCCGGTCATTATTTCGAAGTACAACTGCGAGTGGCCCACCCTCGACCTAATAACCTCAATGATCCTGAACGTATACAGTTAACAGAAACGCTCACTATTGGTGGAAGAAAACCGACGCGCTCTGTACCAATGCCTACTTGTCAACCCGGCTATTCTCCCACTATTTCCTATGGGTTTTCAGGCTTTGAAGCTTATCGGACCGATGTGAGAGATAACACTAAAGTATACCCAGCACTTCTTGGAGGACAAGGTGTTTTATGTCGAATCAGTAACAATAATTATGTATTATCTATGTGGAATGCCCCGTTGAGTGGAGCGTTACAGGGGGTGCTTGAAAAGCCTTATGTTGCCGGGGATAATAGCTATCTTGATGCCAATAGCTATATTTACATCGATGGTCCAAATATGCGTATTGAGGATGTTTGTCAGGGTGATAGCGACAGTTGCGATTCTACAAACCTTTCCTATGTATTGGGTCCCTACAACAAAGATAATTCAAGCACCATTAGCCCACTAGGTAATAGTGCCACCTGGCAGAATATCGGCGGGACACTCTACAATCTATACTATGCAGATGTGGCTCCTCTTGCTCCGGTTAGTGATTTTTGGAATAGTGAAAACGATGGTACTGGCATCGATCAAAACGTAACGGGGAAAGTATTTGTGGTGACACGCTGCGAGTTAAGCACGGCACAAGATTATCAGGCTGCTCAAACTAGTGGTAGTTGTACTTCAAGTAGTGATCCTTCTGTTATTAATCTAGGAGGGCCAACGGGGAATCAATCTCTCATTCCTGATAGCTATGGCATTGATACCCCTGAGATAGCCTTGACGGGTAACTTACAACCAACGACTCCCATGCCTAAAAATATGAGTAGGTTTTAATGAAAATAACGTTCCATCCTATTGCAAAAGGATATACGCTAATAGAGATGATTTTGGTTATTGTGTTGACTGCGTTGATTTTATCAACATTTTTTCTACTTTATCGTGATAGAGTTGCAGCTCAGCGTGTTAGGGTCGCCGTACAGCAGATTCAAATATTAACACAGGCAAGCCTTGCTTTTTTCAATGAACAAAATAAATGGCCAACACAGTTAACTGATCTAACAGAGAATAACGCTGATAATGCTAGCACAGAGTATCCAACGGTTGATCCCGTTTATCTGCCAGAATTTACCAATGTAGACGGGCAGCCGGAAACTAATTTTAATAACCCTTGGGGGCAACCTTATTCGGTGGATACAACCTTTGCTACAGCGACTTACATGGCGTTAAAAACGCAAGTACCTGCGCAGGAAGGACAAAGTTTGGTGGAAAGTTTGCCTATGGCGCAGTATGTGTCAGAAACCAACAACTATGGTTACTTAGATATTTATATTCCACGCCCGAGTCTTAGCAATGCGCTAGGCGCTGGAGCAATTCGCTATATGGGCTATGGTGAAATTAATAAAACCAATCCAACTGTTTCTGTTAAAATCCCGCTTTGTCTAGGAAAAATGCGGCCGCAAATATTATTTGGTATAGCTGGGATACAGGGCGCAAGCAGCCTTAGTATGGCGGGGGATAGTTTGTTGTGTCGCAAGGCAAGTGGTAGATATAATATTTCTTCTCAGGCAGATTTTCTTTACGCGATGTCGACTAGTTTTCAAAATCAACAAACCTATAACCAAGGGTATGACACAACGATTTCGGCAGGGCAATTTACAGCGGCCACCGGCGAGCTATTTAATGGCAGTTCTGTTATTGCTGGTAAGAGTAGCCAAAATGGTGACTCTAGAAATTTAAACGCAGCTACGGATTTTAGTGGCTATGGGTTTACCTTACCTGTAACGCATGGCATGTGGGGGACAGCTGCAAGCTATCAGTTTCCGGATACAGATTCACCGACAAACCCTCAGAATGCAGCCACTACGGGTTACATTGGAAGTGATAACCCCGCTGACAAGGTGGTACCTCGTCTTAAGGGAGGTATCACCATTTATGCGCCTCATGAAGAAGCAGGGGTTCCCATTGGTGGTAAGAGTATAGAAGATGCTTTTGAATCGAATGATAACCTTAACACTGTACTCACGCAAAAGGTGTTCGTTATCACACGTTGCGTTCCACCGCCTGCTCTAGAAAATTGTATCGGTAGGTGAAGGTTATGAAAAATATTATAAAGCAGAGGGGGTTAAGTCTTCTAGAGCTTATGTTAGTTATTGGTATTATGGCAACAATGATTTTAGGTGCTTTCATGCTCATTGTTCGTTATGAACAATCCTTAAAGGCTCAAGCCTTTGCTGTACAAGTGCGCAAAATTAATAATGCCGCGGTTCGCTATTTTAATCAATGGAATTTTTGGCCAGAAAAGTTAGGGGTTCTTTTGAAAAATCATTATTTAGCCATACAGCCGGGTGCTTCAAATCAATCTACTGATTATTATAACCCTTGGCGTTATCCATACTACGTGCCTTTAAGCCAAAGGCGTGCCAGAGATAACAAAGGCGCGCCGAATTCCTTTACCAAATATCAAACTTTTCGTTCGCAGACTTATTTTAGCTATTATACACACATCCCACATGTCGAAACACAACGTGTGGCGGCCTTGCTACCTTTTGTGCAAATATCCGTGGGTAGCAAGGGGGTGGATAAAATAACCTTAACAACCCCCATGCCGGGGCAGGCTGTTAATCGCAACCCAAGCCGAATCCAATACATGGCAACGGTGACTGTAAAACAATCACACCATACCAATATACCCATGCCCACCTGTGTCAACAGTAGTTATGTTCCACAAATTGTTTATGCTGTTACAAGTTTCTGTAGCTATGCAAAGGATAGTAGCGATCAGGGTTGTCTTAATGGCCGCATGCTGCATAATGTTCAATTAAGCTGTTCGGTCAGACGGTCACAACAAAGAAGTGGTGGTGGCTATTATGAATTACGCTTAGTGCCGAGTTATGTTTCTTCGCTGTTTTTTAAATCTATGGATATTACACCACGCGCAATGAGTGGTTCTCCCTATAGCAGTTTATCCAATGCTATCTCTAGTAATACCGCAAATATTCCCACCAATCAGCCAACAACATCCAATATTGTTTCCTATACCAGCTTAGATTATCAGGATAATCCCTATCAGCCTACAGGCACAGGGAGTCAGAATGTAAATACTTTCTTGCATATTAATAGAGCTCGCTCAGGAAGTTATGGCGGGCTTGATGATGATTGGTGCAGGGTGAACAAATATTGCACAACCTATGGCCCTGCTTTTTTATTCTCGAACCCTAATGGAAATGCGGCGGCAGGTGATGACCCTCGAAATGTTATTCTGAGCAACGTTATGATGCAGTTTGATACGGCATTCAGCTGGATTGGGACGGCAGATGATGCACAATCAGCAGGCTTAGGTACAGATCACCAGCCACAGCTCACGAGTAACAAAAATGCAGGCCAAGCAATAGGTCAAATTTTTGTTGCGACACGCTGCGTGCCCAAAAAATATTACAGATACGATTCAGGCAGTTGCCAGCTGGTTCAACAAGCCTCTCCAGTACCCCCTTGGCACCGATTAACCCGGCAAGATAAGAGAGCTAAACGGTTAGATAAGGAACGCATAGCACAAAGTATGACTAAATTCTAAAGTGAGAAATCTCGGGAGCGAACGGCCGAGTTGTTGAAACAAGTTACCTCTAATTGACGCCTGGCCCAGCAAAGCTGGGCCTACGGCGCTTAAGGGGGAGAATGCCATTCTCCCCCTTAAGAATCTCCCATTGTCATTGAACTTAAAATCAGCAGTTAAACCTAAATTCCGCAGTTGAAATCGTCGCGAGGCTGACTAAGTCGCTGAAGATAAAGGATTTTTTTTCATCTTTTTTGTGAAAGCATATCACCCATACTGAATAAAAAAGATGGAAAAAAATCCTTTAGATTCGGTGAGTTAGGCGGCCGCAGTAGATTTCAACTGCGAAATTTAGGTTAAATATAAGTTTTTCAGCCAATCACCTCTACCCCCCGGAAAAAAAATTTGGTATGCTAGCAGCTAGGTTTAGTGAGAACGCGACGCTATGTATTTTGCCTTTTTGGCTAGCGCATAGTTTTACCCTTGTAAGCTATGGAATTATTAGCTATTTTTGTGATTTCATTGATTCTGTTAGTGAGGGAACTGCCGGGCTAATCGTATGGTAGCGACTTGTCGGTGTGGTTTATCTTTTGGCTGAGACTGGCGCCCCTTCGCATGGGTACCAAGAGAGCCATATATTGTTACAAAGGGACGTTATAATGCTTCACTGTTGCATTATGACAGGCTTTTTCAGGTTTGTCAGGTGTCTGTTTTCTATTTTATTCCACTGTTAAAATTTTTTAGTTGCTTTTTCCCATCCCGTTTTTAGGGCTTGGGCGTACGGCTTTACTCTGTAGAGAGTTGGCTGGGAGCTTTATTGATTCCCAAGGGCTGTAGCTCCTGGGGTGGTTGAGTAAGAAGATGCCAGGAGGCTGTTTTCATGCGATTTTTGTTTAGTTCTACCCTGCTTGCTTTGCTGGTTTTAATGTTGCCTGATATCGCAAGCGCGGGTGTTTATATGGGCGCAAACTTACCAGCCCCCGTGGATTACACTCAGCAGTACATGTCTAAAACAGATGCCTCATCCGGTGCAGCGGGTAGTCCTTCTACTACGGCGGGTTCCGGTATGGCCGCTCCTTACCGTAATATTGCCCCCTTTATTGTAAAAGTTTATACCGGTTCTCTAAAAGCTAATGTACAGAGAATTGTGAAAAAGGCCGGTTGGGGAACGCTGTTATGGCAATTGCCTTATGATTATAAATGGACAGGTACATTGACTTTGCATGGTACTTCCATGGAGTCTGTTTTAGTCCAACTGTTGCAAAACTATCCTTTGCAAGCTGTTTTTTATCAAGGCAATCACGTTGTTGCCATCGTTCCTCGCTCCCAGACAAGAAGCATCGAAAAGAGGCAAGTTACTCATGCAAATAGTTAAGTCTTTATCCGCTGTCACCCTATTAGCTGCCGCTATTTTACTCGTGGGCTGTGAGCAGCAGGCCATGTATACAGATGCCCAGTCACAAATTGCGGCCGCTAAAGCAAAAACAGATAAAACGCGTGCGATGCAAGATGAGCAAGCGCAGTCTGTGGTATTAAAGAACCAAGGGATGTATGTGGATCAAACTCATATCAGTTTGAAGCATTCGCCCAGTTGGTATAAGAGGCGTGTTAGTATACGAGGTAATAATTTACCTTTAGATTTTTATGTAGCAAAAATTCTGCAAAGAGAGACCATCTATGATCATTACGACGGTACGGTAAACCGCAAGCGTCTCGTTTCTCTGTCTTATACAGGGACAGTCAAAGGTGCGCTGGATGATTTAGCCGCTAAAACAGGTTTAGCTTATCGTTTGAACCCTGACGCAAAGACCATTACGTGGTCTGCTTTTGAAACAAAAACCTTCAATATTTCCTTCATGCCAGGTAGTACGAAGTATTTATTGGGTGCTGATAGTTCTTCTAGTAGCAGCAGTAGCAGCAGTAGCGATTCTTCCGGTAGCAGTGGAGCCACGCAAGTTTCTGCGACAAAAGCAAATCCTGACTCTCAATATAGCTCGTTGGAGGGCACACTGTCAGTTTGGAAAGATTTAGAGAAAACAGTTAATGGTATGCTTTCTCCGCAAGGACATGCTATTGTTTCTGAGTCGACAACGACCTTAACCGTACGTGATCACCCTGAAAATGTTCAGGAAATTGCCAAGTATTTAAAGCAAATGAACCATTTCATGTCACAAGAAGTCATGATTAAAGTTGAAATTTTGCAAGTGACCTTAAGTAAAGCCTTTGAATACGGTATTAACTGGAATTTAGTCATGGGAGACTTCGGTATACAAGGTAACTTGGGCTCCCCAGTGAATATCACACCTATTGGTAATACAACGGCAATGGGGGCTTTCTACGGGACCGCAACCCCTTCCAGCGATTCTACAGGGGCCGCAGCTAATACCACTGAGGTGTTGATTAATGCACTTAATCAGCAAGGACGGGTGAGTCTTGTTACTCAGCCTTCTGTTGTAACGCTAAATAATCAGGTGGCAACCATTGATATCAGTCAACAGACGGGTTACTTAGCGTCGAGTACCACCACAAGTGATGATAGTAGCGGTAGTGATGGCGATGATTCTACTAGCCTCACGCCAGGGCAGGCTGATACAGGTTTTACTATGTATGTGCTGCCCAAGATAGAAGGACGTAAGATATTCTTACAGTTCACTGCCGAGCTATCTAAGTTGGATGCTATTGAATCGGTATCCAATGTACCTGATGGTGCTAATGCGGCTGATATTGATGATGCCAGCGCCATTCAGGTGCCGGACATTTCTGCACAAGACTTTAATCAACGCGTCACCATTCCAGCCGGAAGCACGCTTATTATGTCAGGCTATAAAGCGGTCAGTAACGTCGCGAACAATGCTGGCGTGTTTGGTGTTAATAAATTGGGTGGCAAAGGCTCAGAGTATGAGAATGTGGAGACCGTTATCCTCATTACGCCAACGATTGTGAATAATACGCAGGGATAATATGCCAGTTATAACTCGAGAAGATGGCCAACAGTTTGTATTACAAACCTACCGCGAGGTTTTGGTTCTCAAAAGTATGTCGCTTATGCGACGAGAGTTGCGCATATTAGAAAAGCTGCATGGGTCCAATGTGCGCTTATTCCGCCAAGGTCTTGACCAAGTGGAAGTGGTATTATCGCCAGACCCGGGTTATCTTTTAGGGGAAACTCTCTGGCATCACTTTGATGCGCCACGTAACTTTATTTACTGTGAGTATATCGAAGCGAAAGAACAAGCCTTACTGGTGGTGGCTCGGGATGGTGTGCTTTATGAAGATGCTTTACTGCCGTTAGAGCTTTTAATAGATGAGCTTATTTCTTTGCAAACGGGTGAGCATGAGTTTGCTATTTATATTGCTGGTGATGAATTGCCCATTGGGGAGTATGGTGAGGAAGACAAGTTTGCTTTTGAACCAAGCCTTGTGTCTTCTTTTAATCGCTTGTCCAGCTCTATTTTAGAAGAGCTTCCCCTTCAGGAAGCGTATCATTTAGTTTCTAGCTCAGAGGCGTTGTCTGCTATCCGTGAGAGTAAGGCGCCTAGGCCTGCATTTATTGCTGTGATGGCAGTGCTGGTGATTTTAGCGGCCTATGGCGGCTATCATTTCTTTAAGCCAAAACCTGTGGTCAAACCTAAAATCAAAATAGTAAAAGTTGATCCTTACGAACAGTATGAAAAGGCGTTAGCAACGCCAAGTGTTCCTTTGCAGCTATTAAAGATGAAGCAGGTTATTGATCTCGTCAATGGTATTCCGGGATGGCGAGCTTTAGAGTTTACCTATAACGCGGGGCAGAGTGTATTGAACATTCCCATTGGCTCCATGGGGGGTAGTACCGATTTAATTAGGACCTGGGGGCGGATGTATAATATTCCAGTGATTATCAATACTAATGGGCTTCAACTAGCCGTGCCTTTTATTGTACCGAACAGGGCACCTGTAACACATATTCGTCATTTGCAGGATACGCTCTCACAATTAATAGATGTGCTGCAAGGTTTATTGCCGGAGTCTGGTCGTTTAACCGGTAGCGCTATTGCCTTGAGCGATGAAAAAACTCATGGGGTTTATAAAGAAGTTACTGTTACACTGAAGCTCAACAGAATTAGCACCGCCATGTTAACCATGCTTGCACAAACGTTACAGAACTATCCTATAACGTTACAGAAAATGAATTTTACCAACCAACAGGGCCTGCTGAATGGTACGCTTGTTTTTTCATTGCTAGGGGATTAATGAATGATTAGTCGGTTACTCGAGAAATATAATGCGTTAGAGACAAAACAAAAAATTTTAGTGCCTGTGACCATTCTTATAGTGCTTTTATTGGCCTATGAAGTGTTTGCCATTTTTATGCCTTCAACACCTAGTTTTACGCCGCCTCCGAGGGTTAACAATGCGCCACCTGCTTTTTCACGTGCGCCCACAAATGCTGTGAACCCTAATCCTGGAGCGGTACAACATCGCGTTATTAAGAAAACAAAAATCACACAGGTGCCTAGCTCGCCACCTTCACCGTTGATGGCTTCAGCGTTGGAACAGAATTCTGACCTGCATAAGCAATACTTGAAAATGCTGAGCCAGTATCAAGTACTGCAACTACAGGAATTATTAGCGCGTGCGCATGCTAATTTAGCTACGGCTCATGTACAAGAAGCTGAAGCACAGCAGCGTGTTGAAAAACTAACCAATGGTCGTGTTCGGATAGGTAGCTCTACAACGGGTTCTATTGGTAGCTATGCTAATGCAGAAAGTAGTAATGAAGCCGCAACGGATTTTCAGGTACAATTTATTGGTTATCAATCAGGTCGTTGGACGGGCATTCTCTCTAAAGATGGTAAAGACTATGAAATACACAATGGCTCTTTGCTTCCCGATGATGTTCGCGTAACGTCTATGAATTCTCGAGGTATTGTGGTTCGCCGCGAGGGCTATAAGCGTTTTATACCTATTGCTCCGTCATTATTGAATTAGTATTTTTTGATAGGCTTCATCTCTGGAGCCTATTGGTTTGTTTGCTTATTGTTTTGTGTTGTTTGGAGAAATTAAAATGTCTGCAGAAATGCTGGAAGTTAATGGCTTTCAAGTGGAAGTTGTGCGTACCAATAGGAAAAAAACCATCTCGGTTGAGATTGAAGACGCGCAAGTTTTTGCAGTGGTACCTAGAACCTTGCCACAAGAAGAATTAAAGGCTTTAATTTATCAAAAAAGTCGTTGGATTCAAAAGAACCTTCAAATAGAGCAGCATATTCTTCGCCCTGAGCTTAAAGCCTATCAAGCAGGAGAGAGCTTTAAGCTGCTAGGCATGGACCATACGCTTTCTTTTGAAACCTGCCGCCAAAAAAGCCTAGAGGTTAGTGAACGCTCTCTTTTATTACGTTTACCCAAAACGTCTCAAGAGCAACCGCTTAAAGTAAAGAAAGCCCTGCAAGAAGGCTATCGGGCCTATGCGCTTGATATATTAACAGCTAAGGCGCACTATTTTTCTTTTGTGGTAGGCGCTCAACCACGCACCATCAATGTGAGAACTTTCAGGGCGCGCTGGGGAAGCTGTAGCAGTGAAGGTGATATTGATTTTAATTGGGCTATCATTATGGCTCCACACCACATTGTTGATTATGTGGTGGTTCATGAGCTGTGTCACCTACACCATATGGATCACTCGCCCGAGTATTGGCGTTGTGTTCAAAAAGTATTGCCTGACTATAAGAACTGTATTGAGTGGCTAAAATATAATGGCAGAACACTTGCTGTTTAGGAGTCAATGAAAATGAGAAGATATGTTTTCACTGGGAGCCTGCTTAGACTAACTGGTTTTTCATTATTACTTGCCGTATCCAAAGCCTGGGCGGATGCGCCAGTGGTTAATTTGTCACAGTCGCTAGCGGCTTCTTCTCCTACAATGGCAGCGGCGCCCTTGGATGATGTAACGGGAAAAACACAGAATACAGCGCCGACCACTGCGTTGCCAGTGCCTCGTATTTCAAACGACCCCATCAGTTTAATGGCATTACAACAAGCCGTAGGCCGCCTACAGCAACAAATGGATAGCCGCCAACAAATTAATCTATTAGAACAAATTCAAGCATTACAAACACAAGTGCAAGCCTTGCGCGGTGAGCTGCAGTTGCAAGGCCATCAATTAGAGCTACTGCGTCAGCAGCCAACAATAAATGCCACTCAACTATCGAAAAAAAGCCATAATCCATTGTTGCTACAAAACCCACAAACAGTTGCCTCAGACAAATTAGCTTATGAAACAGCCTATGGTTTTATTCAGACACAACAATACCCACGGGCAAGAACAGCCTTTGATAACTTTATACAGCAGTACCCTAAAAGCGTGTATTTATCTAATGCTTATTATTGGCTGGGCGAGTTAGATTTACGGGGAAAAAATTATGATGCAGCACAAGAGTCTTTTCAGCACGTTATCACACAATTTCCTCACAGCCCAAAAATTGCCGATGCAAAGCTTAAGCTAGGCTATGTCTATGTGGCAGCAGGAAAGGTCTCAAAAGCAAAGACCCAATTTCAGCAGGTCATCGATACTTATCCAAATACAGGCGTTGCTCGTTTGGCCGCCTTGCAACTTAAGAAAATACAGTAGTTTTTTTAGTTGTGATGGATACTCTTAGAATTACTGAAATATTTTACTCTATTCAGGGTGAGAGTCAGACAGTAGGTTTACCGACGGCTTTTATTTGCTTGACAGGCTGCCCTCTGCGTTGTCAATATTGTGATACCGCGTAGGAGGAGAGCGCTTAAGCATAGAAGTTATTCTTCAACAAATCGGCCAATACGGTACGTCTCATGTGACAGTGACAGGTGGTGAACCCTTATCACAGAAAAACTGCTTGACGCTTTTGAGCCGACTTTGCGATGCGTACTATCAGGTATCTTTGGAAACTAGTGGGGCTTTAAGTCAGTAATTCCCGCTGGGAATTGCCAACCTATCGCGTGGGGATTTTTAAGGGGAGCGTGCGCTCGCTCCCCTTGAATCGCCGTCCGCGCGGGCGTGTACCGCGCAGGGTAAGCCCGTCTAAAAAAAGCATTGCTTTTTTTAGGGCGCACGCTCGAGCAAGGATGCTCGAGCCGGTGCTAACCAATAGAATGCGTTTCCAACAGGAAGCCATTCCCGCAGAATGATTGCGAAAAATATTCACCCAGCAACCTGTAACTTGTTGATATTTATAATCATTTAAGGCCAGCGGGAATTGCTGGCTTTAAGTCTTGAGCAGGTAGACTCTCGGGTGGTGAAGGTGATGGATCTGAAAACACCGGGCTCAGGAAGTGTGAGCGTAATCGCTATGAGAATATTTATTATTTATCCCGGAAAGACCAAATGAAATTTGTTATTTGCCATCGGGAAGACTATGAGTGGGCTAAAAGCGCATTATTAGATCATGAACTTATCCACTGTTGTAATGTACTATTGTCGCCGAGCCATGGAATGTTAGAACCCGCTTTGCTTGCTGATTGGATGTTGGATGACAAACCTCCAGCTCGGTTTCAGCTACAACTTCATAAATATGTTTGGGGAGATGAACCAGGCCAATAATTTCAATAAAAATCTATTGAAAATGCTTGAAATTTTTTCATAAACCTGTATCATGCTCACTTGATTGGGTCGTTAGCTCAGTTGGTAGAGCATCGGACTTTTAATCCGCTGGTCCCGCGTTCGAGTCGCGGACGACCCACCAATTAAATCAGACAATTACAATACTTTTCTTCTCTATCCCAAATCTCATTGCGGGAGATTTGCGGGACACAGCTTTCAGATTGCCTTTAATTAAGGTAAGTTTTGGAGCACACCCATTCTGACAACATACCTTGTTAGCAGCCTCAATTGCCCGCTGCTTATGGGCTATCGTGAGTTCTATCATAGAGAACCTGTTTCAAAAGAAGTACTTGTTAGTTTTATTCAAGAGCGCATGAAAAATAACGAGGTGGTGATTTTGTTAGCCTATTTGGGTGATAAAGCAGTTGGTGTCGCGCAGCTCTATTGGGGTTATTCAACTCTGAGTTTAGGAAAGTTTTGGGCCTTATATGATTTATATATTGATAAAGCGCATCGTGGCCAAGGTTTGGGCATAGCATTGTTGGAGGCCTGTAAATCGTTTGCAATACAAGACAGCGGTTTTAAATTAGAGCTCAAGACTGAGCATGATAATTTAGCCGCACAAAGCCTTTATGAAAAATTTGGGTTTGTCAAAGATGAAGTTTATCTTCATTATAAGTTAGCACTTAATTGAAATTAGGTCCTTATTCTTGCTCGTGATAGGTTTCATATTTATACTTTAAGCGAAATAAGCTATGCCAAATAAACTAAAGCATCCTGCATGTAGATAGTAATTGGCTTTTTTATAAGTTTAGGTATGAACAATGAGAGAAGGAGCCATATTTAGGAATATGGCTCGACATAGGTTTGTGATTGTTAGAAAAATATTCAAATAAACTTTAGATTTATATCGATAAGTCCAGGGTGTTAAAAGACTCATGTTTAACGTCTTTTGTTTCCCTTGTGCTAATGGTGAAGCTAGGTTGTTGTAAAGCACCAATAGTTGCATGTCTATAACTGAAAACGTCATCAATTGGGGGCTCCTCAAACTTAAAACTATCCAACAGGTTGAGCATGCTGTTATTGTTTTCCCTCAATGCTATTATCCTTGCACCTGCTATTTGTGCTTTAACCATCTCTTGAGAGTTTTCGGTAGAGAAAATAGATAAGTTTGCTAATATATTTTTAACGGTATCAGTATTTTTTTCCTCAACAGCAGCTACAAGGTCTTTACCCGTTTGGCGTATTAGTTGTGCTAATGCATTATTTGCCATGTATTATGTACTCCTCTATGGTTTGATTTAAAAGTAAAGTCAAATAAATGATACTCAGCTCAATAGAATCCGGCGGCATTATTGTTGCACAAAAAAAAGCCGCTTTCAATGAGGTATCAAATCATTTTTCGCATGACGAATAGGCTAAATTTTGACTGTTCGGCTAAGTTGGGTTACCTTTTCCTATGAGTCAACGGGATACTTTTTAGATGATCTTGCCCTGGTACGGAGAATCCAAGTTTGGGTTTTATAATTTTTTGAGATAAACTGGTCATTCTGACACTTCTTAAGTTAGTTTAAAGTTATTCACGTAAAAATAGATTTTACTCTAATTTCACGCGAGTGTCAGATTAAATATTGACCTTTACAAATTAAGACACGGTTGCCCTGTAAGGTGACCCTGATTGATTTCCTTAGGTATTTTGTGTCGGTCCCTCAGGGTATATATAGAAAGCCGCCACTAGTAATGAGTAATAGCGGCTTTTTTGTCTCCGTCGCCAGCAATAATACTGGGGCAGTAAGATTGGCTACGACCTTCAACTTGCGGTGTAGTTATAGTTTGAAGTATTATCTGTCATCAGTTCAGCCGTGTTTTCCTCTGACTCTAGAGTCTGGCGAGGCGTTATTCTACTTTGATGAAAAGGGTTATCAAATGTCGTATCGTCAGATTCAGAGTTAGTACTTTCTGTTTGTAATGCAGTCCTCATGAAACTTGAGCTGTTTTGATTTTCATTATCAAACTTAGCAAGTTTTTTTATTAGTAGGCGTAAAAAGCCTGCTTCAGGGCCTTCTGAGGATTGCCACTTGTGTACGAAAGGTCGATAAGTTGCTGCTGTCGATGAGCGGGGAGCATCTAGGATGATGTCTTTTCCATACTTGATTTGCTGTTTATGGTTTTCTATGGCATTTTTTAAAATCTCTTCCAGTTTGCTATAAGGCAGATAAGGGTAGCAATTATTCTCAATATCAGCTGTACTGACCTCAAATCGTGTGCCTTCTACCATTTTGCTAAATTCTGTCAAAGGGATGGTGCATTTGTTGCCTTTTTCTGTTTCAAAGATGATTTCTTTAAGCGAGCCCACCACCTCGGCGACATTTCCATTATTTTGTTCAATGGCTAGAGCTCTAGCTAGTTTCTCTTCTATATATTTTTCATCGTTGACATCAAAGTAAACATATTTGACAGATATGAAGGCTACTTTTGATACACACTTTTTATTGATTTCGTTATAAAAAGCCTTAGCATCTTTTTCGCTAGGAAACTCCCAACCATATGCTGCTCCAAATGCAGACGCTTTAGTGACTTTTGCAAAATTATCAGGAAAATATTCTTGTAAGTATTCAAACATAGTTAAACTCCTCTTGTGTTTATCCATAGGCCATGGAGCAGGATGTGCTCTAATATTGACGGCCAACCGCATGATAGGGAATTAAACTGAGTATGTAAACATCTAATAGCCCATTATTAGATGTTTACCGTGAAAATATAGAGTTAAGCGTGCGTTGTAAGATTTTTGCAACCTGCCCTACTTTAATTAGAGCGTGTCATCAATTACTTTTTCGTTGTGGAAATTGAGAGCAATTGCGTGTATTTTTGAGGATAATAGTAGGTCTACTTGACGAAAAAAAACACGCAATTGAATTAATTTTACGCAATTTGCAGCAGAAAAGGGCGATTGATGACACGCCCTAGTCAGGGAAACAATACAATGTTCATCGATTGCCTAAATTCCGCTGTTGAAATCGACGGCGGCTGTCTAATGTCTAACTCACCGAATCTGAAGAATTTTTTTCAGCGACTTCGTCAGCCTCGCGACGGTTTCAACGACGAAATTTAGAGTCAACCGAATCATACCCTAACTTTCTGGCTGCTGAATACAATCACGTAGTCGGGTAATGGGTATTTCACGAGCTTGTTCCAGTGTGTAGGAAAGATTTCTAGGTGAAAGATTAGCGCGGAGAATGATGAGATTCTTTCTGTTCATTATCACCTTCGATGGCTACCGCATAATTTTTAGCTGCTGATGCGATTGAGGTTCCTCTGGAGCCCCCCAAATCTATTTGCTCTAAGGCAAAATCTACAGGCTTAGAAAAATCAGACGCTGCAGTTGTCAAGTTGGCAGTGGGGTCGATATATTCTTGTAACGATGCAGGCAACTTAAAAAGAACACCATTCTCTGTAATCAGTTTATCTCTTAAATCGAAAATTATAATGTTTTGTGATTTATCTGAAATCTCTGTGTCATAATAACAAACGGGCTTTTTATCATTAGGTAGAGGAAAGGCGTAGACTTGTTCAAAATACTCAGCCCCTTCGATTTTGGGTGTATTATCTGCTGTGCCATAGCCCCATTTGTGTAGCGTTGTGGTGAGTCCCGATTTGCTTAGCTGTTCATATAAAGCCGTAGGCGTTTTCTCATCATAATAAATAATAATGACTTGGTTGTTAGGAAAAGCCTTTGCTAAAGGCTCGGCAACTTTCTTGGCCCGAAGCGTTTGTGTTTCGAGGTCTTGCTTACCTAAGATCTTTACACTAACATCTGAATTTATTGCAATAATAAAGGGTAAGTCCTTTTGCTCTTCTGATACCCACTTGAAGCCAGCAAGGGTAGTGGGAACAACCATTTTAGCTTTATAAGCATAAATGCCATTAGTAAAGTGAGCACCTTTTACGCCATGATTTTCTAGTTTAGAAATAATAGTAGAGTGTTCAGTGTCTTCAATAAAAATAATATCTTTCATAAATGAGCCCTATTGCTTAAATAAATTGCTGGGTATTATGCCGGCAATTCCCGCTGGGAATTGCCAACCTATCGTGTGGGGATTTTTAAGGGGAGCGCGCGCTCGCTCCCCTTGAATCGCCGTCCGCGCGGGCGTGTACCGCGCAGGGTAAGCCCGTCTAAAAAAAGCATTGCTTTTTTTAGGGCGCACGCTCGAGCAAGGATGCTCGAGCCGGTGCTAACCAATAGAATGCGTTTCCAACAGGAAGCCATTCCCGCAAGATGATTGCGAAAAATATTTATCTAATCACTTGCAACTTATTGATATTTATGGTTATTTAAGACCAGCGGGAATTGCTGGTATTATGCTACTTTAGTAAGGAGGCCAACATAAGATTTAGCCTACAAATAAAGCAAATACCCCAAATAACAAAACCGTCATGCCTGATACGATTTTTACGCCTGTTAAAATTCTACCAGAAAGCTGCGGCTTATACACTGTTGTTTGATCGCCAGCAATTGTATCTTAAGATTCAATTGCTGGTGTTGATTATAAAAAATTACTTTCAATGACTGGTAAAAAATCATCAAACAAATTATTATATTGGCAGCTTGGTTGCTGTGTTGGGGCGTGTCAACAATTACCCTTTTCTGCTGCAAATAGCGTACAACTGATTCAATTGCGTGCATGTTTTCGTCAGATCGTTTAACGAGTATGTATCCTCAAAAATATACGTAATTGCTCTCAATTTCCACCTTGTTCGCGACGAAACAGAGCATTGATGACACGCCTTAGTTTGCAGCTTAAAAGTAACCTTAAAAAAACAAAGGAGGCAAACTTATGGGTATTGATAAAGTAGGAGAATCTGGTAAAAAAAAGGTTGTTTTGAATACTACGGCGTTTGGATCCATTTCGCATGAAATTGCTGAGCTGCGATCACTGTTATTTTTTACCCAAGAGAAAAATCAACATCTTGAAGAACTTCTCTCTTTAGAAAAGTCGATGAATAGATGCTTAGAAGACTATTTGAGAGACACACTAGGCCCCAAGTCAATGCTACATTTGAGAAAAAAATCCGCAAACGAACAAGTATTTGAGTAAATATATATCTCGACGACAAAAGGCTTATCATTTCTTTTCATATTCCGCGTTATGAAAAGGTAATCGAAGAGGTTTAAAGCTTCGATTTATCCTTTTCAGCGCGCGAAAAATTCCTTTGTTATGACATGCCCTATTTAAACCTATGTTGCAGAAGGATTAATTTCCCCACAACCTTATCCCCATCGGTCAAGTTATAATCATTAAAGAGGCTGGTTTCTAAGGGAGCCGCAATGATTTGCTTTTTGTTGACCAAAGCCTGCCTAAATAATATCTGATCTAAAGCTTTTACATAAACCAGCATATAATCATGGTTAGCAATTTCTTGCTGAGGATCAAAGACCAGCGTTGAGCCAATAGGAAATTTCAGTTCCATGGCATTATCGGTATTCAAACAAGCAAAACAATTTTCTTGAAGCTGCTCTTGGGGTGTGAACCATTGAAAGGCTTTTATATCATTAAGAATCATTTTTTTGAGAGCAATGGCTTTCACATCTTCAATCTTAATAACAGGGACCGAACGCCTTGTTTGACTATCGGTGGGCGTTTTCATTAACCCTTGTCCCGTGGCCAGCCAGACATAATCTACATCTAACGCCTTAGCTATTTCATAAGTAAATTGAGATTTCTTAACATTATTTGCACAGATGTATTGTATGACCTGTGGCTTTATTCTTATTTTTCGAGCTAAGTCTGATTGAGACAGACGTTGTTTTTCAAGGGTATATTTTAGTCGAGCAGACAACGTGTTCTGCAAGTTGTGTTTTTCAGTGTGATTTGTCATTTCAGATTTAACAGATTGAGCTTTTGACATATGGACCTCCTAAAGTTTGCCCATGATACCTCAAATATAAGCAATCATAAAGTTAAAATTATAACAAAAATATAAGAATATCTCTCATGAAAAAAATAAATATTGTAATTCAATATCTCTTCTTGTAGAATGTTGCCTAAAATCTTGTTGGAATTACTGCTTTCTATGGATAAAAGCCAAGTTGACATTAAACTATTAATAAAACCTATCAATGAATCATCGGCTGTGGGTGAAGATTTAAGGGTAAACCCCGATGTAAGTCCTGTCTATTATCAGGCTAAAGATACACGTGCATTAGCCCGTGCTGCAGAGCGGAAATATTTAGAAGAAAATTGTCAATCAGCACAAAAAGACATAAAGGTACATTGGCAAAGTCTCCACGAGCAGGCCAGCAATATCCTAGAGAAATACAGTAAAGATTTAGAAGTCATAGCTTGGTTAATTGAAGCATCTGTTAGATTACAGGGATTGACGGGGTTGAAACAAGCTTTTAATTTGGCAGAAGAGCTTATCGAGCGCTATTGGCCAAATATTTTTCCAGCAGAAGAGGATGATGAGGTTTTTGGCAAGCTATATCACCTAGCTGTGCTTAATGGCGTAGATGTCGAAGGCATCTTACAAATGCCATTAAATTGGATAAGTATTACTGATAAGAACAAAACGGATGAGTATTTCCTATGGCAATATAAGCAAAGTTTAGAAGTGGCTGCTACCAGCACTTCTAAAAAAAAGAAAAAAAAATTAGAAGAAAGAGTTGTTTCTTTAGACAAAATTAAAATATCAGCAGAGGCTTCTGGAATTGAGTTCTATAAATCGCTGCAGAAAATGCTTGATGAGGTATTACGTGCGTTTAAACAGCTCAGCAAGAAGATTGAAAGTAAGGTAGAAGGTATAGACTTCCCTATTAGCAATATATGCCACCAGTTAAATGAGGCAAAGGATTTGGTTGCCTATTTTCAACCTGAAGAAGCAAAGCAAGAGATAAGCGATGAAAAAGAAAATAACGTAGACTCTTCTCAAGCAGAAGAAACAAAAAAAGAAACTAAGCAGTATTTTCATAGAAATAAAATTTTTTCAAATCGAGAAGAAGCGCTTGAGCAGCTATTAGTAATAGCTGATTTTTTTAGAGAAACTGAACCACAATCTTTGCTCCCCTATATTTTAGTGCGAGCAAATAAATGGGGGAAACTTGCTCTACCTGATCTCCTAAAAGAAATAGTTGGAGATGAAAAAGCAAGAGAAAATTTATTTAATTTAACTGGAGTTAACTAAGAGAGGAAAAAAATGGCAAGTATCCATGAAAAACTCGATAGAGTACGTAAGCCAAGAGTGCATATCAAATATGATGTGGAAACTGAAGGTGGAGTTGTAGAAAAAGAGCTGCCTTTTGTTGTTGGTGTTTTAGGCGATTTGGCTGGCGATCCAACCAAACCACTAAAACCACTAAAGGATAGAAAATTTACGCAAATTGATAGAGATAACTTCGATGAAGTTATGGAAAATATTGGGCCTGGCCTCGATTTAAAAGTGGAAAATACGTTAGCCAATGATGGTAGCGAGCTTGCTATACAATTGGCCTTTAATTCATTAGAAGACTTTGAGCCTGTCAACCTGATTAATCAGGTAGCGCCGCTAAAAGAACTTTTAGATATACGAAATAAATTAAGCCTTTTATCTAGCAAAGCGGATAGGTCAGATGAATTAGAGAGCTTGCTAGAAGAGGTGTTGCAGAATAGTGAGACACTCAAGAATATCGCCAATGAGCTAGGTGTAGATAAACATAATACCAAGAAAGATAAGGAGTAACCCATGGCCCAAGAAGCTATCGAATCAAACAAAGTCAAGAAAAATATCACGGCACAAGATACTATTCTAGATAAAGTTATTAAAGCAACAAAGCAAACAACGCGCTCGCAAACAGAAGATTTATTGCGTTCATTGACGCAGCATGCTTTAGAAGGTGCTGTGACTTGGGATAAGAATCTTACTGGGACTATAAAGCAATCTATTAAAAAAATTGATGAGAAAATATCACAGCAACTCGCTAAGATAATGCATCATGAAAAATTCAGTAAGTTAGAGGGGTCATGGCGTGGTTTGAATCACTTAGTTATGAATACAGAAACAAGTACTAGTTTGCGCATTAAAGTAATGTACTTAAGCAAACGAGAGCTATTCAAGGATTTAGATAAAGCTGTTGAGTTTGATCAAAGCCAACTCTTTAAAAAAGTTTATGAAAATGAATTTGGTATGCCTGGTGGTGAACCTTATAGCCTATTGGTAGGCGATTATGAATTCACGGGGCATCCTGAAGACATTGATACTTTAGCTAAGGTTTCTAATGTTGCAGCAGCGGCGTTTACTCCATTTATCGCATCTGCAGGTCCATCCATTATGGGGTTTGATGACTGGCGGGAACTTGCGAAGCCTCGTGATTTAGCAAAAATATTTGATAACGTCGAATATGCGAAATGGCAAAGTTTTAGAGAGAGTGAAGATGCGAGATTTGTAACCCTGACCTTGCCACGGACTTTAGCACGTTTACCTTATGGTGAAGATACAAAGCCTGTTGATGAATTTGATTATGAGGAAATTTCTGAACAACGAAATGGAAAAGCAGCACAACAAGACCATAAAGAGTATTGTTGGATGAATAGCGCTTATGCGCTAGGGACACAGATTACAGCAGCTTTTTCTAAATATAATTGGTGCACAGCTATTAGAGGTGTGGAAAATGGCGGTAAAGTAGAAAATTTACCTCTGCACGTTTTCTATAGCACAGATGGTGATTTAGATAGTCAATGTCCAACAGAATTAGGGATTACTGATAGAAGGGAAGCTGAGTTAAGTAATCTAGGATTTCTGCCATTATGTCACTTTAAGAATACTGATTACTCTGTTTTCTTTGGAGCACAATCTGTACAAAAGCCTAAGAAATATGATATTCCAACAGCCACAGCCAATGCCATGATTTCTGCAAGGCTGCCTTATATTTTAGCAACCTCACGTTTTGCTCATTATCTTAAGGTATTGGCAAGAGATAAAATTGGTTCATTTATGGAAGCCGCTGACTGTGAAGAATGGTTAAATCGTTGGATTAATAATTATGTTAATGCGAATGAATCTTCAGGAGCAGAAATAAAGGCAAAGTTTCCCTTAAGAGAAGCAAAAATTAAGGTTCAAGAAATTCCTGGTAAGCCAGGGTCTTATAATGCCGTAGCTTGGTTAAGGCCTTGGTTACAGCTTGAGGAATTAACGACATCTCTGCGGATGGTTGCAAGAATACCTAAAATGGCAGAGTAAGGTTTGGCTTGTTAGCAACTTGGGCAATATCCGGTAATCATGATAAGTTGCTAGCAAGCCTTTTTTAGCTGAATAATGGAAAGATAGGCTTGGTATATGCTTTCGCGAGTAACGATATTAAAAGCAAGAATTGATGAGAAAATAAGTGAACAGCTTAATGTAATTATTCATCACAAGCGCTTTCAACAGCTTGAAGCAACTTGGCGTGGAATTAACTTTCTTACTAATATTAGCGAAGAGGCTTTTACGAAAAAAATAAAGATAAAGTGTCTAGGATTAAGTGTTGATGAATTGACTAAAGATATGCTCACAGCTATTGAGTTTGATCAGAGTCAGTTATTTAAGAAAATATATACTGAAGAATTTGATATGCCAGGAGGTGAGCCCTTTGGTATTTTGGTTGCTGATTATAGCGTAAGCCACTTAAGCATTAATAATAAAAAAACTGATAGTATTAGTGTGTTAGCTCAATTAGGGAGCATTGCAGCAGCTGCATTTTCCCCAATTATTTTTTCAGCTTCTCCAAGTTTGTTTGGTATGGAAGATTTTTCTCAATTAGAGAAAGATATAGATTTGAATAGCCTTTTTTCACAGCTGGAATATCATCGTTGGAATAATTTTAGGCTTAGTGAGGATTCACGATTCATAGGAATGGTTTTGCCACGTGCTATTATGCGAAATATAAAAGGAAAATTTATTGAAAAAGAAGAGGTTCCTTATTTTAGTGAGAAGATTGATAGTTTCGATGATTATCTTTGGGGTAATGCAGGTTTTTGTTTGGCAGAAGTTGTAGTGCGTTCATTTTCAGATACAGGGTGGTTTCTGAATATTCGAGGAGCTGAAGATAGTAAGGGTAATCGAGGTTATACTTCTGGGTTTGTAAAAGAAAGTTTTCATAGTGCCAAAGAACAAGAGATAAAAAAATACATATCAGAAATTAATATTCTTGATGAAAAAGAAGATAGACTTAATAAGTTTGGATTTATCGTGCTATCAACGCGAAACTTACTAGATGGTGGAGTATTCTATAATATTCCCTCGGTTCAACTGGTAGCTCTTGATAGAAAAAATAAAGGGTTTCCCAGTGCGCATGTTTCAATGATGTTACACCATTTATTGTGTGCTTGTCGATTTGCACATTATATTAAAGTCATCATTAGAAATAAATTGGGATCATTTAGTAATGCTGTCGAGTGTAAAAATTATTTAGAAAACTGGATTTTAAAGTATTGTGCATCGTCAACATCCAATAAAACTAATTTTCCACTAAAAAATGCAGAAATTTCAGTTGATAATATTAAAAGTTTGCCGGGGAAATATCTGTGTAGACTTGATATTACTCCACATTACCAAATTGACCGAGTAGAATCATCTATTAAATTTCGCAGCAGAGTTGCCTTATGAAAAATATTGAGCGAGGAAGATGAAAAGTTATTCCGTACAAAAGCCATTTTTTGATTATTTTAAAATAGAGCGTAAAGGAGAAAAAGAAGGTTTCAACCGAAAAATTTCTTATGCTGATCTTTATGATTCAATTAAAGAAAGCCTAAAAAGTTTATTAGTTGCCAGGGTAAAACATATCCCTTCCGCTGCTGATTATAAGGTAACAAGAGATTCTATTTTAAACTATGGAATAACTGATTTCATGGATATAAGGTTTGGAACAAAGTCTGGTGGAAAAGCGCTATGTCAGCAAATAAAGAAGGCGATTGAAAACTATGAGAAGCGTTTAGTAAATGTTGATGTTGAAATAAAGGCTGATGATGATTGCTATGGGGTGATTTCTTTAAAAATAGTTGCCGATTTAAACTATGAAAATATCAATCAAACAGTTATCTATGATAGCTATTATGATGCCGCCACAGATAGAATAAATATTGGAGCTTTAAAAATTGGATGAGATTATTCAATACTTTAATGAAGAATTAAATTACTTAAGAAACTCTGGCGAGGTGTTTTCAAAAAAGCATCCGCAATTAGCCAGCAAGCTGCGAATTTCTAATGCTGAAAGTGTTGATCCTTTTGTTGGTAAAATTATAGAGTCTTTTGCTTTTTTGACTGCAAGAATAAGTCAAAAACTAGATGATGGATATGCTGAGATTAACGATGCAATACTTGATACTGTGCTACCACATTTAACTAAGCCATTCCCTTCTTTTTCGAATATTAATATTTCACCGAAAAAAAGCACTAATCTTTCTCATAATGTGCCAGAAAAAACGATAATAGATTGCTCTTTAGAAGATAAAACAAATTATAAGTTTATGACAGTTTATGAAACAGAAATACTACCGCTTATTATAAGTAAAACCTCATTTGAAAATTCACCTTTCGCTAATAAAGCTGCTCAGCCCGGTGCAAAAAGTAGGCTTGAGATTAATTTATCTATGCATAATAAAGATATAACTCTTAAAGAGCTTAAGCCAAAAAAAATTAGGTTTTATTTAAGGTTAGAAGATGAGTATGCTTTTATTTTGTATGAACTTATCTTTAATAATGCCATTGCTGTTACAATACAGTCAAAAAAAGATAATGAAGAGCGTCATGTGGTTAAAAATATCACGCCAGTTGGGTTTTCTGCTGAAGAGGGAATGCTTCCTTTCCCAAATAATTCTTTTTTAGGTTATAGGTTGTTAACAGAGTATTTTTTAGCAACAAGGAAGTTTTTGTATTTTGATGTGAATTTAACTGATGATATTTGGCGTGGCATTGCTCACGATAGTGCTTTAATAATTTACTTTAATAAAATTAACAAAACACTAAGTAAGGTTGTAGATAAAAAATCTTTATCTTTAAATACAACGCCTATAGTGAATATCTATAAAAGAAAATCAACACCTATTAATATAAATAACAAAGACTTTGAGTATTCTTTGTTCCCAGAGAAGTTAGGGGCAGAAGGGGGAAGTGAAGTCTATAGTGTAGATGAATTAGTGTCTGTTACTTCAGATGACAAAGTGGGTTTTCATCCTTATTTTGGTTTGAAATATGATTCCAAGGGGAAAGAAAAAAATATTTTTTGGCACCTCAGAAGAAGAACAAGCTTTGAAAACATTACGATAGAAGGAATAAATAATAATCTTCAGGTTTCATTTACTGATCTGTCATCAAAAAAAATAACGCTACCAGCTCAGGTTGCTGAAGCAAGCATGCTATGTGTTAATACAGACTTATATGAAAAAATTTATATTGATAATCAGAAGTATAGTTTTAATTTTTGGAGTGATGAATTTGAGTTTGCGCAGAGTATGGGCTGCGTTAGCTCTATATCTAATATTAGAAGGCCTAAGTTAGGGAATCATGACAAATGGAAGGCTATATCTCACCTTGGTCTTAATTTGAAGTCAATGTCTGATGGCGAGATTGGAATATTAGTGCTTAAAGAGATGCTTACTATTTATAATAATAGTGGCAATCATGAATATGAAAAATTAATAAAAGGACTTGATAAAATAGAGGTTGTGCACCAAGTAAAACGAATAAAAATAAATAAAAAATCTGGTTTTTGTAATGGGGTTGTTATTAATATTTATTTAACAGATGAATGTTTGGTTCTGCCTGGGTTATATCTATTTGGGTGTATTTTAAGAAGATTTTTCTTGCTATATATTTCAGTGAATAACTTTATTCAATTAAATATGCTAAATAAAAAAGGAGAGGGGGTCTATCAATGGGAGCCATGGTTAGGGAATCAGAAAAGCTTGTAAATCAGATTGTTAAAAACCACTCTGATTTTAATTTTTTCCAGGTGGTTAGGTTAATTGAAGAAGCGTCAGAAGTCTATAATAGGTTACCAATAGGGTATCATCATAGTATGGAAGATGAGGCATTACATTTTAATACAGCACTTTCTTTGATTTTCCCGGTTCATGATATATCAAATATTAACCAGCCTGGCGGAAAAAAATCTTATTATGAGATGAGTGTTTCCTTTCTTGGTATTTTTGGACAAACAGGTGCTTTGCCTGAGTTTTATACAGAGCAAATGCAAAGGCAAGCTAGAAAAAAGCATACTGAGCTGGCTGATTTTTTGAATTTGTTTAACCATCGTTTGATATCTTTTTATTATAGGGCTTGGGAAAAAAACAATTTATTTTTTAGCTATCAACGTTCTTTGAAGAGAGGAACCATAGAAAACAAAAATAATCAAACATTAAAAGATAGTAAGCTCAATAAGAAACATATTATGTATTATTATGCGGGTTTTTTTTCGCAATGGCCGCGCAATGCTATAAATTTAGCCGCTTTGCTTAGTGATTACTTTGAGTTACCTATAAAAGTTTCAGAATTTGAGGCTACCTCGCAGATTTTACCAAAAAATTCTTGCTCTCTATTAAGTTACGCACATAAAAATAATCAGTTAAATAGAGAGGTTTTTTTGGGTAGAACCTTATGCAGCTTTCAAAGTAAGATTCAAATTAATATTGGGCCCATAGATTATACTAAGTTTTCTGAATTATTTCCGACTAAAGAAAAGATTTCTGCGATTTATGAGTTAGCTAAGTTTTACATTAGTGATGGTATTATTTTAGACATTAGACTTATTTTGTCAGCTAATAGTATGCCGCCACTTATTTTGACGCATAAGCCAATGATGCATTTGGCGTGGAATACTTGGTTAAGCTGTAAAAGAAATAAAATGCCAAAAAATGATGTTGTTTTTAGTGGTCGCAATTTAAAATGAGGAATCTAGGGGGCTAGCTCCCGAGGCAAAGGCGATGGGGTTTCCATACCCAAGAGGGCACAGGTACCCAAGGGGGCACAGGCAGGGGAAAAATGCAATTTTCCCCTTTGGTCGCCTACGCAGGTTTCCCGCGTAGGCGAAATAAAACCAGGAGACAATCTCGTTCGCCTACGACCGAGTTGTTGAAATTCTATTTTAAAAAAGGGGTATAAACATGTTGCTTGATTTGCGTTCTCTTATTCAAAAGCTTAATAAGGATTCAGTGGAATCATTTCATGAAGGCTTAGCTTTTTGCAGTTCTATTAGCCACTATGATGTGGAAATTCCTCACCTAATGTTAAAACTTTTAGAAAAAGAGTCAGGCTTCTCAAAAGTAATTGAAAAATTATCTCTACCCGTGCAAGCGGTGAAAATTGATCTGTTAAAGCAAATTGATACATACAAAACTGGCAACCAAGATGCACCTGCTATTTCACGCCATCTTATCGATTTATTACAAGCGGCATGGCTTTTGAGCTCTCTAGACTTTAATAGAGATGAAATTGACAGTGTTTCATTTCTGCTAGCAATGTATAAAGAACAAAGCTTGCAACAATTGCTTTTTACCTACTCTAAACAATTTAAAAAAATTGAGCAGAAAGAATTAGAATCTATTACTTTAGATATCTTGGCCCAGTTAGAAGACAGCTTTTCTGCATCTCCTAGTCCTTATGCTGCTTCTGCTTTAGAACAATACACTGTTAATCTTGTTGAAGAAGCTAAGCGTGGAAAAATTGATCAGGTGATTGGTAGAGAGAATGAAGTTCAGTTAGTCATCGATATCTTAGGGCGCAGACGCCAAAATAATCCTATTTTAGTTGGGGAGCCGGGTGTTGGAAAAACGGCCATTGTAGAAGGATTGGCGTTATTAATTGCTCAAAAAAATGTTCCTAAAAATTTATTAAATACTCAAATAAGAACGCTAGATCTTGGGCTGCTACAGGCAGGTGCTGGGGTGAAAGGTGAGTTTGAGAATCGTTTAAAGCAACTTCTTAAAGACGTTGGTGAATCTCTAGTGCCTATTATTCTATTTGTTGATGAGGCTCATACATTAATAGGTGCTGGTGGGCAAACGGGGCAAGGTGATGCTGCGAACTTATTAAAGCCAGCCTTGGCTCGAGGCAATTTAAGAACTATTGCGGCAACCACCTGGGCTGAATATAAAAAATATTTTGAAAAAGATGCAGCATTGAGTCGACGCTTTCAACAAATTATTGTTGATGAGCCTTCTGAAGAAATTGCAGTGAAGATGCTGCGACATGTAGCTAGTAAGTTAGAAAAGCATCATGATGTTATTATTTTAGAAGAAGCTATTCAGCAGGCAACGAAACTCTCGCATCGTTATATTCCAGCAAGACAGCTTCCTGATAAAAGTATTAGTATCTTAGATACAGCGGCGTCTAAAGTAGCTTTGATGCAGAATACACAACCTTTAAGTTTAATAAAATTAACCTCCGAAAAAGAAAATTTATTGTTAACGATTGCCAGGTTAGAAGGAGAGCAAGCGCAAGGCGTTAATCATAAAGAGACTATCAAGTTGCTAAAAGAAGAAAAAAAGTTAATTGAAAATGAAATAAAAAACATTCATGATGCTTGGAAAAAAGAAGCGGAGTTGTTTGGGAAAATAAAAAATATCAATTTTCTTATTAAGAATAATAATGCAACAATAGCACAAAAAGAGCAATTAAAAATACTACTTGCTGAGTTAAAAGAAAAACAAGGAGAGTTTGGCTATGTCTATCCATTTGTTGATGATCGCAGCATAGCCTCAGTAATAGCAGCTTGGACAGGGATTCCGGTTGGAAAAGTGCTAAGCGATAAAATCAATACGTGTTTGTCTCTTGAAAATACAATCAATCAACGTGTTATAGGACAAACTGATGCAATTAAAATGATTGCAAAGCGGGTGACTATAGCAAAAGCAAAACTTGATGATCCAAATAAACCTATTGGTGTATTTTTATTATTAGGCCCTAGCGGAACAGGCAAAACTGAAACAGCATTAGCCTTAGCGGATAGTCTTTACGGTGGAGAAAAAAATATTACGATTATTAATATGTCAGAATTTAAAGAAGCTCATAAAGTTTCTCTCTTGATGGGCTCTCCTCCGGGTTATGTAGGCTATGGTGAAGGTGGAATTTTGACCGAAGCAGTACGACGCAAACCCTATAATCTCTTATTGCTAGATGAAATTGAAAAGGCTCACCCTAGTGTTCAGGATGTTTTCTATCAGGTGTTTGATAAAGGTATATTAAAAGATGGGGAGGGGCGTGATGTTGATTTTAAAAATACCATTATCATCATGACCTCAAATGCTTGCAGCGAACAAATTATTGATCTTTCTCAATGTGAAGGGGCTGAAAAAACAATGGCTGATATGATTACCAGCATTCAGCCGAATCTACAGCGTTATTTTAAACCAGCTTTCTTAGGGCGCTCGACCATTGCTGTCTATGCTCCTTTAGGAGAAAGTGAGCTATTAAAAATAGTGCATTTGAAATTAGCTAAGGTAGCTCAGAGGGTGTTAAGCACCTACAAAGCAGAGTTAGTGATTAGTCAAGCTGTTGTTAAGCAAATTGTTTTCCTTTGTCAGCTAACGGAACTTGGGGCAAGGCAAATAGATAATGTCATTAATGGCAGTATTTTACCTTTGATAGCTGAGAATATTTTTGAACATATGTTGATATGTAAATCTGTTGAACAGATATACGTTGAAAAATCTCTTGATAATGAGTTTGAAGTGACAATAAGCGATATAAAAAGAAAAAATAAGGACAAAAATCATTGTAATGGAGTTGCGTTTGGTGTAAATTAAACATGTCAAAATTATTAAAACATAGGAGAAATAATAATGGCAGATACTAACAAAAAGAGCGATGAAAAACCTGCTGTGAGCACAACTTCTACTTATATGAAGTTTGGTGATATTAAAGGTAACGTTTCATCTACAGGTCATGAAGACTGGATTCACTTAGAGCGCATAGAGTTTGGCGTGTCTCGTCAATTTGTAACACAGCCGGGGCAAGTTCATGAGCGAGAAAGTTCTCATCCAAATTTTAGTGAAGTTAGAGTTATTAAAAAATTAGACTCTGCTTCACCGGAATTATTCTTAGCGGCCTGTGAAGGGCAAGAAGGACAACCTGTTCAAATTGATCTGTGTAAAACGGGTGCTTCTCAAATATCAAGTTTTATGGAGTATACCTTGGATAATGTTTTAGTGGGTGATTATTCCATTAAACATGATAATACTGGGAAGCCCTATGAAGAAGTTAGTTTACATTTTGATAAAATTCAAATGGCTTATAAACCATCAGATCAAGCTAATAAAGAAGGAAATCAAATTGTTGCAGGTTATGACCTTGCGACAGGCCAAAAAACGTAATATTTATTAAAGTGAGAAATCTCGGTCGCTTGTGGCCGAGTTGTTGAATTATGCTTGCTGAGCATAAATCGTTTATTGGAAGAGGCATAGTGAGGTGCTTTGGGTTTTTTAAGCGTAAAGCATCTCTCTAATTTTTATTTGATGAATAAGTTATGAATGCTAAAAATTTAAATAATAGTCGCTATCTTAGTTTATCTATTTCTGGTATTCAGGAAGAGTTATTGTTAAGTGAGCTATACGGGACTGAGGAGCTTTCGCAGCTTTATGAGTATAAGTTAGAATTGCAAACGCAGGCAGACTTAAGCAACAGCTTAAATGCCATGGCAACAGCAAGCTTCATTGATAGTAATGGAAAGGAAAAGTACTTTACAGGTTACATTATTGCTTGTACCCCCACATCCACTTCAAGTATTAACGAGCATGTTTATAAGATTACAATAGCACCTTGGCTTTGGCACTTAACTCAGAATAAAGCTAATCGCATTTACATTGATAAAACGCCCCGAGAAATTATTCAGGATATATTTAGTCAATATCAACATAGTTACTTTGATTTATCAATGTTGGAAGGAGGAAATGACCCGCTGGAGTATCTCGCTCAATATCAAGAAAGTGATTATAATTTTTTAGCGAGGCTGTTAGAAAAACACGGGTTTTATTATTATTTTAAACAAAAAGAAGATAAACATCAGCTATTAATTTCTGATAATCTTGTTGGCTATTGCAAGACAAATGTAGCGATGAGTTACACGCATCTGACGCCATTAGCTAGCACAGTTAAAGATTGGAAACATGAATATAGTTTAGTGAACAGTAAAGTAAAACAGTCAGATTATAACTTTAAGGTTCCTACTGACTCATTATTGCAGGAAGCTGCTTATGATAATAATAACCTGTTTGACTATCAATATAATTATCCGGGTGACTTTTATAATAATAGTGATGGCGAAGCGTTAACCAAAATACGTGCACATCAGAAAAAAATAATGGGTAATAAAGTCAGGGCAGAGTCATTATATGCAGAACTCCATGCTGGTAGCACATTTAACGTTATAAAGCACGATATCGGTGCAGAGCAAGGAAAATACTTGGTTGTAAAAATTACACATGAGTGCAAAGATAAAAGCTTTAATAAAAGTGGGGGTAACGATGAAGAAAAAACTATTAAATATAAAAACAACATCACCTGTATTTCAGCAGAAGAAACGTATCAGCCTCCGCAGCGTGCCAATATTCCAGAGATAGCTGGTTTTCAAGTGGGGACTGTTATTGCTCCTGAGGGGCAAGATGTTTTTGCAGATGAATATGGTCGGGTAAAAGTTAAGTTTAATTGGTTGCAGGGCAATGAATCTCAAGCTGCAAATAGCTACTGGATTAGAGTGGCTCAATCTTGGGCGGGTGCAGGATGGGGGACTCAATTTATTCCTCGCGCGGGGCATGAGGTTATTATTAATTTTGAAAATGGGGATCCAAGTAGGCCATTAATTATTGGGAGTACTTATAATGGCAACAATATGCCCCCTTATCCATTGCCTGCAAACCAAACAAAAAGTGGAATTAGAACTCAATCAACTAACATGCCAGATAACTCAGCCTATAATGAAATTAGTTTCGAAGACTTAATGGGGCAAGAAGAGGTTTATGTCCACGCGCAAAAAGATCTAAATAAAATCATTAATAATAATGAAAACATTCAGGTTGGCAATGATTATAATTTAAGCATTAATGCAGGGAATCAAAGTATCGAAGTGCCTAAAGGTACAGTAACTATCACGGCCGGAAGCATGGTTAGCTTGCAAGCTGGAACAAGCAAAGTTGATATAGACGCATCTGGTATTACCATTCAAGGTAACGTGATTAATATAAATAGCTAGAGATATAGCATGGCAAAAAAAATTTTTGATAGGCTGCATAAGTTTGATAGTTCAATTATAACAAAGATAGAAAATTTTTTAGATGTCGGTGAGGTGTTTTCTAGCATTCTAGAAGAGAATGAAAGTTCCATTATAATTTTTCATAAGCTCTTAGAGAATAAACTTTATCATGAGGTTATTTATCTTTTGGCTTTGGGGTTGCCGAATAGAGAAGTAGTATGGTGGGCTTATTTGGCTTCACTTAAAGTAGAAAAAGATAATGATAATGAAAAAGCGCTGGCTGCCTTAACGGCTACAAGACATTGGGTTTATAAAGGGGATAATGAGCTTCGTCAACAAGCTAAAAGCTCAGCCGATTTATTGTCCGTTGATTCTTCAGCTAAATGGGCTGCACTGGCTGCTTTTTGGAGTGGTGATGATATTGGTAGTAAGAATTTTCATGTAAAACCTAATCCTTTTATGGCGAATATTGCAGCTGCTAATGCAATCAGCATAGCTTGTGAGAAAGGTGATGACAGAGATTTAGATTACTTATATCTTTTTATGCAAGGTGTACATATTGCCAATGAAGGTAATGGTCAACTTAATAGCGAGCATCAAGCATTAATTTTAAGTTATTTAGAGAAATAAATTTTTTAGCCATGTTGATAATAGGATAGAGGATATTGGTTATGGATTTAGTTTTAAGTTTTACTATCCAAAAGTTTGATGAAATTAATCAAGACTATGTTTATGAAAATACAGGCAATAGCGATTGGCTAAATAATGCTAATGCAGATTTAGTTAAACAGTTTTCAGAAGAAAGAACTAAGCACACCACAGTGTTGGCTGACGGTAATGAAATAAAAGTGGATAGCTTAGATATTTGTTATCAAGAAGGTCAGTATTATCTTATTAGTGCAGGACAAAATTTCCCCATTGCTGATAAGACTAAAATACGCCTACCGGGTTATGTATTGACAGCACACATTCACAATACATCACAAGTAAATAATCTTGTTGAGGATACCCGTTTTAGTGAGGAGCTATTAGATTTTGATAATATGTTTGTTGACCCTGATGCTATTGAGAATGCAGTTTCTGAAAAGAATGAATTTTCTAATGCAATTGATGCAAAGCAGAATGACTTATTGCATTATATGGATTTGCCTCAGATGATAGGGGAAGATAATAGCTACTTAGAAGATGCCCAGGCCGATAGGGAAAAATTTCATCAGCAAATCATACCAGCTGCCCCGCCTGCGAAAGAAGCGAATATTTTATATGAGCTGGGTATTCAAGATGATTCACATGATTTCTTTAACTATATGGAAAGCAGGAAGCAAAATACTCAGGAAGAGCAATTTGCGCCTATTGGTATTGTTGATGAAATTTATGAAGACTCTAGGCAGTCAATTTACTATGAAACTGTTGAAGGCGAAAAGGGGGACGTAAAAAAAGGTTTTCGTCATCGTTTAAGTTATTTAAAAAAAGCCATCGTTGGCTAAGGTTGGAGAAAAATATGATTAAAAAAATAAGCTTTATTTCGATTGTTTTATTGTTTTTGTCAGGTTGTAGCTCTATGGAGCAGCCACAAGCAAAAATCGCCATGCAATCTGTTGATTATTTAAACCCAGATGCCAGTGGTAGAGCATCCCCCGTTGTTGTTACTATCTATGAGCTCTCTTCGGATACAGCCTTTAAAAATGCTAAATACAAACAACTAGCAACCAATCCTGCTATTATCTTAGGGAACAAACTCATTGATAAAAAGTCTGTCGAAATTCGTCCTGCTGAAAAGACAACTATAACAGAGGCTATTTCGTCTAATACTAAATATTTAGGCATTACAGCCGCTTTTAGGAATATTTCTATTGCTAAGTGGAAAACTATAGTAAAAGTTCCTAAAAACAGTAGTACTGTTGATTTAATTCTTTTATTAGAATCACAGAGCCTAACGGTTAAGCCTGCAAAAGGTGGCTTGTTATGAGCTTAAATAATAAGCTGGCTTGGGAAGAAGGCATGTTTTTATCCCCAGCTCACTTTCAGCAACATGATAGATATCTCGAAAATTTGATTAATCAAAAAACCACACGAGTATCATCACATATGTGGGGCGTTAAGTCATTGAAACTTGATGCAGAGTTACTAGCTCTCGGAAAATTAGGGCTTATTGATTGCTCAGGTATTATGATAGATGGTACTGTCTTTGAACTTCCATGTGAAGATAGCTTACCATCTCCTTTGGTTATATCAGATGTTGTTATCAATAAACATGTTTATTTAGGTGTTGCTATTAAACAAGCAGGTTTACAAGATACAAATCCTAATGCTAATACTAAAGACAAGCGTTATCGTTATTTTATTGATAATAGAGAAATTGCTGATAATATTGTTGGAAATGACGAAAAAGTAGAAGTCCCTTTAGCAAAGCTTACCTTGCATTTATTTTTAGAAGGCGAGGACCTGAGTAATTATACCTGTATTCCTATTGCGTTTATTAAAGAGGCACATTTTAATCAAAAAATAACTCTGGATGAAAACTTTATTCCCCCTTGTTTATCAACATATGCGATTCCGCGCTTAACTAAAATCACGCAAGAAATCAGAAGCCTCTTACATCATCGGGGAGAAATGCTAAGCCATCGTTTAACCCAAGAGCAGCATTCGCAAACAGCAATGATTTTAGATTTTATGTTACTACAATTAATTAATCGCTATGAACCTTATTTTACTTATTTGGCTAATGAAAAAACACTACATCCGTCAGTGCTTTATGAGAAGATGCTACAACTGATGGGAGAGCTTGCAACGTTTACACAAGCGAGTAGGCGGCCAGAGATACCTGATTTCTATGATCATTATGATATAACCAATTCATTTCAACCCATTCTTGAGTATCTACGTCAAAGTCTTAGCATGGTTATTGAACAGCATACAACGGCGATTCCATTGATAGAACGTCAACATGGTGTTTGGGTGGCTGAGGTAGAAAATAAAGAAATATTTACTTCAAATAGTTTAGTGCTAGCAGTTTATGCCGATGTTACTGCAGAAACTATTCGTATGAATTTCCCTAAACAGGCCAAAGTGGCGCCCGTTGAACAGCTGCAACAGTTAATTACCCGTCAACTACCGGGCATTGAATTGCAACTTATGCCGACAGCGCCTAGACAAATTCCATTTCATGCAAATTATACTTATTTTACATTAAATAAAAATCATGAATCATGGCAGTATTTAGAAAAATCGGCCGCGTTAGCTATCTATTTAGGCGCTAGCTATCCAAATCCAAAATTAGAACTGTGGGCTATTAAGGGTTAAATCATGAGAACGACGCAATTAACATCATCAAATTTTTCCACGGGAATGCAAATGGAAACTCCATCTGCACGAATGCCGCGTAGCAGTAAAAATATATTAACAATGGCTGCTGAATCCATATTGATTCTAATACCTCAAATAAGGCGGACAATATCTCATCCTGAGCCTAATCAACTACGTGCGCAATTACTTGCTGAAATGCGACGATTTTTAGATGAGTTAAAAAAACTCCGCTATGACAGGCGCTTAACGACAGCTGCGCATTATTGCCTTTGTGTGGTTTTAGATGAGACAGTATTAAAAACACCGTGGGGGCAGAAAAGTGTTTGGGTTGAGCAAGGTTTACTCAGCACGTTTCATAAGGAGACCTGGGGTGGTGAACGTTTCTATATTATCTTACGTAATGCTATGGGTAATGCTAAAACGCACATTGACTTATTAGAGTTGTTATATTTATGCCTAAGTTTAGGCTATGAAGGGCAGTATTTTGGCAAAGATAAAATGTTGCGTGAAGAAATTCGTAATAAGGTTTTTTATCATATTCAACGCCACTATGGCAAGCAAGAGCGTGCGTTGTCTCCAAGCTGGGATGACAAAGCCTTAACGGTTGTTGCGCAACAGAAAAAATCCTCCTTTAAAAAAAGGTTGTTATTTTCTTTTGGGGCATTTTTTATTGTTGCGGCTTCTCTGAATTTATCATTGCGACTCTATTCTGATAAAACGCTTAAGCGGCTTGATGATATAGCAAATGCATCGCCTGTTACAATGTTTAGTCAATTAATTTCACGTAGTGGGAGTGGTTCATGAAAAGTTTAGCAAAGATAATAGAACTGCCCGGTGCGAGAGTATTTTTATTTGTTATTGTATTATTGCTTTTAATTTGGTTTGCTGGTCCATTGCTTAGCATGCATGGTGAGTCTCCTTTTTCATCTTTTTCTTCTCGATTAATTCTCAGTGTGGCTGTTGTTTTAATTGCATTAGTCTATTTGTTGGTTGGACTTTTTCTAAAGCACAAAGTTAAAGCATTCGCTATTATTAGGGAGTCTTTTTCTGCGTGGTTAGAAGGAGGAAGAAAAGGCTATCAATATGTGGTGAGCAGCTTTAAAGCCCGAATTTTAAAAACAAAAGGCAATGTTTATGAAGACAAGGTTGGTCGTCAATTGCGCAAAATCCCTTGGTACTTGGTGATTGGCCCACGAGCTTCTGGCAAGTCAACGTTGATGACACAAAGCGGGCTGAATTTTAAGCAGCAAAATCAACTGAGTAAAGAAGCCATTAGTTACTTACAGCAGTACCCTGATTATGATTGGTGGTTTACGGATGATAATGTTTTTATTGATATTGCAGAGCAAAGTCCTTTAACCCAGGATGAGGAAATAAAGGATTCACCAGAACAACAAAAAATGTGGCAGCAATTTGTAAAGCTATTACATAAAAAACGAAAAATCAAACCTATTTCAGGCGTGATCGTTACCTTTAACTTAATAGAACTTTTGTTAAAGGATAACACGGTAAGGCAAAAAGAAATATACAGAATATTTACAAAGATAAGACAAATTCATTCAGTTTGTAAGGTGCAAGTTCCTATTTATATTACTTTTACTAAATGTGATTTAATAGAGGGATTTGTTCAATTTTATAATGATTTAAGCCGCGAAGAATTAGAGCAGGTTTGGGGTATCACTATACCGTTAAATCAGTCAATGGATATGAATCGTTCTATTAGCTATTTTAATAAAGAGTATCAAAATTTGATAAGTAGCTTAATAGAAAAAATCATGTGGAAAGTGGATGCTGAAAAAAATGATGAAAAGCGTGAGTTGATTTATACTTTCCCACAACAAATGAAATTATTTCAGAAAACCATAGAGAATTTTATGGCGGAAATTTTTGGAGCTATCCGCTATCCAAAAGCTGTGCAACTGAGAGGTGTATACTTTACCAGCGGGGCGCAGATGGGTAAAACACATGATATGTTAATGAGTGTGTTTACAAAAAAATATCATTTAGGCGATTATGCAACGTTTACTGAGCCTAAACCAAATCATGAGAGTTATTTCATTCACTCAGTATTTAAAAAGGTACTCACAAAAGATAGCAAAGTGCTAGGTTATAGCAATAAAGTGAGAACTTTCCGAAGCTTATCTTATCGAACGGCTATGTTGTTGTTGCCTACGTTGGCTGTAACGGGTATTGCTGCATCAGGGGTTTCTTATAAAATCAATCGTAGCAATATAAAAAGTATTGATCAAAATATCACGGAATATAAAAGAAACTATGCAAGTCTCGCTATTACAGAGCCTGACATTAAAAAAACCTTACCGACGCTTAATAGTTTGAAAACAGTGTATGATATGTATGAGCATACAAAGCATCCTTGGATTGTAGGTATGTTGCCAGCAGCTCAACGCATAAAAAGTAAAATTGATTCCGCCTTTGCGAGATCTATTAACACGTTATTTCTGCCAAGAGTAGCTGTTAAACTGGAAGAAATGCTGCATGAGCCGCTGGATAATGCAAATATTCTTTATTCTGTTCTCAAAGCCTATTTGGCGTTTAGTCCAACGCATTCCACCTCAGCTGATGCCATTATTGAACCGATGACGTACATTTGGTCAAATGAGTTTAAAGATGATAAGCGTTTGCAAAAGCAGTTGCATTTTTATCTACAGCAAGCAGCTTCACACGCGATAGAAAAATTGCCATTAGATAGAAGCTTGATTAATAATACGCGCTCTAAGCTTGTACAAGTCAATCCTGAGCGTAGAGCTTATGAATTATTGATCCTTAAATCTAATGTGAGAAATATATCTAGCATAAATTTTATGTTAGAGTATACACCTAATTTTGATAAAGTTTTTGTAGCAAAAAATAATAAGTTAGAAGTTCCAGCCTTTTATACAAAAGCAGGCTATCAACATGTTTTTATTCGACATTTTGCAACGATTGCAGGACAGGTAGCAAAGGATAATAGGGCTATTGGTCTTACCACATCAAAAAATTTCCCTATACGTAATAAACATTTGGTAGAGCATTTGCAGAAAGACTACACTAAACAATACACTAAAATATGGCAGCATTATTTACAAAATTTTTCCGTGGTTCATTTTGCAAATTATGATCAAGCCATTAGTACCTTGGAAATTTTAGTCAGTGATCAGTCACCTTTAGCTGATATACTTAATGCGGTACAGCAAAATACGGCTTCCTTGAAGTTAGGTGATATTACCATCGCAGATAATTTCACAACACTTAATAAATATATTGATGGTCAGAAGCCTTCAAAAGAAATGCAAAAAATTAATAAGACCTTGGGGTCATTAAAAGATTATTTGACTAAGATTGAACAATCTGCCAATCAACAAGAAGCTGCATTTAAAGCAGCACAACACTATATGACGGGTGATTTGAAGGATCCTATTCGCCAAATCACCTTAGAGGCTAAGGCGGCACCAGCACCATTGCGAAATTGGCTAACCAGTATTGCCAATCAAAGCTGGTCTTTAGTCTTGAGTGGTGCGATGGGCTATATCAATAATGCTTGGAATAGGCAGGTGATGCAGCAATATAATGCCAAACTTAAAGGGCGTTATCCCTTGTACTCAACGGCGAAGTCTCAAGCATCTGTACAAGCCTTTGCTGATTTTTTTGCACCCAAAGGTTTACTTAATCAATTTTTCAATCAATATCTTGTACAATTTGTAAATACAGGAAAATCTACTTGGCAGCTGTATCGTTTAAATGGGCATGCTTTACCCATTAGTCCAGCAGAATTAAGCTTATTTCAGCAGGCCACTATTATCGGGCAGCGGTTTTTCCCAGAAGGCGGGAATAAACCAAAGCTGCAATTTTCAATTCAACCCCGAACCTTAGATGACGATGCAAAAAGTGTGGATTTACTTATTGCAGGTTCTGAGCTGGATTATCGCCATGGCCCCGAGCAAACTAAAACCATTACTTGGCCAGTTTCTATAGATAAACAAGCGGTAAAAGCTTCTATTATTGGGTTCGCTGATGATAAGCAGGCTAAAGATTATTACGGTCCCTGGGCTATCTTTCAGTTGATAGCGGACGGAGTTATTCATGAAGGTGCGCAAGCAGACCGCTATGTGTTTACCATTAACCTGGGCCATTATAAATCAAGCTTTAGCGTGTTAACCACAGACAGTTTAGCTGTGTTACGCTTAGAGGGTTTAAAAGGTTATCACCTGCCTGATAAGCTTGGCATGTCTGCGGCTGCAAGTTCCTCGGTAAAGGTTAACACTCCTGCGCTGTTATCAGCTGAATTTCCAGCAGAAACACCGGAAGGATTAGCCTTATCCTCAGTTTCAATAGGGGAGTGATACCATGAGACCCCTGTTGTTAGATTTTGAGGTAAGCCATGCTTCGGTACAGTGGTTGCCTGTATCGCTTAAGGTGGAAGAGGGTCTGTCGAGACTCTTTCGCTTGAGTCTTACGGTCTATTCTACGTTGCTTCCTTCAACGGCAGCGCAGCTATTATCACAGTCAGGTACCGTAGCGTTTAAGCATCCAGGCTATGATGCGCGTTATTTTAATGGCATTATTACCCGCGTGACGCCCAAAGAGCTTCTCAACCGTCATGGGCTTTATCGTTATGATTTAGTTTTAGAGCCCTGGGTTAGTTTGTTGGATATAGACAGGGACAATAGGATATTTAAAAATCTATCGGTGCCAAGCATTATTTTACAGCTATTAAATGCTCATCCCTTACATCAGGTGGACAGCAGCGGTCTTAAGGCGACTTATGACGTGCTGCCTTACACGGTGCAATACCAAGAGTCTCGTTTTCAATTTGTTTCACGTTTAATGGAAGAGGCTGGCATAGGCTATTATTTTTCTCACGCTCAAAACAGGCATCGTCTGCATTTAGTGGATAATAATGGGATGTATCCCGCTTACCCTTTGAAGACTATTGATTATCATAACAATAACACCTATACCGAGGGGATTTACTATTGGGCTTGCAGGCAAAAACAAGTTGCCACGCATTTTTCCCGCCAAGATTATAATTTTAAACACCCAACCAAGCAGCGTCGAGTGGATGCCTTAAGAGGCCGGGGCAGCATTGCTGAATTTTCAGAATACTTGGTAAGCTCAGACTCACAATGCACCGTAGAAACCAAGGTTAAACAGCGGGCCCAGCAAGCAGACAGCGAGGCTTATAGCATTATGGCTAAAAGTCATTGTAGCCAATTGAGTGCAGGGCAGGTTTTTAGTTTGGAACAGCACCCACGAGCAAAAGAGAATGCTGATTATTTGGTAACGGCTATGACGCATGTGATGGTAGACAATGTGCATTGGTCTAAGCTGAGTGAGACCTATCAGCCCAAAAAAGCAGCTAACCCTACGGATTATGACAACACATTGCAAGTTATTCCCATGGGTACCGTGTATCGTCCCCCCGCAAAGACACCCCGGCCTGTTATCCATGGGTATCATCTGGCCAGAGTTTATGGTGCAGGCGGCCAGGAAATTGATGTTGATGACTATGGACGTGTGCGCGTGATTTTTACGTGGGACGCTTACCAAACCCCCTCGTGCCGTATACGGGTTTTGCAGCGCTGGGCAGGTAGTGGTATGGGTGTACAGTTTATACCCCGAGCTGGCGATGAAGTGGTTGTGCAATATATTAATGGCGACCCCAGTCAGCCTTTGATTATTGCGAGTTTAGCCAATGGGCAGCGGCCTCCCATTTATCAACAACCGAATAAAGTCAATGAGAGTGGTGTATTGACTCAAACCGTTAATAGTCAAGACACAGAACAATCTAACGGCATCACCTTTGTGGATACTCGTGGCCACGAGGCTATCACGATTAAAGCACAAAAAGATGCTAAGCTGGACGTTAAGCATAATTATTGCAGTGAGGTCTATCAAGACCAATCCATCACGGTGATGGGCAATGTGACGACTGAAGTGACGTTAGGCAGTATTCGTCAACAAGCCCAATGCATTACTCTGCGCGTGGGGGCTAGCAGTATAACCCTGGATGCATCAGGTATTCGGCTATCGGCGCCTAAGGTGACGATATTGAGCAGCCAAGGCGGGAGTATTGATGGAGCTGCCCGGTTGGGAGACGAACACCAATGTCCACAAATAGCCCATGGCAATGGCACCATACAATCGGCTTCTGGTAATGTTCTGATTAATGGTTTGGGAGCGGCGCGCTTAAATGACCCCCTTGCTTGCCAGAATGGCAGTACGGATAGCATTACGCAAGGCGTGCCCGGGATTTATATTAATGGGCGGCCCGCTGCCCAGTTGAATTTGCATACCAAGCATCATGGCGTTATCCAAACGGCGTCAGTGGATGTGATGTTAGGTGGGCAGGGTAGCCAAGCGCTGTTGGGTGCGGTGGTGCCGAGTATGCTGGACTGGGAAAATTTTCACTGCGGGGATTATTTGAGTAAACAAAAAGTCAGTCGTCATAGCGTGGGCGCCAGCCTGATAGGAGAAGAAAATGCTGAAGACACTAACGTTTATACGTCAGGTAACCGGAATGCTTATGGTCAAGCTAAATTTCCCCGAGGGGCGAGTAGCGATGAGAAGCTAACCACATTAAATGCCCCGCAGCGTGAGATTTACCATTCTGGCCCCAATAACATAAGCTATCCCAGTGACCGGGTGCCGTTTAAATCCAGTTACTTCAAGGAAGCCAGCTTTCAAGACTTCAAAGCTCACGGGCCACAGCCGGGGCATCACGTGTTAACCTCACAAGAATTATACCCACCGGTCATCTTTAATTTTCGCAAAGAAGTGCTGCCGCTGTTAGAAAAGCCGCTACCGCTGATTAAAAAGACCGCTTGCGATGACCCTTATGTACGCGCTAGGCTAACCCGTGATGAATTACATTATTTTCGGGCGAACGGTAACAATGCCACCCTCTTTATTCATGGTTATAACGTACCCTACGGTCATTATGCTAAGCAATACCGCCACATCAAAGTAACGGAGCATAAAGAAACGGTACCGCTTACGGCATCTTCACCGATGGGAAATATTAGCACTGACTGGGGCACGGAAGTCGTAAAGCGTGATATAACGGTTGATAAGGGCACGCCATCCTATCTATCATGTTTGGTGCCCCGAGCGTGGCGAGAGTTAGAGGGTTTTAAAACAAGCTCCGCCCGCACCTTATTTCGCGACCCAGAAGTATTATCGTATAGGTTTCCTGCGTTAGCAGGCCTAGTACCGGATTATGACACCTGGCGCAAGATGCAGCAAGATAAAGGCATCCAGGACCGTTACCCGGATTTACCGGCGAGTCTTTGGCAAGATGACAAACTCAATGGCGAAGGGGCGTTTAATTGGTTTGTGCACATGGAAGACAATTTAAACATGGCCACGGGCGAATTCGAGCGCAATGCTAAGATGCTGCCCTATGCGGTAGGTGACCATAAGGACAATCCGTATTATAAATACACGCGTTTAATCAACATTGCGTGGAGCGGTGATGTAGCGACGTTAGATTATATGGATGCGGTACAAAACGGACATGATGTGGGCAAATATGTAGCCACCATTATCAAGCAGTTGGTGTTTTGGGACATAGAGGTTAATATTATTGCTCACAGTTTAGGGAATGAAGTTTTAATGTCGTGTTTGCAATGTTTGGGGGAAGAAGGCTATGCGGATAAAGTGTCTCATGCCTTTTTGTGGGACGCGGCCTTGCCCGATGATGTCTTTTCCAGTCCGGCGAGCAATCCCAATCCGCTGTATCAATTCCCTGATGCCCATAAGGTGGCGAAGAAAATCACGGTATTGTACAGTAAGCATGATAATATTTTAGGGCCCTTACCGTCTAACGCGGAGTTGCACGAGAAGCGTATGGACCCATCGGGAGGTTTTACCATTGAGGCGGTCTGTGCCGCCATTGGCACGATGGATTGGTTGAATCCACCGGAGCACTTGAAGAGTGTTTATAATGTGGCGAATATGTTTGGTAAGTCCTGGTCTTATTATTTGTCCAGTGAGTCGAATCGAAAGGACTATTATCAGCAATGGGTGTTGGCGCATCGAGAGGATTATAGGCAGATAGCGTTTGCATCGAGCTTGGATGAAGCGATGTGGCAGATGTTTATATGCTACCCAGAGGATTATGTTTTGTTGAGTTCAGCGGTTGATGCGAAAACTGCGTCGGATTGGCTAGTTAGAGCGAAAGCTATTATATCGGGCATATTTGGCCCACTTGTAGCAGCCCGTGGGTTCGTCAGTGTGGGTGAGAACAAACTTGAGGATTATGAGCTAGAGCTACTCAAGCCTGCAATTACAGCGGTCAACTCTGCAGCTACAGAGGTAAATTATTTTGTTAAGCAGACGAAGCACTTGTTTAGTCTGGTGAGGGAGCACTTGTACATTAGTATGCTAAGGGGGCACTTGCCTAATGTGCTGCACTTGCCTAGTGTGCTGAAGGAAGCCTATGCATCAGATAATGGGGTAAGAGAAAGTAAGGTTTTTATTTCTGACGTTGAGGTGAAAAGTATAATGGATAATTTATTGTTAAAAGCGCCTTCACAGTCTTGGGAACTGCAGGGGCTTGTGCCACATGTTGGAAGTTTAAAGGCACAACAGATGGCGGCGATTTTGTTGACGGTATTAACCAGCCCGGGAGTAGAGCCTCGGCCAGCCTTGGGCTATAAAGGGCCGGACTTGGATGATGATACAACACGTAGAATTTATAATGCTGGGAAGCTAATTCGTGCTGACCAAAAAGATTATCTCAAGACCCACTCGGGCATGAAAATTCCTTCTAAGGACATGATGGAGCATGTGTATAAGCATTGGATTATTAATAAAAAACGTGGCATTGGCTCTTTTGGACGTTATACCATCACGGGTAATGACGAATGATAAAGCCCCTTAAATTTATAAGGCGTCACTGGCTGTTGATGTTATTTTTGCTATTCACTCTGTGGGTGACTCATAAAGTCTATCGTTTTTTTGTTTACGTAGACCCAGGTTCTGTGATGGTGACCAGTGTGTCCAGTGATGGTCATTATGCCGTGACCTCAGACTCACTCAAGCGTATTATTCTCTGGGACTTGCAGCGACACAAAGCCCGACTGATTGCCAATAAGGCTAATATTTACAGTGCGTATTTCATTAAACACAGTGATAAATTTATTTGGCAAGACTTAGCGCATAATCGGGTTTATGTGGAAGATGTACAAGGCCATATCATCAAAAGTTTTCAGCCGGGTTTTGCCAGTTATGGGCAGGTGATGAGCACGGACCTTCAGTACTATATCGCCTCCAATGATAACTGGAATTTATTCATTTGGCATAAAGGTAAACTACAGCGCCTGATGTGGGAGGATGAAGGGGGCTTTTTAGGGGCGGGCAAATTACTGAACCTCTATTTTACCTCGGACGATAAATATTTGGTAACGGCAGGCACCGGGGCTGCAGATTTTAATGATATAACAGAAAGAAAGCGCTATCCTCACCAGCGAGAAGGGATTGATAATATTACGTTGTGGAACTACAAAACCCTTACGCCTATCCGGCAATATTTAGGCAATCAAGCTAAAGAAGTCGCGGCCATTAGCCCTGATGATAAATACATTGTGGGAGGCGATGAACAGCCGCTTGCCTTTGTCTGGGATTTGCAGTCAGGTAAGCGTTTGTTTCAGTTGGATTTTATTAAATATGGTCATATTGTCAATCCCAAGGCCCCGATAGACAAGCAGCGTTTTGATAAAACAGGCTTAATCCCTCAGCCTAAAGACTATGGTTATTGTTTAGGTTTCCGGCGTGATATGGATGAAAAAATTAACGGTAGCATTTTTCTAGCGGCTAAGTTTATAGATAAAACCCATTATTTGCGTTTAGTGTTTGATACTCCTTGGGCGGTGTTGTACCAAGTGACTAATCCACAGCCCAGTAAATATCTTTACTTGGGTAAAGACCCTTATCCCGCCATGAGTGATTTTAGCGCTGATGAATCCTTAGACACCTCTTCCCAGGCCCATGTTTTGGTCACGGGACAGTATAATCACGATGGGATTATTGTTTACCACTATGATCCCAAGGCACAAACCTTAACCCGCGTATGGGCACCCAGTGCTCCGAATTTTTTAGCGAAGTGGTTTTGGATAGGCTAGTGTTGATGATGAGAGCTGCAATCGCTAAAACGAGCCTGTTTATAGCGCGTCACTGGCTGTTGACGTTATTTTTGCTATTCACTCTATGGGTGGCTCATAAAGTCTATCGTTTTTTTGTTTACGTAGACCCGGGTTCTGTGATGGTGACCAGTGTGTCCAGTGATGGTCATTATGCCGTGACCTCAGACTCACTCAAGCGTATTATTCTCTGGGACTTGCAGCGACACAAAGCCCGACTGATTGCTAATAAGGCTAATATTTACAGTGCGTATTTCATTAAACACAGTGATAAATTTATTTGGCAAGACTTAGCGCATAATCGGGTTTATGTGGAAGATGTACAAGGCCATATCATCAAAAGTTTTCAGCCGGGCTTTCCCAGCTACGGGGAAGTGATGAGCACGGACCTTCAGTACTATATCGCCTCCAATGATAACTGGAATTTATTTATTTGGCATAAAGGTAAACTACAGCGCCTGATGTGGGAGGATGAAGGGGGCTTTCTAGGGGCGGGAAAATTACTGAATCTCTATTTTACCTCGGACGATAAATATTTGGTAACGGCAGGCACCGGGGCTGCAGATTTTAATGATATAACAGAAAGAAAGCGCTATCCTCACCAGCGAGAAGGGATTGATAATATCACGTTGTGGGACTACAAAACCCTTACGCCTATCCGGCAATATTTAGGCAATGAATCTAAAGAAACTGCGACCATCAGCCCTGATGATAAATACATTGTGGGAGGGGATGAAGGCGGCGGGACTTTTGTTTGGCATTTAGCAACGGGTAAGCGCTTATTTCGTCTGGATGATTTACATTTTGGTCGCAACTTGCATCAAACCAAGCATGGTTGGGTATCGGATAAAACAGGCTTAATCCCTAGGCCTAAAAGCTATGGTTGGCGTATTGACATGACACATTCACCGTACTATAAAGAGACACTTGGCCCCATTGATACAGTACAGGCTATTAAATTTATTGATGGTGAACACTATCTACGTTTAACGCATGATACTTCCTGGGCTATTTTATATAAGGTCACTAACCGTCAACCTATCAAATATATTTATTTAGGCAAAGATCCATACCCCAGTGCGACGGACTATAGCGCTGATGAATCCTTAGATACCTCTTCCCAGGCCCATGTTTTGGTCACGGGACAGTATAATCACGATGGGATTATTGTTTACCACTATGATCCCAAGGCACAAACCTTAACCCGCGTATGGGCACCCAGTGCTCCGAATTTTTTAGCGAAGTGGTTTTGGATAGGCTAGTGTTGATGATGAGAGCTGCAATCGCTAAAACGAGCCTGTTTATAGCGCGTCACTGGCTGTTGACGTTATTTTTGCTATTCACTCTGTGGGTGGCTCATAAAGTCTATCGTTTTTTTGTTTACGTAGACCCAGGTTCTGTGATGGTGACCAGCGTGTCCAGCGACGGCCATTACGCGGTGACCTCAGACTCACTCAAACGTATTATTCTCTGGGATTTGCAGCGACACAAAGCCCGACTGATCGCCAATAAGGCTAATATTTACAGTGCGTATTTCATTAAACACAGTGATAAATTTATTTGGCAAGACTTAGCGCATAATCGGGTTTATGTGGAAGATGTACAAGGCCATATCATCAAAAGTTTTCAGCCGGGCTTTCCCAGTTATGGGCAGGTGATGAGTACAGACCTTAAGTATTATATTGCTTCTGATATTGATTTTAATTTATTCGTTATAAGCCAGGATAAAACCGTTAAGCTCATTGAGCGTAATGACGGTGGCTTTTTGGGAGCAGGGAAGCTGCTAAATTTAGTATTAACCGGTGATGATAAATATTTACTAACAGCAGGCGTTGGAGGCTTACAAAATATAGTATCGCTAGAAAAGCAAAAACATCACCAGGCGCTTGATAATATTCAATTATGGGACTACAAAACTCTCACCCCACTTCGGCAATATTTAGGCAATGAATCTAAAGAAACTGCGACCATCAGCCCTGATGATAAATACATTGTGGGAGGGGATGAAGGCGGCGGGACTTTTGTTTGGCATTTAGCAACGGGTAAGCGCTTATTTCGTCTGGATGATTTACATTTTGGTCGCAACTTGCATCAAACCAAGCATGGTTGGGTATCGGATAAAACAGGCTTAATCCCTAGGCCTAAAAGCTATGGTTGGCGTATTGACATGGCACATTCACCGTACTATAAAGAGACACTTGGCCCCATTGATACAGTACAGGCTATTAAATTTATTGATAGTGAACACTATCTACGTTTAACGCATGACACTTCCTGGGCTATTTTATATAAGATCACTAACCGTCAACCTATCAAATATATTTATTTAGGCAAAGATCCATACCCCAGCGCGGCGGACTATAGCGCTGATGAATCCTTAGACACCTCTTTCCAGGCCCATGTTTTGGTCACGGGACAGTATAATCACGATGGGATTATTGTTTACTACTATGATCCTAAGGCACAAACCTTAACCCGCGTATGGGCACCCAGTGCCCCGAATTTTTTAGCGAAGTGGTTTTGGATAGGCTAGTGTTGATGATGAGAGCTGCAATCGCTAAAACGAGCCTGTTTATAGCGCGTCACTGGCTGTTGACGTTATTCTTGCTCTTACTTGGCGAGAATAGCTTCCCGGTATTGGTTCCGCTTGCACGGATGGGACTCCCAAAAGAAATTGTTGTTCCATGAAAAAATATGCTTGCTTTTTCTAAAAAAGCAGGGGATAATGCTGCGTAGTTATTTTATAACTCGATTAAGGTTAAAAGAGCGTCTGGCAAGCTCATTTAACCTGATGGGAGGGTGCCTCGGGCACTCCCCCGCACGCTGCTAGGGATGCCAGTGCGTTTTTATCGAACGTGCTGGCTGTTCCTACTGAGCCTTCCTTCGTGAGTAGTCTAAATCTAATCCTTTAATATGTTGTACTCGATTAATGTGAAGCTGCTTAAGCTATACTCGACCGAGCGGAGTCTATCAGCTACCAAACTCTGCTAGTCGCCCTTTTGTCTTTCTAGCGCCTGTTTGAACCTAAATTCCCCAGTAGAAATCTACTGCGGCCGCCTAATTCACCGAATCTAAAGGATTTTTCTCGATATTTTTATTCACCGTATGGGTGATGCGCTACAGATGCCGATATTTTAGGATAATATTCAACATATAGCGCCAAGGAACGGGGATATAATTTTACATCCCTTCATAATGAGGCCCTTCACCTCCTTGAGGAGGAACCCATGTGATGTTTTGTGAGGGATCTTTAATATCACAAGTTTTACAATGTATGCAATTTTGTGCATTGATTTGTAATTTAAATGTGTCCCCGTGGGGGATAATTTCATAGACGCCGGCAGGGCAGTAGCGTTGCTCGGGGGCGGCAAACTGTTTTAAATTTAAATCGATGGGGGCGTCGGCGTCCTTTAACTGTAGATGGCAGGGCTGGTTTTCTTCATGTTGTGTTCCCGATAGAAAAACTGAGGAAAGTCTATCAAAGGTGATTTTTCCATCAGGTTTAGGGTAGTCAATAGGGGCGTATTGTGCTTTGGATTTTAGCTGAAGATTATCGACGTTATGCTTAAAGGTCCAGGGGGCGTATCCTCGTAACAGATAATTGTCTAGCGCTGCATAGGCAAGTCCTGGCCATAGGCCTTTTTGAAAAGCAGGGCGAATGTTGCGCACTTGTTTTAATTCTTTGCCAACCCAACTTTGTTTGACTTGTTGTGTAAATTGTTTAAGCTCTCCTTGAGGGTTTATTTTATTCTCTAATAGGGCGTCTGCGGCCAGCATGCCAGATTTCATGGCCGTGTGACTGCCTTTAATTTTAGCCACATTCAAAAAGCCTGCTGAGCAGCCAATGAGCAATCCACCGGGGAAACTCAGTTTAGGAATAGATTGCCATCCGCCTTCATTGAGTGCGCGCGCGCCATAGGCGATGCGTTTGCCATCTTTGAGGATGGCCTTGATGTGAGGATGCGTTTTAAAGCGTTGAAACTCTTCAAAAGGGCTTAAATAGGGATTTTCGTAATCAAGACCCACGACAAAGCCTATTGAGACTTTGCCTGCATCAAATTGGTAAACAAAAGAGCCGCCATAGGTATCCGAGGGTAACGGCCAGCCAATGCTGTGTAAAATACTACCTGATTTGTGTTGTTCGGCAGGGATTTCCCAGAGCTCCTTTAAACCAATGCCGTAGGTTTGTGGTTGTACATCGTCTCTTAACTTAAAGCGTTGACATAATTGTTCGCTCAAAGAGCCTCGACAGCCTTCGGCAAATAGTGTTTGTTTGGCGCGCAATTCCATGCCAGCTTGATGGCGTTCAGTGGGCTTGCCTGATTTATCAAGGCCCATGTCACCGGTGGCAACGCCTATTACTTGATTTTGTTGATTGAAAAGTATCTCTGTCGCGGCAAAACCAGGATAAATTTCTACACCGAGGCGTTCAGCTTCTTGGGCAAACCAACGGCAGACCTCGCCCAAGCTGACAATATAATTGCCGTGATTTCGCATGGGTTTAGGCGTAGGCAGGCCATAGGCCTTGTGTTGGGTAAGATAAAGCAGCGTGTCTTTACCAGCGGGTGTGCGCAAGGGGTGGGTTGAATCTTTCCAGTTAGGCAAAAGTTCGTCAAGTGCGCGGGTTTCGATGACGGCTCCCGAAAGGATGTGAGCACCAATGTATGATCCTTTCTCTAGTAAGCAAACAGACAGCGCAGGGGCTTTTTGCTTCAAACGAATACTGGCGGCAAGGCCTGCGGGCCCACCGCCCACAATTACCACATCGTAGTCCATGCTTTCTCGTTGCATTGCTTTATTCCTTCCTGGTATCTTCCATGTTGAATCTATCAGAAAGCTGGAGAAAATGCCAGACAGAGGCGGGTTCTTGATTGTCCTTCTGGCGTGGTCTTGTTAGAATCAACGATAACGATTTGTGGCTCAGGATAAGTCAGTATGAAAGTATTAGTTGCAGTTAAGCGAGTCATTGACGCCTACGCTAAAGTCAGAGTAAGAACTGATGGGACGGGGGTAGAAACCAGTCATGTCAAAATGTCGATGAATCCTTTTGATGAAATTGCTGTGGAAGAAGCGGTTCGTCTTAAAGAAAAAGGCATAGCGGAGGAAACTATTGCAGTAGGGCTGGGAGATGACGGTGTGCAAGAGACGCTGCGTACTGCCTTAGCCTTGGGGATAGACAGTGCTCATTTTATTAGTACGCAAAACGCTGTTTTAGACCCATTGGCCGTGGCAAAGTTATTGAAAGCGTTGGTAGAAAAGCATGCCCCTGATTTGGTGATGTTGGGTAAACAAGCTATCGATGATGATAATAATCAAACGGGACAAATGTTAGCAGCGCTGCTAAATTGGCCGCAAGGGACTTTTATTTCTGAGCTTAATCTTAAAGATAAGCGAGCAGAAGTTGTTCGTGAAATAGATGGTGGCCTACAAACGTTGTCCTTAGCGCTTCCAGCGGTGGTTACCACCGATTTGAGGCTCAATGAACCGCGTTATGCCGCGTTGCCCAATATCATGAAAGCAAAACGGAAGCCTTTAACCATCACAAGCCCTGAAGCGCTTGGTGTTGTCATTGAAACGCAGTTGGAAGTATTGAGCGTTAAAGAACCGCCAGAGCGTAAGCCTGGTATTAAAGTCTCTAGTATGGCTGAGCTTGTGGACAAATTAGTGAATGAAGCGAAGGTGGTGTGATGGAAGTTTTAGTCATTGCTGAGCATAACAATAACGTATTAATGCGCTCAACGCTGAATGTGATTAATGCAGCTCTGCAGCTTAAGGGCCGGATAACGGTACTGGTGGTAGGCCATGGCTGTTCAGCTGTGGCTGAAGCCGTATCAAGCGCTGAAGGGGTTGATAGGGTTGTTCTCATGGATGATGCCGTCTATGAGCATCAGCTAGCAGAAAATTTATCGCGAGCGATAGCCAGTTTAGCCATGGAGTATGCGGCGATACTGGGGCCTGCTACGACCTTTGGTAAGGATGTGATGCCAAGGCTTGCAGCCATGTTAAATTTACCTATGGTCAGTGATGTGATTGCGATTCATGATGCGCAAACTTTTTCCCGCCCCATTTATGCGGGGAATGCCGTGGCTATGGTTAAAAATCATGCAAAACAGCAGCTATTAACCATACGTCCTACGGCTTTCGACGTCGTTGAACAACGAGGTTCGCCGGCACCTATCGTGAAGCATGAGAACCGCATAGCCGCTGAAAAAACACAGTTTATTGCTCAGCGGTTGTCAGAGTCCGAGCGTCCTGAGCTGACCACAGCTAACGTGGTGATTTCAGGTGGGCGTGGTTTACAAGAAGCAGCTAATTTTAAATTATTAGAAGCACTGGCGGATAAGCTTAATGGTGCCGTAGGAGCGTCGAGGGCTGCTGTGGATGCGGAGTTTGTGCCTAATGATTATCAAGTGGGGCAGACAGGTAAGGTGGTTGCGCCTGATTTATATGTCGCTATTGGGATTTCAGGCGCCATACAGCATATTGCAGGTATGAAGGATAGCAAAGTCATTGTTGCTATCAATAAGGACGAAGATGCGCCTATTTTTGAGGTGGCGGATTATGGTTTTGTGGGTGATTTATTTACCGCTGTGCCGGCGCTCATTGAAGAATTAGAAAAAGTTAATAAAACCTAGGGTCTGCTTACAATTTATTTTCATGCCGCCTAGAAGAAAGTCAAAAGTCAAAAGTTATAAGAGGTAAAAACTATGTTAATTGGGATTCCTAAAGAAGTAAAAAACCATGAATACCGTGTGGGTATGGTCCCGGCCAGTATTCGCGAGTTAATTGCACGAGGACATCAAGTCACGGTAGAAACCAGTGCTGGTATAGGTATTGGTATCAGCGATGAAAATTATCAAGCGGTAGGTGCCACTATTGCGCCTGATGCACACACGGTTTACGCGCAAGCTGACATGATTGTTAAAGTTAAAGAGCCTCAACCAGAGGAATGTCATTTGCTTCGAGAAGGTCAGATACTGTTTACTTACTTGCATTTGGCACCTGACCCCGCGCAAACGAAAGCGTTAGTGAAATCAGGCTGTGTGGCGATTGCTTATGAAACCGTTACCGATAATGTTGGTGGCTTGCCTTTGTTAACGCCAATGAGTGAAGTGGCGGGGCGTATGTCCATTCAGGCAGGGGCGCATGCGCTAGAAAAAGCTCAAGGTGGGCGTGGTGTATTACTCGGTGGTGTGCCAGGCGTTGCACCGGCTAATGTTATCGTTATCGGCGGTGGTGTTGTGGGGACGAATGCTATTCGTATGGCCATGGGAATGGAAGCCAATGTAACGGTGTTTGATAAATCGTTGGCACGTTTGCGAGAATTGGATTTACAGTTTGGTGCTAAGCTTAACTCTTTATTTGCAACGACAGAGTCCATAGAGCGTTATGCCGTTAAAGCTGATTTGATTATTGGAGCTGTTTTGGTGCCTGGGTCAGCAGCGCCTAGACTCATTAGCAAGGCGATGTTAAGTGCTATGAAGCCTGGTGCCGTGATGGTGGATGTGGCCATTGACCAAGGGGGTTGTTTTGAAACAAGCAGACCGACAACACATGATAAACCTACCTATATTGAAGATGGTATCGTGCATTATTGTGTGACCAACATGCCAGGTGGTGCTCCACGTACCTCAACCTTCGCCTTGAATAATGCCACGTTGCCTTTTATTGTAGCGCTTGCCGATAAGGGCTATAAGGAAGCTTTAACAGCAGATAATAATCTAAGGCATGGGCTAAATGTTTATCGTGGTAACGTCACCTACGAAGCAGTGGCTAATAATTTAGGTTATGATTATATTCCACCTGAGGAAGCGTTAAAATAGGGTAGCTATACTTCCCGCAGTTGAAAGCTCGGGGTATTGTTTGTTAGTATGATAACCTAAATTTTAGATTTTAGGGACTGGATGTTAGGGTCTGTTGACATTTCATTTTTGCAAGCGAAATTTGAAGGAACGGAGGGCAAATTTGTGTTTATTTGAGGCAGTATAGTGAACTATATAACGAAAATATACGCAAACTTGCACCCGTTTTATTCAAATTGTAGCGTGAAAATGAATTGTCAACAGACCCTAGTTAGATTTGGACAATTTCTACGGAAAAAACGAGGATTTTAGCTATTCTAAATGACGAGTTTTTTCCATAGAAATTGTTCAAAGATGGCTGACAGACAGTCAACTAAAACCCGAGTTTTCAACTGCAGGAAGTATATATGTTCAGTGGTTTACTAAAGCTAAAAAGCAATGAAAGCTCGCCAATTGTTGTGGTTTTAAAAAAAGACTATACAACGTGGCAGGCTGGGCAATGTGCAGCTTGGCAGCAATGGATGGCAATTAATGGATTTCAAGCAAAAACCGGGCAATATTGTTTGTTGCCCGGGGCTGAAGGACAATTGCAGGCTGTGGTTGTAGGGCTAGATGACGTCGCGGATGTTTGTGCTTTGGCTAGTTTGGCGTCGATATTACCTGAGGGTGATTATCATCTAGAAAACATCGCTGCAATTTCAACAGTGATGCAGTTGGAAATTGCCATTGCTTGGGGTGGTGAGGCGTATTTTTTTGATCGCTACAAAGAGTCTACGCGTGCTCCATGCCGCCTCTTTGTTTCTGAGGATGCAGATATAGCCTTAGCAAACCTGATTTTACAAGGTATTTACCTTACCAGAGACTTAATTAATACGCCGACAGAAGATATGGGGCCTCCACAATTAGCAAAAGCGGCGAGTAATTTAGCCCATAGTTTTCATGGCACATTAACGCAAATTGTTGGCGATGATTTGTTAAAGCAAAAATATCCTGCTATTCATACGGTTGGTCGGGCCAGTGACAAGGCGCCACGGTTGATTGATTTGCAGTGGGGGAAGAATGAACACCCGCGTGTCACCTTAGTGGGTAAAGGTGTTTGTTTTGATACCGGCGGCCTAAATCTCAAGTCTGGCGGTGCCATGGGGTTAATGAAAAAAGACATGGGTGGGGCTGCTCACGTTTTGGGGCTAGCCCGGATGATCATGGCGGCTAAGTTACCAATTTATTTGCGTGTGTTGATTCCTGCCGTTGAAAATGCAATCGCGGGCAATGCTTATCGGCCCGGTGATGTTATTACCATGCGCGATGGAACAACGGTAGAAGTGACAAACACAGACGCAGAAGGGCGTTTGGTTTTAGCGGATGCTTTGGTGGAAGCGGCTTCTGATCGTCCTGAGCTTATCATTGATATGGCAACATTGACAGGCGCGGCTAAGGTTGCCACAGGTACTGAGATATCGGCTTATTTCTCCAATGATGATGAACTTGCTAAGGCGCTAGAAGCCCATGCAACGGCAGTTTTCGATCCTGTTTGCCGTTTACCGCTTCACAAGCCTTATCAAAAAATGTTGGAGAGTAAAATAGCGCATATGATGAACTCTGCTGAAGGCGGCTTTGCTGGCGCTATAACGGCGGCATTATTTTTGCAGCATTTTTTACCGTCGACTATTCCATGGCTGCATGTTGATATGATGGCATGGAATGTCACAGCCCGCCCAGGGCATCCCATCGGCGGTGAAGCCATGGGGTTGAGGGCTTTATTTGCATTGTTGCAAGAAAAGTATCGATAGGGGGCACGAAGTGTTACGACGGTTTAGTTTGGTTATGTTAGGTGCTACCTTAGTAAGCGGGTGTGCTACCACCAGTGACTATTCTCAGGCGGTTAATAGTTGGAAAGGCTCAAATGTTAAACAACTAACGGGCACCTGGGGTTTTCCGAGTTCTAATGCTACAGCGCCTAATGGTAATAAGCTCTACATTTATAATCAAAATGAAGTGACTTCGGTACCTGGTCCTTTCGGTAGGCCACAGACAGAGTCAATGAACTGTACCACCTGGTTTGAGGTTGATGCCTCTAATACTATTGTGGGTACAGAATATCGTGGTAATGGGTGTAGCTTTAGTCAGAGCGAAATGAGCCGTTACGAGAATCCGTTTAATCCTAGGGTCTATTGACATTTCATTTTTGCAAGCGGCGTTTGAAGAAGCAGAGTTTTTTTCAATTAAAGTCAAATCGCTAATTACCCTTTTCTGCTGCAACTTGCGTGCATTTTTTCGTCAAATAGTCAGATTATTATCCTCAAAAATACACGCATGTCGCGATGAAAAAGTCATTGATGACACGCCTTAGTCTCGGCCGCTGAGTGCGCCTAAGATATTCAGCAAACTGATGAACAAATTGAACAGTGACACGTAAAGTGATACGGTTGCCATGATATAGTTGCGTTCACCACCGTGAATAATTTCACTGGTCTGATACAGGATAAGCCCTGAAGAAACTAAGACAAAAAGTGCAGAAACGACAAGACTTAACATAGGTACGTTGAACACCATGCCTGCAATGCCTAAAACAAAAGCCCCCATGGCGGCAACCATGAGCATACCGCCCATGTAGCTGAAATTTTTACGGGTGGTCAATACATAGCCTGACAAAGCAAAGAAAATTAACCCTGTGGTTCCCAAGGCTGTCATGATGAGTTGTTCACCGTTACTGAAAACGGCAATGTAAGCACTCAAGATAGGACCTAAGGTATATCCCATGAAACCGGTGAGCGCAAAGACGGCTGCGATACCCCAAGCGCTATTGCGTAGTGCATTGGTAAGAAACAAGAGCCCAAAATAGCCCACAATAGTAATAAGGGGATTCATGGGGGCGGCCCCTGTGGCCATAGAAACACCGGCCATTAGCCCACTGAATAACAAAGACAGTCCTAATAACATATAGGTATTGCGTAAGACGCTGTTGACAGCGAGCAAGCTCTCAGATTGTTTCGAAAGAGTACTATTTTGAAAGTCCATTGTTTTATATACCTCGTGATTTGGCAAAGCATGGTTAGTTTTGGGGCTTAAACTAAGCCCATATAGGTTAAGTTTATACATTGGGGCGTTGTTCGGCAATATCAAGAGGAGCAATTAATAAAAAAGTCGTTAAAAATCAGCATCTTAATTTTTTTGTTTTTTTTTGTGTCTATTAAAACAACGTTCACATTATTATTCTTACAGAGTTTTGATTTTTCATGAGAAATGGGGTATTCTTTAGCCTCTTTTCAAGGAGAGGTGGCTGAGTGGTCGAAAGCGGCGGTCTTGAAAACCGTTGAGGGGCAACCCTCCCAGGGTTCGAATCCCTGCCTCTCCGCCATGAAAAGTTTCTGCACACACAAGGAAAGATAGCATAGAGTAGAAGGAGTGCTGTATTGATCAGAGTTCTTATCGTCGATGATCATGGCTTGGTTCGCGCAGGTGTTACACGCTTACTCACCGATGTTCCTAATATTAAAATTATTGGTGAAGCTGCTGATGGCGCTGAAGCCATTCGCCTTTCAAAGGAATTGGAGCCTGACGTTGTGCTGTTGGATATTCGCATGCCGGGCATGAGCGGTCTGTCTGTGACACGCAAATTGATTCGCTATCTTCCCGATGTAAAGATTTTAGTCTTCACCGCCTATAGCGAAGATCCATTCCCATCTCGTATGATACGCAGCGGAGCTTTTGGGTATTTAGCCAAAACGGCAACCCAAGAAGAACTTATTCGTGCGATTAAGTCCGTTTATGCAGGACAACGCTATCTGAATTCTGCTTTAGCCACCAGTATTTTGCTTAATCCATCGGATAATAGTGATAAAACCCCTTTTGATTTATTGTCCTCTCGCGAGCAGCAGGTGATGTATCTCATCATTCATGGGTTTCGCGTGCCTGAAATCGCTGAGCGATTGAAAGTCACGTCAAAAACTATTAACAGTTATCGCTATAGGATGTTTGAGAAATTGAATGTGGAGAGTGATGTCACATTATTACACTTGGCTATACGGTATGATTTGCTGAAAATGGATTTGCCCGAAGGATTAGACCTTATACCTGAAAACTAGGTTTCATGCGTCGGTGACTTCCTCCTTTGATAGAAAAAATTTCTTAAAAACGCTACCCCAGGCGCCGGGCATCTATAAGATGCTAACTGTGAAAGGCGAGCTTCTTTACGTGGGTAAAGCGAAGAACTTAAAGAAACGTGTTAATAGCTATTTTGATAGGAGGTTAAATGCACGTTTGAGTGTCATGATAGCGCAAGTTGCTAACATAGAAATTATTATGACACACTCTGAAAGTGAAGCCTTACTTTTAGAAAATAATCTTATTAAAACTCTGAAGCCTCGCTATAATGTGTTGCTGCGTGATGATAAAAGTTATCCCTATATTCTCGTATCAACAGAACATCCTTATCCCAGCATGGAACTTCATCGCGGAACCAAGAAGAGTCCTGGCCGTTATTTTGGTCCTTATCCTAATGTGGGCGCTGTAAAAGAAAGTTTACAGCTACTTCAGAAGATGTTTCATATTCGTCAATGCCGTGATAGTTATTTTCAGCATCGTAAACGTCCTTGTTTGCAATATCAAATTAAGCGTTGTTCAGCACCCTGTGTAGATTTAATTGATAAAGAAAGCTATGCCCAAGATATAGCGCATGCCATGGCATTTTTAGAGGGGAGAGGTGAAGCGGTTATTGCAGAGCTGGGCGAGAAAATGGAGGCAGCCTCAACAGCGCAAGAGTATGAAAAGGCAGGACACTTTCGCGATCAAATTATAAGCCTGCGCCGTGCAAGAGAGCACCAATGTGTGGATAAAGATGAAGGCAATTGGGATATTGTTGGATTGTATTTAGCCAATGGGGGTGTTTGTGTGAGTGTATTATTTATTCGTCAAGGTAGGCTGCTGGGGCATAAAGCTTATTTTCCAAAAACGCCTGCCGATTGTGAGGCAAATGAAATAATGACGGCCTTTTTGAAACAATATTATTTGGCGGCAGCACAGCGTGATTATCCTGATAAAATTGTTATTTCTCATCCCATTGAGTCTGCAGCGATATTAATGAGCGTTGTTCAGTCAGAAAGTCAGCAAAAGATTGCGCTGCATCAATCTCCTCGTGGCAATAGCCTGCGCTGGATGAATATGGCAATAAATAATGCTAAATATGCTTTAGAGAGTCGCCAAGCCGAAAAGGCTACGACCTGTGCACAGATGCAGCAATTGGCTAAGCTTTTAATGTTATCTAGACCTCCTCTTCGTATCGAATGTTTTGATATTAGCCATACTCAAGGTGAAGCAACGGTGGGTTCTTGTGTTGTTTTTGAGGCGAGCGGGCCTAACAGAAAAGCTTATCGACGTTTTAATATCAAAGGCATTGTTGGAGGAGATGATTATGCGGCGATGGAACAAGCTTTAATCCGGCGTTATAAGAATATGACATCAGAAGATATGCCGGATATATTATTGATTGATGGCGGAAAGGGACAGCTGGCGAAAGCTCAACAGGTATTAAATGCGCTAAAGCGGCATGAGATATTAGTACTGGGTGTTGTTAAAGGAGAAGGGCGTAAGGCAGAAAATGATAGGGTATTGATTGCAGGTGAATCAGCTCCCATTGCTTTTGAGGGAAATGAAGCTGTTTTGCGTTATTTACAAGCTATTCGTGATGAAGCGCATCGCTTTGCGATTACCGGCCATCGCAAGCAGCGTGCTAAAAAACGTAATCAATCTATCTTAGAAGGGGTTTTAGGTGTAGGCCCTAATCGCAGGCGACTGTTATTAAATCATTTTGGCGGTTTACAAGAAATCAAACGGGCAAGTATAGAGGAACTTGAGCGAGTATCGGGCATTAATCGAGCTTTAGCGCAAAGGATTTATGATGAGCTTAAAAAGATCTAAACTTTTAGGTTTAACACAGTCCCCCTGGATTTATCGCAGGTTTTAGCCGTTCTTATGTCGAAATCAGGTTATACTAGGGCCTGTCGACACTTCATTTTGCAAGCGAAATCTGAAGGAACAAAGGAAAGAGTTGCGTTTATCCTAAAATCCTCAGTCAATCGCGACTTTTTGGTGTAACAGATTGATTTAGATAAGGAAACTAAAAAGAGAAATAAGCAATGACTGCGACAGACATCCTGTCGCAAGGCTCTTGTTCTTATCAGTCCCAGCTCGGACATCCTGTCCTCGCGCTCACCAGACTGCGATGTGCCACTGGCACATCGTTCTGGTTCACCCTCATTGGTGATGAGTGCTTTTTCTTTTTTCTAGATGAATCAAGACGTTACTGCTAAAATCGTGATTTGACTGCGGATTTTAGGTTTATTTGAGGCAGCATAGTGAGCTATGTAACGATGCCCCTGTTTTATTCAAATTGCAGCATGAACATGAATGGTAACAGACGCTAAGCGCTATCCGCTTTGGATGTTTGTTTCCCTGGGCATTCAAGTATATCGGTGACATTGCCCTCTGCATCAATGGACTCAAGCACCACAGTAAATCCCCAAAGTCGGTACAAGTGTTTTAGGACCTCTTTAGTGCTTTTTATGTTTAGAGGCTTTCTATTGAATTGGTGATGCTGTAACGTCAGGGTTCTATCGCCACGAATATCGACATTGGTGACTTGTATATTGGGTTCATTATTGCTTAAATTATATTGTTCTGATAATGATTGACGAACTTTTTTATAGCCCATTTCATCATGGATAGCGCTGACCTCAATCATGTCATTTTTATCATCATCTAAAATAGAGAAAAGCTTAAAATCTCTGATGACTTTTGGAGATAGATATTGCGCAATAAAGCTTTCATCACGAAAGTTTCGCATGGCAAAGTCTACGCTTTTATTCCAATCAGTATTGACAAGCTCTGGAAAATAACATTCATCTTCTTTGGTGGGGCTTTCACACATCCTGCGAATATCTTGCATCATATTGTAGCCCAATGCATAAGGGTTGATACCAGAATAAAATTGACTGGTAAAAGGCGGCTGATAAACCACACTGGTGTGGGAGTGAAGAAATTCCATGATAAAGGCATCAGTGACTAAGCCTTTTTCATGCAATTTATTGAGAATAGTATAATGCCAAAAACAAGCCCAGCCTTCGTTCATTACTTGTGTTTGTTTTTGTGGATAAAAGTACTGAGATATTTTTCTAACAATGCGTGCAATTTCTCGTTGCCAAGGCTCTAGTAGTGGCGCGTGCTTTTCTAAAAAATATAAAATATTTTCTTCAGGCTCTTTGGGAAATTTTTTTTCTTCTTTATCTTTTACTTTTTTAGCTTGATTTTCAGGAATAGTTCTCCAAAGCTCATTGAGCTGTGATTGAATATACTCCTCTCTATTTCTTTGACGAAGCCTTTCTTCTTCAACAGATATAGGAGTTGGGCGTTTATAGCGATCCACGCCTATATTCATGAGTGCATGGCAAGAATCCAGGATAGCCTCAACCTCATCAGCACCATATCTTTCTTCACATTCTGCTACATAGTTTTTTGCAAATAATAGATAGTCAATAATTGATTCGGCATTTGTCCAGTCTTTAAAGAGGTAATTATTTTTAAAGAAAGAATTATGTCCATAGCAAGCATGTGCAATGACGAGTGCTTGCATGGTCATGGTGTTTTCTTCCATGAGATAGGCAATGCAAGGATTAGAGTTGATGACTATCTCATAAGCAAGCCCCATACGGCCACGACGATAACTTTTTTCGACATTTACAAATTGTTTGCCAAAAGACCAATGTGTATAGCCAATAGGCATACCCACTGAGGAATAAGCATCCATCATGTGCTCGGCTGTAATCACTTCCATTTGGTTAGGATAGGTCTCTAGGCCATACTCTTCAGCAATGCAGGCGATTTCCTTATCATAACGCTCGATAAGCTCAAAGGTCCAATCTGAAGAAGTAGAAATAGGGGTTCTCTTCATGCTGATTTCCTTTTAAATAGCTCACGGAAGACAGGGTAGATTTCTGATAGACCGCTGATATGCTGCATAGAAAAATGTTTACAATTTTCTTTAACTTTAGCATAGGCTTGCCATAAGCTTTGATGATGTCTCGGCATAATTTCCACATAGGCATAGTATTGAACTAAGGGCATGATTTGTTCTAATAGTAAATCATGGCAGTAGGGTGAGTCTGCATTCCAATTATCGCCATCAGAAGCTTGGGCTGCATAAATATTCCAAGCCGAAGAAGGGTAACGTTCCGCAATAATATCTTTCATGAGCTCTAGTGCACTGGATACAACAGTACCGCCAGTTTCTCTGGAATAAAAGAATTCTTTTTCATCCACTTCTTTGGCCGAGGTGTGATGGCGAATGAAGACTACATCTATTTTTTCATAATTTCTGGTTAGAAAAAGGTAAAGCAAAATAAAAAAACGTTTGGCAATATCTTTTTTTGCTTCATCCATAGAGCCGGACACATCCATTAAGCAAAACATGACAGCTTGGGTAGTTGGAACAGGCTTTTGAATTCTATTGTTATACCTTAAATCAAAGGTGTCGAAGAAAGGAATAGACTTCATTCTGCGCTTAATATGAGCTATCTCATCTTTTAGTGCTTGAATGTTAGGGTCGCTTTCTGATAAGGTGAGCGAGCATTCTTCAAGTTTTCGTGTTAGGTCTCGTAATTTTTTTCGGTAAGGGCCAAGGACCGCAATGCGTCTGGCTGTAGCCTGTTTAAAAGAGCGTACAATATTTAAATTGGTAGGCACACCACAGGTTGTAACACCTGCTCTAACCCATTTTGTAGTGGGCAATTGTGTCATTTGTCGTTTAATAAGATCAGGAAGTTCTAAGTCTTCAAAAAAGAGTTCAAGAAATTCTTCTCTGGAAATTTCAAAGGCAAACTCATCTTCACCTTCTCCCTCATTGCTTGCTTCACTGCCTTTGCCTTTATCGCTTTGGGGAGGACGTTTTATCTTATCACCGGTTAAAAATTCTTCATTGCCAGGATGAACAACTTTTCTTTTTCCCCCTTGAGAACTGTGGCGAATAATCGGTTCAGACGTATCTTTTTTAGGGATAATAATATGTTCACCTTTATCGATATCAAGGATACTTCTGTTGCCAATGGCATCGGTTACCGCTTTTTTTATTTGATGGCGAAAGCGATGTAGAAAGCGCCGTCTGTTAACAGCGCTTTTATTTTTATTGTTGAATCTTCTATCGATAATGCGACTCATATGCTCCTCGCTTTGCTAAAAAGCGTCAGTATTATGAAGATTTCCTAACTCTGAGGTACCATTCACATAGCAACCGCACTTGTTTTCTTGTGTAGCCTTTTTCTACCATTCGATTAATAAATTCTTCGTGCTTTTGCTGATCGTCAGTAGAGCCTTTAGGGTTAAAAGAAATAATGGGTAGCAAGTCTTCTGTGTTAGAGAACATTTTTTTCTCAATAACCGTTTTTAATTTCTCATAACTGTTCCATTTTGGATTGTTACCGTTGTTGTTAGCTTTAGCTCTTAAGACGAAGTTAACCACCTCATTACGAAAATCTTTAGGGTTGCTGATGCCCGCTGGTTTTTCAATGGCTTCTAATTCGTCGTTGAGAGCTGAGCGGTCGAAGTTCTCCCCCGTATTGGGATCACGGTACTCTTGATCTTGTATCCAAAAATCAGCAAAAGTTACATAACGGTCAAAGACATTTTGTCCATATTCTGCATAGGATTCTAGATAAGCCGTTTGAATTTCTTTACCAATAAACTCAATATAACGAGGTGTAATGTAACCTTTTATAAAGGATAAATATTTCTCAGCAAGCTCAGGTGGAAATTGCTCGCGTAGTATTTGTTGCTCTAAGACATACAGCAAATGAACGGGGTTCGCTGCTATTTCTGTTTTATCAAAGTTAAAGACTCTAGATAAAATTTTAAAAGCAAAACGTGTAGAAAGGCCATTCATGCCTTCATCAACTCCAGCAAAGTCTCGATACTCTTGATGAGATTTGGCTTTAGGATCGGTATCTTTTAAATTTTCACCATCATAAATTTTCATTTTTGAGTAAATGCTAGAATTTTCAGGTTCTTTTACGCGCGTCAAAATAGAAAATTGAGCTAACATGGATAAAGTATCAGGTGCGCAAGGCGCTTCATTGAGTGAACTATTTTCCAGTAGTTTTTTGTAGATTTTAGTTTCTTCAGATACACGCAGACAGTAAGGGACTTTAACAATGTAGACCCTATCAATGAAAGCTTCATTATTTTTATTGTTTTTAAAGGATTGCCATTCTGATTCATTAGAGTGCGCGAGGATAATGCCCTCAAAAGGAATAGCCGACAAACCTTCTGTACCTTTGTAGTTGCCTTCTTGGGTTGCAGTTAACAGCGGGTGTAAAACTTTAATGGGCGCTTTAAACATTTCCACAAACTCAAGTAAGCCTTGGTTAGCAAGACATAGACCGCCTGAGTAACTATAAGCGTCAGGGTCATCCTGAGCAAATTCTTCTAATTTACGTATATCAACTTTGCCCACCAAAGAAGAAATATCTTGGTTGTTCTCATCGCCAGGTTCTGTTTTAGAAACGGCGGTTTGATTTAGATTAGAAGGATGTTTCTTAACAACTTTAAATTGACTAATATCACCGTTAAACTCGTGAAGACGTTTTACTGCCCAAGGCGACATAATAGTTTTTAAGTATCGGGCAGGAATACCATACTCATCTTCTAGAATTTTGCTGTCTTCTTCATGAGAGAATAAAGATAGCGGCGACTCATTGACGGGAGAACCCTTAATGGCATAAAAAGGTACTTGTTCAATGAGCTTTTTGAGTTTTTCAGCAATAGAGGATTTACCACCGCCCACAGGGCCCAAAAGATATAAGATTTGTCTTTTTTCTTCCAAGCCTTGAGCCGCATGCTTGAGATAGGAGACAATTTGCTCAATAGCATCTTCCATCCCATAAAATTCAGAAAAAGCGGGATAATAATCAATGACTTTATTTGCAAAAATACGACTTAAACGAGGATCTAAGCGTGTATCAATGCGCTCAGGTTCACCAATGGCTAACAACAGACGCTCTGCGGCATTAGCATAAGCCGACGGTTCATTTTTACAAATATCTAAATATTCTTGTAATGTGAACTCTTCTTCTTTACCTGCGTCATAACGTGATTGATATTGTGCAAAAATGTTATTCATGATGCTATTCTCCTCGCTAAAAAGGCAGGCTTGTGGTCAAAATGATGGCGGCGCTAACAGATTTGTTTAGTTTTCTGCCTTAAAAAAATCCTCTACCTAAAAGTATAGACAGTTTCATTAGGACAACAATTTCTTTTATAAGGAAAATACTAGAGGCTGAGGCTGTTGACAATTCATTTTCACGCTGCAGTTTGAACAAAACGAGCGCAAATCCGCGGTTATTTTCGTTACATAGTTCGCTGTGTTGCCTCAAATAACCGTGGATTTGTCTGTCATTTCTCCAAACTTCGCTTGCAAAAATGAATTGTCAACACCCCCTAACTAGGGCGCGTCATCAATTGCTCTCAATTTCCACAATTTTCACAACGAAAAAGTAATTGATGACACGCCCTAATCAGGAACTTGCTACAATTATGTTATTTTTTGTGCTTTTTTTGAGCGATTCTAAAAAGCAGTGGCTTGTGGTATGATCCATGGCCTGGTTTATTTGTGAAAGTTTTAGATAATGACTAAGGCAAAGAGTAAGCAACCTATCTATTTAAAAGACTATCAATCGCCTGCTTACGGTATAGATACCGTAGAGTTATACATTCAGCTTGAGCCCACGAATACCCGCGTGCGCTCAACCCTTATGTGCAAACGAAATACCAACGAGCAACAGGCAGTTGACCTCGTTTTGAATGGGGAACAACTTACTTTACTCAGTATTGCTTTAGACGGACGCCCTTTGGACGTAGGGCAAGACTATCAAATAACCGCTAATCAACTGATTATTAAAGAACCGCCCGAGCAGTTTGAGCTGATTATTGAAAATACAATGAACCCTGAAGCTAATAAAGCCTTAACAGGCTTGTATATTTCGAGAGGTATTTTTTGTACGCAATGCGAGGCGGAAGGTTTTCGGCGCATTACCTATTATTTAGACACACCTGATGTGATGTCTGTGTTTACCACAACATTGGTGGCTGAAAAGGCTCGTTTTCCACTTTTGCTGGCCAATGGTAATTTGGTTGAAAAGGGTGAATATGATGATGGGCGTCATTATGTCACATGGTTTGATCCCCATAAAAAGCCCGCTTATCTTTTTGCGCTAGTGGCGGGAAGTCTTGAGAAAATAGCAGATACTTATACCACAAGCTCCGGGCGTGTGGTGAGCTTGGAAATTTTTGCCACGGCCAATCAAATTGAACAATGTTATTATGCCATGGAAAGTTTAAAAGCCGCTATGCGTTGGGATGAAGACGCTTACGGGCGTGAATATGATTTAGATCATTATATGATAGTGGTCATCAGTGACTTTAACATGGGAGCGATGGAAAATAAGGGTTTAAATATTTTCAATAGTAAATATGTGCTTGCTGATCCTAAAACGGCCACCGATAGAGACTATGAATTGGTTGAGGCCGTTATTGGTCATGAGTATTTTCACAACTGGAGTGGTAATCGTGTGACTTTGCGTGATTGGTTTCAGTTGAGCTTGAAGGAAGGCTTTACGGTTTTTCGGGAACAACAATTTAGTGAGTCGCAAGGTGCGGGTGCTGTCAAACGCTTAAGAGACGTACAGATTCTGCGTGAGCGTCAATTCGCCCAAGACGCAGGACCTATGGCTCATCCGATACGTCCAGATAGCTACATAGAGATTAATAATTTTTATACGGTGACCGTTTATAATAAAGGTGCTGAAGTGATCCGTATGTTGCATACTCTATTAGGCGAGGCGGGGTTTCGTAAGGGGTCAGACTTATATTTCTCTCGCCACGATGGTCAGGCGGTCACCACCGATGATTTTGTGGCCTGTATGGCAGAAGCCAATCAACATGATTTATCACAATTTAAACGTTGGTATGAGCAGTCGGGAACGCCGGAGCTCACTATCGAAACACGCTATGATGCAGCCCAAGCGCGCTATAGGATGACCATTACGCAGCAATGTCCTCCCACGTATAATCAACCAACCAAAGAACCTTTTTACATCCCGTTACGGCTGGGACTATTAAGCGAATCAGGTGAACCTATTCCTCTACAATTAGAAGGTGAGTCTGTTGATGCGGCAACGGTAGAACGAGTACTGTTTGTAACCCAAGAAAAGCAAACCTTTGAGTTTGTAAAGGTAGAATCTAAACCGCAGCCGTCTTTATTGCGGGGTTTTTCTGCACCGGTTAACGTGAATGTTGATTTTTCTGATGAGGAATTAGCTTTTCTTTGGCAGCACGATACGGATTCTTTTGCTAAATGGGAAGCTGGCCAAAAGCTTTGCACGGGCTTGGTTAATCAAGCTGTCCATGCCATGGGCAGTGGCGTGAATTTTGCGTTACCCGCTGATGTACTTGAGATTTACCGAACTATTTTACAAGACAGCCAATTAGATAATGCATTTAAGGCGGAACTGTTATCGTTGCCTTCTTATCATTCACTGAGCCTCGCACAAGAGCGTTTGCATCCTGGTCATGTTTATGCGGCTCGTGAGCAGCTGCGTGCGCAAATTGCTAAGGCACATCGTAATCTATTACTTGAGACCTATGTTGAAAATCATGAGACGAACGATGAGCTGAATGCGCTTGCCATTGGTAAACGTTGCATTAAAAATCTTTGTTTAAGTTATCTGATGTTGTCAGAGGATAATGAAGCGCGAGCTTTGTGTCAGCAACAATTAGCTTGTGCCAAGAATATGACCGATAGCTTTGCAGCGTTAGAAGCGTTGGTATTGAGTACTTACGATGCAGAAGCTGAGCAAGTGTTGGCTGCTTTTTATGGGCAGTGGCAATCTGAAGATTTAGTTATTGATAAATGGTTTGCGCTGCAAGCCAAACGAGCCGGTGAGGCGGCTTTGGCGCGGATAAAAGCTTTAATGGAACATGAGGCGTTTACCTTAGAAAATCCAAATCGTGCTCGCGCGCTGATTATGGGGTTTTGTGAAGGCAATCCTACACAATTTCATCGTGAAGATGGCGCAGGATACGCCTTTTTAGCCGAGCAGGTTTTAACGATTGATGCCTTTAATCCACAGTTAGCGGCGCGGTTATTAGAGCCCTTCACACAATGGCATCGCTTAGAAACAACACGACAACAGGCCATGTATGCTTGTCTGACGCAGTTGCAAACGCAGGCGCTCTCTCCAGATGCTTTTGAGATAGTAGAGCGGAGCTTGAATTATAAGGTTGCATAATGACCGTGCGCGTTAAATTTTGTGGACTAACAACGCAGCAAGATGCACAGCTTGCGGTAGAGCTAGGTGCAGATGCCTTGGGTTTAAATTTTTGTCCTGAGACGTCTGCCCGGTATGTCAGTGTCGCGCAAGCAAAAAACATGGTGCGACATTTGCCGCCCTACGTGACGTTGGTTGGCGTTTTTCAAGACCCCGACGCCCAGTGGGTGCAGCAGGTGCTTCAGCATATTCCTTTACACAGCTTACAATTTCATGGTAATGAGTCTGTTGAGTTTTGCCGGAGTTTTTCACGGTCTTATGACAAAGCCGTCACGGTCACAGACAGTGCTGATCTTGTAGTCCAGCGAAAAACTTATTCGGATGCGCAAGGTTTATTAGTGGACAGCCCTAAGCACGTTTTGAATACGGCGCATTGGGAATACTGTCAACAGGTTAGCATACCTGGCCTGGTATTGGCTGGGGGGCTTACGCCCGACAATGTTGGCCATCTTATTAAAACCATTGCACCGGCAGCTGTGGATGTGGCATCTGGAATAGAAAGTGCCGTGGGTGTTAAAGATGTAACGAAAATGACTCATTTTATAGAACAGGTGAGAAAGGCATGTCTGTAGATCCTAATTTGCCCGATAATCAGGGGCACTTTGGTGCTTTTGGTGGTACCTTTGTGGCGGAGACCTTATTAGAGCCCGTTATTCAATTGCGCAGGGCCTACGAGGTGGCGCGCTCAACCCCGGCTTTTTTAGCGTTATTTGAAGAAACACTAAAAGAATATGTAGGTAGGCCTTCGCCCTTATATTATGCCGAGCGCTGGAGTCGGCATTTGGGGGGTGCGCGTGTTTATCTTAAGCGTGAAGATTTAAATCACACGGGCGCCCACAAAATAAATAATACCGTGGGACAGATTTTATTAGCACAGCACATGGGTAAAAAGCGCATCATTGCTGAAACCGGTGCTGGTCAACATGGCGTGGCGACAGCGACGGTTTGTGCTCGAGCTGGTTTACCTTGTGTTATTTACATGGGAGCGGAGGATATCCAGCGCCAAGCGGCCAATGTTTATCGTATGAAACTATTGGGTGCAGAAGTTGTTGCAGTGACTTCAGGCTCTAAAACGCTAAAAGATGCCGTTAATGAGGCCCTTCGAGACTGGGTCAGCCACGTTGATGATACGTTTTATATTTTAGGCTCTGTAACCGGTCCTCATCCTTATCCACAAATGGTGCGAGATTTTCAATCAGTCATTGGCCGGGAAGCCAAAGAACAAGTGCTAGAGCGAGAGGGGCGTTTGCCCGATGCTTTGGTCGCTTGTGTGGGGGGTGGGTCTAATGCCATGGGTTTATTTTATCCTTTTTTAGCCGACGAAACAGTGCAGCTCATTGGGGTTGAGGGCGCAGGCGAAGGCTTGAATACTCATGCACACGCAGCGCCGTTATCACGAGGAAAACCAGGCGTATTTCATGGTAATCGAAGCTATGTATTGATGGACGATGATGGGCAAATATTGCCGGCCCATTGCGTTTCAGCAGGTCTTGATTATCCCGGTGTAGGACCTGAGCATGCTTATCTCAAAGAAAATGGGCGTGCCCAGTATGTAGCGGTCAATGATGAGGAAGCTCTCGCGGCCTTTCGGGAGCTAAGTCTCATGGAAGGCATTATTCCAGCGTTAGAGTCCAGCCATGCCTTAGCCTACTGTAAAAAATTAGCGCCAAGCCTGGCAAAAGATGGTATTATCCTGCTAAATTTGTCAGGCCGTGGCGATAAAGATATACATACCGTGGCTGAGAAGGATAATATCCAACGTTAAGGCAATTTCCTATGAGTAGAATTGGTGGGTGCTTTTCTGATTTGAAAAGGCGCCACAAAAAAGCCCTCATCCCCTATATAACGGCAGGGGATCCTAGTCCTGCTGTAACTGTTGAGTTATTACACGGCTTAGTTGCGGCAGGTGCTGATATCTTAGAATTGGGCGTGCCTTTTTCCGATCCTGTGGCAGAAGGCCCTATTATTCAACAGGCTTGTGAGCGAGCTTTGGCTGGAGGGACATCCCTTGCTGATGTATTCGCGATAGTGGAAAGCTTTCGCCAAATAGATAAAGAAACGCCTTTGATCTTAATGGGTTATCTTAATCCAGTTGAAAGTGTAGGCTATAAGAATTTTGCCCGAAAAGCCGTGGCTGCTGGCGTCGATGGAATAATCACCGTAGATATGGCGGTAGAAGAAGCTGATGACTACGTAGCAGTTTTTGCTGAAGAGGGTTTAGAGACCATTTTTTTAGCAGCCCCCAATACTCAAGCAGAGCGCCTAGAACACATCATTAAAAAGACCCGAGGCTTCCTTTACTATGTTTCCGTTAAAGGGGTTACGGGGACAAAGTCCGTGATTGTTGATGGTTTAGCGAAACCCTTAGCTACTATCCGCGCACAGTTGGATTTACCGTTGGCTGTGGGTTTCGGCATTAAAACTGCAGAAACGGCACAGCAAGTGGCAGCCTTATCCGATGCGGTTGTGGTGGGTAGTGCTCTGGTGGAAAAAATAGCAGCGCATGCAAAATCTCCCGCCGTCATGTTAGCCGAAGTTAAACAGTTTATGGGTGCTTTACGAAAGTCCATTGATTCAGTCCCAACATGAGTGAAGGTTAAAAGACTATGAGTTGGTTAGAAAAATTAATTCCATCCAAAATTCGCACAGATGCGGGTAAAAAAAGAGTGCCTGAAGGCCTCTGGACCAAATGTCCAGAGTGTCAGGCTATTTTGTATCGCGCTGAACTCGAGAGAAACTTAGACGTCTGTTTGAAATGCGGTCATCATATTCGCTTAAGAGCGCGTGCTCGTTTAAAACTATTTTTGGATAACGGGGATTTCCAAGAGATAGCTGCCAAGCTTGAACCTGTGGATAGACTAAAGTTTCGCGATAGTAAGAAATATAAAGATAGATTGAGTGCTGCACAAAAAAGCACGGGAGAAAAAGATGCGTTGGTGGCCGTAAAAGGTCTGTTGCATGGCTTGCCTGTGATAGTGAGCGTATTTGAGTTTTCTTTTATGGGTGGCTCCATGGGGGCTATTGTGGGTGAGCGTTTTGTGCAAGGTGTGGAAAAAGCCATTGAACAGGGTTGCCCTTACATTTGTTTTACCGCCAGTGGTGGTGCCCGTATGCAAGAGGGACTCATTGCCCTGATGCAAATGGCCAAAACGAGTGCAGCGTTAACAAAGTTATCCCAGGCAGGTCAGCCTTTTATTTCTATTTTGACCGACCCTACCATGGGTGGTGTGTCGGCAAGCTTGGCCATGCTAGGTGATGTTATTCTAGCTGAACCTAATGCATTGATTGGTTTTGCTGGCCCTCGTGTTATAGAGCAAACAGTGCGTGAGATCTTGCCAGAAGGGTTTCAGCGCAGTGAATTTTTGCTAGAAAAAGGTGCTATTGACATGATAGTCCCACGCGGTGAGATGCGTGATAAAGTTGCATCGTTATTGGCAAAATTTACCCATCAAACCGTGGATCTTTCCAAGGCAAATAGCGTTGAGCATGAATGATGTGGCTTTTTCGCAACTGTCTGATGCCCTGCTATGGATGGAAGAAACCTATCCCCGCTCAATAAAACTTGGCCTAGCGCGTATGCAGGCTGCAGCGGAGCGCTTGGCTGTTATAGGTTTTACTTGCCCTGTCATTACCGTGGCTGGAACCAATGGTAAAGGCTCTACTGTTGCAGCCTTAGAGGCCATCTATCAGGTTGCAGGTTACAAGGTGGGTGCTACCTATTCTCCGCATTTATTTTGTTACAATGAGCGCATTCATTTAAACGGCGAGCCCGTTGCGGACGGCCTGCTGTTGGAAGCAATGGCCATGGTACATAAACGTTGTCACGATATTGCATTGACCTATTATGAATATCAAGTATTGCAAGCCTTATGGTTGTTTAAGCAGTACCCAATGGATATTGTTATTTTAGAAGTGGGTCTGGGGGGACGTCTGGATGCCAGCAATGTAGTGGAAAATGATGTGGCGGTCATTACGTCTATTGGCTTGGATCATCAAGATTTGCTAGGTTCAACTAAAAACAGTATTGCCAAAGAAAAGGCGGGCATTATGCAAGCAGGAGGCATAACTATCTATGGTGAAGCCCAAGGGCAGCCAGCCATTTTGCAACGTGCACAGCAGTTGGGTTGCTCTTTGCTGCAGCGCGATGCAGCCTTTTGGTTAACTGAACAGGATGAAAACACCTGGAGTTGGCATTCTAGCACTGAAAACTATACACAATTACCGCGACCCAGCGTATTATTGGATAATGCCGCCACAGCCTTGCAGGCTGTGGTTTCGTTGCAACAGCGTTTGCCAATAAGAGCTGCCGCCATTCGACAAGGCTTAGCTCAGGTGGTGTTACTTGGGCGTTTTCAAGTGATTAAGGAAGAAAGAACCTGGATTTATGACGTGGCCCATAATGAAGCTTCGGCCCAAAAGCTCGCCGAACAGTTAGCAGCTTTTCCTCACCAAGGCGATGTACATGGTGTCGTTGGCGTGCTTGACAGAAAGGATGAGCGCGCTATTGTGATGGCTTTGCAGGAGAGTCTGGCTTTTTGGTTTGTCATACCGCTGGAAAGCCATTTAAAAGCCGAGAAGTTATTTAACTTATTACCGGATGGTAAGAAAGCCTTAATGCAAGATGCGAAAGCGGCTTGGCTGCAGGTGATGACACAAACCAAACCAGGTGATACCATCGTAGTATTTGGTTCTTTTCAGACGGTATCTAACATGATGACCCTAAGGGGGGGCACTTTTTAATGGATGCTATATTGAAACGACGCATCTTAGGTGCTCTAGTACTGTTAGCATTGGCGGTGCTTATTGTTCCTGCTTTTTTCTCAGGCCCGAACTCGGCGGATAAGAAAGTATCGAGCAGCAAGAAAATACCGCATTTTCCGGCAGCGCCCGATGCACAAGATTTATACCAAATTAAAGATGGGCAGTTTGTTGCCCCTAAAACATTGCCTGCAGAGAATACAGCTCAATCTATTGATACAACAAACACAGAAGCGCCCTTACTGAAAAGTGTGACGTCTGCCCAGCCTGGGCCTGTGCAAGCAGCAGCAAACGTCGAACCTCAAATAAGCTCAGCCCCTTTATCTGTTTCGCCAACGACGCCAACAAAAGCTGTCACGAAAACGTCTGTCAAGGCTAAGTCAGCTGAACAATGGGTGTTGCAAATCGCAAGTTTTGCCAAGGAAAAAAACGCTAAGGCGTTGCAAGGGCGCTTGGAAGCACAGGGCTTTGCGGCCTATACCCAAAGTGCTATGACGTCCATAGGAAAGCGTTACCGTGTCTATGTCGGGCCTAAGGCTACTCGAAAAGAAGCGGTGGATTTATTGGCGCCATTGGAAAAGCATTTTGGTATTAAGGCTGTAGTTTTACAAAGCACAACATAGAGGTAACAAATGATAGCAAGTTTGAACTGGGTCGATTATGCCATTTTAGGTATTATTGTGTTATCGGCATTAATAGCCATTGTGCGTGGTTTTATTCGCGAGGCACTGTCTTTAATTGTTTGGACAGTTGCTTTTTGGGTGGCTTTAAATTTTAGCACAGCGCTTGCGACGCATTTTGAAAATAGTATTAAAGCACCGCCGATGCGCTTGGCGGTTAGCTGTATTGTGTTATTTGTGGGCAGCGTGCTTATTGGTTCTGTGATAACTTATGTCATTACACAATTGGTTAAACGCTCAGGGCTAACAGGTACCGATAGGTTTATCGGCGTGTTTTTTGGGATAGCACGCGGCATTTTGTTAGTGGCTTTATTGGTACTCGTGGGAGAGCTTAGTGATTTGCCACAAAAAAATGGGTGGATGAATTCGCAATTGATTCCACAATTTGAAAGTGTTGTACAATGGTTGTACCAAGGTAAGTTTCCTCATTATGTTGCCGAACACTTTGTCGTAACGCCTCCCTCTAAGAAAGATGCAGGTATGTCAGGTGACTCTTTAGACACGGGAAATTAATATGTGTGGTATCGTAGGAACCTTGGGTAAGTCTGATGTTAATCAAAGCATTTATGATGCATTGATTGCGTTGCAGCATCGTGGCCAAGATGCTGCCGGTATGGTGGTTTGCGAAAATGGTCGCTTGTCTATGCAAAAGGCCAACGGTCTGGTTCGCGATGTGTTTCAGATGCGGCATATGTTGCAGTTACGTGGCAATATGGGTATTGGTCATGTGCGTTATCCTACCGCCGGCAGCTCAAGTCAAGCAGAAGCTCAGCCGTTTTATGTTAATTCACCCTATGGCATTAGCTTGGTGCACAATGGTAATCTAACCAACGCTAAAGAACTAAAGCAGGCGTTATTTCAAGCTGATAGACGGCACTTAAATACAAGTTCTGACTCTGAGATTTTACTCAATGTATTTGCCCATGAGCTACAAAAAATAGATAAATTAATCCTTTCAGCGGAGGATATTTTTGCGGCAGTAAAAGCCGTACATCAACGCTGTAAAGGTGCTTATGCGGCGGCAGTATTAATTGCTGATGTGGGAATTGTGGCTTTTCGTGACCCTCACGGCATTAGACCTTTAGTATTAGGGCAGCGTCAGTCAGCAGGAAGCGCAGAATATATGGTGGCTTCAGAGACGGTTGCATTAGACACCTTGGGCTTCAAGGTGATTGATGATGTGGCGCCAGGTGAGGCTGTATTTATTAGTAAAGATGGTCGCTTACGTCGCCAGCAATGTGCTGACTCTGTTAAGCGTCATTTATGTCTATTCGAATTTGTTTACTTAGCGCGTCCCGATACCTTTATCGACAAAGTATCGGTTTATAAAGTTCGTCTGTTCATGGGTATGAAACTGGGTGAGAAAATAGCCAAGACTTGCCCGTCTCATGATATTGATGTGGTTATTCCCATTCCAGAAACCAGCCGAACGGTGGCCATGCCTTTGGCGAGAGCCTTGGGGGTTAAGTTTCGTGAAGGCTTTGTAAAAAATCGTTATATTGGTCGTACCTTTATCATGCCGGGCCAACGCCAACGTCACCGCTCTGTTAGGCAAAAACTCAATACCATTGAGTTGGAGTTTAAAAATAAAAATGTTCTGTTGGTGGATGACTCTATTGTAAGAGGTACCACGTCTCGTGAAATCATCCAAATGGCCAGGGAGGCTGGTGCTAAAAAAGTTTATTTTGCTTCAGCAGCGCCAGAAGTGCGATACCCCAATGTTTATGGTATTGATATGCCAGCAGCCAATGAATTAATTGCACACAATAAAACCAATGAAGAGATTTGCCGTCTCATTGGGGCTGATTGGCTTGTTTTCCAGGATTTACAAGTATTAATAGATGCTGTACACGAAGGTAACCCTGATATTGCGACTTTCGATGATTCAGTCTTTACGGGGCATTATGTCACGGGTGATATTGATGAAGCTTATTTGGCCCAGCTTGCCAAGGAGCGTAGCGATGAAGCACGCCACGCCAAGGGCAATGTGGATGATAGTGCTATGATACATTTGGATGATGAGGTTTAAGGCCTGTTGCGTCATTATCTTTTTTATTGAATGAGTAGGCGTAATATGAGTGAGCCGACGCGTATTTTTATTGTAGGCTATATGGGTGCCGGTAAATTTATATCTGCCGATGCTTTAGCTAAGAGATTAGGGTGGCCGCTGGTGCATGCCAACCCAAGTATAGAATGCTATACCCGTAGCGTTTGAGTTTTAGGTTTTTGAGCTGCCATCTGCCAACTACCTTTGAATGATTTTGCCCTAAAAAAATCGTCGGGTAGAACAATAGCTACCATCCTCTTTTTTTAGGGCAAAATCATTCAAATCTAATTGACATCTGGCGCTCAAAACAATAGCGTGCTCCATGGAAAGCTTCATGCAACACCTAAAACTCAAACGCTACGGGTATATAGTCCCCGCAGTTGAAAGTTCGGGAAATTATTTGTTAATGTGATAACATAAGTTTTATATTTTAGCGCCTGGATGTTAGTCAGATTTGAACAATTTTTACTGAAAAAACGAGGATTTTAGCTATTGTAAGTCTTAGTTTTGTTATAGTAGGTCCCAAGAGAGTAGAACCCCGGGCATAAGCCCAGGGTTCGCGGGCATGAGCGACCGTATAGCTATTGGTAAAACCAACCGCGTAGAATCCAGGTACTCTAGCCCAGCTCTCGATACGTTTGAATGGTTGCAAGGGACACATAAAGTGCTCCCGCTTACAATCGTAAACACCTTTAACTATCGAGAGGACTATGATGGTAGCATATAATAACTTCGTTGGCATTGATGTCGGTAAATTCAATTTTTTTGTTAACTTGCACGGCGCCCCCCCCCGTTCATGAATACCCTAATGACATCAGTGGAATACAAGCATTTCTAACCGAATACTCTGCAAAACTCCAACAAGCTTTATGTGTGATAGAAACAACAGGTGGCTATGAAGCGCCCCTGCTCTTAACACTCTGTCAACAACACATAGCGGTTCATCGTGCCAATACACGCCATGTAAAAAGTTTTATTCGTTCCTATGGACACGGGGTAAAAACCGATGCATTGGATGCAAAAGCTCTGGCACGCTATGGCTATGAACGACATGAAACCCTGGCTTGTTATGAGCCGCCCAATGATACTCAAAGCGAACTCTATAATTTGGTCAGTCGCCAGCATGATTTAAAGCAAATGCGCACAGCTGAAAAAAATCGATTGAAAGCTCCTAATACAAGCAGTTTAATGCAAGCCAGTTGCTCGCGTATGATAGAGATGCTTACGAATGAAATTGAAGCCTTTGAAACGCGCATTAATGCGTTGATAGCCGATGATGAATTACTGACGTTTAAGAAGACGGCTATACAAACCATACCAGGCATCGGAAAGATACTCTCCAGTGAGTTAATCGTTCTATTACCTGAGCTAGGCCAATTGAGTCGACGAGAGATTGCTTCTCTGGTGGGAGTTGCTCCAAGAGCGAATGACAGCGGAAGACATCAAGGTTATCGTTCCACGGGTCATGGACGACCAGGCATTAAGCCAAGGCTATACATGGCGGCGATGGCAGCACGGAACTCAAACTCTTCGTTAAAAACTTTTTATAATGGGCTTGTTGAGCGAGGGAAGCCAAAGAAAGTGGCTTTAACCGCATTAATGCGAAAAATTATTGTTATAGCTAATGCCCGTATTAAAGCGCTTAACTTGTCAATACAACCGACTTAAACATGAATCTATAGGATAGGCTCTCAGTCACACCTGCATAATTCCTGAAGCGGAGTGAATATTGATATTTCTCACCATTAAGCTTGTGGACCCTGTGTATAAGTGATGTACCCTAACTAAAAGTTGGTTCTCAGCGAAGGAGACACTTGAAAAAGCCGCATGTAGTTGATGGAGTAACAGCACTTTTGGTCTGTTATATGGGCAAAGAACTAACCTTTACAACATGGTTGATTCTAAATGACAAGTTTTTTCAGTAAAAATTGTTCAAAGATGGCTGGCAGACAGACAGCTAAAACCCGAGGTTTCAACTGCGGGGACTATATATTGGGAGGCAGACTCGTAACGATATGATTTGACGGTTATGCTGATAAGCCCTAGTCTTCTCGATAAACCGCACTATAACCATGTTGCATTACCGGCATCACAATGATTTCGCTTACATTAACGTTAGCCGGAGCATTGACGCAGTAAGCAACACTATCGGCAATGTCGTTGCCTGTCAGCGCTTCAAAACCGTGGTAGACAGCTTCACTTTGTTCTTTATCGCCTGCAAAACGTGTCTGACTAAACTCTGTTTCCACAAGGCCCGGTGAGACCTGGGAGACTCTAATGTGTTTGCCAGCAAGGTCTAATCGTAGGCCTCGACTGAGCGCATCTACGGCGTGTTTGGTGGCGCAGTAAACGCTACCACCGGCATAGACATTATGGCTGGAGGTAGAGGCAATATTCACAATATGTCCGTTGTCTTTTACCACCATGTGAGAGAGGACTAAGTGAGTGGTATACAGCAGCCCTTTGATATTAACATCAATCATTTGGCTCCAGTGAGCAGGATTAGCGTCTTGTAGTTTATCCAGGCTAAGTGCCAAGCCGGCATTATTGATGAGGACATCAACCTGAGCAAGCTCTTGAGAAAAGCCGTGGAAACACGCTTCCACGGTTTCACGCGTGGAGATATCACAAGGGACGCTCAGGCAATTGATAGCAAATTCGCGTTCTAGTTTAGCGGCAAGCACGTTGAGGCGCTCCTCGCGTCTGGCCACCAATATTAAATTCGCACCTTCTTGGGCAAAACGTTCTGCACATGCAGCCCCAATGCCGCTGGAAGCGCCTGTAATCAGGATGGTTTTATTTTTCATGCTGTTTTTATGTCGAGAAATTTTTGCCATTATCGCTCAGAACTTAGGGTTACGACAAGTTTTTTTAACGTGAGAAATCTCAGAGGGCTAGCCTCCGAGGTAAAGGCGCTGGGGTTTCCATACCCAAGGGGGCACAGGTACCCAGGAGGGCGCAGGCAGGGGAGACGTGCAATTTTCCGCGTAGGCGACATCAAACCCGGAGATAATCTTATTCGCCTACGGCTGTTTGAAAAGGCAAACTTCTAGCTATAGCGTGGCAATTATAGTAGAATGAGGCGTTATAGCTTAAAGGCCTGTTCTCTTTAGCAAGAGAGATAGGTCCCCTATAACTACAATCTGGAGTCCTTTGTCATGCTTAGAGTCACAGGTGAAGCCTTAACTTTCGATGATGTCCTTTTGCTCCCTGCCTTTTCAGAAGTGCTGCCTAAAGCCGTTTCTCTAAAAACACGCCTGACTAAAACTATTGAGTTAAATTTGCCTTTTTTATCCGCGGCCATGGATACGGTAACGGAAGCGCGTTTAGCCATTGCTTTAGCTCAAGAAGGTGGCCTCGGTATTATTCACAAAAATCTGTCCATACAAGGGCAAGCAGAAGAGGTTAGACGGGTTAAAAAGTTTGAAAGTGGTGTGGTATCAGACCCTATTACCGTATTACCTACGACCACGGTTAGAGAGTTACTACAGGTAACCAAAGCCCATCATATTTCGGGGGTACCCGTTGTGGAGGGTGAGCAGCTGGTGGGCATTGTTACGGGACGTGATGTGCGCTTTGAAACCCAATTAGACCAACCTGTTTCGCAAGTGATGACACCTAAAGACCGTTTGGTAACGGCACGGGAAGGCGCTTCTCGCGATGAAGTGGTGACGCTGCTTCATAAAAACCGTATTGAAAAGGTGCTTATTGTGAATGAGCAGTTTCAGTTACGGGGCATGATGACCGTTAAAGATATTGAAAAAGCCAAAGAAAAGCCTTTAGCGGCCAAAGATGATTTGGGCCAATTGCGCGTAGGTGCTGCCGTGGGCACCGGCGTTGATGGCCGCGAGCGTGCAGAAGCTCTGGTGGAAGCTGGTGCTGATGTTATTGTCGTGGATACGGCCCACGGGCATTCACAAGGCGTGATTGAGCAGGTAGGGTGGGTTAAAAACACGTTCCCTCATGTACACGTTATTGGCGGTAATATTGCCACCGCAGAAGCGGCAAAAGCTTTAGTGGCGGCAGGTGCAGATGCCGTTAAAGTGGGTATTGGGCCTGGCTCTATTTGTACCACACGCATTGTGACAGGTGTGGGAGTGCCACAAATTTCTGCTGTCGCGAATGTGGCAGAAGCACTGGCTGCGGAAAATATCCCCCTGATTGCCGATGGGGGGGTTCGTTATTCTGGTGATATTTGTAAAGTCATTGCAGCGGGGGCTAGTGTGGTGATGCTGGGTGGTTTATTTGCTGGTACTGAGGAAGCCCCAGGCGATGTAGAACTTTATCAAGGCCGTTCTTACAAAACTTATCGAGGCATGGGGTCTTTAGGGGCCATGGCCAAAGGTTCCAGTGATCGTTATTTTCAAGAAGACAGTGATGTTGAGAAATTAGTGCCTGAAGGTATCGAAGGTCGCGTGCCTTATAAAGGCTCGCTGACAGCTATTATTCACCAATTATCTGGTGGATTGCGTTCATCCATGGGATATACCGGTTGCTCAGATATTGAAACCTTGCGAACCAAAGCACAGTTTGTCAAAGTGACTAATGCTGGCATGCGAGAGAGTCATGTCCACGATGTTAGTATCACTAAAGAAGCCCCTAATTACCGAATAGAGTGAACATTTCCATGCAAGATATACATGCACAATCCTTATTAATTTTAGATTTTGGCTCCCAATATACACAGCTTATTGCTCGTCGCGTGCGTGAGGCTGGTGTGTACTGTGAAATTCATCATTTTGATGTGGATAAAGCTTTTTTAGCAGCCTTTAAGCCCGCGGGAATTATTCTATCCGGTGGACCTGAGACAGTGACACAATCCATAACGCCGCGGGCGCCAGATGCTGTGTTTGACATAGGCTGTCCTGTTTTAGGTATTTGTTATGGTATGCAAACCATGGCATTACAGTTAGGTGGTGCCGTTGGTTCTTCTTCTCAACGAGAGTTTGGTGCTCAGCGAATAGAAGTGCATGGGCATTCACGTTTACTCTCAGACATTGAAGACCATATAGAAAAAACCCAAGCAGGTGTGATGAATTTTCTTGATGTCTGGATGAGCCATGGTGACAAAGTTACAACCCTACCAGAAGGATTCCGTGTAACCGCTGCAACCAAAACAGCACCCATTGCTGCCATGGCTGATGATGAGCGCCGTTTTTATGGTTTACAATTTCATCCAGAAGTCACCCATACGCGTCAGGGGCAACGTATCCTGGAACGCTTTTTGATGGACATTTGTGGCTGTGAACGTCATTGGACACCGGCTCATATTATTGAAGATGCCATTGAGCGTATTAAAGCACAGGTTGGGGATGATGCCGTATTATTGGGTTTATCGGGTGGTGTGGATTCCAGTGTGGTGGCGGCTTTATTGCATCGCGCCATTGGTTCACAATTGATTTGCGTCTTTGTGGATAATGGTTTGTTACGCCAAGATGAAGCTGCGCAAGTGATGACCATGTTTGCAGAGCATCGCGGTATGCGGGTGATAGCTGTAGATGCAGCGGATGCCTTTTTGGATGCCCTAGCCAGCGAGACAGACCCTGAAAAGAAACGAAAAATAGCTGGAAGAGTTTTTGTAGAGACTTTTGAGCAAGAGGCAGCAAAGCTTCCCAATGTAAAATGGTTAGCGCAAGGCACTATCTATCCTGACGTGATTGAATCAGCAGCTGCTAAGTCAGGTAATGCTCATGTTATCAAATCTCACCATAATGTAGGTGGTTTGCCTGACAATATGTCATTACAACTATTGGAACCGCTTCGAGAGCTGTTTAAGGATGAAGTGCGGCAGATTGGTTTAGCGTTAGGCTTACCCTATGATATGGTTTATCGGCATCCTTTTCCCGGTCCTGGATTGACTGTGCGTATTTTAGGCGAAGTTAATAAAATCTATGCAGATTTATTGCGCCAAGTAGATGCTATTTTCATACAAGAACTATTAGAGAAAGACTTATATCATAAAGTCAGTCAAGCCTTTGCTGTATTCTTGCCCGTGAAATCTGTAGGGGTTATTGGTGATGCTAGGCAATATGATTATGTGGTAGCGCTGCGCGCTGTGGAAACCGTAGATTTTATGACGGCTCGCTGGGCGCATTTGCCTTATGATTTTTTGGAACATGTGTCTAATCGCATTATCAATGAAGTCAAAGGTATTTCTCGTGTCGTGTATGATATTTCTTCCAAGCCACCGGCAACTATTGAGTGGGAATAACTTTCAGCAACTTGCAGGCGATGACGCTTGACCCTGTTAAAGTCGAAGCCTAAAATGGTTCCTATCATCATGGCGCCTTATTGATAACCTATGCGGTTAGGTTTATCGATAATCCTAAATGCCGTAGTCGATTTCAACGGCGGAAGTTAGGGTAATGGCCAATATTTCTTGAGGAACCATTATGTCTCCTGTCTTGTCTGAGTTGTTATCCCGAGCACAATTTGCGTTCACCGTCGCTTTCCATATTATTTTTCCTTCCATCAGTATTGGGTTAGCTTTATTTTTAGCCATCATGGAAGGCATTTGGTTAAAAACGAAAAACCCTGTCTATTTAAAAATCTGTAAATATTGGACCAAAATTTTTGCTCTTACCTTTGGTATGGGCGTGGTATCAGGTATTGTCATGGCCTATGAGTTAGGCGCAAACTTTCCGGGTTTTACTAATGCTATTGGTGCGGTACTTGGGCCTTTGTTTGGCTATGAAACATTAAGTGCCTTTTTCTTGGAGGCAGGCTTTATCGGTATCATGTGGTTTGGTTGGGATAAAGTAAGCCCTCGGGTTCATTATTTAGCGACCTTTTTGGTCATGTTGGGTACGTTGTTCTCTGTTTTTTGGATATTGATAGCCAACTCTTGGATGCAAACACCCGCAGGGGCAGAGTTTGTTCATGGTAAGTTTATTGTCACCAGTTGGTGGGATGCCATTAATAATCCTTCAACATGGCCACGGTTGACACATATGGTGTTGGCGGCTTACATTACCGGCGCTTGTTTTGTGGGCAGTGTGTCAGCCTATTACTTATTACGTAAGGTCCATTTAGATATTGCTAAGCCTTGTTTTAAGTTTGCCATCATAGCGCTTTTAGTTTTAGTACCACTGCAAATACTATTGGGAGATACTGTGGGTTTAGTCGTGCATGAGAACCAGCCGCTTAAGACGGCAGCCATAGAGGGGGTTTGGCATACGCAAAAAGGAGCGCCGTTAGTGCTGTTTGCATGGCCTAGTGAAAAACAAGAAAAAAACCTCTATTCCATAGAAATTCCCTATGGCGCAAGCATTATTAACACCCATAAGTTAGAAGGTGAGCTCATTGGGCTAACTTCTGTTGCAAAACGTGACAGACCACCCGTGGCGCCGGTTTTCTTTAGCTTTAGAATTATGGTAGGTATTGGGCTACTGTTGTTGTTTGCCGCCTTATACGGTGTGCTTAGTTTGCTGAAAGGCAAACTCTATGAAGCGCGTTGGTTGCAGCGTTTCATGGTATTTACACCGCCTTTAGCTATCTTTGCCGTTTGGGCGGGGTGGGTGACGGCTGAAGTAGGGCGCCAACCTTGGGTGGTTTATCACTTCATTCGCACCATGAATGCGGCTGCTCACTTAGACTGGAAACATGTATTACTTTCTTTTGTAAGCTTTATTATTATCTATGGGTTTGTCTTTGCTTGTTATATTGTTTATATGCATCACTTGTTGCGTAACGGCCCTCAAGCTGATGATGTGTCCATGTTTGCTTACATGGGACAGGGCGAAGCGCCAGCCACCGCAATTGAAGGGGAGAAATAAATATGACAATACTCCCTGTTATTTGGTTGGCGATTGTGGCTTTTGTCATCATGATGTATGTGTTGCTAGATGGATTTGATTTAGGGATTGGTATCTTATTTCCCTTTGTTAAGGAGGAACAGCATCGTTGCATTATGATAGAAACCATTGGCCCTGTTTGGGATGGTAATGAAACCTGGTTGGTATTGGGTGGTGCTTTATTATATGGGGCTTTTCCCGTTGTCTATAGTACCCTATTGCCAACGCTATATATGCCTATTATGTTGATGCTTGCCGCACTTGTATTGCGTGGGGTGACCTTTGAATTTCGGCATAAATCCACTCAATATAGGCATCTGTGGAGTGGGATATTCTTCTTTGCCTCTTTGGTTGCAACTTTTTGTCAAGGGGTTGTGCTTGGTACTGTGGTACAGGGCTATGGCGTGGAGCCTGTGCAGGGAGCTGTACCTTTTTATGACTGGTTAACGCCCTTTAGTTGTTTTACCGGCGCTGCGTTAGTGTTAGGTTACGCTTTGTTAGGGGCCTGTTGGCTTATTGGTAAGACGGAAGGCGAGTTGCAAGCACGCATGTATCCAGTAGCTCAAACTTTATTAGGCTGTATGGCCGGGGCTATGTTAATAGTGAGCTACTGGACACCGCATTTAGTGCCACAAATTATGAATAGATGGTTCTCTGCTCCTAATGTTTATTATTTGTTTCCATTACCTCTAGTGACTGCTTTGGTGATTGTAGGGAGTTGGTTAGCCCTTAAAAAGAGATATGATTGGTTGCCTTTTGCGGGCAGCGCAAGCATTTTCTTTTTGTTTTACTTAGGATTTGCGCTGAGCGTTTGGCCTTACATCATCCCTTATAACACAACGCTCTGGCAGGCAGCAGCACCAAAAAGCTCGTTGGTATTTTTATTAGTAGGAACATCGATTTTACTACCATTACTGTGTGCTTATACCTTTTACTCATATCGTGTTTTCCGTGGGAAAGTAACGATAGATTCTCTGCACGCTTAAGGCTTAGAGGAGTGTTTATGGAATCCTCTGTTTTGCTTGCAAGTACGTTGCTTTTTTATTTGCTGGGGATGGGCCTGCAGGGGTTCCGGTTCACTGGACGCTTGCAACGTGAACGTTGGTTGGTTTTAGTTGCAGGCCTAATGGCCGCTACAGCACATGCCTGGTTGTTGCATCGTTGGATAGATGTGCAGGGAGGGCAGAATTTAAGTTTTTTTAATGTGCTCTCCCTGGTAGCCTGGCTCAATGCATTATTAATCATTTTGGCCTCTTTGGGTAAGCCCTTACTCAATTTGGTGCTATTTGCTAATCCTTTGGCAGTGTTATCGCTAGGCTTAGTTATGCTTTTCCCCACCAGTAATATAATTGATACAGGTGCCGATCCTAAACAACTGAGCCATATCTTATTAGCGGTGTTAGCTTTTAGCGTGTTATGTATTACGGCATGGCAGGCTTTGGTTATAGCATGGCAAAATCGTATGTTGCGGCATAAAAAAGCAGCTAACTTATTGCGTCTTTTGCCTTCGCTGCAGACCATGGAGAGCTTATTGTTTCAAATGGTCATCTTAGGTTTTGTATTATTAACCATTGTCTTAGGCTCCAGTATTTTATTTTTTCAAAATATCTTCGCTCAACATTTATTACAAAAAACCGTGTTATCCTTGCTAGCTTGGGGCGTGTTTGCTACCTTACTATTGGGTCGGTTCTATTTTGGTTGGCGCGGTGATGTGGCTGTGCGTTGGACGTTGTCAGGTTTTCTGCTGTTAGCGTTGTCATATTTTGGCAGCCGGTTTTTGGCGGGACTTTTAGTATGAGGATAAAAATTGGATAGCATCCCGGTTAGTGTTTTATTTATTATTTTGGTAGCGCTCATTTTAATCAATGGTTTTTTTTCGGGTGCTGAAACAGGGATGATGTCACTGAATCGTTACCGTCTTAGGCATTTAGTGAAGAAAAAACATCGTGTGGCCAAACGGGTTGATGGGCTTTTGCAGCGACCTGATAGGCTGCTTGGGGTGATTCTCATTGGTAATACCTTTACCAATATTTTGGCATCGGCCATTGCAACATTGATTGCCATGCGTTTGTATGGAGATGTAGGGGTAGCAGTAGCCACTGTTTTGCTGACTTTCGTGGTATTAATCTTTTCTGAAGTCACTCCTAAAACCATTGCTGCCTATTACGCGATGCCATTTGCTTTTATTGTTTCTTGGCCTATTCAACTCCTGCTGAATATTCTTTTTCCAGTGGTAATATTGGTTAATTTTATTGCCAATGGATTGGTGCGTCTATGTGGTTTAAAGCCAAAACGAGGGACGGCAGACCCATTAGACCGCGAAGAGTTACGCACCGTGGTGACGGAAGCAAGCAGTCATATCCCTTTAGGCCATAGTGAAATGCTGCTTAGGATTTTGGATTTAGAAACCATTACGGTGGAGGATGTAATGATCCCACGTAATGAAATTGTAGGGATTGATTTGGGAGAGTCCTGGGGTTTATTGGCTAGGCAAATTCACCATTGCCGTCATAGTAGGCTGGTGGTGTATGAAGAGGGTATTGATAATATTTTGGGTATGTTGCCCATGAAACGTGCTGTTAATTTATTGGCTAATAATAAATTAAATAAAGAAAACTTAAGAAAAAACCTTACCGAAAGCTATTTTATTCCCGAAGGCACGCCCTTGCATGTACAGTTAGTTAACTTTAAAGAGCAGCGAGTTCGCAGTGGTCTGGTGGTGGATGAATATGGCGATATTATTGGCCTGGTGACCCTAGAAGATATTCTCGAAGAAATTGTAGGGGAGTTTAGTATCAATTTAGCTAGCACCTCTCGTGATGTGCATGCCCAAAAAGACGGTAGCTTTTTAGTGGATGGTGGTGCTAATGTGCGTGAATTAAATCGTGTGATGGATTGGCATTTGCCTATCGATGGCCCTAAAACCTTAAGTGGATTGATTATTGAACGCTTGGAAATTATTCCCAATTACCCCACAGGACTACGCATTAATGGTTACCCGATAGAAGTGGTTAAAACCCAGGGTAATACCATTAAGATTGCTCGGATTATTCCTGATAAGCGTCACTAACCTAGGCTCGACATAAGTAAGAAGGTGGTAAAACCCAGGGGAATCAAGGAGGACAAGGCGAAAGCTCAAAAAAACGCAATACTAGCACCGCTAATGCGAGTATTTTTTTGAGTTTTTAACGCCGTCCCCCTGGATTTATCGCAGGTTTTAGCCGTTCCTATGTCGAACTCAGGTTCACTAGGAGCTATTTTATCCCCATAAAGCCAGGGCCATTTGTGATATCAAAAGGCCTTGGGGTTTTATAGGTATTTAGCTCAGTCTGTTTCTCATGCTGAGAAATATTATGGGAATTTTCAGGCAATTGGGTTGGAAGGAGGTTTTTTTCCAGCAGCTTGGTAATAAAACTATCGAATTTCGCAGAACTAATTCCCTCAATTTTTAGGCTATTAGCTGTTTTTATTAGTTTGTCGCTGTTTATTTCAGTCCCCTGTAACAACTTGCTGATAGCTTGATGTAAGGTTTCAAGAACTTTTTGTTCATCGATGTTGGCAAACTCTGGCCCTATCAATAACAGGTTCCCTCTAGCCAAATCCACTGTAATGCTAAATGCTGAGAAGGGATTGCTATATTGATAGAGGAAGTCGTTCGTTGCGTTTTCTTGCCAAGCAATATTATCTTCAAAAAAAGAGTTTATCTTTTTGCTTTCAAAGTCTTTTTTTGAGTTTTGGTCTTCCTGCTCATCGCTTCCACCGCCATGCCCGCGACAAAAAGGTAGTCCCAATACCCGGCAAATACCACAAGGGTTATTATCAATGGCTTGTAATTCGGGCGCTTTCCGGTTATCTTCAGTATTCATTTTTTATAATGTTTTCCTATGGCATTAGTCGGGGCAAACGTTGTCCCAACGTGCCAGAAATAACCGATTTTTGCAACTGTTGCCTTGACACTGTTGTCTCGTTTATATTATTTGTTACTGATTTGATTGCCATTATTTTTTACAACAGAAGGAGTAAACCATGCCATACGTTACCTGTTATTATACTAAAGATTTAAATTTTGCGGTAAAGCCTTTGTTACAGGCCATTGAATCTACTATTAATGCAATAGATTCTAGTGCAGGCCTTTGTAAATCGCGGGCTTACCCTGCGCAAGACTACCTGCATCCCCATGTGTATTTAGAGGTTGCTGTGCTTAGAAAGCCACACCGCGATAAAGTGTTTATGGAAAATTTGGTCAATAAGCTTAAAGCCGTTGTAGAGGCAGACGTACCGGCGGGTTGTCATTATGCGCTTTCTTTGGATTTTGTCGGTGATTTTTATATTACTGAACAAAAAGCAACAAATTAGGGTCTGTTGACATTTCATTTTTGCAAGCGAAATTTGAAATAATGGAGGGCAAATTTGCGTTTATTTGAGGCCGCATAGTGAACTATGTAACGAAAATGAACTCGAATTTGCACCCGTTTTATTCAAATTGCAGCGTGAAAATGAATTGTTAACAGACCCTAGTATAGATAGCCATATTTTTAATTTTTTAAAAACAAAGAGTTAGGTTTGCTTGCTTGAAAAACCTCAAAATCCGGAGTATACTCCGGGTATAATTGATTTTTACCGGAGTGTACTCCGGATTTTGAGGTTTTTATGATCCATACACTGCAGCAAATTTATTTACGGTTGTTAAAGCAAGCGGAAACAACCCATTTTCGTTATTTATTTGAAAGCTTTAACTTCAATAACCGTCTGATAGGCTTGGTTGGCCCTCGTGGAGTAGGGAAAACAACCATGCTATTGCAGTATATAAAGCTGAATTTTCCTGACCCGGAGCAAGCCTTTTATTTCTCAGCGGATCATATATTTTTTAGAACGAATACCCTTTATGAATTTGTTGAGTCGCTACATTTAGAAAAGGGTATTGATTATTTTTTTATTGATGAAATTCATAAATACGTCCATTGGGATCAAGAATTAAAAAACTTGTATGACAGTTTCCCTGAGATAAAAATTGCTTTTTCAGGGAGTTCCAGCTTAAATTTAGTCAAAGGCAGCTATGACTTAACCAGACGCGCAAAACTTTATAGATTGCATGGGTTATCTTTTAGGGAGTATTTAAACTTTTATCATGGGCACGATTTAAAGCCTTATGCATTATCCACGCTGGTGGAAAACTATGCCTTACTCAATGAAGAAATAGCTTCTATTAAGGGAGTATTGGGTTTATATCATGAACACTTAAAAAGTGGCTTTTATCCTTTTTTTGTCGATGATCCCCTTTCTTATTATGAGAAGCTATTACTTACTATTGAAAAAACAGTCTATGAAGATATTGCTAATTTCTATCATTTAAAAACCTCAAATTTAAGTTATTTTGAAAAAATATTAAATTACTTGGTATCTATTCCGCCAGGGAAAATCAGCGCCCATAACATTGGGAAAAATTTGAAAATTGATGAAAAGACAGTTGCCAATTACTTGAAAATTCTACATGAAGCCGGGCTGGTAGAAATGATTTTTCCAGCTGAAAGCGGAAATCTTCAATTAAGAAGGCCTGAGAAAGTATTCTTATATAATACCAATTTATACTACGCATTGTTAACTAAGCAAACAACGCCTGAAACGTTAGGTGCAATTAGAGAGCTAGCTTTTGTGCAAGCCACTAAAAATGCCGGGTTGCCTATAAGCCATAATAAGTCGAGCGACTATGAAATCGATAATTTAATTTTTGAGATTGGTGGGAGCAGCAAAACTCGAAAGCAGCTTAAGGGTCTGCAAAATGGTATTTTAGTTAAAGATGATATGTTAATGGCAAGTCATCAATCAATTCCTCTTTATTATTTTGGTTTTTTATATTAGGGCCTATTGGTTGAGGGTGGCGCAAACAGGCCTTAATAACTTAGCTGTCCTCGCTAAAATGCTTTTTTAGCAGTTTGACGAGGCTGGCAGTTAGCCTTATTTCCTCGTCAAATTGTCATTTTAGTAGTTTGACGAGGAAACATAGTTATACCCAATTAACCTGAAGATGCTTGGTTTTGATATTTTTTATTACTGAGCTTAATTTGAAGATTGAGCGTCCAGATAATGAGTAGATTTAACCGTTTTGACCGAAGATTGCCGGAGTAATAGCTATTCTATTGCGAGGACAAGCTGAGGGAAAAACGGCTAAAGATGCTCATTAGATGGAATGCTCAAACAAGCATCTTCAGGTTAATTGGGTATAAATCAACACTACCTAACCGTTCGCAGTATAATACGCCCTAGGGTTTCTCCAAGATTAGTGCGGCCAAAACCTGGCGGCCCTCGCTGGCTAGCACGGTGAAAGTGCGGCAGGCAGCGGCTGTGTCCATAATTTCCATACCTAATTGTTTCTTATAGAGTGGGGCCAGTAGGGCTTGTGGAGGAAACTGCAAACGCTCTCCTGTGCCTAATAGTATGATATCGGCAGAAATGGAGAGTAGTTGTTCTATGTGTGCAGTTTGTAGCTCATCGATGCTGCTAACAGGCCAATTTGGCACAAGTTTATCAGGTGTAAGTAATAGGCTTTGTTGATAGGTCTCTTGGTTAATGGTTAAAATGCCGGGCTCATAGGCACGAATTTGATAGTTAGATTGATTTGAGTCTAGGTTTATTTCCACAGGATTAACCATTTACGTTATAAGGCCCATTATATTATCATAATCAGAATATACCGTCTCCGTTAGCAAGGAAAGCCCATGACTGAATTCCCACGCATTAAGCGCCTACCACCCTATGTCTTTAACATTGTTAACGCATTAAAAGCCGAAGCGCGCCAGCGTGGTGAAGATATCATTGATTTTGGTATGGGGAATCCAGACCAGGCTACACCTGCGCATATTGTGGATAAATTAATCGAAACGGTACAACGCCCAGACACTCATCGCTATTCTAATTCCCAGGGTATACCGCGGTTGCGCCGTGCCATCGCGCGTTGGTATCAACAGCGTTACGCTGTAGAGCTTGAGCAGGATAAAGAGGCGATTGTAACCATGGGTTCTAAAGAAGGTCTGGCTCATTTAGCCTTATCTATGGTGGGGCCTGGCGATGTGGTGTTGGTGCCCAGTCCTTCTTATCCCATTCATACTTATGGTTTTGTTATTGCTGGCGCCAACATTCGCCATGTGCCATTAACGCCAGATCATGACTTTTTTGCTTTATTGGAACAAACCATTAAAGATACTTGGCCGAAGCCTAAGGCGATGGTACTAAATTTTCCTGCTAACCCAACTACACAATGTGTAGATTTAGTTTTTTTTGAAAAGGTTGTGGCGATGGCTAAAGAGTACGGTATTTGGGTAATTCATGATTTAGCCTATGCCGATATTGTTTTTGATGGTTATCAAGCCCCCTCTATTTTGCAGGTGCCTGGGGCGAAGGAGATTGCGGTAGAGTCTTTTTCACTGTCAAAAAGTTATAATATGCCGGGCTGGCGTGTGGGCTTTATGTGTGGCAATGAAAAATTGATCGCAGCCCTGGCGCGCATGAAGTCTTACTTAGATTATGGTATGTTTACGCCGGTGCAAGTTTCTGCTATTCATGCCCTGGAAAGTGACCAAGCTTGTGTGCATGAGATTTGTGATAGATATCGTTTGCGTCGTGATGTGTTGTGCGAAGGGCTACAGCGTGCTGGTTGGCCAGTAGAAAAGCCCAAAGCCACCATGTTTGTTTGGGCTAAGATCCCTGAACCTTATAGACATCTGGGCTCTTTGGAATTTTCCAAACGGTTGCTAACAGAAGCGAATGTTGCAGTTGCGCCCGGTATAGGGTTTGGTCGTTATGGTGATGAATTTGTACGTTTTGGGCTTATAGAAAATAAACAGCGTACACGACAGGCCATTAAAAATATACGTTACATATTGTGAGGTATTGGGAGGGTAAATTGAAAGCTATCAAGATAGGCTTATTGGGCTTGGGCACCGTGGGTGGCGGTACGGTCAATGTATTGCGTCAAAATGGCGAAGAGATTGCCCGGCGGGTTGGTCGTCAATTGCAAGTGACGCATGCCTTAGTAAAAAGCAAAGACAAAGCGCGGATTTGTGAGACGCAAGGTCTAACGTTAACAGAAGATCCTGCAGATATTGTGCGTAATCCAGACATTGACATCGTGGTAGAGCTCATGGGGGGCACCGATGCAGCGAAGGATTGTGTGTTGCAAGCGATAACCAATGGCAAGCATATTATTACGGCTAATAAAGCCCTCATTGCAATGGAAGGCAATAATATTTTTCAGCAAGCCTCAGAAAAAGGACTTATGGTTGCTTTTGAAGCAGCAGTCGCCGGTGGTATTCCTGTGATTAAAACCATTCGTGAAGGTTTGGGGGGTAATCGTATCGAATGGCTGGCGGGAATTATTAATGGCACCAGCAATTTTATTTTGAGTGCAATGGAAACTCAGGGGCGCGATTTTGCTGAGGCATTGCAAGAAGCACAGCGGCTTGGTTATGCTGAAGAAGATCCGACCTTTGATGTGGAAGGTCACGATGTAGCTCATAAGCTAACAATTTTAGCGTCTATCGCCTATGGTATTCCCTTGCAATTTGATAAAGTCCATCGCGAGGGTATTGCACAAATCACCACAGAAGACATGCATTATGCCGACAAGTTGGGCTATCGTATTAAACATTTAGGGATAGCATCACAGCGCTCTTCAGGCCTAGCGTTGCGTGTGCACCCCACGTTGATCCCCAAACATTGCATGATGGCCAATGTCAATGGTGTGATGAATGCTGTGTTGATTCAAGCTAATGCCTTAGGCCCTACGCTATTGTATGGTGCCGGTGCCGGTGCTCAACCTACTGCCTCTGCTATCGTGGCAGATATTGTAGAAGTGGCACGGATGATGACGGTAAACCCGGAGCATCAAGTGCCGCATTTGGCTTTTCAGCGTGAGGCATTATCCGAAGAGACAGTATTACCCATGGATGATGTGGAAACCTCCTATTATTTGCGTCTAAATGTGTCAGATAAAGCCGGGGTATTAGGCGAAATCACTAAAATCTTAGGCGAACTTAATATCAGCATTGAAGCTATTTTACAAAAAGATAGCGGTGAAGGTGCGCAGTGTGTACCTGTTGTGATTTTAACTCACCGTGTTATTGAAAAGAATATGAATGTCGCCATTGAACGTATGGAATCTTTAGCAGACGTTCATGAAAACGTTATCAGGATTCGTATGGAAACCTTGGATGCATCACTATGAAATATGCAGGCTTAATTGAAAAGTATCATCATCGTCTATCTTTAGCTGAGGACATCAAGCCCATCAGCTTATGCGAAGGTAATACACCGCTTATTCCCTTGCGCCATATACCAGGATTGTTGGCAGAAAAGGTAAATATTTATGTAAAATACGAAGGCGTAAACCCTACTGGTTCCTTTAAAGACCGTGGTATGACCGTGGCGGTAACGCAAGCGGTACATGAAGGAGCAAAAGCGATTATTTGTGCTTCTACGGGCAATACCTCAGCGGCGGCTGCTGCTTATGCGGCACGTGCGGGAATTGATGCCTTCGTCCTCGTGCCTGATGGTAATATTGCTATGGGTAAATTAGCGCAAGCGATGATGCATGGTGCGCGTATTCTGCAGATAGCCGGTAACTTCGATGAAGGCATGCAGCTGGTGAAAGAAATCAGTCAAAGCCTGCCCATTGCCTTGGTGAATTCCGTCAACCCTTATCGCTTGCAAGGACAAAAAACGGCAGCCTTTGAAATAGTGGAGGCACTGGGTGCGGCGCCTGATTTTCATGCCTTACCCGTGGGCAATGCCGGTAATATTTCAGCCTATTGGATGGGCTATGGTGAGGATGCGTCACGCTTTAATTGTCAAACACCTAAAATGCTAGGCTATCAAGCAGCTGGCGCGGCACCGTTTTTAGCAGGACAGCCTATAGCCCAACCAGAAACTGTAGCCACGGCTATTCGTATTGGTCATCCACAGTCTTGGGATAAAGCAGAAAATGCCGTGAGGCAATCACAGGGGTGGTTTGCTGCTTTTGACGATTCAGTCATTTTGCAAGCCCAAAAATTATTGGCGGAACACGAAGGTGTTTTTTGTGAGCCGGCTTCAGCTATTTCCATTGCCGGTGTCATGCATGACGTTAATATTGGCAAAATACCCGCGGGCAGTACCATTGTCTGTACGCTAACAGGGCATGGGTTAAAAGATCCAGATATTGCCATGGGGCAGTGCGCAGCCCAACCCATTAAAATACCGGCAACGCTGGATGCCGTTAAGCAGGTTATCGATAAACCTTAGGGCTTGTTGATAACCTACCATTCTTCGCAGTACAGCACTTTCTTAAAAAAAGCTCCACACGATTTGGGAGCAATTCCTAGCGGGAATCGCTAACGTTTTTTTAAATTACTCTCTAACGATAAGCTTTTTGTATAAAATTGATACTGATTTTTACCTGAATTTTTAGCTTTATACATGGCCATATCAGCATTCTTCGTTAGCTCCTCTAAATCTCTACCGAACTCAGGAAAGTTAGCAATGCCTATACTTGCCCCAATTTCAGCAGTATTTCCTTGTAAGTTATAGCTAGGAGTGATGATTTTTATTAATTTATCAGCAATAATACCTGCGTCACGAGAGTCTCTAATTTCAGTCAACATCAGAACAAATTCATCGCCACCGATCCTTGCTATATGATCTTCTGTTCTAACAGATTTTTTTATTCTATCTGCGACTTGTTTTAATAGTAAGTCACCCGCTCCATGTCCTAAGGTATCATTAACATGTTTAAAGTTATCTAAATCTATTAATAATAGGGCTAATAAATGTTTATGTCTTATTGCCGATGATATAGATTTTTTAGCAAAGCTAGTAAAAGAGGCTCTATTGCATAACCCCGTTAACTGATCAAAGTAAGCAAGTTTTTCTAACGCACTATGCTTTTCTTGTAACTCTTTTGTTAATCTATCTTTTTCAACTGCATTCAAAATAGTCAGCCATAAACGTTCTAAAGACTCTTGAGATTTTACCAAATAATCATGGGCGCCATACTCAATAGCCTTTAGGGCTATTTTTGATAAACCTTCTCCGGTCAACATAATAATCGGTGGCTTAGCTTCTTTACTACAGTGAATCTTTGATAAAAACTCAATACCACTAAAATCTGGCAAATTATAATCTAATAAAATACAATCAGGTTGACAGGTCGCTATATTTTCCAATCCCATTTGAGCTGTATCCGCTTCAAAAATATCGGCCTCAAGTAGTTCTGCAGAATTAATATAGCGACGATATACGTTTCTATCAACATCATTATCATCAACAATGAGTATTCTTAAGTATTTCTTTTCCATCATTAAATACCTGTCAACCTTTTGGCAAAACAACCACCTCAAACCAATAATCATTTAAGTGCTGTATTGCTTCTATAAATTTTCCTAGGTTAACAGGTTTTACCATGTAGCTATTAACTCCACTATCATGACACTTCTCGATATCATACTCATCACTAGACGTTGTTAACACTACAATAGGGATGCGCTTAAAACGATCGTCGCCCTTTAGCTTTTTCAAGACCTCTAAACCATCAGTTCCAGGCAAATTCAAGTCCAATAAAATAATGTTTGGAATAAAATTTAAAGAATTTTTCTCAGAAAAGAAATAGTCTATTGCCTCTTCACCATCCCTACAGCGGATCAAAACATTTGCAAGCCCTGATTTTTTAAAGGCACGCTTTGTTGCTTCAAAATCTTCGTCACTATCTTCTACAACTAATATAATATGTTCTTTATCCACGGATTAATCTCCTTGTGGGATTTTAAAATAAAAAGTTGTTCCCTCTTTCTCTGCAGAATCAAACCATATGCTTCCATCATGTTTCTCTATCATTTTTTTAACGATAGTGAGCCCTGCTCCTGTTCCATCACCATACTTGTCCCGCCCATGCAAGCGTTTAAATATTTTGTTTTTATGTGACTCTTTAATGCCAATACCATTATCTTTGACATAAATAATATTAGTTTCTTGTTGACAACCTATTTCTATTTTAGGTTCATCATCTTCATTATACTTTACTGCATTTATTATTAAATTATAAAATATTTCCCCCATAAGTATGGCATCGCACTTTATGACAGGTAGCTTATTGACGATATTTACTGAAGCATTTTTTTCTTTTAATGTTGAATCTACGGAGTTTATTACACCATCAAGTATTTTCTCTAAATGATTATGCTTAATCTGCAAATCAGCATTACCGAGCCTTGCATATTTAAGTAAAGTATTAATCAGCTCTTCTAATCGCTTTGTTAAACGAGGTAAAGCTTGTAGCATTTTTTTACCTTCATTATCTAGATTATTACTATAATCCTCTAACAAAAATTCCGAATAGTTGTGTATACCACGCAAAGGTTCTTTTAGATCATGAGAAGCAATATAAGCAAAATCATTTAATTCTTGATTAGACACTTTTAATTTTCTAATAAATTCTTCTTTCATTTTGTCTATTGATTTACGTTCTGTTATATCAATAATTGAAACTAATACCTGCTGAGTCCCTTTGTAACTAATGGCATTTAAAGAAATTTCTACCGGAATTTTTTGTTTATTCTTATTAATGATAAAAACTTCCCGTCCTTCCCCCATTCGCATTGGTAAAGGATCTTTAAAGTACTGTTTCAAGTGAGTCGCTATGCTCGAGAAACATTTCGGCCATCGTGACCCCGAAATGAACTCGCATAACGCGACCACCATAAAGCCGCGACCGTCCTCGTCAACGGCCCTACGTGTACTACGCACACTGCGGACCGTCTCTCAAATGACTCTACGCTGACGTAAAGATTTTTTAAACTCGCTACGCTCTTCAAAAAATCGTCAGCTATCGCGGACTACTCGCCCTCGGCTGCGCCTCTCCCTGGCTCGCAGCGTATGTAGTCATCGTGTTTTTCTATCAGTGCTTTATCCATAAGATTATCAGTAGACAAACCAATCATATCTTCTTCTTCATAAGCCAACAATGTTTGAGCAAACTTATTTGAAAAAACTATTTTACCCATGGGATTTACCACTAACAAAGCTCCTGGAACTGTTTGTAAAATTTTCTTACTACTTTTATTACTTTCCTCTACTATTAAATCTGCTTTTTTCTTCTGATATATAATAAAAGCAGCCCCCCAAATTGCCAGTATCGCATAAGCTCTATTCATTGCCGCAACATATAAGTCCGTAGCGTAACTCTCTAATGGTAAAGCTGCAATAATAGTTAACAAGGTTGTTAGCACTGCAAATTTAATGCTAGCATAAATATCACTCATGAAAAGTGTACATAAAATACACAAAATATAAGGAACACCACCTGCAATACCTAGCGGTGTATTTAAATCGACAAAGAAAATAATAGCCACAAGTAATAAGTTGCAGATTAATAATACTTTCACTTTATCCATATTATATTTTTCCTTAATTAAGTCGATTTACTGCTATAGTTGTTAGGGTAATGAATTTAATGAAAACCAATAGTTATAAAAAAGACTTATCGATTTTTTATAATCATCAAAATCAACAGACTTTTGTATATAACTATTAACACCATGAGCATAGCAGTAAGCGATATCTCGGGGATCATTAGAAGTGGTAAATATAATAACAGGTATTGGTTTCAATGCCTCATTTGACTTTATCGTAGATAAAACTTCACGGCCATCCATGCCAGGCATATTTAGATCTAGCATGATCAAAATAGGCTTAACAGTATTATTTGCATAGTTATCTTGTTTTAATAAAAAGTGCAGGGCCTCCTGCCCACTATGACAACGAATCAATGGCCTTTCAATTTTTTCGAGCCTAAATGCTCTTTTGGTTGCCATAAAGTCTTCATCTGCATCTTCAACAACAAGTATAGGTGAGTTATCTTTTGCTTTATTATCCATCAGTACCTCCGTTAAAATTAAAATAAAAACAACTTCCCTTGTCAAGAACTGAGTCGATCCAAATTTTACCACCATGTCTTTCAATAATAGCTTTTACTATGGTTAAGCCTGCTCCAGATCCTTCATAGTGGTCATGAGAATGTAATCGTTTAAAAATTTGAAATATTTTTTCATGATTACTTTTATCAATCCCAATGCCATTGTCTTTGACATAATAGGCATGTTTTATTTCATCAAATCCTATCTCTACAAATTTTTCTTTTTTATTATTATATTTAATAGCATTGGTAATAAGATTTCTAAATACTTCTGCTATACTTATTTTATCGCAAACTGCCTCAGAAAGATTGTCAGATGTCTTTATAGTCACCCCTTTAAGTAATATAAAACCTTCTAAGGATTCTATAACATCATTAACTAAATTATTCATATCAACCACAGATTGTTCCATTTCTATACGGCCTATTCTAGAATAATCAAGTAATGAGGCTAATATTCCATCTAATTTTTTAGAGAGTCTGGGTAATTTCTCTAGCATTTTTTTGCCTTCACTATCTAATATTTTCCCATAATCTTCGAGTAAAAATTGAGCTAAAAAATGAATACCTCGTAAAGGCTCACGTAAATCATGAGATGCAATGTAAGAAAAACTATCTAAATCTTCATTAGAGCGTATTAATGCCTTACTTTTAGCTTCAAGCGCCTTATTTAATTGTTCCAGCTTTTCTGTATATTTCAAACGTTCTTCTGTTCTCTTTTTATCTGACACATCTCTAATAGCCGCTAACCCAACGGTTTTCTCATTATTGTGCATAGGGCTTAGACTAATTTCCACTGGAAATTCTTTCCCTTCTTTGTTAATTGCATATAAATCCAACGTTGAACCCATCGGTCGTCTTTTAGGGTTAACAAAATAATTTATTCGATAGTTAATATGTGATGCCTGATAGCGCTCTGGAATTAAACGTTCTATTTTTTCACCAATAAGCTCATTTTTCTGATAGCCAAATAAACGATTGACCTGATCATTAGCTAAGGTAATATGGCCATATGAGTCTATCATGATAATGGCATCAGGGGCTGCTTCTAAAATAGAGCGAGCATGATTTTCTGCTTCGATTAATCGCTGATTGACACGTTGCAGTTCTTGATTCTTTTTCTCTAATTGCCAGGGACTTGGTAGCTTTAATAGGATGGGTATTTGAGGCCAAACTAAAATTGCTGTTAATAAAGAAACCATTGCTGTAGCAGCGAGTACTATAGATTGCCAACCATAAATAGGGTTCCATAGTGTGATAAGGGCCATTATATGAGAAAAGCCACACAGTAAAATAAAGGCACCAAATAAAATAAAAACCCATTTAAACTTTAAATCTTCTCGTTTAAAGATAAGAAAAATTAAAGCGAGGGGGATAATAAAATATGAAATAGATATGACAGCATGAGATACAACTGTTAGCCACATCACACTAGGCTTCCACGATAAACAAACACCATGCGGCATAAGCCCTTGTGTTTGAAAAAAGTTCAGTAAGCTATCTAGCATATATTTAACTCCGACTTTAGCTATCGTTTGATTTTGTATCATCTCTTAATCTAACATAGTCTAGACAAATAAATTGTCAACTCAACGTAGAAATACCTATAGCTTTATACCTTGCATTTTCTTATACTGCTAGATCATTTAGATCATTGTAGAATTTTGAAAGGACGAGACTTATATGGAATCCATTATTGTCAGACGGCCTGTTAAGGATGGGCAGAGTGCCTTGCCTGATGAATTACACCCGGTGCTAAAGCGTATCTACCAAGCCCGTGGCATTGAAGATGCTGATCAACTAGAGCGTGGGCTTAAGCAGCTATTGCCGCTTGATAGCATGAAGAACATCAACGTTGCTGCCCATCGTATCTATAAATCATTACAAAATCAAGAGCGTATTGTTATTGTGGGTGATTTTGATGCCGATGGTGCTACTAGCACGGCGGTGTTGCTGAGCAGTTTAAAAGCCATGGGCGCCCAGCACGTAGACTTTTTGGTGCCCAATCGTTTTGAATTTGGTTATGGCTTAACCCCTGAAATTGTACGCGTTGCGCATGGATTACACCCACATTTACTTATTACCGTGGATAATGGAATTGCTAATCATGATGGGGTCGATGCGGCTAATGGCTTAGGTATTGATGTGATTGTTACTGATCATCACTTACCGAGTGAGACGTTGCCTGCAGCTTATACCATCGTCAATCCCAATCAGCCAGGCTGTGAGTTTCCCAGTAAAAACTTAGCCGGTGTGGGAGTGATTTTTTATGTCATGCTTGCCCTGCGGCAATGCTTGCGACAAGAGGGATGGTTTGAAGCACAACGTATTACAGAACCTAATATGGCTGAGTTGTTAGATTTAGTTGCGTTGGGAACCGTGGCTGATGTGGTGCCCTTGGATAAAAATAATCGCATTTTAGTCCATCAGGGGGTGCAACGGATTCGTGCAGGAAAAGCACGCCCCGGCATCATGGCACTCATTAAGGTTGCTAAACGGCAATGGGCAAACCTGGTCTCTTCTGACTTAGGTTTTGCGTTGGGGCCACGTTTAAATGCGGCTGGGCGTTTGGATGATATGAGTATTGGTATTCAATGTTTGCTTTCCACAGAGCAACGCACAGCCTTTACCTTAGCGGAGGAATTACAAGCGTTAAATCAAGAACGTCGCGATATCGAAAGCGGTATGAAGGCACAAGCATTGTATTTTTGTGAGCAATTGGCGCAAAAGCAATGCCTATCCTTGGGACTTTGTCTTTATCAAGCTGACTGGCATCAAGGTGTTGTGGGCATTTTAGCGTCACGCATTAAAGAAAGTTTTCATCGACCGGTGATTGCCTTTGCTAAAACCGATGATAAAACACTAAAAGGCTCAGCGCGTTCCATTAAAAGTGTACACATCCGCGATGTCTTAGCGGCCATCAATGCTAAGCAGCCAGGGCTCATTCTCAAGTTTGGTGGCCATGCGATGGCAGCAGGTTTAAGTTTGCTTGAAGAAAATTTAAGGGCCTTTAGTGAGGCTTTTAATAAGGAACTTGCAGGTCACATCGAAGAAGATGCGTTGAAAGGCGAAATTGTCACTGACGGTGAACTCGCCGCAGAAGACTTGACCCTGCCTTTTGCCAAGCTGTTACAACAAGCGGGCCCCTGGGGGCAGGCGTTTCCAGAACCCTCCTTTGATGGAGAGTTCACTATTATTTCTCAACGGTTGGTGGCCAATAAGCACGTGAAGTTTGTCTTAGAAACAAGCAGGGGCGGCTATTTATTGGATGCGATGTTATTCAACGCAGACTTAAATCAATGGCCTAATCAGCGTGCTAAACGAATCAACGCCGCTTACCGTCTGACTGTCAATGATTATCAAGGTTTGCCCAGTGTACAATTAATGCTGGAGCATTTGCAGGATATTTCTGCCCATTAATAATGGGTTTTTAGCCTTACTTTCTTTTTTTGCATATCAGTTATTTTTAGAGGGTGCATGTGATGTCACAATCAGAATCTCAATCAAAAATAGAGCGCTTTATCTTACAAGCGATGGTTAGTGATGATTATTTTAAGCTAGCAAGCAGTAAGTTGGCGTTAGAAAATTTTTCTCAACAGGAATATCTATCAGAAGACTTTTTTGCAGCCTTAGACAAGTTGCTGTTTGGCTTTTTGAAGCAGGAACAAGCCGCCAAAAATTCTGTGGAGATCATAAGACGCAAAGGAAGCTGGCTTGGTTTTTTAGCGCAAGGTGTGAAAAAGGCATTTAATTTAGAAAAGTATTATGCGGTAAGGGGAGCGCGATCAGACTATAAACAGGGAACACTGTTGTATTTTCATCTTTGTTTGCTGAAAGCTTGTGTAGAAAGCAATAGTGTAAGTGAAAATGCTAAAGCTACGATAGCGATATTGGTAGAGCAGGTAAAGAAAGTCGAGTCACTGAGTGTCTTTGAGCTTCTTGAGATCTCTGCCTACCATTCGCTTGGCACGGGAAAGCTTTTTTTAGATGGTTCTGATAAAACGGCGAGGCTTCCAAGCGTGCATGAGTATATTCTTAAAATTATTCCTATATGTCAAGAAGTTAAGGACGAGTACAGTTTCACTAAGGATTGCCAACAGAAGTTTATAATGAACATGAGTCAACTTATTTCCTTTGAGTTGCCTCTGCCGCTCAACAGTAAAAATTGTTTGTCTAGGGTTGAGGAAATATGGAATATCCCGCGCAAAGAGAATGATAAAAAAGATAGCTGTCAAAAAGAAATAAGGGCTTATTTTCAGCCAGAATGCTGGTTGCAATGGTATATTAATGTTTGGCGGTTACCCGCTAATGAGCAATGGGTATCTCAGCAAAGTGATAACCGTAAGGCTTTTCAAGAGGCTTTTAGGCATATTTATCGGCAAGAGGTTGTTGTTGAAAATTACGTTAATAAGGAACTTAGCAAAAACTGTATAGTGAAAAATTACCATATCTTATTGGGGATGGCAGATGTTTTGTTCACGTCTGCAAGACCTGTTTCTACCCGGCTAACTGGCGAAAATCCAAATGCTTATGCTAGGCCTATTCCCAGTCATTATGGTGCGACATCTGGAGCAACAGAAAAAATTAACATAGTGGAAGACAACAGGAAGTGCTGTGTTTTACTATAAATTATACGTTGTGCCCTTTTGTAGGATTAAACTTATTTAACCTGAGTTCGACATAAGAAGGTTATTTACGATAGTACAAAATAACTCTGCGGTGCGTTCAGCATCATAAATAGCGGAGTGTGCTTTTTTGGTATCAAAAGGAATTTTAGCGGCTTTACAGGCTTTAGCTAATACGGTTTGTCCATAAGCGAGCCCCCCTAAGGTGGCCGTGTCAAAGGTTGTAAAACGGTGAAAAGGCATGCTTTTTAATTTGCAGCGTACAACGGCAGCCTTTAAAAAATTCAAGTCAAAGCTAGGGTTATGTCCCACTAAAACAGCACGATTGCATTGTGCCTCTGTAATAGCAGTTTCCACCCGGGCGAATAATTTATTGAGAGCTTCCTGCTCATCAATGGCAAAACGAAAAGGGTGGTAAGGGTCAATGCCGGTAAAGGCTAAGGCTTCGGGGTCTAAGTTAGCACCTTCAAAAGGTAAAATATGGCAGGCATGGGTATTAGCGGGATGCCAGCGTCCTTCTTCATCCAGCTGTAAAAATACCAGGGCAATTTCCAATAGCGCATCAGTTTTTTCATTGAAACCGGCAGTTTCAATATCCACCACGACGGGTAAAAAGCCGCGAAAACGCTGATGAGGAACGGTGATTTTTTTATTCATGGGATAATGTCCAATTTAGCGTTTTGCCAGCGCCTAAGGGCGTTAATTCATGCTCACCAAAAGTAAAAGACTGTGGAATAGTTTGCGGTATTTGGCTGAGCGTTACCTTTTGGGTATTGCGCGGTAAACCATAAAAATCTGCACCGAAATGGCTAGCGAAATTTTCTAGCTTATCCAAGGCATTATGTTGTTCAAAAATGTCAGCATAGAAAGCAAGGGCCGCGTGGGCTGAATAAATGCCTGCGCAGCCACAAGCAGATTCTTTCTGGGGGCGTGGGTGGGGTGCACTATCGGTGCCTAAGAAAAAACGTGGATGGCCGCTGATGGCTGCACTCACTAAACGTTGTCGATGGGTCTCTGCTTTTAAAATGGGTAAACAATAATAATGTGGCTTAATTCCACCGACTAACAGGTCGTTACGATTGTAGAGTAAATGCTGCGGCGTGAGTGTGGCGGCTAAATTATCGGGGCTCTCCATAACAACATCTACCGCTTCTTTGGTGGTAATGTGCTCTAATACCATAGGAAGCGCAGGAAAGTGCTGTAGCAGGGGCATTAACTGACGTTCAATAAAAATCGCTTCTCTATCAAAAATATCAACGGGATTATCGGTTACCTCGCCATGCATCAGTAAGGGCATACCCAGTTTTTCTAAAGTTTCCAGCGCGACATACACTTTCTTAAGGTCAGTGACGCCATTACTAGAATGAGTGGTAGCACCGGCCGGATAATATTTTACCGCATAAATAAAACCCGAGGCCTTAGCCGCCTCTAGGATAGCGGGCGTTGTATTATCAGTGAGATATAGGGTCATTAGCGGGGTGAAGCTACATTCTTTTGGCATAGCTTGGAGAATGCGCTCCCGGTAGGCTCTAGCACTTGCCACATCAACAACGGGTTGTTTGAGGTTTGGCATGACAATGACGCGGCCAAATTGCTGAGCGGCATGAGAGACGGTAGTTTTGAGAAATTCATCATCGCGCAGGTGATGATGCCAATCGTCTGGCTGGGTAATGGTCAGAGTGGTCAATGGATGAATCACCGCGTGATGGTTTAGTACCCGTATTTTAGCAAGCATCCTTTGTATCTGGCAAAGAATTTGCAGAAGATTTGCTAAGTTAGCTTAAGTCTTCAGATGTCAATTGATTAATCTTCTAATAAGAACCCAAAAACTAAAAGCTATGTCATTATTAATACTGACATTGTTGCTTAATGGGTGGAGTATCAGTAGTTCGGCGCAGACGCGGCATTTCGGGGCTAGCATGGATAGTGCTGATTGGCATGTGCAGGGCGGCTTATTAATTTGCCGTTTAGTTCAGGGTATACCCAGCTTCGGGGAAGCGGCTTTTGAGCGAAAGGCCGGTCATGCGCCACGCTTTCGCTTGGAAAATTGGCAGCATCCGTTAAGACGTGCACAAAAAGGTTTGCTTTTGTCTTATCCGCCGCCCTGGCGCACTGGTGAAAAGCCACAACGGTTAGCGAAAGTCTCCGTTTTACCAGGCAAATATCCGGTGACCCTTAAAACAAATCTCAGTGAACGCTTATTAGGCGTCTTATCTTCGGGACGCTTTCCTGTTTTTGTATACCCTATGGACAATGGTTCTAAGAATAATATAATGATAAGCCTATCTGCAGTTAAATTTTCAGAAGCCTATGCGCAATACCTGGGCTGTCTACAGCATTTATTGCCCTATTCTTATGAGCAGATGGCTAATAATACTATTTATTTTGCCAATAACAGTAGTGAACTAAGTAAAACAGCACGCTTTAACTTGAGTAAAGTCAAAGCCTTCTTGCAAGCGGGTGGGGAGTACCATAAATTTATGGTGGATGCTTATACCGATAATGTAGGCAGCCGTGATTATAATATTTACTTAGCGCGGAAACGGGCTTTGGCCGTTAGGCAGTATCTTATCGATAAGGTTAATATACCCGCGGATAAAATTGAAATGCGTGCCTATGGTAAAGCTGACCCTAAGGTGAAAAATGATTCAGAAAAAGCTAAAGCGCAAAACCGCCGTGTGTTAGTACGTTTAGTGCCAGCGGTTGACGCGTCTGAGTCTAAGCCTAAACCTAAGCCTGACTCTGCTTCTTCTTCGTCGTCTTTTACAGGGGCCAATGTTGAATAATTTATTCAGCCATTCCCGCAGGTTTTAGCCGTTCTTATGTCGAATTCAAGTTATTATCCTAAAATCAGCAGTTAAATCACGTTTTTGGCGATAACATCTTGATGCATCTAAGAAAACAAAAAAAGTTTACCTCACCAATGAGATGTATGCCGTTTTTTTAGTTTCCTTATCAAAATCAATCTGTTATACCAAAAAAGCGCGATTTACTGCTGATTTTAGGTTGAAGAGCACAACATAAAAGGTTTGCATTTCTGGGCAGACTTTGCAATGATTGCAGCGCTTATGGAGAAAAGCGTTGGCTGTGTTCTGCGTTTGATCCATTTTGGTGCTGGGTAAGACTTTATTTTGCATAATAAAGACAGGGAGTCTAAGGGCTGTTACCGGCCTTTGAAAACGGGAAGTGCTCGGCTTGATTTTACATCATTCTTGGAGAATATCACCGTGAAACGACCGTTATCCAAGTTGGCTATGGCCGGCTGTATTAGCCTTCTAGCGTTGCCTGCGCTTGCTGCAACACAATCAACCAATACAAAAATACCGCCTCCGTCTTCTACGCTGGCTTCTAGCCCTAGGACGCCTACCGATGCTGAGAGCGCTAATTTTAAAATGACGCCGCAAGAACGTATTTTTTATCAAAAAGCGGTTGCTCAAGCAGAAGCTGATTTGCGCAAGAGCATGCAAAAGCAGCTCTCAGCTGAGCAGAAAAAAGAAGCGCAGGATTATTATGTGAACCTTGGTGGTGCCCTGGTAAAAACGTCTCCTTATGTGGGACAGGAAGCCTCCTTTGATGGCGGTGACTTAATCACTAACTTGCCCTCAGTCGGTAAGAATTTATCTATTTTGAAACAACGCGCTATTGTTGCTAATCGCTTGAAAGCAAAAGGTGTCACCTTGCCGAATCATCCACGTTTGGACTTGAGTGGTGATATTGAAATGCAGGCGGCAGCTGGGCACTTATTCAATAGTAATAATTGGGGGGATATTAACTTAACCAATGCTGAATTGGATATGGTGATTGAAGGCCCTCAATGGGTGACAGGTTTCATGGATTTTGAGTACGATGATAGTGTTGGTGACAATGATACACCTAATAATCGTACGGCTAATTCCGACCTTTATGTTGGTCAAGCCTTTATGATCATCGGTGATTTAAATAAAACACCTTTCTACGTAACGACAGGTCAAATGTATGCACCTTTCGGAGATTATGGCAGCTACGCCGTAACCGATACCACACCGGATATTTTGGGTGAAACCAAAGTGCGTAGCGTTGAAGGTGGTTACTTTAAGCACGGACTAAACTTGAACGCTTATGGTTATAAGAGTGCAGCGACCAATAATGGAGGAGCGCCCAATGATAACGAAGAAGGTTGGGGTTTAAATGCTGACTTTAAACATGCTCTAAATGCCAAAGGCACCTTAAATAATGAAGTTGGCGTGAGTTACATCGCAAGTCTTGCCGATTCCAATGGTATGCAGTTAGGCCCCATTGGTTTCAATGGGATTGGCTATGAAAGCTTGCAAAATAAAGTGCCAGGCTTGGACTTCCGCGATGTATTGGTTAAAGGGCCTTATGTCTTACAGGGACAAGTGGTAACGGCAACAGAGCATTTTAGTAGCCAAGATGTCGCTATTAATGGCCGAGGTTCTAGGCCGGTAGCGGGACACATTGAGGGGGATTATAACTTTAACATTGCCGCTAAGCCGGCTGCTGTTATGATAGGTTATGATCAAACCAGTGAAGCCTTAGCTCTGGCATTACCAAAGCGTCGTGAAACTCTCGAAATTATCTATTCTTTTTTCCGCGATACAACGACGGCATTAGAATATCGTCATGAGAAAGATTATGGTAGTGATGAAGTGGCGACTATGGGTAATGGGACTAGCAGTGGTACGATTACCGGAACGGGTAACACGCAAAACATTGCAACTCTCGAGTTTGATATGTATTTCTAGTGATTAGCTAGAGTTTATAGTAGGATTAAGCCTCGCTTTTAGCGGGGCTTTTTTTAGGGAAGTAAGGGTACGTGCGCTAAGTATCCTATTGCTCTTTATCTGAATATTCGCACAAGTCTTCAATAATACAACTGCCGCAGCGTGGCTTGCGAGCGATACAAGTGTAACGGCCATGTAAGATAAGCCAGTGATGAGCATCCTGTAAAAATGCTTTAGGAATGACCTTTAGCAGTTTTTTTTCTACCTCAAGAACATTCTTACCCGGGGCTAGGCCAATACGGTTCGAGACGCGGAAGATGTGTGTATCTACTGCCATGGTGGGTTCGCCAAAAGCGGTATTTAAGACGACATTAGCCGTTTTACGACCCACACCGGGCAGGGATTCTAAGGCTTTGCGTGAGCACGGCACCTCAGAGTCAAATTCATCGATTAGGCGTTTACAGGTTTTGATAATGTTTTTGGCTTTGGTATTGAATAGTCCGATGGTTTTTATATAGGTTTTGAGCTTTTCTTCGCCCAGGGTGTAAATTTGTTCAGGTGTATTGGCCTTGGGGTAGAGTTTTTCTGTGGCTTTATTGACGCTGACATCAGTGGCTTGGGCTGAGAGAATAACTGCTATTAATAGCTCAAAAGTTGTGTTATAGCGTAATTCTGTAGTGGGTTTGGGGTTGTTTTGTTGAAAGCGTTGGAAGAGGTTGATACGTTTTGCTTGATTCATGGCTTAAAGTCTCTCGGCTTTTTTTTGCGTGCGATGGCTTCGGCGATGCGTTGTTTGCGTGCAGCTAATGTGTCTTGTTGAGAGGTGGCATCTTGTGCATTGGGCGCTTTGGCCTCATGATAACGGCGAGTTTTTTCTTGTTCTAGAGAAAGCAGGCGGGCACTGCGTTGCTGATATTGAGTTTTTGCTTTTTGTTGGTCTGCTCGCGTCCAAGGTTTATCCAGGGGGCGTGTATCAATGCAATCCACAGGACAGGGAGAAATGCAAAGCTCACAGCCAGTACAGTCTGTTTCAATAATAGTATGCATCCATTTACCCGTGCCGACAATGGCATCCACCGGGCAGGCTTGAATACATTTAGTGCAGCCAATACACTCATCTTCACGGATGACCATCACCTGGCGAGGCTTGGTTTTTGTCGCCATTTCTTCCATGAAAGGGTTGGGGTCTTTATTCAGTACATGCGCAATAGCTTTCAAGGTATCAACACCACCAGGAAGGCAAAGGTCTATAGGAGCATTTTCATGCACGAGGGCTGTAGCGTAAGGACGACAGCCTTCATAGCCACAGTCTCGGCATTGGGTCTGTGGCAGTAGGGCATCTAATTTATCTAGGCGTTGTTGTTTTGGGTTAGGCATGCGTTGCTTTTGCCTCTTCTTGCAAGGCTTCTAAGCTTTCAGGCTGAATACGTTGTCCTAACGGCGTGAATGGCTTAATGTTGTGGCTTAAAAGTGGTTGTTGGCTATGCATCCACTGTAGTGGCTCAATATTCAAGAAGCGTTCAATTTTTTCGACCATGTGTGGCAAAATAGGTTTCAAATAAATGGACAATAGGCGAAATAAGTTCAAGCCTTGCGTGCAAATACGTTGTACGGCGCTCTTTTTGCCTTCGAGCTTAATCAGTTTCCAAGGTTCTTTTTGTGCGATGTATTGGTTGGCTAAATCCGCCAGTTCCATAATTTGGCGCACGGCAGGATTGAATTCCCGTTGCTCATAGCGTTGAGCAATGTTATGGCTTGCTGTCATGAATTGTGTCATCAAGGCTTCATCGTCCAGGCTATCCGCTAATTGCCCATCAAAGTGTTTATGAATAAAACCTGCACAACGGCTGGCGATATTAATGAATTTACCAACTAAATCAGAATTAATACGCTGACTAAAATCCTCAAGATTTAAATCTAAATCATCAATACGATCAGAAAGTTTGGTGGCATAATAATAGCGCAAATACTCAGGGTCTAAGTGGTTTAAATAAGTTTGCGCTTTGATGAAGGTGCCACGGGATTTCGACATTTTTTGACCATTAACGGTGAGAAAACCATGAGCGATAATAGCTGTCGGGGTGCGAAAATCAGCACCGTCGAGCATAGCTGGCCAAAACAGTGAATGAAAATAAACGATATCTTTACCAATAAAGTGATAAAGCTCGGCATCACTGTCTTTACGCCAGAAATGTTCAAAATCCACGTCGGGGTTTTGTTTACAAAACTGTTTAAAACTTGCCATATAGCCGATGGGGGCATCTAGCCATACGTAAAAGTACTTATTAGGTTCGCCTGGAATTTCAAAACCAAAATAAGGTGCATCGCGGGAAATATCCCAACGTTTTAAACCGGCCTCGAACCATTCTAATAGTTTATTACGGATTTCAGGTTGTAGCTTGTCGCTTTGGGTCCAGTTGGTAAGCATCTCCTGGTAGTTATCGAGATTAAAGAAAAAGTGCTTAGAGTCTTTTTGGATGGGCGTGGCGCCGGAAAGCGCTGAAACGGGGTCAATCAGATCAGTAGGGGCATAGGTAGCACCACAGCTGTCACAATTGTCGCCGTACTGGCCGGGGCTTTTGCAGCGTGGGCAGCTGCCTTTTACAAATCTATCGGGTAAAAAAAGTTCTTTCTCCGGGTCAAAGGCTTGGCTGATAGTAGCTGTACTGATGTCGCCCTTGGCTTTTAAGCGCTCGTAAATAAGCGTAGCTAGGGTTTTATTTTCTTCGGAGTGTGTCGTATAAAAGTTATCAAAGGCGATGTGAAAAGCACTAAAGTCGCGCTGATGATTGGTACGCACTTTTTCTACCAGGGCTTCTGGCGTGATGTTTTCCTGTTGCGCCCTTAGCATGATAGGAGTGCCATGGGCATCGCTGCCACAAATATAATAGCAGTGCTGGCCGGACATTTTTTGAAAGCGAACCCAGATGTCGGCTTGGATATATTCAACCAAGTGCCCCAAATGAATATCGCCATTGGCGTAAGGAAGGGCTGCGGTGACGAGAATGTGGCGAGTTTGGGTCATATGTTCTTTATGGGTTCATTAGGTTACAATAGGGTATTATTATACGCATTTACCCTCCATAGACCAAGATGAGCAGGCAAGCTATTGAACAAAAATTAAGACAGAGCACGCTTTTAGGGATGTCCCAGGACTTATCCAGTTTGAATGCTATTAAGGCGTTGGAATGGCAAGAGGACAGACTTCGAGTGTCACTGGTCTTTCCTTTTTCTATAAAAGGTTTAACCCATGAGATTCAAACTAGTATTCAGGCCTTGCTGCCTGATGTGCAGCTTGAATGTGATATCAGTGGATCTAATAAGGCGCGTGCAGTGCAGGGTGGGCTAAAAAGACTGCCCCAAGTCAAAAATATGCTAGCGGTGGCATCGGCCAAGGGTGGGGTGGGTAAGTCTACCACTGCTTTGAATCTAGCTATGGCACTCAAAGACTTAGGTGCTAATGTAGGCATTTTAGATGCTGATATTTATGGTCCTAGTCAGCCTTGTTTACTGGGTTCTGCAACTCAAAAGGCGCAAAGTCTGCAAGAAAATGCGGTGGAGCCTGTGATGAGTCATGGTTTGCAGACCATGTCCATTGGCTATCTCATTGATGAAAAATCAGCCATGGTATGGCGTGGGCCCATGGTAATTCGCGCATTGCAACAATTATTGTTACAAACCCAGTGGCATGAGCTTGATTACCTCATTTTAGATTTGCCACCAGGTACGGGTGATGTGCAGATTACCTTAGCACAGAAGATTCCAGTAAGTGGAGCCATTGTTGTCACAACGCCACAGGATCTTGCCTTGCTGGATGCCCAACGTGGTATTGAAATGTTTAATAAAGTTGGCGTGCCCGTGCTGGGTGTTGTGGAAAATATGTCTGTGCATGTATGTTCGCAATGTGGGCATCATGAAGCAATTTTTGGAGAGGGTGGCGCACAGCGCTTGGCTGCAGACTATCAGGTGCCTTTGTTAGCGAAACTGCCTTTGGATAGCCGTATTCGTACGTGTGCGGATAACGGTGAGCCTTTGAGTATTTCTTCGCCAGATAGTGAGCTTTTATTGCTTTATAAACACATGGCTCTTGGGATTTTGGGTGAATTATCACAGAAACCCTTGGACTACTCAGCAAAATTTCCTAAAATAGTCACAGAATAATCAGCAATTCCCGCTAGCTTTAAATAACCATAAATATCAACAGGTTACAAGAAGCTTGGTAAATGTTTTTCGCAATCATCTTGCGGGAATGGCTGCAGAATAATTAACTTGATGATAGGGTGAAGAATAGTAATGAGCATAAAATCTGATGCATGGATACAACACATGGCTCAAGACCATGGCATGATTGAGCCTTTTGAGGCAGAACAGGTAAGAAACAGTCCACAAGGCAAAGCCATTTCTTACGGTACGTCCAGTTATGGCTATGACGTGCGTTGTTCCAATGAATTTAAAATTTTTACCAACATCAACTCTGCCATTGTTGATCCTAAGAATTTTGATGAGCGTAGTTTCGTAGATGTAGAATCGGATGTTTGTATTATTCCACCCAATTCCTTTGCGTTAGCAAGGACTATCGAATATTTTCGAATACCGCGCAATGTATTAACCGTGTGTCTTGGTAAGTCAACCTATGCTCGTTGTGGCATTATTGTTAACGTAACGCCTTTAGAGCCAGAATGGGAAGGGCATGTTACCTTAGAGTTTTCTAATACCACCTCTTTGCCGGCTAAGATTTATGCTAATGAGGGTGTGGCTCAAATGCTATTTTTTGAATCCGATGAAAGTTGTAAGGTGTCTTATGCTGATAGAAAAGGTAAATACCAGGGGCAACAGGGTGTGACATTGCCCAAGGCGTGATCTGAATTGTTTGTGCTCAGGCGTTCTGCCTGAGCATAGGTTTACTTATCCACACTTTGCCAAAATAAGTCATAAACAGCTTCTTTATTGACAGCAACCACAACGTCACTAGGGGCACCGTTTTTGTCGATGGCAAGCGTTCCCAGCGTGTTGGTTCCTAGGGTTGTTTCTACGCGTAGTTTTGTGTGTTTAATTTGGCTAGTCTCACTTAAATTTAAACCAATGATAGCAGCGGCTAAATCCCATAGTCGGAAAGAGGCACTGCCTCCCATGACATCGGTGGTATTTAAAATAGCAACAGCGAGCTTGGCCTCAGGTGTCTTGGCCGTTTTTTGATAGTGCTTGAAGCGTTTCACAGTAATGGGAAATGCGCTGCTAATGTTAGTGGGAATAATGACACGATGAACGGGCGCATTAAATACGATAGCATCGGCCGTGGGGTCAATGAACATATTCCACTCTGCTGTTGTATTGGTGGTTTTATAGTAGCCTGGAATATTTAGATTACCAGGTTGACCCACTGCACCGCCACTGATGTAAATTGTGCCGATATTTTTGCTGATTTGGGGGTGATAAATCATAGCCGTGGCGATATTGGTTAGTGGGCCTAGAGTGATGATGTCCACAGGGGTATTAGCTTTATAGATAGTATCGGTAATAAGCCGGGTGGCTGATTTTTGTAAGTGTCCATCAGTAGGCAAAGGATAAGACAGTCCATTAAAGTTATTGGCCAACTGCCGGATAAACTGAGGAAAGACTTGTTGGCCTAAGAGTGGCTTTTCTTTGCCACAGGCCGTGGGGATATCGGTTCTGTGGGCAACATTGAGTATCTTTAATAAGTTCAGCATGCCATGATAGCAATTGGTTTCACCCGTTCCAGAAATAGTAATGGCTCTGACATCTACGTTGGGCTCTTTTAATAAATAGAGGAGAGCTAGCCAATCATCGCCGCCCATGTCTGTATCAACAATAACAGGTCTTGGTGGCGGGGCTGCTTGTGTTGCAAAACTGGGAGCACTAAAAATAGTGATGAATGCTAATAGCAGCAGTTGTAAGAATAGGGGGCGTGGGTACTTGGCGCGCAGCATAAGAGCCATCTCCAATATATAATTAGGTGTAGAGGATTCTGAGAGAGCTCATCTGCTCAAGCACGCTAAACATAAAAGCTCATTTCAAGCAGCCGAAATTCTAGCATTAGTTTTATAAAAGATGCTAGCAATTTTTGCAGAATTATTTTACATTATCCTAAAATCCTCAGTTGAAATCGTCGCGAGGCCGACTTAGTTGCTGAAGATAAAGGATTTTTCTCGATATTTTTTGTGAAAGCGTATCACCCATACGGTGAATAAAAAATATCGAGAAAAATCCTTTAGATTCGGTGAGTTAGGCGGCCGCAGTAGATTTCAACTGAGGATTTTAGGATTATCTTTACCTCTCGTAACCAAGGACGTTGTGATGCCAAAGCAAACCGTCATTATCAATAACAAAAAAATGGCTTATGAAGACTTTAGGGTCATTACAAGTGCCGCGTTTGGTTGTTGTAGGAGCCGAAGATATACCACGGCCACCCCATGAGTCCCATGAAATGGCAAAATTAATGGGTTGCGCGTGTGTTGAAGTGCTGGATGCAGGTCACATTGCTAATTTAGAGTAGCCGGAATTCGTTTTGAAAATATTGCAGGATTTTCTATCAGACTGTTCGCTTTAAGTGTTGCTGTTTTATAGCCCAATTAATATGCTCTCTGACTAGGATTGAGGTGTGATTTTTTTTAGCTTCTAATGCCTTGAGAATTTCTACAGAAAAGGGGGCGTTGCCCAAGGCTATAGCGATGTTACGTAACCACATGAGGTGTCCAATACGTCGAATGGCTGATCCTTGTGTTTTCTCTAGAAAGGTGGCTTCATTCCAGGCGAAGAGGGTCAGCAGGTCACTATCATTAAGCTTATGGCGTGGGTGAAAATCTCCTGAGGTATCAGGCTTGGCGAATTTATTCCAGGGACAAAAGAGTTGACAGTCATCGCAGCCATAGATACGATTTCCAATTAATGGTCTGAGTTTTTCAGGGATGCTTCCTCGTAACTCAATGGTCAAGTAAGAAATACACAGACTGGCATCTAATTGGTAAGGTGCAACAATGGCGTTGGTGGGGCAAACGTCTAAGCAAACGCGGCATGAGCCGCAGTGGCTGTTTATTTGTGGTTCATCCGTCAGCAAATCCAAATCAGTAAAGAGTGCGCCGAGAAAAAACCAGGAGCCCGCCTTGCTATTAATTAAGCAGGTGTTTTTGCCAATCCAACCAAGCCCTGCTTTCTCGGCCAATGGTTTTTCCATAACGGGAGCACTGTCGGTAAAGGCACGGTAATGGAAAGCACCTTGGTGGGCGGCTATTTTCTCTGCTAGCTGCTGTAATTTTTTGCGAATAATTTTATGGTAGTCACGTCCCTGGGCATAGAGGGAAATGTAGGCTTGGTCAGGTTGCTTGAGCTGTGCCTTCGCATTGTTTTGTGGAGGCAAATAGTCAAGGCACACCATGATGATGCTTTTAGTTTTAGGGAGTAAAGTTTTTGGGCGCGAGCGTCGTGTACCATAGCGCGCCATATAATCCATACCGCCATGAAAGCCTTTTTGTAACCAGCGAAATAGTTCAGGCTCGTAGTTCTCTAATTGCGTATCGGTGATAGCAATGGCGTCAAAGCCTAAGGCTTGGCCCCAGGTTTTGATGTGCGCGGATAAAATATCAGAAGAAAGTGTCATGGGGGTAAATTCTAACAACAGGGAGTTGTAAGTATATAAAAAATCCAGCAATTTTTCGACGTTTGTATTTGCATTTGTATGACAACACGCTAAAATGGAATCTATGGTCAGTTTGAGAGAAAGGATAAACAGTGAAAGTTAACATTGGTATTGAGGAAGCAGCGCGCAAAAATATCGCTGATGGTTTGATTCGTGTTTTGGCTGATTCTTACACGCTATATCTAAAAACCCACAACTTTCATTGGAATGTGACAGGCCCTCAATTTACGTCACTGCATACTTTATTTGAAGAACACTATACTGAACTTGCATCAGCCGTAGACGAAATTGCAGAGCGTATTCGCGCCTTGGGTTTCCCCGCACCTGGAAGCTATGCTTGTTACAGTAAATTAACTAATATCGCAGATGAAACAGGCGTACCCAGCGCAAATGCAATGATTGAGCAATTGGTTTCTGGTCACGAGACTATTATCCAAACGGCACGCTCATTGTTTCCATTGGTTGATGAGGCACAAGATGAGGTGACTGCTGACTTGTTGACACAGCGTCTCCAGGTGCACGAAAAAACTGCTTGGATGCTAAGAAGCCTGCTCGGCTGATAGTTTCTTGTCTTTACAATAGACTCTCAGCGCTTAGCGAAAGAGTATCATTTAACTATACAAGGATGAATATGGCTAGGTTACCTGAAGAAGGACGTCCATCAGAACCAACGTCTCAAATCGACATTATCGCCTCTGATAATCTTATGTCATGGATGCTAGAAGAGCGTATAAGCTTTGCTTTTACGGTTCACCCGTTAGGGAAGCTTTTTTTTGTAGGGCTCTCGCCAGAAGGTGGTTTGTCTATTTTTGAACGGACATTCGAAGGCTGTACCGGCCTATGTGTTGATGACCAGCGTTTATACCTTGCCTCTGCTTATCAGATATGGCGATTTGATAATGCGTTAGAGCCAGGCCAATTGCAACAGGGTTATGATCGCCTTTATGTGCCTCAATTAGCCTATACCACTGGCAGCTTAAGTGTTCGGGATATTGCTTTGGACGATAAAGGTGAAATTGTTTTTGTGAACAGTTTATTTAGTTGTCTATCAAAACTGAGTGACTCGCACAGTTTTTCGCTTCACTGGCAGCCACCTTTCATTTCGCAGCTAGCGCCAGAAGACCGTTGTCATCTAACGGGGCTTGCCTTGGATGAGCAACAAAAACCCAAATATGTAACAGCCTTTAGCCAAACTGATAAAGCCATGGGGTGGAAAGAAGAGCGCGAATTTGGTGGTGTGCTTTTTGATGTTCAAGAAAATATGCCAGTCGTTGAAGGCTTATCTTTGCCGCACGCTCCTCGTATTTATCAAGATAAAGTTTGGTTGTTGAACAGTGGCACGGGGGAGTTCGGCTATGTTGACATCAAGCGAGGAAAATTTGAACCAGTGGTTTTTTGTCCTGGGTATTTGCGTGGTTTGACGTTTTCGGGAGACTATGCCGTTGTTACTTTATCTCACGAGCCTGAAGATGGTTTGTTTGATGGCTTGCCATTACAAAATAGTTTAAAAGAAAATAACCAGATAACAAGCTGTGGTTTAGCTGTTATTCATTTAAAGACCGGCGAAATAGCTCATCGTTTAACGCTGGATGGGATTGTAAGAGGGTTATACGATGTAGCTATCTTATCAGATATTCAACGTCCCATGGCTTTGGGCTTGAAAACTGATGAGATTTATCGTACCTTAACCATAGCGCCGTCTATCGACGAGCAGGGTGACGCTTCGCATACAAATGAGGATGTTTTTGTCGGTTGATGCGTTTTATGGCTTACTTATAAGCATCGATATTGTCAGAGATGGGCTTTCCCCTTTAGGCGAAACTGCTTTTCGATTCATTATTAAACAAACACAAGGAATGGTATATTCTATGAAAAAAGTAATTAATCAGAAGCCTGCTAGGCTTTTGCGCCATGTTACAGCACTTGGTTTAAGCTTAACACTATGTTCTGGTATTGCCTTTGCTGGTGCGCATCATGAGCGTGCAGTGCCTGCTAAACCGACTCCCGTTTCAAAACACGCTTTAGCAACAACACCTTCTCGCACAAGTTTGCGCCAGGCTATTGAAACCGCTATTACCACACATCCAGATGCCTTAATTGCTTTGCATCAAGTTAATGCCGCTAAGTCTGGTGTTAGAGCTGCTAAAGGTGCTTATTTGCCAACAGTTGGCTTAGAGTTGGGTGAAGGTTATGAATACAGTGATAACCCCGCTACTCGTGCTACTGGACGGAGTCACACGAGTTTTGATAGAGCCGAAAGTGCTTTACGTGTTAGAGAATTGCTGTTAGATGGTGGTGCGCGTTCTGGTACGGTTGCTCAACGTAAAGATGAGCTAACCAGTATTAACTACCAAGGGAGTGCGATTAAAAATGTATTGGCTTTTGATGCAGCGCAAGCGTACTTAGATGTGCTACGTTTTCGTCAATTGCAGCGTATAGCTTTACAGAATGTTAATGCGCATCGTAATACCTTGTCTAAAGTGAAAAAACGTATGGATGCGGGTGCAGGTAGAAAATCTGACATCCAATTGGCCACAGCCCGTCTTGCTCTGGCACGCTCTGAGTATGTCAGTTCAAGAGGAGCCACAATGGACTCTGAAGACAGCTATGTTCAGGCCATTGGTTTAGAGCCTAAAGGCTTGTCTACACCACGTTTGTCTAATAACGTCCTTCCTAAGACTTTACACCAAGCTCAAGTTATCGCTCATGACAGCAATAATAATATTAATGCTTCTCGAGCAGCTGCAGCAGCTAGTGAGCAGGGCATCAAAGTGGCACGTTCTGATTACTTTCCACAATTCTTCTTGGACTTAGAAGGCACGTATAATGATGATCAAGATGGTATTAATGGTTATAACCGTGATGCATTGGCTATGGTGCGTATGACCTATAACTTATTCAAAGGCGGTACGGATAAGGCAGAAGTTGCGCAAGCCATGGAAGATCATGCAGCAGCTAAGCAAGATATCGCTAAGAATGTACGCGAAACTGACGAGCAAGTGGCTTTAGCTTGGAATGGTTTAGCTACGGCGCGTAAACGTCTTAACGACCTGATTGAGCATCGTAATCACAGTGCTGAAGTATTGGACTCTTATAATAAGCAATTCCAGCTGGGTCAACGTACTTTATTTGACTTGTTAAATGCTGAACAAGAATTGTTTAATGCACGTAGCGCGGTTGTTAATGGTCGTTTTCAAGTGATGTTAGGTAAATATCGCTTGTTGGCTGCCATGAGTCTTCTCAATAGTACAATATTAGGAAGTGGTAAAAACGCAGCTGTATAATTAAAAATCATATGTGAAAAGCCGGCTTAGTGCCGGCTTTTTTTTCCTCAAAAACTTCTATTTCACCTCTGATTTTTTTAACCTAAAATCCTCAGTCAATCGCGACTTTTTGGTGTAACAGATTGATTTAGATAAGGAAACTAAAAAGAGAAATAAGCAATGACTGCGACAGACATCCTGTCGCAAGGCTCTTGTTCTTATCAGTCCCAGCTCGGACATCCTGTCCTCGCGCTCACCAGACTGCGATGTGCCACTGGCACATCGTTCTGGTTCACCCTTATTGGTGATGGAGTGCTTTTTCTTTTTTCTAGATGAATCAAAACGTTACTGCTAAAATCGTGATTTGACTGCGGATTTTAGGTTTAAACCTGGCATGAAACTTGAAGGGTATTCAAAGTGAGAAATCTCGGGGGCTAGCCTCCCGAGGCAAAGGCGCTGGCGTTTCCATACCCACCAGGGGGCACAAGCAGGGGAAAACTGCAATTTTCGCCTTTGGTCTCCGTCAACGCGGGTTTCCCGCGTAGGCGACATCAAACCAGGAAACAATCTCGTTCGCCTACGGCCGAGTTGTTGAAAAGGTAATTTGTCCATAGAGACAAAAGGCTAGCCTAGCTTGTAGCAACAGGGGAAAGATGATATGGCTGAACACTCGTCTGAGTTCGAAGAAAAAGATGTAAAGCCTCAATTTTCAGAAGACAGCCCATCCGCTTTTAAAGCCTCAGATAGGCATGAGGCTGTGCGTGATCCTCTTTTAGAATGTTTAGTTGTCATGACAAAGATCAAGCAAAAGCCTTATTCGGGTGATGCATTAATTGCAGGTTTGCCTTTAGTTGATTATCGTCTAACACCTCAGCTGTTTATTCGTGCTGCAGAACGTGCGGGCCTTGCCTCACGCTTAGTCAAGCGTAGTCTGCAAAGTATCCCAAAGCTAGTCTTACCGGTAGTCTTATTATTGGAAAATGGTAATGCTTGTATTTTACAAAAAATCTATAGAAATGGCGAAGTAGATGTGCGCTTTCCTGAAATGGGTATGGGTGTGGTCCGTTTAACTCTGGATGATTTAAATGCGGAATACACAGGCTATGCCTTATATGTAGAGTCTATTGTTAACTTTGACGATAGAGCTGAGGAATATACAGAACTTAAGCCCAAATCTTGGTTCTGGGGAACTATTTTTCGTTATAAAAAGCTCTATGGGCAAGTAATTTTAGCAGCATTTTTTATTAATTTATTCAGTATAGCTACACCATTATTTGTGATGAATGTCTACGATCGTGTGGTGCCTAATGATGCCTTAGAGACCTTAGTAGTGCTTGCCATTGGCGTTATTATTATTTATGGCTTTGACATAACCTTTAAATCTCTTCGTGCTTATTTTATTGATATTGCAGGAAAAAAAGTAGATATTATGCTGGCCAGCGCTATTTTTCAGCAAGTGCTGCATTTGAAGATGATGTTTAAGCCAAAATCCACTGGCGCACAAGCCAATCACCTGCGAGAATTTGAGGTAGTGCGTGATTTTTTTACTTCAGCGACCTTGGTTTCTCTTATTGATGTGCCTTTTATTTTTATCTTTTTAGTGGTGATTTATTATATTGGTGGGCATTTAGTCCTTGTACCTCTAATTGCGATACCGTTAATTGTCATTGTAGCATTATTGATACAAATTCCTATGCAAAAGGCTATTGCTAAAGCTTATGTTGGCGGGGCGCAAAAACATTCCTTGTTAGTAGAATCTATTAGTAATTTAGAAGTATTAAAGAGTATGTCCGCTGAAGGACAAATGCAAAGCCGTTGGGAAAAATATGTGGGCATTACCGCACAGGCTGGTTTGAAATCACGCATGTATTCAAATTTTGCCATGAATTTCACCGCTTATATAACACAAATGGTAACGGTGGGTGTAGTTATTGTGGGTGTCTTTGCTATTGCTAATAAAGAAATGACCATTGGTGCTTTGATTGCTTGTACTATTTTGAGTGGGCGCGCATTGGCGCCTTTAGGGCAAGTGACGAATATATTAATTCGTTTTCAGCAGTCCCGTGTTTCTTTAGCAGCATTAAATACACTAATGAGCTTATCCATTGATAGGCCTAAAAATCAAAAATTTCTACATCGCCCCAGTTTAAAGGGGGATATAGAATTTCAGGAAGTATGTTTCAATTATCCTGAAGAAGAAAAGCAGGTTCTTATCGACGTGTCTTTTAAACTATCCGCTGAAGAGCGTGTTGGTATTATTGGTAGTATGGGGTCGGGAAAAAGTACTTTGCATAAATTAATTTTAGGTTTCTATCCGCCCACTTCCGGGAGTATTTTAATCGATGGTACGGACATTGCGCAAATTGATCCCGTGGATTTACGCCGCCAAATAGGTTACGTCCCTCAAGAAAACAGTCTATTGTTTGGTACCGTAAGGGATAATATCGCCATTAAAGCGCCTTGGTGTGATGACCAAGAAATATTAAAAGTCGCAAAAATTTCTGGGGTTGATAATTTTATTCGGCAACATTCAGCCGGTTATGATATGCCTCTAGGGGAAAGAGGCGCGGGCTTGTCGGGTGGGCAATGTCAGGCTATCTGTGTGGCACGTTCACTGTTGTTAGATCCTTCCATGCTATTGTTTGATGAGCCTACTAGCGCCATGGATAATGTGGCTGAGCAAATTTTCATTAATAATATGACAGAATATATGGAAGAAAAAACACTAATTCTAGTCACTCATAAGGCTTCTATTTTGCCTTTAGTCAATCGAATTATTGTTTTACAAAATGGCCGTATTATTGCTGATGGTGAGAAAGAAAAAGTACTTTCTGCCTTAAAGCAAGCAAAAAACTAGCGGGGAAGAAACGTGTCTAAAGAAAAAAAATCTAAAAATATAGGCTCGTTGGAAAAAATCCAAGAAGAGTTAACAAAATACGAGCAGGATATGACGAAGCCTGAAGCAGAAGGCCAGCACCCTAATACGGAAGATTTTGATTACATTGCTGATACGAGGCGTGCCATTCTTGATGAAAAAATTCCCTGGGCCCATGCTATTTTAGGTGCTACTGTAATTTTCATTTTGGTTATGCTTATTTGGGCGCATTATGCTATTGTTGATGAAGTTACCTCAGGTAGCGGAAAAGTTATTCCTTCTTCCTCCGTGCAAGTGGTACAAAATTTAGAGGGTGGTATTCTAAAAGAAATTTTAGTGAAAGAGGGGGATGTGGTTACTAAGGAGCAAATATTACTTAGAATTGATGATGTCAGGTTTGCATCGTCTTATCGAGAAAGTTTGCAGCGTTATTATGCCTTGCAGGCAAGTATTGCAAGGCTTAATGCATTGATTCAAGGTAAAGATAAAATAATTTTTCCAGTGAAACTTGAGAAAGAGCACCCCAGTCTTGTGAAAAAAGAAATTGCATTATTCGAATCACAAAAAAGACAAAACAAAACCGCGATGGATACCACTAAACGTAGTTTGGCACTGGCAAAAGAAGAATTAAATATTACCAAGCCTTTGGTGAAGGAAGGTGTTTTATCTAAAATTGAATTATTGAGAATCGAGCGTGAGGTCAGCGAATTACAAGGTAAGCTGGATGAAATGCGTGATAATGTACGTGCCGAAGAACAAAATCAGCTGGATCAAGATAAAGATGAGCTTAATATGCTAAAAGAGTCCTTGGCCGCTCTCGAAGATAGAAAAACTAGAACCACTATTCGATCGCCGGTTAATGGAACCGTGAAGCAAATTAATATTTCTACAGTAGGTGGTGTAATACAACCTGGCATGGATATTTTAGAAGTAGTGCCTTTGGAAGATAATCTATTAGTGCAGGCGCAAATCAAACCTGCAGATATTGCATTTATTCGTCCTGGCCAAAAGGCAAAAGTAAAAATAACTGCCTATGACTTTGCTATTTACGGTGCATTAGATGCCAAAGTAGAGCATATTAGTGCCGACACCATCATGGATGAAAATGGTGAAAGCTACTATAAAGTCAATGTGAGGACCCAGAAAAATTATCTGGGTAACCCGCAAAGTCCATTACCGATTATTCCTGGAATGGTAACAAGTGTTGATGTGCTCACGGGTGAAAAATCTGTTTTAGACTATCTGTTAAAACCTATTTTAAAAACTAAACAAAAAGCGTTAAGAGAGCGTTAATCATTTAAAAAAATAATAAGCGCCTGATTATCCTAAAATCAGCAGTTAAATCACGTTTTTGGCGATAACATCTTGATTCATCTAAGAAAACAAAAAAAGTCTCCATCACCAATAAGGGTGAACCAGAACGATGTGCCAGTGGCACATCGCAGTCTGGTGAGCGCGAGGACAGGATGTCCGAGCTGGGACTGATAAGAACAAGAGCCTTGCGACAGGATGTCTGTCGCAGTCATTGCTTATTTCTCTTTTTAGTTTCCTTATCTAAATCAATCTGTTACACCAAAAAGACGCGATTTACTGCTGATTTTAGGATTATTTGTTAATCTAATAACATAAGTTTTAGATTGTCCTAAATTCCGCAGTCGATTTCAACTGCAGAACTTAGGCTAATGATAGCCCTTTAAGCCCAGTATGAATAGCTGAACAGGAGACAATCTTGGGAGCGAACGGCCGAGTTGTTGAAATTATCAGATTCTTTTTGACTTTTGCACGCTAAATCTGCATCCGTGTATCATCAGGACTATTTTTGTTTTGTTCAGTACCTGTGGATATCCAACTATCAACTAATGATAAATCATCTGAAGAAGAGGGGTTATTATCTGTATCTAACATGGTGCTAGCGTACATAGTATTATTAACGAAGGCACTTGGCAAGTCATTAGGCTGAGGACTATCATTTACATTATTCTGCTGTAGGCTAATTTGAGTGACAATGCTGCCATAGCTATTGTTTTGCGTGTTTACTATGTCACCTAGGACTGATCTACAAAGTGGAAATTTTTCGATGAGTTCTATATATTTTTCTTGTGTTAGGCTGTCTATGATTGCTTTTAGCGCAGTCTCTTTTTGTTCATTTGTAAGTGGCTGTAATGCTATTTCAAGGATTAAGTGTTTGCCCTGTGATAGCGCGAGGGATAGAACGTTGTTATTTTTTAAATCACAACAAGTCATCGCTTGATATTTTATTGCATTCGGCATCATATGTAGCAAGTATAAAAAACTATCAGCTGTACCTCTATCAGCAATGTAATGAAAAATAGTTTGTCCTGAATCCTTGTAGCTAGCTAATAGATTGTTGTTCAGCCAGTCTGTAGAAAAAATAGCCTTATGTTGTTTAAAATAAGTCAATAAAACAGGTATATTGATTAAACTATAGAAAGAATTTGCAGCACTGTGCAGTATAGTCTCTCCTTTTTTATTTTTCATATCATAAAGTTCTTTGAGCAGTTCAGGAGATAAGTAAGGTAAACATAGGGTAATTTTGTCAGAGTTTTTTAAAACTGTATGTAAGGTGTTATTGCCGTTACTGTCGATTACTTTAAATGCGTCAGCCATTTTTTGCTGTTCTTTTAAAATATTTAATATAGCCATAATGTTTTTGCTTACTAGTACTATATTAGGTTCGATCTCATCAACACTCTCGTCAAGAGATAAAATATGGTGTAGAAAAATGCCATCCTCATAATCAGTAGTTGATAATGTTCTAATCAAGTCTTGCTTTGGTATGTATTTAAATATACTTGTCAGTGCGTTAGGATAGGGGATTGCATAGAACAACAGGCTTCTGTAGATAGAGGAGATTTCCTCAGTTACTAGCAAAAAAATTTGACTTTCTGGTAGCGCGCTAAGCAGCGCTTCTAGAAGAACATTTTCTTCGAGCAATATCTCAAGCATATTGGTGAAGCTACCATCTTTTGTCATATACACTGCATTTAATATTTGTTCCCAGAAAAAAAGATGAAAACTATTTTTTACTATACCTTCGTTTGACCAGGTTTTATATATTTTTGATACCAGGGTAACAAGGGCATCTACATTATGGATAATTGTTTTTTCTTTGGACTGCTTTTTATTAGCACAAGGTTTATGGTCAAGTTTTTTTTTGTCTTTATTAACATTGCTTTTTAATTGAGCTGGAAGAATACTAGAATCAAAGGCTTCAATAATGAAATTTTTAAGTGAGGTAGCGATTGTTGCCGGAAGTTGACTGTTTAAGTCAGATATTTTCATAAGTTTTAGTGTGGTTGAAAGAAGAAATTCTTGTTGATTACAAAATATTGAGTCTGTTTCTTTAATAAGCAGGAGGTAAGTGATTATATTAATAGCATGTTCGCTATACTGGGTAGACGGAGCAAATTGGTCGCTAAGTATCTCTATAGAATCATTAATAGAATTTATGATAATATCGTTAAAATAATTTTTCTGTATAATAGAAGAATTTTTATAGAGAAAGCCAAGCGATGCTAAAGTGGCTTGTTTAATTTCAATAATAGAAGTGACATTAGCTGAATAGCGGTTGATTATTATTAGCAACTTTATTATGTAGTTAAAAAAATCTATTCGTTGGTTGGTAGTAAAATTATCTAGAAAAATATCAGTAAGCTTCAGAGCAGCTTCTATTTCGAGCATATGGCTTACAAGAAAGATATCCTCATTGCTAGCAGGAACTTTAAGCATGGCTAGGATTTTTTTTATAAATTTTTCTTGTTGCTCAGTAGAAGATGTTTTATAAAACAGTTTGACTAATTCAAATTCGTCCTTCTGAATATTGGGCGGAAAATATTTAATCCTATTAAGGATACAATCTAAAACGGTGTGGCCGTCTTCATTTTCTTGAGACATTAATTTGGCAGAGTGCTTGTCTAAAGCCTTTAAAAGGGTTGCAAGTAGTTGGTGTTGATGACTGATTTTTTCGTCAAATAAAAAGCTAGATTTTCTAGTTTTGTTATCATTTAACATGACCTGAAACAAGTCTATTGGCTTATTCTTTTTTATCAAAAAATCAACTAAGCGATTGTCACCTATTATAACAGCATAAGAGAGTATAGACCTTAAGCTTAGCTGTCTGGCATATTCATTTGCTTGGATAGTTGTTGATGAGAAGATAAGTTGAGTTAAGCAATAAACTTGTTCGTAGCTAAAATAACCATTTTCAATAGCATCTGCTAGTCGGGGAAAAAAGAGTGCGGTCTGTGGTAAGTCTAAACCTTTTAATAAAAGAGAATAATAATAAACAGGGGTTACTTGTAACACCTTTATAAGCTGTAATAACAATGGAAGCCTAGTTTCTCGTAGGTGTTTTAGTATGTCTTTTGCCGGTAGAGCTTTTGCTGTGTTATCTTTGCAGAGGATTAACTCATCTTTAATTCTTTTTGCGTCTGAGTAGTTGGATTTTATCTCGTTTATATCTTTTGTCGTCAGTAATAGCGGTGTTGAGAGGCAAGGTGCTTTCTCATTGTGAGTTAATAAGCATTCTAGGGAGTCTGCTATTTGCTCTATACACTCTAATAATTTAAATCTTTTCATGATCGCTGCAAAAGTAGCACCTTTAAAGTTCTTAAGTTCTTTAATTTGTTTACGATGTAGTTTAGGTAATTGTTTGTAATATTTATAAAAGCTCTTAATAGCTGAATGGACATGCTGCGGAGCATATGCTTGTTTTGTTACCCTCTCGCCACCAGCTCGAAGTCCTCTAATTAATGCTGCTATTTTTTGTCGAGGTGTTGCACCCATGCTATTAATTAGTTTTATATTTATTTTAAGCTTTTCAAAAAAGCTATTATAACTATAGAGAGCGTCTGCAATATCAGGATATTCTTCTGTTAGCTGATGATATAGTTTTTGATGAAGAAAAAAGTCAAACCTTATAATCTCATTAAGGGAAAGGAGTTGTGTGCCAACAATGATGCTTTTTTCCGTTATGGTTTCTATATCAATATTAGCGGTGCTTAACTCAACGATATCTATAGTTATCGTCATACTTTCCTTTTTACTGATATATGTTTGCGTAGAGTTTTTTTGGCGAGATATCCAATGAACCGTAGGCTGAACTAAGCTAATTTTAGGTAATAGAAGCGGGACTATCTTTTGTGGAGTAGCATCGCCTGCCAGTATTATGGCTATATCTAAATATAGTTGTTTTAATTGTGGTAATTGTAATGGTAGTAAAAGCAGTCTTTGGGATTCTTTACTATGTTCTCTGAAAGATTGACAATGCGAGGAAAACATTGTTTTTTTATGCTGCAACGAGGACATATTGTCATTGAAAATAGCTAGTAACTCAGCTAATGCCTGTTGCTGGACTTTCAACATAATTAACTGATGTAGTTCGTCAAAATTTTTTAGAGGCTTTTTGCTAGATGGCTGTTCTAATTTTTTTTGGACTTCTTCAATTTTATCAATGATACGGTTATTGTTTTGATTTATCGAGTATTTTTGTTTTTTTTGTGGATCGTCGATATTACTGTTTGATCGTTGCCGCTTATGCATGAAAACCTCTTTAAAGCTTACCCCTACCCATTTAAATTTTATAGTTGCACTGTTAACGTGTAAAAGAAGTGGCTTCACCTATAAAATTTGGCGCTAAGAAGAATAGTTTTTAAGCGACTAGGGATAAATGAAAAAAGAAAATTGTATAATATGAAAACAGTTTCGTCAATCACATAGTAAAATATTCAGCTACTTCCGCTGGGAATTGCTGCAGAATAGCTGTTACTCTGACAATCTTCGGTCAAAAGGCTTAAACCTACTCACTGGTTGGATGTTCAAACCTAGGGTTAGCATTGATTATAAAAATATAAAGTATTAAACAGCTTCAGGTCAATTGGCTACAAAAAGTTAACTATAAACGCAATAGAAAAATATCAATTTAAAACAATAAGTTAAGTGGGGTTAAACCTAAACTCCGTAGTTGAAATCTACTGCGGCCGTCTAACTCACCGAATCTAAAGGATTTTTTTCCGTCTTTTTTATTCACCGTATGGTGATACGCCTTCACAAAAAAGACGGAAAAAAATCCTTTATCTTCAGCGACTTAATCAGCCTCGCGACGATTTCAACTGCGGAATTTAGGTTAAAAAAGGAAGTTCAATTTATCACAAAAAAATGACTTTTTTTTGTGCAGGCGTCAGATATTCAACTATACTTATTTCTGTGCATATTTTAATCTGTTTTTAAGGGGCGTCCCCTTATTTTCATAAATAATGTTTGAGCACTGTGAATTTTTGATAAAGCCCAGGTACAACATAAGCTAGGGAAGCAAAGAGAGCAGCGGATAGCCCCCAATGGGAGCTTAGGATTGTGAGTGACATAGAAATTAGGAATCAAGAAGACGAACTTTTGAGCTCTGGCAGTTTACCTGATGGGGCTGCGGTTGCCGTAAATCCAGCTGAAGTGGTTCATTCGACAGACCCAGATAATCCTCCGGTGCTATTAATTCAGGATGGAGATGATCTTATTATCCATCACGAAGATGGAAATCATGTTAGAATCACAGACTTTTTCGTGTCTCTATCGGTAGGCGAATTTGCACCGGGCTTTTCCCATGGCGGAGAAATCTATTATCCTGCTGATTTTGATTCCATTGCGCCCGCCATTGTTGATTTTCCTTATCCTCACATTACCTTATTCAGTTATGAATCTAACCCGCGAGAGGCATTAGAAGGGTTGGATTTACCAAAACTCAGGAGTGCTGAAGATACAACTTTTGAATTTATTGCAGCTACTGCGAGCTTAGATTTTCGTCCCCAACTGGATTTAAATGGCCCTAGTATTAGCGGTTCAAGCTTTAGTACAACGCATACCGAAGATATGGGCCCGGTTAATGTTGTTGCGGCCACCACAGATATCAGCGATTTAGATTCACCAATCCTGACTTTTGTCACCGTAAGTTTTGTAGGAGGAATGCCACCCGATGGTGCGGCCGAGTCACTTATTGCTGATACCTCTGGAACGTCCATTACAGCGATTTATAACCCTGTTACGGGTATTTTATTATTATCAGGAAATGCAAATTTGGCTGACTATGAACAGGTTCTACGCAGCGTACAATATGAGAATACTTCACAGGACCCTGATACGGCTTTTCGTGTTTTAGAAATTGTGGCGCATGATGATGTGGGACCAGGAGCTCCTGCTTTTTCTACCATTCGTGTGGTTAGTGTTAATGACACGCCTATGGCTAATGATGATAGGGATGCGCCGCTTCCAGGACCATTATCAGAAGTAGAATCTAACGACAGTATTGCTGGTGCGCAGGATTTAGAGGCAGGCGATTGGAACTTGGCTTTTGACCCAAATATCGGCGATAGTAGTACGAATACCTCAACCAGTATCCCTCACATCACGGTGGTTGGCAGTGGTGATGGAACCTTCGATTATTACAGTTTTAATGCGACAGCTGGTTCTCGAGGAATCTTTGATATAGATTCCACTAACTTTGATACGGAGTTATTCCTCTACGATAGCAGTGGGACTTTGCTTGCCAGTAATGATGATAATTTTACTAATCCAGGTGCTGGTGGTAGTAATTCTATTTTTGATTCATTCATTGAATATACTTTTTTGACAACAGATACATTTACTATTGCGGTTGGGCGTTTTAATTCTTTTGATGATGGCGGGGCCGTAGCAGGTACGCCACCCGGTGTAGGTGATAATTATACCTTACAGGTATCCATCGAGAATCATCCGCTCTCGATGGGGATCAATTTATCTACCGATGAAGATAATGCATTGACTACAGGTAATGTATTGGATAACGATACCGATGTGGATGGTGGTCCATTAAGTATTATTGGCATTACCAACTCAACGCCTGATGTGCTCATCATGAGTAACGGTGATGGTACGTTTAGTTATTCGCCTAATGGTCAGTTTGACTCTTTAAGTGCAGGCGAGACAATGGTAGATAGCTTTGATTATATTATCAGTGATGGTTTAGGTGGAACAGACAGTGCTACAGTCTATATCACTATTACCGGTGTTAATGATGCGCCTATCGCCGTGGATGATAAGAATCTTGCGGCTTCTGGCTCGGGTATGGTGCAAGAGATGGAGTCTAATGATTCTTTCGCTACTGCACAGAACTTAGATTTAGCGCAATGGTCTTTAACCTACAGTCCAGATATTGGTAAAGGTAATGGTAATAATGTTTCAACCAACAGGCCTCACGTCACGATAAAATCAGATACGGGCCCTGGTAATGACAGTTTTGATTATTATAGCTTTACGGTACAAGAAACCGGCGTTAAAGGGATCTTTGACATAGACTATACGGGTGATGGTACGCCTTTTAATTCTAAACTATTTCTTTATGACAGCAGTGGAAATTTATTAAGGCAAAATAACAATAGTAATACGAATAGAGGAGCGGAGGGTAGTGATACCAATCAAGACTCTTTCCTTCAATATACATTTTCTGCGCCTGGAACTTATTATATCGTCGTGGGAGAAAGTGGTTCTTCTGATGCGGGTGGTGGTGCAGGTGTACAGGGCAATGTGCCCGATATCAATGATAGCTACACTCTACAGGTTGCTTTGACCAGTCATCCTTCTGTTAGTCAGCATATTTTCAGTACCAGCGAAGATAAGAACTTTACCACAGGTAATGTACTGGCCAATGATAGTGATCCGGAGGGTTCGCCATTAACGGTGATTGGTATTTCAGATATTACGCCTGGGGTTACGGTTATTGATAGGGGAGATGGTACTTTTAGGTATAAACCTAATGGGCAATTTGAATCTTTACAGGTAGGTGAAACCACCACTGATACCTTTACTTATACCATCAGTGATGGTGAGGGTGGAACGGCTAGTGCTGCAGTAACCATTGTTATTTCAGGTGTCAATGATGAACCTGATGCTCTGGATGATGGTAATGCTCCGTTGAATGGTTCTTTTAATGTAGATGAAGATGGTGTGTTAACCACAGCAAATGTTTTATTGAATGATACGGATCCTGAAAGTGATCCATTGAGTGTTACAGGCTTTGACGTCTCTGGAACATTAGGTAATGTCAGTTATAGTGGAGGCGGTATATTTGAGTATGATCCTGATGGGAACTTTGATTTTTTGCAGCTAGGCGAAACAGCAACAGATACGTTTAGTTACACCATCAGTGATGGGCATGGCGGCACGGATACCGCAACGGTAACTGTTACCATTGTGGGTACCAGTGGTTGGGGTAGTTGTGGAGACTCACCACAGCTTGCGCAGGTCCCGCAAAATGAACACTCATCTTCACAATACTATGAGTATTCAGATGGTCTTTGGGGGTATGAAGACCATTTTTCGGGTAGTGAAGACTATGGCTTTCATACGGGTAATGTATTGGATAATGATCATAGTGATCACGTAGATCATGATGACTTATTTGTTTCTGACTACGATACAACCTGGACAATGGGGCATTTAGAAGGCAATGGTGATGGGACGTTTTGGTATCATCCTGCGGGCCAATTTGAATATTTGCAAGCGGGTGAGACGGCAACAGATAGCTTTGAGTATACGGTGAGCGATGGCCAAGGTGGCTCGGTAACAGTTACTGCAACCATTTGGATTCATGGGGTTAATGATTGTCCTGTTGCTTGTGACGACTATGTGTCTATTACTGAAGACGGTCATGTGAATTTCCATCCTTGGGAGTTTTTACAAAACGATAGCGATCTTGAATGGGATGCGTTAAGCATCATTGATGTAGACCATAGCGACTCCGATTTATTTGCGAAGATTAAAAATAACGGTAAAATCAAAATTGACCCAGATGGCCAGTTTGATTACTTAGCGGCAGGGGAATCGGTAGTTGAAACCATAAAATATACCATTAGTGACGGGCATGGTGGTACAGATACAGCAGAAATACATGTTCGAATTTATGGTGTGAATGACTACCCTGAGGCTAATGATGATTATGCGTGGACCGATGAAGACACGGCCTTTGAAACACAGAATGTATTAGATAATGATGACGACATTGATGCCAGCGATAGTTTATTTGTTTTAAATTATGATGCTAGCGGTATTGTGGGGCTTATTTCAGAAAGCAATGGCGTGTTTTGGTACGACCCTAATGGCCAATTTGAGTATTTATCGGCAGGCGAAGTAGCCCACGAGTATGTCGAATATACCGTTAGTGATGGCAATGGCGGCACAGACACAGCGACGCTTGTGATTGAAATTCACGGTGTCAATGATGCGCCAGTGGCTTGTGACGACTATGTGTCTATTACTGAAGACGGCCATGTGAATTTCCATCCCTGGGAATTCTTACAAAACGATAGCGATCCTGAATGGGATGCGTTAAGCATCATTGATGTAGACCATAGCGATTCCGATTTATTCGCGAAGATTAAAAATAACGGTAAAATCAAAATTGACCCAGATGGCCAGTTTGATTACTTGGCGGCAGGGGAATCGGCGCATGAGACTATCGAGTACACCATTGCCGATGAACATGGTGTTACCAGTACGGCGAGCATTAATGTGGTGGTTTGGGGTGTGAATGATTGTCCTATCGCCTCTGATGATATGGATATTACTGATGAAAACACACCAATTCTCACGCTTAACGTTTTAGCTAATGATTACGACATTGATAGCTCTGATATGCTTTTTGTTTCAGACTATTTTGCTGGTGGTCTGCAAGGAAACTTGAGTCATCTAGGTGGTGGAATATTCTCTTATGATCCCAATGGACAGTTTGATTATTTAAATGATGGTGAAATTGCTTATGATAGCTTTGAATATGTTGTCAGTGATGGCAATGGTGGCTCTGATTGGGCTACAGTAACTATTGCTGTTGTGGGTGTTGATGATCCTTGTGAACCTTGCTGCGATTATATTGATATACCACCGCAGTTTAATAATATTCTTGCTATAGCGCCTTATAATGATGGTGGTTGTGGATGTTATTGCGAAGTTTGCAATGTGCAGTTCTTAAATGGCTATGTGGATTCAACATATTATGCTGATGCTGATGGTGGTCTACTCTTGGGGACGGCGGCTGCCGAAGTTCTCATAGGTAGTGATACGCATGATATCATTAATGGCAACGGTGGAATGGATATTATCTTGGCAGATGCTGGGGATGACATCATTATTTATGAAAGTGATTTAGCCTTAGTGGATGGAGGTAATGGAATCGATACCTTGGTTATTAATGATGATTTGAATTTAGCTTCTGTTGATAATCTATTTAACCTGGAAAAATATGATTTGAATAATTCAGGTGCTACATTGAGTTTGAGTGTTGATGATGTATTAGGAACCAGTGATGAATTTATCGCAGAGCTTTTAAACAGCAGTTTAGAAATCTCACCAGATAATGTCATGTTTGTTGAGGGAGGCTCATCGGATACGGTGGCTTTAGATGGCAGTGAAGGCTGGTCATCAGAAGGTAGTTTAACTTTCGATGGCACAGACTATACGGCCTATAATGCTGGAGAAGGTAGTCTGCTGGTGGAAAGCGATATTAATACAGTCATTAGTTAATCTGAGTTCGACATAAGAACGGCTAAAACCTGCGATAAATCCAGGGGGATGGCGTTAAAAGCTCAAAACAATAGCGTGCTCCATGGTGAGCTTAATGCAACACCTAAAATTCAAACGCTAGGGGTATATAGTCCCCGCAGTTGAAACCTCGGGTTTTAGCTGTCTGTCTGCCAGCCATCTTTGAACAATTTTTACTGAAAAAACTTGTCATTTAGAATAGCTAAAATCCTCGTTTTTTCAGTAAAAATTGTCCAAATCTGACTAACATCCAGGCGCTAAAATATAAAACTTATGTTATCACATTAACAAATAATTTCCCGAACTTTCAACTGCGGGGACTATATAGTCAGTGCAGTATGAAATTCGGGTTTTAAATCTCTATAACTTGAAAGTTTTCTGTCATCAATGATGACAGCTCTTCTTTATAATAAGAAATATGCCTAAAGAATTTTTTACAAGCCTTTTCCATTTCTTCAAATTCTTCATAGTACTTATTGTACAGTACTTTTTTCTTAAAAAACTTCCATACTCGCTCTATTAAGTTTAAATTTGGTGAGTAGGCTGGTAAAAATATTAATTTAATCGCCATCGCCTCAGCTAAACTTTGTACCTCTGGAGATTGGTAATAACCTGCATTGTCACATATTAAATAAATATAACCTTTTGGCTGATGTTTCCGTAAAGATTCTAAAAAATCTTTTGTTGTTTCTTTATTTAAACGCTCCTCAAATCTAACAACCATATCTAAACTGTCTATATTAATCGCACCATTAATGTTTAAACGTCTTGGTTGTGGGTTTGACTTCATGACTATGCGCTCACCTTTTTTCATCCAGCCATGCGCAGGGACAGCATTGTGCTCAGGATGCGTTGCATCCATAAAATAAAGGCCATCTTCTTTATCTACAGTATTCTTGAGAGACTTATAAGCCTTAATAAATGCTTCTTGGGACTGTTTGTTCACCTTGTAGGGAATTTTCTCTGGTTTTTTATAAACAAAACCTAGCTCTTTCAATATCAAGCGCATACCGCTATCTGAATAGACAATATCAAACTCTTTGGCAACGTATAAAATAATATCAGATACACGTTGATAGGTTACTGATTCAAGATGTAAAAATAAAGCTTCTTTTTCCGAGCTTGTCATTTCTGACTGCCGTCCAGAATATTTACTTTTCAATAAACCATCCAGCCCCTCTTGCTTGTAATTATTATAATAACCCCGTATTGTATCTTCGCTTAAGAGTAAGGCTTCTCTTACTGCTGATATTTTCCAGCCACTACCTAGCAAATACACCGCTTTTAAGCGATCAGCTTCTTTACGTTTTTTACTACCTTGATGGCGAGATTTTAATTCGATTAATTCTCGTTCTGATAATTTATACTCTAGCACAACCATGTCCTAAATTTTTCTATTAGACTATTTTACTACAAAAACCCGAGGTTTCAACTGCGGGGACTATATACTTCCCGCAGTTGAAAACTCGGGTTTTAGTTGACTGTCTGTCAGCCATCTTTGAACAATTTCCACGTAAAAAACTCGTCATTTAGAATAGCTAAAATCCTCGTTTTTTCCATGGAAATTGTCCAAATCTAACTAACATCCAGCCCCTAAAATCTAAAATTTAGGTTATCATACTAACAAACAATACCCCGAGCTTTCAACTGCGGGAAGTATATCTAGGAAAAGAATTAAAAATTGGTAACAATTGGTGATTCGCACCTTTTGGTAATCGAACTAAAAAATTAGTAGGGCAGCTCCTGATGCTTAAACCAGGTCTTGGCTCGCATCCTTGCCGGAACGCCATCGCTTTTGTATAACCCTGCTCGGCCTCCCTAGCCTCGCCTTTGTCCTTCTGCAACGTGATACATTGCTGTACCGCTTTGCGGAAATAGGGCCTAACCCTTAAACCTAAAATCAGCAGTTAAATCACGCTTTTGGTGATAACATCTTGATTCATCTAAGAAAACAAAAAAGTCTCCAAGCCATTCTTTTTTATGGCCCCGAGCAAGTGGTTGCGGGGCCTATTGTCTGAGTACTTTCTTAAGGTTTTCTCCTGTTCAAAAATTATGCATTTTTGCTGAATTTAACTATACTTAACGGATAATAGTTAAGTAAATTTAGCGTACTTAGCTTTCTGGGAAAAGGTCCATTTGGAAATGGGAAAGTTCAAGCTTATCCTCGAATGGACATTATTTTTAAGAAGTGATAAGTATTCGCGCTTGTTTTAAGCGGAGTAGTTATGATGGTTCTTTGCTGTTTGAAGGAGTCATTGATTTGTTAGACATGAAAGTGGCAGATTCTCAGGGACATATATATCCCATTGATGCTGATATTGAGCACGAAATTGATGCGAGCGCTAGTGCGGGCTTGATTCTGACACCTCAAGAGGCCTTTTTATTGCTTAGAATAGGCTCTGATCTTCTTGTAACCAATGAGCAAAGCGAATACCTTATTGTTAGATCTTTTTTTGATAGCAATAATATTTCTTTAAATTATTCGGGTCATTTGCTTTATCCCACAGATTTTTCTGACTCTATTCTACAAACATTAGGGTCTTATGAAGCTGGTAGTTCTATTGTTGATATGATTTTTTTGGAGCTCCCTACTCAATTTGATATTTCAGAATTACTAACTGCCCAGACTGCACTGTATGCATCTTTAAACTTAGCGCAAGATGAACGAGTTTTAGCCGTAGAAAAACAATTTTCTCCTTACGATGAGGCGTTAAGTATTCGTGATGTATTAACAGAAGAGATGCATACTATTGTGTCAGATACAGAAAATGATGAGCTTATTAGAGAATATATGCTTGATGGTGATCAGTGGGTTAATCAAGTTAATTTTAATGATGCTGCAATACAAGAAATTTTATTACCTAAACATACAGGAGATTATATGGATGATTTGCTGTTTGTAACAAAGGTTCGTCATAGTTATGAAGATTTTTCTGGTAGGTCATTTATCGATAATTCAGCAGAAGATTTAACCTTTGGGGAAAGAGCTTGGCTTTACGATATAAACTTGGATTTACCTTCTTCTGTGAGAGAGAGCTTTGACTCAGCGCATTTAAGCGCATTGGAGGAGGCTTCCATGAGCAGTATAGAGAGTGGATATTTTATTTTAGGAGATTCTGGTAGTTTGCATGTTGAGATAGAAAATGGGCGAGAGATAGCCTATATAGAAGGACATGGATTACAGCTGAGCTTTAAAGATTTGCCTGCTCAGAAAATTAATACAATTGAAAGAATAGATATATCTGGTGAAGGAAACTCCCTGAGCATTTCTCCTGAAGATGTATTGTTTTTTTCTGCCGAGCAAAATTTATTAATAATCACAGGTGAAGAGGGTGAGTCGGTTTCTAGTATGGATAAGTGGGACAATCAAGGAATAACGATTCTAGAAGGAATAACTTATACAGAATATAAGGCGGGTGATGCAACATTATTAATTGAAAACTCCATTGATCAAACGGGAATTGTTTGAGGAAACTTGTTATTTTCAATAATCTGTTGAGTTTTATTATTAAAAAACTTAGTTATCCCTTAAGAATCCACCATTGATATTAAAAATTATTGATTTAAAAGAATATTTTTGTTTTCTAGGAGATTTTGGTAAATAGTTACGTTTAAAAATTTGCACTCGAGGGAAGATAGAAGAGCAGCCAAATTGTCAAATTTTTGTTCATTTGCTTGTTTTTTGAACTATACTGAGGTAAAGCTTTGTTACGAAAAGGCTCGATTTGTAAATTAAGCAAATGATATGCCATCTTCAAGTTATTAAGAGGCTTAAGCCTCTGAGTAGAGTATAGATGAATATCTTAGCGTGGAAGTGGAGAAGTTGCTCAGATGGAAATCTTGGTTGAGGGTTCTAATGGACTAGAGCAGCAAAATGAAAATGGCAGGGGCTCTTGGAATACATTAACGGCTAAGCCTGGTGACGTATTTCGTCTTGCAGATGATGATAAGGTTATTAGTAAGCTTGTCAAGAGCGGCGAAGACCTGATAGTTATTTCTAATGAGGGCGAATTAAGTGTGGTTAAAAACTTTTTTCAGCCCATCGCGATCAATGAGATAGCGCCCTCCATTATCGTTGACAAAAATACTTATCAGCCAGAAGATTTTAGAAATACAAGAGACTTTGTTTTTAGCCCAATGCTAGAGCCTTTGGGTCCACTGTTACATAATATCTATTTCTTTAATTTTCTTAGTACTGAAGAACTTTCATTTGATCCATTATATATCCCCTTTGAGCGCACAAAAATAGCAGAGGCTCTTTTTCATCTGGACAAATCAGAGGATGAGTTTCCCATAGCTAGGGATATAGACAATGGTCCTCCTATTTCAATAGTAGATACGCTTACTGTTAATGAAGATACTCCAGCAACAACCACTGCGAGCTTATTACTTTCTAATGACTCAGATCCTGATGGTGATGCCTTAACTTTAGTTGGTGTTAACCATGACGCCTTAGGTACAATCTTTCATGATACGAATACAGGAAATATTAGCTATGACCCAGTAGGGAGTTTTGATACATTACAAGAAGGAGAATCGTCGATAGATGATTTCAGCTATGTGATAACAGATGGTACACATACCGTTGCAGGTACGGTTGTTGTAACTGTTACAGGAATTAACGATGCTCCCGTGGCTGTTGATGATGTAGGTGTTACCAATGAGGATAGCTCCATTCGTCTAGATGTTCTGAGCAATGATCTGGATCCTGATAATACAGATCTAGAAATCGCTTCTTTAGATACATCAGGCCTGTCTGGTGACGCGACCATTGACACGGCAACTGGTGAAGTTGTATATGATCCTTCTGGTTTGTTTGATAGCCTACAGGAAGGAGAAACCCATAGTGAAAGTTTTACTTATATCGTCACAGATGGGGCGGCCACGGACCAAGGAAGTGTCACCATCACCATCACCGGGGTGAACGATGCGCCTGTAGCGGGTGACGATAGCGCCACGGCCGATGAAGACACGGCGGTTAATATTGATGTCTTGGCCAACGATACAGACGTGGATAGCACCAGCCTAACCCTCATTAACACAGGCCCCACCACGGGCGGCGGCACAGCCACGATTAATACCAGCACTAACACGGTGGATTACGATCCTAACGGTGCCTTTGAAAGTTTGAACGTGGGTGAGACCGCCACGGACACGTTTACCTACACGGTCACCGATGAAGACGGTGGCACCAGTACCGCCAATGTGACGGTGACCATCACCGGGGTGAACGATGCGCCTGTAGCGGGTGACGATAGCGCCACCACCGATGAAGACACGGCGGTTAATATTGATGTCTTGGCCAACGATACAGACGTGGATAGCACCAGCCTGACCCTCATTAACACAGGCCCCACCACGGGCGGCGGCACAGCCACGATTAATACCAGCACTAACACGGTGGATTACGATCCTAACGGTGCCTTTGAAAGTTTGAACGTGGGCGAGACAGCCAGCGACACCTTTACCTACACAGTTACCGATGAAGACGGTGGCACCAGTACCGCCAATGTGACGGTGACCATCACCGGGGTGAACGATGCGCCTGTAGCGGGTGACGATAGCGCCACGGCCGATGAAGACACGGCGGTGACGATTGATGTTTTGGCCAATGATACAGACGTGGATAGCACCAGCCTAACTCTCATTAAGACCGGCCCCACCACGGGCGGCGGCACAGCCACGATTAATACCAGCACCAATACGGTAGATTACGATCCTAATGGTGCCTTTGAAAGTTTGAATGTAGGCGAGACAGCCAGCGACACCTTTACCTACACGGTCACCGATGAAGACGGTGGCACCAGCACCGCCAATGTGACAGTGACCATCACCGGGGTGAACGATGCGCCTGTAGCGGGTGACGATAGCGCCACCACCGATGAAGACACGGCGGTTAATATTGATGTCTTGGCCAACGATACAGACGTGGATAGCACCAGCCTAACCCTCATTAACACAGGCCCCACCACGGGCGGCGGCACAGCCACGATTAATACCAGCACCAATACGGTAGATTACGATCCTAATGGTGCCTTTGAAAGTTTGAATGTGGGTGAGACTGCCAGCGACACCTTTACCTACACGGTCACCGATGAAGACGGTGGCACCAGCACCGCCAATGTGACAGTGACCATCACCGGGGTGAACGATGCGCCTGTAGCGGGTGACGATAGCGCCACCACCGATGAAGACACGGCGGTTAATATTGATGTCTTGGCCAACGATACAGACGTGGATAGCACCAGCCTAACCCTCATTAACACAGGCCCCACCACGGGCGGCGGCACAGCCACGATTAATACCAGCACCAATACGGTAGATTACGATCCTAATGGTGCCTTTGAAAGTTTGAATGTGGGTGAGACTGCCAGCGACACCTTTACCTACACAGTCACCGATGAAGACGGTGGCACCAGCACCGCCAATGTGACGGTGACCATCACCGGGGTGAACGATGCGCCTGTAGCGGGTGACGATAGCGCCACCACCGATGAAGACACGGCGGTTAATATTGATGTTTTGGCCAACGATACAGACGTGGATAGCACCAGCCTGACCCTCATTAACACCGGCCCCACCACGGGCGGCGGCGCGACCAGCATCAATACGGCGACCAATACGGTAGATTACGATCCTAATGGTGCCTTTGAAAGTTTGAACGTAGGCGAGACAGCCAGCGACACCTTTACCTACACAGTCACCGATGAAGACGGTGGCACCAGCACCGCCAATGTGACGGTGACCATCACCGGGGTGAACGATGCGCCTGTAGCGGGTGACGATAGCGCCACCACCGATGAAGACACGGCGGTTAATATTGATGTCTTGGCCAACGATACAGACGTGGATAGCACCAGCCTAACCCTCATTAACACCGGCCCTACCACGGGCGGCGGCACAGCCAGCATTAATACCAGCACTAACACGGTAGATTACGATCCTAATGGTGCCTTTGAAAGTTTGAACGTGGGCGAGACAGCCAGCGACACCTTTACCTACACAGTTACCGATGAAGACGGTGGCACCAGCACCGCCAATGTGACAGTGACCATCACCGGAGTGAATGATGCACCGACATTGTTGGATGATACCGCCACCACCGATGAAGACACGGCAGTTAATATTGATGTTTTGGCCAACGATACAGACGTGGATAGCACCAGCCTAACCCTCATTAACACAGGCCCCACCACGGGCGGCGGTACAGCCACGATTAATACCAGCACTAACACGGTGGATTACGATCCTAACGGTGCCTTTGAAAGTTTGAATGTGGGTGAGACCGCCAGCGACACCTTTACCTACACAGTCACCGATGAAGACGGTGGCACCAGCACCGCCAATGTGACGGTGACCATCACTGGGGTGAATGATGCACCGAACCTCACCGATGATACCGCCACCACCGATGAAGACACGGCAGTTAATATTGATGTTTTGGCCAACGATACAGACGTGGATAGCACCAGCCTAACCCTCATTAACACCGGCCCCACCACGGGCGGCGGCGCGGCCAGCATTAATACGACGACCAACACGGTGGATTACGATCCTAACGGTGCCTTTGAAAGTTTGAATGTGGGTGAGACTGCCAGCGACACCTTTACCTACACGGTCACCGATGAAGACGGTGGCACCAGCACCGCCAATGTGACAGTGACCATCACCGGGGTGAACGATGCGCCTGTAGCGGGTGACGATAGCGCCACCACCGATGAAGACACGGCGGTTAATATTGATGTCTTGGCCAACGATACAGACGTGGATAGCACCAGCCTAACCCTCATTAACACAGGCCCCACCACGGGCGGCGGCACAGCCACGATTAATACCAGCACCAATACGGTAGATTACGATCCTAATGGTGCCTTTGAAAGTTTGAATGTGGGTGAGACTGCCAGCGACACCTTTACCTACACAGTCACCGATGAAGACGGTGGCACCAGCACCGCCAATGTGACGGTGACCATCACCGGGGTGAACGATGCGCCTGTAGCGGGTGACGATAGCGCCACCACCGATGAAGACACGGCGGTTAATATTGATGTTTTGGCCAACGATACAGACGTGGATAGCACCAGCCTGACCCTCATTAACACCGGCCCCACCACGGGCGGCGGCGCGACCAGCATCAATACGGCGACCAATACGGTAGATTACGATCCTAATGGTGCCTTTGAAAGTTTGAACGTAGGCGAGACAGCCAGCGACACCTTTACCTACACAGTCACCGATGAAGACGGTGGCACCAGCACCGCCAATGTGACGGTGACCATCACCGGGGTGAACGATGCGCCTGTAGCGGGTGACGATAGCGCCACCACCGATGAAGACACGGCGGTTAATATTGATGTTTTGGCCAACGATACAGACGTGGATAGCACCAGCCTGACCCTCATTAACACCGGCCCCACCACGGGCGGCGGCGCGGCCAGCATCAATACGACGACCAATACGGTAGATTACGATCCTAACGGTGCCTTTGAAAGTTTGAATGTGGGTGAGACTGCCAGCGACACCTTTACCTACACGGTCACCGATGAAGACGGTGGCACCAGCACCGCCAATGTGACGGTGACCATCACCGGAGTGAATGATGCACCGACATTGTTGGATGATACCGCCACCACCGATGAAGACACGGCAGTTAATATTGATGTTTTGGCCAACGATACAGACGTGGATAGCACCAGCCTAACCCTCATTAACACAGGCCCCACCACGGGCGGCGGCACAGCCAGCATTAATACGACGACCAATACGGTAGATTACGATCCTAATGGTGCCTTTGAAAGTTTGAACGTAGGCGAGACAGCCAGCGACACCTTTACCTACACAGTCACCGATGAAGACGGTGGCACCAGCACCGCCAATGTGACGGTGACCATCACCGGAGTGAATGATGCACCGACATTGTTGGATGATACCGCCACCACCGATGAAGACACGGCGGTTAATATTGATGTCTTGGCCAACGATACAGACGTGGATAGCACCAGCCTAACCCTCATTAACACCGGCCCTACCACGGGCGGCGGCACAGCCAGCATTAATACCAGCACTAACACGGTAGATTACGATCCTAATGGTGCCTTTGAAAGTTTGAACGTGGGCGAGACAGCCAGCGACACCTTTACCTACACAGTTACCGATGAAGACGGTGGCACCAGCACCGCTAATGTGACGGTGACCATCACCGGGGTGAATGATGCACCGACATTGTTGGATGATAGCGCCACCACCGATGAAGACACGGCGGTTAATATTGATGTCTTGGCCAACGATACGGACGTGGATAGCACGGCGCTGACGGTGACGAGCGTGGGTAGTCCTACCGGTGGGCTTGCCTCAGTAAATACCAGCACCAACACGGTGGATTACGATCCTAACGGTGCCTTTGAAAGTTTGAACGTGGGTGAAACAGCCAGCGACACCTTTACCTACACAGTCACCGATGAAGACGGTGGCACCAGCACCGCCAATGTGACGGTGACCATCACCGGAGTGAATGATGCACCGACATTGTTGGATGATACCGCCACCACCGATGAAGACACGGCAGTTAATATTGATGTTTTGGCCAACGATACAGACGTGGATAGCACCAGCCTAACCCTCATTAACACCGGCCCTACCACGGGCGGCGGCGCGGCCAGCATCAATACGACGACCAATACGGTAGATTACGATCCTAATGGTGCCTTTGAAAGTTTGAACGTGGGCGAGACAGCCAGCGACACCTTTACCTACACAGTTACCGATGAAGACGGTGGCACCAGCACCGCCAATGTGACGGTGACCATCACCGGGGTGAATGATGCACCGACATTGTTGGATGATACCGCCACCACCGATGAAGACACGGCGGTTAATATTGATGTCTTGGCCAACGATACAGACGTGGATAGCACCAGCCTAACCCTCATTAACACCGGCCTCACCACGGGCGGCGGCGCGACCAGCATCAATACGACGACCAATACGGTAGATTACGATCCTAACGGTGCCTTTGAAAGTTTGAACGTAGGCGAGACAGCCAGCGACACCTTTACCTACACAGTCACCGATGAAGACGGTGGCACCAGCACCGCCAATGTGACGGTGACCATCACCGGGGTGAACGATGCGCCTGTAGCGGGTGACGATAGCGCCACCACCGATGAAGACACGGCGGTTAATATTGATGTTTTGGCCAACGATACAGACGTGGATAGCACCAGCCTAACCCTCATTAACACCGGCCCCACCACGGGCGGCGGCGCGGCCAGCATCAATACGACGACCAATACGGTAGATTACGATCCTAACGGTGCCTTTGAAAGTCTGAACGTAGGCGAGACAGCCAGCGACACCTTTACCTACACAGTCACCGATGAAGACGGTGGCACCAGCACCGCCAATGTGACGGTGACCATCACCGGGGTGAATGATGCACCGACATTGTTGGATGATACCGCCACCACCGATGAAGACACGGCAGTTAATATTGATGTTTTGGCCAACGATACAGACGTGGATAGCACCAGCCTAACCCTCATTAACACCGGCCCTACCACGGGCGGCGGCACAGCCACCATTAATACCAGCACTAACACGGTAGATTACGATCCTAATGGTGCCTTTGAAAGTTTGAACGTGGGCGAGACAGCCAGCGACACCTTTACCTACACAGTTACCGATGAAGACGGTGGCACCAGCACCGCTAATGTGACGGTGACCATCACCGGGGTGAATGATGCACCGACATTGTTAGATGATACTGCCACCACCGATGAAGACACGGCGGTTAATATTGATGTCTTGGCCAACGATACGGACGTGGATAGCACCAGCCTAACCCTCATTAACACAGGCCCCACCACGGGCGGCGGCACAGCCACGATTAATACCAGCACTAACACGGTGGATTACGATCCTAACGGTGCCTTTGAAAGTTTGAATGTAGGCGAGACAGCTACGGACACCTTTACCTACACAGTCACCGATGAAGACGGTGGCACCAGTACCGCCAATGTGACGGTGACCATCACCGGGGTGAACGATGCACCGAACCTCACCGACGATACCGCCACCACCGATGAAGACACGGCGGTTAATATTGATGTCTTGGCCAACGATACGGACGTGGATAGCACCAGCCTAACCCTCATTAACACAGGCCCCACCACGGGCGGCGGCACAGCCAGCATTAATACGACGACCAATACGGTAGATTACGATCCTAATGGTGCCTTTGAAAGTTTGAACGTAGGCGAGACAGCCAGCGACACCTTTACCTACACAGTCACCGATGAAGACGGTGGCACCAGCACCGCTAATGTGACGGTGACCATCACCGGGGTGAATGATGCACCGACATTGTTGGATGATACCGCCACCACCGATGAAGACACGGCGGTTAATATTGATGTTTTGGCCAACGATACAGACGTGGATAGCACCAGCCTGACCCTCATTAACACCGGCCCCACCACGGGCGGCGGCGCGGCCAGCATCAATACGACGACCAATACGGTAGATTACGATCCTAACGGTGCCTTTGAAAGTTTGAATGTGGGTGAGACTGCCAGCGACACCTTTACCTACACAGTTACCGATGAAGACGGTGGCACCAGCACCGCTAATGTGACGGTGACCATCACCGGGGTGAATGATGCACCGACATTGTTGGATGATACTGCCACCACCGATGAAGACACGGCGGTTAATATTGATGTCTTGGCCAACGATACGGACGTGGATAGCACCAGCCTAACCCTCATTAACACAGGCCCCACCACGGGCGGCGGCACAGCCAGCATTAATACGACGACCAATACGGTAGATTACGATCCTAATGGTGCCTTTGAAAGTTTGAACGTAGGCGAGACAGCCAGCGACACCTTTACCTACACAGTTACCGATGAAGACGGTGGCACCAGCACCGCTAATGTGACGGTGACCATCACCGGGGTGAATGATGCACCGACATTGTTAGATGATACTGCCACCACCGATGAAGACACGGCGGTTAATATTGATGTCTTGGCCAACGATACGGACGTGGATAGCACCAGCCTAACCCTCATTAACACAGGCCCCACCACGGGCGGCGGCACAGCCACGATTAATACCAGCACTAACACGGTGGATTACGATCCTAACGGTGCCTTTGAAAGTTTGAATGTAGGCGAGACAGCTACGGACACCTTTACCTACACAGTCACCGATGAAGACGGTGGCACCAGTACCGCCAATGTGACGGTGACCATCACCGGGGTGAACGATGCACCGAACCTCACCGACGATACCGCCACCACCGATGAAGACACGGCGGTTAATATTGATGTCTTGGCCAACGATACGGACGTGGATAGCACCAGCCTAACCCTCATTAACACAGGCCCCACCACGGGCGGCGGCACAGCCAGCATTAATACGACGACCAATACGGTAGATTACGATCCTAATGGTGCCTTTGAAAGTTTGAACGTAGGCGAGACAGCCAGCGACACCTTTACCTACACAGTCACCGATGAAGACGGTGGCACCAGCACCGCTAATGTGACGGTGACCATCACCGGGGTGAATGATGCACCGACATTGTTGGATGATAGCGCCACCACCGATGAAGACACGGCGGTTAATATTGATGTCTTGGCCAACGATACGGACGTGGATAGCACGGCGCTGACGGTGACGAGCGTGGGTAGTCCTACCGGTGGGCTTGCCTCAGTAAATACCAGCACCAACACGGTGGATTACGATCCTAACGGTGCCTTTGAAAGTTTGAACGTGGGTGAAACAGCCAGCGACACCTTTACCTACACAGTCACCGATGAAGACGGTGGCACCAGCACCGCCAATGTGACGGTGACCATCACCGGGGTGAATGATGCACCGACATTGTTGGATGATACCGCCACCACCGATGAAGACACGGCGGTTAATATTGATGTTTTGGCCAACGATACAGACGTGGATAGCACCAGCCTGACCCTCATTAACACCGGCCCCACCACGGGCGGCGGCGCGGCCAGCATCAATACGACGACCAATACGGTGGATTACGATCCTAACGGTGCCTTTGAAAGTTTGAATGTGGGTGAGACTGCCAGCGACACCTTTACCTACACGGTCACCGATGAAGACGGTGGCACCAGCACCGCCAATGTGACGGTGACCATCACCGGAGTGAATGATGCACCGACATTGTTGGATGATACCGCCACCACCGATGAAGACACGGCAGTTAATATTGATGTTTTGGCCAACGATACAGACGTGGATAGCACCAGCCTAACCCTCATTAACACCGGCCCTACCACGGGCGGCGGCACAGCCACCATTAATACCAGCACTAACACGGTAGATTACGATCCTAATGGTGCCTTTGAAAGTTTGAACGTGGGCGAGACAGCCAGCGACACCTTTACCTACACAGTTACCGATGAAGACGGTGGCACCAGCACCGCCAATGTGACGGTGACCATCACCGGAGTGAATGATGCACCGACATTGTTGGATGATACCGCCACCACCGATGAAGACACGGCAGTTAATATTGATGTTTTGGCCAACGATACAGACGTGGATAGCACCAGCCTAACCCTCATTAACACAGGCCCCACCACGGGCGGCGGCGCGGCCAGCATCAATACGACGACCAATACGGTAGATTACGATCCTAACGGTGCCTTTGAAAGTTTGAATGTGGGTGAGACTGCCAGCGACACCTTTACCTACACGGTCACCGATGAAGACGGTGGCACCAGCACCGCTAATGTGACGGTGACCATCACCGGGGTGAATGATGCACCGACATTGTTGGATGATAGCGCCACCACCGATGAAGACACGGCGGTTAATATTGATGTCTTGGCCAACGATACGGACGTGGATAGCACGGCGCTGACGGTGACGAGCGTGGGTAGTCCTACCGGTGGGCTTGCCTCAGTAAATACCAGCACCAACACGGTGGATTACGATCCTAACGGTGCCTTTGAAAGTTTGAACGTGGGTGAAACAGCCAGCGACACCTTTACCTACACAGTCACCGATGAAGACGGTGGCACCAGCACCGCCAATGTGACGGTGACCATCACCGGGGTGAATGATGCACCGACATTGTTGGATGATACCGCCACCACCGATGAAGACACGGCGGTTAATATTGATGTTTTGGCCAACGATACAGACGTGGATAGCACCAGCCTGACCCTCATTAACACAGGCCCCACCACGGGCGGCGGTACAGCCACCATTAATACCAGCACTAACACGGTAGATTACGATCCTAACGGTGCCTTTGAAAGTTTGAATGTGGGCGAAACAGCTACGGACACCTTTACCTACACAGTTACCGATGAAGACGGTGGCACCAGCACCGCCAATGTGACGGTGACCATCACCGGGGTGAATGATGCACCGAACCTCACCGATGATACTGCCACCACCGATGAAGACACGGCGGTTAATATTGATGTCTTAGCCAACGATACAGACGTGGATAGCACGGCGCTGACGGTGACGAGCGTGGGTAGTCCTACCGGTGGGCTTGCCTCAGTAAATACCAGCACCAACACGGTAGATTACGATCCTAACGGTGCCTTTGAAAGTTTGAATGTGGGTGAGACTGCCAGCGACACCTTTACCTACACGGTCACCGATGAAGACGGTGGCACCAGCACCGCCAATGTGACGGTGACCATCACCGGAGTGAATGATGCACCGACATTGTTGGATGATACCGCCACCACCGATGAAGACACGGCAGTTAATATTGATGTTTTGGCCAACGATACAGACGTGGATAGCACCAGCCTAACCCTCATTAACACAGGCCCCACCACGGGCGGCGGCACAGCCACCATTAATACCAGCACTAACACGGTGGATTACGATCCTAACGGTGCCTTTGAAAGTTTGAATGTGGGCGAGAC
>CBDDKY010000004.1:0-197027 GCA_965230455.1 Gammaproteobacteria bacterium
GTGGTTTTTAGCAACCGGTATGATGATCTTCTTTATCAATAAAATCAACCGCTTATGTCAAATTTATTTATTCCGCGTTGTTTAATCCTTAAACATAAATAATGGTATGGACTCGCCCCACTTATAACCATACACTCTATGGTTGACGGCATCTAGGTGCCAAAATAGTCAATATTACTTGATAAGTAGGAGAGTCCAATATGAATACTAACGTATTAGCTATAGATATAGCAAAAAATGTGTTTCAACTTTGCAGCGCTGACAAGCAAGGTAATCTGCTAAAAGAAAAAAAAGTAACCCGAGTTAAGCTATTGGAAGATATTGAAAGTTTACAACCAGAATGCATTGTCATGGAAGCCTGTGGCAGTGCGAATTATTGGGCGCGTGAACTATCGTGTCGGGGCTTCACTGTCAAGTTAATTGCTCCTCAATATGTGAAACCTTTCGTAAAAGGTAATAAAAATGACAAGCAAGATGCTAGAGCTATTGTTGAAGCAGCGCAACGCCCAACGATGAATTTTGTATCACCCAAAACGCTTGAGCAACAAGATATGCAAAGTCTATTACGTATTCGCGAAGGCCATGTTGAAATGCGTACGAAGACGTGTAACCAAATGAGAGGTCTACTTGCTGAATATGGAATTATAATACCGCAAGGTGTACATAAACTAAGAGCCGTGTTGCCCAGTATTTTTGATAAAGAAAAAGACAATGGATTAACATTTCAAATGAAGGAGTGGATTGAGATGCAATATAATACGCTGCTTGTATTCGATGAAAATATTGATAGATGTGATATTGATATTGCTCGGATGGCCAAGTCAAATGAAACATGCCAGCGTCTCATGAAAATAGAGGGTGTTGGTAGAATTAGCGCTGTTGCTGTTATTGCGGCTATTGGCAATGGTAGTGCGTTTAAAAATGGCCGGCACCTTTCTGCCTTTTTGGGATTAGTCCCAAGACAGCATTCTAGTGGTAATAAAGATAGACTGCTTGGAATTAGCAAACGTGGTGACAAGTATATTCGTACATTATTAATACATGGAGGTCGTTCTGTCGTTAGCCGTATCGGTAATAAAGAGGATGCACGTAGTTTATGGATTAAACGCATCAAAGATGAGCGTGGTCACAATAAAGCATCCGTAGCGGTTGCTAACAAAAATGCGCGAATTATATTGGCAATGCTAAAAAGTGGCGAAACCTATCGCCAGGTAGCTTAAGTAAACTAAAAAGATTTTAACAATCAGGAGTTGCGAAGATAATCATGTGATGAGAAATAGGTAAGACCATCGTTTGAGAGCCTTGCTCCCCTCAGGGATAACCCTTGAGTTAATCCGATAAAATGATTAGGCACAAACGAGCGCATATCCATCAGGGCACGAAGTAATAGGCTTCACAAAGATGCCGGATACATGAGCGCAGCTTACGACCTAAAAATTTATCATGTTTTATCTTTACAAACGGGGCGAGTCCATACATGAGGGGATCAGTAAGGAAATCTACAGCCATTGCAATTTACCCATAGTCCCTCTACCATGATGACTGCTCGCTTTTTCAAAACAGGAATGAAAAAAGAATGACCTACTGTTTACGCTTACTGGCCATCATGCTTTCGCTGGCTGTAACTCCCATCTACGCCCTTTCGCTTACCCAAGGTTTGCAAGAAAAGACGTTGAACAATGGCCTAAAAGTCATCGTCAAGCCCGATACACGTGCACCCATCGTGGTCTCGCAAGTTTGGTATCGTATCGGCTCCAGTTACGAACACAAAGGCATCACCGGTATTTCCCATGTAGTAGAGCACATGATGTTTAAAGGCACCCCCACCTACCCAGGTGATGCTTTTACTAAACAAGTCACCCAAAATGGCGGCACCTTTAATGCTTTTACCAGCACCGATGCCACCGCTTACTTTGAAGAGTTTTCCGCCGATAAGTTGGCCTTAAGCTTTAAGCTGGAAGCAGACCGCATGCGCCATTTAAGCTTGGATGAAAACGCGTTTAAAAAAGAAATACAAGTGGTTATGGAAGAGCGACGCATGCGCACGGACGACAACCCCCATGCGCGCACTTACGAGCGTTTACTGGCTTCTGCCTTTCTGGCTTTAGGTTACCACCACCCTATTATTGGTTGGATGCAAGATCTCAAACAAATGCATATTAATGATTTAAAGACTTGGTACCAAAAATGGTACGCACCCAATAACGCCATCGTGGTGGTGGTTGGCGATGTTAAGCCTGCAGAAGTGTTTAAGTTAGCTGCACAATATTTTGGTCCTCTAAAAGCTGAAAAGCTTCCCTTGGTTAAACAACAAGACATTGTCCCGCAATTGGGTGAACGGGAAGTCAATGTTAGTCTGCCCGCCAAAGTGCCTTATTTGCTCATGGCGTATCATGTTCCCGTGGTTAATACAGCCCCCAATAGCATCGCCCCTTATGCCTTGGATGTGTTGGCAACCCTGTTAGGTGGCAGTGATAGTTCCTTGTTGGCCAAGCATTTGGTGCGCGGCCAACAAATAGCGGTCAGCGCGGGTACAAGCTATGACCCTTTTGATAGGTTACCCACTTTGTTTATTTTATCAGCCACACCCGCAGCGGGCACAAGCCTCGCGCAACTACAAAAAGCCTTGCTGGCACAAATTAATAACCTGCAAGTAAAGCCCATCAGCGCTGCTATGTTAAAACGGGTAAAAACCCAACTGCTCGCCAGCAAAATTTATAGCCAAGATTCGCCATTCTATCAAGCCATGCTCATTGGCCATATGGAAGCTATTGGTTTGTCATGGCAAAACCTTGATAGCTATTTCAAACATATCCAGGATGTTACCCCTAAAAATATTCAACAAGCAGCGCAACGTTATTTAGTCACAAAAGGGCTAACCGTTGCCAAATTACACCCACAACCATTGGATAAATCCGCCAAGGAGGCTAAAGCATCATGAAAAAACTTTTCCTTACAGTTTCCTTACTGATTCTAAGCAGCTGTGCGCTTGCGGATAGTACCTGGCAATTAAACATCAAGCATTGGCAGACGGACAACCATGTGCCCGTTTATTTCGTGCGCGCACCACAATTGCCGATGGTGGATATTCGTTTATTATTTCGTGCGGGTTCTTCTTTAGATGAAAAACAATGGGGTATTGCGGCCTTAACCAACAGCTTAGTGGGCCAAGCCACCTCCAACTTATCCAGTAACGATATTGCTGATACGTTTGATGGCGTAGGAGCACAATGGAATACCTCTATCGATAGAGACGTGGCGTCTGTTTCTTTGCGAAGCCTCAGCAACCCCCAAGCATTGCAAACGGCCTTGCAAACCTTTGAAGCCTTGTTAGCTGATGCACGTTTCCCTGAAAAAACCTTTACACGCGTCAAAAAACAAACCTTGAGCGCTATTCTAGAAGACCAAGCGTCTGTTTCTCACGTAACAAAAAATGCTTTTTATGCAGCCTTGTATGGAAAAGCGCCCTACGGGCACCCTGTTTTAGGTGAAAAAGAAACGGTGGAGGCTTTATCCTCTCAAGATGTGAAACATTTTTATAAAACCTATTACACCGCTGGTAATGCAAAATTAGTCATGGTGGGTGACTTAACGTTAGCGCAAGCAAAAACCATCGCCAACGGCATTACCAAAAGTTTACCTAAAGGTAAACCCATACCGGCTTTACAAAAAGCAATGCCAAAACAGAAGCAAACTCTCAACATCCATTTTCCCTCCACCCAAACTCATATCCTCATGGGGCAAGTGGCTATCTCTCGGCAAAACCCCAATTATTTCCCTTTAACCGTGGGTAATTATATTCTTGGTGGTGGCGGCTTTGCCTCACGTTTATTCGAAGAAATACGGGTTAAGCATGGTTTTTCTTATTCTGCTTACAGCTACTTCATGCCGCTCTTGGCGCGTGGCCCTTTTATGATAGGCATGCAAACACGTACCCAAGCTGCCCCCCAAGCGTTGGCACTTGCTGAAAAAGTGCTAGACGCCTTTGTGACGCAAGGCCCAACCGCCAATGAATTACAAGCGGCCAAACAAAATTTAATCGGGCGGTTTCCTATTCAATTGGACAGCAACAAAAAAATCCTCGCTAACGTAAGCAATTTGGCTTTTTATGATTTGCCGCTTAATTATTTAGAAACCTATCGCCAGCAGATCAATAACGTCTCACTGAAAGCTATTAAAAAATCCTTTGCACACACCCTGCATCCTAAAAACATGACTGTTATTTTAGTAGGCCAAACAAATGCCCGTAAAAAAGATAACGGGTAACAGTAGCCTGCGCATTATTGGCGGGCAATGGCGCGGGCGAAAGTTGTCTTTTCAAGCAGCAAAAGGATTGCGGCCAACAGCAAATCGTGTGCGAGAAACTCTGTTTAATTGGCTATCACCTATGATTCGAGGCGCCCACTGTTTAGATGCGTTTTGTGGCAGCGGCGCGCTGGGGTTGGAAGCCTTGTCTAGAGGGGCTGCTCACGTTACCTTTGCAGACAATCAACATGTCACTATTCAACAACTTAAATTAAACTTAGACACACTTGCAGCGGAAAATTACACGCTCATCCAAGATGATGTCCTAACTTGCACACCTAACACTGGCCCTTTTAATCTGGTTTTTTTAGACCCGCCGTTCAAACAACAACTTTTGGAAAAAGCTCTGCATCGCTTGGAAGAGAAACATCTCTTAAAGCCTAACGCATTGATTTATTGTGAGGCAGAATACGCCTTAGCGATACCTAAGCTTGACAGCCGTTGGACATGGTACCGACAAAAAAAAGCCGGCCAGGTTTATTACGGGCTCCTACAACAAGCGGCAAATCAATAATCCTAAAATCAGTAGTTCAATAACTCGGCCGCAAGCAACTGAGATTGTTTCCTCATTTAAACCTAAAATCCTCAGTTGAAATCGACTGCGGCCGCCTAACTCACCGAATCTAAAGGATTTTTCTCAATATTTTTTATTCACCGTATGGGTGATACGCTTTCACAAAAAATATCGAGAAAAATCCTTTATCTTCAGCAACTAAGTCGGCCTCGCGACGATTTCAACTGAGGATTTTAGGTTAAAGTGAGAAATCTCAGGGGCTAGCCCCCGAGGCAAAGGCGATGGGATTTCCATACCCAAGGGGGCACAGGTACCCAAGGGGCACAGGCAGGGGAAAAATGCAATTTTCTCCTTTGGGAGCCTACGCGGGTTTCCCGCGTAGGCGAAATCAAACCAGGAGACAATCTCGGGAGCGAACGGCCGAGTTGTTTAACCTTGTATCTTAACAGCGAGGAAAAGTTCAGGGTCTGCTGGCCTTACATTTTTGCAAGGTCAGCGGACCCTAAAATTGCAGCGTGAAAATGAACAATCAACAAACCCTAAGCATTAGAGTCTTCTTGAAGTTTCGCTTTGATATTTTGTAACGTTGCTAAATCAATCGCTGTCCATTTCGCGACTTTGTCCATATCAAGGCCATGACTGAGCATACTTCTAGCCATCATCTCTCTGGCTTGCATGGCGCCTTTCTGGATGCCCTCTTGAACGCCTTCCGCTCTTTCTCTAGCTAACATGCCCATACTTTTCTCTCCCGATTCTTTTGAAACACCACACGCTATCAATTTCTCTAATAATTCGCGGTTTTCTATCTCTGCTTGTTCTAAAATGTAGTGTAGCAAAATGGAACTAAAAAAGGCAATGGCAGCCCCAGGCCATACCTTGTCTAGTCGCCCTAGGGTTGTGAGTATATTATTAACCGCCTCCAGGGCTGTCCCATTAAAATTCCTGCATAAGAATGGTATTGAGTGTTTTTTCACCCCATCCAGCTTTCTTTTGCAGGCCCTTGAGGCTCATATCCTTTCGGAACTGGGGTTTGGCACCTCGGAGTAAATTTAAAACAACATGGCGAACCATCGCCATGTTTTCAGGCGCATTATCTTTTCGCACTCGTGATAAATCTTCTCCTATCGTGACATCTAAAACCCAATGCAAACTATTCTCTATAGCCCAATGACTACGTATGGCTTGTGCTAATTCTTTTGCATTCGCAGCCATACTGCTAATAAAATAACGTCGCTCTGTTGTCGTTTTTGCCCCCTGGTTGACCTGTGACTCCACCATGGCAACGGTTTTTATATCACACCAATCCTTCTTCTGTGTCAGCTGTATATTCCCATTGAATCGATCAGTCATTATTATGTAGTCGATCGGTTATTATGATTTTTATCGATCAACCATTATTATTTTGTCGATCACTTTTTAAAGAGTTTAAGAATAAGTGATCGACAACCAATAACAAGCGATCGACAAAATAATAGTCTAATAATAACAATAACTTAACACTGTATTTTATCTTCTCCGTGTAATAAATTATCAGCCTGTACTCAACATAAGCAGGACTGGTGGTTATGAACCCAAAGAGATTAACGATGAGAAGATTAAAAGACGTATTGCGGCTCAAGTTTAGCTGCAAATTATCCAACCGAGATATCAGTAAATCCATTAGTATTTCGGCAAGTACCGTCAGCTACTACACGCGAGCGTTTACCGACGCTGGGTTAACATGGCCACTACCTGAGCAGATGACAGACTCAGCCCTGGTGGCTGCATTAGAGCCTTATTGTAAGCAACTAACCTTGAGTTCATCCAAAAGCAAACAGTTACCCTGCTTTGAAACGGTGCATCATGAGCTTAAACAAAAAGGTGTCACTTTACAGCTGTTGTGGCAAGAGTATAAGGCACGTTATCAACGCGCAGCTTACAGTTATACGGAGTTCTGTCGACGTTATCGTGAGTTTGCCAAACAACTTAATCCTGTCATGCGTCAGGTACACAAAGCCGGCGAAAAATGTTTTGTTGATTACGCAGGTCCCACCCTCACGATTTATCATCCACAATCAGGAGAAAGCCTACAAGCAAAAATATTTGTAGCAACCTTAGGCGCTAGCAATTTCACCTTTGTCTATGCCACGTTAACGCGTAGCATACCTGACTGGCTAGAAAGCCATACTAAGATGTTGGAGTTCTTTGGCGGCGTACCCCAATTGATAATCCCTGATAATGAAAAAGCCGGTGTTACTCACGCTTGTTATTATGACCCAGAAAAAAATCCACATTACACCGCTTGGGCCAGTCATTATCATACCACCGTGCTACCAACACGTCCCGGCAAACCACAAGATAAAGCCAAAGTAGAAGCGGCTGTTAAGCTTGTAGAAAGCGCTATCATGGCACCGTTACGCCATCAAAAGTTCTTCTCTATTGATGAACTCAATGACGCGATTAAGCCTTTACTCAAACAACTCAATGATAAACCCTTTCAAAAATTGACGGGCAGCCGACGTTCACAGTTTGAAGCACTAGAAAAATCAACCTTAGCACCACTACCTAGTCAACGGTATGAGCATGCCATCATAAAACGCGTTAAAGTCGGACTTGATTATCATGTTTGCATTGAGGGACACTACTACAGTGTACCTTATCAGCATATCAATCAGACGGTGGATTACCGTTTAAGTCGCCAACAGGTGGAAATTTATCGAGATGGCCAGCGTATTGCAAGCCATTTACGCCAAGAAATTATCGGAGAGAAAACAACGTTAACCGCGCATATGCCAGCAGCACACCAGGCCCATGCACAATGGACGCCGGCTAGTTTCTTACAGTGGGCACAACGTATTGCACAGCCTGTCACAGACGTTGCCCACTACCTTATTCGTACACAGCCACATCCTGAATGCTGCTATCGTTCCTTTCTCGGATTAAAACGGCTAGACAAGACCTATGGTAACAAACGATTTGTCGCTGCTTGCCAATATGTTATGCAAAACCAAACGATAAGCTTTCGTTCGCTAGAGTCTGTCTTAAAGAATAGGCTTGAAAACAATCAGGAAAACCCACCTGAACAAGAGAAAGACTTTACCTCACCGTCACACGCCAATATTCGTGGCTCAACCTATTATCATTAACACGAGAAGGAAACCTATCTATGGACCAACACACGCACGATAAATTGATTCAATTACGCTTACACGGTTTTATAGAGGCGTATACGGAATTAAGTCAACCTACATCGCCTCAAGACCTTTGTCTTAGTGACGCCTTGACTATCATGACCGATAGAGAGTTATGTTTACGAGAAAATAAGCGACAAGCTCGTTTGTTAAAGTTAGCAAAGTTACGCTATCCACAGGCGAGTTATGAAGCGATTAATTATCGCTTACCACGACAATTTAATCAGCAACAGTTCAAAGAACTAGCTCATGGGCAGTGGATAACGCAAGCGCGTAATATCATCATCACAGGGCCTACGGGCGTTGGCAAAAGTTATATGGCTTGTGCGCTTGGTCAACTTGCTTGCCGGCGCTTACACGCTGTTCTTTACTACCGCGTTGGGCGGTTGGTGGAGGCTTTGCGGATTTCTCATGTTGATGGTAGCTACGGTAAGTTGCTAGAGCGTTTGGCTAAAAAGCACGTTTTAATCCTCGATGACTGGGGCATTGATCAACTGGACAGGCAAGGCCGCCGAGATTTATTGGAAGTGCTTGAAGACCGCTGTGGCCGAACAGCGACGATTATCACATCGCAGTTACCGACAGCCCATTGGCATGATTACATTGGTGACGGCACGATTGCTGATGCTATTTGTGATCGATTAGTGAATAATGCTTATTGCTTTGATATTGCGGGTGAGTCTGTTAGAAAAGTGGGAAATAACTTGACTCCCGTCGATCACCAAGTATGATCAAACCGAAGATAAAGGCAGTGATCGACAAAATAATTTTGCTTGATCGATTCAATGGGAATATACAACCATCAGTGTGTGTTTGAATTTCACAAAGGGCGGCCGGTGGGTATGCTTTTTCCAAAGACAGGTGCCTTCGACTTTGTAGCGCATGCAGTGAGAAGCGGCCTTCAGGATATCTTTCGCTACATCCAGCGTGGTTAAACCATCAGCATTTGCAAAACAAAAATACAAAACGCCAAAGAAAAAAAGTAAGTTTATTATGGATAGAAGCATCATGCGTTTGAACATACTGCCTTCCCTAATAACTGCTGCTCACGAATATAAATGGCTTCTAATAAATTGCAATCATGGGTTTTCGCCAATTGATAGAGTTCAGCCTTTTCGGATTTCTCGGTCATGGCAAGGGCCAGGCTCAAGCGCAGCGGCACGTTTCTAAACAGCGCTCTGACTTTTTTAGACAGCACCACACCTTCCACATACTTACCTGATTCTTTGCGTACCGCTTGCAACATGCGCTTGTCTTCAGCACTCATGTGAATAATGTCGGAAAGCTTATGGATTTCTTCGTCACTTAAGGACAAACAAAACACAAACTCCATCATGGATAACATCTTTCTGGAATTATCACTAAAATCATTAATATTTTGTGATAGTAGCCAGAGCCACAACCCCACTTTACGCGACATTTTCGAACATCGTGTTAATGATGCTGCGCTGTAAATATTCTGCGTGAGTAAATGACATTCATCGCCCACAAAGATGGTGTCGCGATTGTCTTTGTGTTGATAATGCTCGGCCACACTCAGGGCTCGATTCATCAACGTCACAAAAGCTAATGTGCGTTGTGCGGTGTATTCATCACTGTCTTTAAACAAACCCAATTCAAACACGGTGACATCCACCGACGGCCACGGCTCTCCACGTGTATCAAAATACCGTGCTGTTAAGGGGTCTTGGCAGAATAAGGCAATACCGCTGCTCATTTCTTGCAGCCGGTTGGCGACTGATTCACGACCTTCTTGCTGAGCACAGGCTGCTAAATCCACAAAGGCGCGTGCCACATCCGACGGTATCATTTGGTTAAAGCTTTGTGCCTTGGCAGCATTAGCGGCTTTTAATAAGGCATCCATGATGTAGCGTTTGTCCATGCGGGAGATGGGTTTTTCATGGGGGTCGCAACCGGTTATCATGAGACTACAGGCCAAGGTCATTTCTGCCATGTGGTCGCGGGTAATGGTGCCGCTGCTTTCTTCAATCTCTTCTATGATGGCATCATCGCTCATATCAGCCTGTAAATGCGCTTCGGTTTTGGCTAATTGGCGTTGCTGATGCTTGGCAAATTGCGCCAACAGTTGCTCGCTATCGGCAAAGGGATTTAAAGAAACGCTATCACTCTCCTCATGGGAAATCACCACCCGATGCACCGACACACCCAAACGTTGAAAGTGCCCACAGAGATGCTCAAAGGAATTACCCGCATCCACGGCTAAAATACGCGGGCGATATAAGGCCATGACCGTCATCATGTTATAAATGGCCAGTGCTGATTTCCCGGCACCGGTGGTGCCTAGAATTAAGGTGTGGGAATTACTGGCTTTGTCTTTTTTATTTAAAGGGTCGACTAAGAATGGCTCGCCGCCACGATTAAAGGCAATAAAACCGGGGTTTCCGGTACCGCGATCACGGCCATAGACCGGTAATAAATTGGCAAGGCTGGTAATGGATAAATGCCGGGCTTTGGATTGCCATTTTTTATCAAAGGCGTAATCGTAATTTAGGGGTAAGAACTTGATGTAATTATCGAGCGGTGTGACATCATCATCGCCTTCAATGACGCGAAAGCCGTGATTGGTGAGTTGGGAGGCCACTTCACTGCTTTGGCGTTGTAAGGCCGTGATATTGTCTGCACGCAAATACACACCCATTGTCGTCGGATAAAAAGCATTGCCTTCTTCAATGTGTAATAAAGCTTGCTCACAATCGCGCAAGGTGACATGACCTTCTGCCCCTTTGGCCATGCGGGCATTTTTAAGGGTGCGCTCTAGGTGCTTTTTAAGGACGGTTTGCGAGCGGATAACGACGGTCATGGTAAAAAGACTGCCCGGCGGTAAGGTATCAAACACACTGTAGGTTTGCGTATTAAATTGGCGCGGTAAAAATACATGCCCGATGCTGGGCAAACGCGTGAGTCCAGAAATGGGCACATACCGATGCGGCATGTCATCAAAATACCATAATCCCTGTTCGCTGCGTGGCCTGTGATAAAAACACTGTTGCGATAAATCAAAGCCAAAGGGCCGTGCGTCAGCCGGGGGATACGGATGCGCGCGTAATAAGGCATCTACATCCCCATCGGTGGCCCTGGGGTTGGGGTTAAACCAACGTACCATCCATTGATAGAAAAAATGGGCGGTCATCACTTGAGTACTCAAGCCTGCATCGCGTAATTTCGTTATCAGGCCATGGCGCACCTTACACACATCCTCCATGGGCGTGCGTTCACGGTGGCGTTTGGCTTTTTTGGAAGAAAGATGGCGATAGAATAACAGCACATGCTGGCGCTTTTTCCCTTGGAATGGTAAGCCTGTCACACTGTTGTCGGTAAAGATGCCTTGCGGTTGGCTGATGAATTGCCCATGCTCACGCAGCCGTTGCAAAAAATCCTGGGTAAAGGGCTGTGTTGTTACTTCAGGGGCGGCATAGGCTGCTACGCTAACGGATAAATCATGCAAATGTGCTTGATGGCCACTGTAGCATTGTACAATCCACGGTGATCCATCATCATGGTATTCATCAAACACCTGGAATACGCCGCGCATCATTTGTTGTACGTGCGCCAAAAAGTCAGCGGACTTGGCTTCACAGCCTACATCGTCTAATAACAATCCTGCCCCCACACTCACGCCATCGGCCAACAAAAAGCAATGGTTCTCATCATCGGCATCCACCCAGGGTAAATGAATACTTAACGAGGGCGGCTTGTTATAAGCACGACGCTTATCTTCACGCGTTTCAAAAAATTGTGGCGCTCTCTTTGTTTTAACATCTTTCTTATTCATGCCTGGGGCACCTCGCCCGGCAAGGCATACCACACCCGGGTATACAGCGGAAAAACGGTGTCATAGCGCGGAATGGGTACGGCATCGGGGCCTGCTAAATGTGGCAAAACGGTCATGCGAATATCCGGGTTGGGTAAACGTGGAAAGTCTTGCGCCGCATAGTGATGACTTGTAGGCGATACGGATACAATAGGCAATACCAAGGGCTGCACAGAGGATGGCTCAAGCGATGCAGTACCCAACGCCTCTTCGTAGACCGCGGCCATAGAAGGCCCGTTAACCGGGGGTTGCGCGCTACTACAACCGGCAAGCATCAACAAACTAATCCACATCAAGCGATGAAGACGGTTTAGGCAGTAAGTGCGTGGCGTGACTGGCATAATACAATTTTCTCCCTACAGGGTTATAATCAATGGCAATGGCGTTATCGATATTCAACGTGACTAACATGGCTTTACCGGTATTAGGGTCGATGTTGGGTACATAGACATAATCGAAGCTATTCTTTTGTCGGTCTGACCACCACTTTTCTGCTTGCTCTGAGCCGCCGCTTAAGGCTTGACCCATGCCGTAGGCATACGCATTACTCAGGCTGCTGTTGCCATCATCATCGGTATCCACTTGGCTTTCACTGTAGGCATTACCAAAACCGGTGATACCACCGAGCAATACACTGCCACCTAAATATTTCGGGGCATTGGTATAGAATTTTCCGGGCAAACAAGGGTTGCCATTGGCCATGGATAAGGTGCCTAATTTGTCATTGCCTTTAACCCGCGTGGTACTGATGCGCCCATCTTGAAAAATAAACGTCACCAGCGTGATATACCCGCGGGCGCATTGGCGCAGCATGTCGCCTTCGGAATAGCCTTGTGCAATCATCCCGGAAATGGATGGTGGCATATCAATGCCATTGGCGGCGAGATTTTTACGGCCGATAATGACTTTAAAGGGATAAGGGTTCGGGACTTTGCCATTAATGGGCGTGCGCGCAATCAAGGGTTGCATTAAGGTAGCACCCGTTAAAGTGGCGGCTGCCGGGATGGTGTAGACCGGGATGGCAGTTGGTTTGTTCTTTTTTGGTTTGGATTGCTTTATGTTCATGGTTTTTTTATCCGTTGCAGTCTCCGTGGTGTTATTGTTTTTAGCGGGCAATCCCAAGCGTTCACGAACGCTAGGTACGCGGGTGTAATGGGGTGAAGTTGTTGCATTCAAAGACCCCGCATTCAGGCCATTATTCGATAGACCAGGAACACCCGGCGCATGAGCCGCTCGCGGTGATGGTGGTGGTACCGGTATTTTGCTTTGTGTTTTTGTTTTAGCGTGTTCTGCTGCTTGTGCCTGCTTTTTTAACGCGGCTTTAACCTGCTGTTGCAACGTGGCATTGGCTTTGACAATTTTTTGATTGTTGGCGCTTAATTCATTCACTTTGACGGTTAAGGTTCGTAAAGTTTCCACGCTGGTATCGGCACTGACATCATTGCTGGCTAATAACCGTTTTACTAAAGGATGCGAGGACGCATGCTTGGAATGCCCAGAAAAGGCCAATAAAAAAATAATCAGCGTGCTACCCATACCTAACCCGATGAAAAGCGGCTTACGAGACATGTTTGCCTCCCATTGTGCAAGCTTGAATGGCTTTAACAAAAGGTTTATCCGTCACAACAAACACTGCACTGCTGTCCCAAAGGGTATTGTGTGGCGTAAGTATTGCTCTGGGATAAAAACTCACCGCACCAAACTGCCCGCATAATTGTGACGCGTTCAAGGGAATGGCATGCGGCGTTGGATTGCGCAATAAAATAGCTGTGACATAACGGGTACCGTCTTCCCATTCTTGACGCGGTAATGCAATCACAGGTGAAGCCTGCAACAACGGTAAAGCCTTTTTAGTGTCGAGGGTGACACGCTGTAATTGTGTGCCGCTTTGCCAGATGCGCGCTGGCGAAAACAGATGTTGAATGCCATAACGCATCAATGCGGTTTGGCTTAAGGGGGCTTGCGCTTTTTTGTTCGACGCTTCGAATTGAGAGACTGCGGGCAAAATCGTTAACGGCGTGTTGCGGTCTTTTGCATTGGCCGAGAGGTTTAACATGACAATCTTGCCGGTATCGCTCACGGCATAGGTCATCACCGGTTTAAAAGCATGTTGTGCGGTTAAATATAGGGTGTCACCATTGCTCAGTACCTTTAATGTTGAAAGCGGTAATTGTTGACGGTCCACAAAAAACGTTAATTGCTGTGCACCTTGAACTGTTACCATTTTCTCTTGTCCGATAGGCAACACAACTGAGATAGGTGCACGTTGCCATAGAACATGTTCGCCTGCGGGTATGGCAAAAGAAACACGCATCATGCTCAATAAAGAAAATAGAAACAATGAGGTGATAATTTTTTTCATCATGTTTTCCACCTACATATAGGTTTTCAAGCGCACGGGTTTCGCTGCAAACCCCGCAATGGCTAGCCCCCAAGGATTACGCGTAGCCCCCACGTTATAACCTACCACGCGGAAGGTGTATTCAATGGCTACATCCTTCACCGGAATGGAGGTTTTTTCCACACCGCTCATGCCAGCCTTTTCACTACCATTAAGCCGTTCCGTTAAACGCATACGCAATCGCACCAGCCAGGTATCATTACCCAACGCTTTCACCAAGGCGGGTTTAAATTCGCTGCCGCTGATACCTTGCATCACCCGAATGCGCTTTTGTAATTGCCCTTGTTTGATAGACCATTGGTAACTATCCAATAAACGGTTGCGAAAGGCAGGCGTTAGCATGGGAGCAAACTGTTTCATATTACGCAGATAATTACGTTTACCATTGGTAGGCCAATCATTCAGGTTTTGCCACACGTAATAGGTAAAGGCATACACCGTGGAACGAGGTACGCTGTTGGACGACAGCGTTAAGCCGCTGGCCGGAATACGCGGCGGGATATGCACCGTAATCACCCGCGTGCTGTGCGACCACGCAACAATAAGCACCAACACTATCAATAACAGTGCTGCTACCAAGGCTTGTAATAAGCGTGCATTGTTTTGTAGTTGTTTTACTTTGTTTAGATATTGCTTCATAAGAATTTCTCCACAGACCACCATCCCTCACGCGTAATATATGGAGCGCGATAGAGCCCCTGCCGTGCGAAACAAAGGATAAGATGCTGTTTCACATAGCCTGGTGGTTTGCCCTCTTTGTAACGGCCAATAGCCTTGGCCGCAACGCGCGTGAGCCACAAGGTCATCAATAAGGCGGCCCCAAAACCTAACAAGGGCATGCCCAACAAGCTGCTGCTCAACGCCATGAATAACACCGACAAGGCCACCATGTTCGCGAGAGACAACAACGCCACTTCCATAAAACTACAACCATAAAAAACCGCCACATCATGGTCTAAACGATGGGCCAACATGTCGTTGGCTTCTCTATCAACTGAAACTGGCATCGCCCACGCCTTTCCAACCCACGGACACAAGCCCTAAACCCACCACAACACCCAGCACCGCCAACACAATGGTCATAGTCAAGCCGGTGGCATCGGGGTCTTGACGATACTTGCTAATGGCACCGATTAAGGTGGCGCCTCCACCGATGACCGCAAAAGCCCCCAAGCCCATCAAAATAATTTTTAACGCCACCTGCACATTGCTGCCCATGGTGCTCATGGAAAAATCTGACACACTGACACCAAAGGGACTGCTACTGTCATCAGACGCCCAAACGCAGGCGGGTGTGAAAAACAAAAAAAGCAACGCGGTAAGTCTTGCGTAATGTGTGTTGATAACGTGTCGTATGTTCATTGTTACGTTTGTTCCTCATGTAAATAACCCTAAAATCGAAAACCCTAACCAAAAGAAAAATCCAACGAAAACAAAACCGGTTACCGTATGTCCCCAATCGTGACCCTCTAAATGCCGTGCCCAGCCCACCAATAAGCCAATGGCTAGCAAAATAATGACCGCTCCCACCACAAATTGAATGTCCTCGCGCAAGGCGTTGGCCGGATACCCGGCACCGGCTGTAAAAGCGTCTTGCTGGCTACGGGTCATCATGGGCGAATGTTCCTGTCGGCACCGAGTGTCCAGCCACGGTTAAATAATGTCCTTCAATGGGTGTCACCTGTTGGGGTGTGAGCAACGTTACATTGTTGACATCCAGTGCCTGATTAATCCCGGCTTTCATGTTATTAATATCTTGCTGTAAGGCCGTAAATTGAAATTGCACCCGTGCCGTGGGGTCTTGAAACTGTTGTGCTTGTGTCACCAGTGGCGTGATGCGATTTAATAGCGTTACGATTTGTGCTAGCGTTCTTTTTTCTAATACCGGATTGGGGTTTGTGTTTGCAAATACCTGCTGCACACCCAGCAAAGACAACAGCATGACAAATACACTTAACCTTTTCATAGCAGTCCTCCTTTGGAAAACTTTTGTTGATAGACACGCCATTGAAAAACCCAGTAAAGAAAGCCTAAATAAAACAAACCCCACACGCACCAGCTCAGGCTCAATGGGATACCCCAAACAAAAAACAACACCGGCAACAGCAACATCACCCATTGCCCAAGATAAAGCGTGTAACGAGCATAACGTTCGCAACGGCCATAAAAGCTTGCATCTTCACGACCCACACAAAAGCGCCGGATACGCCAATGCATCGCACCATCCCAACGCGCCATAAGAAAGCCTAACCACCACAAGCTCCATAGACTCATCACGCACACGCTTTGTTGTAGCCATAGGAGGCTTGCCAACTTTAACGCGGGCTCATAAGTTGGATTACTGTGTGCAGCGGTAGAGAAAGATGCCATTCCAAGGGTGTGCGCTGTCTTGTTGATAAACGCCATCCCGTGTTTAAAAAATGCATGCATCACAAGCTGCAAAAAAACACTAATCTTTTTAAAAAGCTCATTGGCCACAAAAAGCCCCTGGGTCTTCATTAAAAATTGCTGCAAAAACTGTGTTACGTTCGCGGCAGGCTCAAAAAATAATGCCCAACCCATGCCAGCCCAAAACAAGCCACTGCCCCCTAAAAAACCGAAGAGGCTAAGGCTCATCACGGATAAAAGCGTGAGTCTGTGATGTGTTACCTCAAGATTAGATGGCATATGCCACACTCCCTGCGTTATCCCATAAGGGCTGCACCATCTCGGCCACCGTCTCGGGCACCTCACTGAAATCATCGCAGGGCAACGGGAAACGCACTTTATACAGCTGCCCACCTTCTAAGAGACAAAAGGCCTGTCCTTTGGGTAATTGCAATAAATCGTGCGGGCTTAATAGTGGTACGTCTGTTGCCTGCAAACGGTCTTCATTGCTCACACTAAATTTCTCATCATTCTGGGAACCCGATTGGCCGCTAGAGCTTTCGATTTTTTGATAACGGGTGACACGCTGATTTAATTTATCGGTGACTAAGCGGGCTGTGCTTTCTTCCAATACCCGCAGGCAAATCAAGGTATTTAAATTACCACCCACTTGCGCCGCTTTGGCTTTATCTTGTAATTTGGCTTCCACATCAGACCAGGTTTGTGTATAAGCGGTCACTTGAAATTGAGCGCCACCGGCTTTATTGAGCAGCGGGATAAACTCGGTACCGCAGAGCTCATTGAATTCATCAGCATGAATATTGATGGGGTATTCGGGTGGTGTTTCATCCAGTGCAGGCAAATGAGCATGACGCCCAAACTTGTATAGCTGTCCGGCCAACGAGCACAAATCCGCCAGCATGGCATTACCCACAGCACCAGCCACTTCACTGTCCGATAAAGCATCTAAGCCCACGTAGACAATACGCCGTTGGCGAATGACTTGCAGCCAATCAAACAACGGCCGCTTATCATTCAAATCTTCATAATCGGGTGATATGAGAGCGGCTATCTCACCACTGCCAAGCTTTTGCAACAGCGGTAATACCGAGGCTGTGATTTTGTCAAAATAGGTTTTGTCATAAGAGCACATGCGCACCAAATCATTGGCAATGGCATCGTCAAACGCTAAGACGCTCAAATAATTAAGCAAAGCCACCACGCCATGAGGACGCCCACGCAAATGATGGGGAATATCATCATCTTTTAAGCCTGCTTTTATAGCCTCAACTTGTTGCTGCCAATGTTTATCAGGTAAAACATGACTTAGATAATCGATTAATAAAGGCTCTACATTGACCAAGTAGCGCCCGATAGTCTCATAACGAGGTTTGCACCCCAGGGCGATTAAGGCTTTGGCCACCATGTTAATAAATTGCCAAGCAAAATCTTTAAAGGCTTGGGAATCCCCGCTGGCCGGCAATTGCCCTGTTAAACGGTTTGCGCCTTCCGTCACACGGGCAAATTGTCCAATAGGGTTATAGCGCCAAGAACTTTCCGGAAAGCCTAAATGGAAAATGATTAAATCATCCAGGCGGCCTGCCTGTTGGGCTTCTAAATACATACGCTGTAATAAAGCTTTATCGCCTTTGGGGTCGAATACCAAGGTTACATCACCACGACGGATATCTTGGGCCACCAACAGCTCTAATAACCGTGTTTTACCCACCCGTGTAGTACCTAATACTAAGGTATGAGCCACCCGGTCAGACAATGGCATGCTGATAACTTTCTCTTGAGACTCCACACCGTGTAAAAAAGACAATCCGCCCACCGGCGTGGAAGGTCTGTCTGCCTCAGTTAACGACTGATAACAATCAAACAAACGCTGTACGTGCTTAGGTTGCCAGGCAAACCCGCGCCCCAGAAAAAGCCGGCCAGGTACGGTAGGAATATCCGTTGACGATATACGGTAAAAAGGCAGTTTTTTTAAATAACGCTGATAGTGCCAAGGTTTAAACCCTTGCCACAGGCGATAAGCCATTAACCCTAGTAGTAATCCCACAAACACAAATAATAACCACAGGGGAAACACCAGGGCTTTCCACAATACAAAGAGTAACAATAGACCCAAGGCATAACCCAACGCGCTATACCATTCCCAGCTAATGCGTAATAACCCTTCCAAGGGATAAGAAGACAATGCTGCCATTAGCCGTGTATCCCCTCACGCGTAATTAAAGCCGGATAGTGGGATAAAGCATAAGCCTCATGCAGGGGCTCGCCAGACAGGGGTAATAAGGCCACCTGTGGGGCTAGTGCTTTTAACTGTTTTAAACGCATGGCACTGTTAACATTCACTACAAACCCTAAAGCATGCTGTTGTGATAAAGACTGCGCATGGGCTTTTAGCCAACGTTGAGAGGCTGCATCATCGCCAATCACAAAAAAAGCGGCCATGTGTTTGGGTACTGAAAATTGACGTGTGTGCACCTTGCCCGGTGTCAGGCTTGGCGTGACCACGGGATAAGTTTGCAAGCTAACCGGTGTTGCTGGCGGTTTGGTTAATTGTGTTAAGGTGCTATCACTGACGGGTATGGCATCAGAGGTCGAGTTCTGTGCCCATGTCCATGAACAAGATAATGACAATAAAAACAAGACCACGTAAACAATGGATTTTTTCATGAGGACGCCTTATGTGCTGGAGGATACGCCACGGGCTTTTCTTGTGGATAAAGCTGCTTTTCTAATTGGCTGAATTCGCGATTAAAACGCAGCTCGCCAGCCACTCGCTGACGGGCTTGATGGATAGCTTGTATTTCATACTGCCGGCGCTGTTTCGCGTTGTTTTCATTAATGGCCAATACTTCATTGGGCGTTAAGTCTTTACCGGCGTAATACAAACCGTTAGGCGTTTGCTGCATGAGCTGTAAATACCGCTGATATTGCGCCACCGTTAATTGCCAGGATTTAGAAAACTGCCTTTGGATAGATAAGGGCAAACGCTGAAATTGTGCTAACGATAAATGCAAGGCTTGCTGCACTGATAAGCTTTGCGCAGACATAGCAACACGCCCCACACCATCGGACATAGCCACAGGTTTCGCTGTCACGGCCGCCAAACATAAAGGAGACATCACTAACGAACAAAATAACAAACTCAATTTTTTCATAAGGGCCACCCCACGGGACACAAAGTACCCTCAGGTAATTGATACAAACGTGTATCAGCTGTCTGACTTAAGTCTGTCATTAAAACAGGCGCTGCATCACAAGCAGAAACCGTCTTTTGCAATTGCGTTACCTGTTGTTCAATAGCCGTTTGTGCCGGTGTTGGATATAAATAACAGCCAGGCAAAAAGAAGAATAAAAATGCTAAGCAAAAAATTCTTATCATCGCACCACCGCCTTGTAGCGTTTGCCTTTTTTAATAAAGACCGCTTGCTGTGTTTTAAAATCAGCAGACAATAATTGATAACCATCGCGGCTATCACCCAGCGATAACAAGGCATAGCTGTGTCCGCTATGCAGTGTGACGCGCAACAGGCCATTCCAATAATCCACACCCACCACCTGAAAAGGCAACTGTGAGACGGGTAAATAAGCCACAGGCGTGATTTGCCGTTGTAATTTGCCAATCAACTGTTGTAATCGAGCCAATTGGGTATTAACAGTTTTATTGAACGCTTCTGATTGTGGCGAGGGTGAATGTGCGGTTTTTACCATGCCTTGCTGTAAGTGTTGCAATTGCATGTTCAATGCCTGTAATTGGCTTTTACCCTGCGAGGAAACTTGCCCTTGCTGTTTGGCAAGCTGTTGCATTTGCACTGTTAGACGCTGCATACCACGTTGTAAGGCATCCAATGAAGCACGCTCACCAGCCGCCCACGATGAGACGTGTTGTTTGGTCGATAAAGTAACCGTGTGGCTCGGCCACGCGACATACAAAATACCCAGCACCAATAACACGTCAAATAATAACAAGACGGCATAGCGTTTGGCCTGTGATAAAGCGGTAAACCAGGCGAAATATGACTGTGTGCGCATCACACATTTATCATAAAAAGCTTTAATCGCCATACAACCTTTCATCACGCCTTACTCCCGGCTGAATGCGTATATAAAACTGATGCATGGGGCTTTAATTGAAAACCTATCTGATGATGTACGGGGTCTAGCAGTAACTGGAAAGCGTTACCCGCCAAACGCTGTAAGGCTTGTTGTAATTCAGGTGCCGAAAGCAGGCGATACTGCGCTGGCAGCGGTGTTGCCAACATGGCGTTGGCAGTAAGACTTAGCGAACTGTGAGACACCAAACGATAACCCGTACTGCGTAACATATAACGCATGGCATCCTGTGTCGTATTAACAGACTCAGGAAAATGAAACATCACAGGCTTTAAAAAAATGGAAGACGCACTTTTATCCGTCACTGACACATAGCGCCCAGCCCGCAGGCCCTCTGCAACAACCACTGAGCACATCGCCATGCTCACAAACACCAAAATCAAAAAACTACGCACCATCACCAGCCTACAGCTTGGTGACATAGGTCAGACGTTCATTTTCTAACAGCTCTTCATAAGACACTGTATTTTGATAAATCAAAAAATCAGGGTTTTCACAGGCAACACAAGACTTATCATGTGGGAATAAATCCAAGTGCAAGGTCTGTACCTGCCTTTTTAGTTTGGCTATCTGCTCTTTGACATGGTCATCATATTCAACTGTGCTTTTATTGATTTCTGAAATTTGAGCAGAAATTCTCAACATTAAGCGATAACGATTAATCGATGGCTTTTCTTCTAGGGGAACGTTTTTAGCTTTTTCTGCCAAGCGGCGCGCTTTTTCAGCGTACTGCTTTTGGTGATAGGCTTTAAAAAAATAGGCTTCGGGATTAGGCATGACTGACACCTCATTGACGTTAATACAACGTCAATGAGTATGCCAAGCCTTGAGGGGCGCAACTAGGGAGAGATTTTTCCAATATGAAATGAACTCGAATAAATCAATATATGACCTTTAATTATTTTTGGCTAATGATTTAATCTTCTTCCCCAACCGCCTACTCTCCAGCTGAAGCCTATCACACCCACCTTGGTAAACCCGCAAAGCTTGTGCTTGATGGCCTAATAGCAAAGGCTCCTTGTAAGCAAAACCTTTCTGCATATTCTCGTGTTCAATAATGCCAATAAGTTTGGCAGGATAAGGTTTTAAATCATCATGTAAAAGCCCTTGATAACGCTTACAAAACTCTTGCTGTTTGAAGGGCCATTCTCTTTGAGAAGTCAGCCCCAACTGTGTCCAACCGCCCATGGCGTGAATAACTGCATGAATTTTCGCATCATCAAAGACAACACTTTCGTAAATGCCCACACGCACAAAAGCTTTTTCTACTTTTGTCCAAGCGCTTAGGGCGCGTGTCTGGCTATCGCCTGATAACAGGCGATGAATATCAGCAGGTTTTGGCATGAATTGACCGTTATCTGCTTCTTTTATGTGCTGACTCATGGCTTGAGCCACCTCACAAAAATCAAACTCTAATAAGGCATTCCAATAAATATCCAGCAATACTTCTGTCATTTTCTTATTGTAAATTTCACCAAGACTGTGCATGAGCTTAAAAAAATCAGCTTTGTGTTGTTTATTCATCGTTGGACTCCTGTGTGACGTCTGCATCAAACGTAGTAGATTCTTGTAGCCAGCGCTCACCGGCTACACGATTAAAAGCGCTAATGTCTGTCTCACCTTTGCGTTTTACCAATTGTCGAGAACGAGGTGGATGATATTTGTCATGAATAAATCCTTCTATCTTGTCAGCATGCCTAAAAATCAATTCTAAGCTGTCATAACGCTTGCCACGCTCGTTATCGCCCATGTGATAGGGACTGCTCGCGCAACCATCGATAGCGTCTTGTAGCTCGCTTACTGAATATAGTGCTAAATTTTTCTGAATGAGTCTCTGTCGCTTTTCATCCAGTCGTGCTGTAGGGTGTTGCATCACCTCTTGCCAATACTGGAAAATTTTCATGACATCAGGCTCTATTTTCTGTGGTGAAGGGCTTTTTGATTTCAGGGATACTGCTGCTGTTACTGATACTGTTTCTGTTACTGCTACTGTTACTGGCTTACCTAGGGGCTTAATAAGCCCCTTGCTATGCCCCTTAGTAAGGCCCTTCGAAGGGGCTTCTGGAATAGGCGGCAGGAGCTGTTCATCATGCAACTGATGACTTTCCGCATAGGTATCACAAAAACGTTGCATAAAGCTTAATGCAGGCAAACGCTGCAATTGGGTCAACAAATGTCCATGGCGCTTATCTGAAACTTTAAGCTTCTCCCCTACTTGCTCTTTAAGCATACTGTGCACCCAAATAATTTCATGGTGCGCATCGTAACTACAGAAATCATAGTCTGCTAAAAAATCTAATGCTTGCTCTACAAAACTAATGCAACACCCCGTATCATGGGCCAAATAGACTTTTGGCAAGTAAAAAACACCTGACATATTAGCGTGTGGGTTGGTTAATAGATAAAACACAATCTGGTGATAGCGAGGCTCATGACGATTAATTTCGCGACACAGGGAACTGGTCCAATATTCCGGCATGACCTTCGCATAGTTTCGCATAAAAAGACTCCTTAACCCTGCCTTTATCTTGGTAGATAATGGACTGATGAGGGCTTTGTTTGTCAAAATTTGGTAAGACAAGGGAGTGTTACAGAAAATTTTTGGCATAACTAGAGCGTAGTATTTCCAACATGAATAAATAAATTAGAGGTTTTAATAACGCAGTATTTTATAAATCATACTGTCGCTACAACTTTCATTGAGATGGGTTTTTAATTGCTTGCGAATTTCAGTAACGCTATAGCCTTTTTCGGCTTGGCATTTGATAAACTGATTGCGCTGCTTCTTTTCCCATTTTTTATAGTCGGGAATATAAAGTCGTCGGCCTTCGCCTTCGTGTAGACAGTTGACGATACTATCAAAAGTTCGCCACACCATAAGGAAATTCTCAAGCCCTACTTTATGGGCTAAATCCACCCAAGCTTCAGGTAATTTTAAGGTTTCTAATTGCTGTTCTTCTTCATGGCGTAACATGCTAAGCACCTCTTAAAACTCAACATCCCAGTTAGCATGACACTCCAAACGAACCTTCTTGGCCGGGAGAAATTTTTCAACATATCGGTGCTTTAGTATATTTTTATGTTGAACAGGAATGAAATTTATACTATAGTAACCCTAAAGTCAACAATTTTTAGTTAACATTGAAAAAAAAACCTACTGACAAACAAAAAAGAGAACGCGCAGCACGCGTGAAAACACTACGACGTTTATTGGGCTATAAATCACAAACTGATTTTAGTAAAGCTCTGGGTATTTCTACGCCTACATTGAAAATGTACGAAGCGCCGTTAGGAAATGGACTTAGTGCAAAAAGCGCTAAGTTAATGGTGGAGTTTACACGACAAACATCTCTGGTTTGTCATTACGATTGGTTATTTGATGGTAAGGGAGATATCCCCTATTTTATTAATGATACTGAGGTATGGTTTAAAGAAGAAAAAGAAAATACGCTTAAATCTGAAATTGATTTTTTTATAAATCAACACTCACAAGCGCTCATTGCTCCCATTAAAGATACCGCCTGCCTACCACAAGTACCATCAGGCGCTTATGTCGGTGGTATTTGTTGTGCATTAACAGACATTCAAACTTATGAACAAAAGCTCTGTATTGTAAGAACACAAACAAACCACATCGCCGTGCGGCAAGTGCACCGCACGTCAAGCCCAGAACACTTTCATCTTGCAGTCACGAATACTCAAGATAATCACATTGAGCCATTATTATTAGATGTAGAAGTCATTGCCCTAGCACCCGTCTCCCGAATTTGGTTGCCTTAACAAGCTTCACTATAACGTGTCATTACAGCAGCAATATCTGGCTGCATAACAGGCTTAACAATAATATCCAAAACATCTAAACACACAACCGGCTCTAATGCTTCTTCTGTCTCTTCTGAAGTTGCAACCACAACAGGTGTTTCAGCATTTGCTTTTGATGCCTTACAAGCTTTAATAAAGTCACAGCCATGCCCATCAGGTAAGTGTAAATCAGAAAAAATTAAATCATAAGGTTTATCTAATTGAGCAATTGCACTTTTAACATCCCCACAAGCAACAATCTCACATTGACAATGTGCTTCTAATAAACGCCGCAACATCACAGTGCAAAGCTTGTTGTCTTCCAACATTAATATACGAAGTTTCTGAGACTCTACTTTATCAATGGCACGTTTAAGCTTATCCATGGCAACAAAAGCCTGTGTACTTTGCTGCACAATCGTATCTTTATTGCCAAAATCATAATTAAGGGCTACCTCATTAACAAGTTGATTCAATGAATCAAAAGCCCGTGCATGTAATTCCTTTAAAGCATAAATATTATGTTGCGACACAATGTCCTCCTGATTTGGCTAGTAGTTTGTTATGCAGTCTCGGGTGGGATGATTTCAGCTTCATTAGCTGCTTTTAAAGCTTTTTCTGAGTCAGCTAAAATGCGCCGGTAGACTTCTTCCCGATGAACAGGGACAGATTTTGGCGCATCAACACCGATCTTGACTTGATTGCCTTTAATACCTATTAGGGTCACCCTAATAAGACCATTTTCCCCAATCACGAGAGTCTCATTCGTGCGACGAGTTAATACTAACATTTGATAATCTCCTATCTTCTAAATATGTATAAAAATAAAACACTCTTCCATGCCTTATAGAATGCTCTTGTATTTTGTCTAACCATTTGATTACGTAAGCAGATTAAAACATTATATATTATGATTTTACACAATGAAATCTTATCAAAGAATCATTGCGTTGAATACAAACCAAAAAAAAGAAGACAACTTGATAAAAATCAATTAATAATTAACAAGTTACAAAGAAGAGAGTTGAACGAAAGATTTCGCCGTTCTCAGATTGATTTAAAATTACACTAAATTTTTTTAATGAAGCTATAGTTTTCTCTTGTTGCTACAACCCAGAGTGTAAGAATTTTACTCATTTACAATCATAGCGATGATAAAAAAGTAGCTCCAAGCAGTGGTATATTGGTCTTTATTGTTGTTATTTTTATCAATTGCCGATTAATATTTCTTTTCATTTTTTCTCCGAAGTTAGGCTTTACTAATTTGAACACAACCTTTAAAAAAGCTACCTCCATGTGCAAATTCTTTTCCTATAGAAGGCTGGAGCAGTGAGTTATACTCAGGCAATAAGCTAGTATTTAATATATCTCCCGTCTCACCCGCTTTCCCAGGCCTAGAATGGAAATATCTTATATATACATTTTTTAATAAATTACCAGCAACCGTGTCGTCTAATTTCAAGTTACCGGAGATAACGTTTTCAATTCCCATATCAATTAATCGCTTTAGTCCCAACAATTTTTCCGAGGTGTAGTTCACTTTACGATACGAAGGGGTAAACTCTAACTGGCAAGGCAATTTAAAAGAATAATAACTCGGATACTCATCATAGGGGCTGTAATATGAAGCTTTAAGAATTGTAGGCTCGTAGTCTCTAAGTTTATAAAGCTCTAAATAGGATTTCTGTAAAAAACTCAAAGGCAGACTTTTTTCATCCGTAGCCACACTAAAAAGTATGCCAGATCCAGCTAATGCTGCAATTAAATGATCAAAGGCGTCAATCAAGAACGCGTCTTGCCTATACCCTCGCGCCTCTAAAGCACACGATATAGCAAATGCATAAAGCTTACTATTCTTCCAAAACGAACAAGAGTCGGCAAAGTAGCGCAATAAATAGTTTTGCAAAGACACCCACTCTAAGGAATCTTCATAAGCATCAACCCAAGACCAAGGCATTAGCATAATTTCATTAGTCCAGTCACAGCCCAAAACAGGAGAGTTAGCTAAGGCTTTAAACACTTTCCAATGATCATATAGCTCTTTAGGCGCATTAACAGTTATACGCGCGTCAAAACACATTTTATTATGCTGGGCTCGAACACCAATATCAGGAACAGAAAAAACATGTCGTGTTCCTGATGTCATTTTGAAGGCACCAACGGGATGAAACGGCACATCCCCTTCAAAACGTTTCCAAAGTCCCATTACATCCCCTTCATGATAAAGAAACCAAGGTAATGTTTCTCCACCACTCTTCTCTACAAAAAGCTCTGTAGAGTTTTTTGTGATTAACGACACAGGGACATCCGTTTTATACCCTAAGAAATCTTTTCTAATACTATCAATGGGGTAATCCAAAACTTGATATAATTTGCCCTCATAGGGAAGTTGAAATGCCCCATCCTTGAAAATATGATTGCCATAAGAATAGCGAACAAAATAAAGTTTGTGTTGTTGGCCAGGATTAATTTTTTCAAGCGTTTGGAAAAGTATTGGATTGACTCTTTCCACTTTTTCACGAACCCAACTGTCCTGCCAGCTTCCGGAACTAATTTCTTCTTCTCTCATTTACCTGCTTCCCGCAAAGATAACCACACGTTCGGAGGCTATCCTATAACAATTCAGTTTGATTTCATAGCGCCCATAAAATCAATAGAATACACCAGTAAAAACTAGGCTCTAGATATTCCAACGCTGCTCAGCCATGATAACGCACTAAGCAATAATAGGAGGCTAAATGGATAAAAATATTACACCTCGAATCATACGTCTTAAACAAGCACTCAGCTATCTTGGCATGAGTCACCGAACTTTTTCAGAGCAAGTGAGACCTTTTTTAACAGAAATACCTATCGGCAAACGAGGTATCGGATTCGATAGACTTGACTTAGACAGTTGGTTGGAAGAACATAAGCAGCGTAACGGACGTCCTGCTCAATTGAGGAGTTTTCAACGATGGGACGTAAAAGAACACCGGGCCTCTACAAAAGAGGGGCCTATTGGTTCATCGACAAAGTGTTATTTGGAAAGAGACTTCGGGAAAGTACTCGAACTGACTCTATCCAAGAAGCAGAAAAATACTTAGCGCGCCGGATTGAAGAGCTGCGCCAGGCTTGCATCTATGGTGTAAGACAGCGGAGAACTTTCAGACTTGCAGCCACTAAGTATTTGTCAGAAAACCAAACTAAGCGTAGCATTCACCATGATGCTATGCATTTAAAATGCCTCGACCCTTACATTGGTGAGCTAAACCTTGATGAAATCTATGACGAAACATTGCGTCCTTTCATTCAAGAAAGAAAGCTTACTGTTAAAAACAAGACTATCAACCTTGCCCTACAAGTGGTAAGACGCATTCTTAATTTAGCAGCCAATCAATGGGTGGATGAGCAACGACTAACATGGTTAGAGCAAGCACCTAAAATTACCATGCTGCCGCTCAACGATGTTAGAAAGCCTCGACAAATTACCTGGGCTGAACAGCAGCACCTTATTGAACAATTGCCCGAGCATTTGAAACATATGGTGCTATTTAAAGTTAATACAGGTTGTCGAGAACAAGAAGTCTGTCAATTGCAGTGGGATTGGGAAGCTTGGGTGCATGAACTTGAAGTTAATGCATTCATCATCCCAGCCCACTTAGCAAAAAATGGACAAGAGCGTATTATTGTTTTGAATGCGTTAGCCAGAAAAGCTGTAGAGCAAGTGCGGGGGCAACATCCCAAATTTGTCTTTACCTATAAAGGCCACCCCGTTCAACACATTAATAACAGCGCATGGAAGCGGGCTCGAACAGCTTTACAAATGGATATTCGTGTACATGACTTAAAGCACACTTTTGGTAAGCGTTTGCGTGCCGCAGGTGTGGGCTTTGAAGATAGACAAGATTTGCTCGGACATAAAACGGGAAGTATTACTACCCATTATTCCGCGCCTGAAATTGCTAACTTACTGGCAGCTGTTGAAAAAATTTGCACGCCAGAAGCTGCAATGCCAACGCTCGTCATGCGCCGAAAAATAGATGGATTGGGAAGTCTGGGAGCTAGCTCCCCCCAAAATTCCCACAGTGCTTGTGGGACGGGGGAAAGGGTTCTCACAACAGCCTCTTAAGTTGTTGATTTTTAAGGGTAGTTTGGCGCGCCAGGAAGGATTCGAACCTCCGACCGCCTGGTTCGTAGCCAGGTACTCTATCCAGCTGAGCTACTGGCGCTTATGTGAAATGCTCAATGTTGGCGGAGAGGGAGGGATTCGAACCCTCGATGGAGCTTTTGACCCCATGCTCCCTTAGCAGGGGAGTGCCTTCAGCCTCTCGGCCACCTCTCCTCAAAATCGAGGCCATTATAACATCAACCAAAGAGAGGTAAAAGTAAAATTTTTATGCGGACTCCTTCAGGGCTGTAAATGGTTATAACCTTTATTTTTGTTGAAAAATAGCACAAATACCGTCCTAACTTATAAGCCTAAACATTAATGCTTACAAACCATCTCCGTGGGAGACATCCAAGATACTAGTTCTAAAAATCTAATGGGAGCTTGCTACTTGTTACAAAAACTTATTAGTTTTCTTCTTTTTGTACAACTTGTTCATCATGAGGCTGAGCTTGCTGCTGTTTCTCTTGTTGAATACGTTGATAAATTTCTTCCCGATGCACAGAAATCTCCCGGGGAGCATTTACACCAATTCTGACTTGGTTGCCTTTTACACCCAATACGGTCACTGTTACATCATCCCCAATCATTAGTGTCTCACCAACTCTTCTGGTTAGAATGAGCATATATAATCTCCTTATAAAGCCGTTATGCTAGCAACGTGTCTAGGCATTAGAAAAATTAATGTTCCTGCGCAACCTCCCCTTGAGGCAGCACAAAATGACACGCTGTTAATACTCTTTATTGTACAGTCCATAGACTGTCTGTTTATCCAGGCGCTCTTTCGTATCTATTTACACTGTCTACTCACACTACATCATGACAACGAAGTATAAATAGTCACTAAGAACCCACATAGTGTAACGCTTAATCCTTAAGAAAAAATTAACTCTCTTCTGAAGAACTTCTTGGGTCAAACTCTTCTACCGATTCAACGTCCAAGCCAAAAGCCGTATGCAAAGCTCTTACACCTAACTCCACATACTTTTCATCAACAACCACAGAAACCTTAATTTCTGAAGTTGAAATCATTTGTATATTAATATTTTCCTGACCTAAAATAACAAACATTTTTTGAGCAATGCCCGAATGCGAACGCATGCCCACACCTACGATAGACAGTTTAGCAATTTTAACATCACCCGTTACCTCTCCAGCGCCCAGAGCCGCGGCAATATCGTTAAGTATGGCTAAAGCATCATCGTAATCATCACGATTGACCGTAAACGTAAAATCTGTCGTTTCATCAGCTGCTGCATTTTGAATAATCATATCGATATCGATATTAGCGGCACTGATAGGCCCTAGAATGCGAGAAGCGATACCAGGTTCATCTGGCACGCCGCGAATGGTCAACTTCGCTTCATTACGATTAAAAGCAACACCTGAAACCACCGGGTTTTCCAACGCTCCCTCCTCAAAGGTCACTAATGTACCAGGACCTTCTTTAAAAGTTGATAGCACCCGCAATGGTACTTTATATTTACCAACTAATTCAACTGCTCTGATTTGCAAAACTTTTGCACCAAGACTAGAAAGTTCCATCATTTCTTCAAAGGTAATTTCATCTAAACATTTTGCGGCTGCAACTACACGCGGGTCTGTGGTATAAACACCCTCAACATCTGTGTAAATTTGACACTCATCTGCGTTTAGCGACGCCGCCAAGGCAACAGCTGTTGTGTCAGAGCCTCCACGTCCTAAGGTGGTTATATTACCAGCATCATCATAGCCTTGAAAGCCTGCTACCACTAAAATAAACCCTTCCGACAACGCTTGTTGTAAAGGTTCGTTATCAATATGAGCAATGCGGGCTTTTTTAGGACTATCATCTGTCAGAATACGGGCTTGCTTACCTGTAAAAGAGCGCGCTTTAAAACCTTTATCAATCAACGCCATACTCAAAAGTGCTGTAGTTACTTGCTCTCCAGTGGAAACAAGTGCCGAGTACTCCCGCTCATTAGGAACAGACTGCGCTGACTTTGCCAAACTAATTAAGCGCTCTGTCTCTCCTCCCATGGCAGAAACAACCACAATAACATCGTGCCCAGCTTGCTTGGCTTTAATCACTTTTTGGGCCACGTGCTGGATTTTTTCTATGCTACCAACAGAAGTACCGCCATATTTTTGAACAATTAATCCCATTATTATTCGCTTGTCTTTTTTTGTACAAAGCTTTGAACAGAAGCCAAAGCCCCAGACAAGGCCGTAGGATCATTACCTCCAGCTTGTGCCATATCAGGACGTCCACCGCCTTTACCACCGACTTGGTTCGCCACATGATTGACTAACTCACCGGCTTTTACTTGCTGTTGAATATCATGGTTACGCCAGCAACTAATAGAACTTTTTCACCTTTAACGCTAGCCAACACAATGGCAGCCGTACCTAACGTGTTCTTTAATTGATCGAGCATATCTCGCATGGCTTTTACATCAGTGTTTTCTAAATTTACGGCAAGCACGGCAATGTCACCGACGTACACAACGTCGCTAGTCAACGCTTGGCTCTCATCTTGTGCCAACTGGCGCTGTAGTCGTGCTGTTTCCTTCTCGGCTATTTTATTGCGTTCAACGAGCTGATGAACTTTCTCGTGCAAATGTCGAGTACTGCTTTTTAACGTAGCTGCAATTTTTTGTAATTGCAGCTCCTGTTCATTAATATATTCCCACGCTTTTTCGCCCGTCACCGCTTCTATACGCCGGACACCTGCCGCAATACTTGTTTCTGTTGTAATTTTAAATAGACCAATTTCACCCGTTGCTTTTACATGCGTCCCACCGCACAACTCCCTGGAAAAGTCTCCCATGCTTAACACGCGAACCTCATCGGCATATTTTTCCCCAAAGAGTGCAATAGCACCCGCTTCAATGGCTTTTTCAGGTTGCATCAATGCTGTCTTGACCTGATGATTTTTTCGAATTTGCGTATTCACCAATCTCTCAACTTGTTGGATTTCAATGGGTGTTAAAGGCTCAAAATGCGAAAAGTCAAATCGCAAACGCGCAGGCTCGACCAGAGAACCTTTCTGAGTGACATGGGAACCTAATAATCGGCGCAATGCGGCATGCAACAAATGGGTAGCCGAATGATTAAGCGCCGTTGCTTGCCGTAATGTAGTATCAACCCAGGTCTCAACAACATCACCCACCTGCAACTTGCCCGACGTTAAGCAACCTACATGTAAATAAGCTTCCTGTGATTTAATCGTATCTTCTACAGAAAAAATGCCTTCTTTAAAATGCAATTCACCTTTGTCGCCAACTTGGCCACCACTTTCCGCGTAGAACGTCGTTTTATCTAAAACCACCATGGCTTTTTGGCCAGCCTCTAAGGAGGCTAAGTTATCGGTATCTGCAATCAATGCGAGAACTTGGCCTCTTGTGCTGAGTGTTTCATAACCTAAAAAGGTTGTGGTCATCTCCAGCACTCGTGCTTCATTATAATCCACACCAAAACGGCTAGCGGCTTGCGATTGCTTACGTTGATGAGCCATAAGCGCATCAAAACCCGCATAATCCATGGTTAAAGACAATTCTCGGGCAATATCCGCTGTTAAATCCACAGGGAATCCATAGGTATCGTAAAGCTTAAAAATAATGTCGCCCGTTAATCGGGGAGCTTCAAGTGCAACAATGTGCTGTTCTAAAATTTTAAGCCCCTGGTTTAAGGTATCAGAAAATTGCTGTTCTTCTTTCTTTAACAAACGTTCGATAAGTGCCGCAGATTCCTTTAGCTCGGGGTAGGCATCGCTCATCTGCTCAATTAAGGCCGGCAAAAGCTTATGGAAAAAGGCTGCTGTCATACCCAATTTATTTCCATGCCGAATAGCTCGGCGAATAATACGCCGCAATACATAACCGCGTCCCTCATTGGAAGGTACGACACCATCAACAATGAGAAAGGCGCTAGAACGAATATGATCGCTAATAACCCGCAGGGACTGATTACTTAAATCCTGTTGGCCAGTTAAATGCCCAACTGCTTCACCAATATGACGAAACATATCAATGTCATAATTATTATGGACACCTTGAACCACCGCTACAATACGTTCCAGCCCCATCCCGGTATCCACAGAAGGTTTGGGCAAGGGTGACAATTGGCCGCTCGCATCGCGATTATATTGCATGAAAACTAAGTTCCAAATCTCGATATAGCGGTCCCCATCCTCATCGGGGCTACCCGGTGGTCCACCCGGAATATCAGCGCCGTGATCATAAAAAATTTCTGAACAAGGCCCACAAGGCCCTGTATCTCCCATGGACCAAAAATTATCTTTCTCGCCACAGTAAGAAAAACGCTCAGAAGAAACCTTAAGCACTTTGAGCCAAATATCAGCTGCTTCTTTATCCTCGTTATAAACCGTCACCCATAACTTTTCAGGTGGCAAGCCTAAAACCTCAGTCAAAAACTCCCAGGCATAAGCAATAGCTTCACGTTTAAAATAATCACCAAAGCTAAAATTACCCAGCATTTCAAAAAAAGTATGATGGCGAGCTGTATAGCCAACATTTTCTAAGTCATTATGCTTACCACCAGCACGCACACAGCGTTGAGATGTGACGGCACGCTTATAGCTTCGGGATTCTAACCCTAAAAAAACCTCCTTAAATTGCACCATCCCAGCATTAGTAAATAAGAGCGTTGCGTCATTAGCAGGTACCAGAGAACTCGATGGAACCCATTGGTGTCCACGCTCTTTGAAAAAATCAAAAAAAGCCTGGCGCACTTGTGCGCTAGTCATGTACATAACAATTTACCACTCTCAATTTTCGTTCAACAACTCGGCCATTCGCTCCCGAGATAGTCTCCTGGTTTAACCTAAATTCCGCAGTTGAAATCTACTGCGGAATTTAGGTTTAATGTCGCCTGCGCGGGAGACTCGCGTAGGTGACCAACGGGGAAAATTACAGTCTTCCCCTGCCTGTGCCCCCTTGGATATGGAAAACCCATCACCTTTGCTTCGGGGGTTAGTCCCCGAGATCTCTCACGTTAAAGGCTTGTTGAATCTGCCAGTTATGGAAGCCTTGTCGTTGTAAATAACGCATCTGTTTGGCTTTAAGCGCGTACTTCTCGGGTATGGAATCCCCAAAGCGCCTTGCTCTAGTCTGTCGAGCTAACTCAAGCCAAACCTGTTCATCAGCTTGCAGGCACTCCTGCAACACATCTTTTTGAATGCCTTTTTGCTGTAAATCTCGTTCAATACGCAAGGGTCCACGCCCTAAACGCTTCGCTTCTCTGACAAACATTTCAGCGAAACGCGCATCATTAATGTAGTTATCAGCCAATAAGTCATCGACCACAACCTTAACGTCTTCAGAAGAAAAACCTTTGCCTAAAAGCTTTTCTGTCAAAAGTGCTTGCGTGTATTCGCGGCGCGCCACCATTGCTAAGGCAGCACACCGTGCATCAGACAAAGCCATCGGTCAGACGCTAGCTGTCTTCATTTTCTTCATTAGCATCGGCCAACTCAGGCAGCAATTGCTCACGAATTTTCACCTCTATCGCTTCGGCTATTTCTGGATTTTCTTTTAGAAATGTACGAACATTCTCTTTTCCTTGACCAATGCGTTCATCGGCATAGCTATACCAAGAGCCTGACTTTTGGATAAAACCAAGTTTAACACCCATATCAATCACTTCACCCAAACGCGAAATGCCTTCACCGTAGAGAATATCAAAGGAGGCTTGTTTGAAAGGAGGCGCTACTTTATTTTTAACCACTTTAACGCGTGTTTCATTACCCACAACTTCATCGCCTTTCTTGATAGCGCCGGTACGACGAATATCTAAACGAACCGAGGAATAAAACTTTAGCGCGTTACCGCCGGTTGTGGTTTCAGGATTACCAAACATTACCCCTATTTTCATACGAATTTGATTGATAAAAATAACCAATGTATTGGAGCGTTTGATGTTGGCTGTTAATTTACGTAAAGCCTGCGACATTAAGCGTGCTTGCACGCCCACATGATGATCACCCATCTCGCCTTCAATTTCACTTTTTGGCACCAAGGCTGCAACAGAGTCAACAATGACAACATCCACACCGCCAGAACGCACTAACATGTCGGTGATTTCTAGCGCTTGTTCTCCTGTATCAGGCTGGGAAACTAAAAGGTTTTCCACATCAACGCCTAACTTTTCAGCATACGCAGGGTCTAAGGCGTGCTCAGCATCCACAAAAGCGGCCGTACCACCTACTTTTTGGCATTGAGCAATAACTTGTAGGGTTAATGTCGTTTTACCAGAGGATTCAGGGCCATAAATTTCTACAACACGCCCACGCGGCAAACCACCTATCCCCAAGGCAACATCTAAGCCAAGCGAACCCGTAGAAACAGCTTCAATTCGGACGGCCTGTGCATCGCCTAAGCGCATGACAGAACCTTTACCAAACTGCTTTTCGATTTGGCTCAGTGCCATGCTTAATGCTTTTTGTTTATCACTCATCATCTTTCCCCTCTTTAAGATTCAGGCACTACTTGGCCAGCCCTATAACATATCACATTTAGAAACGCTTTCCGATAGGACAGCTCGACAATTCTCTTTCGCACGAAAAGAATTTTAGTAGCGATTCAGCAAAAACAGCTGAATCGCTACCCCTAATTGACGCCTGGCCCAGCAAAGCTGGGCCTACGGCGCTTAAGGGGGAGAATGACATTCTCCCCCTTAAGCATCCCCCATTTCCATTGAAAGTGATTGATTTCAATGGGCATCTTTGTTTTGGGGGAGATTTTGGTGAATAGTTGCGAATTTTATTTAATAAAAATAACATGCTAAATTAAATTTTTCAACAAAAATTGCAGCCCATAAACAACCGAAGCTTCACGCACTTGCTGGCGACTCCCTTGAAAATGCATGCAAACCGCATCTACTTTTTCAGCCGCTGTCGCACAAGCAAACCACACTGTCCCTACCGGCTTTTGCGCCGAGCCACCCCCCGGCCCCGCAACCCCTGTCACCGCGATGGCACAATGCGCTTTGGTTTGCCGCAAAGCACCTGCCGCCATCGCACAGGCAACCGCCTCACTCACCGCTCCTTCTCGACTAATTAATGCGGCATCTACACCAAGCATTTTTGCTTTGGCTTCATTACTGTAAGTCACAAACCCTCCATGAAACCATTGAGAGCTACCTGGAACGGCCGTAACCGCACTGGCAATGCCACCTCCTGTACAAGATTCAGCGCTTACAAACTGATATTGCTTCTCTGTTAACCTATCACTCAAGCTCAAGGCCAACTGATAAGCTTTACTTGCCTCTATTTGCATCCCACCTGTTTCCTCCATTACAATGCCCAACATGAAAAATAATACGCCAACACATACACCCATGATGCAACAATACTTGAGCATCAAGGCACAACACCCCCATACGCTACTATTCTACCGAATGGGTGACTTTTATGAACTTTTTTTTGAAGATGCCAAAGAAGCTGCACAGCTTTTAGACATTAACCTGACTAAACGAGGACAATCCGCCGGTGAGCCCATCCCCATGGCCGGTGTTCCCTATCATGCGGCTGAAAATTATTTAGCTAAACTGGTCAAAAAAGGGAAATCCATTGCCATTTGTGAACAAATTGGTGATCCAAAAACCAGCAAGGGCCCTGTCAAGCGCGAGGTGGTTCGTGTTCTCACACCGGGCACAGTTAGCGATGAAGCGCTTTTGGATGGCCAATGGGACAATTGGCTGGTGGCACTCAATGAACAAAAGCAAACGTTTGGTTTAGCCGCGCTTGATATGAGTAGCGGGCACTTTTATGCGCAAACCTTAATGGACCAAGAAGCCCTGCAAAGCGAATTAGAACGGCTTAAGCCGGCAGAATTACTCCTGCATGAAACGGCTTCCACCCCCTATTTCCTAAAAAAACAACGCGGCCTTACGCTTTGCCCTCATGAGCAGTTTGATGAAGAAAAAGCAAAAAGCATTCTTTCAACAACCGGTAATATAGCCTCGAAAGATATAACGCTATTCAATGAACACCCTCTCGCCCTCGGGGCGGCAGCCTGCTTGTTAGGCTACGCTAAAGAAACACAACGCACAACGCTTCCCCATATTCAGCCTCTTATTCTGCAACAGCAAGACAACACCATTATCTTGGACGCTGCAACACAGCGTAATTTAGAAATCATCTTCAATCTCAAAGGTGGCACAGAAAATACTTTAGCCAAATTGTTGGATAAAACAGCGACCGCTATGGGAAGCCGGCTACTAAAACGCTGGCTGACCCGGCCCATTCGCCAACACAGCCTTGTGCAAAAACGCCAAGACTGTGTTGCTTATTTATACGAGTCAGCCTTATGGACAACCCTTACCCCTTTGCTGCGCCGCGTCGGCGATATGGAACGTATTCTTGCGCGCATCGCGCTAAATTCAGCACGCCCCAGAGACTTAGTACAACTGCGCCAGGGCCTACAACAGCTGCCCAGCCTACAAGAAGCCATTCAACAAAAGAACATCTCTGCATTACACGCACTGCACCAAGCGCTCACATCTCCCGCCGATACACTGTCGCTATTAGAACAAGCTATTGTCGATGAACCGCCGCTTTTGGTTCGTGACGGCGGAGTTATTGCTTCAGGCTATGACAAAACCCTGGATGAACTACAAGACTTAAGTGCCAATGCTAATCAATTTCTCATCGACTTAGAGGAAAAAGAAAAACAACGCACCCAACTTTCTACCCTCAAAGTAGGCTACAACCGTATTCATGGTTATTATATTGAGATTAGTCGCTTACAATCAGAAAAAGCACCGGCAGACTATGTGCGCCGCCAAACGTTAAAAAATACCGAACGTTTTATCACCCCTGAACTCAAAACCTTTGAAGATAAAATATTAAGTGCAAAAGAACGCGCCTTAGCACGAGAAAAATGGCTGTATGACGACCTCTTAGAAAAGCTTCAAGCACCTCTGGCAAACTTACAACGCATTGCAAAAGCACTGGCACAATTAGATGTATACGCCAATTTAGCCGAGCGCGCCGAGAGCCTAGACTTGCACCGGCCTCAATTTACAGACGAGGCCTGCATCCACATTGTTGGTGGGCGCCACCCTGTGGTAGAAAACGTCAGTCAAACACCTTTTGTCCCTAATAACACAACGCTTAACGAACATTCACGCATGTTGATGCTAACCGGCCCCAATATGGGCGGTAAATCTACTTATATGCGTCAAGTGGCGCTCATAACGCTGATGGCCTACGTAGGAAGTTTCGTACCCGCCCAACAAGCAACCTTAGGCCCCATAGACCGCATTTTTACGCGCATTGGGGCTGCTGATGATTTAGCCGGCGGACGCTCTACGTTTATGGTAGAAATGACAGAAACAGCAAGTATCTTAAAACACGCCACAGAAAACAGTCTGGTTTTAATGGATGAAATTGGCCGCGGCACCAGCACCTACGATGGTTTGTCTTTAGCGTGGGCTTGTGCCAATACATTAGCTAAGGATATCAAGGCCTTCACGCTTTTTGCCACACATTATTTTGAACTCACCGCGCTTTCTGAACAATTGCCCCTGATTAAAAATATTCATTTGTCAGCGGTAGAGCACCACGAAGACATTATTTTTCTGCATGAAGTCAAAGAAGGTCCGGCTAATAAGAGTTATGGATTGCAAGTAGCAAAGCTTGCTGGTCTTCCTCCTCATATCCTGGCACAAGCCAACGCCAAATTGCAACAGCTTGAAACTAACACACCACCGCCAAGGCATAGCCTCCCAAAAGCGGCCAGCACAGTAGAACCTCACCCTGTTTTAACGCAACTTGAAACTTTAGATACCGACACATTAACACCACGTGCCGCATTAGAATTTCTCTACGAATTAAAAGCTTACCTTGAGACAACACCCTCATGAACAAGACAGCCGCCTATTTGATGCCACAACCAGGTAGCATGCGCTACTATAGTTTTAGACGAGTAGACCCGCAAAAAAAACAAGCCATCAACGCACTGTTTGAATTACAACATACGCTAAGCGCGATTATTCAAACCTGCCAGGATCCAGACATTGCCAAGGTTAAATTCAATTGGTGGCGCATGGAATTACAACGAGCTACGCAAGGCGCCGCAGAACACCCGCTGGCACAGGCATTATCCCATAGCCTAAAAAACACACCTATCAAAGAGGCTTGTTTACAAAATTTGTTAGATTCGATAGAAAGTAATACGATTTATCAAGGCTATCGACTCACAACAGAAAGTGTAGAGCATTGCCAGCGCGCCTATAAACCGTTATTTCACAGCGTGGGCACAGTATTGAACGCTAATAGTGAGCATCAAAGAAGCTTCCTCACCGAGGCAAGCACCACCTTTGGATGTTTTCAACTGCTGCTTAATTTAAGAAGCGACACCAAACGAGGCTGCCTTTATTTACCCGAGGAGTTATTGAAAGCACATGGTGTTAATAGCCAAGCACTCTTAGACAACCAACACAGCGATGCATTAAAAGCCGCACTCCACGCTTATCTAACGCTTGCTAACACGCAGTATGCGAATGCAAAAAACCGACTGTCTAAATCAGAACAAGCTCCTCTGCATTGTCTGATGATACTGATCAAATTACACATGAGGCTTTTAGATACCATAGCGAAAGCTGGTTTTCCCTTGTTTTCTACACGCATTGAGCTGACACCCCTGCGATTATTTTTCCTAAGCCTGCGACCCTAGGCTAAAGCGTATCATCAATTGCTTTCCTCCACGAAAAATATGGGATTAAACCTAAAATCAGCAGTAAATCGCGTTCAACAACTCGGCCGCAAGCGACCGAGAGTTCTCACGCTAACGTGCTATATCGCGGTGGGGTCATCATCCTCTTTCTTGTCTGGTTTTTTACCGGTTTTCATAACACCCTTACCGAATTGGCCCACCGCTTTACCAGGCGCATGTCCTGCATCCACAGAACCTTTAATACCAGAATCCATAGCTGTTCCTGCTTGCTGCGCGCCTTTCTCCGACGTAGTGTCCACTTTTTGTTTGACCTCACGGGCTTCTTGTTCACCCGTATCAATTTGACCACGGGTATGTTCACCACCTTGAATCCAGCGTAACACTTTATCAGGAATTTCATGGATCATGGCAAAGCTTTTATTCAATGCGAACACCATCATGGTGGAATAAATCACCATGAGGACGGCGCTTTCTAAAAAGTTCAAATCTAAGCCATCGCCCACTTGGTTATGCCAAAAATCATGACCATTGCTCGGCAAAGACGCCGCTCCAGGATGAATAGACGTTGCGGCCCCCATAAAACCCATATTAATAAGGTCTACGGCCACATAGGATAAGGTCATCCCCAGGATCATCCCAAAAATCATCAACGAGGGTCGCAAGAAAATATTGGCCAGTAACATAACCGAAGGCTCTGCTTTACCGAGTAATTGATGTTGCCCTTCCGGATGTAAAACACCTAAGGCCACGATAGGCGCTGCTACCATCGCTTCTAATACCGCGACAATCCAGCCGATGGCACCAAACGTAAATAAAATATAAGGCACCAAGGGCACATAGACCGCTAAAGAAATGCCTGAAACAAAGAGCATACCAAACACCATAATGGCTAAGGGCATGGTCCAAGACATGACCGCGATGAGCATGGTTATCAAGGTGTCTAACGCACTCGCCATACCTTTCAGTGCTGGTGCAACAAAACGCTTGAACCCTGGCATACTGGAAGCCACCCCGGCTGCTAGATCCATGGTAATCGCAGCAACACCCACACCAAAGATAAAATTAGAGCCTTTGCGCCAAGCTTCAGATACGATATTCAGCTGTTGCTTACCGTATTGCTGTGCCGCCATCACCGGGTCAGCACCGGCTTGAACTGCTTGAAACATATCACGCAAATACGCCATGGATTGAGAGACGGCATCGGTGGTCAGATTGATAAAGATACGCGCATTCCCTGCATCCCCGCTGTTATCCAAGCTGCCACTATCTTTGCCTCGAATGTCGCGAGCGGTGACTCGCTGATTTTGTGCAATATAACGAACCATAGGCTTTAAATAAACTTGCAGACTTTGATAATCTGTATCCGTTTCCTGAGCGCTTACCGTATTCAACGATGGCAAATAAAAGTCGGGGATTTGCCCAGAGAAGGTATTTTGATTATTACAAATGGAAGCATATAGGCTGTGATTTTTACCGCTATTAGGACTACGGTTCATTTGAAACCAGCTAGCAAGATTTTGACCGCCTTTGGTGTCAGGATGAAGATTGAGTGACCCTCGGCTAGCACGATTTGCATTGGCTCCTTTCGCCACTGAACATTCTAAAGAGCGAGTAATAGAATCATTAAATTCGTTCATCGTATAATAGTAACGACCGGCAAAAATCCAGCCTGCCCGGCGTGCCTGATGCATATTGTAAGCGTAAATTTTTCCTTGTTGAGTATTTTCGATGGCGTATTTTTGCAGCGCTTGCCGCATGGCTTGTCCAACATTACTCATGTAGATATTCATGGCATCGCTAATGGCCGACGGATAAATACCATCCGTTGAAATATTATCCACAAGCTGCTGAGCAGGCCCCTGCGTCACACTAACCATTTGGTCCAATGATGACTCGGCGGCTGCATTAACATTAGCATCCTTGGTTAAGTTAACCCCCACATAACCACAAAAAGCCCCCACGGTTCCATTGCTATTAGTGGTTTTGGGGCCAAAATAATAGACATACTGTGTGGCAGGATTTTCCTTACCGTTACCGTAAAGATAAGCAGACGAAACGCTATAATTTGTCCCGGCAGATTTATTCATGCCATACATACAAACTTGAGAAACAAATAAGCTGGATGCCGGTGTCTCCACATCAACAGGGTTAGTCGTCACTGTCCCACCTTGGAACTCCAAATAATTTAACGCGGTATTCCACAAACTATCGGCCGCGCCAACACCTTGGAGCACAGCCCACATAATAAAAGCCTGCAAAACAGCATAGCCAGAGGCGGTAGGCAACATTAAAGCAATACCAAAAGCCGAGCGAATAGGCACCCAAATAGAGTGCCACTTTTCCCCCAACATCTTGCCTTCGTACGCGGTATTAAGCGTTGAAATAAAAACCGTATAGATGATTAAAATACCACCTAAGAATAAAGCCGTATTATTGAGCACACCAAATAATTCACCCGCAAGCGGACTGCCCGAGCCGGTAAGCACATCGGCGACGGTACCAAAAATTTGCCCCAGCAACTGCACAGAGACATCGCTGGCCGGCGGTGTAAAAGTTAAAGTATCACCTGTTTGTGGCGAACCAATACTGCCAACAGCCGCCCAGGCAAACGGAGATGCCGACAGCAATCCTAAAAAGGCTAAAAATCGTTTCATTTGCTTTCATCTCCACGGCTTACATCAGAGTGCCACCACTGTTTAAAGGTACAGCCTAATTTTTTATGTTTAATTTGAAAGGCCCAAAAATGAAATCGAAAGGCTTGTACTAAAAATAACCCCATGACAGCAACACCCAGCAAGGCGGGGCTGAAATGCCCATGGAATAATAAGTACATGGCATAAGCAAAGGCTAACGCCGCACACATAATGAAGACATAGGCATTCTGGCGAAAACGTTTTTCTCTCATCGCCACCTGCTCAGGTGTCAGCTTAAGCCGTGCTATAGCTGCTTCAAAAGTTTCCTTATTTTCCGCACGCTGAGGAATAAATAACCCCTTCAGCGCGGCTTTCGCCGCCGTGTGGACAGGTGACAAATAACTAGCCCCCGTCCATTGCTTCACATTGAATCTTGGCTTTTTGGTGCCTTTTTTATCTGTTTTGGTAAATAAACCCACGGTAATGTTCCTGAATTGATGGAATAAGTTACGTTAATGCCCCATACTAGTTATCTAAGATTAACAAATTCTTAAGCATTTATTAAGCTCATCTTAATGATAATTATTTTTATGTCCATTAGGGTTGCATGAAACAATAAGAGCTCAGTATACTTCGGAAAGTAACGCCTGACCTTTAGGGTCTTTGGACAAAAAGATGAATTATCAACAAACTCTATTTATTTTAGAAGAAATAAAAACATGCCTGACTTAAGTAAAGACGGTGTTAATCAATTTTGGCACGAATACCGCGACCCCGCCATCTATCGACTTATTTGTTTTATGGAATCTGTCGAAAACTGGGTCCCTGAAGACTCAGAAGAACTTGAGGCCGCCATTGATAAATTAGGGGCGACACTAGATGATATCGGTAATCGCGAGCTGGGTAATGATGATAAGTTCATCAAAACCTGTTGTAGCCTAAGTTCAGGGCGCTCATTACGATTGCTGCAAATTTTAGACATCGCCAACCCAGGGGCCGCTTCAAGACTGCTTATTCACGCTGAAGAAGAAACAAAAAATGAAAAAGACTTGCATGCCGTATTTCTTCGCCGCAATATTGTCTTTGAACGATTACGTTTAATGACCCGCGTTTTTTCTAAACAACGTATGGAGCTGGTACTTAGAGCATTGGAGAATGATGATGAATAAAAGTAGCTTATTACTCTTAATAATTTTTTGCCTGGCTTCACCTGCTTGGGCCACCAATTATGGCGCCACCGCCAGTCAGTTGAAGAAGGATGTCAAAAAAATTCAACAAAATCAAGCCGCTAAAACCCAGTCGTTAATCAACAGTATTCGCCAAACCACCCCTAAGATAGAAGAACCCAAATCCCATACTGCTCCCGACTATCACAGCGTAGCACCTAACGCTCGCCAACAATCCCTGCAAAGCACCCCTCAACCTGCGCCCACTGATAGCAACTCGAGTTTCACCGGCTTTGACAATACGAAAAAAACAGATGACAGTGGTTGGGATGAGCATTTTTAACGTAAGCAATGTTGAACCCTCGCGACCACCTCAAACAAAGGTAAATGTACTCATGAAACATGTTTTAAACCAGCTGCGCTACGCCGCAGCAAGCGCCTTCCTTGGGATATTGCTAAGCACGACCGCCTTCGCCCAAACACCGTCGCAAACTGCACAGCAACAGGCCAATCAGAGCGACCAAGCCATCACCAACGTGGGCAAAGTAATGATCGGGCTTTCCATGCAACGCAACTTTCTGGAAGTGCTAGGGCTTTACCCGAAAAACCCCTTACTCGGCAACACCATGAAAGCCAATATCTTTCAGACGTTGGCCACACAAGATGCGCGTTTAAATGCAAAAAGTCAGACCACGGATGTTATCAAGGCACTGTTATTTAGCTCGGGCAATGAAACCATTGACAAACTCTCAACGCTTGCCCCCACTGAAAGTGGCAACCGAATCAACAGTATTGACAGCCTATTGGCCAACACCACCCTTTCCGACGAACAAAAAGAATCCGCCCAGCAATATGTCACGCTGCTGGCTGGCGGTGATGCTCCCATAGAACCCATTCCCAGAAAATTATTAGCGAAGAAAACAGGCCCTATGAAAGCCTACCTCGCCGCAATCGCCAGCTACGCCGCGGTTCAATCAGTCGGCATGAATACCTTCTTGAATCTTATTGCTGAACGCACCCAGCAAAAAGACTTAGGCCTGTATGCCGGTGTTAAAACCATGAATGGACAACCTGTGCTCAATGCCAGCCCTCTACAAGTAGACACTTACAATGCTCGGCGCCGTATCACACAGCCTTCTTGGTATAATCATGTGGAAACAGCCTCTTCATCAGAGCTGCAACGGGAAAATATTTATTTATTAGCAGAAATGCGCTATGAAATGTATCAGAATCGTATGCAGTTAGAACGCCTTAATGCGACGCTTGCCCTCATTCAATTGCAGCTAGCGCACCAGCAAGGTAAAGACAACTTACAAACCTTAAGACAAAAGGCCATTAACTCTGCGGAATAAATGACTGATAGGATACTGGTCGCTGAGAGGCGTGTTATTTTGCCTCTCGGTCCAGTTTGTGGATCTGCAACAGACCCTAGCTATCTTCTTCGCTGACAGTAGCTGTTTCTGCTGTGTGGATATTGCTACCAGAAACCACTTGACCTTGTTCAGATAAAATGCGACGAAAGATTTCTTCGCGATGAACCGGTACATCTTTAGGCGCATTCACACCAATTTTTACTTGATTGCCTTTAATACCAAGAATGGTTGCAGTAACCGTACCATCTTCGCCAATCACTAATGTTTCGCCAATGCGTCTCGTTAAAACTAACACGTGAGTATATCTCCTATAAAAATACTTTTAATGCTGAGCACCTCTTCAGGAAGTGCTTCATCCCACCTTGGGTTGTCACGGGAAAATTTCTTCAATCTATTGACAACCGTCCTGGATGGCATATATGAGAACACATGAGGATTTTTTTTACAATTTCTAAATTTACTAATGAAAAAAAGGGGCAAAAAAACGAGGCTTTTTACGAAAAGCGTACCCAATAACGCTAAACAAACCACCTTGATTTGAAAATTTTCTTTAAAAACAAAAGACTAACCGAACACTGTGAGTTGTTAAGCCCCAGCCACGTGCTTAACGGAATGGATACAAAGAACGCTAGAGGTTGTTTATACTGAGCTCGGATGGGGGTTAGGTATAGTTTGCGTTTGCCACAGAATCCACTCGCTACTGTTGAGCCACGGTATGAGTTAAGGCGTGTCATCAATTACTTTTTCGTCGTGAAAATTGTGGAAATATAAACCCTAATACTCACCCGAGCTCATATGCATTCCGTTACTACCCCGCATACGTTACAATAACCCATCGAATCATCATCGGGATAATTTCCGTCTGACATGAGTTTTTTCAAACAAGCCACCAAGGCACTTTTTAAGAGCATCATAGGTCTCCTTGGGCTCATCACTACCTTAGCGGTGGTGGGCGGCCTGGGCCTCGGGGCGCTGTATATCTATTTTTCGGCACAATTGCCCAATGTAGACCGGCTCAAAACTGTACGCCTGCAGGTGCCTTTGCGTGTTTTTTCCAGGGATGGCAAACTCATGGCTGAATACGGCGAAAAACGGCGCATCCCCGTAACCTTGCAGGAAGTCCCCCCAACGCTTATTCATGCTTTTTTAGCCACAGAAGATTCACGCTTTTACAGCCACCCGGGTGTTGATTTAGTCGGGCTGGCGCGCGCAGCCGTCACGCTCGCGCTCACCGGCAAAAAAGAACAGGGCGGCAGCACCATCACCATGCAAGTGGCGCGCAACTTTTTCCTCACCCCCGAGAAAACCTACACCCGCAAAATCAAAGAAATTTTATTAGCCATTAAAATCAACCACGAGCTAAGCAAAGATAAGATTCTCGCCCTATACCTGAATAAAATTTATTTGGGCAATCGTGCCTATGGCGTGGCGGCAGCAGCCCAAGTGTATTACGGCAAAACGTTAAAGGCGTTAACGCTTCCACAAATGGCCATGATAGCTGGGCTCCCTAAAGCGCCCTCCTCTCATAATCCCTTGGCTAATCCCACCGCCGCCATGAAACGACGTAACCACGTACTCTACCGCATGTACACCTTAAAATATATTGATGAAGCCACCTATACAGCGGCCATCAATACACCGTTAACCTCAGCCTATCATAAACCAAACATCGCGCTACATGCGCCTTATGTCGCCGAATTAGTGCGCAAAACCTTAATGCAGCGATATGGTAAAGAAGCCTACACGCAAGGCTTTGATGTCTACACCACCATCAACAGTAAACTACAAATTGCCGCCGAAAAAGCCTTACAAAAAGCGTTGCTCGCCTATGATAAGCGCCACGGCTATCGCGGCCCCACACTGCATATTGATATCAGTAACAACAACGCTAAAACCGCCGCCCTAAAACAGTTAACCACGTTGCCGAGCATGGCGTCATTACAGCCTGCTCTAGTGACTAGCCTGCAAGCTCGCCAGGCAACCGCCCAAACCGCCACAGAAACCTTAACCATCCCCTGGCAAGGTTTACAATGGGCACGCAAACCCCTGCGCCATTCTCGCTATTTAGGCAGAAAACCACGCAACACCCACGATATTTTACACGTGGGTGACGTTATTTATGTCATGCGTTTACCTAATGGCCACTACCGCCTGGCACAATTACCGACAGTAGAGGGCGCCATCATTGCCATCGACCCTTTTGATGGCGGAGTAAAAGCGCTGGTGGGTGGGTTCTCTTATGCCACCAGCAAATTTGACCGGGCAACCCAAGCCCAACGCCAGCCAGGCTCAAGTTTTAAACCCTTCATCTATAGCGCCGCGTTAGCTAAAGGCTTTACCCTGGCCAGTCTCATCAATGATGCTCCCGTGGTCTATAACGACCCCAGTGAAGAGAATTTTTGGCGACCAGAAAATGACACCAAGCGTTTTTATGGCCCAACGCGTCTACGTGTAGGCCTGATGAAATCGCGCAACTTGGTTTCCATTCGGCTGCTAGAAGCCATCGGCATTGATTACGCCCTGGATTTCATTCAACGTTTTGGCTTTGATGCCAACCACCTGCCTCACACGCCTTCATTGGCGTTAGGCTCAGGCGATGTGACACCGCTAGAAATGGCAGCCGGTTATGCCGTGTTTGCCAATGGTGGCTATCAAGTCAAACCCTATTTCATCAAAAAAATCCTAGATTCTCACAAGCAGCCCCTGTTCGAGGCCACGCCAAAAACAGCCTGTCCCTACCCACTGGGCGATACACGCTGTGAACAAGCGGCAGAAAAAGCTCAGCTTGCCCCGCAAGTGCTCTCACCGCAAGTGGCGTATTTAATGTATTCCGCCATGCAAAGCGTAGTCAACCACGGCACAGGCCGTGGCGCGAAAGCCTTAGAACGCACAGACATTGCGGGTAAAACAGGCACCACCAACCAACAATTCGATGCTTGGTTTGTGGGTTTTAACCATACGTTGGCCACGGTGGCTTGGGTTGGCTTTGATAAGCCGCGCAGCCTCTACGAATACGGTGCACAAGCCGCTCTGCCGCTCTGGTTAGACTTCATGAAAACCGCCCTTAAGGGCGTGCCCGAATCACCCTTAACCCGCCCGCCGGGCTTGGTCAGTGTGCGCATCAACCCTGAAACAGGGCTTGCAGCAAACCCCAGCGATAAAAATAGCCTGTTTGAAACCTTCCGTGAAGCCTATGCGCCTCAGGAAAATATAACCCCGGCCGACTCTGATTCAGAAAACGCCTTAAACCCTGAGCAAATTTTTTAGGGCCTTGGACTATACTTGAATTAATCTGTGAATAAAAAGCACAAGGAATGCCTGCTGACTTAGTAGGCTGGTATTAATTTATGCAGCATCCAACCCTTCATGTTTTTTTAGTGGAAGATAGCCTCAGCGATGCCCATTATTTAAAAACACTACTTGAAAAAAGCAAAAAGCCCTTTGAGCTCACCCATTTTACTCGCCTGCAAGAAGCACTCGATGCGCCTGAATTGGACAAACAAGATGTGTTGCTGTTGGACATTACTCTGCCCGACGCCCACGGCATGGAAGCCATTGTCACCGCCCACATTACCGCACCCGAAATCCCGATTATCGTTATTAGCGGCTTAGACAGTGAGGAAACCTCCGTGAATGCGCTACAAGCCGGCGCGCAAGACTATTTACTAAAGAATACATTGGCCAGCGAAAGTCTTATACGCAGCATTCGCTATGCCACTGAACGCAACCGGCTTACCGTGGCACTCAATGAACTTAATCGCCAGCAACAATACTTAGCCACCCATGATGAATTGACCGGTCTGCCCAACCGCCAACTGCTCTATGATCGTTTAGGACAAACCATCGCCCGCAGCGAACGCTACAATTATCGCTTTGCCCTTATTTTTCTCGATTTGGATAGTTTTAAAGCCATTAATGACTCCTTAGGGCATCATTTGGGTGATGAGCTGCTAACCATATCCGCCCAACGATTAAGCAGTTGTATACGGGAAACCGACACCGTAGCCCGTCTGGGTGGCGATGAATTCTCACTGATTTTAACCCGCATCCCAAGCATTGATATGGCCGCCAATGTGTGTCAAGAAATTCTGGACGTGTTGGCATCCCCCTTTATGCTCAATGACAATGAATATTACATCAGCGCCAGCACCGGCATTGCCATTTATCCCGACGATGGCCAAGATGCAAAAACCCTGTTGCGCAACGCCGATACCGCCATGTATAGCGCCAAAGAACAAGGCCGCAACAAATATAAATTTTACACCCATGGCATGAATGCCACGTCTTACCGACGTCTCACGCTCGCCAGCAATTTACGCCGCGCCGTGGAAAATAATGAATTTGTTCTACACTATCAACCCATCATTCAACGCGAAGCGCAACGCATTTTAGGCGTGGAAGCCTTAGTACGTTGGCAACACCCCGATTTTGGCCTACTCACACCCAATGAATTTATTACCTTTGCCGAAGAAAATGGTTTAATCATCCCCTTAGGGCAATGGATCATTAAAGAAGCTTGCCATCAATTAGGCCGCTGGCATGACGCAGGTTTTAAGGAGCTGAACTTGTGTCTCAATTTTTCATCTAAACAATTTGAAGATGAAAGCTCTTGGCAATATGTCATTGAAGCCGCTCACGCCAACAATATCGACCCGCATCGCATTTGTCTTGAGCTGACCGAAAGTATTTTGATGAAACACCCGGAGCTTACCACCAATACGCTGCATAATCTCAAAGCGCTGGGCGTTAAAATTGCCATTGATGATTTTGGTACCGGCTATTCTTCCCTGAGTTACCTCAAACAATTCCCCATTGATTTAGTCAAAATAGACCGCTCTTTTATCCACGATGTCACCTCAGACAAAGATGCGCTTTGTATTGTAAGAGCCATTTTAGCCCTGGCCGAAAGCTTAAAGCTGCATGTGCTGGCCGAAGGTGTAGAAACCCCAGCACAAGAAGCACTTTTACTAAAAGAAAACTGTCCTACCATGCAAGGCTTTTTATTCAGCAAACCCTTGAGCGCTGAAATTTGCACAGAATTTTTTCAAGCCCATCACCACCAAAATCATGGCCGCATCGTGCCTTTGAGCCAGTCTTTTTCCTTGAAATAAAAAAGCGGGCCACCAAGGCCCGCTCTGCACAGAGTCTATCCATCAAATGCCAAAAAAACTACGAAACGATGAAGTAGCTTGTGACTTTTCTGCAGTATTCCAATCGTTACGCAGATTTTTAACAAACCTATTAACATCAGTCTTATTCTCTGTCAGCAAACGTCTTATTTCCTCACCTAGAAACCTAATAACATTCTTATGCTTACCTTTCGGAATAGTGGCTATAGTTTTACCTTCCAAGGCAGCAAAAAATAACGGAATATCATCTTTTTGAATATTATTGCCATCATGAAATTGCTTAATGACATCAACAAGTTTTACAGACTTATTATTTTTCCTCGCAAGATAGAAAGGATCTATAATAGTCTTCATGGTCGTAATAGGATTTTTCCATCCGGCATAAAGCGCTCTATAATTTTCAATAACATTTTCTATATCAAAAACAAGCATTGATGGTTCTGCTTTTTTTGTCTGCCCTGTAATATTTCCAAAACAAGCATCAGACTCTTCCTCTACATTACTCGATGACGAAGCTAAATTTTCACTCGCCGGATTAAGAAGAGCTGAAATATTGCCGGAACTCGAACCCTTGGTATTGTCCTCTGCCTTTGGACTATCAGATAAATCAACCACACTTGTTACATCCTTTACTGTATGTTTTTTGTCTAATTCCTTACGATAAGCTTCAACGAAAAGCCCAATGTATTCTATTTCTTTACTATAACCGTCAATATTCTCCAGCGCAGCAAGCATCGCTTTACGAATCTCATCAGCAATATGTGTAACCACAAGCTCAGATGGATAATAACTATTTGTGACAGAATCAACAAAGTCTCCATTTACGGTTTCTGCCGTTTCCTCCCCTGTTAATACGGTAAAAAATAACTTAGCCTTATCCCCCAATTCTCCCTCATTTTCATGAAAAAACGTTATCACCTCAAGAGCTGATGGTGCACCCTCTTTAGGAGAGAGAAACTTGTCATTAAATTCTTTAAGGAATCCAACACTCCAATTAATCGGTAGATAATTGAATGTGTTTGCCATGCCTTTGTAGTCAAGGCGCACGTTTCTAAGAGCTTTATCTACTGCTGTTTGAGCATCCGACGCTACTATGACTTGAAGATTCTCTTCTTGAGATTCTTCTTTCTTAACGTCTTCAATCACATCGTTGCTCTTTTCTTGAGGTCGAGACTTGCCCCAAGTGCCAATCAGATTATCAACAAACGTGCCAACATACTCTGTTGTATCAATATCACGAATTTTTATAAGATTTTGATTGATCAGCAATTTGAGACAATGCACACGAAGCATTGCAGCGAGATCCGCAACAAAGACTGCTTCAGGGTAGTCACGCTTCTTTAGTGCCTCTTTATGTTCAATCCTCACAGCTTTTGCTGCTTTTTTCCCGCAAAGCACATCAAAAAATAAGTCAGCCATGTCATCAGTAATACCATTCTTATCTCTATAATGAAATACAGACAGCACACTTGTCACATTATGCTGAGCCTTCTTGGGAAACAGCCCCTTAACAGTCTCAGCACTAAGGTATTTATCCTCTGTATTGGGGCGCTTGTCATAGGCAGCAAGCAGCTCAACAAACTCGCCGCCTTCAATCAATGCTTCCCGCAAGGCTTTATCAACAGCTTTCTCATCAACAATAAACGCGTCATCCTCAAAAGTTTCTTCCTTATCAGCCTTTTCCTCAACAGCAGAGGAAACGCTCGTCACGAAACCTGTAATAAGACTATTTGCCTCTTTTAAACCCTCTTCGCTATAAGCGTTCTCACCGTCTTTTTTAAGCTCAAGCGCCTTAGCCAATACTTGCAATACTTGCTGGCGAACTTCATTGGCCAAGGTAACGATGAAGAGTCTTAATGGGTTCGGATATTTTCCACCAGGCTCATAAAGCGCTTTCTTATCTTCGAAAGCCATCTCTCCCTTAAGCACCAGAAAAAACAGCCCTACGTCCAGGCCATCAATATGCTTGTTCGTAAAGAGCACGCCACCTGCCTGAAAAGCCTTAATGATATCACTGAGCAGCATCTTGCCATTCTCATTACTGAACAGCGTTTCTTCTATAGCAGTAACACCTTTAGCAGTACCTATAACCTCGTTATTCGTCGTCGCTGTTTTATAGTCATCAAAGGCTTTTTTTGCAGACTCTACATTAATGACCACGCCTTCAAGTGGGTTTTTAGCGTTTTCTGCATCGTCGTTCTTAAAAGCAGTTTTTTCCTCTCCTCCTTGATTTTTTGTACCTGGAAGCGGAGGAGCTACAGGAATTTCAGAAATCTCAGAGTTTTCAGAAGCTATTCTCTCTCTTTTGGCCTGTACGTTGGGCTTATTGCTCAAAAATGACCAAAGCTCATAAATATAAGCACCAACCGAATCCCTACCGTCGTGCCTTTGAACAACGATACCGTCAAGCAGCCTTCGAATTTCACGAACCAAATAATCAACAAAGCTTTTGTGCTTAGCTTTATTATAACTGCGTCCCAAGTAATCTTGTGAACCAAACAATATACCCTGAAGTAACTCAAAATCAGTCTTCTCAAACTGATTTGGCGCGTTATTAATTGTTGGACGTGCTTCCCGCGCTACATAATTTCCCCTTAGTTGAGGTTTCATTGCATGAAATGCTGCAAGAATATCTACGATTCTGATTTTGTCTGACGCCTGCTTGCCCTTTAAAAAACCATCATAAAAAGTTTGCATGGTAGTAGATTTAAATTGCCGGCTTATAGTCGTGTCAGAAAATGATTTATATTCATCAAACTTTGCTTTAACAGCTTCCACCTCAAGCGCGAGCGCTTCCAATTCCGCCAACTTTATTTCAGGCTTGGCCTCTACTAATCTACTTTTTACATCACGGTCATATTTTAAATAACCTTGCAAAAGAGAACGCAAAGTTTTCTCGTTACCGTCAACCTCTTGATGCGCCTTTAATAACACATCCCAGATTTTCTTCGCCATCAAAATAATGGCCAGCGTACCCTTATCCTTAGAAAGTTTCTTCTCTAACGCTTGCCTATCAAAACTGTCCAAATTAAACTTATTTTTTAGTAAGGGCTTAAGATTCAGTAATGCGTAAAGAAATAATTTTTTCACCTCATCATTCAAGCAACTAGCATAAAAAGACTCCATTAAATCTACGACATGTAGACCACCCGACAGTGCTCGCCGATTAAGCGTCTTAGGAAGCTGCGCTAAAAAATAATTGTCACCATCACCATGCCAGTCTTTTATAAGATCTTCACTAATAGAGGCTTCAAGCTTTTCTAGCTCTTGCATGGCTTGTGTTTTTTCTGAGGCTCCACCAGGAATAGAAGGCAGAGGAAGCTTGAGAGGTGATACCCCTCCAGCAATAGAATCAGGATTGTTTCTAAAAAGCGCTGCTGCTCTGTTTTTTATATCACTACTCGGCTTAGGCTTTTCACTCTCACGATTACCTTGTCCATCGTTATTCATAGTATTCTCGAGCAGTTCCTGGCTCTGAGCAAAATTTGCACTTTTGCTAATATCAGCTACTCTAGCTGCAGACGCTTCGTTTACGTAGGGTTTCTCCTTTTCTTTTGTTTTGTCAAACTGTAGCTTGCTTGCAGAAACCCTCCCAGTGCTAGTTGGCTGAGAAGCAGATACTGTAAAATTTTTCTTAAAAGACGCTTCAAGCACACTGACATCTGCGATAAGCCGCTCATCCTCTAACTTAAAGTCGTCGCGCAGCAGTTGTTTCAACCATTCATCAATATGTTCCGCTGAGTGATTATACTTTTCGCCAGCTGCTATGAAAAGCGCCCTAATGTGTCCCAATGCTGCATAGGTTTCATCGTTGTTATATTTGTCAGCAGACAGACCAAGTATTCCATCAATGAGTAAGTCTTTCGCCTTGTCACCCAGTTCAACAAAATATAACTCGAGCCGCTGTACGGCGCGAATTTTTCCTTTATTTGTTATAAGCACCACATCCTTAGGCGCTTTCGCTGGCGGCTCTACCCAAACCAGTAAGTCTTGTAGTGCCTGTTTGCCTTGGGAGCCTTGCTGCTGTTTTGCTGCTTCTTGCTTCTTTTTTTCTACTTCTATATCTTGCTCAAATTTTGAATACTTATTGCTATCTGAAGAAGCATTTGGTGCCTCTGTCTTTTCTGACTCGAACATATTTTTAGTCTTTTTAACATCAATACTAGAACCTGTTATCTCTTTTTTTTCCTCACCCATAATGACACTCCTGACATGTAAACTAGACACAATGAATTCTGACGACGCAACAGTTTGAGGAATGAAAAAAATCTTTTGAAGGGGAAAATTTACCAAGCAAACCATTGCACAAAATATGACAGGCCTTAAGTGTTCTTATGAAAACCAATAGTTACCTATCAACGAATTGTAGCATTTTATACTTCTGTAAACTGTAATTCAAGTGAAAACTTATTTAAGGCCGATAGCGCAGCACATAATGAATAAGGGGATCTAAAACATGATAAGCGTGCTCACGGTCTTGGTAGAGATAATCTTTCTCGAGCAACACCTTTAACGCTTGGCGTGTGCTGGATAACGCCATACCTGCAAACTGCAAAAATTTATCACCTTGTGGGGTTTTTATTGGGCCAAAGCGTGCAAAAGCTGTCAACAATTTAAATTGATTTTGACTTAAGCCTTCTAATTCTTTAAAAATGGTGGATTTTTCCTCAAGGGCATAGTCATGCCAAGCGGTTTCAACCTTTCCAACGGTAAACAATTGTTCTTGGCGCGTTAGTCTGGCACACAAAAGGTTAACATAATAGGTATGATTTTGCGTTAAGGCTAAAATAGTTTCGATGGCAGCAGACGTAGGCGCTTGTCCGAAGACCTGCGTCATAACCTGTGTAATAAACCTAAAATCCTCAGTTGAAATCTACTGCGGCCGCCTAACTCACCGAATCTAAAGGATTTTTCTCAATATTTTTTATTCACCGTATGGGTGATACGCTTTCACAAAAAATATTGAGAAAAATCCTTTATCTTCAGCAACTAAGTCGGCCTCGCGACGATTTCAACTGAGGATTTTAGGATAAAGGCCGAAAAGTCAGCAGCACTGATTCTTCCTAAGGCAATTTTATCGCACAATTTAAAGAAAGGTCTTTTACTGTCTTCAAAGATTTTACTCAACAAGTGGCGATTACTGCCGGAAAATAAAAAACATAAATGCGTAGACTGTTGAGCAATGTTGCGTAATACCCCTTCCACGCGTTCGGCCCCATCAAACTGCCCAAGCCGCTGAAACTCATCGAGAAACAATACCGCTTTTAGGTTTTTCTTGGCTAACTGCTTGTCCACCTGTTGCAAGGCATCATGGAGCATGCGGCTTGTTCCTGCAGGAGCACTCAAATGATCGATTTCGATGTTGGCATTATTAACTTTGAAGCTAATATTTAAATCAGCAAATAGTTGCGAAACCAACGCTATGGCTTTTTGTAGATTTGTTTCCGTCGCAGATAAAATCTCAGCCAAGCCATTAATGATGGCTTGCTCTATTTCTGTAAGGTTCATGAGAGGAAATAGGTCGATATGGCTATGGGGTAGATTCAAGCGGCGAATCACCGACATACCCAGGCTTGTTTTACCATAACGGCGCGGGGAAATAATGAGGGAGGGTCGAACAGCCTCGATATTGGCTGCCAAATGCTTTTGTTCTTGCTTGCGGTTGCAAAAGTGGCTGCCAATGGCGAGTTTTTGCGGGAAAAAGTGTTGATTATTCAAAGCGCTTCCAAGTAGCATAAAGTATGCTGCATATTTTATGCTGTCAATCCAAAAGCTTAATAACAAGCAAATGACCCAGGTCTGCACTTAACTATACTGAACTTGGGTGAGTATAAAAATAGCGCTTTAAAACAAACTCTTACTTACTCTCGGCCAGCATATAATCAACAGCCGCTTGTAACTGTTCTTTACTACAGGCGCCACAGGTGCCTTTCGGTGGCATCGCGTTAATGCCATTGATGACATTCTTCATCAGCGTATCCATACCCGATTTAATTCTAGGCGCCCAGGCGGCTTTATCGCCAAGCTTCGGTGCGCCAGCAACGCCGCTGGCGTGACAGACAGCACATTTGGTTTCGTAGATTTTTTTGCCTTCGGTGCTGTCGGTGGTTGTTGCCGTTGCTGAGACTTTTTCTGCAGAAGCTGCCGCCTGTTGCGATGTCGCTTGCGCTTGTTGTTGCAGTTGGCTGGCCGTGGTGGGGGTGACAGAAGGTTGACCGGCCACATTGACGTTACCCACGGGTTTAATATTATCAGCAACAGAGGTTGCATTGGCGACATTAAAACTTAATAGACTAATAAAAATGCATCCTACAATGTATTTATTCATACCACATCCCTTATCTTTTATGAATTTCTGCAACATCCTATGATGACGTGACTCAATAAGAAAAGCAAGCCTTTACGAGAGGTGGCTGTTCCCCTTACAATAGTCAGCCTGTTCAGCCTAAAATCCGTAGTCAGAACACGATTTCAGGTTTAACCTAAAATCAGCAGTAAATCGCGCTTTTTTGGTGTAACAGATTGATTTAGATAAGGAAACTAAAAAAGCGAAATACACCTTATTGGTGATGGAGACTTTTTTTGTTTTCTTAGATGAATCAAAATGTTATCGCCAAAAACGTGATTTAACTGCTGATTTTAGGTTTAAGCGCCCGTAGCTCAGTTGGATAGAGTGTTGGCCTCCGAAGCCAAAGGTCAGAGGTTCGAATCCTCTCGGGCGCGCCATCTTCAACCTAATAGCCTAATGCTTATGCAACAACGCCTCCACATCGCCACCCGTAAAAGCCCGCTGGCCCTTTGGCAAGCTCATCATGTGCGCGATTTGTTGCACCAACATCACCCGGCTTTATCGGTAGAATTATTGCCGCTATCCACGGCGGGCGACCGTTGGCTCCAGTCACCCTTGGTGGAATTGGGTGGCAAGGGCTTATTTGTTAAAGAATTAGAAGATACTATGCTGCAAGGCCGTGCACAGCTGGCCGTTCATTCGTTAAAAGATATGCCCGTGGCGCTGCCTGAAGGTTTTTCCTTTTGTGTCATTGGTCAGCGCGAAGAAGCGCGCGATGCATTATTGTCTACGTCGGGAAAGACCTTAGCCACTTTAGCACAAGGCGCCAAAGTAGGCACAGCCAGTCTGCGTCGCCAATGCCAGCTGTTGCACGCTCGCCCAGACTTGGACATACAGCCGATTCGCGGCAATGTGGGTACGCGCTTAAAAAAATTAGACGATGGGCAGTATGACGCGCTGATTATGGCCACTGCCGGCCTTAAGCGTCTGGGACTTGCTGAACGCATCACAGAGTGGCTTTCCGTAGACCAATGTTTGCCCGCCGTGGGTCAAGGGGCTTTGGCTATTGAGTATTTAACCGAGGACACAGAGACCGCCGCATTATTGGCTCCGCTGATAAACCCAACCTTAACGCAATGCACCGGCGCCGAACGTGCCATGAGTACTTCCTTAGGTGGCGGCTGTCATGTGCCCATGGCCGCCCATGCAACCATCGAGGAAGAAATATTATTCATGCAAGGTTTGGTGGGTGAACCTAACGGAAAACGTATTTTGCGCGCCCACGTTGAGGGGCCTGCCGAAGACTATCTGTTGTTAGGGCAACAACTGGCTGACGCATTGTGTGCGCAAGGCGCGGAAACTATTTTAAGAGCGTTGGACTGAACATGGGCGCTTTAACCGGCATTCGTGTATTAATCACACGCCCCAAGGCCCAAGCAGAAAATCTTGCACAGCGCTTCATTGAACAAGGTGCTGAACCCCTACTTTTCCCTTGCTTAGACATTCATGCCAGTATCACTGAGGATATAAAAACAATCTGTATCCCTTGGCGTGACTGGCAATGGCTACTTTTTATCAGTGCTAATGCGGTCACCCATAGCCAAATATTGTTCCAGCAGCCTTTGCCCGCGACAATAAAATTAGCAGCCATGGGGCCGAGCACAAAAGCCGCCCTCGAAAAAGCCGGGCTTCCTTGTCACCTGATGGCACCAGCGCCTTTCAATACCCACGCCTTATTAACATTAGCGGAATTTCAAGACTGCCACGGTGTGCAAATGGGTATTGTCAAAGGACAAGGCGGACGCCAACAGTTAGAAGAAACACTACGCGCCCGCGGTGCTCATGTGTTACCCGTTGCTTGTTATGAACGGCGCAGACCAGCCGGCTTTTTACCTAAAAACACTTTGGCGCAGGTAAATATGCTTGTCTGTACCAGCCGCGAGAGTCTGCAAAACCTCTTGAATATGGTACACTCTGCAGAACAAGACAATCTCCGTCACAAACCTCTGTTAGTCATTAGCGAACGTGTGGCACACGCGGCACGCCATGAGGGGTTTCAACACATTATTGTTAGCCAAAAGGCCTGCGATGAAGCAATGGTTAAGGCCGCCATTGAATGGCAACGAGGGAACTCATGAAAAAAGCATCCGCTTCCACACCGGCACCCGCCCCTAAATCCACGACAAAAACACCCACCAAAAAACGCACCACGCCTTGGTTGGTTTTATTCTTGGGGATCGCGTTATTAGCAATACTGATTGCACTAGGTTTGTACACTTGGCAGCACACCCATGGCTTGTCCAGACAATTGAGCCACTATCAGGCAGAAACCAATGCTAAGCAACGCGCCATTGCAGGTGAATTACATGTGATGGAAGAAGCGCTGCAATTAAGCCAAAAACAATTAAAACGCCAAAATACTATTCTGGGTAAGATGGCTTTTCGTCAAACACAGGGGAAACATGCTTGGCTATTACCAGAAATCAACCATCTGGCAACTCTTGCTCACTATCAATTAACCTTTCAGCAAAACCCAGCAATGGCCTTAATTATTTTAAAAACCGCCAACCAACAATTAATGAACGTGCAGGATAATCAATACGCGCCCTTGCGCCGTGTGTTAATGCAAGATATCACCGCCTTACAATCTCTGCCCAACCGCGATATGGAGGGTGCCCTGCTCACGCTACAAGCCGTTAATGCTCAAGTTGATAGGTTGCCATTAAAAACGGCACAATTTCAACAACCAAGCACCAGTGATAAAAACACACCACTAACCGCTGAAAAAGGCTGGCGTCAACACTTGCAAACAGCCTGGCAGCATATCCAAAAGCTCATCGTCATCCGCCATCACCAGCAACCCATTGAACCGTTATTGAGCCCTGAGCAAAACCTATACCTGCAGCAAAATCTACATATTCTGTTGTGGCAAACGCAGTGGGCCTTAATCCATCAACAACCGGCTTTATACAAAAAAACGTTGCAAGCCGCGACCACACTGTTAACACAACATTTCCATACCAACGCCGCTTCCGTACAACATGCCTTGACCATGCTGACGACGTTAGAGGATTTTCCGGTGCAAGCCGCCTTTCCGTCCTTGGACAATATTGCCCGCGTCATTGCAAAGCTACAACAAGCACAAATCACTGAGCCTAAACTGCAAGAGACACAACCTGCACCCAAGGCTACTATCCCAAAGTCCAAGCAGCCCTTTGAGCCTGCGCCCCCCCAAACTTCATCATCCACCACGGAGGCTTGAGGCGCGTGAAAAAGTTTTTCTTATGTTTGATTTTTGTAGCAGGTGCCGTTTATTTGGGAGTGAGTATTGATAAAGACCCGGGCTATGTTCTATTAGCCTATCACCAGTGGACCGTAGAAATGCCCTTGTGGCTTGGTTTTTTATTGATGCTGTTTACTCTCATCACAGGCTATGCGTTACTGCGATCATTGAGCTATATCCTCGGCACCTCAAAACGTTATCGACGCTGGTCTACCAATCGCAGCTACAAAAAATCACAACATAAAACACAAAAAGCCCTCATGGCTTATCACGAGTCCTGTTGGCAAGAAGCGGAACGAGCATTTATTACCGACCGCCACAAAGGTTTAATGCATTATTTGATGGCCGCCCAAGCAGCCCACCAACAACAAGCGTTTACCAAACGTGACCGCTATTTACAGGACGCCAAAAAACACTACCCTAAGGCAGAACTCGCCATTGGACTCACGGAAATAAAACTTGCCCTTGAAGAAAAACAATGGGCCAGCGCACTCAACCGACTCACCGCGCTGCACCGAACCCATCCAACTCACCCACAAATTCTGCAGCAATTGGCTTATGTCTATGAGCACCTATCTGATATTGAACATTTAGAAAAGCTTTTACCCAGCCTAGAAAAAACCAAGGCGCTAGCCCCCGAGCAATATCACCACGTTTTGCAAAAAGTCGCGCTCGCCAAACTTAAAGACGCCAGCAAAAGCACCGATAGCACAGCATTACAAAACATCTGGAAGCAACTCAAAAAAAACCAAAAACAAGACACCATTATCATTCAAGCCTATACAGATGCTTTAGTTAGCCTTGGAAAAATAGATGACGCCGCCCACTGTTTAGAGAGCAGCTTAAAGCAGCAATGGTCCGACAGCTTAGTGACAAGCTATGGCAATTTAGCCTTAGCAGCCCCTGCCAAAGCCCTCGCTCACGCTGAAAGTTGGCTTAAAAAACACCCTGACAACCCGCATGTATTGTTATGCTTGGGGCGCCTTTGCTTACAGGAAAAACTCTTCGGCAAGGCACAAACCTATCTAGAAAAAAGTCTCACCCAATTACCTCAGCCCGAGGCTTATTTAGCGTTGGGACAATGTTGGGAGCTGCGTGACAATACGCCGTTGGCCACCAGACACTATCGTGACGGGCTGCAGGCAGCGACTTTTGGTGTGATGAAAGAGACTAACCTCTAAGTCCCAGTGCTTTTTCTACGGCTTCAGGGTTATGCGCAATAACTACTAAATAAGCACGAGCAGTGCCATCAGGGCGCCTAACCCCTTGTTCCCATTTTTCTAATGTCCGAATATTGAAGCCAAAATACTCTGAAAACTCTCGACGAGTCATCTGTAAATTCTGCCGAATTTCTCTAACGTTAACTTCGGCAGGCACCTGCACTTTATGGGTATTGCTACTAGTCTTCTGGCCTTCACAATACTCTAATGCTTCTTGGGCTCCTTTCAATAGGCTTTTTGATATGCTATCCATTCTCTCATTCCTCGTACAGGGAAATAATTTGCCTCGTCAATTTTCTTAAAGTGGCTTTAGCTTTTGCTGAAACTCGACTATCAAGTTTTTGAAATTTTCATCACGCATCTAGCATTTGAAGTGCTCCTATATCAGCACCACGCATATGTTTTACGGAACTTTTAAGTTGAAAAAGCTGAGAAATTTTATCCGTATATTTTTTAAACATAGCCTGTGGGTCTTCACTTGTGACAATTTCCTCTATAAAAGCAGTCAACGACTCCATCATGACTTTCTCTCGTAGCGATCCAACCGTAGCTGCTAGACCTTTGTTTTTATGCAAGTCCGTTTGATCCTGATGAAAATGGAGCGCATGGTCACTCAAGAGGCTGATTAACAATCCGTGCTCTGAGCCATCAACACCTCTTTGCATAGCCAGCTGGTTCCATCCTTCATAGGATTTCCAGTCTTGTATAAAAACCTCCACAAGCCAACGGAGCGAATAGGCTTTTATAATGTCAACGTCAAGCCAAGTTGCATCATTGGCAACTAGATAGCGATAATCTTCTTCACCTTCATATTTTAATGCAATAACGCGCAACCTTTTATTATGTGCCTTTACCTTAAATTTAGCAGCGCGATAAGTTATTTTCTTTTTATTAAAACGCAGTGTGATTTCTTCAGTTTTACCCTGGTAGTTTTCAAAAAACTTTTGTACCTGAATAAAGCGACCATTAACATTAATCAGTTGAGTTTTTTTAATCTGACTTAATACCTGGGCTTGTCCAGTAGCAGCGACAGCACCATCAAAAAATTCTTTGTTGCCATAAAAAGTATCTCCAATTACAGCTTTGATTTTTAAGTCACTAAAATTAGACGTAAAGTCACTAAGTGCCTCTATTGCCAATGATATTTTAGTTGGGTAATTTGGATTGCGCCCCGGCATTTTTGGCCGGTATTTTTTTTGTATACCCTTCTTTCTTAGTCGTTTATCTTCTTTACGCCATGCTGAAATATCTGGGTCTGGTTCATAAAATCTAAAACCAACAGGAATCGTTAACGTATCACTGACCAATAGTAAAAAAATAATGTTTTGGCCACTAAAAAAACCAGCATGCTTTTTGTCACGTATTTTATGCACCTTTGCAATTTCTGTTGTGTTTTTAGAGCGCTCACTATCTGTGTCATCAATCACAAGCACGCCTGATTTAATGCCATATCGTTCTATTAATTTAATAACGCTGGCTTTTAACAATAACTCCCACGCAATTCTTGCTTTTTTAAACATCCAACACATGGCTGCTGCACTATATTTTCCGCAACTAAATCGCTCAAATCGAGCCCAGCATAATGAATTAGTAATGATTAAGCCCAATATGACAAAGGATAACCAGTAACACTGTAGCTTGCTCAATTTCTGTTCTGGAGAATGCTGCTTGATAGCATCATTGAGTAATTCTACATAATCTTTTATGAATGGTAATCCTTCGCCTATAATCATCCCGTGTCGCACCCTGATATAAATTTGTGCGGAAAATAATACAGAATTCAGCCTACAGCGTCAAAAACTTGATAGTCGAGTGAAATATTAGCGCGCTGACTTTTAGCATAGGCTGTTAGCAAAAAAATAGGAACTGCTTGATCATGATAGTAATAAAGCACTCTCATACCACTACTTTTTCCTTGGTGCTTATCAGTCTGCCAGCGAATTTTTCTAATGCCTCCCGTTCCTTGAATAATGCTGCCTTTCATGGGTTCTTTAGCAATAAAAGAAATGAATTCATCAATAATAGCATTATTAGCAAAAGCCCTAGATTGCCTAATTAATTCAGGCGTTTCCACAACGGTCTGTAGGGTATTCTCCTCCATACCATCATTCTCATTATATACCCCATTGGGGGATATTTCAATAATGAAAGAACAAGCACTAACCATATAAAATACAACCTCAAATTTTTTCTACCAAGCACAGCTATATCCAATTAACCTGAAGATGCTTGTTTGAACATCCCATCTAATGAGCATCTTTAGCCGTTTTTCCCTCAGCTTGTCCTCGCAATAGAATCAACCATGTTGTAAAGGTTAGTTCTTTGCCCATATAACAGACCAAAAGTGCTGTTACTCCATCAACTACATGCGGCTTTTTCAAGTGTCTCCTTCGCTGAGAACCAACTTTTAGTTAGGGTACATCACTTATACACAGGGTCCACAAGCTTAATGGTGAGAAATATCAATATTCACTCCGCTTCAGGAATTATGCAGGTGTGACTGAGAGCCTATCCTATAGATTCATGTTTAAGTCGGTTGTATTGACAAGTTAAGCGCTTTAATACGGGCATTAGCTATAACAATAATTTTTCGCATTAATGCGGTTAAAGCCACTTTCTTTGGCTTCCCTCGCTCAACAAGCCCATTATAAAAAGTTTTTAACGAAGAGTTTGAGTTCCGTGCTGCCATCGCCGCCATGTATAGCCTTGGCTTAATGCCTGGTCGTCCATGACCCGTGGAACGATAACCTTGATGTCTTCCGCTGTCATTCGCTCTTGGAGCAACTCCCACCAGAGAAGCAATCTCTCGTCGACTCAATTGGCCTAGCTCAGGTAATAGAACGATTAACTCACTGGAGAGTATCTTTCCGATGCCTGGTATGGTTTGTATAGCCGTCTTCTTAAACGTCAGTAATTCATCATCGGCTATCAACGCATTAATGCGCGTTTCAAAGGCTTCAATTTCATTCGTAAGCATCTCTATCATACGCGAGCAACTGGCTTGCATTAAACTGCTTGTATTAGGAGCTTTCAATCGATTTTTTTCAGCTGTGCGCATTTGCTTTAAATCATGCTGGCGACTGACCAAATTATAGAGTTCGCTTTGAGTATCATTGGGCGGCTCATAACAAGCCAGGGTTTCATGTCGTTCATAGCCATAGCGTGCCAGAGCTTTTGCATCCAATGCATCGGTTTTTACCCCGTGTCCATAGGAACGAATAAAACTTTTTACATGGCGTGTATTGGCACGATGAACCGCTATGTGTTGTTGACAGAGTGTTAAGAGCAGGGGCGCTTCATAGCCACCTGTTGTTTCTATCACACATAAAGCTTGTTGGAGTTTTGCAGAGTATTCGGTTAGAAATGCTTGTATTCCACTGATGTCATTAGGGTATTCATGAACGGGGGGGGGGCGCCGTGCAAGTTAACAAAAAAATTGAATTTACCGACATCAATGCCAACGAAGTTATTATATGCTACCATCATAGTCCTCTCGATAGTTAAAGGTGTTTACGATTGTAAGCGGGAGCACTTTATGTGTCCCTTGCAACCATTCAAACGTATCGAGAGCTGGGCTAGAGTACCTGGATTCTACGCGGTTGGTTTTACCAATAGCTATACGGTCGCTCATGCCCGCGAACCCTGGGCTTATGCCTGGGGTTCTACTCTCTTGGGACCTACTATAACAAAACTAAGACTTACAATAGCTAAAATCCTCGTTTTTTCAGTAAAAATTGTCCAAATCTGACTAACATCCAGGCGCTAAAATATAAAACTTATGTTATCACATTAACAAATAATTTCCCGAACTTTCAACTGCGGGGACTATATATCGTTTTCAATGCTTCCAAGCTTAGTTTATAAAAATGAAAACCAGCCCTAATTTATTGAAACCAACGCCCCATTAATATAAATACCGGAGCTATCTATTTTGATTTGGCTGCCTGCTACGGATAACACAATAGCTTTTTCAGCGGATAGTTGGTAAGTGCCTTGCTCGACCCTAATGATTTTATCGCCCGCAATCACACGCTCTTCAAAATCTTTTTGTGCTTGTATATAAATTTTTTCTCGGCCTTGCGCATCATCAAAATACCAACTATTTCCCCCGTCATTGCCAGACTCTGCCACATAGGGCGTAGAACAACTTTTAAAGCCGGTTATACTCTGCTTACCAGGCAAGGTATAGGGTGGTTTGTACTGCGCATTGTAAACGCCGCCTAAAATGACCGGCCTATCCGGGTCACCTTCTATAAAATAAACCAAAACTTCCTGCCCCACTCGCGGCAACCAGGAGGTCCCCCATCGACGCCCAGCTGCAGGTTGCATCACCCTGACCCAACAAGAGCTGTGATGATCATCACAACCATAACGATCCCATAGAAACTGTATTTTTACCCGCCCATATTCATCGGTATAAATATCATCCCCCGGTTTGCCTACCACACGGGCCACATGTACACCAAAGACCTGAGGTTTAACGGTTAATCGTGGTGGGTAGTAATACGTGTGGGTGGGGATGGCTGTCAATTGATTTTCATAGCTTATGCCGCCACCTGTTTGAGGAAATAATGCTATATCGCCAGCTTGCACTGACATGTGCGTGATAAAATAGCTTTGATTCTCCTCAGGGGATTCGTGGCCACGTAAATAAAAATTTCCCGCCACAGCAAGGTTCGGATGCCTGCTGGTTGCTTTGACTTCTTGATAACCCTGACTCAATGCTTCTACCCGTTGACGGGTTAATTGTTCTCCCTGCGCTGCACTGTTATAACCGCCAGGGTATTCAAAATATTCATAATGTTGGCAAATTTTTAATGGCGCAGTACTGTATTGTTGATAAATGAGATTTTGTGTGGGTAATTTAAAATTATAATCCCCTTGACTATAAGCACCTGGATAGAATTGATAGCCATGATGCCATGCTTGCAAACGCTGCCCCCCATGAGAACTTTCCTGCATACTTAAGCTAGCTTGTGCTGATTCTGGCACCGGTGGCACGTGATCGGCGAGCATTAATAAGTGTTTGTCTTTGGCGTGACGAAAATAATAAAAAATCCCCGCTTCTTCTAATAGCCTGGCTATAAAATGGAAAGCGCTTTCGTCATATTGCACACAGTAGTTCTTTTTTTCGTAAACGCCAAATACTTGGCTTATATCATAGTGGCCCACATCATATTCTTGCAATAAACAGCCGACAATATCTAATACATTCATTGCTTGGAAAATACGGCGATTTTGGGTCTGACTTAACAGCCATAACTGCGGCCGCATCACCGCACGGTACTGCCGCATACCATTAGAAAGTACAGCTTCAGCCTGCAACTCACTCATAATGCCATGGTAATAACGTGTAGGCTCTCCTACATAATTAATGGCAACCGTGGCAGGCTGTCCAATAACCTGTATGGGATCTAAGGCGACATCCGCATATGAAAATTGCAACTCATAATGGAAAAGCGTGGAAATAGCGGCTTCGCCTGTAAAGGACTGCAGCTTTATTGCTTGTTCTCTGGCAAATTGGCTAGTCAAGCTTAATAGGGGTTTGGATAACATGGCACAAAAAAACTATTATTTATTTTTATTATAATTGTTTTTTTGATTTATGCAAATAAAAATTTTTCCTTTATTTTACATTGATTATCCTAAAATCCTCAGTTGAAATCGTCGCGAGGCCGACTTAGTTGCTGAAGATAAAGGATTTTTCTCAATATTTTTTGTGGAAGCGTATCACCCATACGGTGAATAAAAAATATTGAGAAAAATCCTTTAGATTCGGTGAGTTAGGCGGCCGCAGTAGATTTCAACTGAGGATTTTAGGATTATATGCTGCAGCCTGTCTGCGGAATTTAGGCTAACAACCCCACGGCCTACCTAGGGCGTATCATCAGTTACTTTTTCATCGCGAAAACCTAGGGCCTGGCCCAGCAAAGCTGGGCCCACGGCGCTTAAGGGGGAGAATTATAAGAATTGATGGCACCCCCTAACGTTAGCAGTCAATCACCTTTCTAAGAAAAATGATTTGTCATTGAAGCAAGAGGGGTTTCTTCTTCTGATGTATTTCCGTTATTATAGAGGTCTATGAGGAAAGACAAGTCATTGTAAGAACAGGTTAAGTCAAGCTCGTCTTGTTGTTGATCATCCTCACTATCCTCTTCTTCATATTCAAACCAATCATCTACATGATCTAAAGTAGCGGCTCTCTCTGCAAGCCATTGTTTATTTACTTTACGCTGAACTGTATCAGGGCTAACCTTAGCTAGATTCTTTTCCATTAGCTCTTTCGCAAGATCACTGTACGTATGTGGCATAGGGTACCTCTTTATATGCTCACACCTCAGTATGCTTGAGCGATTAATCAACTTATTTGTGCTTTTATACGCATAAGTCAAAATCCATTACGTTAAATTTCGACCATATTGTACAAAATACAACCAAAAAGTCAGCTCTTTTTCATCTTTGATGTTCCAGAGCCTCCTGTAAACGCGAAACCCCAATAATTTCCATGCCGGGAATAGGCTTCTTCGGGCAATTGCCTTTGGGCACGATGGCACGTTTAAAACCGTGTTTCACCGCCTCTTGTAAGCGTTCTTGGCCCGCAGGAATGGGGCGAATTTCACCGGCCAAGCCTATTTCCCCAAATAACACCAACTCTTCGGGTAACGGTCTATTGCGCAAACTGGATAATACGGCAAACACCATGGGTAAATCAGCCCCAGTTTCCAGCACTTTTACGCCGCCGACCACACTGACAAAAACATCTTGATTATAGGTGGTCACGCCACCATGACGATTTAGTACCGCCAGCAACATAGCTAAACGATTCTGCTCCAAGCCTAAGGTCACACGGCGTGGATTGCCTAAATGGCTTTCATCCACCAAGGCTTGCACCTCTACCAACATAGGCCGCGTGCCTTCCCAGGTGACCATCACCGCACTGCCGGGAATGCTTTGTTGTTCGCGCGATAAAAAAATAGCTGATGGATTATTAACTGCTTTTAACCCTCTATCGGTCATAGCAAAAATGCCCAACTCATTAACCGCACCAAAACGATTTTTAACCGCGCGCAATAAACGAAAACGCCCGCCACGCTCGCCTTCAAAATATAATACGGCATCGACGATATGCTCGAGTACGCGCGGTCCAGCCAGTGCGCCTTCTTTGGTCACATGCCCCACTAAAAAAATGGCCGTTTGTGTTTGTTTGGCAAAGCGCACCAATTGCGCCGCACTTTCGCGCACTTGACTGACAGAACCGGGGGCTGATTGAATGGGCTGAGTAAATACCGTCTGGATAGAATCAATCACAATGACTTGCGGCTTATGCTGATTAGCCAGAGCAATAATGCGCTCTACTTGTGTATCTGCCAATAAGTTAAGTTTATCTTCCGGCAACCCTAAACGCCGCGCTCGCAGCGCCACTTGTTGCAAAGACTCTTCCCCCGTGGCGTATAATACCGGGGCCTGCTGACTTAAGTAACAAAGCGTCTGCAGGAGTAAAGTGGATTTACCAATACCCGGGTCACCACCAATTAACACAGCAGACCCTGGTACCAGCCCCCCCCCTAACACACAGTCTAACTCTGAAATACCCGTCCCTAAACGCGCTTGTTTAGCAACCGCCACATCGGACATCAACGTGACTTGGGCATCATCAACGCCGGCGTAACCTTGGGTTTTATTGGAGGATGAAATATTTTCCTGCAAACTATTCCAAGCACCGCAATCAAAACATTGACCTGCCCACTTAGGCGACTGTACACCACAGGATTGACAGGTATAAACGGTTTTTACTTTTGCCATATCAATTCCCTAACATAAAAGCGGCTTCCTTAAATAAGCGCAACCAGGGCCCTTCTTCGCCCCAGGTTTCAGGATACCAAGAAAATTGCACACTTCTAAATACGCGTTCAGGATGAGGCATCATCAAGGTAATACGCCCATCATTATTACAAATACTCGCCACCCCCTCAAAGCTTCCGTTAGGGTTGCTGGGGTAGCGTTCTGTTACTGCCAACTGATTATCAATGTAACGCAAACACACCGCGGTGTTTGCACTGTCTTGTGGGTTTTCCCACTGCACACGCCCTTCGCCATGGGCTACCACAATGGGAAGCTTAGCACCCTCCATGCCTTTTAACAGTAATGAAGGCGATGGCTCTACAGAAACAGCCACCAACCGCGCTTCAAATTGCTCCGATTTATTCCTCACAAATTGCGGCCAATGGGCAGCCCCCGGAATAATAGATTTTAAATGCGACAACAGTTGGCAACCATTACAAACGCCCAAACTCAAGCGATTAGGATCAGCAAAAAATTCGGCAAACTGTGCCTTTAATGCCTCATGAAAAAGAATAGACTTGGCCCAGCCACTCCCAGCGCCTAAAACATCACCATAAGAAAATCCGCCACAAGCCGCCAATAAATGCGCCTCGTTTAGGTTAAAACGTCCTGACAGTAAATCCGTCATGTGCACATCTTGGGTTTGGAAACCTGCCGCGTGGAAAGCAGCCGCCATTTCAATATGGCCATTGACCCCTTGTTCACGAAAAATAGCCGCCACCGGTTTTACACCACGGTTAATAAGGGGTGCGCTAATATCCTCGGCAGGATTAAAGGTTAATAGTACCGGCAACCCTTTATCTTGTTCATCGCCCAACACCTCATAAGCCATGTCAGCGCAGGCGGGATTATCGCGCAAACGTTGCATCTGAAAGCTCACGGCTGACCAATGCTGATGTAATTTTTTTCTGTCGGCGTGATACAGTAACTGTCGGTTTTGCTCAATACGAATCGCATGACTATCATTTATGTGTGCAATGCAATGCACCCACGGATGTAATTGGTAATCTGACAATACCTGTAAGGCACGGTTTTTGTCTTGCACCTGAATAACAGCACCCAACTCTTCATTAAAAAGAGCCGCTAGCGGATCATGGCCTAAGGCGCCGACGTCGATGTCCAGGCCCACATGGCTACAAAAAGCCATTTCTAATAAAGTCACCAACAAACCACCATCGGATCTATCATGATAAGCTATCAATAAACCTTGTTGATTTAAACTTTGTATGGCTGCAAAAAAATTCTTCACTACATCAGCACAAACCACATCAGGGGTTATATGTGATGCTTCATTAAAACATTGTGACAGCGCAGAACCGCCTAGGCGCTGCCGCCCTTTAGCTAAATCAATAAATAAAAGGTCTGCCGCGCCTTTTTCTAACGAGAGCAAAGGTGTTTGGGTACGACGTACATCAGTTACAGGTGCAAAGGCACTGATCACCAAAGATAACGGCGACACCACTTCTTTGGTCTCATTATTTTCCTGCCATTTAGTGGCCATGGATAAAGAGTCTTTGCCCACGGGAATCGCCAAGCCTAAGGCCGGACAAAGCTCCATGCCCACTGCTTCCACGGCGGCATATAAGCCCGCATCTTCACCGCTATGATTAGCAGCAGCCATCCAGTTGGCCGATAATTTTATATCTTGTAATTTAACAATGGGCGCTGCGGCTATATTGGTAATAGCCTCGGCAACGGCCATGCGCGCTGCTGCTTGGTAATTCGTCACCGCCAAGGGCGCGCGCTCTCCCATGGCCATAGCTTCGCCCGCATAACCGCTAAAACTTTGTGTGGTTACCGCACAGTCTGCCACGGGCACCTGCCAAGGCCCTACCATTTGATCACGCGCCACCATACCGGTAATACTGCGGTCGCCAATGGTTATCAAAAAAGTCTTGTCCGCAACAGCTGGTAATTGTAAAACGCGCTCTACAGCTTCTTGCCAATTTATCTTGGCCAACGAAAAATCCGTCTCGCTAGTAGGTGACGTCTTAGCATGGCGCACCAACGTTGGGGCATTACCAAATAACAAGGCTAACGGAATATCAATGGGGTTATTCTTAAAATGCTTATCCTGCAGCACTAAATTTTCCGCCAAGGTCGCTTCACCAATGACGGCATAAAGACAACGTTCACGCTCAGCAATGGCAGCAAACTGTGCCACACTCTCCGGTGCAATGCCTAAAACATAACGCTCTTGTGCCTCGTTACACCAAACGGCCAACGGCGACATGGATGGTTCGGCATTGGGAATAGCGCGCAAATCAATCACACCACCACGGCCACTGTCATGCAACAATTCAGGCACCGCGTTGGACAAACCACCGGCTCCCACATCATGAATCGCTAAAATAGGATTTCCCTCACCCAAGGCCCAACACGTATCAATCACCTCTTGCGCACGGCGTTGCATTTCAGGGTTACTGCGCTGCACGGAAGCAAAATCCAAGGCCTCGCGCTCATGGGAAGATGCCAGAGAGGAAGCCGCACCACCCCCCAAGCCAATCAACATAGCCGGACCACCCAACACAATTATCTTGGCGCCGACAGGTAATTTTTCTTTGTCCACGTGTTGAGGACGAATATTACCAAGCCCACCCGCTATCATAATAGGTTTATGGTAACCGCGTATGGGGCCTTGCTGGAATTTACGCTCATAAGTACGAAAATAACCGCATAAATTGGGACGACCAAACTCATTATTAAAAGAAGCACCGCCCAGGGGCGCTTCTAACATAATATCCAAAGCAGACGCCATATGCGCTGGCTTACCATTGGGTTGTTCCCACGGTTGCTCATAACCGGGAATATGTAAATTGGAAACGCTATAACCGGTCAAGCCCATTTTAGGTTTGGCACCACGCCCTACTGCGCCTTCATCGCGGATTTCACCACCGCTACCCGTGGCTGCACCGGCAAAAGGTGCAATGGCCGTAGGATGATTGTGGGTTTCTACCTTGATAACTAAATGCACGGGCTCATGTTCATAGCGATATTGATTATCACCTTGGCGCATGAAACGCGCTACGTTTTGACCTGCCAGCACAGCCCCATTATCATGATAGGCAGATAATACATTTTCGTGGTAACAATGATAGGTATGTTGAATCATACCAAAGAGCGAATGGGGCTTTTCTTCACCATTAATGGTCCAGCGCGCTTTAAATATTTTATGACGACAGTGTTCAGAATTGGCTTGAGCAAACATCATCAATTCCACATCAGTGGGATCACGCTGCAAATCAGTAAATGCGGTGTGTAAATAGCTAAGCTCGTCGTCGCTTAAAGCGAGCCCTAAGTTTTCATTCGCAGTGACCAAAGCAGGCAGACCTTGTGATAACACTGGTACAGTCGCCAACGTTTCCGGTGCATAATGTGAGAATAAACGCTCAGGCTCAATGGCATCCGTCCAAAGGGTTTGTGTCATGGGATCAAATAACACCCCAGCCATCGCCTGTGCCTGGAGATTTTCACCACCTTGCACATGGTAAGCCATACCACGCTCCACACGTAACACTTGGGATAAACCCGCCTGCTGTAAAATATCCGTGGCCTTAGAAGACCAAGGGGAGCACGTCCCCACCCGTGGCGTTACCACCCAACAGACACCGGAAGGAGACTGTGTCAGTGGTTTGCTTTCCTGCAATAATGCCGCCAAGCGCGCGTTTTCTTCGTCATTCAGCGGCGCTGTTACATCAATCCAATAAACAAACTGTGCCGTGAGCGCGGTAACGCCCGGCGCACAGGCTTGTAATTGTGTTAATTTCTTTTGCAACTGAAAGGCAGAAAGCGCACTGCCACCTGTGTGTTTGATTATCATGAGCATTTATATCATTGCAACGAGTGGTTGGATTTTAGCATATCTCAGGCAGCCCCTGTACCAGGAAAAACAAGTTTCCAATTGTGTTTTTTTGTTTCATGTGTATTTATTTTTTAGGATTAACGTAAGAAAGTTACTCTCAAGACTTGAAAGTTCTCATTTTGTTCTCTATTATTAGAAAAAACGCAATGACACTTCACTGCACAGCAGACTAGGGCGTGTCATCAATTGCTTTTTCGCCGCGAAAATTGTGGAAATTGGGAACAATTGCGTACATTTTTGAGGAGAATAGCAGGGCTCTTTGACGAAAAAATAAGCGCAATTGATGACACGCCCCAATAAACCTAAAATCAGCAGTTAAATCACGTTTTTGGCGATAACATCTTGATTCATCTAAGAAAACAAAAAAAGTCTCCATCACCAATAAGGTGTATTCCGCTTTTTTAGTTTCCTTATCTAAATCAATCTATTACACCAAAAAAGCGCGATTTACTGCTGATTTTAGGATAAATAAACAAGGAAAATAAACATGCTAGAAAAAATTGATTACTGCGAGAACTATCGAGAACCCCAATCTATGTCAGCGGCGAATGAACATTTTGATGAACGCCTTCCCTCACCCAGTTTACGCATCCCGGTATCAGGCACTATCGCCGCAGGAGCACCTTGCTATATTTTCCCTCATGAAGAGTTAATAGAGCTCAGTAATGTATTTTTGCGCCAAGATAAATTTGCCTTTCGAGTGAAAGGTGCCGGTATGGTCAATGGCGGTATTCTCAATGGTGACACGGTGATTTGTGAGTACCGCAACCGGGTCAAAAGCGGTGAACTGATCGTTGCGTCTATTGATGGTAAGCAAAAAGTCTTACGCAGTATTCAGTATAACCCTGACATGACCCTTACCTTGATTCCCGGTAATGATAATCTGTCTCCCCTCAGTTACCACCATGATAGAATTAAGATTCTGGGCGCAGTGATTGGCGTGGTGAGGCTGGATAGAATGCCTACAGCGCTTTCTGCTTGAGATTTTTTCAACAACTCGGCCATAGGCTCCCGAGATTGTCTCCAGGTTTGCTGTCGCCTACGCAGGAAACCCGCCTTGACGGCAACGGCGAAAATTGCATGTCTCCCCTGCCCGTGCCCCCTTGGGTACCTGTGCCCCCTTGGGTATGGAAACCCCAGCGCCTTTACCTCGGGGGCTAGCCCCCGAGATTTCTCACTTTTAACCTAAAATCCTCAGTTGAAATCGTCGCGAGGCCGACTTAGTTGCTGAAAAATCCTTTAGATTCGGTGAGTTAGGCGGCCGCAGTAGAATTTCAACTGAGGATTTTAGGTTAAAATACAAGGTTAAACTGCTAACGCACTCACCTTGTCATCAGTACGGCAAGGGCGACTATCCCGATTAAAAACAAGGCCAAAAAACCCAGGGTACCAAAGCCTTTGCTTAAGTTTTCCTTGGAAAAAGCAGCCTTGTTGCCTTTTATGCTGCGATAAATTAACCAAATGAAACCCGCGCCAATGATTAAAAAAATTATTTTTTGCCAATCCATCACTCTTCCTCTTTAATTTGCTGATAGCTCTCAACCGCTTCACCCACGCCAAAATCATGGTAATGCGCATAAGCCTCAGGAGATAACCTGGAAATATCAATACTCTTTTGTAATAGCTGCTGTTGGTGGGTTTTATCCTGAGTTAAGGCTTTTAGCACAGGATAAAAACCTAACATCCGTATAACAGCCATAAGATAATGCGTATCTTCATCAAAGGCCACAGAGCCAAAATAATCCAGTTGATTACGAAACACCAATCCATCAAAACGTGCAGAAGCACGCATCATTTCAAAGAAAAAACTATCATCTAAATCATTGTCTGCAAGCCACGCTTCTAAATCGGCAACCTCTTCTAAACCATACTTTAGCCGATATTCATTCATGTAGGCTATCACTTGACTTTCCTGTGGCTCAAGCCCTTCGTTCATGGCTAAAATATCTGTGGCGCGCCATAACCGTGCCACGTGCCAAAATACATAAAACAATTGAGGCTCTGCTTCTGCACAATATTCAATAATACGCGCGTCATCACCGCCAGCAACTTGAGCTTGCGCTTTTAAGCGAGCGTACTGTTGATAAAACCGCAAGGTTACCAGAAAATAAATCTCTAAAGAAACGATATCCTCTGGCGGGTTGTTCTCAGCATGTGAGAGGGCACCAGAAATGAGCCGGGCTTTTTCTTGCAAATGCTGCAACAGGGGCTCACTACAATCATTCACTTGACTCCAAACAGTAGCATCTCGGGTTTGCCCAAGAAAATCAAAAGCGTCGGCACCTGCTGGGCAAGCATAACCTTGACTCAACGCAATAGTTTCCAAAGCCATAACATTATAAGCCAAACGTTGCAAACCAAGATAAAGGGGACCTAACACGCGTGCCGTGCGCGCTATTTTTTCATCTTGCGGTAGCCACTCGGGTTCCGTTAAAAAAGGACGACATTGTATATATTTCATCAATGCACGCAAAAAAGCGCTGCGATGGGCCTTGACGTTAGGGGGCTTGTTTGCAGATACCGGCAACTTGCTCAAGTGGCGCAAAAGTTCACGCGCGTCAGCGGCTTTTTGATCTCGATAACCGCCATCTTTTATCCAAACAGTTAGTTGCGAACGTTCCGCATCCTCTAAACGCTCAGTAGTTGCTATGGCTTTTTTCAAGCGGCGTTCTGTATAACAATATTGCTTAGCTGTCATTTCAATGGCGGCACTTTTCTCCGATGAAATGATGTTTGCAGCAACCGCCGCTTGTAAGGTTTCACGGATATTAACCATGGCATCGGTGGTGGCACGAAAACCTGTTGCAAGCGGGCCATGCAATATGGCCACTTCATCATCGTCATTGAGCACGCCCTCGTGGAAAGCAGTGAAAATTTTTCCCACCCCTTGCATGCCAAACTCAGCCAGCTCTGCCGCTCTTAATGCCCCCATGCTGCTAGCACCAAACACTTGAACGCCACGCTCCAAGGCCACTAAAACCTCTTTATGCCAAAGGGCAGCTACTCGCTCAAATAAACCATCAATAATGGCAATCACATCAGGCTTTAAACGTAAAGCTCGCAACACATCACCACATTGTGCCGGCGGCAAAAAATGAGCATCGGGTAACAGCTGTTTGGCTTCTACCAAAGGCAACGAAGGCCCTAAAAAAACGATGATATTCATGCTAGGATTATTTTTCTCTTAATAAGATTTCAGGCTGGGGTCTATTTCTGCTTGCCAAGCCAAAACACCGCCGGTTAAGTTTTCCACGTGCACAAAGCCCTGTTCTTGCAAGAAGGCCGCAGCTTTTGCGCCACGCAGCCCTGCTTTACAATACACAATCGTGCGCTTTTTGGGATCTAAGTCCCGCCAAGCATAAGGTAAAGTGCCCAAAGGTATCAACACCCCGCCTAAATGACAAATAGCACGCTCATGAGGCTCACGCACATCTATGAATTGGATATCTTCACGTTGCTCTAATAGCTGCTGTAGGGCTAGCGGTGAAATAGCAGCCGTAGCAGAAGCTTGTTCACAGCTCGCCTGATAACGCGGTAACGCAGTAAACTCTTTTTTTGCCACACACAAAGGACAATCCTCACGCGCTGTAAATCGAAAGGTTTCAAAACGCATGGCCAAAGCATCAAAACGTAACAAACGCCCAACTAAATTATCCCCCAGCGAACACAGGTATTTAATCACCTCTGTGGCTTGTATGCATCCCATCACACCGGGCAAAACGCCTAACACCCCACCTTCCGCACAATTAGGAATCAATGCCGATGGCGGTGGCGACGGAAAAAGACAACGATAGCAAGGCCCCTGGGTACCCGTAAAAAATGTACATTGGCCTTCAAATTGAAAAACGCTGGCAAACACATTGGGCTTTTTCAATTGATAACAGGCATCATTAACCAGATAACGCGTGGGAAAATTATCCGTGGCATCTACCACCACATCATACCCCTCCACAATAGTCAGTATATTCTCAGCATCGACATGCTTTGGATAGGCTGCTATATGAATTAACGGATTCAGCGCTGACAAACGCCTTTGTGCAACACGCGCTTTATTTTGTCCCACATCATCAACACTATACAACACTTGCCGCTGCAAATTGCTCAACTCGACGCGATCACCATCCATAATACCCAAGTGACCAACACCCGCAGCTGCCAAATAGTGTAATAATGAAGAACCCAAGCCACCGGCGCCGACACAAAGCACGCGAGCTGCTTTAAGGCGGCTTTGACCAGTTTGCCCCACCGCGGGCAAGCTCAAATGCCTTGCATAGCGCTGTTGTTCATCAACCGATAAAGTCATGCGTTTAACCTCCCGGCGTAGACAGTACTAAAGATAACGTATCCCCAGCCGCCACAGGCACCTCCAACACAGCATCCCCGGCTAAGCCCTGCTGATTCAGAAAAAAGCACAGAAACGTTGTCACATTGCCATCTTCTTGAAAAAAATAGGGTTTTAATTCAGGATAGTGTGCAAGCAAGCCCTGTATAAGCTCGCCAACACAAGCACCCTGCAGCTCCAATTGTGCCTTCCCAGCGGTATGCTTTTGGAAAAGAGCAGGTAATTTAACGATAACCATGGTAAAGCCTGTTAAAAACAGATACAAAGCAGCATTGTAACAGGAATTTACTCATCACTCAGCAGCTTAGCATAACAGACCAAAAAATAATTTATTGATCAACCGATTAGACAATAAAGACTCATCTCACCTGTCTGCCGAAAATTTTATGATGTAATAAAATTTTCAGCAGAAACGTGAGATGAGAACTATGCAATGGGAATCCCTCGGCTTTAAACCTAAATTCCGCAGTTGAAATCGTCGCGAGGCTGACTAAGTCGCTGAAGATAAAGGATTTTTTTCCATCTTTTTTGTGAAAGCGTATCACCCATACGGTGAATAAAAAAGATGGAAAAAAATCCTTTAGATTCGGTGAGTTAGGCGGCCACAGTAGATTTCAACTGCGAAATTTAGGTTAAAGACGAACCTTTTAGAACTCAACCAATAACCACCTATTCTTTGGATTTATACACCGGTAATGATGAAAAAATTAATACCTGCCAAGCAACACTAAATTCACCTAACGCTATTATCGTGATTGAAGGAGCTAGAGGCGTCGGCACCACCTCTTTTGGCAATTTTCTAAGATTTAACGCTCAAAGCCAACGAAAATATTTCACACCAACCAGCGAAATTCGTGTTGAGCCCAATTGGCAAGCCGATACGCTGCTTGCTGCCGTCATTGCTAATGTTGTCTCCACGCTAGAGCTGCAACACTACGACTGCGTTACAAATTTAACGGCCTTTAAGCAAGCAAAAGCCACGGTTCAACAAGTGACAGAAACCTATCGCTCTTTTGGCGCTTCCGCTTTTGGATTTGGTGGCAATGTCGGTACGGCTAGCAACACCAGTCAGCCTATGTTAATGCCAACACACATATTGTCACAGCACCTAGAAAAGTTAGTAGAGATAAGCAAAAAGTTAGGCTTTAACCTAAAATCCTCAGTTGAAATCGTCGCGAGGCCGACTTAGTTGCTGAAGATAAAGGATTTTTCTCGATATTTTTTGTGAAAGCGTATCACCCATACGGTGAATAAAAAATATCGAGAAAAATCCTTTAGATTCGGTGAGTTAGGCGGCCACAGTAGATTTCAACTGAGGATTTTAGGTTTAAATATGGCCTATTAATTCAATTAAATAATTTAGATATTGGCGTTGTGCAAAAGGAAGAACACTTAAAAATGCTCCTCAATATCATGCGTGATTATTTTCAAACGCCAGGAACCAGCTGGTTATTGGTCGGCGATAATTCACTACGCCGCTTTATCGCACAAGAAGTTGATAGGCTTGATGATATTATTAGCCATGAAACAGAAATCACGCCTTTATCACAACAAGAATACTTAGCTTTATTTGCAAAACGAGTCAATTACTTCCGTGTAAATGTTCAGGGCTGTCCCATTAAAATTATGCTAAGAGGGGTTGGTAAAAGTTCACTAAAGGATTACACTTCTTGCTTTACAAAACAAGGAGTTAGTGATGGCCAGCTCAAAGCAACCCGCCTTTCTTTATCATTTTGATAAGCTAGAAGACCCAAGAATTGAACGAAAGAAACTTTATCCGCTGAATGAAATTTTACTCACTGTTTTATGCGCAAGCATTTGTGGCGCACAAAGCTGGCGAGATTTTGTAACGTTTGGCGAGGAAAAACTGGATTATCTTCGGCGCTTTCTGCCCTTTGAGCAAGGCATTCCATCAAAGAACACCTTCGCTAGGGTCATGTCAGCTTTAGAGCCAGAAGCTTTTAGAGCGTGCTTCATTGCCTGGGTTCAGTCTTTTCAATCAGCGTTAAAGGAAATCATTGCTATTGATGGCAAGTGTCTAAGAAAAAGTTTTGACGCTGCAGCAGGACAATCAGCTATCCATATGGTGAGTGCTTTTGCCACGTCGAGCAAGTTAGTATTAGGGCAAGAAAAAGTCAATGAAAAGTCTAATGAAATCACAGCTATCCCAAAACTATTAGATTTACTGGCTCTCGAAGGCTGCATTGTAAGTATCGACGCAATGGGTACACAGAAGAAAATTGCGAAAAAGATCCGCCAAAAAAAAGCGGATTATGTTTTATCCTTGAAAGGGAACCACAGTACGTTACATGATGATATTACTCTATTTTTATCGAGTGAAGTTGAAAAATTGTGTCAAGGCAAACCGCACAATATTACAGACCAACACGAAGAGTGTGATAAAGGTCATGGACGTATTGAACGGCGTTTATGTTATGTAAGTGAGCGACTAGATTGGCTGACACAGAAGAAGGATTGGTGTGATATAAAAACCGTTGCCATGGTGGAGTCACAGGTCAACCAGGGGGCAAAAACGACAACAGAGCGACGTTATTTTATTAGCAGTATGGCTGCGAATGCAAAAGAATTAGCACAAGCCATACGTAGTCATTGGGCTATAGAGAATAGTTTGCATTGGGTTTTAGATGTCACGATAGGAGAAGATTTATCACGAGTGCGAAAAGATAATGCGCCTGAAAACATGGCGATGGTTCGCCATGTTGTTTTAAATTTACTCCGAGGTGCCAAACCCCAGTTCCGAAAGGATATGAGCCTCAAGGGCCTGCAAAAGAAAGCTGGATGGGGTGAAAAAACACTCAATACCATTCTTATGCAGGAATTTTAATGGGACAGCCCTGTGTAAATGTTCATGTTCAACTGCCTATTGAACAAGCGGTTTTAAATTATTTATACGATGTAACCAAAGGCCGCTTACGTTATATTTTTGGCCTACTTAATAAACTATTTAATCAACTACAGCCCGGCACAATGATTGATTGTATTACTCTACCTATTGCCAAGCCCTTTATTACCAACAATGCTAAAGCGCGCATTAAGCAATTCAATCTCAGTCGTAACGAAGAATCTGTATTAAAAGTAATTGTGCAGCACCAATCTATTCAAGTAAAAGAAATTGCGGAAATTTTAAAGAAGCGTGCCAGCTATATTTCCAATATTCTAGCGGTGCTACAATCTTACAAGCTGGTCAGCTATGATAAGCAGTGGCGCAATCATTATTATCATGCATCAATTCATGCCAACATTGCTTATGCAGACCAACCCTAAGTGTTATTCTGTCTCACCGTAAAATAAAACCTTGTCCCTTCACCCAACACAGAGCTAAAACCCAACTGTCCGCCTTGGGCTTCAATAATGGACTTACATAAGTACAGCCCAAGGCCGGTGCCTTCAAACTCATCGTCGGCATGCAAACGCACAAAAGGCTGAAAAAGGCGGGCTTTTGCGTCATCAGCAATACCAATTCCATTATCAATGACGCTGAACTGCCAAACATCCTGGTTTTCTTTGGCTTCCACAGCAATGACAGGGGCTTGTCGGCAATACTTAATGGCGTTGTGAATGAGATTAGTAAAAACGACTTTAATTAAGCAAGGATCGAGGTTTAACGTGGGTAATTTTTCTGGCAGCTGAAAAGTAATCGTTTTATCGGGGTGCTGCTGACAGGCTTCTTCACAAACCGTGTGTAATAACGCATTGACGTCAGTTGCCTCAACAACGCTTTCCCCTTCCACTAAGCGCGCGCGCTTTAATAGGTCTGTGACTAATTGTAAAAGTTGTTCACCGCTGCTTTCTAAAAATTGCAGATACAGCTGTGCTTCTTCACTCACGGTGTCTGGCAAACTATCCGCTAATAAACGGCTGTAATTGCGCAGCGTACGCAATGGCGCTTGCAATTGATGAGCGGTTAACTGGGTAAAGTTTTTTAAGGCATGGTTTTCTGCTTCTAGCTGTTTAAGCTTAGCTTGCAGTGTGGCATTTTCTGACATCCTATTCTCCTTATTTTACTAGGGCCTATTCCATGAGTGCCGTATCCGATGTCGCTAAACGCTCCGCTAAATCCCCCAGCTGCTTAACAATAAGCGTCGGATGCAGCTGATGACAATCTGCAGCACGACCGTAACCATAGGTTACCCAGCAAGCATCAATACCGAGTTTTTTAGCAAAAATTAAATCTGTGTGAGTGTCACCCACCATTAAAATTTCATGTAAACCTATGCTTGGAAAATAAGGCTTTACATAGTCATGGAAAACTGTGATTGAAGGCTTAATCAGCCGGCCTGGCTGCGCCCCGACCACATGCTGCACGTAGGGCTGCATCTGAAAATGTTCCAACGCGGCGTTAACGGCTTTTTCTGACTTATTGCTGACTACGGCAATGGCGACACCAGCCTCAGCTAGCTGCTGTAAGAGAGCCTTGGCCCCTGGATAACAGCGTGTCTTTGCTAAAGCTTCTTCCAAATAAATAGCTCGATAGATTTGAAACCACTGCTGCATGTGCTCAGGCGAAATTTCACTCAACTGTGGCTCAACAAAAATGAGCGTTTCTTCTAAGCCTCCACCTAACTCCATGGCAGCAAGTAATACTTTTTCATGAGGAGGCGACATGTGTTGTTGTAAAAATGTCTGACGTAAACAATGCACCATGGCGGCCCGCGAGCAGCACAGGGTACCGTCAAAATCAAACATAACTAACCGATAGTGATTCATTTGCTACAGCTCAATTGACAGCTATCTGCGCTCACCGACAAAGTATATTCAACCCCTAAACAGAGAGGCATGTTATTAACCCCATGCCCAAAGGCATGCGTTTGAAACACAGGAAAAGTTGCCATTGTTGCAAAATTCACACAAGCTTGCTGAAGCCCCGCTTGCATGCCTGCGTCAGCAACGCCTTCGCTCATATCCCCGAAAATAACCGCCTTGGCCCCTTGAAAAAAACCAACACGCCAAAGGTGCTTAAGCGTACGCCGCACCACATGAGGTTTTTCATTGACCTCTTCAATGAAAAGAATTTTTCCCTCACAGGAAATTTCCCAAATATCCTTTAGACTGATGTGCAATAAGCTTAAATTGCCACCACATAAAGGCGCTTGGATAATCTGTGGTTGCTTGGCTTGCTCACTGAGCGGCAACAAATGCAATCGCGGTAACTGAGGCTCATCGTGTCCGATTAAGGCCCACAGTTGTGACTGAGAAGCTTCATTGACCTTATTGTCCACCATTTGTAATACATTAGGACCATGCACCGTCTGCCAAGCAAATTCATGCTGAAAATAATTCAAAAAAGGCGTGAAATCACTAAACCCAATAAGCCATTTAGGGGGTAATTTTCTTAGCACGTCATGATGTGCTTGCAAAAAGGGCAATATATCAGCACTGCCCTCACCTCCCCGTAAACTCCAGATGGCTGTCACCGACTTATCGTGCAAATACTGTAAAAAAATATCCGCCCGCGCACAAGGTGCAAGCGATGTATAAGCATCTTCAGCGTAACAAGCGGCAAACCCTAAGCCCTCTAAATAGGCTTTGGCGCCTTGAGCTGCTTTCTCGCCCACGACAGAACCGGTACAAACCAGCGCTAGGGTATCGCCTTTTTTAAGCGGTCTATTCATCGTCATAGCGAATGGTCAACACGTCACAATCTGCACCATGTAAAACACCTGACGCTGTAGAACCGAGTATTTTTGCAATACCATGACGTCCATGGCTTCCCACCACGATCAAATCCACCCCTAAGCGTTCTGCAACATCCAAAATCTTACCCTTCGCCGACCCTATTTCCAAATAACGATCCTCGGCTTTAATGCCCATATTATCAGCTAGCTGCTCAAACCCAATTTGAGCAGCATCCGTAAGCGCCTGTTGATACTCTTCAGGCCCGGTGAAAACATCAGCATACATGGGCACATGCTCTACCACATGTAACAAGCTTAAGCGTGCATCAAAACACTTCGCTAATTTTAATGCAGCATTGGTTACGGCAAGGCAAGCTGGGGATAAATCCGTGGTGACTAAAATATGTTTATGGTCCATTTATTCTCTCCGCAAATAAACAAAAGAAGACTATACTTTCAAATACACGATAAAAGCAAGCCAATCAGCGACTCTCATGAAAAACACACTGCAAGACCAAGTACTACTTATCACCGGTGCCGGTAGCGGCATTGGCAAAGCCGTTGCCATGGCCTCAGCCCAACACGGTGCCCAAACCATTTTAGTGGGCAGACGTACCAAGCCGTTGATGAACACCTATGATGAAATCCAAGCCCAAGGCTTTACACAAGCTACCCTCCACCCTTTAGATTTGGCCAAAGCCACACCGGACTCATTAAACACTATGCATAACGCCATTAGGCAAGATTTTGGACAACTCAATGGACTTATTCACTGTGCTGCGGCAGTGGGCTCCTTAACGCCTATCGCACATTATGAGCCCACGCAGTGGTTAAAAATAATACAAACTAATTTAAATGGACCTTTTTTACTAACCAAAACACTGCTACCTTTACTGTCGCAAAGCAAAAAAGCCAATATCCTATTTACCTTAGGCAACCCTCAAGAGTACCAACAGGCTTATTGGGGCGCCTATGGTGCTAGCAAACACGCCTTAAGCGCGCTATTGCACATCTTAGCCGATGAACTAGAGCCCACACCACATATTAAGGTCTTTGGTGTCAACCCTGAGGCGGTGGACACCCCACTACGGCGCGATATTGAACCCGCAGCCTGTGGCGAAAAGTCAGCAACACCTCAACAAGCGGCAAAAAAGTATCTAAACATACTCACAGACTTGTATCTTAACAGGGAGGAAAAGAAGAGTTTGATAATCGACGGATAAACAGGCAATCTTTTTCTTATCTGGGGAGGCCGTTTAAACCTGAGTGCCTAGACACTGTAATTTAGAAAGGCCCCCTGCCTTCGTGACCCATACCGAAGTGTATCCGAGATCAAAGAATCTGCATGACAAGGTAGGTAAGTCAATGTTCAAGGTCAGGGAACCCAGTGCCAATAATACCTCAGAGGATAAAAAGATGACAGCAAAAAAAAGTATTAATTATGTAGGTATCGATGTCAGTGCTAAAGAGCTAGTAGTAGCATTGGGGAAAAAGGGTAGCTCAGCCCCAAGGATGGCATCGTTTGACAATAGTACGACTGGTCACAAAAAATTACTTAAATTCATTACAAAAAATCAGACGGCTAGCAAAGTTTGTTTAGAAGCTACTGGTATTTATCATGTTGAATTAGCTATTTTATTGGCCAAACATCCGCTTGTTGAGGTGATGGTAGCCAATCCTAAGGCTATCAAACACTTCGCGATAGCCAGCATGCAGCGAGCAAAAAACGACCCATTAGATGCAAAAACGATCCTTTCTTATCTCAACTGTATGCCATTTCAAGCGTGGGAAGTCCCCGCTGAGAGCAGTTTACAATTACAAGCTATCAATAGGCGAATGCATCAGCTAAAAACAGAAATACAACGGGAACGGTGTCATCGCCATGTTTCAGAGTATAGCCAGGTGCAAACAGGAGTCATTAGCAATGATATTGATGTTAACCTGCGCCATTTAAACAAACGCGTGGAGCTTCTGGAGGCAAAGGCCTTAGAAATTATTAATGCAAACGATGAGCTGCGAGAGCAGTATCACCTATTGTTGTCGATAAAAGGTGTGGCTACTACATCAGCTATCCAAATTTTATCGGAACTTATAGGGCTACCCAGCGATATGAAAGCCCCCCAATGGGTAGCTTACGCAGGGCTGGACCCACGAGCTGTTGAGTCTGGGAGTTCGATAAAAAAAGCACGGCGAATAAGTAAAGCAGGCAATAAATATTTGCGTACAGCACTCTATATGCCAGCCTGGGTTGCGGTACAAAGAGAGCCATTGGTGAAAGCATTTTATGATGGACTGATAAGTTCAGGGAAAAAGCCATTACAAGCTATAGTAAGCGTGATGCGTAAGCTATTGCACGCGATATGGGGAATGTTTTACTCGAAGACTAACTGGGAGCCCATGAAATTTAATCGCAAGGCAGCAGCAGAGCTTACAGCATAAGATAGGTTTTGCGTTGGCAACACCGTAGTATTCAGGGCGTGATAACACTCATCCTGTAGATTTAGGTTTATCAAAGAGCAATGAGATGCTGTTGGCTATTATTGCACCTCGAATAAGCCCAAATCCACAGGGTAGACTCCATTGAGCTGCAAATACGAGATATATATCGCGAGCTATTTTAACAAACAAAAAAAGACTATTACTTCATTTTTTGCTTGACTTTAAAGAGTGTATCTAAATTCCGCCGTTGAAATCGTCGCGAGGCTGACTAAGTCGCTGAAGATAAAGGATTTTTTCCATCTTTTTTGTGAAAGCGTATCACCCATACGGTGAATAAAAAAGATGGAAAAAAATCCTTTAGATTCGGTGAGTTAGGCGGCCACAGTAGATTTCAACGGCGGAATTTAGGTTCAAACTAAAGGTGACCTAACAATGTCAAAGGATAAAAAAGAAAACATAACATTGAGCGAGGCAATAGCTACCGGCGCTCAAGAGCAGATAGAAGCAGCGCTTAGTAAGAATCCTATAGTTACCGAGCCTGACATTTGTCTAGCCCTTCATCACGCACCCTACGACGCATTAAAGCTCCTTATAGATGCATATGAAGGTAATAGCTGGAAAAAAATCTTAAAGAATTTGGCGAAATTACATGATGCTGATAAGAAGAATGAGATTTTAAAGCATGATAAAGTGATAAAAGCTATAGGGGAGGCCACTGTAAATGGCCGCTACTTTAGCTGGCGTGGAAATGATCCGATAGATAAAATGCGTACATTCTGGAACTTTAGTACTGGTGGGGTCGAAGAAAAGACACTCAATATTGTAGAGGATAAGGTAAAGAGCATTTACAATGCTGCTCAGGAATTGAGCAACGCAATTACTACCGGCGCTCAAGAGCAGATAGAAGCAGCGCTTAGTAAGAATATTCCGGTCACTGAAACCCATGTTCGACAGGCATATGGATCAAACCATGAGGGCTTAATTGTAAATGCTTACCCGGGTGATCGCCATAAACTACTTACACGGCTGGCGTTTGAAGATTTTGGGCAATCTATTTTTACTTCTGATGAGCATTTTACTGTTGAGGATATTCACAGGGAGCTAGAGAAGACTCTCATGACAATGAACTCGCTTAAGGATGTTGCAAAATTAAATCTCCTTATAAGTGCATATAATGGTGATGATTGGGAAGACATCTTAGCAAATTTAGCGACAATAGATATAAAGGATACAGATGATGCTGATAAGAAGAATGAGGTTTTAAGGCATGATAAAGTGATAAAAGCGATAGGAGAGGCCACTGTAAATGGCCGCTACGATGACCAAATTGGCAGTAATCCGATAGCTAAAATGCGTACATTCTGGAGCAATAGTGCTGAGGTCACAGACGAGACACTTGATATTGTAGAGAATAAGGTAAAGATCATTTACAATGCTGCTCAAGAATTGAGCGACGCAATTGCTGCCAATTCTCAATCTCTGATAGAAGCAGCGCTTAGTAAGAATCCTCCGGTCACTGAAGCCCATGTCCGACAGGCATATGGATCAAACCATCAGGACTTAATTGTAGAAGCTTACCAGGATGATTCTTATAAACTACTTAAAAGACTAGATCTTGAAAAGCGTGCGCACTCTATTATTCGTAATCGCTTGGGTAATAATTCTGAAAATAAGGCCATTCCCTATGCGGCAAATATGACCATACCTCTTGATGAACAAGATCAGGTCACTAAAGAGGATATTCTCACAGCAATTAATTCGTCGTCTAATGATGTTGCAGCATTAATGATTGATGCTTACCGCGGCGATATTAATAATGAATTACTTGAATTGATTATTGCCACAGATAACTATTCCCTCCTAATGGCTGGTCTTCGTAAAGACCCTACGATCACACAAGCCCACATTAACACGGCACTTAACAACAATTCCGTACATTACGAGGTTTTAACACCTATAGTTAGGGCTTACAAGAACGAGATTACTGAAGAGTTACTCAGTGCGCTAATTGCTTCAAACAAGACGGAGCCGGAGCTCGTGCAGACTATTGTTGAGCAAAACCCAGCAGTAGTTAACGAATCTCACATTTGTCTAGCTCTCCAACAATCAAACCATTACATAGTAGATAGCCTTCTGAGTGCATATGAAGGTGATGCCTGGAAAGGCATCTTAGCGAGTTTGGCGAACTTAGATCATGCCACTAAGAAAAATTCAGCTTTACAACATGATAAAGTTGCAAAAGCGATAAGGGAAGCTGCATTAGATAATGACTACAACCGCCCTACCTCGTCTGAAAATGATTATATGACCAATATACGTACATACTGGGGAGAAAAGGAGGGGGTCACAGAAGATACACTACGGATTTTAATGGAGAACATAAAGAACATTGATAAGCTTGCTCGAAAAAAGCCTGTCTTTACTGGAGGAAGCGATCAAAGACTGCCTTCATTCAATACTACACCACAACAAGCGACTAAAACTACCGAAGAGGAAAGCCAGGAATCAGCAACAACGAGCTTTAACAAGAAGTAGTCTTGTGCCAAAGTAGCCATAGGAGAGAAGTCTTCACGTATGACGTTAGGCTATAAAAGCCAAAACTTAATCTGACAATCCGCCGTTATCGGACAGGTTGCTTGTCAGTTAACTGTTGATATTTTTCATACTCACAACGCATCGCGCTCTGTGAGTCTTGATTTTTATGCGCGTCATCGGATAGCGCGATGCTGCCTGCGCCTGTTGTATCACCGCTCGGTGATACAACATTCTCGGCCAGCTCAAATAAAGTATCACGCTGTTTCTCACGTGCTAAGGGTTTAGCCTCTAAAAAAAGTTTGCCAAGGTGTTTTACCATAGCAGCACTTGCCAGAATGCGGGCGAAACTCATTATATTGCTTTAACCTAAAATCAGCATTTAGTAATCATAGATATGCTCAATAGCAATGTGGTGCTGCTGATAAATACGCAAAGCCCGACTAAGATAGCTAATGGGAACCGCAATCAAGGCACGCACATGACCCGGCCGAGTCAAAATTCGCTGCTTAAATAAAACTGTACAACTCGAACAGGGATTTATTTCATGGACTGAAATTATAATACTAAGAGAAATAAAAGCATTATTGCCTGCAATTTCCAAAAACTGCACGTGCAAATCCGCCAATTGTAGGGCAGCATCGGCAAAGGCATCTAATCGCGGTAGTAATAAAAGTTGTGTGCCAATAGCAGAGTAAATTTCTTTATCACTATCATTTTTCTGCGCGCATTTTTTTATAAGTGAAAAAAATTTATCTTCATTAAAAAGATGAAAGATGTTTTGTAAAAATAGATAGAGCTTATCATGATATATTGGATTGCTGAGTAAAGTTTTGAATTCTGAGTTTTTCTGTATAATTATCTTTTCCTCCAAATAGTATTTATTCCAGAGTTGATTTTGTAGTTGATAGCTAGCGTCTAAGTTTTTTTTAAGCTTAAAAAACTCTTTGGCTCTTGGATAGGCTTTATGAAATTGTGCATGAGTTGCATGAGTTTGATAAGGTAAATAGTAGCTACCATTAAAAGCCAACACGGCATCAATTAGCTCACGGGTCCAAATAGCAACTTTATTTTTATCTATTTCTGTTATACCTTGTTTGTAATAAAGTACAAAGGCAAAAACATCCGTTTTAGCCCAAGCTAACCACGTCCCTGGATCCTGTTTCGCATGACGAATGGAAATATTTAATGCATTAACATGATAGCGTTGCAAAATAGCCGCCATTTTTTTTGAAATAAATAAAAATTCTCAATAGCGACAAAATACTCTTGTAAAACCCATGAAAAATTTTTACCAGCAATAGGCACCAATTCTGCGACATTATATCCAGCCTCATAATTACGACTGTGAATAAGTTTTTTGCGCAATAAGAGACTATCAAGAATATATAGTCCCCGCAGTTGAAACCTCGGGTTTTAGCTGTCTGTCTGCCAGCCATCTTTGAACAATTTTTACTGAAAAAACTTGTCATTTAGAATCAACCATGTTGTAAAGGTTAGTTCTTTGCCCATATAACAGACCAAAAGTGCTGTTACTCCATCAACTACATGCGGCTTTTTCAAGTGTCTCCTTCGCTGAGAACCAACTTTTAGTTAGGGTACATCACTTATACACAGGGTCCACAAGCTTAATGGTGAGAAATATCAATATTCACTCCGCTTCAGGAATTATGCAGGTGTGACTGAGAGCCTATCCTATAGATTCATGTTTAAGTCGGTTGTATTGACAAGTTAAGCGCTTTAATACGGGCATTAGCTATAACAATAATTTTTCGCATTAATGCGGTTAAAGCCACTTTCTTTGGCTTCCCTCGCTCAACAAGCCCATTATAAAAAGTTTTTAACGAAGAGTTTGAGTTCCGTGCTGCCATCGCCGCCATGTATAGCCTTGGCTTAATGCCTGGTCGTCCATGACCCGTGGAACGATAACCTTGATGTCTTCCGCTGTCATTCGCTCTTGGAGCAACTCCCACCAGAGAAGCAATCTCTCGTCGACTCAATTGGCCTAGCTCAGGTAATAGAACGATTAACTCACTGGAGAGTATCTTTCCGATGCCTGGTATGGTTTGTATAGCCGTCTTCTTAGACGTCAGTAATTCATCATCGGCTATCAACGCATTAATGCGCGTTTCAAAGGCTTCAATTTCATTCGTAAGCATCTCTATCATACGCAAGCAACTGGCTTGCATTAAACTGCTTGTATTAGGAGCTTTCAATCGATTTTTTTCAGCTGTGCGCATTTGCTTTAAATCATGCTGGCGACTGACCAAATTATAGAGTTCGCTTTGAGTATCATTGGGCGGCTCATAACAAGCCAGGGTTTCATGTCGTTCATAGCCATAGCGTGCCAGAGCTTTTGCATCCAATGCATCGGTTTTTACCCCGTGTCCATAGGAACGAATAAAACTTTTTACATGGCGTGTATTGGCACGATGAACCGCTATGTGTTGTTGACAGAGTGTTAAGAGCAGGGGCGCTTCATAGCCACCTGTTGTTTCTATCACACATAAAGCTTGTTGGAGTTTTGCAGAGTATTCGGTTAGAAATGCTTGTATTCCACTGATGTCATTAGGGTATTCATGAACGGGGGGGGCGCCGTGCAAGTTAACAAAAAAATTGAATTTACCGACATCAATGCCAACGAAGTTATTATATGCTACCATCATAGTCCTCTCGATAGTTAAAGGTGTTTACGATTGTAAGCGGGAGCACTTTATGTGTCCCTTGCAACCATTCAAACGTATCGAGAGCTGGGCTAGAGTACCTGGATTCTACGCGGTTGGTTTTACCAATAGCTATACGGTCGCTCATGCCCGCGAACCCTGGGCTTATGCCTGGGGTTCTACTCTCTTGGGACCTACTATAACAAAACTAAGACTTACAATAGCTTTTAACCTAAAATCGGCAGTAAATCGCGTCTTTTTGCTGTAACAGATTGATTGAGATAAGGAAACTAAAAAGCACAATTTACCGCTGATGTTAGATTGAAACTGGCACACATTTCGCATAACTAAACGCTAACGAGACGAAATAAGTTGATATTATAAGTATGAATATTAAGCAACAACTATTTAGCATCGATACAGCTGAAGCCGAAACGCGCATTGCTGAACCTATCTTAACGGACAGCTTTCACCGCAATGATAGTTTTTTAAAAATTAGCTACAAACTACAATCAAGCCTAGACATTAACACCATCATCAACCAGTTTGCCAAGGAAATCCGCCGTGTGGTTCCTTGCGATGGGGTACACTTTACCCATGATACAGAAAATTTACAGCACAGTGTTGGCAGCGCAAGACAAAATTATTGTAGCTATCGTTTGATCATTGATAATGATATTTTAGGGGACATCAAATTTAGCCGCCATGAGGCTTTCACTGAAGATGAAATTTTACGTCTAGAAAATTTACTGTGTGTCTTACTCTATCCGTTACGTAACGCTTTAAATTATTTATATGCGCTAAAATCAGCCCTTTATGATCCCTTAACCGACCTACCTAACCGTGGTGCTTTTTGGACAACCATGAAAAGGGAGCTGGGGCTTGCCAAGCGGTATGGTATGAATTTTTCCTTATTGTCTTTGGATTTGGATCATTTCAAACACATCAATGATACTTACGGACATCAAACAGGTGACAAAGTACTAAAAACCTTTGCTAACCTGCTATCTGATTGTATTCGTAATACAGATATTGCTTTCCGGTTTGGCGGCGAAGAGTTTCTTATTTTGCTGGGAAAAACAGAAGCACAAGGCGCTGTCTTGCTGGCCGACAGGATTCGCAAAACCTTGCAAGAACTTACGCTTTGTTATGAAAACGTTAATTTCAATGTGACCTGCAGCATCGGCATAGCCACTTATGTCCCTGGCGATAATGCTGAGTCTTTGTTGGAACGAGCCGACCAAGCGCTCTATCGTGCCAAAGGTGAAGGCCGGGATAGAATTTGTATCTGAGTACCCGACCTAGGGTCTGTTGAAAATTCAGTTTCAACCTAAAATCCTCAGTCAATCGCGACTTTTTAGCGTAACGGGTTGGTTTAGATAAGGAAACTAAAAAAGGAAATAAGCAATGACTGCGACAGACATCCTGTCGCAAGGCTCTTGTTCTTATCAGCCCCAGCTCGGACATCCTGTCCTCGCGCTCACCAGACTGCGATGTGCCACTGGCACATCGTTCTGGTTCACCCTTATTGATGATGGAGTGCTTTTTCTTTTTTCTAGATGAATCAAAACGCTACTGCTAACATCGTGATTTGACTGCGGATTTTAGGTTCAACAAGCCTTAATCTTGCAGTGAGTCCAACAGCGCTTTTAATTCACCGCTCTGCTGCATTTCTACAATGATATCACAGCCACCTACCAATTCACCCTTAACATAAAGCTGAGGAAAGGTAGGCCAATTGGCATACTTGGGTAATTCGCTGCGAATATCAGGGTTCTCAAGAACATTCACAAAAGCAAAATTTTCTATCAGGCCGGACAATGCGCGCACCACTTGGGCTGAAAAACCACATTGTGGAAAATCAGGTGTGCCTTTCATGTACAAAAGCACGGGGTTATCTGCAATTTGTTGTTTGATAGTAGCTTGTGTATCCACGGCAACGTCTCTTAAAAATAGTTTGGAGGAAAATGAGAAGGTATAAACAAAAAACGCCCATTCCACAGACTGAGCGTTTGATGTTACCAATTTTCAGCTTTTTTTGGGGCAAGCTGTCTCTAGGTCTAAGCCTGAAGTTTTAGTATCTCAATAATCGCCGCCATCCATGAGCAATAACAGCAATACCAAGATTTTCTTTTTTGGGTTTTATTTTATTTTGACATAGCAAAGACAAAACGCAATATTTCCCATTATTGTAACACTGGCGTCCCCAAGGGGGTTCGAACCCCTGTTCCCGCCGTGAAAGGGCGGTGTCCTAGGCCTCTAGACGATGGGGACATAAAACGACAAACGGTTAAAAACACTTACCGTTCGCAGCTCATTTTACAATGATGAGCTTTTTTTGTGGCCCTTTGTTTCTGGAGCTAGGCGGGATCGAACCGCCGACCTCTTGAATGCCATTCAAGCGCTCTCCCAGCTGAGCTATAGCCCCCTTCCGCAAAAGGGAAAGTGTATATTATCAATTTTCCAGACCCTGTCAAGTATTTTCAACATTAAATTTTATTAATGCCTGCTCAAGCCGTGCTAATACTGCCGCTTGCCCCATCAAATACAAAGTGATATCGATAGAAGGTGAGCTGGTTGAACCCGTTAAAGCAATCCGTAGCGGTTGCGCGACCTTAGGAAACTTAAGGCCCTGTTCACTGACAATGTCCGTAACAACTTCATGCAAGGTCTCTTTTTCCCAGGTTTTAAGGCCTGCCAGTGCGTCTCGTGCCGTGGCCAAAACAGTCAACGCTTGTGGGTTAATATGCTTTTTCACCGCCTTTTCGTCGTAATTTGTCACAGGCTCATAAAAATATCGACATTGTTCGGCTAACTCTACTAGCGTTTTTACCCGTTCTTTTTGTACTGCAACCACAGCTTCAAGCGCTGGCTCTATTTTAACGTTAACCCCCTGCTTAGCTAAATGAAACTCAAGATGCGAGACCAGGGTTACGATGGGTAAGGTTTTCAAATAATGTTGATTAAGCCATAGCAACTTATCTTGGCTGAAGGCCGCTGGTGAATGGCTTAAATGCTCCAAAGAGAAGTGTGTGATCATTTCTTCGCGGGAGAAAATTTCCTGGTCACCGTGGGACCAACCGAGCCGCACCAAATAATTAAGTAAAGCCTCGGGCAAAAAACCCTCATCGCGATATTGCATGACGCTTACTGCACCGTGGCGCTTAGAAAGACGCTTACCGTCTTCGCCCAATATCATGGGCATATGGGCATACACGGGCGGCGTAATGCCCAGCGCCTTAAAAATATTCAATTGCCGAGGCGTATTACTAATATGGTCATCACCACGCAGCACATGGGTAATACCCATATCACCATCATCTATCACCACTGTAAAATTATACGTTGGCGAACCATCGGTGCGCGCGATAATCAGGTCATCCAGCTCACTATTTTGCACCGACACCCAACCACGCACAGCATCCTCAAAGGCAACAACACCCTCTTTAGGATTAGCGAAACGCACCACATAAGGACCAGCGTCTAATTCTTTTAAGTCTCGGCAACGACCATCGTAACGGGGTTTTTCTTTGCGTGCTTGCTGTTCTTCCCGCAGCGTTTGCAAGCGTTCTTTAGAGCAATAACAGCGATAGGCTTTACCCTCGGCTAACAATTGCTCGATAACCGCTTTGTAACGGTCCATGCGCTGGGTTTGATAAATGGGTTCACCTTCATAGGCAAGCCCCAGCCAATTCATTCCATCCAGAATAGCCGCTTTCGACGCATCAGTAGAACGTTCCAAATCCGTATCTTCAATACGCAACACAAATTTTCCGCCCATTTTTTGAGCATACAGCCAACAATATAAAGCCGTACGCGCACCACCAATATGTAAATAGCCCGTGGGACTGGGTGCAAAGCGTGTGGTAACCATAATAATTTCCCGTCAAGAACCCTAAAGGATGCATTGTACTGGATTTGGCAGAAAAATGCGCGAGGTTCGCCCACGGCATCTTTTTGATATACTGACAGCTTATACGCACAGTAAGGCCACGCCTATGAAACTACAATCCCTCATCGAAAAAGACGTTGTCACCGCCCCCGGTGTTTTTGACGGTTTATCGGCCCTTCTGGCAGTACAAACGGGCTTTACCACACTTTATGCCAGCGGAGGCGCCATTGCGCGCGCCAGCGGTTTGCCCGATATTGGCCTATTAAGCCTTACGGAAGTATTGCAGCGCGTCAAAGAAATCGTGGAAGCCACGCAAGGCCGAGTGCCGGTTATTGCTGATGCCGATACAGGATTTGGTAATGAACTTAACGTGGCGCGTACAGTGCGTGCTTTTGAACAGGTGGGCGTTGCTGCCCTTCACTTAGAAGACCAAACCTTCCCCAAACGCTGCGGACATTTAGCCGGTAAAACGCTTATTGAGACACAAGCCATGTGCCGCAAAATTAAAGCCGCCTGCCAAAGCCGTGTCAGTCAAGATTTTATGGTAATCGCCAGAACCGACGCCATCGCCGTCGAAGGATTCGAGGCAGCGCTGGCCCGTGGCCACGCTTATGTGAAAGCCGGTGCTGATATGTTATTTGTGGAAGCTCCTACCTCTGAAGAGCAAATCGCACAAATCGCCGCCGCATTCCCCAACACCCCCAAACTCATCAATATGTTCGCTGGCGGTAAAACACCGTTAGTTCCTCGCGAAAAACTCAAGGCCTTAGGTTATGCTGTGATGATAGTTCCTTCAGACTTACAGCGTGCCGCCATCACCGCCATGCAACAAACCCTACAAGCTATTCAACAAGACGGCCACAGCCAATCTCGCGCTGACCATTTAACCACCTTTAATGAACGGGAGAGCATCATCGGTACACAACAGTATTTTGAGTTTGCCAAGGCGTTGGAAGAGGGTTAGCACATTGGCAAATCAATGGGAGCAATAGAGGCTAACTATTTTCTAACGCCTGGCTTCTCAACGTTATATTCCCCTTTAGGTTAGCCTATTACAAGCCATGTCGCTTAAACCTAAAATCCTCAGGTGAAATCTACTGCGGCCGCCCAACCCACTGAATCTAAAGGATTTTAGGTTAAACCTTGCATCTTAACAGCGAGGAATCACTACTTCGGAATAAAAAGACTAATATCCTCTTGAGCTGCGCCATACAACGTCATGCACCAACAGTCATTCACCAATGTTTCAATAATGGCTTTATGGCCTTCTTGGTATTGAGTGTTCCAAGCTTTACCTTGAGCCCTCACGAGGAGTATGTCTAGCATCAACAGCCTATCATCCCCCTTAATACGCTCATCCATCAACAGCTCACATAAAAAGTCCTTAACTAACGTTGGTTTTTTCTGTGACAGGCTATCAAGCTTCTCATTGATGACTTGGTTAAAAGCAGGCATACGACTAAGCCAATGCTTGCTAGAATACTTTGCCAATTGTTCCTTACATTCGCCTACATTAATCTCCCCTTCCTTCCATGCTGAATAGTTAAATTTATGGAAAGAGTAGCGAGCAGCCTCACCGTAACCACTCTGTGGATAAACGATGCCCAACAACGCACACAGAAAATTTTTGAAAAGAAATTTATGACCTTCTGCCGGGTCAAAGGAAACAGTAATGGGGTCAAGAGGTTTTATTGCCAGTGAACGCTTAATGGCTGTTTGTTCAAACTCATTAAGCAGTTCGATATCTGAGTTTTCAATAGCAATGTCTTTCCCCGACTTTAAGCACTTTAACAAATCAAGCGCATCAATCATGTACTCAGACGACGCTGGAATATAGTCTAAATACGTTTTTAATTGTGTGATGGTTGTGCTGCTTAGGACCATAGACTTAGAATAATAGGGTATAGAAAGCAATAGTTCCAACTCTCGTCTAGACATGGGGTGATAGTAAGTTTCAACAGGCAAATTACTTGCAGAGCGTACGCGACGCGCTTGATTCCCTTGAGTCTTCAAAGAAGAAGCGATCCTTGGGCGACGTTGTGAAGATGAGGCATTGCTTAAGTTAACGCTCTCCTCTTTAATCTTCTGCTCAACCAGCGGTTCAAGGAATCGAACAAAATTAAGCAGCGCAGGCTTTGTTTTAGGCTTTATCTTAGCCAGCGCTGTTTTATACCCATTAAAATAAGAAGACTTTTCTTCATTTTGCTGAATATCGCGTAATTCTTGCTTGACTTTAATAAGGGAGCTATTGAGTAAATTCAGGTATTCATTTGCTTTCATTTTTCACCACTTAACAACATATAAACGAGTGGACGTTATTCTACCACAAAACTCAAGCAAATGGTCAAATCCTGCTCTTTTGTTGCCTCACTCCAAGCCCAATTTCTTCAATCGATAACGTAACGCCCTGAAAGTAATGCCCAACCGCTTGGCGGCGGCGGTTTTATTCCAACGACTGGCATCTAAGGCCTGTAAAATGGCTTGTTTTTCAAGGTTATCTAAATAGTCGGGCAAAGGTGTTTCTTCTTGCAGCCCATTATTGATGGGCTTATCCACAAAACTGCCTTGCGCCGGTAGGGCTAAATCTTCCACGTCGATGCAATTACCTTCACAAAAGGTCAACGCCCGCTCTAAAATGTTTTCCAATTCACGCACATTGCCGGGAAAGGCGTAGCTTTGCAGCTTATCCATGGCCTCCCGGCTGATAGAGGGCATCACACCTTCATCCTCACAAAAGCGCTCTAGGGCTTTTTCAGCCAACAGTGGAATATCCTCAGCACGTTCTTGTAGACTGGGAACGGCCAAAGCAATAACATTGATGCGATAAAACAAATCTTGCCGAAATTCTCGCTGCTCGACTAAATCCTCTAAGGAACGGTGTGTGGCGCTTAACATTCTAACATCCACAGGAATTTCTTTTTCAGAGCCTAGGGGCCGAATGGATTTTTCTTGAATGGCACGCAAGAGTTTTACTTGCATTAATAAAGGCAAATCACCCACTTCATCCAAAAATAAGGTACCTTCATGGGCTAATTGAAATAAGCCTTTTTTATCTGCGACCGCGCCGGTAAAGCTGCCTTTTTTATGCCCGAAAAATTCACTTTCCATGAGTTCGCTGGGGATAGCACCACAATTAACCGGCACAAAGGGTTTGTCAGCACGTGGGCCTTGCTGATGAATGAGCATAGCTACCAGCTCCTTTCCGGTGCCAGAAGGCCCCGTGATATGCACCGGCGCTTGGCTGCGCGCTAGCCTTGTGATGGTTTGGCGTAATTTAATCATCACCGGTGCATTACCTAATAATTGATGGCGAGCAATATCTTTATGATTAGATTTAGGTAGTTTTAATGCCGTATTGACCAAATGGCGTAATATATTCAAATCCACAGGTTTTGATACATAATCAAAGGCACCGGCTTTAAGCGTATTGATAGCGCCTTCCATATTGCCAAAGGCGGTTATTACCGCCACAGGGATATCGGGGAAATGCTGTTGCATATGGCTAACCAACTCAATACCATCACCATCGGGCAAACGCATATCCGTCAGACATAAATCAAAATGTTGGCTGCACAATTTTTCTTGCGCTTCTTTTAAATTAGCGGCATCTTGCACGCCCATATCCATGCGACCAAGTGTCACGCGCAAAAGCTCTCGAATATCCGGCTCATCATCCACGATGAGTATGCTAGGTTTTTTCATTTATGCTATATCCTCAACAGCTTCTAAGTAATCGCCCTGCCCAAAGACGATCCGAAAGCAACTGCCCCGCTCTTGTGGGTGATATTCCAAACGCGCTTTATTGGCTTCACAAATTTCTCGTGCAATATAAAGCCCGAGGCCTGTGCCGGCACGATTGGTGGTAAAAAATGGCTCAAACAACCGGTAGCGGTTAGCGTCGTCCACGCCTGGGCCTTTGTCATAAATATCAATAAATGCTTCGCCGCGTTCTTGAGAGAGCGCAGCTTTTACCCATAGTATAGCTTCCCCTGTTTCATGCCGACTGTAACGCAAGCCATTATCAAAAAGATTGGTTAACACTTGTTGTAGCTGCGAAGGATCCATCCAGACCTGCATATTTTCTTGTTCTGTTTCATGGTGAATGATGACGTCATCGCGCTGTTGCTCACAATAATGTTGAATATACTTTTTTAACCAAGGCACCAATAAAAATTGCATGGGCTCTGCTTGCTGACGCCTGGAAAGTTGCAGCACATTTTTAATAATGATATTCATCCGCTCACCATTTTCACGAATGATACGCAATAGACGCTTGTCATCGCCCATTAAGGCCTTAGACTCTTCTAATAATTGTGCAGCATGGCTAATAGCCCCTAAAGGATTACGAATTTCATGGGCCACGCTGGCGGTAAAACGCCCGAGGGAGGCTAATTTCATTTGCTGAGCCCTTTGCGCCATACGTGAAACATCATCTAAAAAAATCAGCAAATAGGTTTCCATGGGCTCGTGCAGCCTGACAATTTGTGTGGCTAAATCTCGCCCTTCTGCATTTTTAAAAGCCACATAGGCTTGCTCTTGTTGTTTCCAAGCCTCAACAATATTGGCTAGAGCAGAAGATAGCGTTTGCAAAGAAACACCCGACCGCACATGTTCTTCGCCCAACAATTGTTGCGCGGCGTGATTGAATAAATAGATGCACCCACTATCATCCGCCACTAAAACGCCACTTCTCATGCGTTGCACAATATCATTATTCAATTGCTGCAAACGTTTAATATCAAGTTCTTGTTGTTTGGCTAATGCTTCACTCAGGCGAATACGACGCGATAAAACATGTCCCAAAATGGCCGTGGCAGCAAAGGTGGCACTCAATAGCCCGGCTTGGGTAAAACTCTCATGAGGTAAGGATTGCAAACTTGCCAGCAAGCGCTCCCCAAACAATGCCAAGGCTCCACTCAATGCCAAAATCAACGAAATGCGACCGCCAGTTAAAATACTGCCACCGGCAATGGCTGCACTCATCAATATGCCTAAAATACTGCCTAAAAAATAACTACTGTAATTCATCGCCGCTAATAGCAATAAATCCCCAATAACAGCCATGGTGACCTGTTGCATAAACCCCAACAAGCGATACTTGGCCGCCAATAAACACAAGATAGAAAAAAGTGCATAAACATAGAGTAACCCCACGAAGAAGCTGGGGCTTAAAGTACCTAAACCGGTACGCCCTAACAGATACAGCCCTGCAAGCACCAACACCAAGCATAAGCGGTAGCCATTAAAAACTTGCAGCGTCTTCCAAGAATAATCATTGAGCGCTTGTGAATTTATTTTTGCATTTTGCGTCATTATCGCCAGCTCACCTTTTTTCAGGTAGAATTAACCCCTGTTGTACATTTTATGTTGATTTATTATGCGGAAAAAAAGTGCATCCCTAACTGTTATTCTAGCGCAACTCAACGTTCTCATGGGGGATATCAACGGTAATACCCAAAAAGTGTTGCATGCGGCTCACACCGCTAAAGAAAAATATCAGGCCGACATTATTGTTTTTCCTGAGCTTTATCTTATCGGTTACCCACCAGAAGACTTATTGTTGCGCCCAGGGCTACAGACCCATGTGGATAAGGCGCTAAAAACCTTGTGTGAAAAAGCCCCTGACATCATTATTATTGTAGGACACCCGCACCAAGAAGGCGCCAAACGCTATAATAGTGCTTCTGTCATCCAACACGGCGCTGTGTTAACACGCTACGATAAACAAGAGTTGCCCAACTACAATATCTTTGATGAAAAGCGTTACTTTGCCAAAGGCGAAAAAGCCTGCACATTCCGCCATCAAGGTGTGAAGTTTGGCGTGGTGATTTGTGAAGATCTCTGGCATCAAGCACCGTTGGATAATCTCTTAAAACAAGAACCCCATGCCATTATTTCACTGAATGCTTCACCCTTTTCATTAATGAAGCCAAACCGCCGCGAAGAAGTATTGCGCCAACGCACACGAGAAAGTGCGTTACCTATTTTGTACGTCAATTACACAGCAGGTCAAGATGAGCTTATTTTTGACGGCGATTCCATTGCCATGGATGCCAAAGGCAACGTGCAATGTCGTGCCGGCTTGTTTGAGGAAACCCTGATGCCTGTTAGCTTAGAGAAAAAAGCGCAAGGCCCTCTTTTCCTTGCGCCCGGCAATGTAGCTCCACCACGTAGCCAAGAAAGTAAAGCCTACGGCGCATTGGTGCAGGGCGTACGCGATTACGTTAATAAAAATGGCTTTACTGGTGCACTGCTTGGGCTTTCCGGCGGTATTGACTCTGCCTTAACCTTGGCCGTAGCTGTTGATGCCCTCGGAAAAGACAAGGTACATGCCGTCATGATGCCTTCACGTTACACCGGCAGCTTAAGTTTAACCGGAGCTGAACAACAAGCTAACGCCATGGGCGTTAAATACAGCTCTATTTCCATTGAGCCACTGTTTGAGAGTTTTCTAGCTGCCTTAGCAGAAGAGTTTGCAGGGCTTCCTCAAGACACCACCGAGGAAAATTTACAAGCACGCTGTCGCGGCACCCTATTGATGGCACTGTCCAATAAAAGCGGCAAGATTGTGCTCATCACCGGCAATAAAAGCGAAATGGCCGTAGGCTACAGCACGCTGTATGGCGATATGGCTGGTGGCTTTGCGGTGCTTAAAGATGTACCCAAAACGTGGGTCTATCGCTTAGCGCAATACCGTAATGAAATTACACCGGTGATCCCCGATGCCATTATCACACGTGCACCTTCGGCAGAATTATCCGCAGGCCAAAAAGACCAAGACAGCCTGCCACCCTACGACATTTTGGATGATATTATCCAGCGTTACGTGGAAGAAGATGCTAGCATTGCAGACCTAGTACAAGCAGGCTTTGACGCCAAGGTGGTACGCCAAATCACCAAACGCATTGATAATAATGAGTATAAACGCCGACAATCCCCACCGGGCATTCGTGTTACCTCTCGCGCCTTCGGGCGGGACCGCCGTTACCCTATTACCTCAGCTTATCATCAACAACAAAGCCTTTTAATTGAAGAGGATTATTCATCATGAAAAAAGTAGATGCTATTATTCGCCCTGAACAATTAGATGATGTTTATAACGCCTTGCTAGAAGCGGGTATCACGGGCATGACATTGTCTGATGTAAGAGGCGTGGGACAACAAAAAGGGGAGCGACAAATTTATCGCGGTACGGAGTATGCAATAGACTTTACCCCAAAGGTTAAATTGGAAATTATTCTTATGCCTCATCAATTAGACGCTTGTGTGGAAGCCTTAGCCAATGCGGCTAGAACCGGTGTCATCGGTGATGGGAAAATCATCGTTTATAATATTGATAATGTCATGCGGATTCGCACGGGCGAAGAAGGCGAAGAAGCTATGTAGCATGAACCTAAATTCCGCCGTTGAAATCGACTGCGGAATTTAGGATAATATCCACTTAGCCATACATTACATCTAAAAGCCTTAACGCATTTCATCAAAAAACTTCTTCACCTTACCAAACCAAGAATTAACCTGAGGTGAATGTTTGCGTCTATCTGCGGCTAGCGAATTTTCTAACTGCTCAAGCAAACTCTTTTGTTCTTTGTTTAAATGTACTGGCGTCTCCAAGCTTACCTTGCAAAACAAATCACCTTTGCTGTGGCTGCGCACAGATTTAACACCTTTGCCTCGCAAGCGGAAAAGTTTACCCGTTTGCGTGCCTGCCGGAACTTTTAATTTCACCTGGCCCTCAAGCGTGGGCACATTAATCTCACCGCCCAATGCGGCAGCCGTAAAGCTCAATGGCACTTCACACAATAAATTCTGTCCATCACGCACAAAAATATCATGATCTTTTAAGTGAATATGTACATATAAATCACCCGCTGGCGCGCCGTGCATGCCTGCCTCACCTTCGCCCGCCAAGCGAACCCTGTCGCCCGTATCCACACCGGCTGGAATTTTTACCGACAGTTTTTTGGTTTCCCGTTGACGTCCTTGGCCATGACATTTACTGCAAGGATTTTTAATCATTTGACCCGAACCATGGCAATGAGGACAGGTCTGTTGTACCGAGAAAAAACCCTGCTGCATGCGAACTTGGCCGATACCACCACAGGTATCACAAGCCTCAGGCTTGCTACCCGGTTCAGCGCCTGTGCCATGACAAGGCTTACAACCCACATAAGTTGGTACAGAAATATCAAAACCACCACCGGAGACCGCTTGCTCTAAGCTCAACTCCATATTAAAGCGCAAATCGGCACCGGCATGTTGCCCACCACCTTGTCCGCCGCCTTGCCCGCCACCGAAAATATCGCCAAAAATATCACCAAAAATATCACGGAAATTTCCAGCGCCCGCCTGCCCGGCTCCTGCCATGCCATCCACGCCCGCATGACCAAATTGATCATAGGCCGAACGTTTCTGACTATCAGCTAAAATCTCATAAGCTTCTTTGGCTTCTTTAAAGCTTTCTTCTGCTGCTTTATCACCAGGATTACGATCCGGGTGATATTTCATCGCCAAACGCCGATACGCTTTTTTTAATTCAGCTTCGCTGGCATTTTTTGCCACACCCAGCACATCGTAATAATCTCTTTTGTTATCCATGGACGATTCAAACTCTCGTTTTTACAGCCAAAAATGAGGATGGCAGACCAATAGCCTGCCATCCAACTTGTTTAACCTAAATTCCGCCGTTGAAATCTACTGCGGAATTTACGTTTCAACAACTCGGCCGCAAGCGACCGAGATTGTCTCCTGGTTTGATTTCGCCTACGCGGGAAACCCGCGTTGACGGCGACCAAAGGGGAAAATTGCATTTTTCCCCTTTGGAAACCCCATCGCCTTTGCCTCGGGGGCTAACCCCCGAGATTTCTCATTTTAAAAAAGCAAGCGTACCTACTTCTTATCATCTTCCTTAATTTCTTCAAACTCAGCGTCAACAACATCATCAGCACCTTTTTGTGCAGACTCATCACGGGCACCTTGAGCTGCTCCTGCTGCAGCCGCCGCTGCCGCCATATCTTCAGGGCTACCGCCATTTTTAGCATAGAGGCGCTGTGCCATACTGGCTGACGCTTCAGACAAGACTTTAGTTTTCGCTTCAATATCCGCTTTATCATTACCTTTCAACGCTGCTTGCACGTCTTTAATGGCTGCTTCAATCTGTGTTTTTTCTTCATCAGTCACGTCGTCTAACTCTTCCATGGATTTTTCCGTCGCATGAATCAAAGAGTCTGCCTGATTACGTACTTGCACAAGCTCATGGAACTCTCTGTCGGCTTCCGCATTCGCTTCGGCGTCTCTCACCATTTGCTCCACTTCTTCATCCGATAAACCACTCGATGCTTTAATCACGATGGTTTGCTCTTTACCAGACGCTTTATCTTTCGCCGATACGTGCAAAATACCGTTGGCGTCGATGTTAAAGTTAACTTCAATTTGTGGCGTACCACGAGGTGCTGGCGGAATACCTTGTAAATCGAATTTACCCAGGGATTTATTAGCTGACGCAATTTCACGCTCACCTTGTAACACGTGAACAGTCACTGCTGTCTGGTTATTTTCCGCGGTAGAGAAAACTTGGTTAGCCTTGGTAGGAATCGTCGTATTCTTTTCGATGAGTTTGGTCATCACACCACCCATGGTTTCAATACCCAAGGATAAAGGCGTTACATCTAACAACAACACATCTTTCACGTCACCTGAAAGAACCGCTGCTTGGATAGCCGCACCCATAGCAACCGCTTCATCGGGGTTAACATCACGACGCGGCTCTTTCGAGAAGAAGTTCTTCACAGCGTCTTGTACTTTCGGCATACGCGTTTGACCACCCACCAAAATGATGTCTGAAATATCGCTGACTTTAAGGCCCGCGTCTTTTAATGCTATCTTACAAGGTTCAATGGTGCGTTCTACTAAATCTTCCACTAAGGATTCTAATTTTGCACGTGTTAGCTTAATATTTAAGTGCTTAGGTCCTGTGGCATCAGCTGTCACGTAAGGCAAATTAATTTCAGTTTGCTGAGCTGTCGATAATTCAACTTTCGCCTTCTCGGCGGCTTCTTTTAAACGTTGTAAGGCTAATGGGTCTTGACGCAAGTCCAATGCGTTTTCTTTTTGAAATTCTTCCGCTAAGTAATCAATTAAGCGCAAGTCAAAATCTTCACCACCCAAGAAGGTATCACCATTGGTAGCTAATACTTCAAACTGGTGCTCGCCTTCTACCTCGGCAATTTCAATAATAGAAATATCGAAAGTACCACCACCTAAGTCATAAACCGCAACGATAGAATCACCACGTTGTTTGTCCATACCATAGGCCAACGCTGCAGCAGTCGGCTCATTAATGATACGCTTAACCTCAAGCCCTGCAATACGTCCAGCATCTTTGGTGGCTTGGCGTTGCGAATCATTGAAATAAGCAGGAACCGTAATAACGGCTTCCGTCACCTCTTCACCTAAATAAGATTCGGCAGCCTGTTTCATGTAGGCTAAAACTTCAGCAGAGACTTGCGGTGGCGCCAACTCTTTACCGCACGCTTTAATCCAAGCGTCTTTATTGTCTGCTTCTATGATTTCATAAGGAACCATTTTAATGTCACGCTGAACCACATCATCAGCATAACGACGACCGATTAAACGTTTTACGGCAAATAGCGTATCTTTAGGATTGGTGAGTGCTTGGTTTTTAGCAGGGTCGCCAACTAAATTCCCCGCATCGGTGAATGCCACGAAAGAAGGTGTCGTGCGACGCCCTTGTTTATTCTCAATAACGCGCGGGTCATTGCCTTCACAAATGGCCACACACGAGTTGGTGGTTCCTAAATCAATGCCGATAATCTTACCCATGTTTTTTCTCCGAAAATAAAATAATCTCTGTCTGTTTTGAAATATGGGGATGAAACGCTAAATTTCAATATTTCTTTAGTTGTTTATTGCCTCTACTCGGCCCCGTTAATGTTTTATTGCGTAAAATCAAAGTGTTAGACGCTAAATTTTTTGATCTACCTTTTGGCTGCTTGCTTTAACAATCACCACCATGGCAGAACGAACAACTCTATCATGCAGCATATAGCCTTTTTGGATCACCTCTAATACGGTACCCGGTTCTGCTTCAGGGTTTTCCACCACGGAAACAGCTTCATGACAGGCGGGATCAAAAGGTTCACCAAAGGGATCCAGCTGCTTTACCTGCAATTTTTCTAGACACTGCCCTGCAACTTTCAGCGTTAATTCAATACCTTCCGCCATGGTTTTGGCATTAGCGTCTTCTGAATCAATAGCCGCTAGCGCTCGCTCTAGATTATCAATGATAGGGAGGATCTCTTTAATAAATTTTTCCCCGGCAAACTTATTAACTTTCTCTATTTCAATCCGACTACGACGGCGTGTATTATCCGTTTCTGCCTTAGCTTCCAAATAAAGTGCTCGATTTTTAGCCGCTGCTTCCTCAGCTTCTTGTAATTTGGCCCATAATTCTTTGGCCGATGGCAATACAGCTTCGTCTTCGTCTTCAGCAACAGCCTCATTGGACAAACCTGCCTCGTTATCGGCATCTCCCTGCTGCTTCAGCGCATCATTAATGGATATTGTGGATGGTTTTTCTTCACTCATGGTTTATTTCTCTAGTAGCTAATGCGAGTTCTCTACTATAAGGGTTATGTTATTAATTTCAAGTGGCAAGTAGCCGTTGCATTGAGTCTCTCCTCTAAACCCCCTATACTAGGGTCTGTTGACAATTCAAGATTTTTGTTCAAAGGCAAGGCAAATTGCGAGCCGAGCAGCAGAATGTATACGTCATACCTGAGCCGCGGAGCTAGCAATTTAAAGTGAGAAATCTCGGGGGCTAGCCCCCGAGACAAAGGCAATGGTTTCCCGCGTAGGCGAAATCAAACCAGGAGACAATCTCGTTCGCCTACGGCCGAGTTGTTGAACGCTGTATTTGGACGAAAAGATAAATGGTCAACAGACCCTAAACCCCAGGCTGTATATTCTATCGCGGAGCATAACATCATGCCCTTTGCTTTTCATTGTATTGGACTCATGGGTAAGCAACACCATGATACCATAGGGAAAACACTACAAGAGCTTTTTACTATCCTGCAGAGACATAAGCTCGAAGTTCTCATCCATGAAGACTTGGCAGAATATTTTCCCGGACAGGCGCAGTATCTCAACGATGAAAAAACATTGAACAAAGCCTGTGACTTAATGATTGTGGTCGGTGGTGATGGAAGCCTATTACGGGCCGTGCGTGCCATTGCAGGTAATAATGTGCCACTGCTCGGCATTAATCGTGGCACGTTAGGCTTTTTGGCCGATATTCACCCCGATGAGCTCGACTCAACCCTTTATGATGTACTGCAGGGAAATTTTAAAACAGAACAACGACATCTCCTCGATGCTGATATTCAGCTTGCGGGTAAACCATTAGCGCAATGCACAGCACTCAACGACATTGTTTTACTCCCAGGCATCATCGCGCACATGGCGCGCTTTGATATTCACGTCGATGATCAGTTTCTCTGCCATCAACGCGCCGATGGTCTCATCGTTGCCACCCCCACGGGCTCTACAGCCTACGCTTTATCAGCAGGAGGCCCCATTTTGCACCCATCCTTAGACGCTACGGTGCTCGTGCCGATGTTTCCCCATACACTTAGCTCGCGCCCCATTGTGGTTAACGGCTCTAGCAATATTCGTCTTGACATAGCAGAACAAAATAGCGCTGACCTCACCCTAAGCGCAGATGGCAGCTCCAGAATTCCCATCCCGCCTGGTGCTCGTATTACCGTGCAAAAGAGTAAAAAACACATCATCTTACTGCATCCTAAGCAGCATGATTATTATCAAGTGTTGCGCAACAAACTGCATTGGGAAAAGAAATAGCGTGTGGACTCAGCTTTATATCAAAAATTTCGTTTTAGTGGATGAGCTAGAAATAGATTTCCATGCGGGCATGACGGTACTCACGGGAGAAACCGGTGCAGGTAAATCTATTTTGCTAGATGCGGTCATGCTAGCCTTGGGCGCTCGTGCGCACACGCGTATGATTCGCCCCGACAGCGCACGCTGTGAAGTCAGCGTCCAATTCGACATTGGCAACATAGCAGAAGCCCAGCAGTGGCTGGAACACCATGACTTAGAAGACGATACATCCTGCCATATTCGCCGCACCCTCACCCGTGAAGGCCGCTCGCGCAGCTATATTAATGGCCGTCCTTGCCCCCTACAGCTTACTCGCCAATTGGGCGAGCTACTCATCAGCCTGCACGGTCAGCACCAGCACCAAGCGTTACTCAAACAAGAAACGCAACGCGAAATGCTCGACAGTTTTGCCCATCATAAAGCCTTACAAGATAAAACAGCCCAAACCTATAAGCATTGGCACACCCAGCAAAAACAGCTTGAAGCGTTAAAAACCAATCAAGCAGATAGCGATGCGCGTATTGATTTTTTACGCTACCAATTAACCGAGCTTGATAGCTTAAACTTAGAAGCAACAGAAATTCCCGAGCTCACCAAAGAGCACCAGCAATTAGCGCACAGCGAGCAGCTTTCTAGAGATATACAGCAACTTATCTCACAGCTGAAGCATGATGATGAAGGCTTACTACACAAAACTCATCAAGCACAAACCATCCTAGCCCGCGCGCTGAATGTGGATCAGTCGTTAGAGCCTATCGCTACGCTGTTAGAAGAAGCCTCTATTCAACTGGAAGAAGTTCAGCAAGCGCTGCATCACTATCATCAAAACCTAGACTTATCGGAAGAACGCTTACAACAGGTAGAACAGCGCTTAGCCACTCTTCATGATATTGCCCGTAAACACCGCATAAAAATAGAGGCTATTCCTCAGTTTTATGAAAAATTACAGCAAGAACTCCATAGGCTGATGCATGATGACGATAATATCAGTCTACTTGAAAAAGAGGTACAAGAAGCCGCTGATGCCTTTGAGACTGCCGCACTTAAACTTCGCCATAGTCGAGAAAAAGCAGCTAAAACACTCGCCAAACATATGACCGCGGACATGCAGAACTTAGGCATGAAAGGCGGCGTCTTTCGTATTCACATCAAACCAATAGCTGATAAACGCTACACCGCCCAGGGGATGGATACGCTTGAATTTTGGGTCAGTACCAATCCCGGACAACCGGAACAACTCATGAGCCAAGTAGTCTCCGGCGGTGAATTGTCCCGCCTAAGCCTATCGCTGCATGTTAATATCAGCAGTAAAACAGGTGCACCTTGCATGATTTTTGATGAAGTAGATGTGGGTATCGGCGGCAATACCGGCCTTATTGTGGGTGATCTGTTACAGCAGCTAGGCCAAAGCAAACAGATTTTTTGCATCACTCACCTGCCACAAGTGGCCAGTAAAGGTCAACATCACATCAAAGTAGAAAAACAGCAAATTTCAGGGAAAACGCGCTCTCACGTTAACTATTTAACACCGGAAGAGAAAACAGAAGAAATTAAGCGCATGGTGGGGCTAGAACTTTCAGACATTTAGGAACTATTGACATTTCGTTTTTATAAGCGAAACTTGAAGAAACTGAGGGCAAATTTGCGTTTATTGAGGCTACCAATAGGCCCTAGTCTGAATCAACATCCTGGCAATCAGCACAGATGCCATAAATATAAAGGCAGTGATCAGTAATCTGAAAACCTGCTTGCTTAGCAATATATTCCTGACGTTCTTCGATGGCGTCATCAACAAATTCGACAATCGCACCACAGGCAGTACAAACCATGTGATCGTGATGTTCATCTTGGCTTAATTCAAAGACAGAAAGTCCACCCTCGAAATGATGTCTGACCACAAGGCCTGCAGCTTCAAATTGGGTCAATACACGATAAACCGTCGCCAAACCCACGTCATCGCCAGAGTTCAACAATGCACGATAAACCTCTTCAGCGCTCATGTGGCGATTAGTAGATTTTTCTAAGATGCTTAAAATTTTAACTCGCGGAAGCGTAACCTTTAGCCCCGCATCACGCAACTCCTGGTTGCCCATTGATTTACCATGAGGTTGACCATAACAGTGTACAGGCTAGCATTTCTTCGATACAATGCCAAGCATTATCCCTTGGGCTTTTGGAAAATATGCGTCAATTCTTTATCTCTTGCCTTCTTGCAGTATACCTTACACTAACAGGCTGTTTTCACATCGCCAGCAATGAGCAAGGCAACACCGTTACGCAGTCTATGTTAAAGCAATTGAAGCCCGGCATGAGCACGAAACAAGTCACCTACATTTTAGGTCATCCTATCTTAGCCTCTCCCTACGCGGCAAATGAGCTCTCTTATGTCTACATGTATGCCAATAAAACAGAGAATAAAAAACAACACCTCACGGTTTTCTTCAAGCAAGGAAAATACGTCACCTATCGCACTAACTATGAGATGACAGACACGCAAATTATCAACGATTGGCAAGCTAAGAATAAGTCATAATCCTGGGGTCTGTTGACATTTCATTTTTGCAAGCGGAATTTAAGATTATCCTAAAATCCTCAGTTGAAATCGTCGCGAGGCCGACTTAGTTGCTGAAGATAAAGGATTTTTCTCGATATTTTTTGTGAAAGCGTATCACCCATACGGTGAATAAAAAATATCGAGAAAAATCCTTTAGATTCGGTGAGTTAGGCGGCCGCAGTCGATTTCAACTGGGGATTTTAGGATTATGGCTAGGCGTCAACAAGCCCTAGATTTTTAGTCTACGCCGGCTCTTGGGGTCTTGTGTTAAGGGGCGGTAAATTTCAATACGATAGCCCTCTTTAACCTCATCGTCTAAACTGGCTTTTTGGCTGAATATACCAATAGCAAGCTTAGACAAATCAATCTCAGGATAGCGCATCAAAATCCCCGACTGTTCGATGGTTGTTTTTACCGTGGTTCCCAAAGGCACCTGTAATGTCAGCACCTTTTGCTCATCAGGCATGGCATAAATCACATTAACGCTTATCATATAACCCTCGAATATACGTCAGCTGCCCGCTTGCAAAAAGAGTCCACCAGCGAATTAGCAATAGGAGTAAAAATAGGGCTAATCGCAAGACTCAACAATTTGGTAGCAAACTCAAACTCTAAATCCAAGCTGATGCGACAGCCTTGCCCCTCTAAGTTTTCAAAACGCCAAAAACCTTCCAAATGTCGAAAAGGGCCATTTAATAGTTTGATTTCTATCATTTTTCCGCGTTGTATACGGTTGCAAGTGGAAAACGATTTTTGCACGGCGCCTTTGGCCAAGGTGATAGAGGCACGCACCTCATCCTCAGTGCGGCTCATTACCGACGCATGACGACACCACGGCAGATACTTGGGATAGTCTTCAATGCTATCCACAAGCTCAAACATATCCTCCGCTCGATAGGGGACAATTTTGCTGCGACTGACAGTTGGCATACAAACAGTTAAATTAACGCTACTTATTCTAGGAAATATACCATAGTTGACGTGCTTTCGCATAAAAAATGCATTACAGCGTGTTCCGAAATAAAAGGAACGTGCTGTAATGGCGACAACTCTGTTATAATAAGTGCCACCAACGTATGTTGATTCCCTGATTTAGTAATTAAAATGGCAAAAAGTAATAAATCCATATCCAAAAGTACCACCATTGCGCAAAATAAAAAAGCCACTCACGATTATTTCCTTGAGCAGCGCTTTGAAGCCGGCATTGCCTTAGAAGGCTGGGAAGTCAAAAGCCTACGTGCAGGAAAGGCTCAGCTGGTGGACAGTTATGTCATCATCAGAAAAGAAGAAGTTTTTCTACTGGGCGGGCTTATTTCGCCCTTATCAAGCACGTCAACCCACAAAACCGTAGACCCCACTCGCACCCGTAAATTACTCTTGCACCGCCGTGAAATTAAAACGTTAATGGGGAGAATCAAGGAAAAAGGCTATACTCTGGTGCCCTTATCTTTATATTGGAAAGGAGCACGCATTAAAATCTGCATCGGCCTTGCCCGCGGTAAAAAACACTATGACAAGCGCGCCAGCAGCAAAGACCGCGATTGGTCACGAGAAAAAGCACGCCTGTTTAAAAAGGATGTGTAAAGGACGTAAAGGTACCCTCGATAATTTTCCCCTGCACGTTGATAACCAAGCCTTCACCCGGCTCAATTTGTCCAAGATAGGTTAAAGCGTAACCAAAGCGCCGTTGAAAAGCCTCCGCAAGGGCCTGTCGTTGCGCCTTGTTCACCGTGAATAACAACCCATAGTCTTCACCACCTGTTAGCACAGCATCCCAAGATCTTACCCCCAGCTGACGACAACTTTGCTGAAACTCATCCGGCAAGGCAATATTTGCCAAATCAATATTCCCAGCCACACCCGATGCCTTAATTAAGCGCTGTAAATCTATCAATAATCCATCAGAGATATCCATCATAGCGCTGACAGCCTCTGCCGTTCCCAGCCATAGACCTTCTTCAACTTTTGCCTGTGGAAAAAGAAAATGTTGCTTAAACATTTCTAATCCCGCGACGGTATTCTCTAAAGCTAAAAGCCCAAGATGAGCATAACCTAAAGAACCCACCACACAGATACTATCACCAGACCTTGCATGAAAGCGCGTTTTTCGACAACACGATTCGCTCTCACCAAATACGGTTATGCTAATAAAGAAAGCTGAATCGCTAGCTGTGGTATCACCACCAACAATCTCAATGGCCTCTGCTTTACAATGAGCGACCAATTTTTTAATGAAGTCAAACGCATAGCGACTATGTTGTTTGGGAATAGATAGGCCCAGCATAATATAACGCGGCTTTGCACCATTGGCTGCAATATCGCTTAAATTAGCCTGTAACGCCTTGCAAGCCAAACTCTCCGGCGAAACATAAGAACACCGAAAGTGTATGTTTTCAATGAGTAAATCTTTGCTGACAACAAAATTTTTCCCTTCGGGCAGCCGAAGAGCTGCGGTGTCTGAACCTATATAATCAGGGAAATGCTGTGCAATGTAATGGATGATAGTTTCTTCAGTGAGCGGCATCAAAGCACCTAAACAGCCAAATCAAGCTACAAATATAACAAAATCAAGCTACAAGCACACCTTTCACCCTCTGCGTAATTAAACCTAAAATCCTCAGTTGAAATCGTCGCGAGGCCGACTTAGTTGCTGAAGATAAAGGATTTTTCTCGATATTTTTTGTGAAAGCGTATCACCCATACGGTGAATAAAAAATATCGAGAAAAATCCTTTAGATTCGGTGAGTTAGGCGGCCGCAGTAGATTTCAACTGAGGATTTTAGGTTAAATGACGCCCAACTGCTTTTTTGCATTTTTTTTGCATACTTGGTATAATCTAATTATGGGGGCGAAATGGCTTCGACGGAGATTACAACGCTTAACGTGCATGCCGAGGATGTAGTTCCACCTCGTAAAAAACACTGCAAAAGCAATATAATTGCCAACGACCAATCCTTCGGAAACGAGGAGATTGCAGTAGCTGCTTAAAAACCAGTTTCTGCCGCCTACCCGGGAGTGCTTGTAATCCTGGATGTTGGGCGTCATATTTGCAAGACCGCTGTGGGACTAGTCTGAGGAACCGCAGTTAAACCCAAACGCAGACCCGCCAAGTGCTCACCCTGCTCGTCGGGTGACGCTGGGTTAATATAATGACTGAGCTAAGCATGTAGATCGAAGAGTCGCGGATTTGCGGACGCGGGTTCAACTCCCGCCGCCTCCACCATATAAGCGTTTGATATTAAAGAGGAAAGTTCATTGTCCTCCATCTGAAGGGTTCCCTGCGGGTTTATTGGCTCGATAAAATGACCCCAATTATTGATGGGTTGGTATCCTCTTTTGACCCGAGTATCGGGGATCCATTTGCCATAAGTCTTCATCACCATCTCGGTATCCACATGGCCCATTTGACCAGCTACCCACATAATATTTTCTCCGCCAGATAGCATCATTGATGCGTAGGTATGCCTAGTTTGATATGGATTACGATAACGTACACCGGCCTTTTTGAGGGTATGAATCCAGGCGGTGCGACGTATTTGATGATCAGTTTCCCATGGCTCACTAGTACGAGGATTATGAAAAACGCGCTTGCCAATCATAAAGGTATATGGCTTTTGCCCTTTCAGTGCCATGACAGCCGGTGGTAGTAGCAATACATCTCGTTCACCTGCTTCAGTTTTTGTACATTTAACTTGCTTCTTAACTACCGCCCTTGAAACATGCACCACGCCATTAATCCAATCAATATCATCCCACTCAAGTGCAATTAATTCTGAAGTGCGTAACCCCGTGAAGAAAGCAAACTGAAAAAGATGCTTGATCTGATCGTCATGCGCAGCGTCTAAGATTGCCTGTATTTCATCCTTATCAAATGGATCAACTTTAAAATCACTCTTGCTGGTGGTTTTACTCAACAGCTTTGAAATAACAATCTTATCCAGTGGATTGCTTTTAATATTCTCATCGTTCAGAGCTTGTTCAATGATGGCCCGTAGTGGCGTTAATATATTGCTAACCGTTTTAGATGTTACATTCAAATCACGGATCCATTCCCGAATAACAGCGGGCTTCAAGTCTTGAATGGCAATAGTGCCAAAATTAGGGATTAAATGCGCATCACAAACTTTTTTATAGCCCAGGTAAGTGCTCCACTCGCGCGTAGCTTTTGTTAACTCAAGAAATTCATTGAGCAATTCACCGATAGTAATATTGGTTGGCACATGCCCAAACCGCTTTGCAAATTTTGAATTTGGAAAATAATCAGCGTAAGAAAAAGTACCGCGCTCAATGGCATTGATAATTTCACAACGTAATCGATGCGCATATTTGATATTTGAGGCAGTAGCTTCAAGCTTTATGGTTTCACGGCACTGTACATTCCGGTAGTAAAAGCTAATGCGCAGAGTAACCTTGCCAGATTTCCAATGCCTAAGCTCTACCCCTGGCGGAGTTTTGATAGTATTGCCTGATTGCCGTTTTCGACCCACTTTTCAACCTCGATTAAATTCACCCACAAATTGCCATCTGGGCCAAGCTTGCAATGCAGCCCATCGAGCCACATCCCTCGTTTGCGCTTGGAATGTACAGCATTTGCTGTATCACCTGATTCTTGGCAATATTTCTTCAATTTTACCCACTTCACTGTTAGGTCGCTCCATTATCATATTATAGCTGGATCACGTCCTTGAATTCGAACGAATTGCGCATTTTCGCCGCAATTTCTTGATTTTGGAGCCTGTTTTTGCTCGATTGGGTGGCCTAATAGCTCTTCACGGACAATATTGATGCCGCGAGGTGCCTCAATCCCAATACGTGTACTGCCATGATGACTACCCAATATAGTGATCACCACATCATCACCAATCTTGATGGATTGCCCTGGATAACGTTGTAATACCAACATGATTTTTCCTCCGTCCTTAAAATGGAATGTCTTCGTTTAGCGTCGAATCATCATTACCTGATGACTTATTGCTATCGAGAATTTGCATTTGCTTAGCGATGATTTCCGTGGTGTAGTGATCTTGCCCGTTGCGATCAGACCACTTGCGGGTTTTTAGGATGCCTTCCACATAGACCTTGCTGCCTTTTTGTAAATACTCTCCAGCAATTTCAGCTAAGCGATTAAAAAAACAGACTTGATGCCATTCAGTGCGCTCTTGCTTTTGACCCGTTTCCTTGTCTTTCCACGATTCACTGGTAGCGACACGAATTTTTGTCGTTGCACCGCCATTCGGGAAATACCGCACTTCAGGATCTGCACCTAGATTTCCCACCAAAATAACTTTATTAACACCGTTACTCATCACCGATCTCCTATCGAATAATTAAACTGCTGCCAGTTTCTAAATGTGCGCCAGGAATTTTTTCACCAGCTTGTATTGCCTGCTTAATTTTATTTTTGTCAGGATGAATATCGATGTGATCGATATAGTCTTGTGGCAAGCTATAAGCATCATCTATCACCACAGAGTCGGGCGACTTGCGAATACTAATCGTAAATTCCGTGCCTTTAATCTTTTGCATCCCACAACGTTGCATGTTTGACTTTAAATATTCACGCAATCGCTCAGTGTGATTTTCAAGACGGCGACGACGATCTCGCATTTCTTTTTCGTAGTCTTTCATTGCTGCAACTTCTTTTTGTAAATTTTTATAGTAGGCAGCAACGTTAATCGATTTTTTCTCAACATCACCAGCTAATGCCTCAATGGTGTTAGCAATGACTTCCGCTGGTAATTCATCTTTTTGATCAAGTAATGCTTCACAAACTTGCAAGTACTCATCAGCGACTTTGTATAAACTTAAATTCATTGTGGAATATCCTCCTGTGATAATGATTGATCGGCTTGGCTAGCCAGTTGTTGAAAAACACCCGTATGGTCACGCACCGCATCACGTTGCTCTTGTGAGAGCATTCGCCATTCAGCACGGAAAGCTTCTGTGCCTTGGCGTGCTTTAGCTTCAAGCGTTGTGATTAGTTGTGATTTATCAATGGCGGGTTTGGGTGGTGGTGCAGCATCATCACGCTCTGGATCATCACCGGTTTCCACTAAAAACGTTTTCATCAATGCATATTTCTGTGCGCCGGTAATCGCTTTATAAACACCTTTATCATCTGGATCAGAGCCATCACCAAAGAAAATTCCGGTATAACTTTCACCGCTATCGGCATCTACAAAGGTCACTTGCAATTTAACAGTCACTAAAAATGATTCTTTGTTGCCTCGGGTTTGGTACGACTTGCAATCACGCTCTAATATGGATGAAAACATAAAAACATGATGCTGTTGCATCGCCTTAGCAAATGCCGCAGCGACATCAGCTTCAGTTGCATATTTGTATTTATGAAATTGGTTAAACCCGGTTTTTTGGATGTATTCCACATCGCTCATGATCTGGATCATTTTATTCGCCAAATTTTTTAAACTGAGATCAGTAACCATAATCTAAATCCTCACTGTAATGACTGTATCCCTTCCGGTGATCAAAACGCTGCTCAGCCTTGTGCTCAGCAACCGCTTCTTCAATTGCTTCCTCAATATTGTCCATGCACCACTGAATAGCCGCTGTGGCCATCGTGATTGCCAAAGTGATCTCTGGTGCATAAAAACTGAATGTCCCGTTACGCCGACTTTCTAATAAATCAATCAACAATTCAGGTAATTTTTCACAAGCCGGTGGCTCAGTAATAAATTCCCATTGCTCGATTTTTTCAGCTTCCTTGAGATACACAGCCGTTAAACGACGCTTATCTCGATCGCTGAGATCATCAATCGTAGATACACCATCTCCCACAAGATCACGCACCATCTGATTAAACTTTGTGCTCATTACGCACCTCCTTAATGCGACGATTTGGGAGTAAAAACCCAACCCACCGTCGCCACCCTCGTCGCTTGTATTGAAGCGAAGCCAAACGTTGCTTCGCGGTTATCTGGTCAATCATCACCATTTTTAACTCCTAGAGACTGTTGCTTCAGAACTCACTGTACCCGGAACAACTGACACATATGTGTCAGTCGATCCCAGTAACCTGTTGCTAGGTGGTAAGGACACACCATGACCCAGAAAAACGGAGGTTTCCGAATGGATTCGCACGACGCGTTATGGATTTTACGAGGGCAAACGGATGTATGTGGACAAATACGAAATAAAGAAGCGTGCGCTATTAGAGGCGATCCGCTTTGTTGGCAGTGTAACAGGGCTGGCAAAGCAAATCGGCGCTAAACGCTCACAAGTGAATAACTGGCTGAATCGTGATGATGCGATCCCTTACCAATATGCGATTTTAACTGAGGAGATCACAGGTGTGAGTACCGAAAGATTAGCTCCAGATGAGACGGCAACAAACAAAGTGATGCGGCGGCTACGCAATAGTGATGGCAACAAAACTGTCAATATTCCGATCAAAAATATTGCAGTAACTGACTCACAACAGGAGCAAATGCCCCTATCTCAGGATAAAGATGCGTTAGCCAAACCCATTATTGTCACTGCCGATCTCAACCTCATTGCTGGCCTTGCAAGATTAGAAGCACGCAAAGCATCAGGTCATTCGACTATCTCAGCCATTGTCGTTGATACAGAGGCGTTGTTGTTAGGTGTGCGCCTTATCAATGAATTGAATGGACTGATAACAATCAGCGATCAAGTTTTTGTCGCTATCAACATCGAAAACCAGCTTGGTAACCGAAAAGGTAGGCGCAAATGCTCCCACCTTTCAGGCAAAACCGATGACATTGCAGCCAAGTTGGCTGGATTTTCAAGTCGAGACTCATACAGGCGAGCCAAAAAAGTCATACAGCTTGGGATCCCAACACTTATTGCCGCCATGGATAACAAATCCATTTCAATTTCACTTGCAGCAAAGATTGCCACAGCAAGTCACCAAGAGCAAATCGATTTTTTAAGGGAGCGACAAACATGATTAATAACCAACGATTATTTGATGGCGCTAAACCTGCTGGTTTTGACGGCCTATTTGAATGGGATTGGCTGAAAGGTGCATTTGGCCCAGCCATTATGCCGATGGACTTTGATGCGGTCGTGGAGCGCCATGGGCAATTTTTATTGTATGAAACCAAGCATATTGGTGTGCCAGTACCTAAGGGCCAACTCATTACGCTGGAATCACTTATCAAAACAAAAGTCTGGACGGTATTCATTCTTCATGGCAAGCGCCAACCCAAAGAATTAATTATCTGGACGGCCAATGATGACGCCAGCATCTGTGAGCGCATAGTGAATCCGGTCAGCCGCCGCATTGTTTGGGATGAGTCCTATCAATGGTTTCAACAAGCAAATTCTAAGGGGAGCAAGTAATGATGCGCAGCTTTGCAAAGATTTCACCAAAATTTTGGATTGGGAAAACAGGCCGAGAAATTCGTGGATTAGGTATTGAAACTCAATTGATTGCTTTGTATCTGATGACGAGTCCGCACTCAAACATGATCGGCATTTATTATTTACCAATTGATTATGTTGCTCATGATACTGGCATACCCTTGGAAGGGGCATCGAAGGGGCTTCAACAACTTTGTGAAATTAATTTTTGTAGCTTCGATGTTGCTTCTGAATATGTCTGGGTACACGAAATGGCCCTTTATCAAGTGGGCGAACAACTCAAACCCAATGATAAACGTGTGATGGCCATTAATGATAGCTATTTTTCACTACCAGAGCTACCGTTTTTAGCTGATTTTTACGATAAATATCAACAACATTTTTATTTAACTCACACTCGATCAAACTCTGATCTTGATCCAGATTTTGCAGAATTAATAAGCCCCTCCGATGCCCCTTCGATGGACCATCGAAGCAAGGAGAAGAATAAGGATAAAGAAAAGAAGAAAGAAAAGGAGAAGGAAAAGAGAGAAAACATTGTCGCGCCAGCGCGACCGTGTTTGCAAGAAATCCCAACTGACACTCATCAAGTTTTTGAGCACTGGAAAACAGTGATGAATCACCCCAATGCTAGGCTTGACGATAAACGCAAAGCCATTATCCGCAAGGCGCTCAAATTCGGCTATAGCGTTGAACAACTTTGCCATGCCATCACCGGTTGCAGCTATACACCACACAACATGGGTGATAACGATCGCGGTCAACGCTATGACGGACTGCATGTGATTTTACGTGATGGCGATCAAATCGATCGTTTCATGCATAACTACCATCAACCTCCACGGCCAATCAGCGACGCCGATCGCAAAACGCAAGCCAACGTACAAACCCTAGAGCGCTGGATGAATAAAAAAATCGCTGAGGAGGAAGCCAATGCAGCCAAATGATATTCCAAAATTCACTGCCATGATTGCCGGTATTGGCGAGCTTTATGGCAAAGCCATTTCTGAAGCGCTCACGGATATTTACTGGCAAGCCCTGAAGCGTTTTGAGCTGTGTGATGTCCAGCGCGCTTTTCAAGTGCACATTGACAACCCTGACTGCGGCCAATTTTTTCCAAAACCTGCCGATGTTGTCCGTTTCATTGAAGGCAGCGGCGAAACCAAAGCATTACAAGCCTGGGCCAAAGTTAAAAAAGCAATATCACACATTGGCAGCTACCAAAGCATCGCTTTTGATGATCCACTTATCCATGCCGCTTTGGATGATATGGGTGGCTGGATAAAACTCTGCAGCACGACGATCGATGAAATGCCGTTTCGTGCGAATGAATTTCAAAAGCGATACATGGGTTTTGTTAACAAGCCACCGGAACGTTATCCCAAATATTTATGCGGGATTACTGAGCGAGACAATGGCAAAGATGGTTACGCCATCAAACCACCATTACTCATTGGCGATCCAGAAAAAGCAGAGCAAGTAATGTTATCTGGTGGCAGCACAGCCTTGCAAATACAACAATTCAGCAAACCCATTCACAAGTTACTTGATCAATTACCCATAGCAACGGAGAACACAGCATGACTGATGAGAATTCTGCAATCCCCGCAGTATCACGCACATTAACAACACTGGTTGATGGCACTGTGCGATTAAAAATTGATTTTGAGCCACGCTATCGTGAAAGTGTGATGCGCCAATTGGGTGAGCCAGGAACGCCTATCGCTGTTGTTCAACTGGACTTAGAAACCGCACAAGCACAAATGCAGCAGGAATTTATCGATGGTGAAAAACCTAAAACACCATACGGTGAACAAGCAAAGGCGCTTCGTCTCTCAGTATTTTTTCGCACCCCTAACATTTGGCAAGCCATTGGCAGTGATCAAACATTTTTATCGTGGTTAAGACAACAACCTTGTGCTTACTGCCAATCACCACCCAACGAGCATCACCCAACTGAAGCTGCGCATGTGCGCCGCGTGGCTAATGGTGCTGGTGTTGCTATTAAGCCTGAGTATTCAGCCATCCCATTGTGTCATCAACATCATGCATTACAGCACCAACAAGGTGAATCAGCGCTCGGCGGTAAGGAGTGGTTTGATAAAAAACGCATTGACTATGTCAGCCGCTGGGCCTGGGAGACACTCAAAAATCAACTGGGCTACAGCAGCTGGAGCGAAACACCACCCGAAGTTTTAAATCAATGGGCAACACAGCACAACCTTCAGCATCACTTGCCAGCAGAATATCGAGGTGCCAATGATAACGCTTAACCTACCATTTCCACCCTCAGTCAATCACTACTGGCGTTATACCAACGGCAAAGTGTTAGTCAGTCACCGAGGTAGGCAATACCGAGAAGCAGTAAAACTTGCCTGCTTGAAAATTAAATCCCCCATGGAAGGACCACTCAAAGTCCATCTAAGGGCCTTCCCACCCGATCAAAGGCGACGAGATTTGGATAATCTCAACAAGGCGATCCTTGATGCGATGCAAGCTGGTGGTGTGTATCACGACGATAGCCAGATTGCTGATCTGCGAATTGTGCGTGCTCACACTGAAAAACCAGGATGGATCCAAGCTGAAATCACCCCGCTGGAGATAGCCTATGCAAAATGACGTGATGCAGTATGTCGAACGCCGCCTTGAAGAATGGGCAGATTGGTATTTACGCCATAACGACTTTGGGCTGGGGTACCCCAAAAAGAGCCTGGAGGCCCGCCTCATGGAAACTGGAGGCTATCTGGTCAAAACTACCGGCCCTGTATACCCACCTGAGAATGTCGAAGCTGAGGAAATTGAGGGGTTGGTAGCCGAAATCGCTCGCCAAACCCCAAAATTGGCCCAAGCCCTGCGTGCACAGTACTTTGACAGGGGCACCTTGCCCTTCAAAGCCCGAAAAATAGGCGTTTCCAGAACTCAATTTAAAGTTTATGTCGATATGGGGAAACAATGGCTTGCTGGTAGACTGAGTGCAAATTAATTGTTAATGCTACACTGTTAAATAACCAAACCGGCATATTGATTTACTCACTCAATAATTAACTTCCCTCGATACATGCCCATTTGGCAAGTAAAGTCATACTCACCTATGTCTTCCACCTTAACTTCAAGATTATATGCTTTTCCTAATGGCAATTGTGCACTGATGTTAAGCTGCTCAAATACAACTATCTCAGAACAAGGCGTATCGTCTTCTCGAATAAATCTTAAATGTAACGTCTGTCCTCTCGCCGCTTTAACAACAGATGGCGTATAAACTCCATCATGTACTTTGATATCGATGGTATCACCCATAATTTGAGCTGCTTTTGGTTTGAAAATAACAAACCACCAAATAATTAAAAAAATTAAAATGAAACCAATAAAGTTTATAACAAAAGTAATCATGCTCGATCTCCTTGTGTTCTAAACCAACGCAAACGGTTAGCATTACTAACAACTGTTACAGAAGAAAGAGCCATAGCAGCTCCAGCAATAATAGGATTAAGTAACACACCGAGGAAAGGGTATAAAATACCAGCGGCAACAGGGATCCCTAGGCTATTATAGATAAATGCGCCAAAAAGATTTTCTTTGATATTTCTCATTGTCGCGCCTGAGATGGCAATAGCGTCAGCCACGCCATGTACAGAGCTTCGCATTAAAGTAACATCAGCACTCTCTATAGCAACGTCTGTTCCAGAGCCTATAGCAAAGCCAACATCTGCTTGAGCGAGCGCAGGTGCATCATTAATGCCATCTCCAACCATCCCAACAATTTCACCTTGCGCCTGCAACTCTTGTACCTTAGCTGATTTATCTTGTGGCAATACATCCGCTAAGACGGTGCTGATACCTACTTGCTCTGCTACCACATTGGCTGTAACTTCGTTGTCACCGGTTAACATAATGACTTTTAGCCCCAATTTATTAAGTCGTTCAATCGCCGCCTTCGAGTCATCTTTGATAGGATCTGCAACGGCAATAATGCCTACTGCTTGATCGTCAATTGCAATATACATAGGGGTGTGTCCAAGCTTTGCCAGCTTAGACGCTTTACTTGTTAAATGTTCAATCGCAATGCCTTCTTTTATCATTAACTTGTTATTACCAAAAAATACAGGCTTGTTTTCTATAACTGCCGATACTCCATGCCCTGCGATTGCAGAAAAGCGGCTTATTGGCAAAACAGAAAGCTTTTTCATACTAGCGGCATCTACCACCGCTTGACCAAGCGGATGTTCAGACCCGCTTTCAATGCTTGCCCCCCATTGAAGCACTGCGTCTTTTGTCCAGCCAGAGATAGCGTACACTTCTGTTACTTCAGGATGCCCCTTTGTGATAGTGCCGGTTTTATCAAGAATAATGGCCGAAAGTTTAGTCGCTTGTTGTAACGCTTCGCCATTACGAATTAATGTACCATGCTCAGCTGCTTTGCCCATTCCAACCATTACTGAGATCGGTGCGGCTAAACCCAAGGCGCATGGGCAAGCGATAATAAGCACCGTCATAGAAGTTACCAACATAAAACCGATATTTGGTGAAGGTCCAAAGTTAAACCATGCTAATGCTGTTACTACAGCAATTACCATGACTGCAGGAACAAAAAAAGAAGATACAATATCTGCTAAACGTGCTATGGGCGGTTTTGTATTTTGAGCTTGCTGTACCAGATTAATAATTTGGGCAAGAGCGGTATCTTTCCCTATACGGGTTGCTTTAAAAAGAAAAGTACCTGTCTTATTGATTGATCCTCCAATAACTTCATCACCAGCACCTTTTTTCACTGGAATAGGCTCGCCAGTGAGCATTGATTCATCTACCATTGAATGACCTTCGATAATTTCACCATCCACTGCTATTTTTTCACCGGGGCGAACGCGGACAATATCTCCCAGCACAACATCTTCTATGGGTATATCAATTTCTTTATTCGCACGTACTACACGGGCTGTTTTAGCTTGGAGTCCTATTAACCGCTTAATGGCTTGAGAAGTCTTACCGCGCGCTCTTATCTCAAGGGCAGCACCCAGATCAACGAGAGCGATAATGATCAATGCAGCTTCAAAATAAACATGTTGGGCTAATGCTGGTACTGTGTGAGGGAATAATGTGATGAATTGTGAATAAACCCATGCTGTACCTGTACCCAACGCAATGAGTGTATCCATGGTGGCGTAGTTGTTAAGAAATGCTTTCCATGCATTGCGGTATAAGTGACCGCCGGAATAAATCATCAACCCTAGTGTTATTAAGCCGATGATAAACCAAATTACTTGACCAGAAACAGAAGTAATTTCTGGGATAACATCAAGTAAGCTGAATAAAAAAAGAATGATCCCTGCCGTACCAGCAATAATAAATCTTCGAATTAACTGACGAAAACGAGAAAACTCTTCCTGTTCTTCTTCCTCAGTTACATGCTCGTTAATTAATACTGCTTGATACCCAACACCCTTAATGGCAGAAATGAGTATGTCGGAAGAGGCTGAGCCTATGACTAACGCTGATCTATCTGCAAAGTTGACTTGTGCCTTTTCTACTCCTTCAACCTGCGTCAAAGCATCTTCTATTGTCTTTACACAGCTCGCACAGCTAATGTTTTTCAGCGAAAGTTTGATTGTTTTATTCATTGCTCAATCGTCCAGTTTATAATTTGGGCAAATATTGACCTTTGAGAATGTAGGAATGCCTAACTTGATGCGCCGCAAGCAAAACCTTTACCTTATCGTTAACCTCAATTATAGTGTATAATGAACGAAGGCGCTTTACAATCACGAACATGTCCGCTTTCTTGATTAAAAATGCGGCATTGCGTTAGCAACTTGCAATTAACACCTGTGATTGTAAGAGGCTTATCACGTTCGTCGACCGGAGCTAAGGAATTTTTAGACATGGAAAAAAGTCATTTGTCGGGAATAGTGCTAGCTATATTGCTGATTTTATCACCATTGCTTAGCTATGGTTCTGCTACGACTGTACCTTCATCCCATCCAGAAATTAGTTCTTTTATAAATCAAGTATGGGAAACCAATCCAGGTATTCAGTCAGCTGAAGCCGAAGTTATGTCTGCAAGAGCTAATGCATCAGCATTAAGTCGACCGATATATAACCCCGAATTAGAGTTGGATGGTGAACGGGTACATAAGGATGCTCAAGAAAACACATACACTGTTGGTATAAGCCAAACAATTGATTTGTTCAACAAACGTGGAGCTAATCGCCAGGTTGGACAATCCTCGCTTGCTGAAGCACAAGCCTTGTTAGCCGCAAGAAAACTCTCAGTTGGCACTACTGCTTTTACAGCATTGGTTGATTTCAATACCGCTCAAGAAATAGCTAGGCTGGCGCAAAAACGTACGAAATTGCTGCGTAGCTTTGTGCAGCTCACTGAAAAGAAACACGCTGCAGGTGACCTAGGACAAGCCGCATTAGACCAATCTAAATTGGCTCTCTCTGAAGCTATCGCACAGCAAGCAAATATCGAAATTGCCTTAAGCCAAGCCAAGGAAGTTTTAGCCGCTATTACAAACCGTATAGCCAATACTTGGCCAGCCTTGCCCAATAGACTACCTCAACCTCCTCAATTACCAAGCGATCAAACAAGGCTCCTGCAACAATTACCCTCACTGCAAATGCTTCAATATCGCGCAAATACCGCCAATGCTCGCATTAGGGTAGCTAAAACCAATACCAGACCTGATCCAACAGTCAGTCTAAGAGGGGGGGAAGAGGATAAAAAAGCTCTTGTTGGATTAACTTTAAGCATACCTCTTTTTGTTCGTAATAATTTTCATGATCAAGTGGTAGGCGCAAACCAAGATGCTATTGCTGCTGATAAAGCACGACTTGACGCGTATTGGCATGCCAAAGCGCGTCTACAAGGCTCAACATCGCGTTATAAAACTCTTTTTCACTCCTATAACCAGTGGCAAAAAATTTCTGCCGGGAGCTTAAATGGTGGCATTAAACTACTCGATAAACTATGGGATGCTGGAGAAATCAATACAACCGATTATCTGATACAGCTTAAACAACGTATCGATAGTCAAATAGCAGGCGCTGAGCTACATGGCCAAACTTGGCGAGCATGGTTTCAATGGCTAGATGCATCTGGAAACTTAAACCAATGGTTGAGGTATGATGCACAACCACACAACAGGGGTATTGGCAAGTGACAAAATTAAAATTTATCATTTTTATTTCATTCCTACTATCAAGTGTATGCGCGCTTGCAGGAACGGGGCACGATCATAAAGATGAAGGCACAAACGGTGCTAAAAAAGTAATGCAAAATGCCGACAGTAATGATGATCATGGTGAAGCTGGATTAGTAGAAATTAACGCCACTTCTCAGCAAGAAGCGGGTATAAAAACGACTGTTTTGCAATTGCAAACTCTGCCAAAATATCTTCAGGCTCCAGGAGAAATCATCCCAAATAACAATAAGTCGAGTAAAGTTGTCCCACGTATAGCAGCACAAGTGATAAAACGAAAAGTTAATGTGGGTGATCATGTTGAGGTCGGCCAACCTCTGGTTATTTTATCTAGTGTGGAGATGGCGAAAGCACAAAGTGATTTGTTACTAGCATACCATGAGTGGCAGCGTGTTGAAGGGCTAGGTAAACAAGCAGTTGGCGCCAAACGCTTTCAAACAGCGCAAATAAACTATCGCCATGCATCTGCTAAGCTTGTAGCCTATGGTATGAGCAAAATACAAATTGAGAATTTTTTAAAAGAAAAAGACTCTGCAGAAGCAACAGGAGAATTCTCCTTGCTCTCACCACAAAGTGGAACAGTTTATGATGCAAATGTCACTGAAGGTGAGCGGGTCGAGCCGGGCCATGTTCTTTACCATATCCTTGATGAATCTTCATTATGGGTTGATGCACGTTTATCAAATGGAAACGTTGCCCTCATCAAAAAAGGAGCCGAAGTATTGGTTGGAAAGCCAAAACATTGGGTTAAGGGTCAAGTAATACAAATTCACCACAAGTTAGAAGAAACTACACGCACCCAAATTGTTAGAATAAGTATTCCTAACACAGATGACGCATTTCATCCTGGTCAATTTGTCAATTGCCGCATTGCAGTAGGTGACGGTAAACCTGTGCTAGTCGTACCAGAGGCCGCAGTTTTACGCACAGCTGACGGTGACTGGGCTATTTACGTAGAGGTAAAACCAAACCACTTTCAACAAGTTGAAATTAGACTTGTTGAGACTATTAACAAACAAGCCATTATTGAAGGAGTGAAACCAGGCATTCGTGTTGTTACCGAAAATGCTTTTGCAGTACATTCGGAGTTATTAAAGACTGGGTTTCAAACACATAATCATTAGACTAAAGGGATTTTTGTATTATGCTGAATTGGATAATTGATTTTGCTGTTAGAAACCGCTTGATGGTAGTTCTGGCTCTTATTGCTCTTATTGTAAGTAGCATTCTTATTCTCCCCAAACTGAATCTTGATGCTTTTCCAGATGTCACAAATGTCCAAGTAGCCGTGAATACCGAGGCCCCCGGCTTAGCTTCTGAAGAGGTGGAGCAATTAATTACATTTCCCATCGAAGCCGTTATGTATTCCCTACCTGACGTTGAAGAAGTTAGATCTATATCAAAAACAGGCCTATCAGTAATTACTGTTGTTTTCAAAGAAGGAGTAAATATTTATTTTGCCAGACAACTCGTTTTTCAACAGTTACAAGCTGCTCGTGAAAATATACCTGAAGGGATAGGAACGCCTGAAATTGGCCCAAACACATCTGGTTTAGGTCAGGTTTATCAATACATACTACGCACCGACAATCCTGAAAAATATGATGCTATGACGCTACGCAGTTATAATGACTGGCTAGTGAAGTTGATGTTATTGCCCGTTGATGGAATCACTGACGTCCTTTCTTTTGGCGGTAAAGTCCGCCAATATCAAGTACAAATCGATCCTTCCCAACTACTTGCTTATAAACTAACAGCTCAAGATGTAGCGGATGCCATCGAAAACAACAACCGTAATGCAGGCGGTTGGTATCTTGATCGTGGCAATGAACAATTGATCATTCGTGGCGTTGGATGGATCCAATCTGGTAAAAAGGGAATCGATGAAATAGCAAACACACCAATTAAAGAAGTGCATGGCACTGTCATTAGAGTCCGCAATGTTGCCAAAGTTAATTATGGCAGTGAAATTCGTCAAGGGGCTGTTACCATGACGACGCGCAATCAACAAGGCTCATCCAAGGCATTAGGTGAAGTAGTAACAGGGATTGTGCTCAAACGAATGGGCGCTAATACCAAAGCCACTATTGATAGCATCAAAGAGCGAATCCCACTGATTCAGCAAGCATTACCCAAAGGAATTACGCTAGAAACTGTTTATGATCAATCTGATTTAGTTAATCAAGCTGTTCATACTGTAGTTAAAGCACTTATTGAAGCCTTTATACTAATTTTTATTGTTTTGTTATTATGTTTAATGAATCTTCGAGCGACTCTACTCGTACTAATTTCTGTTCCTATTTCTATTGGCTTAGCATTAATGTTGATGGCTCAATGGGGAATATCAGCAAACTTGATGTCGTTAGGAGGCTTGGCAATCGCCATTGGTATGCTTGTAGACGGCTCAGTGGTTATGATGGAAAATATTTTCAAGCACCTCAGTCATCCTAACCCTAATCATCATAAGAGTGATCACGAAGAAACTCTACCGAACACTCAAGATCCTTATGATGCAATTCATGATAGCCATGGAATTGCCTTAAGAATTCAAGAAGCGGCTAGAGAAGTTGCTCGCCCGGTATTTTTTGCCGTACTCATTATTATCGTGGTATTTGCACCATTATTTAGTTTGCAAGGCGTTGAAGGGAAATTGTTTCACCCAATGGCGCAAAGCATCGTCTTTGCTATGATCACCTCTTTATTGGTTGCAATGATAGTTATCCCGGCCCTCGCGACCTACCTATATCGACGAGGCGTTAAAGAAAAAGAAAGTTTTATTTTACGCCCAATTCAAAATTTTTATAAAAAAACACTGAGAAGAGCCTTGCAACGGCCCAAAACTGTTATTGCAATTTCACTTGCATTGCTTTTACTTGCGTTAACACTTATTCCTTTTCTAGGCACTGAATTCGTTCCTGAGTTAGAAGAAGGGACGTTAAATGTCCGCGTTACTCTAGCTCCGTCGGTTAATTTGGATTACTCAGTAAAAGTAGCACAGAAACTTGAGGATAAAATCATGACGTTTCCTGAAGTGACGAGTGTTTCAGCCCGTATTGGACGAGCAGAACTCGGTGGAGATCCTGAGCCTGTTTCAAATATTGAATTTTTAGTTGGCCTTAAGCCTGTAAGTGAATGGACATCTGCAAATAATCGACAACAGTTACAACGCTTGATGGAAAATAAAATGTCCACATATCCGGGGTTACTTTTTTCTTTTTCACAGCCCATAGCTACCCGTGTTGATGAATTGTTATCAGGTGTCAAAGCTCAACTTGCCATTAAACTATTTGGGCCGGACTTGAAAATATTATCGGCAAAAGGAAAGGAAATTGAAAATATCGTTAAAAATATCAATGGTACCCGCGATGTCGCTATGGAGCCTATTACAGGTGAGGCTCAGCTTATTGTAAAACCTAACCGCGAAGCATTGATGCGCTATGGTATTTCTGTTGGCCAAGTGATGTCTCTTATTTCTAATCAAATTGGCGGCAAATCAGCTGGACAAGTTATTAATGGCAATGAACGTTACGATATTTATGTCCGACTAGCAAAAGAGCATAGAGATAACGCACAAGCTATTCGCGATTTATTGTTGCGTGCTCCTAATGGAGCGTTAGTTAGATTAGGCGATGTTGCCAAAGTTCAGATTGAAGCAGGTCCACCACAAATACGCCGTGATGATGTTCAAAGACGAGTTGTAATACAAACAAATGTCGAAAGACGAGATATGGGCAGCGTTGTTTCCGAAATAAAAGATAAAATCAATGCAAGTGCGAATCTACCAAGTGGCTATACTGTGGTTTATGGTGGACAATTTAAAAATCAAGAGCGCGCTCAAGCTCGACTTGTAGTTGTCGTCCCGTTATCACTCGCACTTATCTTTTTGTTATTATATTTTGCCTTTAATTCTTTAGGGCAAGCCTTGTTAATTATGGTCAATGTTCCTTTGGCACTAATAGGTGGAATTATTGCACTTTTCATTTCAGGACAATATTTATCAGTACCAGGGTCGATTGGTTTTATTGCACTCTTCGGCATCGCTGTTTTAAATGGTGTCGTGATGGTTAATGCTATTAATCAGAATATTGCAGGTGGCATGGAAAAATACCAGGGGATTTTTGAGGGTGCATTATCCAGATTACGTCCTGTCCTAATGACTGCTTCAATAGCAGCACTAGGTTTAATTCCAATGCTGTTAGCTAGGGGCATTGGCTCCGAAGTTCAAAGACCACTCGCCACTGTCGTTGTAGGTGGTCTGTTTTCATCAACGCTGTTAACCCTGTTCTTACTACCTGTGTTATATAATTTGTTTTTCAAAAAAAATAATTAAAAAACCCAATAAAGCAATCCCAGCCGAAAACATTTGCAATTACCGGCCGATTTTGCTATAAAAAAACTATCATTGGATAAGTTTGTCAATAACCGCCTTGAGCGGTTTTTTTATGCCTGAAAGCCTGATCAGCACCCCTGGTCGGGCTTTTTGCGTTTTTGGAGCCCAATAAATGCCCGATTGCCCTGTCAAAACCGAAGTTGCCAGCCAGGCGGAGGATATAGCCATGCTTACCACCAGCCTTAATGAGCTGACCACGACAGTGCGGGTATTGGCTGAGGGACAAAAAGGTTTAGGGGATCTCATTCGCTCACAAATTGAGCATAATATGGAAATATCCAATATCAAGCAGCTCATGAGCGAACTCAAGACCGGTTTTGGCAAAAGTGAGAAGCGCTTAATGCAATTAGAAGCTTATAAATTAACCACTGAGGCAGCTAACCAAGCCCGCTCTGGTTTATTGGCAGCCGCTATTAAATATGGCCCCATCGTGGCAGCCATTTTGTTAGCACTGATTGGTGTGGGCATCACCCTCAAGGAGTTGCAGCCATGAGCGGGATTAAAGCCAGTGAGCTAAGGCAATATGTGATCAGGCCAACACTCAAGGCCATTAATCTTTGGTCGATTGCTGCTGAAAACTTGTTACTCGGCACTGCAGCACAAGAATCACAATTGGGCCATTATTTAACGCAAGTCAAAGGCCCAGCGCTCGGTATTTATCAAATCGAGCCCAATACGCACAAGGATGTTTGGAAAAATTATCTGAAATACCAACACGAATTATCGGATGCCATTAGTCATCTGAGTTCTAATCGCTGCACCTGGGAAGCCAAGGAAAGTGAGTTAATCACCAACCTGGCTTACAACACGGCAATTGCACGGGTGATTTATTATCGTGTACCAGAAGCACTACCCGATGCCAATGACATTGCAGGCTTAGCCAACTACTGGAAACAGCATTACAACACCCACTTGGGCAAAGGCAAAGTGAAAGAATTCATCAAACACTATGAGGAATGGGTGGCATGAATTTAAAGAAAATCCTTGGCACTGTTGCTCCTTTTCTCGGCACGATGATCGGTGGCCCCTTTGGTGCGGCTGCTGGCAAATTGGTTGGACAAGTATTATTGGGCAATGAAAACGCCAGTGAGGCTGAAATTGAAAAAGCCTTAGCGCAAGCCACGCCTGAGCAACTTGTAGAATTACGCCGTGTCGATGCTGAGTACAAAACCAAGATGACAGAATTAGGGATAGATGAGCAGAAGATTGCAGCGATGGATCGCGACAGCGCCCGTCAACGGGAGATGGTTACCAAAGATAAAATACCTGCTGTATTGGCATTACTGCTGACCTTTGGCTTCTTTGGTGTGTTAACTATGATGATGCTATACCCCATTCAACAAGGCACACAGGGTGTGATTGAAGTGATGCTGGGGTCACTGGGTACGGCTTGGATATCCGTGATCACTTATTACTTTGGCTCAAGCTATGGCTCGCAGATTAAAACGCAGCTGCTCAAGGATAAATGAAATGGTTTTAACGCAACATGGTAGCAATGCAAATGATTTTGTAAGTATTGTCATTACCAATCACCCAGGGAAATTATTTTTATGCTGTGGTGATAGTGCTGCCATCCATCAAAAAAGGTACTCTTGGAGCCACCTTGGATGCGGGGCGAGACGCGCGATTTTTAGCTAGGCACAAAACCGAAATGGGTGCTTCGCTTCTAACCAGTTTTTATGAGGCTACTATGGATTTACCCAGCTGTCCGGTATCGGTGATTGCAAGCATATTGAATTTGACCGAGCGACGCATTCAGCAATTATCGCAAGAAGGTGTGATCCCCAAGAATGAGCGCGGTCGCTATGACTTAGAAAATTCCGTTCGCTGTTACGTGCAATATTTGCAAGACCGCGCCAACGGTCAATCACTGGAAAGCGCGGATTATCACAAAGAACGTGCCCGCTTAACCAAATTGCAGGCCGATGAAAAATCATTATTGCTAGAGCAATTGCGCGGCAAATTACTCACGGTAGAAGATGTCTCTGAAACCTGGGTCGAGATGATCACCAATGCCAGAGCCAAGCTATTGAGTTTGCCCAACAAGATGGCGGCCCAAGTTACCGGCTTGCAAGAAACGGCTGAGATTGAGGCATTGCTGAAAACAGCCATTTATGAAGCGCTCACTGAGCTAGCCAACCCCTATCACGAGGTCGATGGTGCTGATCACGACAATACAGAGTTTACAACAGGAGACGAGCCAAGCGTGGATGCCACCACCGGATCTGACGGTGAGTCAGTGGGCAGATCGTTACCGACGACTAAGTCCTGAAAGCAGTGCTGAGCCAGGCCAGTGGTGCACCGATCGCGCGCCTTATCAACAAGGCATCATGGATGCGTTTAATGATCCCGCCATTCACACTGTGGTGGTGATGTGTAGTGCCCAAGTCGGCAAAACTGAAATTTTAAATAACATCGTGGGTTATTACATCGACCAAGATCCAGCGCCGATGCTGGTTTTGCAACCCACATTAGAGATGGCGCAAGCCTGGTCGAAAGACCGATTAGCGCCCATGCTCCGGGATACACCCGCATTGCGTGGCAAAGTAAAGGATCCGCGCTCACGCGATAGCGGCAATACCATGCTGCATAAGCAATTTCCGTGTGGGCATATAACGATGTCAGGTGGTAATAGCCCGGCATCATTAGCCAGCCGCCCGATTAGGATTGTGCTGTGTGATGAAGTGGATCGCTATCCCGCCTCTGCAGGTGCAGAAGGTGATCCAGTGAATTTGGCACGTAAACGTAGCACCACCTTCTGGAATCGCAAACTGCTGTTAACCAGCACACCGACGCTAAAAGGTGTCTCGCGCATTGAATCGGCCTTTGAAGGATCGGATCAGCGGCGCTATTTTGTGCCATGCCCGCATTGCAATGAATATCAAGCCCTAGTGTGGGCTAATGTAAAGTGGGAAAAAGATCACCCTGAAACAGCCCATTATGAATGTGAGCATTGCAGAGAAGCGATCACCCACAAACAAAAATTAGGCATGTTATCTCAAGGTGAGTGGCGCGCTACCAGTCAATCACGTGGTGTGGCTGGATTTCACTTAAATGAAATCTACAGCCCATGGGTCAAGTGGTCTGAGATTGTGATTAATTTTCTGGAAGCGAAAAAATTGCCGGAGACTTTAAAAACCTGGGTCAATACCTCACTTGGCGAGACCTGGGAAGAAGCAGGCGAATCGATATCAGAAGATTCACTCTATCAACGCCGTGAATATTATGGCCCCATCGTGCCGCAAAAAGCTGTGATTTTAACGGCCGGTGTGGATGTGCAAAACGATCGTATTGAAATTGAAACGGTTGCCTGGGGCCCTGGTGAAGAATGCTGGTCTATGTGTTACGACATTATTCGTGGCAACCCCGCTGAAGAAAGCCTTTGGCGCAAACTCGATGAAGTGTTATTTCGAAAATTTGAGCATGAATCTGGTATTCCACTTGAAATCAGAGCTGCCTGTATTGATACCGGTGGTCATCACACCATGCAAGTGTATCGCTACTGCAAACGCTACCCCTTTCGGGTATTAGCCATTAAAGGAAGCTCACAGATTGGTAAGCCTCTGGTGTCAAGGCCAACGAAATCGAATATGGGTAAAGTGGATTTGTATGCTGTCGGCACGGACACGGCTAAAGCATTAATTTACAGCCGATTGAAAATCCAAGAGCCGGGACCTGGGTATTGTCACTTCCCAGTGAGCGATACTTTAGGTGTCTACAATGCGGATTTGGAATACTTTCGGCAATTAACCGCTGAGAAAATGGTAACACGGCATCGCTTGGGTAAATCATACATTGCATTTGAAAAACCCAATGGCGCACGCAATGAAGCATTAGATGTCAGGGTCTATGCAACTGCTGCACTTTATATTTTAAATCCGCAGATGCAGCCGCTGCCAGAAAAACCAAAGGCGGCACCTGAGAAACCCAAAATGAAGCAACAAACAACACCCACAGGCCCCAGCTGGATTAATTCCAGTGGTGGCAGTTGGTTTGAAAGGTAATTGATATGGCACAACTCACATTAGGTCAAGCAAGAAGACAAATGTCGACTTGGCTGCAGGCAAGCCTCGATGTTGCAGAAGGTAAAACCGTCAGCATCTCATCGTCATCAGGATTACGCACACTGACTTATGAAAACGCCGAAGAAATTCGAAAGCAGATTATTTTTTGGCAAGACCAAATTAACCGGTTAAGTAATGCCACCCCGATACCTCGACATTCCATAGTGAGCTTTAACGAATGAATATTATTGATAGAGTCATCTCAGCAACATTTCCCACTTGGGCAATGAAACGTGTGCAAGCCAGGTTAATGATGCGTGCTTATGAAGCCGCTAAACCGTCGCGCTTACACCGTTTACCACAAGACCGAGGCAGTGGTGATTCAGTCGTAGCGCGTGCCGGTGATAATTTAAGAGTCCAAGCGCGTCATTTAGAAGAAAATCATGACTTAGCCAATGGTGTATTAGATGTCTTAGTCAATAATATTGTCGGTGTGAATATTGGTGTTGAGCCACAAATTAAAACCAAGCAAGGTAATTTAGAGCCTAAAGCCAATACCCAATTGCTGAATTTATTCCGTGAGTGGGTGCTGCACCCCGATGTGACCGGTGAATATCACTGGAATAAGGTGTGTCGATTAGCTTGTCGTTCATGGCTGCGTGATGGTGAAGTCTTGTTACATATCTTAGAAGGCAATATTCGCGGTCTGCAGCACAATACGCTTGTACCGCTATCGGTTGAATTATTTGAATCAGATTATCTGCCGTTTGACCTAAACGATGATAAAAAGCGATTAGTCCAAGGCGTTGAAAAAGATCGCTGGGGCAAACCTAAGGCTTATCATGTTTTTCGTGAGCATCCTGGTAACGATATTATCCTTGTTAATCGCGATACTCGTCGTATTAATGCCAATAATGTTATTCACCTTAAAGTGACAAAACGTATTCGCCAAACACGAGGCGTTTCTATATTTGCAAGCGTATTAACGCGCCTTGATGACATTAAACAATATGAAGAATCAGAACGCACAGCAGCACGTGTAGCGGCTGCGATGACCGGTTTTATTAAAAAGCCGCTGGAAAGTTTAGCGGGCATTGATCCTACCACCAGTGAAGTGATGGAGCGCCAATTTGAAATGAAGCCAGGGATGTTTTTCGATAATTTGCGACCTGGTGAAGAACTAGGGGTGGTGCAAAGTAATCGGCCCAGCGCATTGTTGCCCGATTTTCGTAATGCCATGTTACGTGCAGTAGCCTCTGGCACCAGCTGCAGTTTTAGCAGCATTTCTAAGGATTATAATGGCACCTACAGTGCACAACGCCAAGAATTGGTGGAGCAATCCGTGCATTATGCAGTACTGCGCGATGAATTTATCGAGCAATTTATTCGCCCTGTGTGGCGACGCTTTGTGCGTATGGCATTAACCCGAGGTTTAATCACCTTACCCAGGACAGTGGATGTAGCAACAATCGATCACGCCGATTTTCGTGGTCCTGCTATCCCCTGGATTGATCCACAAAAAGAAGTGAGAGCTGATACTGAAGCAGTATTGGCTGGATTTAAATCTCGATCGCAGGTGATCCGTGAACGCGGCGGCAATCCTGCTGACGTAACCGAGCAAATTGCAGCTGAGCGGCAAAAAGATACGGAGATGGAATTAATGTTTAGCAGTACGCAACAGGCTATGCCCAGTCTTGCTGATCCCAACGAAGAGGACAATGTAGATCCTGAAGAGCCAGCCACATGATGCTTGCCAAACCCATTTGTTTAGCCCACCCAGTGTGGGCTTTTTATTACCTGGAGAAAACTTCATGAGTAAAAAACAACGCATTGAAGGCATTGTCACCCGCAATGTGATTTTAAACGATGATGCGGTGATGGATACCGATGAAAGACGCATCAAAGTCACTTTTTCATCGGAAGCCAAAGTCAAACGTGCTTCATTTTTCGAAGAGCCTTGGCTTGAAGTCTTGGGCCATCGTGAAGATGAAGTCGATTTGTCCCGCTTAAATACTGGTGCACCAGTGCTTTATAACCACGATCGCAGCCAACGTGATAACCGCATTGGCGTGGTTGAACGCGCCTGGGTTGACAATGGTCGTGGCCATGCTGAATTGCGCATCAGCAAGCGCGATGATGTCAGCGGTATTTGGAGTGATATTGAAAACGGTATTTTACGGAATGTTTCTGTGGGTTATCGCATTAATGAACGCACGCTAACAGCTCAACATAAAAATGAGCCTGATGAGTATCGCGTCAATCAATGGACACCCATGGAAATTAGTCTTGTTGATATCCCCGCAGATAGCACGGTGGGTATTGGACGAGACGATAACAAGGCCATGACGTATCGCGTCGTGGATATTCAACCACAGCCAGAGGCTTCTGGCGATCTTAGAGAAGGAGATGCATCAATGACTATGCATGTTGAAACCTCCGCCGCCAAAGTTGAATCCGAGGCAGTGGATGAAAAAGCCATTCGCGCTGAGGCGAAAAATAAAGCGCTAAAGACAGAGAAAACACGTCGCCTAGAATTACGGCAAGTGTTTTCATCCTTTGGTGATGAGCACCGCGAGCTGTGCGATCAATGTTTAGATGATCCTGACATTACAGTCGATCAAGCGCGCACTTTATTACTGGATGCCATCGGCAAATCCAGCGGACAAGATGGCTCACTAGGCGGTGATGCCAGAGTGGAAGTCTTAGAGGATGCCCGCGATAAATTTCGACAAGGCGCAACACTTGCCATTCAAGCCAGAAGTGGCATGGCTGATGACGACGAACATAATGAATTTCGCGGCTTAACTTTAGTGGAATTAGCCAGACGTTCGCTAGAAATTGCAGGTGTATCCACCCGTAATTTAGAGCGTATGGATATGGTGGGTCGTGCTTTCACGCATTCAACCAGTGATTTTACATCGATCCTTGCCAATACGGCTGAAAAGTCGATGCTTAAGGGCTACACGGAAACAGAAGAAACATTCCCGCTGTGGACCACGGCTGGCACCTTATCGGATTTTAAAATTAACTCTCGGGTTGATTTAAATGAATTCCCCTCCTTGCAAGAAGTCTTAGAAGGCGCTGAATACAAGTCAGCGACCATCGGTGAGCGTGCTGAAACCATACAGCTAGCCACCTATGGCTCCATGTTTTCCATTACCCGTCAGGCGATCATCAATGATGATCTATCTGTCTTTACACGTATTCCACGCAAAATGGGACGAGCCGCCATTCGCACCATAGGCAACCTGGTTTACGCCGTATTAACAGATAACCCCTCGATGAGTGATGGATTGCCGTTATTTGACGCGGCCCACAATAATCTTGCTGCATCAGGTGGCGCTCCTACGGTGGCAACAATGGATGCGGGTCGTGTCGCAATGGCAACCCAAAAGATTGGTGAAGCAACACTAAACATTCGCCCAACCTATTTCTTAGTGCCAGTGGCATTAGAAGGCACGGCGAAAGTCTTGATGGCCTCTGAAACCGATCCCAGCCAAAACAATAGCCGAAAACCTAACTCCGTGCGTGGTTTAGCCCAAGTCATTTCAGATGCTCGCTTAGATGCGGCATCAACGACGGCTTGGTACCTCACAGCCAATGCAAGTCAGTTTGATGTGCTGGAAGTGGCGTATCTTGATGGCCGCAGTGCGCCCACCTTGGAACAACAAAGCGGCTGGCACGTGGATGGGATTGAATACAAAGTGCGCATTGATGCGGGTGTTAAAGCCCTTGATTACCGCACTTTCTACAAAAACCCAGGCGCTTAATCTTAACTCAAAGGAGATATTCTTATGTCAACCAATTATACCCAACCTGGGGATGTGCTGGTGTATGCCAACAGCACAGGCTCCACCATTAATTCAAGCGATGTGGTTGTTATCAATGACCGCGTTGGTGTCGCTGTTGTCGATATTGCTGATAATGCAAGTGGTGCCGTCCATGTCGAAGGCGTGTTTACCTTGACAAAAGCCTCAGAAGCCATCAACCAAGGACAAGCCGTTTACTGGGATGCGAGCGCTGGCAATATCACATTGACAGCCTTAGGCAACACACTCGCAGGCTTCGCGTTTGAGTCCAAGATAGCGGCTGATCCCACTATCCCTGTCAAACTCAATGGCTAATCACCAAGGCGGCTTTCGGGTCGCCTTGCGTTTCAAAGGAGTTTGCGATGGCAACCCCAAAATTTCGTGACGTTGATAAAAAGACGACCAATAAAGTGATGAAACGCTTAGGCACTGACAGTGCTGAGTATTTTGATGGCGCAAGTACGGTTAGTATCAGTGGTGTCTTTGATAAAGGCTTTGAGGAGACAGCAGAAGTTGAAGGCTCAAATCCGCAGTTTTTAGCGAAAACCGATGATGTGCCTAATGCCATTCACGGTCATACCCTCACCATTTCAGGTGTGGCGTATAACGTAGTGGGTGTGCAGCCCGATGGCTTAAGCATCACCACACTTATGCTTGAGGCACAGTAATGGCAGGGCTCAATATGGATATCCGTGCGGATATTCGAGAGGTCGAGCGTATGCTGGGCAATCTTGCACGTGAGGTGTTGCCAAAAGCAGCAACGCGTGCGGTGAACAAAACCCTGCGCCCTGTGCAATCGGCAGCGGTGAAAACCATTGCGAAAGACATTGGAGTCAAACAAAAGTTTGTGCGCCAAGCAACCAAAGTGAAACGTGCAAGCTTTGCTAATCTCAGTGGTTTTGTTGAAGCGAGTGGCAAACGACTGCCGATCATTCAAATTGATCCCAAAGCGAAACAAGATGCCACCGGTGTGAGTTACAAATCACACGGTGGCAGACAGCATATTCCTCATGCCTTTGTGGCACGCATGAAAAGTGGGCACGAAGGTGTGTTTAAACGCTTAGGCAAAGCACGCTTACCCATTACAGAATTACGTGGCCCCAGTATTCCCAAAGTCTTCTTGGAAAATGCCACCATTAAAGCCATGGATACCACAGCAAATCTTCGCTGGCTGAAAAACTTTAATCATGAAATTAACTTTGAGCTGATGCGACGAGGATATGCGTAATGGCCCATGCAAGACAACAAATTCGCGATGCGGTAGCAACGGTGTTAACTGGATTGGCGACAACGGGCAGTAATGTCTTTGTCTCGCGAGTTTACCCGGTAGAAAGTGCATCACTGCCCGGGCTTACTATCATGACTGTAAACGATGTAGCAGATAATGATAACACAACTGCCAGTAACAGCAGTCGAATTGTCTGGGCCAATTTGGGCTTGCTCATTAAGGTCCATGCGCAAGAAGCGGCAAGCACTTTAGATGACACCCTCGATCAAATCGAAGTGGAGATAAGACAAGCATTACTAGCTGATATTACCTTGGGTGGTCTTGTCAAAGATCTCTGGTGGATCAGCACAGAAATTACTTTAGAAAGTGAAAACGTCAAGCCCATTGGTTTGGCAGAAATTTTATTTAGCGTCAGCTATCGGGTTGCCGCCAGCGATCCGAGCACACTTTTAACTTAAAGGAGAAACGACTATGGCGACACACGCAGGTAGTGAAGGTATCGTCAAAAATGGCAACAACACAGTCGCTGAAGTCCGCTCTTGGACGATTGATATGACAGCAGACACTGTGGATACCGCCATTATTGGTGATGAATGGAAAAACCATCAAATCACGATGAAAAGCTGGAGCGGCTCTGCCAATGCTTGGTGGGATGAAACCGACACCAATGGGCAAGCCGCCCTCACCATTGGATCAAGCTTTGTTTTAAATCTTTATCCTGAAGGCGATGGCATGGGGGATACATTTTTCTCAGGCACAGCCCTTGTCACCGGCTTATCAGTCACAGGTGCTCACGACAATGTGGTGGAAGCCAATTTCACCTTTCAAGGGACCGGCCCACTAACCATTGATACTGTACCCTAATGGAGGAAACAAATGACAATTTTAGATAATGCAAAATCACACTTTAAAGAATTGATTGCTGGTAACGGTATTCAATGCATTGAAGTGGCTGAATGGGGTGATCAAAATGGCCCTGCTAAAGTGTATTTCAAACCACTTGCCGCGCTACCCGTACAACAATTCAGTGAAGTCGCCAAGTTGGCCACACAAGAATCCGTGGAAGCCTTCGTCGATATTCTGATCATTCGCTGCTTAGATGAAAATGGCGCGCCCCTGTTTAAAAAAGCCAACCGCTTAGAGTTACTGAGACATGTCTCCCCGCAAGTGGTGTGCAGCATCATTACTCAAATGGGTGAGCTCGATAATTCTCTCGATCAGGTGAGTGATCTCGAAAAAAAATCCGCTTAGATGCCGATCTCTTATGTATTTACGGATTGGCATCTCGCCTTCATAAAACCGTTGGCGAAATATTAGCAATGCCTGCTGCAGAATTCTTTGGATGGTCGGCATATCTTAATTATTTAAAAGACGAGTCAAGCAATGGCAAGACCTGAAGCCCGTTACAACATCGTTGCTGTCGATAAGACAAAAGTGGCACTCGCATCGGTTAAAAAAAACTTATCAGGTGTGAAAAAATCAGCACTTTCGTTAAAGACAGCCTTTGCAGGACTTACTGCAGGTTTCGCGGCAGGTGCTGGCTTTACGCAGTTAATCCAAAAAGGACGTGAGTTTTCTGCCTCAATTGCTGATTTGAGTGCCATCACAGGGGCTGTGGGTAAAGATTTAGAATTCTTAACCAATGCCAGTAAAGAGTTTGGTCGCACGACAACCCTATCAGCAACACAAGCTGCAGAAGCATTTAAATTAGTGGCATCGGCCAAACCAGATTTATTAAGTAACGTCAAAGCGCTCAAAGCCGTCACCAAAGAGGCGATTGTGTTAGCTGAAGCCACCGGCTCAAGCTTACCAGAAGCCGCCAAAACCTTAGGCTCTGCGCTCAACCAATTTGGTGTTGAAGCAGACCAAGCGGGTCGATTTATTAATGTCTTGGCAGCCGGTGCAAAATTAGGCGCCTCTGAAGTCCAAGATACCGCGCAAGCCTTAAAAGATGCGGGTATTGTGGCGGCGCAAGCAGGATTGTCTTTTGAGCAAACCAATGCGGCCATTCAAGCGCTGGCCAAAGACGCAATTAAAGGCCAAAAGGCGGGTGTTGGTTTAAGAAACATCCTCACCATCTTACAAACCCAAACTGATAAGAGCATTAACCCTGCGATTGTTGGTTTAAACAAAGCGCTAGAGAATTTAGCCAATAAAAATTTAACCGCGACTGAAAAAGTAAAACTCTTCGGTCGTGAAACCTTAGTCGTTGCCAATTCGCTGATTAAAAACCGGGATACGGTTGCGCAATTGAGCACAGCACTCCAGGGCACCAATGTCGCTTACGAGCAAGCAAAAATTAAAGCAAGCTCGTTTGACGGACAATTAAAATCATTGGGTAGTGCCATTGAAGGTGCGGCACTCAATTTATTTGATGCCTTAAAACCTGCACTCACTGCGATTGTACAAGCATTAACAGTTGCGGCCCGTTGGATTAGTGAAAACATCACAGTTTTAACCGCATTAGCCAAAATTGTCGCGGTGGGCGCTGCTTTACATGTGGGGCTTAAAACCTTACCGGTGGCTATTGCTCTGACAAGCACTTCCGTGCAAGGTGCAACTAAAGCAATTGCTGCCTTTCGCGTGGCATTATTGGCCGGTGTGCCTGCTATGCAGTTATTTAATACCACACTTGGCGGCACATCCGTTGCGGCTGTTGCTGCCACAGGCGCATTAGGTAAATTAAAAATTGCAGCAGGCGTATTATTCGCGGCCTTTGCTGGCTGGCAAATTGGCACTATCTTACGAGAAAAATTCGCCGTTGCTCGCATCGCAGGTCTCGCCTTTGTCGGCGCCATGCTCAAAGGCTGGGAACACTTAAAGTTTGGGGCTCAAGCCGCCTGGGAAGCCATCACCGCTTCGTGGAGTATTGCCATTGATAATATGAAGCGATTATTTGCGTCCTTTTTAAGTGGTGTAGCAAGTGCCTTGGGTAAAATTCCGGGTCTAGGTAAAGTCAGCGAATCACTTAGGAGTTACACGGATGAAATTAAATCCAGCAAAACCGCAACACAACAATTAAGTGAAAATATCGATAAACTCCGGCAAGCGCGTAATGCTGAGATTGCTAAAATTGATGAAAATATTACAGCGCTCGTGCGCTTTGAATTACAAAATGAAAAAGCAAAACAAGCCACGCAAAGTTTAAAACAAGAAATTGAAAACGTCCCCGAGGTTAAACCACCGAAAGAATTACAAACGACTACGGAGCAAGTTAAGAATTTAACGGCTGCAGAAGCCAATCGCAATTCAGTGCTTGCCCAAACGACACAAGCACAAGATTCGGTGAATCAATCACTCGGGCAATACAAAACAGAATTAGCTAATACCAGTGCAGCAGCCAGCCAATCGTTTTCATCACAACAGCAATTGGCACAAGGCCATCAGCAACAATTAGCAGGCATCTTCAAAAGCGGCTTTTTCTCCTTCATTGATAATGGTTTTAAAGGCATGGTGGATTCTTTCCAAAATGCTTTATTCCAAATGGCACGCCAAGCGGCTGAATCTGAGCTTAATAGCCTCTTTGGCTTAGGTGGCGGAGGTGGTGGCGGCAATTTGTTTGGCTCCATCTTTGGCGGCGGCGGTAGTAGTGGTGGCGGGCTCTTTAGCAATTTATTCGGTGGGCTATTTGGTGGCTTCTTTGCCGCTGGCGGCCCTGTCTCGCCTGGGCGACCCATTATGGTTGGCGAGCAAGGTCCTGAGTTATTTGTACCCCGGCAATCCGGTGAAATCGTACCCAATGGGCGTTTAAGAGGCTCTGGCGGTGATATTGTCATTAATATGAATGTCTCCACACCTGATGCCAATTCATTCCGGCGCAGTGAAGGCAATATTGCAGCCCAATTAGCCACCCGCATTGATCGGGCAAAGAGGAATTTATAAATGTCATTTATGGAATCACCCCGCTTCCCAACGGATATTAATTATTCGGTCGTTGGCGGGCCCATGTATAAAACGCACATCGTGGTGAAAAACTCAGGCTTTGAAAATGCCAACTCCGTATGGCCCGAAGGTCGGCATGAGTATGATGTGGTGTACGCTGTGAAAGACCAAGTAACGATTGAATCACTGCTTGATTTTTATCATGCGATGAAAGGTCGATTCCATCAGTTTCGCTTTAAGGATTTTTCAGATTATAAATCAGTACCTGTGGGCAGTAGCATTTCAGCACTCGATCAACCCATGCAAGGTGATGCGGATGGGGTGAATGCTGCCTTTCAATTGCAAAAGCAATATAACCAAGGCTCGTTTACTACCATTAGGACGATTCGAAAGCCTGTGACTGGAACAACGATTGTTGCGATTGGTGGCGTGCAAATCAGTCCTACGTTTTATTCGGTAGATACCTCCACAGGGATCGTCACGTTTAACACCGGTGATAGTGATGTCATTACTGGTGCGACGAACGCCAACCCTTGTGTCTTAACCGCCAATAACACACTAACCGCTGGCAGCACGATTCACATATCCGGTGTGGTTGGTATGCCGCAATTAAATGGCAATCGCTATGAAATACTATCGCGCACATCAACGACTATTACCATTGATGTCGATAGCACAAGCTTTGGCACTTACATCTCAGGCGGTCAATTTAACAGCTTGCCTGAAACAGGTGAATCAGTCACTGCGGGATTTGAATTTGATGTGCCCGTGCGCTTTGTCGATGACAAGCTGCCGATCTCTATCGACAGTCCCAATACACGCACAGTGCAATCACTGCCCTTAATTGAGGTACGAGTGTAATGAGTAAATCACTTGATCCGAATATGCAGGCCCATTTAGCCAGCGGTGCAACAACTTTGGTGATGTGCTGGAAGATCACACCCAGAGCACCGGGTGTTGTGACAGGATTTACCGAGCATTTAACCGACATTGAATTTGGCGCATTGACTTACAAAGCACGCAGTGGTTTTAGCCCAACGGCTGTTCGTCAATCCAGCGATTTGGCGGTTGATAATTTTGATGTGACGTTTTTACTGGATTTTGATGGCACGGAAGAAGCCGATTTAATCGGTGGCCTCTATGATTTTGCTGATATCGAAGTGTTCCTGGTGAATTATAACGATCTCACCATGGGTAGCATTCCAATGATGCGCGGCACCATCGGTGAAATCACCATTAATCGAGGCCAAGCCAATGCTGAAATCAGAGGGCTCGCACAAGCGCTACAGCAAGGTGTGTTAGAGCAATACTCACCCACCTGTCGGGCTGATTTAGGTGATAGCCAATGTAAAGTGAATTTAGCAGCCTTCACCGTGACAGGCACATTAACCTCAGTCACCAGTAATAAACAATTTGCCGATACCAGTCGCACTGAAGCCAATGACTACTTTAATGGTGGCCTTTTAACTTGGACCGGCGGCAATAACAATCAACTCAAAATGGAAGTGAAAGATTTTAATGGTGCAACCGGTGAATTTACTTTGTATCAGGCAATGCCAAAGCCTATTCAGGTGGGCGACACCTACAGCGTTTACCGTGGCTGTGATAAGACGCTAGCAACCTGCAAAAACATTTTTAACAACTTGGTGAATTTTCGTGGCGAGCCGCATGTGCCAGGCCGCGATCAAATCTTACAATTTGGTGGGCAACGATGAAAGGCATGGATATTCATAGAAAACGACAAGCGATTGTCCGTGAAGCTAAATCGTGGATCGGTACTCCCTGGCAACATCAAGGACGCGTTAAACAAAATGAGAAATTCAAAGGCGGTGTCGATTGTTTAGGGCTGATTATTGAAGTCGGCAATGCCTTTCAATTTTTAGGTGAAAACCGGTTTGATTACAAAAATTATAATCGCTCACCGCGCGATGATGATTTGCTGAATGAATTTGATAAACACACCATTAAAGTGCCGGTGCCAGAAGCCTTACCGGGTGACATTGTGGTGATGCGCATTGCTAAAGATCCACAGCATGCAGCGATTATGACCTTTGATCACAGCGTCATTCATGCCTGTGCGAAAACAGGCTTTGTGGTCGAAACACGGTTATCACCCCGATTATGGGATTTAGTCAGAGCAGCCTATCGTTATCCTGGAGTGTAAATTATGTCAACGCGTTTATTACTGGGCGTCGCCGGTGGTGTCGTCGGTGCTGCGTTTGGCTTTCCAGGGTTAGGATTTACCATTGGCTCAGCGGTTGGTGCGGCCTTTGAGCCCAATAAAACTCAAAAGCTGCCCGATGTTGAAGGGCCAAGGCTGGGCGACTTAGAAGTTCAATCATCTGCCTATGGTGAATATATTCCTTTGCAGTTTGGACGTAACCGACTTGCGGGAAATATTATTTGGGCACCACCCATTAAAGAGCATGTGCACCGTGAAGAAGTCTCAAGCGGCGGTGGTGGTAAAGGTGGTGGCGGAGGCGGTGGTAGCACACAAACACAGACTACGTACACTTACACGGCAAGTTTTGCGACGGCGATTTGCCGAGGCCCTGTCAGTGGTTTCGGCCGCATTTGGATGAATGGCAAATTATTTTATGATGCCTCGCCTTCTGCAGCACCGAGTGGCGTATTCGCGAGTAACGCGCGTGCACAAGCCATACGATTTTATTTGGGCAATGAAACCCAAATTGCCGATCCGACCATAGAGTCGAATAAAGGCATTGGCAATGTTCCAGGTTACCGCGGCCTTGCTTATATTGTGTTTGAAGATTTGCAACTGGATGACTTTGGAAATCGTATACCCAATGTCACAGTGGAAGTTTTAAAATCAGGCTCAGTACAAAACGGTAAGAAATTCCCCGTCATCAATGAAGGTTACTTTTACGGTGGCGCTTCCAGTGGTGATGATGCGCATGTGATGACAGTCAATGAACAAGGTGTCTCGCGCATATTAAATATTAACACGGGGCAAATACGATTAATTAATACTGACGGGTACTTCATGGGTAATGATACCCGTGATGGGACCATTGATGCGTATGGTGATAATCGACCTTCTTCATGTGGGCGATTAAACGAGTATTTACTGAATTTTGAAGGTAATGGATTTTATCCCTTTGGTGGCACCCACCCGTTGCATGGTGATGGTCCGCCACCTGAAGTATGGGCGTATCCCGATGGGTTTAATTTTGCAACCTCTTATGACTCGATTAAAGTCATTAATTTACTTGATATTGGCCTAAACCCCGATCACTTTTTATATGGCTTTTTAGTCTCAGAAGATCAACGCCGCGCGATGATTGTCACCGGCAGTGGTAATAACCCGTTTGGGAGTACCACCTACCCTGAAGATTGGTATTTGATTTACATCAGTGGGGAGCGCGTTGTTATTGAAGCCAGTGGTAATGCCGCAGGCTTTAAAGATGGGTATGTTAATGGATTAGGTGTTGGTAATCGTGCCGGTATTGGCTCGAATGGTTTTTATGCCGGAACACTGGAAAACGATTACAAGCATGTGTGGGTTGCCTATGGTGCTGGCGTTAAAGATGTAGATTGCTACCGCGTTGAAACAGGTGGCGTTACCAATGTGTTTTCCAGTAACACAGATTTAAATGGTTTTTCAAAACCTACACTGCTTGCTGATAGCGGTGTGATGTGGGTCACTAATCGGTTTAATATTGAAGTCTTTACCAGGCATCCGATCCCTGCATCCAATGAGCCGCCATTGGCACAAGTGGTATCAGAGCTCTGTGAGCTCAGTAATCTCACGGCAAGCGATATTAATGTTTCGCTATTAACTGGCAACATCAAAGGTTATACAGTCAGCAGTCAATCGACTATTCGTACAGCGCTGCAACAATTGATGAGCGCCTACTTTTTCGATGCGATTGAATCAAGCAATCAAATTAAATTTATGCCGCGCGGTAACACGCCACTATTAACCATTGATAAAGATAATTTAGCCGCACACGGCGAAGGTGAGGACAGTTTACCTGACATTGTCACCATTAATCGCCAGCAGGAATTGGAATTACCCAAGCGCGTTAACATTTCGTATGTGAATGCCAATGCTGATTATCAAGTGGGTTTGCAATACGCCGCCAAAATCAATACGGATTCGGTGAGTGAAACCAGTGTTGAATTACCTATTGTCTTAACAGACGATGAAGCAGCAAAGATCGCTGATGCGTGGCTGTTCGGTACCTGGCAAGGACGTGAAACACACTCAGCTAATGTGGGTTTGGAATACCTGCATTTAGAGCCAGGAGATGTGATCACTTTAGATAAGGGTAATGCGCAATTTATTACGCGCCTAACCTCAATTGAGTTTGGTGGGCCAGGCGTCTTGCAGCTGACCAGTGTATCGGAAGATGCTGCTGTGTATGCTTCTGATGCCATTGGCGGTGCCATTGATATTGAAGGCCAGAATGTTGGACCAACAGGCCCCACAGCTCTGCGATTAATGGATATTTCCATTCTACGTGGGGTTGATAATGAAGCGGGTTATTACGTCGCTGCAGGGGGTTACTATGATACGTGGCCAGGATGCAGTGTATTACAGTCTTCTGATGGCGCGGCCTTTAACCAAATTAAAGTATTTTCACTGGCATCCATTGTGGGTGTCAGCACCAATGCATTGGGCGATGGCTTAACCACCGTGATTGACAAAGGAAATTCGGTCAACGTGCAAGTATTTCAAGGCCAACTATCGAGTATCACCGACGATCAATTATTAAGTGGTGGCAATCTCGCGTTATTGGGTAACGAATTATTTCAATTTCGCGATGCGGTGTTAGAAGCCGATGGTACTTACACCTTGTCGCATTTAATTCGCGGGCGTAAAGGTACTGAGCAACATACAGCAACGCACACTGCAGTTGAAGAATTTACGCTTATCACTGAAGAGACGATCCAGAGGGTCATCCAAGATATCGATGCCATTGGTGTACCACGTGTTTATAAAGCAGTAACACTGGGTGCAACACCTGAATCAACACGGCCTAAGAATTTTACCAATACGGCCGTCGGGTTAAAGCCTTATTCACCGGTACATCTTAAAGGCAAGCGTGATGGCGCGAATAATCTTAGCATCTCATGGATCAGGCGTAATCGCCTTGGCGGGGAATGGCGAGATGGTGTGGGTGTTCCACTCTCAGAAGACACTGAAAGTTACGAAGTCGATATTTTAAATGGCGCTACAGTCATCAGGACAATTGCGGTGAGTAGCCAAGCTGCAAATTACACGGCAGCAGAGCAAACCAGTGATGGCCTCACCCCTGGCAACCCTATTGATATTGAAGTGTATCAATTGTCCGGCACTGTCGGACGTGGTTTTAAAACAACAGCAACTTTATAGGAGAAATCTCATGGCACAATTAACAGTCATTGCATTAAACGAAGGTAATGGTACCGATATCGTTTACACACCAGCAGCGGCAGGTGGCGATACCTTTGCCTGGTCAGGTAATACCTTATTTCATGTAGTCAATAGCGGCGCGAGTTCAATGGATGTCACCATTGCACCGGCTATTTCCAATTACACCCAACAAGGGATTGGCGAGCTTAGCAAAGCCGCCATTCAGCACAGTATTGCAGCGGGTGGCACAGCCGTATTAGATACGCGCTCTCGCGCCTTTTTAGGCGGTGGCGGCCAAGTGCAAGTCACCTACAGTGATGTCACCAGTGTAACCGTTGCCGCAACTCAGCATAAATCACTGTAATGGAGCGATTGCATGAGTACTCCCAATGTTGGCCTGGATGAAATTGCTGAAAATCAGGCATCAAAATATTTAACGCATAATGCAGCTTTGCGTGATATTGATGTCTTATTGCAAGCCATTGTTGAAGATAAAGATCTAACAACACCACCAGGCCATGTTGCAGGCAAACTCTATATTGTGGCAGTAGGCAGTACCGGTGATTGGACAGGCCAAGATAATAAACTGGTTTATTCCGTTAGCAGCGCTTGGGAATTCATTACTCCTAAAACCGATTGGGTGGTCTATGTGCGTGATGAAGCAACGCTTTATCGCTTCAATGGCACCACCTGGGCGGTGGATGCTGCCGGTGATGTGGCAGGTCCTGGATCTGCGACCGATAATGTCTGGCCGCGTTTTGATGGGACCACAGGTAAGCAATTACAAAATGGTACCTGGGCAGAAGATGATGGTGGCAATGTTATCGCTGGTGGTAGTCTTGATATGGATGACAAGGCACTCACCAAGCCCGAAATCAAAGACTATGCCGAAGCGACTAATAATCTTGGCAACATGACAGGCACTGTGGATTTGGATTATGAAAATGGTAATTTTCAGTATGGGGTGCTCACAGATAATGTGACCTTCACCATCAGTAATCCACCGGTATCTGGCAAAGTGGGATCGCTCACTCTCGAATTACAGCAAGATGCCACAGGTAGTCGTACTGTCACTTGGCCTGCGTCGGTGAAATTTGCAGGCGGCACACCACCCACACTGTCTACGGCTGCAAATGCGTTAGATGTGTTTGTGCTGTATACCCGTGATGGTGGCACGAGTTTTCGACTCGGCACAGTAGGGTTGGATTTCTCATGATTGGTTTTAAGTGTTTACAGATTGCAAGTGGTCGCAGTAGCGCGCCATTATTTTTGTTTAATTTCACTGATAATACCTATGTTGCACCCATTGGTATTGTTGGCATTGACTTTATTTCAGGGCCTACGCCACCGACAATACCGGGGCAATTTGATTTTACTGATGATACCTACATACCGCCTGCAGGCGATATGATTGCCTTTAATTTTATAGGCGAAACACCCTGCGTACCGCCGGTGGTCGGCGAATTTAACTTTAGCGATGGCACTTACATTCCACCTACAGGTAATGCCATTTCACTTAACTTTACGCAAACACCCTGTGAAACACCGACTCAACCCGGTGAATTCAATTTCACCGAGAGCAACTACACGGCACCCACAGGTGGTGCGGTTAACTTTAACTTTAATTAGGAGACAACAATTATGGCAGTGACCGTTTATCGCAGCACTGATACGGGCGCACCCGCGCTTTACACCGACAGTGCGGGCAGCTTAATTACTATTTTGGATGCATGCCTAGTTAATGGCTATGGATCACAACCCGCCGCTGGCTGGACCAAAGCCTTTACCGGCACCAACAAAGCCGCGTATCGTATGAGCACCACAGCACCTGCCAGTGGTTTTTATTTGCGAATTGATGATACTTCAACAACAGAATCGCGTTGGATTGGTTATGAATCCATGACCGATGTCGATACCGGTGTTGATCCATTCCCGCTGGATGCGCAAGTCACAGGTGGTATGTATACCTTAAAAATTGCAACATCCAGTGAATGGGTATTAATTGCTGATGATCGCGCCTTTTATTTCTTTCACCACAACCCGAGTTTAAGTTTAAATGCGGCTGGCACATTCTTTGGCGATATCGTCTCTAATGTGGCGGCTGATGCTTACAGTTGCGCGATGGCAGGCAGATACAGTGGTACGTTCAGTGGTGCTTTTGAAGCGTTAGCCAATCTAAATACCAATATCTCCTCTACCACGGGACATTACATCTCGCGCAATTACGATGGGACCGTAAAATCCGTCAACTCATCACCGATTGGAAAACTACACGGCAGCTATGTTGGCAGCAGCGGTTTTGATTATCCAAACTTGGCCGATAATAATCTGGTGATGGATAGAGTGATTTTAGCCGATAGCTCCAGCATTAAAAATTATCGAGGGTATTATCCAGGTCTATGGAATCCCTTACATCAAAACCCCGGCAATCATAATGATACGTTCTCTGGCACTGGTGCATTAGCAGGAAAAACATTTTTGATTCTGGATACCTACCAGGGCCGCTCAATCATCGAAACCTCAGATACATGGAGATCATAACATGGCAGACTTAGGCGCAATCGGATTGGGTGATGTGATCCAACAAAAAGGCTCGTATTACGTGCCTTCATCAGGTGTTGGCAAAATCAGTGGGACAGTCAAAGAAAATGGTGTTGATACGTTAGGACGTGTCATGCTGTATGACGAGGCGGCCAGACTGATCATTGACGTCGCTGTTGGATCAACATTTGATTTCAGTGGCATATCGCTCAATCGAAAATACACGATATTTTCGCAGCATATTACCGATACAAATTTTAATGGGTTGATCTTCGATAAAGTAACTCCTACAGCATTATAAAATTAATCACAACACTCTTGATCTTTTTGTTTCGGTGGACATTTAACTGAGCCATATGAACAAAACACACAACAATCGCCCGATTGTGGTTTCAATAAAGCACCACATTTTGTGCACTCATAAAAATATTGACAAGCATCTGTTGGCATTTTTTCTTCTTTTTCAAAATGGCAATCTGGACAAGTAATAATCGACTGTAATTGAATAGATTTATCCATACTTACTTCCCCTTTGAAGAATTTTTATTTTCAACCTCAGAAGGATATCCCGCCTCAGATGTTGCATGGGTTAGGTCATTCACCTTAACTTGATTCGGGTTAAATGTTACTGTTGCTGTTCGTGTTTTAAAGTCTGTCTTAACATTGATTACACCGGGCATTTTTTCTAATGCTTTACGCACAGTGATAGGACACACAGGGCATGTCATATTTTTTACGAGTAATGTCACCGTAGTGGTCTTTTGAGCAGCAGCCTGTATCTGGGTGAGCGGCAAGCTTACTAAAATCAGTAATGAAAACACAAAGGAAATAAGTCGACGAAGTTTCATATTATTTATCCTCCACTCAGTAAAATAGAAAGGCATACCACGGAAATGTGATCAACAGTAATAAGACAATAGTGATCACCCAAAAAATTACTCGGTACCAAATTAACGTTTTAGGTGAAGCACATGATTTACCTATTCCACAAGCAGGTGGCGCAATATGCAATCTCCAAAATGCGATACCTAACAAAATAGCTGTCGTTGCAATGGCGAAAGGTCGTATAGGCTCAAATACAGTGAGATTTGCTATCCAGGCACCACTAATACCCAGTAACAATAAAACCAATGGGCCCACACAACATAATGATGCTGCAATTGCAGCGATGACAGCACCAATCAAGGACCCTTTCGTTACAATAAAATTTTTCATATCCTTTCCTTCAATCTTACAGCATTAATGCGGCCAACTGCTAATTAGTCAAAATTAATGACGATGATTTTCATGTGAATTATGATTATCACTTTGTTGTTTGTGTTCAGTGTGACTATCATCATGCTTATGGGCATGTCCACTTTCAGCTTGTTTTGGTAACGACAAAACACCTATACCATACCTGTAAACTAAATCGGCACCATGCCATGCTGTGGATGCGAGTAATGCTAACACTATAAGCATTGAGCTTATGAAAGCTATTGTCGGCTTAGTGCGGCGTAGATAATGTGTAATAGACCAAATAAAACAAACACCAATACCTGTGGCTGTAACTAATGCCCAGTTTCGGTGAGTCGTCATGGCAACATGAGAAGGTGTATCATGTGCTACTGAATAGAAAGCAAAAAAGCCCGCAATTATTGTTCCGATTGTCAGTAACCCACCACTCCAAAGCAACCAGCGAGCAGCCGTTAATAATTCCTCGCCTAGCTTTTTATTAATAAACAACTTTGATCCAATAAAAAACATACAAGACATTGAAATCAAAGCCACTGTAAAATGTACAAATATGGGATGCCAATTTGGAATTATTTCAATCATTGTTCGTCTCCTTTTAACAAAGCACTTTTCCATATCAAAAATACTGCCGGTATAACCACTAGCGTGAGTAATGTTGCGCTTAGCATGCCGCCTACCATTGGGGCAGCAATTCGCCTCATAACTTCTGATCCTGTTCCACTGCCTAGCATGATAGGCAACAAACCCGCTATAATCGCAGATACGGTCATCATAATTGGGCGTACACGGAGTAATGCACCATGAGTAATTGCTTCCTTGATATCAATCCGTGTAAGCCTACGGTTTTCATTCGCCGCTTTTTCTCTTTGTTGCCTAAGTGCCTGATTAAGATAAACCAACATCAACACTCCAATTTCGACAGCAACACCTGCTAAAGCAATAAAGCCAACACCGACTGCTACAGAAAGATTGTAATTAAGTAAATATAAAAGCCACACACCCCCAACCAAAGCTAGTGGCAATGTTCCCATAATAACTGCAACTTCTGAAAATCTTCTAAAATTTAAATAAAGTAACAGGATAATAATGGATAGAGTGATTGGTACAACCGTCATTAGTCTTTGTTTTGCACGATCCATATACTCATATTGCCCGGACCACGACAATGCATAACCAGGAGGTAATTTAATCTCTTTATTCACAGCTTTTTGTGCTTCTTTAACATAAGATCCAAGATCACGATTATTAATATCCACCAGCACCCATCCCGTTAAGCGAGCATTTTCACTTTTAATCGCAGGAGGACCATCAACAATACTGACTTCAGCAACATCTGCTAATGGAATGTGCGCGCCAGTAGGCGTAACGATAGGCAATAACTTCAGCTTGCCGACAGAATCGCGGTAGGTTTGAGGATAACGCAAGTTAACTGGATAACGCTCTAATCCTTCAATGGTTTGCGTGATATTCATCCCCCCAATTGCAGTGCTTACAACTTCCTGAATATCAGCTATATTGAGACCAAAACGTGCTGCTTTATGCCTATCAATATGAACGTTAATATAACGACCACCAGCCACTCTTTCACTATAAACTGATGCAGTACCCGTTATTTTTTTTAATACAGGCTCAATCTGCTCACCAATTTTTTGTATTTCGCTTAAATTAGGTCCCGATATTTTTATACCAACAGGCGTTTTAATACCTGTAGCCAACATATCTATTCGTGTCTTAATTGGCATAACCCACGCATTCGTTACACCAGGAATTTTTACACGCTGATTCATTTCCTGTTTTAGCTTGTCTGGTGTCATGCCTTTCCGCCATTCACTACGTGGCTTTAATTGAATCACCGTTTCAATCATTGTTAAAGGGGCTGGATCTGTCGCTGTTTCCGCTCGTCCAATTTTTCCAAAAACACTTTTTACCTCGGGGAAAGTTTTTATCAATTTATCTGTTTGTTGTAATATTTGCCTAGCTTTCCCAATTGAAACGCCTGGCAATGTCGTTGGCATATACATCCAGTCGCCTTCATCAAGATCGGGCATAAACTCTGATCCTAGATGTGATAAAGGCCAATAACTTACTAAAACAATCAACAATGTCGTTGCCAATACTGTTTTGGGAGCTTTTAAAACTACATTAATAAATGGTTTATAAATTGCAATCAGAAATCGATTCACTGGATTTTTATGCTCTGGGACAATCCTTCCACGTATAAAATATCCCATTAATACGGGGACTAACGTGATAGACAATCCTGCAGCTGCTGCCATCGCATAAGTCTTCGTATAGGCAAGCGGGGCAAATAACCGTCCTTCTTGTGCTTGCAATGCAAAAACCGGAAGAAAGCTGAGAGTGATAATTAATAGTGAGAAAAAAAGAGGAGGGCCAACTTCTAGTGTTGCTTGTTGAATAACAAGCCATCTATTTTTATCTGTTAGTATGGTTTTTTCCATATGCTTGTGCACATTTTCTATCATAACGATCGCACCATCTACCATAGCTCCGATGGCTATTGCAATTCCTCCCAACGACATAATATTGGCATTAATACCTTGCCAATACATGATAATGAATGCGGACAATATACCAATCGGTAAACTAACAATGATAATTAATGATGATCGAAAGTGAAAAAGAAACAACAAGCAAACTAACGTAACAACAATAAACTCTTCGAATAACTTTGACTGCAATGTTTTAATAGCACGTTCGATCAAGCTGGAGCGATCATAAGTCTCAACAATTTTTACGCCCGATGGCAAACTTTTCTGTAAGCTGGCAAGCTTGGATTTTACCGCATCTATCGTTTTTAGTGCATTCTCACCTTGTCGCATCACAATAATGCCACCGACGACTTCACCTTTCCCATTTAATTCAGCGATACCACGTCGCATCTGAGGGCCAAGATTGACTTTAGCAACATCGTTCAGCAATATTGGCGTGCCATTTTTATTAACACCCAGAGGTATTGCTTCAATGTCTTTTATTTTCTGTAAGTAACCATTTGTGCGGACCATATACTCGGCCTCGCCTAATTCGACAACAGAGCCACCCACTTCTTGATTGGCTCGCTGAATAGCAGTTTTGACTTTTGCAAGCGAGATCCCATAAGCACGTAAACGATTTGGCTCAATAGTTACCTGATATTGACGTACCATCCCCCCCATTGTTGCCACTTCAGAAACTCCAGGCACTATTTGTAGCTCATATTTTAAAAACCAATCCTGAATACTACGCAATTGAGAAATATCGTGTTTTCCAGTTTCATCGACTAAAGCATACTCATATACCCAGCCAACGCCCGTAGCGTCTGGTCCCAACTCAGGCCTGGCTTGAGGAGGCAGTTTACTTGATACTTGATTAAGATATTCGAGAACGCGTGATCGTGCCCAGTAAGGATCTGTCCCATCTTTGAAAATGACATAGACATATGAGTCCCCAAAAAATGAATAGGCGCGTACCGTCACTGCCCCCGGGACTGCCAACATAGCCGTCGCAAGTGGATAGGTTACTTGATCTTCAACAACTTGTGGCGCTTGACCAGGAAAAGAGGTCTTAACAATAACCTGCACATCGGATAAATCAGGAATGGCATCTACAGGCGTATTTTTCAGTGTGTAAAGTCCTGCTGCGATTAAAAAAAATGTGGCCATCAATATTAAAAAGCGATTTTGTATTGACCATTTAATTACCCAATTAATCATGCAATACCCTCACTTAATGATGCTGATGATGACTTTGAGGCTTACTGTCCTCTGATTTCATTCGTCCGAAGCTCGCTTTCAAACTGGATTCAGAGTCAATTAAGAATTGCGCCGAAACCACAACTTTTTCACCTTCTTTGAGGCCGGAAAGTACGGCTATTTGACTACCAGATTCTATGCCTAACTCAACAGGCTTTGCTTTGTAACGACCATGACCTAAACTCACAATCACTCTGGCACCTTCACCCGTATAAATAATGGCTTCACGAGGTATAGCAAGTACATCTTTTTCAGGTAAAGCAAAAATACTGATATCTGCATACATGTTCGGCTTTAATACTTCTTCTAGATTTTCAAAACGCAATCTTACTTTTAGTGTATGGGTAGTTGGATCAAGTCTTGGATACACGTAATCAACTTTTCCAGTCCATTTTTTACCTGGAAGATAAGGCAAGCTTGCTTCAGCCTGCTGGCCTTCTTTTACCCAGCCTGACTGTCTTTCAAAAACTTCTCCGATAACCCATATATGAGACAAATCTTCTAGGGTAAGTAGATCTTTATCTGGTTTAACATACATACCTTCTCGAATTTTTAATGCTGAAACAATACCTGATTGACCCGCATATACTTTTACGAGCTGCATTGACTTTTTAGTATTCTTCAATTCCTGTATTTGACTTTCTGCAACACCTAGCGCAAGAAGCTTTTTATGTGATGCATTGACTAGTGCTTTATTATTGCTTTTTAAGGCGAGCAAATATTCTTCTTGTGCATTGACTAAAGTGGGGGAGTACAATTCAAGTAATAATTGCCCTTTATGCACATGCTCTCCGGTTGTCTTCACTAGGAGTTTTTTGACCCAACCGTCAGTATAAGTGTGAACATGTTCGATCCTGTTTTCGTCGACCATAACATATCCCACTGTGTTAACTTGCCGCGACAACGGTTGTCGTTTTACAGTTGAGGTGCGTACCCCTAGATTATGCTCTACAGCTGGCGAAATTTTTACGGCATCACCGTTATTGGCCTCTTCATAAACAGGGACTAAGTCCATACCCATTGGTGATTTTCCTGGCTTGTCTCTGCGGTAAGTAGGGTCCATTGGTGCAACCCAATAAAGCGGTTTTTTGGATGCCCCATTTTTATCTGAAGAGCCATGACTTGAAGCCGTGTTAGCAGAAAACCAATAATATTGGGTGAGCATGCCAGATAAAAACAAAACAGCTACAATGCCAGCACCGATTAGATATTTTTTCATGTATCATTCCCTTCCAAATACAATAAGGCGACTCTCGCTTTATCTCGCTCTACTTCAATCTTTAATCCTTCAAGTTGAGTATTCAACTCAGCAACATAAGCACGTGCTACCGTTGGGAAATCAGACTGATCATTTTGATACGCGGTTAAAGTCGCTTCAGCATACTGTTTGGCTTCTGGATTCAATCGGTTTTTATAAAGAGCTGCTTGCTCTGTCAATTTCTTCCATATTGCCCAAAATTGGGATAAATCACTGACCATTTTACGGTAATCTGAAAGCTCCTGATCGCGTGTAGCATTAAATTCGGCAAGGCTAGATGCTAACTCTTTATCCTGTCGTTTAGCGGTAAAAATTGGTAAATCCACACTCACTTGTGCGCTGATAAAATCCGACCGCTTACCACCCATCATAGGATTATTACCCTGGCGAAACCCATAGTTAAGACCTACCGTCCAACCAGGTTTATACTGTTGCTCCGCCAGTTTGACACTTTGATTGCTCGCAGCAACTAATTGTGCATCGGCCTTTAAATGTGGGTGGCGATTAAGCTGTTGCTCTAACGCTTCTAGGGTCGGAGGCTTGCGCCAATGTGGCAGGTTTTTTGGGATAATGCTATTTGCCATTGGTTTTCCTATCCACCTGGCCAATCGGGCTCGCGCAGTATCAACTTCTTCTGCGATCTTAATTTGACGATTTTCAATTCGTGAAAGCTCTAATTGGGCTCGTAGCACATCGTGTTGATTGCTCTTTCCAGCCGCAAGCATCGACTCGGTCACTTTAACCAGGTGTTGAAAAATATCGTGATTTTCTTTCACAATCCTCGCTGCCTGATTCCAATAATACAAGTTAAGCCACTCATTGCGGACGGTACGTAATATATCAGCCTTTGTATTCAGTCCCTTGTATCTTTCAGCTGAAGCTAATAGTTGTTTCTGATCTGATTTAATGGATAATGTACGACCTTTGGGGAAATTTTGGGCAATACCAACCTGAATTTGTGTCATATTTTCTTGGGTAAAACTAAAAGTATCAGTGGGAAGATTTGCGATCCCAGCTTGTAATTTGGGATCTGGTAATTGACCAGCTGCAACCGCTGCTTCACGCAAAGACTGTTCTTTATGACGTAATTGTGATAGTTCAGGAGCTGACTCAAGTGCAACCTGTTCAACTTTTTTTAGTGTCAAGGTACCAGCTGCCGCAATCTGCCCATAAAGCAAAATAGCGAACAAAAAGGTTACTTTTTTAAAGCAGTACTTTTTCAGCATCATTTTTCCACTCACTAGTAATACCAGCTATAATTGGTAGTATAGCATAGACCTTTATGTTAAGGTAAAGGTCTATAATGACATAATAGACGATTTTATGGAGTATGCCCATGAATATGTTAACAGTAGGCCAACTAGCCAAAAAGGCTGGGGTTAGTGCCGTAGCAATTCGTCATTATGAGCGCTCAGGATTACTTCCCAAAGCCGCGCGCAGTGAACATGGCTATCGACAATACCCTGAAAACATGCTTAATCGTGTACGATTTATTACCAATGCAAAAGAAGCAGGATTTACCCTCAAAGAAATTCAGGAGTTGCTAGATATTCAAAAAGACGCTAAAGCAAGCAGTAAGAATGTAAGGCAATACGTTATCGAGAAGGCAAATAGTGTGAGAGAAAAGGTTGTCATTCTTGAGAACATCGCTGAGACACTAGAGCGCTTAGCTGATTCTTGTAATGGAAAGGTATCATTGGATAAATGCCCGATATTGGAGACACTGTATAGTGAAATTAGCTGTAAATCCAAGCAATGAAGCTGAATTCTTCAACCCACTTATAAAAGGGTTTATTGCGGGTTTATTCACCGACAATTATAGGCTATCAGAGACAACCAATTCGCCACCTCAAAACAAGCCTAACCCTTTGATTTCTTATTGTTTTTCGTGGTCTTTGGTGGTTTATCATGGCCTTGCTTTTTACCCCCCTGAGCGGGTTCAACTCCCGCCGCCTCCACCAATAACCCATTGGTTTATAAAGAATTTTTTGGAGATCCCCATATGGAGGGGCCAAATAGGGTCCATTTGACCTTAAAATCCACTCCGACCCTTTTGCTCATTCAAAGCAGCTCTCGCTTTATATAAAACCTAAAAAGCTAAATTTTGGCTAAGTTAAGCCAGAATGACGCGCTGTGGGAAAAATGAAGGGTTAATATAGCAAAACGGCCTCGTAGAACTGAGGCCGCTATTCTGAGGCTCCAGCGAGCTTGCCATCGCTTGTTGCTGGGGTTTGCTGTCTCAACAGGCAATATCATAAACCCATTTTATCGGAGATATCTCTTTCCAAAACTCAACATTTTGTTTGATTTGCTTGTGAAATGGATTAGAATTACAAGCAAATGGGCTAGAAAAATTTTGGATAACGTCTTAAGCTTTAGCCGATATCACAACTTTTCGCCTCATTTACTGGAGATATGGAGCAAAAACTGATGGCAACAGCAAATCAAGTCGCTGAGTATATTTTGAGCAACAGCAATCCCGAAGAAGGCGATATTATTTCACACTTAAAGCTTCAAAAGCTGGTGTATTATTGCCAAGGGTTTCACCTAGCGATCCGCGGTACTCCTTTGTTCAATGAATCTATTCACCACTGGGATCACGGCCCTGTTGTGCCGGATCTTTATTATCAATATAAAAAATACGGTAATGCCGCTTTGCCTATCCCCGAAAACTTCAATGATTCTGTCATTGCGCAGCCTAAAAAAGAAATCATTGATGAGGTGCTGACTGTTTACGGGCAATTTTCCGCTTGGAAATTACGTAACATGACTCACGATGAACCACCTTGGAAAGACACCGATGACTGTGAGGAAATTACTCACGACCAATTAAAAACTTATTTTTCTTCTCAAATTGTCGATGACAATGAATAATGGGCAAGAAAAAAAAGATTAAAAAAACCAGACTAGAAAAAGGTGCTCATGTACCCGCTCCACATTATACGGCTTTATCTAGTAGCAATCACACTCATCCTGCTTTTTGTTTTCGTTATATCCAACCGGATTATTGTCTAGAAAAATACGATAAAGAATTGCAAGCTGCTTGTGCCAAGCGATTACAACACTTAGGCAACACTTCTTGGAAAGAAATTCAAAAAACCAATCGTCACGGCATGGGACATGAAATCATTAACCAAGACTCCATAAAAGTACCACTACCTCCTAATACACCTGGTGATAGAGATTTCTTAGCATTTAGATTAGGTGGTGGCCACGGTAAACAATCTGTCATGGTTGGCTACCGCAAAGAAAAAGTATTTTATGTTGTATGGATTGATCCTAAAGGTGAAGTCTACAATCACGGTTAAGCCCGCCCTTATTTTTACTTCTGGAACTCACTCGATGCCGCATTGCCAAAAGCATCATGCTCATCCCAATTATTAACAGGCCGATAACCGGCTGTTACTGAGCTATCGGGTATCCAACGGCCATAGTTTTTCATTACCATCTCAACATTGACATGACCCATTTGTTGCGAGACCCACATCATATTTTCGCCGTTGGATAACATCATTGATGCATAGGTATGGCGTGTTTGATAGGGATAGCGGTATCGAACACCTGCCTTACGCAATATTTTTCGCCAAGCTGTTTCTCGGATTTGTTTGTCAGTTTCCCAAGGTTTATCTGTTAATGGGTTATGAAATACACGTCGACCCGCCAAAAAAGTGTATTGCTTCTGAGCTTTTAACGCAGATAATGCGGGAGGTAATAATAATAGTTTTCTGTCCCCAGCATAAGTTTTCGTTTTTTTGGGCTGTTTACACACTACGGCTCTACAAACATGAACTAAACCGTTAACCCAATCGATGTCATCCCATTCTAAGCCAATCAATTCTGAAGTTCGCAATCCGCTGTAAAAAGCAAATTGAAATAAGTTCCTAGCTTGACCTTCGGCTGCGTTTAAAATAGCTTGAATTTCTTTTAGGTTAAATGGATCAATTTTATCTTCACTACGGCTAGTATTTTTATCTAACAGTTTGGATAATTTAATTTTAGTCAAAGGATTTTTATTAATAATTTCATCCATAAGCGCCTGCTCTATTACCGAGCGCAATGGTGTCAAAATATTACTAACGGTTTTTGACTTTAAATTTAAGGTTCTTATCCAATTACGGATCATGATTGAGTTCAATTCACGAATAGGCACTTTACCGAAGGTAGGAATCAAATGTGAATCACAAATCTTTCGATAGCCTTGAGTGGTGCTTAATTCTAAGGGCTTTTCAATTTGTTTCAAATAATCCTCAAGTAACTGTCCTACGGTTATATTACTGCAAGCATACCCAAATAATTTCGCCCGCTTTGATTCAGGAAAATATTCGGGGTAATTAAAGGTGCCACGCTCGATAGCATTAATGATTTCACCACGCAATCTTGCAGCATATTTAATATTGCTAGCAGTAGCTTTTAAAGTTAATGTTTCGCGACAACGAACACCTCGATACCTAAAATCAATGCGTAATGTAGTATGCCCATTTCCCCAGTCACGTATAACTACGCCTGGCGCGCTCGATTTAGTGTCGCTATGTCGCCTTTTTCTACCCAACTTTCGACCTCAAGAATATTCACCCATAAATTTCCATCAGGGCCTACCTTACAATGCACTCCATCTAGCCAAGCCCCCTTACGACGCTTCGCATGAACGGCACAGGCAGTATCTCCCGATAATTGGCAATATCGCTTCAATTTTACCCACTTGATAGCGAGAATCACTTCATGCTCCATGTGATAGCTCCATTTTCAGACAAAAGCCAGTCTTTTTATTCATCAATTGGCCTTTTTTGGTTGATTTAGCTCAGACACGTGCTTTTTTAGCTCTTCACGCATGATTTTCACTTTAGAAGGTGCATCAATACCCACACGAATCCCCCCATGCCTTTCCCCTAATATCGTAACGGTAATATCATCACCGATATGAATCGACTGTCCTGCGTAACGTAGTAATACCAACATAATAAATTCTCCTTTGTTTGTTGGTTAAAGAGAAACTTCCTCAAAATCATCATTCAACTTATCATCAGGCCCTACTTCCTTTAGGCTACCTAAGAGCTGCATTTGTTTACCAATAACCTCAGTGGTGAAATATTCATTATTATTCTTTCCAGTCCATTTTCTGGTACGTAAACTACCTTCCACATAAATTTTGCTACCTTTACTACAATGCTCACTAACAATTTCAGCAAGGCGATTAAAAAAACAGATTTGATGCCATTCTGTGTGAGACTCCTTTTTTCCTGTTTTGTTATTCCTCCAGCTCGCATTAGTTGCTAAACGAATTTTTGAAAATGCATTACCATCTGTAAAGTATTTAAGCTCCGGATCTGCGCCTAAATAACCAATTAACATGACCTTATTAAGACCTAAACTCATCACATTGACTCCTATCTAATCATTAGGCTAGTACCATCTTCTAGGTGTGCACCACAAATTTTTTCGCCTTGTTGGAGGGCAAACTTAATTTTATTTTTATCTGGATGCACATCGATACGCGCAATATAGTTTTGCGGCAAAGCGTAGGGATCATCAACTATCACCATGGATGGATTTTTTCGAATAGAAAGTGTAAACTCAAGTCCTTTGATTTTTGTAAGATTACAACGCTCCATATTACTTTTTAAATACTCTTTTAGCCTATCAGCATTATTTTCTAAATGCTTACGCCGCACGCGCATTTCTTTTTCATACTCTTTCATGGCGATAATTTCTTTCTGTAAATTTTTATAATAAGCTGCCACACTTAGCGCCTTCTCCTCAACATCGCCAGCCAAACCCTCTAAAGTATCATGAATCGCTTCAACAGGAAGTACTTCTTCAAAACTTAATAGATGGTTACAGGCTTCTAAATAATCAGAAGCCACTTTATAAAGGTTTAAATTCATGGTGCATTATCTCCATTGCTATATTGATCCGCTTGCTTTGCTAACTGCTGAAAGATACCTATTCGCTCACGAACCAAATCACGTTGATGTATACTTAGTAAACTCCACGCATCATGCAATGCGGACGTCCCAAGTCGTGCTTTTGCCTCCATATGAGACACTAACTCTATCTTTTCCTTTTCAACTTGTGCTGGGGCTTGCTGCTCCATTTCTCGTTGGTTATTACGCTCTGGATCATCACCAGATTCAACTAAAAATGTTTTCATTAATGCATACTTTTGCGCACCAGTAATTGCCTTGTAAACGCCTTTATCATCAGAGCCAGCACCATCTCCAAAAAATGTGCTGATAAAGGTTTCACCGCTATCAGCATCAATAAACACTACCTGTAGCTTCACAGTAATGAGGAAAGCCTCTTTATTGCTACGAGTTTGATACTTTTCACACTGCCTATCGAGGACTGAGGAAAACATAAAAATATTATGCTTCTCCATTGCATGAGACAAAGCTGCTGCAACATCTGCTTCTGTTGCATATTTATATTGGTAAAATTTGTTAAACCCATTTTTCTGGATAAACTCTACTTCTCGCATAACATGGATCATTTTAGCTGCAAGATTCTTTAGGCTACACTGCTGGTTAGTCATCAATGTCCCTCGCCTCCTGTTATTAGCCACAATTTCGGTTTTCATAATTTTGATCAACAACTGCTTTCTCAATAGCATATTCAATATTATCTAGACACCAATCAACTGCAGCTGTTGCCATAGTCAAAGCTAACGTCAATTCAGGAGCGCAGAGCTTAAGATTGCCATTTCGTGAATCCTCAAGCAGATTAATCAAAAGCTCTGGCAAATTCTCATTGGCTGGTGGTTCTGTGATAAATTCCCAAACTTCAATATTATCTGCTTCGCGCAAATACGCTGCGGTCAGTAGGCGTTTATCCAAATCGCTTAAGTCACCAATTTGCTGAATACCCTCTGCCACCAGGTCTTGCACCATTTGCTTGAATGTTGATTGCATAATTATCCCCTTAGGTTAATGCGCCTAATTAGTCGCGCTAGCAAGCGTAACCGCCATCTGCGTTTTACTTTTAGTAAAACCAAGCGCTTATGCGCTTTTACTTGGTCGACCATAAATACAGATCGGTGCTTAAGTAAAGCATTATTAAAATGTGACACAAACACACTCCTTACAAATCTAATTAATTAACGTGTAATATAAGTTACTTATGCAACGAGAATATAGATACTGTACCGAAAAGCTCTACAAAGCGCTTTGTGGAACTTCTTTTTAGAATAAACGGAGATTAAGTGACATAAAGTAACTGGAAAAAGTTATGGATAACCTGCTTATACATGAAGTAGCGCTAGAAAAAGCTATCAAATATTTTGGTAGTGAATATCTACTGGGAAAATCAATAGGTGTGAGTCAACAACAAGTGAGTTATTGGGTGCAAATGGGGACGCATATTAAATATGAAACTGCTTGGCGAATTGTTGTAGCCACTAAAGGAATTATTTCCATTGATGAACTGCGCCCAGACGTAAAAAAATTGAACAAGAAAGTTAGAAAGATGATGCTCCAAGAAATGATCGTCAACGAGGAAACCGGTGAGCTTGAAGTGGCTGTCGCTAAAATTAAAACAAATAGGCATTTTCGTAAAAGTTTAGGCGATATCGCACGCCTTGCTAAAGATATTGAACACAATGGGCTAATTAATCCAATTGGAATAGCGGACGATCTAACGCTAATTTGCGGTGCTCGTCGTTTAGAGGCCTATAAATTATTAAAAAGAGAAAATATTCCTGTACGATTTTTGCCTGTTAAATCGATACTCCAAAGCGGGTATGCTGAAAATGAATTACGCAAAGAATTTTCACCTAGCGAGCGTGTTGCTATAGGATATGCACTAGAAAATGAGCGCGGTAAGCGTCAGGGGCAGCGTACAGATTTATCACCTCTGCAAAATTTTGCAGAAGTAGGAGTGCTAACTGAGTCAACTATAGCTTCAGAAGTGGGATTTGGTAACCGAGAAACCTATCGGCAAGCTAAATCAGTCACTGACAACGGAACAACAGCGTTGGTTCAAGCTATGGACGAACATGTTGTTTCTATATCAACTGCTGCTATCATCGCTACTTTGCCTTGTTGTGATCAAGATGAAATCCTGACATGGGACAAAAAAGATATCATTACAGCAGGCAAAATTATAAAGTCAGAAAGAAGTAAAAAGCCATCTCTATTAAAAGCAGTAAAGCCTCCTATCAGCACATTCGATCTTATCATTATTGAGCCACCTTCTGGTGTTGCTTGTGTAGGCAATATCGCTAACTACCAATCTTTTGATATCACTCGCTATTATTCAAAAAAAACGAGAGGAGGAGACAGCATCGAAAATTGGGCTTCTCTATTAACAAGCACTTTACAGGAAGGTGCGTCACTCTATCTTTTTTCTAGTCAAGAAAAAGCTCCACTTTGGCAAAAAATACTGACCAACTTGGGTTTAAGTTATTGTAAGCAGCTTACTTGGAGTGATATTAAGCTTAATCTTAGCGTAGAAAAAACCCAAAATTGTACAGATAAAAATCAACTATTATGTTTCAGCAAAGGGATACAACATTATTTCAATTGTCTAGGAAGCAATGAGCTTGATACCATTTTACACTCACCACCTACTGCTGAAAATACTTGTAATGACTATCCCTCAAAAAAGTTTTTATGGCTACTAAACCGGTTTTTATGCATATCAAACTGCAACAACGCTTGCAATTTAAAAGCTTGTCGAGTACCCATTAGTGCAAAAAACCCTATAAATAAAAAGTATTCTGAATTAACAGAAATAAAAAGACGGATAAAAAAATATCCGAAACTTGAGCCCCATTGAATAGTTTAGATTTTATGGGAGTTTATTTATTCATGGGCAAAGCTCATCATACTTAAAAAGTAAAAAATATCTGTTTTGTAGAGAGCCTACTCACCGAACATAGGAGTAATAAGAAATGGCTAGAATTCGTACCGTCAAACCAGAGCTATACCGCCATGAAATTCTATTTGAAGCAGAGCAAAAAAGTCAACTACCTTTACGGTTAGCCTTTATCGCTCTATTTTCCTGTTGTGATCGTGAAGGTCGTTTTCGATGGCGACCACGCCAATTAAAACTCGATATGCTTCCCTATGACGACTTAGACATTTCCCTCGTACTCGATACCTTGGTCACTTGTGGCTTTGTGATGAAATATGAAAAAAATGGTGAAATTTATGGGTGCATTCCTTCTTGGTCATGCCATCAACATATCAATAACCGTGAAGCCAATAGCGAGCTTCCCTCTCCTGAGGAATGCAATCTTGTTGAAAATAATTTCTCCTTAAAAAATAAAGGAATAGAGGTAGATGACTCTAGCGTCGGTGACGCGTCAGTTACGAATAATGAACACGATGCCGACCCGTCAGAGACTTGCACGAGCGGAAAGGAAGGGAAAAGAAAAGGAAAGGAAAAGGAAGAGAAAGGAAGTATGCTTACGTCAAAAACATACCGAACCTCTGAGGCTCAATCTAGCCATACGATATTTAATCACTGGAAAGAGACAATGAACCACCCCAATGCTAAATTGGATGACAAGCGTAAAAGTATTATTCGCAAAGCGTTAAAATTTGGCTATGAGCCTGATGAGCTTTGTCAGGCAATTACAGGTTGTAGTTATACTCCTCACAATATGGGTGATAATGAGAGAAATCAGCGCTATGACGGTCTGCATGTCATACTCCGTGATGCCGATCAAATCGATCGTTTCGTTCATAATTACCATCATCCACCTCGTCCACTTAGTAATGCCGAAAGGCACACTCAAGCTAATAGACAAGCAATGGAAGACTGGCTTAAACACAAACTAATCCTTGAAGAAAATAACCATGCAAAAAAATGACATAACAGTGTTCGCCCAACTGATGGCAAGCATTGGTGAACTTTATAGCAAAAAAATATCTAAACCATTAATAGAAATTTATTGGCAAACACTACAGCAATTTGATTTAAATGATATTCAATACGCATTTAAAATGCATATTAATAATCCTGACTATGGGCAATTTTTCCCAAAGCCTGCTGATATCGTGCGATTCATTGAAGGCTGCGGCGAAACAAAAGCTCTACAAGCATGGACTAAAGTTGAGAAAACAATACGACAAATAGGCAGCTATAAGAGTGTTGCTTTCGATGATTCACTAATCCATGCTGTAATCGAAGATATGGGAGGCTGGACAAAACTATGCATGTCTACGGCGGAAGAATTAGCTTTCCGTGCTAATGAATTTCAAAAGCGCTACAAAGGATTTTTAATCAAGCATCCTGGTTACTACCCCAAATACCTCTGTGGATTAATTGAACAAAACAATGCCAGGAATGGCTATCACTGTGAACCCCCAACGCTTATAGGTAATGCAGAGAGAATAAAAGCTGTTATTAGCGGGGGACATAATAGTATAAGGCTGTCAATACAAAAGCCAACTGAAACTATCGCTGAGCTTATAACATCTTTGCACCCTGATAAACAAAGCAACTAACTTAATTTTACGAAGTATTAACACTTAGCGAAGGCAGGCTAACAATATGAAAAAAGATGTAAATAAATACGTTGACGATCGATTAGAACTATGGGCTGATTGGTATATCCGCATTGAAAATAACGGACTAGGCTACCCCAATAAGACTATGGAGCAAAGGCTAAAAGAGCATGGCGGACTTTTTGTTAAAAGCATAGGCCCCAAAATACCACCAAGTAATCATGCAGCTGAAGAGGTGGAAGAATATGTCAGTGAGCTATTCAAACAAAATAGTCTACTAGCCACAGTGCTTAGAAAAAATTACTTTGAACAAAATACAGCTGCTCGTAAAGCTAAGCAGCTAGGCATTTCAACAACCCAATTCCGCGTTCAATTAGCGATGGCTAAACAGTGGATGGCTGGTCGCCTGAGTTCAAAAAAAAATAAAAGTTTCTGAGATTATCTGTTTGAAATTTGACTAAGAAGAAATAGATTGATCTCGCAACTTCAACCACTGCACTTTTAGATCATTGCACATCTTCTTTATTAAGCTATCATCTTGGTGTATTTTTGCCGTAGAAAGTGCACCAACCATACGATCAATACTTTTTCTGGCAAGACAAGAGGCTTTTCTCTGGTCACAAAATATAGATAGAGCATCTTTAATTGTACGGAACCAACTATCAAAATAACGGCGTATCGGCTCATCAAAAACTTCCTTTGAACCTACTAACTCAGTAGATAAGTAGGCAACCACTTTACTATCTTGCCGAAATTCATAAAACTTATGGAACCTAGAGGCTAACACTTCAACTCTTTCTTTAGGGGGGATTTTAGAATCATACACAACAGAGAATATAAAATCTCGACAGTATTCTTGCGCCCTTCTAATTATTTCTAAAGCAATTTCCTGCTTGGAACTAAAATGATAAAAATAACTTGCTTTAGCTAAATTACAAATACATGTAATATCTGTAATTGAAGTAGCGCTGTATCCCTTAGATGTAAAAAGCATTGTTGCAGCTTGAATTAACCTATCCCTTGTATCTAAATCCATCTTCTCTTCGTTAGACATTTGCTTGACTCCTATAGACAAAAAAACGGTGCTCCAGAGCACCATTGATTCAACGCCACTTTTGATTAAAATTTCGGCAACATAGGGTTGCATATTTTTAGTGGAAATTATAGGAGCACCTTTGAAAACTCATTTAACCTACAGAATTATCAGGTTAAGTTAACAGGTTAAATTAACATCTATAAATAGGCTTTGTTCTTATACGTTCTAACCATAAGTTTGTTGTGTTGTAATAGCGCTGTATTCAAATACACCACTTGCAAAGGAGTCTACAGCAAGCTAACGGGAAGGAATCAGCGTTAACCATTTCTTACCTAGTATCATAGCTTCGCTCCTATCGCAAAAGAATTAGTAACACGGAGGAACAATGATATTAATTTTACCGAATAACATACAAGAAACCAGTAGCAAGGCTAAAGAAGCCTACAGTAGATCAATCAAAGATACGCTCAGCAATCAGCAATTAACATTTATCAAGCACGTATCATCAATTAATCAATAAACCGAATTAAAGTTTTAGCAGGAGGCTAACCATGAATAATGCACGATTACTAAAAGATATTAAAACTGAAATTAACAATCAACTCACCGAAATAACCCACTTACAAAATCAATTAGCTATTTCAGAAAAAAAGCTTTTTAGATGCTTAAAAATGGAACATAAATTAAAGAACGATATGTATCTTAAAGCGAAACAGAACGTTAGCCGTAAGCTTATAGCTCGTTAATCAACTCATAAAGCTAGGAGTAAATTTCAATGGTTGCTAAGTTAAAAATTCTTGTGGTTGAAGATACCCCAATACTACAAAAAGCTATTCAGTATATTCTTCAAAATCACTTTGATATCCACATCGTGGGTGATGGCAAACAAGCTATAGAAACGCCGTTAGACGCGTATAAAGCTATAGTTATGGACATTGGTTTACCTCAAATTAATGGTATTGAAGCGACGAAACTGATTCGCTCCAAATCAAACTATGGTAGAGTAATCCCAATATTAGCTTACACAACGCATGATAACAGTGTAAAATCTGAGTGCCTAGCTGCTGGAATGGATATGTTTTTAACTAAACCTGCTCCAGCTACACAGCTAATTAATACATTGTGGCAACTGATTGAAACGAGTAGTCGCTACGCTTGCTAACCCTACGCGCTTAAGGAAAAGTAAACATTGAAATCTAACCGTTTTTTAGTTGGGATTGCCGTCAGCTGTTATTTCCTATATGCGATTATGCAGCTTAGCTTATTTAATAGCCTGACTATATATTTAATCCAATATTTACATTTTACACGCATTAAGGTAGGCATACTATCTTCCACCTATCTCTATGCGTTAGCCCTATCTTTGGTACCAGCAGGCTATTTATTAGATAAATATCAGACGCGAAAATGTCTACTTATCGCTCTGTTTTTTAGCACAGCAAGCACTTTAGCGCTAGCAATTTCACACAATACACCTGTTTTAACTATCTATAGAATTATTAGCGGTATTTCTAATGGGTTCGCATTTTTAGGCGGCCTTAGAGTTGCACAGTATTGGTTTAGAGAAAAGTCCGCCCTGGCTTCAGGAATTATTATCTCTGCAGGCATGTCAGGCGGTTTTTTTGCTTCAATCTTTTTCCCACATTTAGCTGCCTCTTTTGGCTGGAACGCCACTTTTTTAGTAAATTTTATGCTTGGTTTAACAATACTACTTTTGTCGTTACTTTTTCTCAAAAATCATGACAATGAAAATGATGAAATAATGCGGTCAACAACCAGCTTTAAAAGTGTTATAAACGCGGTTAAGAATGTACAAAACTGGCTATGTGGGACATACACAGGCCTGCTGAATCTATCAGTCTACTTGTTGGCGACTTTATGGGGAAGTTTATACCTGATGAATCGTTATCATATGACTAATGCTTCTGCAACGTTCATAACAGGTATGATTTTCATTGGCATAATTATAGGCTCACCCTTCTGGGGATGGTTATCTGATAGGTTACATAACCGCAAACACTCGATGCTAATTGGCTCAACACTCTCTGCATTAGTGGTGGCTTGTATTCTGCTGACTAATTTTTCTTCGGAACTTACATTGCCAATACTCTTTTTATCCTTGGGTATAGCCACCAGCTCCCAAGTTATTAGCTATCCTACCATTGCAGAATCAAACCCAATAGGACTAGTAAGTACGGCAACCAGCTTTGCTGCGCTTATCATCAATATAATTGGAGCCGTTTCACAACCCGTTTTTGGCTGGCTATTAACCAGTAAAAGTAACGTTACTAATAGCCATATGTTAAGTGTTATCAGCAATAATGGGCAAAATACTGCAATGTTATTCTTACTTTTGGCATTTTTATTGGCTATTGTTACAGCACTCTTCATCCGTGATAAAGCACATATACAAAAAAGCTGTAATGCGCTACTCTAAAAAACCCTATATTTGAAGTATTTTCCCAACTACAGTGAGCTACTTAAAACCCCAGCAAAAAAGTGTATATAAAGTTATTATTATACATACTCTTTAGTAGGTAGATCATACTCAGCACTCCATTCTTGCATAAATTGTTTTAAGAAAGTTTCCATATATTTATGCTTTTCAGCTGCCAAACGCTTACCGGTATCGGTTCCCATGCGATCTTTTAGTAAAAGTAACTTTTCGTGAAAGTGATTTATTGTACTCCCCTTGTGATTTTTATATTCATTAAAGTTATTATGATAAAAAGGCGCCATATCAGGATCATGCATAGGTCTATTTTTATAGCCACCATAGGCAAAGGTTCTACCTATACCAATAGCACCGATTGCATCTAATCTATCGGCATCTTGCACTACTTTCCCTTCTAAACTTAATGTTTCTATTTTTGCTCCTGCGCCTTTAAAAGAAACAGACTGTATAATATCACAGACTTTTTTGGTAATATCTGGCGCAACCTTTAACGAATCCAACCACTGTCTTGCCGATATGGAACCCGCGGTTAAATCACCATCATTGAATTTCCAATCTGCGATATCATGCAATAAAGCAGCTAAAGCCACGATAAACAAATCAGCACTTTCTATTTTCGCAATATAGCATGCTGTCTTATACACGCGATAAACATGCCACCAGTCGTGACCTGTACTATCACCGCCTAATAGATTCTTGACATGTTCCTGGGTTTTTGTAATAACTTCTATCTGATATTGATTCATAAATTTATTTTACACCTATTGTATCTAGTAAACTGACAGCGACATTGTCTGATGGTATATTATAAGTCGGGTAACTTACTTTATAGCGTCCGGATATACCATCACAAAAGTAACGAAGCCATTCTTCAGCTAAAAGCTGCTTAGTGTCCCTGGCGGTTTCAAATAACCCTTGCCTATTCTCATATTCTAGGATCTGTCTAACGCCTAGTAAGATTTCTGCTTGCACTAATGCTAAAATGGGGCCAATAACAGCACCATCAATAAAATTTATAGGACGACCATTTGCAGCTAAATAAAACAAATGATCATTATTTCGATAACCGTCTAAACCTTCACAAACTGAAAATTTCTGGTAATTATTTTTTAAAAATTTTAGATCAAACTCCACATCTTTAGAACTACAACTTACAAGTAATGCGCCATCCTTTACAAGTTGGAAATCATCACCACCCACAGAACACTTCCCCGTAGTACCATATATGATCTCTGCATTTTTAAAGGCATAAGCTTTATCTGGCACTTGAAATCCTTCGCTTAACGCACCAATGCGTCGGACAGGATCCAAATCATACACAGACACGGGGCAATGATGGCGTAATAGTGCATGAGAAATACCTCGCCCTATTTTACCAAACCCTAGAGTTAAAGACTGCTTGCCCTCAATAGGAAGCCCTACTGAACGCAACATTTTTTCCGTTGAGTATAGACAAGAGGCACCAACAAGAAAATCTTCCGTTTCTTTTAGATTACTTCGAGCAACAGAAACGACAGGACAAGTTAATTGATCAGCAATTTTTTCATACTGTCGATGCCCTGCTTCTGTATCCTCTACTGCCCCTAACAAATTTCCGTTAAGTGCTTGTTGTAAACTTTTTATTACTGGCGCAAAATAGCCACCAATCTCAAGAATAATGAGAGGGGTGTCGCGCACGATATTAGATAAAATTAAAGCCTCTAGGTAAGCGCTGTCATAAAGTTGCTCAAGTGCTGGCGTTACCGTGTTGTAACTTCTATTTAAATTTGCAAGCGTGGGTTCATGAATAGAGTAAGGGATACCTATTAACAAAGAAATCGGAGCAATATCTGAAATAGCCTCTAAAAGCTCAGGTCTATCGGCTAAAATATGTGTTAGCACCACAAATTGTATCTTTTTTTTCGGCACCATCGTTGCGATACTTTTAAAATAACTTTTTCTCAAGCTACTGAGTAAAGCCTGCATCAGGGTAGTCTCCATATTTTTAATTAATCTTAAGTAACCAAAGCACCGATAAATCTATAATTTACACTTCTCAACCATAAAGCATATGTAGCATTATTCTACCGTATATCACGCCCAGATAACATAATTATCCAATGATCAATTTTATTTACTACTCAAAATTTGTAAGTGCATAGCAATTCTAATAATCACCCTGAATAGAAATCGACTAAATACTATAGCAAAGTTATTTGCCTTTATTTTTTTTCTCTGACTTTTTCACACTAATGCGTACACACCCATGCAAATAAGGTGAAGCATCTGCAAACTTTCCAGCTTTATCGCCAGGAGAGTACTCTAATGCTGGATCATGAACTGGCATCTCAGTGCTTGGTCTAATCTCAGTTCCATAGGCGTAAGCAGCTTCATGAAAAAACTCAAATCGAAGTTGGCTTATCATCTCATTCATAGATACATTAGCAATTTTTAAATGCTCATCAAACACTTCATCAAGAAAGTGATCAGCTAGCTCTTTTAATTCCCTTACATTATCTATAATGCTAGTTAAATTTCTTGACTTGGGAACAGATTCCAATAGCGTTGGAGATTGCAAAGAATAATAGACAGAGATAGGATTATTCAATGCTAAATATCCTGGTTGCATTATAGTGGGCACGTATTCTTTCAATCCGTATGAATCAATATAAACATTTTGTAAGTCCGGAATTGGCCCTAGAGCTGTTGAACCTATGTTTGCGACACTGCCAGGTGATCCCCCAGTACCAACAAAAACAAGGTGCTTTAATGTGTCTATAACATAAGGGTTTGGGCGTAAACCTTTAACATTCAAGGAACGTGAGAATAATTCCCAAACAATTTCAAAAATAGACCGTTTTCTTCCATATTCTGAATGCTGCAGATTTTTTTTAATTAAGAAATTATGCAGCGCAGTCCAAGCTGTATTTCTTTGGGCTGTATATTGACTTAGTTTCTCAATCCAAGTATTTGATAAATAAATGATTTCGCAATACCACGGCGTTGAGAAATTTGGACTATTAGCAATCTGTCTAAATAGCTTCCAGTGATCGCAGGATCTTTTAGGTGGCGGGAGTGTCACATTATAGTCGCGCTTTAAACGCTTATGCGCAGAAGTTAAGCTAATTCGAGGCACCATATATAGAGAACGCGCACCTGCTGTAATGCTATATGGGGTTGTCCATCCCAAGTATTCCCATATTCCAATATCAAGTCCTTGCCCCCAGCTAGCAATTGAAAAAACCCTATCTTCTAGTTCACGGTACACCTCAATGCCATTTTTTAAAATTAAACCAAGAGGTACAAAACTATAGCCAAGCTTACGGCGGATCTCTTTAGGTAACCGTGTATCGGTGATAGGCCTTAATTCACCTCTATCAGTAGGCAAATTAAGCAAGCCGTTGTCAATTATCTTAGCACCAAAAGGATATCTGACTTTAATAAAAGTTAGATCTTTAGAAGGACTTATTTTATCTATTATGTCTGTAAAATCTGCACAAGCAGCTTTTGCTTCTTTTCTAACCTCTTCCCAGCTTAGCTCTTCAATAAATGGTCGATCATTAGTTTGCATCCCACACTCCATCGTTATTTCCATTGCATATCACCAAACAATAAATAAACACCTTCTACAGGGGAAATACTTAATGTTAATGACTGTTTTCTAGCTGCATCAAAGATGCATCACTAGTTTACTGCTCAAGAATATACAACATGATTCCTTCAATTACAACAACATAACGTACAATTTATACCTCATAAATTAACAGCACTATTTTAGCAGTTAAATTAAGTTGCTTATAGAAAAAGGCATTTTAGGACACAACCAGCTCCTAATCCAATATATCTAAAGCAAAAACAAAATTATTAGAATAATTAGCCACTAAGGCTAGAATTAATATGAGACAATTGCGCTGTTTGACTTGAGCGTTTTAATCTGGTATAAATGAAATACACTGTTATAGCTGCGTCAACACAGCTATAACCCTACTCTTTTACTAAAAACCCGACATATGTTGGGTTTTTTTATGCCTGGAGTTTACCAAAATGAGCGGAATTTTAGCCATTGAGCTAAGAACTCATGTTATCCGGCCAACTTTAAAAAAAATAAACCTATGGTCAGAAGCGGCAGAAAACCTGTTACTGGGCACTTGCGCACATGAATCACAAATGGGACGCTACTTGACACAAGTTCAAGGCCCAGCTTTAGGCATTTACCAAATCGAGCCAAATACACACAGAGATGTTTGGAAAAATTACCTGAAATTTCATCATAAACAAGCAGAAGCTATTCGCTCCCTCGCATCAGATAGATGCACTTGGGAAGACAAAGAAAGTGAGCTCATTTCAAACCTGGCTTATAGCACCGCTATTGCAAGAATAATTTACTATCGCACCCCCAAAGCGCTACCAGAGGCTAATGATGTTGAGGGGCTAGCTAAGTATTGGAAGCAATACTACAACACCAAACTTGGCAAAGGTAAAGTGCAAGACTTCATTCATCATTACGAGGAATATGTGTTGTGAATTTGAAAAAAATACTGGCTACCGTTGCCCCCTTCCTTGGCACGATGATGGGTGGGCCTTTCGGCACTGCAGCTGGAAAACTGGTGGGACAAGTCTTACTGGGTAATGAAAATGCCAGCGAGGCTGAAATTGAAAAAGCGCTAGCATCAGCAACGCCAGAAAAGTTGGTTGAGCTTCGTAAAGTTGATACTGACTATAAAACCAGAATGGCCGAGCTCGGTATTGATGAACAAAAGATTGCGGCACTAGATCGTGATAGCGCGCGCAAACGCGAAATGGTGGCTAAAGACAATATTCCTGCAGTACTGGCAATAATGCTAACACTGGGTTTCTTTAGTGTGCTAGCTGCCATGATGTTTTATCCCATCCAGCAGGGTATCAAAGGAGTAATCGACGTTATGCTGGGCTCATTGGGTACGGCATGGATATCGGTTGTAACCTACTATTTTGGGTCAAGTTACGGCTCACAAGTAAAAACACAGCTACTTAAGGCTAAATAATGCAAGTCCAATCTATCGCTATTAATAAGCTCATTCCTTATGCGCGCAACCCCCGTAAAAATGATACCTCTATTGAAAAAGTAGCAGCAAGCATCAAAGAATTTGGTTGGAAACAGCCCATCGTTGTTGATAAAGACATGATTATTATTGCTGGGCATACACGTTGGGGCGCAGCGAAATTATTAGAGCTAGAAGAAGCCCCTGTCGTTATTGCAAAAGACTTAACACCAACCCAAGTAAAAGCTTACCGCCTTGCAGATAATCGCACAGCTGATGAATCGGAGTGGGATGACACCTTGTTAGCATTAGAGTTAGATGACTTACAAGGTTTAGATTATGATATGAGTTTAACAGGCTTTAACGCTGCAGAAATTGATCAATTGATAGCTTCTGTCGACAAGCTAGAAGAAGGACTCACAGAGGACGATGCTTGTCCGGATTTACAAGAAGAGACTATCAGCGTGCTTGGCGATATTTGGTTACTAGGCCGCCATCGCTTACTGTGTGGGGATGCAACTAATATTGACCATCTTGATCAACTCCTACAAGGCACAAAGGCCGATATGGTATTTACCGATCCACCCTATAATGTAGATTATCAAGGTTACACCGACGAACATTTGAAAATTAAAAAAGATAACATGAGTGAGAGTGAGTTTACTGACTTTCTCAATGAAACTTTTTCCACGTGCATGACAGCCGTTAAACCAGGTGCTTCTTTATACGTTTGTCATGGTTCAATTTATCAACGTGAATTTCAAAATGCCATTGAGTCCAATGGATTTGAAGTACGCAATCAAATTATTTGGGCCAAACATCACTTTGCTTGGGGGCATGGACGATATAAATTTCAACACGAGCCTATTTTCTATTGCCATTTAAAGGGAGAAAGTGATGCTTGGTATGGTGACAAATCCCAATCAACATTATGGAAATTTAATAAGCCTACCGCGAATCGTCTGCACCCAACGATGAAACCAGTGGAGTTGATTGAAAATGCATTAAAAAACAGCAGTAAAACCGGTGATGCTATACTTGACCAATTTGGTGGCTCGGGCTCTACCCTCATTGCCTGTGAAAAAATGGGGCGTAATGCTTATTTAGTTGAATTAGATCCGAAATATGTTGATGTCGCTATAAAACGTTGGCAAGAATGGACAGGGAAAGCCGCTTTACATGAAATAAGCGGCGAGAAATTTGACGATAAATTGAAAAAAATATAGCGCATAACTAACGCATAATCATGCGCTATAACCCCATAGATCAGATATCCCAGTTTGAAACACCCAGTAAGCGCTTATATTCATGTTCGCAAATTGTACGATGTTTAACGTGGGTACAGATACCTCGCGTCACCAGCGCCACTGTAAGCAACGAAGCGGGGCCTTCTACCCAAGGTTCTATGGGGCAGCCACAGGGATAAGTACGTTCAGCCTTTTTTTTGTTACAATTATCTTGTGTCATGGCAATTACTCCTATTCAGTAATTGTTGTGATATACGTGGTGCGTGCGAGGGCCTAACTCGCGTGCACCACACCTCATGGTGTAAATGGTCAAAATACCATTCATGGTTCACATTAGAGGTTATCTACACCAAAGCAAGTCATTTCTCCTTAAGCGCCCTCACAAATACATATACAGCTAGGCTAGGGAGCTACGCTAAGAAACAGAAAGCTCCCCGTTTTTTCTACCAAGGGATAAAAAAAGCCCACAGCGCGGCCGTGTGAGGCACGTGTGGCCAACGTGTGTCGCATGAATGATTCACTGGTGCTGATGGGTTAAATAGGCCATGACCTTGCCTACCAACATCCCATTTGATGAGGATGGGTGAACGCGGCAGTAAAGCATTTTCTGTAATCACTAAAATATCTATAAAAATCAAAAAGGTACTCCCACGATAGGGCTTTACTACGGGGCAAGACGCGCAATTTTTAGTTAGTCATAGCGCATAAATTTTCATTTCGTTTCGGTTTTTCAAACTACAAATCATTATCCAAAAACTGTTAACGTTTTGATAAACATAGGTTTTAATCAGAAAATAGGGGGTTAACCACAAACGCAAGAAGCGAAATGGCCCAGCAACTCATTTCACCCAGAAAACGAAATAGCCATTTAGTACGAGAATCTGATTGTGGTAGAAAATGCGCCAACTTACCCAGCGTCAACCATTGCTAAGCTGCTGAACCTGACAGAGAGGCGCATTCAGCAACTAGCCAAAGATGGCATTATTCCCAAAAGCGTTAAAGGCAAATACGACCTTATCGGCTGTGTTCGAGGTTACATACGCTATTTACAAGATCGCGCTTTTGGCCAAGATATAGGCACTGTAGATTATCATCAAGAAAAAGCCCGTCTGACCAAGCTTCAGGCTGATGAAAAGGCACTGTTAGTGGAACAATTACGCGGTAAATTACTGCTGCTAGACGATGTGTCAGATGCTTGGATCGAAATGATAGCTAATGCACGCGCTAAGCTATTAGGTATACCCACTAAAATCGCAGCACGCCTTGCTGTGATAGAAAATACAGCTGAGGTTGAAAACTTTTTAAAAGAGGTTATCTATGAAGCCCTCACTGAACTTGCCAATCACCATGAGAGCGAATTAAAACGTGTTAATGACCTTGACAACGCTACAACAGGAGACAGCGAAAGCATGGCTACCACCACCTAAACTAACAGTAAGTCAGTGGGCTGATAGCGTTCGTAAACTAAGCCCTGAAAGTAGTGCAGAGCCCGGGCAGTGGCGAACTGATAGAGCCCCTTACCAGCGGGGAATTATGGATGCGTTTAATGAGCCGACTATTCATACCGTGACGATTATGTGTAGTGCGCAAGTTGGTAAAACGGAAATACTGAATAATATTGTCGGTTACTTTGTCGACCAAGACCCAGCGCCCATGTTGGTCTTACAACCCACTTTAGAAATGGCTCAAGCATGGAGTAAAGACAGACTAGCCCCTATGCTGCGTGACACCCCCGCTCTCAAAGGTAAAGTAAAAGATCCTCGAGCCCGTGATAGTGGCAATACCATGTTACACAAACAATTTCCTGGCGGACACATTACTATGGCAGGCGGTAACAGTCCTGCCTCATTAGCCAGCCGCCCTATTCGGATTGTTTTATGTGATGAAGTCGATCGCTACCCTGCATCAGCTGGTGCTGAAGGTGATCCCGTTAATCTGGCCCGTAAAAGAAGCACAACCTTTTGGAATCGAAAGCTATTACTGACAAGCACGCCAACCATAAGAGGCATCTCAAGAATTGAGGCCGCCTTCGAAGTATCCGATCAGCGGCGTTATTTTGTCCCATGCCCACACTGCCAGGGATTCCAAAGCTTATGCTGGGCCAACGTAAAGTGGGAAAAAGATAAACCAGAGGCAGCTTACTATGAATGTGAGCACTGTCATGCCGATATTCAACATAGCCAAAAAATGACGATGCTGCTGCGTGGCGAATGGCGTATTACTGCCACCTCACGTGGGATTGCGGGCTTCCATTTAAATGAAATTTATAGCCCCTGGGTTACTTGGTCAGAGATGGTGATTAATTTCCTAGAAGCTAAGAAGTTACCAGAAACATTAAAAACATGGGTAAACACCTCCCTTGGTGAGACCTGGGAAGAAACAGGCGTTACCATTGCTGAAGACGCATTATACCAACGCCGCGAATATTACGGCCCAGATATACCACAAAAAGCGGTTATTCTAACCGCTGGCGTTGACGTACAAAACGATCGTCTAGAAATTGAAACTGTCGCCTGGGGGCCAGGCGAAGAATCATGGTCTGTCCGCTATGACATACTTCGAGGCAACCCCGCAGAAGAAATATTATGGCACGAGCTTGATACCGTACTGTTTAGAAAATTCCAACACGAATCAGGTATTCCATTAGAAATTAGAGCCACCTGTATCGATACAGGTGGCCATCATACCATGCAAGTATACCGTTACTGTAAGCGATACCCCTTTCGCGTGCTCGCTATCAAAGGTAGCTCGCAAATTGGAAAGCCCATTGTCAGTCGGCCAACACGATCTAATATGGGTAAAGTAGATTTATATGCCGTTGGCACTGATACCGCAAAAGCCCTTATCTATAGCCGCTTAAAAATACAGGAGGCAGGCCCTGGGTATTGTCATTTTCCCGTTAGTAATACCCTTGGCGTCTACAACGCGGATTTAGAATACTTCCGACAATTAACCGCTGAGAAAATGATCACACGACACCGTTTAGGTAAAGCCTATATCGCTTTTGAAAAACCTAGTGGTGTTAGAAATGAGGCATTAGACGTAAGGGTTTACGCCACTGCCGCGCTCTATATTTTAAACCCACATATGCAGCCGCTACCAGAAAAACCCAAAGCTGCCGTAGATAAGCCACACACAAAACAAGCAACACCAACAAGCACTAGCTGGATAAATCCCAAGCATGGTAGTTGGTTTGAAAGGTAGATGAAAATGACAGCTTTAACATTAGCACATGCCGAGGAACAACTATCCGCTTGGTTACAAGCGAGCTTAGATGTGGCGGAAGGAAAAACCGTCAGTATATCTTCGTCATCAGGTTTACGCACATTAACCCATGAAAATACCCATGAAATTCGAAAGCAAATTATTTTCTGGCAAGCGCAAATTAATCGCTTAACTCAAACCAGCCCCGAACTGCGCTATTCTATCGTAAGTTTCACTGAATAAGGTTTTTAGCCATGAATATTGTTGATAAATTCATCTCAGCGACCTTTCCCTCATGGGCAATGAAACGTGTGCAAGCACGATTAATGATAAAAGCTTATGAAGCCGCTAAACCATCACGCCTACATAAGTTACCACAAGACCGAGGCAGTGGTGATGCGGTGGTGGCACGAGCCGGTGATCAATTACGTGTTCAAGCTCGCCATTTAGAAGAAAATCATGATTTAGCCAACGGTGTTTTAGACGTCTTAGTCAATAACATAGTAGGTATTACCATTGCTGTTGAGCCTCAAGTAAAAAACAAACAAGGTAACTTAGAAACAAAAGCCAACAGCCAATTATTAAATCTGTTTAGAGAGTGGATATTAGCTCCTGACGTCACCGGTGAGTATCATTGGAATAAAGTATGCCGTTTAGCCTGTCGTGCTTGGCTACGCGATGGTGAAGTATTACTGCATGTGTTGGAAGGTAATATTCGAGGACTGCAACATGGCACGCGGGTACCTTTATCGATCGAATTATTTGAAGCGGACTATTTACCCTTTGATTTAAATGACGAAAATAAACGCTTAATACAAGGTGTCGAAAAAGACCGCTGGGGAAAACCTCGTGCTTATTATGTCTATGAACAGCATCCTGGCAATTATACACTCTTAGTCAAACGCAATAGCAAACGCATTAAAGCTAATCATATTATTCACTTAAAGTTTACGAAGCGTATTCGACAAACCCGCGGCGTCTCTATTTTTGCAAGCGTATTAACAAGGCTTGATGATATCAAGCAGTATGAAGAATCCGAGCGCACAGCAGCTCGTGTAGCGGCTGCCATGACCGGGTTTATTAAAAAACCCCTAGAAAGCTTGGCAGGTATCGATCCCATTAGCCATGACATAACAGACCGGCAATTTGAAATGAAGCCAGGTATGTTCTTTGATAATTTACGCCCTGGAGAAGAATTAGGTGTAGTACAAAGTAACCGCCCCAGTACCCTACTCAATGACTTTCGCAATGCCATGTTACGTGCTGTGGCCTCCGGCACCAACAGTAGTTTTAGTAGTATCGCTAAAAACTATAATGGCACCTATAGCGCCCAACGCCAAGAGTTGGTGGAGCAATCCATACATTATGCCGTACTGCGTGATGAATTTATCGAGCAGTTCTTACGCCCCGTCTGGCGACGTTTTGTACGTATGGCGCTTACCAGCGGACTCGTTACTCTACCAACAACAGTAGATTTGCGCACACTAGAACATGCGGATTTTCGTGGCCCTGCCATTCCTTGGATAGATCCACAAAAAGAAGTGAGAGCCGACACAGAGGCCGTACTTGCAGGCTTTAAGTCACGCTCACAGGTCATTCGTGAACGCGGTGGCAATCCAGCTGATATTACAGAGCAAATCGCAGCTGAGCGGCAGAAAGATGAAGAACTTAATTTAAGCTTTAGCAGTTCTTCACTAGAAAAAATAGATTAATTAATGGCAATAAAAGTAAAAATGAATAAATTTACTTTAAGCATTTTTTACTAGTTTGGCTCATATGTGCAGTAAATTCATCAAGTGTTAAAAGCTTTATTCTATCATTTACTCGATAAATATCTTTAAATTCTTTAACCAGTAAATAATTAATTAATTTTTTCTTGATATAAGTCTTAATTGTACTGCTTGTATAGCCAGTGTAGTCCTGTATCTTACTCACAGGAAAGCTCTCACTTTGATTACTTTTTAGAAACTCAAATAACTTTTTTTGCTTGTCTGTAGAACTCATTTCTTAACTCCAGGAATCTATAAACTTCCTTAAATATAGACAGAAACTAGCATCTTCTTTAACTCAGAGGAGAAAATTTTGAAAAAACAACGCGTTGAAGGGATTGTGACACGAAATGTTATTTTAGCCGATGATGCCGTGATGGATACCGATGAAAGACGCATCAAGGTCACCTTCTCGTCAGAAGCCAAAGTCAAACGGGCCTCATTCTTTGAAGAGCCTTGGTTAGAAACCCTAGGGCATCTCAATGATGAAGTGGATTTATCGCGCCTTAATGCGGGAGCCCCTGTGCTTTATAACCATGATCGCAGTCAACGAGACAATCGTATTGGCGTGGTCGAACGCGCCTGGGTTGATAAGGGCCGTGGGCATGCGGAGCTACGTATAAGCAAACGTGATGATGTTAACGGTATTTGGAATGATATTGAAAACGGTATTTTGCGTAATGTATCCGTGGGCTATCGTATTAACGAGCGCACACTGACCACCCAACACAAAAATGAACCAGACGAGTACCGAGTCACACAATGGACACCAATGGAAATTAGCCTAGTCGATATTCCTGCTGATAGCACAGTGGGTATTGGTCGAGGCAATAACGAGACCATGACCTATCGTGTCGTGGATCTTCAACCCCCGTCAGATACTTCTGACGCTCATAAAAAAGAAGAGGACTCTATGACAACTGCAATAGATAGCACCACTACAAAGTCACAAGCAATGGATGAAAAATCTATCCGCAAAGATGCAGCAACCAAAGCGCTAACACTCGAAAAAAATCGACGCACCCTCGTGCGTCAACTCTTTGAGCCCTTTGCTGACGAACATCGTCAACTGTACGAACGCTGCATGGATTCTCCTGAAATGACAATTGAACAAGCGCGCACCCTACTGCTGGACGCCATTGGTAAAACCAATCAACAAGCCGGCTCTCTAGGGGGTGATGCCAACATTAATCTACTAGAAGACGCCCAGGATAAATTCCGCCGAGGCGCTTGCCTTGCCATTCAAGCGCGCAGTGGCTTGGCTGAGGATGACACACAAAACGAGCTAAGAGGATTAACCTTAGTCGAATTAGCTCGTCGCTCGCTTGAGATTTCTGGTGTATCCACTCGCCATCTACAACGCATGGATATGATTGGCCGTGCCTTTACACACTCAACGGGTGACTTCACATCAATCCTTGCCAATACAGCTGAAAAATCGATGCTAAAAGGTTATACCGAAACCGAAGAAACCTTTCCGCTATGGGTAAGCGTCTCATCAACCCCATCTTTTAATCCCCGCTAACTTTATCCATACTATCCAGGTTCATTAACCACAGGAGAGAAATATGACAACAAAAACCTACAGCCCCGAACAACGCCAAGCTTTATTAGCAGCTCAAGCCGCCAGCGGCCTATCAAAACCTGCATTTTGTAAACAAGAGAATATCGGCTACTCTACGTTCAAAAATTGGGGGCGCCAAAAGCCAATCAATAGTAACAAAAAAATATTAACAAGCGACAATAAATTTCAGCCCATCAAACTATCTGCACCCACGCCACCCGCTATGCTGCGACTACGCAAACCCTGTGGCTTGCTTATCGAATTACCCTTGGATATTCCTCATCAGCAATTAAAATCTTTATTGACAGTATTAGAAATTTAGTCATGATAACGTTCAACGACAAACTAACTATTATGGTGGCCATGGCACCCGTCGATATGCGCTGCTCCATCGATGGCTTAACCTTAAAAATAATTTCAACCTTTGAACAAACACCGCAGTCGCCAACGCTATTTTTATTTCATAACAAAAAAGGCGATAAAGTCAAAATGCTACTGTGGCACAAAAATGGTTTTGTGATGCTGTATAAACGGCTAGAGCAAGGACGCTTTAAGTTTCCTCGGCACCACGACGACATTCTGAATATCAGTCATGCACAACTCTACGGTTTGCTAGCTGGTTTTGATTTCATGCGTATGGCCGATTATCCCGAGCTTGATTTTAGTCATTATTGTTAAAAAATAATAGGATTTCATGGGGGTATTTGGTATAATAACCCCATGAAATCAAAGACAAAAAAAGAAAAAACAACTACCGCCGCACTCTTGCAGCGCGTTCAATTATTGGAAGAAACAGTAAAGTCTTACGACAAAAAATTAAAACAATCCGATGACAAATACCAACGCCTACTTGAACATTATAACCTTCTAAAGCATTTTCGCTTTGCTCGTAAAACAGAAAAAAATAGCCAACAGTTAGGACTATTCGATGAAGCAGGGATTAGCTTAGAAACCGACAACCCGCCTGAAGACAAAAAAGCCGCTGCAACACCCAAACAAAATGCCAAACCCAAAAAACGAGGTAAGCGTAAACCATTACCTACGGATTTGCCCCGTGAAGATATCATCGTTGATGTCAGTGACGCAGAAAAGAATTGTGATTGCTGTGGCAAACAACGCCCCTGTCTTGGTGAAGAAACCACTGAAAAGTTAGACATTGAACCCATTAAGATTAAAGTCATTTGCTACCGCCGCCCTAAATATGGCAATTGTTGCGAAGATAAAACAAATGGCCATGAAGGCGTGCTCACCGCCAAGTTGCCCAACCTTTTTTTACCCAAATCGATAGCAGCCCCAGGATTGGCTGCACAGATTATCACGTCAAAATTTGAAGACCACCTGCCACTCTATCGACAAACCGCCATTTGGAAACGTTACCACGTTGATTTAAGTCGCGCAACGCTTGGTAGGATTGTGATTAACAGCATGGCACACTGTCAGCCTTTGTATGAATTGCTCAAAGAAAAAATTCTCAATCAATCCTATACGCAAGTAGATGAAACCCCACTTAAGGTACTTAAGAAAAATAAACAAGCTTACATGTGGGTGTATGCCGCCGGCCCACCTGATAAAAGAACCATCGTTTTTGATTATCAGCCCTCACGTTCGGGCCAACACGCCAAGGATTTCTTGGAAGGCTTCAAGGGCCATGTGCAATGTGATGGCTACAGTGGTTATCATTGGCTAGCTAACAGCACCAACATGAGTCGCGGCGGTTGCATGGCGCACGCCCGGCGCAAATTCCATGACGTGTTAAAAATCAGCAAAGCCGAAGGACTGGCGCAACAAGCCGTGGACATTATTGGCAGGCTGTACGACATTGAAAAAATAGCCAGAGAAAACGCATACAGCGAACAACAGCGTTACCAACTACGTCAAGAAAAAGCGCTGCCGATTATTGAAGAATTAAAAACCTTCTTGGACACAAACAAAGACAAAGTACCGCCACGTCATAAGCTAGGTGAAGCCTTTACCTACGCACTGAACCAATGGCAATATTTGGTTGCGTATTTAGATAATGGTGCTTATGAAATCGATAACAATATCGTGGAAAACCTTATTAGACCCTTTGCCATTGGCCGAAAAAACTGGCTATTCCACGGTAGTGACGAAGGCGCCAAAGCCGGCGCTAGGTGTTACAGCTTAATCGCTACCGCGAAAGCCCACGGCCTGGAACCCTTTGCTTATCTTAATTATGTCTTTAACCACATCGCTCAATGCCAGAGCCGTGATGACATTGAAAAACTGCTACCGCACAACCTAACCACTGACATCATCACCCCAGTGGTCTCTAACAACTAATATTTAAAAGTTAAGACGGGGTTGTGAGGCGTTTACCTTACAAATTGCAAGCGCTAGCGGTAATTCAGCATCACAGGTTTTTCAGTTTAATTTTACTGACAATACCTATGTAGCTCCTGTAAGTATCATCGACCTTGAGTTTATTTCAGGGCCAACACCACCGCCAGTACCAGGGCAATTTAATTTTACGGTTGATGCTTATAACCCACCCGCAGGTGAGATGGTTACCTTTAATTTTATAGCTACAATAGCGTGCAAAGCACCCCTTGTGGGTGAATTTGATTTTACCGATAACACCTACAATCCTGCTGCTGGAGATGCAATCACCATCAATTTCAAAGAATCCGCTTGCAACGACAAAACACAAATTGGGGAGTTCGATTTTATGGACAACGAATATGTCTCACCTGAAGGCAATGCCGTTAAATTTTATTTCAACGAGGAGAAACAACTATGACTGTAACCGTTTATCGCAGCACTGACACCGGCGCACCGGCGCTTTATACAGACAGTGCTGGCAGCTTGATCAGTATTTTAGATGCCTGCCTTGTGGATGGCTATGGCTCACAACCTGCCGCCGGTTGGACAAAAGCCTTTAGTGGCACAAATAAAGCCGCTTATCGCATGAGCACGACGGCTCCCGCCAGCGGCTTTTATCTACGAGTTGACGATACCTCAACAACTGAATCCCGTTGGGTAGGCTATGAGTCTATGACAGATATTGACACAGGCACTGACTCATTTCCTCTTGAGTCACAAGTTAGCGGTGGCCTTTATAGCCTAAAAGTCTCCACTAATAGCGAGTGGATCTTAATTGCCGATGAACGCGCCTTTTACTTTTTCCATGATAATCCCCTCTTATCACTGAGTGCAGCCGGTACATTTTTTGGTGACATTGTATCAGCGACTGCAGCCGATAATGTTTGTTGTGTATTGGCAGGAAGAGAAAATGGAACATTTAGTGGAGCTTCAGAGGCACTCGCTGCTATTTATTCCACACTCAGTTCGCCAGCCCCAGGACATTATCTTGCGAGAAACTACGACAGCACTAGTAAGTCCGTTAATTGCATCCCAATCGGCAAAAACTTTGGAAGCTATTTAGGCAGTGGGGGTTTTGATTACCCAAATCCGTCAGATAATAATTTAATGATGGACAAACTTATCCTAGCTGATAGCCCAGCGGATAAAACCTTCCGTGGCTACTACCCAGGGCTTTGGAATGCCCTTCATAATGATCCAGGCAATCATAATGATACCTTTTCTGGCACTGGCATTCTGGCTGGAAAAACCTTTTTAATTTTGGAAACTTTTCAAGGCCGTTCTATCCTCGAAACATCAGATACATGGAGAAGCTAATATGGCAGACTTAGGGGCAATTGGCCTAGGAGACGTTATCCAACAAACAGGAGCCTATTATCTTATCACCTCTGGGCTCGGAAAAATAAGCGGAACCGTCAAAGAAAATGACAGCGATGTTATTGGAAAAGTGATGTTATATGATGAACAAGCCCGCTTAATTATTGACGTTGCAGTGGGAACCACCTTTGCGTTCATCGGCATTTCGCTCAATCGAAAATATACTCTTTTTGCTCAGCATATCCAAGATAGCAACTTCAATGGATTAATCTTCGATAGAATAACTCCAGCAGCACTTTCATAGAGATTTTGATATGGAAAAATTAAATCACCCCGCTTTAAAAGAGTTGATTGACCAACTCTCCTCTGACGTCAGAGTCATAAAAACTCAAAATAAATATGAATTTAAAATACTAAAAAAAGAACTACAAACGCTAAGCGTTTCAGTAAATCAAGTCATTGGTACACAAGCGGAATTTAGCCAGCGCTTTTTAAAAATGGATGAACAAGCCAAATATAACCGATCTTGGCTTCACTTGCTCATGAATAATTGGTGGAAAATTTTAATGATTTTAATCCCAGTCATGGTTGGGCTGGGTGAGCTGATGGTTTACTTGAGAAACCTATCTGTGAACTAACAGTTTATTTAAAGCTTATCAATTCCTACCCATTCGCCAGCTACTAACGACCACAATAAAAAAATTGCACCGCAACCAGACAACTCGTACAATAACAATCATTTTTTAAAAATTAAGGATCAACTGATGAGTATTGAGGAAGACTCAAAAACTATAGAAAATGCAAATAAATTTGGCGCTGTCATATCAAAAATTATTTTCATGATAGATCTCTTTGAATTGCTCGGAAGTAACTGCGATAAAAAAAGCAGTGGGGTGTTACACAGCTTCGTAGGCTTCACACAAAGGGAACTTCTATTTCCAAGCATTAACATTGCTCTTCACAATATTTTTCACCCGTACAAACCTAAAAACTCTAACTCTATAAGCTTGGAAAAAACTATTTTAAATTTAGAAGAGGAAATCCAAAACCAAGAAAATTACAAAGAACTTAAGCAAGTTTTTGAAGATCTAAAACAGAAGAGCTATTATAAAAAGGTTACAAAAATTATCCGCAACAACTTTATTGGGCACTTATGCCACATTGAAGAGCCGCTTGAGGTAAAGTTAGACTCTGACTTAAAGGAAATAAGGCAAGACATGAAAATTTTATTAAAAGCTTTGGAAAAGGTAAATAACAAAATCATATGTAGGTCAGCGCTAGATGAATTTCAGTTCGTTCGTTCCAGTTACAAGCAAATTATTAAGCAAGCGAAAGAAACAGATTATTCTAGTAAAAATTAGATGCTCATAACCCTCAAAATCGACTATAAAACCATTACCGCTTTTCTTGTATACGACCTCTAAATAGAAATGCATCCCTGTAGCTCGTCATAAATTAACCTACTCAAGTTAGCTAATCAACCGTTTAATTTAAGCTATCAATTTAAGCCTTTGAATCAACCATGTTGTAAAGGTTAGTTCTTTGCCCATATAACAGACCAAAAGTGCTGTTACTCCATCAACTACATGCGGCTTTTTCAAGTGTCTCCTTCGCTGAGAACCAACTTTTAGTTAGGGTACATCACTTATACACAGGGTCCACAAGCTTAATGGTGAGAAATATCAATATTCACTCCGCTTCAGGAATTATGCAGGTGTGACTGAGAGCCTATCCTATAGATTCATGTTTAAGTCGGTTGTATTGACAAGTTAAGCGCTTTAATACGGGCATTAGCTATAACAATAATTTTTCGCATTAATGCGGTTAAAGCCACTTTCTTTGGCTTCCCTCGCTCAACAAGCCCATTATAAAAAGTTTTTAACGAAGAGTTTGAGTTCCGTGCTGCCATCGCCGCCATGTATAGCCTTGGCTTAATGCCTGGTCGTCCATGACCCGTGGAACGATAACCTTGATGTCTTCCGCTGTCATTCGCTCTTGGAGCAACTCCCACCAGAGAAGCAATCTCTCGTCGACTCAATTGGCCTAGCTCAGGTAATAGAACGATTAACTCACTGGAGAGTATCTTTCCGATGCCTGGTATGGTTTGTATAGCCGTCTTCTTAAACGTCAGTAATTCATCATCGGCTATCAACGCATTAATGCGCGTTTCAAAGGCTTCAATTTCATTCGTAAGCATCTCTATCATACGCGAGCAACTGGCTTGCATTAAACTGCTTGTATTAGGAGCTTTCAATCGATTTTTTTCAGCTGTGCGCATTTGCTTTAAATCATGCTGGCGACTGACCAAATTATAGAGTTCGCTTTGAGTATCATTGGGCGGCTCATAACAAGCCAGGGTTTCATGTCGTTCATAGCCATAGCGTGCCAGAGCTTTTGCATCCAATGCATCGGTTTTTACCCCGTGTCCATAGGAACGAATAAAACTTTTTACATGGCGTGTATTGGCACGATGAACCGCTATGTGTTGTTGACAGAGTGTTAAGAGCAGGGGCGCTTCATAGCCACCTGTTGTTTCTATCACACATAAAGCTTGTTGGAGTTTTGCAGAGTATTCGGTTAGAAATGCTTGTATTCCACTGATGTCATTAGGGTATTCATGAACGGGGGGGGCGCCGTGCAAGTTAACAAAAAAATTGAATTTACCGACATCAATGCCAACGAAGTTATTATACAGGGCTGTCCCATTAAAATTATGCTAAGAGGGGTTGGTAAAAGTTCACTAAAGGATTACACTTCTTGCTTTACAAAACAAGGAGTTAGTGATGGCCAGCTCAAAGCAACCCGCCTTTCTTTATCATTTTGATAAGCTAGAAGACCCAAGAATTGAACGAAAGAAACTTTATCCGCTGAATGAAATTTTACTCACTGTTTTATGCGCAAGCATTTGTGGCGCACAAAGCTGGCGAGATTTTGTAACGTTTGGCGAGGAAAAACTGGATTATCTTCGGCGCTTTCTGCCCTTTGAGCAAGGCATTCCATCAAAGAACACCTTCGCTAGGGTCATGTCAGCTTTAGAGCCAGAAGCTTTTAGAGCGTGCTTCATTGCCTGGGTTCAGTCTTTTCAATCAGCGTTAAAGGAAATCATTGCTATTGATGGCAAGTGTCTAAGAAAAAGTTTTGACGCTGCAGCAGGACAATCAGCTATCCATATGGTGAGTGCTTTTGCCACGTCGAGCAAGTTAGTATTAGGGCAAGAAAAAGTCAATGAAAAGTCTAATGAAATCACAGCTATCCCAAAACTATTAGATTTACTGGCTCTCGAAGGCTGCATTGTAAGTATCGACGCAATGGGTACACAGAAGAAAATTGCGAAAAAGATCCGCCAAAAAAAAGCGGATTATGTTTTATCCTTGAAAGGGAACCACAGTACGTTACATGATGATATTACTCTATTTTTATCGAGTGAAGTTGAAAAATTGTGTCAAGGCAAACCGCACAATATTACAGACCAACACGAAGAGTGTGATAAAGGTCATGGACGTATTGAACGGCGTTTATGTTATGTAAGTGAGCGACTAGATTGGCTGACACAGAAGAAGGATTGGTGTGATATAAAAACCGTTGCCATGGTGGAGTCACAGGTCAACCAGGGGGCAAAAACGACAACAGAGCGACGTTATTTTATTAGCAGTATGGCTGCGAATGCAAAAGAATTAGCACAAGCCATACGTAGTCATTGGGCTATAGAGAATAGTTTGCATTGGGTTTTAGATGTCACGATAGGAGAAGATTTATCACGAGTGCGAAAAGATAATGCGCCTGAAAACATGGCGATGGTTCGCCATGTTGTTTTAAATTTACTCCGAGGTGCCAAACCCCAGTTCCGAAAGGATATGAGCCTCAAGGGCCTGCAAAAGAAAGCTGGATGGGGTGAAAAAACACTCAATACCATTCTTATGCAGGAATTTTAATGGGACAGCCCTGAGTTATTATATGCTACCATCATAGTCCTCTCGATAGTTAAAGGTGTTTACGATTGTAAGCGGGAGCACTTTATGTGTCCCTTGCAACCATTCAAACGTATCGAGAGCTGGGCTAGAGTACCTGGATTCTACGCGGTTGGTTTTACCAATAGCTATACGGTCGCTCATGCCCGCGAACCCTGGGCTTATGCCCGGGGTTCTACTCTCTTGGGACCTACTATAACAAAACTAAGACTTACAATAGCTATATTAGTATGCATAATATCTCTGAGACAAATATGGCATTAGAACTGAGCTTATATTTGACCGAGCGGTAGAATTTGCCAGCCGCATACTGTAGAATTAATAACTAGTTGTAATGGATATTTATCAGCGGCAGCTGATTTGGTTGTTTGCGGGGAGCGATCTAATGAACTCAAAAAAAAGTTTCACCCTAAAAGATTTTATGGATCTCGATAGTAGCAGTAATATCGACTTCCTTATTGCCTCTATGGAGGCACATTATAATTTAGAAAACATGCGTAACATAAAAAAAATCGCTATAGAGATGCTACAGCTTAATCATGGTGAAAAAGTAATTGAGCTAGGCTGTGGACTAGGTCATGATGCAGAAGCGTTAGCAGAAATTGTAGGGAATACGGGCAGCGTGATTGCTATGGACAGTAGCAAGCGCATGATTAGCGAAGCTCAAAAACGCTCAACTCATCCCAATGTTACTTATCTATATGGCGATGCGAATAATCTGGCTTTTGCAGATAATAGCTTTTCTGCCTGTCGTGCTGATAGATTATTAGTCAGCCAAAAAAATGTAGATCAAGTATTTTTAGAAGCCATGCGTGTTGTAAAACCCGAAGGAAAAATCTGCATCACCGCGCTCGACTTTGGAGCACTCACACTATCACCTAACCTCGGCAACACTACAGATATTATTATTAATTACTGGCAACAGCTTGTTGAAAATCCTTTTATTGGTAGAGAGCTCCCAGGTGTTTTTAAACAACACGGCCTACTAAATGTCAATTTTATTCCACATGTTTTCACTATTGATAAGTACCAAGACTTGCAAGAAATTGTACAGTTTGACACCATGCTTAACGATATGGTCTATCACGGATTAATAAGTGAAATCCAAAAGGAGGAAACTATTTTAGCTTTTCAGCACGCAGATGAAGCTGATGAATTCCTCTGGAGCATCAATTTAGTTACCGTCATGGGCACCAAGCCCATAGCCCATAATGCCACTCAAAAGCACCACAACATAAATACAAGTGAGCTGGCTGTAGCCTAATACAACGCCGATAGAGGGTCTTCAGAGGGACATTTTAGCGATTTGCGGGGCCTAAAAGGGGCCATTTATGGGCAATGAAAGGCAATAAAAGCCAGTTTTAAAAAGCGATTTTTCAAGCGTAACAATTTGAATAGTTGTGGTTTTTCGTTGTCTCTGCTACTGTATGATTGCAAGGAGCTTTTTTACCAAACGCGGGTTCAACTCCCGCCGCCTCCACCATATAACAGTTTGATATTAAAGAAGAAAATTCATACTCCTCCATCTGAAAGGTTCCCTGCGGGTTTATTGGCTCGATAAAATGATCCCAATTATTGATGGGTTGGTATCCTCTTTTGACCCAAGTATCAGGGATCCACTTACCGTAAATCTTCATCACCATCTCGGTATCCACATGGCCCATTTGGCCAGCTACCCACATAATATTCTCTCCGCCAGATAGCATCATTGATGCGTAGGTGTGGCTGGTTTGATAGGGATTACGATAACGTACACCGGCCTTTTTGAGGGTATGGAGCCAGGCGGTGCGACGTATTTGATGATCCGTCTCCCATGGCTCATTGGTGCGGGGATTGTGAAAAATATCAACAGTTAACTGACAAGCAAGCTGTCTGATAACTACTGATTGTCAGATTAAGTTTTGGCTTTTACAGCTAATAGAGGTGGCCTAAGCTTATGAATTTTGAGCTTTTCATTGTTTATTATTAGATTATCATCCAATGTTGGCTCAAACATCTTTTCAATTTGAAACCCTGCTTTTATTAGAAGATTTATATATGTTGATACTTTTCGATGATATTTTATTACATTATCCACAAACCAGCTTTGATTAAATGAAGCCTCATCGCTGTAATTTTTAATAACCCAATAAAGCTCATTATTGATTTCAACTGTTTCACCTGATGGATTTGAAGTGCAAATAGGATGCTCTACTGTAAAAGTGAATTCTCCACCTTGCTTGAGCCATAATCTTATTTTATTAAATATCAGTTCAATATCTTTCACATAATGCAATGAAAGTGAGCTGACAACCAAGTCTAATGAATTCGTTTCGAAATCAATTTTTTCGATCGACTTATTTATATATGAAATATTTTTACCTAACCCTCTATTATTTGCCTCATCCAACATTTTTTTAGAAATATCTACACCAATAACTTTCTTCGCACCACGCTCAGCAGAATATCTACAAAAATCACCAAAACCACAACCGAGATCGCAAATTATTTTATTTGTCAGTATTGGTAATAATGATCGTAATATTGGTTGCTCAATAACGCAGTTAAATCCTTGATCTTTATCTCTAAGAGTTTTATAGCCATCAAAGAAAACTGAATTATCATAGATGTTTTGTTCACTCATTACTTAAACTCCAAAGATGCATCAATATGCACCAAGACTTCCACCACCATCAACGAATATAGTTTGCCCTGTTATAAAACCTGATCGCTCATCTAATAAGAAGGTAACTGTATGTGCAACTTCTTCTGGCGCACCCATTCGACCAATGGGAATACCGTTAATTATTTTTTCCTCTGCTTCACTACCTTTTGGGTGATCCAAAAAAAATTGTTCTGTATTAATTGGACCAGGAGCAATAGCATTAACTGTAATTCCATTCTTAGCAAGTTCCATCGCCCATGTCCTTGTCATTGCAACCAATCCTGCCTTAGCGGCACTATAGCTAGTACGTCCTATTTTCCCGAGCATAGCTCGGCTTGATATATTAACTACACGTCCCCAATTTTGTTGGTTCATGTTAGGAAGAAAAGTTTTGATCGCCTGTATAGCTGGACGCAAATTTATATCAATTACTGAAGAAAAATCATTAAGGTCAAGTTCCTCTATGCGCTGAGGTTTTGCAAAGCCAACATTGTTAATAATTCCATCTATATTATGTTCTTCCCTGATTTTATTAAATGTTTGTTGCGTTTCATCTGGATTGCTCAAATCACACTGAAAAAAATCTCCAGGAAATTTTTCCTTCGGAATATGTCTTGCAATTCCAACCACGTCCAAATCAAGATCTGATAGGTGGTGTGAAATCGCAAACCCAATACCTTTTGTACCACCAGTAATTAAAAATTTTCTTTTCATACATCACCCATCAAATAATCATTCAATTCCAATGTAAATATCAATAATAGTACTATTTGGATCACTCGCTCTTTGATCATAAACTTCAAAGTCAGCGATATATTTTCTATTGCCACCAAAATCACTGGGTTGCATTTGCCAAATGGCTTGCCATGCGTTAATTACAACTTCTGGCATTTTTCCTGTTTGCGTTGTGAATTTTTGGTAGCGACTTGCAGGGATGATTAACTGCTCAAAAGTCTCATTATCCTGCCCTTCAAAAGTATCGACTAACTCCCCAATAAAATAGGTATAATCACCATTTTCATCACTCTCATAATCGGTATAAACAGCGTATGTGGTACCCGGAGACAATCTATGTTTAAAATTATTTGCTAAGTTTTCGCTCCAGTATCTGCCAGCAGTACTCGCTATTTTTGATTTCTCTGGATCCATTTCATTTTTGTTGTTTGTACGTGCAGTAACTCCTATTAGCTTTAATGAATCAAGTTCAACTATCTCTTTGTTCATTTCAAATCTCCTACCATGTTATCTTTTTGTTTTACATGCAAAACCCACCAAGAAGGCGCTTCTTTCTCATAACTGTGTTGTTTTCCCGGAATAATTTCAGCCGGATGATCAAGTGAAGCAATGGTTACGCAAATGCTATCGCCTCCATCATCAATTGCACCCAAAAAGCTGCCGCATTTCTTACAAAAAACACGTTGCGTTTTTTCAGATGATCTGTACATTCCAAGTTGATTATCAGGATTCCACTGAAAGTTTTCTAATGAAAAACTTACCCAGGGTACCGTTAACGATCTAGATGACTTTTGACACATTGCGCAGGAACATAAGTGAGGATTGATAGGCTCACTTCTAGCTGTATAGGCTGTATCTTTACATAAACAGCCACCGTTATACTCCACCATTTTCAAACTCCTTAAAAATTATTAACGCTCTTCGGGATAAATCACCGATCCTTTTTTAGAGCCAGTCCAAATTTCTTCTTCAGTTAAGTCAGTCTCAATGAACTCCACCGGTGCACCATCAATTTCAACCATTGCTACTCTAAAACCATCGAATGGATAGTAAGGCTCAAGTATAACTTTCCGATTTTTAATGGCTTCATCAATGCTATTTACTTTGAATGCGACATGGGGAATTGTTTGTACCAGTTTATGTAAAGGGCAGCCTTCCTCGAATCGATGCCATTGAATTCTAAAATCATTATCTCCCTCTGTTGTGTACATTTTGAATGTAGAGCTATATTTTTCACCTTGTTGTACTGATTTGGTAGGAATACCCACGTGATGATATTCGTAAGTAACGGGTTGAGAGTCGGATAAACCTGCCGTCGTATTAAAAATGTCCTGTACTTTTTTATTTTTCCATGTGACGTGATTATGTAACCCAATCGCAACCACTGCCGGAGCCAATTCCTCAATCATAGAAAGTGCTTGCTTCTTATCTTCATCACTAGCGCCGCTCGATTCTAATAAAGCGATATTTGCTAGCACTGCAGCAACAGTACCTTTACGGACATGCACACCAGCTATTTCAGCTGTGTTAACGTCATCAGGTAGAATATCTTCTGGCCTAACTGATTTGTTGCTCATATTTAACGCTCCAAAAGCAGCGCTACTTTGCTATGCATAAGTAGCCGCTAAAAAACGAAAAGTTTACCACATCCGCCCACAGAACGCTTGCAGGGCAAGATCATCTAAAAAGTATCAGCAATTCCCAGCGGGAATCTACTGTCTTGAAAGTCAAGTCTGAACAGGCACCCAATGGTAAAAATTTTAGCCGATTTGACCACAGGGTTCACACAGGGCAACCGACTCTAAATTGCATTACAAATAAGCTTAGTTCTGAATTTATCATCGAGGGCAGCCATACTGCGCTTACGTTTAACGCTCGCCTTTAAGCTTGTGTCACGTTTAATGATGTTGAGCGCTATATGTCTTATAATGGCATAATTCTCTGGCGACGCTGCTGTTCTGATCCGTGAGCCATCTTCACCAAAGGTAACGTCTAACGTCCAGTGCAAAGAGTTTTCTACCCGCCAATGTTTGCGAATAATCGGCATCATTGATTTGGCATCGGGTACACAGGATGAAATATAAAAGCGTGTATCTTGTGTGCTGTGTGTTTTCATCTGACGTTGAGTTTTCACCATTATAATGCTGGTTAGCTTTTTCCATTTATCTGTGTCTCTAAAACAGCCCGATTGTTTGGTGATAGAAACAGCCCAGACTTGTCGGTGTTCAATGCGTCCGTGTCCTTTATCGCTTTCTTCATGGAAATCAACATCCACCCCTTTAAAATCAGGCTCTAACGCACTTTCAAAAAAAGACTTAACATCAGCATGCAGGTTTCCTTGATTACCTTTTAACGCCAAAACATAATCAGATTTCTTTTTTATAATTTGTTCTGCAATCCCTTTTTGACATCCCATGGCATCAATCGTTACGATACACCCTTTTAATGCTAATGAATTTAAAAGTTCTGGAATGGCTGTGATTTCATTACTCTTTTCCGTCGTTTTTTCCTGTCCTAAGACAATACCATTAGCACAACTCCAAGCACTAACCATGTGAATGGGGGACTTTGATGACGCTTTATCATAACTACGGCGCACCGTTTTGCCATCAATGGCGACAATATCCCCGGCCGTTGCTGCCGTGACGGCCTCTATCCAGTTGATAAAGCATTGCTGAAATTGTTTCGTATCTAACCGTCTCATAACACGGGCAATTGTGTCGTCAACGGGGATCCCGTTCTCGTAAGGCAGAAATTGCCGCAACCAATCCAGCTTTAAATCGCCAAAATCCTTGATAGCTTTCCAGCCATCACAGCCCGATACAGCCGCGCTGACAACTAAAAAGACGATTTCTATTAACGGGTAGGCTTTGGTTCGTTCAATACGTGGGTCTTCTAATTCATTGAAATGGCTTAAAAAATCAATCTTCATCGGGCGGCTCCTTGGGGTGTGAACCGCTATTTGATCATAATAATTGCCGTTTGTCGATCTCTATTACAATCGATTGTCAATACTTTTTAGATGATCTTGCCCTGAGGGTTCACAAGCCTATACGGTTAAATAAAGACCTCCTGGCTTGTGGACTTGTGGACAAATCGGCGGACCATCCTTTACCAAAAGCTCTTAACTCAAACAAGGCGCTTTGTAATCAACCTCATCACGTAACATAGCATTCAAC
>CBDDKY010000005.1:0-149023 GCA_965230455.1 Gammaproteobacteria bacterium
TGACCATCAATAGGCTTTTTGCCTTGGGTAATTCGTGGCACGTTCAACGGCAAATTATGAAATAGCCAACTCACACCGACAAGTACTGCTATGGTAAAATACCTTGGCAAATTTTTTTAGAGGCTAAACTATGAGTACATGAGAAACAGCTTAATAATTATTTGAGCTGGCCGAGAATGCTGTATCACCGAGCGGTAATACAGCAGGCGCAAGCAGCATCACGCTATCCGATGACGCCCATAAAAATCAAGACTCACAGAGTGCGACGCGTTGTGAGTATGAAAAATATCAACAGTTCACTGACAAGCAGCCTGTCTGATAACTACTGATTGCCAGATCAAGTTTTGGCTTTTACATCTTACATTATGAGACAGTGTTTTTTTTCTTTTTCCTTTACTATTTCTTTTATTTTATTCTTTCCTGCAACAGCGAATTCACCAGCAAGGCCACCTACACATGTTCCAATAATAGGGGGCAGAGTAGCACTACATACTGCTGTCAACCCCCCCTTGATAGCTAAGTCAGTAAGTCCATCTACCGAATTCAATACCACTTCTTCAGTAGAACTTGAATTATTGTATGCATTCTTAACAGTTTGACAAGCCATAATTCCATTTGCAATAGAATTTACACCAGGTATATAGTCAGTGCAGTATGAAATTCGGGTTTTAAATCTCTATAACTTGAAAGTTTTCTGTCATCAATGATGACAGCTCTTCTTTATAATAAGAAATATGCCTAAAGAATTTTTTACAAGCCTTTTCCATTTCTTCAAATTCTTCATAGTACTTATTGTACAGTACTTTTTTCTTAAAAAACTTCCATACTCGCTCTATTAAGTTTAAATTTGGTGAGTAGGCTGGTAAAAATATTAATTTAATCGCCATCGCCTCAGCTAAACTTTGTACCTCTGGAGATTGGTAATAACCTGCATTGTCACATATTAAATAAATATAACCTTTTGGCTGATGTTTCCGTAAAGATTCTAAAAAATCTTTTGTTGTTTCTTTATTTAAACGCTCCTCAAATCTAACAACCATATCTAAACTGTCTATATTAATCGCACCATTAATGTTTAAACGTCTTGGTTGTGGGTTTGACTTCATGACTATGCGCTCACCTTTTTTCATCCAGCCATGCGCAGGGACAGCATTGTGCTCAGGATGCGTTGCATCCATAAAATAAAGGCCATCTTCTTTATCTACAGTATTCTTGAGAGACTTATAAGCCTTAATAAATGCTTCTTGGGACTGTTTGTTCACCTTGTAGGGAATTTTCTCTGGTTTTTTATAAACAAAACCTAGCTCTTTCAATATCAAGCGCATACCGCTATCTGAATAGACAATATCAAACTCTTTGGCAACGTATAAAATAATATCAGATACACGTTGATAGGTTACTGATTCAAGATGTAAAAATAAAGCTTCTTTTTCCGAGCTTGTCATTTCTGACTGCCGTCCAGAATATTTACTTTTCAATAAACCATCCAGCCCCTCTTGCTTGTAATTATTATAATAACCCCGTATTGTATCTTCGCTTAAGAGTAAGGCTTCTCTTACTGCTGATATTTTCCAGCCACTACCTAGCAAATACACCGCTTTTAAGCGATCAGCTTCTTTACGTTTTTTACTACCTTGATGGCGAGATTTTAATTCGATTAATTCTCGTTCTGATAATTTATACTCTAGCACAACCATGTCCTAAATTTTTCTATTAGACTATTTTACTACAAAAACCCGAGGTTTCAACTGCGGGGACTATATACCCGTAGCGTTTGAGTTTTAGTTGTTGCATTAAGCTCACCATGGAGCACGCTATTGTTTTGAGCGCCAGATGTCAATTAGATTTGAATGATTTTGCCCTAAAAAAAGAGGATGGTAGCTATTGTTCTACCCGACGATTTTTTTAGGGCAAAATCATTCAAAGGTGGTTGGCAGATGGCAGCTCAAAAACCTAAAACTCAAACGCTACGGGTATATTATATCATGAGCACATTTGAGCGTGTTAACCTGGAAAGTATCATGAAGGTTGATTTCACTAGAGTACATGATGCGCACTGGAATATAGAGAGATTTCATCGTGCCATTAAACAAGTGTGTAACGTTGAACGCTTTCAAGTACGTAACGAAAATCCTATAAAAAATCATATTTGCGCCATAAAGGCTTATGTGAAGCTAGAATTTATGCGGTTAAACAAGGAAATTTCATGTTGGTATCAGGTGAAGAAGGAATTGTATGTCAAAGTCATTCGTGAATACATCAATGCTTCATCAAAAAATGATGCTGTTGTCAATGCGTAAATCCTAATATAGTTCACTATGTTGCCTCAAATAAATACAAATTTACCCGCCATTCCTTCAAATTTCGCTTGCAAAAATGAAATGTCAACAGACCCTAATCTGGCGGGTCTTGAAATGATGAAGATGGTGAATCTTGCCTATAGTCTTTTAAACCTAAAATCCTCAGTTGAAATCGTCGCGAGGCCGACTTAGTTGCTGAAGATAAAGGATTTTTCTCGATATTTTTTGTGAAAGCGTATCACCCATACGGTGAATAAAAAATATCGAGAAAAATCCTTTAGATTCGGTGAGTTAGGCGGCCGCAGTAGATTTCAACTGAGGATTTTAGGTTAAAGGACGTTGACGGTGACATTCAGCATTTACACGCAGCAGAGGACTTTGGGGAGGCGATAAATGAGGCTATTAATGCCATACTTCATTCCTGCATAAAGAATACTGCTTCTTATCTGGCTGAAGACCAAAAGCTGATAGTAATCGCTTCAAATCTATTTGAAGCTGCCAACCCTCCTTAGTAAGCAACAGTCGATGAATAGCGGACTTTTCTTCTAGCCGTAATTCAATAGCCAATAGCCTGTCAGTCAAAGCGTTTCTATTGATTTTGGTGATAGGTGAACCAAGCTGAAACGATAAAAACCCATCCCCAGCAACCTCAATGTACTTTAGGTCTCTAATGTCTGATGAAAAATATTTAGGATTTGCAGGTAAGCTTCGCAAGTAATTAATTTCTGTATTGATTAACGTTAAGGTCTCCGTGACTTTCTGCTGAATAGCAGCAATGAAACTCATGTCATTGATATTTGACTCAGCTAACAGTGCATTTTCCAAGTAATAAAGTTGCCAAATAATCGGCCGTGTGAACCCTAATAGGGACGCGCTTTGCCTGCGCTTATAAAGCGTTATGTTTTCTCGTAAGGTATTCACAATATACAATAGGACGTCGTAAGTATTATGGGTTAGCTGCTGCTTTAAATAGTTTAAATATTGAATCTTGGAAAAATAGACGTTGAGATGATGAAAATGTCCTATGCCGCGGCGATATGTCATAGCATTAACTCCCTTTTTAGATACACAGGTAAGACTAAAGCTTTGCTTACGTTTTAAACTCTAGCCAATCACCTGTGCATTAAACAACCAAGTTTAATTTATTAAAGAGGGGAAGGCGCGCAAAAATATCACAACACTAATTAAGTGAATAAGCACACACGCAGGAGCAATCACGCTACATTTTCTAATGAAAACAAGCGTCAAGCGTGGCATAAATGCCACAAATGTGTAGCAACAAGCGGGAGCTTGTTGTAGAATTCCCTTAGGCATCTTGTCCTCTCGACCAGGGCAATTTGCTTAGTGTGGTGGGAGTGTTTGCGCACTCTCCCCGCACGGTCTCACTTACCTCTATGATGCCCTATGGATAACGTTCACCAAGAATGGACATCGAGCAAGTAGCAGCGACAGTATTGCCTTTCTCTGCATAGCTGTCAAGAATATATGCGTAACAATACCTATAATTTATCTACTGTTTGGTAGGTTTTCAGGAGAGCACTTCTATAGCGGTCTTTTAAGTGGTAGAATCTAGCTATTGGCCCTCTGTGAATTTAGGAGGTGGCCGCTGCTTGGGAAAAACATAGGAGGTAAGCTATGCGTGTTAATTGCTAAATAATCAAAGTTCCGCCTTTGGTAAGGGCTATTTATTCGCAGTTGACAGCTCTCGAAAACGAGAAGTTTGAAAGTCAACTGCGAACTCTAACCTAGTTATCATGAACTCATTACTCTTGAAAGCCTTGGAGCTAGGCTTGTTGCTATTAGTGTCATCATTAACATAAATATAGCAATGAGTAAGAACACTCCTACGTCTGCCGAAGAAGTTGAAAATAACTTTGCAGCAATCATGTGAGCCCCATTAGCAAGTACGCTGCTAAAATAAGAACCCATAGCAATAAACAACAGCCAGCAACCCACCATCGTACTTTTCATCCCCACAGGGGCCAAATCACTAATGCTTGTATAAGCAGCAGGCGTTAAAACAAGCTCTCCTGCACTAAGCAGCATATAGCCAATAAGTACATTAGATATAATTGCATTAGTTAATGCAGCTAATGAAAAGGTGAAAATACCTAGTGTTGCAAAGCCTATCCCCATAGCTAATTTTGCAGGCGCACTTAACTCAATACCTCGCTGCCGTAATCTATGCCATAAATAAGCAAATACAGGTGTTAAAAGTAATACAAACAAGCAGTAAAGCAAATTGAAGGTACTGCTAGGTAAGACTAAATTTATAGCACCTTGCTGAATTTTATGCTGTAAAAATAGAGTAATCGTCGTGCCTGTTTGCAAGCCTGCTACAAAATAAAACATTCCTAAAAAACAAAATAACAATAACGCTAGTAGATGACGACGTTCCCTACCTGAATATTTCTTTATTGAGAAAAACAAATACCCTAGGCTAATAATAAAAAGAGAGCAGATAACCTCGTTTGTTATAATGGGAAAGTAAAGAGTCAAACTTAGTAAAATACAAACAATAACCATACTTATATATACAAGCACACTTGTTAGAGAAGAAATCTCTACCGGTTTGGTTCGTAATTGAACCTTATCCCAATTATTTAATAGCCAACAACCGCTAATAAATAAGCTAATAGCACTAAATAAAAACGCATAGTTCCAACCAATGTAACGTGCAGCCAATCCATAAACAAGAGGGCCCAGCATTCCACCTACATTCATTGCCAGATAAAAAAAAGTGAAACCTGCTTCTTTCTGCTTGTCTCCTTTGGGATATAAATCACCTACAGCGCTAGTAGAATTACTTTTATAAATACCTGAACCAACTAAAGAGGCAGATAACCCTAAGCAAAATAGATACCTATTTAGAGAAACCAATAATAAATTACCAGTAATACTTAAGAGCAATCCACTAACAACAGAGCGCTTACTTCCCAACCAACGATCAGCAAGAACTCCCCCTAACATAGGCGTTAAAAAAGCGATGGCAGCGTAAGAGCCATACAATGTATAACTGGTAGAACGTGGCAAATGAAAAATATGCATAAAATACAGAGCAAGTATGGTTTGTGTACCAAAATAGCTAAAGGTATCCCAAATTTTGCCAAAAGCAAGTATCCACATTGCCTTTGGATGTGTTTTGAACATAAAGCGCCCTACCTATCAAAATTTATCGCCCGTGATTTGAGCCTCTTATTTACACCCCAAATTATTTTATTTAAAATAAAATTTTTAAGTCACTATAGAATCAGGGGTGTTCAGATGAGTGTATCATTTAAAGGGGAACTTGAGAAATCATGCTGGAAAGACTATCGGGATACTGTTCAAGCTGTAAACCCTGCCTTTGCAAATATCATCGATAAGCTTGATCCTGATGATGACCATTGGTTATTAAAGGTAAGATACCCTTACGGCAGTTTGGTCATGCAGCGGTCAGTTCTTACACTTCCTAATACTAAAGGTGATATCGTACCTATTACCGATAGCAGCATTCCCTCTGAAATCCAACAAGGAGTTGGTTATAATCTTAATTCTAACCCTGTCAGCATTGTTATAAGAAACTCTTTTGAAATTTATTTGCCCCTAGAAAATAGAACCTTACCGTTAAGTGGGTTAATTCAACCCGGTTCGGTTTTTGGTTCATGGCGAATTCTAAACCCCAAGCATACCGAGCAGCCTGTTTTCATTTGGGATATGTCTGCAGGGGCTCGTTCTGTTTTTATGCTACCTAAAATTACAGAGTCACTAAAACATAAAAAACTCATAAAAAACTTTGGTATTACCGCTAGCGAGCCCAGAAGCTTAATGCAGCATTGGGAAGTCTTTCGACAATTAACTAATAGTGGTTACATGGAGGAGCCTTGGGCTGCCGAAATCATTTACTTTTCTGAAAGTTGGTTTCAGCACTTAGATGACCCTGCCTGGAAAGAGTTTTATCAATATTTTTATCATGCTGGCTGGGCTGGCACTGAGCATTGGCGTAATCAGCCCATATGGAATTTAATTTTTTCATTAATATTAAAAGAGTATGAATCTAAACCTAATGCCTATATTATGGATACAGCCAAATGTCTCGTCTCCATGGGGGCGGGTGGCTTTACAGGGTTAGGGCCCGCACTTAATAATATATCGGGACCTTGGGACTTTATCCAAACAGTTTATGATAATGTTTATGAAATAAGAAAGTATCCACCCATCATCATGCAGCCTAAATTTTTTGATATGTGCAATCCAAATGCTACGCCTGTTTACTACTCTTTGCAATTTCCAAATGCATCAGAGTTAAAGCCAAGCACTCGTACTAAAGTCAGTATTATTTCTGACTTACATGAAATTCGCTCGCTAATGCTACGATACGAGAGAGATTTGTTATCAGATAAATATAATTTATCTGGTACATCCTTAAGTAAATTATTCAACTTAGTTGATTATGATTATTTCCACAGTGCAGTAGAGCTGCATGAAGGCATGCGAGACAGCAGCACGATGAGTGAAGATATTAATTTACGAACGATGATAGATGGTTCCATTCGAGAAACTTTTCCTAATTCCTGTCTTTTTGGCAAAGGCTGTATTCGCCTCGCGCATAAGGGTCACTTCTCTATTGGCGAGTAATAATATACAACCACCGATAGCGCTGTGTTGTGGTTTGATAAACTAATAAGTCTGCAATCTGTAAGTGGCAACGTTCAACATATTGCTTAACTTCTCGATAGTTGGGCTTATATGCACGCACTGACGCATGTTTTGCCTTTATTAAAAAAGATTGTGGAGTGAGTTGCACCGTATCTAGGGGCGTAACCGTCGGAGGAAGCGTATCTATAATTAATTTGCCATTTTCACTGAGGCGGTTAGAAAGTGCCTCAACAATTTTAGGCTGCTCTTGCTTGGAAAAATCAGCTAGCCCCGACCAAAGTAAAAATATAACATCAAATTTCTGCATTGCTTGAGGTAACTGAGTTATGTCACCTTGTAAAACGGTCGCTTGTTGCCCATACTGTTGCTTAAGATATTGATATTGCGCATGATTACGCTCAACTGCTGTTATAGATCCTGAATATTGATATTTCCGTAATGCATCTACAACTCTCCCAAAACCTGAGGCAGCATCTAGTATACTTTTTGCGTCCCTCCAATAAAGCTGCGAGTGCTCAATATCACAGCCCTCTAATAAACCTGCTTTCTCTGCTAATGCTTGGAGACCTTTGGGCCGTACCTCTTCATAAAAGGCATTATTATCCAGATTACACCAAGCCTCTTGCTGCACATCTTCTGTAAATTCAGGGCAATTAATTGATTGTTTTTCTATCATAATGACCATTCCTGTATTTTTGTAGCAGATTTTTATTCCAGAATAAGGAACCTAAAAAGCGGAAGCTTTATCATCATTTCTAATACGTTATTAATATGTTTTTATTAATTTGACTAAATCAAAAAAGGAGTTTTATTGTGAAAATTAATACCTATCTTGAGCAAAATCAAGACAAATTATCCTACCATTTATCCCGAATCTCTCAACTTCAAGCCATGATTACGCAAGAAGAGCAAGCCGTCTTTCTTTGTCTAAAGCAAGAAAGAGCCTTGTCTGAAGTTCAAAACACATTGCTTACTGCCAATGCGCCCAGGCAAGAGGATAAAATATGAGCGATGGTAGCAAATTTTCCAACCGAGTGGAAGGGAAAAAAAATGGCAGATTAACAAGAGCAAAGCTCTTTAACATTTCGACGGAACTATTTGGCAATTATGGCTATGCCAGTACTTCTATCCAGATGATTGCCAAACGATGCTTCTTAAGTAAAGCGTCGATTTTTCATTATATCGATGACAAAGAGCAATTAGCCCAACTGGTATTAGAACGTTTTATTAAAGAAGTGGAAACCACATTCTCTGATATTATTCATGCTGATGAATTGTCTAATATACAGAAACTGCAGCGTATTAAAATGATGCTATGTCAACTGTTTTCAGAACATAGCAAGCACTATCTTCCTATGTCATTTCTTGTTGATAACATATTTTTTGATATCATTCAGCGACATTTATTGACGCTGAAAAACAATATCACGACCCTCTTAGCGTTATTTAACAAAGCTTGCGACGGTATAATGAAAGAACGTTTAACTATACAGTTAGTCGGACTACTGAGCATGGCCCGATTTTTATCAACCCAACAAATTGAAGAGCAACTAAATGACTTTATTCAGCAAATAAGCGGGGCATAGAAACTACAAGAGAAAAAATAACTAATAACATTAAATGAATTAAATAAGTAACCTGGATTTATCGCAGGTTTTAGCCGTTCTTATGTCGAACTCAGGTTAAGTAGCACTGCTGTGACTCGACCTCGCAGCTCAAGCTAACTACTTATGATTGCCCCCTGGCAAATCTATTGAGGAGCAATAAGCTATGCCAGGATAATCCTAAATTCCGTAGTTGAAATCTACTGCGGCCGTCTAACTCACCGAATCTAAAGGATTTTTTTCCGTCTTTTTTATTCACCGTATGGGTGATACGCCTTCACAAAAAAGACGAAAAAAAATCCTTTATCTTCAGTGACTTAGTCAGCCTCGCGACGATTTCAACTACGGAATTTAGGATAATGCAGAAATGGAAAGGTATTCAATGAATACTTCTTGGTTTATGACGAAGGCAACGATCAGGGCAACCGACTCTAAATTGCATTACAAATAAGCTTAGTTCTGAATTTATCATCGAAGGCAGCCATACTGCGCTTACGTTTAACGCTCGCCTTGAGCAGCATGCCCACCTCCTTGCAAAAAGGAGGCATTTATTGTTTTTTTATGAAAAGCTTTTTAACAGAATTGATGCTGGATAAACGCTTTGTAAAAAAGCATTGGTTTTTATCGCATCTTGGGTAGCCATAATCAGATCGATTTTTTGATCTCCTATCAGTGTTTTTATTTCTGCTAGTATATCGCTTTTGTAAAAGGCGAGTTGTTGGTAGTGCTGCTTTCCTGGTAGAACTAATAATAAATCAATATCACCGCCCCGAGCATTGTCGTCAGCGCGGCTGCCAAATAATCGCAATTCTGCCGGTGATTTTAGGTATTTTGCAATAACGGAAGAAAAAGCCTGTAATTCTGTATCGGTGAGTCGCATGAGCTTTATTCAGAAATAATATCTTTAATGGATAAAAGCACAGGGCATAAGGATTTTAGCCGTTGATAAAATGCCGTTAAGTCTTCATCATTATATTCATGAGCCGCAGCGTTGCGTAACTCCCGGATAGTGACCCATTGTGTTGCATCGTTAATGAGATTAAATTTTTCAGCCTTATTGATATAGTCTCAAGTTGAGCCTTTAAAGCCAGGTTCTTCGATGGCTACTTTTGAACGCAAGTACTGCATGACAAAAACGTCTGAAACGCGGGCAAAGCGTGATGAAAAACTTTCCCAAGTTTCCATAATCTCATCATCCATATCAGCAAGTGTGTCGGGTAGTTGTTGGATTTTGTGATAACTGTAATCTAAATGTTCCAAGGCTTTGCAGAGTTTGCGACTTGCTTCTTGCAATAGTGCTTGATGATTTGCCATGGCCGACACCTTCACCTTGTTAATGATATTATTAGGGAGTGATTAATTCTACCTTAATTTACGGCTAAGAAAAACTATATCGGCCTTACTTAAAGACTACCAAAGCGGTTGAAGTTTCAACACATAGTCGACACGAAAAATTTTGCTGAGATGTGGGTTATCGTAACCCTTGATTCCAATGGTGCCCAGAGGTGGAATCGAACCACCGACACAAGGATTTTCAGTCCTTTGCTCTACCGACTGAGCTATCTGGGCATAAAGACAATGCAGCGTAAGCTGTAAAGAAGAGTGACTATTAAACCGATTGTTTGCTTAAGAGTCAAGAAAAATTTGTTAAAAAATTCATATTGATTAATGATTGAACAAAACTTCATTATTCTTCTGGTGGAACATAGCCTTCAGGTCGTGAGCTGCCTGCGCCAAAGAGAAATTTTTCCATTTCTCCTTCTAAGAATTCGCGGGCTTTGGGGTCAATAAGGCTCAATCTATATTCATTAATGAGCATAATTTGCTGGGCTTGCCATTGTTGCCAGGCTTGTTTGGAAATTTTCTCATGAATGCGCTGACCCAAGGGGCCGGGGTAAGGTGGTTGCTCAAATCCTTCCAGTTCTTGTTGTAATTTTTCACAGTGAATGGTTCTTGTCATGGAAACTCTCCGCTTAACGTTGCAGCACACAGGCTATTCAGCAGCCGCTTTACAGGGGCAGCAAAGCCTCTATCGGGTTCTTGGTCTAATTTATACCAGATTCTATGCTGTTGTGCCATGGTCATGGTGGTTTTTTCTACGCTAAAGAGAATCGGGCTAACATCTAAATGAAAATGACTGAAGGTATGGCGAAACCTGGGAAGTTTTTGTTCTTTAAGGGGGATGACGTTAAATTGGTTGTGGCACCATTGCACAAGCGATAAGTCGGTGTCTATTTCCGGAAAGCACCATAAACCGCCCCATAGCCCATGTGGTGGGCGTTGCTCTAACAGGACTTCTGCATCAGAGTTTTGCAGAATGATAAATTGGCTCTGTTTTATGGGTAACTGTTTTTTTGGCTTAGACTCTGGAAAGCGTTGCTGTTGCTGGGTATTAAAGGCTACACAGCGTCTGCTTAAAGGGCAACTATGGCATTTGGGTTTGCTGCGTGTACAAATCATTGCGCCTAAATCCATCATGGCTTGTGTATAGGCGCGAATGTCGTTGCTGGGCGTATAATATTGACTGTAATGCCATAACTGTTTCAGGGTACTGCTTTGCCCATACCAGCCTGGAACAGCATGAAAGCGTGCCAGCACGCGTTTCACGTTACCATCTAAAATGGCGGCTTGCTTTTCAAAACCTGAGGCGAGAATAGCTCCAGCTGTTGAGAGGCCAATACCCGGCAAGCTCTGCAAAGCGTCTAAATTTTCTGGCAGCAAACCAGCAAAGTCTTCTACAATGCGTTGAGCTGCTTTGTGTAAATTGCGACCGCGGGCATAATAGCCTAATCCGGTCCAATGGTGTAAAACGTCATCTTGAGAGGCATGCGCTAAGTGGTGAACGCTGGGAAAGCTTGCCATAAAACGCTCAAAATAAGGAATAACTGTTGCAACTTGGGTTTGCTGCAGCATAATTTCAGATATCCACACTTTATAGGGCGTCATATCCTGCTGCCAGGGCAAGTGCTTTCGTCCATGCAGGCCATACCACGTCAGTATGGCCTTTCGGAAGTAGGCTTTGGGCACTACAGGGGTGGGCAGGTCAGGCTGTTGAACCATCTTTTTTCTGAACCTTTGTGCGTGGCGTTAACGCAGAAAGTCTTGTAGGCTTTTTTTGCCTCGGTCTAGGAGTTGATTGACGTTGTGCTTTAGTTCTTTCTTGGAACGTGGGGTTTGTTGCAAGAGTTGATTAATCATTTTGCTATTGGGGCCGCCTAAGCGGGGCTGCTTAATGCTGCCTACCACACTAAGCGGAATGGTAATGCCAACGGGTTTGCCTTTGCCATTCAAGGGCGTCAATTGTAGTTCATATTTCAAGGCTTCATTGATAAAGTTTACTTGGCCTTTACCTTGAATACGCAGGAAAACAGCATTAATTAACAAGTCATTATTATAGGCAATGCCTTTTTTGATGGTGGCTGTAGCGCTCACGGAACCAAAGCTTGTGCGGCCGGCATAGCCTGTATTTGTATTTTTTTTGCCGAGAAGTGCTTGGATTTTATTGTATTCATAATGTAAATCAACCCCTTTAAAAGCACCTTTGCTGATGTTTAGTTTCGCGTTGCCGTTCATATTGCGTTTCCAAGCGCTTTCTGTATTGCCGCGGGTGGTGATTTTACCACTGAGAGAGGCAGTGCCAGTTAATTTATCTTGTCCTAGCGTATCGTGAAGTAGTGGTCCAACTTGAATGGCTTTTACACTTTCATTGACAGAAAGGCTGGGTGTTTTTTGAGAGGCATTTAGTTGCACGTCGCCTTGATAGCCGCCGCCGTAAAGTTTTGCGGTGATGGGAGCAAAGCGCCAAATTTTATTTTGTGTTTTTAAGGGAATGGCGACGTTTTGCATGTGCGCTTTCATATAAGTGAGCTCCTTGATAGTCAGCAAACCATTGGCTGATGTGCTTCTGAGAAATGCAATGGGGAGCAATGCCTTTTGTTTTGCTTTCGCGTGAGCTGTGCTAATGAGCCGTTTAAGAGGATTTGTAGCCTTCTTCTCTTGTAGGGGCCTTGGTGAATAGTTATCTAAATTAAGTCGGTCGATGGCAAATTTAAATTGATATTGCGGCGCCTTAAAATGGCTTATTTGCAATTGACCCTTGATTAAGGAATTGTCCAGTCTTCCCGTAATATTCTGGAAATTAACCGTTTGTGCATCGCCATTGAATGGCGTTTTTAGCGTTAAGCGGGTTAAGGCTTTTCTGTCTTTGGTGCGCAGTCTCGCTTGCCCTAGATTTACCAGCATTTTTTTAAGGTTAAGCTTCGTTAAATTGATATTTCCTTGATATTGAGGGGCGCTGAGTATGTGCTCGGCGGACAGGTTACCTTTTATATTGAAATGCGTGCCCTGCAGGTTCAAATTTTTAAGGGTAAGCGTTTCGCGTTTAGCATTAATGTCAGCGTCTGTTTTAAGTACAAAGGTTAAACCAGGTTGAGTAAATTGGGGTGTTTTGACCGTTGCATTAACGAGGAGTTTTTCAAGTTTTATATGTTTTATGCTGGGATCTAGATAGATGTTGCTATTGAATTGTAGTTTGGCTTGTTCTTTGGTGCCTTGATTTTTAAAATCAAAGGAAAACCTGAGCGGAAAGGCTTTAGCGATGCCAATACGGGTACTGATAAGCTGAATATTGCGCAGGATGAGATTTTTGCCTGAGCTTGTATCTTTCCAGGTGAGTGTGCCGTTGGTGATCTCAACGCCATTAACGGAAAGCGATTTAACAGCGTGTGCAGGTTTATGCAAAAGTGCAGCTGAAGGTGCTTTTGTATCAGTTTTTTCTGTCGCGACGTTGAGGTTTGTTTCTGCTGTTGGTGTTTGCGGCTTGCTAAATCCCCAGTTATTTTGCTTTTGCGCATTCGTCATTAAATGAATAGTGGGTGTGTGCAAAACAATATTGCCGAGCTTTACCTGTCCTGTGAGTAAAGGCAGTAGGCGTACGGTGAAGTCTGCTTCTTGTACTGTCATGAATGCTTGTGACTGATCAAAATGTGTAGGATTGCCAAGGGAGACTTTTTCTAATCGTATGCCCAGCCAAGGAAAAAAAGACCAGCGCAAATTACCATTAATGCTTAGCTGTCGACCAGTTTTAGCTTGCACCAATTGCGTTATTTTGGGTTTGTAATCATTTGGGTCAACAACTGTAACCAAAATAACAGATGCAGCAACGAGTAATAACAGAATGGCGGCAAAAATAATGGCGAGATACTTGAGCGCTTTGGTCATGGGAGATGCTTTCCGACGTCTTAAACAATTGACATTTTCCAATGGGACGAGCATAGCAAGTTACGGGAGAAAAATAAACAAGCTGCCGTTGTTATTTTTTATCCTAAATTCCGCAGTCGATTTCAACGGCGGAATTTAGCTACAAGGTTTATGCAGTGTTTCTAATGCCTCTACCTGTTCAAGCCATTGGGCCTCTGTAGTTGACAGTTTCTGCTTGAGTGTTTTTTGTTGTTGCAGCAGAAGGGCGAGCTTTGCTTTTTGCTCTGCTTCGTACAGTGTTGGGTCTGCCAATTGAGTTTGCAGCTTTTCTTCCTCAGCCATGAGTTTTTCTAGCAATTTTTCGGCGCGGGCAATATCTTTTTTCAGCTGTTGGCGCTGGCGTGACAGGTTGGCTGTTTTTTCGGTTTTGTCTGAACTCGAGGTGTTTTGTTTCCAACGTGCCAATAACCACTCTTGATAATCATCGATGCTGCCATCAAAGGGAGAGAGACGACCGTCAGCTAAACAATATAATTTATCAACGCAGGTGCGAATGAGGTGACGGTCATGGGAAATGAGGATGAGGGCGCCGTCATAGCTTTGTAGAGCAAGTGTGAGTGCCTCTTGCATATCCATGTCTAAATGATTGCTGGGTTCGTCTAACAGCAATAAATTAGGTGCTTGCCAAACAATCAGCGCTAAAGCTAAGCGTGACTTTTCTCCACCAGAAAAGTGTTGAACTGGGCTTGTGGCTTTGTCGCCATGAAAATCAAAGCCGCCTAGAAAATCTCGACAAGCCTGTTCTCGGGCGGCGGGCTCTAATGCTAGTAAATGCTCTACCGGTGATGCAGTGAGGTCTAATTTTTCTCCTTGGTGTTGGGTGAAGTAACCTATCTTTAAACCTTTGCCGCGGATGATGGTGCCCGATTGAGGTGCCAATTGTTGGCAAATAAGCTTCATTAGGGTGGATTTTCCTGCACCGTTAGGGCCAAGTAGAGCGATGCGCTCTTGGCTAGTCAACGTTAAATTAAGCTGCCGCAGCGCTTGTTTGTCCCTGTAGCCAAAGCATACCTTTTCCAATGTGATCAATGGATTAGGGGCAGCATTAGAGTTGGGGAAGGTGAATTGAAAGGGTGACTGAGCAACAACGGCAGAGGTTGTTTCTAAACGCGCCAGCGCTTTTAGGCGGCTTTGCGCTTGGCGTGCTTTGCTTGCTTTGTAGCGAAAACGATCCACATAACGTTGTAGATGGGCTTTTTGTTTTTGTTGTTTTTCAAAACCTGCTTGTTGCAGCATGAGTTGTTGGGCGCGTGTTTGCTCAAAGGTGGAATAATTCCCACCGTAGATTTTTAAGTGTTTATTGTCCAAATGCGCGATGCCGGTGACCATGGCATCGAGGAATTCCCGGTCGTGAGAAATTAAAATGACAGCCCCTTGAAAACGCACGATAAATTGTTGTAGCCATAAGATAGCGGGCAAGTCTAAATGGTTGGTGGGCTCATCCAACAGCATCAGGTCAGCAGGGTTAATTAAGGTTTTAGCAAGGTTGAGTCGCATGCGCCAGCCACCAGAAAAATTATTGACGGTGTTTTGTTGTGCAGTTTCATCAAAGCCTAGGCCATACAAAATGCCTGAAGCGATAGCCGGGAGCCGATAAGCATCGATGCGCTCCAGCTGGGTATGTAGATTGGCCATTTTTTCAGGAGATAAATGTTGTTCTTGTAAGTCTCGTTGTAACGTTGTGTATTCTTCATGGCCAGCTAAGACAAAATCCAGGGCCTTTTGCGAGCTACCAGGCGTTTCTTGTGCCATATGGGCCAGTGTTAATTGTGGCTTGCGGTAAATGTCACCTGCGTCAGGCTGTAATGTGTCGCATAACAGGGCCATGAGCGTGGATTTACCCGAACCGTTGGCGCCCACGAGGCCTATTTTTTGTTTGGGATGAATGGTCCAATTTAAGTCTTCAAAGAGGGATTTGTGGCCTAAACGAAGGCAGAGATGTTCTATGCTAATCATGATAATGGGCTTATAGCGTGGCTTCCCCGGGCGCTAATGGTAGCGCATTTGTCCTTAGGAACAAAATTGATTAGAATCGAGCCTTTCCCAACGCAAGAGGACAGGCGATGCGAAGGCATGACGAGCCCTTTATTCCAGCCAAGCAGCAATTACCTGAAATTACGGTAAAAGTGGTGTTATTGGCGTTATGCCTTACCTTAGTGCTGGCGGCATCCAATGCGTATATCGCACTAAAAATGGGGCTGCTAACCTCGGCCTCTATTCCGGCGGCTATTTTATCCATGGGGATTTTACGGCGTTTTCGGGATACCAATATATTACAAAACAATTTGGTACAAACAGCCGCGTCTGCTGGAGAGGCTGTGGCCGGTGGGGTGGTGTTCACGGTGCCAGCGCTTATCCTGATGAATTATTGGCAGAATTTTCCTTATTGGGCTTGTGCTGCCATTGCCTTGGTGGGTGGTTTGCTTGGGGTGCTGTTTTCCATCCCTTTGCGTAGGCTTTTAATGACAGAGCCACACTTGAACTTCCCAGAAGGCAAAGCGGTGGCCGAAGTGTTGATGATAGGCGAAAAAAATGTTTTAGGCCTGAAAGATATTTTATTGGGCGGTTTTTTTGGGGCAACCTTGCAGCTTTCCCAGACAGGTCTAAAAATTATTGCTAGCAAAATGCAATATTGGTTTGTCGCGGGGCGGGAATTATTGGGTTTTGGGGTGGGGTTTTCCCCCACCATGATTGGCGTGGGTTATCTTATTGGTTTTAATGTCAGTGTGAGCATTTTTATCGGGGCTTTGATTGGCTGGTTGATTTGCGTGCCTTTATTATCAAACTACTATGGTTTAGCCGCTGGAGCATCGGGCAATGTTACCGGGCTCGTTATGCAGCTATGGGATGTGAAAATTCGCTACATTGGTATTGGTGCAATGCTCGTGGCGGGGCTTTGGACCTTGCTGCAATTGTTAAAGCCTTTTGCGTTGAGCTTAAGCACATCGTTTAAGGTGTTTTCCCGCGATAAAAAGCCTAAGGAGTCCCTATTACGTACTGAAAAAGACATGCCGTTATGGGGGGTGCTTTTAGGGGTGGTCTTGCTGTTAGTGCTGCTGTATGGCTTGTTTGAATATTTATTCCCGTTACAACAACTGGGGCTTGCCTCAGGTTGGAATGAGTTCATTCTGTTGGGAGCCGTGGCGTATGTGTTAGTGATTGGTTTTATTTTTTCAGCCATTTGTGGTTATTTTTCAGGACTCGTGGGCGTGACCGCAACGCCGGGTTCTTCTGTCATTATTGCCGGTCTTTTGTTTTGTGCGTTAATGTTGCGCGTGCTGTTACAGCTGCATCATGTGGGGGAAGGCGCGCATACGCAGGCTTATTTAAGTGCTGCGGTGACGGCGATTATTATTGGTTCCGTCATTACCGGCGCAGCAGCTATTGCCAATGATAATATTCAAGACTTAAAAGTGGGGCACATTGTCGGTGCTACTCCTTGGAAACAGCAGCTCATGCTGATGTTAGGTGTTGTGGTGGCATCTCTGGTCATTCCACCGGTCATGCAATTGCTTTTTAACGTTTATGGCATCGGGACACATTTACCGCACCCAGGTATGGATCCCACACAAGCGTTAGCCGCGCCACCTGCTGCCTTGATGGCAGCATTAGCACAAGGTATTTTTAAGCATAATTTGCCTTGGTCAATGATTTATGTGGGGGCTGGCATTATGGTGTTTGCCATTATGGTTAATTATTGTTTGAGCAAAAAAGGTTATGGCTTTTCAGCTTTAGGTGTTGCCACGGGTATTTATTTACCTTTTTCCACCACGACACCGCTATTTATTGGCGGTTTGATTGCTTTTTTGTGTCAACGTTCATGTGGTAAAGCCTCTCAGTCTAGCGAGCAACGGGGTATTTTATTAGCGTGTGGCATGGTGGTGGGCGCCTCACTGATGGATGTGGTGTTAGCTATTCCTTTTGCGATGTTACACAGCCCTAATGCCCTGCGTATTATGCCACCAAGTTGGAACCTTGTGGCAGAACTATTGGCGGTTTTGATTATGGTTGGCATTGGTCGTTGGTTTTTTGTGGTGAGAAAAAGCTCATGACAGACGAAGAAAAAGGATACCGTCGTATTCGAAGCTTTGTACGCCGTGAAGGGCGCTTAACGCTGGGACAAGAACGGGCGTTAACAGAATTGTTTCCACGCGTTGGGGTGGATTTGCAAGCAGGTGCGTTGGACTTTAGCAGACTATTTCAACGCGAAGCACCCGTTGCTTTAGAAATTGGCTTTGGTAATGGTGCCTCTTTATTGGAGATGGCGGCCAATAAACCAGAATGGAATTTTTTAGGGATTGAAGTGCACAGGCCAGGAGTGGGGCATTTGTTAAGCGGTATGGAAAAACAGGGGCTGAGTAATTTGCGTGTGTCCTGTGATGATGCCAAAGAGGTTTTGCAACAGCAAATTCCTGATAATAGTCTTGCGGCTGTTTATTTATTTTTCCCCGACCCGTGGCATAAGAAACGCCATAACAAACGTCGTTTGGTACAGCCTGATTTTACGCAATTGGTCGCAAAAAAACTCAGCGAAGGCGGTGTTTTCCATGCTGCCACCGATTGGGAACACTACGCAGAACATATCTTACAGGTTTGCGATGCGAGCACCTCGTTGCAGAATGAAGCGGGTGCTAGCCAATACGCTAAAAAACCGGCTTATCGTCCGCTGACGAAATTTGAGCAACGAGGATTATCTTTAGGTCATCACGTTTTTGATTTACTTTATAGAAAGAGCAATAACTGAACTTTTTGCTATTTCTTATTTTTGAACAATAATTCCTGTTGCTTCAGCCCTAGTTTCAGTTCAGCAATTCCCGCTGGCCTTAAATAACCATAAATATCAATAAGTTGCAAGTGATTAGATAAATATTTTTCGCAATCATCTTGCGGGAATGGCTTCCTGTTGGAAACGCATTCTATTGGTTAGCACCGGCTCGAGCATCCTTGCTCGAGCGTGCGCCCTAAAAAAAGCAATGCTTTTTTTTAGACGGGCTTACCCTGCGCGGTACACGCCCGCGCGGACGGCGATTCAAGGGGAGCGGGCGCGCGCTCCCCTTAAAAATCCCCACGCGATAGGTTGGCAATTCCCAGCGGGAATCTACTGTCTTGAAAGTCAAGTCTGAACAGGCACCCAATGGTAAAAATTTTAGCCGATTTGACCACAGGGTTCACAAGCCTATACGGTTAAATAAAGACCTCCTGGCTTGTGGACTTGTGGACAAATCGGCGGACCATCCTTTACCAAAAGCTCTTAACCCAAACAAGGCGCTTTGTAATCAACCTCATCACGTAGCATAGCATTCAACGTGATAATTATTCGTCGCATCACGGCAACAAGTGCCACTTTTGACGCTTTCCCTTTTTGTTTGAGTTTTTCATAACAGGTTTTCATCGTAGGGTTGTGTCTGATAGCAACAAGCGCAGACATATACAGTAGCTTCCTAATGGTAAATCGCCCCCCCATAATTCTGCGCTTCCCTGTCTTTCGCCCGCTATCGTGGTTTTTCGGCGCAACTCCTACTAAGGCCGCTATCTCTGTGCGACTTAAGCGCCCTAATTCATTCAATCCTGAGACCAATCCCATGGCCACTTTTTCTCCAACCCCTTTGAATGTTTGTAGACGTTTAAACACTTCATGCTTCTTTTCATCCTTTTTTATACGTGCCTTTGTCTTCTCTTCAATCAGTAGGATTTCTCTTTCTAGTTGTTTAATCGTGCGTTTTATCGAGCTTCTTATTACTTTAGATAAATGTGATTTTAATCTGTTTTTTTCAGCAACTAATGTATCTACTAACTGCCCGCGTCTGCTCGATAGTTCATTAAGCTCAATCTCAACTCGGCTCGCTGGTGTATTCGCTTCAAGCTTTTCTTGAACTCCAAATTGAGCAATAATTTCTGCATCAAGTGAGTCTGTCTTTGCAAAATACCCTTTTTGTTTTGCAAAGTGATATACTCGGCTAGGACAGGAGGCATGGAAGCCAATATCTGCCCGTGCAAATAATTGACAGAAGACTTTTTCATACCCGCCCGTATACTCCATAACCACTAAAGGCTGGCTTGTTCTATCAAGTGTCTTGATAAATTTTCGTATCCCTTCCTCTGTGTTTTTTATCGTCTTATGGGTCGCTTGTATCGAAAAATACACATCAATTTTATCTTTTGATATATCTGCCCCAATATATTCAGCGCTGGCTAGTTGATCTTTTTCTATCATCGCGTTATCTTCCTCTTGTTGTTAACGTGTCTCAACATTGTTATACGAACTTTAAGTTCAACCTACTGTTCGAGATCTTGTTAATAATATGTGAAGTGGCGTACCAAGATTCTCGCGCACTATTGTGTGCAATTGCTAACCGTACTACCACTTCACGCCTCTGACAGCCATGATCTTGACTGCTTGAGGCATTTTATTGCCCGTTCAGAAAACAATCAACTCACTAGGCTATACCTTAAGATACAATTGCTGGTTTCAGTTGAATAAAATATCCATAAATTTGGTGTTAATATAAATTTTTTCTCGCCCTGCATTTATTTCATTGAGAATTCTTTCATCGGCAAGTTTTTTTAGATATTGAGAAGCAGTTTGTCGCTTTACTATTGATTCATCTACTATATTATGGACTCTACAATAAGGCTGTATAAATAGGAGTTCCACTAATTCCCGAGAGTAGATTTTAGGCAGCTTAGTTTTAACATTTGCAATTGTCTCTTCCATTAAAATGATAATGGCTTGAATCTTTTTGCATGTCCATTTAGACGTGTTTTCAATGGCGTCGAGCATATAAATAACCCAAGTTTCCCAGTTTTGCTCTAGGGTTACATTTAAGAGGTTTTGGTAGTACTGTTTTTTATTTTTGATAATATAGCCACTTAGATACAATACGGGAATATTTAATAATTTTTGCTCGATTAAGTACAGTATATTTAAAATTCTCCCTGTCCGACCATTGCCATCGATGAAGGGATGAATTGCCTCAAATTGATAGTGCCCGATAGCCATTTTTATAAGGGGGTCAACATCATCTGCAGCATGTAAAAATATTTCCCAATTTTGCAGCTTTTCTCTGAGAAGTGTCTCTCCTTCTGGGGGAGTGTATATTATTTTACCTGTAGCTTGATTGAAGAGTTTTGTCCCTGGTGCTTTTCTGATAGACATATCACAACCACGTAATGTAGAGCATAAGCTTTCTGCGAGTACGGTGTTTATTGGCCGAGATTTAATACTTTCAAAGCCTTCTCTTAAAGCTGTTCTGTAACGCAGAGCTTCCTTGGTAGCCGGATCGAGATTAGCGCCAGAGGTAGTATTAGCATATTGAAACAGTTTGTCCGTTGTTGTAACAATATTTTCAATTTCTGAGCTTGCTTGGGCTTCTAGCAAAGGTAGCGTATTGATTAACACACTTTGGTTAGGCAACATTTCAGCTGCTTTGCGTAATTCTGCCAATGAAGCACGAGCTTCGATACATTTTTTTAGCACCTTTTTGCTTTCAACATCTTGTCGCGGTGGTAGCTGGGGTAGTGTGTTATAGGGAGTTGTGACGTCTATTTTAGCCATGATATGTTTAAACCTAAAATCAGCAGTTAAATCACGTTTTTGGCGATAACATCTTGATTCATCTAAGAAAACAAAAAAAGTCTCCATCACCAATAAGGTGTATGCCGCTTTTTTAGTTTCCTTATCTAAATCAATCTGTTACACCAAAAAGACGCGATTTACTGCTGATTTTAGGTTAAATAAACTGAAAATATCGACATGTTTTTAGTATATGTCGATGGCATGTACATGTCAATGAAACGTGGCGATTTTTATTGGTTTTATCGACATGTCACAGAAAGATTTTTTCTATCTGGTTGATTTAAATATAAAAAATTCAGCTTGTGGGGAGGAATAGATTAACTAAATCGTTCAAAAAGCGTCGGCCCAGGGACGTTGGGCAAAAGCGATGTGCATCTAGGGTAATAAGCTGTTTGTCGAGAGCTTTGTTCAAGGGTTCTTCGATTTGTTGTTTGCTTAGGCCTGTTCTTTGTTCAAATAAATCAAAAGAAATAGCATGATTGAGCCTTAGCGCATTGAGCATAAATTCAAAGGGCAAATCTTGTTGTGAAATTTCCACTTGTTCTTTCAAGCAATTGTCTGCAGACAAATATTTATTAGGGTGGCGGTGTTTTTGTTGTCGTAATATTTTGCCATTCTTTAATGTAATTTTACCGTGGGCTCCAGCACCGATGCCCAAATAATCGCCAAAGCGCCAGTAATTAAGGTTATGTTGGCAGGGGGCTTTGTGATAATAGGCGGAGACTTCATAGTGAGAAAATCCTGCCTTCTTAAGTTGCGCTTGTCCTTTTTCTTGCGTGGCCCAAATACTTTCGTCCGTAGGTAAAGGGGGGCGATTATAAAAAAAGTGGGTGCCGGGTTCGATGGTTAATTGATACCATGAAAGGTGTGCTGGTTGGAGCGCGATAGCCTGCGTTAAATCTGATAACGCGTCTTGCTCTGTTTGTTGTGGTAGACCAAACATTAAGTCCACATTGATATTGTCAAAGCCGGCTTGTTGCGCACATTGAACGGCATTGATAGCGGTTTGGCTGTCATGGATGCGTCCTAGGGCTTTGAGTTTGTCATCTTGTAGACTTTGTAAACCCAGCGATAGTCGATTGATTCCCGCGTCTTTGAAGCCGGTAAAGCGTGCTTGTTCTAATGTGCCCGGATTGGCTTCCATGGTGACTTCCATATTATCATTAAAAGCAATACGTCGCTTAATTTCTTGCAAAAGTTTAGCCATCAACGCCGGGTCTATTAGGCTGGGTGTGCCGCCGCCCATAAAAATGCTAAGTAAGGGGCGTTTTCCTATAAGCGGCAGAGCGGCGTCTAAATCTTTTAGCAGTGTCTCAATGTAGGCTTGTTGGGGCAGATTCCCTTGGGCTAAAGCTAAATGGCTATTGAAATCACAATAGGGGCATTTACGAATGCACCAAGGGAAATGAATATACAGTGCAAGAGGAATATTATCCACTAGGGCCTGTTGGCTGTTCACCTTTTGTCCAGATGCTGCGTTCAATGGCTAGCTCCGCGGCTCAACGATTATGTGTAAAAGTGATTGATTTTAAAGGACACTTTTGTTTTGGGAGATTTTGGCGAATAGCTACCGAAAACCTTGTCGTCAACAAGCCCTAAGCCGTAAAGCCTTGTTCGGCCATCCAAGTATTATCTACAAATTTGGTAAGATAATTACGAATAGAGTCCGGCAGAATGATCAAGCATTTTTCATGGGCTTTAAGATTTTTAGCGGCTTGCAAAGCACCCCAAACAGCAGAGCCTGATGAACCACCCACTAATAGCCCTTCTTCACGAATCAACCGGCGTGCAATGTGAAAAGAATCTTGGTCACCCACTTTAATGTATTGGTCGACTAAATCATTATTCAGCACATCGGGGAAAAAATCATAGCCGATACCTTCAACAGCATAAGAGTGAACCTCTGTGCCACCACCGAGAATAGAGCCATGGGGGTCAACACCGACAATCTGAATGGCTGGGTTTTCTTCTTTGAGGCGTTTGGCAACACCGCTGATGGTGCCTCCCGTTCCCACACCCATGACGACCATAGCAAGATCTTGATCAAATTCTTCTAAAATTTCTGCGGCTGTACCTTGATAGTGTGCATCGGGGTTGGCAGGATTGCTGTATTGGTTAAGAATATGGGCATTGGGTATTTCTTGTTGTAGACGCTTCGCCAATTCAATGTGACTGTCTTCATCATCCCAAGCCGCCTCTGTGGGCGTGCGATAAATGTTTGCACCTAGAGCTTCCAGTACCACTTGTTTTTCATGGCTCATTTTTTCTGGCATGGTGATGACCACATTATAGCCTTTTACCGCGCCGGCTAAAGCAATTCCCAGGCCGGCGTTACCCGAGGTGGGTTCAATCAACGTATCGCCAGGCTTAATGCGTCCGGAAAGTTCGGCTTCTTCCACCATGTTATAGCCAATTCTGTCTTTAACGGAGCCGCCGGGGTTTAAATATTCGCATTTAACGTAGAGGCTACAAGCTAAATCGCCAGTAACGTGGTTTAAACGTACGGTTGGTGTTTTGCCGATGGCGTCGAGAATATTATTAAGTAACATGATGAGTGATAAAACCCTGTAGTCATAGATGTGCCGATTTTACCGCAATCTGAAGGCTACTGACAAATTCACCAGCTATTGCGCAACTGCCGTAAGGCCACAAAAACAGCCTCGGGGCTTGGATTTTTGGGTAAACTTGGGTATTTTTCACGTAATCCCTCAATGATTTCAGGGTGTTGCAGGCGCAAGAAGGTATTGATTTGTTTTTCCAGGGCCAATGAGGTTATTAGAGGATGGTGTGGGTCTTGTGACTTCAGTTGTGATAATAAATGTGTTGCTGTTTGGTTGTTTGGTTCGCGGTCTAAGGTGTAGCGCAAATTATTGTGGATATAGTCATGCCCAGGATAAATAAGGGTATCATCGGGCAGCTGTGCTAATTGTTTTGCAAAGGTTTCATAGAGAATAACAGCATTGCCGTTATGGCAATGTCCAACCCCAGCATTGAAGAGGGTATCACCACAAAATAGTGCCCGTTTGTCGCCGTGGGCTAGCAGGCAAACATGCGCATGGGTATGGCCTGGCGTGTCTAGCACTTCAAAGGCTACGCTTTTCCCCACCGTCAAACTGTCACCGGCATCGAGCCCGTAAGCTAAGTTTGGAATCTTGTCTTTAGCATTCTGGTGAGCATAAATTTTGGCGCCGGTTGCTTTTTGTACGGTGGCATTACCGTCAATATGGTCCCAGTGTTCATGAGTATTTAGAATTTTTGTGATTTGCCAACCTTTTTCTTGCGCTACTTTTAGGCATTGCTCGGCATCCAATGGGTCAATGACCAAGGCTTCCCCGGTTTCTTTGCAAGCGATGAGATAATTAAAATTGCGTAGTGGATTATCTATATAAATTTGTTCAATGATCATATAATTAGGCGGCTAGGTTCCAATAGGTGTTTTTATGATACGAACAAAACCAACATTAGTCGAGCTTTCCATCGAAAGGCTACAACGTGGCGAGTATCAACCGCGGCGTGCTTTTGAGTCTGGGGCATTGGAGGAGCTGGCTGCATCCATTAAGTCAGCAGGGCTGTTGCAGCCTATTGTGGTGCGTCCTTTAGGTGGCGGTGAGTATGAAATTATTGCCGGTGAACGACGTTGGCGAGCAGCACAGTTGGCGGGTTTGCAACACGTGTCTTGTTTGGTTAATGAATATACAGACGAACAGGCAGCTCAGGCTACGGCTATTGAAAATATTAACCGCGTTGATTTAAATCCCATTGAGGAGGCGCAAGCCTACCAACGACTCATCGAAGAGTTCGCTTATTTGCATGAAGAAGTGGCGGCGGCCGTGGGCAAGTCTCGTGCGAAGATTACCAACTTGCTGCGCCTATTGAAATTGGATAAGCGTGTGCAGGATTTATTGGTAAAAGAATCCTTGAGCGAAGGGCATGGCAAGGTGATTGCGGGCCTAGAAGCATCGCTGCAATACCCCATTGCTAAAGCTTGCGTGGACAATCAATGGAGTATTCGCCAAGTCACGCAAGCTGCAAAAAAAGCTATATTGCGCGCAGAAGCGGCTACGATTAATCCTGATGACCCTAACGTACAAGCGCTTGCCAAGGCTTTGAGTGAGCATGTGGGTTCACCTACACGTATTCAAATGAGCAAGCCTGGGCGTGGCGAATTAAAAATAGAATTTCATGATGAGGCGGTCTTGAGGGGGATTTTTGAGAAGTTGGGTTTTAAGTTTCAGGATTAGGCTGTGTCATCAATGACTTTTTTGTCGCGAAAATGGTGAAAATTGAGAGAAATTGCGTGTATTTGTGAGGATAATAGTCGATCACCACAAAAAATGAGCGGATAACTCAGACCGAGTGCAGTATCACCGCGACAGCATTTTCTCAGGCTAGGTGAGTATATTTTGTTCTAAAGGCAGTTTATTACTTTTTTTCTTAAATTCTAGTCGGTTGTATATTGACATTGCCGCAGAACTTAAAGACAATAACCGACCTTATACTCTGTAATAGTTTTATGACAGAGGATAACAATTTCCGGAGGGGTTCCCGAGTGGCCAAAGGGATCAGACTGTAAATCTGACGGCTCCGCCTTCGAAGGTTCGAATCCTTCCCCCTCCACCACTTTAAAATACTTGGCAGCCTGCCCAACAGAGCGGGGCCGAGTTTTTGCGGGTGTAGTTCAATGGTAGAACTTCAGCCTTCCAAGCTGATAGTGTGGGTTCGATTCCCATCACCCGCTCCAAAATTTCTACCGAACTCAGGTTGGGTATAGGGTTTGTTGACATTTCGTTTTTGCAAGCGAAATTTGAAGGAACGGAGAGCAAATTTGTGTTTATTTGAGGCGGTATAGTGAATTATATAACGAAAATATACGCAAACTTGCACCCGTTTTATTCAAATTGTAGCGTGAAAATGAAACGTCAACAGACCCTAAAATAATTTGCCCACATAGCTCAGCGGTAGAGCACTTCCTTGGTAAGGAAGAGGTCACCGGTTCAAGTCCGGTTGTGGGCTCCAAAGTTTACCTTTGAACATAGAAATATAGGGTCTGTCAACACACATTAGCGGGGGTTAAAAAATGGCTAAGGAAAAATTTGAACGTACGAAACCACACGTAAATGTTGGAACAGTGGGTCACGTTGACCATGGTAAGACGACATTAACGGCGGCGTTAACGAAGGTACAAGCGGAGCGACATGGAGGGGAGTTAAAGGCCTTTGACGAGATAGATAAAGCGCCGGAAGAGAAGGCACGAGGTATCACGATATCGACGTCTCACGTTGAGTACGAATCAGAGACGCGCCATTATGCGCACGTAGACTGTCCGGGTCACGCGGATTATGTGAAGAACATGATAACGGGTGCAGCGCAAATGGATGGAGCGATATTGGTATGTTCGGCAGCGGATGGTCCTATGCCGCAGACGCGGGAGCATATATTGTTATCAAAGCAGGTAGGCGTGCCGTACATTGTTGTATTTTTAAACAAGGCGGACGTAGTAGATGATGCGGAGTTATTAGAATTAGTTGAGATGGAAGTACGCGAGTTGCTGAGCAGCTATGAATTTCCTGGAGATGATACGCCGATTATAGTTGGTTCAGCGTTGAAGGCGTTGGAAGGTGACACGAGTGAGATTGGAGTGCCTGCGATAGAGAAGTTAATTGATGCGTTGGATGAGTATATCCCTATACCGGAGCGTCCGGTAGACCAGACATTTTTGATGCCGATTGAGGATGTATTTTCTATTTCGGGTCGAGGCACGGTAGTGACGGGACGTATAGAGCGTGGAGTCGTCAACGTAGGTGATGAGATAGAGATAGTGGGTATCCGTGAGACGACGTCGACGACATGTACGGGTGTAGAGATGTTCCGTAAGTTGTTAGATCAGGGACAAGCGGGAGACAACGTTGGAGTATTGTTACGCGGCACGAAGCGAGAAGACGTAGAGCGAGGTCAGGTATTGGCGAAGAAGGGCAGTATTACGCCGCACACGAAGTTTGAAGCGGAAGTATATGTGTTGTCGAAAGATGAAGGAGGGCGTCACACGCCATTTTTCAAAGGTTATCGCCCACAATTTTATTTTCGTACGACGGATGTGACAGGGGCGGTACAATTACCGGAAGGTGTTGAGATGGTTATGCCTGGCGATAATATCCAGATGGTTGTTGAATTGATAGCGCCGATAGCGATGGAGAATGGATTGCGTTTTGCTATTCGTGAAGGTGGTCGTACTGTTGGTGCGGGTGTTGTCGCTAAAATCATAGAGTAACAGAGTTTACAGCGTGTTTGTCGGAGAAAAGGCCTCCTTCGGGGGCCTTCTGGCAATGCTGCTGAAATTAAGCTTGCGGAAGCTATCAAATAAATTGTATAATGCGCGGTCGGATTTTCCTGTCAATGAGAATTCGGCCGTTTTCTGTACCCGCTACATGATAAATGAAGCTGGGGTGCGTGTAAGTTTTTGTATTTGTTGAGGCTTTAGTTGCGGAGTTTGTTTTTGACAGGCCTTGCAATCTTCTCGGAAGTGCAAAAAAATTAGGCCAGTAGCTCAATTGGCAGAGCAGCGGTCTCCAAAACCGCAGGTTGGGGGTTCGATTCCCTCCTGGCCTGCCAGCACAAGATATTTGGAATAAATGAACACGAAGCTAAATGTACCGCAAACACGGTTTGATAGCCTGAAATGGGGCCTGGTTGCCCTTTTGTTGGTTCTTGGCGTTATTGCTAATTATCATTTCATGCAAACAGTCGTGGCCATTCGTCTCATCGGTTGGTTGGTGCTTGGCATCCTTGTTTTGTCCATTGCAGCGTTTACTCGGCAGGGGTATCGCGCGCGTGGCTTTCTGCAAGAAGCAAAAGTTGAATTGCGCAAGGTCGTTTGGCCTACCCGTCAGGAAACTTTGCAAACCACTTTAATAGTGGCCGTCATTGTTGTGGTGATGGGTTTGCTGTTATGGGGGTGTGATTCTTTTTTATTATGGCTTATGGGCTGGCTTACAGGACAAAGAGGTTAATAGATGTCAACGAAACGTTGGTATGTGGTGCATGCTTACTCGGGGTATGAACAGCAAGTAAAGCGCCTCTTACAAGAACAAATAAAAATCCAAGGCATCGAAGACCGCTTTGGTGAGATTTTAATACCTACTGAAGAAGTAGTAGAAATGCGTTCAGGGCAGAAGCGTAAAAGCGAGAGGAAATTTTTCCCCGGCTACGTATTAGTACAGATGGCAATGGATGAAGACACTTGGCATTTGGTAAAAAGTACCCCCAAAGTGTTAGGCTTCATCGGTGGAACTAGCGACAGACCTGCACCTATTTCTGATAAAGAAGCGGAAGCTATCTTGCAACGCATACAAGAAGGCGTTGAGAAGCCTAAGCCTAAAATTCTTTTTGAAACCGGTGAAGTGGTTCGTGTTATCGAAGGACCTTTCGCGGACTTTAATGGGGTTGTGGAAGAAGTTAATTACGAGAAAAGCCGCTTGCGTGTGGCAGTATTGATTTTTGGTCGTTCAACGCCTGTGGAATTGAGCTTTGGCCAAGTGGAAAAGAGTTAAGACAATGCCATCGCACCGCGTTGTCTCATTGATAGCGTTAGAACTTAAGTAAAACTAAATAGGGCGCGCGTAAAACCATGCTAAATCAGTGTTTAGCTAAATTTTACGTAAGTCCCGTCATCTATGGGGAGCCGCAAGGCGTTTGAACCCAGTTAGGAGCAACATACATGGCTAAGAAAATTCAAGCCTATATTAAATTACAGGTTAAAGCGGGTGAAGCTAATCCTAGCCCTCCCGTAGGGCCTGCCCTGGGACAACATGGTGTTAACATCATGGAATTCTGTAAAGCATTTAATGCACAGACTCAAAAGCTAGAGAAAGGCATGCCTATTCCCGTTGTTATTACGGTTTATGCGGATAGAAGCTTTACGTTCATCACAAAAACGCCACCGGTCAGTGAGTTACTCAAGCGTATTCTTGGCATCAAGAAAGGCAGCAGTAACCCTCATATTGATAAAGTGGGTGTTGTTTCTCGTGCCCAACTAGAAGAAATTGCTAAAACCAAAATGCCTGATCTTAATGCAGCAAACTTAGAGGCTGCAGTTCGTATTGTTGCGGGTAGTGCGCGTAGTATGGGACTTGATGTTGAGGAGGGGGCTATCGATGGCAAGTAAATTATCTAAACGCTTAAAAGCAATTAAAGAAAAAGTGACGCCGGGCCAGTTTTATGGCGTTAATGAAGCATTGGAACTATTAAAGTCTGTTTCTTCGGTAAAATTCAACGAAGGTGTTGATGTGAGTGTCAATCTAGGTATTGATACCCGTAAGTCAGATCAAATGGTGCGTAGTGCGACAGACTTACCCCATGGTACGGGTCGTACCGTACGCGTGGCGGTCTTTACCCAGGGCCCTGCAGCAGAAGCTGCCCGTGAAGCAGGTGCTGATGTTGTGGGTATGGATGATTTAGCGGATTCCGTTAAAGCCGGTAACATGGATTTTGACGTCGTTATCGCGAGTCCTGATGCTATGCGTGTTGTGGGCCAATTAGGTCAAATCCTTGGCCCACGTGGTTTAATGCCTAACCCTAAAGTGGGTACGGTGACACCTAATGTTGCAGACGCTGTTAAATCAGCAAAAGCCGGTCAGGTGCGTTATCGCGCGGATAAAGGTGGTATCGTGCATACCACCATTGGCAAATTAGATTTTACCGTAGATGCATTGAGTGAGAACTTAGACGCTTTATTGGCAGATCTTAAAAAAGCAAAACCTGCGTCTGCTAAAGGCGTGTATATGCGTAAAGTAACGCTTTCTAGCACCATGGGCCCAGGTTTAGCTATTGATCTGTCCACGCTAAAAATTTAAGGAATTTTTTGCTTCCAGGGTCTGTTGACAGTTCAAGATTTTTGTTCAAAGACAAGGCGAATGGCGGGCTAAGCAGCGGAATGTATAAGTAATACTTGAGCCGCGGCGCTAGCCATTGAACGCTGGAGTTGGACGAAAAGATGAATTGTCAATAGGCCCTAGTATTTTGTCGGCAACTCCCCATCTTAGGGTCTGTTGACAATTCAAGATTTTTGTTCAAAGACAAGGCGAATGGCGAGCCAAGCAGCGGAACGTATAAGTAATACGTGAGCCGCGGCGCTAGCCATTGAACGCTGGAGTTAGACGAAAAGATGAATTGTCAACAGGCCCTAGTGTGGGGTGAGCTGTCAAAGACCGAAGGTATGAATTTTTATTCATTTAAAGCTGCCTTCGCAGACGGTTGTTCATAGTGCCAATACCGAAAGCCTGTTAACAGCCTTAAACATGGGCGGATTTATTTGTTCATGTCCGGGTGTTTATTAAGAGGTTCGCCCCTTTAATAAATGTAGTATATAACCTCGATGTTATCGAGGTTTCACACGATAAAATGAGGTAGCTCAGATGCCGCTTAGGCTTGATGATAAAAAAGCAATCGTTGCACAAGTTGCAGAGGTTGCATCCACAGCTGTATCTGCTGTTGCTGCGGACTACCGTGGACTCACTGTTGGTGAAATGACACAATTGCGCGTAAAAGCACGTAATTCCGGTGTCTATTTGCGAGTTGTGCGTAATACGTTGGCGCGTCGTGCTGTTGAGGGTACTGAATTTTCTTGCATGCAAGAAGGTTTGGTTGGCTCACTGATTTTGGCTTTTTCCAAAGAAGAGCCTAGCGCTGCTGCACGCTTAGTTAAAGACTTTGTCAAAGAGCACAAAAAACTAGAGGTTAAACTGGTTGCCATTGGTGGCAAGCTGCTTGACGCTAGTGATGTCGATGCTGTTGCAAAGCTTCCAACTTACGACGAAGCAATATCTCAGTTGATGTCAGTGATGAAAGCACCATTAAACAAATTGGTGGGTACGCTTGCGGCACCCAATACCAAATTGGTGCGCACGCTGGTGGCTGTTCGCGACCAAAAGCAGGAGACAGCGTAGGAAGGTTATCAATAATTCAATGTTTTATGCACGAGGTTGTTGCAGTGGATGAAGTATTGAATTGTCGAGACACCATATCCTTAAAAGGTATTTTTTATAGGGACTCTGAACATAAGAGTTGTTTTAGTAATTTAGGTAACTGTCTCTTACTCCGAGACGGGAGACTGGATCAGTTACGTTGTGTTAGGTATTTAGGAGCTTAAACTAATGGCTGTAACAAAAGACGAAATTTTAGATGCGATTTCCAACATGAGCGTGATGGAAGTTGTGCAATTAATCGAAGATATGGAAGAAAAATTTGGCGTAACTGCAGCAGCGCCTGTGGCTATGGCTGCAGCACCTGCTGGTGAAGCGGCCGCTGCTGAAGAACAGACGGAATTTGACGTTGTATTGAAAAGCTTTGGTTCTAACAAAGTTGCTGTAATTAAAGCAGTTCGTGCTATTACAGGCCTAGGCTTGAAAGAAGCGAAAGACGCTGTTGAAAGTGCACCGACTCCATTGAAGGAAGGTATTGCTAAAGACGAAGCTGAAAGCATTAAGAAGCAATTGGAAGAAGCGGGTGCTGAAGTCGACGTTAAATAACGTTAATACGCCCCAACATGCAAATAGCCTATGACTTTTTGTCCTGGGCTATTTGCGTTTGTATGAAATGTAAGCTTTCGTGCAACCCCAATGGGTCTACTGCTAACGAGCAGTGAGACTCGAGAACTAAGTATACAGTAACGGGATATCCTAAATAGACAAACACTTACGGGAATAGTCGGCGTTAATAAGCTGCATGACAATACGGCAAAGATTTTTTCTGTAGGGTGTGAACGCTAACATCGTAAGTTAATCTTGGCCCCCACAGGGCTAGATTGTCTCAGGGTATTCATTGGTTACCGCAAAAGTCTGGAAATGTTTTTCATGGGAAAAATCATTTCCCTGCTGTTTAAACCGAGGAGCTCTAATGTCGTCTGCAATGCAAACTTTATCGTTTACCGAGAAAAAACGAGTTCGGAATAGCTTTGGTCGAAGCATCGAAGACAAAGTCAAAGAACTAGGCGTGCTACAGCCACCCTTTTTGATTGATATTCAATTGAAGTCTTATTATGACTTTTTACAATTAGACGTTCCACCTGAGGAAAGAAAAGACGTCGGTTTACATGCGGCCTTTAAGACAGTTTTTCCCATGGAAAGCTATTCGGGGAATGCGTTGTTGGAGTATGTGGGTTACCGCATGGGCGAGCCTATTTTTGATGTGCGCGAATGCCAAATTCGTAGTGCAACTTACGCGGCGGCTCTGCGCGTTAAAATTCGTTTGATTATTTACGATAAAGAGTCCAGTCCCGACAATAAAATTATTAAAGACATTAAAGAACAAGAAGTCTATATGGGTGAAATTCCTTTCATGACAGACACCGGTTCTTTTGTCATTAACGGTACAGAACGTGTCGTTGTATCTCAGTTGCACCGTTCGCCCGGTGTGTTTTTTGAACACGATAAAGGTAAAACCCACTCTTCTGGGAAGCTGCTTTTTTCAGCCCGAGTTATTCCTTACCGTGGTTCATGGCTCGACTTTGAGTTTGATGCTAAAGATTGTGTATTTGTCCGTATCGACAGGCGCCGCAAATTAGCCGCCAGCATTATTTTGCGTGCTTTAGGTTATGAAACCGATGATATTTTGGCGGCTTTTTACGATTTTAATCATTATCAGGTGAAAGAAGGCACGTTTGTCTTAGCATTAGTACCTGAACGCCTGCGGGGAGAAATTGCAGCTTTCGATATTCTCGACGCAGAAGGTAATGTCTTGGTGGAAACAGGTCGTCGTATCTCAGCCAAACAAATTCGCGAATTTGAGAAACTTGGTATGACAGAGCTTGTGGTGCCTAAAGAGTATTTAGTCGGCAGAGTCTTAGGCGCAACCCTCATTAACGAGGAAACCGGTGAAATTCTCTACCCAGGCAATACAGAAATTACAGAAGATGTTTTAGAGCAAATTGAAGCTAATGATATTGCCACTTTCAAAACGCTGTATGTTAACGATTTTGATCGTGGTGCCTACATTTCCGATACACTAAAGATCGATCCCAGCAGTAACCAATTAGAAGCATTGGTTGAGATTTATCGCATGATGCGTCCAGGTGAGCCTCCTACAAAAGAAGCGGCTGAAACGTTATTCCAGAATTTATTTTTCGTGGAAGACCGCTATGATTTATCAACAGTGGGTCGCATGAAATTTAATATGCGCGTGGGTGTTGATGCTGAGGATGATAAAGGCATGAGCAAAGGCACTCTTACTAAAGAAGATATTCTTAATGTCTTGAAGGTGCTTATTGATATTCGTGATGGACGTGGTGAGGTGGATGATATTGACCATCTTGGTAACCGTCGTGTACGCAGCGTGGGTGAAATGACTGAAAATCAATTCCGCATCGGTCTTGTCCGTGTGGAAAGAGCAGTCAAAGACAGGCTGAGTTTGGCCGAGGCTGAAAATCTCATGCCGCAAGATTTGATTAATGCAAAACCAGTGTCTGCGGCTATCAAGGAATTCTTTGGTTCTAGCCAATTATCTCAGTTTATGGATCAAAATAATCCCTTGTCAGAAGTGACGCACAAGCGCCGTATTTCAGCACTGGGTCCAGGTGGTCTGACGCGTGAGCGTGCAGGTTTTGAGGTGCGTGATGTGCATCCTACCCACTATGGGCGTGTTTGTCCTATTGAGACACCTGAGGGGCCAAACATTGGTTTGATTAATTCCTTGGCGGTTTATTCTCGTACCAATGAATATGGTTTTCTAGAAACGCCTTATCGGAAGGTGGCAGAAGGCAAAGTAACCAATGAAGTTCATTATTTATCAGCTATTGAGGAAGGTAAATATTATATAGCTCAGGCTAATGTGAAAGTGGACAATGAAGGACATATTTTAGAAGAGCTTGTCACTTGTCGTCATAAGGGCGAATTCCCTATGCTTAAACCTTCTCAGGTTGATTATATGGATGTATCGCCGCGACAAATTGTCTCTGTGGCCGCTTCCTTAATTCCTTTCCTAGAGCATGATGATGCCAACCGTGCTTTGATGGGATCTAATATGCAACGTCAAGCCGTTCCCACGTTAATCACAGAGAAGCCTCTGGTCGGTACGGGTATTGAGCGTATAGTCGCAACGGATTCTGGTGTGACAGTGGTGGCAAAACGTGGTGGTGTGGTTGATTCTGTAGATGCTGGCCGTATTGTGGTGCGTGTCCATGACAATGAAACCCAGAGTGGTGAAACCGGTGTGGATATTTATACCTTAACCAAATACGCACGTTCCAATCACAATACGTGCATTAACCAGCGTCCTTTGGTGAAAAAAGGCGATATTATCGCGAGAAATGACGTATTAGCTGATGGCCCTTCTACGGATTTAGGTGAATTAGCATTGGGTCAAAACTTGCTGGTGGCCTTTATGCCCTGGAATGGTTATAACTTTGAGGATTCTATCCTTATTTCTGAGCGCGTGTTACAAGAAGATCGTTTCACCAGTATCCACATTGAAGAATTATCCTGTATTGCTCGTGATACTAAGCTTGGCTCCGAAGAAGTCACAGCCGATATCCCCAATGTAGGTGAAAGTGCGTTAGCTAAACTTGATCAATCGGGTGTTGTGTTTGTGGGGGCGGAAGTACAAGCAGGCGATATCCTGGTGGGTAAAGTCACCCCTAAAGGTGAAACGCAATTAACGCCAGAAGAAAAGTTATTGCGTGCTATTTTTGGTGAGAAAGCATCGGACGTTAAAGACACCTCTTTGCGCGTGCCAACCGGCATGTCAGGTGTGGTTATCGACGTGCAAGTGTTTACGCGTGATGGCATTGAGAAAGATGAACGTGCCATCTCCATCGAGCGTCAAGCACTAGAAAAAGCTAAGAAAGACTTGAAAGACGAGCTGCGTATTCGTGAAGGTGATGTTTATCAGCGTATGCAACAATTGTTACTAGGTCAAATTGCAGCTGGTGGTCCTAATAAGCTTAAAGCGAAGACTGAGATTACTCAGGCGTACTTGCAAGACGTAGACTCAGAAAAATGGCTTGATATTCGTCTACAAGATGACGGATTACATCATCAACTTGAAGAAATGGGTATTCGTCTTAAAGCTTTGCGTCAAGAGTTTGAAGAAAAATATGACTCTCAGCATAAGAAAATCACACAAGGTGATGACTTAGCACCAGGCGTTTTGAAGGTCGTTAAAGTTTATTTAGCGGTTAAACGTCGTATTCAGCCGGGTGATAAAATGGCTGGGCGTCATGGTAATAAAGGTGTTATCTCAAGCATTGTGCCTATCGAAGATATGCCTTATTTAGAAGACGGCACGCCTGTTGATATCGTTTTAAACCCCTTAGGTGTACCTTCGCGTATGAACGTGGGACAGGTTTTGGAAACTCACCTCGGGTGGGCGGCGAAAGGCTTGGGCCATAAAATTGGTAAGATGCTCACCGCCAAGGCGAAGATTGCGGAAGTGCGCGCTTTCCTTAATGACATTTATAATGGCCATGAAAAGCAAGTAGTTGATTTAGATAATTTCTCTGATGAAGAAATATTGACGTTGGCTGCAAACTTGAAGAAAGGGGTGCCCATGGCATCGCCGGTGTTTGATGGTGCCAGCGAGAAAGAAATCAAACAGCTGTTGGCGATGGCTGATTTGCCAGAAAGTGGCCAAGCACAGTTGACTGACGGCAGAACTGGGGAAGCTTTCGCGCGTCCTGTGACTGTCGGTTACATGTACATGCTGAAACTCAACCACTTGGTGGATGACAAGATGCACGCCCGTTCTACAGGTTCCTATAGCCTGGTGACTCAGCAGCCTTTAGGTGGTAAAGCTCAATTTGGTGGCCAGCGTTTTGGTGAGATGGAGGTCTGGGCTCTGGAAGCTTATGGCGCAGCTTATACCCTACAAGAAATGTTAACAGTTAAATCCGATGATGTTATGGGTCGTACCAAGCTTTATAAAAACATTGTTGATGGTGCTCATCAGATGGAACCTGGTATGCCGGAATCGTTTAATGTATTGGTTAAAGAGATTCGCTCATTGGCAATTGATATAGAGCTAGAAACTGAATAAGTTAGGGCGTGTCAGCCATGACGATTTCAACGGCGGAATTTAGGATGACACACCCTAGTGGCTGTTCATGCTTTTCGAGGGACGCCTATGTTGCAGAGCTGGGCGTTCACTCAAACTTTAGATATTTAGGAGACCAACATTGAAAGATTTATTGCACCTCGTTAAATCACAAGGTCAATTTGATGATTTTGAAGCTATTCGCATCGCATTGGCTTCTCCCGAAAAAATTCGTTCTTGGTCCTTTGGTGAGGTGAAAAAGCCAGAGACTATTAATTATCGTACCTTCAAACCAGAGCGTGATGGCTTGTTTTGCGCTAAGATTTTTGGGCCTACTAAAGATTATGAATGCTTGTGCGGTAAATATAAGCGTTTAAAACACCGCGGTGTTATTTGTGAGAAGTGTGGCGTGGAAGTTGCCTTATCCAAAGTACGCCGTGAGCGCATGGCGCATATTGAATTGGCTAGCCCTGTGGCTCATATTTGGTTCTTGAAATCTTTGCCTTCTCGTATCGGTTTGTTATTAGATATGACCCTACGAGATATTGAGCGGGTTTTATATTTTGAAGCGTTTGTGGTGATTGACCCAGGTATGACTCAGCTGGAGCGTGGACAATTATTATCTGATGATGCTTATCTTAATGCGATTGAACAGTTTGGTGATGAGTTTGATGCGCGTATGGGAGCTGAAGCCATACAAGCGTTGCTAAATCACATTAATCTTGAAGAAGAAGGCAAGACCTTAAGAGAAGAACTGCCAAGCATTAACTCAGAAACTAAATTCAAGAAAATTTCCAAGCGATTAAAATTGATTGAAGCGTATTTAGAGTCGGGTAATCGTCCTGAGTGGATGATTATGAATGTATTGCCGGTTTTACCACCTGATTTGCGCCCCTTAGTGCCCTTGGACGGTGGACGTTTTGCAACCTCTGATCTGAATGATCTTTATCGTCGCGTTATCAATCGTAATAATCGGTTGAAGCGTCTTTTAGATTTAAGTGCACCGGATATTATTGTCCGTAATGAAAAGCGTATGCTACAAGAAGCGGTGGATGCGCTATTGGATAACGGTCGTCGCGGTCGTGCGATTACTGGCTCTAATAAGCGTCCGTTAAAATCATTAGCGGATATGATTAAAGGTAAGCAGGGTCGTTTCAGGCAAAACCTATTAGGTAAGCGGGTCGATTATTCTGGACGTTCTGTTATTGTTGTGGGTCCAACCCTGCGTCTGCATCAGTGTGGTTTGCCGAAAAAGATGGCCTTGGAGCTATTTAAACCTTTTATTTTCAGTAAGCTAGAGCTGCGCGGTTTAGCTACCACCATTAAAGCCGCTAAAAAAATGGTAGAGCGGGAAGGCCCTGAAGTTTGGGATATTTTAGAGGAAGTGATTCGTGAGCATCCGGTATTACTTAACCGGGCACCCACCCTTCACCGTTTGGGGATTCAAGCTTTTGAGCCTGTGCTTATTGAAGGTAAAGCCATTCAGTTGCATCCTTTAGTTTGTACTGCCTACAACGCCGACTTTGACGGTGACCAGATGGCGGTTCACGTGCCGTTGACCATCGAAGCGCAGCTGGAAGCACGTACCTTAATGATGTCTACTAATAACATCCTTTCACCGGCCAATGGTGAGCCTATCATCGTGCCCTCGCAGGATGTGGTATTGGGGCTTTATTTCTTAACCCGTGAATCCATTAATGTAAAAGGTGAAGGTAAAATCTTTGCTGATGCCAGAGAAGTGCGTCGCGTTTATGACATGGGTTTCGTAGACTTACAAGCCAAGATCAAAGTACGCTTTCCTGATGCTGAGCAAGTAGAGGGCGCCTCTACATTGATAGAAACCACAGTCGGTCGTGTTCTTTTATCAGAAATTTTACCTGAAAATCTACCTTTTGCTCTGGTCAATCGTGCCATGACGAAAAAGACCATTTCTAACCTTATTAATACCTGTTACCGCCGTGCAGGACTTAAAGCCACGGTTATTTTCGCTGACCAACTCATGTATATGGGCTTTTCTTATGCGGCGCGTTCGGGTGTTTCTATCGGTATTAATGATTTAGTCATCCCCGATGAGAAAGCAGGCATTATTAAAAATGCAGAAGCTGAAGTCAAAGAGATTGAGAATCAATATGCTTCTGGTTTAGTGACTCAAGGCGAACGTTACAATAAAGTTGTAGATATTTGGTCTAGAGCCAATGATTTAGTCGCCAATGCCATGATGGATAAGCTGTCCACGGAAGACGTGTTGAATGCTGACAATGAAACCGTTTCTCAAGAGTCTTTCAACTCTATTTACATGATGGCTGATTCCGGCGCCCGGGGTTCAGCCGCACAGATTCGACAGCTTGCGGGTATGCGTGGCTTGATGGCAAAACCCGATGGTTCCATTATCGAAACGCCGATTACGGCTAATTTCCGTGAAGGCCTCAACGTATTACAGTATTTTATTTCTACCCACGGTGCGCGCAAAGGTTTGGCTGATACTGCATTGAAAACAGCAAATTCCGGTTACTTAACCCGTCGTTTGGTGGATGTGGCGCAGGATGTTGTGGTTGTAAGCTTTGACTGTGGTACCGAGCAAGGTTTGGTGATGACGCCACTGATTGAAGGCGGGGATGTCGTTGAGCCTCTACATGAACGTGTATTAGGCCGTGTGGTTGTCGGGGATGTGCTATCACCATCCGATGAGAGCATTGTGGTGATTCCTGATGGAACCTTATTGGATGAAGAAAAAGTAGAACATTTGGAACGTATGAGCATTGACCGTGTAAAGGTGCGTTCGGCTATGTTTTGTGAGGCGCGTTACGGTATTTGTTCCTTATGCTATGGACGTGATTTAGCACGTGGGCATTTGGTGAATGCCGGCGAAGCGGTAGGTGTTATTGCGGCCCAATCCATTGGTGAGCCAGGTACACAGTTAACCATGCGTACCTTCCATATTGGTGGTGCGGCCTCTCGTGCAACTGCTGCCAATAACGTACAGGTAAAATCCAAAGGGCATGCGAAACTTCATAATATCAAAGTTGTTAAACACCATCACACAGGCCACTTAATTGCTGTTTCTCGCTCAGGTGAGCTGACCGTGATGAATGAGCAAGGCCGTGAGCGTGAGCGTTATAAAGTACCTTACGGTGCAGAACTTGTTATTGAAGAGGGTGCCGCTGTAGAAGCCGGTCAAGTGGTGGTGAATTGGGATCCTCACTCGCATCCCATTGTGACCGAGGTGGCTGGAACCATTCAGTTTATTGATATGACTGAAGGTAGCACCATGAATCGCCAGGTTGATGAAGTAACAGGCTTGAGTAGCATTGTTATCACCGACTTAAAACAAAGAGCACCTGGTGGCCGTGAGATGCGTCCCATGATTAAATTAGTGGACGCTGATGGTAATGACACGTTTATTCCAGGTACCAAAGTACCTGCGCAATATTTCTTGCCGGTGGGCGCTATTCTAACCATTGAAGATAATGCTAACGTGGGTGTGGGTGATATCTTGGCGCGTATTCCGCAAGAAAGCTCTAAAACCCGTGATATTACTGGTGGTTTGCCTCGTGTAGCTGATTTATTTGAAGCACGTAAACCTAAAGATCCAGCTATTTTGGCGGAAGAATCGGGTATTGTACGCTTTGGTAAAGAAACCAAAGGTAAGCGCCGTTTGATCATCACCGGTGCTGATAACCAAGAGCATGAAGAGTTAATTCCAAAGTGGCGTAATGTATCGGTGTTTGAAGGGGAAAGCGTGGAACGTGGTGACGTGATTGCCGATGGTCCCCCTAACCCACACGACATTTTACGTTTGTTAGGTATGGACGCGCTAGCCAATTACATTGTTAACGAAGTACAAGACGTTTACCGTTTACAAGGTGTGAAAATCAATGACAAGCATATTGAAGTCATTGTTCGCCAAATGTTACGGAAGTCTAATATTCTCCATCCGGGTGATAGCCACTTTATTAAGGGTGAGCAAGTGGAAGAAGGTGAGTTGTTAGATACTAACGACAAACTAAAAGAAAGCGGTAAGCAGGTGGCACGTTCAGAGCGTGTGCTTTTAGGTATTACTAAGGCATCACTGGCGACGGAATCCTTTATTTCAGCAGCTTCTTTCCAAGAAACTACCCGTGTGCTCACAGAAGCGGCTATTTGTGGCAAGATGGATACCCTGCGTGGTTTGAAAGAAAATGTTATTGTAGGGCGCTTGATTCCTGCAGGAACAGGCCTGGCATATCATAATAAGCGTCGTGAAGACAAAAAAGCTGCGAAAGCTGCTGTTATGGGAACGAAGACGCCTCGCGTGACTGCTCAAGAAGTGGAAGATGCGTTGAGTGAAGCCTTGAATCTTCCTTCGGCTGAAGGAGAATAGTTGCTGTTAGCATGAGTCGGGTCTTGTAGCCGGGGCCCGGCAAATAGTTAAGAGATGTTTGGATGCTGATGATTTAGGGGCTAACGTCCTGAGGTTACGTTTTTTTTTCTTAAAGCTTGACAACAGCTAGACATATCCTATAGAATCCGGCGTCTTTATAGGGGCTTTGTGCCCCGTACTCGTGCCCGTGCCGAGTGTAGATATTGAGCATCAATGCTTGAGTTAGGTATTGCTCTGCTGATAAGGTGGCCCTAAAACGCCCCTCTTCGCACAGCCTACCTCTTTATTAAACATTAACGCTCATAATAGAGCCTATCAGCCCACCAGCGTGGATGTTGGTGGAGCTTGCCCTAGACAGGGTTTTCGATTTATAGATAAAAGCTTTTGGAGCTAAATAGTATGCCAACAATCAATCAGCTAGTTCGAAAAGGCCGTGTGCTACATAAGAAAAAGAGTAATAGCCCGGCTTTAAAAGCCTGCCCTCAGCGTCGTGGTGTTTGTACCCGTGTATATACAACTACGCCAAAGAAACCAAATTCAGCCCTACGTAAGGTGGCTCGTTTGCGTTTAACCAATGGCTTTGAGGTCACGGCTTATATTGGTGGTGAAGGCCACAACCTTCAAGAACACTCGGTTGTTTTGATCCGTGGTGGTCGTGTTAAGGATTTGCCAGGTGTGCGTTATCACGTTGTGCGTGGTGCTTTAGATACCACCGGTGTGACCAAGCGTCGCCGTGGACGTTCGAAGTATGGAGCTAAGCGTCCTAAAGAATAGATATTCATGTAGGACCTACAGTTTACGAGGTTCTAGTTTAACGATAAGTTTTCAGGAAAATAGAGTTATGCCAAGAAGACATGCAGCACCTAAGCGAAAAATAATCCCTGATCCACTTTACGGTAACGTGGAGTTGGCTAAGTTCATCAATTGCCTCATGAAAGATGGTAAAAGAACTATTGCAGAGAAAATAGTCTACGGTGCATTGACTATAGCTGCTGACAGATTAAAGGGCCAGGAACTTAAAGTGATGGATGAGTCCGATGATGGTGAAAGCGGTAGTGGTTCTTCATCAGCCGAACGTCCCATTGCTATTTTTCAGACGGCTATCGCCAACATTCGTCCGCGCGTAGAAGTGAAGTCTCGTCGTGTAGGGGGTTCTACCTATCAGGTACCCATCGAAGTAAGAGCCGAAAGAAGCTTGGCCTTAGCTATGCGTTGGTTAATCAACTTTGCTCGTAAACGTAGTGAGCATGGCATGATTTTGCGATTAGCTAATGAGATTGTAGATGCTGTCAACGGTCGCGGTGCGGCGGTTAGAAAGCGTGAAGACACCCATAAGATGGCTAATGCTAACAAAGCATTTGCTCATTATCGCTGGTAAAGTAAGGATTTTATTGTGGCAAGAACGACTCCCATTAGCAGATACCGCAACATTGGTATTATGGCTCACATTGATGCAGGTAAAACGACAACAACCGAACGTGTACTTTTTTACACAGGCGTATCCCATAAAATAGGTGAAGTTCATGATGGCGCCGCCACGATGGACTGGATGGAGCAAGAGCAAGAGCGTGGTATTACCATTACCTCGGCAGCGACGACTTGTTTCTGGCAAGGCATGGATCAACAATTTGATCAGCACCGCATCAATATCATTGACACGCCAGGGCACGTAGACTTTACCATTGAAGTGGAACGTTCTCTACGCGTACTTGATAGTGCGGTTACTGTGCTTTGTGCCGTGGGTGGTGTGGAGCCTCAAACAGAAACCGTTTGGCGCCAAGCGAATAAATACGGTGTTCCACGTATTATTTTTGTTAACAAAATGGATAGAGCCGGTGCCAACTTCCTACGTGTGGTAGAGCAAGTTAAAGATAGATTGGCTGCTACACCTGTGCCGATGCAATTGCCCATTGGTGCCGAAGATGCCTTTGAAGGTGTGATTGATTTAGTGCGCATGCAAGCTATTTATTGGAATGAAGCCGATAGAGGTATGACCTACGAAGCGCGTGACATTCCCGCTGACATGCAAGATGCTTGTAACGAATGGCGTGAAGTTATGTTGGAAGCCGCTGCGGAATCCAGCGAAGAACTCATGGAGAAATACCTCGAAGAAGGTACTTTAACAGAAGAAGAAATTCGTCAAGGTATCCGTGCACGCACGATTGCTAACGAAATTATTCCCGCTTTCTGTGGCTCTGCCTTTAAAAACAAAGGGGTGCAAGCACTTCTAGATTCAGTTATTCATTATTGTCCATCACCGACTGATGTTCCTGCCATTAAAGGGATATTGGACGATGCAGCCGGTACTGAAGCAGAGCGTCCCTCTAACGATGATGCACCTTTTGCGGCCTTAGCCTTTAAGATTGCGACAGATCCTTTCGTCGGAACCCTTACCTTCTTCCGTGTTTATTCCGGTGTGTTGAGATCGGGTGATACGGTTATTAATAGTATTAAAGGCAAAAAAGAGCGTCTCGGACGTATCTTGCAGATGCACTCTAATAGCCGTGAAGAAATCAAAGAAGTTCGTGCGGGTGATATTGCTGCTGCAGTGGGTCTTAAGGGTACCACCACGGGTGATACGCTTTGCGCCGTTGGTGAGGTTATTACTCTGGAACGTATGGAATTCCCAGAGCCTGTTATTCATGTGGCTGTAGAGCCGAAAACTAAGGCTGACCAAGAGAAAATGGGTATTGCCTTGGGTAAATTGGCACAGGAAGATCCTTCTTTCCGTGTACGTACAGACGAAGAATCAGGTCAAACCATTATTGGTGGTATGGGCGAGCTTCACTTAGAAATTATTGTAGACCGTCTGAAACGTGAATTTAGCGTCGAAGCCAATGTAGGTAAGCCTCAAGTGGCTTATCGTGAAACCATCAAGAAGACCGTTGAACAAGAAGCGAAATTTGTGCGTCAAACCGGTGGTCGTGGTCAATATGGTCATGTTTGGTTGCGTCTTGAAAATAGAGAACCTGGTGAAGGTTACGAATTTGTCAATAACATCGTGGGCGGTGTTATTCCCAGAGAATACATTCCTGCGGTGGACAAAGGTATTCAGGAGCAAATGGAAAATGGTATTTTAGCTGGTTATCCTGTGGTCGATGTGAAAGTAACGCTTTTTGATGGTTCTTTCCATGAGGTGGATTCCAACGAAATGGCCTTTAAGGTTGCGGGCTCTATGTGTTTCAAAGAAGGTGCGAAGAATGCGACACCTATTTTGCTTGAGCCTATTATGAGTGTTGAAGTGGTTACACCCGAGGATTATATGGGAGATGTCATGGGTGACTTAAACCGTCGTCGCGGTATTCTTCAAGGTATGGAAGATGCGCCTGCTGGTAAAATTGTTCGTGCCGAAGTACCTTTATCTGAAATGTTTGGTTATGCCACAGACTTGCGTTCAGCAACGCAAGGTCGTGCGACTTACTCTATGGAGTTTACCAAATATAACGAAGCACCAACGAGTATTGCGGAAGCCGTTATTCAAAGCAAAGAATAATTTAATGAATTCTCAATGCCGTTTAGCGGTGTTGATACATATTAACTTTAGAGAGAGGTAATAGACAGTGGCTAAGGAAAAATTTGAACGTACGAAACCACACGTAAATGTTGGAACAGTGGGTCACGTTGACCATGGTAAGACGACATTAACGGCGGCGTTAACGAAGGTGCAAGCGGAGCGCCACGGTGGAGAATTAAAGGCATTTGACGAGATTGATAAAGCGCCGGAAGAAAAAGCCCGTGGAATCACGATATCGACGTCACACGTTGAGTACGAATCAGAGACGCGCCATTATGCGCACGTAGACTGTCCGGGACACGCGGATTATGTGAAGAACATGATAACGGGTGCAGCACAAATGGATGGAGCGATATTGGTATGTTCGGCAGCGGATGGTCCTATGCCGCAGACGCGGGAGCATATATTGTTATCAAAGCAGGTAGGCGTGCCGTACATTGTTGTATTTTTAAACAAGGCGGACGTAGTAGATGATGCGGAGTTATTAGAATTAGTTGAGATGGAAGTACGCGAGTTGCTGAGCAGCTATGAATTTCCTGGAGATGATACGCCGATTATAGTTGGTTCAGCGTTGAAGGCGCTGGAAGGTGACACGAGTGAGATTGGAGTGCCTGCGATAGAGAAGTTAATTGATGCGTTGGATGAGTATATCCCGATACCGGAGCGACCGGTAGACCAAACATTTTTGATGCCGATAGAGGATGTATTTTCTATTTCGGGACGAGGTACGGTAGTGACGGGACGTATTGAGCGTGGAGTCGTCAACGTAGGTGATGAGATAGAGATAGTGGGTATCCGTGAGACGACGGCGACGACGTGTACGGGTGTAGAGATGTTCCGTAAGTTGTTAGATCAGGGACAAGCGGGAGACAACGTTGGTGTATTGTTACGCGGCACGAAGCGAGAAGACGTAGAGCGAGGTCAGGTATTGGCGAAGAAGGGCAGTATTACGCCGCACACGAAGTTTGAAGCGGAAGTATATGTGTTGTCGAAAGATGAAGGAGGGCGTCACACGCCATTTTTCAAAGGCTATCGACCACAATTTTATTTTCGCACGACGGATGTGACAGGGGCGGTACAATTACCGGAAGGTGTTGAGATGGTTATGCCTGGCGATAATATCCAGATGGTTGTTGAATTGATAGCGCCGATAGCGATGGAGAATGGATTGCGTTTTGCTATTCGTGAAGGTGGTCGTACTGTTGGTGCGGGTGTTGTCGCTAAAATCATAGAGTAATTGGAAGCATGGCTACATTAGAAAGTTTAAAGCAAAAAATACGCATACGCTTAAAAGCCTTTGATCATAAGCTTATCGATCAGTCGATGAAGCAAATTGTCGAGACAGCTAAGCGGACTGGGGCTCAGATTCATGGGCCCATCCCTTTGCCTACGCGCAAAGAGCGTTTTACGGTATTGATTTCTCCGCACGTGAATAAAGATGCAAGGGATCAATATGAAATTCGTACCCACACGCGCCTAATCGACATTGTGGATCCTTCAGATAAAACGGTGGATGCATTAATGAAGTTAGATTTAGCGGCCGGTGTGAACGTAGAAATTAAAGTAGAATAATCGAGCTTTTTCTTGTTTCGCTAAAAATTTTAATGGACACTTAATCAAAGTGAGTGTCTGCTAAGTCAAACAAAAGAATCGATTAGGGACTACTGACAATAATTGAACCAATAGGTTGAACTGTCAATGGTTCTTAGACTCGAGAGGTTGATAAAGATGACAATTGGACTAGTTGGTCGGAAGTGCGGAATGACGCGCGTATTTACTGAATCAGGTGAATCAGTCCCTGTTACAGTAATAGAAGCAGCGCCAAATCGCATTACCCAAATTAAATCACTAGAAACTGACGGCTATCGTGCCATTCAGGTTACTGCAGGTCGTGCTCGGGCTAGCCGAGTAAACAGTCCTATGGCTGGCCTTTACAAAAAAGCAGGTGTAGAGCCCGGTAATGGCCTGTGGGAATTCCGTTTATCGGAAGGTGAAGGCGAAGAATTGCAAGTGGGTGGTGAAGTTTCTCTTACTATATTTGAGGCAGGACAAAAGATTGATGTCAGTGGTACCTCAAAAGGTAAGGGATTTGCCGGTGGTGTTAAGCGTCACAATTTTAAAATGCAAGATGCAACCCATGGTAACTCTGTTTCTCACCGTGCCATTGGCTCGACCGGTCAAAACCAAACACCTGGCCGTGTCTTTAAAGGTAAGAAAATGCCTGGTCAAATGGGTAACGTTAGAAAAACTATCCAGTCTCAAGAAATTATCCGTGTGGACACAGACAAGAATATTCTTCTTGTGAAAGGTGGCGTTCCCGGTGCTGTGGGGGCAAGCGTGCTGATTAAACCTGCTGTAAAATATGCTAACCAAAAAGGGGATAAATAATGGAACTTAACATTGTAATTCCCGGGCAATCAGACTCTCAAGGTGTTGTTGAAGTATCGGATGCCGTTTTTGATTATAAATTCAATGAAGCGTTAATTCACCAAGTGGTTACGGCTTACCGTGCCGGTTCGCGCGCAGGAACGCATGCTCAGAAGACACGCTCTGAAGTCAGCGGTGGTGGTGCAAAACCTTGGCGCCAGAAAGGCACGGGTAATGCGCGTGCCGGGACTATCAGAAGCCCTTTATGGCGTGGAGGCGGTGTTACTTTTGCTGCAAAAAACCGCGACTATTCGCAGAAAGTTAACAAAAAAATGTATAAAGGCGCCTTAAAAAGCATTGTGTCGGAGTTACTTCGTCAAGAACGGTTAGTGGTTGTGGAATCGTTAAGCTTAGAGGCTCCTAAAACTAAACTGTTGAAATCTCTACTAGAAAGCATGAACTTATCTAACGTTCTATTAGTGACAGAAACCGTAAACACAGAACTTTATTTGGCTGCGCGTAACTTAGTAAACGTTAATGCCATTGATGTCAATGCTATCAACCCTGTGGATTTATTGAAATATAATACGGTGGTGATGACGAAAGTGGCCTTACAGCAACTAGGGGAGAGACTCGCATGAATAAAGAACGATTGATGAAAGTGCTTTTATCTGCCCATGTATCTGAAAAAAGTACAGATCAAGCCGATAAACATCGACAGTTTGCTTTTAAAGTTGCTAGAAATGCCAGCAAGCTAGAAATTAAGGCTGCTGTTGAATTAATGTTCGATGTTAAGGTAGAAGCCGTTAACATCATCAATACTAAACCTAAGAAAAAACAAACAGGTCGTATTGCTGGTGCGCGTAAAGCTTTTAAAAAAGCCTATGTTGCTTTGCAACCAGGCTATGATATCGAATTTGTGAATGCTTAATGTGGAGCAATAGAACGTGACAGTTTTAATCAAAAAAGCAAAACCAACGTCTCCTGGACGACGCCATGTTGTCCAAGTTAAGAATACTGAGTTGCACAAAGGTGCACCTCACGCGCCGTTGGTACGTACTAAAACGCGTACGAGTGCGCGAAATAATGCAGGTCGTATTACCGTACGTCACCGTGGTGGTGGTCATAAGCGCCGTTATCGTGTTATAGATTTCAAACGCAATAAAGATGGTATTCCAGCGAAAATTGAGCGTTTAGAATATGATCCCAACAGAACGGCTCATATTGCTCTTGTCTTGTACGCTGACGGTGAGCGCCGTTATATATTGGCTCCTAAAGGGATGAAAGCGGGTTCTCCTTTGCAGTCAGGCCCTGACGCTCCTATCAAACCTGGGAATTGCTTACCACTTCGCAATATTCCTGTAGGTACAGTGATCCACGCCGTGGAAATGAAGCCTGGTAAGGGAGCACAGATAGCCCGTAGTGCGGGTACTTCTGTTCAGCTAGTTGCTGCTGAAGGTGAGTATGTCACATTACGCTTGCGTTCTGGCGAAATGAGAAAGGTACTTGCTGATTGCCGAGCGACCATTGGTGAGGTTTGTAATTCAGAGCATAATTTACGCGCTTTGGGTAAAGCAGGTGCAACACGCTGGCGTGGTCGTAGACCTACGGTGCGTGGTGTTGCGATGAACCCCGTAGATCACCCCCATGGTGGTGGTGAAGGTCGTACTTCGGGAGGACGTCATCCTGTGTCTCCTAAGGGCGTGCCGACCAAAGGCTACCGTACCCGTACTAACAAGCGCACGGACAAGTTAATTGTTCGCAAGCGTCATAAAGCTAAAAAACGAGGATAATTACCGTGCCACGATCAGTTAAAAAACCTCCTTTCATCGCAGCAAAATTGATTGCTAAAGTTAAAGATTGTATAGCGCGTGGTGATAAACGCCCTATAAAAACGTGGTCGCGTGCCAGCATGATTCCCCCTGAATTTGTGGGTTTGACATTTGCTGTGCATAATGGGCGTCAACATGTTCCTATTTATATCACCGAAAATATGGTTGGTCATAAGCTTGGTGAGTTCGCGCTAACCAGAACTTTTCGCGGTCATGCGGCTGATAAGAAAGTTAAAAAGAAATAGAGGTTAAATGATGGAAGTAGCTGCAAAATTAAAAGCCGTGAGAATCTCGGCTCAAAAGGCACGCTTGGTTGCCGATCAAATTCGAGGTCTCAAAGTAGAAGAAGCAAGTGAAATTTTAGCCTTTAGCTCCAAGAAAGCCGCTGAAATTATTCGTAAGGTGTTGATGTCTGCTGTGGCCAATGCTGAGAATAATGAAGGTGCTGATGTGGATGAATTAAAAATTTCCACCGTTTACGTTGATGAAGGACCCACTTTTAAGCGTTTTCGTGCAAGAGCGAAAGGACGCTCTAATCGAATTTTAAAGCGGACTTGTCATATTACCGTTAAAGTTTCAGAGAGTTAGGAGATAGAGCATGGGTCAAAAAGTACAACCAACGGGTATACGACTAGGTTTCATCAAGCAATGGGATTCCGTTTGGTATGCAGAAGGCCGAGAATTTTCAAAAAACTTGATGTCTGATGTGAAAGTTCGTCAATATTTGAATGACAAATTAAAACAAGCTTCTGTGAGTAAAATACACATAGAGCGCCCAGCTAAGAATGCGCACATAACTATTCATACGGCGCGCCCTGGTATTATCATTGGTAAGAAGGGTAGCGATGTTGAAAAATTGCGCGCGGCAGCGAGCAAAATAATGGGTGTCCCTGTACATATTTCCATTCAAGAAGTACGTAAGCCCGAATTAGATGCGAAACTTGTGGCTGAGAGTATTGCTCAACAGCTAGAGCGCCGTATTATGTTTCGTCGTGCTATGAAACGTGCTGTGGGTAGTGCCATTAGATTAGGCGCTGAAGGAATCAAAGTTATCGTTAGTGGCCGTTTAGGTGGCGCTGAAATCGCCCGTAGCGAGCGCTACCATGAGGGCCGTGTTCCTCTGCATACATTGAGGGCTGATATCGACTATGGTGTCGCAGAAGCTGAAACAACTTACGGTATTATTGGCGTTAAAGTCTGGATCTTTAAAGGTGAAGTTTTTGATGTAGAAACAGACGCCGAGAAAGAAAAGCCAGCAGAGTAGGATTGAGGATAAGCATATGTTATTACCGAAGCGAACAAAGTTTCGCAAAATGCAAAAAGGCCGAAATCGCGGTTTGGCTTCCCGAGGCAATCAGGTAAGTTTCGGCGAATTTGGGATGAAGGCTACAACGCGTGGCAGAATTACCTCTCGTCAAATTGAAGCGGCTCGTCGGACTATCAGCCGTGCTATTAAAAGGGGTGGTAAGGTTTGGATTCGTATTTTTCCGGATAAACCTATCACACAAAAACCTTTAGAAGTAAGGCAAGGTAAAGGTAAAGGTAGCGTTGAATATTGGGTGGCTTTAATTCAGCCCGGTAGAATGCTTTTTGAAATTGAAGGTGTTCCTGAGGAGCTTGCTCGCGAAGCCTTTAAGTTGGCAGCTGCTAAATTACCTGTCAAAATTGTTTTTGAATCAAGAACGGTGATGTAATGACAACAAAAGAATTAAGAGAAAAATCTGTTGATGAGTTAAAAGCAGAATTATTAGCCCTCACAGAAGAGCAATTTAAGATGCGCATGCAACGTTCTACAGGCCAATTATCAAAGCCTCACTCATTGCGCACAGTTCGTAGGAGTATTGCTAGGGTTAAGACACTCCTGACTGAAAGTCAGCGACAAGCATAGAGGTGATTATGAGCGACACTAAATCGAAAAGAACATTAACAGGTATCGTAACCAGCGACAAGATGGACCAAACCATAGTTGTTTCCGTGGTTAACAAGCGAAAGCACCCACTTTATAATAAATATGTGGCTTACACAACGAAGTTGCACGTGCATGATCCTGAAAATCAGTGCAAAGAGGGTGATAGAGTTACCATTGGAGGCTGTCGACCGCTTTCAAAAACGAAGTCTTGGATGTTGATTGAGGTTCATAATCAGTAGGGATTTTTTTGCCTTTGAGGGTTGGTTTTGCTTTCCCACGGCTGAAAAGAGTTCACCTGGCTCATTAGTTGTGCTATACTCTGCCGCCTTTGCCCTTCAATAAACGTGAAGAGGCTCTTGGGCTGCCTGCAGGGACCTGAGCTAAGTGTAAATCGCCCGTTAAGTATTTGGCTTTAGCAAGAAAATCAAACTAAAGCCTGCAATGTTTTGTGTTGGAGATAACAATGATTCAAATGCAATCTGAGCTTACCGTTGCCGATAATAGTGGCGCTAGGCGTGTGATGTGTATAAAGGTGCTAGGTGGTTCTAAGCGCCGTTACGCAGGGATTGGTGATGTGATTAAAGTAAGCATCAAAGAAGCTATCCCGCGTGGCCGTGTGTCTAAGGGTGAAGTTTATTACGCAGTGGTCGTTAGAACGGCAAAAGGCGTGCGCCGTCCTGATGGTTCAGTTATTCGCTTTGATAGCAATGCGGTCGTTTTGCTTAATGCGAATAAACAACCTATCGGTACACGTATTTTTGGACCAGTGACCCGCGAATTGCGCGGTGAAAAGTTTATGAAGATTGTCTCGTTAGCGCCAGAAGTATTATAGGTGCCTTTAGGAGTTGAGTGATGCAGAAGATTAAAAAAGGCGATGAAGTTATTGTTCTGGCCGGCAAGGATAAAGGAGCGATAGGTAAAGTATTAAAGGTTTTACCTAAGCTTTCTAAAGTGTTAGTTGAGGGTGTTGGTATTGTTAAGAAGCACGTAAAGCCCAACCCTAACCTCCAACGTCCAGGCCAGATTATGGAAATAGAAAAGCCTGTACATATTTCCAATGTTGCGCTTTATGATGCAACCACAGGAAAAGCAGGTAAAGTTGGCTTTAAGTTTTTAGAAGACGGTACTAAAGTTCGTTATTTTAAATCCACGAAAGAAGTAATAGACGCTTAGGGAGTGTTTATAAGCCAGGCTTCTGTTCAGTAGTTGGCGAATAAAGCTAGGTTGTAAACAGCCCCTAAAATACAGAATTAAGTTATCCCATTTCTTATAATGACTCATGATTTTTGGTGAGATGTGGGTCCCAGTAGGTGATAAGAGGCATGAAAAGGTTAAAAGAATATTATAAAGAAGACATCATTCCCCAATTGATGAAGGAACTTGGCGTGAAAAACCCCATGCTTATTCCTAAAATTTCAAAAGTAACCCTAAACATGGGATTGGGTGAAGCTGTTGGTGACAAAAAAGTATTAGAGCATGCTGCGGGTGACTTGACAAAAATTGCTGGCCAGAAAGCCGTAATTACCCGCGCTCGCAAATCTATTGCTGGTTTTAAGGTAAGGGAAGGCTGGCCTATTGGCTGTAAGGTTGTCTTACGTCGTGACAGAATGTATGACTTTCTAGAGAGACTAATTTGGATTGCCATTCCTCGTATTCGCGATTTCCGTGGTTTTAGTGCTAAGTCTTTTGATGGACGTGGTAACTACAGCTTGGGTATTAAAGAACAAATCGTTTTCCCAGAAATTGATTATGATCAAGTGGATAAAATTCGTGGTCTTGATATTACTATTACGACGACAGCGGCCACTGATGAAGCAGGTAAAGCGTTGCTTCGGGCATTTAATTTCCCGCTGAAAGTGAATAAAGGTGAAGGTGCTTAATTATGGCTAAGAAAAGTATGATTGCGCGCGATAAAAAGCGTGAAAAATGTGTTAACAAATACGCCCAACGGCGCGCTGAATTGAAAGAAATAGTTCGTAAGGGTAGTCCTAAAGAGCAATACGAAGCACTGTTAGCGCTTCAGGCGATGCCGGTTGATGCGAGTAAAACGCGCGTTCGTAATCGTTGTGTTATCACAGGCCGTCCAAGGGGTTATTATCGTAAGTTTGGTGTTTGCCGTAATAAGTTACGCGAATTAACCATGGACGGAAAAATACCTGGCATCGTTAAAGCCAGCTGGTAGGCACTTTAGAGAAGAAAGATTGAGGAGTTAAATTATCCCATGAGTATGCATGACCCCATTGCCGATATGCTCACCATTATTCGTAATGGACAACAGGCGAATAAAGAGAGCGTGAGTATGCCCTCTTCTACCAAAAAGGTAGCTATCCTTGCGGTATTGAAAGACGAAGGTTACATTAAAGACTATAGCGTACTAGAAGGCAAAAAGCCTGTATTGACGGTATTCCTAAAATACTATGACGGGAAAGGTGTTATTGATACCTTGAAGCGTGTGAGTAAATCAGGCCTACGCATTTATCGTGGTTACCAAGAATTACCTCGCGTTTTAAGCGGTCTGGGTATCGCTGTTGTTTCTACCAGTAAAGGTGTGATGACTGATAAAGAAGCTCGCAAACATGCCGTTGGCGGCGAAATTATTTGTTACGTGTCATAGGGGAGCTCAAAAGATGGGATCAAGAGTCGCAAACAATCCAATTAACGTACCATCGGGCATTGAACTTAGTTTAGTTGACCAACAGATAAGCGTTAAAGGCGCTAAGGGCGAACTTGCGTTTACCGTGCATAAATTGGTTAAAGTAGAGAAAGCTGACAATATTATTCGAATCTCACCCCGTGAAGATTCTAAAGCTTCTCTAGCCTTATCGGGTACCACGCGAGCTTTAATTAGCAACATGGTAACAGGTGCTCACGTTGGTTTTGAGAAAAAACTACAGTTGGTCGGCGTCGGTTATCGTGCGCAAGCCCAAGGCAATAAATTAAATTTAAACCTTGGTTTTTCTCACCCTGTGGTTCATGATATCCCTGTAGGTATTACAGTAGAAACACCCAGCCAAACAGAAATTATTGTTAAAGGTGCTGATAAGCAGCTTGTCGGCCAAGTTGCTGCGGATATCCGTCGTTATCGTCCACCAGAGGTCTACAAAGGTAAGGGTATTCGTTATGTGGATGAAGTGATTATTCGCAAAGAAACTAAGAAAAAATAGGTTAGGACATGTCTAAGAAAATTAAAAGGGTACGCCGCGCAAAGCGTGCTCGCATGAAAATAAGAGAGCTTGGTGTATCACGATTGACTGTTCATCGTACGCCTCGTCACATTTATGCTCAAGTCATTGCCCCTAACGGTAATGTGGTGGCCTCCGCTTCCACGCTGGATAAAGACATCAAATCCAATCATCCTTATGGTGGAAATGTAAAAGTAGCCAGCGAAGTAGGTAAACTTATTGCTTCGCGCGCCAAGGCAGCTGGTGTCGACAAGGTGGCCTTTGACCGTTCAGGATTTAAATTCCATGGGCGGGTTGCAGCATTGGCTATGGGTGCTCGTGAGGGCGAACTGGAATTTTAAAGGTGTAATATGTCAGGTTATGATCTAACGACTAACAGCGATGGTTTTATTGAAAAGCTCGTGGCGGTGAACCGTAATGCCAAAGTAGTTAAGGGTGGTCGGATTTTCAGCTTTACGGCCTTAATTGTAGTAGGTGATGGTAAAGGGCGTATTGGCATTGGACGTGGTAAAGCCCGTGAAGTGCCAGTGGCTATCCAAAAGGCGCTAGAAGCGGCGCGTAAAGGTATGCAGAAAGTAGAGCTTAATGGTGATACCATCTACTATGAAGTAACTTCCACGCATGGTGCATCTAAAGTCTTCATGAAACCAGCTCCAGCAGGTACCGGTATCATTGCTGGTGGTGCGATGCGCGCTGTTTTTGAAGTATTGGGCGTTCATAATGTATTTGCAAAATGTATTGGTTCTACCAATCCAAATAACGTTATTTTAGCGACCTTAAAAGGTTTGCGGAATATGGCTTCTCCCGAGATGATTGTTGAGAAGCGTGGAAAGAAATTGGCTGAAGTTATTGGTGAAGAATAATGGCTGATAATAAGAAAATTAAATTAACATTAGTTCGTAGCACAGCAAAGCGCTTACAGAAGCATAAAGCTTGCGTTTTAGGCCTAGGTCTGCGTCGAATCAACCACAGTGTTGAGGTGGCAGATACGCCGAGTATTCGTGGCATGATCAATAAAGTCGCTTATTTGCTAAAAGTTGAGGAAGTGTAGTCGTGTATTTAAATACCTTAAAGCCTGCTAAAGGTTCAACGTCTGCGGCTAAGCGCTGTGGTCGTGGTATTGGCTCGGGACTTGGTAAAACAGGTGGTCGTGGTCATAAAGGACAAAAATCTCGTTCAGGTGGTAAGATTAAGCCTGGTTTTGAAGGCGGCCAAATGCCTTTACAACGTCGCTTGCCTAAATATGGCTTTAATTCGCGGTTGGCGCGTATTACCGATGAAATTCGTCTCGGCGATTTAGCGAAGATTAATGCTGATATCATTGATAGGGTAGCGTTACGTAACGCTGGTTTAATTAATGGTGCGATTAAGCGCGTTAAGATTATTGCAACAGGTGAATTGAACAAAGCCCTCACCATTAAAAAAGGATTATCCGTAACCAAGGGTGCAAGGGCTGCCATTGAAGCGGCCGGTGGCAAGATAGAGGAATAGATGGCGACTAAGCAGAACAGTGCTAACGCAAAAAGCATGGGCGGCCTCCAAGAGCTGAAGCAACGGTTATTCATTGTGTTAATCGGTATCTTGATTTTTCGTATTGGTGCTCATGTGCCAGTGCCTGGCTTAGACCCTCATAAGCTTTCTGAGCTATTTAACGCTAACAAAAATGGTGTGTTAGGCCTGTTTAATATGTTCTCCGGTGGTGCCTTGAAGCGTTTAACGGTTTTTGCGCTGGGGGTGATGCCTTATATTTCTGCCTCTATTATTATCCAACTTTTTACGGCCGTTTCGCCTAAGTTGGACCAGCTGCGTAAAGAAGGTGAGTCGGGTCGTCGTAAGATTAACCAATATACCCGCTACGGTACGTTGGTGCTCGCCATCTTCCAAGCCATTGGTATGGCTAAATTTTTAGCGGCTCAAGGCATTGCGTTAAGCCCTGACTTTACATTTTATTTTACTGCAACGGTAACCTTGGCTACTGGAACACTTTTTCTCATGTGGCTGGGGGAGCAAATTACAGAGCGCGGTATTGGTAACGGTATTTCACTGATAATCTTCTCAGGGATTGTTTCAGGTTTACCTGCTGCTATTGCACGAACCCTAGAACAGGTTAGACAAGGTCAACTATCAGTCATTGCTTTATTGCTGATTGTAACGTTGGTTCTATTGGTCACGGCCTTTGTGGTTTTTGTGGAGCGAGGACAGCGCCGCATCCGGGTTAACTACGCTAAGCGTCAACAAGGCCGTAAGGTATATGCTGCACAAAGCAGTCATTTGCCGCTTAAGATTAATATGTCAGGTGTGATACCGCCTATTTTTGCGTCCAGCATCATTTTGTTTCCAGCGATGTTAGCGCAGTTTTTTGGTAGAGGCACCAGCATGGGATGGCTTAATGATGTCAGTCTGTTGCTGCAGCCAGGACAGCCCGTTTATACCTTAGTATTTGCGGCAGCGATTATATTCTTCGCGTTCTTTTATACGGCGTTAGTTTTTAATCCCCGTGATACGGCTGATAATTTAAAGAAATCAGGTGCTTTCATCCCAGGTATTCGTCCTGGTGATCAGACGGCTAATTACGTGGATAATGTGATGACCCGCCTTACGTTGGCTGGCGCCCTTTATCTGACTTTAGTTGCATTGATACCTGAATTTTTAACCGTTTTATGGAATGTACCTTTCTATTTTGGCGGCACATCACTATTAATTATTGTGGTGGTGATTATGGATTTAGTGGCTCAGATACAAGCCTTACTGATGTCTCATCAGTACGAGTCACTCATGAAAAAAGCTAACCTGAAGGGCATGAATCCAGGGCTTTTTTAGAGCGTTGTCATGAACCAGATTTAAATTATTTGGTAACATTTCTTGAGGGAAATGGGCGCATTAGCCTTCCTAAAAAGAGATGAACTGTTTGTATAGAGGAGATAGATAAGATGCGGGTAAGAGCCTCCGTCAAAAAAAGGTGCCGTAACTGTAAAGTTATCAAGCGCCACGGCCGCGTTATGGTGATTTGTTCTGACCCCCGACATAAGCAATGTCAAGGTTAGGCAGTTGAGCCTGCTAGGGCTAGCGTCTGTTGACATGTCATTTTTGCAAGTGAAACTTGAAGGAACAGAGGAAAAATTTGCATTTATTAGAGGCAACATGGTGAGCTATGTAACGAAAATAAATGCAAATTTGCACCTGCTTTATTCAAATTGCAGTGTAAAAATGAATTGTCAACGGGCTCCAACTGTATGAAAACTTACAGATAGGCAAAAAATAACCCATAACGTTATTTTTTGCGATTATGATTGATTTATTGTTCATTTCACGCTAAACTCTCGTGCTGCCCACGATAGTGTGATTAGCGTACTTTATTTTAGGAGTAATTTGAATGCGTATTGCTGGTGTCAATATCCCAGTCCAGAAGCATGCTGAGATTGCCTTAACCTATGTCTATGGCATTGGTCGTCCAACGGCACGTAAGATTTGTGAACGTGCTAATGTTGAGAAAACTTTGAAAATCAAAGACTTAACAGAAGAGCAGCAAGATGCTCTGCGTGAAGTAGTTAAAGGCTTCACCGTAGAGGGTGATAAGCGTCGTGAAGTTTCCATGGCCATTAAGCGTTTGATGGATATTGCCTGTTATCGCGGTATTCGTCATCGTCGTGGTCTGCCTCTGAGAGGCCAGCGTACCAAGACAAATGCTCGTACGCGTAAAGGTAAGCGTAAGCCTAAATAATAAATAACCCTACTGTCAGGAATTTAGAGTAATGTCTCAAAAAAATCCCCAAAAAGGTGTAAAGCAGCAGAAGCAGCAGAAGCAGCAAAAGCAGCAGAAGCAGAAGAAAAACGTCCCAGAAGGCGTTATTTATGTAAACACCACCTTTAATAATACAATGATCACTATCACCAACCGTACTGGTGATGTGGTTGCCTGGTCTACGCCCGCTCATAATGGTTTTAAACACTCTAAGCGGGGTACGCCTTATGCGGCTCAAGTTACTGCTAAAGATGTGGCAGCCATGGCGCTTGAGTTCGGCATGCAAGAGGTGGATATTTTTGTAAACGGTCCGGGGCAAGCAAGGGATATGGCTGTACGTGAATTAGGTCTCCATTTTAAGGTATCGTCTATCACCGACAGAACCCCTATACCTCACAATGGTTGTCGTCCTCCCAAGAGACGACGCGTTTAGATTTTGGAGTAATACAGTATGTCTAGAAAACTGGGTCCTGTTTGTAAGAAAATGCGTAGCGTAGGCGCCGATTTACTATTAAAAAGCGGCGTTAGAGCTATCGATACAAAGTGTAAGATTAATGTTGCGCCTGGCGTTCACGGTGCAAGCCGAAAGCGAGCCTCTGATTATGGGTTGCAGTTGCGTGCTAAACAAATGATTCGTAATTTTTACGGCGTTATGGAGAAGCAGTTTCGTAGCTACTTCAACAAAGCATCTCGTCAAAAAGGCTCTACGGGCGAAAACCTATTAAAGCTTTTAGAGAGACGTTTAGACGTTGTGGTTTACCGTATGGGTTTTGCTGTGACTATTGCTGAAGCCCGTCAGTTGGTTTCTCACAAAGCTATTATGGTTAACGGCAGTGTTGTGAATGTGGCTTCTTACTTAGTTTCTGTCAATGATGTGGTCAGTATTCGTGAGAAAGCAAAAGCACAAATGCGTATTAAAGCAGCGTTAGACTTAGCGAGCCAAAAGCCTGAATGTGCATGGCTTTCTGTGGACGTTACTAAAAAGGAAGGCGTCGTAAGTGCCTTGCCAGAACGCTCTGAATTACCAGCCGATTTCAATGAACAGTTGGTTGTGGAACTTTATTCTAAGTAGACTTTGGGTGCTTATTTTCCCCAAGTGTTATTTAATGAATTAATGTGAGAGTCTTAAGATTATGTCGCAAACAGGAAATGAACTTTTAACCGCCCGTAATATCCATGTTCAGGCTTTGGATAATTATCACTCCAAAGTGACTTTGGAGCCCTTGGAGCGTGGGTTTGCTCATACCTTGGGTAATGCACTGCGTCGTGTTTTGCTTTCTTCTATGCCTGGCTGTGCTATCACTGAAGTTAATATTGATGGCGTGTTGCATGAGTATGCTGCCATTGATGGGGTGCAAGAAGATGTTATTGACATTCTTTTAAACCTTAAAGACGTTTCTTTGATTATTCACGATGCAGACGAAGCCAAGTTAACCTTAAGCAAAAAAGGCCCAGGCCCCGTTTTAGCTGGTGATATCCAGACTGACCATCGTGTAGACATCATTAACCCTGAATTAGAAATTGCCCACCTATCTGACGGCGGTCAATTGAATATGATTTTAACAGCACGCAAAGGTCACGGTTATCAGCCTGCAGGCCAAGCTATTGTTCAAGACGACGAGTTTGTGGCTCCTGTGGCTAACGTAGGCAATCTTCAGTTGGATGCTACTTTTAGTCCTGTGCGCCGTGTGGCCTACAGCGTCGAGAGCGCTAGGGTAGAGCAACGTACCAATTTAGATAAATTAGTTATTGATTTAGAAACAGACGGCACCATAGATCCTAAAGAGGCTATCCGCCGTTCTGCTACTATTCTGCGAAGCCAACTTTCTCCTTTTGTTGATTTAGAGAGTGAGCTTAAGGAACAAAGGGAAGAAGAAATCATAGAATTTGATCCAATTCTCTTACGTCAGGTTGATGACTTAGAGCTAACAGTTCGCTCAGCTAACTGTCTTAAAGCAGAAAATATCTTTTTTATTGGTGATCTTGTACAGCGTACCGAGATGGAGCTACTTAAAACACCTAATCTTGGTAAAAAATCACTAACAGAAATTAAAGATGTATTAGCTCAACGCTCATTATCATTGGGAATGCGCTTAGAAAATTGGCCTCCTGCACAATTAAAGCAAAAGGCTGAAGTTAAATAGTTTAAGGTTTAAGAAAGAAAATGAGACATCGTAAAACAGGACGCGCCTTGGGCCGTAACAGTAGCCACAGAAAAGCTATGTATCGTAACATGGTATCTTCTTTGGTTGAAAAAGAAGTCATTGTGACCACGTTGCCAAAAGCCAAAGAATTGCGTGGCGTGATTGAACCCCTGATTACTCGCGCTAAGCAAGACTCTGTGGCTAATCGTCGTATTGTTTTTTCTCGCGTTGGAAGCAAAGCAGCCGTGCAGAAGATGTTTACTGTACTTGGCCCTCGCTACGAATCTCGTCCGGGTGGTTACCTGCGCGTGCTAAAATATGGCTTTCGTAAAGGCGATAATGCGCCTATGGCGATTGTTGAGTTGGTAGATAGACCTAACGCACCTGAAGAAGATTAGCCCTTAGCTTTTTTGTCTACGGACCTTAAAGTATGATAGATACACCGCCTGAAGAAGCCCCTAAGTCCAATGGGGATCATTTTTTAGTCCCTGTTATTTTAGCCGGAGGCATGGGAACACGCCTCTGGCCAATGTCTAGAGAAAATTATCCTAAACAATTTCTAAACTTAACCTCTAAAAATACGCTTTTCCAAGAAACTGTTTTACGCGCCCTTGATATGACACGGGCTGCCTCGCCGCTGCTTGTTTGTAGTGAATCTCACTATTTTTTGGCTCAAGAACAATTGAGTGCCATTCATCAAACTAGCGCTGAGCTTCTGATGGAACCTATGGGCAAAAATACAGCCCCCGCCATTGCTTTGGCCGCTTTTCATTGTTTGGCCCATTATACTCATCAAGCAAATCCTCTTATGTTGGTGATGCCCTCGGACCACTCCCTGCAAGATGAGCAAGGCTTTAAAGAAAAAGTAGAAGCATCTCTGGCTGCTGCTGAAAAGGGACATTTAGTCACTTTTGGTGTTATACCTTCTACACCGGAAACCGGCTATGGCTATATTAAAGCCGATATGTCTGGCGAACTTCCCACGCGTGTAGATGCTTTTGTTGAAAAACCTGACCAGGCGACAGCAGAAGGTTATCTGGCTAAAGGTGGGTATTTTTGGAATAGTGGCATTTTTATACTGTCTGCTAGCGCTTATTTAGCAGAGCTTGCTACCCATGCACCTGATATTTATGATGTGGTGAAAAAAACCTACGATAATATTATCACAACTGAAGCCTATAGCCGTTTTCCATTAGACATTTTTGAGCGTTGTCGTAGTGAGTCTATTGATTATGCGGTGATGGAAAAGTCTAAAAAGGTGGTGATGATGCCCTTAGCAAGTACCTGGAGTGATTTAGGTTCTTGGGATGCTGTTTTTAATGTCTCTAAACGTGACGAAGCCGGCAATGTCTGTGAAGGGCAAGTTTTAGCCAAAGACACAAAGAATTCTTATCTTGCCTCAACGGATAGGCTGCTGACTGTTCTTGGGCTTACCCACCATATTGTCGTCAGTACACGAGACGCTATTTTAGTGGCGGATAAAGCCCATGCCCAGCAAGTCAAAGCCTTAGTTGCAACGCTGAGAGAAGATAATGCAGAGCTTGTGCAAGAGCATCGCAAAGTCTATCGCCCTTGGGGCTCCTACGAAAGCCTTATCCAAGGCCAAAATTTTCAAGTAAAACACATCATCGTCAATCCTGGCCAACGTCTTTCTCTACAATTGCATCATCACCGCGCCGAGCACTGGGTGGTTGTGCAAGGCACCGCAGAAGTACTCGTTGGAGAAAGCAAAGCTATCTTATATGCCAATCAATCTACTTATGTTCCCATAGAAACCAAGCATCGTCTGACTAATCCCAGCCACGATGAACTTTTAGAAATCATTGAAATACAATCCGGTGATTATTTGGGCGAAGATGATATTGTGCGTTTTGATGACGTTTATGGCAGGACTAGTTAGAAGATAGAAAATAGAGGCTCTAAAGCCTTATCAATTTGCTATGACAAACTCCGGATTAGCACCTTCTGGCAATTAGAGCCGGATAAAATTATTAATAATCAACAGATTATGCTAAAAATAAAGTTTTGTAGTTTAAAAATACAGGAGTAAATCTTGCGTACAATATAAAGTACATGTACAATTATAAGTACTTATTTTGATTTGAGGTAAAAATAATGAACACTATTAGCTATTCAGCTTTCAGAGGCCATTTGGCAAGTATGCTAGACAAGGTTAATGATGATCACAAGCCCTTGTTGATCACTCGGCAAAATGGCAAGCCAGCAGTACTTATTAGCCTAGAAGATTTTCAAGCCTATGAAGAAACTGCTTATTTGATGGCTAGCCCTAAAAATGCTGAACGATTAAGCCAAGCTATTAACGAAGTTGAAAATGATAAGGTCATTAAGCGAGGATTATTAGACGAATGATTTTATCTTGGTCGGAAACTGCGTGGGAGGATTATTTATATTGGCAAAAAACCGACAAGAAACAGCTTAAACGCATTAACACGTTGATAAAAGAAGCCAAACGCCAGCCCTTTGAAGGCATTGGCGATCCTGAAGCCCTTAAGCACAGCTGGTCAGGCTATTGGTCACGGCGAATTGATCGTGAACATCGATTGGTATACAAAGTTACTGATAACACTTTGGTTATCGTTCAATGTCGGTATCATTATTAACTGAGGATTTTAGGTTCAACCCTCTATCCTCTAGTCGCTGTGCGACTAACCTAGCAACGCGTTTAAAAATCGCCCGGTATGGGACTTTTTACTCTTCGCCACTTTTTCTGGCGTACCCGTAGCAATAATTTTTCCGCCTTTTTTGCCGCCTTCAGGGCCTAGATCGATTATCCAATCGGCCGTTTTTATCACATCTAAATTATGCTCGATAACAATCAACGTATTACCGTGATCGCGCAGCCGGTGCAAAACGGCTAGCAATTGTTTAACATCGTGAAAATGTAAACCTGTGGTCGGTTCATCCAAAATATACAAGGTGTTACCTGTATCGCGCTTTGATAATTCTTTGGCGAGTTTAATACGTTGTGCTTCTCCACCCGAAAGCGTTGTAGCGCTTTGCCCTAAGGTAATATAAGCCAGACCTACATCTATCAGTGTTTGTAGCTTTCTCGCCACCACAGGAATGGCTTGGTAGAAATCTCTGGCTTCTTCCACTGTCATTTTCAATACATCATGAATGGTTTTGCCTTTATAACGAATTTCTAAGGTTTCTCTATTGTAGCGTTTGCCTTGACAGACATCGCAGGTGACAAACATATCAGCCAAGAAATGCATTTCCACTTTGATAACGCCATCGCCTTGGCAAGCTTCACAGCGCCCACCTTTCACATTAAAGCTAAAGCGGCCAGGTTTATAGCCGCGTGAACGTGCTTCGTGTGTGCCGGCGAATAGCTCACGAATAGGGGTGAACATGCCGGTATAAGTCGCGGCATTGGAACGCGGAGTGCGGCCAATGGGGCTTTGGTCAATGTCGACCACTTTATCTAAGTGCGCTAATCCCTCTATGCGCTCGTGCGCTTTCGGCGCTAAACTATTATTGCCATTGAGTGCGCGTGCAACAACGGGGTAGAGCGTATCATTGACCAGACTTGATTTCCCTGAGCCTGAAACGCCGGTGACACACGTCATCAGACCAATAGGAAAAGCGACATCGACGGAATTAAGATTATTACCCGCAGCGCCCAGCACGCATAATTGTTTTTCTTTATTGATAGGATGGCGCTGCTCAGGTACAGGAATACTTTCTTTGCCTGATAAATAGGCGCCTGTCAAAGAATCACGGCTTTTCATAATGTCTTTAAGCGAGCCTTTCGCCACCACATGACCGCCGTGGACACCAGCACCCGGTCCAATATCCAGAATATAATCGGCATGACGGATGGCGTCTTCATCATGTTCTACCACGATAACGGTATTACCCAAATCTCGTAGGCGAGTTAAGGTTGCTAGTAAACGTTCATTGTCGCGCTGATGTAGCCCAATGGAGGGTTCATCCAAAATATACATAACGCCCACAAGACCGGCACCAATTTGGCTGGCCAGGCGAATACGCTGCGCTTCGCCACCCGATAAGGTTTCAGCGCTACGGGAAAGTGTCAAATAATCCAATCCCACATCCACCAGAAAATGCAAGCGTGCACAAATTTCCTTTTGAATTTTAGCGGCAATTTCACCGCGTTGTCCTGAAAGTTTTAATTTTTCAAAAAAAGTATAGGCATCACCCACAGACAGTTGCGTGATGCTGGGCAAATTCCTTTTATCAATAAACACATGTTGTGAAGCTAATTTAAGTCGTGTTCCCCCGCATTGGTGGCAGGGCTGTTGGCTTAAATATTTGCTGAGTTCCTCACGGGTGCTGTCAGAGTCGGTTTCGCGGTAGCGGCGTTCCATGGTGTTGATGACACCTTCAAAAGGGTGGCTGCGATGAGTTCTGGGGCCTCTATCATGTTGAAAAGCAAACGCAATGGCTTCATCGCCACTGCCGTAAAGGAGTATTTTTTGAATTTTCTTTGGCAATTTATTGAAAGGTTTATCCAAATCAAAGCCATAATGCTCAGCCAAAGACGTCAACAGCTGAAAGTAAAAATGTTTTTTATCCCAACCGCGGATAGCCCCTGCACTTAGCGCTAAATTTTTATCATGTACCACGCGGTCAGGGTCAAAAAATTGCTTAACACCCAAGCCATCACAGGTTTCACAGGCGCCAGCGGGATTGTTAAAGGAAAAAATACGTGGTTCTAATTCTGCTAAATTGTAGCCGCACTTAGGGCAAGCGAACTTGGCGGAAAAGACTTGTTCTTCTTCTGTATCCATGTCCACAACGGTTACCAAACCTTCGGTGAGCTCTAACGCCGTTCCTAAAGATTCTGATAAACGTAAAGCAATGTCGTCGCGCACCTTTAGTCTGTCGACCACTACCTCAATTGTGTGTTTTTTTTGTTTGTGTAGCGGTGCCATATCATCTAAGTCAACCACTAAACCGTCTACCCGTACTCGCACAAATCCTTGGGCTTGTAGATTTTGTAACAACTGTAGGTGTTCGCCTTTCCGCCCCTGCACGACAGGCGCGAGCACCATGATTTTTTGTCCCGTTGGAAAGGCTAATAATGTGTCTACTATTTGGCTAATGGTTTGTGCTTCCAGGGTAATGTCATGAGTGGGGCAGCGCGGTTTGCCAACACGAGCATAAAGCAAGCGCAAATAGTCGTAGATTTCGGTGATAGTGCCCACCGTAGAACGCGGGTTATGAGAGGTTGATTTTTGCTCAATGGAAATAGCCGGAGATAAGCCTTCAATATGCTCGACATCGGGTTTTTCCATGAGCGACAAAAATTGCCGTGCATAAGCCGACAAAGATTCTACATAGCGGCGTTGCCCTTCAGCATACAAGGTATCAAAAGCCAAAGACGATTTGCCTGAACCTGATAGGCCAGTAATCACCACTAATTGATTGCGAGGCAGGGTCACATTCACGTTTTTTAGATTGTGGGTTTTAGCGCCAGTGATTTCTATGGTGTCCATGGGGGTGTATTGGTATAATGCAGGTTGACTTCAAACTGAGCACTATACGCGTATTGGGGCTTATTGACAATCTGTCTTTCTGTTCAAACGTTATGCTTTTACTCTACTTGGAAATTTAACGAAATCCCATGAATAACAAAACTTCTATGCTGATGTCTCCTCTAGAGAGACGTTCCACCTTGTCTTTAGCGGGCATTTTTGCTGTGCGAATGCTGGGGCTTTTTATGATACTGCCCGTGTTTAGCCTTTATGCACAACACCTTAAGGGTTCAACGCCCGCACTGATGGGGGTCGCATTAGGGATATATGGTTTGACGCAAGCGCTGCTGCAAATCCCTTTTGGCATATTGTCTGATAGAGTAGGCCGCAAACCTATTATTACCGTTGGGTTGGTTATTTTTATCTTGGGTAGCTTGGTGGCAGGCTTTGCGCATTCCATCCACGGTGTCATTATTGGGCGTGCGTTACAAGGCGCTGGCGCTGTGGGTAGCACCATTATTGCCTTAGTGGCAGATTTAACCCGAGAAGAAAACCGTACTAAAGCCATGGCAACCATTGGTATGGTGATTGGTTTATCTTTTACCTTAGCCCTCGTTTTAGGACCTATTCTTAATAGCTTGATGGGGGTGCCGGGGATTTTCTTTTTAACCGCCGTATTGGGGGTTGTAGGTATTATCATTTTGCATATGCTGGTGCCTACGCCGCATTCAACCACCTTACACCGTGATGCACAAGCTGTGCCTGCACAGTTTCTGAGTGTGTTGAAAAACGTGGAGCTTTTGCGTTTAGATGCGGGTATTTTTGCGCTACATGCTATTTTAACAGCCACCTTTGTCGCCATACCCTTGGTATTACAACAGTTAGCCGGGCTGCCTGAAGCAAAGCAATGGACGCTGTATTTGCCCGTGTTGTTTTTATCTTTTGTATTCATGGTGCCCTTTGTCATTCTCGCTGAGAAAAAGCGTAAAATGAAAGCAGTATTCAGTGGGGCGGTGGGAACGCTGTTTGTCACCCAAGTTGGGTTATGGGCTTTTCATGATTCCCGCTGGCTCATCGGGCTTTGCCTGTTGGTATTTTTCACTGCCTTTACGTTGTTAGAAGCTACGCTACCTTCCTTAATTTCAAAAGTTGCTCCTGCTGGGAGTAAAGGAACAGCCATGGGTGTTTATTCCAGTTCGCAATTTTTAGGTATTTTTGTGGGGGGCGCTTTGGGAGGCTGGCTTTTGGGTCAACATCATATGAGCTATATTTTCTTGTTGTGTGCCCTGTTGGCAATCATTTGGTTTGCTATCGCGATTACCATGCCCGCGCCTTTGCATTTAGGCACACATTGTATTAATTTAGGTGTTTTATCCAAACAGCAAGCTGGCGATTATGACAAGACCTTACGTGCGATGCCAGGCGTTGCTGAAGTCACGATTATTCCTGAAGAAGGTATGGCTTATCTTAAGGTAGACAACGCTAAGGTGGATAAAAATGCATTGAATAAATTTTCAAAAAATTCGACATAATTCGTTGTTCGCTTTACAATGAATGACTGCCTATTTTTATAGACAAAAGTGAGAGGAAAACAATATGGCCAGAGGTATTAACAAAGTTATTTTGGTAGGAAATTTAGGCGTTGATCCCGAGGTGCGCTATACACCCAGTGGTTCGGCGGTGACAAATGTGCGCTTGGCCACATCATCAGCGTGGAAAGATAAGCAAACCGGTGAGCTTAATGAGACCACAGAGTGGCACCGCGTGGTATTTTTTAACCGCCTTGCGGAAGTGGCCGGCCAGTATTTGCGTAAAGGCAGTAAAATTTATGTGGAAGGATCGTTGCGCACCAATAAATGGCAAGATCAACAAGGTAATGATCGTTACACCACAGAAATTATTGGTAATGAAATGCAGATGTTAGACAGCCGTGGTGGCAGCCAACAAGGTGGTTACGATCAAACGCCACGCAGTCATCAAGCACCGCAACAGTCGGCTCCCATGGCAGAACCTGCTGCTGCCAGTGGGCAAGATTTTGATGACGATATTCCTTTTTAGAGCTCAACGGTGGGGACTATAGACATTGAAAGCCGGTGCCATGAGTTGCTGTTCGCTTCTGCTAATACCGGCTCTCGATGCCACCTTTTGCCAATTGCTTACACTGTTTAGCACTTGGTTTTTTATTTTCTCGGCTTCGGCGCGTTGGAGCTGAAAAAAATCGATGACCTCAAAGGCCAAGTTGTAGTCTAAGCGATTATCGCTATCGGTGATAGTTAAGTGTAAGCCGTTAGCCGGTGTGACAGGATTGATATCGTAAGCGGGAGACAATACCCAGCCGCCATTTTGATAAATAAAGCCGTGGTTTCTGAGGTGGTCGTCTGTATTAGACACAGCAATATTAAAAACAATACGACGCCATAGCTGCGCAAGGTCTGCTTTAGTATTTGCTCCCTTATCCCATAAAAACTGCGCCAATTCTAAATAGCTGGCTTCATAATCACCGTCATAGTAACCTAATTGAGTCATTGCTGAAGTGAAGTGCACCCGACCCTTGGGGGTCCTATCAAAGCGTTTAGTCAGGAAAGTATGATGATGGCTGTTAAGTTTTGCGATGCGGCACTCAGTCATATTAATGTGGGCAGCCACAGCCAATTGATAAGTGACAAACTCCCAAGCTGCTATATCATAATCATCGTAATGGCTAGGGAATTTGGCTATCCAGAGCTGTTTTTTTTCATCAATGACACAAGCTTTGGGCCGAGCTCCCCCTAAAGAAGAACCAGGCGACATGAGCATGTATAGCCATTTTAAATACTCTGGGTCAGTAATATTTTTGCTGCTTTCCAGCTGTGAGACAGCATGCTCAAGCTCTCTTAGGGATGAAAGAGGGGGCGCGGCTAATTTTTCATTATTATCTAAAAAGTCACCATCTAAAGACTTTTTGAATCTCAAGGCACCTAAGCGGTATCTATCATGCACGCCTAACAAGTAATCAATTTCCTTAAGTACACGAGGACGTCTTTCTTCTTGCTTGGCGGTTATTGCTTCTCGGCGTTTCATCAATAAACGGCCCCAGCGATCAGGACATGAGTCTAGGAATACCCTGAAATTCTTTGCGTTGTCACTATGTTGCTCTCCTGAATGAAGGCCCAAGTCAGGATCAATTTGTTGGGCATAGTCAGATTGCAGCCATTTACCATCATAACTAAAGCTAAAATGCTCTTTATGTTTGCTGTATGTTGAGCGTAATGTGCCAACCAGCATGGGCTCAGGCAGTACTTCCCAGTGTGCGAAGACATAAATTTCTATGCTCATGATGGCCCCTTTTTCTGACGACCCATGAGCTTAATATCCTGTAGCTTGCGGCCTAGTTCATCGTCATTGGCCACCTCAGCAAAATCTTCCACTAAGCCTAGCACGCTGAGTACTACCACATAATGGCCAATGGAAACCTTTGAGTTGCCCTGCTCAATCTTGCGAATAGTTAGCCGGCTTAGCCCCGTTCGCTCTGAAATCTGGCTTTGGGTGTAGCCACGGCGCTTGCAAGCAAGTTTAATATTCTCGCCTAGCTGTGCCAGTACTTTTTGATGTTTGGGAAAAACAACAGCGCTTCGTTTAATGCTATCTTTTTTGGCCACTACAATTACCAATAGCGAATGATATGATAATTATAGTGACCAGATTAGGGTTTGTAAATAGCCTTCATGGAACCTACAGTTACCAAATGAGCTCTATAAGATAACTATGGGTTCCATTGGTTTAGCAAGGGAGGTTTTTTAGAGGGGAGGTCAGCAGCCTTGGCAAGAAGGCTGCTATTGAGGAATATGTCTACAGATGCAGGGCTAAATCCCAGATAACGGCATTGGAATCATTAACGGATGAATCGCTACCGATGATGCGTGTCCATACCAGGCTTGAGGTGAGCGTATGGGTTATCTTGTATTGCACACCTAAATCATATTCAGGGCGGAAAGCCGTATTAGCTTTTGCACCGTCTTGGTCAACGTAAGCTGCACCCACACCACCAAGCAGTTTTATTTTGCGGCCTAAGGGTAGCATGGCATTGCCGCGGAGATCCCAGGTGTTTTGAAATTCGCTATCTAAGAAGTTGGCGTCATAAACCGTGTAGTCAGTTTGTAGGGCAAAAAGACGCATGACTTGCCAGCCTAATTGCAACTGTTTACCTACACCACTGTGATCTGTACCCGAGCTAAAAGGGTCAACATCGCCAGCGCCGGCATCTTGGTTAGTCCAACCAAGACCTGCACCAATGTAAGGGCCGTTTAGCGCTGCTGCCGCGGAAAGGCTTGTTAAGCTAAAGGCCAGCCCAACTAAGCAAGTAAGCGCGAAAATAGTTTTTTTCATTATTAAAATCATCCAACATGTTTGCAACCGAACAGATATTATACTGAGCAAAAGTTTAGTAGGCAAGGTAGGCTTTTAGCTTTTTCTCCGTACACGACAAAACGGGGTCATTCAATCACCGTTTTTAGGTTTGGCTGGGGGTGCTGGTCAAAACATTGCCTAATTACGACAGCGATATGCCTCAACCGTTGTCCTCGTTTAAATAAAGCTTCCTTTATCTTATCAAGCCCCCGCCGAAAAAAGCTTTCTTGTGGGCAAGCATGCTTTTTTAGTTTAATCACTTTCTTATGACGATGTGACCATTCTCCAGTAATATGTGCTAAGCAAAAAGCCAAGGCAAGGACTGCAATAATTTTTTTAATACGCTCTCGTTTTGTTATTCGTGTATCCTCAAAGTTAAACCCTTTCGACTTTAAACAGCCAAAAAGCGTCTCAATCTGCCATCTCTCTGCATAAATTGAAATAGCCGTTTCTGGCTTTTGATTGGTGGCAATAATCAAATAATCCTTCTCTATTCGCATCCCCGCAATAAAAACCTCATGACCATAAATGGGCTTTCGACCTTGGATAATCCGTGGCTCGTTTAGTGATGAATTATGAAACAACCAACTTACATCAATCGCTTTACCATGCCTATTAACCGTATTGGCATCTTTTTTTATCCTAAAATAATAAGGTAAACTTCGTTTCTCTAAATAGGAAAACCACTGCTTGCCTATGAATTCGCGGTCACCTAACACCCCAGCAATCCAGGTAGAGCCAAAGACAGATAAAAAACGCTCAATAAGCGCAATGCGCTCTCTTGTTGATGAGCTTCCTTTTTTATTGAGTACCAACCAGAATACCGGCAAGGCAACACGACGATAACCGATACACAAAAATAAAATGTTAATATTTTGCTTTCCCCACTGCCAGTTCGTTCTATCCAGGATTAGGTATCTAGGCGAGCTAGACAATGAAAATAGGTTAATGACTAGACGAGCAATCAAGTTATAGTTAAAGCCAAAACTGCTGAAAAATCGTTGAAGACGCCGATAACTCGAATCACGATGGGCTTGCCCCATCATCGCGCAAGCCACTTTCTTTAAATTGATACTTTGAACCATCATGATGGCGATTAGCATCTTTGTAAAACAATCCATTCGACGCTTGTCCCAGCATAATGTTTGATTTATCCTATCATTGAGTTCATTGAGTAGTTGCATGGATGTTCAGCCTTGAATATTCGACAGTTTTGGTAGACTGGCAATTATCAATGAACTCCTTGGTTTTTAAAAGCTTTTTCTAAAATCTCTCACGTTTTGTCGTGTACGAAGTAGCTTTTTATCTATCAATCATTTTAAAGTGAAAAATTTCGGGGGTTTGCGGCCGAGTTGTTAATAAAAAAATCAGGATCTGTTCACAATTTATTTTCATGCTGTCGTTTGAATAAAAGAGTTGCAAGTCAACGTTTCTTTAAGTTTTAACCTTCCTAGAGCTTACCCGCTCTAATCATCTTGTGAGGTTTTTGTAGTCTCAACAAAGATTAATGCAGTAATGGCAAGAAAACTTGCAAAAAAAGAGCTCATCAAAATGGCTGCTTTTGATAAAACTAGTAGCCCTTGCTGGCTGCTATAGTTTAAATCAGCGATAAAAATAGACATAGTAAAACCAATACTTGTGAGGTAGCAGGCAGCTAAAAGATGAGAAAAGCGTGTATTAGTAGGCATCGAACCTAGTTTAAGCCATAATGAAATACGACTAAATAGTAATGCGCCAATGGGCTTGCCTAATGTTAATCCCGCTAGAATGCCTAAAGAAAGCGGATTGATAAAAATATCATCAAGCAAATGTATTTTTATAGGAATTCCTGCATTAACTAGCGCGAAAAAGGTAGAGCTAATAAAAATATAGGAAGCTCTAGGCTATTTTTCCAACGCTGCAGAGGGGTGGTTGCATCTTGCGCTACTTCCTTAACTCTCCCGCTAAGCCACCGCCTGTGGCGGTGTGAGTAAAAAAGGTTTTACCGTTCACGGAGTTGCAGATTTTTAAGAAATAGTATCTCCTCTTCAAGCCTGCCCAGGCTTTTAAATGAAGAGGAGAACTATGTGATGAGAGAATGGAAAAGCCAGTCTCATGTAAAATGGTATTGTCGATACCATATTGTCATCGTACCAAAATACCGAAGAAAAGCAATGTTTGGTGCTTTACGGCGAGATTTAGGGGTGATATTGACAGAATTATGTTCGCGTTATGAAATGATTTTGGAGGAAGGACATGTAATGAAAGATCATGTGCATATGTTATTATCAATTCCTCCGAAATTGAGTGTGGCACATGCTATAGGGAAGTTGAAAGGGAAATCAACAATCCTGATCAATCAAAAATATGTGCGTCAAAGGAATTTTCGTGGCTTGAGCTTTTGGTCGCGAGGTTACTGTGTTAGTACGACAGGTTATGATGAGCATATTATTAGGGAGTATATTCGTAACCAAGAGGCTTATGATAAAAAAGAAGCTCAACTAGAATTGCATATTTAAATTAACCATGGAGCCTGGGCGAAACCTTGCCCCCTTTTAGGGGGCAAATTCAAACTACCGGCTATGCCGGTAGTACATGATTTTTTCTAGTACTGAATGTTGTTTGGGATCTTCTAAGACTAAAGGTTTTTTTCTTTTAGTTTTTCAAAACGGTTTAGTAAGTCTCGGGTTTTATTTAAAAAGTAGTTAGGTCCTTTCTTAGGTCCCGCCGGTACTAAAAAAGCAACAAGAATGCCTCCTACTGTACCATGGGTGCCTGATATTTCCAGGAATGTCCAGACGCATAAGCCTAAAATAACGTAGGGCAGGGGGGTTCTTAAGCCTAAATAATTAATTAAACATAAAATGCAGCAGGGTAAGGAAGCAAAAAAAGAAACAAGCTGTTGATATGAGCTGAGTAAAAAATAGCAATAACGCTTATTGCTCCAATGTCATCAATAATCCTAAAATCCTCAGTTGAAATCGTCGCGAGGCCGACTTAGTTGCTGAAGATAAAGGATTTTTCTCAATATTTTTTGTGAAAGCGTATCACCCATACGGTGAATAAAAAATATTGAGAAAAATCCTTTAGATTCGGTGAGTTAGGCGGCCGCAGTAGATTTCAACTGAGGATTTTAGGATAATAGCAAGGGCTGCCAAAAAAACTGAAAATTTCTTTTGGTATTTTGTTTTTAAAAAAAGCTGAGTATTCCTAACGCAAATGTGGTATCAGTATCAGTTGCCATGGGGATGGCCCAGGAGAATTGTGTGCTTTGATTAAAATTTATTAGCCAGTAAAGCGCGGTAAGTACAAGCATGCCTCCAGCCGCGGCAAATATTACAAATACGGTATTCTTGGGGGCTAAGTCTCCTACCAGAAGTTCTCGCTTTATCTCAAGTCCAATAAAAAAGAAGAACAAAGCTAATAAGGAATTATTAACCCAGAACCGAAGAGAGTTACTAATATGAAAATTTGCAACATGAAACCCAATAGGCGAATTGATAAATGCGTTATACCAATCTGAAAAACTAGGAATACTTGCCCATAATAACGCAATAAAAGTGCAAGCAGTCAAGAAAGCACTGGCTGTGATTTGATGTTTAATATATTGCTGAAAGGGTGTTAATACAGCATTTACTTTGATTTCTATGGGGGTGTGATAAGCGTGCTTTCCTTCTTCGCCCTGTGTTGTGAAGTGAAAATATTTCTTCCCATGCCGGCTCCATGTTGTAAGTTTGAAATTTAGCTCGCTTTCCATGAAATGAAAAGCTAACTTCTAGCAGCTTGCTGCTATTTTTTAGCTCTTTTCAAGCTATTTTTTTAAAACGCGCCCATTCTTCATCATTTTCTAGGATAAATAAACAAGCCTGTTGTATAAAGTGGTCACGGTATTTGATGTTAGCCCATTCGCAATAGGCCAATATTTCTTTACAAATATCCCGCTGCAAGCGTATCCGCCAGGCTTCTTTAGTTGCATCATGGCGATCAGATTTAATTAAAGGCATGATTTTATTCTCATGTTAATAAGCTTATTTTCAATGGGAATATAACAAGAAAAGCCTTTGCTGTCAATTTTTATGGGCAATGTTCTCCTCTATATTGGCAAATATTGTAGTCTTTTTTTTAGTAAAAATTGACAAAATTATTTGTTTACTTTATGATGGTTCTTGTGAGGAGTTTTAGGGGGGAAATATTTCATTTCCTTTTTTATTAATTACAGGAGATATTAATTATGTATAAGAAAACGCTAGCAATATTTGCTACAGTAGCATTAATGTTTATGAGTGCTTATGCTTTGGCAGGAACTTTTGCTCAAGCAGGACAACATGTAGATGATTCAGCTATTACAGCAATGGTTAAGGCTAAATATGCTAAAGATAAGCTGCTTAATCCATTTAGCATAAGTGTAGAAACTAATAATGCTGTTGTTAAATTATCGGGTAAGCTGGATTCAGATACTCAATATGAACGAGCAATAGTTATTGCTGAGTCAAATAAAGGTGTAAAAGATGTTAACGCTGGTGCACTGCAAGTAAAAGATAGCAAGCGAACCATCAGTGACGTATTAGCTACTGGGAAAATCAAAGGATTGTTAATTAAAGAAGCTATCAGTAATAAAGCTTTCGAAGGAACTGATGTCAGTGTAGAAACCAATAATGGTACTACTTATTTAACAGGTAAAGTTAAAAATGAAAGTCAGAAAGATATGGTTGTTAAAATAGCGTCCTCTATTGTTGGTTCTTCTAATGTTAAAGAAGATTTAACTATCTCAAGTCAATAAGACTTGAATTGACTATGTTCACCTCTGAATCTTTTTTTAAGATTCAGAGGCGTAGTCAGTCTGGTGACAGTTTCAACTGCGGAATTTAGGATAATCAAAGCATAGAAGCTTATGCTTGGCGAGAATAGATTGTAGGTATAATTTAAAATTAAGGCTAGTTTGTTTTTCACAAAATGCTTGTTATGAAAAATAGAAAAGAAAAAACAAAAAAATTTCAAAATAAAAAAAGAAAAAATTATTTAATGTTGGCTTTTTTTATGATGATCATCTGTGTGTCTCTTTTCTTGCTTATGCTGGCTAATTTTTCCTTCAGCATTTTTTCACCTGTCTTAACTTACGTATTAAATATGTTGTTGGTTGTTTCACTGTTCACTTTTGCCAGTGTTAATGTCTGTCTTTTTTTTGTCAAGGAAAATAGCATAGAAGTCGATAAGCAAGAAGGTTTTCAGCAAGATGCAAATCAAAAAGATGAGCAAACACTGTTGGCGGAATTGGCTGCTCAAAACCTTGATCCAGATGAGCCCGCTTACGTTGATGCTGAACTTGATAAGGATATAAAAAATTCTCAAGCTGCAAAAGAGACTGTTTCAACAGACGAGAAGCCTTCAATTTGAGCTTGATATCAAAATAGCTACAACCTGAGGTGAATTACAGCATTTTTCTTTCATTGGAGTTTTCAACATCACACAGGATTAGGGATATCAATAAAGTGATGGGCAACACCAAACTCATGGGCTAAATGCTCCCCCAGCGCTTGTACGCCATAACGTTCTGTGGCGTGATGACCGGCAGCATAGTAATGTATGCCGGTTTCTTGGGCAATATGGAAGGTTTGTTCAGAGACTTCACCACTGAGATAAGCATCAAATTGGTGTTGAGCGGCATCGCTAATAAAACCTTGTGCCGCACCGGTACAAAAGCCGATGCGTTCAATGTTTTCGCTTTTGCCTGGAATGTGTAATGGTTGATGCTGTAGCTTTTTCTCAAGATGCCTTTCAAAGGCATGCGGACTCATGGGCTCATTGAGCACGCCCCAACAAGCTAAGCCTTTTTCTCCACCGGCCTCAAAACTACCGCATAAGTCAATATCGAGTTTTTTAGCCAATTGAACATTATTGCCCAAGGTTTGATGTTTATCTAAAGGTAAGTGATAGGCGTACAGGTTAATATCATGAGCTAATAATTGCTGTAGGCGTTTTTGCTTGATGCCCACAACACAAGGGTTTTCACCTTTCCAAAAATAACCATGGTGTACTAAGAGTGCACAAGCTTTATACTCAATGGCTTTTTCAATGAGGGCCAGGCTTGCGGTGACGCCGCTAACAAGGACGTTAATGTCTTGTCGACCTGCAACTTGTAAGCCATTGGGACAATAGTCAGATATGCTGTCGACGGCCAGGAATGTGCGTAGGTAATCGGTGAGCTGTTGTTGGCTTAGCATAGTGAGCTTTCCAGAGATTATTGAAGGTCTGTCAACAGACCCTAATGCTTACGATAAATATTAGCACCTAATAGCCTGAGCTTTTCTTCTATGCGCTCATAACCACGGTCTAAATGATAAATACGGTGTATTTCAGTTTTACCTTGAGCCACTAACCCCATCAAAACGAGGCTCGCTGATGCGCGCAGGTCGGTGGCCATTACTGGGGCGCCGGTAATTTCAGCGCTGGGCTGTGAAATGGCGGTATTACTTTCTAAATGAATATTGGCTCCCATGCGTTGCATTTCTTGTACGTGCATGAAACGGTTTTCAAAGATGGTTTCTGTGATGGTGCCGGTGCCCGACGCACAGGCATTTAGGGCAAGAAATTGTGCTTGCATGTCGGTAGGAAAAGCAGGGTAAGGTGCTGTGCGAATATCCACGGCCTTGGGCGATTGGTTCTGCATGTCTAACTCAATGGTGGTTTCCGTGGTTTTAATATGCGCGCCTGCCTCAGTAAGCTTTAGTAAAACCGCTTCCAAGCTAGTGGGGTTTGTATGGGTCAGCGTAATATGGCCACCTGTCATGGTGGCGGCGGTTAAGTAAGTGCCTGCTTCGATACGGTCCGGGAGAATAGTGTGAGTGGCGCCGCCTAGTTTTTCTACGCCATCAATAATCATGGTATCTGTACCATGGCCCTGAATTTTTGCACCTGCTTTATTAAGAAAAACAGCCAAGTCTGTAATTTCTGGTTCGCGGGCGGCATTGCCAATGATAGTCTGACCTTTGGCAAGCACTGCTGCCATCATTAAATTGGCCGTTCCTGTTACTGTGATTCTGTCAAAAACAATGTGGGCGCCTTGCAGAGGGCTATGAGCGCGGGCTTTAATGTAGCCGTTTTCTACGCTAATATCCGCTCCTAGGTGCCGCAGTGCCTCGATGTGTAAATCCACCGGGCGAGAGCCAATGGCGCAACCGCCGGGCAGAGAGACATCCGCTGTACCAAAACGCGCCAATAGTGGGCCTAATACTAAAATAGAGGCACGCATGGTGCGTACTAATTTATAAGGGGCTCTGTAACTTTCGATATGGCGCGCATTAATATGGATACGCATTTGATGGTCGATGGTAAACTCAACGCCCAATTGCCCCAACAGTGCCATAATGGTGGTAACATCATTGAGGTGAGGAACATTACTTAACAGCACAGGGTCTTCACACAGTAGGCTAGCGGCAATAATGGGCAGGGCTGCATTTTTAGCGCCAGAATTAATGACAGAGCCCTTCAAGGGAGTGCCACCAGTGACAACCAGCTTATCCATGATGTGTTTCCCATTCTGCCGGCGTGAAGGTTTTTAGGGAAAAAGCGTGTAGCTCACCACTGGCAAATAAATCTGTCAGTGCGGCATAGACCAGTTGTTGCCGTTTAATGCGGGATTGATGCTCAAAGGCTTCAGAAATAACATAAGCTTCAAAATGCGCACCATCGCCACTGACTTCACTTTTGCTGTGTGGGAGGTGGTCTTCAATGCGCTTTTTTAAGGTATCAGGCGTTAACATGGGTGTATGGCTCAATTAGAAAAGGGAAGCAAGTCTTTTAGATCATAGAGTTCTGCAAAGGATAGCACGCGTTCCGAAGCATTGGCAAAGGTAACGTTGCATGACGCGGCCCTGGCAAGCTTAAGCCACTGACAAAGTAGGGCTAAGCCTGCACTATCTAAGTTATCAAGACCGCTCAGATCTAAGGACAACTGAGCTGTAGACTCAATAGACGCTGTGAGTTGTACTAAAAGCGCCATGGCATTGTCTTGCGTTAAATCACCGCGCAGCGCGAGATGATTTTTTGCTTCTAGGGTCACCAGTTCAGCGGGTTTCATCAGCCTGTCCTATTAACGCTTGTCGCGGTTGTGGGCGGCAAATTTCTTTAAGAATGCCGTCATGCCTAATTCGCCCACTTGGCTTTTAAACTGTGATTGGAAGCTGCGTAAAATACTTACGCCATCGATACTGATATCATAAACCAACCATTGATTGTTTTTGCGTACTAAGCTGTAGTACATATTGATGGGGGGGCCATCAGAACGCATGATGGCACTTTTCACTTGAGTGAATTGTTGGCCTGATAATGAACCGCGCGTAGGATAATATTTTACTTGTTCATCAGAATAGGCGGATAGTGCGGAACCGTAAGTTTGTACCATGAGGGTGGTAAATTCCTTGGTAAAGGTTTGTTGCTGTGCCGGTGTTGCTTGATTCCAGTAAGTGCGACCCAGGGCAGAGCGTGCCATGCCAGTCACGTCAACATTGGGCAGAACCAGTTTACGCACCAAACCGTAAACGAAATCTGGGTCATTTTTTGTTTTGCTCGGGTTAGCTTTTAACTGGCTGAGCAGTTGGTCCGTGGTGCTGTTAAGCATGGACACGGGGCTTTGCGCAGCACAGCTTGCTTGCGCCAATAACAGTAAACTCAGCGTGGTTATTGCTAAATAAACGATACGTAATTTTTTCATGAGAACGCCCTACCTTTTTATTATTCGGATGTTGTTTTTTTAGAATTTTTCATGCTGAAAACCAGCTGGCCAATTAAGTCTTCAAGAATAATGGCCGAATGGGTTACATTGATGCGGCCGCCATTTTTAAGGTGAACCTCACTGAAACCAGGCGTTAGCCCGATGTACTGCGCCCCTAAAAGGCCTGAGGTTAAAATACTCGCGGATGAATCGGCAGGGATTTTGTGATTTTCATCAATAGCAAGGGTTACATCGGCGCGATAGGTCACGGGATCGAGACGAATGCTTTTCACTTGCCCGATCTTTACGCCGGCAATATTGATGGGGGCCTGCGTTTTGAGGCTGCCGATATTATCAAAGCTTGCTTGCACGTCATAGGTGCTGCCTGTGCCGTAGTCTGTGAGTCCGCTGACCTTTAAGGCAAGTGCAATAAGGGCAATGGCGGCGCCCAATACAAAAAAGCCCACTAAAAGCTCTGTACGAAATTGCTGTTTCACGACCACCCTCCCAACATAACTGCCGTCAATAAGAAATCTAAGCCTAACACGGCTAATGATGAATAAACCACGGTTTTTGTCGTGGCGCGACTGATACCCTCTGAGGTGGGCACACAGTCATAGCCTTGATACAGGGCAATCCACGTGACAATAAAACCGAAAACAATGCTCTTGATGATGCCATTGACAATATCTAAACGAAAATCAACGGCGGCTTGCATGTTGCTCCAAAAGGCCCCAGAGTCCACGCCTAACCACTGTACACCCACCAGATACCCCCCCCAAATGGCAATGGCGCTGAAGATGAGTGTGAGCATGGGGGTGGCCAGAAAACCTGCCCATAGGCGAGGAGCGATAACTTGGCGCAAAGGATCGACAGCCATCATTTCCATGCTGCTCAATTGTTCCGTCGTTTTCATGAGGCCAATCTCAGCGGTTAATGCGGAACCCGCACGTCCAGCAAACAGGAGTGCTGTAATAACCGGGCCCAACTCTCGTACCACGGACAGCGCAACCATTTGGCCAAGCTCCACTTCAGCACCAAATTTTGCTAGGATATGTTGTCCTTGTAAAGCCACCACCATACCGATGAATAAACCCGACACAAGAATAATCACCAGCGATAGCACACCAACGAAGTAAAGTTGTTGTACCATCAAAGGAAACTGCACGCGCGGGTTAGGTAGGCGAACTAAGGTTTGCCAAAGAAATAAACCGGCGCGTCCCATATTGGCGGTGAAGCGTAAGGTGCGGCGGCCAAGCGCTGCAATGCTATTAAAAAGAGACATCATGATGCTGAGGCTCCCCATAAATCTAGGGCATAATCGTCTGCGGGATAATGAAAAGGTACAGCGCCGTCAGCCAACCCTTGTACAAATTGTTTTACATGAGGGGTTTCATCAGCCATGACATCACGCGGGCTGCCTTCGCCAATAATTTTACCGCCGGCAAGAATATAAATGTAATCGGCAATGCTGGCGGTTTCTGCAATATCGTGAGAGACGATGATGCTGGTTAAGCCGAGGGATTTGTTTAATTTCTTAATCAGCGACACCAAAACGCCCATGGAAATAGGATCCTGTCCGGCGAAGGGTTCATCATACATGATAAGTTCAGGGTCTAAGGCAATGGTGCGTGCTAATGCTACACGTCGCGCCATACCGCCAGACAGTTCTGCTGGCATGAGATCTCGGGCACCGCGCAGCCCCACCGCTTGCAATTTCATCAGCACCAAAGGGTGGATAACTTCTTCGCTGAGGTTAGTATGTTTGCGCAGCGGAAAAGCCACGTTATCAAAGCAGCTTAAATTAGTGAACAGTGCGCTACTTTGAAATAGCAGCCCCATGCGACGGCGTAGTTTGAATAAATTTTTTCGAGATAATTGATTAACGTTTTCATTGGCCACATGCACGGTGCCCGCATCGGGAGTTAATTGCCCCCCAATAAGGCGTAGTAGCGTGGTTTTACCCGTGCCGCTGGGGCCCATGATAGCGGTAATTTTACCGCGCGGGATATGGATATTGACGTTGTCAAAAATCACCCGTTTCCCGCGGGAAAAGCTCATGTGGTGTAGGCGCACCAGCGCTGTTGAATCTGTAGACATTGATGTAATAGCTTTAGGTTAGCCTATCCATAATGAGAGAGATTTTAACACACTGAAAAAAGAATGGCGAACAACGCCGGCAGCCGTGTGGGCCACCGGAGGACGTGCGCATTGGTTAGTTGAAGGTTGTTTGGCTATGAGTTTTGGTTGGCTCGCATGATGGGTTGATGAGAGCCTTCATCTCTGTAGCAAACTTAAAGAGGATAGTCTTGTTGCCACTCATTGTTTGAGCTAGGTTAAGGTTGCTCAGTATTTGTGGTGCGCTATTATCTGTTTCAACCGCTTGCTTGAAAAAGTTAAGGCTATTCCGGTAGCTTGTAGAGTTACTAAAGAATCCGGTGGGCATTTTGTTCTCAAGTTGCTGATAAATTTCATTAAAGCTTAAGCTCGTTGGGGACTCGCTTGAATTTAGGTACTGCTTTAATTCCAGAAGAATTGCGTGCTCAGAACGGGCGTTTTCTGGCTGCTGATTAAGGACTTGTTTATAAGCTTTCAGTAATTGTTGTTTTTCTATCTTCGTGTTTGTTCTCGTTTTTGCAGTGGATTGGCTGAAGCCAGTTGTTTGCGGTTGTTTTTTTTGTAACTTGGGTAAGGGGGTATCATGTGTTGTGCGGTTTTGGTAAGCCGCTAAGATAGATGAATGGCTATCTTTAAGCACATCAAGATTGATAATGTTATCAACGTTATTCCCCAGTTCTCCTGAATGTCTTCGTACAGAAAAGGGTTCTGCTTTGTTAATAATGTGAGCATCTTCTAGCAATTGTTGTGGCGTTAAGTAGGTTGAGCGGCCTAATTGTTCTTGCTCAAATTTTTGTAGCTTCTGTTTGACTGTACTAAAAAGCGGGATGGTGGTCTTTTCTTCTTTCAAGACGTAGTGCAGGATGTCGGCAATAAGTGCATTAGGTTCTATAGGCATTTTTTTTATATCTGTTTGGTAAAAATAGTTGCCTATTTTTAGCATAAGGCGCCTTAAAAACAGCTCGGTGGCAGGTAGTTTAAAAGGTTTGCGCGGAAGATTATTGAGATATTCCAATTGCTGGCTAAAGAGTAAGGAGAGCACTTCGGGTAGCTTTTCAAAAGTTGTCGTTATCCCTTTGACCGTAACATGACTAAATATTGCTACCATGCGGTCTTTTAAGGCGTGTTCTTGCAAATTACCTTGAACTTCATAGGCTAGCATAGCCGAACCGAGTAGGAGGCTGGCGAAAGGTATATTTTGTCCAAGCATGCCTGTAATGTTGCTAGCAGCTATGCTGGCCGTTGAGGGAAGTTCAGCAAAGCCATTAGCTGTGCCGCGAAACTTTGATTTTAGTAAGGTTAATTGGCTGGACAGTTTGACTTGGAATTTATGTTGTGCTGACGTTTCAGGGTGTAAAAAATGTTGTATTTGTTGATTGGTAACCTCAACAATGTTCTTTAGTACGGCTTGTTCGCTGTCTGAAGTAGAGTCGGATTGAATCGTTTTTAAGCTGGATTGAATTGTTTTTAAGTTGGGTTGAGCTGTTTTTGATTTGGGTAGTACTGCTGTTAATTGCTCATACGCAGTAAAGGCGTAGGTATTCTTTGAGGCACAGTAAAGCTCCGTAGCTTTATTAATGAGGTTGTCTATGAATCCTATCAAGGCTTTTTCAGTCCAGGGAATCTGTTTTTTGATGGCTGTTAACTGCTGTTTAAGGTCAAACTGGGCTTTTTCTTTGAGTTGGGAATTCTGTTGATTTAGACGTTCAGTGAAGTTTTTTGCGTCTACCTCTACTTGATCCAGGACATTATGAATAGCTGTTGTATAAAAGTTATTAATTTGTAGCATGCAGCTCAGTAATAATTCTAATATTTTCCCCAAAGGCTTAAGCGCGGCAAAGTCCTGTCCTGTTTTACCTGGTTTACCAAATTTCGTTGTGGCAATGCTAATAATGCTGCTCTCATCATCAAGACCTAAGATACTCTTGTTCATGGTTTCGAAGGCATCTTGAAGGAGTATGATATCCTCCTCTTCCTTCACCTTTTCCTTCGTCGCCCGATTAGGATTTTGTTGTGACAGGTTGGATAGATTTAATATAGTATTTGCATTTTTGTCTGTGAGATTGAAGGGAGAGGGGGGTACGATCGCTTCGTCTTTCTTCTTTTCCATATTCTCTAATAGAGGATTTAATGTTGCATCCTTGAATGTCTCGATGGCTGTTTTGGCGGCAGCGATGGAAACCCTAGGTGCTTTCAAATCATTAATCTCTTCGGTTTGTTTTGCAATGATCTCAGCTTGTTTTTCAGTTTGTTTTCTAAGTAATTGTAATTCTTGCTGTTGCGTTGCGAGCATATTAAGAAGCAATTGATTAATTTGGTCTTGCGACATGTTTGCAAATTCTACACGGTTTTGCATGGGTTATTCCTCAAATAGTCTCAGGGCCGTTGGTATGAAGCGCATTCTAACGGAAAAAGCTTAAGGAATAATTAAAAAAAGTTTACAATTGATTTTTTTGTGGTTGTCGTAGGTGTACCTGAGCTCAGAGGATACCCTGTGCTATCCTCAGGCTTTCAAATTAGGTAGAATGGGTGGCTAAGCGTTAATAAAGAGGTTTGCCATGGCAGACACGAATCAATTTATTCAATTAGCTCAAGAAGTTATCAGTGTTGAGGCGGAAGCAATACAAGCCCTCAAGCAACGCATTGATGAGCAGTTTGTAGCGGCTTGTCATATTTTACTGGCCTGTAAAGGGCGTGTGGTGGTATTAGGCCTGGGTAAGTCTGGCCATATTGGCGGGAAAGTCGCGGCCACCTTGGCGAGTACTGGGACGCCTGCTTTTTTTGTACATGCCGGTGAAGCAAGTCATGGCGATTTGGGAATGATAACGCCTCGAGATGTGGTATTGGCCATGTCTTATTCGGGAGAAACATCAGAGCTTATTACCTTATTGCCGCTCATTAAACGTTTTTCTGTACCCTTGGTGGCTATCACGGGCAAGCCGCAATCTACACTCGGTAAGGCGGCCGATGTGGTGTTAGATATCAGTGTCGAAAAAGAGGCTTGTCCCTTGGGATTGGCGCCTACGGCGAGTAGCACGGCGACGTTAGTGATGGGTGATGCGTTGGCAGTGGCACTCTTAGATAAGCGTGGTTTTACGGCTGATGATTTTGCCTTATCTCATCCGGGGGGTAGTCTTGGTCGACGTTTATTATTGCGCGTGGATGACATTATGAAAAAAGGCGATGCTATTCCAGGCGTGTCCACACAAGCAACGTTGTCTGAAGCCTTGTATGAAATCACCCAAAAACGCCTTGGCTTTACTGTCGTATTTGACGAGGCAGGCCAGCACGTGGGTGTGTTTACCGATGGCGATTTGCGTCGTATTTTGGATGAATCTATCGATGTGCATACCACTATGATCGGTGATGTGATGACCAAGGGTGGGCATGCTATCAAGCAGGGTAGCTTGGCGATGGAAGCCTTGCAACAAATGGAATCCCATGAGGTAATGTCGCTTTTAGTTAAAAATAAAAAGGCCCAACTGGTTGGGGTGTTACATATGCATGATATTTTACACGCGGGGGTAGTGTGATGACGTCTATAGCGTTAGAAATTGCAGAAAAAGCAAAGCGCATTAAGTTGCTTATTTGTGATGTGGACGGTGTATTAACCGATGGGGGTATTATTTATGATTCTAAGGGGCGCGAGCAAAAACGCTTTCACGTCCACGATGGACAAGGTTTAAAAATATTACAAGCCGTGGGTATTCATGTGGCTATCATTACGTCGCGGCAGTCGGATATTGTCGCGCGTCGTATGCAAGAGTTGGCCATCCCCTTTGTTTTTCAGGGGCAAACCAACAAAATTAAAGCCTATGAGCAAATTTGTCAGCAGTTGTCCATCGGTGATGAAGACGTGGCTTATTTAGGTGATGATTTACCTGATTTAGCATTGATTCGGCGTGTGGGGTTAGGCGTGGCGGTCGCCAATGCTGTTGCCCTGGTGCGTGATGCGGCTGACTGGGTCACCGACGCGAAGGGTGGTCAAGGTGCGGCCCGGGAATTAGTGGAATTATTATTACAAGCACAAAACAAGCATGAAACCATTCTTCATGAATTTTCAGAGTAGGCATTAGTACCCATGTGGTCAAGATTACAAATAGCCTCCACTGCACTGTTAATTTTTTTGTTGTTAGGCAGTGTCTGGCTATTGCATGGGGCGAAAAATACAACGGCTGAAGAAAAAATCCAGCAGCGTTATTCCGATGCTTTTGTCGTGAATGTCGATGCACGTAACATGAATGAGCAAGGGCTATTAGCCACACGATTGCTGACGCCGCTGATGGTGCATTACCCCATCAGTAATGTACTTAACATCAAAGAACCTCACGTTATTTTCTATTCCCAAGATGGCCGTATGCCTTGGCAGCTCACTTCGCGTTATGGACAGGGGCGTCAAGGTACCGAACAAATTGAACTTTGGAAAGATGTGACATTGGCGCAAGCCGCAGGCCCTAAGAATAAACGCACGGTTATGACCACGCAAGTGGTTACTGCCCTGTCCGCCACGAAAGAGGCGATGAACAGTTTGCCGGTTGAATTACGCCAGTCGGGAACAGCGGTAAAGTCGGTGGGGTTTAAAGCCTTTTTAAAAACCAGTGACATACGATTACTCAGTCATGTTTATGTACGCCATGTGCCGGCAGCATCGCATTAAACAATAGGAGGTTCCTTACATGCAAAAAAAATATTCGTGGATCCTATTGGCTGTTTTACTTATGCCGCTTTGGGTCGTTGCGCTTCCCAGCGATAAAAATAAGCCTATGCTTATTCAAGCCGACGAAGCTAATATCAATCATAAAACCGGTGTGAGTATTTACAAAGGCCATGTGCGTGTGGATCAGGGCACCATGCATTTATTATCCCATAGGCTTGAGGTGCACACCAATAAGCAAAACAAAGTAGCGCGAGTCATTGCCACGGGAGATATGGCATATTTTCAAGTGTTACCGCATAAAGGTAAGCCCATTGCTCACGCTAAAGCTAGAAAAATTGAGTTGCTTTCGCTAGAAAGGGTTATTTATTTTGAAGGTGATGCCACGGTGTGGCAGGGCGGAGATGTGTTTAAAGGCCCCATTATTCATTATGATATCAATAAACAAGTGGTTATTACGCCCCCTTCTAAGGGCGGACGGACGGTCATATTGTTGCAACCGAAGAAAAAATCTAAATCCACAAACCAAGTTTCATCCAGCATAGAAGAGAAAACCCAATGAAAAATACCTTAGTGGCTAATGGTCTGGCTAAAGCTTATCGCGGCAGAAAAGTCGTAAAAGACTTTTCGATTGCTATTGAAACGGGTGAAATCGTTGGTTTATTGGGGCCTAATGGCGCGGGGAAAACCACCAGTTTTTATATGATTGTTGGACTTGTTGCCAGTGACGCCGGCGAAGTGACTTTAAACAAACAAGACATTACACGCCTTCCCATGCATGAAAGAGCAAGGCTAGGCATCGGTTATTTACCGCAGGAAGCGTCTGTTTTTCGTAAATTGAGTGTGGAAAATAATTTATTAGCTATTTTGGAAATGCGCAAGGACTTGAATAAAGCACAGCGCCAGGAAAAGCTTGACAGTTTGTTGCAAGAGTTTCATATTAGCCACATCAGAGATGGCCTGGGTGCAAGTTTATCGGGCGGCGAAAGGCGGCGTGTTGAAATAGCACGGGCGTTAGCCATTGATCCTTTATTTATTTTATTAGATGAACCCTTTGCGGGTGTTGATCCTATCTCGGTGATTGATATTAAGCGAATTGTACATCATTTGCGCGATCGAGGGATTGGTATTTTAATCACCGATCATAATGTGCGTGAGACTTTGGATATCTGTGACAGGGCTTATATTGTCAATGATGGGCAAATTCTGTGTGCAGGAGAGCCAAAAGCCATTTTGGCCAATGAAAATGTGCGGCGGGTTTATTTGGGCGAAGAATTCGACTTATAAGCGCCTTTTTCTATGGTTTGCAAGCCCCCTGTTTTTTAATGAAAAATCACGAAACTCTGATTTTTTTTGAGTTATTTTCCACTGCCTCGGGTAAATTACGTTACACTTATTTCATAGGGAGTATGGATTTAGTGGGGTAGTCGCCCATGAGGCCGGCATTACAATTACAAATAGGGCAGCAGCTCACCTTAACGCCGCAGCTGCAACAAGCTATTCGGTTATTACAATTATCCACTCTGGACTTGCAGCTTGAGATACAGGACATGTTAGAGAGCAATCCCATGCTCGATACACAAGAAGATAACAGTCCTTCGACCGACACAGAAAATTCAGCTGAAAACTTAGCCTTTAATAATGAAAAGGAGAGTGTAGATGAAAGTCTGCAAGCGCCTACTGATGTGGCGTTGCAACAGGGCACCTTGGGCGAAGATTTGCCGGTAGACTGTGTTTGGGAAGACACCTATGCTTTACCTGTGAGCACATCACCAGGTACAAATGCTTCTTCCTCTGATGCAGAGGATGGTTTCTCTTTTTTGGCCAATAGCCAAAGTGCGCCGGTGAGTCTCCAAGAACATTTGCGTTGGCAATGCGGCTTAACACCTTTTACCGAGCTAGATAATGCCATTGCGATTGCTATTATTGATGCCATTGACAATGACGGCTTTTTAACAAGTTCCTTGGAAGATATTCACACGAGTTTGGCCATGGAAGACGTCGAGCTTGATGAAATAGAAGCGGTTTTACACCGTACGCAACAATTTGACCCACCTGGTGTGGGTGCTCGAGACTTGGGCGAATGTTTGCTTATTCAATTGCGTCAGTTATCGGAAGATGTGCGTTACAGACAAAAAGCACTCACCCTTGTGGAAAAACATTTGGATCTTTTAGCCAAGAAAGATTACAAACAGTTGCAGCGCGAGCTAAACATCAAACAATCAGAACTTGAAATGATTCTTGCGTTACTGCAAACGCTAAATCCAAGGCCGGGCAGTCAAATTAGTCCAGATGATACACAATATATTGTGCCTGATGTGGAAGTAAAAAAAGAGTTTGGTCGTTGGGTTGTGCGTCTTAATGGAGATGTTTCACCTAAATTACGCATTAATCAAGGTTATTCACAGATGATCCGTCGTGCTGATAATAGTCGCGACAACACGTACATGAAAAATCAATTACAAGAAGCGCGCTGGTTTCTAAAAAGTCTACAAAGTCGCAATGAAACCCTGCTTAAAGTCGCCACGTGTATTGTAGAAAAGCAAAAAGAATTCTTAGAAAAAGGGCCGGAAGCCATGCGGCCTTTAATTCTGCATGATGTGGCAGAAGAAGTAGAAATGCACGAGTCTACTATTTCCAGGGTTACCACGCAGAAATATATTCATACGCCCAAAGGCGTATTTGAGTTAAAATATTTTTTCTCGAGCCATTTAAATACAGCATCGGGCGGCGAGTGTTCTTCTACTGCGATTAGGGCCTTGATAAAAAAACTCGTGGATTCAGAAAATACCATAAAGCCCTATAGCGATAATAAAATTGCACAGTTGCTCAATGAAAAGGGCATTAAAGTGGCAAGACGAACCGTGGCAAAATACCGTGAAGCCATGGCCATCCCCCCATCCAACGAACGCAGAAGTTTGGGATGATGTGATTTAACGTGAGAAATCTCATTCGCCTACGGCCGGGTTGTTGACATCAACAGCACGCTCTCAAGCAACGGTTGATTTATGGGCTCAGAAACCGTTAGAATCCATGTAGGCGATGACGGCAGTTCCTCTGAAAACCTATCTATTCTATAGGAGTTATTTTTATGCAAATTGATATGGTTGGTAAAAATTTTGATGTTTCTTCTGAACTAAGGGAGTTCACCCACGATAAATTGGTTAAACGTTTAGAAGCGTATGCTGAAAAAATAACCACATTACACGTCACGTTTAACGTAGAAAAGTTACAACAAATTGCAGAAGCAACGCTGCATTTGTCCGGCATGGATATTCACGCGCGCTCAGAAGCGGCTGATATGTATGCAGCGGTGGATGGTTTGATTGACAAGCTTTTCCGTCAAGTGATTAAGCAGAAAGAAAAGCTTTCCTCACATCACAGAGGTGAGAGTCGAGACGAGTAAGTGAGTGCATAGTCCTAAAATCCTCAGTTGAAATCTACTGCGGCCGCCTAACTCACCGAATCTAAAGGATTTTTCTCAATATTTTTTATTCGCCGTATGGGTGATACGCTTTCACAAAAAATATTGAGAAAAATCCTTTATCTTCAGCAACTAAGTCGGCCTCGCGACGATTTCAACTGAGGATTTTAGGATAATCCTAAATTCCGTCGTTGTTGTTGGGCATGGTTTTTATTTTTATTGTTTATGAATTTTATTATGAGCACAAAAAAACCCGAGAAAATCGGGTTTTTTTGCCTATATAGTCCCCGCAGTTGAAAGTTCGGGAAATTATTTGTTAATGTGATAACATAAGTTTTATATTTTAGCGCCTGGATGTTAGTCAGATTTGGACAATTTTTACTGAAAAAACGAGGATTTTAGCTATTCTAAATGACAAGTTTTTTCAGTAAAAATTGTTCAAAGATGGCTGGCAGACAGACAGCTAAAACCCGAGGTTTCAACTGCGGGGACTATATAGATGCCAAGGTTAGCTGAACTCTAAGCCATTAGTTTGTGCTGCATCTAAAACATCTGCCTCAGTATCGCTGGTATTTTTGTTAATTATTTTCATTGATGGAATTGGCGAACTATATGCAACGTGCTTCTTCCTAGAATTTTGTAAGTTATTTAAAAAATCGTTGATACTGTCAGTGCTAACATGTTTTCCACGCCAAAAATTTTTAATTGCAGTCACCATATCATCGCCAGTCAATGAATTATTAATTTCATTTAGTAATACACCTTTCATTATTCCAACAAAGGAGGGCTTACTCAAAAGCACTTCTAATAATCCTAAATTCCGCAGTTGAAATCTACTGCGGCCGCCTAACTCACCGAATCTAAAGGATTTTTTTCCATCTTTTTTATTCACCGTATGGGTGATACGCTTTCACAAAAAAAATGAAAAAAATCCTTTATCTTCAGCGACTTAGTCAGCCTCGCGACGATTTCAACTGCGGAATTTAGGATAATAACGGGTTATTGCAATTTTAGAGAGCACGCCATTTATCTGGAATTGACATAAGCTAATTGTAAGTCTTAGTTTTGTTATAGTAGGTCCCAAGAGAGTAGAACCCCAGGCATAAGCCCAGGGTTCGCGGGCATGAGCGACCGTATAGCTATTGGTAAAACCAACCGCGTAGAATCCAGGTACTCTAGCCCAGCTCTCGATACGTTTGAATGGTTGCAAGGGACACATAAAGTGCTCCCGCTTACAATCGTAAACACCTTTAACTATCGAGAGGACTATGATGGTAGCATATAATAACTTCGTTGGCATTGATGTCGGTAAATTCAATTTTTTTGTTAACTTGCACGGCGCCCCCCCCCGTTCATGAATACCCTAATGACATCAGTGGAATACAAGCATTTCTAACCGAATACTCTGCAAAACTCCAACAAGCTTTATGTGTGATAGAAACAACAGGTGGCTATGAAGCGCCCCTGCTCTTAACACTCTGTCAACAACACATAGCGGTTCATCGTGCCAATACACGCCATGTAAAAAGTTTTATTCGTTCCTATGGACACGGGGTAAAAACCGATGCATTGGATGCAAAAGCTCTGGCACGCTATGGCTATGAACGACATGAAACCCTGGCTTGTTATGAGCCGCCCAATGATACTCAAAGCGAACTCTATAATTTGGTCAGTCGCCAGCATGATTTAAAGCAAATGCGCACAGCTGAAAAAAATCGATTGAAAGCTCCTAATACAAGCAGTTTAATGCAAGCCAGTTGCTCGCGTATGATAGAGATGCTTACGAATGAAATTGAAGCCTTTGAAACGCGCATTAATGCGTTGATAGCCGATGATGAATTACTGACGTTTAAGAAGACGGCTATACAAACCATACCAGGCATCGGAAAGATACTCTCCAGTGAGTTAATCGTTCTATTACCTGAGCTAGGCCAATTGAGTCGACGAGAGATTGCTTCTCTGGTGGGAGTTGCTCCAAGAGCGAATGACAGCGGAAGACATCAAGGTTATCGTTCCACGGGTCATGGACGACCAGGCATTAAGCCAAGGCTATACATGGCGGCGATGGCAGCACGGAACTCAAACTCTTCGTTAAAAACTTTTTATAATGGGCTTGTTGAGCGAGGGAAGCCAAAGAAAGTGGCTTTAACCGCATTAATGCGAAAAATTATTGTTATAGCTAATGCCCGTATTAAAGCGCTTAACTTGTCAATACAACCGACTTAAACATGAATCTATAGGATAGGCTCTCAGTCACACCTGCATAATTCCTGAAGCGGAGTGAATATTGATATTTCTCACCATTAAGCTTGTGGACCCTGTGTATAAGTGATGTACCCTAACTAAAAGTTGGTTCTCAGCGAAGGAGACACTTGAAAAAGCCGCATGTAGTTGATGGAGTAACAGCACTTTTGGTCTGTTATATGGGCAAAGAACTAACCTTTACAACATGGTTGATTCTAAGTGAAAACAAGGGATTAGCATCATGAAACCTAATTCTAAGTGAAAACAAGGGATTAGCATCATGAAACCTAATTAACTATAACCTACTGATAATTATAATTATTTAAAGCTAGCGGGCATGGTTGCAATGGTGGGGCTGTATTGCTTTCCTGCCACTTCTAGGGTATAAAGTCACCATCGTCCTAATTTTCATATTAGTTACATTGTGGATATAGACATTAGCGACCTTTTAACCCCGGAACGGGTGTTTATTGGTAGTGAAGATGAAAGCAAAAAGCACATTTTCGAGATTATTAGCCAATTATTAGTACAAGACTCATCCCTAGACGCTAAAGCGCTTTTCTCCGGCTTAATTGCTCGTGAACGTTTGGGTACTACAGCCATTGGGCATGGTATTGCTATCCCTCACGCCCGCGTTATGGGGTTGCAGGATATTACCGGCGCCTTGGTTTGTCTACGTCGTCCCATTGATCTTGATTCCATTGACCACCAGAAAGTTGATATTCTCTTTGCGTTGGCTGTGCCAGAAGTGGCTCAAGATGAGCATCTACAAGTATTGGCAACTTTGGCAGAAATGTTTAGTAATGATTCCTTAAGAGATGGGTTGCGCAAAGCAGCAGATGCCCAGCAAGCTTATCAAATCATGACGCAGTTTCAGCATGATAACCATTGAAACCCTATTTCAACATCAGCAAAAAGCCCTGAAGCTTACTTGGCAGGTAGACTCACAACAGTCGTGGCAGCCCTTGCGCCATCTAGACGGTGAGCCGGAAGAAATGGTGGGCTATTTGAATTTTCTACAGCCTCGGCAAGTGGTGGTTATTGGTACCCAAGAGCTTGCCTATTTGGACGCACTGGATACCCGAGAACGAAAAGCGGCTGTTGAACAACTGTTTTTATTGCCAACCCAGTTAGTCATTTTGGCTGATAGTCTGCCAGTCACCGATAATTTAGTCGAAACAGCCGCTAAAGCAGGCATTGCACTGCTGACCTCTGGGTTATCCGCCCATCTCTTTATTCATCAATTGCAAGCCTATTTGAAAGTACATTTGGCCTCTGAAACTACTTTGCACGGCGTTTTTATGGATGTATTGGGTTTGGGGGTTTTATTGACGGGGGTCAGTGGTATCGGAAAAAGTGAAATTGCCCTGGGCTTGATTAATCGTGGTCATCGATTGGTGGCGGATGATGCACCCTGCTTCACTCGAATTGCACAAGACACCTTATCGGGCAGCTGTCCTGAGTTATTAATGGACTTTTTGGAGGTGCGTGGACTTGGAATTTTAAATATTCGCGCGATGTTTGGCGATAAGGCTATCCAGTCACGCAAACGATTACAGCTTATTGTTCGTATTGTGGATAGCCGCGATACACAAGTAGAAGCTATCGATAGATTGCATGGCATGTACCAAGAACGCAAGGTCTTGACGGTTGCTATACCTGAGGTCATGATTCCAGTGGCGCCTGGGCGTCATATGGCTGTTTTGGTAGAGGGGGCCGTGCGAAATCAAGTGCTAAAGAATACCGGATACAATGCTTGCGATGAGTTTTTACAGCGTCAACAGGACCAAATTAAATGAGGAATATTCATGACAACAGCCCTTTTAATTATTACCCATGAGATGATTGGTGATGCTATGCTGACGGTGGTCTCTAAAACGTTTGATGGAGCATTGCCTTTGCCTGTGACGACCGTGGCTGTGCAACCGGATACGGACCCCGATGATCTGAAACAACGGTTGTCGGCTGTGGTGAAAGATTTTGATGCGGGCCAAGGGGTTTTAGTGTTGTCGGATATTTTTGGTGCCACACCCTGTAATATTGCACAAGGTTTGCAAGCATTGGAGCGAGTTGTACTGGTAACAGGTTTAAATTTGCCCATGCTATTTAAAGTGATGAATTATGCACACTTGGAATTAACCGCATTGGCAGAAAAAGCCTTAGAAGGCGGTCAGGCAGGTGTGCAAGTAAAAACCTCTGATCATTGTCAACGTTCGGAGCAATGAAATGTTAAACAAAACTTTAACTATTCAGAATAAGTTGGGCTTACACGCCAGGGCAGCAGCAAAATTTGTCAACCATGCTGGCAAGTTCCAAAGCGAAGTATGGATAACTAAAGATAAAAAAAGAGTCAATGGGAAAAGTATTATGGGTGTCATGATGCTTGCAGCACGTCAAGATAGTGCTGTGCAATTGGAAATTAATGGTCCTGATGAACAGGCGGCCATGGAGGCTCTAGAAGCCTTGATTAACGATAAATTTGGTGAGGGTCAGTAGGGACTTAGCGCCATTTCAGCTTCTTGTTCAGCAATTCCCACCAAAAATCGCTGTTCCTTGCCTTTTACTATTTCCTGGTTTACTTTTAAAAGACGTACCTGAATAAACAGTCGGGAAGTTTCTATGTGCGATGAGCAAAAAATAAACAAAGGGCGCCGCAAATTCCTTTCTGTCGCCACCGGCGCGATGGGTGGCGTGGGCGTGGCCGCTGCCACCGTGCCTTTTCTCGCTTCATGGGCCCCCAGTGCCGAAGCACAAGCTGCTGGTGCGCCTGTTGAAGTGGATGTTAGTAAACTTAAAAAAGGCGCCATGATGGTGGTGGAATGGCGTGGCAAACCCGTTTGGATTGTGCGTCGCGGCGATGAAGCCTTGGCTAGCTTAGACAAATCACGAGAACAATTGCGCGACCCTAATTCTGATGTTGAACAGCAACCGGGTTATGCTAAAAATGATCATCGTTCCATTAAGCCAGAATACTTGGTCTTGGTTGGAATTTGTACACATTTAGGGTGTTCTCCCTCTTATCGTCCTAAGATGGGCTCGGTGGATTCTGAATGGCCAGGCGGTTTTTATTGCCCTTGCCATGGCTCAAAGTTTGACCTCTCTGGACGTGTTTACAGCGGTGTTCCAGCCCCTGTTAACATGGAAGTGCCCCCCCATTATTTTAGGCAAGAGCATGTGATTTTAATTGGTGAAGACCAACAATCAAGGACTGCATAAATGAGTGACGAAAAAAAAGGGTTTATGGCGTGGGTTGATGCCCGCTTTCCAGCCACAAAATTTTGGACCGAGCATCTTAGTCAATATTATGCCCCCAAAAATCTTAATTTTTGGTACTTTTTTGGTTCTTTGGCCATGTTGGTCTTGGTCAACCAAATCGTCACGGGGATTTGGCTGACCATGAGTTATACGCCAACGGCTGATAAAGCCTTTTCATCCGTTGAATTTATTATGCGAGATGTTAACTATGGCTGGTTATTGCGTTATTTGCACTCCACCGGCGCCTCGATGTTTTTCGTCGTCATTTATTTGCATATGTTTCGCGGCATGCTCTACGGTTCTTACCAAAAGCCCCGAGAATTGATTTGGATTTTTGGTATGCTGCTTTATTTGTTATTAATGGCAGAAGCGTTCATGGGCTATCTACTGCCTTGGGGACAAATGTCCTATTGGGGCGCACAAGTGATTACGTCGCTATTTGGCTCTATTCCTTTTGTTGGGCCGGACTTAGCACAGTGGATTCGCGGAGATTACGTGGTTTCCGGTGCTACGCTGCATCGCTTTTTTGCGCTCCATGTGATTGCCTTGCCCTTGCTTTTGGTGGGGTTGGTGGTGTTTCATATTATTGCGCTGCATCAAGTAGGCTCTAATAACCCTGACGGTGTTGAGATCAAAGATAAAAAAGATGATGAGGGCCGCCCCTTAGATGGCATACCTTTTCACCCTTATTTCACCGTGAAAGATTTAATCGGTGTTGCTATCTTTTTGATAGTGTTCCTCGGCATTGTGTTTTTCTTTCCGGAAGCGGGTGGGTATTTCCTAGAGCATGCTAATTTTATCCCCGCCAACCCGATGGTTACGCCGGAACATATTGCGCCCGTTTGGTATTTCACGCCTTTTTATGCCATTTTGCGCGCTGTGCCCGATAAATTTTTAGGGGTGATGGCCATGGGTGGCGCTATTGCGGTATTGTTTATTTTGCCTTGGCTAGACCGAAGTCCAGTAAAATCCATTCGCTATCGGGGTTGGATGAGTAAATTGGCCTTGACGATTTTTGTGGTGAGTTTTATCGCCTTAGGTTATTTGGGGGCCAATCCTCCCACACCCGTGTATACGTTATTAGCGCGTATTTTTTCTATTCTATATTTCGCCTTTTTTATCCTGATGCCTTTTTATACGCGGATAGAAAAGGTCAAACCGGTTCCTGAAAGGGTGAGGTATCCATGATGAAAAAGTCTGTCTGCGGTATTGCTTTACTCTTATTGCCCCTGTGGGCGTGGGCAGCTTCAGGGCCTAGCATTCCTTTGGATAAGGCCCCCATTCACCCTAATGACAAAGCCTCATTACAACGTGGTGCAAAAGTCTATATGAATTATTGTGCCGGTTGTCACTCTCTCAAATATTTGCGCTATAACAAATTGGGCCAAGACCTTGGAATTGTCGATGAAATGGGACGCCCTGACGAAAAAATGCTTAAAGAAAATTTGATTTTCACCGACAGTAAAACTGGCGAAAAAGTCGAAATAGCTATGAGTCCTGCCGAAGCTGAAAAATGGTTTGGCGTGACGCCACCTGATTTATCCTTGATTGCCCGCGTGCGCGGCGTTGATTGGCTGTATACCTATTTGCGTAGCTTTTATTTAGATCCTGCCAAGCCCATGGGGGTGAATAATTTATTGTTCCCCGATGTGGCTATGCCCAATGTGCTGCAAAACCTACAGGGTTTGCAAATGCCGGTGTATTATACCGAGCGGGTTAATAAGGGCGGCAAATCTGAGTTGGTTTACGTATTAGACCACCTCAAAGTCGTCGCCCCTGGTGAGCTGTCTCCTGAGAAATTTAATCGCTTGGTTGCTGATTTGGTTAACTTCATGGGCTATGTGGCTGAACCCTATCGTGCGGAGAGAATACGTTTAGGTTGGTGGGTCATGGGCTTTTTGCTGGTGTTCTTGATTCTAGTGTATTTCTTGAAAAAAGAATACTGGCAGGATGTGCCTAAGCGGTTGTTTAAGAAATAAAAAGCCATGCAGCACTAGAAAGTTGAGCACGGCGTAATAGTTATAATTAATTAAACCTAAATTCCGCAGTTGAAATCGTCGCGAGGCTGACTAAGTCGCTGAAGATAAAGGATTTTTTTTCGTCTTTTTTGTGAAGGCGTATCACCCATACGGTGAATAAAAAAGACGGAAAAAAATCCTTTAGATTCGGTGAGTTAGACGGCCACAGTAGATTTCAACTACGGAATTTAGATACACTCTTTAAAGTCAAGCAAAAAATGAAGTAATAGTCTTTTTTTGTTTGTTAAAATAGCTCGCGATATATATCTCGTATTTGCAGCTCAATGGAGTCTACCCTGTGGATTTGGGCTTATTCGAGGTGCAATAATAGCCAACAGCATCTCATTGCTCTTTGATAAACCTAAATCTACAGGATGAGTGTTATCACGCCCTGAATACTACGGTGTTGCCAACGCAAAACCTATCTTATGCTGTAAGCTCTGCTGCTGCCTTGCGATTAAATTTCATGGGCTCCCAGTTAGTCTTCGAGTAAAACATTCCCCATATCGCGTGCAATAGCTTACGCATCACGCTTACTATGGCTTGTAATGGCTTTTTCCCTGAACTTATCAGTCCATCATAAAATGCTTTCACCAATGGCTCTCTTTGTACCGCAACCCAGGCTGGCATATAGAGTGCTGTACGCAAATATTTATTGCCTGCTTTACTTATTCGCCGTGCTTTTTTTATCGAACTCCCAGACTCAACAGCTCGTGGGTCCAGCCCTGCGTAAGCTACCCATTGGGGGGTTTTCATATCGCTGGGTAGCCCTATAAGTTCCGATAAAATTTGGATAGCTGATGTAGTAGCCACACCTTTTATCGACAACAATAGGTGATACTGCTCTCGCAGCTCATCGTTTGCATTAATAATTTCTAAGGCCTTTGCCTCCAGAAGCTCCACGCGTTTGTTTAAATGGCGCAGGTTAACATCAATATCATTGCTAATGACTCCTGTTTGCACCTGGCTATACTCTGAAACATGGCGATGACACCGTTCCCGTTGTATTTCTGTTTTTAGCTGATGCATTCGCCTATTGATAGCTTGTAATTGTAAACTGCTCTCAGCGGGGACTTCCCACGCTTGAAATGGCATACAGTTGAGATAAGAAAGGATCGTTTTTGCATCTAATGGGTCGTTTTTTGCTCGCTGCATGCTGGCTATCGCGAAATGTTTGATAGCCTTAGGATTGGCTACCATCACTTCAACAAGCGGATGTTTGGCCAATAAAATAGCTAACTCAACATGATAAATACCAGTAGCTTCTAAACAAACTTTGCTAGCCGTCTGATTTTTTGTAATGAATTTAAGTAATTTTTTGTGACCAGTCGTACTATTGTCAAACGATGCCATCCTTGGGGCTGAGCTACCCTTTTTCCCCAATGCTACTACTAGCTCTTTAGCACTGACATCGATACCTACATAATTAATACTTTTTTTTGCTGTCATCTTTTTATCCTCTGAGGTATTATTGGCACTGGGTTCCCTGACCTTGAACATTGACTTACCTACCTTGTCATGCAGATTCTTTGATCTCGGATACACTTCGGTATGGGTCACGAAGGCAGGGGGCCTTTCTAAATTACAGTGTCTAGGCACTCAGGTTTAAACGGCCTCCCCAGATAAGAAAAAGATTGCCTGTTTATCCGTCGATTATCAAACTCTTCTTTTCCTCCCTGTTAAGATACAAGGTTAAAGCTAGCGGGAGCTACTGGTGGAATTTCATCTTCATCCAGCGGGAGCGGGAGTTACTCGTGGAGTGTCATCTTCATTCAGAAGAATGTCATTCACATTCACATCCATATTAACGTTAATATTTGTATCCGTATCCCTGTGTGTAAGGGCTTTACGAGTGAATATACTACTCGTTACAGCAAATATTCCACCCATTGGATTATTAGAAAATTCTGAACCTGATGTTGCAAGTCCAGGAAGAACATAGCTTGCAGCTCCACAAATTTGATTTGCAAAAGAGTTATTTGGGGAGAGTACATTGGTAGTATTTGCCATTGCTATAGCGATATACATAAGCGCTGCAGTTAAGCGCTGCAGTCCGAGGGTCTGCGCTAAGCGCAATAGCCAAATCTGGCGCAAGCTCATTCATAAGTAAAAGGCCTGCGCCTATTGTGCCATTTGCAAGGGCTCTATTAATAAAAGGGCTATTTAACCCCGTAATTTTTTTATACGTTTTTTCTAATTTCACGCCAGCTGCGGATAACAATTCACCGGATAAAAAATGATAAGTTCCAGGCATAATATAAGTCCTCACTTCAATTTTGTGATTATTAACAATCAACAGCCATGCATGATAGATAATGCACAGCTACACTATTTTATCGAGTACAATCGTTGCACATTTTATAATTTCACCGGCTAAAAAACAAGTGACAGCAATTATGTCTCTAACAAGCAAAAATGTCCGGTTTTAACCAGACATATGGCATGTTACTAACAGCATCTTCGACAAATGCGCGTTAATATGTTACAATAGCTCGCTTCGGTGGTGGGCCCCTATTTCTTTTTACAGCCTGTCCTTAATATTTCAGTACTTTCAGTAAGTTAGGAGTCTTTTATGGGTGTGGTGGCGAATAAACGTTCAGTAATGATGTTGTACTCTGGTACCAGCGACTACTACAGCCATCGTGTTCGTGTTGTGCTTGCCGAAAAAGGCGTTACTGTAGATATTTTTGACGTTAATTTCAAAGATAAGCCGCAGGATTTAGCCGAATTAAACCCTTATAATACGGTTCCTACTTTAGTAGATCGCGATTTAGTCTTGTATGATGCGGACGTCATTATGGAATATCTGGATGAGCGTTTTCCTCATCCGCCCTTGTTGCCCGTCTATCCTGTCGCCCGCGCGAAGAGCCGTTTAATGATACACCGTATCGAAAAAGATTGGTACAGTTTAGTACATCAAATAGAACAGGGTAGTGAAGAAGTAGCTTCTTATGCACGCAAAAAACTTGCCGAAGGCTTATTAACCATTGCCCCTGTTTTTGCTGACAAACCTTATTTCCTTAGTGAAGAATTTACCTTAGTAGATTGTTGCATTGCGCCTTTATTATGGCGTTTAGATGATTTGGGCATTGTTTTACCCAAAGCGCAAGGCAAGCCTATTCTTGAATATGCTCAACGTGTTTTTAATCGCGACTCTTTCCAAGTGAGCCTGAGCGAAGTTGAGCGCGAGATGCAAGCGGCTTAGTGTTAGTCTACATTTAGGAATAATAAATGACATCCAGCAAACCTTACCTATTAGACGCCTTTATCAAGTGGATAGTTGATAATCAGTGCACGCCGCATGTATTGGTCGATGCAAATTATCCGGGTGTTGAAGTGCCCGAGCAATTCATTGAAGATGGGCGAATCGTACTTAATATTGCGCCATTAGCGGTTAATGAATTTCAGGTTACCAAAGAGCTTATGGAGTTTGATGCGCGTTTTTCGGGCGTGGCACGTCATCTTGTGGTTCCTATGAGGGCAATACTTTCTATTTATGCCCATGAAAATGGTCGCGGTATTGTTTTTACCGAAGAAGACAGTGACGGTGATGATTCTCCACCCTCTACTAAGCCCCCAACGGGAAAGCAAAAAAAATCAAAAGGCGCTTCGCATTTGAAATTGGTTAAGTAAGCTGAAACTTAACGATTAAGATATTTCCCACAGAAAAACAAGACAATGCTGACAGCTTTCCCTGTTCAATTGTTTTACTATTATTCTTGCATGGAGGCAGGGATCACACAAGGATGTGATCCTCGCCCAATTCTCTCTTTTGTTGATTTCCCAGCACATGATGCTCTTCAAGCAATTTTTCTTCCCTTTCGCCAGAGACCGATTGACTGTTTATTTTCACGTTGCAGTTTGGATAAAACGAGTGCAAATTTCGCTTGCAAAAATAGCTTGTCAATAGCCCCTAAAAAATCAATAAACCTTCAGCAATTCTCGTGGGAATTGCTGAAGGTTTATTGATATTTATAGTTGTTTTAAGCTAGCGGGAATTGCTGATAAACCTTTCAGTGCTATAGCTGGTTTTAGCTGTTTTGCGACAAACGTATAGAACTCTCAGTATAAAAAAGTTGTAAAACAAGATTTTTTTATGTAACATACCACTTACAAAAAAACAGTTATTATTAGTAAACAAATTAACCTAAATTCCGCAGTTGAAATTGTCGCGAGGCTGACTAAGTCGCTGAAGATAAAGGATTTTTTTTCCGTCTTTTTTGTGAAGGCGTATCACCCATACGGTGAATAAAAAAGACGGAAAAAAATCCTTTAGATTCGGTGAGTTAGACGGCCGCAGTAGATTTCAACTACGGAATTTAGGATTAAGTAACTATTCACCAAAATCTCCCGCAAAACAAAGATGTCCTTTGAAATCAATCGCTTTCAATGGCAATAGGGGATTCTTAAGGGAGAGATAGCCATTCTCCCCCTTAAGCGCCGTAGGCCCAGCTTTGCTGAGCCAGGTGTCAATTAGGGGTAACTATTCAGCTATTTTTGCTGAATAGTTACCAAATTAAATTAACATTATCGGAGAATGTTTTAATATGTTGGCATATGAGTTGTTAGGTGGGAGGTGCTTTCATCACGGCGTTATCCAACGCTAAAACAAGCCTGTTTATAAACCTAAAATCAGCAGTTAAATCACGTTTTTGGCGATAACATCTTGATTCATCTAAGAAAACAAAAAAAGTCTCCATCACCAATAAGGGTGAACCAGAACGATGTGCCAGTGGCATTTTAAAGAGAAAAAAATAAAATATTAAGGTCTGTTGATATTTCATTTTGTTAAGGTTGCTATTATGAAGAAAAATTATTTATTGATAAGCTGTGTGATTTTGTTAGCAGTACTTATTGGCGGTGTATTATATTGCTATAAAAATTCTTCGCCTGTGGAGAAAAACGTAAGACATCCTCAAGGGGAAAATAATAGTTCTATTGTTGGTTTGGCTAATAAAAAAAATAATAGACAAACTATAAAAAATGCGCACTGGGAACTTATCAATACCAAGCAAATTAATGCTAAAGATAAGAGTACTTTCGCAGTAATGGGGACACCCAGTATCTCTTTTGCTATGTTGCCTAAGGGGGAGGCGCTATATTTTGCTATTTTTTCATATACTAAACCTTTTTATGGCAAAGTAGCTGTTTATCAATTCAAAAATCAGCAGTGGAAAGATTTAGGGTTTACTACCTATACATTTGCACCTATTTGGGGGGCTATTCAGCTAATAAATTATCAGGGGGCGCTTTATCTTCGTTTCCCAGGGGTAATAAACAATCAATATAAGCCAAGTCCAGGTTACGTTGTACATAGTGGTAGGGCTCAAATTATTTACAAGTTTGATCCTGACACGGGTTGGCAGTTTGTAGATGATTTTAGTGTTGCTCCACCTCATAGTGGTGGTTCAGGATATTTAAAAGTGATGAATAATAAACTATATTTCCTTGTTTCTAATAAGGCAGAAGAAGATGTTGGTTTTGTGGAAAATCGCCGTTGCCTTTATGAATTTAATAAGGGGGCATTTAAGCAAGTCGGGGACTGCTTGATTATTCCTAAAGTAAGCCAGGCTGAGTTAAAATCTCTGCATGTTGGGCTTGATAAAAATCAGCCAATGATACAAGCCGTTATAAGAGAGCAGCATGGTGAAGGTTGGCTTAAGCGTTATGACATTAAAAAGAAAATTTATATTTATGATCAAAAATCATCTGTTTGGGTGCAGCAAAGTTATGTGGCGACTCATACTAACGTTGCTCAGAAGAAGGATAAATACGCTGTAAAAATGGATAAAATCAACCATAGATGGATGGCGCTTGGTCATCCATTTCCAGGTGAGGGATACCCTAATATTTTTCGATGGCAATCTAGCTTTTATGCATTGGCGGTATCACCTAAAGAACATTCGGCTATTTTAAAATTATATAAACTCGACACGAGGCGTTTATAGAAGACTGAAGGAGTATTTGGGATGCAGTTTACAATGCTTTTAAAATTTTCATTGAATTATCTGTTGCATTATGTAAAATAAAGTACCGGCAAATTTTAATAACAAACCTGGGCTCGACATAAGAAGGTGGTAAAACCCGGAGAAATCAAGGAGGACAAGGCAAAAGCTCAAAAAAAAATGCAGTACTAGCACCGCTAATGCGAGTATTTTTTTGAGCTTTTAACCTAAATTCCGCAGTCGATTTCAACGGCGGAATTTAGGTTTAACACAGTCCCCCTGGATTTATCGCAGGTTTTAGCCGTTCTTATGTCGAACTCAGGTTAACAAGCAATCTATAGAGAGAAAAAGTATGCTAACGTTTATTATCACCCTTGGCGGGTTGATTGCGATTTTCATTATGTCTAGTCGTACAACAACTCTCAATAACGAGATAGAGCGTCTTAAAAAGAAGCTGCAAGACTTGCTTAGTTTGTTGGAAAAAGAGGGCATTGATGTTGCTACGCTACAGTCGCCGGAAGAAGTTTTCTACACTAAGCAAAGGCAAGAAGCTAGTCCTCAAGCAGAAGATACCGCTGTGCAACAAGCAGGAATTAACCATGATAAGGCTATTGAGGAAGCCAACGACGTTTCTGTTTCTAAATTGGAGCAGGTTAGCCTGGAAGAAAATACAAGTGCTGAACCTGAGCCAAATGATTCACCTTGGAAGGAAAGCACTGAAGCAACTCCTGTAAGAGCGTTTAGTTTTGAGCACCAGTTTGGAGCACGGCTCCCAGTATGGGTTGCGGGTATTGCCTTTGCTTTGGCAGGCTTATTTTTAGTGAAATATTCTATTCAAAATAATTTATTGACGCCACTAGTGCGTGTTCTTTTGGGCGGTTTGCTGGGAGGGGCGTTGCTGTATAGTGCGAGTTGGGTACGCAAGCGACCTAATTTTGCTAATGGTATTCGTATTGCACAATCTCTTTCGGGAGCTGGGATTGCCATATTGTATATTTCTGTTTTTGCAGCGACCAGCTATTATCAGTTACTGCCTAATGTGCTTGGATTTTTGAGTATGGCTGTTATTACAGCCGTTGCCGTTGTGCTTTCCCTCAGACACGGGCCGCCAATTGCCTTGCTTGGTCTTATTGGAGGTTTTTTGACGCCGGCTTTGGTAGGCTCAAAAAGCCCATCGGCAGCGCTGCTTTTTGTTTATTTGTATCTGCTGTTTGTCGGCTTGATGTTTATTCTCAAACGCCAAAAATGGTGGGACTTATCTATTCTCATGCTTTTAGGTAATTTTCTATGGATAGGGCTTTGGTTGGAAAGCAGTTTTACACCATCAGATACCATATGGCTTGGCTTATTTTTATTAGCGACAAGTTTAACCATCATCATTTTTTCGAAAACCGCCTATGAGGAAGAGGCGACTAAGCGTAACTTATCTCATCCTGTGTTTGTACTTAATGCTGTTGGATTGTCTGGCGCCGTGATATGGATGGGAATTATTGCGGGACAAACAGAGTTTGGTTTGCTTGGGTGGTTACTATTTTGTTTGTTGGCTGTTGGCGGCATCGTTTTGGCCTATTTTAATGATAAGCTATACGGGTTTGTGCCATGGGTATCTATGTTAGCGACTGTTGTGATGTTATGTGGCTGGCAAACGCCTGATAAAGGGCATTTTGCGCTGACTTTGGTAGTTTTTGCTTTTATTTATATTGCTTCCGGCTATTTTTTAATGTGGCGCACCCGTTTACCATTATTATGGGCTGGGCTTATGGGGGCAACCAGCATGGGATTTTATCTACTCGCCTATTTTACGTTAGGTCACATAGTTCTTCTAAGCGCTATACCTTTCTTTTGGGGTATTCTTGCCTTTCTATTGGCGGGAGCCGCGATATATGTATTATACGAAGTAAGAAGACGATATGGTGAGCATCCGCATAAAGAATATATACTAGCAATTTTTGCAGTAGTTTCAACGACATTTATTTCTATTGGGTTAACGATTGGATTAAGCAGAATGTTTTTATCGGTTGCTTTTGCTTTGGAAATGCTAGCGGTGAGCTGGATAAATTATCGCACCCCGATTAAAGCATTGCGTTTTATCAGCATGGTATTAGCATTGATATTTGTTGGCCTAATGAGCTTGCACTGGCTAGATGTTTTAAATTATACCTTATCAGGCACACAAATAAATGTGAGGGATGTTATCCCGATGTTGCAATGGCCTATATTTGAACTTGGCGTACCCGCCATTATGTTCTTTGGCGCGAGTTACTTTTTACGCCTTGAAAGAGACGATGCATTTGTTCAAGCATTAGAGTTAGCTGCTGCTGCTTTATTTGCGATAATGGGGTATTGTTTAATGCATAGAATCCCTCATAATAATCTTAGTGCCTTCTTTGCTCCTGCAAGCTTTACCAAACGCGGCGTGATAACGAATATATTCTTTATATACGGACTGGGCTGCTTTATCTTTAGCAGAAGCTTTAAGCGCATAGCTTTCTCATGGGCTGCAATGGGGCTGTGTGCTCTTGTATTGTTTCGCATTATTTACTTTGATTTGCTGTTATATAATCCACTATGGGCACACCATCAGAGAATAGGTGGATGGTTTATATTTAATAGTCTATTACTGCCCTATGGATTGCCATTATTGTGGACTTGGTTTGCCAGTAAGGAACTGTCTCTTGGCCTTAAGGAGCAAGGAATGAAATATATATATGGCTTCATGCTGTTATTGTCATTTGTGCTCATTAGTTTAAATGTCCGCTATTTTTTCCATGGTGAGTATTTAAATCTTGGTAATGCTAGTCGAGCAGAAATATATAGTTACTCTGTTGTATGGTTGTTGTTTGGTGTTGGCTTACTTTTTGTTGGAACGCTTAGAAGTAACAAAATATTGCGCTATTCATCATTAGGCGTCATGATCTTAACGGTTGCTAAAGTATTCTTATACGATGCATCTGTATTAGATGGGCTTTATCGGGTGTTCTCTTTTTTCGGTCTTGGTATTAGTTTGTTAGGACTCAGTTGGTTTTATACGCGGTTTGTATTTAATCGTTCGTATAGGGATGAAGAACAGGAGATGTCATGAAGTGACTCAACAGATTTGAAGTATACTGAACGTGGTTAAGTTATAAGTGTGTTTTAAAGTTACCAGCCATTCCTACTAGCTTTAACCTAAATTCCGCAGTAGACTTCAACTGCGGAATTTAGGTTAAACTAACGCTTTGTCTTCCTCCTTGATTTCTCTGGGTTTTACCACCTTCTTATGTCGAACTCAGGTTAACTATTTTTAGCGGCTCATATTTAGGGATAATCACTTTTAAAAATATCTATATATGGGCTACACTTAATAGATCAGGTCGTTAAACACCTTTAGGTGCTTTTATGCGTGGTTTTACCGTCATTGAGTTGCTGGTTGTTCTGGTTATTGCCATTATTTTGACAGCGGTTGCGGCGCCGAGCTTTAAGCAGCTGTTGGAGAATAATCGTATTGCGACCATGGCTGAAGATTTCATGGCGTCGGCTAACTACGCGCGTAGTGAGGCGGTCAGGCGGTCATCACCGGTAACGCTTTGTGCTGCTGCTAATGCCAATCAAAATAGTTGTGGCGGTGCGGGTGATTGGGGTAACGGCTGGATTGTCTTCGTAGACCCCGATGGTGATGGCGTCTTAGCGGCGGCGGCAGACCGCTTAAAAATCCAACAAACCCTACCCACGGGTAATGCTATTACTTCCACACAACGTCGCTTGACCTATCAGGGCTCAGGCCTGCCCAGTGCAGGCGCTGGCGCTGGTGCAGCAGGGAATTATACCTTTAAAATAACCGGCTGTAGCGATGATAATGGTCGCGAAGTCCATGTGTCTACGATGGGACGTCCTTCTATTCGTCATGTGAATTGTTGATAAAGCGCATCATCCATTGCATCATCGGTGCAAAATCAGGGTTATAGGTTAATCGCTGCAAGCGGTGTTTTTTTAAGTTGCGCTGATGGATTTCACCCTGCATTCGAGGTGTTGCTTGCCCACGTGTTTTTCCATATCCACGCCTATCGCTATCATGCAACAGATCTACGTAGCGGCCTTGTTGTCCGTAATGTGCATTGCTGGGTGAGATGGGAATGCAAGTGTGAGAAAAATCTAAAATACGCTGTTCGGGAAAATGGCTGTTGCGCCAAATAACCCGTTTCTCCAGTCCTAGTGGCGGAGCGGGCGCATAGAGTAATGCTTGGCTGTGTGGGTGGGGTTGTGCGTTGAAAAAATTTAACGCGCTTTGTGCATCTACCGTGATGTCGTCAGCGCTCAAACTCATAAAAATGGGCAGCTTAAGGGGGCTTGCAGCTAAGTGTTGGGCGTTTTCTCGCGTTAAGGCATGGACTTGTTGTATGGCATTAAAACAAATAGATTGATATTTATGTGTAGCAGATTCTTGACAGCGTTTGAGCCAGCGCGCCTGAGGAATGAACCTGCTTACTAATCGGTGCAGTCGTGCTAAAGCTGCGAGAGGATTTTTAATGCGAATGGCCGGCGAGAGGAGAATTAAACCGGCGATAGGAATAGATAGGGTTAGCGCAGCAAAAATAGCCAAGGCCGCTCCCATCGAAAACCCCACCAGATACAACGCCTCTACGTCCTGACTTAAACTGCGTACGCCAAATTCAGTGGTAGTTTGCCAAGCGTGGCGTTCAACGGCTAATAAATCGTCGGGGTGCGTGCCGTGTCCGGGTAATAAAACACTGCGTACCAGAAAACCTTCTCGGCATAGATAGTCTCCCACGTCGCGTAACATGGCTGGTGAATCCAAAAGACCGTGGATGAGTAGTGCGCCGCGTTTGGGTTTTTCTTTGGTTAGTGGGCGTAACTCAAAGGGACTGTTTGCTTCGATAACATCAATACTTGCTGTAGGCCGTCTCTTTTCAATGTGTGCCTTGGTCTGCAGTATATAGTCGGCAAAGCTTTGCAAAGATGGATTTGTTTTTTTGCTGTTCATGACACTTGGGCCCTGACTTTCTTCCCAAAATAGTATAAAATTTTCATTCAGAGTTAACTAGACCAATATATTCTATGATGAAGAGAATCACAACGCTAAGCTTTCTTATGCTGTCATTACTAGTGTGTAGCGCGCAAATCTGGGCGGTGAGTTTGGGCGAATTGGCCGGTAATATACTGATTCCCACCACGGGTCTTGGGAATCTGGTGGTTTTAGCGTCTTATGTGGCCGGTGTGGGTTTGATTTTAGGTGCTATTTTGCAATACCGTGCTCACCGAGAGAATCCACAGCAAATACGTCTCAGTACACCCGTGGCATTGTTGATATTAGGCTTAGCATTGATTATTATTCCTTGGCTGTCGTCACATTCCTTGTCGGCAAGTTTTTTAGGAACATAGCCCCAAAGGAGGGCAACGACATGAAGCGAATAGGTAGCGCTGGGATAATTTTTGTCATGGTTTTATTGATGGGCTGTCAACAACAGCCAAAGGTGCGCGATGAAGCTTATTTTATGCTGCATCCCGATAAAATAAGACCACAATTAATACAGTGCGAGCGTATGACTACCGTGCAGGCTTCTTGTCTTGCGGCCAAAAAAGCCGAAGCGCAGGTCAGTGTCATGCTATTGGCGGCCCAAGCTAACCCCGAAGGTTTTGGTAAACAAATATTACAGTTACAGATGCAAATAGCGTCCACACAGGCAAAAGTAAAAGCCATGGAAACGCAAACTGCACACAATAAGAAACAGGCCTCCCCGTCAAAGGCTTTAATAGCGCTAAAAACGCAATTGGCGAAAACACAGTTTCAGTATCAGGTTCGTTTAAGTGTTATTGCCCTGATGGGTATCTAGAAAAGGATAAAATAGAATGAAAGTAACGGCTCGCCATGTTGTACTCTATTTATTGGCTGTATTGTTAGTGGGTTGTTCCAGTACAGCGGCTCACAACCAACAAGCCTTGGAACAAGGACAAAATAGCTTTTCGCAGGGGCATTATACCACAGCCTTTAGGCAGCTATTGCCCGCAGCTAAAGCTAGCGATGCCGATGCGCAATATGCCGTAGGCTATATGTATTACTATGGTGAAGGCGTGACACAAAATCGCACGCAAGCCATGAATTGGTTCCGAAAGTCTGCTCAGCAGAATAACGCCAAAGCCATAAAAGCGCTCGACATGATAAGCCAAGGTGTGCAAAGTAGCAGCAAGAAGGTTGCAACAGCTGCTCCCGATACCGCTGTGAAAGCTGCCGCCAGGGCCAGTGAAGTCAGGAAATAGACGCTAACAGGTAGAGGGCAGGATTATCTGCCCTCTGAATCCCAATTCCCCACATCGGCATCCTCGCCATCGCCCTTGGGCTTATTATCAGCACCGTAAGTGAAAAGGTCAAAGCTGTCCGGATTATGGTCACCAGGTTCTTGATAGTGGTAAGGGCGATTCCAGGGGTCCATGGGGACGAATTTTAGGTACCCACCCGGTTTCCACTGCGTAGGGCGAGGTGTTGTGGTGGGTTTGGTCACGAGCGCTTGTAGATGTTGGGTTGTACTGGGGTAAAAACCATTATGTAAATGGTAGAGTTGTAATGCACTGTCAATGGCAATTAAATCTTGCTTGACTTTTATCGTACGCGCACCTTCAGGTTCACTGAGTAATTTAGGCAGCACAATAGCGGCTATTACGCCGAGCAGAATCACCACAATAACAACTTCCACGGCGGTGAGGCCGCGTTGCAATACACCGCAAGAAGGTTGATGCATTTTCGTGTTATACCCAATAAAGAGCCACATGAATCTAAGTATAGCTAATTGTCCACATTAAACCCGAGGAAAGTGTAAACCACGAAGCCATGCATACTGAACACATAACGCTCTACGCCCTAGCTTTTATTTAGTGATTATTTTTCTAAGCATAGTCAATATTTCATTCCTGAAAAACAAAAAAATAGGATTTTAATCCTGGACAGAGCGCTCAAAACACAAGAACGTGTAATCATAAGCATTTTTTTTATCGGCCTGATGTGGTTCGCGGCTGATTTCTTGCCAAACCCAAGGATCTAATTCGGGGAAAAAAGCGTCACCGTCTGTTTCCATATGAATGATGGTGAGATAAATGCGTTGCGCCATGGGTAAAGCTTGTTGGAACAATTCCCCGCCGCCGATGACCATGACATCAGTCCAATGAGCAAATTCGGTGTTGGTTTCTTGCAATGAATGTAAAACCGTGGTGCCGGGATGTTGCCAATCCGTTTGTCGTGTGATGACGACATTTTGTCGATTGGGCAAAGGGTTACCTAAACTATCGAAGGTCTTTCTGCCCATGAGGATAGGTTTGTTCAACGTGAGCGTTTTAAAATGTTTCAGATCCGCGGGCAGGTGCCAAGGCAGATTATTTTGGCGACCAATCACGCGGTTAGTGGACATAGCGGCAATGAGGGACAATTGCATAAAAAAATCACAAATAATGGGGGAATTTAAGGTGCTCTCATGATAGCGTAAAGTTTCTTGCGGTGAAAGTTTCCTATCGGCTTGATTTTTGCAGCGGCTTGAATGAATAATTAGAATTGAAGAGAAGCTTTTATGGCACTTTCTGGAGGATCTTTTACTTAACCTGAGTTCGACATAAGAATGGCTAAAACTTGCGATAAATCCAGGGGGACTGTGTTAAAAGCTCAAAAAAATACTCGCATTAGCGGTGCTAGTACTGCGTTTTTTTGAGCTTTTGCCTTGTCCTCCTGGATTTCTCTGGGTTTTACCACCCTCTTATGTCGAACTCAGGTTACTTAGGAAAGTGCTGCAAGGTGGGCTAGGGTTGTTGTTAAAGCAACCAAACGCTTAATTTAGGGGCAGGGGAGGCAGTATATGGTAAGTATTCGGCGGCATTTAGGCAATTGTTTACTGTTGTTAGGCGTTACGGTTATGCTGTGTGCTATGGCAATACAGGCACAAGCCAATAGCGTCACCCGCAAAGCCCATGAGACTTATCCTACTTATCCTATTCCGGATTATTCTAAGGGCAATAAAGCACAAATTCAACACGGCGAATATCTAGCTAAAGTAGGTGACTGTATCGCCTGCCATACGGACAGCAAAAATGGTGGTAAACCTTTTGCGGGTGGCTTGATCTTTCAAACGCCTTTTGGTTATTTATTTTCCCCTAATATCACCGCCGATAAAATCTATGGTATTGGTGATTGGACCGATAAAGAGTTTTTGCGTGCCATGAAGCAAGGTGTGGCGCCTGATGGACATAATTATTATCCTGCCTTTCCCTACATGTGGTTTAATCACGTCAGTGACGATGATTTGCTTGCCATTAAAGCGTATCTCATGGCTATTCCACCGGTAGCACAGCAGAATAAAGAAAATAGCATGCATTTTCCCTTTAACTGGCGCTTTTTGCAGTATGGCTATAAGACGTTGTTTTTTTATTTTGACAGAGGCCCGCTTACCTATGACCACAGTAAATCCGAGCAATGGAATCGTGGTCGTCAATTAGTGGATGGTTTAGCCCACTGTAGTATGTGTCATACACCCATGAACTTTTTGGGTGGTTGGAAAAAACGCAAATATTTAGGCGGTGCCTTCGTGGATGGTTATTATGCACCGAATATTACCTCTTACGGTTTAAAGGATGCGTCCGTTGCCGAGGTAGTGAAGGTGTTTGATGAAGAGGAAATGCTGGGTAACCGCGGTAAAGTACAAGGCCCTATGGCGGAAGTTGACCATGATAGCCTACAATATTTAGCGCCTAAAGATTTAGAAGCCATTGCTATTTACTTAAAAACGGTACCTCCTGTAGAGCCTAAGAAAAAAACCACTAAAGTGACCAGCGACACCGGTAAGAAACTCTACACGAAAGTTTGTGCCGCGTGTCACACGACAGGGGCCGCCGGTGCACCGAAAATTGGGGATAGTGCTGCCTGGGCGCCGCGTATTGCTGTGGGCATGGATGCCTTATACAAAAATGCTATCAACGGTATTAATTCTATGCCACCCAAAGGCACGTGTATGACTTGTTCCGATGCTGATATTGATGCAGCGGTGGATTATATTATTGCGCAGAGTAAAGGTAAGCCTGGCGAGCCTGTGAAGAAAAAGAAACCCTTGCCTCGCGCCACCATTGCTCAGGGTAAAAAGGTTTATGAAAAAGTCTGCTCCGCCTGCCATGCTCAAGGCAAGTTAGGTGCGCCTGTATTAGGGGATAAAAAAGTCTGGGATAAATTAATCTCCAAAAATATGGATATCCTCTACGAGAATACCCTGAAAGGCTATCGGGCTATGCCGCCTATGGGCGGCTGTCCGCAATGCACCGGTGTTGATGTGCAGTCTGCGGTGAAATATATGGTGCAAGAAAGCACTGATAAAGGGGATTACTCACTCTGGTAAATCATGTCAATGAGAAACATAGAGTTTGTATTGTATGAATTCTGCAATTGCTGAAAAGGGGAAAGCGTATGTTGTCATTACGCAAAGTGTGGTTGAGTGTTGGGCTATTATTGATGAGTCCCTTTGCCTACGCTGACTATGCCTTGAATATGCCCAAGGGCGTCACACCCATTAGTCATGATATTCATGATCTTCACATGATTATTTTTTATATCTGTGTGGGGATTGGTGTGGTTGTTTTCAGCATCATGGGTTATGCGCTAATTCGTCATCGCAAATCAAGAGGGGTGACGCCGGCTACTTTTCATGAGAGCACTAAACTGGAAATCGCTTGGGCTATTGTGCCTTTTCTTATTCTTATTGCCATGGCTATTCCGGCCACCAAAGTATTGGTGGATATGGAGGATAGTTCTGAAGCCAAGGTTAACATTAAAATTGTTGGTTACCAATGGCGCTGGCAATATGAATATTTAGATGAAGGCATTAGCTATTTCAGCAATTTATTAACCCCACAAGACCAGATTCAAAATGAAGCGCCTAAAGATAAGTGGTATTTGTTAGAGGTGGACAAGCCTTTAGTGGTACCCACCAATACCAAAATCCGTTTTTTAATCACGTCCAATGACGTTATTCATTCGTGGTGGGTGCCGGATTTGGGTGTGAAAAAAGATGCGGTGCCAGGCTTTATTAATGAAAGCTGGGCTAAAATTGATAAGCCTGGCATTTATCGAGGGCAATGTACCGAACTGTGTGGTGTTAATCACGGTTATATGCCCGTGGTTGTGGAAGCTAAAACGCCAGAAGACTATAAAAAATGGCTGGCGGAGCAAAATGCTGGCAAAGAAAAAGCTAAAGCAGCTGCCACGAAAACGTGGACCAAAGCTGACTTAATGAAAACAGGCAAAGAAGGCTACAATAAATACTGTGCGGCTTGCCATAAAGCGGATGGTACCGGTATGCCACCAGCATTTCCGGGTTTGAAGGGCAGCCCTATGGTCTTAGGGCCGGTAAAAGCCCATATAGACATGGTGTTGCACGGTAAACAAGGTACGGCGATGCAAGCGTTCGGTGGACAGCTCAGCGACAGTGAAATTGCCGCTATTGTGACCTATGAACGTAACGCATGGGGCAATGATACGGACGATTTGGTACAACCTAGCGATGTTAAACAACAACGTGGTGAAGAATAAGGGGAAAAGCAATGAGTGATGTTATGGAAACAACGCCTGATGCGGCGCATGGCCACTATCAAGCGCCCCAAAAATCTTGGCGTGCTTTTATTAAACGCTGGGTGTTTTCTACTAACCATAAAGACATTGGTACGCTGTATCTGATTTTCTCCGGCTTAATGTTTTTCCTTGCTGGCAGTATGGCATTGATGATTCGTGCTGAGTTATTTGAGCCGGGCTTGCAATTGGTACAACCAGAAACCTTTAATCAATTAACCACGCTGCATGGTTTGATTATGGTGTTTGGTTTTATTATGCCGGCTTTTGTGGGATTGGCCAATTGGATGTTGCCGTTAATGGTGGGTGCACCAGATATGGCTTTGCCCCGCATGAATAATTTAAGCTTTTGGATTTTGCCCTTTGCTTTCGGCATTTTAATCATGACGTTGTTTCGTGATGGCCCGGCGCCTAATTTTGGTTGGACGTTTTATGCGCCGCTTTCTACCACCTATGGCCCCGAAAGTACCGACTATTTTATTTTCTCTGTGCATCTGATGGGGATTTCTTCCATCATGGGGGCTATTAATGTCATTGCCACCGTTTTAAATATGCGCGCGCCCGGTATGACCTTAATGAAAATGCCAATTTTTTGTTGGACCTGGCTGATTACCGCCTTTTTATTGATTGCCGTTATGCCCGTATTGGCAGGTGCGGTTACCATGATGTTGACCGATAGGCATTTTGATACTAGCTTTTTCTCGGCAGCCGGGGGGGGTGACCCGGTGTTATTTCAACACATCTTTTGGTTCTTTGGACACCCGGAAGTATATATTATTATTCTGCCGGCTTTTGGTGTGGTGTCGGAAATTATTCCCGCCTTTAGCCGCAAAAAATTATTTGGTTATTCCTGCATGGTTTATGCAACGGCATCCATTGCGCTATTATCCTTTATTGTGTGGGCCCATCATATGTTTGTCACCGGGCTGCCACTGGGCGGTGAATTATTTTTCATGTACTCTACCATGTTGATTGCCGTGCCCACGGGGGTGAAAGTCTTTAATTGGGTGACCACCATGTTTAAAGGCGCCATTAGCTTTGAGGCACCGATGCTTTTTTCCATTGCCTTTGTGTTCTTATTTACGATAGGTGGTTTTTCTGGGATGATGTTGTCCATTGTGCCAGCTGATTATCAATATCACGATACCTATTTTGTGGTAGCGCATTTCCACTATGTCATTGTGCCGGGGGCCATGTTTGCACTGGTGGCCGCTATTTACTATTGGTTGCCTAAATGGACAGGTCATATGTATAACGAGCGTTTAGCAAAATGGCATTTCTGGTTATCCGTTATTTCCGTCAATGTGACCTTTTTCCCCATGCACTTTGTAGGTTTGGCTGGTATGCCGCGCCGTATTCCTGATTATGCGTTGCAATTTGCAGACTTTAACGCCATTGCATCCATCGGTGCCTTTGCTTTTGGGTTCTCGCAACTTCTGATGGTGTATATCATTTATAAATGTGTGAAAGGCGGTGAAAAAGCGCCGGCGAAACCTTGGGATGGCGCTGAAGGTTTGGAATGGACTGTGCCTTCGCCTGCACCCCATCATACTTTTGATGTACCGCCAGTGGTGAAGTAGAGGAAACACGATGGATAAATCTGTAAAACCCAAAGTCAGCAAACGCTTTATGTTCCTGTCGGTATTGGCCGTCTTAGGGATGTTTGCCTTTGGGTTTGCCATGGTACCTTTGTATGACGTGTTTTGTGATATTACCGGGCTTAACGGTAAAACCAGCGATGAAACTGCGCTGGCGTCACAACACGTAGATAAGTCCCGCGAAGTCACGCTGCTTTTCTTATCCACCAAAAATGAAAATTTACCCTGGCAATTTCATGCTAATGTCACCAAAGTCAACGTACATCCCGGCGAAAATAAACGCATTGCTTATTTTGCCAGAAATGACACGGATAAAGCCATGACGGTACAAGCTATCCCCAGTGTGAGTCCGGGAATTGCCGCGAAATATTTACGTAAAACCGAATGTTTTTGCTTTAACCAGCAAACTTTAAATGGCGGCGAATCCATCGATATGCCCGTTTTATTTCATGTGGATGCCAGCCTACCCAAAGATATTCATACGATTACTTTGTCCTATACCTTGTTTGATGCCGGTAAATTTAAAAGGACAGAAACGAACACCAATAACCGCTTTACGCTAAAGAGGTAGCCTCATGTCAAACCCTGATAATTATTATGTGCCCGAATACAGCAAGCTGCCTTTTTTTACCGCGGTAGCGCTATTTTTATTAGGTTACGGTTCCATTAATTTAGTGCATGGTCATTATTTAGGTCCCATTTCCTTTGGTATGGGCGGGGTTATGATAATCGTGATGTTTTTTGCCTGGTTTGGCAGTGTGATCCGTGAAAGTCACCAAGGTCTTTACAACCATAAGATTGATAAAAGTTTTCGCTGGGGGATGGTGTTTTTTATTTTCTCGGAAGTGATGTTTTTTGCTGCCTTCTTTGGCGCTTTATTTTATGCACGCGTTTTTTCAGTGCCCTGGCTTAGCGGCGCAGGCTCAGAGCAACTCACGCATTTATTGTTATGGCCTAATTTTACCGACCATTGGCCATTGTTTAATAATCCCGATCCAAACCAATTCACGGGCCCTAAAGATGTGATCCAAGCCTGGGGCATTCCGGCAATTAATACGGCTTTATTATTAGCCTCTGGTGTGACGCTAACCTATGCCCATTGGGCCTTAAAAGATAATCGGCGCGGTAAATTATTATTGGGCATGACGCTGACTATTTTATTGGGGCTTGTTTTCTTAGTGCTGCAAGGTTATGAATATTATTTGACGCACACAGCCTATGGATTAACCATCGCGACGGGTATTTATGGCACAACCTTTTTTATGCTAACCGGCTTTCATGGGTTGCATGTGTTGGTAGGTTTAATCATGTTGTCGGTGATGTGGGCACGTTGCGCCAAAGGACATTTCAGTGGCGACAACCATTTTGCCTTTGAAGCCACAGCTTGGTATTGGCATTTTGTGGATGTTGTGTGGCTGATTTTGTTTGTATTTGTTTATTGGCTTTAGGGATTGTTCAAACTGCAACGTGAAAATGAATGTCCAATCATCAATTCCCGCTGGCCTTAAATAATCATAAATATCAATAAGTTGCAAGTGATTAGGTAAATATTTTTCGCAATCATCTTGCGGGAATGGCTTCCTGTTGGAAACGCATTCTATTGGTTAGCACCGGCTCGAGCATCCTTGCTCGAGCGTGCGCCCTAAAAAAAGCAATGCTTTTTTAGACGGGCTTACCCTGCGCGGTACACGCCCGCGCGGACGGCGATTTATTCTGAAGACAAATTTCTTGCTGGCGTCCCTGCCGGAATTCCATAGCTTTTGGATAACCCTGCTCGGCCTTCCTAGCCTCGCGTTTGCCCTTCAGCAACGTTATACTTTGCTGTCCCGCTTCGCGGGAACACGGCTCACCCTTAAAAATCCCCACGCGATAGGTTGGCAATCCCCAGCGGGAATCTTCTTTGTCTTGCCTATGAGGCTATGCGTCCAGGATAGGACAAGACTGCGGTGTTTTTACCAGTTTATCAATGAGGTAGCCCTTGGATTTTGCTCTGTTTATCAGCTGGAGATAGGTAGGCTCATCCATGGTTTTTTGTCGTGATAAAATCCATAGGTATTTGTGATCAGGTGTGCCGACAATGGCATGCTGATAATGCGTATCCACATAAAGGATCCAATAATTAGCGGAAAAAGGCCAAAAGAATTGGACTTTTAATTTGCTGGTATTAGAAACATCAGGCAGCCAAGCTTTAGCATGGGCCGTAGAAAACTCGTCATGATTATATTTCACACAGCTATTAGCCACAGAAACGTTATCGTTATCTTTTAATTGATAAACCGCTCGCGTACAACGGCAACCTTTTTGAAAATAATTAGGAATGGACGCAATTTCATACCAGGTGCCCATGTATTGAGCTAGGTTGACATCTTGTGCCGTAGATGGCGGATTCTCAGGCGCGCCACAACCCGCCAGCAATAGGGCAACAGTGAACAGGAAAAATAGTCGTGTGCATCGTTTCATGACAACCATCATAACGTTATCTGTTGGGTTTGTCCATGTAACGCAATACAGCCATTTTTATAAGTAAACTGCCATAGCCTTTATTTCTAAATTTATCTGCAACCCATAAAATGTCGATATAAATCGATTTTGTATGAGTATAAACAGTTGGCAAGGCATTAGCTTTGGGCAATAATAGTGTTTTATAGGGTGTGCCTGTGACTGAGATTGTAATTTATACGGCCAAGGATGGTCATGCCGAGCTAGACGTTAATGTAGCTGATGAAACCGTCTGGTTATCAAGTTGAGTATTACAATTTAGATGCGAGCATATCTGTTGGATACCGAGGTTAACTCGAAAGAAGGGGTGCAGTTTAGAAAATGGGTAATCCAAGTGTTGTAAGAGCACCTGATCCGCAGGTATACAAGCTATGACAAGCGTTTGTCTGAGCGTGGTGTGAAGGAATTGCAGCAAACGGTCGAGTTACTGCGTTAGTAGTAGAAAGCGACCCGGGACAAAAAGAAATGATTATCCGTTTAATTGCCAGCAATTCCCGCTGGCCTTAAATAGTTAAAAATATCAACATGTTATGCCCTATCAAGTAATTGTTTTTCGCAATCATTTTGCGGGAGTGGCTTCCTGTTATTGATTTCGCCGGCGCAAACGAAGTTTGCGCGGACGGCGATTCAAGGGGAGCTTGCGCTTGCTCCCCTTGAAAATCCCCAGGCGCTTTGTGAGCAATTCCCAGCGGGAATTGCTGTTTAATTGCTAATTTACTTGTTGAGTGAGGCTATAGGAATGAAAATAGTTGTAATTGGGGCAACAGGAACAATTGGAAAAGCGATTGTTAATGAGCTGAAAACAAGGCATGAAGTTATTTCAGTAGGCCATAAAAGTGGCGAGATTCAAGTTGATATTACGAATGATGAATCAATACATAATATGTATGAAAAACTAGAAGGCATCGATGGCGTTGTTTTAGCAACCGGTGTTGTGCATTTTGGTGCCCTGAAAGATATGAAAACAAAAGAATATGAAATTGGCCTAAAGAGCAAATTGATGGGGCAAGTGAATGTTGTATTAGCTGGATTAAGAATTTTAAATGATAATGGATCATTTACCTTAACAAGCGGAATATTAAATCGTGATCCGATTCAATATGGTAGCTCCGCGGCTATGGTTAATGGCGCATTAGATGGCTTTATTACGGGGGCAGCCATAGAAATGCCAAGAGGAATTAGAATTAATGGCGTCAGCCCTACCGTAATTTCAGAAAGCATGGAAAACTATTCGCCGTATTTTAGAGGCTACGAGCCGGTATCTGCGGCTCGTGCAGCACTAGCGTACAGTAAGAGTGTTGAAGGTCTACAAACAGGCCAAATTTATTGTGTAGGTTAGGGTCTGTTGACAATTCATTTTCACGCTACAATTTGAATAAAACGGGTGCAAGTTTGCGTATATTTTCGTTATATAGTCCCCGCAGTTGAAAGTTCGGGAAATTATTTGTTAATGTGATAACATAAGTTTTATATTTTAGCGCCTGGATGTTAGTCAGATTTGGACAATTTTTACTGAAAAAACGAGGATTTTAGCTATTCTAAATGACAAGTTTTTTCAGTAAAAATTGTTCAAAGATGGCTGGCAGACAGACAGCTAAAACCCGAGGTTTCAACTGCGGGGACTATATAGTTCACTATACTGCCTTAAACCTAAAATCAGCAGTAGATTTCAACTGCGGAATTTAGGATAATTCACAGTTACAGTTGAAGGCTAATTTCCTCATCTGACTTTTCTTCTTGACTTGTATCCACTCTGCTTAAATCTATTACGGATGGTTGCCATTCGTCCGTAAAATGAGTATGATGTTTAGCGAAACTGGCTTCCCCAATGATAGTGAGGTGTGGTATTATATTCCTTTCAAAGTAAAAACTACAACCCGTCACATCAAGTCTTCTCAAGCTGTTAAAATCATAATCCGTCGTATTTACCCAGTTAAGGATAGCAGAGTCATCGTGTTCAGGTGTTGAACCAACTTCAATAATATATTTACCTCTTTTCAATAATAATGTTTCAAGGGTTGCTCCATGCCGTTTTACGATGCTATCTAATTTATTAACCGTAATTTTCTCATAATAGTTTAGATTAATTTTTTTCAAACCGGGAGGAAGTTTAATTATAGAATCGATCATTCGCTCCTCCGTATAGTCCCTTTTTTCTTTACTTTTGCAGTGCCTATGATAGCTTTGTACGTGCTTATTAATAAAATACTCTTGTAATATTAAGGGTAACGTTTTAAATAATTTCTCGAATGATTTACGATCCTTACGTTCTAAATAACAAAGTAACTGTGGAATGGCTTGATTATCCTCTCGGCTAATCCATGCATCCAAATTCCCTAACTGATAATCAACACTGTATTGATTAGCCAATGGGCTTTGTAAGACAGTGTTCCATTCAATTTCGCCCCCCGTACATAAAACCTGTATGCTAGTTGTAATGGTTTCATGGACAACTCCTTGTGGGGAATTTTCTCCTAAGGTTTTGCTGGATTTATTCTTTCGTGAGTCGGATAACGCTTTTTTTATGTTATACAGCCCCGCCGTTGCTTTATTAAATCGCTCAATAGGGTAAGGTGAACTCCTATAAGCTATATCATAAATGGCAGCAACATCGGGTAACATCAGCGCCAATAATTGCCTATGAGTTAACGCTTTTGAGCGTTGCAAAATACCGCGCAGCTGCCGCACACGCAAGTACATATGGTGTACCATCCCGGGTTTAAACATCGCCCGCTGAATACTCGGGCTTTTTTTATTGTTTCCGCATTTATGCTTCATAAAATGCTGATATTCACTAGACGTATACAAGGTTTCACCATTCTGAGATTGATTGCCAACGGGGGCAATATGGCTATCTTCTTCTTTTAAAGCTTGCAGCCAATCCCTTAACAATAGTTCCAAGTCTAGACTCAAGAATTCGTTAATAACCTGTGCGTCGATAGATAATTCCATTTCATCAAAGCAGAACAAAATGGTCTTTAAATTTAATTTTCCTTTATAAAAAGCAGGAATAAAAATATGGTCATTGTCAATACTGGATAACACCAACTCCATTTGCCCATCAAGTCCCAATCGCTCTTCAACAATAAGGTTATCCGGCTTGGCATCTTCAACCAGGGTTAACAAGGTCAGCAAAAATAATTGTGAATAACGCTTTCTATCCAAGCGGTACCTCTCGTTACTCCCTTGTTTTATGCATGGATGATTACTTAATGGGGTGCCTGGAGCTGCTTGTGAAATAAGTAAAGGGACAACCTCTATTTTCCCTTTACCCGTAGGCAACTCTAATTTTGCCAAGCAATTCGGTGGCACTCCTTCACCCATGATTCTCATGGCTAAATGATAATAAGCACGCTCTAAACCTGGAAGCTCTGGAAATTCTTTGACGTAGCAAGAAAAATGACACTCTTGATTATTCAACATCCATTGCCAAACGCGGTGATTACCTTGTGCCACACACTGACGTCGAATTTGTTCAGCAAATTCTTCTTTGATGATACCACGCTTGAGGTTACCATTGATAAGCAAGGTTAACACGGGTTTCTGTGTGGTTTGTTCATGTATGCCTAGTGGTTCAATGAGTAGGGCAAGTTGCTCATACCATTGTTTTTCTTGATTTTCTACAGACAGTCGATATCCTCGCGAGTTAGGCATGCGATCAATACATTGTGAAATAATTTTACATGCATCTTCGGTGTAAAAACCTTCTATATTTATCTTCTCACTGTCCGAGTCAAAAAATCGTTGTATTAACTTTTTATTATGAAGTTGACTAACCTCGTCATAGGTAATCTGCGGGTAGAAAGCACGACGATTATCTGCTTGATTAATCGTATAAGAGATATTTAAGCTATAATGACCTTTGGGTAAGTTATGTGCTAAATCTGCTAAAAAGGCTTGACAATCTTTCAGTGGCAGTAAGCTTGCTAAACGAACCAATCGCAAACACGCCCAATAAACCATAGGACTAATACCTTGATTTTTCCAAAGGTTATCACCTGCGTCTTTGGGTAGACCCTTGTCGATATTTTGTCTTTTTAGGCTATCAACCTTTTCGATAAGCTTTTCCGTGTAGGTTTGTAAAACCTGTAATGTGTCTTTTTCTTCTTCAACCCAACGCCAAATAAACCGCTCTTCTGCATTATCTAACGACTTTTCGATAAAATGTAACGTGCCACCTGTTGCCCGTTCCAAGTAATGGCAAAGTTGCTTTTGTAGCACGCGCAACTTTTCCTGTTTGTAGCGTGCTTTTTTATCGTCGGTATACCAATCACCGGTGACAAGTAACGTTTGCGGTAACCCACAAACGGGTTTAAATACGCCATTGAACTGTTCATCCTCAGATGGACGCCATTGATTACGTTGATGCGCTTGATAGATTTCATCAAGATAATGATCCATACCATGACGTTTCAATAAATGCTTCGCTATGTCGGGTTTAAGAGAGCATATCATTGAAACTAAATCATTCTGTATCTTCGTCGGCGGTTCAAGCTTGATATTATCCACTAGCAACGTTTGAAAAATAGCCTGACAATAAACCAATAAATCAGCCATGCTATTAATCTCGGTCTGATTACTACGGTGTGACAACAGTATATCTTCTAATTGATAATGTGGGCTGTTATGAAGTTGTCCCATTTTATCTAGGAAAATTAAACTCCCTGCATGGGCGTATTCACCAACAACAGGTCCTTGACAAGTTGGTACCGTCGGAACAGGGTCTCCCGTACGAACGATACAATAAAGCTGGCGAGAAAAAGTAGCATCTAGACGCTGTTGGAAGGCTACTTTACCCGCACGAGGTGCTGCAAAGTTATAAAGAAAGAGCCTTGACGAGCTAATGTTTAATTCTCGCCACAGTTTATCAAAAGCTATCATCGCCATAGCGCCACCTAATGAGTGGCCTGTCACATAAATATGGGAAATATCCTTGAGATGTTTTTCAATAATTGGTTGAATAAAAGGCCATAACGTTTGCACTGCTTTCACAAACCCAGCATGTCTTTCATTGGTTTTATCTTTAGTTGCGTTAATATCTGTTAGCCAATTTTTTGCAGTCTTCGTACCTCGAAAACTTAAAATTAAATGAGGAGGCTGGCTCATGTCATTAGCGTTGGGTAATTTAACCGCAAGCAATGCGCGCAGCTCCTTACATTCGATAGCATAACTTTGATATCCCCAGCGTAAACTAAAGGCTTTAACAGCCTCATTGCCTTGCCCATCTATCCAAGTCGATTGGCAGAATATGTCTTTAGGATTTCTACCGATGTAGGCTAATTTAGCCCATAGGGCAAGCGCTGTTGCTTTTTCCAATTCAAAGCGTGTCTTAGGCGCATGTATTGGCGGATAGTACTTGTGTTTTAATAATGAACGTAAACTATAGAGAGCACCATGAGCAAGGTTTGCCGGCGCCCTGGGTGTATTTATCAAACAGCAGGGTGCACCTTGGCTTATCCAAAAATAGACCAGCGCTGCAGGTATTTCCCCCAGGCAAAGATGGAGTAAGCTTTGTCCTTGACAGGTTGATGCCTGTAATAAGTGAGTTGCTAACGATGTGTCTTTGATAATTATCGCTTCTGCAGCGCGCAGAATATAGCGTGCAGTATTTAACCAACGCTCAAGTAAGCCTGCTCCAGCTAGTCCAACAAAACCCTCCATCAACAAACTATGTGTACCTAAGGTTAAAACGTGTAAGGGGTTAAGACCGTTTGGCAACGTAGCCGCTAACCAGGCTCGTTTATCGATGTTAGAATGACTTAGACAAAATTCAAGTTTATCTTGGCAACCACTGTAGGTAAGTGCCCATAGCAAGGGTAAGTTTACTGTCACATGAGTAGCCCTTGCTTGATTTTCTGCATTGTTGTCACTCCATGCAGGCCAGAGTAGTCGTTGATCAATAATAGCTGAATAGGAAGTTGCTTCGCTAATAACCTGTTGACGCCATTGCAATTTGAAATCAGCAAGACTCATCCTCGCTAGCATTAACAATCGCCCTGTCTGCGTTGAGGATGTATCCGGATTGGCTAGTTTATAAGGCGTTAAATGAGTAGACTCAAAATGTAAGCCACCGTTATAAAAAATATGCCGTACGTTATTATCTGCAATCTGCTGTAAATTAAGACACTGTGGTGGTTGGTTGGGGTTATCTTGCACCCACATACAGATAGTTATCCCCCACGCTTTGGCAAGTATATCCACCAACTGTTGAGAGGGCGCCATATTATCGTTTATCTCGCTATGGGTTGAACGACGAAAAGGCATATATCCCTTAGCGTCGTCAAAATAACCCTGAACATAAGCTAAAAAAACCGCTTCACGGCAACACAAGATTTGTATGAGGTCATTGAACTGATTGACGGCCTGTATACTGTTATCAAGTGCCATGGCACATGTAACGACATCGAGTTGATTTCGTTGCCTTAATTGATCCAATAACTCAGTGGCCGTTAAGCCCATAGTCTGCGCTTCACCAAGTAGCTCTCTGGCACTCACAACACACTGTCGCAACTGTTCTTCTGCCTTTTGTTGTTGCTCAAACGCCTGTGTGATATCAGAAAATTGATACAAGAGTCGCTCGCCAACAGCTTGCTCCATTTCACGATGATAGGGGTCGATAGGCTTATCTGTCATGGTCTGATAAATAAACCCTGTATAGAGAAAGGCACGGATATCTAAAGCAATACTTTGCCTAATGTCTACACAATGACTATTTGACAATAACCACGCTATCATCGTTCGGCGATCCAGTGGATTATCACCCTGCTCCAATCCCAGAGCATGAAAAAAACAATCACCATCACCAGAGGTGGCTTGACGTGTCCATACATATTGGTCATCCCCAATAGTCACTAAAAACGGCGAATTAAAGGCTAATTGTGGCAATTGTGTACTTTCGTCTGTTCCATGAGTTGCCGTTTCAGCAGATTGGTTAGCGATGATTTGTTTTTGGGAATGTGGCTTTGCTGTTGCACTTTTAGTTGACGGTTTACTGTTCTGTGCCTTTGTCGCAGAGGATAGTTGTTTGGTCGTTGCAAATAATTTCCTTTTGGGAGAGCTTTTAGACGTTTTTGTTCGACGCGAAGATTTTTTAGTCGCTTTATCAGCTTTCTTAGAGCTATCTGTTTGTCTAGACTGATTATTGGGCGATTGAATTAAATGTCCGTCACCGTCAGCAAGTGAACACGATGTACGAAAGTTCTCAAGCAACTCTTCATAATACTGAAATTGTGTAGCATTATAAAAACCAAAGGAGCGCTCCTCAAACTTATAGTTTACAAACTCATGATAGGCATCAATAGCCTTTTGAAAAATTAATTCAACAGCATGTCTGTCTCGCGTTCTGTAAAAAATAATAGGCACTTTTTTAGCTTGTAGCACATTGAATAAGCGAAGTAAATTTGCCCAGTTAAGCTCTTCACGATTATATCGTGAGTGAATATAACCACTATAGTCAGCGACATCCATAGCAACAATCATAGCTGGATTATCGACACCTTTAACAGCAGCACAGATATTAATAAATTCTAAGCGCTCCTCAAAACTATTGGAATGTGCACAAAGGCATAATATGGTAGCATCAGCTGCCTTCATTGTCATCCCTTTCATCGCATGGTACTCTTGCTCTGAGGACGTTACTGTATACTCAAGAAAATATTCAATTCCATTATATCTATAATACTTTCTGTATGAGTCCTCTATTGTAGGAGTATAATCAAAGAGGAAAGAACCATCAAAAAATGTCCTTGCTATGTGTTCCTGCCGTTCATCTATACCTGTTAAGCACAAGCTAAGCTTTGTTTTTTGTGGAGGCTTACTTTCTTCTTTGGGGGGAGCTACTGACCTTTTTTTCTTGCGCGATGGCAAGTGTGCTAAAATGTTAGTGGTCGAAAAAGTTTGTTTCTTCCTGGAGGGCGGTCTGCTTGGCCTTTTGAAGACGGCTTGGCGAATAGCAGAATCAAAGACCTCCTTAACACCGCTATTTTGCTTAATCGAACATTCCATATAGCGTAAATAGCCAAGCTGTTTTGCTAAATCTCTGCCTTGTTCTACAGATATACACTCTGCAAGATTGTCATCGCGAGCTTCTCTATGAACCCCTAGTAATATACACGGTGTTTTTGGCATATAGTGATTTATTTCTTTACTCCAGTGTGTTCTCACATTACGAAAAGAAGAGGAACCAACAATAGAAAAGGTGACTATAAAGATATCCGTGTTAGGATAAGAAAGTGGCCGCAATCGTTCATAATCTTCTTGTCTATATGTATCCCACAAGGTAACATTGATTTTTTTATCATTTAGAAGCACGGAGAAAGAATAATTATCAAATACCGTGGGAACATACTCATGGGGGAAGCTACCACTTGTATAGGTAATCAGCAGCGCTGTTTTATCTGTGTGTGTATCACCAACCACAACAATTTTTACAGTTTTTTCAGCCTCAATTTTTACATTAGTCATATTAACCCTCCAAAGTCTCTATGTTGTATGGTACCTATCAGCTCTGATGTAGCTGCACTAATTGGGGCACAGCATTTTACACCAGCAAGTACTAGGGTGTGTCATCAATTGCTTTTTCGTCGCAAAAAATATACGCAATTGAACCAACTTTACGCAATTTGCAGCAGAAAAGGGTAATTGATGACACGTCCTAGTCAAACAGTCAAAATTGGGTTACCTTTAATGTGAGTCAATTCGGTAATGACACTTTTACACAAGAGCTAACTTATTCACTGTCGCCTTTTTTGGTTGTGGGTACTTGATTTGCTACTATCAAGGACTCACGTATTTGGCCAGCTAAGTCATTCACAGCGCCCGGTGAATGCGGTACTAATATTGTATTGGTATTTGAATTAGCACTTAGATCCTTAATAGTATCAAAATACTGTGTAATCAGTACCAGATTAAGTACGTCTGTGGTGTCAGTACCCTGTACCGCCTTTTGAAAATTAGCTACTGATTCTCTAAGACCATCAATAATTGCTTTTCGTTGATCCGCCATACCTTGTCCTCGCAGCTTACTGCTTGCTGCTTCAGCCTCGGCTGTTTTGACTTTTAATATTTTTTCGGCTTCACCACGCTCATTGGCAGCGACTCTTTGCCTTGTTGCTGCATTGATTTCATTCATTGATTGTTTGACGGTTTCATCAGGATCAATTTCTGTCACCAATGTTTTAACAATGCCGTAACCAAACTGAGACATAATCTCTTCGAGTTCTTTTTTAACAGCGTCAGCAATATCATCTTTTTTCTCAAAAACATGATCCAGCTTCATCTTAGGAACACGAGCGCGCACAACATCAAACACAAACGATGTGATTTGTTGCCTTGGATCTTCCAGTTTATAGTACGCCTCATATATTTTTTCTTTCATTACATGGTATTGTACGGATACCCTGATATTAACAAAGACATTATCTTCAGTTTTTGTTTCAATGGTTACGTCAAGTTGCTGAATTCGCATCGTTAGTCGATAAACCACTGAATCTATAAGTGGTATCTTCATGTTAAGACCTGGCGCAGCGATACGTGTAAATTTTCCAAATCGCTCAACAACAGCATTTGATTGTTGCTCAACGGTAAAAAAAGTTAAATATGCCACAGCCAAGAGCGCTAATATCACAATACCGCCTACTATTAATGTCATCATGATTTGCCTCCTTCTAGGCGTTTATACGAACTTCTCTAGCTACTTTTATTAAAAGCAGCATACTTTTAAGTATTGTCCAGTCTTCCAATTACCATTAAGCATTCCTTTACGCCGTGCTCAACTTTCTAAAGAAATAAAAAATAATTAGATAAGACTTTGAATAAAGACATAGCTCTCTGATAGATTAATATTTTTTGCAAAAGCATTTCTCCAAGGAGAGAGCTATGTCAGAGGAAGAGTTTATCATTTCTGTGTATTGTTGGGTAGATGCTATTCCTCCGTACACGACAAAACGCAGTCATTGTAAGTCTTAGTTTTGTTATAGTAGGTCCCAAGAGAGTAGAACCCCAGGCATGAGCGACCGTATTCTACCCGACGATTTTTTTAGGGAAAAATCATTCAAATCTAATTGACATCTGGCGCTCAAAACAATAGCGTGCTCCATGGAAAGCTTCATGCAACACCTAAAACTCAAACGCTACGGGTATATATTTCATTACCCCAGGATCGGCACATATTGGAGCAAATTCATCAATGTCATCATACTTGAATGGCCTCACAATAAGTCTTTTAGTACTAATTAACACCATGATTTTCCTCAAGCGATTTAGTTAGAATTTTATTAAAAATAGAAGGCGTGAGTTTTTCAGGTTTATTCTGCTGCAGAAAACCCACGTATGAGTTGTATCCTATTTTTGTTAATAAATTGTTGTATTTTGCTATACTAAATGAGTCTGAATTTTTTTTGCTGATAGCCTTATCGATAGCAGGTTGTATTTTAGGGGGTGTTTCATTTTCTATTACTTTTGCTATTTGAAGTAATTCAGCCTCATCATAAAATTTGCCAATAATTTCCATTCCAACAGGCATAGGTGATTTGCCATGTGTGTAACCAGCATTCACAACAATCGAAGGCAGGCCAGAATTTGATGATATTGGTAATTGCCATGTATTTACTGTTGTAGCATCATAAGTTGCTTTGCCTTGTGATGTTATTGGTATTAGTAGTGCATCCAAATTGTATTTTTTCATTAGATTAGTAACGTATTCACGATTACTTTTAAACATCAGCTCAGCGTTTTTATAAGCCGAACTATTTATATCTGCTGTTTCTTTGATGTGATCTAAACATTCTTTTTCATCTCCAAAAATTTTTGTTCTGCCTGACGTGCAAATATCAATGAAATCTTTTCTTGTTGATGGGAACGATGATAGATATTGATTAATCTGTTGAATTTCTCCGGCCATATTATCTTTTCGATTTGCGTTGAAGTCAGGCAAGTCAATATCGATTAGAGATGCGCCTTCAGTTTTGAGATTTGAAAAAAATGTAGCAAATAAATCTTGAATCTCTTTTGGTGCATGCTTAAACGGATAAAAGTTTGCGCCGGATCTAATAATCCCGAATCTCAATCCTTTCAAATTTTTCTTATCAAGCAGCTTACTGTATGATTTTATCAATGAATGTTTCAGTGTTTGTTTATCATTCATATCCGGTTTGGCAATGACAGCTAAAACCGTTGCCATGTCTTCAATTGATCGTGTTAGTGGTCCCGCTACTCCATCTAAATTACCCCTCGGAAAAATTCCTGATTGGCTAATAAGACCTGTACTTGGCCTCAAGCCATAAATACCGTTGAAAGCAGCTGGAACACGAACGGAGCCGCTGTTGTCAGTACCAATGCCTACAACTGCAAAATTTGCACTTACTGCAGCAGCTGGACCTGCGCTTGAGCCACCAGGGTTTTCTACTGGATCATAAGCATTACCAGTACGACCGGAACGACTACTAATGCCGCTCATGCCGGAAGCAAATTCATCCATCGTCCCTTTGCCAATAATAATGCCGCCTGCCTCTCTCATTTTTGAAACAAGAAATGCATCTTTGTTCGGCTGTGATCCCAACATTGCGAGGGATCCAGATGTTGAAGTTGAGTCGTATGTGTCAATATTATCTTTAACAACTATCGGTACACAGTGTAATGGTCCAACTAATTTGCCTGTCTCTCGAAAAGATTTGTCTAATTGTTTGGCCTCACTCATAACTGAGGGATTCAAGCTAGTGAATGCGTTAATAGCGGCACCCCTTGAAGTATCAAGATTATATTTTTCAATTCTCATCAAGTAACTTTTAATAATACCTTCACAACTCGTTTGGCGTGTTTTGATGGCATTTTCAATGGACGCAATAGTTGCGTTGCTTATATCGTAAGATATACTTTTAGCGTTGTTTCTGGAGCTTCCAGCTAATGCTGCTGAGGTTACGGAAATCAATACAATGAAAGCTAATATCATTTTTATTTGCTTACTCAAAAAGCCAAAGTATATTTGGTTTGTCATTTTTTGCTCCTTGCAATCGTCAGTATGCGATCTGTTTTATTCTTTGAGAGTCTTGAGCCGTCAACATCACACTGCCGAATTACCTTGAAACCATTTTGATGCGGCATGTCTTTGAGCTGACCAGCTGTATAAACTTGCAGGGTTTGTGCGCTTTTGGTGATTTTGCCCCATATTCACCACCTTACGTTTGATTTTTAAACAAAAATTGCGCCTAGCACAATTGGCTAAATAATATCACATTTATCTTCACATTACCTCCGTACACGACAAAACGGGGTCATTCAATCACCGTTTTTAGGTTTGGCTGAGGGTGTTGGCCAAAACATTGCCTAAACACAGCGGCGATATGCTTCACTCGTTGTCCTCGTTTAAATAAAGCTTCCTTTATCTTATCAAGCTCCCGCCTAAAAAAGCTTTCTTGTGGGCAAGCATGCTTTTTTAGCTTAATCACTTTCTCATGGCGATGTGACCATTCCCCAGTAATATGTGCTAAGCAAAAAGCCTGTGCAAGGACTGCAATAATTTTTTTAATACGCTCTCGTTTTGTTATTTGTGTATCCTTAACGTTAAACTCTTTCGACTTTAAACAGCCAAAAAGCATCTCAATTTGCCATCTCTCTGCATAAATTGAAATAGCCGTTTCTGGCTTTTGATTGCTGGCAATCATTAAATAATCCTTCTCTATGCGCATGCCCGCAATAAAAACCTCATGACCATAAATGGGCTTTCGCCCTTGGATAATCCGTGGCTCGTTCAGTGATGAATTATGAAACAACCAACTTACATCAATCGCTTTACCATGTCTATTAACCGTATTGGCATCTTTTTCTATCCTAAAATAATAGGGCAAACTGCACTCCTCTAAATAGGAAAACCACCGCATGAGAGTAGGGAGGGTGCGCTGACCTTTTTCTTCTACATATAGTTTGGTTTTGGGAAGGTGCTTAAACTTAGGTAAGGAAATAAACATGTTGTTCTGGAGTAGTATTATTTAGCTAGTGCTCATATTGCAGAAAGTATTCAATAATGTAAAGAAGTAAATATTGTTCATATTTTTAAGAAGGACACTGGCTAATAGTCTCATACATTGCTTTATGAGAGAAACTCATACTAAGCGCAAAATAGATGTCTTTTTTTATTAAAAACCTTTAGAAGGTTAAAAAATTCATAACGTTTTTGGCAGATAAAAATAGCTGTTATCATATGTTCACCTGCAGTAAGTTAGTTGATCATCTTGTTGATTTTATTCTTTCAGGACAAAATCAACAACTGCTTTTATCAAAGTTTCAGAGCTGTCGATAATTTTATTGCCAGAATTTTCGTCATTTAAATTCTTTTCATTGAGTCTAAGTCCTAGTTCTGCACAGCCAAATAATATACAGTCAGCGTCTTGTTGCTTTATATCATCTCTAATATATTCGCAGAGATTATCAATTTCATAGCTTTCTATAGAAGCAAAGCCCTGATTAATATACTTATTTAACAAAGCCTGGTTATGTTTTTGTAATGTAACTACTGTTAACTCTCTTTCTTCTAACGGTGCTGAATAAAGCCTGCTTTCTATGGTTTTATTAGATGCAAGTAGCATAACATTACTCTTGGTATTTAGTTTGCACTTTTCAACGCTAACATCAATCATACTAATTAGCTTTATACGATGGTGAAAATCTAATACTTTAATTTTTTCTCTTAGATAAGGCACTGCTCGGTGTACGCTATTTGCCGCAATCAGGCAAACCAGGTTCTCTCCGCTAGGGACTTTCTTTAACATATTGACAATTGAGGTTAGCATTATATCTGCTATAGTGCTTAAATTATCTTTATTTTCTATATACGCCTTTTTAGGTTGCTCATCCGCCAATATTTTAAAAGAAAAATCTTCCTTTTTTAACTTGCTCTCTATATTCGCTCTTATATTGTCGCCTGCAACTGTGCTAATAGCATATATAATTCCTATATGTTTCATTATTTTTACTCCTGATATATGTCCATTGAAAACAAACAACTATTATGGTGATATAATAAGTATCTTATGATTTTTTTTGTAATCGCTAAATGCTGCTTATCATAAATAATATCTGCAACTAATTTTGCTATAATTTTTATTTCTCTTTCTTTCATTCCACGCCGAGTAATTTCCTGTACGCCAAATCTTATGGTTTCATAGCCATAGGAATTTCTAGAGTTAATATTTATATTTGATGTTAAAAGCTTTTTGCTTGCTAGTTTAAAATTAACTCTTGGAAATTGTGCGAAAGTAATATGATTGCAGATTTGTCATTACCAAGGCAAACTGTCGGTCTAATTACCAAGCGATTTTGTCATTTGCACTCTAGCACATAAAATTAAAATCAATCAAATTTTTCTTGTTGATTTGTCCTTGCTACTCTTAATGCTGCCGTATTCATGTTTTCACGCAACCAGATACTGCGAACACCATTTGGGCTGATTTCAATATTATAATTTTTTCTAACATGCAGGGCTACTTGAGCCTGACCAAGATGGGGGTTTATCAGGGAGTAATTCAGTATTATACGTTCAAGAGCTTTAGGTGTTCGATTTTTATGATGATGCTCAGACGTTGCTTGTCTTTTTAGCACATCTATAGCACTCGCCATTGAAGATGCGAATTTGACTTAAAAAAGTTGCATAAATCATCAGGATATGATCAAATACCGTTATGAATAGAAAGCTAACAACACAAGAACGTGAAAAGCTGCAACGGCGCCATAAAAAAGAGCGCGACAAGCGGACTTGTGACCGAATCAAGGCTGTATTAGCTTACGATGACGGCTACAGTTACTCTGAAGTTGCTCGTCTTTTATTATTAGATGATGAAACCATTCGTCGGCATATTTCTGATTATTTTAAAACATTTAAATTAAAGCCAGAAAATGGCGGCAGCAATAGTCAACTTAACCAAGAGCAGTCGCAGTTACTTTTATCACATTTAAAAAAATACACTTACCGCTATGTAAAAGATATTTGTGCTTATGTACGCAAAACTTTTAATAAAAAATACACCATCAGTGGCATGACGAAGTGGTTACACCAGCACGGTTTTCGTTATAAAAAACCAAATGCAGTTCCTGCTAAAGCAGATAAAACTAAGCAAATAGATTTTATTACCTATTATGAGAAACTAAAGAAAAAAGCGGGTAGAAAAGAGCCTATTTACTTTGTTGATAGTGTTCATCCACAACATCAAACAAGGCTAGCTTATGGTTGGATAATGAAAGGCGAGCGTAAACCGATTGCTACAACAGCTCGACAATACCGCTTAAACTTTATGGGCGGAGTCTGCTTAACTAATCACAAAGTTGTTTATGAGCAATCCGACAAGATCAATGAAGAAAGCATACAATCCTTTTTATTTCGGCTGCGTAAACATCACCCTGGAAATTATAAAGTGCACATTATTTGGGATAATGCAGGTTACCATTGTAGTGGATTAGTACAGGATTTTGCTAAAGAGCTGGGGATAGTCATACATTATTTACCGCCATATTCACCCAATCTAAATCCAGTAGAACGACTGTGGAAGATTATGCATGAGCAAGTTACCTACAATAAATATTATGAAAAATTTTCTGATTTTACCGAGGCTATCAAACATTTTTTTAGACATATTGGCAAAAAGAAAAGATTATTGCGTTCAAGAATAACAGATAATTTTCAAATCTTAGAAAAACCTGTGTTCGCATCTTGAAGTGAAATTGCTATATACCACCTTGTTTGAGCAATCTACGGTGCCTGTAGATAGTGTCACGAGAAACCCCGCTTAACCTGGAAGCTTCTGCCAGCGCAAGAACATTTAGCTTTTCTTGAACATCGCACTCAACAATAGATTGTTTCGTGGGTTCGACGACTTCAGAGATTAGCAGCTTTCTTCCAGCAAAATAGGCTGTAATTGAGCCATCACCTTATTTTCTTACTTCTATTTTTTGCTTGGCAATAGAGAATTTTAACGGCGAATCAATAAGGTAAAATTTATTACCATAGCTAAAAGTGTGATCATTACGTATTTTACGGTATTCTTTAGTGATACAGATATCATCCAGGTTAACATTTCGTGGTAACGGAGTATATTCTGTCTCTGACGAATGTGCCGCTACGGCAATTTGCTTTTGCCAGAATTGAGGGATGAATTGATGCTGAAGATAGTGGTTTGCTTTTTTTATGTCAGTAATATCATTTAGCCGTAACTCAGGTATCAAGCGGTCCTGCAGTGTATCAAATGCCCTTTCTATGCGCCCCTTGCCTTGTGGCGAGTTAGCAAAGATTATTTCAATTCCAAGCTCTTCACAGGCACGCTGCATCTGTGAAAAATGACAGCGCTTAGGGCCACCAAAAATACCTGCTCAGTCAACATATAGTGTTTTGAAAAGACCGCGCGTTTCAATTTATCGAGCCAATAAACCCGCAGGGAACCCTCCAGATGGAGGAGTATGAATTTTCTTCTTTAATATCAAACCCTTATATGGTGGAGGCGGCGGGAGTTGAACCCAAAAAGAGCCAATTTGCCACGTCACCGAAGCCAACAAAAGACCATGAAAAACCACAATAAATTAGAGAGTTAAGAAGTTGTTTAAAATATCTATATTGTCTTTTGCTGTCCCTGATTGTCAGTAAATGTCCCCTCTGTGTCCCCTTAATTGAACATTGTTTTAATCAGCTAGCATGAATGCTACACTGATAGAGTGCTTATTAACTATTAACTGATTTTTTTATGAGTGATTTATATGGTCAATGAATTCAGTGATTATGTTGTTTATGTTGATGAAAGCGGTGATCACAGCCTAGAGTCTATTGACCCTAGATATCCAGTTTTTGTTTTAGCATTTTGTATTTTTAACAAGAGTGAATATGCCAAGAATATCACGACCGCTGTGCAGGAATTTAAGTTTAAACATTTTGGCCATGATATGGTATTGCTGCATGAATTTGATATTCGTAAAGCTACAAAAGAATTTGTGATGTTAGTTAATAAGGAAAAACGTAGTGCTTTTATGTCGGGGCTTAATCAACTTATTAATGAGTCGGCATTTACTGTGGTAAGTACGGCAATAAAGAAAAAGTTGTTAAAGGAAAAGTATGCTGATCCGGCAAATCCTTATCATTTAGCACTGGGTTTTGGGTTAGAACGGGTTTATAGTTTTCTAAGAGAAAAGCAGCAAGTTGAAGAAAAAACGCATATTATTTTCGAATGCCGAGGGAAAAAAGAAGATAATGATCTGGAGCTTGCTTTTAGGCGAGTTTGTGATGGCGAGAATCATTGGGGAAAACTACCTTTCAATATTGTTTTTGCCGACAAAAAATCTAATTCATGTGGACTACAATTGGCTGATTTAGTTGCTCGCCCAATAGGGCGGTATGTTCTTAATCCAGGTCAAGATAATCGAGCATACAAGATTATTGAGAAAAAATTTTATTGTGACAAGCACGGTAAAAAAGAAGGTTGGGGGTTAAAATGCTTCCCCTAAAAAGCGAAAAGCCCCGATATTCACCGAGGCATTAACGCCGACTGGGATTCCCCAATCCACTTGTACTATTAATTTTAGCTTTTAAAATAATGGCAGTCAAACCAAATTGATCTAATATCCCACCACATTTTATATCATGCGATTTGATATGTTGTAGATTTGTTGCAGGGTTATCCATAAAAGAGGCCGCGGGAAAAGAGTTGTTGGCCTTTTATCGCATAAGGTAAAGAAATATTTATATAATAAAAACAAAGATTTAAAAAGTCACTTCGATTAATTTTACTATTTTGGAAATCAAAATGTCCCCTATTTGTCCCCGAAAGGAAGATTAGTTTTAAATTTATATAATAAAATCAATAAGTTAAATGGTGGAGGCGGCGGGAGTTGAACCCGCAGAGGGGGGTAAAAAGCCCGACCATGATAAACCACCAAAGACCACGAAAAACAATAAGAAATCAAAGGGTTAAGCTTGTTTTCGGTTGGCATATTGGTTGTCTCTGATAGCCTCTAATTGTCGGTGAATAAACCCGCAATAAACCCTTTAGATTTCATCCCAATAATCCTCGATTTTGGCATTCAATAAGCGCCCATCTGACATCATCCATTAGCTTGGGATGAGCAAGTGCTTCTGATGTGTCGGCAAAGTATTGTGCTTCAGCTTCATAGCAACCAGTGATGGTATTTTGATCATCATGCCAGAAGTAGAGATGGACTAATTCAGTGTACTGAGTAATCGCCTCAGTGACAACGCCAAGACCGATCATGCAGGGCAAGATCATCTAAAAAGTATTGACAATCGATTGTAATAGGGATCGACAAACGGCAATTATTATGATCAAATAGCGGTTCACACCCCAAGGAGCCGCCCGATGAAGATTGATTTTTTAAGCCATTTCAATGAATTAGAAGACCCACGTATTGAACGAACCAAAGCCTACCCGTTAATAGAAATCGTCTTTTTAGTTGTCAGCGCGGCTGTATCGGGCTGTGATGGCTGGAAAGCTATCAAGGATTTTGGCGATTTAAAGCTGGATTGGTTGCGGCAATTTCTGCCTTACGAGAACGGGATCCCCGTTGACGACACAATTGCCCGTGTTATGAGACGGTTAGATACGAAACAATTTCAGCAATGCTTTATCAACTGGATAGAGGCCGTCACGGCAGCAACGGCCGGGGATATTGTCGCCATTGATGGCAAAACGGTGCGCCGTAGTTATGATAAAGCGTCATCAAAGTCCCCCATTCACATGGTTAGTGCTTGGAGTTGTGCTAATGGTATTGTCTTAGGACAGGAAAAAACGACGGAAAAGAGTAATGAAATCACAGCCATTCCAGAACTTTTAAATTCATTAGCATTAAAAGGGTGTATCGTAACGATTGATGCCATGGGATGCCAAAAAGGGATTGCAGAACAAATTATAAAAAAGAAATCTGATTATGTTTTGGCGTTAAAAGGTAATCAAGGAAACCTGCATGCTGATGTTAAGTCTTTTTTTGAAAGTGCGTTAGAGCCTGATTTTAAAGGGGTGGATGTTGATTTCCATGAAGAAAGCGATAAAGGACACGGACGCATTGAACACCGACAAGTCTGGGCTGTTTCTATCACCAAACAATCGGGCTGTTTTAGAGACACAGATAAATGGAAAAAGCTAACCAGCATTATAATGGTGAAAACTCAACGTCAGATGAAAACACACAGCACACAAGATACACGCTTTTATATTTCATCCTGTGTACCCGATGCCAAATCAATGATGCCGATTATTCGCAAACATTGGCGGGTAGAAAACTCTTTGCACTGGACGTTAGACGTTACCTTTGGTGAAGATGGCTCACGGATCAGAACAGCAGCGTCGCCAGAGAATTATGCCATTATAAGACATATAGCGCTCAACATCATTAAACGTGACACAAGCTTAAAGGCGAGCGTTAAACGTAAGCGCAGTATGGCTGCCCTCGATGATAAATTCAGAACTAAGCTTATTTGTAATGCAATTTAGAGTCGGTTGCCCTGACCGATCATGTTAGCCCAAAGCGTTAATGTCCGGTTTCAGCAAAGTTAAAATGTCCGCTTTATGAAATAAAGGGGCATAGAGATGAGCAGGAGGTATTACCGAATGAACGAGCAGGGGCTGGCAAGAGTAGAAGTGATAGAAAAGATAACAGCAGGCGTTTTAAGCCAGCGTGAGGGAGCGGCACAACTGGGTTTAACAACTCGCCACCTTCGACGACTCCAACGCCAGTATCAGCAATCAGGGCCATCAGTCTTAGCCCTGAAGGATAGAGGAGGACAGCCTAGTAATAACCGCATATCCGAAGAGATACAGGATAACGTATTGAAACTACTTGAAGAGCACTACCCTGACTTTAAACCCACCTTTGCCCATGAAAAATTAACAGAACAGCATGGCTTAAGCTTCTCTGTTGAATGGTTACGGCAATTTATGATGAAGCATGGTCGATGGAAAGGTAAACGAGCAAAACCTGTAAAAATCCATCAGTCTCGTGCCAGGCGAGCTGCTAAAGGCGAGCTGGTTCAAATCGACGGCTCTCCTCATGACTGGTTTGAAGGACGTGCGCCACATTGTTGTTTGATTGTCTTCGTCGACGACGCCACCGGTCTTATCCTGGCATTACATTTTTCAGAGCAGGAAACGACCGAAGCCTATTTCAAAGCCTGTGAGCAGCATTTAAGGGCACATGGTCGCCCACAAAGCTACTACAGCGATAAGTTTGGTGTTTTCCGCGTTAACGCCAAGGAAGCTCAGTCAGGCAGCGGCGAAACGCAATTTGGTCGAGCGATGCGAGAACTAGGGATTAAGCTAATGTGTGCAAACTCACCACAGGCCAAAGGGCGGGTGGAAAAGATGAATGGAACCTTACAAGACCGACTCATCAAAGAAATGCGCTTGCGCAACATCTCAGATATATCCACCGCCAATGCATTTTTACCGGAATTTATCCAAGATTACAACTATCGCTTTGGTAAAGTTGCCGCGTGTCCTGAAGATGCTCACCGCAAATCATTGCCTGATGATTCAACACTTGGGCTGATATTCTCAGAACAGCATCAGCGCAAGCTATCAAAACAGCTGCAGATTAGCTATAAAAATACCCTATACCAAGTTCAAATGAATAAACCCTCGTATCGCATGCGGGGCGCTGCGGTGACAGTCTGTGAGAGGCGAGAGCAAGTAACATTAATCTATCAGGATAGGGTATTAAACTACACAACGATGGATAAAGCTAATCGCCCTGCTCCTATTGCCACGCGCAAAGAAGCGACTTACTCAAATCAAACAAGAAAGCCAAAGGCCGAGCATCCCTGGAAAAAATATCCCGCCGTTTCTTCGAAGAAATCGCATTCGTCTGTTATTACTTGAAGAGGTAGCGCCACTTATACACAGGGTACACAAGCCTATCAGAGCTAACGAGAAAGGCTCTACTGGCTTGTGTACTTGTGCATAAGTGGTGCAATTTAGCTGTGTACAATTAGCTACCACCGGACATTTTAACTTTGCTCAATACCGGACATTTCTACTTTGGGTTGACACGCCAAGACCGATCAAATCATCAGGCGTTGCCGTTGCCCCTAGCTCTTCATGTAGCTCACGAACGATAGCATTAAGTGGGGACTCGTTGGTTTCAATGTGACCACCAAAGGTAGCAACCCTGCCAGGAAAGGTGCGCCAATTGTCTGGACGGTACTGCAGTAGAATGCGATTGTCGTGGGTAAGCACAATACAGCCAGTGTTCTGCTGTTTAAATGCAGATACATCAATTTTTGTTAAATCAATCTGTTTAATTCCTTCAGTTGCTGCCATATTGCACTTTGATCCAAGTTTGCATCGAGTTAAGCCTGTGTTTCGTGTTAAAATCATCGCCAATGTTAGGGCATTAGCTCTTGGTAACTATAGCATGGCAAGGTGTACCCATGTGAGTATGTTCCATTTGGGAACACACTGAGGAACATGATCAGTTGTTGCAATAAATGCAATAACTCAAAAAGTACCATGCATGATAATGCATTCATTGGAGAATTTGGATGAGCGACAGCGGAAAAAAAGATGGCCTCGGTGAGAAGCGGCTGATTCGTAACAGCACGGCCGAATTTTTGATGTTTACTGGCCAGAGTGGTGAGCAGAGCATCGAGGCTCGTTATGAAGATGAGACTATCTGGCTATCTCAGAAGTTGATGGCTGAATTATTTGATGTCAATATCAGAACTATCAGTGAGCATCTTGGGAATATCTTTGAACAGGAGGAAGTTACCCCTGAGGCAACTATCCGGAAATTCCGGATAGTTCAAAATGAAGGCAGTCGCGAGGTTGCTCGAAACATCGACTTTTACAATCTCGATGCCATTATCTCAGTGGGTTATCGGGTTAACTCTGTGCGCGCGACTCAATTTCGCCAATGGGCAACACAAGTCTTGAAAGAATTTGCCATCAAGGGATACGTACTTGATAAAAAACGTATGGAAAACGGCAGTTATCTTGGAGAAGACTACTTCGAGCATTTGTTAGAAGAAGTCCGGGAAATACGTCTAAGTGAACGACGATTCTATCAAAAAATCACTGATATTTACGCCACCAGTGTCGATTACAATAAAAATGCGCCAACCACAAAAATATTTTTTGCTAAGGTCCAAAACAAGCTCCACTTTGCCATCCATAGTCAAACGGCTGCCGAACTAATCGTTGATCGCGCTGATAGCGAGAAAACTAACATGGGATTAACTTCCTGGGAAGATGCACCATCAGGCAAGATCATGAAAACGGATGTTGTCGTTGCAAAAAATTACTTAACACAAGAAGAATTAACGTCACTGGGTCGCATTGTGAATAGTTATCTCGACTTGGCAGAAGAACGTGCCAAGCGAAAAATTCCTATGACCATGGAAGACTGGACCAAGCGCTTAGATTTATTTCTGGAATTTGATGATCGACAAATTTTACAAAATAGTGGCAAGGTAACCGCAAAAATAGCAAAAGAGCATGCAGAGAGTGAATTTGAAAAATATCGCATCATTCAGGATCGATTATTCGAAAGTGATTTTGATCGAGTTATTAAGCAATTAAAGCAAGATGACGACACTGAAATTTGATTTAATGATAAAAGGCTAAATGATTTTTTTAAATAGCGGTTGGCGTAACTCTATCGAAGATTAACCCATTAAAATTTGTATCGGTAATATGCTGGGAAAATATCGTGTATTTTCGATTGAGCGATATGCCACTAAAATCAAATGTAGATCCAACAATGCCAACACAGCAGGTACTTTATCTTTGGTGACTATCTCACGTTAGCGGGCGCTGTCGCGATCCATCGCTGCAATCTTCTGCTCATCTATCCCTAATTCTGCCATCTTGGTTTTGTATTCAGCATCTACTCGGCGTAATTCTACAAGTTGCTCAGGTGTCGCTTGCGCTAAAGCTTTTTCAATTTCAGCTTCACTCGCGTTTTCATTATCCAGTAATATTTGCCCAACCAATTTGCCAGCAGCCGCACCAAAGGGTCCACCGATCATCGTGCCGAGAAAGGGAGCAACCGTGCCAAGGATTTTTTTAAATTCATGCCATCCATTCCTCATAGTGTTTGATGAATTTTTTTACCTTGCCTTTACCCAAGTGAGTGTTGTAATGCTGCTTCCAGTAGTTGGCTAAGCCTGGAGTATCGTTGGCATCGGGCAGTGCTTCTGGTACGCGATAATAAATGACGCGTGCATTGGATTTGTTGCAAATGATAATGATAACCATCATTATTTTCTGACGAAAAAATAGCTGCACTTAGAATATCTCTTACTACGTGAGAAAATTTTTCATAGACTTGAATTTTCTGCTTATACTGGTCTAAATTCATAATAAAGCTACCAGATTAGCAATTATCAAAAAGTGTAAATTCATTTGCATTTGAGCTCCTTTAAAATCTTAATAGCGAATCAATACTGCTCCCAACTATCCAGGGTGTTTTGAATCAGTGAAGCAACATCAGCGCTTAAATTAGGTCGGTCTTTTTTAGGATTCCAATAGAGCAGGCTTAGCAGGCAGATAATATCCATTAATTTTGCTGATTTTTTCCAATGCTCTGGCAAAGCATTACCCTCTGAAATAATGCCATTAATAAAACTGGATTCATAAATTTCTGGCAGTTTATAGCTGTAACGTAGAAACATCCCTATATCGAGCAAATATGATCCTGAGAAAGCAAATTCCCAATCTAATAGGGCCACGACTTCAAAGCGATTTTTAATTTTTTTCACCAGCATGTTTGCTGGATCGTAGTCGGCATGGGTAAGATTTGCATTTGATTTGTTTGGTAAGTAATTTTGGTTTTGTTCAAGAAAACTATGCAAAACTATTGCCCGCTGTTTCCCCAGGCTATCAATAACATTTTCATGATCTAGGCAGGAATATGCGTATGGCAAATATTCTTCATCATGGTTAAATGGGCGAATGGTTAAATTACCATCCTGGAAAAAACCGCCATGCTCAAGTTTGATGTTTCTAAGATGATTAAGATTTATTCCAGCAGAAAAGGCACACTCCCTAATTGCAGATTCATCTTTTGATAGAATAACGCTTCGCATTAATTCACCATCAACAAATTCCATTATTGCGTAAGGGTGGTCGATCAAGGCACAGCTATCATCACTGTAAAATATTTCTGGGACTAGGAGTTGGTCAGCTACTAATTGATGTAGTGCTATTTCTCGTGCTAAAGAATCCTTTTCACGCAAATATATTCTAAGCACAACAGGTTGTCCTGTTACAAATTCGACTTTGTAATTTGAGTTGGCGCATCCCTCAGATAACAGAGTGAAATCAGCGATCTCATCACTAGAATAGGGTTGAATGAGTTTATTTAATATTGGTTTATCAATAGCCAAATGATCACGACAACGTTCCCAGTGTGTTTTTAAAATTGGCTCGTGCTTTGTCATGACTTAGCCCTTGATCGTGTGAATTTTTCTAAAGTTTCGGCACACTTTAAGAAAACGCGCCAATCATCAGATTTCATATCAATACACCACACACTTGCTAAAATAGCTTGTGCATATCCCCAACCAGTAATAACCTGTCGATCAAAGCCAAGCATTTCGACAAAAATATCAATCCGACTGGATAATTTCGATTTGAGATCAGGCTTAGACGCAATTCCTGGGATAGGATTCCTAAGGAAAGCACCGCATTCATATTCTGGTGGCCCTATAACGCCTTTGGGATCAATGGCTAGCCATGGTTGTCTTTGTGAAGATAGAATATTGAAATGATGCAGATCACCATGCAGCAATACAGCCTCACCCATACTTTGATGTAGTTCCATTGCAACGTTTTTTGCTTTGTCTATTAGTGCTGCAGGAAAGCCTATCGGTAGGTCAATTGGTTGGTTAAGTCTATTAAACCATTTTTCTGTCGTTGGAAATGAATGCGAGCCTGAGATAGGTTTCCATATTTTTTGCATAACATCAGCAGCAATGCGCGTTGCTTCAATATCATCATGCACGGTTGTTAGCATTTCACCAGGACTTAAGCGTTCCAGTAGTAAGATGCCATTTTGCTTGTCAGAATCCAGCAATTGCAAGATTCCACTGCCATGCATTAAATTCAATGCATCAATTTCATTTTCAACTTCACTAGTTGGTACACAGAGCTTGATAACAACACCAGCACTATCAGCCTTAATTGCTTGAGCCGTAAAATTAAAGGACTGATGATCAAATGCCTCGCCAATTTTAATATTAAAGCGCTTTTCTGATTCAGCAATAAGTTCTGGCAAATTTTCAAGCCATGTTTCGCCAGTATCACCAAATGTGCCAATTATTTTTTTCTTGAATGATGGTGGTAGAGTAAGCTTATTCATGATAACTCTTCTGCTATAGAGTCATTTAATTTTTGTATTATGAATTCCGCTCTTGTTTTCGGATCAGTCATTGGCACGTCAATAATGATGTAACCTAAATCTTCATATCTTCTTCTTACGTCTTCGCCAAACTGCCTGGCTTGTTCAAAAGTCATTTTACGCTCATCATCATTTTGATATATTTCTTCCCAAGCTGGGAGGAAAAATACGTGTTTGTTATATTGATACTGATTGGCAGCCTTTGTATAAGATTTTAGATCTAAATCAAAAAGTGTTGCGTAACTTATGTTGTCTGGAATGCCGCGGTCGTATATTACAGGTCCTTGCTGGTCTTCCATTTGCTTAAATTGATAGATTGATCGTGAAAGCAGTAGCTCAGTAAATAATTTAGGATCGTGCTCAGGGACGCCGTCTCCACCTATCGCTCTTTGTTCTGCTAATATCTGTCTGGCAGGCTCATCAATGCAAACTAAACCCAGTTTTCTTAGTTCCTTGAGAATTGTTGATTTTCCAGCGCCCATAGCACCGGTAATGATGAAGTAATTTTCTTTAATCTTTTCAGTCATACACTAACTTATTATTCAATCTTCAGCGATCTTGTCGCAATCATTGTGGGTATATATTTTTCTATCAAAAATCTTGGGTTTGGGTGCTCATCTTCATAAAAGCCGGTTATTGCGAGTCCCGCTTGACACTGCCCATCAATTTGGTCTGCAAGACTGTGCCCGAAACAGATAGCTTCACCCGCGTTAATTTTTTTCTGGTAAGCCTCAGAATTAAGGGATTTAATATCTGAATAAGGAATAGAATATGTTGGTCTGAGTAGGCCCTTCTGCTCTAATGCTGTGTCTCGATCAAACACAAATAAAATTGGATTATAAAAACTAGCAAGCAATACACCTTGTTTGCGTAATACTCTATAACACTCGTGCCATACTGGTTTGACATCAGGTATGTATAGGTTAGAAATTGGATTGATAATATAATCAAACGAACTATCGGCTATTGCTGATAGATCTGCCATATCGCCTTGAAGTGTTTTGATCTGTAGGTTATCACGGTCCGCCACAAGCTGATCTTGCGCTAATTGTTTTTCGGATACATCAAATACTGTGACATTTGCACCTGCGGCTGCTAAAACAGGAGCCTGCTGTCCGCCTGCAGATGCCAGGCATAGTATGTCTTTATTCCGAATGTTTTGAGGAAGCCAACTGCTGGGTAATGGTTGTTTGGTAATGTGAATTGCCCACTTACCTTCCTTGGCTGCAGCTATGATATCTTGAGAAACGGGCTGAGACCATGGGTTTTGTACCAATGCTTCTTGGTCCCAAAAGGCGGCATTGTGTTGCCATATTTTTTTGCTATCTGTCATTAGTTACTCCGTAAATTTCAACATCAATGCCTTGGAAGATTGTTTTTTTGATAAAACGCATTCCAGTTTTTGATGCGACTTTTTTCGATGCGATGTTTTCAGGGTGAATAATTGAAATAAGCTGTTGGATATTCAGATCCTTAAAAGCATAGTCTCTTGCCGCTTGAGCTGCTTCAGTCGCTAGCCCTTGCCCCCAGTATTTTTTAGCCAAACGATAGCCTAACTCGATGCATTCTTTATCATCAACGACTTGCTTGATAAGACCACAAAATCCAATTAGCTCATTAGAATTTTTATGGATTAATGCCATTAAACCAAATCCATCGGTTTCATAGTCGTTAATCCATTTAGCAATTTTGGCTTGTGTTTGCTCTCTGTCGTGACTGCCACCACCAATATATTTCATTACCTCAGGATCGGCACATATTGCAGAAAATGCATCAACATCACCATTACAAAATGACCTCATAAACAGACGATCTGTTTCAATTATTTTCGTGAAATGATTCGCCTTATTGTTTTCAGTTATGAGGGTCTGACAGTTATTTTGAATTTTTGTCAAAAACAACTTTAGCTGTTGTTTCTCGTCCGATGTGAAATCATTTAAAATAGCCTGCTCGCATTTTTCGATGACAGGCCATATTTTACCAATAATTTCCTCGCCTTTGGGTGTAATAACATAATGTTTTGTTTCCTCGGCGTAATGAACTAGGTTGTCACGTAGCAAGGGAGACAAGAGGTTGTTTAAATCACCGTTTGCAAAACCAATATCTTTGGTAATCTGCGACGCTGACATTCGTTCATCACATTGCATGATCATAAGCAAGACTACTTGTTCGCTAGTAAGAGGCGTCAATTTTTTAAGCTCCATATCAAGAGCATGTCGCATGAGTTGATGAGCAACTCCAATATTACGACCCAATGTTAATTTAATCTTTTTACTTAGCATGGCTATTAATACCTTCAATTTTAGTTCATAGAGGCTGATGCCAGTTGACACGCCAACATTTAAGGATTCCATTTCTGAATGCATGGGAATTTGCACAGTGAAATCAGCTTGGTCTATAAAATCTTTTGAAACACCATTGGTCTCATTACCTATTATCAAGGCAACGGGACAATTTTCTAGGGAGATTAATGATTGCAAATGCTGACCTCTCGGTGTTGTTGCAATGATTTGATATCCAGAACTTTTAAGTGTTTGTATGGCATCCTGAGGGTTGCCAAATTTAATGTGCTTAGATGTAAATACACTGCCTCTTGATGCAGTAATAGTTTTTTTGCTGAAAATACTTGGCGTGTTGATAAGTCCGATTTCATTAACGCCAAATGCTGAGCATGTTCGTGTAATTGTTCCTAGGTTTCCTTGATCCTGGATGTGGTCGAGTATAATGACAAAATCATCAGATAGCAGGTGATCATTTTGATTTATTTTGCCAACGCCAATATATGGCGTTAAAAATTTAGATTCATTAATTTTCTTCATGATTCCATCAGAACAGAGATAGAAAGGTACCTTTTTAGATTCTAATAGGCGCATAAAATCGTCACCTGCATATTTATCACAAACAAAAACGTGCTTGATATGAACTCCGGCACTAATGGCCCAGTTGATAATATCCTCTCCTTCCAGTAGAAATTCGCTGCAGTCTACAGAGGGCTTATTTAATGCGCGCGCCTCCTTGATTAGCGGATCTTTAATTGTGGTAATTTTTCGATCATTCATAATAATTATTCAGTTTGTGCTAATTTTTTCAGAGCATCGCCCGTTACTCTTTGAACGGTCCATTCATCCATTGCAATAGCGCCAATACTCCTATAGAAATCGATGGCTTGCTGATTCCAATCCAATACCCACCACTCCAGTCTTCCACAGTTACGCTCAAGCGTTAGCTGTGCCAAATACTGCAACATTTTTTTACCTACTCCTCTGCCACGAATTTCTGGCTTGACATAAAGGTCTTCAAGATAAATCCCAGGTTTTCCGAGAAATGTCGAAAAATTATGAAAAAATAATGCAAATCCAACGGGGTTGTTGTCGCAATACGCTATAATCACCTCTGCTTTTGGGTTATCACCGAATAGCGTTTCCCTTAATATTTCTTCGGTTGCGGTTACTTCATCCAGTAATTTTTCAAATTCGGCTAACTCTTTTATAAACGTTAAGATAAGAGGGATATCTTCAATTGTTGCTGACTTTATATTTGCATCTGCCATGTTCAAAAACTCCTATAATTTCAACTCTAAATCAATTTCATCGCGCAATGGAATATTGTATTCACCTGTCATAGGTATTCCTGGTTTCAGCTTTCTGGATTCTTTTACTGAATCAATATGTATCGCGCAAATTTGAAATCCGCGTCGTTGATAAAACCGTAGCGCATCTAAATTATCATTATTTGTCATTAGAAAAATTCTATTGCAATCCTTGTTCTTTGTAATATCTTTAAGCTTTTCAAGCATCCTTGTGCCAACTCCCTGAAATTTTTTCAAAACTTCAAACACAACAATTTCACAATATTCATCTTGTACATCAAAAAATAAAAACCCTATGATTTCATCTTTGTTTAAAGCAAAAATACCTTCCAGTTTGCTTGGATAGTAATTTTGAGCTCTAATCACTAAAGGCTCACCGCCCCAATACTTATTCATGAGCTCTTTTATTTGCGCTGTATCATTGTGTGTTGTTAATCGTAGGCTAATATCATTCATGCCTTTATTTCCTTTCAATTTCAAAATCATCCGCAATTTCATTAAAGATTTTATCGCAGTCCGTTCCCGCTATCGGCGCACACAGAGTTTTCCAAAGTACCCAGCCACGCGCTCTGTCCCAGGTATCATTATCAAGCTTTAAAACATCACGGAATATTTCACTCGATTGTGGAGATGAGCTTTTTGTACCTATTAATTTTTTCCAGTAAATGGATTTTATGCCGCTTGAAGGCGTCAGATTGTTTAAAGTCATCTGACGTGATGATGGCTTTGATATTTTTCAGTTTGAATCTAACTTCGCGAAAAAATAGGATTTACTGTAAACGTAGCAATTCATTATCGCCATGATAGCGATAACCGTTTTCCGCATAATAAGCAGGGGATAGCAGTCCGATTTTGTCGTAGAAACGGAAAGTTCTGGCGCTAATACCTGACCATTGAGCTAACTGTTTTACCGTGTATTCCACAAATCAACCTCGTTAATATAGGCAACCAGGGCTGTCCCATTAAAAATAACAAAACCTTATAGTGTCAAGTGGTTACCTCAGCAGGGTTAAGTTTCAAAACTGTTGTAACTGTTTGTTTTTAATTAAAAATATTATTTTAATGGGACAGCCCTGTATAGGCAACCCAAAGCTTGACGTTACGTCAATGATGATTATAGCCTAATACTGAGGCTTCCTGCTAGCCATTGTTTGCCCATATCAACATAAACCTTGAATTGAGTCCTGGAGACGCCGATTTTTTGGGCTTTGAAGGGCAAGGTGCTCCTGTCGAAGTACTGTGCACGCAGGGCTTGGGTTAATTTAGGGGGCTGGTGGGCAATTTCGGCCACTAAGCCTTCAATTTCCTCTGCTTCGACATTTTCAGGTGGGTATACAGGCCCGGTGGTTTTGACCAGATAACCTCCAGTTTCCATGAGGCGGGCCTCCAGGCTTTTTTTGGGGTATCCCAGCCCAAAGTCGTTATGGCGCAAGTACCAATCCGCCCACTTTTCAAGGCGGCGCTCGACATACTGCATCACGTCATTTTGCATAGGCGATCTCCAATGGGGTGATTTCAGCTTGGATCCATTCTGGTTTTTCAGTGTGAGCATGCACAATCCGCAGATCGGCAATCTGGCTATCGTTGTGATACATGCCACCAGCTTGCATGGCATCAAGGATCGCCTTGTTGAGATTATCCAAATCTCGGCGACGCTGCTGTTTTGATCCGTGAGCCATCTTCACCAAAGGTAACGTCTAACGTCCAGTGCAAAGAGTTTTCTACCCGCCAATGTTTGCGAATAATCGGCATCATTGATTTGGCATCGGGTACACAGGATGAAATATAAAAGCGTGTATCTTGTGTGCTGTGTGTTTTCATCTGACGTTGAGTTTTCAGCATTATAATGCTGGTTAGCTTTTCCATTGACCTGTGTCTCTAAAGCAGCCCGATTTTTTGGCGATAGGAACAGCCCAAAAGACGATTTCTATTAACGGGTAGGCTTTGGTTCGTTCAATACGTGGGTCTTCTAATTCATTGAAATGGCTTAAAAAATCAATCTTCATCGGGCGGCTCCTTGGGGTGTGAACCGCTATTTGATCATAATAATTGCCGTTTGTCGATCCCTATTACAATCGATTGTCAGTAATTGTATCTTAAGGTATAGCCTAGTGAGTTGATTGTTTTCTGAACGGGCAATAAAATGCCTCAAGCAGTCAAGATCATGGCTGTCAGAGGCGTGAAGTGGTAGTACGGTTAGCAATTGCACACAATAGTGCGCGAGAATCTTGGTACGCCACTTCACATATTATTAACAAGATCTCGAACAGTAGGTTGAACTTAAAGTTCGTATAACAATGTTGAGACACGTTAACAACAAGAGGAAGATAACGCGATGATAGAAAAAGATCAACTAGCCAGCGCTGAATATATTGGGGCAGATATATCAAAAGATAAAATTGATGTGTATTTTTCGATACAAGCGACCCATAAGACGATAAAAAACACAGAGGAAGGGATACGAAAATTTATCAAGACACTTGATAGAACAAGCCAGCCTTTAGTGGTTATGGAGTATACGGGCGGGTATGAAAAAGTCTTCTGTCAATTACTTGCACGGGCAGATATTGGCTTCCATGCCTCCTGTCCTAGCCGAGTATATCACTTTGCAAAACAAAAAGGGTATTTTGCAAAGACAGACTCACTTGATGCAGAAATTATTGCTCAATTTGGAGTTCAAGAAAAGCTTGAAGCGAATACACCAGCGAGCCGAGTTGAGATTGAGCTTAATGAACTATCGAGCAGACGCGGTCAGTTAGTAGATACATTAGTTGCTGAAAAAAACAGATTAAAATCACATTTATCTAAAGTAATAAGAAGCTCGATAAAACGCACGATTAAACAACTAGAAAGAGAAATCCTACTGATTGAAGAGAAGACAAAGGCACGTATAAAAAAGGATGAAAAGAAGCATGAAGTGTTTAAACGTCTACAAACATTCAAAGGGGTTGGTGAAAAAGTGGCCATGGGATTGGTGTCAGGATTGAATGAATTAGGGCGCTTAAGTCGCACAGAGATAGCGGCCTTAGTAGGAGTTGCGCCGAAAAACCACGATAGCGGGCGAAAGACAGGGAAGCGCAGAATTATGGGGGGCGATTTACCATTAGGAAGCTACTGTATATGTCTGCGCTTGTTGCTATCAGACACAACCCTACGATGAAAACCTGTTATGAAAAACTCAAACAAAAAGGGAAAGCGTCAAAAGTGGCACTTGTTGCCGTGATGCGACGAATAATTATCACGTTGAATGCTATGTTACGTGATGAGGTTGATTACAAAGCGCCTTGTTTGAGTTAAGAGCTTTTGGTAAAGGATGGTCCGCCGATTTGTCCACAAGTCCACAAGCCAGGAGGTCTTTATTTAACCGTATAGGCTTGTGAACCCTCAGGGCAAGATCATCTAAAAAGTATTGACAATCGATTGTAATAGAGATCGACAAACGGCAATTATTATGATCAAATAGCGGTTCACACCCCAAGGAGCCGCCCGATGAAGATTGATTTTTTAAGCCATTTCAATGAATTAGAAGACCCACGTATTGAACGAACCAAAGCCTACCCGTTAATAGAAATCGTCTTTTTAGTTGTCAGCGCGGCTGTATCGGGCTGTGATGGCTGGAAAGCTATCAAGGATTTTGGCGATTTAAAGCTGGATTGGTTGCGGCAATTTCTGCCTTACGAGAACGGGATCCCCGTTGACGACACAATTGCCCGTGTTATGAGACGGTTAGAT